>CP136575.1:215000-3022649 GCA_035196065.1 Sphingobium sp.
GGAGCGCTGGCGCTGATCCAGCTGCTGGTGGCAGCCCCTCTCGCCGCTGCATATTATCGCGAACCTATCATTGCAGAGATGTTGCGCTGGCAGGCGCTGATCTATCTTTCGACGCCCTTCCTCATTCTTCCCGAAGCGCTGATGACCCGTGACCTGCAATTCCGGAAGCCGGCGATCATCAATCTGGCGACTGCAGCAGTCGGCGCGGCAGTATCGCTGATTCTCGCTCTGAATGATCAAGGCGTGTGGACGCTGGTCTTCGCACCGATTGCGATGTTCTGGTGCCGGGCCATCCTTCTGACCGTCTCGACACGTTTTCTGGTGATGCCCAGTTTCGATTTCCGGGGTTCGGGAAATATGTTCGGGTTCGGAATGGCTTTGCTTGCGGCGCAGGCCTTCTTCATCATCCAGAGCCAGTCGGACATCTTTATAGCGGGGCGCCATTTCGACACCCATGACCTAGGCCTATATGCCGAGGCGCTGTTCCTGACCCAATTGTTCGCGGTTAAATTCGTGCCGCCACTCAACGAAGTCGCCTTCCCTGCCTATGCCCGGCTGCAAGATAATCGTCCCGCATTGACCCGCGGTTTTCTCAAGGCAGTTCGGTTGATCATGCTGGTGGCCTGCCCGCTCTATCTCGGCATGGCGATTTCAGCAGGGCCGTTTGTCGAAACGTTGATGGGCCCCAAATGGTTTGAGGCCGCGCCTTTGGTAGCGACACTGGCACTGGCGATGCCTTTTGTGACGCTGCAAATCCTGTTCGCCCCCGCGCTCAATGCTGTGGGGCTGCCGCGCCTGACGCTGCACCTGACGATTGCCGGCGCGATCATCATGCCCGCCATCTATCTGATCGCTGTTCGTTATGGTGCGCAGGGCCTTGCGACAGGCTGGCTGGTGTCGGTGCCGCTGCTTCTGGCTTTCACCATCTACAAGGCGAAGCCGCATGTGGGCTTCACATACCGGCAATTGGGTGCGGCAATCGCCCCAGGACTTGGCGCTGCTTTGGTGATGGCTGCCGTCACCTGGACGGCGGACCATATTGTCATGGCCTATGTCTGGCAGGATATGCCCGCACCGCTGCACCTGGCCGCGCTGACGCTCGCCGGCGGGATCAGCTATGTCGCGCTTCTATGGTACGGATCCCGCGCGACGGCGATGGAGGTGGTCAATCTCCTCATCCGTCGCAAGCCGCCCGAAGCCGAGACGGCCTGACAGCGAATCATTACGCGCGAATCGAACGCGCCATGCGGCGAAGCGCCAGCCGGTCGAACAGGCTGTGCACCAACCCGCTGCGCGCGCGCAACGCCGGCAATGCGCTTGGATAAAGATCCGAAAGCCGGGCCGGCAATCCGGATGGCCCTGTGCTACGCATGATCTGACTGATCAGGATATTCTGAAAATGGCGCACGCTGTAGCTGATCATCCGCCGATATTGCATCCGCCAGCTTATCGGAGACCAGATACTGACCGGTGCGCAGAAAAAACCCGCACCCTCACAAATGACCACGCGCCGATCATCCCAACAGCTTTCATCGGCAAGATTGGTCTTGGCGAGCGCACAAACCAGTCCATCATCGCCAACGACATCGTCTGGCAAGCGCAACGATGCAGCCTGAAGGCGCGCCAGAAAGTCGCCGCGCAGGGCATATAGATCACCGAACAAGCCATGTTCGCGCCGCATCTGATCGCGATAGGCAGCAGCCTTCCGGCCATTCATGGGCAGACCTGCCGCGGCAAGGGCGTGCGGATCGGCAGCCAGCGCTGCTGCCAGCGCGCGAATAGAGCCTGGTGCCACCTCTGCATCGCCATCAACAAAAACATGCACGGCATGGAAGCCGGGCAGTTCATCGTAGAGGATGCGGTTCCAGCTGCGCGCCTTTCCGCCCTCGGCAAAGACATGCAGCTCAAGATTATCGTGCCTTGCAGCAAAGCCCTGCGCGATTTGCGCGGTGCCGTCAGTCGAGCCGTTGACGACGACGTGGTAGGCAATGTCCTTGTCCGCCAGCGGCAGGCTGTTCAGGCAGGCGGCGATGCGCGCCTCCTCATTATGCGCCAATATGACGACGCAGATCGCGGCGGTCATGGTCACTGTTTCTGCGCCATCGCCCAGACGGTGACAGGGAAGCGTTCGTCATTGGGCAGGCGGCGTTGCCAACCGGTTCGTGCCCAGCGATGGAAATTCGCCTTCACGGCCGAGGCATTGCCCCAGCTACCGGTCACGATTCGCGCCGGATCAAAGCCGGCTTCTTCAAGAAAATGGCTCATCCCCAATTCGGTCCAGCGGCTGCAGTCTGTCGGGATCGGGTGATATCGGATCATGAAAGGCGTGATGTTCACAAACCAGCCGCCCGGCCGCAGCATCGAGTGCACATTGCGCGCGGCGCGGTAGGGATAAAGCAGATGTTCCCAGACATTGTCGGCGATGACGATGTCGAACTGACGGTCGAGCACATCCTTGCAGATGTCGTGCTGCGGCCAGTTCATTTCGGTAAAGCTGCCCCATTGCCGCTGACGCCATTTCCAGCCAGCACTGATCTCAAGTGCATCAAGACTTTCGGTACCCAGCGCATCAAGCCAGCGATCGATTTCGCGATAGGCGACAGTGCGAGTGACGTGCTGCTTGTCATAGCCGACCGCAGCGGCCAGCTTTTCCAACCCGTTTTTCAGTGCCTGATTCATCGCCATCCTGGAACCGCGCCATAATTGCAGCACTGTCCCCATAGCAGATCAGCCGTTTACGTGGCGTAAACTCCGCTCAAGCCTTGAGCAATCCGATCTCGATCAACCGTTCCCGAAGATAATCGTCGGCAAGGATGGGTTCCGGATAGCGGTTGGGATTATCGGCACTCACGCATTGGGGCAGCGTCGCGATGGGATAGTCACTATTCAGATGTAGGAAGAAGGGCATCGAATAACGACTATATTTCGCTCGCTCGCCACTGGGGTTGACCACCCGATGGGTGGTTGAGGGCAGCATATGGTTGCACAGCCGCTGCAGCATGTCGCCGACATTGATTGCAAGGCCACCTTCCGGGGGCGAGACATCCATCCAGCTGCCATCAGGGCGCAGAATCTGAAGCCCGGCCTCCTCGGCTCCGAGTAATAGCGTGATGAGATTGATATCCTCATGCGCGCCGGCGCGGATGCAACCTTCAGTATCGCCTTCGATCGGCGGATAGTGGAGCAATCGCAGGATCGAATTGCCAACATTGATCTTGTCGGCAAACCAGTCTTCGGGAAGACCAAGATAGATGGCAATATAGGACAGGATGCGCGCGCCAATCCGATCGAAATCGGCATAAAGTTGTTCGAACACGGCGCGGAATTCGGGCACGCTTTCCGGCCAGATATTTGTCAACATCTGGCCTGCAAGCGGATGATCGACCGGCATCGTGCGACCGACATGCCAGAATTCCTTCAGATCATGATGATCTGCACCCTTGGCGATCTCGGTCTTGAATGGGGTATATCCGCGCTGCCCGGCAATTGCCGAATCATAGCCACGCCGCTTTTCCGATTCGGGCAGGTCGAATAACTCTCTCGACAGCCGCCAAGCATCGCGGGCCAACTGCGGATCAAGGCCATGATCGACGACCTTTGCAAATCCGTAGGTTTTGAAACTATCGCCGAGCGCTTGCGCAATCGCATTTGCATCGCCCCCGGCGAGTGAAATATCGGGCATGTTTGTCATGGACATGCGAATAGTCCTTGACGATTTGCTGCGCCAGAGAAATTGACCGCGCTCAAAATGCACGCCTGCAAGGAACGAAAATGACCCAACAATTCTGGCTGATGAAATCCGAACCCGATGTTTACAGCTGGGACGATCTTCTCGCCGAAAAGGAAGGCATGTGGGACGGTGTGCGCAACCATGGCGCCGCTCTGAACCTGAAGGCCATGAAAAAGGGCGACCTCGCCTTTTTCTACCACAGCAATGTCGGCGTCGAGGTGGTGGGCATCATAGAAATCAGCGAAGAGGCATTTATTGACCCGACTGACGAGAAAGGCCGGTTCGTTGCCGTGCGGGTAAAGCCGGTCAGGAAACTGGGGACGGCTGTGCCGCTAAAGGCGATCAAGGCCAATCCGAAGCTGGAGCAGATGGACCTTGTCCGCCTTTCCCGTCTTTCGGTGGGCAAGGTGCGCCCCGAAGAATGGGCAGAGGTATTGAAGATGGCGGGCGAATCGAGTTGAATAACCCCGATCATCGTCAAAGCCGGTCGGCATAGCGGCTGAGCCAGAGAGCAAATGCCCGTGTCCATCTGTATTCTGACCCCTGCCCCGGACTATTGGGAGGACTGGTCGCTGCCCAAGGCGCATTATGAGCGGCTACTTGGTCCCGATCTTAGCTTTCGCAGTTGGACCGATACTGGCGATCTTTCAGGCTTCAGCCTTATCCTGCCGTTGCTCGCCTGGGGTTATCAGCGCAACGTCGCCAGTTGGTATGCACTGCTCGATCGGCTGGAGCGCGAAGCCCTGCCGGTCGCCAATCCGGCAAGGGTACTGCGCTGGAATAGCGACAAGGCCTATCTGGCGGAAATGGCGGCAGCAGGCGTGCCGACGGTACCGACGATGATGCGCGAAGCCATGAATGACGCCGCGCTCGATTCGGCTCGGTCGCTGTTCGGCACCAACCGCCTCGTCATCAAGCCGCCGGTATCGGGCGGTGCGGACGGCACTTTCCTGATCGGCGCATCCGATCCGCTTCCCGCCGAAGCGGTTGGACGACGGATGCTGATCCAGCCTTACCTGCCGGCAATCGCCGCCGAGGGTGAAATGTCGCTCTTCTTTTTTGGTGGCCGATACAGCCATGCGATCAGCAAGCACCCCGCAAATGGCGACTTTCGCGTGCAGGAACAATTTGGCGGCAGCGAACGGCGCATTGATCCGCCCGCCGAAGCGCTGGCAATGGCGGAAACCGTCTTTGCCGCGACCGAAGAAATAATGGACCATACCCCGCTGACTTACGCTCGGGTAGACATGCTGCGCGACGAGGATGGCAACTTTCGGCTGATGGAACTGGAAGCGATCGAGCCAAGCCTGTTCCTGCACTTTGCCGGCGACCAGGGCGCGCTATTAGCCGATGCAGTTCGGGCGCGGAGCTAAAATCCGTTTCAGCTGGCGCGATAGTCGGCGATCACCTCTCCACAAGCGCTCAATTCTTCCTCATGGCCGACCTCGCGCCAGCTTTCCATGAGGGCCTCGGCTTCCCAAAGCTGCATCGCGGGGTGCGCGATGATATGGTCGACCCATGCCTGCCCGACCGGGCCGATATCGAGGCCATAGGTGCGCACACGATAGGCAACAGGGGCGAAGAATGCGTCAACGGCGCTGAAATCTGCCCCGGCAAGCCAAGGCCCGCCAAAATGACCGAGGCCTTCCTCCCACAATTCGCGGATGCGCGCGACGTCCGCTTTCAACCGATCGGACATCGGCTTGGGTTTTACCCGCACGCCGACATTCATCGTGCAATCATTGCGCAACGCGGAAAAGCCGCTGTGCATTTCGCTCGCCGCACATTGCGCCCATGCGCGCGCGTCGGGGTCTTTCGGCCAGACGCCATCACACCGGTCAGCAAGGTATAGCGCGATGCCCATACTGTCATGGATGGTGCGGCCTTCGTGCAGCAGAACCGGCACCTGCCCGGTCGGCGAGAAGTCTCTGAACTCCTCATAGTTGTTTGGCTTGGTAAAGGGCACGAACCTGTCCTCAAACGCAATACCCAGCGCCCGCATCAGCAGCCAGGGACGCAGGCTCCAGCTGGAATAATTGCGGTTAGCCGTGATCAATACATAGCTCATGCTTTGCCCACTCCCTTGATGCCTTCGGCTGATGCATCGCCTGCGCGCCGCGCACCGATACGCGCCCTTGGCAAACGCCCCGTATCAAGCCAGTTTGAATCGGCGCGCTGATGATAGGCATCGATCACCGCAAAGGGGATACGGAAAGGCCAACCCCAATTGCTGTTCCACATCGCCACCACGCCCGTGCGGGTTTCAGGTTCGAAAATCAGTGTCGCCCGATAGCCGTCGACCGAACCCGAATGCCCTTCAAGCCGGTAATCGCCGTAGGCAAAGCTGCGCCAGCCCAGACCATAGGCACCATCCTTGTTCGCCTGACGCAGATCGCCCCCATAAAGCCGGCCAGTGGTTACCCGCGGCGCGCGGGCGATGCGCAATACCTTCGCCGGCAGCACGTCCGGCTGTTCGCCCATCACTGCCTGCAGCCACCTTGCAAAATCGACAATATTGCTATCCACCCCCGCTGCAGCGGGAACCCGCCAATAGTTTTCTTTCAGCGGACGGACACTACTGCCACTATGCGGCCGTGCCCAATCCTTGGCCTCCACCAACGGGGCCATGCCGAAACCCGCACTCGCCATACCCAGCGGGCGAAAAAAGGCGCGACTTGCCACTTCTGCATAGGGCATTCCGGCAGATGCGGTCAGAATCTCTGACGCCGCGTCAAAAGCGATGTTCTGATAGGTATGGCACGTGCCTGGTTGGCATTGCAGCGGCGCGTTCGCCAGGCTGGTGCGCAACACATCCGGCTGTTCACCGCTTTCCAGCCGCTCGTCATAGGCATTTTTGGTCAAGCCCGTTTGCTGGGAAAGCAACTGAGCAAAGCTGATTCGCGCCTCCGCACCATCGGGAAGCCGCAGCGATCCGCCCCAGCTTGCAACCGGCCGGTCGAGATCGACCTTTCCGCTTGTTGCAAGTTTCGCCGCGAGCATCCCGGCAACGGTTTTCGACACCGACGCCCAACGAAAGACCGTGTCGGTCGTTACCGGCGCACCGGTCGATCGATCGGCCACGCCATAGGTTCGCACGAAACGCAACTTGCCGTCCTCGACAATCGCGACGGCAAGACCTGCCATTTCGGGCCGCGCCGCGATGTCAGCGAATTGCTGGTCGAGCGCGCGATAGTCGATTCGCCCCTCCCACTCCTCTGGCGTATCGGGCAGATCGGCGATCACATGCGCCCATGGCGGCGCAATTGAGGCAGAGGCGATCTCGCGCGGTTCGGCATCATCCGACCATTGCAGCGCGAGCCAGCCGACAAGAATGACGGCAACGGCGGCAACCCAAATCCGTTTCATCGGCACACAGCCGTCAGGCAGTTAGCACCGCCGCAATACCAGCCAGAATGTGCAGCGCTAACAAATATCAAAGGGCAACCTCATAATGGGCGGTGGTGCGCGCCGAAACATCGTCTGCGGTCACGCCAGGGGCCAGTTCGATCAAGCGGAAGGGCGATGCGTGATCAATACGGTGGAACACGCACAGATCGGTGATCACCATATCCACAACGTTGCGGCCGGTAAGTGGCAATGTGCATTGCGGGATGAATTTCGGGCTCCCGTCCTTTGCGCAATGTTCCATCACGACGATGATTTTCTTGACGCCTGCGACCAGATCCATCGCGCCGCCCATCCCCTTGATCATTTTCCCCGGTACCATCCAGTTGGCGATATCGCCATTTTCGGCAACCTCCATCGCGCCCAAAACGGTGAGGTCGATATGACCGCCACGGATCATCGCGAAGGATTGGGCGCTATCAAAATAGGCCGATTGCGGCAATTCGCTGATCGTCTGCTTGCCGGCATTGATCAGGTCGGGATCGACTTCATCATCATAAGGGAAGGGCCCGATGCCCAGCATTCCGTTTTCAGACTGCAGGGTAACGTCCATTCCGGCAGGGATGTGGTTGGCGACCAGCGTCGGAATACCAATGCCGAGATTGACGTAGAAACCGTCCTGTAACTCCTGCGCGGCGCGGGCGGCGATCTGGTCGCGGTTCCATCCTGTTGCGATACCGTCATGGCTGGTCATTTGGCTGTTCCAATTCTTTTGCTTCGGGAGAGAGTTCAGCATCCGCGACACTTGCTGGATAAGGCAAGAGAAACCAGCCCCGATCCATCCAAGCCTCCAGCCGGATCGCATAATCGGGATCGCGCAGATAATCGAACAATATGTCGAAATCGGCGCGGCGGTCACCTGCTATGGCAAGCACGCAATGCGAGGCGGCAAGGCCAAGCCGCCGATCCTGCTTGGCAGGGCTGGACGCGGCGGGCAACTGGATATCGTCATCGCGAAAGGCCGGAACCGGACCGCTGCGAAGCGCATCAATATCGCTTTCCAGCATTGCCGGTGTGCGCTGGCTGATCCAGCCAATGGCAATGTCAGCGTCGCGCAGCAGTTGTAGCAACGTTCCAAAACCTGCAGGCTCACCCTCAATAATCGTATCGCCGGGCGCGGGATCAACGTCGATTAATATAGCGAGCGGCTTTTCGCCGCATTCGATCGCCTTGGGCTCGATCAACGAAACACGATCAACCAATATGGCACCGCGCACCGATTGCCCCGCCGCCCGCAAATCTGCCTGTTCAAGCGCATAACGCACCAGCGGCAAATAGGGGTGGTTGCTGTTCAATACTGTCAGCCGGGACAGCGCCTCGGCCGGTGCAATTGACGTGAAGGGGCTTTCCTCCGCCTGCACCTGTGCCGCAGGCAAGAGGATCATGGCAGACAATAAGGTAAGCGCGCCGCGGCGCATCAGGCCAGCTCCCGCTCCCTTGTGGTGCGGAATTCAATCTGCTTGTCATAAGGCGCGCCGACAATCACGCGCTGCACATAGACGCCGGGCAGATGGATCGCATCGGGATCAAGGCTGCCAACCGGCACAATTTCTTCAACCTCTACGATGCAGACCCGGCCGCAAGTCGCCGCCGGCACATTGAAATTGCGCGCCGTCTTGCGGAAAACGACGTTGCCGCTTTCATCGGCCTTCCAAGCTTTCACCAGTGCAAGGTCGGCGAAGATACCGCGTTCGAGGATATATTCTTCCGGCCCATTGGGGCCATCGAAAACCTTCACTTCCTTGCCTTCGGCAACTTTGGTGCCAACGCCGGTTTTGGTGTAAAAGCCGGGGATGCCTGCACCACCGGCGCGCATCCGCTCTGCAAGCGTCCCTTGCGGGCAGAATTCGACCTCCAACTCACCGTTGAGATATTGCCGTTCGAATTCCTTATTCTCCCCGACATAGGAGGAAATCATCTTTTTCACCTGCCGCGTACGCAACAATTTGCCGATGCCTTCATTATCGATACCCGCATTGTTCGAAGCGAAAGTAAGGCCGGTGACGCCGCTGTCGCGTACCGCATCAAGCAAGCGTTCAGGTATACCGCACAGGCCAAAGCCGCCACAAGCGATGAGAAGATCGTTTTTGAGCAGGCCGTCCAGCGCGGACTTTGCATCGGGGTAAAGCTTTTTCATGGATATCCACCCTAGCGGCTGGTGTTTGGGAGGCCCCAGTCCCTACTTCCAAGCGCCGCGCGCTGCAAGCGCGGCAGTGGTATAACCCCCTTAGCGCAGCGACTTGCCGAGCGCGGCTTCCAGATCGGTCAGTGCCTGTTCGCCGCTGGTCACCTTGATCGCGTGCATCCCAAGCTGTGCGGCCGGTTTGCAGTTGATGCCGAGATCGTCGAGATAGATGCAGACCTGCGCCTCGACGCCCAATGTCGCGCACATCATCTGATAGATTCGCGGATCAGGCTTTCGCACCCCCGCCTTGCTGCTTTCGATAACATGGTCAAAACGCGCCATGATGCTTTCGATATGCAGCGCCTTGTCCTCGCTACGGGCCATTGCCGCGCCCTTGCCGGCTTTTACGTTGTTGGTGATGCAGCCGATGCCAAACCCAGCCTCTTTCAGACGGTCCAGCGCCGTCACCATATAGGGCCGCACATCCCCTGCCAGGCAGGCAACCACCGATGCGCCATCCAGCGCATGGCCCAATGCCTCGGCTTCAGCCGCGAACTGTGCATCAAACCCTGCCACATCGATCTCGGCACGCTCGAACTTCGCCCAGGCATTGTCATCGGGATTGGTCGCATTGACCCGGCGCACGAAATCAAGGGGAAGCCCGCGCTCGGCCTCCAGCCGGTTAAACGCTTCAAAAGGCGACGAGGTAATCACACCGCCAAAATCGAAAATCACATGGGTAAAGGTCATGGGGTAATGATAAGTCCTGTCTTGGGATCGGCCCTGCCGCCCAGCACTTCATGATAAGCATCGAGCGCACCTGCGCTGCCGCTGCGAGTTTCAATCGTTGCAATCTGGGGCGCCACTTCCATAAAGCCGAGCCATGCATGGGCGATGCGCTCGCCAAAACCGCGCGGTCCCCAGTCCGATATGCGTTTCTGGCTGCGGCCCGGCGCGAAAAAGCCTTCGCGCACAGGGCCGGGCAAAGCACTGTCATCGGCCGCGGCATCCCAATGTGACTTGCCGACAATGATCGACTTGACCAGCCTATCACCAAAATGGCCATGCACTGCGGCGGTTACGGCGCCATTCCCTGCAATGTCCACCAAAGCCGATGGCTTTGCGGGATCAAGCGAGGCGATATCGTCATAGGCGACCACCGCATCATAAAGGCCAAGTTCGGCAAGACCTGCTGCATTGGCGCTGCTGGTAAGGCCGATGGTACGCGGACGGATCGATCTTTGTTTCATGGCATGGGCCAGCCCGATCGCCGTCTTGCTCGAAGCGCTGGCGATCAGCACCTGATCCGCGCCATAATCGCCCTCATCCTCAAACTGGTCAGCGATCAGCCAGCCGGTTAGGAACAGAGGGCGAAATACCGGCCAATAATCATGATGCTCTGATTGATAATCGGGGATCGCATCGATGCGCTGATACTGGTTGTAGATCGGCGGCAAAGTTGTGCGGCGGGGCGTAATGTCGGTGAAACCGCCCGGTCCGATCTGGCCCGGCATCAGAACCGCATGGCTTGCCATCGGATAATAGCCATAAAAGCGATCACCCGGCGCAACGCCCTCCAAATCGCTGACCAAAACCGTTGCAAACCCCCAGACGGGCAAGCGTCCTGGGGCGTTCCGCTCGGCAAAGAAGTCCCAATAGCCCTGGTCGTTTCCAAAAAGCCCCGCCGGCTTTCCGAAAACGGCATAGGTCACATTGTTCGCAGTCATCGCAAAACTGTCGATCTGCACCAATATCTCGCCGGGTCCGACTTCGGTGTCAGGAACGGCAATTGCCGTTTGGGTCACATCATCGCGGTCGATGTCAATTGCCCATGATCCACTCATTCTTAGTCTCCAAGGTCCCGCTTGATGCTGAATTTATACCCGGCCCGTTTATAGGATAGCGTCAGCCGGTCAAAGGCAAAGGATTTGCAGGCACCGGATTTGCCAACCATGGCCCGCGCGACACCGCCTGCGCCGAGAATCTCGGCGCGTCCGCTTTCCAACCGGATCAGGAGCGCGCTGTCCTCATCAATGCCAAAGCCATATCGCACATCTCCACCGGCACAAGCGGTCGCGCGCAACAACCGGACCCAACGGTTACGCTGGCTGAAATGCTGGTCAATCACTGCGCCCTTGAGGAACCCTAGCCCCTTGCCGAGCACCAAAGGCACCGGCTGGTCATCAGGCGCCTCGCAATCGGCCGGGTTGCGGCTCAGTTGGCCTGTTGCCGCGATATCGGGCGTGCCGCAGACGATCATCCCACTGCCCATGATCGCTGCACCGGCGCTGGTGCCTGCAACCACCGCGCCTGCGGCAAGCCGCGTGCGGATCGCGGCGAGCATCGGTGTGTCGCTGCCATCTGGGTTCACCAGCAGGCGAAAGGTGCGCAGCTGGTCGCCACCAGTGAACCAGATTGCGTCGGCAGCGGCGATCTTGGCAATTTCCGCTGGGTCGGATGCATTGTCCGCCCAGCTGGCCTCATCGACCCCAGGGGAAAGTTCGTCGTCGATCATTGCGATATGCACCGCAAAGACTTTTTCCGGCGCTATTCCGACTGCCGCAAGTTTTTCGGTCAGTTCGGATATTGCAACGCTGGCTTCACCCGAAGCCGCGGGGATGATCGCAACCCGGCCGCCGGGGTCCGGCATCTGCGCGCGTAACCTAGATAGGATCGCACCGTCCTGATCACGCATCCCGCCACCGATGATCAGCAAAGAGCCAGACCCGGCAGCCAGCGGTGCGGAGCAGAGCCCGAGCAGCGCAGCAATCAACCATTTGCGCATCACGCCACCGCCGTGCCGAACAGCGAACCGATCGCCGCCGTCGCCGCCATGGCGACAGCCCCCCAAAAGGTAACGCGCAGCACAGCCTTGGCGATCGGTGCGCCGCCTGCGCGCGCGCCGATGCCGCCCAAAAGTGCAAGGAACAGCAGCGACCCGCCGGTAACCGCCCAGGTCAGCATAGGTCCTGCAAATAGAAGGACCAGCGCCAGCGGCAGCGCAGCGCCAACAGCAAAACTGCCGGCAGAGGCAAACGCCGCCTGCACCGGCCGCGCCGACATTTCGGTCGTGAGCCCAAGCTCGTCGCGCATGTGCGCTTCAAGCGGGTTATTGGCCATCAACTGGCTAACAACCTTTTCGGCAAGTGCCCGATCCAGTCCGCGCTTTTGATAAATCGCAATCAGCTCTTCCCGCTCGAAATCGGGCTGTGTTTCAAGTTCCGCAGTCTCGCGCGCAATATCGGCACGTTCAGCGTCGGCCTGTGAGCTGACCGAGACATATTCGCCAGCGGCCATCGACATGGCGCCGGCGACCAAGCCGGCAATACCCGTGACCAATAAGCTTTGCGGCGATGCGCCAGCAGCAGCCACCCCTGCAATAAGGCTTGCCGTCGAAACTATGCCATCATTTGCGCCCAGAATCGACGCACGCAACCAACCTATGCGGTCAATAACGTGGCGCTCAAGGTGGCGATGCGGCATGACAGATCAATAATTCAGCTTGAGGCCAGGGCGGTTCCACCGCGTCTTGACGAGGCGACCACTACCCGACAGCGTTATATAGGCATCCATCATGTCCTCCCCACCAAAGGCAATATTGGTCGTAAAGATATCATCGGTCGGCACGAACTCCACCAGCTCGCCTTCCGGGGAGATCACGCTGATCCCGCACTCGCCGATCGTCGCAACGCAAATGTTACCTCCGGCCTCGACTGCCAGACTGTCGAAAAATTTATATCCGGCGGGCCGGTAGAGAGGGATGCCCGGACCGCCCGGACCCGCATCGGGCGCGACCTTGCCTGGGGCGGTGATATTGAACTTCATCAACCGGCAGGTGTAAGTTTCGGCTGCATATAATGCACTGCCGTCAGGTGCGAGACCGACCCCATTGGGATTGTTCGACGGGAAGACTACTTCTTCCAGATGGCTGCCGTCGGTCTTTCCATAAAAAATGCCAACAATGTCGTGGCAGCGCGCAGCATAATCGACCTTGCCATGGTCGGTGAACCAGAAGCCGCCATGTTCGTCGAAGACGATATCATTCGGCCCTCGCAACACACAGCCATGATCACCCGATTTGTAGAGTATTTCGACTTCGCCCGTGTCGATATCGATCCGTTCGATGCGCCCGCCGGAATAGTCGCTGGCAATACCATGCGGCGCGAGGAAACCTCCAGCTTCACTCCAGTTGAAGCCACCATTGTTGCAGCAGTACAGCTTCCCATCGGGCCCGATCGCAAGACCGTTGGGGCCGCCACCGGGCGTCGCCACTACCGTTTTCGAACCATCGGGGGCGACCCTCGTGATACGGCCCTGTTCGATCTCGGTCACTATCACGCTGCCGTCCGGCATGACGACCGGTGCCTCCGGAAAACGAAGGCCTTCGGTAATGATTTGCATGTCTGCCATGTGATTCCTCCCAAATTCTCTCCCGACCAAGCTGACAGTGCCGGGCGGATTTGGGAAGATGCTTTGTCGCTATTCGATGCGGCCCTGGAAAGAAATCGTGAAACTCGGCTGTCCGGCTGCGGTTGCGCCTGCCATTGCACCTTGCGGCCGGAAACAGACATAGCGGATGGCAAGGTTAAAACCGGTTCCTGCCGGAAGCGTACACGCCGCAAAATTCGCCGGTGGCGCTCCTGCTCCTGCAAAACGGACATCAGTGGCAGCGTTGAACGTCAGCCCACTGGTCGGCGATCCTTGCGTGAATAGCGGCGCAGAGGAAGCATTATAGGTGAAATTGGGGGGCAAGGCATCGAGCACGAACACGCTGTTCGCGTCAGTCGTAAGCGTGCCGCTGTTCGATACGCCAATCGTATAGCGTACCACTGCGCCGGGTATTGCCTTGGGATTACTGGCACTGACGCCGTCGGAAAGCACCGTTGAAACCTTTGTGCTGGCGAGCGTCGCATTGTTCGACCGACGGGTGTTGGTGATCGTGCAGGTGATAACATCGCCCAATTGCGGCGTAATGTTGCCGGGCACACTGGTCGGCAACGAGGTGCTGGACGTCGCCCACGCATTTGTGCAGCCCATCGCCGCATTATATTGCACAAGTGCCGTCGTGCCTGATGCTGCCTCTGCCATCGTGTAGGCGGTGGCGGCGTTCACCTGCGTCAGGGCGGTCGCGCCATTGGTGACAGTCGTGCCGGTTCCTGTCGTTGTCGTGGTTGCGATCACCGTCGACCCCTGGGCGATGTTCATGGTGAACTGGTCGGTCGCAAAAAGCCGCCCCCCGGTGCCCAATGCCTTTTGCAAACGCACATGCGGAAATGCGGCATTGATGAAGCTGCATTGCACCGCATCGCCAAATTGCAGCGCGCCAAAGTTGAAACTGGTTGTCGCCACATTGTTCGGCATCGGCGTCGACGAACCGGTCGCGGTGTTGCTGCAGCTCAGCCGGGAGCTATATTGTGATAAGCTGCTGACGCTGCCCGGTGCCATGCTTTCGGACAGGGTCAGCGGAACCCCCGATGCAAGCGAAACCGCCGCCGCAGTGAACGGCCCATTGCCCGTTCCGCTGGTCGTGCCAGTCGCCAGCACCGTGCTTGTAGCAGTGGCGCGGATATCGAAACGGAACTGGTCGGCACTGTTTACACGCGCGCCCACGATCTGCTTGTTCAGCCGGATTGACGCAAAGCGCACGGCAAACATGACGCCTTGCAAGCCGCTCCCGACCATCGTCGTTGTTACTGTGGTCGGACTGGTTGACCCGACGATATAGCCGCCAACCGTCCCGGGCACGCCGGTTTCGGTAAAGGTCTGGGTGTTGGTGCCACTGATGGTGGGGTAATTATTGCCGCTGATCGGGTTCACCTGATCAAGGATCGTCCAGGCACCGCCATTGGTGTTCCAGCTTAGCGATTCTCCATCATTGGTCGATTCCGCATCCGCAGCGACGAACATATAGGCGGTGACTGCCGGTGAACCGGGCGGCGGTGTGATCGTTATCCCAGAGATCGTAAAGACCGTGGTTCCGCCCGCTTGTTGGTAAAGGATCGGTCGGTTGGGAATGTTCAGAAATGCGGTGTTGCCCACCGCCGCACCTCCCCATGAAGGCGCGGTGATGGAAAGGATGCCCGGTGACCCTGTCGTGCGCAGGTTGAAACTCAACGTCGCGCCATCGGACAGCGTGAAGGCAAAATTCTGGCCCGACGCGGATTTCGCCGTCGCGTCATTGTAATTTGTGAAATCGAGCCAGCAATAGGTCTGCCAACTTGGCGGCGCGGTGCCTTGCGCCCCGGCCCCCGAACAGCTTTGCGCCTGCACCGGCGACGTCCACAGCGCTGCAAGGGCAAGAAGCAACAGCGCCAAAAGCCTGAAAGGAGGCGCGTTCCAGCGCAAAAATGCCGTCACTACTTGCATCTGCCGATGGTCGACTATCCAAATTGGCCCGATCTTGTTCGGCCTGCACCTAACGGAAATTGGTTAATGCCGGTTAAAAGAAGGGCCGGTGACTTGACCGAAATGCGTAAAATCTGCGTCGCCCTTTCCACACGCGCAGCCAGTGCCTAAAGAAGGCAATCAATTGTTTTCAGGATCTGACATGACCGCAAACTACGCCGCCGATCTAGCACTCTTCATCAATGGCAGCTGGCGCACCGGCGAAGGCCGGGATGCCTTTCCCGTTCTCAACCCGGCAACCGGAAAGGCGATCGCCGATCTTCCCATCGCGACCGAGGCCGATCTGCAAGAGGCGCTTGCAGCTTCCGAGGCGGGTTTTGCGCAATGGAAGACGCAGGACGTCGAAGTCCGCGGCGCAATCCTGCACAAGGTTGCAGACCTTATCCGTGAACGCGCCGATTCGATCGCAGTGCTGCTCACCATGGAGCAGGGCAAACCGCTCGATCAGGCGCGCGGCGAAATCATCGGCGCCGCGTCGATGTTCGATTTCTATGCCGAAGAGGCAAAGCGGGCTTATGGCCGGGTGCTGGTGCGCCCGACAGGCCAGCGCGCAATGGTTTTGAAGCAGCCGGTGGGGCCAACCGCCATTTTCACGCCATGGAACTTCCCGGTTTACCTGCTCGCAAAAAAGCTGGCTCCTGCATTGGCCGCAGGCTGTTCGGTGATTGCAAAGCCGGCCGAGGAAACCCCCGGCAGCACGGCTGCGCTGATGCGTTGTCTGGCCGATGCAGGCGTTCCCGCCAATGTCGCGCAACTTGTCTATGGCGTTCCTGACATGGTCAGCCGCACGCTGATCGGATCACCGGTGATCCGTAAGGTCAGCTTCACCGGTTCAACCGCAGTGGGCAAGCATCTGATGCGCCTCGCCGCCGACGGCGTAAAGCGGATCACGATGGAACTGGGCGGCCATGCGCCGGTTCTGGTGTTTGACGATGTCGACCTCGACAAGACGCTCGATATGCTTGTGCCGCAAAAATTCCGCAACGCTGGGCAAGTCTGCGTGTCGCCGACCCGTTTTTACGTGCAGGCAGGGATATATGACGCCTTTATCAAGGGATTTGCCGAGCGCACCGCCAAAGTGCAGGTCGGCAACGGCCTTGATGCCGGGGTGCAGATGGGGCCGTTGGCCAATCCGCGCCGGCCCGACGCGATCGAGGCACTGGTCGCGGATGCACGGGCAAAGGGAGCGAAGCTGATGGCAGGCGGCGAAGCCTATGGCGACGGTTATTTTTTCCAGCCGACGCTGCTCGCCGATGTGCCGGTTGAAGCTGATATCATGTCGACCGAACCCTTTGGTCCCGTTGCAGTCTCGCGCCCGTTCGAGACGCTGGACGAGGCGATTATGCAGGCGAACCGGGTGCCCTTTGGGCTTGCTGCCTTTGCCTTTACCAACGATCTGAGAACCGCAAATCTGGTTGGCGATGCGATCGAGGCCGGTATGGTCGGGATCAACAGCTTTGCCATCTCGGTTGCCGATGCGCCCTTTGGCGGAGTCAAACAAAGCGGCTTTGGCAGTGAAGGCGGCCCCGAAGGGCTGGACAGCTATATGGTCACCAAGGCGATCCACCAGGCATGACGAACGGGTGAAGCGCCAGCTTTATCTTGCCGCCGGCTGGCTGTCGGTTGGCGCCGGGGCGATCGGCATATTCCTGCCGATCCTGCCCACCGTCCCGTTCATGATCCTTGCCGCATTTTGTTTTGCGCGCAGCAGCCCGGCACTTGAAGCCAAACTGCTCAACCACCCGCGTTATGGCCCGCATCTGGTTGCGTGGCGCGAAAAGGGCGTTGTCGGTCGGCGCGCCAAATGGTCAGCCACCAGCGCGTTCATTGCAAGCGCGCTTATCGGCTTACTGACGCTCAGCCTGCCCTGGTCGCTGCTTCCGGCGGCAGTCGGGATTGTCTGCGGAACGTGGCTCTGGCGGCGACCGGAAAGCTAAAGCGCGGCGTCGCGCACAACGGCAACGCCCGCCTCGCGCTGGACTTTCAGTTCTTGCTTGAGCGCCGCAGGGTCACGCGCGAAGACAAAGCCGAAGCTAACGCCGCCTTCCTTCCCGATTGTTGCATGGTGCAGCTTGTGCGCCTGAACCAACCGCTTTGCATAGCCGCGCTTGGGCACCCAACGGAAATAGCGTTGGTGGACAAGGCCGTCATGGATCAGCGTATAGACGATGCCATAAAACAGGATACCCAGCCCGATCCATGTTCCCGGATCCCAGGCTGACGCCCCCATCACCAAGGGGCTGCCGATGGCGAACATCGAAATGCTCATCGCTGCACCGACCAGCCCGTAAAGATCGTTTTTCTCAAGCCGGTTGTCATGCGGTTCATGATGGTCGCGATGCCAGCCCCAGCCAAAACCGTGCATGATATATTTGTGGCTGCTCCAGGCGACAAATTCCATCGCAAGGAAGGTGGCGATGACAGTGGCAATGATGGCGAACAGCGACATGGCAGCTTCTATAGCGGGTCAATCGCCCTTCGGAAAGAAATAGGCGGCAATATCATTGCCGATGCGGGCCGGGCGCAGCGTCTGGGCATCAATGCAGCACCAGCTGGATTTCACCTCAGCCAACACCTCTTCGCCCCGCTTGATCACCGTTTCGTAAAAGGCGCGCGCACCATGGATGCTTTCCAGCACGACATTGGCAACGACAACATCATCAAGAAAGGCGGGTCTGCGATAGGTGATCTCATGCTTCAGCGCGACCCAGGCGCGCTGGGCAACCGCATCGGGGGGAGCGAGGTTACGCCAATGTTCCAGGACCGCTTCTTGCACCCAGTTCAGGTAACGGCTGTTGTTCACATGGCCCATGAAGTCGATATCTTCAGGTACAATCTTGATCGGGAACAGGTGGGAAAGGGTTGTCATCGCAATTCCGATTATAGGGACGAAGGATTACAATTTCCAGAATGGCGGCAGAATAACCTTGCTTGCAAAGCATGCTTTCCTGTGTTTTGGCGCTGTGCATGAACAGCCCCCGCACACTTTATCAAAAAATCTGGGATGCCCATGTCGTCGAGCAACGCGATGATGGCACCGCGATCATTTTCATCGACCGGCATCTCGTTCACGAAGTTACCAGTCCGCAGGCGTTCGAAGGCTTGCGCACGGCAGGGCGCAAGGTGCGCCGCCCCGATCTGACGCTGGCGGTTCCCGACCATAATCTGCCAACCACCGCGCGCCGCGATGCAAGCGGCAACCGCGTCCCCATTGCCGATCCTGAAAGCGCACAACAGCTGGAAGCGCTTGAGGCGAACGCCCCAGCCTTTGGTATACGCTATATTGGCGATGCCGACCGCGAACAGGGCATTGTTCATGTTGTCGGGCCCGAACAGGGCTTTTCGCTTCCCGGCACCACGATCGTCTGTGGCGACAGCCATACGGCCTGCCATGGAGGCCTTGGCGCGCTCGCATTCGGTATCGGCACCAGCGAGGTCGAACATGTGCTGGCAACGCAAACGCTGCAATTGAAGCAGTCGAAATCGATGGAAGTTCGTGTCGAAGGCGATGTCGGCCCAGGCGTAAGCGCCAAGGATATTGTGCTGCACATCACCGGCGTCCTCGGCGCTGCAGGCGGGACCGGCTATGTCATCGAATATAGCGGCAGCGCGATCAGCAACCTGTCGGTCGAAGGCCGATTGACCGTCAGCAACATGGCGATCGAACATGGCGCGCGCGCCGGTCTTTGCGCGCCTGACGAGAAAACCTTCGCCTATCTGAAGGGCCGGCCAATGGCCCCCAAAGGTGCAGACTGGGATGCAGCAGTCGCTTACTGGCAGACCCTGAAAACCGATCCGGGCGCAACCTTTGACAAGGTCGTCGTCATCAACGCCGCCGATATCGCGCCGAGCGTGACCTGGGGCACCAGCCCAGAAGACGTGGTGCCCATCACCGGCACCGTTCCCGACCCCAAAAGTTTTGCCGATCCTTCGAAGCAGGAGGCTGCCGCCAAGAGCCTCGCCTATATGGGCCTCGAACCCGGCACCCCCTTAAACGAAGTCGAGGTGCAGAATATCTTCATCGGCAGTTGCACCAACAGCCGCATCGAAGATCTGCGCGCAGCCGCCGCGGTACTGAAGGGCAAGCGCAAGGCGGCCAATATCAAATGGGCGATCGTCGTTCCCGGTTCCGGCCTTGTAAAGGCTCAGGCCGAGGCAGAGGGCCTTGACCGCATCTTCATCGACGCAGGCCTCGAATGGCGCGAACCCGGCTGCTCTGCCTGTCTCGGTATGAATCCCGACAAAGTCCCGCCCGGCGAACGCTGCGCCTCCACCAGCAACCGCAATTTTGTAGGGCGACAAGGCCCGGGTGCGCGCACCCATCTTGTCAGCCCCGCCATGGCAGCGGCGGCGGCAGTAACCGGGCGGCTTGCCGATGTTCGGGAGTTGGTCGCATGAACCCCGTTTCCACCATCTCCGGCAAGGCCTATCCCTTTGGCCTCAAAAATGTCGATACCGACGTTATCATCCCGGCAGCATGGCTGAAAACGATCAGCCGTACCGGCCTTGGCAAAGGCGCGTTCGAGGCGCTGCGCAAGGAACCGGACAATCTGTTCGACAGCGCGCCCTATGCCGGTTCGCCCATCCTGATCGCAGGCGACAATTTCGGCTGTGGTTCCAGCCGTGAACATGCCGCATGGGCGCTGGCCGACATGGGCATAACGGCCGTAATCGCGCCCAGCTTTTCCGACATATTTTCAGGCAATGCGTTCAAGAACGGCCTGTTGACGGTCGTCTTGCCGCAGGAAGCGGTCGACCGTCTGCTGCAGGTTGCTCAGGAAAATCCCGATTTATCCGATCCGATCCATATTGATCTGGAAAACCAGGTGGTGACCACGCCCTTTCAGGATCGCTTCACGTTTGAAATTGACCCGTTCCGCAAGCATTGCCTGCTGAACGGCCTCGACGAAATCGGGATCACACTGGCAAGCAGCGATGCGATTTCCGTCTATGAGGCAAAGCTGGCGGCGGAAAAGCCCTGGCTGGCGCCGCACATGATTTGAGGAGAGTGAGAGAAATGAAAGCGCTGTTATCGACTGCCACTGGCGGCCCCGAAACCCTGGTACTGGGCGAATTGCCTGAACCCACTGCTGGCCCCGGACAGGTTGTCGTCGCGGTCAAGGCCTGCTCCATCAACTTTCCTGACACATTGATGATTGTCGACAAATACCAGTTCAAACCGCCGCGCCCCTTTGCGCCGGGCGGCGAGATTGCGGGCGTGATCGAAGCCGTTGGCGAAGGCGTCACCGGCTTTGCTATCGGGGACCGGGTAATGGCGGGCTGCGGCAATGGCGGGTTGTCTGAAAAAATCGCGGTATCGGCACACAACCTCTACAAAATGCCCGATGAAATGCCATTCGAAGACGGCGCCTCGATCCTGATGACCTATGGCACCAGTGCCCATGCTCTGAAGGATCGCGGACGGATGAAGCCCGGCGATAATGTGCTGGTCCTTGGCGGTGCAGGCGGCATCGGCATTTCGGCAATCGAACTGGCCAAGGCCTATGGCGGACGCGTTGTCGCCGGCGTATCCAGCGAGGCAAAGGCACAGGTTGCACGTGAAGCCGGGGCTGATGACGTGGTCGTCTATCCCTACCAGCCGTTCGACAAGGATCAGTCAAAAGCAGTCGCCGAAATGTTCAAGGCGGCTGCAGGCCCCAATGGTTTCGACATCATCTATGATACCGTTGGCGGCGATTATTCCGAACCAGCCGTGCGTTCGATCGCCTGGGAAGGCCGCTTCCTTGTGGTCGGCTTCCCCGCGGGAATCGCAAAGTTGCCGCTCAACTTGACGCTGCTCAAAAGTTGCGATGTGTGCGGCGTCTTCTGGGGCGCCTACACGATGCGCGAACCGGAAAAGAACCGGGCGAACGTCAATGAACTGTTCGAACTGTACAAGGCCGGCAAGATCAAGCCTCGCATTTCAGAGACCTTTCCGCTTGAACAGGGCGGTGACGCAATTGCCAAGCTGGGCAATCGCGAAGCCGTCGGCAAGCTGGTGGTGACGATCTAAAGCGCCGCTCGGCGATTTGGGCAAATCTGCGGCGCGGAAAAGTTTCGCGCCGCACCGCCTTGCGCTACCGCCCCTTGTTTGGCAGTGCAGCCATACCTATTTCCAAACAAAGAGCCGGGGACTGACCATGACCACATTCAACGATCGCGAAAATGCATTCGAGAATAAGTTTGCCCGCGACGAAGAGTTGCAGTTCAAGGTGACCGCACGCCGCAACAAGCTGGTCGGGCTATGGGCAGCAGAGAAGATGGGGCTGACTGCCGAGGAATCGGACAGCTATGCAAAATCGGTTGTGCAGGCGGATTTTGAGGAAGCGGGCGACGAAGATGTCGTGCGCAAGATCCTTGGCGACCTGACCTCTGCCGGCGTCGACAGCGACGAAGCAACGATCCGCGCGGCACTTGACGCGAAGATGGTTGAGGCGCGCCGCCAGTTTATCGAAGAGGCATAAGGCAAAAACGATGCCGATGGCGGCTGAAGAAATCGAAGGCATGATCAAGGCCGCTTTTCCCGATGCGACGGTCGAGATTACCGACCTGCGCGGCGACGGCGATCATTATGCCGCCCGTGTGGTGAGCGCCGCATTTAAGGGAATGCCCCGCGTGCGGCAGCATCAGGCGGTTTATAACGCGCTGGGTGGCCGGATGGGCGGCGTATTGCACGCACTGCAACTGACCACTGCAGTGCCGGAATGATTTTAGTAATTTGGAGTTGAGTGACATGTCCGCAAACGAACGCATCGACGAAATGGTCAAAGGCAATGACGTCGTCCTTTTCATGAAGGGCACGCCGCTTTTCCCGCAATGCGGCTTTTCCAGCCGCGCAATCGCGATCCTCGATCATCTGGGTGTCGAATATGCGAGCGTCGATGTGCTGCAGGATCAGGAAATCCGTCAGGGCATCAAGGAATATTCGGATTGGCCCACAATCCCCCAGCTCTATGTGAAGGGCGAATTTCTTGGCGGCAGCGACATCATGATGGAAATGTACGAAGCAGGCGAGCTGCACGAACTGGTCGAACAGCACGGGCTTACCAAGGCAAGCTGAGACCGGAAACCGGCCAGCGCCAGCGGGCGCATATGTAAACCCGACTTTCCAAAACCCTTGCTTATGGCTAAGCGGCCCTCATGCAGATGCCGCGCAGCGATATTCCTTATGTTGCCGACCTTTATGGCGAAACATTGCTTGGCGAAAGCGATGGAGGGTCGGCTGTACGCAAGAAGCTAGCAGACTATTTTCCGGGGCTTGCCGCCGTTACCATAGCGGCCGCAGCCGCAACCTGGTTTTCCGAACATTATGGCATGCCGGTCATCCTTGCCGGTTTGCTGCTCGGCCTCGCGCTCAACTTCATTTCAACCCAGCCCAAGGTGCATGCAGGTCTTGATCTGTGCGGCACCACCGGGCTGCGCTGGGGTATCGTGCTTCTGGGCACACAGGTGACCGCGATGCAGATTGGCAGCCTAGGCGGCCTTGCATTTGCCGGGCTGGTCGCAATCATGGCACTGACCATTCTAGCAGGGCTGATAGGCGCACGATTGGGCGGGCAAAGCAATCTGGCTGGCTGGCTGGCCGGCGGAGCAACCGCAATTTGCGGTGCCTCTGCCGCGCTCGCCATTTATGCACTGATCGGCAAGAAACGCCTCGACCAGTCACAATTCACCCTGACCTTGGTTGGCATCACCATGGCGAGCGCGATTGCCATGTCCTTCTATCCGCTGATCGCCGCATGGCTTGATTTCAGCGACCGGCAGGCTGGTTTTCTGATCGGTGCCGCAACGCATGATGTCGCGCAGGCGCTGGGCGGTGGCTACAGCTATTCGCAAGCCGCTGGCGAGACTGCCACGATCGTCAAATTGTCGCGTGTCGCCCTGCTGGCGCCTGCCGTTGCGCTGATCGGGCTCGCAATCGGTTCAGCAGGCGGAGAATCGAAAGGGTTTCTGGGCCGGATACGCCTGCCTTGGTTCATCATCGCATTCTTTGCGCTCATGATTGCAAACTCGCTGGTGATCGCGCCGCCATGGGTCGCCGAATATGGCCTGATCATATCAAAGACGCTGTTGCTGTTTGCCGTCACCGCAACAGCCATGCGGTCACGCCTTGACGCATTGCTCAGTCAGGGCTGGCGGGCATTGCTTCCTGTGATCCTCGCCTCGCTGACTGCCTTCCTGCTTTCACTAGCCGTGGCGTCGACACTGTCATGACTGGGCAGCCATATGATCTTGCCGTCATTGGCGGCGGCGTGAATGGCTGCGGCATTGCACGCGATGCGGCCGGCCGAGGCGCAAAAGTGATCCTGTTTGAGCGCGGCGATCTTGCCAGTGGCACGTCATCGGGGTCGACCAAGCTCATCCATGGCGGGCTGCGCTATCTTGAACATTATGAATTCGGGCTGGTGCGCGAAAGCCTGATCGAGCGCGAGAAACTCTGGGCGATCGCGCCGCATATCATCTGGCCGATGCGTTTCGTGCTACCCTATCGCACCGGATTGCGCCCGCGCTGGATGCTGCGCGCCGGCCTTTTCCTTTATGATCATATTGGCGGGCGCAAGCGGCTGCCTGCAACGCGGACGATCGATCTTCGAAAGGACGCATCAGGCAAGGCGCTGAAAGCCGGTTTCTCGACCGCTTTCGAATATTCCGATTGCTGGGTCGATGATGCACGGTTGGTCATCCTCAACGCGCGTGATGCCGCCGATCATGGTGCTGACATCCGCACACGGACCGAGGTGAAGCGGCTCACCCGCACCGATGGGCTTTGGCGGATCGAGCTTGGCGACGGGGAAATCGTCATTGCCAAGGCGATTGCCAATGCTGCCGGGCCAGCCGTACTCAACCTGCTCGACCGGGTGCAGGCGCGCCAGCATAACCCTGACGAGAAAATCCGGCTCGTGCGCGGATCACATATCGTCGTGCGTCAGCGCTTTGACAGCCCGCAGGCCTATTTCTTCCAGAACCCCGACGGCCGCATCTTCTTTGCGATTCCTTATGAGGATGATTTCACGCTGATCGGAACGACGGACGCAGATCATCAGCCTGGCGACCCGATTGAAGCCAGCGCCGAGGAAATCGCCTATCTGTGCGCCGGGGCAAGCGAATATCTGCGCGAACCAGTGACGCCTGCCGACGTTGTGTGGAGCTATGCTGGCGTGCGCCCGCTTGTCGACGACGGGTCGGGCAAACCCGAAACGGCATCGCGCGGCTATCGCTTCGATGTCGACACCGATGCGAACGGAAATGCGCCATTGCTGTCGATATTCGGAGGCAAGATCACCACCTATCGCCATCTTGCAGAAGGTGCGATCGCCGAATTGGCGCGATGGTTGCCGCAATTCAAATCGGGCAGCTGGACTGCAAAAGCGCCGCTTCCCGGTGGCGGCTTTGCCATTGACGGCGCGCCCGCGCTGCGCGCCGAACTGGCGGCGGAATATCCCTTCCTCGACGCCGCAACGGTCGACAGGCTGGTGCGCAGCTATGGCACCAGTGCGCGCGAATGGCTGGGCAATGCCCGGTCTGCAGCCGATCTTGGCCAAGCATTTGGCCATGGCTTGACCGAAGCAGAAGTGCGCTATCTGATTGACCGCGAATGGGCCCAGTCTGCCGATGACATTTTGTGGCGGCGCAGCAAATTGGGGCTGCGCTTCGATGGCGCGCAACGCACCACGCTCGAGGATTTTTGCGCGCGCGTTTAAGGGTTTAACTGCGGCCCTGTTGTTGTAACCTTGGCCCTCATGATTCGCGATGGGGGGCCATTTCATGCCGAAGGCCAGCGGCAATCAGGTTCCAGCAGCAGACGGGCGCTTTGCCGCCTTCATCAGCTATAGCCATGCCAATGCCGAAAGCGCTGCGTTGTTGCAGCGGCGGCTGGAGCGCTATCGCCTGCCTCCGCAGGTTGCGGCCGAAAAGGGCGAACGGAACCGGGCTATCGGACGCATCTTCCGCGATCGTGAAGATCTGGCCGCTGCACCCAGCCTGACCGACGCCATCAAAGAGGCGCTGGCAGAATCAGATGCGCTTATCGTCATCTGTTCGCCAGCGGCCAAGGCATCGCGCTGGGTGGCAGAGGAAATCGCGCTGTTCCGGCAGATCAACCCGGGGCGGCCCGTGCTCGCGGCCTTGGTCGATGGTGAGCCCGCCGACGCCCTGCCCGAAGCGCTGACTGACGGCGGCCTTGAACCGCTGGCGGCAGATCTGCGCAAGGCGGGTGATGGCTGGTCGCTCGGCTTTCTGAAAATCGTCGCCGGAATTGCAGGCGTGCAGCTCGATTCGCTGGTGCAGCGGGACGCCCAGCGCCGCGTCCGCCGCGTGACATGGATCACGCTGGCGGCAGTAAGCGCGATGTTAGTGATGGCGGTGATGACCAGCTTTGCGATCCAAGCCCGTAACGAAGCCGCCCGGCAACGGGCAAGCGCCGAGGGGCTTGTCGAATATATGCTGACCGACCTGCGAACCAAGCTGAAAGGCGTCAACCGCCTTGACGTGATGGAAGGCGTAAACGAGCGTGCGATGGCGCATTATCGCCAGCAGGGCGATCTTGCGTCGCTGCCCGCCGACAGTCTGGAACAGCGCGCGCGCATCCTTCTCGCAATGGGCGAAGACGATCAGAGCCGCAACAAGAACGACATTGCGCTTGCCAAGTTCGAAGAAGCGCATCGCGCGACCGCAGCATTGCTGGCCCGCGAACCCGACAACAGCCAACGGATCTTTGCGCACGCACAGAGCGAATATTGGGTGGGCTATGCTGCATTTCGCGCAAACCAGCCCGACAAAACCATGCGGCACTTCCTGGAGTATAAACGGCTCGCTGACCGATTGGTCGCGCTCGAACCCGAAAAGGCCGAATGGCATCGCGAAGTTGGCTATGCCAATGGCAATTTGTGCACCCAATATCTGACCGAGCCGCTTGATGCGGATGCCGCCGTGCGTTTCTGCAAACTGGCACTCGGCAATGTGCGCCGTTTCATCGCTGCACGCCCACAGGACCCTTCGGGCAGGATTGATCTCGCCAACCGCCATGCCTGGCTATCAGACGCATTGTTCGAAGCAGGGGCAATCGACGAAGCTTGGTCACATCGGCAGCAGCAGCTTGCTTTGCTTGATGCTGCAGTGAAAGCAGATCCACGCAACGCCGATTATCGCCTGCATTGGGCGCAGTTCTATATTGCCGTCGCGAAATTCCCGCAGACCCGCAACAATGTGGAGGCCAGCCGCGAGGCTTATCGCAAGGCGCGAAGCTATCTTGATGCGCTGCTTGCCGGCGATCCGGAGAATGAGGTTATTCGTAGCTACAGGAGCAAGCTTGACAACGCCTACCGATTTCTGACGTGACCAGCAGGAGCAGAAAGATGATGAAACAGCCGACCAAAGACGGATTTGCGCAAAAGAAGATAGGGTCGAAAAAGCCCGATGGCTTCTCTGACAATCCAATCAGGGCACAATTGACGCTTGCGCTGGAACAACGCGGGCGGGCGATCGATCTCATCATGGTGGCGGGCAAAGCCTGCGACGAAGCCGCGTCGAACATTCTGCGTCAGACCAAGGAAGGTGAATTTTATCTGGCGATCGAAAAAGACACGATCATCAGCTTCGCACTTTCGGACAAGATCGACTGGCGCTGGAACCAGAAACAGGCCGCGTTGACGACCAAGGATGACCGCGAAACCCTATATGCGGTTGATGGCGGCTTCGACGATCCGCTGACCGGCGAGATCCAGTTTTACTGCAAGGCGCGCGGCGGCGATGTGCCACAGACCGACGGTTTGAGCATTGCGGTCGACCTGCAACAAAGCGGTGGAAGCTATCTTCCGATCACCATCGATCCCGATATCCGCAACCCGCCACCGGGCGGCGGCTGAAAGGAAGGACGCTGGATTTGGCGCAGGAGCACAGCCTGCAAACGATCCTGTCAATCGCACGCACAGGCGCGACATCGCGCGCCTGGGCGGCCTTCATCGCGGCCGGCTATGACCAGTCCGGAGATATGCGCGCACTGACGCTCAAGGGCCGGCTGTTGAAGGATCGCGCGCGTCTGGCGGCGGGCGCCGAACGCCAGGCACTGTTTGCCCAATCCGCCGAAGCCTATGAAATAGCGGCCGCGATCCACAATGACAGCTATCCACTGATCAACGCAGCGGCGATGGCATTATTTGCCGGCGACAAAGCCCGCACACAGGCAATAGCCAGCCGGGTGCTCGAACTGATAGACGGCGGCGTCGATAGGGGTGAGACACCCTATTGGGGCGAGGCAACGCGCGCCGAGGCACTGCTGCTGCTTGATCGCCGTGAAGATGCCGAAGCCAGCTTTGCGCGGGCGATCCAACTGGCACCCGAAGCGTGGGAGGATCATGCCGCAACGCTGCGGCAGTTCGCGCTCCTGACCACACAGCATGGCGGCGATGTGCGCTGGCTCGATCGTTTCCGTCCGCCGCCCGTGCTACATTTCAGCGGAATGATGGGCATTGCCAGCGATGATCACGACAGCAATTCCGCCATCTTCAATGCCATTGAAGCGATTGCTCCCGGCTTTGGCGTTGGCGCGCTCGCTGCCGGATCGGACATTATTGCCGCCGAAGCGCTGGCTGCACGGGGGGCCGAACTGCATGTCGTTCTGCCATCCGACCCTGCCGATTTCCGCCGGTCCTCGGTCGAACCATTCGGCCAGGACTGGGCAACGCGTTTCGATGCCTTGTTATCCGGCGCGCATAATCTGGTGATCTGCGGCACTGGCGACGTAACGAGCGAAGCCAGCGTGGCGCTTGCCGACTATCATGCAATGGGCCTTGCAGCAGAGCTGGCCGGACAACTTGAAACACGGGCCGTCGCACTGCGGGTCGAGCCCGTTAACCGGGGCGAGCGGCAGGACCCATGGAGCCTGTCCGGACGGGATATACAGCGCGTGGCAATCGCCGCCTCGGCTCCCGCTCGCGCACTACCGTTACCACAAGACCAGCTGCGTTTCGACATTGTAGTCGATGACGGCACCGTGCGGACGGTCACGCAGCTTGCAGATGCAGTGGCAGCGCTTGCCGATGGGCGCGATGCGATCACAGCCATCGACTGCCGGCTTGACGGCGCACCGCGTGTGGCAGCCTTCCTCGCGCACGGGCAGCCGGGAATGGTTGCCGCGAGCCGTGATGCCGCACTCGCCCTTCTGGCGTGCGGCGCGGTGCAACGGATCGAACCCATTGGTGAAATGGCGAGTGCAGTTGGCCCGGTTGAGCTGTGCCTCGTCGTGCTCAACCGGGCGCAGAGCTGATCGCCGATGGCTGATACGCTGACCCATGATGACAGGGCCGCCATTCGCGCCTGTTTCAATTGCAGCGCGCAAGCCGCCGACCGGCTGACTGCGGAAATGGCCGTGCGCAGCGCTCCGCATCGCGGCAAGGTGGCACTTGCCGGCGATGAAGCGACCCAGTTGCTGTTCGTCGTCGAAGGTGCGGTCTGCGCCGAACTGTTCGGAATTGATGGCCAGCAGGCTCAGCTTGCACGGCACGGGCCTGGCGAAGTGTTCGGCGCCTATCCTGCCGAAACCGTTTATCGCGCGAACATGACGGCCGTGGGGCAAACGCGGCTGTTATTCATTCCGACGCGCAAATTGCGGGTGCTTGCCGCCGAAGATGGCGAAATCGCCAATGGCATCGCCGAACTGCTCGCCCGCCAGCTTGACCTGGTGCTTGACCGCATGGCGGCGCGCATTGGGTTGAGCGCAACCGGACGTTTCTATCGCGCGCTGTTGATGCTGGCAGATGATGAAGGGACGATCCGTCCGGCCCCTGTCGTCGCCGCGATGGCGTTAAGCGTTCACACCACCCGTGAGACCGGATCACGCGCATTGGCGGCCCTTTTGCGCCGAGGCATTGCCGAGCGTCTGCCCGACGGGCTTCGTATCGTATCGCGCCGGATGCTCGAGGATTTGGTGGTCTAGAGGCTGTGTCCGGTACGGTCGCGCTTGGTTGCCAGATAATGGGCGTTGTGGGGGTTTGCAGCGATTTTCAAAGGAAGCCGCTCGACAACCGCGATGCCCTCCGCCTCCAGCCCGGCAACCTTTTCCGGATTGTTCGTCAAAAGCCGGACATTTTCGATCGCCAATAGGCGCAGCATCTGTGCGGCGACCGAAAAATCGCGCGCGTCGATGGCAAAACCCAGCCGGATATTTGCGTCCACGGTGTCGAAACCCTGATCCTGCAACGCATAGGCGCGCAATTTGTTGACGAGGCCAATGCCGCGACCTTCCTGTCGCAGGTACAGCAGCACGCCCCATTGGGCGTCGGCAATCTGATGCAGCGCTTCATGAAGTTGCGGGCCGCAATCGCATTTCAGGCTGCCCAGAACATCGCCCGTGAGGCATTCGCTATGCAGGCGCACCACGGGGGGCGATCCATCGCGATTACCGACAACCAGCGCGACATGATCCGCCGCATCGGCGACAGAGCGGTAGGCAACAAGTTCGGCATTTTCGGCGGCAGCAACCGGCAGCTTCGCACGCGCCGCAATCCGCAAGCCATTCGCATCCTGAAACGCCGCAATATCTGCTGCGGACACATCCACCTCGGCTTGCGCGTCGACAATCAGAAAAGCGGGAAGAAGCCCTGCTTCGCGCGCAAGCTCCATTGCTGCGAGCGCGGCCTGCGGCTGCTCAAGCGGTTGGGCGGCAAAGGGGCCCTTATAGGGGTAGCGTAGATCGAGAGAAGGATCGGCAATCGCCAACGCAAGCGTCGCGTCAAGATCAGAGGGCGGCGCGATACGAACGGGCAACTGCACATCAGCCGCGGAAAACTGGTTTGCCAGTTTCAGCGTCGCTGCCCGTGCCGATGATAAAAGCAGGCCAGCCACTGCGTCGCCATCGCCGATTGCGCCGGTCTCGATCGCCACCAGCGTCAGCGCGCCGCGTACATCGGCAAAGCGCACCGGCCAGCCGCGCCGCAGCGCGTCTATGGCCTTGGCCGCACGTTTGGCGGCCGCATCACTCAAAAGCGAAACTCCGTCACGATCGGCACATGATCCGACGGCTTGCCCCAGCCGCGGCAAGGTTTGTGCACGACATGGGAATGCGCCTTGTCCTTAAGGTCGGGCGTTACCCACATATGGTCGAGGCGGCGACCGCGATCGGAACTTTCCCAATCCTGCGCGCGATAGCTCCACCAAGTATACAGCTTTTGCGCCGGCGGCACAAATTCGCGGGCAAGATCGATCCAACCGCCGGCAGCCTGCATCCCGCTCAGCGCCTCTATCTCGATCGCCGTATGGCTGACGACATTGACCAACTGCTTGTGGCTCCAGACATCCTGTTCCAACGGTGCGACGTTAAAGTCGCCGGTCAAGATCGTCGGCTGCGCGACCGTGGCGGACCATTCGGTCATCCGTGCCAGAAAGTCGAGTTTTTGTCCGAATTTCACATTTTGCGTGCGATCCGGAGTATCGCCGCCTGCCGGAACATATACATTTTCCAGACGCACGCCGTTGCGCAATTCCACACCAACATGCCGCGCCTCGCCATTGGCCTGCCAATCATGCGCGGTGCGGTTTGCCACCGGTACCTTGCTGAGAATCGCAACGCCATGGTGCATCTGCTGCCCGTTGATCACGATATGATTATAGCCAAGCTGGCGGAACGGCCCTTCGGGAAATTGCGGGTCGGCAACCTTGGTTTCCTGCAGACACAAAATGTCGGGCGCCATTTCCCGAAGGAAACGTTCGACGATGTCGATACGGGCGCGAACCGAATTGATGTTCCAGGATGCAATGCGAAGCGTGGATATCATGCCGCGCTGCTTAGGGATGCTGCGCGGACGGGGCAAGGGGGCGGATGCCAAAATAGCAAAGCCCCCATCCCGGGGGCATTTGGGATGGGGGCCGAGCTTGCGTTCGTCACGCTGAATCAAAGGCCGTCATTGATGCTACGGGCAACAGGGGGAAAACCGCGCAGCGTTCTAACCTTTGATGCATGCAGAATAGGTCTGATTTCCTGTCGCCAGTATGAACGGCATCGTTAAGCCATTCATTTGGTCGGCGGAAATACTCCGTTCGCCGAAGGTTGAATCAGCTTTTCCGGCGGGGACGCGGATCACGCCATGTGAAACTCGATTGCGCGATCGGCATATTATAGCGGACATTGTCGAGTCGAACGGTCGTGCGGTTGTTTTTCGAATCGAGCGCAACCCAGCCATTCAGGGTCCAGCCGCCCGGCGCAGCTGCCTGCCGGATGAAAATCATGGTCATCGTGCCATATTCGGGGCGTTTGGGATCGCGCACCTGCACGCTGATCACATTGGGATTGTCGGTTGGCATCCGCTTGCCGAAACGGGAAAGGTCTTTGCCCGGGTCGAGCAGCGCGGCAAGCGGGCTGTTCCTGATCGGCCAGCGCTGAACTTGCTTCACCTCATAATCGACCATCGTCAGCGCCTTGCCATCGGCAACGATCAGCAGCGGTACACCTTTCTGATATTCGAAACGCACATGCCCTGGCCGCTTCAGCAACAATTTGCCTGTCACGCTCTGCCCGGTGCGATCGGTCTGGGTGAAGGTCGCGCTCATCGTCTGCACGGCCTGCATATGACCGACAACGGCGGACAGATCATTCGATTGCTGCGCAGGCGCGCTGGTAGCCAGCGCGACCGCAATCGGGGCGAGGAGGAAAGGAGAGTATCTGTTCATTCTGTTTGTCCTTGGCCGTTCGGGAGAGATTTAGGCAAGCGCTTTTGAACGGAGCGTTAATCCGCCTCGATTGGCTTTCCTCTCAATCAGCACCCGAAAGTCCGCAGGAAAATGGCCGCAGATTCGGCGTCCCTTCTCGCATCCGTCAAATCGGTTCGCCGTTGCGGTCTCTCAACACTTCGCGGCGGCCGATATGGTTGGGCGCGCTGATATAACCATCCTCTTCCATCCGGTCGATCAGCCGCGCCGCGCTGTTATAGCCGATGCGCAACTGGCGCTGGATCCAGCTTGTCGACGCCTTCTGGCTTTCGAAAACAATCTGGCATGCCTTGCGATAGGTGGCATCTTCGGGACTGTCATCGTCGCCCAGCCCATCAAGCGCAAAGCCGCCATCTTCGGGTTCTTCGGTAACCGACTGGATATAGTCGGGTGCACCCTGCGCCCGCCAATGATCAGCAACCTTGCGCACCTCGTCGTCGGAAACAAAAGGCCCATGGATACGGGTCAACCCCCGTCCACCAGCCATATAGAGCATATCACCCTTGCCGAGCAGCTGTTCGGCACCCTGTTCACCCAAGATAGTGCGGCTGTCGATCTTGCTGGTCACATGGAAACTGATCCGCGTCGGCAAATTCGCCTTGATCACGCCGGTGATGACATCGACCGACGGGCGCTGCGTTGCCATGATCAGATGGATGCCTGCCGCACGCGCCTTTTGCGCAAGCCGCTGGATCAGGAATTCAACCTCCTTGCCCGCAGTCATCATCAGATCGGCCAATTCGTCCACGACCACGACAATCTGGGGCAGCGGCTGATAATCATGCTGCTGTTCTTCATATTGGGGCAGACCGGTCATCGGATCATAGCCGACCTGCACCTTATGCCCTAATGGCTGGCCCTTCGCCTTGGCGGCCAGAATCTTTTCATTGAAACCCTGCAGGTTGCGTACGCCAACCGAAGACATCATTCGGTAGCGGTCTTCCATCTGCTCGACCGCCCATTTCAATGCGCGGATCGCCTTGGCCGGTTCCGTTACAACCGGTGCCAGCAAATGGGGAATATCATCATAGATGCTGAGTTCGAGCATCTTTGGATCGATCATGATCATCCGGCATTGATCGGGCGTCAACCTGTAGAGCAGCGACAGGATCATACAGTTAAGACCGACCGACTTACCCGACCCGGTGGTACCTGCGACCAACAAATGCGGCATAGGCTGCAAATCGGCGACAACCGGATCGCCAGAGATATTCTTGCCCAAAATGATCGGCAGTTGGCCTTTCTGGTCGGCAAAGGCCGAGGAAGCGATCATCTCCTGCAACACCACGGCCTCGCGGTTATGATTGGGCAGCTCGATGCCGATCACGGTGCGCCCCGGAACAGTCGACACGCGCGCAGAGAGCGCCGACATGTTGCGGGCAATATCTTCGGCCAACTGCACCACGCGCTGCGCGCGCACGCCTGGCGCGGGTTCCAGTTCGTACATGGTTACCACGGGGCCGGGGCGAACCGCGACGATTTCGCCCTGAACCTTGAAATCATCCAGTACCGATTCAAGCAGCCGTGCGTTGGATTCAAGCGCAGCCTTGTCGAGCTTGGGCGCGGTCGATGGCGGCGGTGCATCCAACAGATCGATTGAGGGCAACGCGAAGTTACCGAAAAAGTCGCCTTGCTTCGCACCTGATGCAAAGCTCGCCTTTTTGGGTGCCAACTGCCGTTCTGCAATTTCGGGCGCCCTGCGCGCTTCCTTTTCAACCGGCTTGCGCGGGACCGGATCGGCGACGAATTCCGGTTCGCGCCGAACATCGATTGCGTTCGCATCGGCAAGGGCCAATCCATCAGCGGACGCCCGGCTAGGCAATGAAATCGTCGGAATCGAGAACAGAGGACGGCTGAGTTCCAGCGAGCGGGTGATGAGCATCATCCCGCCGACCATCGACGCCGCGATCGCAATCCAGCGGAGCAGCTTGCTCCAATTATCGCCAGCCCGGTCGATCAGCGCGCTATAGCCATGATCGAGCAACAATGCCGGAAGACCGCCCCAGCCCGCCGGCAGGCCGATATCGCTGCCATGCTGCCAATGGGCGAGACCAAATCCGACCAGCAATATGCCGACCAGACACAAGATAAACTGCCGTTTCCAGCGCGGCTGGGGGACATCCCGCCACAAACGGCGTGCGACGACCAGCAGCAAGGGCAGCAACAGGATCGCCGGAAGACCGAAAAGGAACAAAGCTGCGTCGGCCATATAGGCACCGGCTTGTCCGAACCAATTGCTGTCGGCCCCCGCAGCCGTGCTGTTGAAGGCATTGTCACCCGGATCGTAGCTAAGGATGGAAATGGCGTAGAATAAAGCGAACAGCGCCAAAACACCGGCCCACAGAATCGCCCCGCTGCGCAAGAGCGACTGACGCATCATCTGCCGCCAGTTTGCCAGCGGTATCTTTGGAGAACGCGATGCCATTTTCAGTGTCGATGCCTTTTTCAGCCAGTTCGGCACCTTTTCGCGGAGCGCAGACTCGCCGTCAAGGCTTCGCCGTTTTTGCTGCCTTTTCAGCGAACCGATTCGGGCCTAAGCGACGTCCATGTCTAACACCCAAATCGCCGACATCATCATCATCGGCGGCGGCCTGAACGGCTTTGCCCAGGCGCTCGCCTTTGCCGCACATGGCGTGACATGCCATGTGATTGACCGTGCCGATCCCAAGACCATGCTGGCCCCCGATTTTGACGGTCGCGTTTCCGCAATTTCCAGTTCCAGCATGAAGTTGCTCTCGACCATCGGCCTTGGCGACGCGCTGGAGGGCAAGGGATGCCCGATCGAACAGATATGGGTAAGCGACCAGTTGAAACCCGGCGCGCTAGATTTCGTTCCCGAACAGGGCGACGGCTATCTGGGGGAGATGATCGAGAATCGGCTGATCCGCCAGTTGCTTTTCGATGCAGTAAAGGCCCGCCCGGAAATCCATCTGCACATGCCCGCTGAAATCACCGCAACCGAGGTGAGCGATGGCGGCGTGCGCGTGACGCTCGCCAATGGCACGCAACTCTCGGCATCCCTGCTGGTCGTTGCCGAAGGCCGGCGCAGCGCAACCCGCGATGGCGCAGGGATAAAGCTGACCGAGTGGGATTATGCCCATCAGGCCATGGTCACGGCGATCATTCACGAGCGTCCGCATAACAATATCGCCTATGAAATCTTCTATCCGACAGGGCCCTTCGCGATCCTGCCGATGCTGGATGACGAGGCGGGCCAGCATCGTTCGGCGATAGTCTGGTCGGTACCGCGCAAGGAGGCGCCGGTTTATGGCAAGCTGGGGCTGCGCGCGATGGCGCACGAAATTTCAAAGGCCATGGGCGGCTTGCTGGGCGACATCCGAATGAATGCCCCGGTTTCAGGCTATCCGCTCAGTTTTCAGCATGCCAATCGCATCACCGATACGCGGCTGGCGCTGATTGGCGACAGTGCACATGGGATGCACCCGATTGCTGGCCAGGGCCTTAATCTTGGCCTGCGCGATGTGGCGGCATTGGCGCAGGTCGTCGTCGAAGGCATGCGTCTGGGGCTTGATCCGGGCGATGCCCAGATCCTCGACCGCTATGCCCGCTGGCGCAGCCTCGACATCCAATCGGTGATGATGGCGACCGATACGTTGAACAAATTGTTCGGCGTTCCCGGCAAGACCGCATCCGCCGCCCGTCGCCTCGGGCTCGCGGCTGTGCAACGGATGAAGCCATTGAAGGATTTTTTCATGGCCGAAGCGCGCGGCGAATCGGGCGATCTTCCCAAATTGCTGCAAGGCATGCCCGTTTAATTGAACGAAGCGCGGGCAATAAAGCGCCGCGCTTCGCATTTATGAAACCGAAACAGCCTCAGTTGGCGGTCACCGGCACCAGCCTGATTTCGACGCGGCGGTTTTGGGCGCGGCCTTCTTCGGTGGTGTTAGATGCGCGCGGCTGGCTTTCGCCATAACCCCGCGTCGCGAGCCGGGCGCGTTGTACGCCGCGGCCGGTCAGATAATCGGCGACGGTCTGCGAACGCTGCTCGGAAAGCGTCTGGTTGAACGCGTCTGATCCAACCGAATCGGTATGACCAAGCACATCGACATAGGTTTTTTCATATTCGGTCAGCGTCGCACCGATCTTGTCGAGCGTGCCACGGAATTGGGGCGAAAGGTTCGAACTGCCAGAGGCGAAGGTCACTTCGGATGGCATGTCGAGGACAAGCTGATCGCCATCACGCACGACTTCGACGCCGCTACCCGCTGTCTGTTGGCGAAGCTTCTTTTCCTGCTGGTCCATATAATAGCCGACACCGGCCCCCGCGACCGCGCCAATGCCTGCGCCGAGAATCTTTTCAGTCCGGTCGCGCCGGCCGCCAATCAGGTCGCCCAACAGATAGCCGCCCAAGGCGCCACCTATCCCGCCAATCGCGGTTTTTGAAATGCTGCGTTCCCCGGTGTCGGGGTTAGTCGTGCACCCGGTGAGGGGCAGTGCGATGACGAGCAGCGCGGCGGCGATCTTGGTGTTCCGGTTCATGCCATAAACTCCTGTTCTACTTCTTGTCTTTATGCAGAACCAAGCTGAACGGAAAATGATCCAAAAGGTAAAATTATCCCCTGCCGCGATAGGGGGCCACGCCGGGATCGGGCACCCACAGCCCTTCGGGCGGCAAGCCGGATTGCCAGAAAACGTCAATGGGGATGCCGCCGCGCGGATACCAATAGCCGCCAATGCGCAGCCAACGTGGCTTCATTTCGTCAAACAAGCGCTGGCCGATGCCGACGGTGCAATCCTCGTGAAAGGCAGCATGGTTGCGGAACGAGCCGAGAAACAGCTTCAGCGACTTCGATTCGACGATGGTATCACCGGGGGCATAATCGATTACCAGATGCGCGAAATCGGGTTGGCCGGTTACCGGGCAAAGCGAGGTGAATTCAGGCACGGCAAACCGCGCCAGATAAAGAGTGCCCGGGCGCGGATTGGGGACATAATCCAATTCGGCTTCTTCGGGCGATGCGGGCAGCGCGCTTGTCTGCCCCAGAAATTTGGGATTGGGTGTTTGAGTCATGCAGCTCGTCTAGCGCCTTGCACGGCCCATGTCATTCCCACTTGGCCATTCACCCAAAGTTCAGCGGCGCGGGCGATGGCAGGCGCGTGATGACCAGCCATGCCCAGCGGATCTTCTTCCTCGCGTTGACGTCCATGGCTGGCGCATCGGCCCTACAGGCGCAGCAGACCGACGCCCCACCCATCAACCAGACGCCGCCCGAATTACGCGACTTCCGGCTCGATCCGCCAGCCCCTGCAGCGCAGGGGCCTGAACAGCGCCCGCCTTTGCCAAGCGAACGGCCTGCAACCGCACCGCCCACTGCACAGCCATCGGCGTCGCAACCTGAATCAAGCGAACCAGCAACAGGAACGGCGCGGCGTGAAACCGCAGGCCCCGCCCCTGCCAGCCGCGAAAGGGACATTGAAACCACGGCGAATCGCAACGCACGCGGCGCTCCGTCTGCAGACGACGGAGCATCCGGACCGCAAGACAGCGCAGCACCGACAGCGCCACCAGCTTCGGCGCCACCGCCACCGTCAGCCGAAACCTCGCCCTCGGCGACAGAAACCGACGCATGGTGGCCCTGGATCGTTGGCGGCCTTGCACTGCTTACAGCCTTGATCGCCATAGCTGTGATCGCGCGCCGCCAAAGCAGGTCTGCGCAACCTTCGTTATTTCCCAAAGCTGGGAGCAATACAGCGCCACTGACAGAACGCCCGCCCCGGCCTGCACCTGCACCGCCGCAACAACCTGCCCCTTGCTTGGCTCTCCTTTCGGCCAGCTTCACAGCCGAAAACGCACAGCTCAGTATTGCCAGCCTGACAGTGACGGGGACATTGAAGATTCGCAATGAGGGAAGCGCCCTGCTGACCGGTGCGCGGCTGCGCAGCCTGATGATCTCGGCTCAGGAAGGGCAGGAGGGCACAGCAGCGGCATTCCACAACGGCGACCTGCCCGGCGACGCCCAGCCATTGGGTGACCTTGCCCCCGGCGAACAGATCGACGCGCGGCTCGAATTCCGACTGCCGCGCAACGAACTCGCCTCCTTTCGCTGGAGCGAGCGCGAATTTGTCGCACCGATCCTGCTGATAAACCTGCGCGCCGACCGCGGAGGAGATGTGCAGGAAATCCGGCTATCGCAGCTAATCGGCCGCGCAGCTGAAGGTGACGCGGCGACAGAACGGCTGAAACCATTGGCCATCGATCGCGGCCCGCGACGCTATCCGGCGCTGGCGGCCAAAGCCATTTTTGCCTGAGTTCAGAGAAAAAAGGGCGCGGCGACTTCGGCAGGCACACGGCACAGCCGGCCGCTGGCGCGATCGATCATCGCCCATGTCGTATTTGCGCTAACGATCGTCTTTCCGGCGGCATTCACAAACTCGACCCGCCGGTCGAAAGTCGCACCGCGCGGCTGCTTCTCGATCCAGGTCTTTGCCGTGACACTTTCGCCCAGCGCAACATTACCGCGATAGTCGATCTCGTGTCGGGTCACGACCCAGATGTAAGCCTCCACATGGGCAGGATCGGCAACCGCCGCCCAATGCGCGGTCGCCATATCCTGTATCCACCGCACCCACACGGCATTGTTGACATGACCCAGCTCGTCAATGTCGGCGGGCGTGGGGGTGAAGATGCGGGTGAAGGGGGTCACTTTGTTGGTTCATTTCCATTGGCAGGATCATTTGTAATCGCCGCTAATATCCTTGGTTCGACCAAATCTGCGCGATCAATCCCGTATAGTCTGAGATATTCGGAACTGACCCACTGCCCTTGAACCAATTGGCTGCTGCTCGCCCAGTTGGCAAAGACGGCGATTTCATCGCCGGGATAACTAAATGCCAACGAGCCGTCGTTTGAGGACCCGCAACTCGTCATCCCGCCAACCTGTTGCCATGATGCGGAAAAATCTTGCGGTCCCTTTATCCAGCGGATTGGCCGGAGATAGGCTTGGTAACTTTCTCCGAACTTTGGGAAAACTGGCATTAGTACGGGCGGGGGTGGAACTGGAAGTTTACCAGCTTTGCGCTTTGGCTGTTTCGGTTCGGGTTGTGGATAGATTTTCCCATGCAGCTTTATTTTTTCCACCCGCGCTAGGAAAATGAGTGCATTATAATTCCACAGCTGTGATTGTTCGTCCAGCGCACGTTCGGCGGGTGTCTTTTTCTCATAAGCTATGCGCGCCGCTTCTCGGTCAGCATACCATTTCTCGGCTCGCGTCTGACAATCGGCTTCGCTCTCAGTTGCTTCGCATGATGGCGGCGCAGCAACGACACAGGCTGCAACCGGGCCGCCCGAGATGGTAATGAGCAGGGCTGCTAACCCTGCAGTACCTGCCGATAAGCGGCGCCGTTTTTTCACTCCGCCTTCCCTAACTGCCAAAGCAGGAACGCCGCCTCATCGGCATTTTCGCGCAGTCGTTCCCAGCGCCCGGATTTGCCGCCATGGCCTGCGCCCATATTGGTCTTGAGCAGCAGGATATTGTCGTCCGTCTTTGTCGCGCGCAGTCGTGCGACCATCTTTGCCGGTTCCCAATAAGTGACGCGCGGGTCGTTGAGGCCGGCAGTCCAGAGCATCGGCGGATAGGCCTGCGCCTTGATATTGTCATAAGGCGAATAGCTGCGGATATAATCGAACGCGGCCTTGTCGGTGATCGGATTGCCCCATTCGGGCCATTCGCCCGGGGTCAATGGCAGGCTTTCATCAAGCATGGTGTTAAGCACATCGACAAAGGCAACATGGCTGACAACCGCACCGAAGATTTCTGGGGCCTGGTTGATCACAGCACCCATCAGTTCACCGCCCGCTGAACCGCCGCTCGCGGTCAGCTTGCCCTTGCCGGTATAACCCATGTTGATGAGCGCATTTCCGGCATCGACAAAGTCGTTGAAGGTATTGGTGCGCTTCATCAGCTTGCCGTCGAGATACCATTGATATCCCAGATCATCGCCGCCGCGGATATGCGCGATGGCATAGGCAAAGCCGCGATCGACAAGGCTTAACCGGTTCGAACTGAAACCCGGCGGGGTCGCATAGCCATAAGCGCCATAAGCATAGAGATGGAGCGGCTGGCTGCCGTCCTTTTTGAAGCCCTTTTTGGTCAGGATCGACACCGGAACCTTGGTGCCATCGCGCGCGGTGATCATCACCCGCTCGGTCACATATTGGCTGGCATCATAGCCTGACGGGATTTCCTGTACCTTCAGCGTTTCCATGCGGCCATCAGCAAGATGATAGTCGAGCACCGCGTCGGGCGTGACCATCGATTCATAATCAAGCCGCAATTTCTGCACATCATATTCGGGATTGTCGCCAAGCCCCGCAACATAGCTTGCCTCTGGGAAGCGGATTGGCGTTGTGCGTTCGGGGTCATCATAATAGCGGATTTCGACCTGATCGAGCCCTTCCTCGCGGCCTTCAACGACATAAAAGTCTTTGAACAGGCTGAGGCCGGTAATGTAATAATCGTCCGCGCCGCCGATCAGCGTTTTCCACTCTCCGGGCTTTTTCAGGTCAGCCGTCGCTATGCGGAAATTGACATGGTCATCATTGGTCAGGACATAAATGACACCATCGCGCACATCGACGCTGTACTGTCGGCCTTCCTTGCGTGGTGAGACCAGGATCGGTTTTGCGGTCGGATCCTTGGCGGGAACCAGCCAGTTTTCACTGGTCACATTGTCGCCGGTGGCAATCACGATCCAATCTTCTTGCGCTGTCAAACCGGCGCCAACAATGAAGCCCAGCTGTTTTTCCTCAAAGATCAGCCGGTCCTCGATTTGCGGCGTGCCGATCTTGTGCAGCATCAGCTTGTCCACCCGCCAATTGTCATTGACCAGCCCGTAGACAAGCTGCGTGCCGTCGCTGGAAAAGACCAAATTGCCGAGCGTCCCTTCGATTGCGTCATCGCCCCAGCCGGCATAGGCACCGCACAATTGGTCTTTCAGTGCCTCGCCTGTCTCCAGACATTTGAATTTAACGCGATATCGTTCCGATCCGTCATCATCGAAGGAATAAGCCAGCAATTTGCCATCAGGGCTGATCTCCGCCGCGCCAAGGCGGAAATATTCCTTGCCCTTCGCAAGCTCATTCTCGTCGAGGATCAGTTGGTCCGCGCCGCCCTTCACCGGCTTGCGGTAATGCTTGCGATATTGCGCGCCCTCGTCAAATTTCGACCAATAGATCCAGTCGCCATCCTTTTGCGGGACCGACGAATCATCTTCCTTGATCCGGCCCTTCATCTCTTGGAAAATCGTCTCGGCCAGCGCCACTTGCGGCTTCATCTGCGCCTGATAATAGGCGTTTTCCGCTTCGAGATGGGCGAGGATTTCCTTATCGTCGATCACCGGATAGCTCTGGTCGCGCAGCCAGTGATATTCGTCGCTGATCGTCACGCCGTGCGCGGTGTATGCATGCGCGCGCTTTTCGGCAAATGGCGGCTTGACGGCGGTGTCGGTCTTTTCGGTCATGGTGTCTTTCTGGCTGTCGGCGGCGAGGATCGGAACCGCACTGATGCTGAGGGCAATCGAGGTGCCAAGTTTCAGGAGCAGTTTCATGTTGATGATGTCCTCTCTATATGGGGTGGACAATTAGATTCAGGAATCAACCATGTCCACCTATGAAGCCCGCCTTGCCGCCCTGCGCGAACAATTGAAGACCGATCGCCTCGACGGTTTCGTCGTCCCTATCTGCGACGAACATATGAGCGAATATGTCGGCGAATATGCGCAGCGGCTGGGTTGGCTCACCGGCTTTGGCGGATCGGCCGGAAGCGCAGTTGTGCTGAGCGAGGAAGCCGCGATCTTCACCGATGGACGATACACGCTGCAGGTGCGCGAGCAGGTTGATGGCAAGCACTGGGAATATGTCGGCGTTCCCGAAACCAGCATATCCGACTGGCTGCGGGCGCATGCGCCTGCAGGTGCGCGGATCGGCTATGATCCATGGGTGCACACCAAGGGCTGGGTGGAGAGCGCAACCAAGGCGTTGAAAGCCAAGGGTGCCGAGCTTGTGGCGGTTTCGCGCAACCCGATCGACGCTGTCTGGGGCGATCAGCCCGCGAAAAGCAATGCGCGGCTTGTGGTCCATGAAGACCGTTATGCCGGGCAAAGCAGCGCCGAAAAACGCGCACAGATTGCCGAATGGCTGGCTGCCAACAAACTCGACAGCACGGTGGTCGCCGCGCTCGATTCGGTAGCCTGGTTGCTGAATGTGCGCGGTGCGGACGTATCGCGCACGCCGGTAGCGCTCAGCTTTGTGCTCGCCCATGCCGATGGCACCGCTGACCTTTTTGTCGCACCTGAAAAGGTGAGTGACGAGGTGCGCGCCCATCTCGGCAATGCCGTCCGCCTGCGCACACCTGAAGAATTTGTTCCCGAACTGAAGGCGATGGCCGGCAAGCGGATTGCGGTCGATCCCGACCGTTCGGTCGCCGCCATCTTCGGCGCTCTGGGGGATGCTGGCGCCACGATTGTCGAGGCGCGCGACCCTACAATATTGCCCAAGGCGCAGAAGAACCCGATCGAACAGGCCGGTCATCGTGCGGCGCAGGCACGTGATGGTGCGGCGCTCAGCAATTTTCTCCACTGGATGCACGAAACCGCGCATCAGGGCGGGCTCACCGAACTTTCGGTGGCGGCAAAGCTGCAGGATTTCCGGGCCGCGACCGGCCAGCTCAAGGATTTGAGCTTCGACACCATCTCTGCCACCGGCCCCAATGGCGCGCATTGCCATTATAAGGTGGATGAAACGAGCAACCGGGCGATCGAGCCAAACAGCATCTATCTGGTCGACAGCGGCGGGCAATATCTTGACGGCACCACCGACGTGACGCGCACCATCTGGGTTGGCCCTGGCGAACCAACGGCTGAGATGAAGGACCGCTTCACCCGCGTGCTCAAGGGCCATATCGCCTTGGCGCTGGCCGTGTTTCCCGAAGGCACACGCGGCGCGCAACTCGACACGATGGCGCGCGCCTCATTATGGCAGGCGGGCCTTGATTATGCACATGGCACCGGCCACGGCGTCGGCAGCTTCCTCGCGGTGCATGAAGGCCCGCAGCGGATCGCAAAATTCACCGGCAGCCAGCCCGGAACCGACGAGCCCTTGCTTCCCGGCATGATCCTCTCGAACGAGCCCGGCTATTACAAGGCAGGCGAATATGGCATCCGTATTGAAAATCTCGTGCTGGTCGAGGAACGCAGCATCGCGGGCGCGGAAGGCCGCTATTTCGGCTTTGAAAACCTGACCTGGGCCCCGATTGACAAGACGCTGGTCGACACCAGCCTCCTTAACCGGGACGAACTGCGCTGGTGGGATGAATATCACGCCCGCGTGCTCGAAATTGTCGGGCCGCAACTGGAGGGCGATGCGCTTGCTTGGGTGACGGAGGCATGTGCGCCTTTGGGGCGGGGGTAAACCCCGCCTTATCCCCACAAGATTGACAAACCCCGACCACAAACTAGCCTCGTCCGAACAGGAGAGGCCAATAAATGCAAATAACCCCATCCGGCCAAGCATGCGGTGCGAGTGTGAGCGGTGTTGACCTGCGCCAGCCTTTGTCCGCCGATCTGGTCGGCGCGATCCGCGCGGCGTGGTTGGAGCATCATGTTCTCGCTTTTCCCCATCAGGATCTGACCGACGACGATCTCGAACGCTTCACGCTGGCTTTTGGCGGCTTTGGCGATGATCCCTTCATTGCGCCGATCCCGGGGCGCAAACATGTGATTGCGGTTGAGCGGCTGGCGGATGAGACCTCGCCGCTGTTCGCCGAAAACTGGCACAGCGACTGGAGTTTTCAGGCGCGGCCGCCTGCGGGCACTTGCCTGTATGGCATCAAGATCCCGCCCCTTGGCGGCGACACGCTGTTTGCTAACCAGCATGCGGCGCTTGATGCGATGCCCGATGCGCTGCGTGCGCGGGTCGAGGGGCGGATGGCGATCCATTCGGCGAAGCGAGCCTATGCCCCCGATGGCTTTTATGGCGAAGGCGATAAGGCAAAGCGTTCGATGGACATTCGTCCGTCAAAGGATGCCGAGGCGACCCAGCTTCACCCCTATATCCGCGCGCATCCCGAAACCGGGCGGCTGGGGCTGTTCAGCTGTTTCGGCTATATCATCGGTTTTGACGGCATGGACGATGCAGAGGCGCTGCCGCTCCTCATCGAGCTCTACCAGTTTCAGGGGCAGGAAGCCTTCGTATATCGCCACAAATGGCAGCCGGGGATGCTGCTGATGTGGGACAATCGCTCAGTCCTCCACGCCGCGACCGGCGGCTATGACGGCCACCACCGGTTGCTGCACCGCACGACCATCGCAGCGGCGTGAGGCCGGAGCAGGTGCTGCTTTAATCCCCCTACCCAAAGCGCCGCCGCGCGTTATACCGGTTGCAAAGAAAAACCGATAGCGAGGAGCGCCCGATGCCTGAGACCCCGAACCAGACCCTTTCCGAATATGTACCGCCCAAGGTCTGGGAGTGGAACAAGGAGAATGGCGGGCGTTTTGCCAATATCAATCGGCCGATCGCGGGCGCGACGCATGACAAGGAATTGCCGGTCGGCAAGCATCCGCTGCAATTGTATTCGCTAGGCACGCCCAATGGCGTGAAGGTGACGGTGCTGCTCGAGGAACTGCTGGCGGCGGGCCATGCCGGTGCCGAATATGACGCCTGGCTGATCAATATCGGCAGCGGTGACCAATTCGGTTCGGGCTTTGTCGACGCGAACCCCAATTCGAAGATCCCCGCGCTGGTCGACCGGTCTGGCCCTGTGCCGCAGCGCGTGTTCGAATCGGGCGCGATCCTGCTCTATCTCGCCGAGAAGTTCGGGGCCTTTCTGCCAACCGACCCAGCCAAGCGGGCCGAGGCGCTGAGCTGGCTTTTCTGGCAGATGGGCAGCGCGCCCTATCTGGGCGGCGGCTTCGGCCATTTCTATGCCTATGCGCCGTTCAAGATCGAATATTGCGTCGATCGCTTTGCCATGGAGGTGAAGCGGCAAATGGACGTTCTCGACCGCAACCTTGCAGACCGCGAATATATGGCCGGCGACGAATATTCGATCGCCGATATATCAATCTGGCCTTGGTATGGCGCGCTGGCCATGGGGCTGATCTATGAGGCGGGCGAATTCCTTGACGTTGCAAGCTACAAAAATGTGCAGCGCTGGACCAAGCAGATCGCCGCGCGCCCCGCTGCGCAGCGAGGACGGATGGTCAACCGCGTGATGGGCGATCCAGCCACTTGCCTGCCCGAACGCCATGATGCCGGTGATTTCGAAACGCGCACGCTGGAAAAGATGGTTGCGGCAGGGGAATGGCCGAAGGCAGGTTAGCATCGCTTGCCGGCCCGTCCCCCGTTCGACAAGAAGCAGCCAAATTGACACCATCTGATTGTTCGCATAATGTTCTCTTTCCATTGAAGGAGGCGAGTCGATGATCGGATATGTGACACTCGGGACCAATGACCTTGCGCGCGCGGCAACGTTTTACGACGCCATTGCCGCAGAACTTGGCACGAAGCGGATGATGGAGTTTGATGGCTTCATCGCCTGGGGCAGCCTTGAAGGCGAAGCTGCCGGCATCGGCCTGACCAAGCCGTTTGACGGCAATCCCGCGACGGTCGGCAATGGCGTGATGGTCGCGCTGGAGGCAAAGGACAAAGATCAGGTCCACCGGCTTTACGAGATCGCGCTCGCCAATGGCGGCACCTGCGACGGCCCGCCCGGACCGCGCGGCGATGAAGGATTTTATGCAGGCTATTTCCGCGATCCGGATGGCAACAAGCTGAACGCTTTCATAATGGGGTGAATCGGCATCCGGTCGGCAGTCAATCCGGCCAGGACTGGTAAAATCTGTATAGCTCGCCTAAGGGCGAGCCATGCATTTCCTTGATCAGGCGAAAATCTACATCCGTTCCGGCGCCGGCGGCCCGGGCGCCGTCAGCTTTCGCCGCGAAAAATATGTTGAATATGGTGGCCCCGATGGCGGCAATGGTGGGCGCGGTGGTGACATCGTGTTTGAAGCTGTTGCCGGCCTCAACACCTTGATCGATTTCCGTTACACCCAGCATTTCAAGGCCCCGCGCGGCGGCGGCGGCGCCGGACGTGATCGTTATGGCGCAGGCGGCGAAGATCTGGTGATCAAAGTGCCTGTCGGCACGCAGATCCTTGCTGACGATGACGAGCGCACTTTGCTCGCCGATCTGACCAAGGTTGGCCAGCGCATCACCTTCCTTGAGGGCGGATTGGGCGGCCGCGGAAATGCCAGCTATAAAACCAGCACCAACCGCGCCCCGCGCCAGCACCAACCGGGTGAGGATGGTCAGGAATTGTGGGTCTGGCTGCGGCTGAAACTGCTTGCTGATGCGGGGCTGGTCGGCCTGCCCAATGCCGGCAAATCGACCTTCATCAATCAGGTGACGAACACCAAGGCAAAGGTCGGGGCCTATGCCTTCACCACTTTGCGTCCGCAATTGGGTGTTGTCAGCCATAAGGGCCGCGAATTTGTGCTGGCGGACATTCCCGGATTGATTGCCGGCGCTGCCGAAGGGGCGGGCGTGGGCGACCGATTCCTCGGTCACATCGAACGATGCCAGATATTGATCCACCTGATCGATGCCACTGGCGACGACCCTGTGGAGGCATGGCATACGGTATGCGAAGAGCTCGAAGCCTATGGCGCGGGCCTTGTAGACAAGCCGCAAATCGTCGCGCTCAACAAGGGCGACCTGCTCGACGACGAACTTATGGCCGATATCTCCGCCCAACTTGAAGCGGCAGGCGCGCAAGCGGTGATCGCAATTTCGGGCGCGACGGGCCAAGGCGTCGACAAGGTGCTCGACCGGGTGATCGCTGCACTGCCCGACAAGAGCAGCGTCGAGACGTCTAGCGGCGACAATGAGGAAGGCGAATGGTCGCCCATCTGACCCCCACGCTCTGCCCGCTCCTGATCGTCAAGGTCGGCTCCTCGCTGCTGGTAGAGGGGGATGGCACAGTCCGCCGTGAATGGCTGCAGACACTGGTCGCTGACATCGCCGCACGACATAGGGCCGGCCAGAAAATTGCCATTGTTAGTTCGGGCGCAATCGCACTGGGCGCACGCCGGCTGGGCTTTGAAAAAGGCGGCCGGGCAAGCCTTGCCGATGCGCAAGCCTCCGCCTCGGTCGGCCAGATCCTGCTTTCGGGGCTTTGGGCTGAATTGCTGGCGGCAGAGGGGATGACCGCCGCCCAGATTCTGGTGACGCTGGACGATCTCGAGGATCGCCGCCGTTATCTCAACATCACCGCAACGCTCGACCGGCTGCTGGGTGCAGGCGCGATTCCGGTGATCAATGAAAATGATAGCGTTGCGACCGCCGAAATCCGCTTTGGCGACAATGACCGGTTGGCCGCGCGCGTGGCGCAGGCGGCAGGCGCGCAGGGCGTGGTGCTTCTATCTGACGTGGACGGGCTTTATGATCGTGACCCGCGCGATCCAGAGGCGCAGCTTGTATCCGAAGTCGCCACCATCGACGGCAAAATCCGTCTGATGGTAACGGGGGGATCATCATCGGGAATGGGATCGGGCGGCATGGCATCAAAAATCGATGCCGCCGACATTGCGACCCGCGCCGGAATCGGCCTTTCCATCGCATCGGGCCTGCGCCCACATCCGCTTTCCGCGCTCGATAATGGCGCACCATCGACATGGTTCGCCCCCCGGCCAGGCGGCAGCGCGCGCAAGGGATGGATTGGCGGCAGGCTGTCGGTGAAAGGGCAGATCATCATCGATGCAGGGGCAGCAAAGGCATTGCGCAGCGGTGCCAGCCTGCTTCCCGCGGGGGCCGTTTCGGTCAGCGGTGAATTCCGTCGCGGCGATGTCGTCGATATAGTCAGCAAGGACAGCGAAACGCTGGCGCGCGGGCTGTCCGAATATGATGCCGATGACGCCAAGCTGATCTGCGGGCGGCAATCGGCAGAGCTTGAAACGCTGCTCGGTGCGGTTCCGCGCACCGTGCTGGTCCACCGCGACCAGATGGTCCTGCTTTGAGCGGCAAAACCGTTGCATTGACCGGGGCGACCGGTTTTGTCGGCAAGGCAGTGCTTGCCCGGCTGGTCGAAGCCGGATGGCAGGTACGCGCCCTCACCCGCCGCGCGCAACAATCGCAGCCTGGGGTTAGTTGGATCGACGGCGCGCTCGACAGGCCAGAAACGCTGATTTCCCTGTGCGAAGGCGCGGATGCGGCGCTGCATGTCGCAGGTGTTGTCAACGCGCCCGATCCCGCCGGGTTTGAGGCAGGGAATGTCACCGGAACGGCAAATATGCTCGCCGCTGCCAAGGACTGCGGGGTCAGCCGTTTTGTCCATGTCTCCTCGCTTGCCGCGCGTGAACCGCAGCTTTCCGTCTATGGCGCGAGCAAGGCCAAGGCGGAAAAACTGGTCGGCACCAGCCTTCTGGACTGGACGATCCTGCGCCCGCCCGGGGTTTATGGCCCCGGCGACACCGAGGTCCTCGAAATGTTCAAAATGGCGAAGAACGGTTTCTGCCTTCTGCCGCCTGCTGGGCGCAGTTCATGGATCCATGTCGACGATCTGGCCCGGTTGCTGGTCGCCTTGCTCCCCGTCCATGAAGACGCCACAGCGCGCCTGTTCGAAGCCGATGACGGCGAAGCCGGTGGATGGGACCATGCACGATTTGGACGCGCGATCGGTTGGGCACTGGGCAAAAGGATCGTCACATTTTCCGCCCCCCGCCCGCTTTTGAACATCGCTGCATGGGGCGACCGGTTGGTGCGCCGGGAAAATGCAAAGCTGACGCCTGATCGTGCCAGCTATATGTGTCATCCGGATTGGGTGATCGACCGCAGCGCCGCACCGCCCGCATCGCTCTGGACCGCTGAAATCGGCACCATGGAAGGGCTCAAGCAAACTGCACGTTGGTATAAAGCAGAAGGCTGGCTATAGGCTTGACCGAAAATTCGCCCTTTTGCCGCCTTATTCCGCTGGCAATGGCGCAACAGATTATAGTTAGGGACAAGATATGACCGACCGCAACGAGATGTTCGACAAGCTCAAGGAGTTGATCGGGCCATTCAACAAAAAAGGCGTCGAACTGAACGAGGCAACAACTTTTGCCGGCGATCTCGAATGGGACAGCCTGACCGTGATGGATTTCGTTGCCGAGGTCGAAGATATGTTCGACATCGTGATCACGATGAATATGCAAGCCGAAATCGAAAATGTCGGCCAGTTGGTCGATGCAGTCATCAAGCTGACAGACTGACAGACATGACCGACCTGTTTTCCAAATTCGATGCGCTGATCGAACAGCGCCGCACGCTGCTCGACACCGGCGTCACCGACCCCTTCAACCTCGTCATGGAAAAGGTATTGTCGCCGACCGTCGCCATCTGCAACGGACGCGAAACCATCCTCTTGGGCACCTATAATTATATGGGCATGACCTTTGACGATGATGTCATCGCCGCGGGCAAGCAGGCCTTTGACGATTTCGGTGCGGGCACCACGGGAAGCCGCGTCCTGAACGGCACCTTTTTCCACCATCGTGACGTCGAAGCCGCGCTGCGCGAATTTTACGCGATGGACCATGCCATGGTCTTTTCGACCGGATATCAGGCCAATCTGGGTATCATTTCGACGATTGCCGGCAAGGGCGACTATATCATCCTTGATATCGACAGCCATGCGTCAATCTATGACGGCTGCGCCATGGGCAATGCCGAAATCGTGCCTTTCCGCCACAATGATATCGAGGCGCTGGAAAAGCGGCTGAAGCGTTTGCCGGCAGAGGCGGGCAAGTTGGTCGTCCTTGAAGGCGTCTATTCGATGATGGGCGATGTCGCGCCGCTGAAGGAAATGGTCCGCATCGCCAAGGAAAATGGCGCGATGGTGCTGGTCGACGAGGCCCATTCAATGGGCTTTATCGGCGAAAATGGCCGCGGTGTTGCCGAGGAGCAGGGCTGCATCGACGATGTCGACTTCATCATCGGCACCTTCAGCAAATCGGTCGGCACGGTCGGCGGCTTCTGCGTATCAAACCATCCCAAGTTCGAAATCATGCGCCTTGTGTGCCGCCCTTATGTGTTCACCGCGGCGCTGCCGCCAAGCGTGATGGCATCGAGCGCGGCGAGCATTCGCAAACTGATGCACAATGGTAACAAGCGCGCGCACCTTTGGGAAAACTCCAAGACCCTGCACAAGGGATTGCGCGATCTTGGTTTCCAATTGGGTACTGAAAGCCCGCAAAGCGCGATCATCGCGGTGATCATGCCCGATCTGGAAAAGGGCGCAATGATGTGGGAGGCACTGTTGCAGCAGGGCCTTTACGTCAACCTTGCGCGTCCGCCGGCAACACCCGCCGGGATGACATTGCTGCGCTGCTCGCTATGTGCCGAACATACGAGTGAACAGGTGCAGGATATTCTCGGCCGGTTCGAACGCGCAGGCAAGGCGATCGGGATTATCTGATCCTGAGTTAACGCACCGCGCCCTTGGCGAGCAATTTGGGCACCAAAACCAGCGCCGCCACCAGCGGCCATTTGCGCTGCCAGGGCTTGATCTCGATCTGGGTGCCGGCGTGCCGGTTGATCTTCCAGGCGAGATAATCGATCCCGCCGGCATAGGTGAACGCCGCCTTGGCTAGCCGGGCGACCGAAAGAAGCTTGCCTTCCAGCCGCCGGCGACCCCAAAGCCCTGCTTGCGCCCCTTCAGGGGTTGCGGCCATGGCTGCCGTGCTGAAGCGCTGATAACGGGCCGTGTCTGCTTCCACCACCGAGTTTGACCGGCTCTTTCGTTCCGCCCGCAATTCGACCGAATAGGTCAGTGCAAAGGCCCGCCGCCACCAGTCGAGCGGCGCTTCTCCATCGATGGATCCTGCAGCGGCAAGCAACGTCGGCGCCGCGCGCGCGACAGCGGCAACGGCACGACCCTGCGCGGCGTCATCTGCCGTCCATACCAGCCGCGCCGGTTGCGCAAAGCGTGCCCAGACAGACACATTGCGGGTTTCGGGGCCATTCAGCCGGTGAAAATCCGCCTCGCTGAGAACCGCATATTTGGCGATTAATCCGCGATGTTCGAACGGAAAAACATTGGGCGGGATCAACCTGTTGGCACGGGCCAGCCAGCCATGGCCATAGGCCGCATCATAATCCGAAACGATCAGGTAGAAATCGAGCATCAGCCCTTCGAGCTGACTTTCGCGCAGGCAGCTGCCGTAAAACAGCACCGACCGCGCAGCATTCGGATAACGCGCCGCAATGGCAACGGCCATTTCCGTCACGCGCGGATCGGCCGGAATTGCCAATTCTTCGGCAACAAGCTGTTCAATCGGGGACATGGATTGTCTTTAGCGCCGATGGGGAGAGAGCGCGAGGGCGTCAGGCCGCGAGTTTCAGGAAAGGTACCGGCGGCGTCGAGCGGAGCACGATCGGACGTTCATTATCGGCTTCGAACACTTCGCCATCAAGTATGACATTGCTGCGCCCGCCATCGATGCGGATCACATCGCCATTGCTGATATGGATGCCTTCCATCCTCGACTTGCCGAGCCGACCCATGAGCGAGGCCATGACCATGCGCAGCAACACCCAAGGTTTGTGATCGACCGCCATCATTTTCAGACGACCGTCGCCCTGGCTGCGCACCCTGCCGCCGAGCAGGAGTTTTTCAAGCGTGGTCACGATCAGCACCGAAAACCGGCCTTTGAGTTCGCCATCACGGATCAGCGAAATGCGGATCGCCTCTGACCGACGCGGCAGGAAATTCGCTGTCAGCCCGAAAAACACCGAAATGATGGCAACAATTGCGGCAATAAGATGGCTAACCCCATTGGGTAGCCCCAGCGGATAGATCTTGTCGCGACAATAGAGAATCGTCTCTGCCAGATAGGCCCCGCCGAGGAACATGCCGATCACCGGGCGGCTATTTTCGCCACTTTCCGAAAGGGCAATAAGCTCCCGCGCGACGACATGATTGCGCAGATCGCCTTTGGCGAGTTCCAATATCTCGGCAAGCGCATCAAGCGGATCGCCGGTTGCGCCAAGATCAAGCGCGATAAGATTGGTCTTGCCATTCGGCAACACCGCGACAGGCGGCGGCGTACCTTCAAAATGGCCGCCATGATAGAGTTCGGTAAGCGCTGCCTGAACCGTGCCATCGCCGCCATTGATCACCAGAACCTTGGGCGACACCCGCGCAATCATTTCGAGCGCGCGGGCGATCTGGGCGACTTCCTCGACCTCATAGTGAAAAACGTCGGAATGCGTTGCGCAAAAGCTCCGCACCTGCGGCAACAGGCTTTTGTTGCCGGTCGAATGCGGATTTGAAAGAAGCGCGACGAGTGCCAATTGCCCCCCTATTGCGTCACATATAACGCATGTTGATGCTGACGGTGGTTACGCCCGCATCTGCATAAAAACTGACCCGACCAACCGACGGTTTTCCCAGATTGAGGATGCTGATCGACGGATTGTTCGAAAAACCGCCTCCATCCGAGGAAATATCTGTGTTGCCATTGCCATTTTTGTCGTGGCGAACGGCGATCGCATAATGGCCTGCCTCACCAACAGGGATGCAAAAGCTCATCGTGCCGGCACGAGCGCCGCTTTCGATACGGTGCAACCAGCGGCCTTTGGCCAGCCAAGCAGCCTTTGTCGCCGGATAGCTTTGCACCCGCACACGGCCGTTTGAGCTGCGAATCCCGTTGACAATCACCTTCACAGCAGGCCCCTGATCTGCGGCACAGCGACCCATATCATTTGGTATAACGCTTCCAGCCGAGGCCGAATTCGTCATTGCGAGCGCGGCGGCGGCGCAGAAAGCGGCAATGTAACGTGCCATTGCTGTCTCCAATCCCGTTCCTTAAGCGTCGGTCAAACTACGACCAACGATATTGCTCCTGATCCTGTTCGGGTATATCGGAACGATTTGCGGCCAAATTAGGGTGACAGGGCGACCACAAGTTGAAATTTTTGACTGCCACGGACCGCTATATCGCAAAGCTTGTCGCGTTGCCGCTTATCGGCACGCTGGTGATTGCCGCGATGTTGCTGCTGCTCGACAAGATGCTGCGCCTGTTCGACTTCGTCGCGGCAGAGGGCGGCCCTGTTGATGTTGTCTGGCGAATGCTCGCCAATCTGATCCCCGAATATATGTCGCTCGGCATTCCGATCGGGCTGTTGCTGGGCATATTGCTTGCCTTTCGCAAGCTGGCGACCACCTCTGAAATCGATATCTTCCGGGCAGTGGGGCAAAGCTATTGGCGGCTGCTGCGCGTTCCCTATCTCTACGCGATCGGGCTGGCGCTGGTGAATTTCGCAATTGTCGGATGGGTGCAGCCCACCTCGCGCTATTTATATGAAGAACTGCGCTTCGATCTGCGGTCAGGTGCGTTGGGCGCATCGATCAAGATTGGCGAGTTCAACAATTTGGGCGACAATCTGACCATGCGGATCGAAGAGAGCCGCAATCAGGGCAATGATCTGTCGGGCCTGTTCGTTTTTGCAGAGAACAAGAAGGGCCAGTCAATTTCGGTATCAGCGGAAAAGGGCAAGTTCCTGCGCACCGACGATCCGGACACCATCATCCTGCGCCTTACCAACGGCACCCTCGTCCATGATGCGCCCACTTACCGAAACCCCCGCGTGTTGAGCTTTTCAAGCCATGACGTGCCGATCGATCTGCCGGAGATCGAACAATTCCGCAGCCGCGGCGGCAAGGATCGCGAATATACTTTCAACGAACTGGTCGAGGTCGGCACCAACGCCAAACTGCCGCAAAGGCTTCGCAATGCCGCTTGGGCGAATTTCAATTTCCGCCTCGTCGAGGTCGCGATGATGCTGTTGCTGCCCTTGCTCGCGCTCGCGCTGGCTATTCCGCCTAAACGATCCACATCGGCGCTTGGCGTCTTCCTGTCGATCGTGATGGTCGTCACCTATCACAAGGTAAATGAATATGCCGAGAGCCTTGGCGCGCTCGGCACGGTCAACCCGGTCATTGCACTCTGGGTGCCCTTCATCGCCTTCGCTGCGCTGATTTTGTGGATGTATCATGTGATTGCCCATGTCCCGGGCGGGCAGCCGATTGGTGCGCTCGAAGTCTTTGCCGCAAAGGCCGGCAAGACGCTCAAAAAACTATTCCGCTTCGGCCGCCGCAAGTCGCGCCTTTTGACGCAGGAGGGCTGACCGATGCGACTGGCCCTTTTCCCGTCCCGCCAGATCGGCTGGTATATGGCGCGGCTGTTTCTGGTGCGGACATTTGCCGTGCTGCTGATGCTGGTGCTCGTGCTGCAAACGCTCGACCTTCTCGGCGAAAGCGGCAAGATTCTGTCGGTGGCAGGCAATAGCGAGGCTGACCTATGGGCCTATGTCGGCATGCGCGTGCCCCAGATTGTCGCGCGCTTCCTGCCATTTTCGGTGTTGCTGGCAACATTGATCACCTTTGCAACACTCAGCCAGAATAGCGAAGTTGTCGCGATGAAGGCCGCTGGCCTCTCCGCACACCAGATACTTGCGCCCATGTTTGCAGCCAGCCTGCTGGTCGCGGGCATTTCCTTTGTGTTCAACGACAATGTTGTCGCACCGGCGACGGCAAAGCTGAAAGTGTGGCAGGATGTCGATTATGGCCCGGTGCCGCTGGATGATGGCGTGCGAACCAATGTCTGGGTCCGCGAGGGCCGCGATCTGATCCAGGTGCGCACCGTTTCCGGCTATGGCAATGCAACGCAATTGCAGGATGTGCGGCTTTACCAGCGCATCGACGGCAGCCTGAAAAGCGTGATCCACGCCGAAAGCGGGCGCTGGGACGATGGCGCATGGCGGATCGAAAAGGTGCGGATTTTCGATCTGAGCAAGGCCGAGCAGCAGCAGCTACCTGCTCTGGTGGTCGGACGCGGGATTGATCCCGAAAGGTTCAATCGCAAGAAAGTCGATGGCGATGCGCTCGGTTTCTTTCCGTTGATGCGCGCAATCGACGATTTGAAGGCCGCAGGACGGCGGACCGATACGCTTGAGGGCATTTTGTGGCACAAGATTTCGGGCCCGCTCTCTGCATTGCTCATGCCCTTGCTCGGCGCCATTGCAGCCTTTGGCCTTGCACGCTCGGGTGCGCTCTTCCTGCGCGCAGTCATCGGCATGGCACTGGGTTTTGCCTATTTCGTTGCTGACAATTTCGCGCTCGCCATGGGCAATTTGGGCGCTTACCCTCCGTTCATTGCCGCCTGGGCGCCCTTCCTGCTGTTCCTGCTGATCGGCGAGACGGTGCTCGTACGCACCGAAGAATGAGCGGGCCGCAGGAAGAGGCGCTGGTCGAGGCGCAGGCACAGACCATCGATCGCAAGGATGTTGCCAAGGGTGCCGGCCTTGCCGCGGTCGCCCGGCTAGGCGCCTTGATCGAAGTCATCGCGCAGCCTGCTTATACATGGATGTTCGGCCTGACTGGCTATGGCGTCTATGTCGTGCTGTGGGCGATGGTGAACATTCTTGCCAATCTGCTTGATCTCGCCATGGGTCAGGCGTTGCAACGCATCGTTCCCGCCAGCGCAAATGAAACCGAACGCCATGGCGCCGTCCGCTTCGCGTTGCTGGTCAGCACGGGGCTCGGCGTTGCCGCGGGGGTCATCATCAGCATTTCAGCCTCTATGCTTGCACCGTGGATCGCAACCGCCCCCGGGGATGCGGCGCAATTACCGCAGGCAATCGCGATCTTTGCATGGAGCCTTCCGCTTTGGATCTTTGTCGAAACCGCGACCGCGGCTGCGCGGGCCAAGCGCGCCTTTGGCCCGGAAATCAGGCTGCGGATATTCTGGGAGCAGATTGCACGGCTTGTCTTTGCTGCAGGTTTCTTTCTTGCAGGCTTCGGCTTTGAAGGGCTGCTTTTTGCACATCTGGCGTCGCTGGCGCTCACCGCTTGGCTGAGTTGGAAATTGCTGGCCCGCTATTATGACGCCGGCCTGCTGTTGCGCGCACCGATCCCGGCCCATCTAAGCGGAAATGCTCTGGCGACAGGGCTTGCGATGCTGCCTCCGGCGCTTGCGCGGCGCGCCTATAATGATCTGCCTCCGATCCTGCTGAACCTGATGATCCCCGGTGCGGGTGGCGCGGCGGCGGCCGGCATATTCGGTATCGCGCGCAAGATCGCATCGATCCCGCTGATCGTGCGCCAATCTTTCCTCTATGTGCTGGCACCGCTGGCATCGGCACAGGCTGCGCTCGACCGCCGGGAGATCGCGCCGCTCTATAGCTTTTCGACGCATGTATCGCTGCTGCTTGCGGCGCCGCTCGCCGGTTTCCTGATCCTCGTCGCCGCCGACATGCTCAGCGCCTTTGCACCGGGGAGCGAGGCGGGACTGTCGGTCGTGATCATCCTGCTGGCCGCACGGGCGGCAGAGGCGGCATTGGGCCCGGCCACACCGATTATCGAGATGACAGGGCATCGCATATTGCCCTTGGCCAACAGCCTGGCCGGCCTTGTTATCTGGCTGGCGCTCGGGATGTGGCTGGTGCCGCAGCGCGGCGCCGAAGGGATGGCGATGGCCGTTTCCGCGGCAGTGGTGCTGACGGCAATCCTCGCAATGGTCGAGCTGTACTGGGTCGACCGCATCTCCCCGCTGGGGCATGGCTTCTGGCGGGCGCTGTTCTCCGCGGCTGGCTGTATCGCACTTTTGTGGGGATTGGGCGAACTGCTCTCCCCTATTGGGCAGCCGGTGCGCGCACTCTCGCTGCTCGTCCTGTTCTGGCCTGCACTGTGGGTCACGCTGCGCATCGGCCTATTGCCCGAGGACAAGGCTGGGCTGGGCAGTTTCGCGCGAAAGCTGCGCCTCTAAGCGGTTGCTCTAAACGCAGCATCGACGCATAAGGCGCGCCGGTGGAATAAGAGGGGCAGTCATCATGCAAGCAGGCGAAGTGCGGATCGAACGGGTGACGGGCAAAGGCGCGACTGCCGAATTTATCGACCTGCCTTTCCGCCTTTATGCCGATGATCCCAATTGGGTGCCGCCGTTAAAGGATGAAGTGCGCGGCTTGCTGACGCCGGGTAAAAACCCCTGGTTCGAACATGCCGAGGCTCAGCTTTTCCTCGCGCGGCGCGCAGGCGAAGTGGTCGGCCGCATTTCCGCCCATATCGACTATCTGGCGCTGCAGCAGCCTGCCGAACAGGGCATGGGCCCCGGCACGGGCTTCTGGGGTTTTTACGAGGCAGAGAGCGCCGAGATTGGCAAGCTGTTGCTCGACGAGGCCGCAAGTTGGCTGCGCACGCGCGGCATGACGCAGATGCTGGGCCCTGTAAGTTTCGCTATGTGGGATGAACCGGGATTGTTGGTCGAAGGGCATGATCATCCGCCGACCGTAATGATGGGGTTCAACAGCGCCGCCTATCAGGCGTGGATCGAGGCCGAGGGCCATGAAAAGGCAGAGGATCTTTATACCTATGCGCTGAAGATTGACGAGGGTTTCCCCGAACTGACCAACCGTATCGTCGCCATGGGCGAGAAAAGCGGCAAGATCAAAGTCCGCCGGGTGAACAAGCGCCGCTTCGATGAAGAAGCAGCCCTGATCCTGTCGATCCTCAACGATGCCTGGAGCGACAATTGGGGCTTTGTTCCCTTCACCCCAGCCGAGGTCGCCTATGCCGGCAAAAAATTGAAACCCATCGTCTTCGAAGACCTGATCCGCGTCGCCGAAATCGACGGTGAACCGGTTGCCTTCATGATGACCGTGCCTGATTTGAACGAACAGCTGGTAAAATATGGCGGATCCTTATGGCCGTTCAACTGGGCAAAGCTGCTCTGGTGGCTGAATGTCGGAACGCCGCAGGTCACCACAATGCGTGTGCCATTGATGGGCGTCGTCAAGAAATTGCAGGGAAGCCGCATGGCAAGCCAGTTGGCCTTCATGATGATCGAATATATCCGTCGCGATTCGGTGACGAAATTCGGTGCGACCCGCGGCGATTTCGGCTGGGTCCTGTCGTCAAACGGCCCCATGGGTTCGGTCGGCGAAGCCGTTGGCGGCAAGAAGAGCAAGGTTTACCGCATCTACCGCAAGGCGCTTTAAAGCCCGCGCCCTGCCCTTCCGGCCAGTTCAACCGCATAATGCCACGCGATCCGGCCTGATCGGCCGCCCCGCTGATGCGCAAAGGCAAGCGCATCGGCCGCGTCCCAGTCGAGGCTAAAATGCGCGGCATAGGCGGCCACCATTCCCAGGAAGGCCGGCTGGTCGGGATATTGAAAACCGAGTTTGAGGCCAAAGCGATCAGCCAGCGCCAGCCTGTCGTCGGCAACGTCACGGGCATTAACGGCGGCGTCTTCCTCATCTTGGCGGCGCTCAACGATGTTACGCCGGTTCGAGGTCACATAAAGCCGGACATTGGCCGGGCGCGCTTCTGACCCGCCTTCGAGCAAGGAGCGGAGACGACGCGGCGCGGCATCATCGCCTTCAAAGGCCATATCGTCGATGAACAGAATGAAGCGGCGGTCGTACGCTGCCAGAAGCGCGAACAGTTCAGGCAGGCTGGCAAGCTGGTCGGCGGAGGTTTCGACAAGCGCAACCGGCAGCCCATCGGCCTGCAGGCCCGCGAGCACCGATTTGACCAGAGCCGACTTTCCCATGCCGCGCGCACCCCAAAGCAGCACATCATGCGCGGCATGGCCCTGTGCGAGACGGAGGCTGTTTTGCGTGACAGCATCCTTTTGTCGGTCGACGCCGACGATCAGATCGGCCGGCAGCGGGGCAAAATGGGCAATCGCCGCCAAACCGCGGCCATCCCAATGATAGGCCGGATGCGCGCCAAGATCGGCGGATAGGCGGGGCGGCGGAACCAGCCGTTCAAGCGCACCGGCAATTCGGCGAAGGGTTTCACTATCGGTCACGCCCTGCCCCTTCCGGTTTCGTCATGCTGAAACAGTTTCAGCATTTACGCCGCCAGTTCGTCCGCATCCAAGGCATAGAGCAAATCCGCTCCCGCCATCGCGCTGCCCTTCAAAGACAGCGCCTCAGGCACCATCACGTCCAGATAATAGCGGCAGGCAGCAATCTTGGCCTTAAGGAACGGCGTGTCGCCACCTTCCGCCTCGGCCGCCGCCAATTGCCGCGCCATCAGCCAGCCGCTGGTCGCCACCGCCATCATCGTCGTGAAGGGATAGCTGCCTGCCAGCCGGTCGTCGGTCGACGCTGAACCGATCATCCATTCGGCAATTTCAGCACAGGCCCCGGCCAGCGCCTTCAGCGCGCCATGATTGCCAGCCTCCTGCCCAATCCGCGCCAGAAGGTCGCGCACAGCGTCCCCGCCGCGCATGCCAAGCTTGCGGCCGACAAGATCGGCCGCCTGGATACCATTGGTGCCTTCGTAAATCGCAGCAATGCGGATATCGCGATACAGCTGCGCCGCGCCGGTTTCCTCTACATAGCCCATGCCACCATGCACCTGAATGCCAAGCGACGCGATCTCGCTGCCCATATCGGTGCCATAGGTTTTGGCCAGCGGGGTCAGGAGGTCGACCATCTCCTGCGCGCCCTCAATCCCCAGCGCCGCGCGATCGACAAAGCCGCTGGCGCAATAAAGCAGCGCGCGGATCGCCTGCGTCCCCGCCTTCATCCGCATCAGCATGCGGCGGACATCGGGATGTTCAACGATAGCGACGGAATCGCGGCTCGCCCCGCCGGCACGAGCCGACTGCACCCGATCCCGGGCAAAGGCGACCGCCTTTTGCGTCGCCGCCTCGGCAATCTGCACGCCTTCAAGTCCGACATTGAGTCGCGCATTGTTCATCATCGTGAACATCGCGCGCATGCCGCCAAATTCGGGGCCGATCAATTCGCCGATGCAATCGCCTTCCTCGCCATAGGCAAGCACGCAGGTAGGTGAGGCATTGATCCCCATCTTATGCTCGATCGAAACCGTCTTGATATCCTGTTCAGCGCCCAGCGAACCATCGGGATTCACAAGATATTTGGGTACCAGGAAGAGCGAAATACCCTTTGTCCCCGGGGGTGCATCGGGCGTGCGTGCCAGCACAAGATGGACGATATTTTCCACCATGTCATGGTCGCCGAAGCTGATGTAAATCTTCTGGCCTCTGATCTGGTAAGTGCCGTCGCCACGCGGCGTCGCGCTTGCCTTCAGCGCGCCGACATCGCTGCCTGCCTGTGGTTCGGTGAGGTTCATCGTACCAGACCATTCGGCGGTCGAAAGCTTGGGCAAATACATCGCCTTTTGCGCATCGGAGCCGTGGTGATGGATCGCCTCGATCGCGCCGACCGACAGGATCGGACAGAGCGCAAAGGCCATGTTGGCGGCCCCGAGCGAATCGAGCGCGACGCTCGCAAGGGTGAAAGGCAGGCCCTGCCCGCCATAGGCTGCAGGCGCGTTGATCGATCCCCAACCATTGGCGACATAGGCCTTGTAAGCATCAACATAGCCTTCGGGCATCCGCACCCGCCCATCGATCAGCCGGGCACCGACGGTATCGCCAATCCGGCGCAGCGGATAGAATTGCTCCTCGGCAAATTCGCCGATGCCGCCGACAATCGCCTCGACCATGTCGGGGCTGGCATCGGCAAAGCGAGCATGCCCCGCCAGTTCATCGATGCCGGTGATATGCTTGAGCACGAACAATTGTTCGGCGACGGGTGCGGTGAAGGTCATCTTTTGCCCTGTTGTTGGAAGGTTACACCGCCTATAGCGCGGGATGATGGCAGGCTCAAATCCCCTAGGTCAAAGCCCTATGACAAAGGCCGATGACGGCGGAATCGACGCTGCAGTCGATGCATTGCGCGCGGGCCATGTTGTCGCGATTCCGACCGAGACCGTCTACGGCCTTGCCGCCGATGCCAGCAACGCGGAAGCCGTTGCCCGCATCTATCGCACCAAGGGACGGCCCGATTTCAATCCGCTGATCGTGCACGTTCCCGATCATGCCACCGCCGAAACGCTTGCCCGGTTCGATGATCGCGCAAGCAGGCTTGCCGCGCGTTTCTGGCCGGGGCCATTGACGCTTGTCCTGCCGCTCTTGCCCGGTGCGCCGGTGGCCAGCGCCGTGACCGCAGGACTTGCCACCATTGCGCTGCGCTGCCCCGCGCATCCGGTGATGCAGGCCGTGCTGCAACGCAGTGGCCTGTGCCTTGCTGCGCCCTCTGCCAACCGCAGTGGCGGGATCAGCCCGACCCGCGCCGAACATGTGGCGCACAGCCTTGGCGCAGATACACCGCTGCTGCTCGATGCAGGGCCATGCAGTGCGGGGCTGGAATCGACGATTGTCGCGGTACGCGAAAATGGCTGGCAGTTGCTGCGCCCCGGCCCGGTAACCACCGCTGCGATTGAGGGCCTTCTTGGCGAGCCGCCTTTGCCCGTTACCGAAGCCAAAATCGAAGCCCCCGGCCAGCTTGCGAGCCATTATGCACCGACCAAGCCCGTGCGCCTGAATGGCGAAACTGCGCAAGACGATGAATGGCATATCGGTTTTGGCGCGATTGCAGGCGATGACAATCTGTCGCCCGACGGCGATCTGGCCATGGCAGCTGCACGGCTGTTCGATGCCCTCCACCGCGCCGACGCAAGCGACCGGCGCGCCATCGTCGTTGCGCCGATCCCAGATCTGGGCATTGGTGCTGCGATCAATGACAGGCTGCGGCGGGCGGCAGCGTGAAGCTGCTGGTCGCTTTGCTCTCGCTATGCGGCCTGCTCGGGCTGGCAGCGACGGCGCGCAACGCACCGCCACAGGATCCTGTTGTCGTCGCCTATCAGGAACTGATCGCAACCGACTTGCGTCTTGCAACTGTCGGCTATCATCTGGCGAAAGGCAGTGCGGACTATTGCCGCAATAAATGGCGCAATCCCGGCTGGGTGCTGCATGACGAACGCCAATATCCAGACCTCGCGCTAGCCCGCCGCGCCTTTACCTTTCGCCGACCGGTCAGCATTGCGGCGTTGGTACCCGATGGTCCGGCAGAAAAGGCCGGCATGCAGGTCGGCGACGGTTTGGTCGGAACCGATAATGGCTTGATCTGGTATGGTGGGGATCCAATTCGTCACCAGCCTTCGGTCGATCGGCTTGATTCGGTGAAGGACGGATTGCGCAAGATTTTGGCGCAGAGCGGTCCCATCGCCTATCGCATGGAAACCGCAAGCAGCATGTCCCAACGCAATGAATTTTCGCGCTTCACGCTTGATCCGCCCGAAATCTGTGCATCCGATGTCTGGGTCGATGTCAGCGGCAAACGCGATGCTGGCGCCGATGGTGAACGGGTGCGGGTCACGAGCGGCCTGATCGCCTATGTACGCGACGATGACGAGCTGGCCGCTGTCGTGGCGCATGAAATGGCGCACAACCTGCTTGACCACCGCGCACGCATCAACGCGGCTAAGAGCGGGAAGACGCGCATCACCCGTGAAACCGAGGAGGAAGCCGACCGGCTGTCAGTCTGGCTGATGGCCAATGCAGGCTATGATCCCGAAGCGGCGGTCACATTCTGGGAACGTTATGGCGCGGAAACAGGGCTCGGCATATTTACCGAACCCACCCATAATCGCTGGCAGACCCGCGTCGCGATGTTGCAGGAGGAAATTGCCCGGATCAATGCAACCGCCGCAGTCGCAGGCCGGCGCGATCCGCCCTTGCTGGCCCGGCACCGGAGCGTGCAATAAATTGCATTTCAAAATGCAATCGACTGTTTCCTTATGTCCGCAAATCTCTTAACTGTTGGCGATAGAGAGAAATGGGAGGGAAAGTGCCAGTTCGAGCACATCGCCTTACAATTGCCGGATTATTGCTAAGCCTGTCGCTTGCCGGCTGTGCTGATGAACCGGCGACTGTGAACAGTTCAGAGGAAGTCTTTCCCGTCCAGACAATGACGGTGCAGCCCGGCAATATGGTGCAGACGTTGAGCGCCATAGGCACTGTGCGCTATCGCCGCGAAACGCCGCTTGGCTTTACCTCGGCAGGCAAGGTTGCCCGGGTAAGATTCGAAGAAGGCGATACCGTGCGCCAGGGCGCATTGCTCGCCGCGCTCGATACCACCAGTGTTGGCGCCGACCTGAGCATCGCCGAAGCGGAACGCAGCCGCGCCCAAGCCGATTTCGAACGCATCAAGCAGCTCTATGCAGAAGGCTGGATAACCAAGGCACGCTATGAAGCCGCCGAAGCCGCCGCCAAAGGCGCAACCGCGCGCGTTGCACAGGCAGGTTTTGCGAGCGGAACGGCACAGCTTTACGCGCCGTCCAACGGCGTCGTGCTGACCCGCAATGTCCAGCCTGGCCAGGTCATTGCCGCAGGCACGCCTGCGCTGATCCTGGGCGAGGCGGATGACGGCTTTGTCTTTCGCGCACCCGTGATTGATCGCAACGCTAGCCGGCTGCGCATCGGCATGCCGGCGCAAATTTCCTTGCCGGCACTTGGCAACGCCCCGGTGACCGCAACAATCAGCGAAATTGACGGCCGGGCCAATCAGGCGACCGGCGCCTTCACCGTCCAGTTCAAACTGCCGTCTGCCGCCGGACTGAAATCGGGCCAGATCGGCACTGCGAGCATCGCCCTTCCTGCCGCCGAGGACGGGTCGTTGCAGATCCCGGCAAGCGCCATTTTTGGCCTGCGCACCGGGGAGGCTCTTGTCTATATCGTCGATCCCAAGACCAGCCGCGTCGAAACCCGCAATGTCGCTGTTGAGCGGCTGACCGACGGTTTCGTGATCGTCACCGGCGGCTTGAAGCAGGGCGACATGCTGGTGGTCAAAGGTGCGGAAAAACTGCGGACCGGCGCCAAGGTACGCACGACACGGGCAGCCAATTGATATGCCGCCGCGCATAGCCGGAACAGCAAGGCCATGAACTTTACCGAAATTGCCATCCGCCGCTGGCAGTTGACGCTTGTCCTCTTCGCGCTGCTCTCGGCGCTTGGCTATTCTGCCTTTTCGACCATACCCCGCGCGGTTGACCCGCATTTCCCGCTTCCGGTCGTGGTGATCACCGCGATCCAGCCCGGCGCCGATGCGGCCGAGATGGAGCAGACGGTCGCCAAGCCGATCGAAGAACTGATGCAGGGTCTGGAGGACGTCAAGGAGATCGTATCCGCCAGCAATGACAGCAGCGCCGTCATTCGCGCCGAGTTCGACTGGTCGGGCGATCCGGACCGTTATTTCAACGACACTGTCCGTGAAGTCACTGCGATCCGGAGCAGGCTGCCCGCTGATCTTGCCCGTCTCGATTTCAAAAAGATGCGCACCACCAACGCGTCGGTGTTGCAAATTGCGCTGGTCAGCGAGACCGCAAGCTGGCGGCGGATGGAAAAATATGGCCGCGACATAAGCGAGGCTTTTTCACGCTACACATCGGTGCGTGAGGCCGAAGTGCATGGCTTGTCACAACCGGAAGTGACCGTTGCTGTCGATCCGGCCCGGCTGGCGGAGCTGCAATTGCCTGCCAGCCTTGTCGCCGATGCGCTGCGCCTGGGCGGCGCCGATGTGGCGAGCGGCGCAGTGGTCAGCGGCACGCGGCGGTTCAATGTCGAGGCAGGCGGCGCGTTCAAGAACCTTGACGCCATCCGCAACCTGCCCTTGCGCGCAAACAATGGTTCGATCCTGCGCGTCGGCGATGTCGCAAAGGTCTATTGGGGCGCAGAAGAAGCCCGTACCCGGCTGTTCCACAATGGCAAACGCGCCATCTGGATTACCGCCAACCAAAAGGCGGGTACAGACGCCACCAAGCTGCGCGACGCACTGCTGGAAGAGCTTGAGCTGCAGAAAAAGACCTTGCCGCCCGATATCGATGTCGTGATGCAGTTCGACCAGAGCCGGGATATCGCAACCCGGCTGCGCGAACTGGCGCGCGATTTCGCGATCGCACTGTTCCTTGTGATGTTCACGCTGCTGCCATTGGGGTGGCGCGCAGCGGCGATTGTGATGGTCTCGATTCCGCTCTCGCTCGCATCCGGCTTGCTCGCGGTCTATGCTGCAGGCTTCAATCTCAGCCAGCTGGTTGTGGCCGGCTTCATCCTGTCTCTGGGCTTGCTGGTCGACGATTCGATTGTCGTCATAGAGAATATCTCGCGCCATCTGCGCATGGGCAAGGAACGCATCCAGGCGGCCATCGAAGGCACAAAGGAAATCCAGCTTGCGGTGCTGGGATCAACCGGCGTTCTCATCTTCGCCTTTTTCCCGATGCTGTTCCTGCCTGAAGGCGCAGGGCAATATACCCGCAGCTTCATCGCCACGATCATCTTCACCGTCACCGCGTCGCTGGTCATATCGCTTACCATCATCCCCTTCCTCGCAAGCCGGATGTTGAAGCGTGATGAAGACGAGCATGGCAACCGGCTGCTGCAATGGCTGATGCGCAACATCGACCATTTCTATCGCCCCCTGCTGCACAAGGCATTGGAGGCACCGCGCAAGACGGTGTGGGGCGCATTGGCCGTGACCATCGCGGCCTTTGGGTTGGTACCCGTGCTGGGCTTCAGCCTTTTCCCGGACGCCGATGCCAGCTATTTCCGCGTCAAGATCGATGCGGAACAGGGCACCAGCCTCGATGAGACCCAGCGCATTGTCCGCAAGGTTTCCGACATTCTTGCCAAGGAACCAACGATTGAAGTGCGCGCCGAAAATGTCGGCCGGTTCAATCCCTCGGTTTTCTATAATAGTTTCGAAACGGTCGAGACGACGACCGAGGGCGAAGTGCTTGCCGTCATGGACAAATGGCATGGCCGCGAAAGCCGCGAGATGGTGGATCGGCTGCGCAAGCAGTTTGAAGAGATTAGCGGTGCGCGCGTCAAGCTGGTGCTTTTCCAGAATGGGGCGCCGATCAATGCGCCGGTCGAATTCCGCGTCGTGGGCCCTGACCTTGACATGTTGAAGTCGCTCGCCGCAAAAGTGCAGGCAGTGCTGCATGAAACGCCCGGCACGCGCGACATTGTGAACCCGGTTGCCAACGACCGGATCGACCTCGACATGCAGATTGACGATGCCAAGGCCGCGTTGCTCGACATTCCGGCAGGTTCGCCGCGCCGCACGATCCGGCTTGCGCTATCAGGTGAACGGGCCGGCACTTTCCGCGACAGTGAAGGCGACAGCTATCCGGTAACCGTGCGGCTTCCGCTTGATGGTACGCAGCCGGTTTCGGCGCTCGATTCAATCTATCTCGCCAGCCGCAGCGGTGCGCCGGTTGCACTTGGCGAAATCACCGATCCTGAACTGGTCGCCGTGCCCCCATTGATCAAACGCCGCAATCTCGAACGCACGGTCGAAATCACCGCGCAAACACAGGAAGGCGCACTTCCGTCGAAGGTCACGGTCGATGCAAAGGCGCGGATGGAAAAGATCGATCTGCCACCCGGCTATTCGATCCGGGTCGGCGGCGAAGCGGAAAAGATCAACGATACCTTTTCGGGGTTCGGTCCGGTCATCCTGATCGCGCTGTTCATCATATTCGGCATTCTCGTTGCCGAATTCGGTGAGTTCCGTGAAGCGCTGGTGGTGGCAGGGGTGATCCCGCTCGGCACCTTTGGCGGCTTCCTCGCACTGCTAGTGACCGGCAATAATCTGTCTTTCCTTGCCGTAATCGGTTTTGTCGCGCTGATCGGGATCGAGATCAAAAATTCGATCCTGCTCGTCGATTTCACCACCCAATTGCGTGCGCGCGGACTGGCGCTGCGCGAGGCGATCGAACAGGCCGGTGAAGTGCGCTTCCTGCCGGTGCTGCTGACATCGGTGACGGCCATTGGCGGGCTGCTGCCGCTCGCCATTTTCGGCGGCAACCTATACGGGCCGCTGGCAATCGTGCTGATCGGCGGACTTATTTCGTCGACCCTCTTGTCGCGCATCGTCACGCCCGCCATGTATCTGCTGGTGGTAAGAGGACGCGAAGAAAAGAAGGAAGCGGCAATTGGCTGAGGCAATTTTTGCGGGTGGATGTTTCTGGTGCACCGAAGCGGTGTTCAAACAGCTGGCCGGGGTAAATAGCGTTGAAAGCGGATATATTGGCGGCAGCGTCGCCAATCCCGATTACAAACTGGTCTGCACGGGCACAACCGGCCATGCAGAGGCGATCCGCATCGGTTTTGACGAGAGCGTCATTTCCCTCGCAGATCTGCTCGACATCTACTTTGCGACCCACGATCCGACCCAGCTGAACCGGCAGGGCAATGATATCGGGACACAATATCGCTCTGCCATCTTCCCGCTCGATGATGCCCAGCGCGCCGAAGCCGAAGCCGCGATCATACGCGCGCAGCCCGATTGGCCCGCCCCGATCGTCACCACGATTGAAGCCGCAACAACATGGTATCCGGCCGAAGATTATCATCAGGATTATTGGGTCGGCGAAGGTCAGCGCAACTCCTATTGTCTGGCGGTGATACCGCCCAAGCTGGCAAAGCTGAAAAAGGGGTTTGCCGAGCGACTGGCTTAGCCGCCGCCACAGCCATAGCCGTCATGGACAATTAACAATGTTCGATTATGGCTTAACATCATGACGCACAAACCGATCCGCAAGGCCGTGTTTCCCGTTGCCGGCCTTGGCACCCGCTTTCTGCCTGCGACCAAGGCGATCCCGAAGGAGATGCTGCCTGTCGTGGACCGGCCGCTGATCCAATATGCGGTCGACGAAGCGCGCGAGGCGGGGATTGAGCAGATGATCTTCGTCACCGGTCGCGGCAAGAGCGCGATCGAGGATCATTTCGACATCGCCTTCGAACTCGAACGCACGATGACCGATCGCGGCAAAGATATTTCGGTGCTGGAACCGACGCGCCTTGGCCCCGGCAATTGCGCCTATGTGCGCCAGCAGGAACCGATGGGCCTTGGCCATGCCATTTGGTGCGCGCGCGACATTGTCGGCGATGAACCCTTTGCGATCTTCCTGCCCGATGAATTCATGCACGGGTCACCCGGCTGCATGGCGCAGATGGTAGCAGAATATGAGAAAGTAGGCGGCAACCTGCTTTCTGTGCTCGAAGTGCCGCGCGAGCAAGTCTCCAGCTATGGCGTGATCGACCCCGGCCAGGCCGAAGGCAAGCTGACCGAAGTCAAAGGCCTTGTCGAAAAGCCCAAGGTCGATGCAGCGCCTTCGAACCTCATCATCTCGGGCCGCTATATCCTGCAGCCCGAAGTGATGCGCGTGTTGGAACATCAAGGCAAAGGCGCAGGCGGCGAGATCCAGTTGACCGACGCTATGGCGCAGATGATCGGCGAGCAGCCCTTCCATGCGGTCACCTTTAACGGTGCGCGATATGATTGCGGATCGAAGGTCGGCTATATCGAGGCCAATCTCGCCGTTGCGCTCTCACGCCCCGACATGGCTGACGAGGTGCGGGCAGTGGCACGCCGATTGGCGGGCTGACAGACCGAAGCGTTCGGTTTATGTGCACTCTGCGTCGGCATAGAAGTGCCGGCAAAATGGAGTTCCAATCTCATGCGCCTGCTTTTTCCCCTATTGTGCCTGCCATTGCTGGGCGGCTGCGTCGCATCGGTTGTCGGCGATGTCGTCACGGCACCGGTCAAGGTCGCTTCAAAGACCGCCGATGTCTTGACCACCAGCCAATCGGAAGCGGACGAGAATCGCGGGCGGGCGATGCGCGAGCATGAGGAACGGTTGGGCAAATTGTCGCGGAAGGCGAAAAAGGCGCAGAACAAATGCGAAGACGGCGATCGCGATGCGTGCGAGAGGCTGGAGGATATCGAGCAAGAGATCGCCAAGGAGCGCAAGCGCGCCTATCGGTGAACATGGCTTGATCGCCCTGCCAGCGCAGCGCGGCCAGAAATGAAAAGCCCGCCGGAATTGCTTCCAGCGGGCTTTTTCTTTGTCCTTTAAACGAGGCTTATTCGGCGGTGTCGCCGTCAAAATCCTCAACCGTCTCGGGCGTATGCTCCATCACAGCGATCGGATCGTCACCAATCGCAGCTTCGGGGCCCTGTGCCAGTTCGGCTGCATGCTCTTCAGCAGCAGTCGCAGGCGCGATCAGGCTTTCCTGAAGCTTGCGATAGCTGGCACGAAGCGCGGCATCACGGCTGCTGGCAGCAACGCGGATGCGGTTCATGGCAGAACCCGTACCGGCCGGGATCAGACGACCGACGATCACATTTTCCTTAAGGCCGGTCAGGATGTCCTTCTTGCCTTCAACCGCCGCCTGCGTGAGCACGCGGGTGGTTTCCTGGAACGATGCGGCCGAGATGAAGCTGCGCGTCTGCAGGCTGGCCTTGGTGATGCCGAGCAACACGGGCTTGCCAACAGCGGGCTGCTGACCATCAGCAAGCTTCGCATTGATCGCGTCCATTTCTTCACGGTCGACCTGTTCACCGGCGAGCAGCGTGGTATCGCCGCCATCAGTGATTTCGACCTTCTGAAGCATCTGGCGAACGATCGTTTCGATGTGCTTGTCGTTGATCTTCACACCCTGCAATCGATAGACTTCCTGGATTTCCGCAACGAGATATTCGGCCAGAGCTTCAACACCCAGAACTTCCAGAATGTCATGCGGATCGGGCGATCCGGCGATCAGATTGTCACCCTTGCGGACGAAATCGCCTTCCTGCACGTCGAGCACCTTCGACTTGGGGATCAGATATTCAATCCGGTCGCCTTCCTCCGGCACAATCGCGATCTTGCGCTTTGCCTTATAGTCACGGACGAATTCGATCCGGCCCGACTGCTTGGCGATGATCGCATTGTCCTTCGGCTTGCGCGCTTCGAACAGTTCGGCAACGCGCGGCAGACCGCCGGTGATGTCGCGGGTTTTGGCCGATTCACGGGTAACACGGGCGAGAACGTCGCCTGCTTCGACCCGCTGGCCGTCCTCAACCGAGAGCATCGTGCCAACTGCGAGCAGATAACGAGCGGCTTCGCCGCTGTCATCGTCAAGCAGGGTAAGGCGCGGACGAAGGTCTTCCTTCTTGGCACGGGCTGCACCGCGATATTCGATCACGACGCGCTGGGCGATACCGGTCGCTTCGTCGGTCTGTTCGATCAGCGTCTTGCCGTCGAGCAGATCCTGGAACTTCACGATACCGGGCTTTTCGGTGATCAGCGGCATGGTGAACGGATCCCATTCAGCCAGGCGTTCGCCAACCTTCACCGCATCGCCTTCGGCAAAGTGCAGCGTCGCACCATAAGGCAGACGGTGCACTTCCATCTCACGGCCGTCCTTGTCGTTGATCACAAGTTCACCGCCGCGGGCCATGGCAACTCGACGACCGCGCTTGTCGACGATTGTCGGCAGTTCGCGATAGTTGACGAAACCGTCAGCCGAAGAATCGAGGTTCGACGTTTCGTTCAGCTGCGCCGCGCCACCGATGTGGAAGGTACGCATGGTCAGCTGCGTGCCCGGTTCACCGATCGATTGGGCAGCAATAACGCCGACTGCTTCGCCGATATTCACCGGTGTACCACGCGCCAGATCGCGGCCGTAGCAGGTACCGCAAACACCAACCTTCGATTCGCACACCAGCGGCGAGCGGATCTTGAGGGCTTGCAGTCCGATTTCCTCGATCGCGGTGATCGCGGCTTCGTCCAGCAGGGTGCCCGTCGGGAAGAGGATGTTGCCATCTGCGCCGACGATATCTTCTGCAGTGGTACGACCCAGAACGCGCTCACCGAGCGACGCGATGGTCGAACCACCCTGCACGATCGAGCGCATTTCCAGCGCACGTTCGGTACCGCAATCGATTTCGACGATGGTGCAATCCTGCGACACGTCGACAAGACGGCGGGTCAGGTAACCCGAGTTTGCGGTCTTCAGTGCGGTATCGGCAAGGCCCTTACGCGCACCATGGGTCGAGTTGAAATATTCAAGGACGGTCAGACCTTCCTTAAAGTTCGAGATGATCGGCGTTTCGATGATTTCGCCCGAAGGCTTTGCCATCAGGCCGCGCATCCCGCCCAGCTGCTTCATCTGCGCCGGCGAACCACGCGCACCGGAGTGCGACATCATGTAGATCGAGTTGATCTGTGCCTCGCGGCCATCCTCGTCCTTCGGCGTCGCCTTCAGCTTTTCCATCATGGCATTCGCCACCTGGTCACCGCAACGGCTCCAGGCGTCGATCACCTTGTTGTACTTTTCCTGCTGGGTGATCAGGCCGTCCTGATATTGCTGTTCGAAATCGGCCACAATCGCCTTGGTTTCTGCAACCAGACCATCCTTTTCTTCGGGGATGATCATGTCATCCTTGCCAAAGCTGATGCCGGCCTTGAACGCGTGACGGAAACCCAGTGCCATGATCGCGTCGGCGAAAAGGACTGTGTCCTTCTGGCCGGTGTGACGATAGACTTGGTCGATCACGTCGCCGATTTCCTTCTTGGTGAGAAGGCGGTTCACAACGTCGAACGGCACGGTGTGCGATTTCGGCAGGCATTCACCGATCAGCATACGGCCCGGGGTGGTTTCATAACGCACCATACGCTCGACACCATCTTCGCCCGTTTGCGGGACGCGGCTGGTGATCTTCGAGTGGAGCGTGACCGCACCCACTTCGAGCGCCTGGTGAACTTCGGCCATATCCGAAAGCAGCATGCCTTCACCGGGTTCGCCTTGGCGGTCCATCGACAGATAATAAAGACCCAGCACCATATCCTGCGAAGGAACGATGATCGGCTTACCGTTTGCGGGCGAGAGGATGTTGTTGGTCGACATCATCAGCACGCGCGCTTCCAGCTGGGCTTCAAGGCTCAGCGGAACGTGAACAGCCATCTGGTCGCCGTCAAAGTCGGCATTGAATGCCGAGCAGACCAGCGGGTGAAGCTGGATTGCCTTGCCTTCAATAAGGACAGGTTCGAAAGCCTGGATGCCCAAGCGGTGAAGCGTCGGCGCGCGGTTCAGCAGTACTGGATGCTCACGGATCACCTCGTCCAGGATGTCCCAGACTTCCTTGCGTTCCTTTTCAACCCACTTCTTCGCCTGCTTCAGGGTCATCGACAGACCCTTGGCGTCAAGGCGCGAATAGATGAACGGCTTGAACAGTTCGAGCGCCATCTTCTTGGGCAGGCCGCACTGATGCAGCTTGAGTTCGGGACCGGTCACGATGACCGAACGGCCCGAATAGTCGACGCGCTTGCCGAGCAGGTTCTGGCGGAAGCGGCCCTGCTTGCCCTTGAGCATGTCGGACAGCGACTTCAGCGGACGCTTGTTGGCGCCGGTGATGGTACGACCGCGACGGCCATTGTCGAACAAGGCGTCAACGGCTTCCTGCAACATGCGCTTCTCGTTGCGCACGATGATGTCCGGCGCGCGCAGTTCGATCAGGCGCTTCAGACGGTTGTTACGGTTGATCACGCGGCGATAGAGATCGTTCAGATCCGACGTCGCAAAACGGCCACCGTCGAGCGGCACCAGCGGGCGCAGTTCGGGGGGAATGACGGGGATGACGTCAAGGATCATCCATTCGGGGCGGTTGCCCGAATCGATGAAGCTTTCGACAACCTTGAGCCGCTTGATGATCTTCTTGGGCTTCAGTTCCGACTTTGTGGTCGCCAGCTCTTCCAGCAGATCGACCCGTTCCTGTTCAAGGTCGAGGTCCATCAGCATCTGCTTCACGGCCTCAGCACCGATGCCGGCAGTGAAGGCGTCTTCGCCATATTCATCCTGCGCGGTGAGCAGTTCGTCTTCCGTCAGAAGCTGGAACTTTTCGAGCGCGGTCAGGCCGGGTTCGGTGACGATATAGTTTTCGAAATACAGCACCCGCTCCAGCTGCTTCAGCTGCATGTCGAGCAGAAGGCCGATGCGCGAAGGCAGCGACTTCAGGAACCAGATATGCGCAACCGGCGCGGCCAGTTCGATATGGCCCATGCGTTCACGACGCACCTTGGTGACGGTAACTTCGACGCCGCATTTTTCGCAGACGACGCCCTTATACTTCATGCGCTTATACTTGCCGCACAGGCACTCATAGTCCTTTACGGGGCCGAAGATGCGCGCGCAGAAAAGGCCGTCACGCTCGGGCTTGAAGGTACGATAGTTGATCGTTTCCGGCTTCTTGATTTCGCCGAAAGACCAGCTGCGGATTTTCTCCGGGCTCGCGATCCCGATCTGGATCTGGTCAAAGGTTTCCGGCTTGGCGAGCGGATTGCTGAATTTGGTAAGATCGTTCATCTTTGTGTCCTCATGGAGCCATGCGGCTCCGGTAAATCATCCAAGGGGCGGGAAAGGGGCGGCACAATGGCCGCCCGGCTTCCTTATTCCGCTGCCTCCGGCAGATCGTCGTCCTCGCTGTCGTTCATGGATTTCAGATCGACATTGAGACCCAGCGAACGCATTTCCTTGACGAGAACGTTGAAGCTCTCCGGAATGCCGGCTTCGAAGGTATCGTCGCCCTTGACGATGGCTTCGTAAACCTTGGTGCGGCCGACAACGTCGTCCGATTTCACCGTCAGCATTTCCTGCAGCGTATAGGCTGCGCCATAGGCCTGCAGTGCCCAGACCTCCATTTCCCCGAAGCGCTGGCCACCGAACTGGGCCTTACCACCCAGCGGCTGCTGGGTAACGAGGCTGTAGGGACCGATCGACCGGGCGTGGATCTTGTCGTCGACCAAGTGGTGGAGCTTGAGCATATAGATATAGCCCACGGTCACCTTGCGGTCGAACTTGTCACCGGTGCGGCCGTCATACAGGTCGCTCTGGCCCGATGTATCAAGGCCGGCGCGCGACAGCATGTCGGCAACGTCGGATTCCTTGGCACCATCGAACACGGGCGTTCCCATCGGCACACCAAAGGTCAGATGCTCGGCCAACTCGACGATTTCGTCGTCCGAACGGTTCTTCACTTCGTCGGCATAGTTCGCGCCGTAAATGTCGGCCAGTCGTTCACGAACAGCCTCTGGCGGAGCGCCGGCAGCCGGATTCGGGTTGGCTGCACGCCATTCCTCAAGCGATGCCTCGATCTGTTTGCCAAGACCGCGTGCGGCCCAGCCCAGATGCGTTTCGAAAATCTGACCGACGTTCATGCGCGAAGGCACGCCCAGCGGGTTCAGAACGATATCGACCGGCGTACCATCAGCAAGGAAGGGCATATCTTCCTGCGGCAGGATGCGCGAGATGACACCCTTGTTACCGTGACGGCCTGCCATTTTGTCGCCCGGCTGCAGCTTGCGCTTCACCGCGACGAAGACCTTGACCATCTTGAGCACGCCCGGTGCGAGTTCGTCGCCCCGCTCTAGCTTTTCGCGGCGGTCTTCAAACTTTTCGACGATCAGCTTCACGGCGTCGTCATATTGCGCCTTGACCGCTTCGAGGTCGGCCTGGACCTTGTCGTCCACAACGCCGATTTTCCACCAGTCGTGGCGTTCGACTTCGGCAAGGTTACCCTCGTCGATCGTGTCGCCCTTCTTGATGCCCTTGGGGCCAGCCGCCACGACCTGCCCGATCAGCATGTCCTTCAGGCGGTTGTAGGTCGCACGGTTGAGGATTGAGCGTTCGTCTTCACGGTCCTTCGCAAGGCGTTCGATTTCCTCGCGTTCGATTGCCATCGCACGCTCGTCCTTGTCGATGCCATGGCGGTTGAAGACGCGAACCTCGACAACCGTTCCGGCAACACCCGGCGGCAGGCGGAGCGAGGTGTCACGCACATCGCTGGCCTTTTCACCGAAGATCGCGCGGAGCAGCTTTTCTTCGGGGGTCATCGGCGATTCACCCTTGGGGGTGATCTTGCCGACAAGGATGTCGCCCGGATGCACTTCGGCACCGATGTAGACGATGCCCGCTTCGTCGAGGCTGCGCAGCGCTTCCTCACCGACATTGGGGATGTCGCGGGTGATATCTTCAGGCCCAAGCTTGGTATCGCGGGCCATGACTTCAAACTCCTCGATATGGATCGAGGTAAAGACGTCGTCCTTCACGATGCGTTCGCTGATCAGGATGGAGTCTTCGTAATTGTAGCCATTCCAAGGCATGAACGCGGTAAGGCTGTTCTTGCCCAGTGCCAGTTCGCCCAGTTCGGTCGACGGGCCGTCGGCGATTATATCACCGGCGTGAATGACCGCACCCACCTTCACCAGAGGCTTTTGGTTGATGCAGGTATTCTGGTTTGAACGCTGGAATTTCTGAAGCGTGTAGATGTCAACGCCCGACTGGCCGGGTTCAACCTCGCCAGTGACGCGGACAACGATACGCGTTGCGTCAACCTGGTCGACCACGCCCGAACGGCGCGCTGCAATCGCAGCGCCCGAATCGCGCGCCACGGTTTCTTCCATGCCGGTGCCAACCAGCGGCGCCTCTGCACGGAGCAGCGGCACAGCCTGACGCTGCATGTTCGATCCCATCAGAGCGCGGTTGGCGTCATCGTTTTCCAGGAACGGGATGAGCGAGGCAGCAACCGAAACCAGCTGTTTCGGGCTGACGTCCATCAAGGTGATCTGTTCCTTGGGTGCCATCAGGAATTCACCCGCCTGGCGTGCCGAGATCAGATCTTCGAGCAGATTGCCCTCTTCGTCGATTTCGGCGTTGGCCTGCGCGATCGTGTGCTTGGCTTCTTCCATCGCCGAAAGATACACAACCTCAGGCGTTACCTTATTACCCTCAACCTTGCGGTAGGGGGTTTCGATAAAGCCATATTTGTTCACGCGGCTGAACGATGCAAGGCTGTTGATCAGACCGATGTTCGGGCCTTCCGGCGTTTCAATCGGGCAGATACGGCCATAGTGCGTCGGGTGGACGTCGCGGACTTCGAAGCCCGCACGTTCGCGCGTCAGACCACCGGGCCCAAGCGCCGAAACGCGGCGCTTGTGGGTGACTTCCGACAGCGGGTTGGTCTGGTCCATGAACTGCGACAGCTGCGAAGAACCGAAGAATTCGCGCACCGCAGCGACCGCAGGCTTCGCATTGATCAGGTCGTTCGGCATCACCGTCGACACATCAACCGAGCTCATGCGCTCCTTGACCGCACGCTCCATGCGCAACAGGCCAACGCGATACTGGTTTTCAAGCAATTCGCCGACCGAACGGACACGACGGTTACCAAGATTGTCGATATCGTCGATTTCGCCCTTGCCGTCCTTGAGGTTCACCAGCTCCTTGACGACAGCGAGGATATCCTCGGTGCGCAGGGTGGTCAGGCTGTCATCGGCATCAAGGCCAAGGCGCATGTTGAGCTTTACGCGGCCAACCGCCGACAGGTCATAACGGTCGGGATCGAAGAACAGGCCGGCGAACAGAGCTTCGGCGGTTTCGCGGGTCGGCGGCTCGCCGGGGCGCATAACGCGATAGATCGCATCGAGGCCCATGTCGCGGTTCTCGGCCTTGTCAGCCTTCAGCGTGTTGCGCATCCAGGCGCCGGTGATGACATGATCAATATCGAGCAGTTCGAGGCTGTCGATCCCGGCCTTGTCGAGCGCTTCGAGATTTTCGGCGGTGATTTCATCGCCTGCCTCGACATAGATGCGGCCAGTCTTGTCGTCGACCAGATCGAACGCCGAATAGCGGCCAAAGATTTCCTCGGTCGGGATCAGCAGATCGGTGAGGCCATCCTTGACTGCCTTGTTGGCAGCACGCGGGGTGACCTTCTGGCCAGCGGGGAATACGACTTCGCCGCTATTTGCATCAACGATGTCGAATGTCGGCTTTGACGCGCGCCATTGCTCAGCATTGAACGGAATTTTCCAGCCGCCCTTGGCGCGTGCGAAAACAACGCGGTCGTAGAAATGGTTGAGGATTTCCTCGGCATTGAGGCCGAGCGAATAGAGCAATGTCGTCACCGGCAGCTTGCGCTTGCGGTCAATACGGACATTGACGATGTCCTTCGCGTCGAATTCGAAATCGAGCCACGAACCGCGATAGGGAATGACGCGCGCGGCAAAGAGATATTTGCCCGACGCATGAGTCTTGCCACGGTCATGATCGAACAGCACGCCCGGCGAACGGTGCATCTGCGACACGATCACGCGCTCGGTACCGTTGATGAAGAAGGTGCCGTTTTGCGTCATGAGCGGCATTTCGCCCATGTAAACGTCCTGCTCCTTGATATCGAGAACCGAACGCGCTTCGGTTTCAGGATCAACTTCAAAGACGATCAGGCGGAGCGTGACCTTCATCTGCGCCGAATAGGTAATTCCGCGCTGGCGGCATTCCTCGACGTCATATTTCGGCTCTTCAAGCTCGTAATTGACGAAATCGAGTTCGCAGGTGCCGGCGAAATCGCGGATCGGGAAAACACTGCGCAGGGTCTTTTCCAGACCAGACACATAGCCGATCGAGGGATCCGACCGCAGGAACTGCTCATAGCTTTCGCGCTGAACCTCGATCAGGTTCGGCATGTCGATCACTTCGTGAATGTCGCCGAAAATCTTGCGAATGCGCTTTTGGCGCGAGAGGGCGGTGGATGCGCCCAGCGATGCGGTAACCGCTGCTTTAGCCATGTGGTTTGCTCAGCCTTGTCTAGATCAAATATATGAGCGCGAAGGGCCCGACAACGAAAAGGCCGCATGGTACCACCCCGATGATTCCCGAGATAACCAGCAGCCTTAGCGCGTCAGAAAACCAGATCTTTCAATTCGTTAGAGGCAATGCGCGTTTTGCCCCGATCCCGAAAGTTCTGGTGGATGTGCAACGGTATACGGAAAGGGCAGCTTCCGGTCAAGCATGGCGCCGGTGCAGGTCAGCCGAAGGGAAGTTTTGCTACCAACCGCTCCATGGCCTCCGCCGCCTTTTGGGCGGCCCGCAGCAAATTGGTGTGGAAATCATCGCTGCTTGCGCCGTCCGCATCATCGGTCACGGCCTTGATTGCCGCCCAGCGCAGCCCCAGCGCCTCTGCCGCCTGTGCGACAGCTGCGACTTCCATATCGACAAGTTGGACCCCTAGCCGCGCAGCCAACGCCTCGGCGGTTTCGGGACATTCCAGAAAGACGTCGCCGCTGGCGATCGAAGCATGCGGCAGGCCAAGACCGGGATCAGCTATTGCGGCAAAGGCCTGGTCACGGGCATCGCCCATGGGCCAATCGCCTGCGCGATAATGGACGAAGCCGGCCGATTGGCGCGCGCCATAATCATGCTGGATCGCGCGGTGGATCCAGAAAAAATCCCCCGCAATCGGCGCAATCCGCCCGCAAGTGCCGGTCATCGCGACAAGCGCGGTATCGGCCTTAGCGTAGCGGCCGACGGCAAGTGCCGCATTCACCTTGCCTAGCCCGCAGGTGATGATCTTCACATGCACCCCGCCCTGATCGACGATCCGGGCAGGCATAGCTTCACCCTCAACAATCCTTCCCTCACCAGGCCGGAAAGCATCGGCTTCTTCGGGAAGTGCGGCAAGGAGGAGGATGTGCTTGCACCCGTTCTGCAAGCGAGGGGAGATAACGGTCAATGCCCGTCAAACCCGATAAGCGCAGTCGGTTCGACCCCCGCAGCGCGCAGTTTTTCTGCGCCGCCCAATTCGGGCAGATCGACGATGAAGAGCGCCTGATCAACCACGCCGCCGGCGCGGCGGATCAGTTCGATACCGGCCAGCGCGGTGCCGCCTGTCGCGATCAGATCATCAACCAGCAATATCTTTTGCCCCGGCAACACCTGACCGGTGTGGAGTTCGATGCGGTCGCTGCCATATTCAAGCTGATAGTCGATCCCGATTTTCTCACCGGGCAGCTTGCCGGGTTTGCGCAGCATCAATTTGCCAAGGCCGAGCGCATAGGAAAGCCCCGCCGCGACGATGAATCCCCGCGCCTCAATGCCCGCAATCAGCCGTGTATCAGGCGCGACCAAGGCGGCGAGCCGGTCGATCGTCATCTGGAAGCCCTTGCCGTCGAGCAACAATGTCGAGACATCGCGAAACAATATGCCCGGCTTTGGATAATCGGGAATGGTGCGGATAAGCACAGCAAGATCGGCATTTTCGGTCATGGTTGCTCAATGCCGCGACCATAAGGAAAGCGCAAAGAAAAAGGGCGGCCCCAAAGGACCGCCCTTCCCTTCTCCCCCGTCGGGGAAAAGTCGATTACTTAAGTTCGACAGTACCGCCGGCAGCGACGATCTTGCCCTTGATGTCTTCAGCTTCAGCCTTCGAAACGCCTTCCTTGATCGCCTTCGGAGCCGACTCAACAAGAGCCTTGGCTTCGGTCAGGCCGAGGCTGGTGATCGCACGGACTTCCTTGATGACAGCAATCTTGTTGCCGCCGTCGCCGGTCAGGATCACGTCAAATTCGGTCTGCTCTTCAGCAGCCGGAGCAGCAGCGGCAGCAGGAGCTGCAACAGCAACAGCAGCGGCAGCCGAAACGCCCCATGCTTCTTCGAGGGCCTTGGCAAGGTCAGCAGCTTCCAGAACGGTCAGCTTGCTCAGTTCTTCAACCAGCTTTGCGATATCAGCCATTTCAATAACACTCCAATTTCTATGCAATACTAGCCACGCGATCGCTCGCCGCGCGGTGATGTTGATTCAAAAAATTATGCGGCTTCCTTGGCAGCGTAAGCGCCAAAAACGCGAGCCAGCTTGCCAGCGGGCGCAACAACAACCTGGGCGATCTTGGTAGCCGGGGCCTGTACAAGGCCGATCAGCGTAGCGCGCAGTTCGTCGAGCGACGGCATAGAAGCCAGCGACTTGACACCTTCGACGTCCAGAACGGTTTCGCCCATCGCACCGCCGACAATTTCAAGTTTGTCGTTGGTCTTGGCAAATTCGACGGCAACCTTGGCGGCTGCTACCGGATCGGCCGATGTGGCGATCGCAGTCGGGCCGGTCAGCAAATCGCTGAGCGACTCATACTGCGTGTCTGAAAGTGCGATCTTGGCAAGGCGGTTCTTGGCGACCTTGTAGCTGGCACCAGCTTCACGCATTTTCAAACGAAGGTCGGTCGACTGTGCGACGGTCAGACCCAGATTACGGGTGACCACGACAACCGCGGCTTCGTTAAAAGTTGCATTCAGCGCAGCAACCGCATCGGTCTTTTCAGAACGGTTCATGCATTACTCCAATCACAGGGTCTTCCCGAAAGAAAACCCGACACGAATAGCGAAGCGCCGCTGTTGACGGCGATCCGCAAGCTTGGTCCGTGGGGAAGGTCATGCCCGCGAAAACGCGGCAAAAGGCACCAGAGTGCCATGAATGAGTCTATCCCCGTCTAGGCTGGAAATTAAGAAGGGCATATTCCCTTCACCAACTGTCTCGGACGGTGACGTGGAGGGCGAACCCTCCGGTCGGCGCTGGCCATTAGCAGCTATCGACCGAGAGTCAAGGCGCGAGCAGCGCCAAACCCAGCCCGAGAGCTGCGCAGGCGAGCAGCGTGACGATGATTCCGCGCTTCATCCAGAACAGCAGCGCAGCGGCAAGCAGCCCGATTCCGAGCGCTGAAACATTGATCGTTTCCCATATCGGCCACCAGATCCAGCCCTGGATCGCTCCAACGCCCCCTTCAAGCCGGCCGACCGTTCCAAAGAGCACATGTAGCGCAAACCATAGGGACAGGTTGGCAATCACACCCACAACCGCTGCGGTGATCGCGGCAAGGCTGCCTTGCAGCCAGGCAATGTTACGCAGCCGCTCCATCAATGGAGCAAGTGCAAAAATCCAGAGGAAGCAGGGGGCAAAGGTGACCCAGGTGGTCAGCCCCGCAGCCAGCAGCCCTGCAGTCCATGGACCGAGAGGTTCCGGCGCGCGGAAACCGGCGAGGAAGCCGACAAATTGCGTGACAAGGATCAGCGGCCCCGGCGTAGTTTCAGCAAGGCCAAGGCCATCAGCCATCTCGCCCGCGCTCAGCCAGCCAAAACCCGTCACCGCTTCCTGCGCCATATAGGCAAGCACGGCATAGGCTCCGCCAAAGGTGACAATCGCAAGCTGGGAGAAAAAGGCGCCGATCTTCCAAAGAATGTGATCTTGCCCCAGCGTCAGCGCGATGACGATCATCGGCGCGGCCCAGATGGCGCCCCAGACGAAAAGGGTTTTGAGCAAAGGGCCAAGCCAGCCCGCACCGGTTTTACCTGCAACAGTTTGGGCGCAAAGTGATGCGCCGGTGACATTCAAGCCGACCCATGCCGGCGCTTTCCAAGCCATGATCGCGCCGACAATCGCAGCGCCTGCAATCAGCAAAGGAAAGGGGATATGCAGCACGAACAGCGCGACAAATGCAATGACGGCCAGCCCGCGTTTGGCCGGCGTGGTGAGGGCCTTGCCTGCAATCCGAATCAATGCCTGCACGACAATCGCGAGCACCGCGGCCTTGATCCCGAAAAACAGACCCTGCAGCCAGTCAACGCTCATAGCCATAACGTAAAGCGCGGACAGCCCCAGCATCACAAACGCACCGGGAACGAGGAAAAGCAGCCCCGCGAGCAAACCACCGGCAACGCCGTGCAGCCGCCAGCCTATCCAGGCTGCCAATTGCTGCGCCTCTGGCCCTGGCAACAAATGGCAGAGATTGAGTGCTTGCAGATATTCGTCTTCGTCCACCCACTGGCGGCGTTCGACGACTTCCTCATGCATCAGCGCGATCTGGCCGGCGGGCCCGCCAAAGCTGATGAAGCCAATCTTGCCGAAAAGGCGGGCGAGATCACCCAGCGAAATGTTATGCTGTGCCGTCACAAGCCAAGCTCCTATATTCCGCCGCGGCGGGTAAGGTCTTGCAACGCTTGAGCCTTGTGGCTTGACCGGGGGGTCGCGTCGCCCCGATCCGTTTCTTTTATCGCGGCGTTATTGCCGTGGCAAGATTGAGCGCGGCATTGGCCAGTTGTTCGGCCTCGCGCTTTTCCCGGGCCTGGACCACGCCATCGGCCTTTACAGCCATTTCGGTCCAGCTGTCCCGGGCGACGATATGGCGCATCCTGACATTTTCGAGGATGGCTCCATCGGCAGCGAGCTGTGCCTCCCGGGCCCGTTCGCGGTAGAATTCGGCGGTCGGCATGCTCGTTCCTTTCCTAGCGCCTGCGCGCGTTGCGGGGCCCGGGTCCAACCCCGGGCGTGCGTTCACGGAAAATGATCCGGCCCTTGCTCAGGTCATAGGGCGTCATTTCCACATGCACGCGGTCGCCCACGACGGAGCGGATGCGGAATTTCCGCATCTTCCCCGCCGTGTAAGCGATGATCCGGTGATCATTTTCCAGCATCACGCCAAAGCGTCCGTCTGGATAAATTTCGTCGATCACCCCTTCGAGCGTCAGCAGCTCTTCTTTGGCCAAGATCAGTCGGCCGCCGAAATGTTGACAGCTGATTTCTTGCCGTCACGTCCGGCTTCGACTTCATAGTTCAGGCGCTGTTCTTTGTTCAGCGTCGACATGCCAGCCGCCATCACTGCAGTGATGTGGACGAAGCTGTCATCGCCGCCGCCATCAGGAGCGATAAAGCCATAGCCTTTTTCGGTATTGAAGAATTTTACGGTGCCTACGGGCATGGGGTCGTTCCTTTCACGAAACTATTGTCCGCGCGGCAACAGCGCCGCACGGGTGAGCCAGGGTCGTGTGAGAAAAGACGTTGCGCGTGCCAGACCTGTCCATTGGACCGGGCCCGAATTACACCACAAATTTCCGTCGCGTTCGACGATAGCATTTATGCTGTAGCAGATAAGCGCCCGATTGGCAAACAGCCTTGCAGCGCTGGCCTCTCTACTCCATAAGTAGAGAATGCTATCGCAGAAAACCCGTTACACCATCCGCGCGCTGATGCACCTTGCGGACCGTTATCAGCAGGGGCTGGTTCCGCTGACGGAAATTGCGGAGGCGCAGAATATTCCCGCCAAATTCCTGACTGTGATCTTATCGGAAATGAGCCGCGCAGGGATCGTCGTTTCACAACGTGGGCGCGATGGTGGCTATGAACTGGCGTTGCCGCCGGTCGATATCAGCTATGGGGACATCATCCGCCTCAGCCGCGGTTCGCTCGCGCTTGTACCCTGCGCCAGCCGCTTCGCGCACGAAAAATGCAAGAACTGCCTCGAAGAAAATGAGTGCCGACTGCGCGCGCTGATGTTGCAAGTGCGCGACGAAACCGCCGCGGTGCTCGACCGGATCACGCTTGCCGACAAGGTCAGCGTCGATGCCCTCGCTGACGCCTGATTTCCAGCCCAACATTCTGCCTGACAAAAGTTTCGCTTGGTCGACGCAAAGACAAAATTGAATTGTCAACCTTTGCGGTTGACTATAGCCATCGACTCGTCCTTGAACAGGAGAGCGACATGCCAAAAGCCGCCACCGACCGTGACCCCGGCCCGCCGGGGAAAAACACGTCAGCCGCCATGCAGGCAGTGACCGACGCGTTGGAGCGGCTGAAATATGGCGCGATCAACCTCACCGTCCATGAAGGCCGGCTGGTGCAGATCGACGTCACGGAGCGGCAACGCTTTTCAAACCAAGGCACTTTCAAAGACCGATAAACCTGAACTTCACCCGGCTTCGGCCGGATGCAGACCGGACGACCGGATGCATTTCTTTTCCCGCCAAAGGATAAGCCATGCACCGACCTACAAAGACATCAACTGCCCTCATCGCCCTAATCTGGGCTTCCTTATATTCCTACACTGCCTCGGCCGAAAATTTGGCAACGACCGGCAGTTCAGAACCAGTCGGCGAAATAATGGGCGGCACGGCTGGCTCAAATGCGCAAGACGGCGAGGAAGCGAGCCGAGGCGACGTCATCATCGTTACTGCCCGCCGTCGTCAGGAAACTGCACAGGAAGTCCCGCTCGCTATCTCGGTCATTCGGGGTGACAGCATTGAATCGACGGGCAACTTCAACGTTGTCAAGCTGCAGCAGCTTGCCCCGACGCTTCAAGTCTATACCTCCAATCCGCGGAACACGGCAGTGAACATTCGCGGCCTCGGCGTGCCTTATGGGCTCACCAGTGACGGCTTCGAACAGGGCGTCGGCATCTATGTCGACGATGTTTACAATGCCCGCGTCGCCGCCGCGACTTTCGATTTCCTCGATGTCGAACAGGTCGAAGTGCTCCGGGGACCACAAGGCACCCTCTATGGCAAAAATACGACCGCTGGCGCGATCAACATCACAACCAACCAGCCCACGTTCGATTTCGAAGGCCGGGCAGAGGTGACCTTAGGCAACCTGAATTTCAGACAGGCCAAGGCAGCGATCTCTGGGCCGTTATCGGACAAGGTTGCCGCCCGCATCGCAGTGGCCACGACCAGCCGCCGTGGCACGATCTTCAATGTCCGCAGCGATCGTTATATCAACGAGCAGGACAATCTCGGTCTTCGTGGAACGTTATTGTTCCAGCCGAACGACGATGTCAGCATCACTTTGTCGGGCGATTATAGCAAGCAGAACCCGGAATGCTGCGGCACCGTATTCGTCCGTGTGGGGCGCACGCAACGCGCCCTTGCGCGGCAATATGAAGCGCTGGCAGCAGCGCAAGGATATAATGTCGTCAGCCGCAATCCCTTCGACCGGCTCACCGACATTGATGCCAGCCTGAATGCAGGCAACAAGATCGGCGGTGCGTCGGCAAAGGTCAAATGGGATGTCGGCCCCGGCACATTCACCTCGATCAGCGCTTGGCGTTTCTGGGACTGGAAACCAGAGAATGACCGCGATTTCACTGCGCTGTCGATCGTTGCAAAGTCGCAGAACCCCTCGCAACAGGACCAGTATAGCCAAGAATTCCGCTACAACTATTCGGGCGACGCAATCGACTTTGTGATTGGCGCATTTGGCTTCAAGCAGCGGATCGACACACAAGGCATCGAACAGCAAGGCGTCAACGCCAGCCGCTGGAACCTGACTGGCGCTCTGGCAAGCAACCCGGCTGTCCTGAACGGACTGACCGCATCGAACACCCAATATCTAAAGAGCACAAGCGCTGCGCTGTTCGGGCAGTTAAGCTGGAAACTCACGGACTCATTTACGATCCAGCCCGGCGTTCGCGTCAACTATGACAAGAAGGAAGGTTTTTATCAGCGACGGGTTGTCGACGGGGTGGGCGTCGAAATTTCCTGTTTCAACCCGGCACCGCCAGCAGGATCGATCAGGGCGGCGCAATGCGGGGTTTACCAGCCCCAATTGAGCGCTCCCTCGGTGAAGGACTGGAACTTCAGTTATGACCTGAATCTCAATTACAAGCTCGCCGAAGATGTGCTCGCTTACGCGACCTATGCCAAGAGTTTCAAAACGGTCGGCATCAATCAGAACGGCCTTCCAACCGATGCCGCAGGCAATCCCATTCTGGCAGCAGGCGTGATCAAGCCCGAATCGGTCAACCATTTCGAGGCCGGCATCAAAACCCAGTTTTGGGACCGGAAAGCGACTTTCAACCTCGCGGCGTTCCGCACTGACATAAAAAACTATCAGGCGACGGTGACCAATGGTCAGTTGGGCGTGTTGCGTGGCTATCTCGCCAATGCAGGCAAAGTCCGTTCGCAAGGCCTTGAGGTTGACCTTAAAATCCGGCCGAGCGACCGTTTCAGCGCCTATGCCAATGCTGCTTACACAGATGCGAAATATGCCCGCTTTGTTGATGCTCCATGCCCACCGGAACTTGCAGGCGGCACTATCGCAACGGCAGCAAACCCGCCGAGCCCTCCGGGAACAGCAGGCGGATTCAGCCCAGCTAACTGTGACATTTCCGGCCAGCGGCTTCCTGGCGTATCGAAACTGGCCATATCCTATGGCGCCGAAGTCAACACATCTGTGACCGCACTCGCCACAGAAGGTCAGCTCTATGTAGGCTTCGACGGCAATTACCGTTCCGGCTTCTCATCCAACCCGTCGCCATCAATCTACACCAATATCAAAGGCTATGCGCTGTCCAACTATCGCGTCGGCTTCCGTTCCGACAAATTCGAGCTTTATGGCTGGGTCAGGAATGTGTTCGACGTCAACTATTTCGAACTGCTTCAGGTCGCGCCGAGCAATGTCGGGCTTGTTGCGGGCCAACTTGGCGATCCGCGAACCTTCGGCGGCACGGTGAAATTAAGTTTCTGACGATGTGTCGGCGAAACTGTTTCTATGGTCCCGGCGGTAAAGCAAAGCTTGCTTGGCCAAAACAATTTACAAAGGCGATAGCTATGGTCGATCGCTCCGAGTCCGTTTATTACGCTACGACAAAAGCCGGCAGGGTGAAAATCAGATGATTGAGTTCATAACCAACCTCGACTGGTCGGCAATCGCACCTTTCATCGCGATCGGCTTTGCCGCGCAGCTGATTGATGGCGCGCTCGGCATGGCCTTTGGCGTGATCTGTTCAACCCTGCTGGTCAGCGTGATGGGGGTACCGCCGGCACGGGCCTCTGCGGGCGTCCATTTCGTCGAAATGTTCACCACTGGCGCATCGGGGATCAGCCATGTGCTGCACAAGAATGTCGACTGGAAACTATTTGCGCGCATCGCCATCCCCGGCGTGATTGGCGGCGGGCTTGGTGCGGTGGCGATATCCTATATCCATGCCGAAGCGGCCCGACCGGCGGTCATGCTCTATCTGACCTGCATCGGTTTCTACCTTCTCTACAAGGCGCTGACCTTTGGTCAGGAACATCGCCCCCGCGATCCGAAAATCACGGCGCCCTTAGGTCTGGTTGGTGGCTTCCTTGATGCGTCAGGCGGCGGCGGATGGGGCCCTGTGGTAACATCAAACCTGCTCATCCAGGGCAGCGATCCGCGCAAGACAATCGGCACGGTAAACACCGCCGAATTTTTCCTGACCGTCGCGATCTCGGTGATCTTTACCGCTACACTCGGTTTTGAAGCTTTCACCATGGTGACCGGCGGGTTGCTGCTGGGCGGATTGATGGCAGCACCGCTTGGCGCCTGGGTTGCAAAGCGGATCCAGCCCCGCAAGCTGCTCTTTGCAGTCAGCGTCGTGTTGATCGCCACCAGCCTGTTCAGCCTTTACAAGGCACTGAGCTAATCATGCCAGCGCGCGCTTGCAATTGAGCGCGCGATAGGCTTTCTCCCGGCGCGGGGGAAAGATCATGCCATTGGCCTATACCGGATATGACTGGGCGGTGCTCGCGCTCTATGTCGGCTTGCTCGCCCTCGCCGCCTGGTGGTCGACGCGCAACCCGGCAAAAGCCGACGATTATTTCCTTGCCGGCCACCATGCCCCGGCCTGGCTGGTCGCTGTTTCAGCGCTATCTACAATGCAATCGGCGGCGACCTTTCTGGGCGCGCCAGACAACAGCTTTCGCGGCAATTGGAGCTATTTGGCGAGCAATTTTGCCGCCATCATTGCCGCCGTCTTTGTCGCGCGGCTGCTAATCCCGCGCTATTATGCCCTAGGCGTCACCACCGTCTACGAATTGCTGGAGACCCGCTTTGACGCGACTGCAAGGCGCGCAGCGGCCGGCATGTATCTGGTCGGCCGCATCCTTGCCAGCGGGGCACGGCTTTATCTGGCGGCCATTGCCGTATCGATGATCATCTTTCTGGATGTAGAGCCGCAGCACATCATGATTGCCGCAACGCTGCTCGTCCTGTTCGGGATCGTTTTCACCCTGTTCGGCGGTCTGAATGCGGTAATCTGGAGCGATCTGGTGCAGGTCGTGCTTTATGTCGGCGGCGCGCTGATCGTGCTGGTGCTGCTTTGGAACAGCATCCCTGCCCCTGCTGCCGAAATCTGGAGCGCGCTGAGCGACCCGCCCGGCGGCGGTGACAAGTTGCAGATGTTCGATTGGTCGTTGGACTTTTCCAAACCCTTTACCGTCTGGGCAATCCTGACCGGGCTTGTTCTGCTCAACATCGGCAATGCCGGGCTGGATCAGGATACCAGCCAGCGATTCCTGGCCTGTGCCGACGCGCAGCAGGGCAAGCGCGCGCTCTATTGGTCGATGTGGATGACCATTCCTGTCGTCGCATTGTTCATGAGCATCGGTTCACTGCTCTACATCTTCTACGAACGGCCCGATCTGATGGGCAATGGCGCGACGGCAATGCAGGGCTTTTCGGGTGAGAAGATCACCATCTTCATGTCCTATATCCTGTCTGAAATCCCGCCCGGGGTGCGCGGCCTGATCACCGTCGGCGTGATCGCGGCAGCGGCCATCAATTCAGGGCTGATATCGATGTCAGCGGTGCTGGTGAGCGATTTCTATCGTCCATGGAAGGAAGCGCGGGGCGCGCAGGTCCCGGAGCATCATTATGTCAATGCCGGGCGCATCGGCATCGTGCTGCTCGCCTTCGCGCTGCTCGCCATGTCGGTGCTCTGCTTTTACTGGCAACGCTATACCGACATGCCGCTGCTCGAATTTGTTCTGGGCGTGATGACCTTTGCCTATTCGGGCCTGTTGGGCGTCTACGCGACCGTGCTGTTTACCCGGCGGGGATCAACGCAATCAGTCATCGCAGCGCTGGCAACCGGCTTTGTCGCCATCCTGCTGCAACAACATTATGTGGTCGACAGCCTTGGCCTGCCGGCGGCGATGAAGACCCTCGCCTTTCCATGGCAGTTGTGCATCGGGGCGGGGCTGGCCTTTTTGGTGTGCATCGCGGGGCGCCCCCACCCTCAGCGGTAAATCAGATAGCGCGCGCGCATTTCGCCAAAGCCGGCCAATCTGGCCTGCCATTGCTGCTGGATACTCTCAACATCCTGACCGGCCAAAATGCCTTTGCGAACGGCATCGGTGCCGGCAAGCAGGTCGAAAAAGGCAGGTTCACCTGCGCCGAACTGAAACTGGCCGGGATATAGATCATGCACCGCCTTCACCAGCGCAACCCCGGTGCGGAACGGCATGAATGTGCGCCGATCGGTCGGGATCACCCAGACACCATGGCAGGCCTGCCCGGCAAATTTGGAGAAGGTCGGGGTGAAGGACACCGGCTTGAACGCGACCCCCGGCAGGCCCGCCGCATTCATCCTTTCGGCCAGCGCCGCGCCGTCGATAAAGGGGGCGCCAATATATTCGAATGGCTTGGCACTGCCGCGCCCCTCGGAAATATTGGTGCCTTCGAACAAGGCAGCACCCGGATAGACCGAAGCGGTTTTGGGCGAGGGCATATTGGGCGAAGGCGGCACCCAAGGCAGGTCCCACGCAAAATAGGGATGCATCGCCCGCGTCCAGCCGCGCATAGCGATCACGCGCAGCCGGGTGCGCAGCTTTTCTTCCCCCACAAACATCCGTGCCAGCTCGCCCAGCGTCATGCCGTGGCGGACAGGCATCGCAAAGCTGCCGACGAAAGAGGTGAAGGTCGGTTCAAGAACTGGCCCTTCGATCATCACCCCGCCCTGCGGATTGGGCCGATCCAGCACGATCACCTCTACACCCTCCCTTTCCGCCGCACGCAGCATGTATAAAAGGGTGGAAGAATAAGTGTAAAAGCGGGTCCCGACATCCTGAAGATCGACCAGCATCACATCGATCCCAGCCATCATTTCAGGCGTCGCTATTTTGGTTTCGCCATAGAGGCTGTGGATCGGCAATCCGGTTCCGGCATCAACCCCCGATGCCACCTTCTCCCCCGCCTGCGCCTCGCCGCGCACGCCATGTTCGGGGCTGAACAATGCGACCAGCGCGAATCCGCTTTGGGCACGCAGCAGATCGACGCTGCTAATGCCCTTGCGATCGACACCGGTCTGATTGGTCAGCAGCGCAACCCGTTTCCCCTGCAGCAAATCCAGCCGCTCGGTCAGCAGCACTTCAATGCCGGGGGTGATATGCTGGATGGGGACTTTTGCTACAAAAGCGGGATCAGCGGCATAAGCGTTCAAAGGCAATGCAATGGCAAGCAGTGCTGCGAAGGCGTGCCGATAATGCATCCTCACCCGATAGCGAAAATCGAATAGACCGGGCCTGTTCGTGTCTGTTCCCCGGTGCCAACGGCAATGACATTGTTCAGCCATTGGTAACGGGGATCCCCGCATTCCAATCGCGCCACTATGGCAAGCGAATATTCGGACGGGTCCAGCAGTTCGCCTTTGCCAAAGCGCGCCATTGCCTCAGGCTCGGCCAGAAAACGCCCCTGATAGGTGAGATATATCAGCGCACCGTCGTCGCTTTGCAGCGTCAGGCGTACGTCAATCACCATCACGCCATCGGCGCGGTTGATCACCCAGTCATTGCCGCCGGGCAACACAGTTCCATTCAGCCGGTCGCCAGAAAAAGTTCCGCCCGTGACCGGCGCAATCCGGCGTAATCCGGACGGCGTCTTCCCGATGCTGACCATCGCGGCAAAATCCACTGTCAGACTTAGGGTAACAAGCGGGCTATGTTTCAATATTGTCATTGCGGCATCGCTATCATGGCGGCACATGGGGTGCAAAGGGAGAGTATAATGGATGATCTGATCGCACGCCGGCCCGGCCCTTCGGTACAGCAAGTGTTCGAAACGGACCAGAACCCGGCACCTGCCATCATGTGTGAGGAATCCCCTGCCGTCGGGCAAAGCACAGCCGACATTTCCATCGAGCGCTATTTTTCAAAGGAATGGCATGATCGGGAAGTGGAGAAGGTGTGGCGCAAGACATGGCAGCTTGCCTGCCGGGTTGAACATATTCCCAATGTTGGCGACCATATCGTCTATGATATCGTCCATGACTCGCTGATTGTCGTGCGCACCGGACCGCAGGAAATTCGCGCCTATGTCAATTCATGCCTCCACCGCGGCACATTGCTGCGCACAGAGGGCGGTTGCGTCAAACAGTTCCGCTGCCCGTTCCATGGGTGGACGTGGAAGCTTGATGGGTCGCTGTCGGTCATTCCCGGCCAATGGGATTTTCCGCATGTCGACAAGGCTGCGATGAACCTGCCCGAAGCAAAGGTCGGTACTTGGGGCGGCTTTGTCTTCGTCAATTTCGATCCGGATTGCGAGCCGCTCGACAGCTATCTGGAAAATCTGCCGGAGCATTTCGCGGCATTCAATCTGGAAGACCGCTATGTCGCAGCCCATGTGGCCAAGATCATGCCGTGCAACTGGAAACTGGCGATGGAAGCCTTTGTCGAGGCCTATCATGTGCCCTTCGCACATGGACAAGTGCTCAGCTATTATGGCGACAGCAACACCCAATATGATGTCTGGCCGGGCGTTCGCCATGTCAGCCGGATGATCAGCGTGCAGGGCGTCGCCAGCCCATCCAAGCCGGCAACCACTGCCGCGCAGACCATCGAAGAGATGCGCCGCGACGTGCCATTTTTTGCCGGCAAACCCATTGAAGTGGCAGAGGGCGAAACCGCGCGGGCGAAACTGGCTGAACGCGCCAGAGAGCGAATTTCCCGCTCGATCGGGCGGGATATGTCCCAACTTTCCGATACCGAATCGCTCGACCTGATCGAATATATGCTGTTCCCCAATATGGTGCCCTGGGGCGGGCAGGCATTGCCCATCACTTATCGTTTCCGTCCCAATGGCGACGATCCCGAAAGCTCGGTCATGGAAATCATGTTTCTGTTTTCAAAGGCACCCGATGGCAGCCATCCCGAACCGGCTAAAATGACGATGCTCGGCCTCGACCAAAAATGGGCGGACGCCCCTGAACTGGGCTCGGCCGCCATGGTTGCAGATCAGGATACCGACAATCTGATGCGCATCCAGCGCGGCCTTCGCGCATCCAAAAAACCTGGCGTTACGTTGGCGCGCTATCAGGAAAGCCGCATCCGCCATTATCACGAAACGCTCGACGCCTATATGGCGCGATAAGCGGGCAAAGAAAAAGGGCCGGGGTTTCCCCCAGCCCTTTTGCATTCTCGAAAATCGAGGCGATTATGCGCCAGCGACGTCGGCGATGTCGACCTTCAGGCCGGGGCCCATGGTCGAGCTGACGGCGATCTTGCGGACATATTTGCCCTTCGACCCCGACGGCTTCGCTTTGATCACAGCATCAACCAGTGCGTCGAAATTCTTGCGCAGGTCGGCGTCAGAGAAGCTCTTCTTGCCAATGCCGCTGTGGATGATGCCCTGCTTTTCAACGCGGAATTCAACCTGACCAGCCTTGGCCGCTGTCACAGCAGCAGCAACATCCATGGTCACAGTGCCCAGCTTCGGGTTCGGCATCAGGCCCTTCGGACCCAGCGTCTTACCCAAGCGGCCAACGATGCCCATCATGTCGGGCGTCGCGATCACGCGGTCATAAGCAAGATTGCCGGCCAGCATGTCTTCCATCAGGTCTTCGGCACCCACCTTGTCGGCGCCAGCCGCGGTTGCAGCCTCGGCCTTGTCGCCACGGGCGAACACGGCAACGCGCATGTCCTTGCCGGTACCGGCGGGAAGCGAAACCATGCCACGAACCATCTGGTCTGCGTGACGCGGATCAACGCCAAGGTTCAGCGCGACTTCGATCGTCTCGTCAAACTTGGCAGTCGCCAGTTCCTTGATGGTCTTCAGCGCTTCGTCAACGCCGTACAGCTTTTCAGCGTCAAGGGCTGCAAGCGTCTTTGCCTTTTTGGTCAGCTTTGCCATGATCTTAGCCCTCCACCACTTCGAGGCCCATGGCCGTAGCCGAACCTGCGATGATCTTGACCGCGGCGTCCATGTCGTTCGCGTTCAGATCCTTCATCTTCAGCGTAGCAACTTCTTCCAGCTGCGCGCGCGTGATCTTGCCGGCAGAAACCTTGCCGGGCTCTTTCGAACCCGATTTCAGGCCGAGCACCTTCTTGATCAGATAGGTCGCCGGGGGCGACTTCATGATGAAGGTGAAGCTCTTGTCGGAGAATACGGTGATCTTGGTCGGAATCGGCGTGCCCTTTTCCATGTCGCCGGTGGCGGCATTGAACTGCTTGCAGAATTCCATGATGTTCACGCCGCGCTGACCCAGAGCAGGGCCGATCGGCGGTGAGGGAGTGGCTGAGCCGGCAGGAACCTGCAAGCCGATATAGCCGTCAATTTTCTTGGCCATGATGGCCTCCTTTCATTCTTTCCCCGCCTTGGCCCGAACGGGCGAAGGAAGGTCAAATTAAGCGGTCAAACAGGCAACCGAAGCCACCCTCCCGCACGGGAATCCCGAATCCTGAAGACTTGGGAAGGCGCGCCGATAGGCGAAAAGCCACCGGAACGCAAGCTGCACGTCACACCCGGCATTCGCCGGGGTGAAGGTTATTTCATCAATTCGACTTCTTCGAAATCGAGTTCGACGGGCGTTGCACGGCCAAAGATCGAGACCGAAACCTTGACGCGGTTCTTGTCGAAATCCAGTTCCTCGACCACGCCGTTGAAGCTGGCGAACGGGCCGCTCATCACCTTTACCTGATCGCCGATTTCGTAATCGACTGCGACGCGCTTCTTCGGCGCGGCGGCCAGCTCGTCCTTGGTGTTCAGGATGCGGGCGGCTTCGGCTTCGGTAATCGGCTGCGGCTTGTTGTTCGCGCCGAGGAATCCGGTCACCTTGGGGGTGTTTTTGACGAGGTGATAGACATCGTCGTTCATGTTCAGCTTTGCCAGAACATAGCCGGGGAAGAATTTGCGCTCGGCCTTTACCTTTTTGCCGCGGCGCACTTCGGTGACCTGTTCGGTCGGCACTTCAACCGATTCGACAAGCGCGGCGAGGCCCTTGCGCTCTGCCTCTGCGACAATCTGGTCGCGGACCTTGTTTTCGAAACCCGAATAAGCGTGGATGATGTACCAGCGTGCCATGTCGTTTTAGTCTTTCGGCCTGATTGAGGGCGGGGTGCGCTTATTGCGCGAAGCTCAAAAGCCCCTTTACCACCATGTTGAAAAAGGCATCGACGCCCAGGAAGAAGATGGCAAGAATGATCGTCATGATCAAAACCATGATCGCGGTCTGCGTGGTTTCCTGACGGGTCGGCCATACGACCTTGCCGATCTCGGCACGCACCTGACGAATGAATTCACCCGGGCTATTCTTTGCCATGTCCAGTTCCTGTAATCGCGCCCACCGGATAGCCGCCATCGCTCTCGGTATCAGGCCGGGAGCGATATAGGTTCCGATTTCGGAAAGACCAGCCCTTTAGCGGGGTTTATACAGAGTCGCAAGCCGCTTCAGATCGGGCTTAGCTGATTGGTTTTGCAGGGCGCAGATTGCCCAGCCGCTGATTGACCATCCCCTCGTTCCGCAACAGCAGCGCGACGATTCCCATCAATCCCCATCCGATTGGCGGCAGTGTCAGGAACAGCCAGCGGATCACGTCGTCGCTCGCCTCTGGGCGGGCCGCGTCGAAACCGTAAAGCCCGAGCAGCGCATAAGTGATGCCCACTGCGATGGCATTGCCGAATTTCTGCAACAAGTTGGTCAGCGCATAAAGGAATGCGGTGCGATCCCGACCGCAGCGGGCGCGATCATGCGGCGCGATGTCGGCAATCATGCCATGGATGAAAATCAGCCCCATAAAACCCGACCCGAGCCCCATTGAAAAAAGCAGCGCGGCCAAAAATACGCCGGGCGGCAAAGCCCAAGCGATAAGCAGCAGCGTAATTAGCCACAGGCAATTGCACGCCATGGCAACAGGCTTGCCCAGCCTCCGGGCAATCTGGATCCACGCCGGTGTGGCAATCGCCCCGCCGATGAAAGTTCCGAACAACAGCAGCGCGCCCTGCGCATCGAGCCGCAAATAGCCGTCGGCAAAGAAGATGAAGGTCGCCGTAAGGCTGCCGAAGGAAAAAGCCCCCAATATCTGGGCGAGCCAGACCAGCAGCAGCGGGCGCATTTTAAGGCTTACCTTGATCTCCGCGCGCCAGCCGATCCCGGGTTCCGGCACAATCGCGCGCGGCGGCAGGCGGTGTATCGCCCATAAAGCAAGCGGCAGCGCAAACAGCAGCAGCCCGACATAGGCCAGGATACGCCCTTGCAGGTCGAGCCCGGGGATCAGCGCCTGCGCCAATGCCGGGGAGGCAAAGGCGAGGATCAGCACCAGCTTTGCCCCAAATTCCCGATTGCCGAAAATGCGCGCACTATCATCCGCATTACGCGCCAGTGCCGCGCCCCAGGCGCAATGGGCGACATCGTAAAGGCTGAAGCAGGAATAGAAGAGCAGCAGCAGGGGCAGCAACATCCAGAAAGGCATGCTGTCCCCCATAGTCACCAGGATCGCCAGCAGCAGCGCCAGCGGGACCGATGCCCGCAACATCCAATCGCGATAGGGCGATGCGCCTTTGGACTTGCGGTCAATCAGCGTGCCGATCAACGGATCGACAAGGCCATCCCACAAGGTGCTGAGCGAAAAGAGCAGCCCGACCAGCGCCACCGGAATGGTGCCGCCTGATGCAATGAAGGGCGGCAGATAAACCGAAAAGGGAAGCCCTAATATCGCAACCGGCCCAATCGCGGCGGCATAGGTCGCAACGGTGCGGCGGCCAAGCGGCTGTTCAGCCACGACCGCAGCCTTGAAGCCAGCCATTGAGAATGACGATTGGAAATGCCTTGCCGGTCAACCGGCTGCCTTTGTCGATACTGTAACCTTCGGCATCTGTGTCCGCCGGATTACGCCATATTTCAAGACAGGATTTCCCAAAGGAAATGGCAGGGGTGACAGGATTCGAACCCGTGGCCCTCGGTTTTGGAGACCGATGCTCTACCAGCTGAGCTACACCCCTGCAGATTCGCATCTGCGAAGACCCGCGCCCTTAGCGGGTGAATGAGAAAGGGGCAAGCGCTTCAATCAGAAACTCATCTCGTCATAGATGCGCGACAGGTCTCCGCCCCATTCGCCATGATATTTTTCGAGCAGAAGTTCGGCCGGCGTCTTGCCGCTGGCGACAACTTCGCGCAGCGGATCAAGGAAGCCGCTTTCATTGTCGCCGCTGCTGTTCTGCCGGTCACGCGCGGTGAGGCCGGCTGAAGCGATCTCCACAATCCGCCCCGCTATATCGCGCAGCTTGCCACCGCCGCCAATAGGCGCATCAAGGCCAAGTTTGGGCACAGAGGCACGCAGCAGTTCGCGCTCCTCCATCGTCCAGTGCTTGACCTCATCCCATGCGGCATCAAGCGCCGATTGATCATAGAGAAGCCCCACCCAGAAGGCGGGCAAGGCACAAATGCGGTTCCACGGTCCGCCATCTGCACCGCGCATTTCAAGGAAGCTTTTCATCCGCACTTCGGGGAAGGCAGTCGACATATGATCTTCCCAGTCAGACACGGTCGGCTTTTCACCGGGCAGCACCGAAAGTTCGCCTTTCAGGAAATCGCGGAAACTATGGCCGGCTGCATCGATATATTTGCCGTCGCGATAGACAAAATACATCGGCACATCGAGCATATAGTCGGCATAACGTTCATAGCCGAAGCCGTCTTCGAACACGAAGGGAAGCATGCCGGTGCGCGCCGGATCAGTATCAGACCAGATATGGCTGCGGTAAGAAAGAAACCCGTTGGGCTTGCCTTCAAGGAATGGTGAATTGGCAAACAACGCCGTCGCCAGCGGTTGCAGCGCAAGGCTGGTGCGGAATTTGTGCGCCATGTCGGCCTCGCTCGAATAATCGAGATTGACCTGGATCGTGCAGGTGCGCAGCATCATGTCGAGGCCCATGCTGCCAACGCGCGGCATGTGGCGCAGCATGATATCATAGCGCCCCTTGGGCATGATCGGCAGTTCGGCGCGGGTCTTGTCGGGCCAGAGGCCGAGGCCCAGAAAGGCGGTGCCAGTTTTTTCGCCGATCGCCTTCACCTGCTTCAGATGGCGCCCGGTTTCGGCACAGGTCTGGTGCAGATTTTCAAGTGGCGCGCCCGACAGTTCAAGCTGCCCAGCAGGCTCAAGGCTGACAGTGCCGTCATCGCCGCCCATGGCAATGACATTGTCGCCTTCGTAAATCGGTTCCCAGCCAAATTCGGTGAGCGCCATCAATAGATCACGAATGCCACCAGGTTCGTCATAGGACGGCGCATGGTGATCCTTGCGGCAATAGACGAATTTTTCATGCTCGGTGCCGATCCGCCAGCGATCCTCGGGCTTTTCACCCTTCGCCATTGCCGCGATCAATTGGTCGCGGCTGTCAATGACAGGATCGTTGCGATTCGAAACTGTTTTCGTGCTCATGCCGCGCCTTTACGGGCCACACCCCCGCTTTGCCAGCATTTTTGCTACGGGAATGGCTCTGTGGATCAGTTGATCATCGTGCGGAAACGCAAGGTAAAGGATGAATTGGCCGCCATCGTTCCGGTCGGGCTAAAGCGCAGCGCATCGACAAGGGGGTCAAGCCCGCTCGTCGGGGCATAGGCATAGGTTGACCCGCCATTGTTGCTATAGGTCACATTGCCGGCCGCCATGGACAGCCCGCTGGTACCGGGCGTGAAGACAAAGGTCTGCACCCCCGCAGCAACAGGATCGATGTCGCCATGGAAATAGGTAACATCAGGCGGCAAGATATCCCCAATCACCGCCGAATTCAGGTCAAGCGTGCTGCCGCCACTATTGGTTACGGTGATGGTATAATCGACAAAAGCCCCCGGCACGCTGAATTTTTCAACCCCGGTGGTGGCCACGGTGGCCGACGTCTTGCTGACGGTCAAATTCGGCATCGGACAGAAACGGATCCACTGGATACCATAAGCCTGCTGCCCGACAGCGGTGCCGCCCGGCGACTGGTTGCTGTTGCCATAGCTGATCACCACCGTGCGCACCGGCTGGGCAAAGGTCGCGGTCATGGTACCGGTAGTAGCATTATTCCCTGATGCCGCATTACCGATGCCTTCTGCTGCCGCGACGACAAGCGGAGTCGTGACGGCACCCAGTTGCACCGACGAACTGGCATTGGACGTCGCACCGCCCACATTGTTGGTTCCAAAGGGCGTTGTGATCGTCGGATTATAGACATTCGCCCCGTTGATGCCGCGAATGTTGATCCAGTCGCGAAACTGGTTGGAGGTAAAGTCGACGTCATTCACCTGCATGGTGAACTCTCGAATATCGACGGGAAAGGTAAAGGTCGCCCGCATCACCGAAACATTGCTGGTGATGTTCGTAGTGCGGGCCGTCAGCACGCCGCCGATCACCAGATTGTTTGCCGTTGCTGGTATGCCATCATTCACCAGCGGATCGATCCGCGGCATGGACAGGCCGGCGACCATATTCGAACTCAGACCGTTGGTGAAAAAGCTCAGCGTGAAAGGTTGCGTGCCACCAAGGCCGTTGGTAGCCGTCCAGTTATAGGTCGTTGTGTAGCTGAGCGCTGCCGCCGGCTGTGCTGCAAAGCTATATTGGAACTGGTTGGTCGCCGAACAGGCAACCTGTGCATGGGCAGGAAATGCAAAGCCGAACAGAAACAGCGCAGCCCAGCCGCGCGCACTTCGCAGCATGTGCAACGCAAGGCGCAGCGCTGGCAGGCGGGAAATCCCGTGCTCTGATGTCTGGTCCATGGACGGCAGGATAACCGAAGTGCGATGACAATTGGTTAACCGCCATCGCCGCTTAATTGTAAAAACTGCGTATTGCAGCGCTCAACCGGCAGGGCGCAGTGCCGCCATCCAGACCGAAACCGCCGCAACTGCAGCGGTATCGGCGCGCAGGATGTTGGGACCGAGCGAAACCGGAACCGCTGCCGGATGCGCCCGGATCGCCGCATTTTCGGCATCGGTAAAGCCGCCTTCGGGACCGATCAGGATCGCTGCCTTGCCATGCCCGCCCGATTGCAAAAGCGGCAGAATATCGTCGCCGCCCCGTTCATCGCAGAATAGCAGGCTGCGGTCTGCCGGCCATGCCCGCAACAAAGCATCCAATTTCGCAAGGTCGCCAATTTCAGGCAAGGCCGTACGCTCGCATTGCTCCGCTGCCTCAATCATCTGCGACCGCAGGCGATCTTCCTTGACCTTGTCGACGACGCAGCGCGCGGTGAGCACAGGCTGAAACCGGGCAATGCCCAGTTCGCACGCCTTTTCCGCAATCCAGTCGAGCCGGTCCTTTTTCACCAGTGCCTGGCAAAGCCAGAGATCGGGCGCCGCTTCGCGACCGCGCAATTTCGCCTCGACGGTCATAGCCAGATCGCGCTTTCCGACACCGCTGATGGTGGCCAGATATTCGCCTGTCCGGTCGTCGAACAGCTTGACCGGATCGCCGGCCTTAAGCCGCATCACATTGATCAAATAATGCGCCTGCCCGCCGTCAATGCGCAATTCGCGGCCCTCGGCCAGCGCCTCGTCAACAAACAGACGCGGGGTCGAATGCGGCGGAAAAGCCGGGGTTTGCACCATGATGTTAAAACGCCATTCCTATGTCATCCCGACGTGATCGGGGATCCATGGTCTGAATTGCCGGTTTAAACCAAGCTACCGACCGTCGCCCCCGCTTTCGCGGGGATGACAAAAGGCTGTTGTTGTGTCGAGCAAGAATTTCGCCTTAAAGGATGGCCGTGACCGTCACAACCACCCCTCCCGATACGGAAATTCAAGGCCTTGTCCGCCTGCTTCCGGCAAGCCTGCGGCCCTTTGCGCTTTTGGCCCGGTTCGACCGGCCGATTGGCTGGTGGCTGCTTTTCTGGCCCTGTATTTTCGGGCTGACCTTGGCGGGCGGCGCGTTCAGCCACTGGCATTTGGCGCTCTGGATGCTGATCGGCGCGATCGCGATGCGCGGGGCCGGATGCGTGTATAATGATATTGTCGACCGTGATCTTGACGCCAAAGTCGCCCGTACGGCCAGCCGTCCGCTGGCCAGCAGGGTGGTCAGCCTGAAAGCCGCGTGGGCATGGCTGTTGCTGCTCTGTGGCATCGGCTTGCTGGTGCTCGTGCAATTGCGGATCGAGGCAATCTTTGTTGCCCTTTGCAGCCTCGCATTGGTCGCCGCATACCCTTTTATGAAGCGCATCACCTGGTGGCCGCAGCTTTGGCTGGGGCTGGTGTTCAGTTGGGGCGCGCTGGTCGGCTGGGTCGCAGTCACGGGGCGCGCCGATAGCGCGATGCTCTGGCTTTATGCCGGCACGATCTTCTGGGTCGTCGGCTATGATACAATTTATGCGATGCAAGACCGCGAAGATGATGCGCTGGTCGGCATCCGTTCCAGCGCGCTGCGCATGGGGGCACAGATCAGAGGCGGGGTTGCCCTTTGCTATCTGCTCGCAATTACCGGCTGGGGCATGGCAATCTGGGAGGTGCGTCCGCAAGGTCAGGCATTGATTGCATTGCTGCCCGCATTTTTACACCTTGCGCTGCAGGTGGTTACCCTCAAAAAGGATGGCAGCAATGCCCTCGCGCATTTCCGCGCGAACAAGGTCACCGGGCTGCTGGTCGCGCTCGCCTGCCTCGTTGTCGGCGTTACAAGTTAAGGGAGAGAATTTATGGGACATCGCCGGCTGGGCAAAAGCGCGATCGTCGTTTCCGACATCTGCATGGGCACAATGACCTTCGGGTCGCAGGCAGACGAGGCGACCGCGCACCGCGTGCTCGACATGAGCCTTGATGCAGGGATCAATTTTTTCGACACCGCCGAAGGCTACCCCGTGCCCCCCGATGTCAAATGGGTAGGCCGCACCGAAGATATTGTCGGCCGTTGGCTGAAGGGCAAGAATCGCGACTCGATCATCCTTGCGACCAAAGTTTCAGGGCCGAGCCATGTCTGGTTCAAATCGCCGAAGCGTGGCGGGATGACCGCGCTTGACCGGCACAATATCATTGTCGCCGTAGAAGAAAGCCTGCGCCGCCTGCAAACCGACTATATCGACCTCTACCAGACGCATTGGCCCGACCATGGCACCGCTTATGAAGAAACGATGGAGGTGCTCGACGAGCTGGTCCGTGCCGGCAAGGTGCGTATTCTTGGCTGTTCGAACGAGACAAGTTGGGGGCTGATGAAATCGATCGCGGCGTCCGAACGGCTTGGCGCAGCCCGTTACCAGACGATCCAGAATAACTTCTCGATCAACAACCGCCGTTTTGAGGATGAACTGGCGCAGGTATGCCGCGAGGAAGGCGTCAGCCTGATCCCCTATTCGCCGCTCGCAGGCGGGGTGCTTTCGGGCAAATATCAGGATGGCGCACGCCCCGATGGTGCCCGCTTCACCCGCTATATGGATATGGCCGATGCACGGCAGGCGGCGATGGCCAAACGCTTTGCCGGGCCGCGTGCGCTCGAATCCACCGCGCGTATTCTCGACATCGCAAAACAGGCCGGAATGTCGCCGGTAACGCTGGCGACCGCTTGGTCAAAACAGCATGATTTCGTCGCCTCAACAATCGTCGGCGTCAGCAGCGTGGAACAATGCGCAGAAATCTTCGCCGCGACCGACCTTGTTCTGCCCGACGATGTGATGAAGGCGATCCACAAGGTGACGCGGGAAATACTCTACCCGATGGGGTGAGGCCTATTCCGCCGCGAGGAGCTGTTCCGCGCCGCCCAGATCGACGCTGACCAGGCGCGACACCCCCTGTTCGACCATCGTCACGCCGAACAGGCGGTGCATGCGGCTCATCGTCACCGCATTGTGGGTGACAATCAGATAGCGGGTATCGGTCTCGCGCGTCATCGCGTCGAGCAGGTCGCAGAAGCGCTCGATATTGGCATCGTCCAGCGGGGCATCGACTTCGTCGAGAACGCAGATCGGCGCAGGGTTCGTCAGGAAGAGCGCAAAGATCAACGCCACCGCGGTCAGCGCCTGTTCGCCGCCCGACAGCAAGGTCAGCGATTGCAGCCTTTTCCCCGGCGGCTGCGCAAAGATTTCAAGGCCGGCCTCAAGCGGATCGTCGCTGTCGATCAACGCCAGATGCGCCTGACCGCCATTGAACAGCGTGGAGAAAAGGCGGCGGAAATGCTGGTCAACAGCTTCAAATGCCGTCAGCAAGCGGGAGCGCCCTTCACGATTGAGGCTGCCGATCGATCCGCGCAAGCGGTTAATCGCCTGCGTCAGTTCCTCACTTTCGGCTTGGCCCTTCGCAACCTCAGTCTCCAATTCTGTCAGTTCGTCTGCCGCGATCAAATTGACAGGGCCTATCCGTTCGCGATCCAGCTGCAACCGTTCCAGCCGCGCCGATTCTTCGCCGGCTGCACCTAATGCCTCTTCGTCAAAGCCATGTTTTTCGGGAAGAAGTGGCGGTGGGCATTCAAAACGTTCGCCCGAAATCCCTGCCATCTCGCGGCGACGGGCATCCTGATTTTCTGCCCGGGCTTCGGCACCGGCGCGCTGCTCACGCGCTGTCGATACCGCTTCGGCAGCGGCGGCCAGATCGCCCTCAAGCGATTTGAGTACTGCATCACTCGCCTGTTCGGCCGCCTGCAACGCCGCCAGTTTTGCGCCCAGTTCCGCCTTGTCGCGTTCCAGTTCAACCAGCTGCGCCGCAATCGCTTCCGGCCGGCCTGTAATCGCATCGCGTTCTGCCGCAATCTCCGCGCTGCGCTTGTTCATCTCGGCGATCCGCCGCTCGGCTTCGCCCGCCCGTTCCTGCCAGCTGCGGATTTCTGCCTGCGCGACGGCGCGCCGTTCGCGATCTTGCCCGATTTTCTGGTCGAGCGACGATAGATCGGCCTGGGCGCGAATGAACAATTGGCGCAAGGTTTCGCTCTCGCCAGTCAATGCCGCGACAAGCGACCGTTGCTGCTCCCCGTCGGGTAGATCGGCACGCGATTTTTGCGCCGACTCAAATTCGAGTCGCGCCTGTTCGGCCTCTTGCGCCACGGCTTGGCCGCGCTCGGCAAGCGCCGCAGCCGCCTGTTGGGCGCGGACAAGCGCATCTTCCGCCCGGTCTGCATCGCGCAGCGCCTGGCGCAGCGCCGCCTCGCTGCCCGCCTGTTCTGCGGCCAGCCGACGGGCCTCATCCTGCGCCGCGCCGATCTGCGCGGTCAGGCTTTCAAGCTCTGCCGCCTCGTCCGCAACCTTGGCCTCTGCAATCGGCAGCGCCTCGCCCAGTGCCGCAATCCGGTTTGCACGTTCCAGCTGTTCGGCGGCCGCCGCGCCATCATCCTCGGCGACAAAGCCATCCCAACGACGCAGCTTACCATCGCGGGTCACCAGCCGCTCACCAATAGCGAGAAGGGCACCATCGTCAGTATCAACGACCCGCACCATCGCAAGGCGCAGCGCCAGTTCGGCAGGCGCCTCCACCACATCGGCCAGACGCTCGCCCGACAGCTGCGGCGGGGCTGCGGTAAAGCCCTTCCACCGCCGCCCTACATCGCCGCCTATCGCTGCATTCAGATCATCGCCCAGTGCCGCGGCCAGCGCACGTTCATAGCCGGGCTTAACCTTGATCCGGTCGATCGCACGGCTCGCACCGCTTTTCTGAATGGCGCGTTCCAGCGCATTGCGTTCGCTGATCAGTGCGGCCAATTCGGCCTTGGCACTGGCAAGTGCACTTTGCGCCGCATCGCGCTGTGCAACCAATGTCGCCCTTTGGGCTTCGGCCGCTTCGATGGCGCCAGCCTGTATAGCAATAGCCGACTGTAACCGCTCCGCCTCGGCACGGGCGGCCTCGCGGGCGGAAGCCAGCTCTGCCTCATCGCCCAGCGCTTCACGCTCGGCATTGATCCGGGCGTTTTCCCGCTCCGCACGATCGACCCGCGCCCGGGCGCTGGCAAGTGCGGCCTCGGCCACGCGCAATTCGGCCTCGGCGCGTGCCTGTTCAGCGCCTGCCTTGGCAAGCTTCACCTCAGCCTCGCGGACGGCGCGCTCGCCATCGTCCAGTGCGCGTGAAAGCCGAGGGCGCTGCTCTTCGGTCGCCTTGATCGCCTCGCCAAGGATGACAGCCTCGGCTTGCAAGCGGGCCAGCGCCTCTGCCGCATCATGCGTCAACTTGCCTTCGCGCGCGCCGTCTTCCTCAATGCGCTGCGCCTGTGTCGAAAGATCGGCCTGCCGCTGCGTCAGCCGGTCGCGCTCGCCCGACAGCTGCACCAGCCGGTTGGACAGGTCGCTGGCCGCATCGCGGGCCGCCATGGCTGCGGCGCGATCATCTGCGAGCTTGCGGACTGCCTGCTGCTGGCGTTCGGAAAATTCGCGCTGGCGGGCCGATGCCGCTTCGACGGCCTTGCCAGCCACATCCGCCTCGGCGCGCGCCGCCTCTGCTGCGGCCTTTGCCTCTTGCCAGCGCGCGAAGATGAGGCGCGCCTCTGCTTGCTGGATCTCGCCCGACAGTTTGCGATAACGTTCGGCCTGCCGCGCCTGCCGCTTCAGCGCCTGCCCCCGCGCGTCCATATCCCCCAATATGGTCGCAAGACGGTTGAGGTTGGATTCGGCCGCGCGCAATTTCTGCTCGGCATCCTTGCGGCGGACATGCAGGCCCGAAATCCCTGCTGCCTCTTCGAGCATCATGCGCCGTTCCTGCGGCTTGGCAGCGATGATCGCACCAATCCGGCCCTGGCTGACAAGCGCCGGGCTATGCGCACCAGTTGCCGCATCGGCAAAGATCAGCGCGATATCCTTTGCGCGCACATCGCGGCCATTGGCACGATAGGCACTGCCGGCGCCGCGCTCGATCCGGCGGACAACCTCAAGCTCGCCATCCTCGTCATTGGCGATAACGCCGGGAATATCTTCCTGCGCATCATGTTCCGCGAGCAGGGTGACCTCGGCAAAATCACGCGCGGGGCGTTGCGCGGTGCCGGCGAAGATCACGTCTTCCATGCCGCCGCCGCGCATCGATTTGGGCGAATTTTCGCCCATCACCCAGCGCAAAGCCTCAAGCAGGTTCGATTTGCCGCAGCCATTGGGGCCGACCACGCCGGTCAGCCCAGCCTCGATATGCAGCTCCGTCGGCTCGACAAAGCTTTTAAAACCTGTGAGTTTGAGCCTCTTGATCCGCATTCCGTCCCCCGACGCGGCCAGCCATATGGCCTAGCGTGCGCCCGCTTCCTGCAGCTTGCCCTTCACCTGTGCCCAAGCGGTGACATCAAGCTTCACGCCATTGAGATAGAAGGTCGGGGTGCCCTGCACCGAATATTTCGTGCCATATTCGGCAGTCTGGTCCGCCAGTTTCTGCATGGCGGGCGTGTCCGAAAGGCAGGCGCGCGACTGATCCCGCGATACACCGCGCTGGGCGAAAAATTCGACGATCCCTGACGCATCGGCAATTGCAAAGAAACGGTCGCCATTTTTCAGGCCTGCCAGTTGGGCCTCAAGCGCCTTGTTCGCGCTCATTTTCTCGGCGTTCTGGAACAAGGTTTCCTGGAAAGCCATAAACTGTTCGGTCAGCGGCAACATCGCTTCATTGGCACCGCATTGGGTGATGCGCGCCGCCATCAGGTCAAGTTCGTCACGCACGAAATTGCGGAATTCGTAAGACACCTTGCCATTGTTGATGAAATTGTCGTGAAAGTCGCTGCCCGAATCCTTCGAAAACTGCGCACAGACGTGGCAGGTGAGCGAGGCGAATTCCATCAGCTTGACCGGCGCGTCTGGGTTGCCGATCAGATAGCCGCCCTCGGCCGTCTTGCTAACAACATCGATCCACTGCTTGCCCGCCGGCGGCGCGACTGCCGCCACGGCTTCTCCCTTCGGGGCTTCACCGGTGGTGCCGCCGCCGCAAGATGCAAGCGCAAGTGCGGCGAAAGAAGCGGTCAGGATTTTCAAACTGCGCATGAGATGGATCCTTTAATTCTTGATAAGCTGTCTGAGAGTGGAAAATTCATGGCCGTCAATCTTCTTGCCATTGACGAACAAGGTTGGCGTGGCGTTGATCTTCAGAACATCAATCGCCTCATCTGTCATCGCTATAATCGCATTGAAAGACGGGCGGTTGGAAAGACAGGCCTTTGCCTGAACCGGGGTAATACCCCTTTGGGCCATGATCTTGTCGAGGCCCAGTTCGCCATAGGCGGCCTGCATGAAGGCGATGGTGTTCTGTGCATCAAGCAGGGCAATGGTCGGCTTGGAAAGCTTGCGCCCGTCTGCCCATTGCGCCTGCGTTGCCATCAGCAATTTGTGATTGCCGAAAAAGCGGCCCTTGCCCCCGCAACGCGCCAGCATGGCTGCCGTCAGGTCCAGCGGGTCGCGCACCAGATTGCGTATCTCGAAACTGGAATTGCCAGTCGCAACCAGTTGCGCCTTTACCAGTGGCGCATCCTTTTCCTCAAATTCTGCGCAATGGCCGCAGGTATAGCTTGCATATTCGACAATCTTGTTCGCTGCCGCCGGGTTGCCGACAATATGCCCGCCCTTTGAAGACAGTGAAAATGTGAGTTGCCAGTTGGGCTTGGCCTGCGCAGCGATCTGCGCCGCCCCTGCAAGGGTAGCGATGGCACCTGCGAGCAAAAGGATCTTGCGGGAAAGAAAGGAGGGTTTGCGGCTCATATCTGCCTCTGAATTAGACCGCTGCATCTGCATTCACTCATCACTTTTGGCAAGGCTTTTCGCCAGATTCTGCAGCACGGCTTGCAATTCGGGGTCGGCAATTTCACGCAAGGAATCCCCCAGTTCCGCCGCCGGAGCGCGCAGCACCGGCGCGGCAGTAACGCGCGGCTTGGCATCATCCTTTTGCACCAACCCCTGACGCATCTTTACCTTTACCACCGCCTCATATCCGAAAAAGCGGTTCACCCGTTCGATGATTTCGGGAATGACATGCTGCAACATCGGCGCATGGCCGCTTTCGACCACCAGTTCCAAGGTGCCACCGGCCTTTTGGCCGACAGGAAAACGGATCATCTCGGGCGCTGAAACCGATGCATAGCGCGGCCCCACAATTTCGTCCCAACGGCTGACGATCGAGCTTTGCACAAAACCGAAGCGGCGAAAGGCCGCCCGGCCGATATCGGGAACCAAGTCCGATATGCTGCGCGCCTCCCCGCCGCGCGGCCGCTCGAACGGCGCCGGCTTCGCTTTCGCCTTTTTGGGAGGCGCGGATGGCTTGCCTTCCTGCATCAGGAGCCTATCGCATTTTGCATGGTCGCCGTCCAACCCTCGCAACAATATTCTGGGGATATCGCCGCCGCGCTGCTCGCGCATTATGACGTGCACGCCCGGACTTTGCCCTGGCGCGCCATGCCGGGTGCACCCGCCCCCGATCCCTACAGGGTCTGGCTTTCCGAAGTGATGCTGCAACAGACGACAGTCGCGGCCGTTATCCCCTATTTCCAGGCCTTCACATCACGCTGGCCGGGTTTTGCCGCCTTGGCGTCAGCCGAAGATGCCGACGTCATGGCGGCCTGGGCTGGGCTGGGCTATTACAGCCGTGCGCGCAACCTGCTGAAATGCGCACGAACGGTTGCTGCAGATCATGGCGGGCAATTACCGCCATCTGCCGCTGCGCTGGCCCTGCTACCCGGCATCGGCCCCTATACCGCCGCCGCGATCGCCGCGATCGCATTTGGCGAGCGGGCCATTGTCGTTGACGCCAATGTCGAGCGGGTAGCGTCACGGCTGTTCGCGATCACAACACCCCTGCCTGCTGCAAAGCCTGCCATACGCGATGCAGTCGATGGGATTACCCCTGCCGACCGGCCGGGCGATTTCGCGCAGGCGATGATGGATTTGGGCGCGGGCATCTGTTCACCGCGCGCGCCGCAATGCCTGATCTGCCCGCTATCGGCACATTGCATGGCGCGCGCGCAGGGCATTGCAGAGGAACTGCCACGCAAGGCCCCGAAAAAGGCCAAGCCCGAACGGCGTGGGACGGCTTATTGGATTGAGCGACAGGGTATCGAAGGTCGCGAAATATGGCTGGTGCGAAGGCCACCCCACGGCATGCTGGGCGGGATGCGCGCGCTGCCTGATGATCGGTGGAGTGCGCGCGCCGATGGCGACTCGCAGCCGCCTTTTACCGCACGTTGGTCATTAGCGCCCGGCAGCGTCGTCCATGTCTTTACCCATTTCCGGCTGACCCTATCCATTGCCGTTACGGCATCGCCTGTTGCACCCGACATAGTGGACGACGGCGAATGGTGGCCTGTAAATTCATTGGACAGCGCCGGTTTGCCCACCTTATTCAGCAAGGCAAGCAGCCTTGCCGCAAGAGCAACGCAGACGATTATTGAGGAGTGATCATGCCGCAGACCCCGAACGATCTATTGATTCCCAGCCGCCGTGCCTTCCTGTCGATGGCCGGAATGGGCGCGGCTGCCGCTATGCTGCCAACGCCGGCATGGAGCTTTGCCGCGCAGCAATTTCCGACCTTGCGCAGCCAGATCGATGCCTATGTCGCCAGCAAGAAGGCCGCAGGGGTTGTCGCAGCCATTGGTCGCGGCTTGGCCGCACCCGAGGTCATCAAGGCAGGAACCCTCGCCATTGGTGATACGACACCGGTTGATCTGGACACGCTGTTCCGTGTCTATTCGATGACAAAGCCCGTCACCGGCATGGCCGCGATGCTGCTGATCGGTGAGGGCAAGATGGCTCTGGATCAGCCGATTTCGGATTTCCTGCCGGAATATAAGGAAATGCGCGTTCTTATCGATCCTGCCAAAAGTCTGGATTCGGTACCGGCCAAAACACAGATCACAGTGCGCCATCTGCTGACGCATACCGCGGGCCTTGGCTATTCGATCATCACCAAGGGTCCGCTGCTCAAGGCCTATATGGCCAACGGCATCACACCGGGCCAGGTCAGCCGGATACCGATCCCCGGTTTCGAACCCGGCGCGCCGACGCCCGACCTCAAAACCTTTGCCGAGCGGCTGGCCACATTGCCGCTGATCGCAGAGCCGGGAACGAAATGGAGCTATTCGATCAGCCTCGATCTGCTTGGCCGGGTGATCGAAGTGGCCAGCGGAATGGAATTTGACGCCTTCCTGAAGGCCCGCCTGTTCGATCCGCTGAAGATGACCAGCAGCTATTTCCAGGTACCGCAAAGCGAGGTGAAGCGGTTGACCACCAATTATGCGGTGTTCGGCGGCGCGCTAATCCCGATCGATCCGGCCGCGTCCAGCATCTATCTCGACAAGCCCGCCTTTGCCTTTGGCGGTGCAGGCCTTGTCTGCTCTACCCGCGATTATGACCGCTTCCTCGCCATGCTTCTTGGCGGCGGCGAACTGGACGGCGTGCGCGTGATTGCGCCCGAAGCGGTCGCGCTGGGCATGACCGATCTTCTGCCTGCAGGCGTCAGCACCGATGGCACCTTTGCCGCCGGTGCAGGCTTTGGCGCGGGCGGCCGTGTCGGCAAGGGCGAGACCGAGGGTGTGTTCGGTTGGGGCGGAGCAGCGGGCACGATTGCCTTTGTCGATAACCGCCGCAAGGTGCGCGCAACCGGCATGGTGCAATATATGCCGAGCAACGCCTATGGCTTCCACGAAGATTTCGGCAAATGGGTCGTTGCGGATCTGCAGGGCTAAGGACGGCAAATGAACCCAGGCTTCACAGGCTCACCCCTCGACCGCGCCGACCGGCTGCGCAACGATCTGGAAGGCTATAACGCCGCGCTGAATGATTGGCGCGCGCGGGTGCTCGGGCTCGACGGGCTTGATCCGGTGGTGGCAAGCGAGGGCGGCCTGAAATGGCATTCGATCGCCGAGGTCGATGTCTCGGTCGAACTGATCCTTCTGGGCCTTGCCGATGGCAAGCCGCATTTCGTGCCTTTGGTCGAAGGGGCGGGCGGCCCAGGCACAGGCGGGCCGCGTTCGCCTGCGGTCTGGCGCGCGCTGTCGATATTGCCGGCAGAGGACGCGGCGATCTATGGCACCGCGCGCAGCCTGATCGACTGGCACAACAGCCACCGTTATTGCGGCCGTTGCGGCGGAACGACCAAGGTGTTTCGTGCCGGCTGGGGGCGGCAATGCACGGCGTGCGAGGCGCAGCATTTCCCCCGCACCGACCCTGTGGTGATCATGATCGCCGAACATGAAGGCAAGGCATTGCTCGGGCGGCAGGCGGCCTGGCCACAAGGCAATTATTCGGCGCTGGCAGGCTTTCTGGAACCGGGCGAAAGCATCGAGGAAGCGGTTCGGCGCGAGATATTGGAAGAAGCGGGCGTTGCCTGCGGTGCCGTGCGCTATGTCACCAGCCAGCCTTGGCCGTTCGGCGGATCGCAACTGATGATGGCCTGCACCGCAGACGCGCTTGGCACCGATCTGGTCATCGACCATACCGAATTGGAAGACGCGCTCTGGGCGAGCAAGGAAGAGGTTCGCGCGGCGCTGAATGGCGATGATGGCCGCCGTTTCAACGCACCGCCGCCCTTTGCCATCGCCCATACGCTGATGCGCCACTGGGCCGAGGATTGAGATGAGCACCCAACCGCTCCGCATCGACATTGTCTCGGACGTTGTCTGCCCATGGTGCATCATCGGCTACAAGCAGGTTGAAAGGGCGCTGACCCTGTTGCCCGAACCGGTCGAGGCCGAGTTTCACTGGCATCCGTTCGAACTCAACCCCGACATGCCGGCAGAGGGGGAGGATGCCGCAGCCCATATTGCGCGCAAATATGGCCGCAGCCCCGAAGAGGGCAAAGCGGTACGCGACCGGATCCGCACCACCGCCGCCGAGCTTGGTTTCAGCTTTGGTGAAAATGGCGCGCGGCGGCTCTGCAATACATTTGACGCGCATAAATTGCTGACGCGGGCGGGCACCGAAAAGGGGTGGCATGCGCAGACGCAGCTCAAACTCGCCCTGTTTTCCGCTTATTTCCAGCAGGGCAAGGATGTCAGCGACCGGGCAGTGCTGCTCGACATTGCCGAGGCGACCGGGCTTGACCGCGCAGAGTGCGCGCAATGGCTGGACGATGACGCGCTGGCAAAGGAAGTGCGCGGCGAGCAAAGCTATTGGATCGGCGAAAATGTCAGCGGCGTGCCCGCCATCATCTTTGACGGCAAATATATGGTCCCCGGCGCGCAGAGCGCAGAAACCTTTGCGCAGGTGATCGGCAAGGTGCTGGCAAAACGGGAAGCCGCCTAAGCCGCAACCTGCACGCCATATTTGCGCATCTTCTCAATCAAGGTAGTGCGCTTCAGCGTCAACAGCCGCGCCGCATCAGAAACAATGCCATCGGCCAGTTCGAGCGCCATGGTGATGCGATCACATTCGATCGCCTCTATTTCCTGACGCAGGTCGATCGGCCGGTCTTTACTGGGTGCAGGCGACGCAGGAACAAGGGACAAGGGACAAGGGCTGCACGGCAGGGCGCGCATCTGCCAGATCAAGAAAGCTGCGCTGGGAAAATTGCGATTCCGCCTCGAACAAGCACTGTAACCCTCAGTCAGCGCCGATAACGGCATGTTAACCATCTGCAGGCATAGTCGAATCTGACTGCAACAGGTGCGCTCCTAGAACGGGACCGGGTTATGGATAATTTACGCGGATTTGGACCATCAGGCGAAAATCAGCATGATGGCGGGCTATATGATGCGCCTGCCTATGCCAGCTTCGAGGAGCAGGAAGATGCTGCGATCGAGGCCCCGCCGGTCGTTTCTGGCGACGAGCGACGGATGCAGGTGCGCGCCTATAATTTCTGGACGGCCCAGCTGGGCGAAGGCAATTACCCCAATATAGAAGAACTCGACCCCGGGAGTGTCGACGATTTCCGGGACTTTTCGGTCCTTCTCGATTTCACATCGGGCATCGAAAACCCGTCAATCCAGTTTCTAGGCGCGGCACTGCGCCGCGAATGCGGACTGGCCGACGATATTGGCTATCTCGATCAGGTACCGTCCCGTTCGCTGCTATCCCGGATCACAGACCATTATCTGCAGATCATCGCCAATCGCGCACCCATCGGGTTCGAGGCCGAATTCGTCAACGATCGCGGCGTCAACATCATGTATCGCGGTATCTTGCTGCCTTATTCGTCCGACGATGACACGATCGATTTCATCTATGGCGTGATCAATTGGAAAGAGGGCGCGCCCGCAGAAATCGTCAAACCGCTGCAAGCAGAGGTTGAAGCAGCGCTTGCCGCCATGCCGGTGCGCACGACCAATGTGCCGATATGGGCAGATGGCCCCGCTGCTTCGGATTTCGAGGCGGAAGATCAGGCCGGCGAACTTATGCTCAATTCCCATTTTGCGGCCGCCGTAATCGCGACCGATGAAAAAGAGCCGGACGAGGATTCGGGCCTTGCCGATTGGCTACAAATAGCCCGCAAAAGTGCAGTAGTCGCGCGCGAACAAGATCTGCGCAGCCGGGATACACTGTATCGCGCCATCGGCCGGGCCTATGATTTCTCGCTCGCCGTCGAACGCTTCCCCGAGGAATATGCCGCTTTGCTGGCCGACAACCACATAAGCGTGCAGGAACGCGCGCCGATGACACCGATTGTGAAGCTGATATTCGGCAGCGGCTATGACAAGACCCGCTTGACCGAATTTGCCGCGGCGCTCGATTATGCTCATCGCAACATTGTACCCTGCGGCGGCCTTGCCGATCTGCTCACCCTGCATGACGGCGGCCTCAAGGGCATTGTCCAAGCCGAGCGACGTGCCCGCAAGGTCGCTAGGGGAGAGCATGTGGCCCCCGCCACGCTTGACCCACGCCCGCGCCTGCGCGCTGCACGCGCCCGCAGCCTCTCCGAATTCGCACATGGCAATGACGAATTCGTCGTTCTGGTTGCCCGCCGCGATGGCGATGGCGAAGTTGTGATTGTTGGCGCGGTTGAGGATAGCGGGCTGACCGACAAGGTGCTCGCCAAGACTGTCGTCTAAAGCGACAAACCCCCATCGACCACCAGCGTGTGGCCGGTGACATAACTTGCAAGTGGGGATGCCAGAAACAGCGCGGCCCCGGCCATGTCTTCGGGCGTTCCCATGCGCGCTTGCGGAATGTTGGCCAGCGCGGCCGCGCGCCGTTCAGGATGGTCGGTCGTCACCTTGGTCAATTTGGTTTCAACCAATCCAGGCGCCAGGCCATTGACCCGTATGCCGTCACGCGCCCAGGCCTGACCCAATGTTTTTGTGAGGCTGATCGCGCCCGCCTTTGACGCGGCATAGGCCGGGTTGCCGACATTCGCTTTCAAGCCGGAAATCGAACTGACGATGATCAGGCTGCCACGCGATGCCGCAAGTTGCGCATAAAATTTGCGCGCACAGTGCATCAGACTGTCCAGATTAACCGCCATCACCTTGTCCCATCCAGGACGTTCAAACTCGCCGCGACGATAAACAACCGTCCCCTGACACAGCACAAGCACATCCAATTCGCCAAACGGCAGCGCCGCCTGTTCGATCGCGTCAGGTTCACCCACATCAACGCAGCTATAGCCCAGGCCCGAAAGATCCGATCCCTCCGCAGCATCATAATCCGATGCCGAGGGACGAGTTCCCCAGACATGTACGTTGCCGCCACGCGCGCGAAATCCATGCGCGATACCGTTACCGATACCGCTGGATCCGCCCACCACCAGAATATGCTTGCCCGAAAAATCGGTATCACCTTGCATGCTGCTCCCTCCCTCTTGCGGGCGCATCATGCCGGATCGGCGAGCACCTCCAGCAACTGGTCGCGCAACCATCCGGCCTCGTCAATGCCTGCAAAGCTGTGTGACGCCGAATCGATCCGGCGCAACACGACATTGCGGCGATAACGCACATCAGCAAAAGCATGGCCGAACCATGCCTCGGCAAAGGTGCAGGCGGTCATATCCTTGCTGGCTAGCAAGATCTTTACAGGCACATCGCTGGCGCACAGGCTGTCGGCAATCCGCCCGGCCAATGCGGTTTGGTTGGCCGGTTGCACCGCCCGACGCAATCCGCGCCATAGTTTGGCAAGATTTATCCGCCCTGCGAACAGATCGATCAGGCTGCGCGGATCCCTTAATCGCGCCATATAACGCACGCGGATCGCGGTTGCAGGCGGAACGCTCGCGCCATCAGAGGAATCATTTTCGATTACCCAAGGGTTTGCCAGCACCAGTAGATCAATTTCCCGACCATGGTGGTGCAGCGCCAATAGGCTGGCAGCGTCGCAATTGCCAAAGGCGACAACGCGCTTCAGATGCGGTTGCTGGATACGGAAGGCCAACAGCGCTGCTGCAAGGTCGGCAGCACCCCTTTCAAAGCCGCCATTTTCGCCTTCGCTCTCACCTATTCCGCGGCGATCATAACGAAAAACGGGATAGCCAGCTTTGGCGATCGCGTCTGAAAGACGTGCCTGCCCTGCATGCGCTCCACTGCGGATTTCATTGCCGCCGCTCACGATCAAAAGACCGGTGTTACGCTCACCTGCATCAAGCGTTGCGGCACACCAATGGCCTTCGCAGTCAAAGCCGCTCAGCCGCCGCATCGGGCGCTCCAGCCTTCAAGATCGTCAGCTATTGCAACTGACATCGCAGTATCATCCTGCGGTTCGACGCGCAGCCATAGCGGTGAACCGGCAATATCCGACCCGAGAGTTCGCACCATGCAATCCGGCAGGCTAACTGCTTCGGCATCGCCCAATTGGGTGACCATCTCCGAACCCAGCCAATTACCCGCCAGTTCAATCGGCGCTGTCTGTGCCGCCGCCATAAGATCTGCCTCGCTGATGGTCTTGCCTGCTTCGCGGTCTCCTGCGATCCGTGTGCGGATCATCGTCTTGAGCAGACCTCCGCCTTTGACCGGCGCAAGCCGCCAGTGCGGCAAATCTGGAATACCATCATCCACCAACGCCCCACCGCGCAATGCGGCGACATGGGTGACACCAAAGGCTGCCGCGGCCGCGGCAACTGCGTTCCGCCAAGTGGAAAGACTTTGCACCTGCAATGGCGCGACACTTTCATTGCAACCGGGCAGGTCGATCAGAATCGTTCCAACGCCCCGTTCCCCAACATGGCGCATCGACTGAACGAGCATGCGGCGAACGCGGTTCATCTCGTCAAAAAGGGGCGGAACAATCAATATGCGCCGTGCTGCAGTCGCAGCGAAGCAGAGGGCATATTCATCCTGCCCATCATGTCGATAAGTAAGATATTCGGGGCGCAGCGTCACGCCCCTACCTTGGCCTTTGCAAAAGCGACAAGGGTTCCGAAACTTTCGAACAGCTCGCCATCAATCTCGTCATCGTCGATCATGATGTCGAGCCGATCCTCCATCTCGGTAAGCAAGGATGCAACCGCCATCGAATCAAGTTCGGGCAGCGCACCGAACAAAGGCGTATCATCGGTCATCGCGGCAACGGTAGAGGGAGCAACGCCGAGCGCATCGATCAAAAGATCGCGGATCGCAGTTTCGGTGACGTCGGGAACGAACGGCATTATTTTCTCTTTCTCAATCTTGCGAGCGATAGGCGCGCCATTTGCGGATGGCAATGTAAGGCCAGTTGGCGGGATGGTTCGGCCAGAATATTTCCAACTGGAAACGGTCGCGCACATGGTCCATCCATTCCGCCTTATAGGCATCATCGCCGGTTCCAAAATCGACAAGGTCGACCCGGTCGATATCAAGCACATGCTGAAAAAGTGCAGCTGACAACAATGTGCCGGGCGACGCCTGCATGTGCCGTTCATCATGCGCCAGCTTGTGGATCATCGCGGTACCGTTCTCGACCGTCCAGAATTGCGCCGCCACCGGCTGCCCATCAATATAGGCAAGACCCAGTCGCAACGTGCCCGCCGCAGCCTCGCGCTCTGCAAGCTGGCGCAAAAATTCCGGACTGCCCTCGCTTGGTTTCCAACTGCGGGCGTAAACACGCTCATAATCACGCCAGCTTTCGCTGCCATATTCGTGCTCGATACGGATTGTTACAGTGCCGGCCTTACCCTTGCGCTTGACCGTGTTTTTCAGTCGCGAAGGGCGGCCTTCCCAATAGGTGTCAAAGCTGCGCCCGGCCACCTGCAAGACATGATTTCGGTCACATTCTGAGCGAAAGACAATCCATCCCTCTGCCTCGAACGCAGACTGCAACCTAGTTGCACTATGGTCCTCGTCAGGCAGAGGCCCCAAGGTTAGGCGGCGGCACCGTTGCTGCAATGACCGCGCGCTGCTGCGAAGCAATGCCAGCTTCGCCACTTCGTCGTCGGCACCTGCAAACAAGGGCCGCCAGCTGAAATTATACCAGTTTGCAAGCGATGCCAGATAACCATAGCCCAATTCCATCAGTGGCAGCCATGCTTGTGCATCGTCATAACGCGCTTGAAGCAGATGCGGCTTGCGCTGGCGCAAGGCGATGCGATGCAGACTTTCCAGCCAATCAAGCCGATCGAAAAGACACGGCTGAACGTCGCGTTCAAGCGCGCCCGACGCCGCGGCTTGTGCGACAGCAAAATTATCGTGATATTCACACTTTACCGGCAAGGATTACCCCCGAAACCTGTTCAGCCAAAGCCAACCACCCATCGCCATGACCGACAATCAAGCTGCCTTTCCCATCGATCATTTGCCACTCTGCGGAGTAGCCGATGCTGTTGCTTTGCGCATCAAGGAGCGGAGCTATAATTATCAGGAGTTAAATCATCGTATCGGCAGGCTTGCCGCAACCCTTGCTGCGCATGATTTTACAATAGGTGATCGGGTGGCCACCTGGCTTCCCAAAACCGAACTGGCCTGCCTGATGCCGCTAGCTGCAGTGCGCGCAGGTTTAGTGCATGTGCCGATCAACCCGCTTTTGAAGGCAGCGCAGGTTCAGCATATACTAGCAGACAGCGGCGCAAAGGCACTGGTGACCAGTGCGACGCGAAAGGCACAGATTGACGCCATCGCCAGCGCCGCAGACGTGATCCTGCTTGACGAGGCCCAACTGCTCGGTGCCGTCGATCTGACGGGTGAGGTTTTGCCGCCACTGCCGGATGACTTTGATACAGATACGCTCGCGGCGATCCTCTACACCAGCGGCTCGACCGGACGGCCGAAGGGCGTCATGCTCAGCCACGCTAATCTAAGCCTGGGGGCTGTCAGTGTGGCGCAATATCTGCACCTCGACGCCAGCGACATTGCACTAGCAGTACTCCCGCTCAGCTTCGATTATGGTCAGAACCAGCTTTTGTCGACATGGCGGGCGGGCGGCTGCGTTGTGCCGCTCGACTATCTTGCCCCCCGCGATGTGATAAAGGCTTGCCTCCGCCACGGCGTCACGACGCTGGCCGCCGTGCCCCCGCTCTGGGTACAATTGGCCGAGCAGCCATGGCCCGACGAAGCGACTGCGACGATGCGCCGCCTGACCAACAGCGGCGGCGCCTTGACGCCCACGCTCGTCAAAACGTTGCGGCGGATTTTTGGTACCGGCACCGATATCTACGCGATGTATGGGTTAACCGAAGCCTTTCGTTCAACCTTTCTCGACCCCGCATTGATCGATGGCAATCCGACCAGCATGGGCAAGGGGATACCCTTTGCCGAGATCATGGTTGTTGCCAATAATGGCAGCGAGGCACAGCCCGGCGAGCATGGCGAGCTGGTCCATGCAGGGCCATTGGTTGCGCAAGGCTATTGGCGCGACGCTGAGCGTACGGCAGAGCGTTTCAAGCCTGCGCCCGATTTTTCGTTTCATGGCGGCATGGCGGTCTGGTCGGGAGACACCGTCTGGCGGGACAAGGATGGCCTGCTCTATTTTGTCGGCCGCGATGACGCGATGATCAAAACCAGCGGCAACCGCATTTCACCGACCGAGGTAGAAGAAGCCGCCATCGAAAGCGGACTTGTGGCAGAGGCTTGCGCACTTGGCCGCAAGGACGAACGACTGGGTGAGGCGATCATACTTTTCGTGCGCGCCATTGGCAAAGACGACGAGGCAGGCCTCGTTGCGCATATGAAGACTGCCCTACCCAATTTCATGCAGCCCGCCGCCTATGTCTGGCTGGAGGCGTTTCCCAAAAACGCCAATGGCAAGCTGGACAGGGACGGCCTGAAGGATATGGTGCCGCAATGAGCGAAGCCAAGGCCAAGCCAACCGGGCCGATCCCCCCCTATTTCGAAACCATTGCGGGCGAACTTGCCGTCGGCGGCAAGACGGCATCCGCACTTGTCGACGAAGCCGGCGACACGCCCTTATTTGTATATTCAACCGATGCGCTGGGCGCACGGCTGGCCGAGTTACGCACCGCGATGCCCGAACGGCTGGCGATCCATTATGCGATGAAGGCGAACCCCTTTGCGCCGCTATTGGCATGGATGAACCGCCGTGTTGACGGTTTTGACGTTGCCTCTGGCGGCGAATTGCAGATCGCCCTTGACGCGGGTGTGGAGGCAGAGCGGATCAGCTTTGCGGGCCCCGGTAAACGGGATCGCGAACTTGAATTGGCAATTGCAAAAGGCGTCACCCTCAATTGCGAGTCCGAAGGCGAAGCGGAGCGAGCCTTTAGAATCGCGGAGGAACTGGGGATGAAGCCAAAACTCGCCATCCGCGTCAATCCCAGCTTTGATCTCAAGGGATCGGGCATGAAGATGGGTGGCGGGGCGAAACCCTTTGGCGTCGATGCCGAACGGGTTCCCGCGCTGGTTAAGCAGATTGTCGCTGCGGGGGCGGAGTGGCGCGGTTTCCATATCTATGCAGGATCGCAGGCGCTCGACGCGGATGCGATCATCGCCATGCAGGCACAGACGCTTGCGCTGGCAGGGCAACTGGCCGACGGAGCCGGCTATGCACCGCCACACGTCAATCTGGGGGGCGGTTTCGGCATTCCCTATTTTCCGGGCGACACACCCGTTGATCTGGGTGCTGTCGGCGGCGCGTTCGGGCAAGCATTATCGAAGCTGCCAGATTCCCTGAAGGATACCCATTTCTGCATCGAGCTTGGCCGCTATCTGGTTGGCGAGGCGGGCATCTATCTGTGCCGGGTGATCGACAAAAAGTTCAGCCATGGCGAGACTTTTCTCGTCACCGATGGCGGGTTGCACCACCAGTTGGCGGCATCGGGCAATTTCGGAACCGTCATCCGTCGCAATTATCCGGTCGCCATCGCAAAACGTTTCGATGCCCCTGCAAAAGAGGTGCAAACAGTGGTCGGCTGCCTTTGCACCCCGCTCGACCGGCTATCGGATAGCGCAATGCTGCCCCATGCCGAGGTCGGCGATCTGATCGCGATCTTCTGCGCCGGCGCCTATGGTGCCAGCGCCAGCCCGGCCAATTTTCTGGGGCAAGGCCCGGCGCTGGAAATGCTTGTCTAATCCTCGCGCCAGACGGCGACACCTGCGGGTAGCAGCAAAGCATCACCCAGCACGAAATTCCTGCCGGGCGCATGGCCCAACTGCACAGTTTCACTTGCATAGTTGAAGGCAAACCGCATCTTTCCCGCACGGCGCAGTCGCACGCCTTCGGGTGAATGTTGAACCTCCACACTGGCTTCATCTGCCATTTCGGTGAGAATCTGTTTGAGCAATGCTGCATCCGGCCACGCTGCAAGATAACGCAGCGCGCCTTGGCGAAACAGGATACCGCGGCCGTCTTCCAGCTTGATCTCAGGCTCAACCTCGCCCTCAACCGTTTCCATCCAGCGGTGTACGGCAAAACCATCTCCGTCCAGCACAACGCCATCACGCAGCGATTCGACCCGCACCACCTTGATCGGCAGCAACGCCTGCAATCCTCCCGGCGGCAAATCTGCTGGAATGGTAAAGTCGGCGGTCTTGCTGCCACTGCGTGGGCCGATAAGCACCGGTCCGGCAAAACCCTGCAGGCGCTCGACCAGGCCATCGGGCAGGATCGGCAGGCAGGGGATGAGGACCATGGCATAGCCCGACAGATCCGCATCGGGTGCGACAATATCCACATCCAGCCCCAATTGCCGCAGCGCCGAATAATATTCGAATAGAGCACGTAGCGCGCTGAACCCCCGACCCTGCGGCTGGATATCGGTGACCCAGTCGCTCTGATAATCGAAAAGCAGCGCCACTGATCGCGGCGGCGGGCCAACCGCGCCGATGACTTTGATATCGGCCGCTGCCTGCCGCGCTTCATGCGCGCCCCTATCGTCGACCCTATCGGGGCGCAGCAAGCCGGCGTGCATCTGTTCCTGCGCAAAGGGTGCCTGTCGCCAGCGAAAATAGCTGACCAATTCGGCCCCATGCGCCATCGCTTCCAACGTCCAGAGCCGCACCATTCCCGGCAGGGGCGCGGGATTGAAACGCGCCCAATTCACAGGGCCCGGCTGCTGTTCCATCACCCACCAGCGACCCTCTCGCTGGCAACCGCGATACAGATCATGATGGAAAGCGGCGATATCGGGATGGCCTTGGTGCAGATATGCCTGCTTTTCTCCCTCCGAAAACCAGAACTGCTCAAGGAAGCCGAGGGGATAACTGTCCCAACTGGCAACATCAAGATCGCGGCCGACGGCATGATGATCGAACTGAGTAAAGAAACCCATGAAGTTATGGACTATGTCGCGCCCCGGCGACGCGTCGCGCAGGATTTCGACCTGCATCCGGTTGAAGCTGGCAACCTGATCCGAGGAAAAACGCCGGAAATCGAGCCAGTGCGACGGGTTGGCTTCGGTCACGGTCAGGTTTGGAAGATCAATTTCCGCAAAGCTGCGATATTCCATCGACCAGAAGACATTGCCCCAAGCATGGTTCAGCACGGCAATTTCGCCATATTTCGCGGCCAGCCAATAGCGAAAGGCATCGCGCGCGGCGGGAGAATAGCTGACCGCGCTGTCGTGGCAGCCATATTCATTATCAGTCTGCCAAGCGATAACCGCCGAATGGTCGCCATAACGGTCAGCCATGGCCGCAACGATGCGCGCGGCTTCGTCCCGATAGCCTTGGTGCGAAAAGCAATAATGCCGCCGCGATCCGAAGCCACGGGGTCGCCCGTCTGCATCGTACGCAATCATATCGGGCATCCGGTCGACCAACCATTTGGGCGGTGTAGCCGTCGGCGTTCCCATGATGATGCCCAGACCTGCAGCATGCAGAACCTCCACCGCACGGTCGAGCCAGGCCCAGTCGTAACGCCCGAGGCTAGGTTCAATCCGGCTCCAGGCGAATTCGCCGATCCGTACCCGAGTTAGCCCGATATCAGCCATGCGCCGCGCATCATCGGCCCACCAGTCTTCGGGCCAATGTTCGGGATAATAGCAAACCCCCAGCCGCATTGATGCGCTCCTCTTGTCCTGCCGATAATCTCCGGCTTGTACCATTCGGGGCAATGCGCCAAACCAAGCTTAAAGGGGAGAGGAAAAATGGAAACAGGCCTGCCGACCGGCAGCATGCTGCAGATCCTGATATTTGTAACGCTGACTGTGCTGGTCGGCGTTGCGACATGGTGGAAAGTCAAATCGACCAAAAAGGTGCACGACGGTAGCGGGAAGGATGTATTCCTTGCAGGCGGCGGGCTGAGCTGGCTTTTCGTTGCCGGATCGATCACGCTGACCAACCTTTCGACGGACCAGTTGGTCGGTATGAACGGCAACCAGATGCTGCTCCTCGCCTGGTGGGAACTGGCAGGCTTTGTTGGGCTGATGATCCTCGCCTTCGTTTTCGTCCCCGTTTATTATCGCAACAACTGCACCACGGTGACAGAACTGCTCGAGCGGCGCTATAACGGCCGCAGTATCCGAACATTGATTTCGGCGATCTTCCTGACGGGCAATGTGCTGATCTATCTGCCCGCTGCGCTTTATTCGGGCAGCCTGTTCATGCAATCGCTGTTCGGAACAAACATTCCGCTAATCGCCTTTGCCGCCGGGCTTGCGATCATAAGCGCCGCCTATACGATCTTTGGCGGGCTGAAGGCAGTAGCTGTAATGGACACTTATTCAGGCTTTGGCGTCTTGGGCCTTGCGCTGCTGATCGTGTTCCTTGCGCTGGCAGCGGTTGATTTCGATATTGTCAGCGGCGTTCCGATGGAACGGCTGACAATGATTGGCGGGCCGGACAGCCCGATCCCCTGGACCACGTTGTTTACCGGCATGTTGTTCATCCAGATATTCTACTGGTCAACAAACCAGAATATCACCCAGAAAGCCATGGCAGCGCCTTCGGTACGCGAGGCTCAAAAAGGCGTGCTTGTGGCGGCTGCCATCCGCGTTCTGATCATCCCGCCCATTGTCGTGATCCCCGGCGTCGTTGCCTATAAACTGTTCGGCGATATTGGCGACGCCGCTTATGGCAGGCTGGTTGGGGAAGTGCTGCCGGGATGGCTCGCAGGGGCCTTTGCCGCCATGGTGGCCGCTGCGGTGATCACCACGTTCAGCGCCGTGCTAAATTCCACCGTCGCGCTCTATTCGGTCGATTTCCACGACCAGTTCATTGGCAAGGTCAAGGATCACTGGAAACTGGGCGCAGGCGTTTCGACCGTGGTGACGATCGCTGCAGTGGCGCTGGTCCCTGTCTACGAGAACCCGCAAATGATCGTCGATCTTCCCGGAGAGCAAAGCATCATCAATCTGTTGCAGCAATTGAACGGGCTGGCGTCGATGCCAATCCTTTCCGCTTTCATCGCCGGATTGCTGTATCGCAATGTCGGCGCCAGTGCTGCAATCGTAGGCGTGCTTTGGGGCGTCTTATTCTACGGCCTATATACCTTCTGGTGGAACCCTGAAGGGATCATCACGCTGCACTATATCCATTTCATGGTGATCGTGCTGCTGACATCGGTGCTCGTCGCGCTGGGCTATAACCGGCTGGTGCTCGGCAACCGCGCCCAATGGATCGGCCTTGCTGAAATTCGCGGCCGGGCATAGTCGGTAGCGGATGACAGACAGCCCGCAGACCGGATCGCACCGCCGTTTCAATCCGCTGACCGGGCGATGGGTGCTGGTATCGCCGCAGCGCAGCCTGCGCCCATGGCTTGGACAGGTCGATGAACCCGATAACCGGGAAAGCCTGTCGCACGATCCGTCCTGCTATCTTTGCCCGGGGAATGCCCGCGCCAACGGCACGGTCAATCCCGACTATGATGGCGTGTGGCTGTTCGACAATGATTTCCCGGCATTGATGGCCGATGGCGGCGAAGCCGGCGGCAGCGACCCACTCTTCCGCAGCGAAGCCGTTTCGGGCACTTGCCACGTCCTGTGCTTCTCACCCGATCATTCCAAAACGCTACCCGAATTGCCGCCGGCGCAATTGCGCGCGGTGATCGATTGCTGGGCAGAGCAGAGCGCCGAACTGGGCACGCGATATCGCTGGGTGCAATTGTTCGAAAACAAGGGTGCGATGATGGGCTGTTCCAACCCGCATCCACATGGACAGATCTGGGCAAGCAGCCATATACCCGACGAACCCGCTCAGGAAGACGCCACGCAGCGCGCCTATCTTGACGAACAGGGACGACCGATGCTGCTCGACCTTGCCGAACGTGAAGCCGGCGGACCAAGGGTTGTGGTGCAGAACGAAGCTTGGTTGGCCATCGTCCCCTGGTGGGCGACCTGGCCGTTCGAGACATTACTGATGCCGCGATTTGCCGTGCAGCGGATCGAGCAACTCGATAATAGTGCACGTGACTTATTGGCTGCGCTCCTTTCCGAGCTTACCGCGCGTTACGACAATCTGTTCCGCTGTTCCTTCCCATATTCGATGGGCTGGCATGGCGCGCCTTATGGCAACTGCGATATCGCGCACTGGCAACTGCACGCGCATTTCTATCCACCGCTGCTGCGCTCTGCAAATGTGCGCAAATTCATGGTCGGTTATGAAATGCTGGCAGAGGCGCAGCGCGATCTGACCGCGGAACAGGCGGCCGAACGGTTGCGCGAACTATCGCCCAAGCACTACCGCTCATGAGCATCGATCCAATCCTTGTCGAACGCGTCCGTCAGGGCTTTGGAGCGCAATTCGGCCGTGAGCCCGATATCATTGTCCATGCACCCGGACGGGTCAATCTGATCGGGGAACATACCGACTATAATGACGGATTCGTGCTTCCTTGCGCGATTCCGTGCGGCACCACGGTCGCGCTCGGCGGCCGAACCGACAGCAAAGTCGAGGCCGTTGCGCTCGATCTGGACGCCGCGACCGACCGTTTCGATCTGGCGATAGCGCCCGGCCGGCTGGCTGAAGGTCATTGGGCCAACCATCTGCGCGGGGTTACCACTGCGCTACCGCATTTCGGGTTTGCGACAACGGGGGCCGATATCGCGATTGCGGGCAATGTCCCGCAGGGTGCGGGGCTATCCTCCTCGGCGTCGCTCTGCGTCGCCCTCGGGTTGGGCTTGTCGACGCTGGCAGGTACCTATGAAGCCGATCGCGTGGCGCTTGCTCGCGCGGCCCAATGGTCCGAACATCATTATGTCGGCTGTGCTTGCGGGATTATGGACCAGCTTGCCTCAGCCTGTTCAAGCGATGGCAAGGCGCTGCTAATCGATTGCCGGAGCAATGCTGGCGAAGACGTTGCCGTCCCTGCAAATGCCGCTATCGTGATTGTCCATTCAGGCGTCACGCGCGGCCTTGTCGATAGCGCCTATAATGAACGGCGTGCGCAATGCGAGGCGGCAGCGCGCCATTATGGCGTTGGCGCTCTTCGCGATCTCGATACCATCGCGCTCGAAACGGGGCGCACCGGCCTAGATGACACCAGCTTTCGGCGAGCGCGTCATGTGGTTAGCGAAAATGCCCGCGCCATCGCCGCAGCGGATGCCCTTCGCACAGGCAATCTTTGCCAGTTGGGTGATCTGATGCGTGCCTCGCATGCTTCGTTGCGCGATGATTTCGAAGTCACCGTGCCACAGGTCGATGCCTTAGCCGATACAATGAATGCAGCAATCGGTTCTGAGGGCGGCGCGCGGATGACGGGCGGCGGCTTTGGTGGATGTCTGGTTGCAGTGCTGCCCGCAGAAGGCGTCAATGCGTTATGCGCGGCGATCCGCGAACATTGGGACACTGCCGGGATCGAGCACCAGTTGCTGCTCGCCGTCCGACCGTCGGCCGGAGCTGCCTTGCTTTAACCGCATTGCGCGCGGTGCAGCAGTTTCTGATCCGCCAGCACCAGCGCCATCATCGCCTCCACCACCGGTGTTCCGCGAATGCCCACACAGGGATCGTGCCGGCCCTTGGTGACAATTTCTGCCGCTTCGCCTGCGCGCGTGATCGTTTCGACTGGCGTCAGGATCGAACTGGTCGGCTTGAACGCCACACGGCAAACGACCGGCTGGCCAGTAGAAATCCCGCCGGATATCCCGCCGGCATTGTTGGCAAGAAATTCGGGAGCATTGGTTCCAGGCCGCATTGGATCGGCATTTTCTTCACCGCGCAACCGCGCTGCCTCAAAACCGGCACCGATTTCGACCGCTTTCACAGCGTTGATGCTCATCATTGCAGCGGCCAGTTCACTGTCGAGCTTGGCATATAGCGGCGCGCCCCAGCCTGCGGGAACACCGTTCGCCACACATTCGACCACCGCGCCGAGTGAAGAGCCGGCGAGCCGCGCTTCGTCGACCATTTTTGCCCAACGCCCTGCAGCCGCTTCATCCGGGCACCAGAAAGGGTTTTGGCCGATCTGCGCCTTTTCAAAATTCGCCCGGTCGATCGCGTCGCCGCCAATTTCGACCACATAGGCTAGAATCTCAACCTCTGGGATTGCAGAACGAGCAACTGCACCAGCGGCAACGCGTGCGGCAGTCTCGCGCGCCGAACTGCGCCCGCCGCCGCGATAGTCGCGAAAGCCATATTTGGCATCATAGCTATAATCGGCATGGCCAGGGCGATAGGCCTTGGCGACTTCCGAATAATCCTTCGATCGCTGGTCTACATTTTCTATCATCAGCGAAATCGGTGTGCCGGTGGTGCGTCCTTCAAACACACCCGAAAGGATGCGCACGGCATCGGGTTCCTGCCGCTGCGTTGTAAACTTGCTCGTCCCCGGGCGGCGTGCATCAAGGAATGGTTGGATGTCAGCCTCTGACAGCGCGATGCCCGGAGGGCAACCATCGACCACAGCGCCCAGCGCAGGCCCATGGCTTTCGCCCCAAGTGGTAAAACGGAAAACGCGGCCGAATGTGTTAAAGCTCATGGCAATGCCTTTCCCGAAAAGCCGGCGATGGTCAATCGCCGCCGTCAGTGGGCGAGGTGACGCGGACCTTGCGATACCGCACTTGTTCCTTGCCAATCCAGGTGCGGATCGCGCGATAAGCGATCACGGCAGCAGAGACTGCGAGCACACGTGCCGCATGGGGATGGCCATATTCACTGCCGATCCGGCCCGCCCAGACAAAGGCAGCGATGATCCCGCCAAAGCCCGCCATCGACACAAAGGCGTCGAGAATCGGCGGTAGCCCCTCCCAATAATGGCGCGCGTGCCAATAAGCATGGAGGCCAACCAGCAAAGTGCAGCCAGCCAAAAGCAGAACCAGTTCGTTGCTATGCCCCGCCAGCATAGGTCAGGCCAGTCCGATATCCGGAGCATCCTCCTGCTTCATGCCGACGGTGTGGTAACCGGCGTCGACATGATGCGTTTCGCCGGTGACGCCGCCCGACAGGTCTGACAGGAAATAGAGCGCCGATGCGCCGACATCGTCGATGGTAACATTGCGGCGCAACGGCGAATTCAGTTCATTCCATTTCAGGATATAACGGAAATCGCCGATGCCCGATGCGGCGAGCGTCTTAATCGGCCCTGCCGAAATCGCATTCACGCGAATACCCTGCGGACCGACATCGTTTGCCAGATATTTGACGCTGGTTTCCAACGCCGATTTGGCAACGCCCATGACATTGTAATGCGGGACAACCTTTTCCGCGCCATAATAGCTGAGCGTCAGCATCGAGCCGCCGCCGGTTCCGGTTTCGGGATCAAAGGGTACCATCATTGCAGCTGCGCGCTTGGCAACGGCTGTAAAGCTGAACACGCTGATGTTCATCGTCATCAGGAAATCATCTAGGCCGACGTCGAAATATTTGCCGCGCAACGCCTCCTTGTTGGTGTAGCCGATCGCATGGACGACGAAATCGATCGTCGGCCATCGAGCAGCAAGGGTCCCAAAAGCCTTGTCGAGCTCCGCCTCGGTCGAAACGTCGCAATCGATCAGGAAATCACAACCAAGCTGCTCAGCCAGCGGCCTTACCCGCTTTTCCATCACTTCGCCCTGATAGCTGATCGCGAGTTCGGCGCCTTCGGCGTGCAATTTTTTCGCGATTCCCCAGGCCAGTGATTTATCGTTCGCCAAGCCCATGATCAGGCCCCGTTTCCCTGCCATCAATCCCGACATATTCGTAATTACCCTTGTTGTTTCCCCGTCATCAAATGCCCCTTTAGGCCATTTTTGGTGGCATTTGCCAGCGCCGCGTTCAACTGAGCGCCCGTCACCATGCCGAGCCCGATCAGGTAAAAGAAAATCAGCGCGATCATTACCCCTGCAAGGCTACCATAGGTCAGGTCGTAATCAGTCATCGAGGTAAGGAAGAGCGGCAGGAGCATGGTGCATCCCAGCCACCACAGGCTAACCAGCACCGCGCCCGGCCATTTGGGATAAATCGACCCGCGATATTTGCGCGGAGTGAGGCCGCGGTAGATGGTGTAGATAGCAAGAAAAAGCGCCGCAAAGGGAATGATCCTTCCCCATGCAAAATAGCCCGATGCCTGCTGCGCCATCGGAATGAAGCGATAGACAAGTTCCTCGATCGCAACGACGAGGACTTGTGCCGAAAACGAAATCATTGCGACAACCACCGCAGCGACAATCATTATCAGACTACCAAGCCGATAGTGCCAGAACTGGCGTTCGGGCTGGGCCCCATATGCGCGGTGGAGCACGTCGCGGATCGTTTCGATAAGACTAGATGTCGTCCACAGGCTGACAAGCGCACTTAGCCATAACAGCGGCCCAGAACGGGCAGTCATCGCAGCATGGACTGGGCCCGACAGTGCCTCTGCCGCGCTGGGCGGAACGGTGCGGAAAAAAGCGTCGATGAGGGCAAGGCCGGATGCCGTCTGACCGAAACTGCCGGCAATAGCGGCTGCGACGATGCAAAAGGCAAAAAGCGTGACCAGCGACAGATAGGCAAAATTGCCGGCATGGATGAAGCCTTCGTTATAGACACCCACTGCAACGCGGCGAACGACTTCGCCTGCACGATGGTAAACATCCAACCTGTGAAACCATTCATCCTCGCTTGTCGGGTGCGGGTGCGGGTCGTGCGCACGCGCCTCAGGCGACAGGGGGCTGTGATCAGACACCCAGATCGGACCGGATCGCAGGCTCATCGGGCAGTTCTGCCGCCAACTTCGCAAGCAGCCCGGCATCGCTGGGCAAACGGATCTGCAGTGTTACCATCTGGTCGCCGCGCTGACCGTCCTTGCGGTGGAAACCGCGCCCCTTGATCCGCATCGTCGTGCCCGATTGCGCGCCTGCTGGTACGGTGAGCATCACTGCCCCATCCAGCGTCGGGACCTTCACCTTGGCGCCACTGATCGCTTCCTTGAGGCTGACCGGCAGGTCGAGGCGCACATTATCACCATCACGTTCAAAAAAAGGATGCTTGCCAATCTTGAGCGTCACCATTGCATCGCCATTGCCGCCCGGGCCGGGCTGACCTTTACCTGGAATGCGGATCTGCTGGCCGGCAACCATACCTGGCGGCAGCTTGAATTCCAGCGTCTTTCCGTCGCGCAATGTGATCCGCTGAGGCTCCTGCTTTGCCGCGTCGGTGAAGCTCACCAGATGTTCATAGGCAATATTTGCGCCCTTGGGCGGAGGCCCCGGCTGCGGCCCACGCCCAGGCCCGCCAGGTCGGGCGCCAGCACCCCCGCCGAACAGGCCGTCAAAAATATCGCCAAGGTCTATGCCCCCGCCGAATTCGAAGCCGCCTTGCCCTGGCCGAGCGCCACCTGCGCCAAAGGGGCTGCCACCGCCGAAACCTCCGCCGAAGGGGGAACGGGGCTGCCCGTTTTCGTCGATCTCACCGCGATCATATTGTCCGCGCTTCTGCGCATCGGACAGCACATCATAAGCTTGGGTCACTTCGGCAAAGCGCTCAGCTGCCCGGGGATTATCCTGGTTCCGGTCGGGATGCAGTTCCTTGGCAAGCTTTCGGTAAGCGCTTTTGATCGCCTTGTCGTCCGCTTGTCTGGAAACGCCCAAAATGGAATATGGATCGGCCATTGCTACCCTGTATTGTCCTTGCCTGTATTAGATTGGCATTACAGCCAGCTTAGTCAACTCGGCAACTCCGCATTTTCAGGCGGATTTTTTACAGTCAGTCGCAGCAGAAGATAGAGGGCAAGACCCAGCGGCCCGGCCATCAACACAAAAAACAGGATAGGAACCTGCACAAACCGTCCGAAACCATATCGGTCGGCATTCCGCGCAACCCAGAGACCGACGAACAGATCAAAGGCAAGATAGTGCATCCAGCCGATTGTTGTCCCGCCTTTACTGTCGAACAGCGCCATGACCCCTGCTAGCGTAGTGAAATCGGCAGGAGCATTTTCCGGGCCGACCTGATCAACCGCGCCGCTCATGATCAATGGCAACAGCACGGCATAGACAAAAGCGAGCGGCGCAATGCCGCCAAACAGAATGATGCGCCCGGTCAATTCGCTGCGCGGAGCGAATGCGAGCAGCAGCCAGAAAGGCAAAACCCAAAGATTGGCGAATGAAAAAACGGTTTCCCACGGCATGAAATTGTCCTTCCCTCTTTTCCCTGCTTCCCGTCTAGCCTATCGCGGACAGATGGAAAGTCGAGATCCCTACGCCCTTTTCGACGCTTGGTATGCCGAAGCGCGCGCCAGCGAAATCAATGACAGCAATGCGATGGCACTTGCCACCGCAAACGCCGAAGGCCTTCCGTCGGTTCGGATGGTGCTGCTGAAAGGGCATGGCCCAAATGCCGATGGTATTCCGGGTGGAGGATTCATTTTCTACACCAATCTCGAAAGCCGCAAGGGGGGCGAACTTGCTGCCAACCCTCATGTAGCTCTGCTTTTCCACTGGAAATCGCTGCGTCGCCAAATTCGCATCGAAGGCCCTGTCCAGCGGGTGACTGATACCACCGCCGATGCCTATTTTGCTAGCCGCGCGCGTGAATCGCAGCTTGGGGCATGGGCGTCTGAGCAATCACGCCCGCTCGACAGCCGCGCTACATTCGAGGTGCGTTTTGCAGAGGCAAAGGCACGTTTTGAAGGACAGGATGTTCCCCGCCCGCCGCACTGGTCGGGCCATATCGTTCGGCCACAGCGGATCGAATTCTGGCAAGATCGTGAATTTCGCTTGCATGAACGTTGGGTTTTTGAACGCGACGGCGACGGCTGGCGCACACAGATGCTCTATCCCTGAACATGTCACAGGCTGAAACTCACGGGCACCACCATGGATCGCTGACAACAAAGGCCGCGATTGCAAGCGTTGCAACCGCGCTTTTTCTGACCTTGCTGAAAAGCTGGGCGACGATTGAAACTGGATCGGTCGCGCTACTCGGATCTCTGGCAGATACCGGTTTCGATCTGCTCGCTTCGTTACTGACGCTGTTCAGCGTGCGCTATGCGGCGCAGCCGGCTGACGACGAACACCGCTTCGGTCATGGCAAGGCAGAGGCGCTTTCGGCGCTTGTGCAGGTGACGCTGGTCAGCATTTCTGCCCTGTTTATCGGCTGGCGCGCGATCGACCGGCTCGGTGTGGCGGCCAAGCCCGATCATCCGGAGCTTGGCATTGGGGTATCGCTGGTCGCCATTGCCGCAACACTGGCACTGCTTGCCTATCAGCGCCATGTGATCCGCCGTACACAGTCGGTGGCTATTCATGGCGATCATCTTCATTATCAAGGCGACCTGTTGCTGAACGTCGCGGTCATCGCCGCAATCGGCCTCGACGCGTTTCTGGGGTTGCGCGGTGCAGATCCGTTGTTCGGACTGGCTATTGCGGGATGGCTGCTATGGGGTGCTTGGCGGGCGGCGCAGACAGCCATCGACCAACTACTCGACCGCGAATGGCCGCTCGAAAAGCGCCAGCGTTTTCTGGAAGTGGCGATGCGCCATCCGGAACTTAAAGGCATTCACGACATGCGCACCCGATCATCGGGGGTGCATGATTTCTGCCAATTCCATGTCTGGGTCGATCCGCAGATGACTGTATTAAAGGCGCACCAGGTGATGGACGAGATCGAGGCCGAGCTGATGCGCGAATTTCCCGGCGTCGAAGTGCTGATCCACCCCGATCCGCTCGGCCACAAGGATGAGATCGGTTATGTGCCCAGCGAAACAGTTGAACATCGCGAGAGCGGGGCATGACGGACATGCGGCAGAGTAAATTCAAACAGGTCGATGTTTTCACTGCGCTGCCTTTCAAGGGTAATCCTGTTGCCGTAATTCTTGACGGGGCCGGATTGTCGACCGAGGCGATGCAGGCGATCGCAAATTGGACCAACCTTTCGGAAACGACTTTCGTCACCAGCCCTACTGATCCCGCCGCCGACTATGCGGTACGCATCTTCACGCCGCGAAGTGAACTGCCTTTTGCCGGACACCCGACGCTAGGCACCGCCCATGCCGTGATCGAAGCAGGGATAGCCGCGCCGCGTGACGGCCGCATCGTGCAGCAATGCGCGGTGGGACTAGTTGAGATCGACCAGTCGGCTTCAGGACTGTCCTTTCGCCTGCCCCGCTATGCTGCCAGCGACGCACCAGAACCGGGCGTTCTTGAAGCCGCCATTGGCGCAGGGCTGGTTTATGGCATACCCCAAATCGTCGATGTCGGCCCGCGCTGGGTGATTGCCGAAATCGCCAGCGTGGCTCAGGTCGAAGGCATGTCGCCCGATCTGGCAGCGCTAGCCAATTATGACCGCCGGCATGGCACGACAGGGCTGACCGTCTATGCGGGCAAGGCCGAGGGTGACATCATCGTGCGCAGTTTTGCACCTGCAGACGGGATCGCCGAGGATCCGGTATGCGGCAGCGGCAATGGCGCAGTTGCGGCCAATCGGCTGATTGCTGGCCAACTGTCGCGGCAAAGCCACTATGTTGCCAGCCAAGGCCGCCAGATGGGCCGTGACGGTTATGTCCGCGTGCGGATAGACGGCGAGGCAATCCACATAGGCGGTGATTGTGTAACCGTGGTCGACGGCATCATACAGGTGCCAGACTGAAGACGGGACTTCACTATTTCGATTTGCGCAAGTGCATCGCACTGTTAAGCGCGTTTAACCGCTGCGCGTTTGGCTGGGCGGTGTTCAATGCGGGGCCAACCCGCGCGAGAGGAGTATCCATGCTGAAAACCGCCGCTGCCGCGCTCATTCTGATGTCGAGCGCCGCGATTGCCCAAGAACAACCCGCTCCGCCGGCGCCGCAACAGGAACGCCCGACGCCCGAGCAAATCTTCGCCTTTCTCGACGGCGACAAGGACGGCTTTATCAGCCGGGAGGAAGCGCGAGGTCCGCTTGCCGATTTTTTCGACAATGTTGATAGCGACCAAGATGGCAAGATTTCGCCTGCCGAACTGAAAACCGTAATGGACGCGATGCAGGGCCGCTGATCAGCGACCCTGCCACAGCCGTTAGCCCAGCGTGATCGACTTGATTGCGCCGGGTTCGCGCGGCGGCTCACCCTTGGGAAGCGCGTCGACATTTTCCATACCTTCGATCACATTGCCCCAGACAGTATACTGGCGATCAAGGAAAGTTGCGTCATCGAAAACGATGAAGAACTGGCTGTTGGCGCTGTTCGGATCGCTTGTCCGCGCCATCGAACAGGCCCCGCGCACGTGCGGCTCCTCGTTGAATTCCTGCGCCAGATCGGGCTTTGACGAACCACCCATGCCGGTACCATTCGGGCAACCGCCCTGCGCCATGAAACCGTCGATCACACGGTGGAACTTCACACCGTCGTAAAAGCCCTCGCTTGCCAGTTCGACAATCCGTTCAACATGCTTGGGTGCCAGATCGGGGCGCAACTTGATAACAACATCACCCGTCGACAGATGCATGGTCAGCGTTTCGGCCATTTCGGTGGTTCCTTTGGAAAAGAGATGAGACAGCCGCCGCCAATAGGCGGCCTTGCCCAAAAGTAAATTGCAATTTCTTCTGCCCGGCGTAGGAGAAGCGCGAGTTGCCGTGAAAGAGCCGGAAAGGGTGGCCAGATGACCGCAGACGCCGATCCCGTAACCGCCTTTCCCGAAACACCCGATAGTACCTTTGACGAAGAGAACCGTCTGTCTGCAGATTTCGTGCGGCAGGTACTCGATGCGGTCGAGGCAGGCAATCGCGAGGAAGCCTATCGGCTGGCAGAGCCGCTGCATGCAGCCGACATCGCCGACCTTTTTGAACTGACCGCCGCAGAGGATCGCGGCGACCTTGCCGTTGCATTGGGCGATCTGTTGAGCGCCGACGTGCTTGCGGAGATCAATGACTGGGTCCGCGAAGACATTATCGACGCGCTGCAGCCGGCGCAGGTTGCCGACCTTGCCGGACAGTTGGATACCGATGACGCAGTTGCGATCATCGAGGATCTGGAAGAGGATGACCAGCAGGCTGTCCTTGCAAAGCTCGATCCCGAGGATCGCGCCGCAATCGAAGATGCGCTCTCCTATCCGGAGGAATCGGCCGGCCGCATCATGCAGCGCGAACTGGTGGCGGTTCCCGAGCATATCACCGTTGGCCAACTGATCGATTATCTGCGGGAAAATCAGGATCTGACGACCGAATTCTGGGAAATCTTCGTCGTCGATCCGGCACATCGCCCGATTGGCACCTGCCAATTGAGCTGGATCCTACGCACGCCCCGCAACATTGCAATTTCGGATGTAATGAAGCGGGAGCAGCGCTTGATCCCGGTCGATATGGACCAGGAAGAAGTCGCACTGCAATTCCAGAAATATGCACTCATCTCCGCCGCCGTAGTCGACGACGCCGGCCGGCTAGTAGGCGTGATCACCGCGGACGACGTGGTCCATATCGTTCAGGAAGAAGCCGGCGAGGATATATTGCGCCTGTCAGGTGCTGGCGAGGGCGACATTAACGAACCAATCGCCGACAGCTACAAGGCGCGTGTCCGCTGGCTGATCGCCAATCTGGCCACCGCAACAGTTGGATCATCAATCATCTGGTTTTTTGGCGGCGCGATAGAAGCGATGGTTGCACTTGCAATACTGATGCCGATGGTGGCCTCACTTGGCGGCAATGCAGGCACGCAGACGCTGGCGGTGACGGTGCGCGCACTGGCCACCAACCAGTTGACCGAATCGAACACGATGCGATCAATTTGGCGCGAAATTCGTGTCGCGTTACTGATCGGAGCGACGGTTGCGCTGGTTGCCGGTGGGATGACAGGGCTGATCTTCGGCAACTGGCTTCTTGCCGCGGTGATCGGATCGGCCATCCTGTTCAACATCCTGATCGCAGGGCTTTCAGGCGTGGTCATCCCGATCGTGCTCGACCGTCTTGATCAAGATCCTGCGGTGTCGAGTTCGATCTTCGTGACAATGATCACGGATTCGATGGGCTTCCTCATTTTCCTCGGACTTGCGGTATTTGCCGGTCTTGCACCCTGATCAGCCCACGCCCAAATAGGTGCAATGCCACTCAATATGACCCGTATCGCCTTTGGAGCGGAAAGCCATGGGCATTTGCGCCAACGGCTTGAAGCCCATGCCTCGATCGGCGAAGTTCGGCTGACCACCCGTTATCTGCCAAAGCGCCACGAGGAAATGGTTGGTGGTTCGCTCTACTGGATTCTGAACCACAGCCTGATCGGCCGCAGCCCGTTAATCGGATTCATGGACAATGGCGAGGGCCGCACTTGGATTCGCCTGCGCCCCGAACTGATAGCCGTGCGCACTATACCCAAACGCGCGCATCAGGGTTGGCGTTATCTGGAAACCAAGGACGCCCCGCCGGACCTAGGCGCGGTTGATGCTGACGGACTAGACGAAATGCCGGCGCAGATGCTCGGCGAGCTGATGAAAATAGGGCTGGTGTAATTGCATTTCATGGCCCGACGGCTTAGCCAAGGCCAGAGATAGAGGGGCAGTGATGCGCAATTCAAAACAAATGGCAGATGATCGCGGCACTCCAGAAGGCCACAAAGCTTTTCCGGGTGTCTGGCAAAGTCTCGGCTGGGTTGTGCTATTCCTGATCCTTCAATTGATCGTCGGCGTTGCTACCATTGCCATTGCCGTCGCACTCGACAAAAGTGGCCGCGAACTGGTTGAACTAACCAACGATCTGACCTTTGTCGCAGGCCCGACCATTGCATCGCTGGTCGCCTCAAGCATCGCGCTGCTCGCATTGTTGTTTATCTACCTCAACCGGCAAAGCCGAGCCGCCCGCATCGGCCTTAACCGCTGGAGCGCGATCAGCCCCGTCGCAACGCTCGGCTGGGCCTTTGGCCTGATCGGTCTGGGGCTGACACTCAACTATGGCTACACCGAATTTGTCATCCCCGACATCGAGATGCAGCAGCAATTGCGTAAACTATTCGCGGCACTTCCCGATACGATTCCCAACCAGATTATGCTTGTGGCCGCCATCGTGCTGATTGCCCCGCTGCTCGAAGAACTACTGTTCCGCGGGCTTCTGCAGAATGCGCTGGCTCGGCATCTACCCGTTTGGGCAGCCATCCTTGGTGCCGCCGCCATTTTCGGGGCAGTCCATATGGATCTCCATGCATTCCCTGCGCTCATGGCGATGGGGGCGGTGTTCGGTCTCCTATACTACAAGACGGGATCGCTGCGCGTTACGATCATCGCACATATGGCGAATAATGGCGCGGCATTGCTGCTAAGCTGACTGGTCGGCGGCGATTGCCCGCCACGCCTGTGCGAGCGTATCGACCGCAGAACCCAGTTCCGAAATACGCTCTGGTTCAGGATGGGCGAAGTTTCCAACATTCTTGTCCGGATGCGCGAACTATCGGTTCAAGCGGCCAACGGCACCACCGCAGCCTCTGATCGTGCCGCGATCCAGACCGAAGTGACCACGTTGCTCGGCCAGATTGACGATATTGCGGGCCGTACCGATTTCAACGGAACCAATTTGTTCGACGACGCCAGCACATTTGAAATCCAAACGGGCGTCGACACTGGCCAGACTGTCGCCATCGCCTTTACCAGCATGAATGCGGCCGGGCTTGGTGTAGACGGCATCGACATGTCTACAACCGCCGGGGCGTCGACAGCCATGGGGCTGATCAGCACGGCAATCGACACTGTGGGGACAGAGCGCGCCAATCTGGGTGCTGCACAGAACCGGCTCGAGGCGACGGTCAATAACCTCACATCGACCGCGACCAATCTCACCGAGTCCCGCTCGCGTATCGAGGACGCAGATTTCTCTGCAGAATCGACCAAGCTCGCTGCCGAACAGATCCTTTCGCAAGCCTCGACCGCGATGCTCGCGCAGGCGAACCAGAGCCAACAGGGCGTACTCAACCTGTTACGTGAATTCCCAACCCACAGGGGCGGCGCCTACTGGTCCGGCAATGGCCCACCCACTGGCGCCCCGATGGATCATTTCCGTCGGGGCGCTTTTATTTGCGGTTTACAAACCACAGGCAGGACAAAAAGCAGGCAGGGTCATTACGCCTCTTTAGCATCAGCGAATCTATTGACCCCGCAAGGCGCGCCGCCTATAGGCCGCGTCCTGTCGCGCATACAGCCGCGCGATGCCGGTATGGCGGAGTAGCTCAGGTGGTTAGAGCAGCGGAATCATAATCCGCGTGTCGGGGGTTCGAGTCCCTCCTCCGCTACCATTCAAGTTATTTATCGCTCTGTTTTCAAAGGATAAAATGACTTTTCTGGAAAATCGAAACCACATTTGTTCCCACATTTTGTGCGAGCCGGAATGGGCTGTTATGCCCCTCGCTGGGACCGTTTCGCGGTCCCCTCAGACGTTGTTGCTGTTCTACTTTCTTGGGTATTTGGACGAATCTTGACAGTGCATCGCACTGGCTGCTGCGAGGATGCGGCGGTCTTCCGGCAAGCGTCAATGGCCTCGCGGTTGTCGCGCCGGATGTCAGCGGCCTGCACCAGTGCATTCCAGGCCTCGGGGCTGTCGCTCTGCATCAGCCGCGCACCTGCATCCCATCGTGTGGATTCTCCAACCATCCGCGCCGCCAAGCGCTCTGGCCAGTGCCAGCCTTCCGGCATCGTTCGGGCTAAGGTGCCGGGAAGGAAAGACCATAGCAGTATTCCGGCGAGCAACGCTCCGCCTGCCACCTGGTAGAGTTGCAGCCGCTGCTCTGCGGCGGTGCGCGCTTGGGCCGTGACGCTCCGCATTTCCTGGGCAGCGTGGTTCAAGTCGCTCCGGGCCTGGCTGATCCTTTCATGGTCGCTGCGCCGTGCTGATTCTGCTGCTGCGGCGATCCGCTGGCCAATGCTGTCAGGCGTTATCTGCATCGCGGGATGGCTCGCCATGCCCTTCAGGCTCTCGCCCATCGCCCCTATCCGCTTGGCCATGTCGGTCAAGGTCGCGCCGTAGTCGGGAATGACGATGTCCGCGCGCTCGGCGGCCAGGTGCTGGACCGCCCGGCGCATGAGAGCCAGTTCTCCTTCAAGGCGGGCAAATGCCTCGGCGGCGGGATCGCCTGCGGCCTCCGGAACGGGCGCGTCGGGATCGGGTTCCGGCTCAAGGTCCAGGGTCGGTTCCACGTCATCCGTATCGGTATCCATCGAATTTCTCCTACAGGCCCATGCCGATTGACCGGCTCCGCTCCATCGAGATGGAGGCGGCAAGGTCGCGGGCCAGATCGCGACCGAGTTCTGTCTTGATGCCAAGCTCGCGGGTGCGGCTGCGCAGCAGGGATTCAACCTGCGCGTCGCGCTCCAGGCCCTTCGCCATGTCCGTCATGCGGCCCGTGAGCCTCTGCGCGCCCTTGCTGTCGCCATCGCGCTGCATGGCCTGGCGCGCCTGCGCAAGCCGCTGCCAGTCGCTGACAAAGCGGTCGGCGCGCTGCGCGGGATCAATACGGATTTCGGCCTCAAGCTGCATGGCGCGGATTGCACCCTGGCTGCGACCATCGGCGGCTTCACGGGCCAGCGAGGGCTGGCGTTGCAAGGCGCTGGCGAGGTCGGCTGTGCCATGGGGCCGGATCGCGTCGAGCGCCTTTGCAGCCTTCTCCAGCGCGTCGCGCTGGTGCGGCAGGACCGGCAATCCCTGTTCGCACATTTGCCCTATGTCGGCGGCGGCACGGGCATAGCGTTCGACAGCTCGGCGCTGATCGGACAGGCCAGCCTGATCGGTTGGCACGGTTTCGAGCTTTGGGACCTGCGGGCGGAATCCGGCGAAGATGGATTTCGCCCGCTCCGGCAACTGACGGGCGATTTCGACGATACGTTCACGGAAGGTGATGCCGCGCCGTTCGGCAAATTGCTGCTCGGGCTTGTAGTCGCTCGCCATGTCCTTGCCGCGCTCGCGGCTCAGAGTGCGCACTAGCTTTGACTGATCGGCGAAGTCATCGCGCCCATAGTGCAGGGCCACGCCGTCGCGGTGGCGCGACAGGCCGACATAGGCCCCGTGGCTGTCCAAGCCGGGGGTGGCCAGAACATGCGCGCGGTCGACCGTCATGCCCTGCGCCTTATGGATCGTCGCGGCGTACCCGTGATCGATATGCGCATAATCCTTGGTGTCGAAGGCGACGCTGCGGCCATCGTCGGTGCGCACGGCCATGCGCTGCGGCGTCACCTGCTCAATGGTGCCCAGTGTGCCGTTCTTGACGCCCAGGCCCCGCTCATTGCGCAGGAACATGATACGGTCGCCGCTGGCGAACTGGCGCTCGCCGCGCTCGGCTTGGATGGTCACATCGATACCCAGTTCGCCACTGTCGCGCAGCTTTCCGCGCGCCGCGTCATTGAGTTCGCGCACCTCATCGTTGGTATGGGTGAGAATGATGCGTGTATCGCCGGGGCTGGCCTGCCGGTTACGATCCCAGCGCTCGATCAGCTCGTCACGCGCTGCCTCCCGCGTCTCGGCGGCGTGCACCATGCCGCGTTCGCCATAGGCCTGAATGGAAAGTCCGGTGCGCCCTGTCGCAAGGTGCCAGGTGGCGTCCTGCTGCCAGCCTTCGTGCTGGCGGCGCACTTCGCTGATTTCGACGCCGCCATGCCGCTCGTGGATCGCACGGAAGGCGGCTCCAGCTTCGATGGCCTGCAACTGCTGCGGGTCGCCAACCAATACGACTTTCGCGCCTGCATCGGCGGCATGGGAGAGGACGCGCTCCATCTGGCGCGTGCCGACCATACCAGCCTCATCAATAACCAGCACATCGCGCGACGTGAGCAATTCGCGGCCCTGGCTCCACTGATGCTCAAGGCTGGCAATGGTGCGCGAGGCGATGCCCGAACCGTGCTCCAACCCCTCGGCGGCAATACCGGACAGCGCCGCGCCTTGCACGGTATAGCCCGCATTCTCCCATGCCTCGCGCGCCACGCCCAGCATCGCGCTCTTGCCGGTCCCGGCATAGCCGACGACAACGCTCAAGCCGCGCTCATCAGTCACATGCTCGAACGCCGCGCGCTGCTCGCCGGAAAGCACAAGGCCGCGCTCCGCCCCGTGCGCCAGCGCTCCTTCCCGGCCTGCGCCTTCGAGCTGATGTTGTTCACGTTGCGCCAGCAGTGCCGATGCATGTCCAAGGCGCTGTTCGGTGTCGATCATCTGCCGCGAGGTGAACCGCTCTTCGCCGCGTCCGTCCTTGCCCAGCGCGATCAGGTCGGACGAACCGCGAACCGCCCTCATGGCCAGATCGAACTGCTCCTTGCTGTCGCTGTGCCGATGCACGAACATAGCAAGGTCGCGGTTGGTGAAGGTGGCCTGGCTGTGCATGATCGCGTCAAGCGCGACAGCGGGATTGGCGATAATCCGCTCGCCGTTGCGTAGCGCGACGGCGCGATGTTCCTCGATCCGCTCGGCCTCCAGCCCGCGCACGCCCATGCGCGATGCGGCGGGACCGATCTTGTCCTGCGGCTCCAGCGCGATACCCTGCGCCTCCAGGCTGCGGTGATCGATGCGGGCGTCGATGTCGAGTTCGGCCAGCCGCTCATTGACATGTTCGGCCCAACGCTCGCGCCACTGCTCGACCAGTTCGGCCTTGTTCCAATCACGCACCTTCGCGCCAAACCCGTCGCCGTCCACTTCGCGCATGGTCAGCATGACATGGGCGTGGGGCTTGGGCTGGCCGTCTGCGCCAATATCCCAATGGACATTGAGGTCGGCGATCATGCCCTTTGCAACGAACTCGGCTTCGACAAATTCGCGGGCCAGCTCGATGCCCTGTCCCTTGGTCAGCTCGCGCGGAATGGCGAACTCTACTTCGCGGGCAAGCTGCGCGTCCTTGCGCTTCTCGGCGGTCTCGACCGCGTTCCAGAGCTTTTCGCGGTCGGCAAATTCCTCCGGCGCGCCTTCCGGCAGCAGCACTTCGGAATGGACGACGCCGTCCTTGTTGGTGAAGTCGTGGTCACGGTCGAGCCGTTCGTCGTGCAGCCGCTCGGCCCCGCGATAGGCCGCTGCCGCCACGGCGCTGCGCCCGCTCGACCGGCTGATGACTTTGACGGAGAGATGGAAGATCGCCATGACGGCAATCCATCTACGCCATGAGCGCCACGTCGGCACGACGTATAAGCGCGCCCTCCCATGATAAAATCCTGCTCGGGACTATTCAGTATCAGACCGTCTCGACGACTCTACAGCATTGAGAGAGCATCGATATTATCATCAGCGCATCACCTCTCAATGGAGAACTTCGATGCGCAAACCCCGTGACCTTGATTCGGAACTAAAGGCGCTCGCCGACAAGGCGAAGCAACTGAAGGAACGCCGCGTGCAGCAGCTCGGCGAACTGGTGATCGCCACCGGGGCAGACACGACCGATGCGGAAACCCTGGCCGGTGCGCTGCTCGTCATTGCGGAAACCAGCGATGCCCAAAAGAAGGAGGCGTGGCGCAAGCGCGGCGCGGCCCTCTTTCAGAGCAAGGCGCGCAAGCGTGGCAATGGAACTCAAGTCCAGCTGGATGGCACTCTCCCGCTTGACGGCGGCGCGGCATCGGCTTGAGGCCCGAAAGGCACGAACCGACATGCGCGAATGGCAGGTCAAACGCCGCGGACGCACACGGCAACTGATCGAACTGGGCGGCCTGGTCGTGAAGGCTGGACTGGTCGAACTCGCCGACGATGATCGCGCCACGCTCTACGGCGCGTTCCTCACGGTTGCGGCCAAGCTGCGCGGCGAGGAACGCGAACAAGCGCTGGTGCTGTGGAAGCGCAAGGGCAAACGGGCGTTTGAAGCAGAAAGCGAGGCAGGTAGTAGGTAAGCAGGTTTGGATTGAAGCGGGTAGAATGGCTGCAGTGTTAAAAGGTGCTCCAGAAGAACGGCTTACACTACAATTCCTCGAGATTGCCCGACATCGTTGCCAGCAACGTCTTGATCGCCGCAAACTCTCTATCGGAAATTCCCGACAACAGGCGGGCGTAGATCGCATCGGCCTCAAGCCTGAGCGAAGGAAGTATCTCGATTGCCCGAGGCAGCAGATGCAGTGTCCAGACCCGGCGATTGCCCTCGATTGAGCGTCGCTCGACATATTCGGCCTTTTCCAGCTGATCGATCACATGACCCACGCTGGCGCGTTCCAGATCAAGGCATTTGGCGAGTTCGGTCTGGGTAAGTCCCGGTGACCGAAAGATATAGGCAAGCGCGCGCCATTGGGTGCGGGACAGGCCGAATTTTGCCGTAGAGGCATCGAACAGCCTGCGCAGTTTACGCGGCACTTCCTCGACGAGAAACACGATCTCGTCGTTCTCGGTCATGTAGCTGTCCTGGTCGATTTCCTGTTGCATCGGGCAAGCGCCTTACCCGCCGAGCGTTCAATTGAAAAGACTTTACTGTAAGACATCTTACAGTAAGAAGGTTTCATGCATAGTGAATCGATCAAGCTGGAAGGGAAGGCAGGCCATGCCATCGCCGCCAGCATCGAAGGGGCGCGGGATGGAATGCCGGTTATTCTCGCGCACGGCGGCGGGCAAACCCGACGGGCCTGGAAGAAGATTTCGACGCTACTTGCTGGTCGCGGCTTTCATGCCATCGCAATCGACCTGCGCGGACATGGCGACAGCGAATGGGCCAGGGACGGGGCCTATGACATTGCCGACTTCGCGAGCGACCTCGTTGCTATCGCCGCCCGGTTGGCGCGCAAGCCAGCACTGATCGGCGCATCGCTGGGGGGACTCGCCGGGATCGTCGCCGAAGGGCAACTCGCACCCGGCAGTTTCGCTTCGCTGACACTCGTCGATATTACGCCGCAAATGGAGGCAACGGGCGTTGCGCGCGTTGTAGGCTTCATGGCGGCCCATGCGCGCGAAGGCTTCGCTTCGCCCGATGAGGCTGCGCGCGTGATCTCGGAATACTTGCCGCATCGCCCCAGCCGCAAGGCATCGGCAGGGCTGGCCCACTATCTGCGCCAGAAGCCCGACGGGCGGTATTATTGGCATTGGGATCCTGCGTTCATCGACGGGGTCATGCGCCGTCACGCGCAAGACGGCGCGTTGGGCGATCACGGACGGAGCGAACTCAGCAGTGCCGCGATGAATCTCGCGCTTCCGGTGCATCTGGTCAGGGGCGGTTCGAGCGATCTGGTCTCGCCGGAAGCCGTTGAGCATTTCCGGAAACTGGTCCCGCACGCTGCCTTCAGCGACATTGCCGATGCCACCCACATGGTCGTGGGCGACCAGAACGACGTATTTGGAGCGGCGATTGCCGACTTCCTGATCCGCACTCACGATAAGGGCGATGCAACATGACCGCCCGCTCCAACAGGCCGGAACTCGCGGAACTCCGCAAGATGCTCCACATCGCGCCGTTTCACCGCTGGCTCGGCCTCGATATTGTCGATCTGACCGAGCGGGAACTGATCCTCGAAATGCCCTGGCGGGATGAAATCGTCTCCAACCCGATGATCGGGTCGGCGCATGGCGGTATCTTGTCGGCATTGATCGACCTGACTGGTCTCTACACCGTCAACGCGCTGGGCGGCACGGCGCGGGCGACCGCCGACCTTCGCGTCGATTTTCACCGTCCTGCAACCTCCGGGCCGCTGCGTGCGATTGGTAGTGTCGTCAAACTGGGCAAGCAGTTGAGCGTCGCGGAAACCCGGATCGAGGATTCGGCCCACAGGCTGCTGGCTAGCGGCAGGGGGGCCTATGTCGGTTGACCCCCGTTTCCCTACCATCGGAATCGTGCTTGCGCTGTCGGCCTGTGTTGGGGTTCCCGATGCCGGTGTCAGGCCGGTCATGCGGACCCCCGAGTCCATCGAGGCGACCCAGACCCTCGCCGCGCGCGGCAGCATTGGCTGGCCGCCCGACCAGTGGTGGCGGCTTGTTGGCGATCCGCAGCTCACCCAGTTGATCGAGGAAGGCCTTGCCAACTCGCCGCAGACCGCGATTGCCATGGCTAGGATAAGACGGGCGGACGCAGAGGCTCAGCGCGTCGGCGCAGCCCGGCTCCCGACCGTCGGCGGCGAGGCGGAAGGTGGCTTGCGCCGCCAAAGCGGCAACAACGGCATACCCGCGCAGTTCCTTCCCGATGGCTGGGCGGATTACGGCCAGGCCTCGCTGTCGTTCGATTTCGACCTTGATCTATGGGGTCGCAACCGAGCGGCCTATGCCGCCGCGACCTCGGGAGCTCGTGCGGCGGTGGTCGATGCCGCGCAGGCGCGGCTTGTCCTTTCGGTTGCGATCACCGCCGCTTATGCCGAACTGGGCAGGCACTACCGTGAACGCGACAACGCCGAGGCCGTGCTGGTCAATCGCCGCGCGGCGTTGGCGCTGGTTGCCGAGCGCGAACGCAACGGCCTCGACAACCGCATAGGCCTGCGCCGCGCCGAAGCGGAACTGGCGAGCGCCGAGCAGGACATGGCGGCGGTCGATGAAAGCATCGCCCTGCGCCGAAACCAGTTGGCCGCGCTAGTGGGGGCCGGACCGGATCGGGGCCGGACGATCACGCCAGCACCGCTATTCCCATCGACACCGCTTGGTATTCCGGCCGGGTTGACCACGGACCTGCTTGGCAGGCGTCCGGACATTGTCGCGGCGCGCGAACGGGTCGAAGCGGCTGAAAGCCGCATCAAGGTGGCGCGCGCCGGATTCTTTCCTTCGGTAAATCTCAGGGCGCTGATCGGCTTGCAAGCTCTTGGGATTGGCAACCTCGTCGATTCCGGATCTTTGTTCGGATCGGCTGGCCCGGCGATCAGCCTGCCAATCTTTCAGGGCGGCGCGCTCAGGGCGCAATATGGCCGCGCCGGAGCGGATTATGAGGAGGCAGTCGCCAGCTATAACCAGACCGTGATTTCCGCCTTTCAGCAGGTTGCCGACGCAGTAACGCAGCGCGAGGCGGCGGACAAACGGCTGGCGGCAGCACGCACTGCCCTGGCCGCGAGCGAAGATGCCCTTGCGCTGGTCAACAATCGCTACACGGCTGGCTTGGCCAGCCGACTCGACGTGCTCGCCAGCGAGCGGGCGGTTCACGATCTCCGGCTCGCCGTGATCGGTCTCGAAACCTACGAGCGGGGCGCAACTCTGGCTCTGATCCGGGCCCTCGGCGGCGGATTTGCAGCAGACACTCAAACTTCACCGGAACCGATAACCCAATGACCGCTGCCGCGCCCGAAACCCCTGCCGTCGATCCGGCCCTGTCCCAGTCCCGCAAGGCGTCGCGCAAGCGATGGCTCACGCGGCTTGCAGTGGCCTTGGCGGTGATCGGACTGGCCTGGGGGGTCTGGTATCTGCTGGTCGCCCGGAATTTCGTGTCCACCGAAAATGCCTACGTCAATGCGCAAATGGCGCAGGTCACGCCGCTGGTTGCAGGCTCGGCGACCGAGGTTCTGGTGCGCGACACCCAGCAGGTGAAGGCCGGACAAGTGCTGGTGCGACTCGATCAGGCCGACGCGCGGATCGCGCTGGCCCAGGCGGAAGCGGATATGGCCGCAGCGCGGCGGCGCTTCCGTCAGACCGTTGCCAACAGCTCCGCCTTGGCGGCGCAAGTGGACACCTCCGGTGCCGGAGTAACCCAGGCTCAGGCGCAATATCGCACGGCGCAGGCTGAACACGAAAAGGCCCGGATCGATCTGCAGCGCCGAGAGAATGTGGCAGCTAGCGGGGCGGTATCCGGTGAAGAGTTGACGCAGGCCCGCAGGACCTATGCCACGACCCTGGCCGCGCTCGATGTAGCGCGCGGGGCGATCAACCAGGCCAGCTCGTCAAAGCGCGCCGCGCAAGGGCAACTGGCCGCGAACGCCGCGCTGGTGAGCGGATTAAGCGAGAATAGCGATCCTGCCGTATTGGCCGCCATGGCGCGGCGCGATGCCGCGCAACTCAATCTCGACCGCACGGAAATCCGCGCGCCCATCGACGGTGTCGTCAGCAAGCTGCAAGTCCAGATCGGGCAACGGCTCAATCCCGGACAGATCATCATGACAATTGTGCCGCTGGCTAGTGTCTATGTTGAGGCCAACTTCAAGGAGAGCCAGTTGCAGCGTGTGCGGATCGGCATGCCCGTCAAGCTCACCGCCGACCTCTACGGATCGAACGCAACCTATCGCGGCAAGGTGGTCGGCTTTGCGGGCGGCACTGGTTCTTCGATGGCCGTTATCCCGGCTCAGAATGCGACCGGCAACTGGATCAAGGTCGTCCAACGCTTGCCCGTTCGCATCGAACTCGATCCAGCCGACCTCAAACGGCATCCGCTGCGGGTCGGCCTGTCGATGGAAGTCGAAATTGACGTTTCGGGCGACTGACAGCCATGAGCGGCACCGCAAAGACTGCGACGGGCATCCCACCTTCGCTTCGGCTGATCGCCGGGCTTACCCTGGCGTTTGCGAACTTCATGGTGATTCTCGATCTGACGATCGCCAATGTTTCGATCCCCCATATTGCAGGCAGCCTCGGCATCACGCTCGAACAAGGCGCGTGGGTTATCACCTCCTATGCGATTGCCGAAGCGATTTGCGTGCCGTTGACGGCGTGGATTGCGTTCAGGTTTGGCTCGGTTCGCACCTTTCTGTTCAGCATGATGGGTTTCGGTTTCTTTTCGCTCCTCTGCGGGCTGTCAGTCTCAATCGAAATGCTGGTGATGTGCCGCATCGGACAGGGCATTTTCGGGGCCTTTCTGATGCCTATGTCGCAAACCCTGCTGCTGCGCGTATTCCCGCCCGAGCAGCAAAACATCGGCATGGGCATGTGGGCAATGACGCTGCTGCTTGGGCCTGCACTCGGCCCGATCATCGGGGGCTGGCTGACCGATAACTGGTCCTGGCACTGGATATTCCTGATCAACGTGCCAGTTGCCCTGCTTTCCATCATCGGCGGGGCCGTCCTGCTCCGCCCGATTGAAACCGAACGCCGCGTCTTGCCAATCGATTATGTTGGCCTTGTTCTGCTGGTTATTTGGGTCGGCTGCTTGCAGGTCATCCTCGATATTGGCCGCAACCATGACTGGTTCGGTGACCCGCTGATCGTCGTGCTGGCTATAACGTCGGCTGTCGCATTCCTGATTTTTGTCGTCTGGGAACTCACCGAAGACCATCCCGTGGTCGATCTGCGCATTCTGCGGCATCGGGGGCTGAGTGTCAGCCTCGTAGTCCTCTCAATCAGTTTCGGCGCCTATTTCGCGGGCTTTGTGATTGTTCCGCAGTGGCAACAGGCATGGCTGGGCTTCACCGCGACGCAGGCAGGCTATTCGTCTTCATTCTCGGCGATCGCGGGTCTCCTGACAGCACCGCTTGTCGTGATGCTGATGCCGCGGCTCGATCCCCGCTTGCTGGTTTCGGGAGGCATCGTTTGGCTGGCCGTGATGGGGCTCTTGCGGACATTCTGGGCCACCGACAGCGATTTCTGGACACTCAGCATACCCCAATTCGTTCAAGGGCTGGGCATGACTTTCCTGATGTTGCCGATCATCAACCTGACGTTGAGTACCGTGGACGAGCATGAAGTCGCATCAGCCGCAGGCTTGCAAAGTTTCATGCGTACCATTGCGACGGCATTCGCGACTTCGGTTTCGCTGACCTATTGGGGCGACACCCAGCGCGCGGCACGCAACGATATAGCGGGCGTTCTGCAACCGGACGCTGAAGGCGGCGCAATTGCCGGACTGGGCTTCTCACCCGAGGGTGCGCGCCAAATGCTGAGCAACATGGTCGAGGTAGAGGCCACGACCCTGTCTGTGCTGCACGTCTTCTGGACGACATCCGCAATTCTGCTGATCGCTGCGGCACTCATCTGGCTAGCGCCCCGGCCCAAGCGGAGCGGCGGCGTGTCGATGGGGCATTGAACGCGCCTGTTGGGGGAAGTGACGGAACGGGCGTGGTTCACCGCATCCAGCCAAGAATAGCGTCCGCCTGCCCACGGGAATCGTGCGGTGAACTCCTCCAAGTCCACCATCTCGACAGGATCATTGGTGTCGAGTCCTGGAAGTGAAGGGAAGCGTGACGGGCGGGAGATGAACCAACCGAAGCAGTTAACGGCGAGTGCGGCGGAGCTTTCGGGACTCTCAAGTTTGACTGACCCTACTTCGTTTCTGCCAGCAGCGCCAAATCGATCCAAGACATGTTCGACTGGAACACTGGGAAGAAACCCTGTCAAACTCAACGCGGATTCGTTGCCATCATCCGCTTTTAGACCGCGACTATGCAAAGTTCTTACGTCCTCAATCAGTCACCTGGCTCAACCGCTGTCTGGAGACCTCGGCCACGTGCTTCGACTGCTGCCTGAGCCAGGAAATCCTCGATGGCGGCAACGGAGTGCTGACGACATAGGTTGAGGGCTTCGACTTCCGTGAGGCAGTCGATCCCGTAGCCGAATTGGCTTTTCCAGAGGTCGTCAAGTGCTTGGCCATGATGCTCCCATAACACAATTCGGGTTGCGGGCTGCAATGAAATTATGCGCGCGTCCCGGCTCTCGGTCAGGGTCGTGATCGCGATGACCTCTCCGCCGCGCGCCTCGACGTAACCGCGCAGGTTGGCGAGAGTGCCGCCAAGGCCGACGTGATCGTCAACAAGCACATAGTTTGCACCCGGCTGGACCTGCCCTTCGAACGTCGCCGGGGTAACCAGCCGCTGAAATGCCGGGGCACGGGTATGGCCGACTTTGTTTGTCTGGACGATTTCACCGGCGATGACGGGGGTTCCAAGTTCGCTGCCCAACACCTGCGCCATCGCATCGGGGATCGCGTTGAAGCCCGTCAACTCGTCGGCCACGACCGGCAGGAGCAGAGTAGGCCGATTGCCGATGATCTCGTGAAGACTCACTATTCCATCTGGCGACAGTAGATCGGATGCCAGCATGAGAGCCGCCTCGGCATCCCCCGCCTTTGCGGCGGCGTAACCCGGATGGTTATCACGTGTGCGGACATCTGTGTGGATCACTACATCGGGGAAATCGGGTGGCCAGGGCAATCGGGTTGGCAATGGGTTGCTCATCTCGTGAACATGCCCACAGGCGGGTTGAAAAGCCAGAACCCGATAGCGCGCACCAAGTTGAACCGGCAATTTGCGCGATTCGCGCGCAAAATCCACCGATGCCGACGCAGATTTGCGGCGATGACGGCGCAAATGCCCGACGATGAAGCGCATTACCGCAAAACTCTTGTTTGAACTGCTTTCCGCGCCCTCGCATTTCTCGCCGCGCCTTTCCGTCTCATGCTTTCTATTGCCTTGTCATGGCGTCCTTTTCCCAATCCATCCGACTGCGCCCTGCGCTACGATGTACCGGAAATGTTCTTGCCTTCGCGAAGCAGGCCGCCAATCCTTGGTCTCGGGAGGTTTCATCAACTGCCAACTTATGGAAGCAAGTCCCATGTCGAATGCCGAAAAGATCATCCGCCTCAAGACCGTTCTCGACCGCACCGGCCTTTCCCGCTCCACGCTCTATCGCAAGATCGCCGAGGGGACATTTCCGCCCCAGGTCAGGATCAGCATCCACGGTGCGGGTTGGCATGAATCGGCAGTGAGCGGCTGGATCGCCGATCCTGCTGCCTACCGCCACAGTCAGAGGGAGAGCCGGGTGTCATGAACGCGCTCCCTGATCCAATATGCGTCCGGGTCAACGATGCCGCCCGCATGATCGGTGTGGGCCGGACCAAACTCTACGAACTAATTGCCAGTGGCGAAGTGCAGGCCGTCAAACTTGGCAAGTCCACCCGAATTACCACTGCGAGCTTGCATGAGCTAATCAGGCAGCAACGCGATCCTCTGTAGGCTCTGCCGCCGCATCGGCTGGCGTTGCCTCGGCGCGGGGCGGGCTATCCAGATAGTCCGCCCACAGCTTCATCAAGCCGCGCCGCTTCTCGAAAAAGTCAGTTCGGCGATAGGCAGCTTCAACTTTGTCGGGCAGTTTGTGGGCCAAAGCCTTGTCTGCCACCTCCTTGGGATATTCGGTGCATTCCGACGACCAGTCGGTAAAGGCGGAGCGGAAGCCGTGAACCGTCACGCCGCTTATGCCGTCATCGCGCAAAAGCTTCGTCATCGTCATGTCGCTGATCGGCTTCTTTCCATCCTTGGAAAAGACGAGGCCGATATCGCTGGCGCGCTCGTCCCATCGCCTGCGGAGCAATGCGACCGTGGGTGCGGACAACGGCACGACATGAGTTTCGCGGGCCTTCATACGCTCGCCGGGTATAGTCCAGACCGCGTTGTCCAGGTCGAACTCTGTCCAGACTGCAAGCCGGGTTTCGTTCGATCGGACAGCGTTGTAGATCGTGAAGCGCAAGGCGTCGCGCCCGATCGTCGGCGCAGCGTTCGCCAATTTCCGCATGAGGGCAGGGACTTCAGCATAGGGCATGGCCTCCATGTGGCCGCGCTTGTCGTTCTGGCGCGGTAGCCCCTTGCGAACGGATCGCAGTGAAACTTCCTCCGGCACCCAGCCTTTGACGTGGGCGAAATCCAACACCACGCCGATGCGCTGCAACATGCGCCTCGCCGTTTCGGGAACCTCCAGCCAGATAGGGGAGAGCGCCTCGGCAACGCAGGCGCTATCGACCTGATCGACTTGCTTCCCTCCGATCCGGGGAAAGACATGCCGCTCAAAGCCAGACAGCCAACGCGCGTGATGGCCCTCCTTCCAACCGTCGCCAAGTGTTTCATGGCAGCTCCGGGTTGCGACCTCGAAGGTCGGGATGACCTTCCGTGCATTGCGGCGCTCGGCAACAGGATCGAAGCCTTCGCGCACTTGCCTGCGCAACATGGAGGCGGCCTCACGCGCTTCGGCTAGCGAAACGTCCAGTGCTGAACCCAGCCCATAGTCGCGGCGCTGCCCATTCAACTGCATTCGCAGCATCCAAGTCCGCGCACCGCTTGGCTTCACCAGCAGGCAAAGGCCACGGCCATCGACGTGGCGACCGGGCTTGGCATTCTTTACTTTCAGGATCGTCAGCGGCATCAGGTTCGAGTCCCTGTTAGGGAATCACACCCCCGAAAAGGCGGCATTTTGTTCCCACAATCGTTCCCACATTTCGGCGGGAATTCAGGCAATTCGAAGCGACCGACCGCGAATACGTTACAAGATAAATCGCTGATTTTACAGTGGACTTAAGGACGTTCTGAAATCGCCTGAGACGAAAGTTATAGCGCCTCCTCCGCTACCATATTTTCCAATGCTATCTTTTGTTTGACCCCTGCGGTGCTGTGCACAACCATGCGTATGGTTTATCGCGCGGTTTTGAATTGTGCGGAGACGGCGCGGATGCGGTGTTTTCGCTGGTTACGAAATGGTCGTGTGGCACGACTGTTGCCGTTTGCTTCAAGTCAGCGCTTGTAGGACATGCCACGAGTGAGCATAGCGCTCAGCCAGTCTATCGTTCTTGTCCATTTGTAGCAGAGTGCCAGATATGCGCGATAATTCATCATCGGCAATCATCGGTAAGCTGGGCTTGCTGCCTCACCCTGAAGGTGGATGGTATAGAGAAACCTGGAGGTCTGCGGCTGCATCGGGCCAGCGGGCCGGAGCAACGGCAATCCTGTTTCTGCTTGATGAGGGGGAGCGTTCGCACTGGCACCGGGTGGATGCGGCTGAATTGTGGTTGTGGCATGCCGGTGCACCTTTGACGTTGATGATAGCGGAGAATGCGGAAAGTGCCCCAACTCGCTTGAGGTTAGGGGGCGATGTTTTGAACGGCGAAATGCCGCAACTTTTGGTTCCGCCTTTTCATTGGCAAGCGGCTGAACCGGATGGTGGTTGGGCTTTGGTCAGCTGCGTTGTGTCGCCAGCATTCGACTTTTCGGGTTTTGAACTGGCTGCGCCGGATTGGTCGCCCGGTTAGTATTCATCCGGGGCGAGCACCGACCCACTTGATTATCGTCGCAGACGGATGTGTCAGCGTAGATGAATTCTTAGTTTTCAGTCGATAGTGCGCTGATCTAACAGCAAAGAATCGTTCAAAATGACCTTTCAGCCCGAGCCATCAAAACTAGCCGCATCGGTCCGTTTAGGTTTGCCGGTTGCGGAATGGTCGTTTTCCACGACTGATTGTGAGCCGCTCAAGCTTTCTTATCGTCCTCTACCTCAGACAACCTGCGCTTCCTGAGCCTGCCAACGATAGCGTCGGATGACAGCTGATCGTCCAAGCTTTGCAGGCGACCTTTGCTCCATCGGATGAAGGCTGCGTAGCGTGGATCATTCTTGCGGCTTTTTGGCTATGTCCAGCCGTCAAGTTCGGATCTTTCTAACTTTGCAGGCCGCGCTTGCTCCACCGATCAAGGTCAGCGTGACGTGGATCTTTTGATTAATTTGGAACAGGGCCCATCAACTGCCTAGGTCGATAGAGCCGGGGGCCTATCGAGCCCTCCCGGAAAAACCAAGGAATGGAAACCGAATTGGATTGAACGGTGCCATTTTTGTTCAATTTCTCTATTTCTAAAATCCAATAATAATTGATGTCATTAATATAAAAATATGCAAATTCTACATGCATTTTGAATATAGTGAAATATTCATAAATTATACAGTTTTTCTGTAAAATATATAATCTTGATAACAAACAAGGTTAATGCATTCATATTGAGAATGACATCATGGTTAACGGATTGGCGATGTTACCATTTATCCCTTTTAAGCACGACGCCTCTTTCCATTCATGCTTTTTGCTTATTGGAAACTGGCAATAAATGACAAGGTAAGGTTATGTTCCAATAGGTTCGCGGCAGCCTCCAGACACGGCATGAGAGTTGGATCTCCGATTCTCCCGGAAACTAGGCTGCAATGTTCTTATTCAAACAAAACCCTCTTTCATTTTTCGGGTGAAGCCGGCCGCGCTTTTGGGGTCGGTAGTCAATGAATAGGTCGTCACTCGCCGACGTTAAGGCATCGGCAGTACGATCAGGAGACGCTTTAATGACAAAACTTTTGAAAATTGGCGTTGCCGCAATTGCTGTTGGAGCTGCTGCTCTGACCGCTAGCGGTGCCGTTGCCCGTAAGGGCGCAGATGATCCGGCAGGTCATATTCGTCAAAGCCGGGGAGCTGACGACAGTGCCGACAACGCTCGTCGCGGCCGCGGCGCGGACGATCCAGCCGAGCGCAAGGCAAATGACGACAAGGGCGGCGACCGCATCGGTGGCCGCGGTGCAGACGATGCCGCTGGTGATGATCGCCGGGGCGACCGCACTCGTGCTGCCCGGACAAGCGATGACAAGTCCAGCGCGCGCAGCCGGACCCAGGATCGCAACCAAAGCCGTGGCCGCGGTCGCGGTCGTGGCGGCAACTAAGGCGTCCATATAGACGTATCGCCGCTTCCAAAGCGGCGCATGGTAGGTTCTGGCGGGCTTGGCTCTGCCAGAACCTAGCTACTTGGCGCCAAACTGCAATGCGCGTTGCTTAAGCCGCCGGACAGCGCACCATCCAGAAATCGGCTCGAAATATCTTGATATGAACAATTTCGAAAAATTGATGCTCTTGGCACTCGCTTCGGGTGCAATGGTAAGTCCGGCTGCAGCACAAAGTCTGACAGTTGAAGACGTCACGCGCGACGACGACAGCATCCGCTTTTCCACCGGCGTGCATTTTTCGACGGGTCACTATGGCGAGGCTGTCCGCACGACCGTTGTTTCGGCGCCACTGTCGTTAAAATATACCCGCAACAATCTTAGCGTGCGGATATCGGTGCCTTATATATGGATCGACGGCCCGGCGACTTTGCTCGATGCCTCCCATGGCGGCGACGCAGTGACCGGCGGCGTGAGCAGCCTCAACGAAACCGGCGACCCCGAAGGTCGCGTTAATGAATTCTCGTCGCTTAGCGGGAGGCGACAGGGCCTGGGCGATGTCACCGTGGCAGCAACCTACAGCTTCGATCTCGGCTCGAATTTCTACTTTGATGCATCCGGCCGCGTCAGATTGCCCACGGCCTCGACGCGCAATGGCATTGGCACGGGTAATGCGGACATCCTCGTATCCGGCGACTTGAGCAAAGAGTTTGGTCCGACAACTATTTATGTTCACGCGCGTCGCCGCTTCCTCGACAGCACCGACGCGCATTGGCTGCGCAACAGCTGGGGCGCAGGGGCGGGCGTCAGCCTTGAGGTCGGCGAAGGGCCAATATTCGGTGTTGATTATGATTGGCAGCGGTCCCCGATACAAGGAGAGGCCGCATCAAACGAAGTTACGGGCTGGGCGAGTGTCCGACTTGCAAGGGCGCTGAATCTTTCCTTTTATGGCAGCACAGGGTTGAATAGCGAAAGTGCCGAATTCGCAGGCGGCATGACCTTAAGCGTCCGCGTGGATAAATAGTCGCGGGCTACCGCTTTCGCGATTCTCCGCACTCCCAATGTCACAAAAACTGAAGCTCCGTTCGTCCAAGAGCGGAGGAAGCCTGCAGGCTGCATTCCAGCCAAACAATTGTTGAACGCCGACCTGGAAAGGTCTGCGCAGCACTTACGTTGCAGCCATATCCGCATGTCGGGTGTTCGTCATAAGTACAGCCAACCCTAATCCCAGCTGACGAAATGCTGGGACACATCAGTTAGGGCGCGCTAAATGGGAAGGTTAAGAGCTGCCTTTCCAATCGCATCACCCGCCGTTAATCACATCAATGCCAAGGACTGCGTGAGGGTTCACATCTTGGATTGCATGAAGATATTGGTCAGGAATGTAGTGAATGGATGAATCTGAAATTGCTCATAATTTTGGAAAATTACACGCTCGACATGCCGGAATTCTTATTCGTTATCTGGTAGAGTGTCGTCGCGCCTCTGATGGAGATCTTGATCTTTTCCTCATCATGGCGACCATCGGCGAACGCACCTTTAACGAGCGCTACGCACCAGACGCGATGAGCCTTGAGGAATTCGTCGGCGGGACGGTTGGCAAAATAGAGCCCCTGCCGATCAATGCTCAGTCAATTTCAGACTTCACGGGGATTCCCAGGGAAACAGTCAGGCGAAAAATAGATACGCTTCTGAAAAAAGGATGGGTGAAGAGAGATCAAAAAAATTACTTTACGGCAACAGATGATGTCAACCATGCATTCTCTAGACTTACCGAAATAACTCAAAAATATTTGCAGGACTTCACTTCATCATTGAGTAAGTGATTCTCATAATAAAAAATAATGACATATTTTAATTTAAAGTAAAATCTATAAACCATTTTTTTGACATTATGGTTCAACAATATTGAAATCCAGTTTCGGGATACTCAAAAAGCTTGTCAGCTGCTTGATCGCCGTTCCGTCACCCACCAGTTGGACCCGCCCAGATGCAACCATCGCATCCAACGGTGCTTGTCCAAATAGAACACCCAGGATGATGGGTTTTGGCGCAGACAATGTGGGTGCTCCGGGAACGGTTTGGCCCTTTTCGCTCACAAGAACTGCATTTTCGAGCGTCACCGCAAAACGATCTCCGCTGATCGTATCGACGAGATTGAAAGCAAGCTTAGTCTCGCCCGCCTTTTCTGGCACCAGCGTCGTTTCAACAAGATCAAGAAAATCCGCCAAGGGAGTGGCCATCATCAAGTAATTTGGGCCGGTTTCAGCGAACCCATCAGGCTTTCCTCTGCGCAATTCGCGCGCGCCGGTGAGATAGATGTTTCGCCAGATAGCACTCTCGGATTGGTATCCGAGTTGTTCATAGCTATCTGCAAGCAGGAACCTAGACACGCTGTCAGTCGGATCAGCAAACACCCCGCTTTGGCCGAGTTCTGCGGCCCATCGATAATTGCCAGCCTCAAAAGCCTTTCGCGTCACACGGTGCAGAGCCTTGGCACCCCCCAATGCTTCAACCAACAGCTTTGCCCGTTCAACTGGTGGGTGAGGATTGAGATTGGCTGGCACGCCATCATACCAACCCATGTAGCGGTCATATACGGCCTTGGCGTTGTGGCTCACTGTTCCGTAATAGCCGCGCACACCCCAATCAGCCTGCAATGCTGCTGGCAATCGCAGATTCTCGGCAATCTCCTCGGGCGTCTGCCCCAGATTCATGCGCCGAACAGACTGGTCATGGATGAATTTATAGGCATCGCGCTGCCGACTAAGGTGCTGCCGGATTACGTCGTTACCGTATCGGGGCCAGTGGTGCGAAGCGATCAGCACTTCGGCCTTCTTGCCCCACAGTTGCAACGATTCTGTTAGATAGAATGCCCAAGCCTTTGCGTCGCGCACCTTGGCGCCTCGCAACGTCTGCACGTTGTGCAAGGATGCTGTTGCAGTTTCGGAGTTCAACAGGGCCTTCACATGCGGGATCCAAATGTTGAATTCGGCAGGCGCCTCGGTTTCGGGGACCATTTGGAAGATGAGTTCAACCCCATCTATCTTGAGACTTTGCCCGGTTTGTTCAATTTCGATTGTCGGGGCTATAAAACCCTGCTGTCCGGCAGCAATGGCCGTACCCATCCCCATCCCCGTGTGCCCTTTGGGCCCGCGCGGCAAAAAATATCCGAATTGATAAAAGGCTCTGCGGCCCATTGCGGTCCCGGCAATCATCCATTCGCTGACCACCTCGTCAACGAACCCCTTAGGCGCGATTACTTGCACCTTGCCGGAGGCCACATCTGCCGGGTCCACAATTCCAAGAGCCCCGGCAAAATGATCCGAATGGGAATGCGTGTAGATGACGGCGACGACAGGCTTGTCGGCTACATACTTTTTGAGAAGGTCAAAGGCTGCACGCGCCACTTCAGATACTGTCAGAGGATCAACGACGATCCATCCCTTGGGGGTTTCAATGAAAGAAACGTTGGAATTGTCAAAATTGCGAACCTGATAGAGGCCGGGAGCGCTCTGAAATAGCCCCTCTGCCCGTAAGACCCTGTTCTGACGCCAGAGAGCAGGATGAACCGTACTAGGCGCGGGACCTTCGATGAAGTCGTTGCCTGACAGGTCAAAGCTTTGCTTTCCATTGGTCTGGCGGATCACATTTTCAGGCCAGGTCGCGATAAAGCCGCGCTGGGCAAATTCAAAGTCTTGCCCGTCCTCTGGCGGCAGATCGCGGGCCGCTTGTTCCAAAACAGCTTTTGTTGCCGGGGTCGCATCACGTGCAACGTCGGCAACCGGGGCGCCTGCAGGTCCATTCGCCCATGCAACGCCAGAACACAGCAGGAAAGCAGCAAAGCGTGTCGCTCGGCTCAAAATGGGCATCAAAATCCTCCCTTGAAATTCTTTTGAAAGGTATAGGAACGCGACACCAATCATTGGAATGAGATTGGCGCCCATTTTGGGCAGAGCCAAGCGGGAGCGAGAGGCAAGTGGAAGCCGATTTTGTTATAATTGGCGGAGGTTCGGCAGGGTGCGTACTGGCCAATCGTCTGTCGGCTGATCCCCGAAACCATGTTATTTTGGTCGAAGCGGGTGGCCAGGGCAAATCATTTTTATTGTCCATGCCCGCAGGCTTTGGTGTCACGGCAAATGGACCCGGGCATTCGTGGCATTATTCTGGAGAGGCCGAACCAGCCATTCATGGACGCAGAATGCTACTCCCGAGAGGCAAGGGACTGGGCGGTTCGTCCAACATAAACGGACTGCTTTATGTGCGGGGACAACAGGCAGACTATGATAGCTGGAGCAACCTTGGCGCTATTGGCTGGGGCTGGGCCGATGTTGCGCCCTATTTTCGCAAGAGCGAGAGCTATGCCGCCGGCGGAACGGATCTGCGTGGAGATGATGGGCCTTTGCGCGTAGAAGAAGTGTCCCACCGCAACCCGACCAATGACGCTATCCTCTCCGCCTTTGCCGATATCGGCGTGCCGCGCACGAACGACTATAATGGCGTCGATCAATTTGGTGCCTTTTACTACCAAACAACAGTCGCCGATGGGCGCCGCTGTTCTGCGGCCGATGCATTTTTGCGCCCGGTGATGGGGCGCCCCAACTTGGAGGTGATGACCGGCGCGGAGTGTCGTCGCGTCGTGCTGGAAGATAATCGCGCAACAGGCGTTGAAATTGAGGGGCCTAAGGGTCGTCTGACAATCAAGGCGCGGCGGGAAGTCATCTTGTCGGCGGGGGCGTATCACAGCCCAAAGCTGTTAATGCTGTCCGGAATTGGCCCGGCCAGCCATTTGCAGCAGATTGGGATTCCGGTGATCCAAAACAGCCCGCAGGTCGGCAAGAACCTTCAGGATCATTATATCTTGACCATGAGCTGGCGCCTGCGGGCAGGAGTCTATAGCTATAATAAAGAGCTTTCCGGGGGCCGCCTGCTCTGGAATGTCTTGCGCTATCTGTTGCGGCGCGACGGTACGATGACGATACCAGCAGCCCAGATAGGTGCCTTTGTCAAATCTGATCCAGCCCTCGACCGGCCGGATCTGCAGTTTCATTGCCTGCCTGTAACAGGCGATCTCGACGCCGCAGCCGCGGGCAAGAAATCAGCGCTGTCCCCTTGGCCGGGATTAACACTCGGCCCCACGGTCTTGCGACCCGAGTCCCGTGGGCATGTCCGACTGAGCAGTCCAAGCCCGACAGACGTGCCGGAAATCGTGCATAACTGGCTTGAAGCCGAGGTGGATCAAAGATTGTCTGTGCGCGCCATGCGTATGGCACGCAATCTGGTGGCTGCGCCCTCCCTAGCTCCATTGGTGGAAAGCGAACCTTGGCCCGGCCAGAATTGTAACAGCGATCAAGAGCTTTTGGATTATGCCCGTGGATACGGCAACACGGGTTATCACCCGGTTGGCACATGCAGAATGGGCATTGATGATGGCGCAGTTCTGGACCCTACATTGCGGGTCAACGGGGTCGACAGACTGCGCGTCGTTGACGCATCGGTTATGCCGCGCTTGGTTTCAGGCAACACCAATGCAGCTGCCATCATGATCGGAGAAAAGGGCGCCGACCTCATTCTTAACGCGCCCTAGCCGGTCGGAATCAAGCACCGCAGATTCAGATGATCGACGCACCGTGCTTGGCGACAGAATGCTTTGCCTTGCATATCTGAGCTATCGGTCACCGTAATATTCTTTGCATCCAACGCCCTTTGAATGACTATTAATTACCCAGATAAATGTCTACCGCGAATCAAAATTCGCATATTCGGGAAACAAGGGTTTAACATGGGATTTCCGCCGGCACAGGGTCTGTACGACCCGCGCAATGAACATGACGCGTGCGGCGTTGGCTTCATCGCCAACATCAAGGGCAGTAAGAGCCACGCGACCATCGAACGCGGATTGGAAATTCTCGTCAATCTTGACCATCGCGGCGCGGTGGGTGCCGATCCGCTGCTTGGTGATGGCGCTGGCATATTGATCCAGATTCCCGATGCACTCTATCGCGACTGGGCCAATGGGGCGGGCGTGACCCTGCCGTCACCCGGCGATTATGCCGTGGTGATGTGCTTTCTGCCGCAAGACGAAGCGGCACGCGAATTCGGCATACGCAACTTCGAAAGCTTCATCGTAAAGGAAGGCCAGACGATCCTCGGCTGGCGCGATGTGCCGACGACACTCGATGGTCTTGGCAAGGCAGTGATCGAGCAGATGCCTGTCATCCGGCAGCTATTCATCGGCCGTGGGGCGAATTGCGCTGATCAGGATGCCTTTGAACGCAAGTTGCTCGCCATTCGTAAACAGGCGCAAAACCCGCTTTCCGCTCTGGAAGAAAAGCACGGGCTTCCAGGTCTTGGCAGTTTCTATATCCCATCCATGTCGACGCGCACGGTGGTCTATAAAGGGCTGCTGCTCGCAGGGCAGGTCGGCAGCTTTTACGACGATCTGCGCAACCCGCTGTGCCAATCGGCGCTGGCGCTCGTCCACCAGCGATTTTCGACCAACACCTTCCCGAGCTGGAAGCTCGCACACCCCTATCGCTTTGTCGCACATAATGGCGAGATCAACACAGTTCGCGGCAATGTGAACTGGATGAACGCGCGCCGTCGCACGATGGAATCGGACCTGATGGGCCCCGATCTCGACAAGATGTGGCCGATCATTCCGCACGGGCAATCGGATACAGCCTGTCTCGACAATGCGCTCGAACTTCTGCTCGCTGGCGGATATAGCCTCGCCCATGCGGTGATGATGTTGATCCCCGAAGCATGGGCCGGCAATCCGATGATGGATGCCGACCGGCGCGCCTTTTACGAATATCACGCAGCGCTGATGGAACCATGGGATGGCCCGGCCGCGGTTGCCTTTACCGATGGCCGGCAGATCGGCGCGACCCTTGATCGCAACGGCCTGCGCCCTGCCCGTTTCTGCGTCACCGACGATGACCATGTCATCATGGCATCGGAAAGCGGCGTGCTTCCGATCAAGGAAGACAATATCGTCCGCAAATGGCGGTTGCAGCCGGGCAAAATGCTGCTGATCGATATGGAACAAGGCCGCATCATCGAGGATGAGGAAATCAAGGCCGAGTTGGCAAGCAAAGAGCCTTACGCCAAATGGCTGGAATCGGCGCAGTACAAGCTGAAGGATTTGGACGAGGTTGAAGTCGCCGACGGTGCGCTGGCAAACGATGACAGCACGTTGCTCGACCGGCAGCAGGCCTTTGGCTACACGCAAGAGGATATCAGCAAATTCCTGACGCCGATGGCAACCAACGGCGACGATCCGCTGGGCTCGATGGGCACCGACACGCCGATTGCCGTATTGTCGAACAAGCCGCGCTTGCTGTTCGATTATTTCAAACAGAATTTCGCGCAGGTCACCAACCCGCCGATCGACCCGATCCGCGAAGAACTGGTGATGAGCCTGGTTTCAATGATCGGCCCGCGTCCCAATCTGCTCGGCCATGATGCAGGGACGCACAAGCGGCTGGAGGTTGCTCAACCCATCCTGACCAATGCCGATCTTGCCAAGATCCGCTCGGTCGAACAGGCTCTGGATGCCGCCTTCCGCGCGGAAACGATCGACATTACCTGGAATGCCGCGAGCGGAGCAGCGGGCCTTGAAATGGCAATCAAGGAAATGTGCTGGGCCGCAACCGAAGCGGTGCTGCAGGACAAGAATATCCTTATCCTCTCGGACCGTGCGCAAGGGCCGGAGCGGATCGCCATGCCCGCATTGCTGGCAACCGCAGCCGTACACCACCACTTGGTCCGCCAGGGTCTGCGCATGCAAACCGGGCTTGTCGTCGAAACCGGCGAAGCACGCGAAGTGCATCATTTCTGCGTTCTCGCAGGCTATGGCGCCGAGGCGATCAACCCCTATGTCGCTTTTGAGACGTTGGAGGAAATCCGGCTACGGCAGGGCCTGGCGCTTTCGACCTATGATGTGCAGAAAAACTACATCAAGGCGGTCGGCAAGGGCATATTGAAGGTCATGTCCAAGATGGGCATTTCGACCTACCAGTCCTATTGCGGCGCACAGATTTTCGACGCCGTTGGCCTGTCTTCGGAATTTATCGGCAAATATTTCACCGGCACGGCGACGACGATCGAAGGCGTCGGCCTTGCGCAAATCGCTGAAGAGACCGTCCGCCGTCACGCGGCGGGCTATGGCGACAATCCGATCTATCGCAACATGCTCGATGTTGGCGGTATTTATGGCTATCGCATCCGTGGCGAGGACCATGCCTGGACCCCGAACAGCGTGGCAAAACTGCAGCACGCCGTGCGCGGCAATAACCCCAAGGAATATGAAGAGTTTGCCCGTTCGATCAACGAGCAGAGCGAGCGACTGCTGACCATTCGCGGACTGATGGAGCTGAAACCAGCGGACAAGCCGCTCGACATCAGCGAAGTCGAACCCGCTTCCGAAATCGTCAAGCGTTTTGCCACCGGAGCGATGAGTTACGGATCGATCAGTTGGGAAGCGCACACCACGCTGGCACTGGCAATGAACCGGATCGGCGGCAAATCGAACACCGGCGAGGGCGGCGAGGATCCGCAGCGGTTCACGCCGCTGTCCAATGGCGACTCCATGCGCTCTGCGATCAAGCAGGTCGCCTCGGGTCGCTTTGGTGTGACCACTGAATATCTGGTCAATGCCGATGATATCCAGATCAAGATGGCACAAGGCGCAAAGCCCGGTGAAGGCGGCCAGCTGCCGGGTGACAAGGTCGACAAAACCATCGGCGCCACCCGCCATTCCACGCCGGGCGTCGGGCTGATCTCTCCGCCGCCGCACCACGATATCTATTCGATCGAGGATCTGGCACAGCTGATCCATGACCTGAAGAACGTCAATACCGGCGCACGCATATCGGTGAAGCTCGTCTCCGAAGTTGGCGTCGGCACCGTTGCCGCTGGCGTGTCGAAGGCGCGCGCCGACCATGTCACCATTTCAGGCTATGAAGGCGGGACCGGCGCTTCGCCGCTGACCTCATTAACCCATGCGGGATCCCCTTGGGAAATTGGCCTTGCCGAAACCCAGCAGACATTGCTGCTTAACAATCTGCGCAGCCGCATTGCCGTGCAGGTCGATGGCGGCCTGCGCACGGGGCGGGATGTCGCAATCGGCGCGCTCCTCGGCGCGGACGAGTTCGGATTTGCGACCGCTCCGTTGATCGCAGCCGGCTGCATCATGATGCGCAAATGCCATTTGAACACCTGCCCGGTCGGCGTTGCGACCCAGGATCCGGTCCTGCGCAAGCGTTTTACCGGCCAGCCGGAACATGTGATCAACTATTTCTTCTTCGTCGCTGAAGAATTGCGCGCGATCATGGCCGAAATGGGCTTCCGTACGATCGATGAGATGGTCGGCCGGGTCGACCGGATCGACATGAAGAAAGCAACCCATCACTGGAAGGCGCAAGGGATCGACCTGTCGCGCCTGCTGCATGTTGTCGATAACAAGGGTGCATCGCTGCACCAGACGGAAACGCAAGACCATGGGCTCGACAAGGCGCTTGACCGCGAACTGATCGACGCCGCAGCGCCCGCGCTTGAAAAGGGTGATCCCGTGCGGATCGAGCGCGAGGTCAAAAGCCTCAACCGAACCGTTGGCGCGATGTTGTCGGGTGAAGTCGCCAAAAGATATGGCCATGCGGGCCTTCCCGAAAACACGATCCAGATCGCCTTGACCGGTGTTGCTGGGCAAAGCTTTGGCGCGTTCCTTGCACATGGCATTACGCTCGATCTCACCGGTGATGCCAATGACTATGTCGGCAAAGGCCTGTCGGGCGGACGCGTGATCGTGAAGCAGCCAGGCCATGTGAAACGCGAACCAACCGAGAATATCATCGTGGGCAACACCGTGCTTTATGGCGCAATCGCGGGCGAAGCCTATTTGAGCGGCGTCGCGGGCGAACGCTTTGCGGTGCGCAACTCGGGCGCACTTGCGGTCGTCGAAGGCACCGGCGACCATGGCTGCGAGTATATGACCGGCGGCGTTGTCGCCGTCCTCGGCAAGACCGGGCGTAACTTTGCTGCAGGCATGTCCGGCGGCGTCGCCTATGTCTATGACGAAGACGGCCGCTTCCGCGAACGGTGCAACATGGCGATGGTCGATGTCGAACCGATCGAGGCCGATGGACCCGAAGCCGAAAATAGCAAGGGCGCGCCAAGCCAGCGCGCGGTGAGCGTGAATGATTTCGGCATGGGTGACATGCTTTACCATTCCGAAGAGCGCTTGCGCATCCTGCTCGAACGCCACCATCTTTACACAGGCAGCAAGCGGGCGCGTGCGATCCTTGATGATTGGTCCAACGCCGTCGGCAAATTCTTGAAGGTTATGCCAAAGGATTACAAACGGGCATTGAAGCAGATCGAGGCCGAACGCCTTACCGCCGCGCATGTCGCAGCTGAATGAATTGACGGAGCATTATCGTGGGTAAGGCAACAGGCTTTCTCGAAATCAACCGGCAGGACCGGATTTACGCCGACACGAATGAGCGGCTGAAGCACTATAAGGAATTTGTAGTGCCACTGCCCGAAGAGAAGTTGAAGGCACAGGCATCGCGCTGCATGGATTGCGGCATCCCTTATTGCCACAATGGTTGCCCGGTGAACAACATCATCCCCGACTGGAACCATCTGGTCTATGAGGGGGACTGGCAGAATGCACTGGAAGTACTGCATTCAACCAACAACTTCCCCGAATTCACCGGGCGTATCTGCCCCGCCCCGTGCGAGGCGAGTTGCACACTCAATATCGATGACGCACCAGTAACGATCAAGTCGATCGAATGTGCGATCGTCGACCGCGGCTGGCGGGAAGGTTGGATCCAACCACAACCGCCCAAACGCAAGACCGGAAAATCGATAGCGGTTGTGGGATCAGGCCCGGCGGGCATGGCCTGTGCGCAGCAATTGGCGCGCGCTGGACATAGTGTGACCCTGTTTGAGAAGAATGACCGGATGGGCGGCCTCCTCCGTTATGGCATCCCCGATTTCAAGATGGAGAAGGATCTGATCAGCCGTCGCCTGATGCAAATGCAGGCAGAGGGCGTTGTCATGCGCGAATCCACCGAAATCGGCGTCCATGTCTCGATGGAAAGCTTGCGTGAAAATTTCGACGCGGTGGTGATGTCGGGCGGGGCAGAGGAGCCGCGCCAACTGAACATTCCGGGTGCGGAAATGGCCGGTGTTCGCTTGGCCATGGAGTTCCTGACCCAACAGAACAAGCGCAATGCCGGCGATGAAGAAACCCGCGCTGCGCCGCGCGGATCGATTATCGCAGCCGGAAAACATGTGATCGTCATTGGCGGCGGCGACACCGGTTCAGATTGTGTCGGCACATCGAACCGGCAAGGCGCCGCTTCGGTGACGCAAATCGAAATCATGCCCAAACCGCCGCAAAGGGAGGACAAGGCGATGGTCTGGCCCGATTGGCCGCTGCGCCTGCGTACCTCATCGAGCCATGAAGAAGGCTGTGAGCGCGACTGGGCGATCAGTGCGAAGCGAGTGTTGGGCGAAAACGGGCAGGTCACCGGCCTTGAATGCGTGCGCCTTGACTGGTCCAATGGCCGGATGGAAGAGATCCCTGGCAGCGAGTTCGTGCTGAAAGCCGACCTGATCTTCCTCGCTATGGGCTTTGTCGGTCCGCGCCGGGCGGGCCTAATCGATCAGTCCGAAGTAGAACTGGACGCGCGCGGCAATGTGGCTGCGAATATCGCCGATTATAAAACCAACCAAGACGATGTCTTTGCATGCGGCGATATGCGCCGTGGCCAGAGCCTGGTGGTATGGGCGATCCGCGAGGGTCGGCAATGCGCCCGCGCGGTCGATCTGCACCTTATGGGTGCCACCGAATTGCCGCTATAGCCGGGAACGCCATGACGTGCGGCGGCGCGCAATAGGACGTCGCAACGATGGCGGCGGCTACATTCACTTGTCTTTTGTCAAAAAGACGTCGCGGCCAAATGGCCCCAGTTGCCGAAAGCAGGTTATAAAAGGGAAATGGTGCGCAGTGCAGTCCTGAGCGAAGCCGTCTCCTTGGAAATTCCCGCTTTTCCGCAAAATTAACTGGGACAAGCCGCGCGGCTTGGCCAATTCCGGCGGCACAAGCGGGTTTTCTTGCTGAGGCGAAACAGGCCTAACCGGGAATACCTTCCTCTCAGAAGCGGGATTTCGCCAATTCAATACTGGTCAAATAGGCGCACAGCTGATTCGCGTGATCGGCGACAGGCGGCGAATACGTTATCACTAATGTTATAACGTTGAGCAGCTTGGTGTGGTGACGGCGCGATAGCATCGAGTATCAATATTGTGATAACGCCGCTTCACAATGGCGGATTTCTGCGGGCTTCCCGCACTCACCCAAAGCCACTGTGCGATGCCTGGGCTAGGCGGCCTTTGTAGCTGGTCATCACAAAGATGATGCCCGCAGCGGCGTCATCTTTGTGATAGCGCGTCGCTGTGACGACGTGCGCGTGGATTGGTCAGCAAAACTGATCTGCCCCCTTCTGAGTGGTCCAAAATCTGAATTAGATTTTGGACCACTCAGAAGGGGCAATGGAATGGCGAGGAAGCACAAGCCGGAGGAGATTATCGGCAAGCTGCGTGAGGCGGAGATCATGCTAGCACAAGGCGGCACGGTTGCAGATGCGTGTCGCGCAGATCGGTGTTACGGGGCAGAGTTACTACCACTGGCGCAAGGAATATGGTGGTCTGAAGAGGGATCAGGCTCGACGGATGAAAGAGCTGGAGAAGGAGAACGCCCGGTTGCGGCGAGCGGTGTCGGACCTGACGCTCGACAAGCTGATCATGCAGGAGGCTTACTTGGGAAACTTCTGGGCCCCGCGCGCCGACGACGCTGTATCGATAGCACTGACATTGTTCAGGAAACTGTTCAACAACCAAGGCGAGCCGCCCGAGCAGGTCGTGACTGGCGGGCTGGCTTCATACAGGGCTACGACGAAAATCATCGGGTGCCGGGACAAGCCCTGCCCCGGCCAATTACGCGACAACAACCGGGGCGAGAACTCGCATCTTCCGGTCCGACGACGAGAGCGCAAGATGCAGCACTTCAAATCCCAAGACCAGGCCCAGCGCTTCGTTTCCGCCCGCTCCGCAATCTACAACACCTTTGCCATCCCGCGTCACCTCGACTCCCACAAAACCATGTGCAGCTTTCGAATGGAGCCTTGCGTCCGGGACGGGTGCATTAAATCCGGTGGGTGAGCATAAGTTCGTGCGGCGAAACTTAACCTGACAAGACCCAACCTCGGTCATCAACTCGCTGCTTTTCGGGCGAACCAACCATAACCAGCGATCAGCGCGTAACAAATTGCCGGCAAGGCAAGCGAGGCCGTGAGGCTACCTGTCATGTCGGCCATCACACCTGTCAGCAATGGCACAACAGCGCCGCCGAAAATGGCGACGTTTATTATGCCCGACCCATCTGCTGAACGGGAGCCGAGGCCTTCGCATGCAAGGCTGAAAATGGTTGGGAACATGATGGCGTTCATCAGGCCAATCGCGAGCAGACTGTAACCCGAAACGGTTCCCGTTGTCGCACTGGAAAGCATGATCAGAGCCACGGCACCAATCGACACACCCGACAACATGACGCCCGGATTAACCACACGCAGAAGGCCGGAACCAATGAAGCGGCCGATCATGGCACCGCCCCAATATAGCCCGATCAGCTTTCCGGCGGCCTGTTCCTGCAACCCCATGACCTGGGGCTGCATGAGATAGTTCACGACCACAGATCCGATCGCGACCTCTGCCCCAACATAGAGAAATATGCAGGCCGCGCCGAAACCGAAGCGCGGACGTTTCACGAGATCAAACCCCGCAAGGCCACTGCTTTCCGAGTGACTTTCGCCTTTCAGTGCATTGCGGAACAGCCATACGGCCGCCGCGACCACCGCAAGGGCTCCGGCCAGACCAAGATAGCCAGCGACGATTGCCTGACTTTCCTGCGTCCGATACGCATCCAGCTCAGCACCTGATAATTGATCGGCACTTACAGTTGCGAGGCTCCCCAAAATCAGGATCGAACCGACAATCGGGAAGACGGTCGTGCCGAGCGAGTTGAAAGCTTGCGCAAATGTCAGGCGGCTGTGCGTGGTGCGTGCGGGACCCAAAAGCGAGATGAGCGGATTGGAAACAACTTGGACAATCACAATGCCACTTGCCAGCACAAACAGGGCGAAAAGAAACAAGCCGTAAGTCGCGGTCTCACTGGCCGGAATGAACAGCAGGCAGCCCGTCATCATGATCAAAAGCCCAGCTATGGCACCACGCATATAGCCGATTTTCTTCACCAGCCGGGCGCCGGGAATGCCGATGACCGCATAAGCGGTAAAAAAACAAAACTGTACCAGCATTGCTTGGGTATAATTCAGCGTGAACAGCTCCTTGAGCTTCGGAATAATCACATCATTAAGCGACGTGATGCCACCGAAGATGAAGAATAAACCCATAACGAAAAGCTGCAGCTGCGGAGCATCAATCTGAGCCGTTTGATCTGACGGGATCGTTCCTGCAGAGTCCGAATTAATCAGTGCCATGGTGTCTTTTCCTTTGGGTTTCAGGATTTTGGCGGACAGGGCAGCGTCGCTTTGCGCAGTGCAGGCCTCGTCTGGAGGTTGATGCTATGCAACGAGCTTGCGGCGTTACAAGCACCGATCTTAGATAGTCTATTGTTTGAGTCTTTCACGTTTTTTATGTTGGATACAGCCATATCGAAGTCGGCATCGTCTGGAATCAAGTTCTTCAGACTCTCATAATAGAACTGTCGGCTATAGTGCTCGAAGAATAAAAGCCTAGCCAGCCCAGCCGGCAGTTCGCCCGCTAACGCAGTGTGGCAGGAAACCAGGCAAAAAGTGCCTTTCGTGCGAATTGCCTGCGCTGCGAGGTCAGGAGATAAGCAGTTCAGGATGCGTTCGAAAGTTGCGTGCTGCATGATTGATAAAGCGATCGATTACCGTCATATCGGATATCGGTAAGCTTGCTTCGGCCGGAATTGTTTTGCTGTCTTCAGGATACACGCCATAGCCGGCAAGCAGACAATGCCATGACAGCGGGGCATAATAACGGGCAATGTCCTGTTTATGGATCTCGGCTACCAAATCTTCGCCAGTAAACCAGCAAGTCAGAATCGATTTCAGCGATTCCGACAGTTTCTGGTTTGCGCCGTTATCGCGCCAATATTCCGTATCCGAACGGCTATTCACCCGGTAATGGCAAACAATATAGTCGCGAATTCCGTCATAACGCCGATTGATTGTTTCGTTGAACGACGTGCGGTTTGCTTCGTCGAAACCACCCTGCTCAAGTGCACTCGCAAAGCCCTCTACCGTTGCCTGCACGATATGGAGTGCGGTTGCCTCCAACGGCTCGATAAACCCCTGGCTCAACCCGACAGCCAGCACATTAGCCACCCAGCTGTTCCGCACTCGGCCTACATTCATTTGCAAATGTCGTGCTTCGACATCGCTTTCGAGGAGCCCGAGATGGCTGCGCAGTTCGTGCTCCGCGGCGTTCGGATCGATATAGCGGCTGGAATAAACATAGCCATTTCCGGCACGGTTGGTGAGCGGGATACGCCACGCCCAACCCGCCGATAGAGCAGTCGCGCGCGTCTCGTATGGGATATCGCTCGGGTCATTGGCTGTCGGCAAAGCAACGGCCCGGTCGTTGAACAGGTTATCGGCAAAGGAAACAAAGGGTTCACCAAGTGCCCGCTGAACAATCGCTCCGGTAAAGCCGCTGCAGTCGACGAAAAAGCAGCCACTCAGTCGATAGTCGCCCTCCAAGTGAAGTGCGGCCACCCCTCCCTTGCCATCCGGTTCGACATGCACCACCTTGCCCTCAACATGGCGAACGCCAAGGCGTTCGACGGCATGTTTGCGCAGATAGCGACCTACCAACACGGCGTCGAAATGATAACCGTAACCTATGTCGAACGGGAAATTTTCCGACGGTATCGGCGCTAGCCGCCTTTCTGCCAGCTTCGCCGACAGAAAGAAACGATCCGGGTGAGCCCATACATCCCTCCCCGTCCTCCGGGCACGGGTATGGAAAAAGAACTGCGGCGCAGTGTGTATGTCGAGATCGGTCTGGAAAGGGTGAAAGTAACTTTCGAATCCCGGACGGCTAGACCATCCGTGGAAGCTGATGCCATTTTTGTAGGTTGCGTTGCATTCAGGCATCCAATCGCGCTCATCGACACCCAAATCGCGAAAGAATGAACGCAACTGCGGGGTCGATCCCTCGCCTACGCCAATAATGCCGATATCGGGAGACTCAACGAGGGTCACTTTGGACTGCGGCCAGCGCGTTGCCAAAAGACAAGCCGTCATCCACCCTGCGGTACCCCCGCCGAGAATTATAATCTGTAATTTGATATCGGTCATCGCCGCTTGCCAAACAGCCAGAGAAAAATGTCATCCATCCGCGCTGCCCAAGCGTTTTCTTCATGCGCAGCGCCAACATAGACGCGGCTGGAAAAACTCCGCCCTTTCTCCCATCCGTTTTCGACAAGAGCAGCATCAACGACATTTTGATACGGCCGATAATAGTTATCAAGCGTCTCTGTGCCATGGTCAAACCAAATGCGGCGTCCCGCCGGCTTGCCCAGATCGTGGGCAATGAATTCACGCCACGCAACGAAAAGCTGTTCTCGCTCGGCATCAGTCCATTCGGGTACCGCCAAAGGCCAATGTGTAGAAACTGCAGCGGCATTGCCGAAAATCGAAGGGTAGCGGGCGATGGCATAGAGACTTATCAAGCCCCCCATGCTGGAGCCGACGATCGCCGTATGCCGCCGATCCGTTCGCGTCCGGAACCGGCGGTTGATGATGGGACGCAGTTCGTCCACAATAAACTGCAAATACTGGTTGGAGATTACGGCCTTTCCGTTGCTTTGCCCTGCAAGTTTAGCGCGGACCGAGGAAGGCAGCCGATCAAGGATCCCCTGTGGTAGATATTGCCGGCTCCTGTCCGGACCCGGATGGTCTATGCCGACAATGATAAACGGTTCGATCTCATCTTTTCCCAGCAACCGCTCAGCCGATTTATCAGCCGCCCAGACCTTGTTGAAATTGGATCGTGCAGGATCGAACAAATTTTGTCCGTCATGCATGTAGACCACGCTATATTGCTTGCGCGAGATATCATAGTCGTATGGAAGCCATACCATTACCCTCGAAGGCGAGATATAATTAGAAGATACCGGATCAAGCTCAATAAAGCGGCTCTTGTTTCTGGCCACAGCGGAATAAGCTGAACTTGCGTTAAACGCCGCAGCTCCCGCGGCGGTCAACAACTGCCGACGGTTGATCATTTCACCTTTTGCTCGACGAACCGGATTGCGAAACCGCCACCAGGAGCGATACGCAAGTCCATAGAATCGGTTGATGTAACCATCCGGCTTTCAATGACTATCGCGTGCCGCTTTTCAGTGCGGTAATCGGCATCGTCTGCGTCGCGATATACTTCGGCCTTGTAACGCTTTCCGGGTGTCAGGAAGTCCAGCTGGAAACTGACGCTACGTGCCTCTTCGTCACCAACCGCACCCACATACCAATTCGGACCGCCACGTTCTTTCCGCGCAATGGTGACATAATCCCCCACTTCGCCATTGAGCACCCGTGTATCCTGCCAATCGACGGGTACGTCGCGAATAAATTTCATCGGCTCAGGGTATTTGGCATAATTTTCGGGCGTATCCGCGACCATTTGTAGCGGAGAATATATCACGATATATAGTGCCAGCTGCTTGGCAATGGTGGACAATATGTCGCTATCGCCCTGCCCTTTCAAGCTCAATATGCCAGGGGTAAAGTCCATCGGCCCTTCAAGCATTCGGGTGAAGACGACATTGGCTTCATGCTCGGGCGGGTTCTTCCCGCCCCACGCATTATACTCCATGCCGCGCATGCCTTCGCGCGCAGCCCAGTTCGGGTAGGTCCGATGCAGTCCGGTTCCTTTCACCGGCTCATGACTGGCGATGGCAATTTTGTATTTCGCAGCGGTTTCAACAACGCGCAACTGGTGGTTCACCATCCATTGGCTCTCATGCCACTCGCGATATTTGCGGCCATCGGAGTCTTCTCGCTCCATCTGTCCAGCATCGGTGACATAGCCTGTTTTGACCGCCATGTAATTGCGGTCTGCCGCAAATTTAAACGCCGCATCGAGCTGCTTGTCATAATGAGAAGCAGCCCCCCCGGTTTCATGATGGCCGACAAGCCGCACACCCTTTTTCTTTGCGTAGGCGACCAGCATGTCGACGTCGAAATCCTCGGTCGGCTTAGTAAAATCCATATCGTGGCCGTTGCCGAACCAGTCACCGTCCCAGCCTACATTCCACCCCTCTACCAGCAGGTGGGGAATGCCGTTCTCTGCAGCGAAATCGATATAGCGCTTCACATTGTCATTAGTCGCACCGTGCTTTGGCCCGCGTGCCCAGCTCCAGTCGCCCTTGATCATGTTCCACCAGACACCGGCAAACTTGCCTGGCTTAAACCAGCCCATGTCGCCAAGCTTATTTGGCTCGTTCAGGTTCAACATTAAATGGCTGTGATAAATGCCGGCGGCGTTGTCAGCAATGATCAGGGTCCGCCAAGGCGTCGCCCAAGCGCCGCGTTTTTGCACCTTGGGCTCGCCCGCACCTGGCGTCAAATTCGCGCGGAGCGTGTTGCCCTCTGTTCGTGTAACCGCCATGCCTGAATAATCGACCAACGCGGCCTCATGCAGCGCGACATGGATACCGTCATTGAACTTGATTGTAACAGGTGTTGCCGCAGTACTAACGGCCGACAGCGGTGTTTTGTTGTAAAGATATTCCTCTCGGTTCCAGAGGAAGGCCGGCTTCCACCATGCTGTGCCGTTCTGCGCAAAGGCAAATTCGGTCAGTTCTTCCGCAATATTGGCTTTGAGCAGGTTGGGCTGCTCCGGAAATTCATAACGGAAACCCACTCCATCTTCGTACAAGCGGAACGTTACGGTAAAGACACGCGCCAGCGCGGTGTTTTCCTTGAACCGGACTTTCAGTTCGCGATAACGGTTGCGAATCGTCGACCATTCGCCCCAAGGCTGCGCCCAGGTTTCGTCGAAGTCGCGCGTTTCCTGCCCGACCACGCTGAGATGCCGATCGATTTTTGCGACATCGGTGAACAGAAACCCTAATTTGGAAGGCGTAAGGATCGCCGTACCCTTGCGGCTCACCGCATAAGACGCGCGCCCGTCGCCATCAACTGTGAGCGTCACACTTACCGTTCCCTCCGGTGATGTCGCGGTAACCGGTTGGCTCGTCTGCGCGTAAAGCGGCGCTGCCGCGAGGCACAGCCCTGCGCTGATGGCAAAAACGGCAGATTTCATCACAATCAACTCCCCAATAAAATTGCCGCGAAAGGTGGCAGCGCTCCTACTTTTGCCTCATTTACCGCCTTCAGGACATCCAAGGCGGGATCCACCATATCCGGCCAAACAGCAGTCGTGGCAGACAGATTGAAAACCCCCCACAGCGTTTCGCCATCGCACTCCCGGCGCAGCACAAGACATTGTTCATCAGCCAAAAGGACATCACATTTCCCTTCACGCAGCGTCGAATGCGCTGCGCGCATCGCCAGAAGCGAACGGGTAAAATTAAGCAGAGAGCGCGGATCGCTTTGCTGGAGATCAACTGCACAGGCCATATTGGCTTCGCCGAGTGGTAACCAGGGTCTGCCGGTGCTAAAACCGCCCTGTTCGTCCTGGGCGACCCAAGGCATCGGCGTCCTGGTGCCATCCCTACTGAGCGTTAGCGGCCAATTTGCGATAGCTTCAGGGTCTTGGAGTTGCTCAAAAGGGATATCGACCTGGGTCAGCCCAAGTTCCTCGCCCTGCCACAAAATGATGTTGCCGCGCAGGCAAGTAAGAAGCAGCAATGCCATTCGCACAAAGGCATCGTGCGCATCAGCGGGTACCCAGCGACTGGTCCAGCGCGGGGCATCATGGTTTGAAAAAGCCCAGCTCGGCCAACCCACGCCCTCACCATCGGGCCAAGTGTTGAGTGCCTTTTGCACCAAGGCCGGCGTCAGTCGCTCAGCATAGAGAAAATCAAAACCATAGGCACTGTTGAAATGCGTATCGCCTTCAGTAAAGACTTTCATCTCGCGCTCGGGATTGTCTCCGCCGACCTCCGCGACGGTGAACCGCCCAGGATAAAGATCTGTCAGCTGGCGAATGCGTTCTATGAATGCCGGAATGTCGGCATGCGATTGATTGTACAGCTTTAGTTGATAGTCGAATGGCCTGGTACGCACGCCATTAGCCGCAGGTGAAGGCGGATTGTCCCGCAACTGCGGATCATGCATAGCAAAATTGATCGCATCGACCCGAAACCCGTCGACACCCCGATCAAGCCAGAATTTCGCAACGTTGAGAAGCGCATCCTGGACGTCACGGTTATGGACGTTGAGTTGCGGCTGTTGCGCCAGGAAGTTGTGCAGATAATATTGCTGCCGCCGCGCATCCCAAGTCCATGCCGGCCCGCCGAACACGGACTGCCAATTAGTCGGCGGTGATCCATCTGCCTTCGGATCTGCCCATACATACCAATCCGTTCGCGGATTAACTCGCGAAGCTCGGCTCTCGCTAAACCAAGCATGCTGATCGGATGTGTGCGAATAAACCTGATCGATAATTACCTTGAGTCCAAGGCTATGCGCTTTGGCGACAAGAGCGTCAAAATCAGCAAGCGTCCCGAAAATAGGGTCAACGTCACAATAATCTGAGACATCGTAGCCGAAATCGCGCATCGGTGATGTAAAAAATGGAGACAGCCAGATTGCATCAACACCGAGATCGGCGACATAATCCAACTTTGACGTAATTCCAGGTAGGTCGCCTATGCCGTCGCCATTGCTGTCCGCGAAGCTGCGCGGATAAATCTGGTAGATCGTCGCGCCGCGCCACCATGGAGAGCCAGTAATCGGCGTCGTTTTTATCTTGTACAACTGGTTCATTTTACAGCACAAATTGCATAATCGAGCGCAGCCAACTCAAAGATGGCGCTGCCTGGCGCGCGAACGGATGCAGGACAGTTGCCGGACAACGAGGTGAAGTTCGTCGACTTGGGATCGGTCTCCACATTTGCATTCAACGGCTGCGTCGATGTATTGAAAACCACAAGAACCTCTTGACCGGTTGCTTCGTCCACCCGCGAAAAAGCGAACAAGCCTGGCTTTTCAGAGTAATTGCGAACGATTTGCCGACCGCGCAGCAGTGCAGGATTGGTTCTGCGGACCAAGGACAGCTTGGCAATCAGCTGGAACAACGGGTGATCTTGGGTGTAATTATTCTGCGCATGGGTCGCGCTTGTGCCGATTAGGCGGTTGTCGAGGTATTCCGGAACCTTTGAAGCAAACAGGGTCTCACGCGCATCCTGATCGCCGCCATCACCGACAAATCCCTGTTCGTCCCCTGAATAAACAGTTGGAACGCCACGCATCGTGAACATCAGCGCATGGCCGAGTTTCACACGCGCAAGTACTTCAGCATCGGATACACCGGGACGCGCGCGGCGCACGAAGGTCGCGAATCGCCCCATATCATGGTTCCCTAGGAAGGTAGGTAAACGCCCCGCAGTCGCCTCTCCCCCGGCATAGAGCGCATCGCCTTGCAGCACGCGCTCGATAACTTCTGTCCCGTCATTCTCGGCGATAGTTCGTTTAGCGGCGGTCGCGAAAGCAAAATCAAGGACCGTAGGCAAACCCGCAACCACCGTATGGCGGACCAACGGTGTAGCATCGACTTCCTCGGAGAAGACCTCACCAAATATATGGAAATTGGGGATTCCTCGCTGTTTCGCACGAGCCATAATCGCAGGCACAAATTTCTGCCAGAATTCAGGGTTCACATGCTTAGCGGTATCGATACGAAAGCCATCGATCCCATATTTGTCGATCCACGCCCCGTAAATGGCGATAAATCCGTCAACCACCGCCGGGTTCTCGGTGTAGAGGTCATCGAGACCTGCAAAATCCCCCATGGTCGAGTTTTCGCCGCGAAAGGTCGTATTGCCGCGATTGTGGTAATAGCGCACATCATTGAGCCAGGCGGGAACCTTCACTTGTTCTTCGCCCTTCGGCACCACCGGCGTGTAGGCGTAAGTCATGTCGGTAAGACGGGCAAAATTTTCAACAGTCTTAACGCTGTCACCCTCAAAGCCAACATTGATCGCTGCTTCGTCTGAGGCCCGGCGAGAATAGGGGTAATCTGCCCGACTGCGATACTCGCACGCAGATTTCGGGCATTCTGCATAGTTGATGACATCGGCGGTATGGTTGGTGATGATGTCCATATAAACCTTCATTCCGCGTGCGTGCGCAGCATCGACAAAGGCCTTGAACTCATCATTGCTGCCGAAATGAGGGTCGACCGCAGTAAAATCGGTTACCCAATAGCCGTGATAGCCTGCGCTCTCTTCCCCAGGCCCGCCTTGCACCGGCTTATTCCTAAAAATCGGCGCAAACCAGATCGCAGTGATGCCAAGTGACTGAAGGTAATCCAGCTTGCCCGTCAAGCCCTTGAGGTCGCCACCATGATAGAAGCCCTTATGCGTTGGATCGAAGCCGTGCTTCATACGATCACCCTTGATACCGCCGGTATCGTTTTTGGGATTTCCATTGGCAAAGCGGTCAGGCAAGACGAAGTAAATCACTTCGTCTTCAGGCAATCGGTCGCGAAACCCTTGCGCGGCGAGCGGCACGGTCAAAAGCGATGCTGACAGCAATGCAGCAATAGCAGCCTTTGCCGGTTTAATTTTCAGCATGTCAGCTCCCTGCCTTGCAAAAGCGGTTAAGATATTCGTCGTGCGCAATAGCCTTGCCCGCTACAAGCTTCGCAGCCTTTTCGGCAAGTTCCATGAACTCTAAAAATTGTGCAGCATCCAGATTGTCAGCCAGCGGATGGTAGGCGCGCGGCGTTACGCCCTGCCCTAGTAACACCTGCAGCCAGCCCACCTCCGTGAACAATTCCTCATGTTCGCGGAAGATCCGACCACTCGCCTCAAACAACTCGATCTTGCGTTGCAATCGTCCGGGAATGGGCATCTGCGCACATTCCTTCCAAAACGGTTCATCGCGCTCGTTTCGATGATAGTGCAATATCAGGAAGTCACGGATCGTTTCCCATTCAAAGCGGTTCTGCCGATTATATTCCGCAATATCTGCGTCACATAATCCCTCGCCGGGGAGGAATTTGAGGAAGCGGTCAACGGCCGTCTGGATAAGATGAATACTCGTCGATTCCAATGGCTCCATAAACCCGGAGGCGAGACCCACAGCGACGCAGTTTTTGTACCAGCTTTCCTGCCGCATCCCGGTTTTGAATTTAAGGAAGCGTGGTTCTGCCAATGCTTCACCGTCAAGATTGGCGAGCAACGTACCGGCGGCTTCATCGTCAGACAGATGCGCGCTGCAATAGACATGCCCGTTCCCGATCCGGTGCTGCAGCGGGATCCGCCATTGCCATCCCGCCTTACGTGCAGTCGAGCGCGTATAGGGCAGGATCGGCGTGACACCAGCGCAGGGCACGGCAACAGCGCGGTCACAACGCAGCCAGTGCGACCAGTCCTCATAATCTCGCTGCAGTACCCCGCCGATCAACAATGCCCGGAAACCGGTGCAATCAAGGAAAAAGTCACCAGCAACTTCTCGGTCATTATCCAAGCGGACCGAAGCAATATTGCCGGTTCCGCCGTTAAGGCACACGTGGACAATCTTGCCCTCGGTCCGCAAAACGCCTTGTTGTTCGGCAAATTTACGAAGATATGCTGCGTAAAGACCTGCGTCGAAATGATAGGCCCAGGAAAAGCCGCTGGGCGGTGAACCTGGAGCAGCTTCGATTGGGCCAAAGCTGTTGCCATAGGCTGCAAGTGCGCAAGGCGAATAATTCCAAAGCGAGCGACCGTCTCCGTCTTTCTGCCGCCGCAGCCAGAAATGCTGAAAGGCTGTCAGGCCAAGTCCCCGACCAATCGCACCAAAGGCATGGATATATTTGTGACCTGGCTTCAGCCAGCCATCAAACTCGATTCCTAATTTGAAGCTGCCCTGTGTCGCACGGACAAAATCATGCTCATCAAAACCAAGCGCCTGGTTCACAAAGCGGAGCATGGGAATGGTTGCCTCACCAACCCCGACGGTTCCGATCTCTTCGGATTCAACCAAATGGATAGTATAACGCTTGTCGAGAAAACGGGCGAGTAGAGCGGCCGCCATCCAACCCGCAGTTCCTCCCCCGACAATGACGATATTCCGCACTGCCGCCTCCGCCATGCTGGCTTTTCCGCTTCTTAAAAATGGGGCTCCCGTCGCCTTTACGCGACCCAGACGGGAACCCCAAGACCTCTTAGAACTTGTAAGTAAAGCCTGCGAGGTAACGGCGACCATAGATCTGATAGTCGATGACTTTCAGACGGTTGCCGTCGATCGAGGCAAAACGCTCATCGGTCAGGTTCTGACCTTGCAGGTATAGCGACAAGCCGGAAAGTGCACTGCCTTCCTGGAAGTCATACCCGATCTGGGCGTCCACAATCGTCTCGCCAAGTGCGGTACGCCTCGTCGGCGAACCACCAAAGCCAGTGAAGTCGCCAAGGAAAGTTGAACGATAACGCAAGCTGCCACGAGCATTGAAACCGTTCTTCTCGAAATAGGCAGTGCCGTTGGCGACCCACTTCGAATAGCCCGGAATTTGGGCAATATTATCATTGGCATCGCGAACACGCGTCTTGGTGTAACCAACACCACCTGTGACACCGAAGCCTTCAAGTGCCGAAGCAAAAGCCGAGAACGGAAGAGTCAGCGACAATTCCGCACCATACATCTTGCCTCCACCTGTGTTGAAAGGCGCTTCAAGGAGGCCAATTCGCGACGGCGGCGTTGGACCAGCCGGGAGCGGGAAGGCTGCATAATCGAATACGAAGCGGGTCTTGTCGATATAGTTCGTTATCTTCTTGTAGAAGAGTTGCGCAGCAATGACGCCCTGACCATCAGCGAAGTATTTTTCGAGGTTCAAGTCGAACGCAGTCGCACGATAAGGCTCAAGCAACGGGTTGCCACCTCCGCCGCTGATGAATGGGGCAGTGCGCGTCGGACTGGCAGCGATATTATTGTCGAGGCCATAGCCGATCGCAACACGCAGGTCATCAAGGCGCGGACGCTGGATTTCACGTGCAGCCGCAAAGCGGATCACGAAATCGCTCAGAAAGCGCATCGACAGGTTGAGGCTGGGCAGCACGTCCCAATAATCAGTGCCGAGTTGCACAGGGACCTGACGGCCACCGGCGAAGGCAAGCCCCTTGGACCCCTGATCCGTGTTGATCACCTGAACGCCCACATTACCCGTCAGCGTTGCCGAACCGACTTCCTGTTCGATGTCGGCCTGCAGATAAGCGGTCAAGATGTCTTCGCTGACCTGGAAAGCCTTTGCGGGAATGTCGTTCGACAAATTCGGCTGCAGCACATAGGTGCCATCCTTGATCAGCGAGCGCGGATCGTAACTAACCATCGGGCCAAGGCCAAGATAGGAGAGATTGGTCGGACGCAGCAGCAGGCTTGACGGAATCGGCAAGATTGTCGCGCCATTTTTGAGACGGATAAAATATTCATCCGGGTTAAGGCTCTTGTCACGGTTGGTGTAATTGAGGCCCAGCTTCACGGCTGACAAGAAACCGCCGACTTCCTTTTCAATATCGGCACGTAACTGCGTCAGCTCATCTTTGATCTGACGATCGTTGAAATAACCAGCCTGCGGAACCGTGAGGCTGCCACCCCAACCCAGCGGATCGGTCAAGCGGATCAGCGCAGGATCACTGTAATTCAAAGTCGGCTGGAAGGTGGTTCCGCGCGGTCCTGTCTGGAAACGGATCGAGTCGGTCCGGTCGCCAGCGGCGAATTCGTCCCCCGTCTGAAACGGATTGTCCCAGTTGAAGCCCGTTCCCGCGTAGGACTCAAAGCTCAGTTCGCTGCGATCAGTCTTCGAGTAACCAATGTCAAAGCTGGCTTTCCAGCCATCATCACCTTCATATTTTGTGTTGAAACCGAACGAATACAGGTCGGCCTTGCGGTTAAACACATCGTTGCGGACTACGCCCTGCACATTGTTGAAGGTGCCCGAAACATAGACGCCATCCTGGACGGTAGCGGTTGCAGGGTTGAAAGTGGTACCAAACCAGCCCACCGGAAGTTCGATACCGCGCTTGATCTGGTCATCATCAAAATGGCTGTAGAAGCCATCGAGCGTGACCATCCATTCGGGCGCAGGCTGCACCTGCAGCGTACCATTGAGGCCGAAACGCTTCAGCTGGGTCGAGGTCACATAGGATTTGGAACCGTTGATAACTTGTGCCGGACCAAAGCCGCCATTATAGCCCCAAGCATTGAATTCTTGCAGCTGGTAAGGCTCGTCGACGTAAGACGCAGCGAGCGAGATGCCGATAGTGTCGTCCTTGAACTGATCGACGAAGGCAGCATTGGCGCGATAGCCAAGGTCCTGCGAACCGGCATTAAGCTTTCCGAGGTCTGCGTAAGATGCGCGCGCACCGACGGCGATTACGGACTTTCCGTATTCAAGCGGACGGATCGTGCGAATATCGATGGTGCCGACAAGGCCCTGTCCAATCAGCGAAGCCGTCGGCGATTTGTAGACCACGACCTGATTAACGACTTCTGACGGATATTGGTCAAACTCGACCGCACGGTTATCGCCAGTCGAGGTCTGTTCACGACCATTGAGAAGCGTTTGCGAAAAATCGGGGCCAAAGCCGCGAATGGCGATGACGTTAGCGCGGCCACTGAGGCGCTGCGAGGTCACGCCTGGAAGGCGAGCAATCGACTCGCCAATCGACGCATCGGGCAACTTGCCGATGTCTTCAGCCGAAACCGATTCAAGGATCTGTTCGGCATTTTTCTTTTCACCAACCGCACTTTCAAGGCTTGCGCGGAAGCCAGAGACAATGATCTCCTCGTCCTCATCCTGCGCAGCAGCATCTTGCGCGTAAGCGGCATCCGGCATTGCTACAAAAACAGCAAGCGCGACCGCGGTTGCACTGGTGGTTTGCACCAGACGCGTGCGTAGTTCGTTCGTTTTCCACGAAGCAGACATCCTATATCCCCTCACTTGCAGCCCGTTCGTTGCCGGCCTGCCATCTAAAATTCAAAGCATGGCCTCCCTTTTTGGCCAGTTCGCAATCAATACTACGCGGGCTTGCCCGATGGACAGCTATTCACATACGTATTCAAGAATGCTGCGCCCGGCGTTGCGAAAGTCTTAGTGCCGCTCTATGTTTGATATTGAGGAGAGCAGCTAGCAGCTATGCCGCCACCCAAACGTACATCGTTCGACATCGCTCAACTGGCTGGTGTTTCGCAGCCCACCGTATCGCGCGCGTTACGCGGCAGCCCGTCGGTATCCGAGCAAACAAGAAAACGCATCGAAGCGATCGCCCAGCAGCTAAATTATAAGGTCGACAAAAACGCTTCGAGCCTGCGCACGCAGAGGTCGAATACGCTGGCGCTTCTCTTTTTCGAAGACCCGACAGCTGACGAAACGGGCATCAATCCGTTTTTCCTGTCGATGCTGGCATTCATTACGCGGCGTGCGGCCGAGAGGAATCAGGATCTTCTGATCTCGTTCCAGCAGCTTTCGGCAAACTGGCATGTCGATTATGAAGACAGCCGCAAAGCCGATGGCATCATCCTGCTGGGCTATGGTGACTATTCGACCTATCGGCCCAAGCTGGAACAGCTGATCGAGCAAGGCACGCATTACGTGCGCTGGGGTTTTGTCGGCGCGGATCAACTGGGCGTAACAATCGGGTGCGACAATTTCGACGGCGGACGGATGGCGGCGGAACATCTGATCGCGCAAGGTCGGCGACGTATTGCCTTCCTGGGCCAAGCAACAAGCCACGCACCCGAATTTCGAGACCGCTTCCTCGGCGCTCAATCGGCGATCGACGCAGCCGGATTGGCAAGCACCCTTGCACTTCAGCACGATGCAATCAGCACCGAGCAGTCGGGATATCACGCTGCCCGACACCTGATTTCCGGGGGTGCCGCTTTCGACGCAATTTTTGCTGCGAGCGACCTGATTGCAATCGGTGCAATGCGCGCATTGCAGGAGGCGGGCCTTAGCGTGCCGGGCGATGTCGCCATTATCGGTTTTGATGATATCCCGGCTGCCGCGCTAGCCCATCCACCGCTGACAACTGTGCAGCAGGATTATCGCCGTGCAGGCGAGATGTTGATCGATGCGTTGCTGAAACTTATCGAAGGCGCCGACGCACCAACCGAAAAGCTGCCTGCGAAACTAGTCGTAAGGAAGTCGTGCGGCGCGCGGTAATGCGCCGCCATCAAGCCGATCGTATACGTATACGTAGCCCGACCGCCCCAACAGCCGTTGTCGCATCCCGGTTTCACTGCCAGACTGCGTAAAAATTTCTGGGGAGAGAATAATGGAAAAGCCGCGGCAGGGCTTTTGGGGCCTATGGAATATTTCGTTTGGCTTTTTCGGCATCCAGATCGGCTTTGCCCTCCAGAATGCCAATATGTCGCGTATCTTCCAGTTGCTTGGTGAGAGCCTCGATAACCTGACTGCGTTGTGGGTCGCAGCCCCGCTTACCGGCCTGCTTGTGCAGCCGATCATCGGTCATATGAGCGATCGAACATGGCTGGGTCGACTCGGGAGGAGGCGCCCCTACTTCCTTGCTGGTGCAATCATGGCTTCGCTGGCCCTCATCGTTATGCCCCTTGCTCCGGCTCTATGGTTCGCGGCCATTATGCTCTGGGTTCTCGATGCGTCAATCAACGTCTCCATGGAGCCGTTCCGTGCATTTGTTGGCGATATGCTGCGCAAAGATCAGCATACCAAGGGCTATGCACTGCAAACCGCCTTTATCGGCGCCGGCGCCGTGGTAGGATCAGTATTCCCCTGGGTTCTCGATCATCTCGGTGTTGCAAACGAAGTTTCAAAAGGCAGCATTCCAGATACTGTAAAGTATAGCTTCTGGTTTGGCGGCGCTGTCTACTTCATCTCAGTCATGTGGACCGTGGTGATGACAACAGAGTATTCACCCGAACAGATGCGCGGTTTCAACCATGGTGATGAAGTGGATGATGCAACGTCAGTCGATGCGCTCTCTGGCCGCGCTGTCACATCTTCGCTGATCTGGATTGGTACAGGCGTACTCGTAGCGAGCTTGGTGGCGATCGCTGACCTCGAAAAGGAGATCTACCTGCTAGGGGCACTGATGGCGGGCTACGGCCTTGCAAGCATTACTGCAATCCAGCTCGCAAAGGCCGGACGGACGAACAACATGCTCAGCCATATCGTCGGCGATTTTTCGAGCATGCCTGAAATAATGAAAAAACTGGCGGTTGCACAATTTTTCAGTTGGTCGGCGTTGTTCATCATGTGGATTTTTACCACCCCCGTTGTCGCCCAATATAGCTTCGGCTCAGCTGATCCCAACTCTACCGCTTACAACGACGGCGGCAATTGGGTGGGCATTCTTTTTGCGGCCTATAATGGTGTGGCCACACTTGCAGCGCTTTTCCTGTTGCCGCGACTCGCAGAAAGGATCGGCAAGGTCCGTACCCATATGGTCTGCCTGTTGGCAGGAGCTGCGGGGTTTGCAGCATTTCTGTTCATCCGCGATCCGCAATGGCTCTTGGCTGCAGAAATTGGCATCGGAATCGCTTGGGCGTCGATCCTAGCCATGCCCTATGCGATTCTGGCCTCAAGCCTTCCGCAACACAAGCTGGGCATCTTCATGGGTCTTTTCAACGTGTTTATCGTTGTCCCGCAACTGCTGGTAGCGACAGTAATGGGAACGATCCTGAAGCATTTCTTCCCGACCGAACCGATCTGGACAATGGCCTTTGCAGCGATCGTGATGGCGCTTGCCGCCCTGTCGATGCTGAGGATTAGGGAGCCTTCCTGACCGCCTTTTGGCAGCGGGTCGGTGCTGTCAGTCTAACGCTAACCGGTCTCCACTGAACAAGGGCAAGGCAAGTGGCCGCTGCGCCTCAGGCAGCGAGAGAATGCCACTCAGCCAAGGCGGCTGAGCGATGGAGCTTGTAGGTCTTTCGGTCAACGAGGTGGCGGTCTGAGGCAAAGTGGTTGTGCAGTGAGGCGTGGACGGAGGCGAACTTCTGTAGCGACTTCATCTGCCGAAATCTGAGCATCGCACGCTCTCGTCGCCTGAAGGGGAGGTGGCTGTTCTCAACCCTGTTGTTGGCCCAGCGGCCGATCTCCTGCTTCTCCCGATTGCCCAACTCGTCCATCGCTGCGCCGTAGGACCGCAGGCCGTCGGTGGTAATTGTCTCGACGCAACCGTGCCGCTTCAGCGCCTTCTTTATGAATGCCAGCGCAGCTTTCTTATCTCTGGTCTTTGTGACGTAACTGTCGAGGATCTCACCTTCCTGATCGACCGCGCGCCACAGGTAGTGCATCTCTCCGCCAATCTTCACGTACATCTCGTCGAGGTGCCAGTTCCAGTGGCGAAAGCCCTTCATTCGTGAGACCCGCTGCCGGCGGATATCGGCAGCGAACATTGGGCCAAAGCGGTTCCACCCGAAGCGCACCGTCTCATGGCAGATGTCTATTCCCCGCTCGAACAGCAGGTCCTCGACGTTCCGCAGCGACAGCGGAAACCGGACGTACATCATCACCACGAGGCGGATCACCTCAGATGATGAGTTGAAATAGCGGAAGGGATTGGCGGGCCTCTTCGGTCTCGGCATTCTGCGCAGCTAGCAGCCCTCGACCCCTGCGCCTAGCCGGTGCATTTGCTCTGACAGGGCCGCAGAAGGGATTCGAACTCTTAGTACCGCGGAACAGACCATGATGACTGATAGCTCTTGGTAGGCGGCTCACTAATGCTTTTACAAAGCCCCAACACTTCTCTCCCCCGCAGTTTAACCTCAGCCACGCATGCCAACTGCTCAGCCTGGGCGACACTTGCACCCGAACCTTCCAGTGCGAGCACATTCACCTCTTCTGCGATCATTGCGATCTGCGCGAGGGTCGCTCCAACCTCATCCTGTCTGTCTTGCGTGGTCATGACTTAGATGAAGCCATGACCGGCTATTGCAGTCGAGCAGGAGCTTTTTGGGGTACGCCTGCATATAGCACTCGACTTCTGGTGCGACTGGAGCGAGTGGACCCGCGCGATTCGCATGCGCTTGGGAATGAGCGCTAATTGCCCCTGCAGGCATTGCTTGCAGGGCTTTGGGTGGTGCAGCGGCATAGTGCTGCTGCAATGGAGACCACCCATTGGATAGACTGTTTTACAATCCTGAACAAAGTACACAGGGCAAAGCCGCTATGGTGCGGGCCATGCTCATGACAGAAGATGGCGCGAGCCTCGCTGAAGTCATGCAGGCCACAGGCTGGAAGGCCTGTACGTGTAGGGCCTTCCTCACAGCTTTACGGACACACCGCCGCTACAAACTGCTGCGTTCAAAGGCGTCCGGTATCAGCCGCTATCATCTGGAGATGATACGGTGAGGGATGCGGATGTGATGCTTGCAGCGGAACTGGATGCCATTGCTAACTTATCTCTGCCTGATCTGTTGGAGCAGTGGCATGCTCTCGGTTTTGGCGAAGCACCCCGGCTACCCCTGCCCCTACTCCAGCGCCTGCTCGCACAGTTGGTGCAGGAACGGGTCTACGGAGGGCTGCCAGCTTCAGACATGCGCAAGCTGGATGCGGCTGCCCGTGAGGTTATGAAGTGCCCATCTGCAGCGTCATCTGCACCAACCGCGTCGCTGCACAGGCCACCCTCCCCTTTACGCCAAGTGACACTTGCAACAGGCACCCGCCTTGTGCGTGAGTGGAACGGCCGTACGATCAGCGTCGATGTGGTGGGTGATGGCTTTGTCTGGAATGATGTGCGTTATCGCTCCTTGAGCGAGATTGCGCGAACCGTCACCGGTACGCGCTGGTCAGGCCCTAGGTTCTTCGGGATTGCAGGCCGTGGCTGAGAGTTTCAAGCGCTGCGCGGTCTATACTCGTAAATCGACAGAGGATGGGCTCGAACAGGAGTTTAACAGCCTTGATGCCCAATATGAGGCCTGTGCTGCTTATGCATTGAGCCAGAAGCATGAAGGCTGGCATCTCTTGCCAGACCGTTATGATGATGGCGGCTATTCAGGGGGCAATATGGAACGCCCTGGCCTTAAGCGTCTGCTTGAGGATGTGGCAGATGGCAGGGTCGATATCATCCTTGTATATAAGATCGACAGGCTCACCCGCAGCCTGTCTGACTTTGCCAAAATCGTTGATGTCTTGGATATGGCCAAGGCAAGCTTTGTGTCGATCACACAGGCGTTCAACACCACAACCAGCATGGGCAGGCTTACCCTCAACATGCTCCTCTCCTTTGCCCAGTTCGAACGTGAAGTGACCGGCGAGCGGATCCGGGACAAGATCGCTGCCTCCAAGCGCAAAGGGCTATGGATGGGTGGGCCACTTCCTTTAGGCTATGATGTCAAAGACCGGAGGCTTGTGATCAATGAGACGGAAGCCGATCTCGTCCGGCATATCTATGCCCGCTATCTGGAACTGGGTTCAGTTGTAGAGCTTGTCGATGATCTCAATGCCAAGGGATATAAGACCAAGGTTAAACTTGGGGCCAATGGTTCCCAGCGCGGTGGCGGCATTTTCCGGCGCGGCATGCTCTATCACTTGCTTGCCAACCCCATTTATCAGGGCAACATCGCCCACAAACATGATGTCTATCCAGGCGAGCATGATGCGATCGTCACTGACGATATCTGGCAGGCGGTTCAGGACAAGCTCAAAGCCAATACGGCAGGCTCATCACGCAGGCTTAAAGGACAGCAGCCCAGTCTGCTGACAGGCATCCTCATCGATAGTGAAGGTCGGGCCATGACACCGAGCCATGCAAGTAAGGATAAGGGTCGGGGCAAAGCTCAGGAGACCGGTAAGGGCACAACCAAGGGCCAAGGCAATGGTACGCCCGTTAGCAAAGGCCAAACCAAGAGATTACGCTATCGCTATTATGTGACCCGGCCTGACCTGTACAAAGATCAGCCTGCCTATAGGATCTCAGCACATGATCTGGAGCAGATCGTCACCCAAAGGCTAGCTGCCTACTTCTCGGTACCCAGCAACATAGCCGCGCTCACTCCCAGCGACATTGATGCCCACACCTTGCAGCAGGCGCTCGCAAAGGCAGGTGTAAGTGTAACCGCAGCCACGCTACGCAGTGGCTCTGTGCAGGCCAAGCATCAGATCATCACCCAGATACTCGCACAGGCTGTGCTCCATGAAGACCGGGTAGAGCTTACGCTATCGCAAGGCGGTCTTGCGCAAGTTTTTAGCATTCCAGCCAATCCGCAATCAGCGCCCATCATCCTGAGTGTCGCTGCCAACCGCCTGCGGCATGGCCGGCAGATCCGATTGGTCATTGAAGGTGATGGCCCGCCTCCGACGGCGCCGGTCAAACAAGCATGTCCGGTGGCTTCATCTCCACAAAGACAGCGCGACACCAAGCTGATCACCCTGCTCGCCGAGGCTCATGCAGCCCGCAAGCTCATACTTGCCCACTCCGATACGTCGCTGACTGATCTCGCCAAACAGCAAGGCACGTCTAGCAATCATCTCACAAAGCTCATCGAGCTATCCTGCCTCGCCCCGGACATTGTCACGGCGGTACTTGCAGGCAAGCAGCCAAGCTCGCTGACCACAACTAAGCTGCGCACCATGGCGATGTCGGCCTCTTGGGCTGAGCAGCGAACTTTGTTCGAAATGAGCTAACTCAACAAAGCGCGAGAGAGGCGAATCTCGCGCTAACATCTCCAATTTATCGATGTCAAAAAGCAGCCGAAAAACCGCCACTGGAGACTGGTGCCATTCTGGATGCGCCAAGGCGGCAAATAGAAGCTGTCTCCAGCGCAACATCCAACGCGTCAAAACCGCCAAAAACTGCGCCCTTTCGGGCCCAGTTTGCGGCGTTTATCGTTGGAGATCAGCCGGATAAAGGACTGTATGGTGCCGCTTACGTGACTCGAACACGTGACCCCATCATTACGAATGATGTGCTCTACCGACTGAGCTAAAGCGGCGTTGGCGGGCGCTTACCAAGGTGCGGGGCGCAAGACAAGCCCCGCGCGGTTCGCCCTTGCCTTTATTTCCCTGTCCAGTTGCCAGGCCTTTTTTCGACAAAGGCGGCCATGCCTTCCTTCTGGTCGGCGCTACCGAACAGGCCGTGGAACAGCCGCCGTTCGAAAACAACGCCTTGCTGCAACGTCGTTTCATAAGCGGCGCTGACCATTTCCTTGACGGCAATTGCGGCGAGCGGAGCCATGCCCGCGATCGTCTCTGCCATCTTCAACGCCTCTGCCTGCAGATCGGCGAGCGGCACAACCTTGGCGACGAGGCCGGAGCGTTCGGCCTCTGCCGCATCCATGTTGCGACCTGTAAGGCACATTTCCATCGCCTTTGCCTTGCCGATCGCGCGCGTCAACCGCTGCGATCCGCCCATGCCCGGCGTCACCGCCAGCTTGATTTCAGGCTGACCGAATTTCGCATTGTCCGCAGCGATGATGATGTCGGCCATCATCGCAAGTTCGCAGCCACCGCCCAAGGCGTATCCCGCCACCGCGGCAATCATCGGCTTACGCGTGGCAGTGACGCGGTCATAGCCTGCGAAGAAATTGCCGCCATACATGTCGGCAAAGCTACGCGACGCCATTTCCTTGATATCCGCACCCGCAGCAAAGGCCTTTTCGCTGCCGGTCAGCACGGCGCAACGTTGGCTTTCATCGGCATCAAAGGCGGCAAAGGCAGCAATCAGGTCGGTGAGCACCTGGCTGTTGAGAGCGTTCAGCGCTTGCGGCCGGTTCAATGTGATCAGCGTCACGGCACCGCGCGTTTCCACAAGCAGCGTTTCATAAGTCATAGCGGTTTCCATTCTTCATCGGTGGGAAGCGGCGCAAAGATCTCGTCGATCAAGGCTACGCTCACGGCTTCGGCGCTGGCCGGATCCCATTTGGGCTGATTGTCCTTGTCGACGATCACCGCGCGCACGCCTTCAGCAAAATCGGGGCGGATAAGCACACGGGAAGCGATGCGATATTCCATCGCCATATTGTCGGCAAAATCCGAAAGCGCGGCGCTCTCATGCAGTTGGCGAAGCGCAACTTTGCAGGTCTGCGGGCTTTTGGTTCGCAACGTGGCGAGTTCCTTCACAGCCCAAGCGCTATCATCGCCGTCAAGGCTGGCGAGGATATCCTCATAGCGGTCAGACGCGAAATGGCGGTTGATATCAAAGATATTGCCAAGAATGCGTGCATCGGGCGCTGTGTCGGCAAGCGTCCCCAATATGCCGTCAATCCGTTCCACATCCTCAGTCGCGATGCGCGCCTTAGCCTCGGCCAGCGCTTCGGAAGCGAGATAATGGGTCGCCAGGCCAAGCGCGAGGCATTCCGCACCGTCGATCCGTGCACCAGTCAGCGCAAGGAATTGACCCACACGCCCTTCAAGCCGCGAAAGGTACCAGCCGCCGCCAACATCAGGAAACAGGCCGATTCCGGTTTCGGGCATGGCGAAACGGGTGTTCGATGTCGCCACGCGGAAATGCGCCGGCTGGCTGATGCCGACACCGCCGCCCATGGTGATCCCGTCCATGAATGCGACCACCGGCTTGGGATAGGTATAGAGCAGGTGATTAAGCTGATATTCGTCATGAAAGAAGCGCAGACCCGAAACGCCATTGTCATTCAGCGCCGAGTTGCGCAGGAAAGCGATGTCGCCGCCCGCGCAAAACCCCCGACCTTCGGCATGATCGATAATAACGCATTGCACCGCCGAGTCTGTTTTCCAGGCTTGCAGTGCGGCCGTCATAGCGTGCACCATATCGAGCGTCAGCGCGTGGATGGCTGCGGGGCGGTTAAGGCTGATTACGCCAGCATGCCCATCGATTCGAGTGAGGATGTCGTTTGTCATCGCGGCCCCTATGCCGATGCTTGCCGTCCAAGTCGATAGACAGGCATCAGGGTTTTGCCACTGATTGAAATGCGAGCGACTGGATTTGTGGGTCAGCGGTAGGAGCGAGCAGCAGGCTACCCTCGATCTTTCCGTTGGCGCAGTTCCAGCTGAACCGACCCGACAGGCGGCCGGTCGGCACGATCGCGGCGTCAAGGTCGCACGTCCCGCTTTTCGCGGCAGCCTCGGCGAGTATACGGCGCCAATTGGCGTCGCTACGGTCCATTGCAAAATTCATCGCCAGATTTCTACTTTCACCCTCGACGCCGCCGGCCTGCCAGATCCGCCGCGCGGTGGCATAGGCGGTACGCAGATGATCGGATATCGGCAATGCGCGCGGGCTGGCAAAGCCGGATTTGAACAATGCAGTCGCGGCATCCCAAACGGGCCCGCTTGGCCCGGCATAGGTGCGGTTGGAGAGTGCAAAGACGCCTAGGCCCGCATCGGGCACCAGCAGCATGTGGCTGCCATAACCCGGGAAACCGCCGCCATGGAACAGCACATTGCCCAGTGTACAATCGCTGGCCGCCACTAGCCCCGCACCGTAAATAGCCGACAAGCGGCAGCTATCGCCTTCTGCACCCGGGCGCCGCCGGCTATGAAGGAGACCGCCACCATATTGCATCGCGCGTATCGTCTTCGCCGATTGCGCCTCTTTGTCGATCGCAGGCCAAGCCGACAGCAGATAGCCGATCCAGCGAGCATAATCTTCGCCCGTGGTTACCAATCCGCCCATCGCGCCAAAGGCACCATGGGCCATGGTCGGCTCAAGCGACCATGCATCATTTTCCCACCGATATCCCTTAGCCAACCGGCCCTGCGGCACATCGCGAACCTCATACCGCGTCGCGGCCATGCCGAGCGGTTTCAAAACGGTCGCACCGACGCGTTCGGCATAATCCTGCCCAGAGGCATTGGTGACGATCCGGCCGAGCAGGGCATAGCCGAAATTGGAATATTCATAACGCGTATCGGGCGCGGCAGTGAACGGCACGCCCGCTTTCAGCATCTTGGTGAATTCAGCCTCGGGCAAAGGCTGCTGCCGGTCGCCCCATGGATCATCAGTAACAAAGCCCGCGGTGTGGTGGAGCAGATCGCCGACGGTGATTGCATCGGCCCAGCCTTTTGTTTCGGCCACATATTTGCTCACCGGATCGTCAAGCCGCAGTTTGCCTTCGTCCCGCAGCCGCAAGATCGAATAGCCGGTAAAGGCCTTGGTCATCGACGCGATACGGAACGCGGTGGCGGGCGTAACGGGGGTGCGGCCATCAAGTTCCTGCACGCCCAATGCCTTTACGTGGACAAGCTTGCCATCCTTCACGACGCCCCAGACAAGACCAGGGACGTGCGATTCCTCCATCCATTTGGCAAAGGCTGCATCCAGAACCGCAAAGTCAGCTGCTGGTGCACTGACAGTTGGCGGGCTTTGCGCCCAAAGCGGCGTGGCAAACGGAAGTGAGGCGGCAAGCGCGGCGATCAGAACAGGTTTTTTCATATCGCCTACGCTAGCGCAGCGGCACCCATCGTCAAGCCGGTGCGAGCGCGTTGCCCCATCAATCGAGGAACAGGCCCGCCATTGCATCGATCATCGCATCGCTATCGAGCCGGTAGGCGCTGTAGAGATCCGGAAGATCACCGGTTTGTCCGAAACGGTCGAGGCCCAACCCGCTGACCCGATGCCCGCGCACTGCGCCGATCCAGCTCAACGCCCCGGGCGATCCGTCAATCGCGGTGACGATTACGGCCGACGATGACAGCGGTGCCAGTAGCTTTTCGATATGCGCAGGTTGGCGTTCGCCATTCTGCCAGCGACTTGCAGCAGCAGCAGACCAATCGCGATGCAGCAAATCGGGTGAGGTAATGTTGAGGAGGCCGAGGCCGGAAATATCCTCGCGCAGTTCATCCCATGCGGTCAGCACTTCCGGCGCAAGCGCGCCAGTAAAAGCAATTGCAGCGTTCGCGCCAGGCGCAGGGTGGCGCAGCCAATATCCGCCCTTAAGCGCATCAGCCTCCCAACTATCATCGGTGCGCTCAACCTGCTCAATCGCGCGGGTCGTGAGCCGCAAATAGGTCGACCCGCCATCAGGGGCATCGATCCGTGCAAAGGCGCGCTGCATGAACAGCGCAAGTTCATCGGCAAAGGCGGGTTCGAAATAATCCAGGCCCGGTTGCCCCATCCCGATCAGCGGGGTGTTGATCGACTGGTGTGCGCCGCCCTCAGGGCCCAACGTCAGGCCGGAGGGCGTTGCCACCAGCAGGAAGCGCGCGTCCTGATAGCAGGCATAGTTCAACGCATCGAGGCCGCGCGAAATGAAGGGATCATAAACCGTGCCGACGGGCAAAAGCCGCTGCCCAAACAATGGCGCGGACAAGCCTAACGCGGCGAGCATGAGAAACAGGTTGTTCTCGGCGATGCCCAGCTCGATGTGCTGGCCCGCCTCATGTCCTTCCCATTTTTGCGGGCTGGGGATTTTGTAACCGGCAAAAATATCCTTCAGTTCCTGCCGCCGGAAAAGCCCGCGCTGGTTCACAAAGGCACCCAAATTGGTCGAAACCGTAACGTCAGGGGATGTGGTAACGATGCGATCAGCAAACGGGTCGCCCGATTTGGCAAGATCAAGAAGGATGCGTCCGAAGGCCGCCTGGGTAGATTGTTCTTTGCCGTCCGGAACCGGAAAGCGCTTTGGTACGGTTATCGGTCCGGGCACTGGTCGCTGCGGAATGATTGCAGGCCGGCGCGGCTCGATAAAGGCCTGCACCGCCGCTGCGCTATTGGCCCCCATGCCGGCAAAGGGTGCCCATTCCTCGCCCTCATTGATCCCCAGGCTGGTGCGGAGCGCGGCGATCTGTGTTGGGTTCATCAGGCCGGCATGATTGTCCTTATGCCCCTGAAAGGGCAGCCCATAGCCTTTGACCGTGTAGGCAATGAACATGGTAGGCCGCTCGTCATCTGCCTCGGCAAAAGCGTCGAGCAGCGTTTCGATACAATGGCCGCCAAGGTTGAGCATCAGTGCCGACAGCTGGTCATCGTCAAAGCTCGCGATCAGTTTCAGTGCCGAACGGTTGCCCGACAGGTCCGCCGTCAGCCGCGCGCGCCATGCCGCACCACCTTGATAGGTCAGCGCCGCATATTCGGCATTAGGGCAATCGTCGATCCATTGCTCGATCGCCTTGCCGCCCGGCCGCTGAAAGACTTCCCGCTGCAATTTTCCATGCTTCAGCGTCAGCACGCGCCAGCCGCAGGTTTCAAAGATATCGTCGAAACGGCGGAACATGCGATCCGCCGTCGTGCTGTCTAGCGACTGGCGATTATAGTCGACAATCCACCAGCAGTTGCGGATGTCGTGCTTATACCCCTCGATCAGGCATTCGTAGATATTGCCTTCATCAAGTTCAGCGTCGCCCATCAGTGCGATCATCCGCCCGGCGTCACCTTCATTCATCTGGCCGTGCGCGATCAGATAATCCTGCACCAGACTGGAAAAAGCAGTAATCGCCACACCAAGACCGACCGAGCCGGTTGAAAAATCGACCGGAATGCGGTCTTTGGTCCGGCTAGGATAGCTTTGGGCGCCGCCCATGGCGCGAAATGTCTGCAATTGTTCGAGGCTTTGATTGCCGAGCAGATAGTGGATCGCATGCAACACCGGCCCCGCGTGTGGCTTTACCGCTACCTTGTCTTGCGGGCGGAGCGCATGGAAATAAAGCGCCGACATGATCGCCGTCATCGAGGCGCAGCTTGCCTGATGTCCGCCGACCTTCAGCCCGTCGCGGCTTTCGCGGATATGATTGGCGTTGTGGATGATCCAAGAGGAAAGCCAGCGCAGCCGCGCGTCGATCGTTTCCAGCATGCGGACAAGTTCCGCACGATCGGCAGCAGCAGCAGTTTTGGGGGCAACAGATGATTTCATATGCCGCTATCTAGGCGCAAGCGCGCATACGATCAATTGCATCGCTTTCAGATATCACTTCGGCATATTTGGCCTGCAGGTCGAACAGATTGGCCTCATGCGGGGCAGGGTGACGATCACCGCAGGCATCGCGCACAACAAAAGGTGCAAAACCGCTTTGCAACGCATCAAGCGCCGATGCCCGCACGCATCCCGAGGTGGAAAGTCCGGCAATCAAAAGCGTATCGACGCCTTTGGCCTCCAGCAGAACGGCAAGGGACGTTCCAAAAAAGGCCGAGGCATATTGTTTTGATATCACCGTTTCGCCCGCGATTGGTTCAAGACTTGGAGGGAAAGCGCCAAGCGGTGAACCGGCATCGAACACTCGAAGAGCAGGGATTTTCTGGTAAAATAGACCCCCATTGGCACCGCCAGGTTCATAGACGACATTGGTAAAAAACACTGGAATGGCCGCTCCGCGCGCGGCCGCGAGCAACCGTTCGCTGCTCGCCAATGCACCCTCGACGCCGGCATAAAGCGGCGAGGACGCGTCGAGATAGGCCATCACATAATCGACGATCAGCAACGCCGGCCGCGCACCAAAGGGCAAATGCCCGTCAAAGGCGCCGACATAGTTAGCGTTGAGATCGTCAGCAGGCATCAGATCGAACCTGCCGCGGCCAGTTCGGCAAGGTCAGCTTCGCTTAGCCCAAGATATTCGCCGTAAACCTCAGCATTATGCTGCCCGACGACCGAGGGTGCCGGACGGCGCACGCCACTGGGCGTTTCCGACAGCTTGGGAAATGCATTCTGCATCTTCAACTTGCCGAAACGCTCTGTCTCAACCTCGATGATCGCCTCGCGGGCCTTGAAGTGCGGGTCAGCGAGCATCTCTGGTGCGCGATACACACGGCCGGCGGGGATCGAATAGTGCGTCATCAACGCGTCAACCTCATCAACAGTCAGCGTCTTCGTCCAGGCGTTGATCCGTTCATCGAGTTCCAACTGGTTTTCGCCGCGCGCGAGATGGGTGGCATAGCGCGGGTCGGTGCCAAGCTCAGGTAGACCCATCGCCTCGGCGAGCCGCTGCCAAAGCGAATCCTTATTCGCCCCGATCATATATTCGCCGTCCTTGCAGATATAGACGTTCGAAGGCGCAATGCCGGTTAGGATCGAACCCGACCTTTCGCGGATAAAGCCGGTGCGGTCATATTCGGGAACCAGCCCTTCCATCACCTGCAGCACGCTTTCATACAAGGCCGCATCGACTACCTGCCCCTTGCCAGTGTTTTTCCGCACATGAAGCGCCGAAAGCACGCCGATGCAACCATAGGTCGCTGTCAGCGTGTCTCCGATCGATACACCCATGCGGCTGGGCGGCCGGTCCGGCTCGCCCACAATATAGCGCCAGCCACCCATCGCCTCACCAATGCCGCCAAAGCCAGCCCGGTCACTATAAGGGCCGGTTTGGCCATAGCCGGACATGCGCGCGATGATCAGGCCTGGATTGTCCGCATGAAGGACATCGGGACCAAGTCCCCATTTTTCCATCGTGCCAGGCTTGAAATTCTCGATCAGAACATCAGCCTTGGCAATAAGGCTGCGGACAAGCGCCTGGCCTTCGGGAACCCGCAGATTGGCGGAAACCGAACGCTTATTACGCGCGATCACTTCCCATTGCACCTTCTCGGCACCCTGGCCCCACAAACGCATTGGATCGCCCTCACCGGGGGGTTCGACCTTAATGACGTCCGCACCCATATCGCCGAGCAACTGGCCGCAGAACGGACCAGCGAGAAGCTGGCCGAGTTCAACGACCTTTATGTCAGAAAGCGCACCTGCACTTGTCATTATTCGGCAGCCTGCAGCGTCGTCCACACCGGCTGCGTCGGCGCGGGCAGGCCGGTTTCGTCGGCACAATTGGCGCGTAAATCGTCAATCGAGGGGCCATAGTCGAACAATTTCAGTTCACCCCGCCTGCTGCGCATCTCTGCGCGCAGTTTCTCTGTGGCAACTGCGTCAATCTCGCCATTGTCGTTCGCGATGACGCCATAGTCGAGTGCACCTTTGGCAGTAACAAGCCCCTGAACGATTTCCTTGCCGACAAGTGCAGGGTCGCGTTCGAGCGGGTCGCCCCAGCCGCCGCCGCCCCAGGTGATGAAATGCAACTGGTCGTCTTTCTCGACATGCACATCCTCCACCTTGTTGCCGATGATCTCGACACTGCCATCAGCCTTTTCGAGCAGCTTCTTCGCACGCATCCCCGGATGCCCCCCATTGACGCCCCATGGCGGCACGAACCAGCGATCATCATGGATCGAGATTGTTCCCGGGCTAAGGAATCGGTAGGTCATGTGAATGCCGTTGCCGCCGCGGTGCAGGCCAGCACCGCCGCTATCGGGTTCGGTTTCATACCGTTCGATCAGCAGCGGGAAATAGCGTTCGAGAAACTCGTTGGGCACATTGGTGAAACCCGGCCAGAGCGAGTGGCCATCAGGTCCGTCTCCCAGCGGCCGGCCCGGAATGCCGCCGAAGCCGATCTGGAACAGTTGGAACCATTCGCCGCCCTTGCCCGCGCGCTGATCATTACCCGAATAGAACAAATGGGGGCTGGAGCTGAAGCCTGCGGCGTTCAGGAATTCCGGCGTCTTTTGGCCAAGCAAACCACCCAATATGTCGAAAATCCGGCCCAGCGCATGGGTACGACCCGATAGCGCGGCAGGGAATTTCGGCTTCAGCAGCGATCCTTCGGGGATGCGGACATCGATCAAATCATAGAAGCCGTCATTGAACAGGATCTGCGGATCGAAGACCATGATCATGTAGATGCCGAAGAACATCTTAAACATGTTCTCGTTGAGATAGAAGTTGATCGACGCGGCCGACTGTGGGTCGGTGCCGGCGAAATCAAGGACCACCTTTTCGCCTTCACGGCGCATGGTGCATTTGATCTTGTAAGGGCCATAGCCCATGCCATCGTCGCAGATATAATCTTCAAAACTGACAGGCTCTTCGGCCACAGCCATGCCGATCAGTGCCTTCATCGCACGGTGGTTGCGCGCGAGCAGTTCCTGGGTTGCCGAGACATAGACATCGTCACCGAAACGTTCGGCCATCTCGACCACGCGGCGCGCAGCAACCCGACAGGATGCGATCAGCGCGTTAAGGTCGGCCTGGCACCAGTCCGGCTTCCTCGTCTGGTGCATGACAAGCTTCATCAGATCGTCATTATATTCGCCCTTGCGCCAGATTTTCACCGGCGGGATACGCACGCCTTCCTCGAAAATCGAACGCGCGTTGATCGGCATCGAGCCTACAACCTTGCCGCCAATGTCTGACTGGTGGCCGAACATGGCAGTATAAGCGAGCAGGCGCCCGTCCTTGAACACCGGCAACAGCACCAGCCAATCGTTCGAATGGCTAATCGCGCCTTCGCAGCTATAGGGGTCCGACAGGAAGATCATGTCGCCATCTTCCAACGTACCGTCAAAGCCGCGCAGGAAGCCGTCGATAAAGCTGCCGAACTGACCGACGATCATCTTACCACTATGGTCGGCGATCAGCGGAAAGGCATCGCCCTGTTCCCGGATACCCGGCGACATGGCGGTCCGCACCAGCGTCGCGTCCATCTCGATACGCGCGTTGCGCAAGGCGTTTTCGATGATGTCGAGCGTTACCGGATCGATATCGATCTTTTTGAAAGGCGTGGGATTGGTTTCCACAATGGTTGCAGGCATCGCGGTGCTCCTTAAGCCAGATTGATCAGGATGTTGCCAACGGCATCGACAGTCGCGACGCAGCCGGTTTCGATAAGCGTGGTCGAATCCATTTCGACGACGATCGCTGGGCCAGGGATGACATCGCCCTGCCGCAACTTTGCTCGGTCGTAAATGACGGCGGCCTGTTCCTTGCCATCCATCCAGAGCGTGTGATCACGCATCTTGGCGGCAGCCGGGTTTCCGTCACCCTTTGGCAGTTCCGCCGCAGGCAGATCCAGACTGCGACCCAGCGCGACCGCGCGCAGGTTCACGATTTCATGGGGCGTATCCATGTTGAAGGTGAACAATCGCAAATGCTCTTCATCAAAGCGCTGCAATATACCTTCTACGCCCTTTTCGCGCAGCGCATCGGCGGTGATCGTCAATGGCACTTCAAAGGCCTGACCGGCATAACGGACGTCGACTTCGAACTCGCTGGTGATCTCGTTTTCGGGAACGCCGTCGTTGCGTAGTTCGGAATGGGTCTGCGCCGCCATCTCCTCAAGGATCGCGATCAGTTCTTCCGCCTTGGTATCCTTTGCAAGCCGCGAGAAGCTGCGCGCGGTTTCGGTACGCATCCGCGTCGTTGCATCTCCCAACGCGCAGAGCACGCCAGGCGACACTGGTGAGATTGCCGGCCAGCTGCCCATCAACCGAGCGACCGCATTGACATGAAGCGGGCCCGCGCCGCCAAAGCCCATCAGGGCAAAGTGGCGGGGATCATAGCCCTGTTGCACAGAGATCATCCGCAATGCGCCAAACATGTTTTCGTTGACGATATCGATAATGCCGCGCGCCGCCGCCATCAAGTCTATGCCGAGCGCGTCGGCGATTGTCTGTACCGCCTTTTTCGCGCCTTCACGGTCGAGGTTGAAAGTGCCGCCCAACAAGTTCTCCGGCAGATAACCGAGGACGACATTGGCGTCAGTCACCGTAGGAAGCTCCCCGCCCTTGCCATAAGCCACAGGCCCGGGCACCGCGCCCGCCGATTGTGGGCCAACGCGCAGCGCACCGGTCAGTTCGGGCACATAGGCAATGGAGCCACCGCCTGCGCCAACCGTTTTCACATCCAGCGCAGATGCGCGCACCGACAAATGTCCCACCTCGGTGGTGCGTTGGCGGCGTGGTTCCAGATTTTCAATTAGGGCAACGTCGGTCGAGGTGCCGCCGACGTCAAGCGTCAGGATGTTTTTGAACCCTGCATTTTTCGCGACCCACAATGCGCCGGTCACGCCGCCAGCCGGGCCTGACATGAGGATATTGACCGGCTGTTCCTCCGCCTTTTGCGCCGACATCAGACCTCCGTCGGAGCGCAACAACGATAGCTTGCCCGCCATGCCGGCAATGGCCAGCTTGTCCCGCAGGTTAGACACATATTTGCCGACGACCGGGCGCACCGCAGCGTTCGCAACGGTGGTGAGCGTCCGCTCATATTCCTGCATTTCGGGGAGCACTTCATGACTGAGCGAGACAGGCACGTCCTGCATGATTTCGCGGGCGAGTTCGCCGACGCGTTTCTCGTGGCTGCCATTGGTATAGGCGTTGATGAAGCTGACGGTGATCGCCTCGACACCCTGCGCCTTCAACTGGGTCAGCGCCTCCCGCGCGCCTGCCTCGTCGAGTGGACGAATTTCAGTACCGGTGGCGTCGATCCGCCCCTTGACCGTGACCGTATCCTCCAGCGCGGCGAGCGGCTGCGGCTTGGGCCAGATGATCCATGCGGCAAGACCGCCCGGAACAAAACTACGCGCAATCTGCATGATGTGACGGTGGCCTTCGGTCGTGATCAGGCCGACGCGCGCGCCCTTGCCTTCCAGAACCGCATTTGTCGCAACGGTCGTGCCATGGAGAAAATAATCGATGTCCGATGCGCCAACGCCTGCCTTGTCGCAGATCGCGTTGACCCCGTTCAAGATGCCTTCGCTGCTGTCATACGGGGTCGAAGGCGTCTTGTGCCGCCAGAAAGACCCAGTCTCAGTGTTAAACAGTAAAAGGTCGGTGAACGTCCCCCCGACATCGACTCCTAGGCGATAGCCCATAACCTATTCTCTCCTCATCCGACCTTCGGGAAAAGCGGCGCCTGCGCCACCATTCCCGGCAGTTTGCGGTTCATGATTTGCCCGAGCCACTGGCTCGATTCGACTAGTTTTCCAAGGTCCATGCCGGTCGCGACCCCTGCGCGCCCGAGCATATAGACCACATCCTCGCTAGCCACATTGCCAGCCGCACCGGGTGCAAACGGACAGCCTCCAATGCCGCCCAAGGCCGCATCCACTACGCTGGCCCCCGCAGTCACCGCCGACCAGACATTGGCAAGGCCGGTGCCCCGCGTATTATGGAAATGGACCCGAACGGGCAACGGATGCACGGCCGCAGTGACTTTGCCGACAAGCCGCGCGACATGCGCGGGGTCGGCAACACCGATCGTGTCGGCCAGCGCAATTTCAACAGGCCCGGCCTCGGCAAGCTGCCGCGCAATAACAACCACCTGATCCTCCGCCACTTCGCCTTCAAAGGGGCATCCGAACGAGGCGGCAATCGTTGCCTGCGCGCTAAGGCTTTCAGCCTTTGCGCGCAAGATAATGTCTTTTGCGACCACAACCGATTCGGCGCTTGTCTGGCCTTGGTTCGCCATCGCAAAGCGGTCGGTAGATACGACGACGGCCCCGATCTGGTTGATCCGACCGGTTGCTATGGCCCGTTCGGCACCGCGTAAATTCATGACAAGCCCAATATAGGTCACATCATCGCGCTGCGGCAGCGCCGCACAGACGGCGTCAGCATCAGCCATTTGCGGAACCTTTTTGGGGTTAACGAAACTGGTCACCTCTATCCGGCGCGCGCCGGCATCGATTGCGCGCTCGATCAGCGCAATCTTGTCGGTTGTCGCAACCAAGGCCTTTTCATTTTGCAACCCGTCGCGCGGGCCGACTTCCACAAATTCAACAGATGACGCACTCATGCAAACATTTTGGCAGAATTGTATACAAAATCAACTACAGCTATTCTGCTGCAGCCAGATCCTGTTCACGCAATCGGCTATGGGCGTCAGCATAAGCATGAAAGGCGCGACGGATATGAGCCCGCATCACCGCCTCGGCCCAATTGACGTCTCCCCGGGCAAAGGCGGCCAACAGTTCATCATGCTCCCTATGCGACCGGAGCAAATTTTCCGCATCATAATTTTGCGCCGTCCGCCAGACGACTGGCTGCTCGATCAATTGGGCAAGCGCGGCTGTAAGGCGCGGCGAGGCGGATGCATCAAGAATGATGCCGTGAAATTGCCGATTATGCTCCAGAAATGCAGGGATATCAGCGTGCACAGTTTGCACGGTGCGTCCGATCGCGGCGTTCAGCTGTTGCAATTGCTGAAGCTGATCGCGACTAATGCGCTCAGCTGCCCGCCGCGCCGCGAGCCCCTCGAGCATCTCGCGCAAGATGAAAGCTTCTTCGACGTCATCGATAGACCAGTTGGCCACAAAGCTGCGCTGCGATTCCGAACGGCGGATCAGCAATTCGCTCTCCAACCGGTTGAGGGCGTCACGCACCGGCGTGCGAGAAACGCCGCAGCTTTCGGCAAGCTGCTCTTCGCGGATTTGCGATCCGGGCGCGAGCGCGCCGGACAGGATCATCGCCCTGATTTGGAGGTATGCGCGGTCTGAAGCCTTGGACATAGGGTTTTTACTATCTCTTGACGATGGAAATATTGTATACAATACCCATGCTAGAGCGCAACCGTTAGCCGCGCAGAGGAGCAATTAAGGCTATCAGGTCCGCCACCGTATCAGGGAGATTGCCATGTTAAAAACCCGTTCGATGCTATTTGCCTCGATTGCCATTTCAGGGCTGTTCGCCTTTCCGGCATTCGCGCAGGATGCGGCCGATGGCGCGTCCGAGGGCGAGGAAATCATTGTAACCGCGCGCCGTCAGGATGAACGCCTGCAGGATGTACCCGCGTCGGTAACCGTTCTAACCGCCGATGCGCTCCAAAAAACGGGCGCTGACAAAGCGCAGGATTTTGCTCAGCTTACCCCAGGCGTCACAATCGTGACCGGCACGGCCGAGGCTGGCGACACCCAGATCAACATTCGCGGCATCAACGGTGCTCGCGACGCCGAAAGTTCGATCGCGCTGGTCGTCGACGGCATTCTGAAGACCAACACAGCCCAGCTCAACCAAACGCAGGGCACACTGCGCCAGATCGAAATCCTCAAAGGCCCGCAGGGCGCGCTCTATGGTCGCAATGCCGCCGCAGGCGCAATTGTCATCCAGACGCTCAAGCCCGGAGACACGCTCGAAGGCGCGGTCCGCGCCAGCTATGCCAATGAAAATACCATTGAGGCCACCGGCCATATCTCGACACCGGTCGGAGAAGGTGCCGGCATCGTACTGTCGGGTTATTACCGTCAGACCGATGGCTTTTTCCGCAATATCTTCCTCGACCGCAAGGTTGCGGATGACCAGAAAGTATGGAGCCTGGACGGCCGCTTCACAGCAGAACTGGGCGATTCCACCAATGTCGACGTAAAGGCCCGATATTCTGACTTGCGCGGCGCATCGATCAACTTCAACGCCGCCTTCCATCTGCCCGCGTTGGGCGGGGCGTTCAACGAGGACGTCGATGACCATCCGTTCCGTTACTACAGCAATATACGGCCGACCAACGACCAGCAAACCTTCGATGCCTCAATCAAGCTCGAACATGACTTTGGTTCAACCGTACTGACTGCATGGGCACTCTACTCCGATGTCGACCAGAGCCTGACGGCAGACGGAACATCGGCCGACTTTGCCCGCTACATTTCGCCTGCTTTCGGCGCACCTGCAAACCCCACCAACCTTGCAGTGCAAAATGCCTGCTTCGCGTCAACGGCAGCCAACAGGGGCTATCCGGTCAACCCGCCGGGAGTGATCGGTTCGATTCCGATACCCTTCATCTTCAATTTTTCGGGCTCGACCTTCGGTCCCTACAGCCCGACGACTTGTGACGGCACGCAGCTTCAGGTCCGCCAGCAGAAGGATATCAGCGGCGAAATCCGTCTCGCATCAAATGGTGATGGCCCGCTAAGCTGGCAGATCGGCGGCTATGCCCTCCACATCGATCGGTCGGTAGGGGTCAGCCTTGGTGCCGACCTCGGCAGCGGCATCTTGCCGACGCTTTACAACGCACCGGGCAGTTCCAACCCGACTTCGCAGCTCTATTCGGACAAGTTCAAGACCGACGTTTATGCAGCGTTCGGTTCGGCCGATTATGACGTGTCGGATGCGCTCAAGATCAGTGCGGCACTGCGCTACGATGTCGAAGACCGCAACGTTTCGAACCTGGTTCCCAATGTCAGCGATCCGATCACCGGAGCGAAGATCAACCCGGGTCTTCCCGCTACCGGTTTGATTCCTGACAAGAACGGCACTTTCAAACAGCTTCAGCCCAAAATCAGCCTGAGCTGGAAGCCAGGTGCTGGCGACACCAACATTTATGCTAACTGGGGCATCGGTTTCAAATCCGGCGGTTTCAACAACCAGGGCGCTTCGGCAACGGTGAACCAGTTCTTCAACAACACTACTGGCGCGTTCGGCACGATCGACGCTGACGTCTTCATCAAGGACGATTATCGCAAGGAAAAATCGAGTTCGTTTGAAGCAGGCGTAAAGGGTGCCATGTTCGACGGCCGGATCACCTATGATCTTGCCGGTTATTACACCCGGATCACCGACATGCAGTTCTTCGAATTTTTCGTTGGCTCATTCGGCCTGTTGCGCGTGGTGTCGAATATCGACCGCGTCGACGTAAAGGGCGCAGAATTTAACCTGACTGGCCGTATCATCGATGGCTGGAAAGTCTTTGGCTCGGTCAACCTGACCGACAGCGAGATCAAGAAGAACAGCTCGCGCGCCTATACTGTCGGCAACAAATCGCCTTACACAGCCGACTATACCATCAACCTTGGAACCCAGATCGACGCTCCGCTGACCGATAACATCGACCTGTTGCTGCGGGCCGACTATCGCATCACCGGCGACACATGGTTCCACACCGTGCAGGATCAAAGCAGGCCCACCGTGTTCAGCGCGCTGTTGCCAGCATCGCTGTTCGCTGCCCCGCCGGTTGCCGGCAACGGTGATTATGGCGCCGCCAAGCGTGATGCCTTTGGCGTGCTCAACCTGCGCGCCGGCCTGGAAGGCGAGAGCTGGAACCTCTCAGTCTTTGCCGACAATATGCTCAACCGCAAATATATCGCGGAAGCCATTCCGGCGATCGAATTTGGCGGATCGTTCATCTCGCCGGGCGGCCGCCGCCTGATCGGGGTAGAGGTCGGATACAAGTTCTAAAGACCCGTCCTTCAGGGTCGCACACCGCGCCCGTCGCGTCCTCCATGGATGCGGCGGGCGTTGTCTTGATTAGCAAGCGGCAAAACGATAGATCGGCACGATGCAAGGGGAGAGCATCTGGCGCGCACGCGCCACCAATTGGCTGCAAGAGCCATTCGTCCATTTCCTGATCGCGGGGTTGGCGCTGTTCGCGTTCTTCGCCGTCCGCGGTGAAGAGGTCGATCCCGAAAGCCGCATTATCACGATCGACGAAGCACAGGTGTCCCGGCTTGCCGCGTCTTGGCAGCAAACCTGGCAGCGGCCTCCCAGCCCAACCGAAATCGACAATCTGATCCGCGACCATATCAAAGAAGAGGTCTATTATCGCGAAGCGATCCGCCTTGGACTCGATCAGGATGATACGGTTATCCGTCGCCGGCTACGTGCGAAGATGGAATATCTGGCAACCGCACAGGCCGAAAATGCACCTGTAGACAATGCTACCTTACAGACTTGGCTCGATAAGAACCCAGCCCGCTACGCGGCAGGCGCGGCCTATAGTTTCGACCAGATCTATCTGGGAACAGGCGACCCCAAAAGCGCAGCGGCGCAAGCCCGCAGCAAGCTTTCGACTGGTACAGACTGGGCACAGGTGGGCGTAGCAATATCCCTTCCGCGCACTCTGGATGCAGTTTCGACCGCCGATATTGCGCGCAATTTCGGAGAAGAATTTGCGGCGGGTTTGGCGAAACTCTCTCCGGGCGACTGGTCAGGCCCGTTGATGTCGGGCTTTGGCAGCCATCTTATCCGCCTGCGTGAAGTCGACCCCGGCAAGGCGGCAAGGCTTGCCGATGTCCGCCAGCAAGTCGAAAATGACTGGCGCTCGGCAACGCAAAAGGCACGCGAAGCAAAGGCCTATCAGGCGCTGCTCGATGGCTATACAATCCAGATTGCAAAGCCGTGATCCGCTTGCTGCTCGCGCTGCTGCTGACGCTGCTCCCCGGAGCAGCCCATGCAGATGAGCTACGTCCAGGCTATTTGGAGTTCACCCAGAAGTCAGAACATGAATGGGCGCTAATCTGGAAGTCGCCGATGCGCGGAGGCTTTACACCAGCAACAAGCCCTGTCCTTCCCAAGGCGTGCGCAATCAAAAGCGTTACCAGCCGGACCATAACCGGGGCATCGGTCACAACTAACTCTATCGTGCACTGCAACGGCGATGTCGCTGGCCAGTCAATCGGTCTGGTGAAGTTCGACACTGCGCAGTCCGACGTGTTGGCGCGTGTCGCCCCGCTGGGTCGGCCGGTTCAGGCGCTGCGTCTAACACCCGCCGAACCGATGGCCGAAATCCGCATGCGGCCTGATCGATGGCAAGTCGCCTCTACCTATTTCATCATTGGCGTCGAACATATTCTCTTTGGATATGACCATCTGCTTTTCGTTGTCTGTCTGGTCCTGTTGCTCAACGGATTATGGACGATTGCCAAGGCAGCAACTGCCTTCACCCTTGCCCATTCGATTACGCTCATTGGAACGACCTTAGGCTTTCTAGGTTTACCGCAACGGCCCGTTGAGGCCATCATTGCATTGTCCATCATGTTTCTTGCGATCGAGATCGTGAAGAAAGATCCAAATAAGCCGAGGCTTTCGGAACGCCTGCCTTGGCTGGTCGCCTTTGTCTTCGGCTTGCTGCATGGCTTTGGCTTTGCAGGGGCGTTGAACGAAATCGGGCTGCCCGAAAGTGATGTTCCGACCGCCCTGCTAACCTTCAATCTCGGCGTTGAGGCTGGCCAGCTACTGGTCGTGGGCGCCAGCCTTGCGACGCTGGCCGCCCTGCAACGCATGGGCGAAGCAGGTGCGGCACGCGTCATAAAGATCGTGACTTACGCGATCGGCAGCATTTCTGCTTATTGGCTGGTTGAACGCACAATAGGCTGACGGCGCGATCAACTGCGGGTCAGCCGCCAAGCCATGGCAGCACGTTGTAGCACGGTTACCAAGCATAGCGCTGCAAATAGCATGGCCAGCCAAGGAAAGCTGCTAGGAAACAGGCACATGACGACGAAGAAGACAATCGTCTCCCCGCCTTCCATCAGCCCTGACGTGTAGGTGAAAGCTTTTGCCGCATGGCCCATGTCGCGGCCCGCAGCGATGGCGGCAATCGCAAGGAAACTAACGGCCGTTAGCGTGAAGGATGCAACCAGCAGCAAGCCGGGAAGGGCATTGGCAGGCACAGCCAGTGCAAAGCCGATGGGGATACCTACATAAAACAGATAATCACATAGGCTGTCGAGATAACCGCCCCAAAGCGTGGGGCCGCGGAGCCGTGCCACCGCCCCGTCGAGACCATCGCACAAGCGGTTTCCGGCGATCAACGCCAACGCGGCCCACCACATATGGAATGACAGCGCCGCCACCAGAGGCACCACCAGAAGCGCACCAGCGATCGTCAGGACATTGGCACTGACGCCCGTTCCCGCAATTGTCCTGCCCAGTCGGTCGACGATCGGATCAACCGATTTGCGCAGGCGGGCATCGAACATCAGTCAGATCTTGCCCAATTTGTCCTTGAGCGCAGCAAGCGCACCAAATGGCCCCGCTTCACCTTCCCCCTTCACCCCGGCCGCTTTTAGCACCGCGTCAGCATTGGGGCTGCGCGGAAAGGGATCGAGCAGCAGTGCAAAGCTTTGCGCAACCGCTTCGCCAAGATCGATCGTGCGACCGTCATGGAACAACGTGTCACATTCATCGGCATCGAGCTGGATTTCCGCCTCTTCGTCATAGCTGGCTTCTGCGGCAAAGCGGATGCGGAAATTTTCGTCGATCCGGGTCGGCACCGCCGCGCCGCTGGCGACACAGGCTTGCGAAGCTTCACCCCAGAGCCTGCCTTCCGCGATATAGCGATTCCCGTCTGGAATAAGCGCTACATCCGCCTCAAGCCGGTCAAGCGAAACCAATCCAAAGCGCTTTGCGAGCGCCGCCCTTTCAGCCTCGCTCGCCAAGATGTGCCGGGGCTTTGCCGCTGCACCTATTTCGGAAAGCGACACTATATGGCTGAATTCAGGTGATGGCTCTGCCTTCACCATTGCCCGTCGCCCTTGATCAACCGAGCGGCATCTGCCGCACCCAGCTTTTCCCAAATAGCGCGAACGCCGGCAGCAACATGGCTGATCTGCCGGCCATCGGGGACTACGTCACCATAGAGATTGCGCCGCAATGTTTCAGCCAGCCGATCAGTCTCAACGTCGGTCAAGGCATCGCGATAGACACCTAACCGGCCGCCAAAGGCACCTACCAATTTACCAACGCGCTTGCCGACGATCATGTCGCCAACGCCGATTTCGCGCAGCTGCGCATCCATGTCGGCGACGAATATCTCAGTCAGCAATGCCATCTCGCGCCCGCTGTCGCTTTCCTGTTCAAGGCGGAGCAAGACCAGAGCGAACATTGTAGCGACCATTTCGAATCGTCCATTGACGCTGTCGGGAATGCCACCATCAAGATACCAGTGCGGCTGGCGGGCATGCGCGACCAGCTGGTTATAGAGCGGCCGAAGCGATTCGCGCTGGTCAGCTTCGGTCGTCCCAAAAAGGCGGCGCAACAATTGCATAAAAGGTCATTCCATTCCAGAAGAGTGGCAGCGCAGGTGGCGCTCATCACTGGTTCATTTTGCGTGGGATATTGCCATTGCGCTGCAAGGATGCAATGGCAATAGCCAACAAAATCACCGAAGGCGAGAATATGCCCACGACCCGAATTTCCACGGCCACCAAGATCATGATGCTCGCAGGGGCTGCGCTACTGGTGCAAGGCTGCACCCAGTTTCGTGGCCATCAGGGCTATGTTGGTGACGCACAGTTGATTGCGGCAATCCAACCCGGTGTCGACAATCGGGAATCGGTTCAGGGAACACTCGGTCGACCGACTTTCACTGGCCAATTCGGCAATAGTGACTGGTATTATTTCGCGCGCGACACCCAGCAGCTGGCTTTCCGCAATCCGCGCCCGACCGCGCAGACCGTGCTCCACATTCAGTTCGACAATGTCGGAAATGTGGTCGCGGTGAACCAGCGCGGGCTGGAAAATGTCGTGCGCATCAGCCCTGAAGGCGACAAGACGCGCACCTTGGGCCGCGAAACCAGCTTCTTCGAGGAACTGTTCGGCAATATCGGTGCGGTCGGCAGCGCGGGCGCCCCGGGTCAGGGCGGCCAAGGCGGCCGCCCCTGAGATTATTGCGCAACGCCCGCTGAGGCGAGCACCGCAAGCGCGACAATTTCCGAAGCGCTCGACGACATGGTTGCAATCTGCACCGGCCGCTCCATGCCCACCAGCATGGGACCAATCACCTGATCGCCGCCCAGTTCACGCAGTAGCTTCGCAGAGAGGTTTGCCGATTGCAGACCCGGCATCACGAGCACATTGGCGGGACCGGACAACCGGCAAAAGGGGTAATTGGCCATCAACGCCGGGTTCAGCGCGACGTCGGGTGCCATTTCGCCTTCATATTCAAAACCGGCATTCCGCTGATCCAATATGGCGACCGCATCGCGGATATTGCTCAGCCAGTTGCCCGGCGGGTTGCCGAAGGTCGAATAAGACAGGAAGGCGACACGCGGCACATGGCCCATGCGCCGGGCGACTTGCGCCGTCTGTTCGGCAATATAGGCAAGCTCTTCGGCACTGGGCCGTTCATTGACCGTTGTGTCGGCCATGAAAACCGTGTGGGTCTTTCCGACAAGAACATGAATGCCGAAGGGGATTTCACCCTTTTTGGGGTCAAGTACCCGGCGCAATTCGCGCATCGTCTGCGCAAAGGTTCGTGTGATACCGGTGATCATCGCGTCGCCCTGATCCATGGCAAGCATCAGCGCGCCGAAAATATTGCGATCACGGTTCACCATCCGCTGGACATCGCGGCGCAAATAGCCCCGACGCTGTAGTCGCGCATACAGCCGTTCGACCATCACAGGGACAAGTGGGCTCGATACGCTATTATGAATTTCGAAGCTTTCGGGATTGGGAACGCCCATCGCCTGCAGCTTAGCCAGCACTGCAGCATCACGGCCGACAAGCACGGGGGTGCCATAGCCATCCTGCCGGAACTGCACCGCGGCGCGTAGCACGACATCTTCTTCCCCCTCGGCAAAAATCACCCGCTTCGGCTTTGCCCGTGCCGATGCATACACGCCGGCCATCACCGAGGTGGTGGGATTGAGACGCGCGCGCAGCGATGCACGATAGGCCTCCATGTCGGTGATTGGCTTTTGCGCGACGCCCGAATCCATCGCTGCCTTGGCAACGGCCGAGGATACAACCTCCATAAGGCGTGGATCGAAAGGCGCGGGAATTATATAGTCCGTGCCGAAACTGTGCGTCGTTCCGCCATAGGCTGCCGCGACCTCTTCGGGCACTGTCTCACGTGCCAGCTCGGCAAGAGCATTGGCAGCAGCAATCTTCATTTCCTCGTTGATCGTCGTCGCCCTGACATCAAGCGCGCCGCGGAAAATGAAAGGAAAGCCGAGCACATTATTGACCTGGTTCGGATAATCCGAACGACCGGTGGCAATGATTGCATCGGGCCGCGCCGCACGTGCTTCGGGGGGCGAGATTTCCGGATCGGGATTGGCCATCGCAAAAATAATCGGCTGATCGGCCATAGTTTTCACCATCTCGACCGTCAGCGCGCCGCCAACCGAAAGGCCGAGGAAAACATCGGCGCCCTTCACCGCATCGGCCAGGCTGCGCGCTTCGGTCGGCACGGCATGCGCCGACTTCCATTGATCCATGCCTTCAGCGCGACCCTGATAGATCACGCCCTTGCGATCACACATGATTACATTGCCATGCGGTACGCCCATCGCCTTGATCAATTCCGTACATGCAATCGCGGCAGCACCTGCGCCGTTACAAACAACCTTCACATCCTTAAGGTCGCGCCCGGTGAGCCTGCAGGCATTGATGAGCCCGGCCGCCGAGATGATTGCGGTGCCATGCTGGTCATCATGGAAAACCGGGATGTTCATCTTTTCGCGCAGCGCCTGCTCGATCATAAAGCAGTCAGGTGCAGCGATATCTTCCAGATTGATGCCGCCAAAGGTCGGTTCCAGAAGCTCAACCGCATCGATGAAGCGTTTCGCGTCCTCGGTCTTAACTTCAATGTCGATCGAATCGACGTCGGCAAAGCGCTTGAACAGCACCGCCTTGCCTTCCATCACCGGTTTGGAGGCAAGCGCGCCAAGATTGCCCATTCCGAGGATCGCGGTACCGTTTGAAATAACCGCGACTAGGTTGCCCTTCGCGGTATAATCATAGGCCGTTGCCGGATCATCGGCGATCGCCTGCACCGGAACCGCAACGCCGGGCGAATAGGCAAGGCTAAGGTCGCGCTGCGTTGCCATCGGTTTCGATGCGATGATTTCGATCTTACCGGGACGTCCCTGAGCATGGAATTGCAGGGCTTCCTGCGCGGTAAACTGGACGTCTTTGTCGCTCATTGCGGGCCTACCCTCGATTTCTTTTGGTTAGCTGCGCCCTAGCGGTATGCAGGCAATGCGCGCAACGCCTTTGTTCCTTATTGCCATCATTGATGCGACTGGAAATTCTCCGATATGGGCCGGTCGAGCGAGCCTTGGCCGCCACCGCTATCAAGCGTGCGACGATGGCGATGCATCAGTTTCCACAGCTTCGCACAGGCGCGACATTGGCGATCCGGCACGGCGAGGCTATGCCGGACAAATGGACTCGCGCCCTGCAAAAAACGCCGTTCTGCCCGGCCTTGAAACGCCGACGCCGATGATGGCGCAATATCTGAAATTGAAGGCAAAGGCCGATGGCTGCATGCTCTTCTATCGGATGGGCGACTTTTTCGAGCTATTTTTCGACGATGCCAAGATCGCTGCCCGGGTGCTCGACATCGCGCTGACCTCGCGCGGCGAACATAGCGGCGCGCCCATCCCCATGTGCGGCGTGCCGGTGCATGCGGCAGAGGGCTATCTTGCCAGGTTGATCAAAGCAGGCCACCGCGTCGCCATTGCCGAACAAACCGAAACGCCCGAACAGGCAAAGGCGCGGGGCGGATCAAAGGCGCTGGTTGCGCGTGACATCATCCGTTTTGTGACAGCAGGCACGCTGACCGAGGACAGCTTGCTCGATAGTTGCGCATCGAACATCCTCGTCGCACTGGCAGAGGCGGGCGGCGAAATCGGCCTGGCGGCAACCGATATCTCCACCGGTTATTTCGAAGTGACCTGCATTTCGGCAGCGGCGATTGAGGCTGAACTGGCGCGACTGGGGCCGAGCGAGCTAATCATCCCCGAAGGCTTTGCCGGCCTTCATCACGCCATTGCAAGACCGAGGGCGGATTTTGACAGCATGGTCGGCAAGGAAGCTCTGCAACGACACTGCTCTGCCGACCTTTCCTGTACCCGCGCCGAACTGGCGGCGGCGGGCGGGCTTCTCGCCTATCTGGAACATGTCGGGCAGGGGAAGATGCCCTTCCTCAAAGCCCCGGTGCGGCGCGAGGTGCAGCATTATCTGCTGATCGATCAGGCGACACGCGACAGTCTTGAAATCACCCGCTCGGCAAATGGCGGCGGACGGGCAGGTTCGCTGCTGGCCGAGGTGGATCGCACGATCACAGGTGCCGGAGCACGCCAGCTTGCATCGGATCTTTCCGCACCCTTGATGGACAAGGGTGCGATCGAAGCGCGGCTTGCACTGGTGCAATGGTTCCATGATGCACCGCTGCTCCGCGAGAGCACGCGCGCTGCATTACGGCAATTGCCCGACATTGCCCGCGCGCTTGGCCGGGTTGTCGCTGGAAGGGGATCACCCCGCGATCTGGGACAAATCCGTGATGGCTTGGATGGGGCGCGCATTTTGCGCGAACGGCTTGGCACCGTGTCTGACCGGCCTGCCATGATGGAAACACTGCTGCCGGCACTTGATGGCCATGGTGCGATGGTCGATCTTTTGCAGCGGGCGCTGGTTGCAACGCCGCCAACCGAAACGAGCCAGGGCGGCTATATTGCGGAAGGTTATGATGCCGCGCTTGATGCACTGCGCGTGGCAGGGCGCGATGGCCGTGCCGCGATCGCCGCGATGGAAGCGCGCTACCGGGCATCGACCGGGATCGCCTCGCTCAAGATTCGCCACAATGGCGTGCTTGGCTATTTTGTTGAAGTACCCGCCAAAAATGCAGATCCGCTGATGACAACGGGCAGCGGCTTTACCCATCGGCAAACGATGGCGGGAGCGGTGCGTTTCAATTCACCCGAACTGCATGAAGAGGCATTGCGGATCGGACAGGCATCGGGACATGCACTGGCGGCAGAGGCTGCGCATCTTGAGGAACTGACCGGCCATGTTCTCGCGCGGCGAGATGCGATTGCTGCCAGTGCCGATGCGCTGGCGCGGATTGATGTCGCGTCAGCACTAGCCGAACGGGCGGCGGAGGGGCGCTGGTGCAAAGCTGAACATACAGAAGGACCTGAGCTATATATCGAAGGCGGTCGGCATCCTGTGGTGGAAAACGCGCTGGCGAGAAATGGCGAGCGCTTCATCGCAAATGATGTGCAACTTACTGAAAACAATAGATTATGGTTGGTGAGCGGTCCCAATATGGGCGGCAAGTCAACCTTTTTGCGGCAAAATGCCCTGATCGTGATCCTGGCACAGGCCGGAAGCTATGTTCCCGCCACGTCTGCCCGGCTGGGGCTGGTCGACCGGCTGTTCAGCCGTGTCGGCGCGTCCGACAATCTGGCCCGCGGGCGATCGACCTTCATGGTCGAAATGGTCGAGACAGCGGCCATCCTCGCCCAAGCAACCGAACGCAGCTTCGTGATATTGGACGAGGTCGGGCGCGGCACATCTACCTATGATGGCCTTGCCATTGCCTGGGCGGTGGTCGAGGGCATCCACGAAACGAACCGCTGTCGCTGCCTGTTTGCGACCCATTATCACGAGCTGACCCGGCTTTCCGAAACCCTTGATGCACTATCGCTGCACCATGTCCGGGCAAAGGAATATAAGGGCGACCTTATACTCCTCCATGAAGTTTCAGAGGGGCCGGCAGACCGCAGCTATGGCATTGCCGTTGCCAAATTGGCGGGCCTGCCCCCGCCGGTATTGGCGCGTGCCACACAAGTGCTCGAGAAACTCGAAAAAGGCCGCGCCGAAACCGGCGGGCTGGCCGCAGGATTGGGAGAGATGCCGCTGTTCGGCGCCGCCTTGGATGCAGCCGAGGCCAAGGTGGATGCCGTGCGCGAAAGCCTGTCCGGATTGGACATAGACGCGCTTTCGCCGCGACAGGCGCTGGATCTGCTTTACGAACTCAAAGGCTTGGCGGGAGGGGAATAACCCCTCACGCCAGCGAGAGGAACAACCCCGCCAAAGCCGCACTCATCAGGTTGGACAGCGAACCTGCCGCCAATGCCTTCAGCCCCAGTTTCGCGATCATCGGGCGCTGGTTCGGGGCAAGGCCGCCGGTAACCGCCATCTGGATTGCAATCGAGCTGAAATTGGCAAAGCCGCACAATGCAAAGGTGACAATCGCTACGCTGGTCGGCGACAAATCCTTCATCGCGCCAAGATCGATGAAGGCGACAAATTCGTTGAGCACAACCTTGGTGCCGAAAAGGCCGCCTGCAGCCGAAGCCTCATTCCATGGCACGCCGAGGAGGTACATGACGGGGGCAAAAACCTCCCCCAATATGCCCTGGAAGCTCAGACCCTTAAGGCCGACCAGATTGCCAAGCCCGCCCAAAAGGCCATTGGCCAGCGCGACCAGCGCCACAAAGGCGAGCACCATCGCGCCCACGGCCACGGCCAGCTTTACGCCGGTCTGTGCACCCTGTGCCGCAGCCATGATCAGATTGGCCGGCTTTTCCTCATCATGCATATCTGCCGCGACCGAAGGGTCATCATTGGCAGGCGCATCGGGATCGTCGGGCATGATCATCTTTGCCATGAGGATGCCGCCCGGTGCCGACATGAATGCCGCGGCCAGCAGATAATCAATCCGGATGCCCATCGAGGCATAGGCCGCCAAAATCGTTCCGGCGACGCCCGCCATGCCGACGCTCATCACGCAGAAAAGCTGCGCCGGCGTAAGCGATGCCAGATAGGGGCGGATGACAAGCGGCGATTCGGACTGGCCGACGAAGATGTTCGACGCGGCGCACAGGCTTTCAACCTTGGAAATGCCGGTTATTTTCTGAAGGCCGCCGCCGATCCAGCGGATCACATATTGCATCAGCCCGAGATGATAGAGGATCGAGATGAACGCCGCGAAAAAGATGATCACGGGAAGCGCCTGGATCGCGAAATTCTGGCCCAGCGGATCTGTGGCGAGCGCGCCAAAAAGGAAGCGCGTACCTTCATTCGCATAGCCCAGAAGGTTCGATACGCCGGATGCGGCAGCTTGCAGCACCTGATTGCCCCAAGGCACATACAGCACCAGAGCGGCCAACCCCGCCTGCAAAGCAAAGGCCGACAGCACGACGCGCGGCCGGATGGCGCGGCGGTTGGATGACAGCACAAAGGCAATAAGCAGGATCAGGGCCATGCCGCCCAGGCTCAACAGGATCTGCATTTCTTGGTCTCCCCAAACCTCTCGACCCCGTCATGCCGAACTCGTTTCAGCATCTATCGCGCGGCCACTCCCTATGGTCTATGCGAAGAAATGGGCCTTGAAACAAGTTCGGGGTGACGAAATGCTGTGAATATTGGGCGTCGTCCGCTTGCACCGCCGGATTTTGCCGTTACCCATGGGGCAAAGCAGTAAAAGGGGGAGCAGCCACATGTCCGACAACCAGACCAGCAGCATGACCATTTCGCGGTCGCTGTTTATCTTTTCGATCTTTTATGGCGGCATGGTCTGCATCGCCGGCGTTCTTGGCAACAAGCAGGTCTCGCTCGGCCCGCTGGCGGTGGAGGCCGGGATTTTCCCATTCCTTCTGCTGGTGATCCTTTCCAGCACGATTGCCGCGCTGCATGGCAAGGAAGTCGCCGACAAGCTGGTCAAATATGGTTTCCTGCCGCTGATCGGATCGATTGTGCTGACCGCCTTGGTCTATGCCATTCCGGCATCGCCGAAAATGGATCCAAAATATCTGGACGCGTTCAACACGATGATGGGGCAGACCCCGCGGATCTGGATTGCCGGCATTGTCGCTTATGGTACTTCGCAACTGCTCAACGTTTATCTTTTCGATCGGCTTAAGGCGAGCGTCGGCAAATATGTCGGACTGCGCGGGGGCATTGCCGCGGTGCTGTCGCAAATTGTCGACACGCTGCTGTTCGTGACCATCGCCTTTTACGGTGTCTTCCCGATCACCGACCTGCTGCTGGGCCAAATGCTGGCCAAGGTCGTGCTCAGTGCAGTGCTGGTGCCGATATTGATCACCGCGCTCGTCCGGCTGGGCAATTCACTGGACGGGAAATAGGATTGCACAGGGGCGGCTTGGGGGGTAACCGGCGCGCATCATGACCAACCACGCACCCGATCCTGCCCAAATACAAGGGCTGCTGGCAAAAGCTGAAACGCTGACCGAGGCGCTACCTTATATGCAGCGCTATGCAGGCAAGACTTTCGTGATCAAATATGGCGGCCATGCCATGGGCGATCCAGAGGCGTCGCGCGATTTCGCCGAAGATGTCGTGCTGTTGAAGGCTGTGGGCATCAATCCCGTTGTCGTCCATGGCGGCGGCCCGCAAATCGGCGCGATGCTGAAGCAACTGGGCGTCGAAAGCCGCTTTGTCGATGGATTGCGCGTCACCGATGCCGAAACCGCCAAGGTTGCGGAAATGGTATTGTCGGGCGCGATCAACAAAGAACTGGTCAGCTGGATTGCGCAGGCGGGCGGACGGGCCGTTGGCATTTCAGGCAAGGATGGCGGCTTTGTGATCGCCGAAAAGGTCGAAGGCAGCAGCCGCGATCCCGACAGCAATATCGAACGGGTAGTTGACCTCGGCTTTGTGGGTCATCCGCGCCATATCGACCGGACGCTGCTCGACACGATTTCAAATGCCGGGATGATCCCTGTTGTTGCCCCCATTGGCGTCGATAGCGAGGGACAGACCTATAATATCAACGCCGATACCATGGCGGGTGCGATTGCCGCGGCACTGGGCGCCGCGCGATTGTTCCTGCTGACCGATGTTGCCGGCGTGCTCGACAAGGAAGGCAATCTGATGACCGACCTTGATCCGGCGCAGATTATGGCGCTGCGCGCCGACGGCACAGTGACCGGCGGGATGATCCCCAAGCTGGAAACCTGCATCGCCGCAGTTGAAGGCGGAACCGAGGCTGCCGTCATCCTCGACGGGCGGGTGCCGCATGTGTCGTTGCTGGAAATCTTCACCGCTCGCGGTGCTGGTACATTGGTGCACAAATAGGCCTGACCGCAAAAAGGGTGTTATACCCTGTTGATACAGCCTTGCCGCTCGGCTAATCGAACCTGCAAATCCTTCCTCCCCAACCGGAGACCGACATGCTTCTCGCGCTTATCCAGATCATCGGCTATCTGATCGGTATCGTCACCACGGTGGTGATCGTCCAATTTGTGCTCAGCCTCTTGATCGCATTCAACGTCGTCAATCTTTCCAACAATTTCGTCGCCTCGATCTGGCAGGCGCTGAACATGATCCTCGATCCGTTCCTGAAGCCGATCCGCCGCATCATGCCCGATACCGGCATGATCGATTTTTCGCCGATCGTGTTGATCATTGGTCTGCGCATCATCCAGATGCTGCTCGGCGGCCTGTATAATGATCTTTATATGAGTGGCCCGCTATGACCGACGCGACAATCATTGATGGCAAGGCATTTGCCGCAGGCTTGCGCGATCGCATTGCCCAGGCGGTTCCGGCCTTTGTCGCGGCTGCCAGCCGCAAGCCCGGCCTTGCTGTCGTCCTTGTCGGTGACGATGCGGCAAGCGCGGTCTATGTTGCATCCAAGGGCAAGGCGACTGTCGCTGCCGGCATGGCAAGCTTTGAACATCGCCTGCCCGCCGATACGCGACAGGAAGATCTGATCGCGCTGGTGCAGCAACTTAATGCAGACGATGCTGTCGACGGCATCCTCGTCCAGCTGCCGCTACCCAAGCATCTCGATGAACAGGCGGTGGTCGATGCGATCAGCCCCGACAAGGATGTAGACGGCCTTACCCCGATCAGCACCGGCCGCCTTGCGCTGGGCCTGCCGGGGCTGGTGCCCTGCACCCCGCTGGGATCATTGATGCTGCTGAAGGACCATATCGGCGATCTTTCGGGCAAGGATGCCATTGTGATCGGTCGGTCTATCCTCGTCGGAAAACCCATGGCGCAATTGCTGCTTGGTGAAAATTGCACTGTCACCATCGCGCACAGCCGCACCCGCGACCTGAAGGCGCGCGTGCAGCAGGCGGATATCGTGGTGGCAGCTGTCGGCCGCGCCGAGATGGTGAAGGGCGACTGGCTGAAACCCGGTGCGGTCGTGATCGATGTGGGGATCAACCGGCTTGATCCTGCCGATGGCGAAAGCAAGGGCCGTCTGGTTGGCGACGTCGATTATGCAAGCGCATTGGAACTGGCGTCGGCGATCACGCCTGTGCCTGGCGGCGTGGGGCCGATGACAATCGCCTGCCTGCTGCGCAACACGCTGGTCGCGGCGCACCGCCGGGCTGGCCTATCGGATCCCGAAGGGCTATGATCCGGGAATGATCCGGACCAAAGCCCTTTCCGCACTCTTCCTCACCACCTTGGTTTTAGCCGGCTGTGCAGCGCAGCCGCGGATGATGATGCGGCCCGTTGCGCAAAGCGCAAATCCCAGCGCGGTGATTGCGGCCGAAATCGCCTTCAACCGGCTGGCACAGGAAAAGGGGCAGTGGACGGCCTTTCGTGAAACCGCGGCGCGTGAAGCGGTGATGTTCATGCCGCAACCTGTTCTCGCGCAGGATTGGCTGAAAGGCCGCGCCGAACCGGCCCGTGCTGTCGTCTGGCAGCCGCATAAGGTTTTCATGTCCTGCGATGGCAAGACGGGCGTCACGACCGGCGCATCCCAATGGCCCGATGGTTCGCACGGCTATTTCACCACGCTCTGGCAATGGCAGGACAAGGGCAAGTTACCGCCCGGCGCGCCAGCCAGCTATATGGGCGAAGGCGAATGGAAGTGGGCGGCCGACCATGGCGACATGCTGACCGCGCCGCGGCCAGCGCCCGAATTTATCGAAACCCGCGTCGCCAGTTGCAAAGGCGCAGCCAATGCCCCGATGGCAGCGCCAGCCGAGGGTGCGCGGATGCAGATGATCCTGTCGCGCGACCAGAGCCTCAATTTCACATGGACGGTGATGCCCGATGGCAGCCGCACGGTCGAGGTGCGGCTATGGAATGGCTCTGCTTTCGACACTGTCCTGACAGACAGGGTGATGGCACCGGGCGCGCGATAAGGCGATGGTCGAGCTTTTCATATCCGCTTTCATCACCTTTTTCGTGGTGATCGATCCGCCTGGCTGCGCACCGATTTATGCCAGCCTGACCAAAGGGGCGACCGGGACGCAACGCCGCGCGATGGCATTGCGCGCCAGTGCAATCGCAGCCGGCATCCTGCTGGTCTTTGCGCTGTTCGGCGAAAAGCTGCTCGGCGCGCTGCATATCGAACTGGATAGTTTTCGCATCGCCGGCGGGATCATGCTGTTCCTGATCGCGCTCGACATGGTGTTCGAAAAACGTACCCAGCGGCGCGAGGAACGGGCGCAAAAGATCATCGAGACGCCCGAGATTGAGGATGTTTCGGTATTCCCGATGGCCATGCCGATGATTGCTGGCCCGGGTTCGATTGCGTCGGTGATGCTGTTGATGAGCCAGAATGAAGGGCTCGACCGTTCGCTGGTGGTGCTCGGCGCGCTCGCAGCGGTGCTGTTGCTGACGATGATTGCCTTGCTCGCGGCCGGCCCGATCATGCGCGCTGTCGGGCAGAAGACCGAGGCGGTGATCACCCGGCTATTGGGCGTATTGCTTGGCGCATTGGCAGCGCAGTTCGTGATCGATGGCTTGCGGGCGAGTTTCCTCGCCTAGCCGCAAAAGACCTATTGCAGCGTCACCCTGTCGCCCGAACCATCGTGGCGGCCGAAAAACTGCATCAACTGAATGATAAGTTCGCTGCGCGCGGCCAACCCCTGCGCCTCGAGCAGCGCCTGTTTTGCGGCAACATCGAACGGCGCAATCTGTGCGATGATGTTGACCAGCGAATAATCGTCAAGCTCAACCACCGAGTTCCAGTCGACGGCATAGCCCTGCGCATCGGCAAAGCGGCGCGCCTCTTGCTCGAGCGCGGCACGTTCGCCAAGCGACAGCAGATCGCCCGATTCCTTCTCGTCCCACAATTCCGCCTCAACCTGCCGGAATGCTGTGCTGGCATCCAGTTCGCGTACAATGGTGAAGCGTTGCAGCCCTTCGAGAACGATATTGTACCGTCCGTCTTCCAGCGCCTCTACATCTTCGATCCGCCCAAGGCAGCCGACGTCAAACAAGGCAGGCTGCGGCCCGCCCCCCTTTGGCTGGACCATCCCGACCAGGCGATCACGCGCAAGCGCATCGCCGATCAGCGCCCGATAGCGCGGCTCAAAGATATGCAATGGCAACTGCATACCGGGCAGCAGGATTGCACCCGGCAGCGGGAAGATCGAGATGCGCTTGATCGCCATCAGCCGAACAGAACCGCAGAGAGGCGGCGCCGTGTCGCGGCGACCCACGGATCTTCCAGCCCGATCAGGCCAAAAATTTCCAAAAGCCGACTGCGCGCCGCGCCGTCATTCCAGTCACGCTCGGCGGAAATGATCGCCAGCAGCGCATCGGCTGCGCCATCACGATCGCCCGCCGCCATCAGCGCATTGGCCAAATCGAAACGCGCGGCATGATTGGCCGGATCGGCATCGACAGCATTGCGCAGCGCGACCACTTCTTCAGGATCACGGGCTTCGGCAACGATCGCAAGCAGCGTTGCGACCCTTTCAAATGCCGGATCGTCTTTCTGTTCATCCGAACGGCTGGCGTAGATCGCCTGCGCTTCGTCCTTGCGATCAAGCGCGACCAACGCCTCGATCATGCCCGCCAATGCCCCGCGATGTTCAGGGTCCACGCCCAATATCTCGGTAAAGATCGCATAGGCCTCTTCGTGCGCGCCTTCGGCAAGCGCTTCACGGCCGGCAGCGGCCACCTCGTCAAGGCTCGGGCCTTCGGCACCTTCGCCGCCGCCCTGCACCGGCAGCTTTGCCAACAGTTGGTCGAGCATCGCCGACAATTGTGTCTCGGTCCGCGCATTGGTCAGATCGGCAACCGGCTGTCCCTGAAACATGGCATAGACTGTGGGGATCGAGCGGACCTGAAACTGGGCAGCGATAAACTTGTTCGCATCAACGTCGATCTTGGCCAGAACGACACCCTTATCGGCATAATCGGCGGCCACCTTTTCCAACACAGGGGCCAGCTGTTTGCAAGGGCCGCACCATTCCGCCCAGAAATCCAGGATGACCAGCTTGGTCATTGACGGTTCGACAATATCGCGCCGGAATGCCTCGACGGCCTTTTGTTCCTCGGTGGTCAAACCCATGCTGGCCAAGTTTCTGCTCCTTCAAGCCGATTCGAAAGTCGCCGCCTATGTGGGGCTGGCCTGCGGATATGCCAAGACAAAGCGTAGAGTGCGCAGGAAAAAAGCATTGTCATTTGGCATGACAAAGGGCTTGCGGGTCCTGGAATCGCCTGCTAATGGCCCGCCTCACCCGCTGGAGATCAACTGATTCCAGCCGCCAGAGCGGGCGTAGCTCAGGGGTAGAGCACAACCTTGCCAAGGTTGGGGTCGAGGGTTCGAATCCCTTCGCCCGCTCCAGTTTTCTTCAGAAAATCAACGGTTTGCAAAACCCCCTCCCGGCGGGACGCTCGGATTTTGCTATGTTCGGATCGTGTTCGGATTTTCCAGGTTGTGTTCGGATTTGCGCGGATCGATAGCTCTCTGGCTCCGCCGCCTCAAACCAAAGCACTACAAACAGATTCGTTCAATCGCTTTCCAACGCCAATTTCCACATCGAGAAAATTTGATCGAGACCGTTCCCCTGACAATAAAAAAATAGCATGTTCGGACTGCATTCGGATTCAGATGGTAGATTATGTTGCCCGGGGGAAATGGTGAGGGAAGGTTCTGCTAAATCAACTAAGGGGATGATTACGGCGTCCAAAACCTTCCGTGAGGGCGCAATCTATCTCTACCAGCGCTCTGACTTCAAAAAACCTACCTGGCTGTGCCGAATTAAAATTCCAAAGACTAAGGGGTATGTAACGCGCAGCACTGGCACTGGTGATGAGCATCAAGCGTTCAAGTTTGCCGATGACCTGTACAATCAACTGTTAGTCAAATCACTCACTGGCGAAACCGTCGTTGGCAAGCGGATTGGTCCAGCAATTGACGCCTACGTCCGCAGGATAGAAGCAGACAAAGAGCGGCTATCGATCCGATACAAAATTCTGCTGATGAACAGGATTAAGCCACACTGGGCCAAGAAGATGTTTGAGGACATCTCACCCTCGATGATCTCCAAGCTGGTCGACAAGCTCATTGAGAACTCACGGAACGGTAGGCTGTCGCCAAATACTATCAAACGGATTTACTCCGACCTTAAGCACTTCTTCCAATGGACCGTCGAAGAGGGCTATCTCGACAAAATGCCCCGCTTTCCGAAAACAAATGGCGAGGCCGCCCGTCGACCACACTTTGACCCAAGAGATTGGCAGCGGCTGACGCGACACCTTAGGGAATTCGTTAAAGTCGAAAACAAGGCAGTCCAACGCGATCGAAAAATGCTAGTCGATTACGTTCTTATACTAGCCAATACCGGCATCCGTGTTGGCGAAGCCCGAACGCTTAAATGGCGAGACATCCGCGAGGCGGGTGGCAGCCCCGATACTCCCGCCAACATTGTGCTGACGGTTTCCGGAAAGACAGGCAAACGTGAGGTAGTTTCGGCGTCCAGCGACATCAAAAAGTATCTCAAACGCATCCATGACCTTAGAATTGCAGAACTAACGATAGAGGGCAAACCACCGCCCAAGCTTGACCCAGAAAGCTTGGTATTCTGTCATAAGGATGGATCAGAAATAGGCACGTTCAAAAAGTCATTTGCCGCCCTGCTCAAATCCGCAAAGGTCGAGCGTGACACCCATGGGCAGGTACGCACGTTATATTCACTGCGTCACACCTACGCGACATTCCGCCTGCAAAATGGCGTACACCAATTCACACTCGCCAAGAACATGGGGACGTCCGTCGCAATGTTGGAGCAGTATTACGGGCACACGTCGAACGTCGCAGCGGCGGATGAACTGACCAAGCGAGTGGCGAAGAAAACAACCGGGGCTAGCTTGTCTCTGAGCTGGCTTAATAGCTAAAAAAGGTCACATTAGTCTAAGCCTTACAGACAAATGGACTTGCCTGTCGTTTGGGAACCTAACCATCCGTTTTCTGGACGCATCTCAACGCTAATTGGCGCAGACCTATATGGTCGAGTTCGAAAATTGGCACCTGTGGCGGTGCCGAGCGCAATAGATCACACCCGCCCAGCCAACGACGCGGGTCGCGGACAGAGGCGGGTATAGGATCGGTAGCGGGGATATGGCTCGGTCCAACCAAAATAGGCTCCCAATCGAATAGATCGGCATCATTAGCGCCTGCAGTCACATTACGTGCCGTTATATCACCATGCGGAATCCCAGCAGCGTGAGCAAAAGATACAATGCGGGTGAGCTTCTCCAACGCGATGAGGCTAAGGGGGTTGTTCTGGTTCAACCGCTTAAGGGTTGGATCCGCGAAGCTGATGCGAGTCAGCAATGTGCCTTGAAGGTCAAAGCGCGTTCTGCCCGACGTGACCATCTCAATCAGCCTACACCGCTGCATTACCCGACGACGCCAAGATGGCGTTGGAGACCAAGCGCTCAGATTATAGAGCTTAAGGAAAAAAGAGCCCTCTGAGCGGAGTAAACGCCCGCGGGCTAAATACGGGCGCTGCGGATCTGCATCGAAAACAACTCGATGTTTTGAATCGATAAGTAGTTGAAACGACATCGCTAACTAAGGCTAAAAATCATCAGCAGCATCATAGTCTTCATCATCATCGTCATCATCGTCATCATCATCATCGTCATCATGCAATCGGAACAGCTCATGGTCACCGCTATCGACATCACCATTGCAGTAAGAGAGATACTCACAACGGCCATTTAGAAAAAGGGCAACCGTTTCTTCTAGCGACCGACTCAGTAGTTTTGCCATTCCAGCGATAGATAGATCGATCGGGCAGGTTTCGGGAAAATCGACCAGGACGATGACACCAAGTGAAGCATTAATGATAGCATCCTCAAGATCTTCTTCATCGTGCTCAGCTTGCATTGAGATCGTCACAAGCGCCGATTCGAGTGCATAAGAAAGATCAGCTTCGCTTAGTAAAGTAGTGCGTGCGTCATCTGTCTCAAGGTAGTGATGCACTCGACCTTGCAAGTGAATCTTGACCGGTTCGCCGCAGATTTCCTCAAAAATGTCTTCGATGCAATTTGACAGCTTTCCAGCACGAAGGCTGTCACGTGTGCTTTCTTGCCAAGTAGTTATTTGAAGGGTTATGCTTCGGCGCATCAATGCAAGGTTTTCACCGATAGCTTCTTCTACCCCAAGTGGCAGACACACAGCGCGGCGAGGGCCGTTAGCGTGAGTTCCAAGACCGAAGTTGACTGTGCTCCAATTCATTGTTGCAGCGAGGCGTCTGGCGAGCGCATAAATAGCCTTGCTCTTAAACCAGGTAGCGCCAGGGCCGATATCTGAGATGTGATAAGTCTCGTTCGCTGTGCGCTCTATGATGGATTTGACAAGATCATCGCCCGCAACTGGAGTATCGATAAAAACGCCAGAAGAAACGGCATCAAAAAGATAAGGACCAGACAAATTTTCTAAAAAAATGTCCAAATCATCATCAAAGCGGCTGGCCGGTATAATATCTATACGATCGCCAAAGAAGCGCAAAAACACAATTCCCGATATCGCTCCTGAAGCGATTTCACGCAAAGACGGGGTTTGAATTTTCGAAGCGCCATCAAAATCTTCAGCTTCAAAAGCGCAAACACCAATGAGCTGACCCCAGCCTAGCCCACTAATGTCGACGGGCTCATCAGATGGCAACAAGCGGGCGCCGCGTCTGTCATGGGTCAAAAGGAAGCAGGCTGGGTTGCCATCAGCGTTACGTGACCTGAGAGTGGCAAGGTCTTGCGTGAGTGTTTGAATTAGCTCTGGATCGCCTGGCAGAGAGAGACCTTCCCAAAGCGAGGGACCCAAAACTCGATGCCTGCTACGCACCAAAACGGCACCATTTAGAAGAACGCGCACGTCGAACGCCTCGGCGTCCATTACACTTATTGCCCACGTAAGCGGAAAACGGTTTTCTAGTATATCCGCCTGGTCTGGATCGGGATTTAAGCGGTCGACTATGCGAACAAGTAGTTCTGTGACGTCACTATCACCCAGCGGAACGCTCACCAAAGAACTGTAGGGGTCTTCCATAAGTTGGGACAGCAAATCTTGAATCTGATCGTCGGACGCAGAAGATACGATTGCCCAAAATGAGGTGAGAGCCTCTATGGGCTCAAGGCGTTCATCGTCGTCAGTTTGACGCGCAATCCACTCTTCTAACATAGCGAAAAATCTCCCAACAAACGCCTTAGCTTAAGTGGTTTAGTCGCCAGCACAAGCGGGCAGATCAATCGCCTACTGTTGAAGCTGTGGACCTTAATTTCGAATGGGGGGACCCGGCGGCATCAACCAAAGGAGATGTCACCATGGAACTCAAATTCGCAGCCACAGCTCGCCCTAGCAAGGCAAATGCGACCGTACAGCGACGCCAGAAGCTTGTTCGCCGGATCGATCAGCAGATTAGCTTCGTGCGACAAATGATTGATGGCAAGCAACCTCGAGCGGCTTGGGCATGGATGGATGAAGCTGGAACCTACTTCCTCCCAATCAAATACGGGCGCCAGCCTCTTGAGTTGAAAAAGGGAATGTTTTCGATCCAGTGCGCGGATATCGATTCCGTTGAGGCAACGCTTTGCACCGTGAGAGCCATGGTGCTTCAGGGTGACTTTGACGATCAGCTTGACAAGGCATCCACCGAGATCAGGGCAAAATTTAAAGCCTGAAGCTCAGATTAGAGCGTAGCAAAAGGCAACCAAGATCATAACGCACAGCAGCAGCGATGGGGAAGATACCGCGCTTGGTCGCTTGGACTCGACCTGAGCGATCATAGCAAGAAGTTGACCTTGCTGCTGGTATAGCAGCTTTAGAGCATCCTGCATTGGCGCACTGTCTATGTAGGACGCAGAATCCTCGGCAAGAACGCTAGCTTCTTCAAGCAGTTTCAGAGCCTTCTGTAGCCTTGGCAATGGATTGTGGTGAGGAGAATGTAACTGCGCAATAGCTATCTGATGCAATGACTTTGCTTCAGCGAGCATAGCTGAAACGTGTGCCTCTACAGCGCTAAAGTCGCCTCGCTCCAACTCAACTACGCTCAGCTGTACTCGGCTAGCGTCTTTCTGGCAGCGGCAACCACCGCGGAATCGAACACTTCTGCATACTTTACGACAACGGCTTCAAACGAAGCATCCAGGCGTCCCATGTCGCGCAACGCTTGTAGACCCGCCGTTTTGCCGCCTTTTAGAACGCTGCTCGAAACAGCAACCAGAATGTCGGTGTCCTTGATTTTCCGACGAAGGTAGGTGGCGCGTGTGGGTCTCTCATTCTCAACCGATTTGAGATATTCGTAAGCATACAACGCCTCCCACAGTGCACGGTCTACATCTGCACCAGCATCATGCTTCGCAGCCGATAGTTGCCAATATCGGCTCACCGCAGCATCGTGGACTGTCTGTGAAATTCCAACATCCTTGCCAGCAGCGATATTTGCCTTGGCATTTGCAATGGTGGTGCGCAGATCCTTAAGTGAAGTCGATTTTTCGACATTCGCTAAAGCATTAGAATTATTGTGCAACGTTACCCCCAAAGACGATGGTGATTCTACCGATCATGATATTGAAGCGCTAACGAGGCACAAGCAAGATTCAGCGTGCGCTATGGATATCGGCTGCTTCGAAATCGAGCCATCAGTTGGCTGATATGCTCAGCATAAAATGGTCCACCTCGGACGGCTCTGACGCCCCTAGCGTTAAGGCGGCGAGCTATCTCGCTAAGGGATAATCCCTCCTCGACCATAGGCATGATGACGGGGCGTAGTGCCTCTGCCCGCTCATCGGCAGCTTTGCGGTTTCGCTCTGCCAGCACCGACCCATTCTTGCCCAGCTGAACACCCCGCTTCTTCGCCTCAGCAAGGGCGTTGCGTGTTCGCTCTGAGATTAGACGGCGTTCCTCCTGCGCAAGGGCTGCAAAGATGTGCAGCTGGAAGTCCGTGGCGTTCGGCATCTCTGCCACCACAAGCCCGATCCCCTGCTCCATGATCGATGCAATGAAGCTGACCTTGCGGGAGAAGCGGTCGAGCTTTGCGATTAGGAGTTTAGCGTCATTCCGCTTGGCGTGATTGATTGCCTTCCACAGCTCCACCCGCTCATCGTTCTTGCCTGATTGGACTTCGACGTACTCGGCAACAACTGCATCACCATCGGACAGGAACCGTTCGACCAGTGAGTGCTGGGCAGCCAGACCGAGACCTGACTTGCCCTGCTTCTCCGTCGAGACCCTGAAATAGACAACATATCGAGCCATTTTCCACTTTTCCGTCAAACACAAACCAACGTTTATGTTTGACGGGCTCCGATGGAATGGCAGTCTGGGCAACGGGAAAGCCGTGGCATCAGAAAGCTGAAAGGGAAATGTGCATGGGAATGCAGGCGCTGGCGCTCTACGATCCTACCAACAACCGCTTGGAGGTCACTCGTAAGGGAGAATCCATGAAGCGGTATATACCATGCACAAACATCAGACCGCCACATGACAAGGTGCATGGGATACAGGTCGATGGCGATGACATATGGGTTCTGGTCGGACCTAGCACAAACCCCAGACCTAACCGCAAATTCCTTTACCGCTTCTCGACCCTATCTGGCGGCAGCAGTCGATCTATGTGACCCTAGCGCATCACGATCACAGTAGCCCCTTGGCGAACCAAGTCGGACTTAGTGGGTAGCTGGTTCAACTCTGAACCTTCATAGATTTCAAATGATTTGATCGGTGCTGTGAATGTGAGCCGCGCCTATGCGGTGAATGGGCTCAATCAATATATCAGTGCAGGTCCTGCGACGTTCGGTTATGATGCCAATGGCAATCTCACAAGCGATGGAGCGAACAGCTTTGTCTATGACGTGGAAAACAGGCTGGTGAGCAGGACGGGCGCGGCGACGGCGAACCTGCGCTACGATCCGCTTGGGCGGCTGTATGAGACATCGGGCGGCTCTGCAGGGATTACGCGCTTCCTGCACGACGGTGACGAGCTGGTGGCCGAATATAATAGCGGCGGCACGATGCTGCGCCGTTACGTTCATGGGTCGAGCATAGATGACCCGATGGCGGTGTTCGAAGGCAGTGGCGTGGCCGACAGTGCCGCTCGGCTCGTCAAGACCAATCATCAGGGCAGCGTCGTTGCACTGACCGACTGGAACGGCAATTTACTCTCGAAAAACAGCTATGACGACTGGGGCATTCCTGGCAGCGCCAACGCAGCCGTCTCCGCAGGCGGCAGGTTCGCCTATACTGGCCAGGCATGGATCCCCGAGCTTGGCATGTACTATTATAAGGCTCGCATCTACTCGCCCACGCTGGGCAGGTTCATGCAGACTGATCCAATCGGGTATGAAGACGATATCAATCTCTATGGTTATGTCGGAAATGATCCGGTAAACAGTGTTGATCCTGATGGAATGCGGAGAGTCGCCTGGATTGATGGCCAGAACGTCACAATTGTCGTGATCATCAAATATGAAGGGCCTGGAGCGACAAAAGAGGTAAGAGACAAGTTCAATGGATCGATTGAATACTACTGGACTGGGAAATTTGGTAATATCAATTTGAAAACAGTCGTAATGGAACCGACTTCAAAAACAAGTAAAGATCTAATAAACACGGTTTACGTGCCGAAAGGAAATGGCAAGGCGTCTGTTGATCGAGATAAGCAGAGTACAGGAAATTGGCCTTCTGAACGCCCTGGTTGGACCGCCGCTCATGAGGCTGGGCATTTTTTTGGGCTTGGAGATAATTATGGCCCCGGGTATAATAATCCGGGTATTATGGGGACAGTGGGAGATAGGCCTACATCTAGCGAAGTTTCAAAAATGGTCTATGCAACATCATTTAAGGCGGGTAACTATAATTTTGAAAAACAAAAGGACGGCAGCTATAAATACGAAGGCAATGCAACGACAGGCTCCTTGATAAAGCAGAGCGGATCCTGTGTTCAAACAGGGAGGGGCTGGTCATGTTCAAAATGATTTGTCTATCTCTACTTCTGGTTTTTTTGAATTTTCAGTGCTTGCATAAAAGCTACGTTTGTGGCGAAAATTTTTCTTTTCTGTCCCAAGGAAATATTAAAATTAATAAAAATACTAAAACACCAGAGGATTTTAGTATATACATGGTTTCTTATAAAAGAAAAAATTTTAGTATATATGAGGGAGATAATCCAAATATAGACGATCATTTTTTAGAAATATTTAAATTAAAGTTCCCTAATATTACTGATAAATATATAGTATACTCTTACAAAAATGATTTGATTTTGAAGTTAAGTAGATCAAAATATCCCCGTTACATTCATTTTATGAGCGTCTTAAATGATAAAGATGCTTATAATTACATAGCTAAAAGCTTTTTTTTAGGGAATAGATGCAATTGATTATAGTCATTGTTATCTCAGCTAGCGCTACTTTGGCATTTTTTAAATTACCGTGACAGGTGCGAAAACCCCTCAATAGGTCTGAATGAGACGTGCAAACGCACCCGCACAATCACTCCCAACCCCGTTCTCCGCAAACCGCACCCGTGTCACCTACCCTGACAGCAATTACTTCCAGTTTGCCTATGACGGGCTCAACCGGATGACTTTGATGCAGCGCAATGCCGACAATGGCATAGCGGGGTTCACTTACAACAATCGCGGTGGCCGCTTGCAGGTGGCGAGCGGCAGCTACACCAATTACGGGTATGACAATGCGGGACGGCTGACGAGCATAGCGCAGGACATGACCGGCACGGTGAACGACGTGACCTATGGCCTCGATGCCTACAACCCCGGCAGCCAAGTGACGCAGCGCAGCACGAGTAACGACGCTTATGTTTACACGGGCGATATGAATGTGAACCGCAATTGTGCAGTTAATGGAGGTACCCAGCTATTGCACAGGGCTTGATAAAATCAACGGTGTCCTACAAAGAAAGTGGGCCTAGGTTTAAAGCTCTCAATGTGCAGCATCTTTTCCACCAAAAGACCTTTAGATCCGGATGGGAAGCGCTGGAATATTAGATGCTTAGGAAATCAAATAGTTCCGAAATATGTTGAACGAAAAATCTAATAGCCATTCAGTTATTTTCATTGCAAATGCGATTGTTTGCTTACTTGCCTCTATATTGCTAATGTATACATTTTCATATGAAAGCAATATGGACAATTCATCTGTATTTTTTAGAGTATTATTAATATTAGTTTTAATAATTAATTCATTTATTTCATTTAATATAAATATTAAAAATATAAATGTTATCAAAATTTGCAGTTTTATATTGTTTATTTTTTCATTTGTCTACGCATTGCATGATATAATGTCATTGGGAATAATTAAATATTTAGACATAATTTCAGAAATGTTTCTTGATGGTTATTTTTTACCTCATGCATCAATTGTTTTTGGAATTTGGAATCTATTAGTATTTATTTTTTCCCGTAGTTTTTTATATATTAAATAAATTGAGGTTAAATTTTTGACGTGACCCCCTGATTTTCCTCCAAGATTGATTAGAGACTGGCCTGAAGGAAGGGACGATTTCCAACATTAAGCGATAAACGTGGGCTTATCGGACACGACAACAAAGCGGACGTTAGCCTAACTTAAATGTTGGCCGCTTCTCACTGCTCCATACCAAAACAATAGCGCCATCAACGCCGCAATTGGGGAAAAGAAAGCAAGCACAAGCATCCAGCCACCATCTCGTAAAGAAAATTGTTCGAAGGGAGAACTGTCGTGTGGCAATGGAGGAAGTGGACGACTTTCCATAGTCGTGAACAGGATCACGACAATGATCAAAGCCATTAAGAACCCACACACATAGTGCGCCCAACTCTGCCATCCAAACCGGCGCAGAATGAAGTGCGTCGGCAATCCCGCTACAAACATAAACCCATAGCTGCAGGCCGCTGAAACACCGACGCTAAAAACCGCATCGTTCCAGCCGAAGCTGGGTTCTACAAGCCCAATCAGGAGTAAGAGGAAGAACGGTATTGGCGCGATGAGAGCCGCCCGTATCGAGATCGTCATGTCATACCCTTATCCATTAAGCCGAAAAACATAAATTCGGCGCAGGAAAAGTCATGAGCATTTTATGAGCATTGTCGAGGACAGCTTATTTCCGCTAGCCACAACATTGCGGACATTCTTCAGTGGTCGTCGTGTATGATCTGACTGGCAGCGTATGTCTCGAGTAAATCAGCCTCTCGAGCCTGACTGGCTATGTGGAGCACTAAGGTATTAGAGAGTTCGACGGTTGAGTGGTATGCGCACTGCCCAGCAAACCACATTGCCTCGGATAGTGGTTCGTCTGTGTGCCAAGTCGTCATTACAAACCTATCCTCCGGAATGTTTCCGTCGAACTCTTCGACGTTGAGCCAATCCACGGTATCGTGCCATTTTTCGCACTCAGTGCCCCATGCGACAACATACAGGCATCCGCTTTTTAATAGCCATTCCGTAACGCGCTTGCACCATTCTTGCGTAACCTCGGCTTCTGAAACGATAATCACCCGAAATGGTTCGTGCAACAGCTGCGGCGGAGTCTGATCAGGGGCTAAATGGAGATACAGAAGTACCATAGCATTATTGTATACGGTCCGCGCCTGTTCGCAACGAAACAACGTCCGCTTCCCACCCAAAAGCCGCCATTCAGGCTACTATTTCACTTCCTCGTTAGCTGCCCTTGGTTCATCGGGTAAATCATGGCAGCTTTGAGGGCATTCGCAACAAAAGCGGACCCTCAGGAAACGACAACATTGCAGACATCGTACTCGCGTCATAAGCTACGTATATGGGCGATTACAACGACTTTGACGTGCTCACCTGACTGTTACCAATCAGAGGCAGATTCTGGCTTCTTTATGATGGTTGTTTGATGGGTTGGCGACGTGCCTGAGAGGGGCAAGTTAAATACACTTCAAGATCGAAAAGCGGTCTGGGAGATTATTTTGCATATCCAGATACTCCCCTTATTCATCACGCCTCATAAGCTCGCTGAATAACCACATCTGCGTTAGAACAAAATCTAGTGAAAATTCTATTTTCAATAAGATTATTCGTTATAATTTTATCTTTTATTTCAATGATTTCTTCAACAAAATATGTTTCAAGTATTCCTATATATTCCAAATTTTTTGGATTTTCGAGACTGTCAAAAATACTCTTTATGACGTCTCTTGTGTTCATAAATTCGCCGTCGGCAGCAGAAACTTTTTTGAGCATTGATTTGTCGCGTTGAAATGATGCCAGGGCAGATGTGATATCTGCTCGTACATCCGCTTCGCTTGCATGGAATCGTCCAATTTTCATGTTATCTCACACTTCCATCTGGTCATACGGATTGAGGCCATTGACCGCATAGATGCGCATGGTTGCAAAGTCGCCAGTGACCTTACTAAACACAATAAAAGCATGCCGGCACCTTCTGGTGCAGCTTTACCAGTCTCCATAAAACCGTCCGGCGACTGCGAATAGATCTAGGCCTCGTGATAATACATGCCCAGTTGGATCAATTTCTGCTTGTCGGAACAATTCTAAGAGTGCCTGGCTTCCGTCAGGAAAATCTCATTACGCTTTCATCAAATTATGCTTTTCAATCGCTGCTTTTAGGCCCCAAATACTTGCGGGGATCGACCCTAGATAACCAAGCAAAGCTCCAGCGGTTGCAGCCATCTCCGGATTGCCCGTTGCTGCTGCAATAAATCCACCGATAAATCCAAGAAAAAGACCTAGCCCTAAACCTGCAAGTGTAGATCTCCATATAAAACTCCACCAAATCGGCAGAACTTTTTCGATAGTCATTTCGTCCACCCCTCACTTAAAAGACAAAAAAATTTACCGTGCAGAATATAGCTCAATGACAATATATGACGAATTTTTTAAACGCAATTCCAGCGCCTCGTTAAACTAAATCCACCACCCGCTTCCTCGCTTCACTATCCCCCTCGATATATCGCTGGGTCGTCTGGAGTGAAGAGTGCCCTGCCAGATGCTGAACATCCCGCAGTGATCCACCAACGGTCGATATCTTCCGAGCAGCGTTGGTAATGAAGGTCCGTCGTCCCGAGTGGGACGAGCAACCGATTAGTCCTAGGTCACGATACCAAAGCTGGAACAGGTTCACGATAGCTTGGGCGGAAGTTCGATCTGCTCGCTCAGTGCGAATGACATGACTAGTTGGATCTATTTCTGCTTGTCGGAACAATTCTAAGAGTACCGCTTTCAGCTGCCGATTAATGGGAATGATCCGACCAGACATCCCTTTGGAGGCATTATTGGTCAGATGGATAAATTCACCAATCTCTCCGTCAGCACCGAGTACCATCGACCATTTCAGTGCAGCAATTTCTTTTGCTCGAAGACCGGCTCTTACGGAAAGTAGAAAGACAACTTGGTTCCGCAGACCGTAACGGAGCCCGTTGATGTAGTTGAGCACTGCGTCGACCTGTTTTGAATTGAGGACCTTTGCCTGTTTGCCGAGAGACATATTCTAACCCTTACTGATTAGTTTACCGTTGTACTCCATGATAAGCTCATCGTTAATTTTCAGCCACTTATCAGGTGCTGCATAAACTCTTTGGTTCTCAATAGTTTAGTGGAACTAATTATCTTTTGTAGAAAATATAATGGGTGAAAAATATCAGTACAATGTTCGATTTTATCTTCAAGGTTGACGGAGACAAATGTTCTTCGATTATGATGGTATGACGAAACGGGAATTTGATGGGAAATGGATAAGGATGAAATTTTTCAAATTCACTATCATGACCGACCGAACTGGTTTCACACCACAATTGCTCCGGTTTCGGTGATTGGAACTGATGGTAGCGACTTTATCGAAAAAACCTGATGTGATGGACGACAATTGAATTTCCATCATGGCGATGTGGTCAATCTGGGGCTGACGTTTCAAACAAGACATTGGAAAGAATAGTTTTTAATTCATATAAAAAGGTTTTGGATATGGACCATAAAACTCTAGTCACATTTACCGCTGACATCGCGGCTGCATACCTAAGCAATAATAAAGCTAACGCAGACTCGGTGGCTTCGCTTATCGGATCAGTACATATGGCTTTAGCGGCAGCAGTTGAGAGGACACCTTCGGTGACCGAACAGCAACTGGTTCCAGCGGTCACAGTAAGAGCTTCGGTGAAGCCCGATGGGATCACGTGCTTAGAATGCGGATTCAAGGGCAAGATACTGAAACGTCATATCAGTGCAGAACATGGCATGAGCCCGCAAGACTACAAGGCTCGCTGGACACTGCCTAAGGATTACCCCTTGGTTGCGCCCGCATACACCGAAATGCGCAAGGAACTGGCCGTGAAGATTGGACTGGGGCGCAAGCCTGGGCAGAAGCGAGGTCGCAAGAAGGCTAGCGCCTAATTGCAGATATAGAGACTGATCACCTTAAAACGATAACCGATGCCTTCTGGCGGATGAGATCGGATTTTGATGGTATTAGATTTAAGTCCGATCCTTCGTAAACGGTGATCGATTGGACCGAGGCTGATTGCAGAGCTTTGATCAGCTCCTGTTTCGTTTTCGGTTTCTGGATTTTGGACAGCATCACCATTCCTCCTGACCATCGGAAACAAGGAATTCAGGTAGGTCGAACTCCTGATTTGCATGGGCATGAGACTGGTATCGGTAAGAACGAGCCTGATTGCTCAATGACGATCGACAGCCGCTAGAAACCGAGTTTTCTCCGAGCAATTCATCGACCATCTGGAACTGGTGGTTTCTAGTGGCAAGAAGCTGGGACTGATGGAGGATATAATTGGCCATCAGCTCAACGAGGACTGACGTCCTCGTTCTGCCACTGGCGTGGCAGATTGCGTCGAACCTCTGGCGAACTGTGTCAGGGGCGTTAAAGTTTGTCAGCGATTTGGGCATTGGATACTCCTCTGAAAGCCAAAATCCATAAATATGACATATTTATCAGATCTATATTTTCAGGGACTTCATGCGGCGGGACACATTAAAAATCGGGTTGAACTGCCAGTTCACAGGCAAACCAGCCAAGACCGCATCGATTAATTATGCCGTTGATTGGGAGCCAAGTGAGATCACGGCGGCAGCACTCATTGACCATATTCGCCAAGGCTTCGCGTTCACTGCCCAATTCCGTGATAGCTACCGCAAGACCACCAACTTCATTTGCTCAGATTTCGTGGCGGCAGATTTCGACGGCACAATGACGCTGGAAGAGGCGCAGGCGCTGCCGTTTGTTCGAGTGCATTGCTCTTTTTTGTACGCAACGCCCTCACACACCGCTCACCACCATAGGTTTCGGGCGGTGTTCCTGCTCGATGAGACGATCACGGACGCTAGGGCTTGGGCGGATTGCCTTTATGGCTTGGCAATAAGGTTGGGCTCCGATCGCTCTATCAAGGATGCAGGCAGGATGTTCTTCGGAAGCCCCGACTGCGAGGTGATCGAAATCGGCGGTCGCCTGTCTGCTGATGAAGTCGATAAATTGATCACACTGGCGCAAGATGAACGTCGCCGTTCACGACACCCTGCGGCGATGGGAGCAGCTATCGCTTCAACGTTGAAGCTGGGTGCAGACTTGATCGTTCAGTTGAAGGATGGGAGCGCTGCCGAGCTGGCACGGCTGGCACCGAATACCAGCGTTGCCTGCCCCTACCACGCTGACGAACACCCCAGCGCCTTTGTCGTTCGATCCAATAGAGGGGCGAACGGCATTCACTGTATGGCGTGCAATGCTACGTTCTGGACGGACGGCGGCAGTCCCTATGATTTCTCTACGTTCGACAAGCTGGTGGAAGAACGCAGCACCAAAGACAGCGCCGAGCGACAGGTAATCGAAGGGGACGATAATCCATTTGTTGCGTTCTTTCCCCCAGACCCCAGTGTGTTCGTTCATCAAACGAAATTTTTGCCGCCGCTCGATTACAGGGCGGGGATAACGGCGATCAAAAGCCCCAAGGGCTCAGGAAAGACCGAGGCGCTGGCGGCGCTGATTGAGCAAATCAGGGAAGAGCGCTTTCCCCCTGCGATTGCGAAAGGGGAGCGCCCGAAGTCGGTCTTGCTGATTGGGCATCGCCAATCGCTGATCAAGGAGGCTGCTAATCGCCTCGGGCTGGATTGCTACCTTGATGATGAGGACAAGGGCACACACCGAAAGAAGCGGTTTGGCTATGCCATTTGCCTCGACAGTCTGCACAAGATTGCCATGGGCGCAGGCAAAGGCACTGCCCCTTCTCAATATGACGTCATCATCCTTGATGAGAGCGAACAGGTCATAAGCCACCTGTTATCCGAGACGTTGCGGGAAAGGGTTGGGATGCCTGCGGCGTTTGCTAGCCTTGAATTCATGATCCGCAGAGCTAAGGCAGTTTATGCGTTGGATGCTGACCTTGGCTTGATCACCCTCCATGCGATGAAGAACCTGCGCCCCACCGATTGGGATAAGGCGCTGCGGATTATTCACAACAAGCCGTTGGCGGTCACGGATCGCAGGACCATGCAGGTCTACCAATCGAAGAAGGACCTACAAAATCGGATGCTGGACGCCATTCGTGCGGGCAAACGCTGCTTCATCGCCAGCAATTCCAAAGCGACCGTGGAGGTGCTGGAACAGCTGATCCGCAAGGAATTTGGCTCTTCATTGAAGATGGTGGCAATCACCTCGGACAATAGCCGTGGGAAGTTTGAGACACATTTCGTCCAGAACATCCAAACGGAATTTCTCAAGGTTCAGGTGCTGATCTGCTCTCCTTCGCTTGGTACGGGCATAGACATTTCCTTCCCTGAAGGGCGGTGTGAGGTCTACGAGGTATTCGGATTTTTCTCCCCTCACGTGAACAAACACACCGATATTGACCAACAGCTGGCTCGGGTTCGCAATCCTGGGGCTGTGTCAGTGTGGTTCGACGCGGGTGGATCGAACTACGAGACCAGCCTTGATGTAGTAAGGCGGCAGCTGGCGCTAGCGAACTATGTGCCCACGACGATGTATGGGTTGCTAGATGATGACGGGAATCCATCGTTCAATGAAGCCGATCCGCTGCTCAACATCGCCGCTCATGTCATGGTGGCACAGCGATCATCGCAAAACAAAATAGTCTCGCTCTTCGAGCGGCTTCGCCAATCCAACGGTTGGGAGATCGTGAAGGTCGAGAAACTGCCCAAGGTGACGTCTGATCGTAAGTGGAAGGATGCCCAACAGGACCTGAAGGAACGGAGAATCCTTGGAATCCTTGAAGCTCGGGAGCTGGACGACAGCGAATACATCGAGCTAGCGGCTGACAGAGACAGGGGAGCAAAACTGCCTAAGGCTGATAAGTTTGCCTTGGAGCGCCATGAGCTCGAAAAGGCATATAATCGCCCAGTGGACCGCCGCCTGATCGAAATGGACAAAGGTGGGGCGCTGAGGGATCAGATTGCTGTATTTCGTAAGCTGTTTGGGGAGCAGCGATTTGCCGAGCCGTTGTTTGATCAAATTGCGGATACCATCGAGGCTAGGAAACCGCTGATCAAACAACCCCTGTGGACTTTGGTTGCCACAATGATGGTAGCGGCTGGGTTGGTGAAGGATGCCGCATTGGTGGCGACGAAGAAGATCAGGGCTGAGGACCTCGGTCGGTTGAAGCAGCTGCTCACCGACAATCGAGTGATGATCGAGGAAGCGATCAAATCGCCACTCAGGGCAGATTATCTCAAAAACCCTGTGAGACAGCTCAACGTCTTTCTGGGATTTGCGGGCTTGAAACTGGTGGCGACCAAGCGGAGACAACAAGCAGGTCAGGCGAATATCGAATACAAACTCGATCCATCCACCGTGATGGCCATGAACTCGTTTTCATGAAAATGAAAGTGGATAGTAGAAAACTATTTTTTACATTAATCTCTATATAAAAGATATTGGGTTTCTAATAACCCCTCATTTTAATTAATATAACTATGACAATTATCAATACAATTAGCAATCATAAACTATGTAATTAACATTTAAGATAAGAAAATCATGGAACTGAAATAGATCCTATACACATAATTGGACAACATCTCATCGACTACATTCAAGCTATCAACACTGGTATCTCTCTTCATCAGGTCGCAAAGCTCGACCTCTTCGAGCGTTTTTTGGGTCGAATGACCCGGCTGCTAAGGCTCGCTGAGTGATTTCGAGCCTTGATCATGTCAGTGATTTCGAACGTGATCGATGGTGTCGAGGATGCCGAATACATCGCCCTGTCTGTTGGCATCGCCAATTGTGCTGACATTTTCGTTGGATTGGCGAGTGGGCAGCATAGCTAAGCCACATCAGGACAAATCTGCCGAGCCACCTCTGTCCTAAATTTAAACATCGCTTTGGGGCATATTCAAAACATGGGCAGAGGGAGTGTTTCTCTTTGACATTCAGAGGAATTTTTATGTTCGATTACATGATTAAGAAAGGCTGTAGCTTGGAATTAGAGATATATGGAGTTTATAATCACAGTGATGAACCATCCCGCATAATGTGTATGCACGACAGGCACTTTTATGAAAATCAGCTGACAGACGAATTTGAGGAAGATGGGGAACAGTTTATCGTATTTTCTGTCACAGCATTAGAGTGCCCCAGCATACCTTGCGGGATCGGAATGATCGTAAATAAGAGAGATGTGATTAAGCTATAGTGCGCTTGGTAGTCATGGAAATCTGCCTTTCGAAACCGCAAAGCAGACATCCTGAGCCTTTCTGATAGACCTCCGCATTTGCCTAATTTGCTCTTCAGCGAAGCGGAGGTTGCCCTTCCGATCAGCCTGAGCTTCTCGCAACAGGAAACTCGGTAGCCATTTAGCCTTCGGGCGGTTTAGCAGCCTATCCCTGACTGCCTGCAAGAAGTCCGAATTGATGGTCGGCTTCCCCATCTCCAGCCAAATACAATAAATCACATGAGCTTCGTGGAGCGGTCGCCCACGGAGCTCTTTTGCGTCGATCTCGTAGGTGCCGAACCCAGCTGTCAGCGACTTCACCCCTTTGGTGTCCAGCCCTAGCTCCTGCAACCGTTCCCTCTGTTTCGCTTCAATTAGCGCTTTGATCTCTGGCAGCGTTTTCGTGACGGGCAGGTTCAGCGGAATTGATACGTTCAGGACGTTTGGAGCCTTCGACACCTTGGTTGCTTCCTCAACCTGAGTGACACCGAATAGGTAGCCATGGTCCTTCCACCACACACGGAAGTCTAGCCCACGGGGATCGCCCCACGGCTCATAGAAGTCACGGACCTTGGCGAGGTTGTCCTGCAAGGCAGGGTCATCAAGAGCGAGTTTGTAGAACTCGAACCATAGCCGGATGTGCTGACGGCGGGATTTGATCTGCGGCTGGGTCATCCGCCCGTTCCGGTATTCAGTTCGGTCGGACGCAGCCGCTCTCGTAGTCGGATCATATCCACAATTTCTCTGCCGATGCTTGAGGTGCCCAACGTCTCCTTCATCGCCAAAATATCATCGATCACAGCATTGATGGCTATCGTCCGAACCCCGCACTGCCGGATCATTTCAAGCTCTTCAGGGTAGTTGGCGGCGCCGTGCACAAACACGTACTCCCATTCCCCCCCAGGAAGACACTTATCTCGCATAGCTATTCGGATAGGGTGTCGAAACTTCTTCTCCACCCACGCCTCAACCGACTGCCTCAAGATGGGTTCGGACCGTTTAGCTGCTGATCCAGAGTTGTTGACACCGAGTTCCGCCTGATCCGCTCTCGTCAGACTTGTGATGTAGCCCACCGGGTTCATCGAAACTGATACTTCGTAGTGGTGACGCTGTATCCGATCTCCATCCAAACGGATCGCAAGAAGGTCCATCTCGTGGACGCCTTGTTTAAGTCCTCGGATCGTAAAATAGAATTTTCGGTTGAGCCACTCTTCAACCAATTCTTCTGCAATCAAAGCCATTCCGAATCCCGTCCTGTTACAAGAGGTTGGCGATTATGATCGGTTCAGGCAAGGGCGAGTTCGTAAAATTCGAACGACAGGCAAATGTGCTGTCGCCGAGATTGATCTGCGGCTGGATCACTGCCTCGTGTCTTTCCGCCGGGATTTAGGACAGTACCAATCTTGGCGACCGGTATCTTCAATAGCCAATACCCAGGCATGATCGAACGCAGCTTTAGAAAATCGACCAAGTTCGGAAAATGCCAACAAGCGATACTGCTCCTTGGTGAAGGCTTTGGGCTTTCCGCCTTTCATATGCGGCAGTAGCCAATCCCGTATCCGCTTTCGTTCAGCAACGGCGTTGTCCATCATGGCTTGTCGAGATGGATGGATCATAAAATATTCGTCAGTTTAGTATTTTTGCTTCGCAGGGATCACTCACCGAACACCGCCCCTTGGCTCTTCAACGTCACCTTTGCGGCGAGGGATGAGATGCATGTGGCAATGGAAAACAGTCTGCCCCGCAGCAGCGCCAGCATTTATACCGATGTTGAAGCCAGTGCGACGGCTCAGTTTGGATTTTACTGTCAGAAAACAATAATCACTTTGGTCCCAAACTTATGGGGACCAGCACGATGCAGGACGCTTGCGGTTGGCTTTTGTTGCAGAAATCAAGCCCGGCACCAGGTCATTTGGTTCTTTTGAGCCGTGACGCAGTTTGAATGGAAGCTATCTACGGGCCATGCGCTCTTCAAGCATCACCACAGCAATGTCATGAGTTTCGCGCCGATCATATTCATCGCCATTGTCGAGGATTGAGCCAAGGCGTCCCATGCTGATGGCAGCTAATTGAGGATCGCCGGAATAAGCGGTCCAGACTGCACCCGTCGGTCCGTGGGTGACTTTATCGCAGTCCAGTTGAAACTGCTCACGCATAGCTTTGACCTGCGGCATATGACCCCCGTCTGGCTGCAAGATACTACAAATTACGTATGCAATGTAACACCAGCTAATACTATAGAAATACAGAATTATGACGTACGTCTCGATCAGTTAAGTCGGCAGTGCACATTTGTTCGATGATACTAGTGAGCAACGCCTTATTGAGAGCGTCTTCAGACTGTGCTGAACGGTCCACAGGACATCTGCCTTGATACGCTCATTGCGAAGTTACTTGGCTGACCCCAGTTACAAGTTCCTACCGTTACTTAGGCAGCGAGCTGTCGGCTTGCCAATTTAAATATGTTCGGATCGTGTTCGGATTTTTATAAGGTTCAATAACAATATGATCTAAAAGTTGAATTTTATCGATGCGAATCTTGCCAAGGTTGGGGTCGAGGGTTCGAATCCCTTCGCCCGCTCCAGTTTTCCTCAGAAAATCAACGATTTAGAAAATAACTTCCCTACGGGAGGTGTCAATTTTGCTGTGCTCGTGTTCTTGTGATCGGCCTCGCTGTCAAAGGCGGCCATTTCTGCGGGGCTATATTCCTTGGTCGTGAAAACGGTCCAGCTCACGCAGAGCAACATGGCAGCACCGCCAACCCAAAAGCTATAGCGCACCGTATCGGGGATTGTACCTGCAGGTGCGGTGTCGACGCATTTGCCATTAAGCGATCCCAATTGGTCAGAAGCAGAGCGGCAGGATATTTTTGCGGCATGGCGGAAATTTGCGGAGCTGGAGCTCGGTAAACCAAATGGCAGACGCATCTGGTTCGATCACGGCACCGAAACGTTGGACGCCTTTTACCCGCCTTATCAAGAAAATCTTGATGCGGCCTTGGTCACGAACGGATGGAAAAAGGGCCGCGATTTTCAAACGACCGTTTATCCCGGCACGCCGCATGAGGAAAACGCGTGGGCGGCGCGTATGGATGATATCTTTGGCTGGATGCTTCGGAAACGGTAATGGGCTACACCGCTCGCACCACGAATTATCGATATACCCCGCGGGTTACCACCCCGATAGGTGAAGGCGTAAAGCAGCCGTGCGACATAGTAACATACGTATACTTATGACGTATACTCATCATGAGTTGCACTTTGTGATATCGTTCCACCCCAACGCAAGGAATGGAGGGTAACTATGACACATCGCAGACTTTGGGTTTTCGGCGTGATGCTGGGCATGGGAATCGCAACACCTGCTTTTTCAAACCCAGTGGCATTGGCACCGACTCACTTTAACTCCGAAGTTCCGACTGCAAGGGTCGACTACTGGCAAAAGCGCGCGGCAGAAATCGATCAGCAACTGGCTAGCAAGCAGAGCTTGAAGCCAGTCCGGCTGGTGTTCGTTGGAGATTCGATTACCGATTTCTGGCACCTCGATGCCAATCCGTGGTTTCCTGGGAAATATTGTGGACAAGCGATCTGGAATGAGAGCTTCGGTGGAGCGGTGTCGGCGCAGACGGCTCTCAATCTAGGTGTTTCGGGAGACCGCATCGAGCACGTCCTCCACCGGCTATTGCCTGTCGCTCAAGGCGGCGAAGGATGGCTGGACAGGCGGGATTTGCAGCCAGACACGATTTTCGTAATGCTTGGCATCAATAACTCGTTTGATAGCGAAGATCCGGCCACTGAGAGTCTCTACAAAGGCGTCTTGGCAGTGGTAGCGCGCATTCACGAACGAAAGCCAAAATCGCGGATCGTCATTCAGTCTTTGCTACCGACCGATGACGATATAAAAAACCGCAATCTGGTTATTCCCGTGAACGACCTGCTACGTAGCTTTGCGGCAAATGCCGAGGGGACCGAATACCTCGACCTCTATCCCTCGTTCGTCGATGATCACGGCGCGCAGCGGCGCAACCTTTTCAACGATAGCTTACACCCAAGTGTTGAGGGCTATCGAATCTGGCGTGATCGCTTGCTTGAGGTCCTTCACGCCGGCTGACAAGAGACCAGGCTGCCGCTCTCTTTTGCGCATCGCATCTACTTTCAGAAAATTGTCGGATACTTGAGAATGTCTGGCATTGGGCGCAAAACGGCCGCTAAAACATTGAACACAAAGCTCTCTGAGCAAGTGGCGTGGAAAATGTTCGGATCGTGTTCGGATTTTTCAGGAGCTTTATAAATATCTGATTTATATTGGAAATTTCATAGATCCGAATCTTGCCAAGGTTGGGGTCGAGGGTTCGAATCCCTTCGCCCGCTCCAATGATTTCAATGACTTAGGTGATAACGCCTTTGCTGCCCAAAGCGGGGTTGCAGCCTGCGTTTTTATGATCGTTCTAATTGGAACGCCCAAGAAAAAATCGTGGAAATTCAGTGTTTAAGTAGGCCTTGGATGGGGCATTGCCGGTTTACGTGATTGGCACTGCGCTCATCTTTGTGTTCGGCTCGCTCCTAAAAACGGATGAGCGACGATCATCCGTAACGCTTTGGGACCAGTCCGCGCAATACCAAACCCCACAAAAGTCACATTTGCCCAGGAACAGCCGTTGGTGTCGAACACCGTTCGCCAGCGTTCCAATTGGAACAGCTTGCCCTGTCGGAAAGCCTAATCGGCCGTCGTCCTTGATCAGGTGTCATGGCAACTTCTGGGCCGGCAGCAGACTGTCCGCTTTTGGATAGATGAGTGCGCAAAGCGGACAGACTGCTCACGACCCAATTGCTGACGTTCGCAGCGAAGCCCTTCTCCTGACCGCTTTGCGCCCAATAACGGTCATCCAAGTTTTTCAGACAGCCCCTAAAAGCAGACGCCCATCACCGTATCATTTGGTAGCAAAAATAGGTGGGGGCCGGATAGGTAGCTTGCGACTCAATGTCCGCAAAAGCAGGTGCCGTGAACAGAGCAACACAGGCAGAATTATGATTTTCTAAACAAACCGCCTTTTACTGCTTTCTATCAGAATAAACGGCTCGGGTCGCAGCAGGCGCGTCAAGTAGGACCCAAAGCGAAACGGATGCTGCACCCAGCAAGGTGGCAACGGCTATCGCCCGTGCCTTTCGAACCTCCATGCCGGGCCAGAGCGGTAGTGTCGATAGAACCGCCAACGCCAGTGGCAGCGCTGCGACGAAGGGCAGCGTCGGGCCAACCCCTTGCATCAACTGATGACCCAGCGCCAACATGAAGCCTCCGACTAGTGCTGCAATACCAATCCGTACGGCAGAATACCGCACCCAGAGGGTAAAGGTGACGAGCACCATCGGTAGAACAACCACATAGGCCGCCGTCGGCGCCGATGCTTGCGCGGCAAGGCTGATGATGAACAGTGGTAGCGCCGCTCCTACGACACCAGCGCGACTTGGCTGCCAGGCAGCAAAAGCCGGGAGAAACGCCGCCAGCGAGCCCAACGCCGCCATAACCTCTAGCCGGGGGATCGCGGCCAAGCGATCATAATAATTGGCAGGCTCAAGCCCAAGGGATAAGCGGTTAAGCGAGAAGAGTATCGCTGCACTTGCCACGATCAGCGCTAACATACGTCCAGCGCCCGCCGCTAAACCGTCTGCTCCGTCTTGCCGCACGGCAAGGACCATTCCGCCCGCCGCAATGATTATCATTCCCCAACCCAGCCAAGAGGGATAAATCGCAGTGAACAACCCGAATACGTCAAAGAACACGGCATCAGCCGCCCTTTGGGGAAGTCTGTCTGCATTAACGAGCGCCTGGGTAAGGTCTAGAACCTGCCCACCCATGTCCTGTAATGACCGTTGATCAAGGTTGTCCGGCGTTGCCAATGGTGAGTGGTAAAGGCCGGATCGGCCGATGAAGGCAAAATTATAAGCTGCGTAATCATGCTCGATCACAGGTGTCAGATCGGAATCATTGGTCAGGAGCGCGTAAATGAACGCTGCAAGTGAAGATGCACCAGGGCGATTGACCGCATCGGCGTAAACCTGCATTGCTTCACCGTTCTGGTGTGACGTCTGGAACAGGGTGGTCCGCCCTCCGCTTCCGCGTGCTTCCATATTGATAACGGCGCCAACGCGTTTGCGCAAAGGATGGTTCGCCCAGAATTGACGCGCACCCTGCAGGCGAAGTTCTTCGCCATCGGTGACCAGCATGACCAGATCGCGTTGCTGCTGCCCCGTGGCGCGGATTGCGCGCACGACTTCCAAGCTTGCAGCAACCCCTGATGCATCGTCTGCGGCACCGGGCGAGCCCCAAACCGTATCGTGGTGCGACATCAGAACAACTGACGAAGCGTTGCGATTTTTTCCCGGCAGAATGCCGATCAAATTGACAAATGTGGCCGGTGGATCGTTGCGTCCGCTCCAGTGATTGAGCCGCTTTACCCCCTTGGCGTCGATTCGGCCCGTGCTGGTCGAAACTTCCATCCCGAGAGCTTTCATGCGGCGAATGATGTGCTCGCGCACGACTGCGTTCTCGGGGGAGCCGGTGACATGCGGATGTTTCGCCATTGTTATCACGTCCGCCATAGCCCGGATTGCGGAGAAGCTTAGTGCCGAGGCATTACCCGGCATTGCTCTTGGCGGAGTAGTTGCAAAAAGCGCCAACATGAACGCGACAATCAGCGCCACCAAAAACGGGCCAAATCTCTTCATGCGCTTCCCCCTTGATCGGGCAGCCTGTTGCCCGCCCCACGAAGTCAGGTCAATATCTGCGTAACAAAGCTCTAACTTGCTTGTCCAGTGCGACCCCAACCCAAAGGAGAGCCGCGCGCTGAAGTATCGAACGGCGCTTAGGCTTCAGGATCCGCTAGCGGCCCAATTCCTGGTGCTCGCAGCAAAGCCCTTCTCGTGACCGTTTTGCGCCCATTTGCTGACAGGCTGCTTTTGGTAGCTCTCCCTCCAAAGCTGCCCGTCCGTTGATGAGTGTCTCGCGGTCGCTTCCCAAGGTCCGATTGTGGGTGGGAAGCGGACATGCAGATGAGCTTCGTTTTCCGGCTTATTCTGAGCCGGAGGCGGACTGTCTGCTTCTATGCGCGGATCGATGAATAGCTGCCGTTTATGCAAGTCAGAAAGCCTAGCTTTTATCTCTAATTTTGCAGACGTTCGATAAGCCTCTCGCGTTTTGCAAAACCTGCCGTTCGTTCAGCTCACACTTTTCCGTTACTTATTGCTGCTTTTGTGGATCAGCTTGATCAATGCTAGTGTCTTGAATATTGTGAGAAGCAGACGTTACGCTGGTCCCAATCCGACCCACGCTTCTCAACTGGAGCGAGTGCGATCAAGAACAAGGCATTACGAGCCGAGCAATTAGATCATGGTCGGACAACCGTGATGACGATGTCGCCAAGGAAGTTCGAACGATGACGCACCACATCGTTTGGCTGCAGGAAATGGCCGCCAGCGAGTTCGTTGGCGATAAATTTCCGGCGCGCGATATCCATCATTGATTGGCTCGCCATTGGACCGCCCTCAATTGCATAAGCGAACGCCGCATCGATCAGGTCTCTGCGCGTTGGTGGTGTGAAGATCGTGCCCTCAGCTGTTCCAGACATCAGTGTGGCGGTCGGTGGAATCGCGCCATCGGGCATGAGCTTGGAATAGTTGCCGCGATAGAGAAAACGCGCTTCGGTCATATCGGAGAAGGCCTTCTGCGAGAGCGCTCGGAAGTCGAGCGTCATCTCTCTGCCGCGCGCGTCTTGGCGCGGCGCGCCGTTGATTGCGGTCGTCATGCGGATGTTGGCAACAAACGTCTTCCAGTCTCTGGGAATAACGAGAAAAGGCCCCGTTGGAAAGAAATCGGGCCCGCTCTTGGCATCGCTAAAGCCGCTGCCTGAATCGAGATTATCCGGATCGGCCAGGTTGATAAGTGCGTTGCGATTGGTGAAATCGCCGCACAGGAAGAATGCCTTTACCGCTTGATCAAAGTCCTCGGCAGTTCGCAATGTCCGGTCGAAACGGACGCAGATTTCGACCTCGTAATCGAGCAGGATGCCCTCGCGTGCCTGCACTTGGGTGCGTGCGGGAGAGGCGGGACCGAACTTGGGAAACTGGAACACGGCGCCGCTCTCGGCCTCTTCGGCGTGCTCGGGGAAATTAGTTCCTGTACCGATCTGGCGGGTGCCAGCTGGGCCTGACGGCAGCAGATCACCAATTGCAATCGTGACCTTCCGTATCGTGCCAGCGCGCCCGGCTAATACCGGGGCCAGGTTCACGGCAGCCAGCGCCGCAAACGGATCGGCTGTCGCTGGGGCACCGAGTTCGGCTAGGTCGATGCCGGTAACGCTCTCCCCTTCCCGGGCGAGCACCAGCAATGTGTGCGTGTCGCCATTCGGCGCACGGAGCTGCGCAAGCGTGATAGCCTGCTCAAGCGGGGCGATGCCCTGAACAAGTGGCTTGTCCTCAAAGCTTGCCGGATTGAACCGTGGATCGGGCGATGTCGCCCAAGCCGTGAACACGATTACCGCCATCGCGATCATCGACCAGCCAAACCACTTGGCGACCTTTCTTAAGGTCATTCGATTTTGCGGCATCGGCTGCAATCCTCCCTTTTGACGTCCACACAACTTCAGACGCAAAACATTATTGACACATGTTATAAAAATATTCAAGTCGACAGCATGTCAAGACGCGAAGAAGCCAAAACATTCAACCGAGCGCGCATTTGTGCGGCGGCGGAATCGATTATTCGCAGCGAAGGTATGGACAATCTCACCATGCGTCGCTTGGCCGTGGTGGCTGGTGTCAGCCTGCGTACGCCCTACAACCTATTCGGATCGAAGACCGATGTGCTGATCGCACTGCTCGATGAGGCAGTTTTCAAATTCACCCAATTGGGTTCGGCCCACGCTGACGGTGCGGCGATAGCGCGCATGTTGCGCGCGCTTGGGCAGATTGAGACGTTTTTCGACAGCGATGAAACCTATTACCGCGGCATTTATGCCGCGATCATGACCTCCGATCATCCAGAGGTTCGCAGCACAAGCGTCGACCGCGCAATCGCATCGGCGCGCGTGTTAATGGCGCAAGCTATCTCCAATGGCGAACTGCGTGCGGACACCGATGCCCAGTCGTTGGGCCGCCACCTCGCGATCACGCTCCTCGCGGTGCTTGGCATGTGGGGTTCGGGGTTCTTTTCGAACCGCGAAAGCATGGCGCAGGCGCGGCGCGCGTGGCTCGCGGTCATGCTACAGCATTGCAGCGAGACATCGCGCTCCATGCTTGCAGCGGCCTATGAAAACCCCAGTGACATTGGAGACTAATACCATGAACCAACGGCTCCTTGGATACCTACCGGACGAGCTTGCGCAAAGCCCCTATGCCAGCTTCTTCAATCCCGAGCTCGCACCGCTTCAGCCACAAGTCGCTGAAGCTTTGCTCATCGGACCGCAGGCGCAAGAATTGTTTGCACCTGCTAGCGCGGCTGCAAGCATGGCTGAACCGGGCTACTGGCCGGTTGAGACCGGCTATACCTGTCCGACCGACGGCTCGATCCGGGTGTTCTGCCTGACCGAGATGCCGGGCGTGACGCCAAGGATGTGGGACTGGTGGTTCGGCTGGCACGGCTGCGAGGCGCAGCGCTATAAGCTGTGGCACCCAAAGGCCCATATCGACGCGCGCTGGGCCGACGGGCGCAACGACGAAAACTATATCGGGCGGACATCGCTGATCACCGAGTATCTTGGCCCGAGCGTCTTGAAAGGGGCCATCGGCTTTGTGCCGCCTGCTGTTATGGGCTTTAACCAAGATCGGCTGGCCGCGCAGGGTGAAGTAGTAATCTGCGCGCGCGTCGGTGTGCCCGGGACTGCGCTAAAGGGCGGGTGGCTTCTACACCAGTTACGCCCAGTTGCAGGCGGCAGCGAAATGCGCTCGCGGATGTGGATGGGTGGGGAAAATACCGCGCTGGGCGATAATCCCGGTGCCATAAGACGAGGATTGGCGAGAGCCATTCGTCCGGTTGCAAGCAAACTTCTTCCCGCACCCGCAGACCTGCTTGTCCATAATGCGCAAGAAATGGCGCATCTGGCGGGCTTCCTCCCACAATTGTTCGATGAATTTGGCGCTGCCTATCGCGAGCAGCAGGCATGAAACGTCCCTCGGGCCGGGGCCGCGTCTGGCGACGCGGCGATGCCGGCTTCGACAAGGCTGTGCTCGCAACCAGCTTTAACGCCCGCGACCCGGGCGTGCGGCCAGAGCTTCTGGTCGAGGCCAATGATGCAGGTGATGTGCAGGCCGCCTTGCAACTGGCGCGCGACAACCTTTGGCAGGTCAGCATCGTTTCGGGCGGTCATAGCTGGGCGCAGAACCACATCCGCGACGGCGGACTGCTGCTGAGCATGGCCCGGTTCAACCAGATTACCATTGATCCAGTGACCAGAATTGCACTGGTTGGTCCCGGATGCTGGGGGCTCGACCTAGATAATGCGCTGCGAAAGCACGGGCTGTTCTTCCCCATCGCCCATGCACCCGATGTCGCGATGGGTGGGTTTCTGCTGCAAGGCGGTTTCGGCTGGGGCAGCCGCGAACTAGGACTGGCGACCGAGAGTTTGATAGGCATTGATCTGGTGCTGGCCGATGGCCGTCAGGTCCATGCCAGCGCCAGCGAGAATGCAGACTTGTTCTGGGCCGCGCGCGGATCGGGGCCGGGCTTCTTTGCGGTAGTGCTGCGCTATCACCTAAAGCTTCACCCCCGCAAAAAGGTCACTGCGTTGAAGCTGCAGGTCTTTCGCCAACGGCATCTGGAGCAGGTCTTTCGTTGGGCCGATGACATCGGCAGCGCCGTTCCCCAATCCATCGAATTTCAGATACTCATCACCCCTAAGGCGCTGGGTATCTTCCAGCCCGGCATTGAAGTCATCGCGCCGGTTCTTGCCGACAGCTGGGCCGAAGCGCGTGAAGCGGTGCGTTTTATCTCCGATAGCCCAATCCGGAAGCTGACGAGCTTCACCACCCCGCTTGTGCCCATGAGTACGAGTTTGATGTCTCGGGCCGCCAATATCACCCATTTCCCACCAGACGTGCGCTGGTGTACCGATAACATTTGGACCGACGCGCCGATCGACAACCTACTGCCCGGCCTGCAAGCGATTGCCGCCACGATGCCACCTGCGCCGAGCCACAGCCTGTGGCTGAACTGGCATCCACAGCGGCAGCGGCCTGACATGGCGTTCTCGTTAGAGGCGAAGCGTTATCTTGCGGTCTATGGCGAATGGACGCGTGGGGAGGACGACCATCTGTATGCCAATTGGGCGACTGAACGGATGGCCGCGATGCAGGCGCATGCTGTGGGCATCCAGTTGGCAGATGAAAACCTGGGAAAAAGGCCGGCTCTCTTCATGAAAGATGAGAATTTGGCGCGGCTGGACCGTTTACGTTGCAAATATGATTCCGGGGGGCTTTTCCGAGCATGGATGGGGCGGCCGGGGCTTTGATACCGCCCCGTAGCACCGACATGATGTTGCAAAAAAGGTCAGGGCCGGGTCGCAACCAGAATGGTGCGTTGGATATGATTATCGGAGAAATAGTCCGGGCTATTTGCGTTTGCCTTACAGCCCCATAACAATTGCCTTGGCAAAGGCGGGGCGCTCGCTGATGCGCTGTACATAGGCTCTCAAATTGGTCATTTCTTCTGGAATGCAGACAAGCCGATTGCTCATGAAAGCGGCATGGCCGAGCATAATATCTGCACCTGAGAAATCGCCGATCAGATAATCCTTGCCGGCAAGCGTTTCATCGACCGGCTGCCATGCCCGGGTCAGCAATTTGCGTGCCTGCTCCAGGACGGTTTCGTCGCGGCGCTCGGGCGGGAGAAGTAGCGTGTGGACGACAATAGTGTTGACGGGAGGCATCACCATGCCTTCGCAATAATGAAACCATTGGAGATAGGGGGCAAAGTGAGGTCCATCGACAGCGGGCTTCAACCCGCCATTTTTGTGCCGCTCCAGGATATAGTCGACAATGGCACCGGATTCGAAAATCGATATTTCACCGTCGTCGAGAACCGGGACACGGCCTAACGGATGACGGGCACGATGTTCGTCGGATTTGAGATCCTTGGGATGAAACGCCATCAGGTTCAACTCGTAGGGCAATTCAAGCTCCTCAAGCAACCAACTGATGCGGCTTGCGCGGCTATTCGGTGCAAAGTGTAGCTTCAGACTCATCATTCCGTCTCCCGGTTACATTTTTTCGACGCCAGGATGTGCAACGTCGAATCCGTCAGTTTTACTTGCATGGGCGCCGTATTGGGCGGCCAGCGAGCACAATGTCAATCAGGCACAAAGTTCGATTGCGGTAATTGGCAAGTGGGAATGACAGGTTTCGGGCTTGGCATTTGTTCTGCACTGCGACCGCAATTGGGCGCAAAGCTGACACAAAAACATTAAGTACAAAGCATTCTAGGCGCACTGCTTTTAAAAATGTTCGGATCGCGTTCGGATTTTTCAGGCGCTCTATAAAAAGCTGATTTAGAACGGAAATTTCATAGAGCCGAATCTTGCCAAGGTTGGGGTCGAGGGTTCGAATCCCTTCGCCCGCTCCAGTTTTCTTCAAAATCTCCAGATTTTCGCCTTCCACCCCGAACGGTGCGATCGCGCCTATGCGTCGGGCCGTGGCTGGGGCTGTATGTGGAATATGGGCGCGGCCAGATCTGCTTCCTTCGGCCAAGCGGCGTTTTGATCGGCGCTTTGCTACCCTTGCCTGCCTTGTGTGGAGATCATGCCGATAAGGGCGTTGACGAGCGGGTCCTGCGGAACATTGGCGAGGCTGATCGCGCTGATCGAATAACGCGCACCATCTGCCAACGGCATGGGCAGGATGACTAGGTCGCGCGCGGCGGATTGCGCCCGGACATATGGTTCCGGCAGGAGCGTGATCAACGATCCTTCTGCAGCAAGCGACAGGCAGGTGCTGAGGCTAAGAATCCGGTAATGGGGAAAACTGGCGCGGCGGTATCGTTCCTCCATCTCGACGGGAATCGCCGATCGATAGAGCGGATCATAGCCGGGTATAGCCCATTGCTGCTTGAGCAGGATTTCCGGCGAACAATCGGTTTGCAGCACAGGGTGGTCGGCATGCAGCACCGCGACATATGGCTCATCGATAATCTGCGTTATGCGAAATGACTGCCGGTCCGGCAATGTGCCGATCAGATTGGAATGGTATAGCAACAGTTCTACCTCGCGCCGCCGCAAACGGGCAAAGGCAAGATCCGGGGGCATTGTTTCTGCGGTAACCCGCACGTCGGGATGGGCCTTGTGGAACATGGCCAACGCAGATGCCAAGGATGCCTCGATCACTGCGGGCCCTGCGATCAACCGGATATGCCGGGCACCTGAGGAAATATCCTCGCTGACCTGCCCCGCAAAGGCGAGCAGTTCCGCCCCGCGCAACGCCAGCCGATGTCCGGCCTCGGTCGGGCTGACCACGCGCGTTGTGCGGTCGAAAACTTCGATGCCCAATTCCTGCTCCAACTGCTGCAGCGACTTGGTGAGTGCCGAATGGGTCATGCCCAATTCGTCTGCGGCGCGCGTGAAGCTTTTATTATGATAGACTGAGAGGAAGCGTCGCAGCCGTGTGAGGTTCAAATCCATGTTCTAAAAACTACATAATATTGGCATATTATTCAATTAATTTGCAAAACAAGGACGTCTATGCCCCGTTTCCACACATGGGGGGCCATATGACTGTCGATCAATTCATGGATCAGAATTGGGTGGTGATCACCCTTGCGGCCTTTGCCGCGGGCATGGCGCTTGAACTGATCGCCATCGGCCTGCTGCGCCGCAAGGGATCGGTTCCGCTCAAGGATTCAGGACTGTCCATCTTCCTTGGCCTTGCAAGCGACCCGGTGAATGCCATCTTCGCCATCATCACCAACGCAGCGCTGTTCGGTGCCGCACCCTTTGCCATCGCCAACATTCCCAACACATGGTGGGCGTTCTTACTGTGCTTCGTGATTGATGACCTGCGCTTCTACCTGCATCATCGCATCTGCCATCGCGTCCGCTGGGGCTGGGCCATGCATGTCGTTCATCACAGCTCGACCAATTTCAATATGCCGATTGCGCTGCGCCAAAGCTGGATGAAGCATTTCACCGGCACGATGATGCTGAAAATCCCCCTCATCTTGATCGGTTTTGATCCGGTGCTGGTGATTTTCTGTGGGGTGCTCAACGCGACCTATCAATTCTTCCTGCACACTCAGGCGATCGACCGCATGCCGCGCTGGTTCGAATTTATCTTCAACACGCCCAGCCACCACCGGGTGCACCATGGCCGCAACGCGAAATATCTTGATGCCAATTATGCCGGCACGCTGATCATCTGGGATCGGATGCTGGGAACCTTTGTCGAGGAGGATCGCGCCGAACCGGTTGATTTCGGATTGGTCAAAAATCTCGACACCTATAATCCATTGACGATCCTGACGCATGAATATGTCGGAATCGCCAAGGATGCGAGCCAGCGCGGGCTGAGCCTGTGGCAGCGGCTTTGCTATATCTTCGCTCCGCCGGGCTGGAGCCATGACGGATCGCGCCAGAGCTCGGAAGACATCAAGCGCGCTGCGGGGCTTTTGCCGGCTGAAACGCCGGGCGCGAGCATGAAGCAAGCATGATGCCCGCCCATTATGCCCTGTCTGATGCGGCCATCGTAATGGTCGCGGCCTGGGCGGCGCTGCCCCTTTGGCGTCAGGGAAAAATCCTGCCGGCCTTTGCGATGGCGTGTCTCGGCATCGCGGCCGCTATCGGCGTGGTGCGTTTTGGTGCTGGCTTGCAAGCCGAGCTGGCAGCGCTGCATGCAGGCGGCTCGCAAATGCTGGGTCTGGCCGCCCTATTGGCGCTGGCGGCGCACATCCTGCGGCGCAAAAGCGATCGAAACGATGGCGCGTTTGCCTTTGCGATTCTGGCTATTTCAGCGGGTATATTTTTCCTCGCAAAGTCGCTTCTTGCGCCGCTTTTCCTTCTGACCCTGACAGTCGGGCTATGTGCCGCCATCTGGCATGCATACCGCTTCGGTCTATCATGGCTCGTTCCGTCTGGTTTGATGATCTTGCTGGCGAACACCCTCCTCATTCGGCGGTCGCCTTGGCTTGCAGAAGCGGCCGCTTGGCACATTTACCACCTGCTGATCGCGCTTGCCCTCATCCTGTTAGCAAGCGCTATGCATGCCACCCCCCTCGACGTGCGCGAAAAAGGCGCATATCGTGCTCCGCATAAGAATCGTTAAAATGCGGGCAAAGGGACAAACGATATGGACTTGCTGGTAAGCACCGAGTGGCTGGCCAAGGAATTGGGCGCATCGGATTTGCGCGTTGTTGATGCGACATGGCACATGCCCGATGCCGGTCGTAACGCAGCCGCAGAATATGAAGGCGGGCATATCCCCGGCGCAGTGTTCATGGATCTGGCCGAAATCGCCGATGCCTCGAGTGGCCTTCCCAACATGCTTCCCCCGCCAGAGAAGTTCGCCAGTCGCATGCAGTCACTGGGTCTAGGCGATGGCAGCCGGATCGTCGTTTATGATGACAGCCCGTTCAAATCGGCAACCCGCGCCTGGTGGATGCTGACGCTGTTTGGCGCGCATGATGTTGCGATCCTTGATGGCGGGCTGGCCAAATGGAAGGCCGAGGGCCGCCCGCTTGAAAATGGCAAGCCCGCTTTGCGTCACCGCCACTTCACCGTTTGGAAAGACGATAGCGCCGTGCGCAGCAAGGCCGATATGCTCGCCAATCTGCACAGCAAGGAAGCGGTTGTCGTCGATGCCCGTGGGGCGGGGCGCTTTACCGGTGAAGAACAGGAACCACGCCCGGACATGGCATCGGGCCACATTCCCGGCAGCCGCAATCTTCCTTATTCAACGCTGTTCAACGCCGATGGAAGCTGGAAACAGGGTGATGCGCTTTTGGCCGAGTTCAAGGCGGCAGGCGTCGATCTTGACCAGCCGATGATCACCACCTGCGGATCGGGCATGACGGCGGCCGTGGTGCTGTTCGGTGCGCGCCTGACCGGCAAGAAGGACATTGCGCTATATGACGGCAGCTGGAGCGAATGGGGCCTCGATCCCGATACGCCCAAGGCACAAGGCCCCGCCTGAAGCGTAACGCTGACCGCTTAATAGGCGGACGGATCGCTGGCGGGGAAGGATTGGTCGAGGGCCTCGTCAACCTTGTCCCAATCATCGGCGACATCATCGCGCATCGCTTCCGGCCCTGCAGATCGAGTCTGATCGAAATTTTCGCGGTCGGTTTCGCCATCGGCAAATGCGGCGGAATGGCCGCAATCATCCTCGCCTGCCCAAAAATGCCGGAGCAACAGCGCACCTGCTACGGCCACGCTGGCGCCAAGCGCCCATACACCGATCCGGCTATAGGATCGTGCCGTTCGCGCCATGATCTGCCTCCATCCATGCTGCATTATCCATTGCTGCAAGCGATCGGATAACGGGCGCGGCGCTTGCCTGTTCCCTGCATTCAAAGCAGCGCCATCGGGGGAACATATGGATAGCCTTGCGGTGCAGCGCCTTTAGCGGCTAACGGACAGCATGGCCGACCTCAAACGCCCCTCTAAAGCCGACACGAAAATTGTCACTGGCGGCCGGCGGCCCGAATGGACCGGCGCCGTCGTCAACCCGCCCGTCTGGCGCGCAAGCACGCATCTTTACGAAAATGTCGCAGCGCTTGAGGCAGGCGACAAAACCAACGAAGACGGCCGTTTCTTCTACGGCAGGCGCGGGGCGCCCACCCAATGGTCGCTTGCCGAGGCGCTGACCGAGTTGGAACCCGGCGCGCATGGGACGATGCTTTATCCATCGGGTGTGGCCGCGATTTCGGCTGCACTGCTGTCGGTGCTCCAGCCGGGCGATGTTCTGCTGATGAGCGACAATGCCTATGATCCAAGCCGCAGCTTTGCGCAGGGTTTTCTGAAGCGCTGGGGCGTCGAGACGCGCTTCTTCGATCCATTGATGGGCGCAGACATAGCGACGCTATTTTGTGAACGCACCCGCGCGATCTTGCTCGAAAGCCCGGGCAGCCTCACCTTTGAGGTATCCGACGTTCCCGCCATCTGCGCCGCGGCCAAGGCGCATAAGGGCAAGCGCGAGATCGTGACACTGCTCGATAACACTTGGGCGACGCCCTATTTCTTCACGGCGCTCGACAAGGGCGTGGACATGAGCATCCTTGCCGCGACCAAGTATGTCGTCGGCCATAGTGATGTGATGGCAGGCAGCGTCACCACGACAAAGCGACATTGGCAGGCGTTGCGATCCACCGCACATGCGCTGGGGCAGGTGCTTTCCCCTGATGACGCCTATCTCGCCGCACGCGGGCTTCGCACGATGGCCGTGCGATTGAAGGCCCATGAGGCATCTGCGCTGGACATCGCGACATGGCTATCGACGCGGCCGGAAGTCGCAACCGTTCTGCACCCCGCGCTGCCAACATGCCCGGGCCATGATATCTGGAAGCGGGATTTCACCGGTTCGTCGGGGTTGTTTTCGATCATCCTGAGAGGCGATTGGGAAAAGGCGGCGCGCTTCGTTGATGCGCTTCAGCTGTTCGGCATCGGCTATAGCTGGGGCGGCTTTGAAAGCCTTGTCTGCCCCAAGCGGCCGGAACATTATCGCAGCGCGACGCAATGGGCCTGTGATGGCACCGTCATCCGCCTGCAAATCGGGCTGGAAGATGTCGAGGATTTAAAGGCCGATCTTGAACGCGGCTTTGCGGCGATGGCCTAACCGCTCGCTGCAATCAGCCTTTGTGTCGCCGCCGCCTGCGGATGGGCAAACAATGCCTCTCGCGTCGCACATTCGACGATCCGGCCGGCATCCATCACCGCAATCCGGTGCGCCACACGGCGGGCCAAGGCCAGATCATGGGTGATGAACAGCATCGAAAGCCCACGCTCGCGCTGTAGCCGCGTGAACAAGGCCGTCACGCCGTCCGCAACAAGCGGGTCGAGCGCCGAGGTGGCCTCATCGAGCAGCAGCATGTCCGGATTGGCCGCGAGCGCCCGGGCAATCGCCACACGCTGCGCCTGCCCGCCAGACAGCGACGCAGGCTTTCGGCTGGCAAAATCGCGCGGCAGGCCGACTTCTTCAAGCAATTGTTCCACATATGCGTTGCCATCGGATGCTGCAGAATGTGGCGTCAGAAAACGGACAGGCTCCAATAGGATGTCAGCCACCGTCCAGCGCGGATCAAGGCTGGCGAGCGGATCCTGGAACACCGGCTGGATCAGACGGCGATGCTCGGCGGTGCGGCTGCGGCGCGGTGGCAGCGTCTTGCCCTGCCAGTTGATCGTTCCCGATGCCATCGGCCCCAGCCCTGCAACCGCACGGCCGAGTGTGGATTTGCCCGAACCAGACCCGCCAACCAGCGCCAGCGTTTCACCCTTGGCAAGTGTCAGGCTGGCATCGACCACAGCGCCGATCCGTCCCCTGCGCCAACCCGGCCTAGGGAAATGGACATGGACATTTTCGACCTGAAGCAAGGGTTCGGTTGCCGGGGGAAGCGGTGCCCAAGGTTCTGACAGGCGCGGTGTTGCCGCCATCAGGCGCCGCCCATAGTCGGTTGCCGGCGCCGTCGCGATCTGCCCGGCATTGCCGGCCTCGGCGACCTTGCCCTGATCTAGCAGCAACAATCGGTCGGCATGATGTTCGATCCCTGCCAGATCGTGGCTGACCAGCAGCATTGCCATCCCCCGCTCGCGACAGAGCCGGATGAGGAGCGCCATAATCTCTCCACGCAGCGCAGCATCAAGCGCGCTGACCGGTTCATCGGCGACAAGATAGCGCGGGCCATGGGCGAGCGCGGCGGCGATCAGCACGCGCTGCCTTTCTCCACCCGAAAGCCTGTGCGGATATTGCGCCAGCCTTTCTTCAGGGCGCGACAGGCCGACCGCCTCCAGCATCGCGACCATCGCCGCCTTGTCGGGTTTTGCGCCACCTGCCTGCATCGCAGCCTCGACCAGATGCGCGCGCACGGTGCGGTGCGGCGTCAATGCGGTCAGCGGCTGTTGAAAGACAAAACCCAGTTTTTCGGCACGCACGCGGCTGAGTTCGCGTTCCGAAAGCCCGACCAGTTCTACGCCGTCGAGTGCCGCCGAACCGCTGGCGATACCGGCGCTTAGCCCGAATGGCGTCATTGCGCTCATGCTTTTGCCGGCCCCGGACGCGCCGGCTAACGCAACAATTTCGCCGGGCGCAATGGCAAAGCTGACATCTTCAACAATGGTCTTGCCGCCGACATGGACGGCAAGGTTATGAACGATATATCCCGCACTCATTTCGCTGCATCCGCCAGCCGGTCACGAAATCGTTCACCGGCAATGGTCAGGCAGGCGATGATCGTCACCAGCACGGCACCGGGTAGAAGCAGGGCCACAGGGTGCATATCCATTTCCTCGGCCCCTTCGTTGACGAGTATGCCGAGCGAGGTCAGCGGTTCCTGCACGCCCAGCCCGAGGAAGGAGAGAAAACTTTCGATCATCACCACATGCGGAATGGTGAGCATCAGATAAGCGACCGCAACGCCTGCTACATTGGGCAAGATATGCCGCCAAAGCGTGACGCGCGCGGGCGATCCCGCAGCCTCTGCTGCAAGAATGAAGGGCCGTTGCTTGAGCGCGATGACCTGACCGCGCACGACCCGTGCCATGGTCAGCCATTCGACAAAACCGATGCCCAGAAAGACGAGGAAGATCGATCGACCGAACACCACCATCAGCAGGATAACGACAAACATAAAGGGCAGCGCATATAAGCCGTCGACAATGCGCATCATCCATTCGTCGGTGCGCCCCCCCACCCAGCCGGCAATCGCGCCCCAGGCAACGCCAACCGCAAGGGCGACCAGCGCGGCGGCCAACGCCACCGAGAGCGTCACCCGCGTGCCAACCAGCAGGCGCGCCAGCCGGTCTCTGCCAAGATCATCGGTACCGAGAATATGGCCATCGGTGAAAAGGCCGACGCGCACGCTATCCCAATCAATCGACACATGGTCATAAGGCAGCAGCGGCGGCACCAGTAACGCAACCAGCGCTATCAGCGCAAAAAGGATCAGGGCGGGCCTCATGACATCCTCACGCCGCCGGAGACGTTGGTGCCAGATGTTTCACGCAAAGGCAAAAAGGCAAAAAAGAGGGAAAGTTCAGCGCGCATGATTATTCATGATTCGTTTGATGCCATGTTTGAACAGTTCGGTGTTGAAGTTCAGCAACAAGCCCAGCGGCAAATTGGTTAAACGCAGATATGTCAGTGTTTGCATGGCATGAAGATTTGTCAGCTTTTCGACGGATTTGAGTTCCAGCAATAATCGCCCGTCAACAAGCAAGTCAGCCTTGAATGCGTCGGGTAAGGTCAAGCCGTCGACGGACACGGCTATGGGCTTCTGGCGCTCGACGCCCAAATTGTTTCGCCGAAGGCGATGCTCCAGGACAGATTCATATGCAGATTCCATCAAACCCGGGCCAAGGTCGATATGCGTCTTAAACGCGCAATCGATTACCTGCGTCGCCAACAGTTCGATTTCATCATTCAAGATCAAATCTTCTTTCCTTTTTTCTCTTTTTCACTTCGCGTGAAACAAGCGCACTAAGCGAGCCGTAAATCCGAATGCTCAACTCACCCGTCCCGCATCCTTGGATCGAGCCAGCCATAGAGAAGGTCGGCGAACAGATTGAAGAGGATGATCAGCCCGGCGTAGAGCGTCACCACGCCCAGAACGAGCGGATAGTCGCGGTTCAATGCGCCTTGCACGAAATAGCGGCCAAGGCCCGGCAGGCCGAAAACGGTTTCGATCACCACAGCGCCTGTCAATAGCGCGGCGGCGGCGGGACCGAGATAGCTGGCAACCGGCACCAGTGCGGGGCGGAGCGCGTGGCGGCGCAAGATCGTCAGCGGCGCTATTCCCCGCGCCCGGGCGGCGCGGATATGATCTGCCCCCATCTCGCCCGCCAGACCCGCACGTGCCAGTTTGGCAACCGCCCCGGTCACCGGCAAGGCAAGCGCGACGACGGGCAGCACCAGCCAGTTCCAGCCGTCATTCTGCCCCGACACTGGCAGCCAGCCAAGCCAGAGCCCGAAGACCAGCGCCAGCAACGGCCCAGTGACGAATGTCGGCAAGGCTGTGAGCAGGGTTGCGCCCAGCATCAGCCCCTCATCCTGCCATTTGCCAGCGCGCAGTGCAGCCAGAAGCCCGGCTGAAATACCCAGCAGGCTTGCAAGGAGCAAAGCCAGACCGCCGATCATCAGCGAGACCGGCAGCGCCTCTGCAATCAGCCCCGAAACGGTAAAGTCACGATAGACCATGCTCGGTCCGAAATCGCCCTGCACCAGTCGTGTCAGATAGAGCCACACCTGTTCGGGCAGGCTTTTGTCGAGGCCATAGGCCGCCTCCAGCGCGGCGCGCACTTCGGGTGCCAGCGGGCGCTCCCCATCAAAAGGGCCGCCCGGGGCGAGACGCATCAGGATGAAGGACAGGATGATGATCGCAAGCAGCGTCGGAATCGCCGTCAACAACCGCCGTGCAATCAATCTTCCCATGCCCGCTGATTGGAACAAATTTGGAGCGGCGTCCAGCCATGCTAAGCCGCGACACCGGAAGGAGAATGTCATGAACGCCTGGGTATTTCTTGCTTTTGCAATTGTGCTGGAAATTGTGGGGACCAGCTTGCTCAAAATGTCGCAGGGTTTTGCGCGCCCATGGATCGGCGCAGCATCGATTGTGGCCTATTCGATCTGTTTCTGGCTGATGGCCTTTGCCATCACCCGCATCCCGGTGGGCGTAGCTTATGCCATCTGGTCAGGCGTCGGCATTTTGGCAATCGCGCTGATCGGCTGGCTGGCGTTCCGGCAAAGCCTGTCGCTTGCGCAGATCGGTTTCATTGCGCTGATCCTTGTCGGCGTGGTCGGGCTGAACCTGTCGACGCCGGCGGAACCTAAAGCGTCATCCCCGCAAAGCAGCGCCTGATCTCTTCCACAAACAGCGCAGGGCGTTCCATGGCCGCGAAATGGCCGCCATTGTCCAGTTCGTTCCAGTACAGGATATTCTTGTAGCGGCTTTCGGCCCAGCGACGGGACGGACGGAACAGTTCCTTGGGAAAGCTGCTAATTCCTGTCGGCACATGGATTTCGGGCAGATTTTCGGCGCTGAGGCTGTGCCAGTACAGCCGCGCCGATGATGCCGCGGTCGCGGTCAACCAATAAAGCATCACATTATCGAGCAGATGGTCACGCGAAAAGACATTTTCGGGATGGCCATCACAATCGGACCAGCCATGGAATTTTTCGACAATCCAGCACATCTGCCCGACAGGGGAATCGGTGAGTGCATAGCCAATGGTCTGCGGCCTTGTGCTCTGTATCTTGGCATAGCCATTGTCCTTATCCCGGTACCAGCCGAGCCGCATCAGCGACGCAACCTCAAACGGGGTCGGCGCCGACAGCACCTCGGGCGGCGGGATGACCACGGGCATGTTGATATGCACGCCCGCGCATGCCCCTTTATTCTGGGCGCCAATCGCAGACGTAACCATCGCGCCCCAATCGCCCCCTTGCGCGAAATAGCGATCATAGCCGAGGCCGCGCATCAGCCTGTCCCATGCTTCCGCCGTCTTTTCGACGGACCATCCGCTTTTATCGGGTCGACCTGAAAAACCATAGCCGGGCAGCGATGGCAGGACGAGATGGAAGGCGGGCTGCGCTGCGTCTGCCGGCTGGGTCAGATCTTCGATGACGGCGATGAATTCAAGCACCGAGCCGGGCCAGCCATGCGTCATGATCAGCGGCAGGGCATCGGCGCGGCTGCTGCGTATATGGATGAAATGGATGTCGAGGCCGTCAATTTCGGCAAGATAATGCGGCCAACGGTTGAGTTCAGCCTCACAGCGGCGCCAGTCATAAAGGTTCTGCCAATAGTCGAGCAGTTCCTTCGCATAGCCAAGCGGCAGCCCCTGCTCCCAATCATCGACCGTTTCCCTTTCGGGCAAGCGGGTGCGTGCCAGCCGCGCCTTCAGATCATCAAGATCGGACTGGTCAACGGCAATGGTAAAGGGACGCGGGTTGATCGACATGGGGTTGGATACTCCTCTAGGCGACCCAAATTGTCGCCTATCGGCCTAGGACGCAAGCGATCAGATCAGTCGCCACGCCTTCAATGCATGGATCAGCCCCAAAATACAGAGCGCAACGCCGCCAGCGATGCGGATTTTTGCAATCGGCAACAATTTCGCGAGCCTGTCCTTGAGCAGGATGGCAGGAATCACCGCCGCCATTGAGCCGAGCCAACCGCCAATTGCCGGAAACAACCAATGATCGGCGCGCGCCGCGCTGGCGCTGATAATGAACTGCCCCTTATCGCCGAATTGCAGGATGAAGATTCCCAGAAATGCCGTCAGGAACGGCCCTGTTTTCCATCCAGCCAGCGTATCGACCGGGCGACGCCAGGCCAGCATGGCAATTCCGGCAAGCAGATAGGCAAGGCCGTTGAACAGGCGGACCGGGTCTTCGCTGATCCAGCCGGAAATGAAGGAGCCGGCATAGGCCGACAACAGGCAATTGGCGAGGCTGGCAAGGGCAAAGCCCAGCATCACCGGCCGATCGCGCCCGTAACGGAGCGCGAGCGCGGCGGCGAGCAATTGCGGGCGATCACCGGTTTCGGTGAGCAGCAAGGTCAAAAATGCCGCGATCAGGCCATCCATGGGATGTGCTTACTCCATGAGAGCGGCGGCGTCAGCCTCCGAGCCGGATTGCCACCGAGGCGAGCAAAGCTTCGGATGCTGCCGGGTGCAGATGCGCGACGCCGATCGCGTCGGACAGGATGCCAATGAAGCTGTCGACCACGGCATTGCCATTGCCAAAGCGTTGCAGCGCGGCTTCAAAGGTAGCCGCAATTTCAGCGATCGCGGTCAGCCCATGCCGTGCCGAGGTTTCCCGCACATGTTCCAGACGCATCAGGAATTGCAGCGGATTGGCATCATAAGCGGTAAGGCGCAGCGCCTCTACCAGTTCGCCAAGTTCTGCGCGAATGAGCAGCATTTGATCATTGTTATATTGCATGCCGGTTGCCCCCGATTGCTTCACGGCAGTGATGCGCCCTTATGGTTACCGATTGGTTAAGCAGGGCAGAAACCAATGCAGGGTTGACTTTTAAGCCGTGTGGCATCAATAGCGCGCCAGTTTCGGGCGGCTTCCACGCCGTCCGTTTTCTTTTTAGCGATTCGAACCGAAGGAACAGGCCATGGCGAAGCCAGCCACTGTCAAAATCCGTCTCGTCAGCACAGCTGACACCGGCTTTTTCTATGTAACCAAGAAAAACCCCCGGAATCAGACGGAAAAGCTGACTTTCCGCAAATATGACCCCGTCGTGCGCAAGCATGTCGAGTTCAAGGAAGCCAAGATCAAGTAAGGTGGTTCGCGGTTTCGGCCGCGTGACAACCTGCCATTGGCACTTCGATCAAGGGACGCAGTCTGCGTCCCTTTTTTGATTCGTTTACGTCAATCCTGTCGCCGCGCCGCTCCGAATCGAAGCAGCGTATAGCCGCACAGCGCGGACGCGATAGAACCCATCAAGACACCAATCTTGACCGCATCACCCTGCGCCGGATCGACAAAGGCCAGCCCGCCGATAAACAGGCTCATCGTAAAGCCAATCCCGCAGAGCAGTGCGACGCCATAAACCTGCAGCCAGCTGGCATCGCGCGGGCGTGCGGCAAGGCCGAGTTTCACGACGGCCCACACGCTTCCAAAAATGCCGATCTGCTTGCCCAGGAACAGGCCCATAGCGATGCCAAGCGGCAGTGGGGCCAGCAATGTGTCGAGGCCTACGCCCTGCAGCGACACCCCTGCATTGGCAAAACCGAACAGGGGCACGATCAGAAACGCCACCGGCCTTGCCAGCGCATGTTCCAGCCGGTGCAGCGGCGAATCTTCGGCATCAGGTGCCGCCAGCGTCCGCCGCAACGGAATTGCAAAGGCGGCAAGCACGCCTGCAATGGTCGCATGAACGCCGGACAATAGCGTCGCATACCAAAGTAGCGCGGCCAAAATCAGATAGGGCGTCAACCGCGAAACCCCGGCGCGGCCCATGACGAGCATGATGATCCAAATTGCAGCTGCGGCGGCCAGCGCGGTGAAATTCAAGCTGGCCGTATAGAATAACGCAATAATCGCGACCGCGCCCATATCATCAACAATCGCAACGGTCGTCAGGAACAATTTCAGCGATGCCGGCGCGCGGCTTCCGAGCAGCGCGAGAACGCCGATGGCGAAGGCGATGTCGGTCGCCGCCGGTATGGCCCAGCCCCGGACCAGCGCAGGCTCTCCGCCTGCAATCAGCAAATAGATGCCCGCCGGCACCGCCATACCCGCAGCTGCGGCAACCATTGGGAGCAACCGGTCATTCCAACTGGAAAGATGGCCGTCGACAAATTCGCGTTTGATTTCCAGCCCGACGAGCATGAAGAAAATGGCCATCAGCCCGTCATTGATCCACAAATGCACCGTCATCGGCCCCAGTTTGGGCGTGAGTTCCGGGCCGGCGGTGGCGTGGATCAGATGAAAATAATCATAGGCCAGTGGCGAGTTGGCGATCAACATGGCCAGCGCTGCGACCAGCATCAGGATGATGCCGCCGGCTGCCTCGCTGTTGATGAAGTTGCGCAGTGCCGAGGCGGGCTTGCGCTTTAAGGCCTGGATCGGATTTTCCATGGCTTCTGCCTAGCCTTTCCCTTGGCCGCGCTGCAACGATTTCCGGTTGCCGCCTTGCATCGGGGGGCCAAATGCCGCTAATCATGCCATATTGGTTTTAATTAGAGGCATTTTTGGCGTGAATGAACGGGGCATCGCACAACTGACCGAACGCCAGAAGGATTGCCTGCGGCTGGTGGGCCAGGGTTTTACATCAAAAGAAATCGGCCGTGAGCTCGACCTTTCACCCTCCACCGTCGACAATCATGTCGCCAGCGCCGTGCAGGTCTTGAACGCCATCAATCGGGGCAGCGCGGCACGCGCGCTGGCGGCCTTCGAGGCTGGGCAAAAATTGCCTAGGCAGCCGCATGAGCTTGTCGCAGCGCATTCTCTATCGGATCACAGCCTCCATCGGGAAGCAGCGGATAGTCCTTCAAAAAGCGGCTCTATCCTCTCGCTTCCGCCGGTTGGAGGACAGCGGAATGACTTAGACGGAACCACACGCAGCTTGCGCATCCTGCAGGTTGCAGTCGTTGCCGCGGCGGTGGCGATAGCGCTGACGATCATGGTCGCAGGGCTGTTTCGCACTTTCGGATAGACGCTGCCATCGGTGCCTGCCTTCCTTTCCGGCCGCGACCTGCCGGATGCGCCAATCGTTCCGGCCGACAAAGGCGGTATATAAGCCGAAGCCACCACCCCGGCTTATATATCGTCCCGGTCGATGGTCATGACAGGACATGTCTGCCTTGCCCCTACCCGACGCTTTGATCATTGGCCTGTACTGGTTGCTCGCCCTTCTCTGCTGCGCCTTTGCGGCAGTGGCGGGGGGCAAGTCAGGTCGCACAGGCGCGGCGATGATCTTCACAGCAAGCGTGGCATCCGTGTTGGGCGCACAGTTCGGGAATTGGGGGCAGCCTCATATCCCGGTCATGACCATCGACCTCATATTGCTTGCAGGCTTTTACTGGCTTGCCCTGCGCAGCGAGAGCTATTGGCCGATCTGGGCGATAGGGTTTCACCTGATTTCCGTCATCTCGCATGTCGCCATGTTTTTCAGCGAAGAGGTGCGGCAAGCACTGTATTTCGCTTTCGGCGCCTTCTGGTCGCTTCCGGTGATGATGATAATGGTCATCGGCATCGTCCGTGATCGAACAATGCAATGGCGCGAAAGCTGACATTGGCGCTGGCCTGATCAGGCGGTGAATACCGCCCTCAATTTGGACCATCTGGTACCATGATCGATTTCTGGAATATCATCCAATCGATACAGCATGAACTTTTGCTGTTCAGTGCGATCTGGTTCTTAATCGGTGCAGCAGACGAATTGCTCGTCGATATCATCTGGGCGATGCACAAGGCCCGCCGCTGGTTTTCCCATTACCGCCATAAACCCCCGCTCCGTTCGGGCGAATTGGGTGCGCCTGCCCGCAGCGGCATGATCGCCATATTCATTCCAGCCTGGAACGAGGCACAAGTGATCGGCGCGATGCTGCGTCGCTGTACCGCGGCATGGCAAGGATCAAACACCGCCTATCGCATCTATGTCGGCTGCTATCCCAATGACGCGGCAAGCATCGCCGCCATCCGCAGCGGTGCGGCGGGCAATCCGAACTGCAGGCTGGTGCTATGTACCTCCGACGGGCCGACCACAAAGGCCGATTGCCTGAACCGGCTTTGGCGCGCGCTCGTCGCCGATGAACTGGGGGCGGGGTTCAAGGCAAAGGCGATCGTACTGCACGATGCAGAGGATTATGTGCATACAGACGAGCTGCGCGTTTTCGATCTTCTGGTGGAAAAGGCCAATGCGGTGCAACTGCCCGTTATCCCGATACAGGTTCCCGGGTCGGCATGGATCAGTGGGCATTATTGCGACGAATTTGCCGAGGCGCACGGCAAGACGCTTGTCGTCCGCGAGGCGATTGGCGCGGCGCTGCCCCTTGCCGGCGTCGGCTGCGCCATCGAGCGCAACCATCTTGGCCGGATCGCGATCGCAAATGGCGGCGCACCATTTGACCAGCGATCACTGACCGAAGATTATGAATTGGGGCTGGGTGTTGCGGGCAACGGGCAGCGCACAATCTTTGCGCGTATCCTTGACGCGGACGGCCAGTTGGTGGGCACCCGCGCCTGCTTTCCGAGTACATTATCGGCATCCGTGCGCCAGAAAACACGCTGGATGATCGGGATCGCCCTTGCCGGCTGGGATCGGCTCGGCTGGCGCGGCGGCATAGCCGAATTCTGGATGCGGCTTCGTGACCGCAAGGCGGTGTTCGCCTCGATCGTGCTGACCTGCGCCTATATTTGCATTGTCCTCACCGGACTTGTGACACTGGCAGACCTATCTGGTTTGGTTGATGCGCGCATGCCTTCGCCGCTTGTCATTCAGCTTCTTGCCCTGAACGCGTTCATGCTGGTCTGGCGGTTGCTGGTGCGCGCCGCTTTCGTTGGGCAGGCACAAGGGATGCAAGCCGCGCTGCTATCGATACCACGCACATTGATCGCGAACATCATTTCGATACTGGCCGCCCGGCGCGCGGTCAGCGGCTATGCCGGTCATCTGCTGGGCCGCGCTTTGCAATGGGACAAGACGACGCACAGCCATTTTCCATCGCTTGGCCCTACAACAAGCAATGCCCCTTGAACCGGATCGCCGGATTAATCGCTGCCGAACAGGTCCTGCTGCTTGGAACTTGCAGGCTTTGCTGCCGCCGGCGCTTTTCCAGCCGACGGCAATGACCCACCAACCAAGACATCAACCGTGCCATCGGCAAAGCGTATCTGCAAATCGCGCGCGGCCTTTGCGGCGCCGCTGCTGCTGATGGTCTTCCCGTCGGGGCCGGTTACCCTTGCAAAGCCGCGCGCCAATGGGGCTTCGGGATGCAGCGATAGCAGAAGCCGTTCAAGCCCCGCCAGTCGCGCCCTGCCATCGGCCAGTTGGCGTTGGAGCGGTGCGGGCGACAGCCTTACAGCCTTAAGCCGATCCCCCTGCCGTTCCAGCGGGCGCTTTAGCAGTGCGGACGTCAATCGGGCGGTGGTTCCGACAAATGCGATCCGCGCCAGATCGGCACGCCTTTCCAGGCCACGCCGCAATTTTTCACCAAGCTCGTCGGCGCGCTGCTGCCGGTTTGCGACAATGTCCGTCGCCGCCGGCATCAGGCGCGTCAAATGTGTCAGCCGTTCGCCGGACCGCTGCACCAACCGGCGCAAGCCCGATGTCAGTCGCATATCGCAACCGGTCAGCCGCTCCGCGAGATCCAGCCGCACCGGCACCGCCATTTCCGCCGCAGCGCTCGGCGTTGGCGCACGCAGGTCAGCGGCATAGTCGCACAGGGTGGTATCGGTTTCATGGCCGACGGCAGAGATCAGCGGGATAGGACATTCGGCAACCGCGCGGACAACCTCTTCCTCGTTGAACGCCCATAAATCCTCAATCGATCCGCCGCCGCGTGCGACGATCAACAGATCGGGTCGCGCAACTGGTCCATTTTCGGGCAACGCCGAAAAACCGCGCACGGCAGCGGCAATCTGCGCCGCCGCGCCTTGGCCCTGCACCAGTACCGGCCAAAGCACGACATGACTGGGAAAGCGGTCTTCCAGCCTGTGCATCATATCGCGGATCACCGCGCCTGTTGGCGAAGTGACGATCCCGATGGTGCGCGGCAGATAGGGTATGGGCTGCTTGCGTTTTCCATCGAACAAGCCTTCGGCGGCCAGCCGCGCCTTCAGCTTTTCAAAAAGCAGCATCAGCGCGCCTTCGCCCGCCAATTCAAGCCGGTCGGCGACAATCTGGTAACTCGACCGGCCCGGATAGGTGGTGAGCTTGCCGGTTGCGATCACCTCCAGCCCGTCTTCAGGTGCAAAGGGCAGGCGTGCAGCATTGCCTTTCCACATTACGGCATCAAGCCGGGCATCGGCATCTTTCAGCCCAAAATAGAGATGCCCCGATGCCGCGCGTTTGAACCCCGAAAGTTCGCCGCGCACGCGCACATGGCCAAAGCGATCCTCAACCGTACGCTTAAGCGCGCCGGAAATTTCCGACACGGACAGGGCGGGGGCATTGCTGCCTGCCTCGGCCTCGGCTAACAGCCGGGCATTGCCTTCAAATTCTTGCGTCACGGAGCTTTTTTCTTTGCATATCTTGCTGATCGGTTCGGGCGGACGCGAACATGCGCTGGCATGGCGGCTTTCGCAATCGCCCATGTGCGATAAACTATATGCCGCGCCCGGCAATCCCGGAATTGCGGAGCTTGCGACATGCGTGGCGCTTGATCCGGCGGACCATGCCGCGGTGGAGGCATTCTGCCGCGAACATCATGTCGACCTCGTCGTCGTCGGCCCCGAAGCACCATTGGTCGACGGCCTGGGCGATAGCTTGCGCGCGGCGGGGATCAAGGTTTTCGGCCCCAATGCCAATGCGGCGATCCTCGAAGGATCAAAGGGCTTCGTCAAGGATCTGTGCGCGCGCGAAGGCATACCGACCGCCGCCTATGCGCGGCATAGCGACAAGGCAGCCGCACTTGCCGATTTGGCACGCTTTGGCCTGCCCGTGGTGATCAAGGCCGATGGTCTTGCAGCGGGCAAGGGCGTAATCATCGCTGAAACCGATGCGCAGGCACAGGACGCCATTGAAACCATGTTCGGTGGCGGTTTCGGCGATGCCGGTGCCGAGGTCGTGATCGAGGAGTTTATGACCGGCGAAGAAGTCAGCTTCTTTGCGATCAGCGACGGCGCCCATGTGATCCCCTTTGGGTCTGCGCAGGATCATAAGCGGGTTGGCGATGGCGATACCGGCCCCAATACCGGCGGCATGGGTGCTTATTCACCAGCCCCGGTCTTCACCCCCGCGCTTGAAACTGAGGTGATGGACCGGATCATTCACCCGACGGTGAAGGCCATGGCACGCGATGGTCGCGCTTATTCGGGCGTGTTTTTTGCAGGCCTGATGCTGACCGACCAAGGCCCGAAACTGATCGAATATAATTGCCGGTTCGGCGATCCCGAATGCCAGGTACTGATGCTGCGGTTCAAAGGCGACCTTGCCCAGCTGTTGCTTGCAGCGGCTAGCGCAGACGGGCTTGCGGCGATTGAGCGCCCGCAACTTTCACCCGACACGGCACTGACGGTCGTAATGGCTGCCAAGGGCTATCCCGGCACCCCGGAAAAGGGCGGCGCCATCGCAATTGGCGATATCGGCGCCGCACAGATATTCCATGCCGGAACCGCACTCAACGGCGGACAGCTTGTCGCCAATGGTGGCCGCGTATTGAACGTCACTGCACATGGACAATCGGTCACCGCCGCACAGGCAGCGGCTTATGCCGCGGTCGATGCCATCGATTTCCCGACGGGTTTCTGCCGCCGTGACATTGGCTGGCGCGAGGTCGCGCGCGAAAAGGCAGCAGGCTGAAATGGCCGGTGATCCCGTTTTTGACTGGGTCGCCTTTGTCTTGGGGGTCGTGGCAGGCTTTGGCGCCTGTTTTATGTTGATGCGCCGGAAAGGGCGGGTGTCTGCGCCGCCCCCGCCGATCGCACCTATTGAGTTACCGCCTGAATTGCGGGCGATTGTACTACGCTACCGCGCCGAAGGCAGGGCGATTGACGCGGTTAAAATCGTGCGGGAACGGATGGGCTGCGACCTTCGCACCGCACGACATCTGGTCGACCATGTCCGTTGAAACGGCCACTGGACAGCGCAAACAGGCTGGCTAAGGTGCGATTGAGGGAATTGCCGCGCATCTTGCGCACCGACTTTACGGGCAGACGCCATGGCGGGCCCGAGGTTTGAGGGGAAGTCCGATGGATTCGAATATCTTGATTTTCATTGTTGTCGCATTGGCGCTGGTTGCCATTCTGTATTTTGCCTGGCCCCGCAAAAAGGCCGAGCCGCCCCGGATCGAGAAACCGGCAGAACCGATTGCGCCGCGCGAAATATCGCCGGCGCCCGAGCCGGAACCCGTCGCCCAATCACCTGCAAAGGTCGCCAAAGCTGTCGCTCCAAAAGCGGCCAAGAAGGCGCCGGCCGCCGCCAAGGCAGTGCCCAAGGCTACAGCGAAAAAGGTTCCGCCCAAGCCGGCCGCTGCCGAGACAGCCAAGGCCGCAAAACCGGCTGCAAAACCGGCCACTGCAACCGCTAAGCCAAAAGCAGCGCGCGCCGCAAAGGCCGCGGCACCGGCCAAGGAAAAGCCAGCGCCCAAGCCGGCAGCGGCGGTCAAAACTGCTCCGGCAGCACCACAAATTCCGGATGACATTGCACTGCTGAAGGGTGTCGGCCCGAAACTGGTCGTCTTGTTGCAATCAATGGGCGTGACCAGCCTTGAACAGATTGCAACATGGTCGGCTGCCGATGTCACCGAAATCGATTCAAAACTGGGCGCTTTTGCCGGCCGCATCAAACGTGACAATTGGGTCGATCAGGCCAAGCTGTTGAGCGCCGGTGACATTGCCGGATTTGAAAAGAAATATGGTTCACTGGGCAGCGAAATCGCAAAAGGCTGAATAACGCAGAGAGCGAAGGGGCATCCTTAGCGGTGCCCCGACTTACCGGTCGCTATTCATCCGGCGCACGCGCAGCTTGTCGATCTTGCGACCGTCCATGTCCACCACTTCAAAGTGCCAGCCGCTGTCGGTGAAGGCCTCACCCTCTTCCGGCAAATGGCGCAGGATGTGGAGCACATGGCCGGCGGCGGTGGCATAATCACGATCTTCGGGAAGCGGGATGTCCAGCGCCTGCGCCATGGCGTCGGCCGCCATCCCGCCATCGATCAGCATCGAGCCGTCGTCGAGCATGACGATATTTGCAGCGCTTCCCTGTTCCTGATCCGACGCAAATTCGCCCGCGATTGCCGCCAGCAGGTCGTTGGGCGTCACAATCCCCTCGAAATGGCCATATTCGTCATGGACAAGCAGCATCGGCACTTCTGACCGGCGCAGGATTTCGAGCGCATCCATTGCGTCAAGCTGGTCCGGAACGATTTCTGCCTTGCGCATCATCATGCGCAGTTCCAGCGGACGACCCTCTATCTGGGCGGCAACGATATCGCGCGCCTGCACCACGCCCAATATGTCATCGACACTATCACCCATCACCGGCAGCCTTGTGTGCGGCGAATTGAGCAAGCGGTCGCGGATAGTTTCGGCGCTGGCATCGGCGGCAATCGTGTCGACTACGGTCCGCGGCGTCATGACTTCGCGCACTGGCCGATCGGCAAGCCGGACCACGCCAGAAATCACCTTATGCTCATGTTCTTCGATGATACCGGCATGCGTGGCTTCGGTAAAAACGACCTTGAGTTCTTCGGTCGTCAGGGCATCGCGATTATCTCTGTCGAGACCGAGCAAGCGGAAGAAAATGCTGCTGGAGGCATCAAGCAGCCACACAAAGGGCGCGGCAATCCAGGCGAGCCACAGCATCGGCCGCGCGACCATCCGCGCAATCCGTTCAGGTGCAACCAGCGCCAATTGCTTCGGCACCAGTTCGCCAACCACCAAAGAGGCATAGGTTGTCAGCCCGATGACCAGGCCAAAGCCCAGCGTATCGGCCCATTCGCGATTGGCACCCAAGGCGGCAAGCCTTTCCCCTGTCGGACCGCCCAGGCTGGCCCCCGAATAGGCACCGGCGATAATCCCGATCAGCGTTATCCCGATCTGCACCGTCGACAGAAATTTGCCCGGATCCTTGGACAGCTCAAGCGCGGTAGCCGCGCCGCTGCTGCCTGCATCTGCCATGGCCTGCAAGCGCGCAGGGCGGGATGAGACAATGGCAAGTTCCGACATGGCGAACAGGCCGTTCAGCCCGATCAGCGCGAGAATGATGACAACGTCTATCCAGGGAAAAGGTGCAGGGTCCATTATGCCCACCCGCTTTATCGCAGCAAGGCCTTTGGGGCAAGCCGGTCCGCGTCGGCCTTCCGGCTGCGCATCGAATTGCTGTGGTGACAGTGGCGCCGCATCGTCTTAAGCGGGCGAGGATGTCCCGCACAACCAGCCCCGCTACCGCCTTTGCCGTTGCCGCCGCCGGAATCGGTTTTTTCTCGCTGATGGATGTAGCGATGAAGGATCTTTCGATCGCCTTGGGGGCCTATAATGCGGTGATTTGGCGCAACATGGCCGGAGCCATTTTTGCCGGCGCACTGTTCCTCTTCGCGCGGCAGGGTTGGCCGGACCGAAGCGCATTGCGGCTCCATGCCTGGCGCAGTCTGGTTGTCGCCATCATGGCGATCAGCTTTTTCTGGGCGATCGCGCGCCTTCCCTTAGCCGAGGCGATCGGCCTGTCCTTCATCGCGCCGGTAATCGCGCTGTTCCTTGCGGCCATTCTGCTAGGTGAGAAGATCGGGCGAGAGGCGATCATCGCGTCAGTCGCCGGATTGGCGGGCGTTGCCGTGATCCTGTTTGGCAAATTCAGCGGCCATTACAGCCGCGAAGCGCTTTGGGGGGTCGCAGCGGTGCTGTTTTCTGCGGTTGTCTTTGCCTATAATCTGATCCTTGCACGGCAGCAGGCACAGATTGCCGGACCGATTGAAATCGCCTTTTTCCAGAATTTGCTCACGGCATCGATCCTCGCGCTGGCCGCACCCTGGCTGCTTGAACCCCTGCCGATGGCGAAGCTACCGATACTGAGCGGCGCTGCGCTCCTCGCGATCCTTTCGCTGCTGCTTTTAAGCTGGGCCTATGCACGCGCAGAGGCGCAGGTCCTTATTCCGGTCGAATATACCGGCTTTGTCTGGGCCGCGATTTTCGGCTGGCTGTTCTTCGCGGAGCCGGTCACTGTGTGGACCATTGCGGGTACCGCATTGATTGTTGCGGGATCGCTTGTCGCCGCACGTGTAAAACCTGAACCTATTAATCAAGTCGAAATGGCTTCGACCTAGAGATTGGCCTAAGCCGCACGGGGAACGCGGGAAAGGGACCGGTTGAAACTGATGGAATTCATCGAGGCGATAAGCCGCAAAGCCGGCGGCTGGGCGCATGAACGCGCCGCGCAAGGCATATTGAACACCCCCCCGATTGTCCCGCAGGATGACGGGCTGATCCTGTTTTCGATGATCGGTACCGCAGTCTTGCTGCCCTATCTTGTTGCGGCCAAATCGCTCCATCACCATCTGCCGCGCGGCAAGGTTGTGCTGCTCGACGATGGCACGCTGACCGCTGAAGATCGGGACGTGCTGGCCCTGCATTGCGGTAATCCACACATCCTCGACAAGGCCAAGGTCGACACCACACCCTGCCCGCGCAACAATTGCTGGGAACGGCTGATCTCGATCCTCGATCTGCGCAGCGACCATTATGTGATCCAGCTCGATTCCGACACGGTAACGACAGGCCCGGTTCCGGAAGTTGCGGCGGCAATCGATGCCAATCGCAGCTTCACTTTGGCGGGCGGCGTGGACGAGGCGCAATATGGGTTTCGCAGTGCCGCTGAACTGTCCCACATCTTCCATGCCAATGGCCCGACGACGGACCATGTACAGGCGCAGGCGGAGGCAGCAATGAAGACGCTGCCCGATGGCGATCGCAGCCGCTATATTCGGGGTTGTGCCGGCTTTGCAGGCTTCGCTCGCCACAATGACGGCAGGGCCACCGTGGCCCGGTTCAGCGCGGCGATGGACGAACGGCTGGGCGACATCTGGCGGCAATGGGGCAGCGAACAGGTTGCATCCAACTGGGTGATCGCCAACGATCCGGATCCTCTGCAACTACCCTATGACCGGTACATCAACCATTGGGACGAACCGATGCCGGATGATCCCGCCTTCCTCCACTTTATCGGCACCTACCGTTATCGCTGGGGCAATTATGCGCGCGCCACAAAAGCCGCGATCCATCGGCTGAAAGGCTGATCGTCCGGTTCGGCCGGAGCCATGTTCGCTATTGCCATTGACCCTTGGGATGACTCGCTTTAATCGCTCGATTAAACCATTCCACAAGGAGTTTCCTCATGGCCACAGCCTATATTGTCGATGCCGTCCGTACTGCCGGTGGCAAGCGCGGCGGCAAGCTTGCCGGTGTGCACCCGGTTGATCTTGGTGCCGCCGTTTTCGATGCAATTGCCGACCGCAATGATTTCGATCCGGCCGCAATCGACGATGTGATCACCGGCTGCGTATCGCAGGGTGGCCAGCAGACGATGGACCTTGGCCGCAACGCCGTGCTCGCATCGAAATTGCCTGACAGCATTCCTGCCGTCACGATCGACCGCCAGTGCGGTTCATCGCAGCAGGCAATGATGTTCGCTGCCCAAGCCGTGATGTCGGGCACGCAGGACATCGTCCTTGCCAGCGGCATCGAAAGCATGACGCGCGTGCCGATGGGCGCGGTCGCGACCTTGTTCATGAAGGATGGCCTCGGCCATTACAAATCGCCCCGCCTTGAGGAAAAATATCCCGGCATCATGTTCAGCCAGTTCGTCGGCGCCGAAATGATCGTCAAGAAGCATGGATTCACCAAGGACGATCTCGATGCCTATGCATTTGAAAGCCACAAGCGCGCCAAGGCAGCAACCGAAGCTGGCCATTTCAAGCGCGAGATCATCGGCGTCGAGATTGAAACCCCCGAAGGCAAGCAAATCCACCTTGTCGATGAAGGCATCCGTTTCGACGCGACGCTGGAAGGCATTGCCGGCGTCAAACTGCTTCAGGAAGGTGGCGCGATCACCGCAGCCTCCAGCTCACAAATTTGCGATGGCGCCTCGGCCGCGCTGATTGTTTCCGAACAGGCGCTGAAAGATCATGGCCTGACGCCCCGCGCGCGCATCCACCATATTTCGGTGACTGCAGGCGATCCGGTCATCATGCTCGAAGAACCCCTCTTCGCCACCGAAAAGGCGCTGAAAAAGGCTGGCATGAAGATTGAAGATATCGACGCCTATGAAGTTAATGAGGCTTTCGCGCCGGTGCCGCTGGCATGGATGAAATATCTGGGTGCATCGCATGATCGCCTCAACATGCATGGCGGCGCAATCGCGCTTGGCCATCCCTTGGGCGCTTCAGGCACCAAGCTGATGGCAACTTTGCTCGGCGTGCTCGACGCGACCGGCGGAAAATATGGCCTGCAGACGATGTGCGAAGGTGGCGGCCAAGCCAACGTCACCATCATCGAGCGGCTTTGACTTGATTCTCCCCTCCCGCACGCGGGAGGGGCAGACAAACTAAAGGAGATACCAATGATACTCGATTCATCCGTTGCAGCGGTCGTCACCGGGGGCGCATCCGGCTTGGGTGCCGCCACCGCACGCGCACTGGCCGCGAAGGGCGTAAAGGTTGCGCTTTTCGATCTTAATGAAGAAAAGGGCACTGCCCTTGCCGCTGAACTGGGCGGCGTGTTCTGCAAAGTCAATGTGACCAGCGACGAAGAAGTCGATGCTGCCTTTGCCAAGGCGCGCGAGGCGCATGGCCAGGAACGCATTCTGGTAAACTGCGCTGGCGTTGGCAATGCGATCAAGACTGCCAGCCGGTCAAAGGAAGATGGCTCGGTGAAGCATTTCCCGATTTCCGCCTTCGACTGGATCGTCCAGATCAACCTGATCGGCACCTTCCGCTGCATCGCCAAATCGGCGGCCGGCATGCTGACACTTGAACCGCAGGCCGATGGCGATCGCGGCGCGATCGTCAACACCGCCAGCGTCGCGGCCGAAGACGGACAGATGGGCCAGGCCGCCTATTCGGCGTCAAAGGCTGGCGTTGTCGGCATGACCCTGCCGATCGCACGCGATCTTGCCGGAGAGGCGATCCGCGTCAACACCATCCTGCCCGGCATTTTCGATACGCCGCTGCTCGCCGGTGCGCCGCAAAATGTGCGCGACGCCCTTGGCGCGTCGGTCCCTTATCCGAAGCGCCTTGGCCAGCCGGAAGAATATGCAAAGCTCGCCATGTGCATGATCGAGACGAGCTATTTCAATGGTGAAGACGTCCGCCTTGACGGCGCCATTCGCATGGCACCGCGTTGATCCATCAAGCCCCTCCCGCATGCGGGAGGGGATGGGGAGGGCGGTAAAAGCACGCCCCGGCATTTGGCCGGACAAAGCTTGCCCCTCCCTCACCCTTCCGGCATTCGGAAGGGCATTCGCTGGAGGAGAGGCCAAATGACCGACTACACCCAGATCCGCTACGATGTCGAAGACGGGATCGCGACGATCACGCTGCACCGTCCCGACAAAATGAACGCGTTCACCAACATCATGATGGGCGAGATGATCGCCGCCTTTGACGCAATCGACGCCGATGACGCGGTGCGTGCGGTGATCGTTACGGGGCATGGTGACCGCGCCTTTTGCGCAGGTGCCGACCTGACCCCCGAAGATGGCAAGCAGGTTTTCGCCAGCGGCGAAACGGTCGCCGACCTGTCGGACAGCCGTGTACGCGACGGTGGCGGAATGCTGACATTGCGCATCTACCAATGCAAGAAACCGGTAATTGGAGCGATCAACGGTGCCGCAGTCGGCATTGGCGTGACGATGCAACTGGCGATGGACATCCGCCTTGCCAGCGAAACGGCGCGTTTCGGTTTTGTCTTTGCCCGCCGCGGAATCGTTCCCGAGGCAGCATCGAGCTGGTTCCTGCCGCGACTGGTGGGCATGCAACAGGCGCTGGAATGGTGCTATACCGGCCGCATATTCGACGCACAGGAAGCGCTGGCGGGCGGCCTTGTCCGCTCGGTCCACCCGGCCGACCAGCTTTTGGCAGAGGCGCGCAAACTGGCGCGCGAAATTGCCGACAATACCGCCCCTGTTTCAATCGCACTCACACGCCAGATGCTGTGGCGCAATGCGGCGATGCCGCACCCGATGGACGCACATCGTATCGACAGCCGCGCCATCTATCGCCGGTCACGCTCGGGGGATGCAAAGGAAGGTATTGCGAGTTTCCTTGAGAAGCGCCCGCCCGCCTATCCCGACAAGGTGTCTGCCGACATGCCGGACTTCTTTCCTTGGTGGGAAGAACCGGTATATAAGTGATCGGTCTGCTTCCAAAGTGAGGGTTGGGGGCGGAACGATGAAATTTCCGGGGGAGAAAGACCGTGGCAAGCAGCGGTTCCAATAGCGTAACCGGCACCGATGCGCCCGTTAACGACCTGACAGTTGGTGCACGCGAACAATTGCTCGACGCGGCAAGCGACATCATGCGCGAGGGCGACACCATCGACCTGTCGCTTTCTGAACTGTCGCTGCGTGCCGGGCTGAACAGCGCGCTCGTCAAATATTATTTCGGCAACAAGAACGGCCTGATGTCTGCCCTGCTTGATCGCAACATGGGCAAGATCGTTACCGATCTGGGTGCGCTGGTTGCCAAGGACATGCCACCGGAGGAGAAATTGCGCCGCCATATCAGCGGCGTAATCGACACCTATTATACCTTCCCCTATCTGAACCGGCTGATGATGCGGATGATCCGCGATAGCGCGCCGGTTGAGGCAGCACGGATCGCCGAACGCTATCTGAAACCTATTTCACGCGCCTATGAAAAGCTTATCGAGGAAGGCGTAAAGGCGGGCAAGTTCCGTCCCGTTGATCCGCAGCTTTTCTATTTTTCCGTCACAGGCGCGGCCGACCGCTTTTTCGCCGCGCGGCTTGTGCTGCGCCATTGTTATGACCAAGCAGACATCAGTCAGGAAATGCGCGACGCCTATCGCGAGCATACGATCGGCCTGATCATGCGGGGACTATTACTCGACTAATGTCCGGGCCCCGTGCTGGCTCAGATGTCGGCGACCAGTTGCAGCGTCCAGGTCCGGCTGCTCGATGCCGTAAAGCCCCCGCTTGACGACACTTGCCAGCCATAATCGTTAAACAGATTTGTGACCTGCCCGCGTAGCAACGCCTTGTGCGACCCGATCGCGAAACGGTAGCGCCCCCCGACATTAAGGGCCTCGCGCGGTCCAACCTCCAACGTGTTGGCAGCATTGGCCATCCGCGCCGACAGGCTTTCGAGCGCAAAGTCTAGCGACAAGGGGCTATGCCCTGCCGCAGGACGCCAATCGAGATTGACGATCGAACGGCGACGTAACGAGCCCACTGGCTGATCGCCAATCTGCCGGGTGCGCACGGCTTCCCCCCCGATTTTCGAATCGATGAAGATCGAACCGGCGACCAGCGACCAGCCTGGTGCGACCGAGCCCGCAAGCGACACCTCCACCCCGCGATTGTCGACGCTGCCCAGTTCACGAAAGCGATTGCTGGTATCAAGATTGAAATAAGGCTTTTTCACCGAAAACAGTCCGGCGATGAGGTTCATATGGTCGCTCACAGCATAGCGAAGCCCGAAATCCATCTGGCGGGTGCGCGTTGCGGGCGGCGCCTCATTGCGGTTGATGGCGATTTCGGGCGCTATCGGCGCCTCTTCAAGCCCGCGGACATAACCGCCATAAAGCGCCAATTTCCGCGCCAAGATCAGAGATCCGGTTGCCGTTGCCAGCCAGGGATCGTCGCGAACCGCGATATCGGGACGCAAGAGATCGGCAAAGTCGATCGCCTTGCGATAACGGCTGCGCGACAGCGAAAGGTCAACTGAGCCACGCCCTTGCCAATCAAGACTATAGGCTGCGCCATAGGTCAGTTGCTCAACGGTATCGCGGCTTTCCGGTCCCACGCCGATCGATGGGCGCGGGCGTGGATCGGGCGCAATCGCGCTGCTGGGGCCGAGCGCGATGCGCTGCGTGCCGCCGAACAGGCGCTGCTTGTCGCGCCCGCGCAGCGACACCGCGACTTTATGGCTGAATGCACCCGACTGCCAGCTACGTGACAGGCGCACTTCGCCCGACAACGAGCGGTCTTCATTATTCCCATCCGCTATGATGAAACGCGCCGCCGAGCGGCCATCGGGCGTCACACCGGTGAGGATGTCGGCAAAGGCATTGCCGGTCATACGGCTCGACCGGAACAGACCGGCATCGATGCGGAAAGCGCCAATCGGAAGATTGCCGATCAACCCGAAGGTGCGACTGAGATTGTTGCGTTCCGCCCATTCCTGCCCAAGATAGCGTTGGCGCGGAACATGCACGGGAAGCGCATCGCCAGCGAGGAAAAGCGTGGGTCTTGCCTCATCGCCAGCGTTGGAATAGCCGCCGCCAAAGGCAATCAGGCGGGCGTCAGGGGATGGCTGCCACTGCATGACGACACCGAAATTGCGAAAGCGGTTGCGGCCGCCTTCGGGCCGGATTTGGTTGCGTCCGCCGACGCCGCCGGCGATGCCAAGGCCGTTCGCAATCGGAATTTCTACCTCAAGCGCTCCTGCAAAGCCGCCAAAGGGGCCCCGCTCCATCTCTATCGTTGCCAGCGCACGCTCACCGGGCAGCGTCAGGGCATAATCGACGATGCCGGTAGGAGCCGGGAAAGCATAACGCTGGGCACTGATGCCGACGCGGATCACACTGCCGCTTTGCAGCCGCTGGGGGACGCGATCCTGCTGGTCGAAATACAGGCCCTCAATCCGGGCATTGCCGGCGTCGATCGGATCAAATCCCCGGACATCTTCCTGATTATACAGCCCGACCCGTTCACTGCCGACCGAGCGCCCGAATGCGTCGCCTGACTGGGTGACGGCATTTTCCTCTGTCCGCTGGGCAAGCAGCGGCATGGGCGCACAGCTGCCCACAATCGCAATGATCAATGCAAATCGCCCCACGGACGAACGCCCCGCTTTTTTCATTGCGCAGCCCATAAGCGGCTTGAAGCCTGCGTCAACGAGAAGCTGAAGGCCTTGTCGAATGCCAGCTACCGTTGATCGAAGCCGGGCGTTGCGCAGCGTCTCCGCCTGTCCTAGGCGCAAGTCAGCAATAATCTGAGGAGGATCTGCCCGCCATGCGTTATCTTGCCGCCATCGCCGCACTTGCCTTGCCGCTGGCCCCTGTGCTTGCACAGGAACAGCCTGTGGTTCCAACCGTTCCGAAACCGGCCGCGTTGATCGCGGATGGAATGCCAGAAGTTCCCGCCGAACTCGCCGCCGAAACCCGGCCCTATATGGAATTTCGCACCGCCGGTTTTGTCGGCTGGCACCCGACCGAACGGCGGATGATGATTGCAACGCGCTTTGCCAATACCGCGCAATTGCATCTGGTGGCGCAGCCGATGGGGATGCGCAAACAGGTCAGTTTTGAGGCAGAGCCTGTCGGCAATGGCAGCTGGGCACCCAAGACCGGCGATGTGTTCGTCACCCAAAAAGATATTGGCGGCAACGAATTCTTTCAGATCCACACGCTGAAAGACGGCAAGCTGACGATGCTGACCGACGGCCAGAGCCGCAACAGCCTGAGCGCCTGGAGCGATGATGGTGAACTCATCGCCTATAGCTCAACCAAACGTAACGGCACCGATACCGACCTTTATGTGATGAACCCGCGCGATCCATCGACCGCCCGGATGGTCGCAGAGGTGAAGGGCGGCGGCTGGTCGCTGGCTGCCTTTGCTCCCGATAAGAAAAGCGCGGTTGTCGGCAGTTATGTCTCGGTTACCAACACCGATTTATACATGCTCGATCTGGCCAGCGGCGTGATGACGCCGATCGGCGATCCGAAAAAAGACATCGCTTATGGCGGCGCGCAATTCGCCCCCGATGGCAGCCTGTGGGTGACATCGGACGAAGGCGCTGACTTCCAACGGCTGGGAACGCTCGATAGGAAAACCGGCAAATTCACGCCGCGTGGCCCGAAGGAAAATTGGGACGTCGACACATTCGACATCGCGCCCGACGGCAGCTTCATCGCTTATGTCACCAACGAAGCCGGGATGGCGAAGCTGAAGCTGCTCGATCCCAAAACCGATCAGGTGCGCACCGTCGACAGCCTTCCAGCCGGTATTATTGGCGGGCTCGAAATTTCTGAATGGGGCGAGATTGGCATCACCTTCACCTCGGCCCGCAGCGCAGCCGACGCCTATTCGGTTGATCCCAAGACGATGGCCGTCACCCGCTGGACCGAAAGCGAAACCGGTGGGCTGGATGTCACCAAAAATAGCGAGCCCGAACTGGTGAAGATCAAAAGCTTTGACGGGCTTGAAGTCTCCGGCTTCCTCTATCGCCCCGATCCGGCAAAGTTCCCGGGCAAGCGGCCGATGATCATGAATGTCCATGGCGGGCCCGAAGGGCAATCACGGCCGGGCTTCCTTGGTCGTAACAATTATCTGCTCAACGAACAGGGCGTTGCGATCTTCTTCCCCAATGTCCGCGGCTCGACGGGTTATGGAAAGACTTTTGTCAGCCTCGACAATGGGCCGTTCAAGCGCGAGGATTCGGTGAAGGACATGGGTGCCTTTCTCGATGCGCTGGCAAAGGATCCCGCGTTGGATGCCGGCAGCTTCGGCCTGACGGGCGGCTCCTATGGCGGCTATATGTGCTATGCCGCTGCGGTCCAGTTCAAGACAAAGCTGCGTGCGACCAATTGCATCGTCGCCATCTCCAACTTCGTCACTTTCCTTGAAAATACGCAAAGCTATCGCCGCGATCTGCGCCGCGTCGAATATGGCGACGAGCGTGATCCCAAGCAGCGCGCAAAGCTGCTCGAGATTTCACCGTTGACCCGAGTCAGCGAAATCGAAAAGCCGATGATGGTTGTCACCGGTGCCAATGACCCGCGCGTGCCGCAATCCGAAGCCGACCAGATCGTCAAGGCGATCCGCGAACGCGGCGCCACGGCATGGCACCTTGTCGGCACCAATGAAGGCCATGGTTTCGCGAAAAAGGAAAATGCCGACTACCAGTTCTGGACGTCGCTGATTTTCTGGCAGCAGAATCTGCTGGGCAAATAAGGCCATTCCTCCCCTTTCCTAAGGAAGGGGGAGGATAAGTCATTGCGGCTGGGGAAGCGGCTCGACGGTTTCAGCCTCGACGGGCTGTTCAGCCTGCCGGGCTTCGCGTTCGGCCCGTTCCTTTTCAAACTGCTGCACGCGCTGCTCGACCAGTTCCGCCTCGGCATCAATCGCGGCAAGCCGCCTCTTGCGCTCGGCCGCGATCATCAGGCCAAAGGCGAGGCCGGGGTCTTCCTTCTTTTCGGCATAGGCAGCGTCGATCTGCTTCAGCCCGCAGCCGGTAAAGCCACCACCGCCGGTTGCCGAACAGCTCGTCGTGCCTTCACGGCCGACATATTCATAGGCGAGCACCCGGTTCGTCCATGCCTCTTTTGACGGATCGTTGGGATCGCTGCGCAGCTGGGTCGGGATACGATAACGGTCGGCCTCCGAAAGGCGGGCGCAGACATTGATCTGGTCGTCGGTGCTCTGCGCACATTCATCGTCGCCATAGACGATTACCATGTTGATCTTTTCAGCGTCAGCATCGGTTGCGGCCTGAGTCGTGCCTGCGGTGCCTTCGCTCTGCGCCGCTAACGGGCTTGCGACCAATGCAAGCGCAGTTCCGAACATCAAAAGGGTGCGGTCAATCATCGATGGTCTCCATATCATTGGCGCAAGCCTAGGCTGCGCTGGATGAATAGGAAATGAAATTCGCAATCCAATGATCGAGATCAAATCCGTTTTGAAACGGCAATCGCAGCGCGGCAGCCAAGGCGGATCGCCGCGCTGAGCAACGGATAGGCAATCGCATTTTCCGCGCCGGCGGCAAGCGCCGTGTCCTTATGCTCCAGCTCTTCAAGGCGGAATTCATCGATCATCGCCGATAGCGCCGGATCGCTGTCTCCAAGCTCCTCCAGCTGTTCGCGATAATGGCGGTCAATCTCGGTTTCGACGGCAACGGTGCAGGCCATTGCCGCTTCGGCCCCGATCGCGGCGGTGACCGCGCCCAGCGCAAAGCCGGCGGCATTCCAGATCGGCTGAAGCGCCGTCGGGCGCACACCGCGTTCGGCCATCAGCTTTTCAAAAGCGTCGAGATGGCGTTTTTCCTGCTCGGCCATATGGGCAATCTCACGCCCCGCCGGATGGCGATCGCCAAACATCGCCAATTGCCCGGCATAGATGCGCGTCGCGCCATATTCACCGGCCTGATCGACCCGGATCATCCGGTCCAGTTCCGCAGCTCGATTGCCGATCATGCGCCTTTTCCTTTTGCCAGCAGTCCAAACACCGTCAGGGCGCCGCCGCATGAAATGAGGAAATTATAACCGGCAAGCGAAATTCCGAACAGCGTCCAGGGCGCAACATCGCAGCGGATCAGCGGAGCATTCAATATGGCATCAAGCACATCCTTGCCGCTTGCCGCCTGCACGGTCGTCGAACAGGTAGTGATGCCTTCCCACCAGCCATATTCGACCCCGGCATGAAAGCCACCAATCAAGCCGCTGATAAGAACCGCCAGCGCGGCGAGTGTGACCAGAATGCGGCGCATACCATCGCCGGGAAGGAGGAATGCGCCAAGCGCAAAGGGCAGTGCCGCAAAATGCGGCCAGCGTTGCCACCAGCACATTTCGCACGGATAGAGCCCGCCCAAATATTGCGAGCCATAAGCCCCTGCCAGAAGCCCTGCAGGGATGAGGAGCGCCAACCAGCGCGCGCGATCAAAACCGGTCATGCCAAGCTGATTAGCAATATGGACCGATGCGGCAAAGCGAAATGGCGTTTGACTTTATCTCCTTCCCGCTTGCGAAAAGGGAAAATGGTCAATTGCGCTGGGCCGGCCTTGCCTGTGCACCTGCAAATCGCGTGCTTTTGCCAAGTCGGGCGAGCGTCTGCATCGCATAATGCAGCTGGAAATCCTCGATACCCTGCTTTTTCAGCTCTTCAGCCGAAAGCGCAAAACGCGGATCATCCTTCATATCGTCTTCAAGGCTTTTGTCGTCGGCGATGTTTTCATTCACCAGATGGCGGCGCAGATCAGATTCGCGCACGGCAACGCGCTTGCGGTAATCAGGGTCGGAAATCTGGGGCACCGCGATATCGGGCTTCACGCCGCCTTCCTGCACCGACCGGCCCGAAGGCAGGTGATAGCGTGCAACGGTTAGCCGCAATCCGGTTTCGCGCGACAGCGGCAAAAGATTCTGCACCGAACCCTTGCCGAAACTGCGTTCGCCCATAACCAGCGCCCGGCGTTGATCCTGCAACGCGCCAGCAACGATTTCAGATGCCGATGCCGAACCGGCATCGATCAAAACGATCACAGGCTTGCCGCCAGTCACGTCGCCCTTAACCTGGCTTTCGGCGAACCAACGCCCGACGACCACCTTGTCGCGGCCACGTTCGGATACGATTTCGCCCTTATCCAGAAAGGCATCGGAAACCTTGACGGCCTCTTCCAATATACCACCCGGGTTCGAACGCAGATCGACGATATAGCCCTGCGGCTTGCCGCCCAATTGCCGTTCAATACCCTTGATCGCCGAGACGACATCCTCACCGGTCTGTTCGGAAAAGCCGGTGATGGTGATCACGCCGATCCGGTCCTTCACCTCCCATTTCACGGGCTTCAAGTCGATGATCGCGCGGGTGACGGTCACGTCAAAGGGTTCGTCGCGGCCCGGGCGGAAAATGGTCAGCTTGATCGAAGTGCCCGGCGTGCCGCGCATGCGGTTCACCGCATCGTCGATGGTGCCGCCGACGATCAATTCACCGTCGAGGTGGGTGATATAATCACCCGCCTTGATCCCCGCATTGTCGGCGGGGGTATCGGCGGTCGGCGCAATCACCTTCACCGCGCCATCTTCAAGCGTTACCGACAGGCCAAGCCCGCCATATTCGCCATCAATCTGGGTTTGCAGGTCGCGGAAATTGCTTTCATCGAGAAAGGCGCTGTGCGGATCGAGCGTGTTGAGCATGCCCTGGATCGCGCCCTTCATCAGCTGCTCGTCATCGACCTTGTCGACATAATTGGCCTTCACCTTTTTATAGACGGCGATGAATTCGTCCATGTCGCGCAGCGGATCATCCTTGCGCTGCTGTGCAACCAGCGAGGGGCTGGCCAGCGCGCCGATCGCGAATGCGCCGATGCCGGTGATGAGCAGCTTGTTCTTCATGTGCGAACTTTCCTGAAATACTGATCCATCACGGGTTATAGGCTGACAGCCTGCATCCGTAAAAGCGCATTTACCACGAAAAAGAGTTGAATAACGACAGACGCCTACTGCAACGGTCGGGCACGCTCAACCGAGCAGGGTGGCAAGATCGATCAGGCGGCCATTGCGGCGCAATTCGACCATAATTTCAGCATCAGTTCCGACGGCCGTGCCCAGCGATGCGCCCTGATCTACGCGGGAGCCCGCCTCAACAGCAAGGCTTTCCAGCCCGGCAACCAGCGTCGCCCAGCCACCACCATGTTCGATGATCACAATATTGCCGAAGCTGCGATATTGGCCGGCAAAGCTGATTCGCCCGGCCGCAGGCGCAGTGACACGCGCCGATGGCTCGACGGCAAGCCGGATGCCGCGTTCGCGATAGCCAGTGGGGTTCAGCTCACCAAAGCCGGAGATGATGCGTCCAGCAACGGGCAAGCGATAGGCGGTGGCGGCGGCGCTTTTTGCAGGCTTGCTGCCCGGACGCGGTTGCGGGCCATCCAGCTCGGCGAGCGTCGCGGCATTAAGCCCGCTTTCGCGTTCGGCATCGATACGCTCGATCAGGTCGCGGGCGCGCTCACCCTGACCGATGGCCCGTTCAAATTCGAGCGCGGCACCCGCCGTCAGGTCAAGCGCGCGGCCCCTATTATTGCGCACCAGCGCCGCCAGTGCACCCTGCCGGTTGGCGAGATCCGCTCGCGCCTTTTGCAAGGATTTGATCGCGACTTTTTCCTGCGCCTGCAGCTGCCGCTGCAAGGCGATCTGGTTACGGAGCGCCTGTGTGCGCGCGGCGATGACTGGTTCGATTGACGCCATCGATGCCCGCAAACGCACATAATCGCGCCGGTCCCCTGGGCGGGCGAGGAGCAGCGAAACGGGCTGGCGCGTCATATTCTGCAGCAGGGCATTGAGCCGCAGCAAAGGGGCGTTGGCCTCGCCCAGCCGTGCTGCCTGCGCGCGTTGCCGCCGATCGATAATGGCAATTCGCACCTGTGCCGCGGCGATCTGCGCACTGGCTGCGTCAATTTCAGCGGCGAGCGCCGCACGCCGAGCAACCAGCCGGTCGGTTGCCGCCTCGGCAATCGCCGCTTCCTGACGCAGCGCCTCGCTGCGCGCCTCGGCCGCGGCAGCGCGGGCCTTCGCCTCGCGCAGCGCTTCAACATCATTCTGGCCCGCAGCAGCAGACGCCAGAAGTGCCGCCAGCGCGGCAGCGCATCCCATGGTTTTCATACGCCCCATCACGATCATCCTTCGCGATGATAGGGGTGGTTGGCAAGTATTGAAGTTGCGCGGTAAAGCTGCTCCGCCAGCATCGCACGCGCGATCAGATGCGGCCAGGTCGCCCGGCCGAAAGCGATAAGCTGATCCGCCGCGGCGCGATCCGCATCATCAAAGCCATCGGCAGCACCAAGGCAGAAGCGGATTTCCGAAACGCCATCGTCGCGCCAGCGTTCCATGAGCCGCGCCAGTTCCATCGAACTTAGCTGCGCGCCCTTTTCATCAAGCAGCACGGTGCGGCTGTTGCGTTCGGCGGCAGGCAAGGTGCCGCCGCGATCGGGCATTTCGGTGATTTTGTGCGGCCAAGTCAGCCGTTTCAGGTAACGATCAACCAGATCCGCCTCGGGGGAGCGCCCGATCTTGCCGCGCGCGATGATATGCAGCCGCATCCCCGCCCCCTTTCAGATCAACAGGGCGACCCCGCCCGATCAGACGTGCGCTGCTTCTGGCGCGTCGCCAAAGCCCCACATCCGTTCAAGGTTATAGAAGCTGCGCACTTCGGGACGGAACAGATGGACAATCACATCCTCAGCATCGATCAGCACCCAGTCGGCACTGGGCAGACCTTCGATATGCGCATTGCGGCCGGCTTTCTTGATCCGCTCGGCCAGTTTCTGAGCGATTGCCGCCACCTGCCGACTCGAACGGCCGCTTGCGACGACCATATAATCGGCAATGCTGCTTTTGCCCGAAAGCGGGATCGAAACGACCTCTTGGGCCTGATCGTCGTCAAGCGACTGGAGGATGAGCTGGTGCAGTTCGTCAGGCTGCAGGACAGGTCCCTTTTTGGCGGCGGTTTTGCCTGCGGGGACTGTAGCAAGTTGGATCAAAATGGTTCCTCAATACACAGATTTGTGGGTAACGCCGTCGATGACGCGTTTGCCTTCATAGTCGCGATGCCAGTCAGGATTGGCCTGGCGATATGCCGTGGCCGAACGGAGATCGGGGCTGAAGCGCAAAAATACAAGCGCCGGTGTGCTCCACATCGTCCAATTTAGTCGCTGGTCCGAACGCCGGACGAAACGCCTGAGCCAGGCCATTGCAGCACCTGCAACAGCACTATCATCATAGCCGGGACGGGCGACAACCGCAATCGGCATTAGTCGGGCTATATCGCGCCAACGCCGCCAGCGTGTGAAATTTGCCACATTGTCGGCCCCCATGATCCAGATGAAGCGCCGATGAGGATAGCGGCGAACCAGTTTTTGCAGCGTGTCGATCGTATAGCGCGTGCCCATTTGAGCCTCGATCGCCGTCACGCGGATCGGCGCGCGACGGGCCATTTTCCGGGCAGATGCAAGCCGTGCGGGCAGCGGTGCCATGTCTTTCGCGTCGGCTTTCAAGGGGTTGCCGGGCGATACGAGCCACCAGATTTCGTCCAGTTCCAGCGCTTCACGCACAAAAAGGCTAATCGCCCGGTGCCCGCCATGCGCCGGATTGAACGATCCGCCAAGAAGTCCGGTAAGGGTCAGGGCCGCACCTGCCCATTGCCATGGACCAGCCATTTATAAGTCGTCAGCCCTTCGAGCGCGACCGGGCCGCGCGCGTGAAGGCGGCCGGTAGCAATGCCGATTTCCGCGCCGAGACCGAATTCGCCGCCATCGGCAAATTGGGTAGATGCATTGTGCATCACAATCGCACTGTCGACACCCGCCAGAAACGCCTTTGCGGCGGCATCATCAGCGGTGATGATCGATTCGGTGTGCTGAGATCCATAATGGGCGATATGGTCGATGGCATCATCGACGCCCGACACCATCTTGGCCGACACGATCGGCTCCAAATATTCGGTGCCCCAATCTTCTTCGTCAGCAGCAATAGTGCGCGGATCGATTTCCATCAGCATATCGTCAGCACGCACTTCACAGCCAGCATCGATCAACGCGCCAATCAATCCGGCGGGATCAGGATAATCCTGATCGATCAGCAAGGTTTCAGTGGAGCCGCAAATCCCCGTCCGCCGCATCTTGGCATTAACGACAATCGCCTCTGCCATCGCAGGGTCAGCCTTTGCATGGACATAAGTGTGGCAGATGCCATCAAGATGGGCGAGCACGGGAACGCGCGCTTCTTCCTGCACGCGGGCGACGAGTGACTTTCCGCCGCGCGGGATCACCATGTCAATCTGTCCTTGTGCGGCCAGCAGTGCGCCAACCGCTGCACGGTCCTGCGTCGGGACAAGCTGCACGGCATCGGCAGGCAGCCCGGCAGACACTACACCCTTTATCATGGCGGCATGGATTGCGCGGTTGCTGTGCACCGCCTCGCTTCCGCCACGCAGGATCACCGCATTGCCTGCGCGCAAACCCAGCGCTGCGGCATCGGCGGTCACATTGGGGCGGCTTTCATAAATGATCGCCAATACGCCAACCGGCACCCGCACCCGTTCCATGACAAGGCCATTGGGCCGTTCAGTGCGATCGATGATCTGACCAACCGGATCGGCCAGATGCGCGACCTGTTCAACCGCTGCGGCAATCGATTCGAGCCTCGCCGGATCCAGTTTCAGTCGGTCGAGCATCGCGGCAGACAGGCCATGTTCTGCGCCGGCGGCCATATCCTTTGCATTGGCGGCCAATATCTCTGTAGAGGCCGCCCGCAAGGCTGCGGCAGCCGCAATAAGCGCCTGCGCCTTTTGATCGTCGCTGACCGCGGCGATGGTGCGCGCGGCGGCGCGGGCGCGGGTCGTAAGATCGGAAACAATCTGCTGGATAGTGTCGGTCATCTACCCCGTCCCTAACCACCGCGGGGACAAAGCGAAAGTGGCGAGTCCGGCGCGCTTGCAGCAATTGATGCGCGCGCATCGGTGATTCGCATTAATTACTTGAGATTACATCATTTTTAACAAATTTACATTTGAAGCAGCCTGTCCGCCCACTGCAAAATCCGCTAAAATTTCCGCGTCTGCAAACGGTTCGCCGCACGACTCGCCCGACTCGGCACGAGTCGACGCCGCATGATTCGTCAGCGGCAAATTGACCTGTTAAGCGGCCGCCACAAGAAATAAACGGGGTGGGTCGTGTCACTAAAGGCCAGTATGTCCGGTTGGAAAAACCGGGTGGCCGGATGGTTCGTTGATCGCGAATTTTTCATGCGGTCAAACGGTCAGGTCCGGTTTCTGAAAATCTCTGCCCGATTGCAACGGCGGGTTGCTGGCACGGCTGCGGCTGTCGTCGGCCTGTGGCTGGTTGTGACCCTCGGCATGATGATCAATCAGATAAGCCTTTCATCCGAGCGCATGATGCTCAGCGCGCAACAGGAACGGGTTGAAACCGATCAGGAGCGGATCGAGAAATATCGCGGCGACATGGATGCCGTTGCCAAGGATCTGCAGGCCCGGCAGGAATTGACCGAGCGCGCCTTTGAAGAACATTTCGGTGATATGCCGACCGAGCAGGCAGCGCCCGAAGCCAGCGGTGCCGCAGCCGAAACCGCGAAAAAGATCGGCCTTGCCGTTCCCGGCGCCGCACGGCTTGCCGAAATCGAAGCCCGCCAGATAGCCTTTGTCGAACGGATGACCAAAATTGCGATCACCCGTTCGCAAAAGGCGGAAAGCGCGATTCGCCAATTTGGCCTCAACCCCGATCAACTCGCCCGTGAAGCGAAGGACGGCATGGGCGGCCCGTTCATTCCCTTTTTCAGCAGCAAGAAAAAGCAAGTCCGTGACCCCCGCTTTACGCGCATGTTGAATGCGCTTGCGCGGATGGAAGCGATGGAAATGGCATTGGCGGGAATTCCCACCAGCATGCCGGCAGCGATCGGGCTGATGTCGAGCGGCTTCGGCTATCGCGCCGATCCCTTTACCGGCGCGGGCGCAATGCACGCCGGGCTGGATTTCAAAGGCCCGGTCGGTACGCCTATCCTTGCAGCCGCCGACGGCAAGATCACATCCGCCGGTTGGCACGGCGGCTATGGCAAGACCATCGAGATTACACATGCCAACGGTCTGGTGACGCGCTATGCGCATCTTTCCGGTTTCACTGTGTCCATCGGGCAAGAAGTGAGGCGGGGGGTGCAAATCGGCCGCATGGGTTCAACCGGCCGTTCGACCGGTTCGCATCTGCATTTTGAAGTGCGCATCAATGGTGCCGCAATCAACCCGAAGAAGTTCCTGGAGGCAAATCCCGATGTTCTCGAAATCCAAGCCGTCGCCGGAAACCGGCCCACAGGCGTCACCGCCACAGGGACGCAATAATATGCGCGGTTCGGGACACACATTTTCGGTGATCGCATCGGATGTTGAAATCACCGGCAATCTGTCGGCCAAGGTCGACCTGCATATTGATGGCAAGATCCATGGCGACGTCACCTGCGGTTCGATCGTCCAGGGCGAAGGCAGCGTGATCGTCGGTAAGATTGTCGCCGAAACGGCGCGGCTTTCGGGCAGGGTCGATGGCTCGATCGAGGCAGGCGATCTTGTGATAGAGTCCAGCGCCCGCATTTCCGGCGATGTTCTTTACCAGAGCCTTTCGATCGCACCGGGTGGTCAGGTTGAAGGCAAGTTCAAGCATCGCGGCAGCCAGCAGCCCAATATTGCAAAGGCGACGGTCGATATCAGCCGCAACGATCCACTGATCCTCGGCGCTGACGCCAGGGTTTAAGCAGGGACGCAGCTGAAGATCATTTCTTCAGCTGCGCAGCCTTTTTGATTATTCCGGTGCGGCACTCTGGGCGAGCGCAAAAGCCCCCATCAGCCCGGCATTATCCCCAAGGCCCGGGGCCGATATCATCGTCGATGCATCGCTGCGGAAATAGCCGCCTCCCAGCTCCACGGCTTTTTCGCGAACGCGATCGATCAGGCCCGGCGTCGCCATTACGCCGCCGCCCAAGATCAGCTTTCCGGGTTCGAAAATCGCCTGCATGCTGACAACCAGCTGAGCGATGTACCAACTGATGATATCATGCGCAGGGTGATCGGGCGGCAGATCGGATAGCGTCTTGCCCCAGCGATCGAAAATGGCAGGCCCGGCCGTCAGCCCTTCGACGCAGTCGCCATGAAAGGGGCATTTGCCGGCATAGTCCAGATCGTCGGGGTGGCGCGGTAGACGAAAATGGCCCATTTCGGGATGCCCTTTGCCGCGCAGCGGCCGCCCGTTGATCACGGCCCCTCCGCCAACGCCGGTGCCGATGGTGAAGTAAAGAACGACCTGCTCGCCCTTGCCCGCGCCCCATGTCGCCTCTGCCAGCGCCGCGCCATTGACATCGGTATCGACGATCACCGGGCAGGCGAAACGACGTTGCAGCGGCCCGGCCAGATCAGCGCCCGTCCAGCCGGGCTTTGCAGTCTTCAATATATGGCCCCATTGCGGCGATGCGGGATCAAGCTCGACCGGGCCGAATGTGGCCAGCCCGATAGCGGAATAAGCTCCGCGCGCGCCGAACCATTCAAGCATCGCGCCGATGGTTTCGTCGGGCATCAACGTGGGGATGCGCGTCCGATCGAGGATGGTGCCATTGGCGTCGGCCACGCCGAGGACGAATTTGGTGCCGCCTGCTTCGATCAGGCCATATCTGGGCTCATTCATGGCGCGACGATGTGCGCGCTATCGCCTGAAACTGCAATCCGAAAATCCGGACAGGATGGGCCAAATGATGTGTATCACCTGACCCAGCGGGAGCGTTCCAGCCCAGTCATCGGACGGAGGAATTCTAGGCCCACCAGATTGAGAAACTGCCATTTAACGACACCGCAAATCGGGCGATGGTCGTTGCAGGCCAGCTGGATGCGCTCACCAAGATCCAGATGCAGCGCCAAGCCGATGATTGCGCCCTTGCGGTTGAAATGGACCAGTTTTGCGTCAGCCAGTATGGACTGGTAGCGCGCCGATATATCCGCGCCCAGTTCCATGATCTTCTGCACCTTCTTGCCGGTGCTTGCCCCCGTCATGGTGGCGAGGACATTATTATCGAAATAGGTCCATTCTGCGACGTTGACGGTGTAGGATGCGTCATCCTGCGCGATGATATCGCCGCTCACGATGCTCTGGTCATGAAGGAAGATATCGACATTGCTGCCATTGCCAAAAAGGCCGGCTGCGGCCGGGATATGGTCTTCCACACGGTCCGGCGTCAGGGTGTCAAAACATTCGACATGGTGAACGTCGCTTCGGGTTTTTGATATACGAATTGTCGGTCGCGTTTCCTGCCGGTCCTTGATCGCGGTGAAGCGGTGGAGGACGTTCGACAATAACGATGTAAGTGGATTCGCACCGTTGGCACCGGTGATCTGATCCGGCTGATCGAATGTGTAGCTTTTCATATCATCATTCCATAACCATGCGGTAACGCAGCAAAAATTGGCCGATGTCGGTGGGTGAAAGATCGCCGTCTGTGCGAACCTTGAAGCGCAAATGGGTTACGCGGCTGTCGACCCCGTCAATGCCGGGAGTCGGAACATAATCGAAAGTTCGGCCACCATTGTCAGAGAATTCGACGCAGTCAGCAGACGAAGCCAATGTCTCGATGCTGCAACCGTCGCGGCCACCACCGCTTTGATTGACAAATTCAAACGCAGTGCCGGGTGCTGCATCTGGCATTCCGACAATCAGCATCAGCTGCGGCGGAACCGGGCTGGTGATTGCAAAGATATTGTTTGCCGTTGTCGCCCGGGCGACGTTCGAAACCGCCAGTTCATATTCAATCACCGCGCCCGGCAAGGCTTTGGGGCGAAGCGATCCGAGCGGGTCGGCAATGACGCGACTGGTGAGCCGGATCTGGGGAGCAAGCGCGGGTGCCGATTGCGCGAAGGCGTCATACGGCAGCTGGCTTAGCAGCAGGGCGATGATCGCCGAAGTGAAGGTGGCGCTTTTCATTCGAAAGTCACCAGCAAACAGCGCTGGTCGGTGCCGATGTCGGCACAGGTGCGAACTATCTGGCCTTGGCGCGGAGCGTTGCGCATCTGGGTGTGTGCCGCCGTTCCGGCAGACGGAGCGCGCTGAAACGATACCTTTGCCATCTCGATGACCTCGACCGTGGCGACGATAGGCGTGGCGCGATTATGGCGTGGCGGCTCTTCAGCGGCTGAGGCAAGCTGCGGATGCATTATCGCACAAAGCCCCAATGTGCATGTAGAAAGAGAGGCGGCGATCCGCATCTTAGTCTATCAGGATGACCAGGTGAGCAGTTCGGAAATCGACAATTTCCGGACGAAGATCACGCCAATCTGGGTGCTCGTTTGCCACGCGACTCGGGCAGTGATGGGCGCCCGGTCCCAACCGCGAATTTGAATCTCGTTAAGCGGCGGCAGCGGCTGTTCAGTTTCGATCTTGGCCCCGCCAACCGATAGATCGACCAGACTGGCCTTATAGGTGCCGCACTTGGCGTGCAGCGTTACGGCAACACCGATCGATACGCGCGGGCGCCTTTTGGGCTGCAGAGCGCCATCCTGTTCAGCTTGGCGGATGCGGGCGATGGGATCACAACCATCGACAAACTGCATCGCGAAGGAATTGATCATGCGTTCGGTGATGATGCCGCGCAATGCGCCAGTATCGTCAAAATCAATCTCGACCGATTCACCGATTAGGAGCGGCAGATAGGCATCGAAGCGTGCGAAGTTTTTGGACAATTGGCGGACAACGATCATCGCTTCGTTTCCGTTCAGCAGGCTTTTCAGCCGCGCAATCTTGAGAAGACGGATCGGCTCGCCATTGCCATTTTCCTCTGCGTCGCGCGATGCGCGATCAGGGTTTGCTGGGGTTGTTGAAGCGAAGCTTTCGGGGTAGGCGGCCATCGGTTCATCCTGCCGATCTGTCTAAGGTCAGGTTGCAAGAGACCTGATCACCGCGCCGTCGTGACGTTGGAGCTGGGCGCGCGAAATCGCGCGCATAATTGCGCCTTTAAGCCGGACGTTTCGAGATCAGGTCGGTAAAGCTATTTTCTGCGTCGGCGCCGCAGGGCATATTGTAGCGCCGACGCAGAAAAGGAAACGAGTGGGGTCCGCCTAACCCGACCAAGGACCAGTTATGTCGAGCAAATAAGGCAGCCCGTTTCCATGTCCAACTAACTACCCAGCTTTAATGCCGAAAAGCAGTGTTACACCGTTAAATATATATGTAACACCATATTTTGTGGTCATTTGGGCAATATAGATCAATATATAGACTGCAGCAGAAGATTTGCTAATGCCTGTTAACATATGTAACGGCATGAAACGAAGCGCCGGCAGTATCAGACGTCGGACAAAACGGCTTTCTCACGCAATAGGTTGAGAATTCGGGTCCGATTGGCTTTGGAGAAAACAGTCTTTTGCAACAGTTCATCCGGAGTCGCACCCGGCCGCCGCTGCAGTTTCACAAAAGCAGCCCAGCTTTGGCGGCTCAATGCTGCATTACCAAAATAAGCTGCGATGATCGCATCACTCAAAAGGCTATCCGGGTCCGCCGAAACAGAGGCGGACCGGCGGGGGCTGACCGAACCTAAAATGTCGGAGCGACCTGATTTCAACGCAAGATTGACAATCGCAAGGCCGAGTGACGACTGGCCGTCAACGCGGGACGCCAGAGCCCGTTCCACCAATTCCGGACCGCCGGGCAAAGCGCATTCTTCAGCAAAGCTTGCCAGATAGACGGTTGCCGTGCGATCGTAGGGATTATAGCGCAACGCCTCTTCGGCATGGTAATTGCCGGCTGCGCATGAATTCTGGATATAATTCATCCACGCCAGCGCAAAATGCCCCGATGCTTCGTCAGGATAGGTCTCGATCGCACGCTCAGCCAGATCTTCGCCATTCGCTATCGCCAAGGACTGGCTGTTAAATAGACCCTCTTGGACCGAGCGCATCGCAGCGGAGCTCAACCGAACAGCTTCCAGTTGGGGATTGCCGAGCGGCTGATCGAGGCACTGCTTTACATTCTCCGCAGAGACGAAAGTCTTGCCCGCAATGACAGCCTGTGCCGCAACAAGGCAGCGATAGCCGCTATATTTTTGAGTGTCACCCGACGCCAGTTCGCGCCGACCAATCACGCCCAGCGGAGTAGTGATCTGGACCAATGCCTGGTGCAACTGGGGCTGGATCGGCTTGCTATCATCGATCGGATAGCTTTCAGACCAAATGATGCGGCCGTCAGATTTGTCGATCATTTCCATCAACAATTGCCGGCCATCACCGCCCAATCGCGTGAGATTCGCGTCTAATCGATAATCCGCGCGCGCACTGCCGCTATCATTGCCTTCGACGCTGCCCAACGTGTCGACGGCCCAGCTTTGGGCGATGCCATTCTCCAGCGCATGTTCGATTTCGCCTGCGATTTCGCGCGAAAGCGGATCGGCGCCTGTAGAAATATCGCTGATGCGCAGCACGGGCGCATGCACGCCTTGCAATACGCCTTCGCCCTTGCCAAATTTTGGGACAAAAAGCACCGCGGCGACCAACGCCGCTGCCGCAGCGCCGCCCCACAATACTGCCTGAGGGAGCTTGAACCTGTTCCTGCCCGCCACCACCAATGGTGCGGCCTTGGCAATTGCGGCGGGTTCATCATGATCAGCTCTGGTCCCGACAGTGCCGGATTCGGCCACAGCAACCGGTTCCACCTCAACCGCAGACGAACCAAGGCGGCGGCGTGCATTGCGAACGACGATATCGGGATAGGCGATGGAAAATTTTGCCAAGCGAACGCGGTAACTGCCCGGCAGAATATAGATGCACAACTCACCAACCGGTTCGTAACGTGCGTAAAAGGATGACAGGAAATTGCGCAGGCGCATCACCTGCACGCGGGGATAGCTGTCGGCCTGCGCGTCAAAATCAGCTGCGCGACCAAGGCCATCAACTGCAACCGTATAGCTTTTCAGCGTTTCACCTTCGCCCCTCAGCGTGGCGCCGACAAGATAGGCCAGCAATTGTGAAAGCTTGGGCGATTTGCGAAACATGCTGCTCGCCAGCAGATACTCCATTTCGCGCCGCAAGGCAGCGTCGAAGCTCCGATCATCGGATAGATCATGCATGTCCATTAACTGCCTGATATGTTTGAAACTGGCATCGACAAGATGCGCCCAACAGGCACGAGCCAGAAGGGTTCAAAAGGCCAAAAATTCAGTTTCATCCCAACCGTTTTGTGCAACTATAACCATCCAACAAGCCGAAAACCAAAAAAATTCGACTTATGTTCCGACGCGATTTGGCATTAACCAAGTAAGTGGCCGCACATGCAGCTAATTAACTTGGCGCGATGACGGTTTGACCACCCTGTTATCGTTGGCAATGCTGGCTATCCCCTTTTGCCATGCATTCTGTTTCCGCCCGAAATCGAGCGGCGAGGAGAAACGCCCCGGTCAATCCTGCTTTTGCAAGATTGCACCGGGGCCCTCGGAACTCCCCTGAAAAGCGGAGCGTTGATGCGACCCGAGGCTCCTCTCCTCTCCCGAGAAGCCTAGGTCTAACCCGACCATCATAAAGCGCACATATAATCGCTGCAGCATTGCGAGTGATTTCATCCGATTTGGATGGAAACTGCGTAAGTCGCGCCTAGCGGTGCTGCATTTTCCAGCCGGTTTCGAGATATTGCTTCATCATCGCACTGGCTTCGGGTTCAAGTTCGAGCATCTTGCGCCGCTTATCGGTCGGATCGGTCCAGCGCCGGACAAGCCCTGCCTCGACCAAGCTGTTCACATGCCGCAGCGCAGTACTGAAGGGGACCAAAGTTGTGGCGCAAACGCTGGATGCCGCAACCGGCTCGCCGCGGAAACTGGCGGCCGCAAGATCAAGCAATATATCCCATGACGGGCCCGAAAACAGCTCCGGATCAAAGAAGCGCGCCCGATTCTGCTGATATTTCAGTAGCTTCTGGACAAATGTGCTCAATTCCTCAGGTGTCGGTTCCGAATCAGCATTCGCGACATCCATGGCGTCCGCGTCATGCGCGGTAAGCGCACGCTCTGCCTCAAAACCGGCAAGCTGGAACTTGAACGTCATGCTGGCAAGGTTAGCAGATGCGCGCCGCAACGCCCCGGCGAGTGCATCAGTTGACACCGGTTTGGATAGAAAATCCATCGCACGGTAACGCATTGCAAGCGTCGCCGCCTCTAGGCTGGGAATGCCGGTAACAACCAGGGCGACGATCGGCCGCTTTGGCATGAACCGCAGCGCAAGTTCCTCAAGAAAAGTGTGGCCGTCCATGCCTGGCATGCGCAGATCGGTGATGACGATCCCGATATCTGGATTGTCGGCAATCATTTTCAGCGCCGACATGGCATCCGTCGCACAAGCGACATCATAACCGAGATTAGTCAGCGCCTCTTGGCTTTCGTCCAGGCAGTATGCGTCATCATCCACCAGCAGGACAGACGCCGCTTTTTCAACTGTGGTCAAAACACGCTCCAATCGAACTCGTGACACCGACCTTATCCGCACTCAACGCAGAGCGCAATGCGCAGTAAAATACGGTAACGCGTTGCAGGATGCCGGCAACAGGAATCGCCCGCCCTGCCCTGGCGGCAAAACGAACCCGCAATGCCAGCTTATTGTCTGAAGGCCTTTTCCAACTGGTCAAGAATGGGTTTTAGCAAATAGCTCATAAATGCACGCGCGCCCGTCGTGATATAGGCTTCAACGGGCATGCCATTTGTCAATTGCGCGCCGGCAACCGACCGTAAATGCCCCTTTTCGCCGGCCACACGGACGCGATAATAAGGCTGGCCGGTGCGTGGATCTTCGGTCCGCTCGGGCGAAATGAAGGTCACCTTGCCCAGCACTTCGGGCGATTGTGCGGCCTGCAGCGCGGAGAAGCGCAGGCGCACCTCTTGCCCCAAGCGCACCTGATCGATGTCGGCGGGGCTGACGCGCACTTCGGCGACAAGATTGTCATTGGCAGGCACAATCCGCAGCAACGGCTGACCGGCGGGGATCGCGCTGCCCGGTGTTACAAAGCTGATCGCATCGACAAAGCCATCTTGCGGGGCACGGATAGTCGCCTTTTCCAAGGCATATTCGGCGTCAACCGATCGCAACTTCCCCTCGGTCAGCGTATTGACCACATCGTTCAGCTCCTGGCCTGCCGAAGTGCGCAGCGACTGCCGGTACATATTCATTTCGCGCGATGTTTCGGCGATACGCGCTTCGGCTTGGCGGATGCTGGCTTCCAGCGTCGCAATCTCTCCGCGGAGCGATACGTCCGAACGTTCGATCTCGTTGAGCCGGTTGATCGTCACCAGTTCCTGCGCATAAAGCTCCCGCAGGCCGCGCAATTCAGGGGCGAGCAGTGCCTGTTGCTTGCGCAGGGCGCCAATGCGCGAGCGATAGCCGGTAATTTCCGCCTGCAACTGCGTTTGACGCGCCGAAAGCATGGCAATCTGCGCGCTTTTTTCTGCGCGCCGCGCTTCAAACAATTGCTGTTCGCGCGCAATCGCGGTCTGGACTTCGGGATTGCTGCCCGCGCCCCCAAATGTGGCCTGCGGGCGGCCGGCGAGCTCGGCTTCAAGCCGTTCGCGGCGCGCCGACAAGGCGGATACGCTTTCGGTCGACGCCGCAACCGAGGCCAGGGTGACGTCCGTATCGAGCTGCATCAGCACCTCTCCCCGGCGGACCATCTGGCCTTCATGCACCCGGATGTCGGCCAAGATACCGCCTGTCTGGTGCGAAACCGATTTCGTCTGGCTGGTAACCGACAGATTACCCGCCGCGATCACCGCGCCTGATACCTTGACGACAGTCGACAGCGCGATGAGCGCGCCAATCGTTATGACGACGCTGGCATAAGCCAGTCGCTGCCGCTTCTTCGCCTTACCGGGGACCACGGCTGTGGCGGCGGCAAAGGCGGACATATTGGGTTCGATCATGGAAGATATCCGGAGTTAGGATGAGGCATGGAAAGATCAGGCAGCGGTTGCATGTGTTGGGGCATGCACTGGGGCTTCCGCAGTCGGGGGTGCCGCGGGCGCCGCCGCTCCGGTAGGAGCCATGGGTTGAACATTATTGCGTTCGGCAAGCGCGCGCAGCACCTCTTCTTGCGGGCCGAACTGCCGCACCTTGCCTTCGGCCAAATACAGAATGTGCGAAGCGAAGCGCAGCACCGACTGGCGATGGGTGACAATGACCGCAGTTGATCCGATTTTCTTGAGGTTGATCAGCGCCAAACCAAGCGCAGCTTCGCCCGCCGGATCGAGATTGCTGTTCGGTTCATCAAGAACGACAAAGCAAGGATCCTTGTAAAGCGCGCGCGCAAGCCCAATCCGCTGGCGCTGACCGCCCGACAAGTTGCGCCCATCTTCCCCGACCTCGGTTTCATAACCGTCGGGAAGATGCAGAACCAGGTCATGTACGCCGGCAAGTTCGGCTGCGCGGGTGATCGCTTCCGACGATGCGTCGGGATCAAAACGGGCGATATTCTGCGCAACGGTGCCATCCATCAGCTCAACCGATTGCGGCAGATAGCCGATATGTTGGCCCAAAACGTCTGCATCCCATTGTTCGAGTGCCGCGCCGTCGAGACGGACCGTGCCTTGCAGGCTGGGCCAGGCGCCGACAAGGGCGCGAGCAAGGGTGGATTTACCCGCAGCGCTGGGGCCGATCACGCCGACAATCGATCCACTAGGGCAGGAGAAACTGACCGAATCGAGCGTTGGCCGTTCCTTGCCCGGAGGGGCAACGCACAGCCCTTCAACGTCCAGCGCGCCCTTGGGACGCGGCAGCAAAGTGCGCGCAGGCGGAATGCCATAGCGGTTGATCGCTTCATTCAACCGCTTCCAGCTGAAGCGGGCCATGGAAAATGCGCGCCATTGGCCAATTGCCTGATCGATCGGCGCAAGTGCACGGCCGGCAAGGATCGAGCTGGCAAAAATCACACCAGCAGAAACCTGACCATTGATCACCAGCAAGGCGCCGACCGTCAGCAATACCGACTGGATGAACATCCGCATTGTGCGGCTGATTGTCGACACAAGGATAGTCGTGTCGTTGACCGCGGACTGGCGCGTCGCCAGCCGGCCGTTCAGTTCGAGGAACATGCGCGCAAAGCGCGAGCGCATGCCCAGCGACTGGACGGTTTCCGCATTGCGCCTTTTGCGCTCGATCAAGCGGCTGCGCGACTGTGTCATTTCGCCGATTGCACCGATTGAATTCTGGTTGATCCGTTCAGATACAAAGGTCAGCGCGACCAGAACCAGCGCGCCGCCCAGCGCAGCAACACCGAGCCAGATGTGCAGCATCGACAGAATGGTGATAAAGAAGATGATCCAGGGCAAATCCATCAGCGCGCCCGGGCCAGGGCCGGCGATGAAGGAGCGGATCTGTTCCAGATCGCGAAGCGGGCTGTTGCCTGCATCGTCGCGCGATCCCCGCACGGCCAGTTCATGCGCCGAATGCAGCGCAAACGGACTGACATCGTCTTCCAATTGGACGGCAACGTCGGACAGCATCCGGCCGCGCAGCACCTCAAAATAGGCCTGAGCCACATAGATAAAGGCGCTGATCCCGAACAGGCCGAAAAGCGTCTGAAGGCTTTGCGACGGCAAGGCGCGATCATAGACCATCATCATGTAGATTGATCCATTGAGCACAAAGACGTTGATCACCGCTGACAGCAAGAAAATTGCAATCAGCGCGCTGCGTGAGCGGCGAAGCAGGAATTTGATCTTGTCTTCCGAAGCCGGCAAAGTGGCTTTGGCGAGGGGTTGGTCGTTCATTTTCACTTTCCTGCCTTCCGGCTTTTCTGTTCAATCCACTGCACAGCGCCAAAGGTCGCAACCCGCCGTACGATGCAGCTTTGACCCTGCACGCGCAGATCGCTGCACGCGGTTTCGGCTTCGCTGAAATCGGCAAAAGCACCGATTGCGAGGCGGTAGACTGTTTTCGGCGCGTCAGGCGCTAGGGCGACCATCGGTGTGCCGCCGGGAATGATACCCCCGATCACGGGCTGCAATTGGTCCCAATGGGCGCGCGCCGCAGCAGCACTTTCATGCGCGGCAAGCTGGACAACCCAATGGGTCGACGGAAATGGTGACCATTTTTCCTCCGCTGACTTTGCGACCCGCATTTCGGCAGGTCGCAAAGCCGCTGTGGCAGCGGGTGATGCTGGCAACGGAGGCTCAGAAACGGCGGATGAAACGGGTGAGGATGGCATCGCCATCATGGGCGGCTGCAAACGCACCGGTGCAAGATCCGCGTCGGGCACCAAATTTTGCGATGGCGCATCTGGGCCCATGGCGGCAGCTGATCCATTTGGCGATGAAAATTCGCGAATGGTCGGCAATTCAGCCGCTGCCGATCCGCCAATGCCGAAGTTACGCGCCTGCGCGCGGCCCATCGTCATCAACAACGAAAAGGCGGCGAGATAGGAATCCCGCTCCGCATTGGCGAGTTGGACCTGCGCGTTGCGCAATTCCTGTTCGGCGTTGAGAATATCGAGAATCGTGCGCGAGCCGACATCGCTTTCGGATCGAACACCGCTCAGCGCCTGTTGCGTTGCCGTGACGGCCTGACCGCTGGCAACAACCACTTCCTTCGCAGCACGCCAGTTGGCGAAATCGCTGCGGGCACGGGCAACGAGAACGCGCTCAATCCCCTGCGCTTCCTGAAGCGCCTGCATCTCGCGTGCAGTTGCCTGACTAACCCGGGCGGGCACCTGACCGCCACGAAACAGCGACATGTTCATCGTGACGCCAACCGTCGCGCCAAAACGGCTGTCATCGGGAATGGTCGGCTGCAGCTGACGGTCGGAATAACGGCCATTAAGCACTGCGGACACTTTTGGCAGGGCCTCTGCGCGCGCGGCTTTAACCTCATAGCGTTGCGATTCGAGCTTTGATCGCGCCGAGATAAGCTGGGGGTTTTCCTCCAATGCGGTGGCAGCGGCCATTTCCGCATTGGCCGGCAGATCCTGCAGCGGTGGCAATGGCGTAAGCCGGACAACCTCCAACCCTGTCAACCGGCGAAATTCTTCAATAGAACCCTTAAGCTGCGCTTCTGCCGTTTCCAGCTCGCCCCGCGCGATTGCGGCCCGCGATTCGGCCTGAGCGACGTCGGTGCGCGTCAAGTCGCGCGCCCTGAACCGCGCCCGCGTTGCATTCAGGGTTGTGGTCAGGCTGCGCAGATTGTTGCGCGTCAAATCGACAATCTGCTGATCCCGGATGACATCGGCATAGGCCGTGACCACGGCACCAAACACACCCATTTCCGCCGCGGCAATGCCGAAAGACGACGCATCCGAGCGCGATCGCGCCGCACGCACGCCGTTGCGCACCGCGCCGCCCTGAAACAGCGGCATGCTGACCTCACCGGAAACATCGACCCGGCCCCTGTTAGTGGTCGAGCCGGAAAGGGTTTCGCTTAATCCAACGGTGGTGCCCACCGTCGGCAGGCCGCCCGCTTTCGAAATGGTAATGCCGGCGCGGTCGGCATCATTCTGTGCCCGCGCACTCGCGATTTCTTCACTCCGGTCATAGGCGTGCTGCAAGGCCTCTGGCAGGCTTTGCGCGGCTACAGGCTCGGCCGCAAATATCATCGCAATCGATAGATAACCCGCCGTTATCAGTAGCTTATGTCTGCCCCGAAGCATCAGGGTGTCTAAGGTTAAGAGGCGATTTTCCATGCCATCGCTATCGGCCCGCCACATTAAGAAGGCGTAAAGGGTTCAGCCTTTGTTCCGTTCGTTTCGCAGCCGTTATGGCGGCGTTTATTGCCGATTTGAATGCATGTTCTGGCCATGCATCGGAAAGGAAGCCCCCGCACATAAGCGAAAAGGCCCGGGACGATAAACGCCCCGGGCCCTTCCTGTTCTTACCGGATGATGGCGGTTTTACATCATCGGGCCGAACATGTCTTGTTGTACCGGTACCAACAGGTCAGCCGGCAGATTGAGCAGGCTTTCATAGTTGGCAGGGCCGAAGGTATCGTCTTCAACGGCGACCATGTCGACGATGGCCGGTGATGCTTCTTCCACCGCCGCAATGGCATCGGTGATCATCGGGCTGTCATTGTCTTCCCAGGCAAGCATGAAGTCATCAATATCGAGTTCATCCTCGTCTTCCAGCGTCATCGTCTGGCCGGCAATGCTGACCTTCAGATCCGAACCGTCGCGGGTGATGGAGACCATGTCCTCGAAGTTGCTTTCGGTGATCCCCATTCCGTTGAGATCAATCATGTCCTCACCAGACTTGAAGTCGGTGATAACGTCCTGATCGCCAAAGGCGAAGATATCACTTCCGCGGCCACCGCTGAGGATATCTGCACCCTCACCGCCATCGAGATAATCAAAGCCGCGGCTACCGAAGAGACGGTCATTGCCTTCGCCACCGTAGAGCATGTCCGCACCACGTCCGCCGTTCATCACGTCGTCGCCGTACATGCCATGCAGCACGTCACTTCCGCCGAAGCCGAACAAGTCGTTGCTGTCATCATCACCGATCAGCACGTCTGCAAGGCGCGAACCCCGCATATTGACATCACCCAGCGGCGAAGGTGTCGGTTCGAGGGCGAGATCGGCAGGAATGCCGTCGTCGACCACGACCGGGGTATCGTTGCCCTGGCCCGGGTTCACCGGAGCCGGAACATCGATCACCGGGGTCTGGACAGGTGCATCAACCACCGGAGCAGCAGGTGCATCAACCACAGGCGTCGGAGCCGGAGCATCTGCCGTCGGAGCAGCAGGAGCGTCCACCACCGGAGCCGGGACAGGAACGTCCACTACCGGAGCAGGGGCATCCACGACCGGAGCCGGAGCGGCAGGGGCATCAACCACAGGGGCCGGCGCATCTGCAACTGGGTCAACCGGAGCCGGAACAACGGGTGTCGGCGGAGCGATCACAGTGTTGCGGTTCGGATCGGTTGCGGCATCGGAGCCAGGAGCCGGAGCATCGACCACAGGTGCCGGTGCGGGTTCCTCAGCAGGTGCGGCAGGCGCATCAACCACAGGAGCCGGAGCATCGACCACAGGTGCCGGTGCAGGTTCCTCAGCAGGTGCGGCAGGCGCATCAACCACAGGAGCCGGAGCATCGACCACAGGTGCCGGTGCAGGTTCCTCAGCAGGTGCGGCAGGCGCATCAACCACAGGAGCCGGTGCATCGACCACAGGTGCCGGTGCAGGTTCCTCAGCAGGTGCGGCAGGCGCATCAACCACAGGAGCCGGAGCGTCGACCACAGGTGCCGGGGCAGGTTCCTCAGCAGGTGCGGCAGGCGCATCAACCACAGGAGCCGGAGCATCGACCACAGGTGCCGGTGCAGGTTCCTCAGCAGGTGCGGCAGGCGCATCAACCACAGGAGCCGGTGCATCGACCACAGGTGCCGGTGCAGGTTCCTCAGCAGGTGCGGCAGGCGCATCAACCACAGGAGCCGGAGCGTCGACCACAGGTGCCGGGGCAGGTTCCTCAGCAGGTGCGGCAGGCGCATCAACCACAGGAGCCGGAGCATCGACCACAGGTGCCGGTGCGGGTTCCTCAGCAGGTGCGGCAGGCGCATCAACCACAGGAGCCGGAGCATCGACCACAGGTGCCGGTGCGGGTTCCTCAGCAGGTGCGGCAGGCGCATCAACCACAGGAGCCGGAGCATCGACCACAGGTGCCGGGGCAGGTTCCTCAGCAGGTGCGGCAGGCGCATCAACCACAGGAGCCGGAGCGTCGACCACAGGTGCCGGTGCAGGTTCCTCAGCAGGTGCGGCAGGCGCATCAACCACAGGAGCCGGAGCATCGACCACAGGTGCCGGGGCAGGTTCCTCAGCAGGTGCGGCAGGCGCATCAACCACAGGAGCCGGAGCATCGACCACAGGTGCCGGGGCAGGTTCCTCAGCAGGTGCGGCAGGCGCATCAACCACAGGAGCCGGAGCATCGACCACAGGTGCCGGGGCAGGTTCCTCAGCAGGTGCGGCAGGCGCATCAACCACAGGAGCCGGAGCATCGACCACAGGTGCCGGTGCGGGTTCCTCAGCAGGTGCGGCAGGCGCATCAACCACAGGAGCCGGAGCATCGACCACAGGTGCCGGTGCGGGTTCCTCAGCAGGTGCGGCAGGCGCATCAACCACAGGAGCCGGAGCGTCGACTACGGGAGCCGGTGCCGGTGCATCCGCAGCAGGTGCTGCCGGGGCATCCACGACGGGAGTCGGAGCCGGTGCGACAGGGTCAGCCAGGACAAGGCTCGCTGCCTCTATCGCTGCCGGAGTAGTGTTAGCGACCATCATCGACTGACCGTCGATGGTGATCCGCGAGCCACCACGAACCGCTTCGATCAAGACCTTTTCGGCGAAGTTACCCGCCGTGACACCCATGTCACGCAGATCGATCACATCGCCAGCCATGAAGTCAGCGATCGTGTCGCCATTGCCAAAGGCAAAGGCATCGATACCCGTACCGCCGATCAGTTCGTCGTCGCCAAGACCGCCGTCGAGATAGTCGTTACCCGAACCACCCGACAGAATGTCATCGCCATCGCCGCCAACAAGCGAGTCGTTGCCCGATCCACCCGAGAGGCGATCGTCGCCGAGGCCGCCTTCGAGATAGTCGTAACCCGAACCACCAGTGATGCTATCGTCGCCGGCATCGCCTGCCAGATAATCATCGCTGCTGCTGCCGGTGAGGACCATGTCGGCAACCAGCAGGGCTGCCGGTTCAATCGCCGCCAAGGCGACCGCTTCGACTGCAACCGGTGCCGGAGCATCTGCAGCCGGAGCGGCAGGTGCGTCAACCACAGGGGCAGGTGCAGCAAGGGCATCAACCTGGGTCACATGTGCAGCAACCGGAGCCGCCGCAGCCGTGTCGAGGTTCACAACGTCCTGCGGACGAAGCGCACCGACGATGGTGTCCTGACCGCCGTTCGAGGTGAAGACAATGCGGTGCGCCGATTGGAGCGCCGAAATGTCGACCACGTCGTTACCGGTGTTACCATCGATGGTGATCGTGTTGAAGTTAAGGCTGGTCTGGTTGAAGTCACCGACGACCCGGATCGAGTCACCGGAAACGGTGCCGCCATTGGCCCCACCCGGCGAGGTAACCTGCAGGGTGCTGACAATGATTTCCTCAATATTATCCAGTTCGGCCATCACGTTGCCATTGCGGGCAATGACGATTTCGGTGTTGGCATTGAAGTTGTTCAGGCTGAACACTTCCAGTGCAGCTGCACGGGTGTAGATCACGAAATTCTCTGCCGTCGTCGTGTCGCTGGTAACGATGAAGGTGTCTTCACCCGCACCACCGTCAACAAAGTCGGAACCGCCATTGGCACTTGCCTGGGTGATCGTATCCACACCGTCGCCGGCATAGATCAGGTCATTGCCTGCACCGCCGTTGATGGTGTCATTCCCAGCCAAAGCAAAGATCGCCTCGCTGCCTGCACCGCCATTGACGGTGTTGGCCGCAGCCGTACCAGTTGCAATGGTATGGTTGGCACCGTTGAAGCGCAGTCGTTCGACACCGACCAAGGTGTCAACGCCTTCCGCACCTGTATTATCGGTGACGGTGATCGTTGTACCGTTCATGTTGAGCGTGAATCTCTGGCTCGAACCTGCATAGACTGCCGTATCGGTGCCAGCACCGCCAATGATCGTATCATTGCCTGCACCGCCGGTGATGGTGTCATTACCCGACCGGCCATCCAAGCGGTCATTACCGCCACGACCGTTCATGGTGTCATTGCCGCCAACGCCAACGTTGGACTGTGCACCCATGGCATTGTCATCACCTTCGGTACCGGTGAAGGTCGTTGCACCTCCGACGAAGTTGTCACCAACCACACCCGTCGCAGCCGAGTTCAGCGTTTCAACCGTGCCGAAGCCATCGGTGAAGCTTGCAACAGCCCGCAGGATGGTTCCAACCTGAGCCTGAGCAGGCGTAAAGCTTGCTGCAGTCGCGCCATTAATGTTGGTCCAGGTCGTGCCATTATCCGACGATTGCTGCCACTGGTAGGAGAATGTCCCGAGACCATTGGTATCAGCAATGCTGCTGGTATCGATGGTCAGCGTTTCAGTTTCCGTCGGCGTCAGATCGTTGATAACCGGCGCACCTGTTGCAGCCACGGGCCCTTGGCTGATTGCCGAAGTGGCGGGCGAGTAAAGTGTTTCCACTGTTCCCGTGGTGACATCGGTAAAGGTCGACTTGACCCGCAGCGATGCACCAACCTGTGCGTGCGACGTGGTGTAGCTCGTGTCGGTAGCCTGAGCGATATCGGTCCAGCTTGCACCGTTATCGGTCGAGATCTGCCACTGATGCGACAGCGTTCCAACGCCATTGGCATCGGCGATCGACGCCGTATCAATGGTCAACACCTGGGTTGAATAAGGTGTGGTGTCGTTGATGATCGCCGAGCCAGTTGCCGCTTCGGGCATGTCAGCCACAGCTACAGAGGCAGCCGATACCAGCTGTTCCTGCGTACCCAGACCGTCGGTCCAGGACACTTGAACACGCAGCTGACCGCTCACCTGCGCCTGTGTCGGCGTGAAAGTGCTGGCCGTTGCGCCGTCGATATTCGTCCAGGTCGCACCATTGTCGGTCGAAACCTGCCACTGATAGGCCGGATCGATCACGCCATTGGGGTCGATGATACCCGAAATATCGGCCGTCATCACTTCGCCTTCCATCGGCGTGCTGTCGAGGATCACCGGTGCACCGCGTGCGGCAACAGGGCCCTCGATCAGACCGGCAGTGGCCTGCGAGTAAAGCGTTTCGACGGTTGCGGTAGTGACGTCCGTAAAGGTTGTCTTCACCCGCAACTGGTCGCCGAGCTGCGCATTCGAAACCGCATAGCTATCGCCATTGGCACCGGCAATGTCAGTCCAGCTTACACCATTGTCGGTCGAAATCTGCCACTGATGCGACAGCGTTCCAACGCCATTGGCATCGGCGATCGACGCTGTATCAATCGTCAACACTTCACCCAAATAGGGGGTCATGTCGCTGATGATCGCCGCGCCGGTTGCCGCTTCGGGCATGTCAGCCACGGCTACAGAGGCAGCCGATACCAGCTGTTCCTGCGTACCCACAGCATCGGTCCAGGACACCTGAACACGCAGCTGACCGCTCACCTGCGCCTGTGTCGGCGTGAAAGTGCTGGCCGTTGCGCCGTCGATATTCGTCCAGGTCGCACCATTGTCGGTCGAAACCTGCCACTGATAGGCCGGATCGATCACGCCATTAGGGTCGATGATACCCGAAATATCGGCCGTCATCACTTCGCCTTCCATCGGCGTGCTGTCGAGGATCACCGGTGCACCGCGTGCGGCAACAGGGCCCTGGATCAGACCGGCAGTGGCCTGCGAGTAAAGCGTTTCGACGGTTGCGGTAGTGATATCCGTAAAGGTGGTCATCACCCGCAACTGGGCACCGATCTGCGTATCTGCAGGCACATAGCTATCGCCATTGGCACCGGCAATGTCAGTCCAGCTTACACCATTGTCGGTCGAAATCTGCCACTGATGCGACAGCGGTCCAACGCCATTGGCATCAGCGATCGACGCCGTGTCAATCGTCAGAACCTGACCCGAATAGGGGGTCATGTCGCTGATGATCGCCGCACCGGTTGCTGCTTCTGCAAAGTCTGCAACGATTGCGGTGGGGGCCGAATTCAGGTTTTCGAAGGTACCGGTCAAGTCGAAATAGGCAACATTGACGCGCAGCTGGGCACCGACCTGATCCTGGCCGGGGATGAAGGTGGCATCAACCGCCCCAACAATATCCGTCCAAGTCACGCCGCCATCCGACGACATCTGCCACTGATAGGTGGGGTTGAAGATGCCATTGGGGTCGATGATGCCGGCAAGGTCAACGCTCAACACATCCCGTTCAGTCGGCGTGATGTTGTTGATCGAGGGCGCGCCGGTTGCGGCAACCGGGACAATAGCATTGATGTCATAGGTCACCGTTCCGCCGAGGCCATCGGCGAAGGTTAGCTTCTCGATGTTGGACAGACGGTCGCTGCCATCGTTTATGACGTTGGTCGGGAGCACATGGGTGACCGTCGTCGAACCGTCAGCATTGCGGACAAATTCATAGTCGGTCAGCTGACCGCGATAGACGGCCGTATCCTGGCTACCCGCGACGTCGGTGTCGAGCATTTCGCGAACGATCGACAGCTGGGCCGGGTTGAGCGTGCGATCGAGCATGAGCTGATCGAGCGTCTTTCCGCCAAACAGCAGGTTGCCGTTCAGATCCCGAACCTGGCTCGACATATGTTCTGCCGAGGCGATTGCATTGCCGTTGGCATCGTTGATGCCGATGCGGACGTTCAGCCAGCGGTCGCCATCGATGATGTCGTCGCCTGCCTTGCCTTCAATGGTATCGTTACCGCTACCGCCAAGCAGGATTTCATGCGGTTGGCCGGTCAAGTCGGTTGCAACGCCATCAGCATTGCGCACAACATCAGCCTGATTGAACACCACGACTTCAACCTGTTCGCCGCTGGCGGCATGGATCGTTTCGCGGCCGAGATGCGCAACCAGATCAGCAAATCCGTCGATGCGGGCAACGCCTTCCGTCGTCAGTGCATTCGAATAGGACAAGAAAGGTGCACTCGGATCAAAGACCGCCGCTGCTCCGGCACCAAGCGCGCCAGCAACTCTATCACGGCCGACCAGATTGTCGTCCAAATTCCAGCCCGACAGGCCCTCGACAAGGTCATAACGGTCGCGCAGAATGAAATTCTGCTGGTTGACGAAGATGGGGATACCCATATCCGAATCAGCGGCAACCGGATTGTCCTTATTGATCGCCCAGTCGAAGCCGGCCATGCCGTTAAAGCGCTGGATGCCCAGGCCTTCAAACATGATGTCGTCACCGGATTCTGCGTCATAATCGGTATCGTTACCACGGCCGTTCATGACGTCATGGCCGATGATCGGGCTGTTGAAGAACAGTTCGGAGTTTTCACCCGCGAGCATGTCAACACCGCCAACGCCGCCTTCGAGCCAGTCATCGCCTTCATTGCCGGCAACAAAGCTGGCTGCATCGCCGCCGCGCGCAAAGTCATTGCCTTCGCCCGAAGTGATCGTCTTGCTGTCACGGTTGCCGAAGATGAAGTCATTGCCGCTGCCACCAAAGACCAGATCAAGGCCCTCGCCAGAGCTGATCACGTCATTGCCTTCGTCGCCGTTCAACACGTCGGCTGCGCCCACCGGAGTGCCGCCATCGGTGATGACATCGTCGCCATAACCACCGGAGATGTGATCGATCCCCTGGCCGCCTTCGAGATTGTCATTGCCTTTACCGCCCCACAGGGTGTCGTCGCCTTCGCCGCCGATCAGCGTGTCATTGCCGACGGTACCGCCGAGCACGACATGGTCGATGCCCGTGTAACGCAGATAATCGTCAGTGCCGTCATTGTTGGTATCCTTGCGGATAACCATCGGGCTGATTGCCTGCAGGATGAAATTGTCATGAACCGGATCGGCCATGTTCTGCAGGCTCTGGTTGAGCTCAAGCGTGTAGGCTGGTGTCAGGAAGATCGAGCTGGGCAAGTGCGTGCTGCCATCATTACCCAGATCGGTGTTGCGCATGGCAAGCTTGGCCCAGCTATCACCTTCCAGCTGGTTGAGCAGGTTTGTGCCCTGCGACCGGCTGAGATAATAGAAGCGGTCGCCAGCTTGCAGATTTTCCATCTGCACTTCGAAGACGAAGTTGAACGTGCTGCCCAACAGGCCGCCAAAGGCCATTTTCTTTTCGGCGAGGCCGCCAATCCAGAAGTCGACAGTGTTGAGGCCGCTATTGGCTGCATTCCACGCGCCGGTCCCATTCAAGAAGTCTATGCGGTCAGCCGGAGCGCCCGGTCCGCCAAGGACCAGTGCAAAGGCCGCGTCGCGCTTGGCTTCAACAGTGGTCGCCGCCAGGATCGTTTCATGCTGGCCATAGGCCGCGATGAAGTTGATCACCGACGCCGGGTTCTTGATCGCAAGCGCGAAATCGAACCAGCTGTCATAAGGCTTCAACTGCAAGTCGCCAGTCTGGGCAAAGAAATCGGCACGTACCAGGTTCAGCGACGCCGTACCGGTGTCACGACCACGGGCGATGTTGAGCGTCGCAAGATCGAGCGGCAAACCGACCAGATCGTTGCGCAGCGCGTCGGTGACAAATTCGTCGATTTCGTTGCTGACCTGACGGGTCATGCCGCGGATGATTGCACCTGCTGCATCGTCAATCGTTGCACCGGCACCGGCAAAGGCCGACGGGTTGAGGAAGGCTTCGACCAGCGTCATGCTGGTGTCAGTCTGACCGTTGGCAGCAAGGACATCGACTGTTTCGTTCAGCTGCGAATGGCCGAAGCGATAAACGGCATGGGCAAATTCAGCCGTGATTGCCGGATCGATATCGACCGTGTTCGAGAAAACGAACGCATCGATGTTGGGGCTAACAAGGCGGACAAATTCTTCAAAGACCAGATGCTGATAGACCTGTTCGGTGGAGAAACGCGCGGCTTGGAACAGACGCTCGCCATTCCACAACAGCGTGGTCGTGTCGGCAGGCATTGCCGTGATCGGAGCGGCCAGATATTCGCTGATCAGCTTGAAGTCGCCCGTGGCGATGCTGTTTGCAATCAGTTCATCCTTGATCTGGTCAACGCGATGATTGTGTTCGGAATGGAACACATGGTGGATCGCGGTAAGTGCGATATTTTCGTTACCACGACCGTCGCCGACAACATAATGCTTGTCGAGCAATTCATTGTCATATTCGGCGCGATTGCCAAATTCATCTATAGGAATGGCGTTGCCCGAAATCAGATCTTCATCCGCAATCTGGCCGGCCTTCGGATCAGCATTGTGGGCGATATCACCGATAAACGCGTGGCCGGTGGACAATGCCAGGTTAGCAGCAACAGGAGCCGCCGGATTGCCTTCAACCAGATCGGCGGGCAGATTGGGTCCGGTTACGATCTGGGCAAAGCCGTTCGCGCCGGGGATGAAGTTGCCATAGAGATCGGTGGCAAGCAACGGAACGCGATGCACGTCCATATCGCTCAGTTCGATACCGAGCATCTCGCGCGCTTGCAGCTTCACATCGGCCCAAGACGGCGGGCCGCCATTGGGGGCTTCAAGCAGCCAGCCGGTGGCGACAGGCTTGCCATCGACCAGCTTATATTCACGCAGGAAGACCTGGGTCGATTCATGCGAGGAGTAAGTCTGGTTGAGGTCGATCCAGGGCGTGGTAGTGTTGGTTGCATCCCGCACGTCATCGGCGGTGCCGAGGATGCCATCAGCGCCGGGGCCGTTGGTGGCGCGGCTCATCACCATGAAGTTGGTGGGGCTGCCGGGGACATAAAGCGGATCATCAGGCTGCAGCGGAACGAAGACAGTGCCGCTACCACCCTTGTTGATCATGGTCAGGCCGTGATCGAAAAACTGACCGAAAATGGTCATGAAGCCGTTGAGCGGCGCAGTGCTGCCCAGATCAGGCATGATGTTCGGCATCACCAGATTGCCGTTCTGCATTTGAACGCCAACAAGGGCGAGTGCATCCTGCGCGCTCTGGACGGCCAGGTCGCGCTGCGCTCCTGCGCCGGCAGCATTGGCTAGGGCCGTTTCGCGTGCGTCGAACAATGCACCGCTAAGTGGGCTATTGGCGGCAACCCAGGCAGCGTCGGCTGTGACCACGGCCTTTTCGGCTGCAATGGCCTCGTTGATCGCGAAACGGGCAGTCGTCGTTACATCAACCAGTTCGGCAAATTGCGCGCCGCCAGTGATGCCTACATTGTTGAGCGCTGTGATCACCGCGATCGGGTTGGTCAGCGTCTGGTCTGCGATCAGGTTGGAAATGATACGCGGCTGGCTGTCATAAACCGAACCGGTCGTTTGCTGATAGCTGGTGGGCGCGTTGGTGCGCGGATTGGGTTCGGCCGGGTTGAACACCGGAGCCGTCTGACGCGGCATGCCAAGATCGGCAGCGCCGGCGTTCAGGTTGACAAGGTTGTTGTCAACGCCGCTAACCGTGCGCAGGCCATAAGGCGTCAGGTTGTTGAGGGGGTTACCGAGATGGTCGACAAGTTGGCCGGTCGCGGTGTGGTTTTCAGCAATCTTGATCTGCTTCAGAATGTGAACAAGATCGTTAATGTTCAACTTCAACATGGCTTTTACTCTCACTATGACACCCGAAACCGCTCGGATGCTTCGCGTCAGGCTGTGATCGACACCGTGTTGAATTGGTCGATGGCCTGCATGGCGACAGCGAATGAGAAGCAAATTACTTGGCCGCAAATTATCATGGTTAAATTAACCAGAACATTTCAGCCACAATGCAAGCAATTCGGTGGGGTTAATATTATTCGGTTATTCATTAACCACTACAAACCAGCAGAACTGGGACAATATGTTGTCTCCAAAACGGGTCCGATTGCTCTTGCCCGATCTGACGAAATACAGTTTAAGAAAGAGGTTAACTGAATAAGAAATTTAGTTAAATGGTTAAGGCAGAACCGTTAGCGAACCGATTCGCCTGAACAGCGCCTGAGAAGCAGGCCCAAGGTCATGATGACATGCAGGGTCCTTCTCGCCGCAACGGAGAGCCGAACGACGCTATTGGTAGCAAAGGTTGAGCGTGATGTAGCCAGAAGCAGCGAAGGTCGGAGTTGATGCAACAATTTACATCGCCTACGTGCCAAAGCTTGTTTCAATTATTACGGGCAGAAGCCAGTGTCGGTAAATAGTGTTCCAGACGACGGAAACATCGCGTTGCATGAGTTGATGCAGCCCCTGAACATCATCAGGCTGTGCTGCGGCAACATACGGGATCGTCTTGGCGCCAAACTGGAAGAGGTCGACGCCGAGCATCTTGCATCAAAACTGGGGCGCATCGAGGAACAGGTTGTCAGAATGAACGAATTGCTGAGGGAATTATATCGCCAAGAAACAGAGTAATTATTATTTTAACTTAACAATGTAGCAGACCAAACTGCATTATCGGGTGGGGTATTCGTGTACGGGATGATTCATAAAGGCGTCCGCGCCATGGTCATCGATCAATTGGGCGACGAGGCCTGGCAAGCGACCGAACGCAAGCTCGGCATCGGCCCGACCGAAATGATCACCGGCATGGTTTATGAAGACACGTTGACGCTTGAGATCGTCGCAGAGGCCGCCGCGCGGCTTAACCTTCCCATGGAAGACTGCCTTTTGGAATTTGGCCGTTACTGGATCAAATTTGCCGACCAAGGATCCTTCAAACAGTTTCTAAACTTTACTGGCCAGGATCTGGAAAGCTTCATTGCGAACCTGGACCGGATGCATCTGGCGGTTGCGACCGCCATGCCCCGTGCACAACTGCCGTCTTTTGCGGTGATGGCAACTAGCCCCGGCCGGATCGAGGTTCGTTATCGATCCGAACGCACAGGGCTTGAAAAATTCGTCATTGGCCTGTTTTATGGCTTAATGGACAGGTTCGGACAGACGGGCAGCGTTGCCCTTATTGAACAGCGGGATGATGCGTCCATTTTCGAAATCATCTATCGTGATGGAGTTGAGTGGTGACCTTTTCCATCAAGAAAGAATTGTTCGATAATCTCTACCCCGCCCATATTTCTCTGGATTCCAATCTGCATCTGACCGGCTTTGGGCCTTCGATCGCGAAACATTTCCCCGACCTTGAAATTGGTTCGCAGCTGTTCGATTCCTTCGACCTCACCGGGGGAAGCCGTCCCGAATATTTCGATCTTGGAACGACGAAGAGCCTCGCCATTCACCTGACATCGAAATGTGGCGGTTATAAGCTTGCAGGCACGGCTGTGCCGCTGGCAGATGAAAGCGGCTATTTTCTGGCGGTCCGCCATGTTCCAACGGAAAAGGCCTTTAAGGAAAACAAGTTCCAGATCAGTGAATTTGCACCCGGTGATCCAGAGGTACAAGGTGTTTTGCTGATCAATCTACAGCGGGCGATGATCGAAGAGTCGCAGGACACCGCGCTCGAACTGTCGTTTGAACGGCAGCGCGGCCTCGAACTGCTCGACAGGGTCAGCCGGATCGCCGGCTATATGGCCCATGATTTCAATAATTTTCTCTCGATCATCAAGCTGAATTGCGATCGGCTCTCGCGCGATTTCGGCGATAATGAACGGATTGAGCGGCTGGTTTCAATCATCCGCGAAACGGCGGCGCGCGGATCCAGCATCACCGGATCGCTGATGAAATTGTCGCACCAGCGCACCGATACTCAAATGCCCATGGCGGTCGATCCGCTGGTCGAGGAGAATATTGCATTTCTGCGCACCGTTGTGGGCTCCAACGTGGTGCTGTCAGCCGAACTGAAAGCAGGGCAGACCCAATCGGTGATCAGTCAGGTGCGGTTTATCAACTGCTTGACCAACCTTTTGATCAATTCGCGCGATGCCATGCCCGATGGCGGCGAAATCGTGATCCGCACCGATATAAAGACGCTGGCGCTGGATAGACGGGATAACGAAACCGGCACCCCGGCCGAATATATCGTCGTCGAGGTTGCCGACAATGGCAGAGGCATGACCGAGGCGGTGCTGTCGCGCGCCTTTGAACCGCTTTTTTCCACCAAATCCAATGGCTCCGGCTTTGGCCTTGCCTCTGTGCTTGAATTTGCACGCGAAATGGGCGGCGATGCGCGGCTCGAATCCGCCCCCGGCAAGGGCGCGAAGGTTTCTCTATATCTGCCCACGGTGGACCAGAATGTCGAACCCGTCACCGCGGACGGCAATGGCACCGAAAAATTGGCAAATGGCGATAGCCGGGGCCGCGTCCTGCTGGTCGAAGATGAGCCCTATGCCCTTGAAGCACTGGTCGAAATGCTGGAAGCCGAAGGCTATAGCGTCACCGCTTGCGAAACCGGCGAAGCGGCCCTGCGGGCAAATGAGAAAGCGGAATTCGACGTATTGGTGACCGACATCATCATGCCGGGCCAGCGCGGCACCGAACTGGCACGCCTTGCCTGTGCGCAGCAACCCAATCTGAAAATCATCCTGATGAGCGGTTATGTGCCCGATGTTTCGGATATCAGTGCCGGCTGGATGTTCATTCGCAAACCGATGGATTCGGGGCAATTGCTGTCGATGATCGAGGCTGCGGTCGGCAAGGGCGGCTGAACGCCCTAGAGCTGGTCACGCGCCGGCGATTAGCATCGTTGCGCCGGACAGGATTGCAGCAAAGATCAGGCATGTACCCAGCGGGATGCGCTGGGTCTGCCAGGCCGTGCGCCGCGGCCGGAACAATCGCTGCAGCACGGCATAGGCCAACCCCGATAAAGCTGCGAACAGCAATATCGTTGGCAGCACCTGCCAGCCAAGCCAGGCACCGATCCCGCCCAGCAGAATCGGATCGCCGCCGCCAAGGCCTTCCCGGCCGCGCAGATGTCGATAGGCAGCGGCGACGGCGGCAAGGCCAAGATAGCCGGCACCGGCGCCGATCAGCGCGTCACTTTTGGATATGCCAAAAGCAAGGTGACCGACGACCAGCCCGGCGAACAGAAAGATGATATTGGAAACCAGCGGCAGGCGAAAATAGCGCGCATCGCTCCAGGCCATGATCCCCAACAACACCAATGCGCTGGCAATCAGCAGCATCTGGATTGTTACAGGGATCAGGCTTTCCATTGCGGTTACCGGATAGCCGACTGCCCGAAACGCGCCACTCCCTTATTGTCGAACGATACCGTAAGCAGACGGCTCCCAATGCGAGTGCGCCATGCCATGCCGGGCCTGTGCGGCGGCAGAACCTCAAGTTCGGCGTTGGGAAAATACCGTTTGCCTGCCGATAAAATCGCATCGATCGGGGCATAGCTGCGGCATACCAGCGCGCCTTTTGGCAACGCCGTCGTCGTGGCGACGCGCCGGACTAGCCGTGCTTCGAAATTATCGGAATCGATTTCAAAGACCTTTAATTCCTTGCGCGTGGCAACGGCGACACGGGCAACGCCCGGCCGGGCAATGCGGTAAGAAACCAGCATACTGCCGAACAGGCGTGTTTGTGCGACGGCAACTTGCGCAGCGGCAATATTGCGTTCTTCAGGCGCGACGATAAGCCGGCCTTCACGGTCGAATGTCTGGGCCGATAGCGGCAGCGCAAAGATCTGCGCCGCCACTATCGCCATAAAGGCTGTTGTCTTCATGACTTTGCTTTTTTCAGCCTTCGTACGGTTTCAATCAGGATCTTGGGCGTCGAGGTGTGATAGCCATAGCCAGCCACCTTGGCGCGCGGATCAAGGATGTAGATCAGCGAGCTATGATTGATGCTGTGGCCCCGTTCACCATCACGCGGCGGCGTATGCTCGCGCGCCACCCGGAAGGCTGCGGATGCGGCCGAAAGCTGCCCACGCGTGCCGGTCAGGATCTGCATGTCCGAACCAAAGCTTTGCTGCAACGAACGCAGCGCCGCTTTGCGGTCAATCAGATGGACATGGCCATCAGCGTCATTGCCGGCATCGCTACGACGACGGACATTGCCAATGGCAGGTGCCTCGATATCGACAAAGACGGCATTGGTATTGATGCCGACCTTGCTCAATTCCTTGGCCGCCGTCGCAATCACCGGGATCGCCATCGGGCAGCTATCGGTGCAGCGGGCATAGCCGAAATAGAGCAATGTCCACTGTCCCTTGAAATCGGCATCGTCGACCGGCTTTCCAGCCAGCGTCGAGAAGTTGAACATCCCGCCCAACTGGTCTGGGTTTGGCGGCAGATGACCATAATGGTAATCCGCAGCGCGATCGTCAGCGGTTACCAGCTGAGCTGTTTCGAGGCCCGTGTCGCCGGATAGCGTGAACCCGCGGGCGAGGAAGATTGCGGGGGTTGTCATGTTACGATGATCCTTGTGTCAACAATGCCGCGGCCGCCATCCTGCACCTGGCCAGTGACCCAATGGAGGAAACGGTGGCGAATGGGGAATGTGCCGCGCGCGGTGGGGCGGATGATGATGTCGCGACGTTGCGCCGTCGACATGATGAAGGGGCGGTTTGCAGGCAGCGGCAATGCTGAGACCCAAGGCTCAGTTCCCAAAGAGCAACCATCCATCGAATGACACACACCCGGCAAGCCGATTGTGGTTTCCAATACCGAATAGCTGGCATTCAAAAGGCGGATCAGGATCGTCTGGCCCAGCTTTGCATTGATCACCACACGCGGATCAGTGGTGGTGCGGTTGTTGAACACTCCATTGGCGAGGAAGTATTTCGGGTCGAAACGGTTAAGACCGACATCGAGACCGCACATACCGGCGTCATGTTCCAAAGTGTGCCAACGCGGATCCATATCGTCGAGAACCAGAAGGCGCTCGACATCATATTTGGGTCCGCCGCTGAACAAAGTGCCCGGACCTTCGGGCGGATCGACAATCATCGGCCCGAACATGCCCATTTCGAAATGAAGCGGGGTATTGCGGTGGCAATGATAGAAAAATGTGCCAGCCCGTGATGGCCGAAATTGGTAAGTGTAGCGTGCATTGACCTCGAACGAGACGTGACCGACGCCATCATTCACCGTGGTCGGCTCAATGCCATGGTGGTGAATGGTGTGCGCATTCTTCTTCGGATCCAGCGTGCTATGCACGATCTGGCCCTGACGGAATCGCATCAAAGGCGAAGGATGCATGGGCGCGCGTCCTGCCAGTGTCGGTGCCAAGGGATCGGTGAAGGTCCAGACGCGAATTGTCTTTCCGTCCGGTGTTGGAAGGTCGAGGCTGACATCCATGTGCCGTTCGACATTTACGTCGGGAACGACCCGGTCGGGCGTCGGGAAGTTTGCTTCCTGAAATGGGTTGCAGCCAAAGGTAGAGTAAGTGAGCTCACCCTTAACGCCTGTTTTTGTCCAATCTGCCGCTTGCATGGCAAAACTCCTGAAAAAATATGATAAAGATCGATGAATAGATCAGAGAGGGCCGGTCATTTCCCAGTGGGTGACCATGCCTTGCGGATAATTGCCGCCAGCAGCCGTCTGCGACATTTCGGTGTGGCAGTGCATCACATAACGCATCGGGAAGGGTTCTTCCTTCGGCGGCCAGATGACAGCATCCATTGGCTTTTCAAACGGCAGCAAAACATCGCGGCGCGACATTGGCTCCATCGGCCAGGCATCGAGTTCGTAGCAGCTGGTGTTCAGCACGATCGTGCCATTCGCCCGGATATCGGACAGTTTGAAGATATGATTGCCATGGATGTGCGGACTGTGCGTGCACAGTCCGGCATTCATGTTGCGGATCAGGGTCGGCTGGCCTTCGCGGCCATGCGGCATGATCCGGCCAGAACCTTTTGTCCAGTCGGTGGTTGCATCAATTTTATGCGGCGCAGTATCATATCCGCTAAGTCCGTTGATCAAGAAGTAGCGCGGCACGAAAGTCGGCACGATGCTGGCGAGAGGGATGACCTCACCTGCATCAACACGCGCAGCGATCAGCGGATCAACCTGCGAGAACAGCCACAATTTGTCACGCTCCACATCATTGGGAACCCATTTGTTGCCCGGGAAGCGCTTGTGCACACCCAGCGCGTTGAACAAGGCTGCAACCTGCGGCGTGTGCGTGGAACGGCTGTAGGGCGTCGGCGAACCGGCGACAGTCGTACCCAGCTTCGGATGGACAATGAACGCACCATAAAGACCCAAGATGCGGTTAAGCGGCGCGAGCATGGGGTCGATATACATATAGGTGCCGCCAACGGGCGCGGTGAACCGAACCGTCGCCTTGCCACCCGGGGGAATCGAAGCAACCGACGCCGTGGGAATGCCGGGGATGGCAAAGCCGTGCGGACGGGTATCGAGGTTGGTGACGTTAATCGTCACAATATCGCCCTCGGTGACCTCAAGGATCGGGCGACCTTGCGCGCTGCGATCAAAGAACATCATACTAAAGACGAACACACCGTCGATCATCTCGGAATCGACAGCTTCGATCGTGAGATCAAAAATGCCGCCCGCTGCTTGAGCGGAAGCCATTGAAGGAAGGGCAGCTGCCCCCGCCGCAACGGTGCTAACCTTCAAAAATTTGCGTCTATCCATTTTTCTAGCTCTCGTTTCGTAATCATGTGCCGACTCAGTAGGTCGTCAATAGGAGCCAGATAGATGCGGATGGATACAGGTTAAAAGCTGATTAACCATTGAATATAGCCATTTTGGCAGATTAATATTTCAAATTTGAACTATATATTCTGCCAAAATAGCAAGTGTGTTGTATAAATTGGTCAATTTGTTAACCATATTATATTATGTGTTAACCATATTATTCTTTATTTTGTTCTTTATATGAAAAAATAGGGCAAAACATCGATGAATATGATCGGTTTTACATATAATCAAAATGAAACTATTTGACGAGTGACTCGAGCTTTTGCTGGAACTCGGCCTCGTCGGCATCGAAGCCAATTTCGCCTGCACGCTTGCCCTCGCGATCAACCAGAAACAGCGATGCGGTATGGTCGATCGTATAATCCGTCTCGGAATAGCGGACGGTTTCATAGAACACGTCAAACTGCTTGGCCGCGCCGGCGATATCGGCAGCGCTGCCCGTCAAACCTGTGACGGGGATCGGAAAGGAACCGAAATAGCTTTTCAGCGCGTCGGGCGTGTCACGTTCAGGATCGAGCGACACAAACAGGATTTGCAGGTCGTTAAACGGCGCGCCAATCCGTTCGCGCATGATCGACAGCTTTTGCATCGTCATCGGGCAGACATCGGGGCACTGGGTGAAACCGAAGAATACTGCAACCGGCTTACCTTTAAGCGAGGCAAGATCGAATGGCTCGCCGTCTGCATCGGTCAGCTTGAGTTTGACCGGCGCGCCCAGCGAAGGATCAGCCGCAGATTTTTCCGCAATGGCCGCATTTTTTTCATGCGCCGCATAATAAAGATAGGCGCCGCCTGAAATTGCGGAGACGGCAAGGCCTGCAATAATGAATTGGGTTGCGCGTTCAGTGATTCGCATGGGTCGCTCCCTTCGATGCGGTTTTTGCGGATGCAGCGGTAACGGGCACCGCAACATCCAGAGTGGTGCCGCCTGCAAAGCGCAAACGGACGGTGATCTTGTCGCCCGCCTTCAAAGGCTGCTTCAAACCCATGAGCATGAGATGGTGGCCGCGCGGTGCCAGTTTCAGTTCGCCCCGGGCGGGCACGGCCAGCCGATCGACGCGGCGCATGCGCGCAATGCCGTCTTTCAGTTCGGTACTGTGTATCTGCACCTCGGCGGCGACGCTGGATGACGCACCGATCAATGTTTCGGGCGTCTTGCCCAGATTGCGCAGCGAGATATAGGCCGCGGCCACTTTCTGACCTGGCCCAGCCGGGGTTGCCCATGCTGTGCCGGGCTGCACCGCTGTCGGGGCCTTGCCAACGGCGATCTGCGAGACAACGGCAAGGCCGCACAGCAGCATCGCCCCTGTCGGGGTGATATTCAAACCCATGATTTTACTCCTTATTTTGGATTTTCGAAGCGCGAATAGCTGTGCAGGGGCATCGTTTGCCCCGGCATCCAGGGCACCAAGGTAAAGGCCTTTTGCCCGCGGCCATTCATCAGTCCGTTGATAGATTTGCCAAATTCGGACGCGATATTCTGCATCGTCCGGTCTTCGCTGATCACCTTGGGTGTCACGAGGATCAGCAATTCGGTCTTGCGCTTGGTCGCGCTGTCGACGCGGAATGCCCGCCCCAAAAGCGGGATATCTTTCAACAAGGGCACGCCGCGCTGCCCCATCGAATTGCTGTCCTGGATCATCCCGCCAAGCACCGCCGTCATGCCTTCACGCAACGACAGCCGCGTCGTGACCGACCGGTTGCTGATCACCGGGCTACCGATGGCAGAGGTAACGTTGGGCTGCTGGCTCGACACTTCCTGGAAAATTTCAATGTCGATTCGATCATTGCTCAACACCACCGGGCGGATGTTGAGGATCACGCCCGTCTGGCGATACTGCACCGTCTGCAGGATATCAGTGTCGCCATTTGACTGGATATCCGCCGCGCGTTGCGATGTGATGATCGGCACATCATTGCCGATCAGTATCTGCGCCTCGCCGCCCGACCTTGCGAGCAGCCGCGGCGTGGAAATGATGTTGAGATTCTGGTTGGTCGCAATCGCATTCAATGCAGCGGTCACCGAAGTCTGCGAAAAGCCCTTTGCAAAGGTAAGCCCCAGCCCGCCGGCCTCCCGCGCGAGCCCGCCGGTGGTATTGGCCTGAACCGATCCGTTCGACAATTGCCGATCGAGGAACCATTCCATTCCGAAACGCGTCTCGTCGGTCAATGCCACTTCGGCGATGGTGATTTCGACCAGCACCTGTTTGGGGGCGACATCCAGTTCCTTCAGCAGGCGCAGCAACGGCGCATATTCGCGCCGGGTACCACGAAAAAGAATGCGGTTTCCGGGATTGTCGACAATGATCTTTCCGCCGCTGTCCTCGTTGGCCGGGTTCGCCTGTGGCAGACCGGACCGTTCCATGCCCGACGCCCGTTGGCCGCTTTCGCTGCGGCGCGCCGAATCTTCGATCCGGCCCTGCGGCGAGGCAATCGTGCTGACATCATCGCCGCCATTCGCACGCCCGACCAGACTGCCCAGTTCGGCGGCCGTGGTGTTGCGCACCTGATAGACAAAAAAGCCAGCATGATCGCCGCCTGATCCTTCGAGCGAATCGAGCTGTTCAACCCAGTAAAGGACGCGGTTGAACAGCCGCACATCGTCGGAAAACAGCAACAGGCAATCGGGGCGCGACAGGTGCACAAGGTTGGTGCCCCCAGAGCCTGCGGATCCGATCGAAAAGCCTTCGCTTGCCAATACCTCGCGCAGTTTTTCCGCCAGCGCGTCCGAACTCCAGAGCATCGGGGCGATTCGGGCAACGCGGGCGCCGGCATATTGTGGCTGGTCAATCCCGGCGAGTAGCCCGCTGGCAGCGGCCACTGCGGCTTCATCACCCTGCAGCATGACACCATTGGCATCGGGTAGCGATTGCACCGCAACCCCGCTTTGGCCTTCGACGATATCGGCGACGATGCCAGCTGCAGGGTCTGCAGCGATATTGCCGAGCGCGACGACCTTCGTCACGCCCGTCTTCAATTGCTGGACGCCCGTCTTCGCCGGTGCCTCGCGGACCAGAACCGCGCCGCCTTGCTGGACAAGCACCAAGCCGTATTGGTTCAGGGCTTTTTCGGCGAGCTGCAAGAATTGCCGCGATGACATTTCCTGCGGTCCGCTCATGCTCACAAGATCGCGGCGCTGCGCCACACCGGGGCCCATGATATAGGGTACGCCCAATATCTGCCCAAGGACGGTTTCGGCAAACTGGCCCAGCGGTTGCGGGGGCAGGCTTGCTGCGACTTTCTTGTCTGGTACCAGCGTCGCCAGATCTGTATCGCTCAACGGCGCATCGTCGCCCGTCGTCACAGGCGCATCGATCAACACCGTTGTGCGCGGCGCGATATCCTGGATCGGCTGGGGCGGAGGCGATGCGATAGGCGACGACAATGCCTCATCCGAAAGCATCAGCGGCTCAACGGAAATGCGCGGCTGAACATCAGCGGAGGACGATGCAATGGCAATCGCCAGAATCGCGGTGCTGGACATGAGCATTTGCATCATATTTCCTATTTATCAGAGGTGCCGGGACGCGGGATGCGCCGGCGCGGCTGGGAAGAATTTGAAGGAGTGGCGGAACTGGCCGATCGGCTGCCAGAGGAACTGGCGGCATTCAACGGCGATGGAACATAGGGTGTCGCGGGCGAGGCCGTGCGCAAACCAAACCCCAAAGGAACGGCGACTTTTGCGGACTTGCGCGCAAGCGTTACCGACCGCGTATCGATGAGCGCTACGCGCCATCCGTCGCGATACAGATCACCCACCTTCAGCGTCCGTCGAATGCCATTGGCGGTGTCGATCACAACCAGACTGGCAACCCCGTTGCTACGCTTCACCGCGGCGATGGTTCGTGACAGCTGGCCAGCAATTTCCTCGGCGCTTGGCCCGGGATCGACCTGGGGTGGCGGCGGGGCAGAGGGTAAGTTGTTTTCGGCCACTGCCGGCATAGCCGGCAGATCGGTAGTCAGCGCCAGGCCATCGACCTGCGCGGGATCATTAAGCGGCACAACAGCCCAAAGCGTCGGTGGGAGTTTTGACAGCCGTTCGCGGGCCGTCTGCGCTGTCAGATTAGGATCACCAAGTTTGGGAGGCTTTGGAGCAGAGGCGTTTTGCACGACGTCCGAAGCACCGGTCGGGTCGACAAGCATCCGGCCCGCGGCAAATGCGAGCCCGGCCATCAGCAGACTGCCGGCGATGAGCAGGGCGCGGTTCATGTCCCTGCCCCCTGTTTCTTGTGCAGCGCGCGGAACGTCACGCGCATCCGGCGCTTGTCGCCTTCCTGGCGTACTTCAAAACCGTCGATAAAATAGCCTCGGCCGGAATATTCGACCTGTTCAAGCAAGCGCAGCAGCCCGGCCCAATCAAAGTCGAACTCAACGGTCGTCGTCAGCACGGAAAATCGTTGCTTGGCGCTTTTTTCGGCTGACACAGTGTCGGTCGTGTAATTGTCGAGGATGACCGGCGCGGTCAGTCCCGCGCTGCTGGCCAGAGCCAATACTTCGCCACGTAGCCTTATCTTGCTGATCGCAGGCGTCGCATCGACGATCGCCGATTGCGCGAGCAGTTTTTTCTGCGCTGCGATTTCGACCCGCCACTGGTTGTTCGACAGCAGTTTGAATTGCGTTCGCGTTTCGGCCAATCGTTGCTGCGCGGCGGCATTGTCCGCATCGGCATTTTGCCGGGTATCAAAGGCAATATAAAGCCAAGCGGCAATAGCGATGCCGAGCAGAAGCTGCAGCAGACGTTTTTCCCGATCATCGGGACGCCAATCCAGAAGGGCGGTCAGCCGGTTGGCAATCATGGCCCCACCTCTGCCGAAAGGATCATTTCGCCATCGCTTTCGCCGTCCTGCGCGGCAACATGAACAAAGCCGGGAAGCGCCTCGATCTGCGCAGCGACGGTGCGCAGCCGATCGACATCGCCGCCGGTTTGAACTGCAAGGCGCAATTGTTCGCGATCAAGCTGCATCGACGATAGCGACAAATTTGCATTGGCAACCTGCGCAAGGATCGTTGCAAGATCGGTGGCCGCGGTGGTTTGCCCTAATGCGCGCTGCGCAGCGTTTAACTCCTGCAGATCGGAACGGATTTGGGAGAATAGCTCATAACGGGCGACAAACCTCTCCAGCCGGGCGGCCTCAGCCTCGCTGCGCGCGGCAGTTTCAGCCAATGTTGCCGCCTCGCCCTGCCACCATCCACCAAGGACCGACGCAAGCAGCAGCGCGGCAAGCAGGCCTTTTTCTGCAGCACCCATCGGGCGTCGCAGCACCGTTCCGCCACGTACCCGGGCTGTTAATTGCGACCGTTCAATATGGAATGCCGGCGGCAATGGGATGGCAACGTCCCCGTCCGGATCTGCCAGCGCGACAACATCCTGCCATTCCGCCGCGCCAAAGGCTGAACGCCGCCAGGTAGAGGCGATAACCATTTGTCGGCGAACCAGCCGGGCCTCATATCCATTTTCGAGATAGATATGATGCCAGCCATCGGGCAGGCTGGCGCATAGGCTTTCGGGAAGATCGCGGCTGGGTGCATTTGGCGAACCGCCTTGCGGACCGTCATTAAGGCTGGCCCATGCGGCAGCATCCCACCACCAGATTCCGACGCCGTCGCGGCCGCGGATGACGATCGAACCGGCATCGACAAAGGGGGCCTTATGTTCTGCGCGGAGCAGACAGGCGGCCTCAAACTGTTGTCGGCGCAGCCCGGTGGGGCGCTCGAAATATTCAAAGCGGCAGAGATTTCGGGGAATGATTGCAGGCGTAGCCCAGCGTCCGGTGGGCGAATCCGCCCCCGAACCTAAGGCTTTACCGTTCGGGAAGCGGCTGAGCAGCTTCCTCCACAAACGGAAAGCAGTGGGACTGATGTCCAGCATCGACTATCGGGCCTTTTGCAACAAAAGAACGAGCCAGATCGTTAGGACCCAGCTCCAGCGTCGATTGATAGAAGTAAAAAGGTAAAGTCCCGGTTAACCCACGACGATTTATAGATATGCTTATCCTGATATTTTGGGATATCGACTTCCGCTCTACGACCGGATACTGAATAATACTTCCATTTTGATTATATTTAATACTCAATTTGGTTGTATTATCATTTCTATTGCGAGCATTCAGGATTTGTCGAACACTATGTTCGCTGCCGGTTAGGGCAAAAAGCACTGATGGCGGCGCAGTCGGCAAGTAAAGGCCGGGCTTTTCAAGGCGCCGCCACGCTGTTGCGGCCTCCAGCTTTCGGCGCTCATCGCCGCGCACATGGTTACTCCAGTGAAGGCCGGACGCGCGGTCGCGGGCAGCCAAGATGCCGGAGACGATATTCTGTGCTTTCGGACCGGTAATACCGCAGGCCGACATCAGACCCGACAGCATGGCCCGGCTGGATTCATGCAAATTTATCAGCCCGCCTTCATCCTGCAAGCGCACGACAGCTTCGGTCGAGTCATCAATCTGGATGGTATAGGGGCGCCCATCGAACAGGATGGTGCGCCGCATTGCCGGCAATTCACCGCTAATCAGGCTGCCATCAAGTGCAAGGCGCGGCCCGCCAAATTCAAGACCGTTGCGGCCCACCGGCTCGGTCAGCAGCAAAAAGGCAACCTGGCTTTGCGCGGTTACCGCCACCCGTTCGACATCGAGTTGGGCACGGGCCTGGCGAAGCTCACGCCCCAGCCGGTCACTGGCCGGAAGCGACATGACGAGCCCCAGCGCGAGCAGCGCGACGGCAAGCGCCGCCATCGGGGCTGCAAATCCGTCGTTGGAATTTCCGGTCACGGTGCAATCCATACGCGCGATTGCCCGCCTTGCTGCAGGGTGAAGCGGACCATGTCACTGTCGGCGTCATTGCTAGTGCCGCGCCAGATTGAGCCGTCGTTGCTGTAGGAGAAGCTGGCGCGCCCCGCTTCCCAACGCAGGATAGTCTGCGCTTTGCCGGCGCGTTGCAGCACAAGTGCATCAGGAAGAATGCGCAGCGCGCCGAGTTCACGCGCGCTCGCAAGCCCGGTCGCCCGGGCGGCCTCGGTTGCAAATATGCGGCGCGCCTGCAACTTTTCGACCGCCGCTTCGCCACGCGACATGAAGCGGCGGCTTTGCAAGCTATCGGCCGTTAACAAATCGACGATCAGTGCCAGCAGTGCCGCAGTCACAGCCAGGCCGATCAAAACCTCGATAAGCGTAAAGCCTTGCTCGCTATTGCGCACCGGCATCGGTTTCGCCCACAAATATGTCGCGCGCGGTACCATTGCCACCCGCCGATCCGTCGCTGCCCAGCGTGCCGATAACAGGCCGACCATCGGGCGTTTGCGGTTCGCGATAGATGAACGGGCGCCCCCAGGGATCCTTCGGCACATCGGCCGCGAGATAAGGCCCCTGCCAGCTTTCCGCGACATCGGCGGCCGGACGCTGCAAAAGCGAAAGCCCCTCTGCATTGCTCGGATAGCGATCAATATCGAGCCGCATCGACATCAGAGCCGATTCCAGAGAGCGCAGTTGTGCACGCGCAGTAACGACTTTGGATTTATCGAATTGTTCCATTAAACGAGGGGCAACTAGAGCCATAATGAGACCAATTATAGCCAAAACGATTATTAATTCCACCAAAGTGAAACCGTTTTCTAGATTTGAGCGAGTATTTTTCATATTTGTTCTACCGAATGTTAGCATTCATTGGGCTAAGCCATAAGCCTTAACACCTCAAGGTTTTGTCCTTTGAACAGTAATATTGTAGACTTTCTTAACGCACATGGCTTGATTTCGCAGGCTGACCTTGTCGAAGCTCGGGCTTTGCAGGCGCATGGCGGCGGTTCTGTCGCGGCGGCATTGATCCGTCTGGGCGTTATCGGCGACGAACGACTGGCCGAGGCAGTGGCGGGGGCAATGGCCCTGCCCCTGCTGGCAGACGCGCCTGATATTGGTCAGATCCTTGCCGCGCAGCAGAGCCTTCGTTTTTCGCTGAACTGGCTTGCGGAGCAGGAAGTGCTGATCTGGCACGACGCGCTTGATCGCCCCTGCATTGCCTTTGCCAGCGGCAGCAACGCGCTGATCGAAGAAGCGATGGAGCAGTGGGATATTGCGCCCGGCCGCCGCTTTGCGGTCGCACTGCGCCTGCTGCGCGCTGTTCTGGCCGATCTGGAGCAGGGCGGCAGCAGCCAGCCTGCATCAGGCAGCACCGGCAAGCTGGAAGAATTGGCCGAAGACGCACCGGCGATCGAATTCATCAATGCAATGCTGTCCGAAGCGATGGCCCGGCGGGCAAGCGACATTCATATCGAACCATTCAAGGGCGATATGCAGATCCGCTTGCGAATCGATGGAACGCTGCATCTCTGGCGTACCGTTCCTGCAATCCGCTTTGCAGCCACCGCCTCGCGCATCAAGCTGTTATGCGGAATGGATATCGCTGAACGGCGAACACCGCAGGACGGCCGTTACAGCCTGCGTATTGCCGGCCGCGACGTCGATATCCGCGCATCCTGCCTGCCGGGCGTTTGGGGCGAATCGATCGTATTGCGCTTTCTGGGCCGCACCGTTGACCTGCCTTCGCTCGCCGATCTTGGTGTGGCGCCGGCGATGGCGCAGCAATTGGGCGATCTCATCCGCCAGCCTGCAGGCCTGGTGTTGATCGCCGGACCCACCGGGTCGGGGAAAACGACAACCGTCTACAAACTGCTCGAGCAACTAAATGACGGTTCACGCAAGATCATCACCATCGAAGACCCTGTCGAAATCGATCTGCCGGGCGTGATCCAGGTCAATGTGCGGCAGGATATCGGACTGGAATTTGCCACCGGCCTGCGATCGATGCTGCGCCAAGACCCTGACGTAATTTTCGTCGGCGAAATTCGCGATTCGGAAACGGCACAAATGGCAACCCGCGCGGCGATGACGGGGCATCTGGTGATTTCCACCGTACACACCCGGTCAGCGGCAGCGTCCATCACGCGCATGGTTGACCTTGGCGTTGAAGGCTATTTGCTGGCTGAGGCGATCAGCGGGATCATTGCGCAGCGCCTGTTGCGCCGGCGCAGCGCCGACAACACTTATAGCGGCCGGATCGGCGTCTATGAATTGATGGGCGTCGATCCGCTGTTGCGCGACGCGATCCGGCGTAACGCCCCGCAGAATGAACTTGAACAACTTGCCTCGCAGACAGGCTATCGGCCGATGATCGATGACGCCCGCGACAAGGCGGACGTCGGATTGACCGATGCGGGTGAAATCCAGCGGGTGCTGGGTGACTGAAATGGCCGATGACGACGCAAGCTATGATTATGTCGCGATTGACGGCAACGGGCGGCGGCAACGCGGCACGGTGCAAGCCGACAACGCAACCCAGGCCTTTGCCCGGGTGACCCGCCAGCATCTGACCGTCGTCAAGCTGGAACGATCGGGTGCGGGCGACACTGCCGGCCGTAAGGCAACGTCCCGGCGCGACCAGATTGCCTTGCTGCGGCAATTGGGAATGATGCTGCAGGCGCGCGTCGATCTGATGCAGGCACTGATGGCGATGCAGGCCGGGGCAGCCACGCCAGCACTGCGTTCGGCAATCGACGTTGCGATGGCTGAACTGCGTAGCGGAAAACCCTTGGGTGCATGCCTCAGCACCGCGATTCCGGGAATGCCGTCCAATATCCTCGCGCTGGTCAATGCGGGGGAGGCCGGCGGCTGCCTGGCAGAAACCATCGGCCATGCCATCGACCAGTTGGAGGCCGAGGAACGGATCGCAGCGACCATCAAGAGCGCGCTGGTATATCCCGCCTTTTTGTCGATCGCCGGATTGATGGCTGGCACGATCATGCTGCTGTTCGTCATCCCCCGCTTTGCAACGCTGATCGGCGAACGTCGCGATCAGCTTGATACCATGTCGCGGCTGATTTTCTGGCTGGGTGACGTTGCCCAGCAAAGTTTTGCGCTGGCGTTGATCGCGCCTCTGGCCGCGCTCCTTTTCCTTATAGTCACCGGCCTGCGTGGCGATAATGCCTGGTTGCGCCGCTTTGCAATCCGCCACATCCCTATGCTCGCGCGGCTGGCGCTGCAACGCGAACGCGAACGGTGGTGCCGGATCATGGCCTTTGCGCTGCTCGCGCGCATATCCATCGTCGATGCCATGCGGCTGGCTGCAGACGGCCTTAAAGACATGGCGTTGCAGGAACGCGCAATCAACGCGTCGCGCGAATTGCGAGTCGGCAGCCGGGTGGCAGACGCGATCGCTGAGATCAGGCTGTTGGATGAGGCGCAATTGAGCCTCGTGCGTGCCGGCGAGGAATCGGGGCTTTTGGCCGACATGTTCCGGCGCATCGCGATCGACACGGAAGAGGGGCTGCGGGAAAGCCTGAAGCGCACCACCGGGGTGCTCGAACAATCCGTGGTGGTCGCGGTTTCTCTTTTCGTCGGGCTGATTGTCTATGGCCTGATCGCCTCTCTGACGAGCGTATACGAAACGATCCCGCTATGATCGCGCGTCGCCAAACCCATGGTTTCAGTACGCTGGAGCTTTTGGTTGCGCTGGCAATATTGTCGCTTGGGCTGATGGCGCTGATCGATTTTCGTCTGAGCCTGTTGCAGACGCAATCGCGCCAACTCGCACAAGCAGAGGCGATCCAGCATGAAGCGAACGCGCTGGCATTGCTGCGCCAGATCAATCCGGCCGCTCAGCCGTCGGGCCGTATCGCAATCGACCAATCGGTGCGGTTGCAATGGGACGCACGCATCGTTGGAAGTTACCGCCCGCAGCTTGCCTGGCTGGGCCGCGAGACAGGTTATCGCGTCGCGCGTTTCAAGGTGAACTATGCGATCGTCGAAGCTGATGCAGCGATCGTGCGCGGCGTGGTCGAGCTGATCGGCCGCATCGGCCCCGATGGACGGCCAACACCCTGACCGCAGCGCTTTGAAAAAGGATGACCTACCGGTCCGCGCGCGGACCTGATATCGGTGGCGAGACAATCAAAGCCGGAATTTTTCCAATGCGGCACGGGCGATGATGTCGCCCTTTTCTTGAACAAAATGGCCGGCGTCGTGCACCTTCAACGGAGCGGGGCAACCATTGAGCGAGCCGCGCAGCCGATCCATCACTTCCGGCCCCAACACGGGATCAGCCATGCCTACGGCCATGAAGGTCGGCCCGTGCCATTCACTGGACCACCAGTCGCGGGCCCGGCGCGCCTCGACAATACCGGGCATGTCGGGATCGGTCATGACCAGTTCGGGGAAGCGCCTGACCCCCGCCTTAAAGCGGACATCGGGAAATGGCGCGGCATAGGCGGCGGCTTCTTCCCCTGAAAGATCCGGCTGGCTGCGCTGGAACAAGGCGGCAATGTCCATATCGGGGCGGCTGCGGTTGAAATCACGCCAGCGGGAAAATCCCTCACTAATTGGCTCGCCCACCGGGATCGTAGTGTTCATTACCAAAAGCCGGGTGAAACGCTCAGGCATATCGGGCGGAATGGTCAGGCCAAGGATTCCGCCCCAGTCCTGACAGACCAGCACCACATTCTGCAAGTCGAGCGCATCGATCAGCGCACAGAGCATCCCGCGGTGAAAGGCAAAACTATAGACCGCCTCGTCAACTGGCTTGTCTGAGCGGCCAAAGCCTAGCAGGTCCGGCGCAATGACGCGGTGCCCCGCCCCGGCAAAGATCGGGATCATCTTGCGATAGAGATAGGACCAAGCCGGCTGGCCATGGAGGCACAGGAAGGTCACGGCGGCATCGCGCGGGCCTTCGTCGAGATAATGGACCCGCAGCCCTTCATAACCGGCCAGGTCGTCGCGATAATGCGGTGCAAAGGCATAGCCCGGCAATACGGCAAAGCGATCGTCCGTGGTGCGCAGCGCCGATATGCCCGCCCCGGTGTTAAAGGGTTCAGAGTGGCTCATGCCGTGCCGCATCGATGTGGGAGCGAGACGAAGCGGCGCGTTGGGTCACCACGGTTACGCCTGCCGGGCCCGGGCTTCGCCGAGCAGCAATGCCTTGGCGTCACCGCCGCAGCGATAGGAATGGAAAAGCAAATAGATCGATAGGAAGAACATGCCGCCAAAAAAGGCGACGACAGCCAGCCCAAGCCCCCCAGCACTAAACTGGTGCCGCCAGGCCACCCAGATTGCCGACAGCCCCAGAAAGGTCATGAAGTCGAGGTTGAACTGGCCCGGCCAGCCCATTTCCGCCATATCGCCGAAAAACACCGGCAGCAGGTTCAAGCCATGGTTTGCAATGGTAATCGACGTATAGCCGGCAATCGCAAAAAAGCAGATGATCAAGAACAGGCGGAACACAGACATTTTCAATTCTCCCACTTAATGTTTTTGGCACATTCCAAGGTAGCGGCAGCCGCTATGGCAAAAGGGGCAAGGGCAGCGAACGGCAAGATTTCGTATAGGAGCTCCATCGCCTCTTAATCCTTGTAGCAACTGCTACATGGTAACTGAATGTAATGAGTGCTACAAGGGCGAAATGAGCATCAGAAACGCACAACGGGAAGCGGTGATCGAGAAATTGGCCGAGCATATGCTTGAGCACGGACTCGCTGCGACCAGCCTTCGCCAGTTGGCCGACGCAGCCGGAGTGAGTGATCGGATGCTGCTCTATTACTTCGCAGATAAGGCCGAAGTGCTGAGCGTTACCTTGACCCGGATTGCGGAGATGATGGCCGACGCGCTTGTCGAGGCCCTGCCCGAAGGCGAAAGTTTCTCGCCAGCTGATTTATTGCAACGTGCAGCCGCATTGACAACGCAAGACGAAATGCGGCGGTTCATGCGCTTCTGGGTTGAAGTGGTTGCTGCCGCAGCGAGAGGGGAACCTGCCTTCGCGGGCATTGCGGCGCAGATCATGCAGGGGTGGCAGACATGGGTGGAAAGTCGCCTGATCCTTCCGCCTGATACGGATCGGCGCGCGGTTGCACTTGCAATCATCGCGACGATTGATGGCCTGGCCCTCATCGATATCTGTGCAGGCGGACCTGCTGCTACACAAGCCCGCACCGCGCTTCCCATCTTGTCAACATGACCGTTTGGTCTCTGCAGAAAATGCCGGAGCAGTTGATCGATGGTGCGTTCTGCCAAAACTCTTTGCGTCTGGAATTATAACGCGCAATTCTCTGTGGCGTCGGATCACCAAAATGGAGCGGAAACGCGGCTGCAAACCATCTCTTGAGGGTTACCGGAAATAGGATTTTACATTGTCGGAGATATCGAAAAGCTTCTTTCGCTTATCAATTTCGCATTGCTTTGATGACAAGATATTCGCCTCAAGCAGCCTTTTTATATCAATATTGTGCGCAGAAATGGAACGCCCTGTCCGCCTCATAATCTCCAAAGATGGGAGGGGGCCGTGCGTCGCGAGCTCATAGATTATTCTGACCTCATTATGCAGGCATTTAACGTTGGTCTCAGACTGAAATTTTATAATTTTGTCTAATGCATCTATCATTTTGTAGCCAGGGACATGTGGTGGTGGTGGTCAGAAACAACTATTTATAATCTCAACCATCTATCAATATTTATGTAAGTTAGCATATAAAGCTATTGTTTACATTAGGTTAGAAATAAATAGCGATTTGGCTAGCGCGGCTAGCGCGATCTCGGCCTCTGCCGCCCATCCATTCGTCGCGCGATCCTCAGGATGATCGAAAGCAACAAGAGCTTTGGACGCTGGCGCTCGCCGCCAGATGCGTTCTGCAACCATCGTCAATGCATTGGCGTGCGCCTCATGACGTTCATATTGCTGGGCCAATTGGACGCACGTTGCAGTTAAATCGCCAGCCCCTTAAGTGTTAGGCTCCGGTGAGCGAAGCGCAATGCCGGCATGAATAGACAGGGACCCCGGCAGTGAGCGAAGCGCAGACCATCGAAGCAGCGAAACCGGAGCATGCCGGAGTAAGGCGCCTTAGCGACCTCCAGACCCCATGCCTTGTGCTAGACGTTGATCGCATGGACCGAAACATTGCGCGACTAAGGGCGAAACTGGACGGCCTGGGCGTCACTTTGCGGCCCCATCTTAAGACCGCCAAATCCGTGGAAATTGCAAGGCGGATGATGAACACGCCGCAAGGTCCAGCGACGGTTTCCACGCTCCGCGAGGCAGAACTGTTTGCTGAGGCAGGCATAACTGATGTCATTTATGCGGTGGGTGTCACTCCATCGAAGCTAGCCAAAGTGATCGAACTGCGGCGCGGCGGATGTGACCTCGCTGTGCTGCTCGACACCGTCGAACAGGCGCAGGCCGTTGCCTCCGCCTCCCGTGAAGCTGGCATCATAATTCCCGCACTTATCGAAATTGATTGTGATGGCCACAGATCGGGCATCCTCCCGGGGGATGCAGATCGGTTGCGTGCGATCGCAGCCGCGCTGGTTGATGGTGGCGAGTTACGGGGCGTACTTACCCATGCCGGGGGCAGCTATTCGGCGCGTGGCAACAAGCTGAAAGACTGTGCTGATACAGAACGCAACGCCGTGATCGAGGCAGCCACCATTCTCCGCAAAGCCGGATATGCTTGTCCCATAGTCAGCATGGGCTCCACACCGACCGCGCACAATGCAGTCATCCTAGACGGGGTAACCGAAGTACGCGCCGGCGTTTTCATATTCTTTGACCTCGTCATGGCTGGCATAGGTATCTGCAAGGTCGAAGACATCGCCATATCGGTTCTGGCGACAGTGATTGGCCACCAGCGCGAAAAGGGGTGGATCCTTATAGACGCCGGCTGGATGGCAATGTCACAGGACAGAGGCACTTCCAAGCAAGAGGTCAATCAAGGATATGGTTTGGTTTGCGATGTCTCCGGCCAGCCATTCGACAACCTGATTCTCGCTGATGCCAATCAAGAGCATGGGATCATTACCGTGCGGCCAGGTTCCGATGCGGGGCTACCTGCTCTCCAAATCGGCGATCGGGTCCGGATCCTGCCGAACCATGCCTGTGCAACCGGTGCGCAACATCAAGCCTATCATGTCGTCCGCGGTGCATGCGATGTCGTTGAGGACGAATGGCAGCGGTTCGGGGGCTGGTAATGATGTTAAGGCGCATTGATTAGCTCCCCTATGCCCATTGGCTCAGCCCTGTCGACACGATGCCGGACAGCATTACCCGTTAGGATCAAGCGACAAGCAATCGAATATCGACGCTTGCAACACCCAAAGTTCGCTGCCTAATGGCGGCCCAGCAGATGACGCCAATGTTCGATTGGTTTGCGCAGCATCAGCGCCAAGTTTCGACGATGGACGTTTGTTCAAAATTCATTGACCCGGCAGGACACAAATGACTGAAACCAAATTCGACATCATTGTCTATGGGGCGACAAGTTTCGTTGGCCAGATCATCACGCGCTATATGCATGAGCAGTTCGCAGATGGATCGATCCGTTGGGCAATCGCCGGGCGTTCGCTCAATAAGCTTCAACAGGTCAGCGATACGATCGGCTTATCGGGTGTCGAGCTTATCGTTGCTGACGCTGCGGATGAATCAGCATTACGGCAAATGTGCGCACGGACCAATGTTGTCATATCAACCGTCGGCCCATATGCGCTTTATGGTGATGTGTTGGTCAGGGTCTGCGCCACAACGGGCACAGACTATTGCGATCTGACGGGGGAACCCCAGTGGATCCGCAAAATGCAATTACGGCACGATGCTGATGCGATAAAGAGCGGCGCACGGATCGTTCATTGTTGCGGTTTTGATTCCATCCCATCTGATCTGGGCGTCCATTTTCTGCAACGCAGCGCATTGGAGCAATTCGGCCAAACATGTGACCGGATCAATATGCGCGTCGTCAACATGAAGGGTGGCGCGTCAGGTGGCACCATCGCGAGCATGATTAACATGGTCAAGGAAGCGGTAGGTGATGCCGATTTGCGGCGCGAACTCCAAGATCCTTACAGCCTGTGTCCAGCGGGCCATGGCTTCTCGGTTCCGCAACCGGATGTGAAAATCGCATATGACAATGTCTATGGCGGCTGGATTGCTCCCTTTGTCATGGCGGGTATCAACACAAGGGTCGTGCATCGGTCCAACGCCTTAAGTGGCAACAGCTATGGTGCCGAATTCACATATGAGGAAGCTGTGGTGACCGGTCAGGGCGCGAATGGTAAGTGGAAAGCGCGCGCCACCACATGGGGCGTGAATGCGCTTATGATTGGACTGGCTGTACCTCCAATTCGCTGGCTGCTTGAAACTGCTGTTCTTCCAAAACCAGGCGAAGGACCGAGCGAAGAGGCGCAGTTAAAGGGTGGGTTCGACCTCATTTTCCGCGGCTCAACGGCAAAGGGCGAAACCATAGGGTGTCGCGTCACGGGGGACCGAGATCCTGGCTATGGGTCAACCGCCAAGATGTTGGCTCAGGCTGCCACCTGCCTTGCCAAAGACGTACCAGACGATGTTGCGGGGGGCTTCTGGACGCCAGCAACACTTTTGGGCGACAAGCTCGTCGAACGGCTAAAGGCGCATGCCGGACTTACCTTCGAAAAACTGGCCTAGGGCTATTGCCAGACTAACATAGCTGGCGGCACAAGGGGGCGCGTAAGTTGCTTCGCATCCGCGACACGCGCATGCGATGGCTTTGCGATGACACAATTGCTGCAAACTTGCCTCCAGTTGGCAGGCTGGCGCGAGCCGCACTGGATTGCGCCGCTTCGCTAGCAATAACGAAGAAAGGAAGGGGCCAAGCACGTGTGGCGCAGCCTGCCGGAATTGGCTAGGGCGGCGTCATGCTTCGCATCAATGAACTGAAACTGCCTCTCGATCACGCCGCCGAAGACCTTCCGGTGGCGATTTGCGCACGGCTGAAGATCGACGCCGCTGACCTCACCCGCTTCCAGATCTTCCGCAGGGGCAATGATGCCCGCAAAAAGCACGCGATCCTGCTGACCTATGTCGTCGATTGCGTGGTGGCGAACGAGGCCGAAGTACTGGCACGCTTTGCCGACGACCAGAATGTGAAGCCCACCCCAGACACTTCCTACAAATTCCCGGTCATGGCCCCGCAAGGCTGGGACGGCGAACGGCCGGTGGTTATCGGCGCAGGGCCTTGCGGTTTGCTCGCCGCCCTGATCCTCGCGCAGATGGGCCTCAAACCGATCATCATTGAACGCGGCAAAGCAGTGCGCGAGCGGACCAAGGATACCTGGGGACTATGGCGGCGCTCGGTGCTGGAGCCGGAATCGAACGTGCAGTTCGGCGAAGGCGGTGCCGGCACATTCTCGGACGGCAAACTCTATAGTCGAATTAAAGACCCCCGCCATCTGGGGCGCAAGGTGCTGGTCGAGTTCGTCAAGGCAGGCGCGCCGGACGACATTCTGACCGAAGCCCACCCGCACATCGGCACCTTCCGCCTCGTCACAATGGTGATGTCTATGCGCGAGACGATCGAGAGCCTGGGTGGCGAATACCGTTTCCAGACCCGCGTCGAGGATTTCGAGATCGAGACGACGCCAGACGGCGAACGGCAGATCGCCGGGCTGCATTTGTCGGACGGATCGCTCCTCCCCGCTCGCCACGTGATCATGGCGGTGGGCCATTCGGCGCGCGATACGTTCCAGATACTCTATGACCGGGGCGTGCATATCGAGGCCAAACCCTTTGCCATCGGCGTGCGGATAGAGCACCCGCAAAGCTGGGTCGACACGGCGCGTTATGGCCAGAGCGCGGGCAACAAGATCCTCGGTCCCGCGGCCTATTCGATCGCGCATAAGTGCAGCAACGGACGCACAGTCTATTCCTTCTGCATGTGCCCCGGCGGACGGGTGGTTGCCGCCACGAGCGAGGAAGGCCGCGTCGTCACCAACGGCATGAGCCAGTATTCGCGCGCAGAGTTCAATGCGAACTCGGGCCTCGTTGTCGACATTGATCCGAACCGCGACTATCCCGGCGGGCCGATGGCGGGGATGGCGTTCCAGCGCCACTGGGAAAGTCTCGCCTTCGAGGCTGGCGGGCGCAACTATATGGCCCCTGGACAGAAGCTCGGCGATTTCCTCGCCGACCGGCCCTCCACCGAGTTTGGCGACGTGATCCCCAGCTACAAGCCGGGTGTCCATCTGACCGAACTCAAAAAATGCCTGCCGGACTATGTGATCGAATCGATCCGCGAGGCGCTGCCGGTGTTCGGGCGGATGGTGCCGGGCTACGATCATCCTGACGTGGTGATGACCGGCGTCGAGACGCGCACCTCCTCACCGGTGCGGATCACGCGCGGGAGGGACTGCCAGAGCCTCAACACGCGCGGGCTTTATCCGGCAGGTGAAGGCGCTGGCTATGCAGGCGGCATTCTTTCAGCTGCGGTCGACGGGATCAAGGTGGCCGAGGCGCTGGCCGCCGAAGTGCTGAAATGAACGCGGCGGATCCATCCCACGATGCGGGCAAAGAACTGGAGTGAGAGAATAGATGACAGGTGGGTTAAGCCTTACGCAGGCCGTTCGTCGCGCGGTCGCAATCAAACGAACTGACACGGCTGTAATTGACGGTCCGGTTCGGTTCACCTGGGAGCAGTTTGCGGATCGCGTTTCACGTCTGGCGGCAGCATTCATTGCGCTCGGCCTTAAGCCGGGCGGGCGGGTGGTGTTATTGGCGCTTAACAGTCACCGATCGCTTGAATGCTTTTATGCTGCCATGCAGGCGGGTGGGGTGATCGTCCCCCTCAATCATCGGCTCGGCGTGGACGAGATCTTGGCCCAAACCAATGATTGCGCCCCTCAGATCGTGATCCTCGGCCCTGAATTTGCATCGATGCACGAAGCGCTTCTGGTGACCGCGGACGGGACAAAGCGGGAGATGGTTTACTGCGACCACGATGCGGCGCCGGAAGGGTTTCACGGTTATGAGCAACTGGTGGCCAGTAACCAGCCGATCGAGGATACGGGGCGGCAGGGCGATGATCTCGCTTGTCTCCTCTATACCAGCGGAACGACCAGTGCAGCAAAGGGCGTGATGCTGAGTCATGCCAATTTCTGCGCCAATACCGCCAATGTCGTGGCCGAACTGGGGATGGATGAAGACACCGTCCACCTGCATCACGGCCCTCTTTTTCACGTTGCATCAGCTGCGCGCCTGTTCTCGACCACGCATGTTGCGGGCACCCATGTCTTTCTGCCCCGCTTCGTGGCCCGCGAGGTAATTGCCGAGATTGCTCGGACCAGCGTGACCCATGCGACCTTCGTGCCGACCATGTTCCGGATGATGCTTGATGAGCCAAGTCTCAGCCAAACCGACCTTACGAGCCTGCGCTATGTGTCGTACGGTTCCGCAGCCATGCCCGAGCCATTATTGAGGGAGTTCATGGCGGCCCTGCCATCGGTCCGCATGCTCCAGTCCTATGGCATGACCGAATTGTCGCCGGTAGTGACGATCCTTGGCTGGCGGGATCATTTGCCGGACGCTGCGGCCAGCGGTCGCCTTCGCTCGGCGGGTCGTCCGGCAATGTTGGCCGAAGTGGCGATCATTGACCCGGATGACAGGCCTTTGCCTGCGGGGTCGCATGGCGAGATCGTAGCGCGCGGACCTATGGTGATGCAGGGTTACTGGAACCGGCCCGACCTGACTGCCGAAGCCTTGCGGGGCGGCTGGATGCATACCGGAGACGTCGGTTACTTCGATGATGACGGATATCTCTACGTCGTTGATCGGCTGAAAGACATGATCATCACCGGCGGGGAGAATGTTTGGTCGCAAGAGGTAGAAAATGCGCTCGCTTCGCATCCTGCCGTTTCACTGTGCGCAGTCATCGGCAAACCCGACACATTCTGGGGCGAAACGGTTCATGCAATTGTAAACTTAAGAGACAATATGGCCGTCACCGAAGCCGAATTGATCGCGCACTGTCGCAACCTTATCGCGCATTATAAATGCCCGCGCAGCGTCGATGTTCGAGACGAACCTCTGCCACTCAGCGGTGCCAATAAGGTTCTGAAATCGGAACTTCGCGCGAAGTGAGCGCTTTGCCATTCGCGCAGCACCTTGTTCGTTGCCTGACACGACGCACCTGACATTGACGCACATTCGGTTCGCCAGACGCGGGTGCGGGCACATGTAAAATCAACCCACGCGGACCTTAAGCGACGCGCATGGCTGGAACATTCGAGGCCGGAGTTTGTTTGTGTGCGTGACAAATGAAGATAGCTTCACGCCGGATCCTATTTGTGGCGATGGCCGCAATCGCCTTAGCAATTGCGGGGTATTGGCTATTTGCGCCGCGCGACAAGGCAGTTGCAACATTCGTGACCAAGACAGCTGTGGCAGACCGCATCCTGTCCGTGAACGGCAGAATCAGGCCGCGGCTTCAGGTTGATATACGCCCTTCGCTGGGCGGGCAGCTGATCGCATTGCCATTCGATGTCGGGGATCGGGTGTCATCAGGGCAGATCCTTGCCAGAATCGACGATGCCCCCGAACAGGCTGCCATCGCAGAAGCGCAAGCATCAGTCGCAACGCAGCAGGCAACACTTGCACAGGCCCGACGGGAACTGACGCGGTTCGTGGAGTTAGGCCAATTCGCAACCAGACGAGAGGTGGAACAACGGCGCCTGTCAGTATTGGAAGGTGAGCGCGAACTCAATCGCCGCCAAGCCGCTGTTGCCCAAGCAAGCGAGCTTCGCGATCGCCGCGTGTTGCGGGCACCCTTTGCAGGGGTCATTCTGGAGCGGCCGGTTGACCCCGGTCAGGCGGTCGGGCTTGAAAGCGTGATTTACCGCCTCGCCGACCTGTCAAATCCAGAAGTCAGCATAGAGGTGGATGAGGTCTACGCTTCAGAAATCCGGCCGGGCATGGAAGCAACGGTTGCCATGGCCGGGCAGAAACGCCCGCTCATGGCCAAAGTCCTGCATGTCGAACCCCGTGTCGATCCGGCAACCGGCGCGCGCGCCGTGCGTCTGGGTCTGATCGGTGCAGCAACCGATGCGCCCTCTGGGATGACTGTAACCGTCAATCTGCTGATCGAACGCCGAGAAGGGGCGATTAGCGTGCCGAGAAGCGCCCTTATCCCATCGGCGAGTTCGGCCAAAGTACGCGTAGTCGGAACTGACAAGGTCGTGATTGAACGCGCAATTACCTTTATCGATTGGCCAGCGGAAGCTGTGATTGTGACCAGCGGCCTCGTGCCCGGCGAACGCATTCTGACAGAGCCGGATTCGGCGCAGCCGGGCGAGAAAGTTAGGATAAACGGTTAGGATGACCCCCTATGCCGTCAAACTCGCCATGCGGCACTTGCTGTCCCACCCGGGGCAGACCGCGCTCCTGATGGCCGGGGTTGCGCTTGGCGTCAGTGTTTTCATCTTCATGAGTGCGCTAATCGGCGGGTTAGCGACTTTGCTAACCATGCGCACCGTTGGCAGCATCCCGCACATCGTGGTGGAAATGCCCAATCGCGACCCGGCAATTTTGTCGATCGAACCGGGTGCGCAAGTGGTGCTTCAGAAAGATCTCAGCCGGCGCGACCAGATCACCATCTGGCAGCCAATGATCCCGATCATCGAACAGGCCTCCGGCGTGATCGCTGTATCGCCGCAAATCAGGGGCTCTGCCTTTGTCGAGCGTGGCCAGGCCGTGTCGCCGGTCGGGGTCATCGGAACGATGCCGGGCAAATTGTCGGACATCGCCAATATCGATGCGGCGATTGTCGATGGCTCCAGCAATCTGCCTGCGGACGGGATCCTGATCGGAAGTGTTTTGGCGCGTGATCTGGGGCTTCGGGTGGGGCAAGTCGTCCAGCTGACATCGGATCGCGGTCGGTCGCGCAGCTTTCGCATTGGCGGCATCTTCACCCTCGGCATCGCCAGCGCCGATCGCCAGGCAATCTATATGAATTTCACCACGGCCAGGGCCTTGTTCGATCTATCGACAGGGATTTCGCGCATCGAGATCAAGGTGCAGCCCGCAACCGCTGCGGAAGGCATCGCCGAACGCCTGCGCCGGTCAACCGGCCTCAAAGCTACGCCCTGGACCGAAGACAACCAGCAGCTTTTCGAAGGCCTTGATGCGCAGGCGCGCACCGGCACGATCATCAAGGCATTCTCACTGGTTACGATCATCGTCGGCATTGCCAGCGCCATGTTGCTCTCGATCGTTCGGCGACAGGCGGAGATCGGGATCATGCGGGCGATGGGCGCCAGCCGCAGCCTGGTGGTAACGATCTACGTTCTTGAAGGAACCTTGATCGGCCTTGTCGGTGCGCTGGTCGGGGCTTTGGCCGCATGGCTCGCATTGTTGCCGCTCCCACCGGTAAGTGCTGTGAAAAGCGGTGCCCTGCCGATCGACCGCTAGCAGGGTGATTTCCTGCTGGCGATTGCGCTGACCACGCTTGCCGCAACGCTTGCGTCGATCCTGCCCGCACGCCGTGCGTCACGGATCGATCCGGTTGAAGCGATCGGGGCATGACCAAGTCGCTGATCCTGTCTGTAATCGGGCTGATCAAAGATTTTGGCGAAGGCGAAACCCAGGTACATGTTCTGAAAGACATAGACCTTTCCATGGAAGCGGGCGAGATGGCGGCCCTGCTTGGCCCCTCAGGCTCAGGCAAGAGCACTTTGCTGACCATTTTGGGCACCTTGATGCGCGCGAGCGGTGGCACACACGAAATGCTGGGGGTGGACTTGATGCATGCCAGCGAAGCCCAGCGCACCGAGTTCCGAAGCAAGAATCTGGGTTTTGTTTTCCAGTTCCACCACTTGCTGCCAGATCTTTCCGCGCTGGAAAATGTGATGATGCCAGCCGCCTGTGCTGCAGGGCATGAAACCGGGGCGATGCGCCAACGGGCGAGTGAATTGCTTGACGCTGTCGGTCTGTCGGATCGCCGAAATTTCCGCCCTGCGGCAATGTCCGGTGGCCAACGCCAGCGCGTTGCCGTGGCGCGTGCGCTGATCAACAATCCGACGCTGGTTCTGGCCGATGAACCGACCGGCAATCTTGATAGGGAATCGGCCGATCACGTGATGGACCTGATTCACACCATCAATCAAACGATGGGCAGCAGCTTTCTGATTTCGACCCATGATGAATATATCGCATCGCGCTGCCAGCGCCGGATCGAGCTGCTTGATGGCCGGATCGTCCGTTCCTGAGCGTTGATGCAAAGCGCGGACAAAGCCCCTTGCTTTGCCAAGTCACCGCGCCACCGGTATCATCACTTCGTTCCGGCGCAGAAACCACAAAGTCCAGGGCGGGTTGTACTGGGCTAATACCGGCGCGCCGATTACCTGCAAATCCTGTGCGACGATGAAGCTTTGCAGCGCGGCTGTGTTGGAAGCGACAGCCTCTTCGCGGGCGAAACCGCTAAAGCGGGCCACGGCCATGCGCTGCGGCGCGAGCATGCGAAGCCGGACTTTCGGATCATTGGGCTGCGGCAAGCTATCCAAGGTGGCGCCCTCAGGCATGATGAAGCGGATCACCCAATTACCGTCACCACCCGACTGAATGACTGGTGCGGTCATGGCGATCTTCTCGTTTGTTGCCGCCTGCTGGGTTACCGGAGCTGTCATCGCGATGCTTTGCGTGCGGGTGTTGGCGCCGAAGATGTAGCCGGCAAGCAAGCGAAACCCCTTGCTTGCCGCTTCCTTGCGTTCACCGCTCACCAAGACTTCGGCGATGGCCTGTGCCGGATAGTCGCGTATTTCAAAATCTCGCTCGGAAAACTCGACGGTGAAAGGCGGCTCTTTAGTGGCCATCGACATTACTCCCCACAGGACCAGTCCAGCAATAAGGACCAGAATAAGCGCCCTCAACATAGCAACTGCCTCGATTGGCATGACCCCATGGCACGAGCCGGGCGGTATTCATGTCCATTGAACCGGAAGTAAGTGCAAATGTTCCGGTCGGTGCCGTCAGACCAATCGCAACCTCTGTCCGTTCGGCCCGGATAGGGCAGGGGCAATCGTACATATATCATCACCACAAGACGGATCACCTCAGAGGATAAATTGAAGTAACGGCACGGGTTATCTAATGTGCTCAACCAACCAATTTATCGGCGGCTCATCCCACGAGCAATTTTGCTCTGACAAAACCCCTCACGGCTATGATGGCCCAAGGCTGTGCAATTGGCGAGCAGACACCCTGCCAATATGGCGGCATTTTTCCTTTGTTGGCGGCTGGACCGGCCTTAGCCCCGATCGAAGACGGCGACGGCGCGCGCAATCGGGGGGAATGATGGATATCGATATAGCGGACATGCTCGCGACGTCGGAAATCGGGCAAATGACCTTCGCAGAGGCTAAGCAGATATTTGCCCTTGCTTCGAGCGAGGGCTGGAATCCCGGCCGAAGCGATCTTGAATGCGCATGGAAATGCGATCCGGATGCCTTTATCGCGCTTCGATACCGCGGCACCATGATCGCAGGCGGCAGCATCTTCCGCCACACTCCGTCTTTCGGATTCATGGGCCTGTTCATCGTCAACGAAGCGTTTCGCGGATATGGTCTCGGCCGGCGGTTATGGCACACGCGCTTGCAACTCTTGCGTGCCCGGCTTGCGCCTGATGCGGTCATCGGAATGGACGGCGTGTTCCCGATGGAGAGTTTTTACGCGGCCGGCGGTTTTGAACCAGCCTATGAAACCGTGCGATATCAGGGCGTGGCGAGCGGGGCCATTGCAAGAACCGGCCATGCGCCGATGCCCGTTCACGCCCCTGTTTCAAACGACATATTGCTGGCTTATGATCGTGACCGGGCACCCTATGATAGAAGCGCCCTGCTCGCATCCTGGTTGTCGCAACCGGAGATCATGACGGCAGCGACATTTCAGGACGGCGTTTTGGTGGGATTTGGTCTGGCACGCCCAGCCGAAAACGGTTTCAAGATCGGCCCATTAGTCGCAGACGATGCCCGGATCGCGCAAGGATTGCTGGCCAACTTGGTCGAACGGCTCGATGGCACGCAAGTGCAAATCGATGTGCCGAGCCCGAATCAGGATGGCGTCGCGCTGGCAAAATCATTTGGTCTCGAAGCCAACTTCGGCTGTCGCCGCATGTATTTCGGCGGAAGGCCAGAGGAGAATATGCCGTCTATCTTTGGCGCCATGTCGCTTGAATTTGGTTGACCATATTAGCCTTTGCGGGCCGTAAGTTCGAACGCGCGCGACCTTATGCCGCCGGTGTAGTCGCAAACTGCCATGCAAGGTGACCCGCTTCCGCTATCAAAACCAGCGGCGAGCACAAGGCCGATCTCCGCCAACCCCAACTCCATCAGCAACAGTCCCCCCAGTATCTTCTACCAACCCGCCCCTCGTCTTCAGGCTGGGCCATCGTTGCAGTTTTGGGATTTTGCACCAAGCCAGACAGGCGTCACTTTGGCAGTATCGGAGCCTCAGCGCTCGACAAGGGGCCCATCATTGGCAGCCATATAGACGACAAGGAGTTTCACGGGCGTCGCGCCGGCATTCAAGCCCCGATGGCGCACGCCAATCGCTTCGACTAGCGCATCTCCGGCCTTGTAACTCCGTGTGCCCTGTACGCCATAATTGACGGTCAATTCGCCCTCTAGCAAATAGGCGAACATCGGGACCAGATGGCGGTGCAGCGGGCCTTCCTCACCCGGAGCAAGCATAATGATCTCCGAGATCAGCCTCGCATCGCCTTCTGGATAGGCAAAGGGCGCGCCTAGAATATCGGTTTTCGTATCGAGCAGCCTGACCGCCGGATAGGCGGGTACTGGCGGTGCCGTTTGAGTAAGAGCCGCGTCATCCGTCGATACTGCAGCGGCCTTCGCCATATCATGCGGCAAGGTCAGAGCGGCAAAGAGGATGGCAGCACTCACTGCGCAGCACTGCATGCTGCCATTTCGGGCCCAGTTGATCATCGCGCACCGGCTTTCTGCCACATTTCAAGGAAGATACGGGTGCAATCGCGTGCGCCGGTCTCTGGGGCGAGTGCAGTTGCGGAAATTCCGGAAACAACCCGGGTAACATCATGGTCAACACCACCCGATTGCGACCAAAGCTGACCATCAGCGACGGTCATATAAGCCGAAAAGCAATCATGGCCTGACCCCGGACGTTCGCCGATCACATGGATTATTGCCTTGCGTCCACTGCTACCGGAAAACAGTATTTCGCCAGCTTTATAACCGGCGCGCACCCTGCCTCGTTCAAATGCAATGATGTTTGGCGCAACCGAGAGCCCATTCTGTTTAAGGCCCCGCGCCAAAGCCTGCAGGAAAGTATTGCGAACGGGATCATCCATGATCGCTATCGCATTCAGCCCATCACTCAGGACAATCTGGATATCGAACGATCCCGCTCCCCGGCCGCGCCATTCGGTCAACTGTGCAACGGTCGCTTCAGACGGCGTCTCGCCCAATTCGGGATGCAGAATATAATCGCGCCGATCGCGCGCCTTGGTTTCGGCGATGATCACATCGGCCAGCGAAGGCAGAAAGGCAGCATCGAAATCCGCCCAAATGCTCTTGCGGGACCGCTCATAGATGGTGTGGATTTCCTGTGCGATTGCAGGCTCAAGGTCCTCAGGCAATTCGCCATGGCCTTGCGCCAAGAAAAGTCCGCGCCCTCGAACGGCGTCCATTTTCTGTTCTGCCTCGGCCAATATATCCCGTTCGGGCCGGTTGTCGCCTTTGCGTCGCCGATATTCGACGTAGATCTGTTCAGGTTTCCCAAAGTTTTCGGCGGGCGCTCCAGCATCGTCGACCACCGCAAGTTTACGGAAAAAATGATGCATCGGCTCGCTGATCTTGAAATCGAACTTGCGCCTGAGCCGAACATGATCCTGAAAGCCGGTCGTCAGATAACCGAGCATCGGATCAATTTTGGTTGGCAATGCCATCAAATAGGCAGGATTGGCTGGCGCCACGCGCTCAAGGCAGTAATCGAGATCGTCGAGGCTGACATCCATGTGAAGCGTCGAGCAGACGTCAAGCCCGATGCACAGGCCGTGCAGCTTGCCCATGACGAGATCTTCTAGGCAACAGCGCACCAATTGATCCCGATTGCGGAATACTTCTGGCCCGATAAAGCCTGCGACATCGTTCACATGCAGCCAAGGACGCCGTCCATTTGCTGCGGCAATCCGCAGCGACAAAAAGCGCGCCAATCCATATTTGCGCGATTCATGCAGGACCATGTCCATCGACTGGCCGTGTCCGTTGGTAAAATCTGCCCCCTGCCCGGTTTCAAAATACATGGCGAACTTGCCCTGCCGCTGGTCGGCATGTGCAACCAAGCGGTCGAGTGACAAATCGAAGGTCTTGTTAGCCGCGTCGCTGCCAGCGATGCTCTGAAACCACAAGGCGGTTGAGCTTGGCCACTTTTTCTCAACCTCAGCCTGGACGTCGATATGCGCAAGAACGCAATGCGGCAAAACATCCGAAAGCCCGAAGGTGTCGACAATGTCTTTCAGCGCAACTTCGATCGCATGAACACTTTCCGGTTCACTGCTGACCGGGTTGGTCCCGATCACCACATCACCAACGCCATAAGCAAAGCCGTTGAAGACCTGCCAAGCAATGTCGTCAATATTGTCGGTCGGGGAATTGGGCTGGATCCGCGCACCGAGATACCCCCGTTCACCGATATTTGAACCCGGCAAAGGATTGAAGATTGTGGACGCAATGGCGGTCAACTCTTCATCAGACAGTAACTTGACCACGCAACCGATGACATCACTGGAAAGGCCCGGCATGATTGCCTTTATGTCAGCTTCGTCTTTTGCAAGCAGGTAGTGGCGTAATGCGCCGAGAGTCCAATCTCGCAACGTGGCGGCCACGGTCTCATCTATGCTGGAGATGATTGCCCGATGCAGATCGTCGCTAAAAATCGGATTGGCATCGATCTGGTAAAGCCGCGTGTTTGCCAGAAGCATGCGCGCCACCTTCCGATGCTCATCGTCTTTCGCCGCAACGCCGATAATGGCATCGCCCTCCTTGAAGGCGTTGGCAGCGCCAATCCAATTGGCAAAACTATGTATGGACCATCCTTCAGGCGAAGATTTCAAATAATCGACCAACCCCAGGCTCGTCGCTTTTGCGATCCCAACATCGACAAGCGCCGGCGTTGCACATCCTGTCACTGCGGCAGCCGATCCAAACTGCAAAACATTGCGTCTTGATAACTTGCTCTCGACATTCACCTGGTCGCTCCCAAGATGGTCATTTTACATTGTGAGACAAATCTTTAGCATCGCGGACTGTCGCATGCTAGCGATCAATGCGCGTATGAAAATGGCGTTTAAAGGTCCCCGGACATGGCTATGCGACCAAGATCAACGATGTGAGACGTTTCGGCTTTACCGATACACTGCCAGCTTTACGGTGACATGATGGACGAAATTGCGATCAGCCACATCCTCAATCTGTTCGAACGGCACGCCGGCGAGATTTGCCGTGGAGATTTATCCTTTGCCACAGTGATGCCTTTTGCAGGCGCGCAGGCTCAAAAGGCACCCAATGGTTCGACAGTGATCACGGTGGCCATCGCCGAAGAAATGTCGGAGAAGCTGCCAGCCAGCCACCGCCATATCGATCTTTTCCTGTTGGAACCTGCGCGCGAACTGGGCGCGCATTTTCACAAGCTGTCCACTGCGCATGTATATGGCGTCGATGGTTCCGGCACAGCCATGGTCGGAGACCAACGGCTACAATTGGCCAAGGCCGACAAAGCCGTTTTCCCTGCCGGCCTAATCCATAATGTTGTGTCAGGCCCTGATCATTTCCTCTTCGCCTCGTTCCAGGACCACCCCATCATCCAGGAAGACGGATCACTTGATTACTTCATTGCCGACTAAACCCAAGGTCACCGGGATCGGCACTAGATTTTTGGTGCGATACAACAGAAAGGCATTGTCAGAGCAAAATTGCCTGTGAGCGGCGGCGGCGACAAATCCGGTGGATAAGCAAGCCCGATAAACCGTTCCGCTACTTTAACTCCTCGCCCGAGATCCTTCGTCTGGTCGTCATGATATATGCGCGGTTCCCGCTCAGCCTGCGGAACGTCGAAGACCTTATGTTCGGGCGCGGGATCAACATCTGCCACGCGACGGTCAGGTTTTGGTGAAACCGGTTAGGCCCGATGTTCGCCTCGGAAATTCGGCACCAGCCCAGATGCTCAATCACCCACCCCCAGAACTGCATCCTTGGGGGTTCATTCTGTCAGCTTTAATCATGAAGATCAGCCGGATTTTGGGCTTCTCCCTATTCCGGAAAACTGGCCGTCGCGCCAGTGCTCTCCGCCTTGCCGGTGCGTTTACTCTGACAGTGCCCTTAACCCTGCTCAAGCGCCAGCAGGGCGAAAGTGGCCAACCAATGTTCGCCCATATAATCGTCGCCCAGGTGCGGCATGGCCGCATCGAGGTGCCGCTGCGCAGTTGCAAGCGCAGGTTCGCGTACAGGGTGCCCCTCTGGTAGCGCTGCTGCGATCCGGCGCCAGCACCAGGCGCGACTGAGATTGAGGCCGTCGAGATGCGCAATCTTGCCGTCGCTGCGGTCAGAGACAGTCGCAGGCGTGAACAAGGTGGCGGGAAGCCCTTCAGCAGCGGCCGGCAGGAAGTGATCAAACCATCTGGCGAACCCGTCGCCCAGCACCTGGCACATCAATAGGGCTTCGGTCAGCGCGGAGGAGAGAAACTCGTCGCCGCCCGGCTCCCATGCTTGGCAATCACGGTCCTCGCTGAACCAGTCCTTGGCGCGGGTATCGATAAGGCTGGTAAGCGCGGCATCATGTTCCAGCGCCCAATCGCGCGCTAGGGTAAGAGCGAAAGCCGATGAATAATGCGTGCCAACACGTATCGGATATGTCTGGAGCGGTAGGAACTGGCGGAACCGCTGCGCAAAGGCGGCGGCAAAGGCATCGGCATAGCGGGACCAAGGGCGATCATGCCGCACCATTTCTGCATGGAGCGCCAAGGCCCAAGCCCAGCCATAAGGCCGCTCAAACCCGCGCGATGAAGGGCGTGCGAGATAGGCAGTTTCGACCGCGAAATTCTCTGCTGTGAGCATCTCCTCGGCTAGCGCATGTACCCGCGCCGCTTCGGGCAGATCCGGATAAAGCCGCGCGAGGCGCAGTACCTGCCACCAGCCATGGACACAGGAGTGCCAATCGAAACTGCCAAAGAAGATCGGGTGCAGTTCGCGGGGGGTGCGGGCATCCTCCGGCGCTTCCATCACATGATCCAGCTTGTGCGGAAACTCGCGGGTCAGGTGCCCTAGGGTCAGACCCATGAAACGCGCAGCATATTCGGCAGTGAGGTGCGTCATCAGAAAGCAAACCACCAGATGAAGAGGGTATTGACCACCAGCAATGGCAGCGCCGTTCCAATCTGGACTCGGACCACGGCATTTCGGTCTTTCAACTCAAGCAGGGCGGCAGGGACGATGTTGAAGTTTGCTGCCATCGGCGTCATCAACGTGCCGCAGAAACCGGCAAGCATGCCGATAGCGCAGATCACGGCGGGATCGCCGCCATACTGCCTGATCAGCAGTGGCACGGCGATCGCTGCGGCCATGACCGGGAAGGCGGCGAACGCATTGCCCATAACCATCGTGAACAGCGCCATGCCCAATGTGAAGGCGATCACTGCGCCGATCAGGCTGCCATCCGGGATCACGCTGGACATCAACTGCCCGACTACGTCACCCACGCCAGCCAGTGCGAAGACCGCGCCAAGACTGGCCAGCATCTGCGGCAGGATCGCCGCCCAGCCCACCGAATCCATCAAGCGCCGCCCTTCCTGCAAAGGTGCAGCCGGATGGGGGCGCAGCCAGGCAAACCCGATCAGTAGCGCTAGCATTGCGCCGAACGCGAGGCTGACCAGCGTCACCTGCTTGGGATTGACCAGCCCCGGCAGATGCTCGAACCCGAACGTACCGGCCAACGCCGTCGCCGGGATCACCAGCGCCAGAAGGAACAGGCGGTTGCCATAACCCGTGGCCCGCTCAGCCCGGATCTCGAGCATAGTACCGCCGCCGCCCCGGCCTAGCTGCCCGGTGCCGGCAATGGCGACCAGAGCCAGAACCAATAGGCCGTTGGTAAAGTCACTCAGTCGGTCGCCCGCCAGCATAGACAAAGCAAGGAGGCCCCAAAAAGCCCCGTTACCCCAGCGCTTCGGATTCGTCGCATCGCGCAGCGAAAGCATAGCGAAAGCAAGGAAGGTCAGCCCCGCTAAGGTGTAGACGAAGGGTAGGCCGATCATTGTTCGGCCTCCTTCCGGCCAAGTCGCCGGTCGAGCTGCCAGAGCCGAAAACCGTGGATCAAGAAGGCGGCTATCGCGGTTGGGATTGCCCAGACCGAGAGCTGGAACGGTGAGAGGATGATGCCCTGTTGTTCAAGGAAGCCGACCATCAACAGGATCGAGCCGATCGCGATGAAGATATCCTCGCCAAAGAACAGGCCGACATTATCGGTCGCGGCCGACATGGCCTTCACTTGGTCGCGGTCGTCTTCGGTCAACTCTGTCTGCCCTTCGGCTGCAGCCTCGGCCATCGGCGCGACCAGCGGCCGGACGGTCTGGGCATGGCCCGCCACCGAAGTCAGCCCCAGCGCCGAGGAGATCTGGCGGATCAGCAGGTAACCGGTCAACAACCGGCCGGTCGTCGCACCCTTTAGACTGGCGATCAGGCCGCGCGCGCGTTCCTGCAATCCATACGCCTCGAGGAGCCCGATGACCGGCAATACGATCCAGACCACAGTTACATAGCGGGTGTCGTTAAAAGCCTTGCCGAAAGCGGAAACGATCGCATGAAGATCGAGCCCGGCGGTAATGCCCGTGACGGCTGCAGCCGCCACCACGACCAGCAGCGGATTGAAGCGAAGCACGAAGCCCAGCACCATCACCGCAATGCCCGAAAGTACCCACATCTCGCTCATCCATAGCCTCCCCCGCCCGGCGTTTCGACCACCATCACATCACCCGGTTCCATCTCCACAGATGCGGTGGAATCAAGAACCTCAATCTTGCCTGACGTTCGCTCAACCCACGTTGCGCCGAGCGCTCCGGGCGCCCCGCCGGCCAAACCGAATGGCGGTACGCGGCGGCGATTGGCCAACATCCCGGCCTCCATCGGCTCCAGAAAGCGCAGCCGCCGCAGCGCCCCGTCACCGCCGCGTTGCCGCCCCGCGCCACCCGAACCATGTCTTATGGCGAATTTTTCAAGCATTACCGGGAAGCGCGTTTCGAGCACTTCGGGATCGGTCAGCCGGCTGTTGGTCATATGGGTCTGGACTACGCTGGTCCCGTCGAAATCGGGCCCCGCGCCAGAACCACCGGCGATGGTTTCGTAATATTGGTAGCGATCATTGCCGAAGGTCAGGTTGTTCATCGTCCCCTGCGCCGCCGCCATCGCCCCGAAAGCTCCAAACAGCGCATCCGTTACAACCTGGCTGGTCTCGACATTGCCGGCCACTACAGCTGCCGGATAGCGCGGGCGCAGCATGGATCCTTCGGGCACCAGGATCGTGACCGGGGCGAGGCAGCCTTCGTTCATGGGGATCGGATCGTCGATCATGGTGCGCAGCACGTACATCACCGCCGCGCGGACCACGCTGAAGGGCGCGTTGAAATTGCCGGGGAGCTGCTCGCTCGTTCCGGCAAAATCGATCGTTACCTGCCGCGCTGCACGGTCGACCCGGACCGCAACGCAGACCACCGCGCCATTATCCAGTTCGTACCGGAACGTTCCGTCTTCCAGTCGCCCGATCAGGCGCCGCACGGCCTCCTCTGCATTGTCGTGGACATGGCCCATATAGGCGCTGACCACCTCGATGCTGTGCTCTGCGCATGCGCGCTCCAAGCCTGCCGCCCCCCGCGCGCAGGCGGCGATCTGCGCGGCAAGGTCGGCCAGGTTCGCATCAACGTTGCGCGCCGGGTAAGGGCCAGAGGAAAGCATCGCCGCCAGTTCATCACGACAGAAGCGGCCCTCGTCGACCAGCAGGACGTTTTCGAGCAGCACGCCTTCCTCGCCGATATTGCGGCTGTTTGGCGGCATCGATCCCGGGGCGATCCCGCCAACATCGGCATGGTGACCGCGCGCGGCAACGTAGAAGGCGGGCGCATCCCCAGCGCCGACAAAAACCGGCATGACGACCGTGATGTCGGGCAAGTGCGTGCCTCCGGCATAGGGCGCGTTGAGAACATAGGCATCGCCGCGGCGAATGCCCCGGCCATCCCTGCCGCTGGCGCGCTCACGCAGCACAGCCTGGACGCTCTCCCCCATCGAGCCGAGGTGGACCGGCATATGCGGGGCATTGGCAACCAGACGCCCAGACGCATCGAAAATCGCGCAGGAGAAATCGAGCCGCTCGCGAATATTGACCGACATGGCGGTGCGCGCAAGAGCCGAACCCATTTCCTCAGCAATCGCCATGAACAGGCCGTTGAAGATTTCGAGGCGGACGGGATCAGCATCGGTCCCGCTGGCGGTCAGGGCCGCGCGTGGCGCGGTGCGGCTTAGCCGCAGGGTCCCATCAGCGTCGACCGCCAACGACCAGCGCGGCTCGACCACAGTGGTCGCCAGCGGATCAATCACGATCAGCGGCCCCTGCGCAGTGAACCCGGCGGGCAGTGCAGTACGGTCATAAACCGGCACGGGGTGACCCGACCCGGCAAGGTAGCAGTCGACCGTTTCGATCGGCGGGCCGGCCTTTTCAGGCAACGGCCAGTCGAGCATGCCTGAAGCCTCACCGGCAGCAATCGCTTCGACCCGCACCCGGTCGATCACCAACGCACCATCGCCAACATATCCGAACTGCGCGCGGTGGGCTGCGGCGAAGGCCTCTGACAGTTGCTGCGGATCGCCGGGGGGCAGTTCGATGGCATTCTCGGAACCTTCGCGGCGCAGGAACAGGCTGGTGCGGACTTCTGCGACGGCGCTTCCCAGCTCGCCCTGGACCTGCTCCCCAAGTTCCCTAGCCAGCGTATCCGCCGCATCCAGCCCAGCCGACAGCGGCTGAGCCAGGGTTCGCTCGCGCACTGCTGTTTCGCTGGCAAGACCCATGCCATAGGCCGAGAGCACACCGGCGAGCGGGTGGACAAGCACCGCGTCAATCGCCAGCTCGTCGGCTACCAGGCAGGCATGCTGCCCGCCAGCGCCGCCGAAGCAGGACAAGCTATAGCCCGTCACGTCATGTCCGCGCGCGACCGATATCTGCTTGATCGCATGCGCCATGTTGGCGACGGCAATGGCGATAAAGCCCTCGGCCAACGCCTCGACCGTAAAGACCTGTCCAGTCTCAGCCTTGATCGCCGCTGCCATCTCAGCAAACTTTTCCGCTACAACATTCGTGTCGATCGGCTGGTCGCCCGTGGCGCCGAACAAGTGCGGGAAATGCTCCGGCCGCAACTTGCCGAGCATGACATTGCAGTCGGTTACTGTCAGCGGCCCGCCATTCCGATAGCAGGCCGGTCCCGGCACGGCCCCGGCGCTTTGCGGGCCAACCACCAGCCGCCCAGCATCGAACCGACAGATCGAGCCGCCACCCGCAGCCACGGTATGGATGCGCAGCATCGGAGTGCGAATGCGGACATTAGCGACGCGAACCTCACTGTCGCGTTCGAAGTGACCGGCATAATGGCTGACGTCGGTCGAGGTGCCGCCCATGTCGAAACCAATCACCTTCGGCGCGCCGCTCGCTTCCGCAGTGCGAGCCATGCCGACGATCCCGCCGGCCGGGCCGGAGAGAATCGCGTCCTTGCCCCGGAACCGTGCCCCATCCGCAAGTCCCCCGCTCGACTGCATGAACAACGCGCGATTGCCCGGGCCCAGCGCGGTGGTGAATTGGTCAACATAACGGCGCAAAACTGGCGAGAGGTACGCGTCGACCAGCGTCGTATCCCCGCGCCCGACCAGCTTGATCAATGGCGCAACTTCGTGACTTACCGAGACTTGCGTGAACCCAGCCACCCGCGCCAGATCGGCCAGCCGCGCCTCATGTGCAGGATAGCGATAGCCATGCATCAGCACGATTGCGATCGAACGGAAGCCTTCTGCAACCGCGGCCTTAAAGGCGGCGCTGGTGGCGGTCTCATCCAGCGGCTGAACCACCGTCCCATCGGCCATAACCCGCTCGGCAATCTCGATCACCTTGGCGTGCGGGGGTTCAGACAGGACGATCTGGCGCACGAACAGTTCGGGCCGCTCCTGCGTACCGATCTGCAGCGCATCGCCAAAGCCGCCTGTAATGGCGAGGACGGTCGGCTCGCCCTTGCGTTCCAGCAGGGCGTTGGTGGCAACCGTGGTGCCCATCCGCACGGCGGCAGGGGGCAATGCCCCCACATCGGTACCGCTCAGCTGCCGGATACCGGCAATTGCCGCATCTTCGGCTCGAGCCGGGTTGTCTGATAACAGCTTAGCAGTCAGCACTTGGCCGTCGGGCGCGCGGGCCACCACGTCGGTAAAGGTTCCGCCGCGATCGATCCAGAATTGCCATTCACCCGCCACGCCGCCGTCATAGGCCGCGGTGTGGCGCTGGCAATCACTTTCGCACAGGGGCGGGGTTCAGCGGGATCACGACCGCCATTCGGCGAACTTAAAGCTGCACCGGAAATTCGGCGCCAGCGTGTTTCGCGCGCGGGGCAGCAGGCCGGCGTGGGCTCCAAGCATTGGAAACAATCCACTAACGTTCAGACAGCCGCCTCCCTCAATTGCGTCTGATTGCAGCAAGCATTGCTTTTGCTTGGCGCACGATGCTGCTAGGCACGCGCATGCTCAACTTGAATAATATTACGGTTCGCCTTGGCGGTCGGACGATCATTGACGATGCAACGGCCAAGCTGCCGCCGCGCGGACGCATCGGGCTGATCGGGCGCAATGGCGCGGGCAAGTCCACACTTGTGCGCGTGATTGCCGGTATGCTGGAGGCCGATAGCGGCGAAGTATCGATGCCGCGGGGCAGCCGCTTAGGTTATATCGCGCAGGAAGCGCCAGGCGGCGACGCCACCCCGTTCGAAACGGTGCTGGCCGCCGATACCGAACGCTCGGCGCTGATGCTGGAAAGCGAGACATCCGAAGATCCGCACCGTCTGGCCGAAATTCACGAACGGCTGATAACCATAGAAGCCCATTCCGCCCCAAGCCGCGCGGCCCGTATCCTGGTCGGCCTAGGTTTTGATGATGCGGCGCAGCACCGCCCGCTGGAGAGTTTCTCGGGTGGCTGGCGGATGCGGGTTGCCCTGGCCATGCTGCTGTTCTCGCAGCCGGACCTGCTGCTTCTTGACGAACCGTCTAACCACCTCGACCTTGAAGCCGTGCTATGGCTGGAAGATTTCCTGCGCTCTTACCCGGCCACGATCCTGCTGGTCAGCCATGAGCGCGATTTCCTCAACAATGTGGTCGATCACATCCTCCACCTCTCATCCGGCAAGCTCACGCTCTATCCAGGCGGTTATGACGCTTTCGAGCGCCAGCGTGCTGAACGCCAGGCGCATCTCGCTTCGGCCCGCGAAAAACAGGAAGCCGAGCGCGAACGGCTGCGTGACTTTGTCGCCCGCAATTCGGCACGGGCATCCACTGCGAAGCAAGCGCAATCGCGCGCAAAAGCTCTAGCCAAGTTGCAACCGATTGCGGAGATGATCGACGATCCGTCCTTGCAGTTCGATTTCCCTGATCCTGACGAGCTGCGCCCGCCGCTTGTTACGCTCGATCTTGCCGCAGTCGGCTATGGCGAGGCACCCGTGCTCCAGCGGCTTAACCTGCGGATCGATCCCGATGACCGGATTGCCCTTCTCGGCCGCAATGGCAATGGCAAGACCACCCTGGCTCGGCTGCTCGCCGCGCAGCTTGCCCCGATAGATGGTGCGATGACGGCCAGCGGACGCATGCGCGTCGGCTATTTCACCCAGTATCAGGTAGAGGAACTCGACCGGTCCGAAACCCCGCTTCAGCACATGACCGTGCTGATGAAGGGTGCCACCCCCGCCTCAGTGCGGGCCCAGCTGGGACGCTTCGGATTTTCTGGCCCTAAGGCCACAACCGAGGTGGGCAAGCTTTCCGGCGGAGAGCGCGCCCGGCTTGCGCTGGCCTTGATCACCCGCGAAGCACCGCATTTATTGATCCTCGACGAGCCGACCAACCACCTTGACGTCGACACGCGCGAGGCCTTGATCCAAGCGCTTAACGGCTATTCCGGCGCAGTGGTGATTGTCAGCCATGACCGGCACATGCTGGAAACCACAGCCGACCGGCTAGTGCTGGTCGATGGCGGCACCGCGCGGGAGTTTGATGGCTCGATTGACGATTACCTCGCCTTCGTGCTGGCCAAGGATCCGGCCCCAGCTCGCAAGGAAACGCAGAGCGACACCGACAACCGCCCGGTCAACAAGAAGGAGCAGCGTAAGGCTGCTGCCGAAGCCCGCGAGAAGGGCCAGCAAATGCGCAAGCGCGCCAAAAGCGCAGAATCAGAGCTGGAAAAGCTGACCATGCTACTCAAGGCGACCGATCAGGCCATGTTCGATCCCAAGTCTGCCGATCCGTCGCTCGCTAAACTGACCATGACCGAGTTGATGAAACGTCGGGCCGAACTAGAGAACCGCAAAGAAGCCGCCGAAACTGCCTGGCTTGAGGCAAGTGAAGCATATGAAGCGCTGGTTGACTGAGGCGCTGCCGTTCGCTTGATCAATGCAGTTTTCCAGCCACTTGTGTGCGGCTTGGCCATGATTGGGGGGTGCAGCGATTTAGGCGGATCCAGTCGCTGCATTGAGGTGCCGTGAGCGGACGTCTCCTCGAAGCATCCTTTATGTCTGCCCCGCCATCGCAAATGCCAGCACAAGAATTGACCGGTTGCTCTCGCTTTAAACAGCGCGTCAACTCATGCTGAGCTCCGCTTCCTTGGGCGATCCGGAACAAGAGCGCTGGGACTTCAAGATTGTAAATGCAGACTCTATCTGTTCGTACTTCTAACTCTGCTAAGTCGTCCAATGACGAGTTGTGCAATCATATCTGGCTGCTCCGGCAACATTGCGTGGCCGGCATTTTCGAGAATGGCGATTTCAACGCGCGCGGGTTGGAGTGCTTGCAGCGCTTCGGCATTGGCGGGTGGCGCTAATACATCCTGCGCCGCCTGGATTATGTAGATCGGCGCTTGCCCGCCTGCACTCCATTTTTCGGAGGGCGAATTTTTCAAAGCAGCCTGTTGCTGCATCGCAACCGCGCCATACCAGCCGTCACGCCAAACCTCTGGATCGTTGCCCGGTGCGAAGAAAGCGGTGCGGACTGCCGCTATGTGTGCTTCGGGAGAGAGGGAGGTATCGAAGACATCGTAGAGCGCCTTTGCGATGGCTGGAGCTATCGCAACTTGCCCCCCAGAAGCCAGCAGTATCAGGCTTGATACCGCTTCGGGATATTGGGAGGCTATCACCCGTGCCAGCCTGTTGCCATAGGCGTGACCTATCAATACGGCTGGCTCAATGGGCCCGATTCCCGGCGCGGATTGCAGGGACCGGATGACTTCAAATACGTCTTGGGCATAGTCTGCGAGCGACCGCGCGGCCGGGCCTTCACTCCTCCCAATTCCGCGCGGATTGATAGCGGCTGTCTGGAACCCAGCCGCCGCTATCCGGGAGGAGAGGTCATCGAAATCGCTGGCTCCTCTACCCAGCGACGGCAGCAACACAACCAGCGGTCCTTTTCCGCGCAGTAGCACTTCGACCACGATCGGATGCTCCGCTGCATGGCTCTTATATGATATGAGCTTGCTCGTTGTGGCATGCGCCTGACGCAAGCCTTTTGCAGTGATCGGGAATGGCACCGTCAAGGTCATAGCCATTGTTCCCAGGACGACCCTGCGGGAGAAACTTCGATCGAGATCCATGTCATGCCATCCTGTCAACTGAGCGATCACATCACCTCTATACCGCGTTTTAGCGGGTCGACTATGGCAAAGCGGAACTGCCGCAAAACTCGAGCTTTCGGCACAGGGGACCGCGAAAGTCTGGTCAGCGCCGGGCGCCACCAATAGTTCCACTGGCGCCGATCGCCGACGCTGGCTTTCGGTCGCGCGCAGAAGTGCTTTGAAGGTTTTCGTCCAACCCTATAAGGGCATCCGATCAGGTGCTTCAACCGCCTCGGGCTCGGCTTGAGCGCCCGGCAGCCCATACAAAGGCGGATCGTCAGGATTTTGAATTGCAGTGAATTATCGCCATTCCTTCCATGCCGGCAATAGCGCCGATGTCGTGAAGCACAGCCTGCTGATCGCCCTCGTGCAGGCCTTGCAGCTCAAAGAGAGCGCGCTGACCCTGATCGACACCCATGCCGGCTGCGGGCTGTATGATCTCGAGGGGGAAGAGGCCGGACGCACTGGTGAGGCCGCGCAGGGCGTGCTCCGGGCCTGTGCTGACACGAACCCCTTGCTGGACGAATATCGTGCCGCAGTGCAAGCGGTGAATGCCGCGGCCGAGCCGCACCTCTACCCCGGCTCGCCGCGGTTTCTGGCGCAGCTTTTGCGCGCGCAGGACTTGCTAATCTTGAACGAAAAGCATCCCGAAGACGTCCGTGCCCTGCGCGGCGTGATGCGCGGCACAACCGCCGCTGTGCATGAGCGCGACGCCTACGAGTTCTGGCTGGCGATGCTGCCGCCGCGAACACCTCGCGGCGTGGTTGTGGTCGATCCGCCATACGAACAGACAGACGAACGCGCGCGCATTACCGCTACCCTCGCCGCGGCTCACCGCAAATGGTCGCATGGCGTGACGGTGATCTGGTATCCGCTGAAAGACCGCGCCACGCATTGGCGATGGAAGGAGCAATTACGCAAGCTCGGTATCCCGAAATTGCTGTGCGTCGAGCATTGGCTGTACGATAGCGATCAGCCCGGCATCTATAACGGCGCGGGCCTTTTTATCGTCAACCCGCCCTACGCCTTCACGCAGGCGCTGCCGCCTCTGCTGGAAGCCCTGCGCGCCGCGCTGGCGCCCGACGGGCATAGGGGTGAGATCACAGCCGATTGGCTGAACGATTGAAATAAACCCTCATCGTCACTTCTCCCAAAGGAGAAATGGCCGCGCAGCAGGCCTGCCCCTGCAAGACGGCCTGGGTCTAGTTGCCGTCAGCATCGACTTCGAAAACCATCGGCTTTCCCCGGGAAGAAGGCTCCCATCCGGCTTGTAACGCTGCCTGAATGCCCCTGATTACAACTGCGTCGCCAATCTGAAGGCGGCCTCGTTGCATACCTTTGATCAAGCGTTTCGGCGCAGGGAATTCCAGCAACGCTCCGCGTTGAGTGTCCTTGCGCAGCAAAGCGACGGTCATGCCTTTCCAGCCTTCACGCTCGCTCCACTGCGGCTCGCTCCGCAGCTCCCACTCATATTGAAACCCGTCGACGTCGACGATACCGGAAAGCTTGTGGATCTTGGTCATGCTGCCATCCCTAGCAGGTCTGCGACTACAAACCACCGGCTGACTGCGGCTTGGCAAATTCCGCCAGTACAAGCGGGTTTTCTTGCAGAAGCAAAACAGGCGTAACCGGGAATACGTTCCTCTCAGAAGCGGGAATTCGCCAATACAATACTGCTCAAATACGCGTGGAGCCTATTCGCGTGATCGGAAACAGACGGCGAAGTCGGTGTCACTAATGTTATAGCGGTGAGTGACGCGGTGGCATAATGGCTGGATCTGCCTGAGTATCAATATTGTGATATAAGCTTTTGTCACCCCCGGCTTTGTGCCGGAGTTCAACACTTGCTTATGGCTTTCCCAGACCGACAAGGTAAGGAATGGCGAAGGGGGCCATGCCGCCATTGTCATGACCGATCCCTGGAGCATAAGCGATTTTCCAGCCAAATGGAGTTGATGCTCCGGCCATATCGCGTGCGACCGAAAGGAAGGCTTGCCCTCGCTCAAAGCGAGTTAGCCCCTGTTGGTCAGCCTGTTCATTCTTGCGAAGATTGGGATCGTTGCGATCTTTATCCTCTGTCCCGAGCAGGATTGTCAGAGGCCGCTGAAACGCCTTTTCGGGTGAAACCAGACCGGCTGCATCGCCTCCCCAACCATAAGGGAAGGCTGCGCCATTCGGCATAGTATACCAGCCGGAATTTGCTGCGACCGCAGCTTGCAATCGGGGTGCATCGGCAAAGGCGACATAACGGTGGACAAATTGGCCGCCTGCAGAATGACCATATAGTGCATAGCCCCACTGGTTGCCGGCGACACGGCAGACAATCTCGTCGAACAAGGGCTCTATTGCCGCGAACGACCAGCGCGACCGCGGATTGTGGTGGCCTTTCCTGCCGACGATATTGCCAAGATTGTAGGAAGCTGTTGTCGGAAAATCCTGCCTGCCAAATGTTGGGACAACAATTATAAGGTCATGTTTCTCGGCAAGATCACGCCACTCGTCACGATATCGGTCGCCGTCTCGATACACGCCATGCATGACAAAGACGATGCGGCTATCCCGGCCTGCTGCTTGCGGCTTGTGAACAAACACCGGAAGTTTAGGGCCTGACCAACCGGAAAATTCAATCCGCGATGATCCTTGGGCAAGAGGCTCGCAATCTTTTGCGCTGGCAGGTAAAGCCGCAGACATCGTACCTAGACATACAAGCATAGCTGCGAGACGGAAGAGCAAGCGCCTATACATCAAATGCTCTCCCTTTTGAGGGGCGATCGCCCCGTTGCTAGCCATCTGGATCATTGGCCCGGAGCGTCTCCGAGCGACGAACTGAGCGCGGGGATCATGGAGGCCGCAAGCGCTTCGGCCGCGGTGCGGATCGCCACTGCATCGGTGTTATCCCCAGCCTCATAAGTGAAAGCGGGAATGCCGTAGGTCGCATGGAACCAATTTTTGGTTGTGCCGGAACCGGGGTTTGCATCACGCGGTTCAATTTCGAATGGATAGCCCTTAAAAGCGGTTTCCTTGGTACCCAACCAGCCTGCAAGAAACGCTTTACCCTGCGGCGTGGCCTCATCGCCCTGAACATAGAAAAGATTGCGGTTGGTCGAATGGAAATCGAGCATTAGAACCGGTCGCACGCCAGCCGGAAGTCGTCGTATCCAGTCAACGACCGCACGCGTCTCCGGTTGACTGAACGTACCCCAATCCCGGTTGAGATCGATACCCCCCAAATTTGCCCGCCAATGGCCTCGCGCGACCCCGTCAGGATTGAGCAACGGCACAATCAGGAACTGATATCTGCTACGGTCGATTGCGCCTGATCGCACCAACTTTGCAATCGTCAACGAAAAGGCATCCATTGCAGTTGCCCCCGTCACTTCCGGCGGATGCTGCCTGCCCAGCAGAACAACAAGTCGAGGGGCATCGGCATTGCCGAGATACACTGCCTCGAGAGGGCGCCCGTCATGCGAATGACCCAAAAGGATCGTGCTGCCGTTTCCGGCCTGCACAAGCTCTGCCAGCAGTTTCTGGTAATGGACGGATGTCACCAGCGGCTGCCCGCTTACGATCCCCTCTCCCGATGGCAGCGTGATTGCAATCCCGCCACCGTCCTTCGCAACCGCGACCGAGAGCGAGGCGGGGTCACCCCTACCATACCATTTTGGTGTATAGCGGTGACGAGCCCCGAGATAACGCACATTGACAGTCAACTTGGCACCTTCGGCTGCTTTGTAGCGGAAGGCGTACCAAGGGCTTGGATTGATAGGGGGTAGATGTTCGGGAACGACCATGATCGAGATCGTCCGATCATCCTCTACATAGCAGGTTGATCGTGATGCGCCTTCAAAGTCGAAATGGACGCTTCCCTGTGTCGTATGGCATCCCGTCAGGGCTGGTTTGGAAAATCGCGCGGGCGGGGAGTCAGGTGCTTGTGCAAATGCATTCGCCCCTACCCCGCCCACGATAAGTGCGGCGAACATTCCCCATGATCCTGTCCGCCGCCCCATCTCAGAACTTCTTGCGAAGTTCGACGTGAAATACCCGTCCGCGCGCGGTGTACAGTTCGCTGTAGAAACCATAGGTTTCGTCTGCGAGCGGCGGATCCTTGTCGAACAGATTGTTGATCGCAAAGCGCAAGCGTGTTCCGTCCAGGCCCGTATCATTATTGATCGTGTAGGATATCGACAGGTTGGTCAGGAACTGATCGTTAACCCGGTAGAAGTTGGCATTTGGATCATCCGAAACCAGCAAAACATCGCGGACCACGCTGGTGTCCCATACCTTGCCGGTATATTGGCCGAAGAGACCGACTTCAACTGGCCCGCTTTCCCAATTGATCGATCCGCTCATGCGCCATTTCGGGCGGCCATCAATCTCGAGCAGTTCGCCCAATCCGCCAATAGTGACGTCGGCAGGCAGCTTACCTGCAGCGATGCCGGCGAGCAATTCTTCACCGTCAGTGCTGGCCGATTGAACAAAGCTTTTCAGTCTTGCGGCATTCAACCGAACACGAAACTGACCCAGACCAAATTCCGGCACATTGTAGAACAATCCGAAATCCCAGCCTTTTGAAACGCGGCTGTCGAGGTTCAGATAAGGATCGAGTACCCGGACGATTGCACCGGCAGGGGTAAGGCGCGTTCCGGTGAACAGCGCAATGTCGTCAGCAGTCGGCGTGGCGCGAATGACGTTAGGATTGGTGCTGCCGCTCAGCCGGCGGAGCAGGTCGAGTGCAATGGCATTATCGTCGCCGAAAGTGCCAACCAATTCGGTCTGTTTGACACGCCAATAGTCCGCCGTCAGCGTCAGACCCGGAATGAAACCCGGCTCTAGCACGACGCCAAGGTTGATACTGTCGCTATCCTCAGGCTTGAGATCCTTGGCACCTGATCGGAAGCTGACTACACCTGCACCGGGGCAAGCATCAAGGCCGGATAGAAGACCCTTCTCGACCCGCGCCTGACAGATCACGAAATCGTCCCGTGTGTTGGACCGGGTAGTGCCATCATCATTGACCTGCACCAGATTGGGCGCGCGGAAACCTTGCGACCATGCGCCGCGAACCGTGATCCCGGGGATCGTGGTCCATGATGCTGCGACGCGCGGTACCATGGCGGTAGCCTTGATGTCATTGAAACGCTCGATCCGCCCGGCCATCTGGATGTTGAACTCCTCGACCAGAGGAATGTTCATGTCACGGCTTACGACCGGCACGAACAATTCGGCAAAAGCCGAATAGACCTCACGCGTTCCATCTGTATCGGGTGACGGGCTGGTGCCGGCCACGTCACTGCCGTTGAACACTCCGGTAACGCTGTCGGTGAAGGTGATCGTGCCATCAAGCCGGTCGTCACGATCATCAAAAAAGGTTTCACGGCGCCATTCGACGCCGGTTGCAATGCCGAGGTTCCCGCCCGGAAGCGAAATCAGGTCATCGCGGCTGACCTTGAAGTCTGCCAGCGCCAGCGTCGTGCCGCCGTCGCGGGAAACGTTGATGCGGAATGTGTCGATGACGGATGCCGGATTGGGCGTGCAATCGCCCTGCCCCGGATCGTCGAGGCAACCCCCGTTGAACGGATTATAGGCATCAGGCGTCGTGCGGTTGATCGACTGCTGCATGGCGGTGAGTGAAACGCGATTGGTTTCAAGATCTGTCACGCGCGCTTCCGAATAGACAAAGCCCGTGTCGAAATCCCATGCGCCAAAACTGCCGCGCAGGCCGCCAACCAAACGGAACGAATCCTTGTCGACAAATACGTCGCGATTGCCGGCATCGACGAAACGGTACCGTTCCATGATAAGGTCGGCGCCGGTTGTCGGAATGGTGGTGCCGGGCAGTCGATTGGGATTAACCGCACCACTCGTCAATGTCGTGGGGCCAAAGGGGTTCCAATAGGCCGTGCGTGAAATACCAACCGGCACCGCACTCAGAATCGCAGACGCATCATTGGCACGCTTGTTTTCCGAACGATAATAGCTGCCCTCAAAATAGGCTTCGACGTCGTCCGTCAGATCATAGTTCAGCAACGCCATCGCATTGTAACGCGTCTTGCGGCTGATTAGCGTGTTACCGAAAATGGTGTTGTAGCGCACCGCCGTTGTCGGCGTCTCGCCATTGCGGGCGCAGATGCCGTTGCGGAAATCCATACGGCAACCGGTGAATGTGCTGGGCTGGAGATAGAAATCGTCATCGCCGATCGGCGTGCGGTTCGTGGGCGCCTGGATGTCGAACTGGCCGAAGGGACCAAAAGTGTTACGGTTGTTGAACGAGGCATCACCGGCGAAATCGGTGTTCGCCACAAGCGCCAGACGGTCATCATCGCGCGAATAGTCGCGTGCCGATGCGCCAAGGCCATTTTCATGGAAATATCCGCCATAGAGCGTCAGGTTGCCGCGACCACCGCCAAAATCTAAACCGAGGCCACCGGAAATCCGGTAGCTGTAAAGACTGGTGCCATCCGACGCGCGCCAGTCTGCCTCCACAAAGCCGCCATTCATATTGCCCTTGAGCACGGTGTTGATTACACCCGCGACAGCATCGGCACCGTAGATCGCTGACGCACCATCGCGCAGAACCTCTATCCGGCGCACGCTGCCAGGCGCAATCTCGTTGGTGTCAGGGCTGACCACCGGAACCAGCAACTCTGTCTGGAAACCGGGATGCAAGTTCATACGCCGGCCATTGATCAGCAACAGGGTGTTGCCAGTACCCAGATCGCGCAGATTGACCGAACCGACATCGCCGCGGACGTTATTCTGCGTCGTCGCATTCTGTTCATTGAAGGCCACCGTTCCGGCCTGCGGAATCGAGCGGAACAGTTCGTCGCCCGATGAGGCACCGGTATTCTCAATCTGCTGCTCATCAAGAACGGTCACTGGCAGGACGTCATTGATTTGCGCGCCCTGGATTTGAGAACCGATGACGACAATAGCCGGCTCGGCTTCCTCTGTGGACTGGGCGGCTGCGGTTGCCGCAGCTACCGGCGTGGCTGCTGCGTCCTGCGCATGCACGGCTGTTGCAGCCATCAACCCTGTACTGCTTAGCAATGCCAGCTTCAGGTACATCTTGGTTGTCATCATCATACTCCCTGATTGTTTTATAGTGTTTTTATGGAATCAAACCATTTCCGGAACATTTCCGGCCATTGGCTCAAAATCTGGTCCGGGTTGCCAAGGCCCCATCCGTGCCCGCCATCGCGAAACAGGTGCAACTCTGCCGACGCACCCGAGGCATTTAGTTTTTCAAACAATAAAATTCCATGCCCGGGAGGCGTAATCTTGTCGTCCGCTGACGCAAAAATGATCGTCGGCGGAGCATCGGCGCTGGCATAAGTGTCAAGCGACCAGGCGGTCTCTGCCTCGACATCCGCGGTGTTGCCGACAATTTCACGACGGGTACGGGTCGTGTCATAGGGCTTTCGCAGCGAAACGACCGGAAACAGCAGCACCGAGAAATCCGGTCTGGCGCTGGCTTTCTCATAGCGGTCGGCGCCTTCATAGAGCCGGCGTTGCGGCTGTAAGGCGGTGAAACCGGCCAGATGGCCGCCGGCCGAGAAACCCATGACACCAATTTGCTTTGGGTCGATGCTGAACTCGGAAGCTTTGGTACGAATGATGCGCATTGCGCGCTGAGCATCCATGAACGGCGCGGTTGCCTCCCATCCATCATTCGGCAGACGGTAAATCAGTTCAAACACGGTAAAGCCACGCTGCTGCAGCCAGCGTGCAATGGGCGTGCTTTCTTTCCACAACTGAATCCGGAAATAGCCGCCACCGCCGCACACTAAAACAGCCGCGCCATTAGGGTTGGCCGGACGATAGACGCGCATGCGCGGGGTAGAAATATTCGAAAGCGCACCAAATCCTGCGCCTTCAATCCCCAGTTTTTCGGGTCCAGTTGGTCCGCCCTGCCCTGGTGGTTTGCCGGGCCATAAAGGGATCTCCTCCCACGCCTCCGCTAATGCAGGCGCTGCAGTGCCAAGTTCCAAAGCACCGATCGCCGTCAGCAGGGCAAGGTTACCGAGCAAGGTGCGACGTCCGATCATAGAGTTTTGCCCATTGCAGCGACCAAAGCCTCGCTGTGCGGGCCGCTGCGTTCATGACGTTCGATGTCATCCTCCGGCAGCGGCATCGGCCTTCCCGCCATTGCAGCCGCCAAACGATCAGTATCCAGCGCCCCTTCCCAACGGGCGACGACAATCGTTGCAACAGCATTGCCGATGAAGTTGGTCAGTGCCCGGCACTCGCTCATAAAGCGGTCGATCCCAAGGATCAGCGCCATGCCTGCGACTGGAACCGATGGGACAACCGACAAGGTTGTCGCCAAGATTACAAACCCAGCGCCTGTCACTCCTGCTGCGCCTTTAGAACTGATCATTGCAACCAACACCAATGCCAATTGTTCGGACATAGAAAGGTCTATGCCGACCGCCTGCGCTATGAACAAAGCGGCGAGAGTCATATAAATATTGGTGCCGTCTAGATTGAAGGAATAACCTGTTGGCACCACCAGACCGACCACGCTTTTGCGAGCCCCCGCGATTTCCATCTTTTCCATCAAGCTAGGCAGCGCCGCTTCCGACGAGGATGTGCCTAGCACCAGCAGCAGTTCCTCGCGCAGGTATCGGATCAACTTGAAAATCGAAAAACCCGCAAAATAGCCAACGAGGCCAAGAACAACGATCACAAAGAGCAGCGATGTGAGATAAAAGGTCGCAACCAAAGCGGCGAGGTTCGCCAGTGAGGCAATCCCAAATTCACCAATAGTGAAAGCAATCGCGCCGAATGCCCCGATCGGTGCAAGTTTCATCAACATGTGCACGAGCTTGAAGATCACCTCGTTGAGCGAGGAGAGAACATCAAGCACTAGGTCACTGTGCGGGCGCGTGGCCGCTAGCGCCAACCCAGTCAGGATCGCGACCAGGAGGACCTGAAGGATATTGCCCTCGGTCATTGCGCTAAACAATGTCGTCGGAATGATGTTCAGCAGAAAGGCCGTAATGGTCTGGTCTTTTGCCGTGCTGGCATAACCTTCAACTTTACTGGCATCCAGCGTCGCAGGATCAATCCCCAGACCCGCGCCCGGCTGCACGATATTGCCGACGACAAGCCCGATGATGAGCGCCAGAGTGGAAAAGAAAAGAAAATAAGCAAACGCCTTTCCCGCAACACTGCCGACCGCGGACAAATTGCGCATGCCGGAAATGCCGGTGGCAACAGTGAGAAAAATCACCGGGGCGATAATCATTTTCACCAATTTAATGAAACCATCGCCCAGAGGCTTCAGCGCAGAGCCAATATCCGGATAGAGGTGGCCCAACAGCGCGCCAAGGCAGATCGCCGCCAGCACCTGCACATAAAGCTTGCGATAAAGTGGCAACCGAATGCGGGGTTCTGATGCACCAGTTGTAGGCGTCGCGGCCTGCATTTTTTCCTGCTCCCTATCCGGATTTTCTCCCCGGTTTTCGACAAAATAAGCTCAATGCAGCCAAGCACAACGGAATTTGAAGTTATGATTTAATTTATAAATAACAAAAAGATGATGATATCCACCGCTCATTTATTCTGATTTTCCAGACAAAATTCTTGCAATTTTTGCGGATTTCCAGACAAATGGTGGCCATAGAATGATTTTTAAATTGCCCCCCACCCCCGCGCCGGGTCGGCGCTATTTGGCCGTGATCTTAGCGGCGGGTCTTCTGCTGATTGCAGGTTTGGGTCTTGTGGTTATCGATCGCACCTTGCGGGCTTCGGCGCTCGATGAAGCGGAACGAGTTGCTCAAAACGAAGCGGCGATTTTTGCGGCAGGGCTAGAAAGCGAACTCGACAAATTCAGTCTGGTCCCGCTGGTGCTGGCGAAAGATCCCCAAGTCCAGTCCCTTCTGCTTGGCAGCCGGATACAGCAAGCCGGACTTAACCGGCGGCTCGAGCAAATCGCACAACAAAGCGGAGCAGCCGCGATCTACTTAATGGACGACAAAGGCCTGACTTTGGCAGCCAGCAACTGGAACCGGCCGGACAGTTTCGTTGGCTCTAACTATAGATTTCGGCATTACTTTCGCGAAGCGGTTACTTCCGGAACGGCGAATGAGTTTGCACTGGGTACAGTCAGTCGGCGGCCCGGGCTGTACATCTCCCGTCGCGTAAACACCCCTTCTGGTCCGGTCGGCGTTGTTGCAATCAAGGTGGAATTCGACACGATTGAAGCCAACTGGGCAAAAGCGACTTCTGGAGTGTATGTGACCGACGCCGATGGTGTCATCCTGGTGACCAGCAAGCCTGGCTGGAGATTCAATACCACCCGGCCGGTTTCTGCCGGCCAACGCAATATGGAACAGGATCGGCGGCAGTTCGGTAAATCAGAGCTTCCGCTCTTCACACCCGAAACAGGCATTACGTCCGCACAAGCGCCTTTGATCAACAGCATCAAGCCGGTCGCGCCATTCAACTGGCAGTTGCATCTTTTGTCCGATCCATCGATTTCGCTCGCCGCCGCCAAGGCAAATGCTCGCCTGCTGTTTCTTTTGTTACTTGTACTGGCGGTCTGCACCGCCGCGGCGGCAGCAGTCAGCATTCGGCGTAGAGAAGCCAGGGCGCAGCAGCTTGTGAATGAACGCACCGCGCTTCTGCGTGATCAACTACAGCAGGCGAACAGGCTGGCGACCCTCGGCCAGATAACGGCAGGCGTTGGACATGAAATCCGCCAGCCGGTAGCCGCGGTGCGCATATTGGCAGAGACGGGCCAGCGATTGGTCGAGCGCGGAGCATATGACGACGCCCGCGCAAACTTTAACCGAATAACCGCACTGACTGAACGGATCGGGACGATAACCGACGAGTTGCGGCGGTTCAGCCAGCGCAGGAATCGTGCACCGCGCAAGGTTCCGTTGCGCCAGGTCATCGATGGCGCACGGTTGCTTCTGCGTGACAGGATCGTCCAACTCGAAATCGACTTTGTCATGCCTCCCGAACCGGCGCTCGACCTGATTGTTCGCGGCGAGCATGTCGCTCTCGAACAGGTACTGGTCAATCTATTGCAGAATGCGCTTGATGCTGCCGGGCAGCGCGGCCGAGTTGTGATCGAAGTAATGGAAGCCGGCCCGTTCATCCGGCTTTCCGTGATCGACAATGGGCCGGGCCTGACGACCGAGCAGAGGGCCAACCTGTTCCAGCCCTTTGCCACGACCAAAGCAGAAGGGCTTGGGCTGGGACTAGTGATATCGCAGGATATCATGCGCGGACTTGGAGGTGATCTGGTAGCAGATGAAATACCGGCCGGCGCATGCTTCACGATGGCCATACCGTGCAAATGAGCAGCTCGCCGCCCGTCACTGTTTTCTTGGTCGAGGATGATGAGTCGCTTGGCCCCGCCGTCGCCGACGCCTTGCGACTGGAAGGGATGCTGGTTTCGCTATTCCGTCGGGCGGAAGCGGCACTTGACGCTCTACCTCCAGACTTTCCCGGTGTAGTGGTAAGCGATGTGCGCTTGCCAGGGATGGATGGTCTCGCCTTGTTTGCAAGACTGCAAGAGCGCGATCCCGATTTGCCGGTGATTTTCACCACGGGCCATGGCGATGTCGAAATGGCGGTTGCAGCATTGAAAAACGGCGCCGCGGACTTTTTCACAAAGCCTTATTCCTCGACAACATTGTTACGCGCCATTTCTAGTGCCGCAGAACGACGGCGGCTAGTGCTGGAAAACCGCAGATTGCGAGACGCAATGTTGGTGCAAGCGCGTGAGAAGTTCATCGGATTATCGGATTTCGCCTCACGCGTGCGTGGAATGCTCTATGCCGTCGCCCAAGCTGAGATCGATGTCGTGATCGAAGGAGATACCGGCACCGGCAAGACATTTGTTGCTCGGCTGATCCATGAACTAGGTCCGCGTCGCAGCAGGCCGTTTGTGCAGATCGACGCGGGCGCGCTCACACATCAGGACGCGGATCTTTTGCTGTTTGGCCGAGAGCCGGGCGGCGGCGGATTGTCACGAACCGGGCTGATAGAGCGCGCCAATGGTGGAACTTTGCTGATCGACCAAATTGAAACCGCCAGCCCAAATCTTCAGGCGCGGCTTCTATCTGCTTTGGAAACCCGTTCCATTTTGCCCGCCGGAGCCGATCGCTCCCGAAAACTGAACCTGTGCGTTGTGGTTACACGGCAATTGTCGGGCGACACGGATCATAGCAGTGACAGCAGAAGCCAGTTTCATGAACGGCTTGGCGCAGTCCGCTTGACACTGGCGCCCCTAAGCGCACGACGCGAAGACATTCCAATCCTGTTTCGCCAATTTCTGTCGCGGCATGAAGCTGAACTTGATTTGCCGCATCGTGAAGTAACCGAAAGCGTCTGGCACTATCTTCAAACCCATGACTGGCCGGGGAATATCCGCGAATTGGAGGCATTCGCTCGGAGTTGGACCGTCGGCCTGAATCTGCCGATAGACACATTGTCGCCGCAGAGCGACGGCCGCCCGCTCCACATTGTCGTCGCCGAATTTGAACGCACTGTATTGGAAAATGCATTGCGCTCAACCGGAGGCAATATCCATCAACTGGAACAGGCCCTAGGTACACCCCGCAAGACACTTTATGACAAGCTTAAGCGTTATGGCCTTCGCTCAAAGGATTACCGATAAACCTCAGTGTTGCAGCCAACCGCCTGCGGCACGGCCGGCAGATCCGATTGGTCATTGAAGGTGATGGGCCGCCTCCAACGGCGCCGGTCAAACAAGCATGTCGGGTGGCTTCGTCTCCACAAAGACAGCGCGACACCAAGCTGATCACTCTGCTCGCCGAGGCGCATGCAGCGCGAAAGCTGGTGCTTGCCCATCCCAACACTTCACTTGCCGATCTCGCCAAGCAGCATGCGGCGTTGTTGGAATGCTAAGCTTAGGAGGGTTTGTGCAACAAGACAGAGGCCTTGGCTTCCAACGGCAGTGCAACTTTGATGGTTTGAGCTGGTGCTGTCAGTCTAACGCTAACTGGTCTCCACTGAACAAGGGCAGGGCAGGTGGCCGCTGCGCCTCAGGCAGCGAGAGAATGCCACTCAGCCAGGGCGGCTGAGCGATGGAGCTTGTAGGTCTTTCGGTCAACGAGGTGGCGGTCTGAGGCGAAGTGGTTGTGCAGTGAGGCGTGGACGGAGGCGAACTTCTGTAGCGACTTCATCTGCCGAAATCTGAGCATCGCACGCTCTCGTCGCCTGAAGGGGAGGCGGCTGTTCTCAACCCTGTTGTTGGCCCAGCGGCCGATCTCCTGCTTCTCCCGATTGCCCAACTCGTCCATCGCTGCGCCGTAGGACCGCAGGCCGTCGGTGGTAATTGTCTCGACGCAACCGTGCCGCTTCAGCGCCTTCTTTATGAATGCCAGCGCAGCTTTCTTATCTCTGGTCTTTGTGACGTAACTGTCGAGGATCTCACCTTCCTGGTCGACCGCGCGCCACAGGTAGTGCATCTCTCCGCCAATCTTCACGTACATCTCGTCGAGGTGCCAGTTCCAGTGGCGAAAGCCCTTCATTCGTGAGACCTGCTGCCGGCGGATATCGGCAGCGAACATTGGGCCAAAGCGGTTCCACCAGAAGCGCACCGTCTCATGGCAGATGTCTATTCCCCGCTCGAACAGCAGGTCCTCGACATTCCGCAGCGACAGCGGAAACCGGACATACATCATCACCACGAGGCGGATCACTTCGGGCGATGAGTTGAAATAGCGGAAGGGATTGGCGGGCTTCTTCGATCTCGGCATTCTGCGCAGCTAGCGGCCCTCGACCCCTGCGCCTAGCCGGTCCATTTGCTCTGACAGGGCCGTTCAACGCCATGCTCGCACCGCATTGGCAGAGGCTCTGCGATCCCGAAATACGCGAACTTGCCATAATGCCGGAAATCAATGGCGCGGAGGACGATGCTGTGGATGTGGAGGTCGACGGCGAGGATCAGGGTGAGGACGGCGCGCCGTCCTGATGCGCGGGGAGAAGGAGTTGTTATCAAAGGTCGGTTAACGCGAAAGGTCCTGTCGCCTCACAAAGCCACAGGACCTTTCGCATAGGATCATTACGTTATGGGCAAGCGCTCAACGCGCAGCCGTGTTGGCATCAAGTTGTGCCAAGTGCACTTATGGAGTCTAGCCTCCAGCCTTTTCAGTCAAAAAGAACGCTAATGGTCATTCCGCCTGCAAAGTCAGTGCTGTTGTTGTTCAGCCCTGTGCTTCCAAAGAGCGAGAGATTGAGCCCCTTTGCAAGCCGGAAGCTTGCCCAACCCGTCACTTCGCTCGATGCCGGATTGCCGGTAATCGGCGATTGTTGCCAATCATAATCGGCACCGATAACCAAACCCTCGCCGGTGTTAATACTTGCGCCACCGCCAGCACCCCACGTGTCGCGAAGCGGCGTTAGAGTTGAGCTTCCCGCAAAGCGGCGACGGCCATGAACATAAACTGAGGCCGGACCAATATCCTTACCAAGGTCGCCCGAGACGGTAACATCCGCCTTGCCGGTGCCAATCCGCTTGCTGCTCGATGCTGTCGGCAATTTAACACGGCCAGTGGCATCGAAAAAGAAATCCGACCCCAGATCAAGGCTGTAGGTGGCAGCCATCACGACATCACCGATACCGCTGCGCTTGCCCGACAAGGGAACTGCACCGCCATCTTCTACGTCAACATCGCCGGAACCGCTGGAGCCACTACCTCCACGGCCGCGACCGCGACCACGTCCCCCACCACTACCGCTATCACCGCCGTCAGGCGTGTCGAGCAACGTACCCGGGCCCTCTATCCGGACATAAGGTACCGAAACGCGGAAACTGAAATTGGAATTGGTGTACTTGATCGACACCGGCGCCGAGAGCACCTTGGTCTTCTCGATCTCGCCATAATCGCCGGACGAATAATTTGCGCCTACAGAAATGCGAACGCTTTCATCGTCGTCGGCGCCATTGTCAGAGGGCAGGCTCTGTGCAGACACCGGTGCGGCAATCATACCGGCGACCATGGCGAGCGTCAGACACGCCGTGTGGTTAAGATATTTCATAAGTATTTCCCCGGATTATTTGCGCCGTCATGACCCGAAGAGCCCGCAGCGACAGTTGCTAAATCAAGAATTGGCTCTGGAAAGGAGCGACCTTTCCAGAGCCTGCCGTCTGTCCAGCCTGATCAAATCAAACCGGAACTAACGGCCACGCGATCGTATCAGGCGCCGCCGGGGGCGTCGTCACCGCCACGACCGCGACCACGTCCCCGGCCTTGACCACGTCCCTGGCCCCGATCTCGGGCGCTAGGATTATCATCACGGGCGCGGGTGGATCGGCTACGATCCCCACCGCGGTCGTCGCCAGCAGCATCATCTGCTCCACGTCCACGCGCACGGTCGCCGCCCTTGTCATCATTCGCCGAGCGATCCGCCGGATCGTCAGAGCCGCGTCCGCGGCGAACATCGCCGGGGGTGTCGTCGGCACCGCGGCTACGGCTTTTGGAGCCAGCTACGTCATCACAGCCGCGGCACTGGCGGACATGGCCTGCTGGATCATCGGCACCACGGCGCGCCATCGCGCTACCGGCAGTCAGGCTTGCAGCACCGACCACGATCGCGGCCACGCTATATTTAAAGAAATTGGTCATCAGTGTTTCTCCCAAATCAATGGCCGACCTCAATGTCGGTCGCAGCACAACGATTTGTTTTTATTTTTATTCCCCGCGGTGACGTAAAATTAGGATTTCACTCCCAGCCATCTGAAATAATTGTATTTTCTTTTTCCAGACTGAATGGATCGCTCGCCTGCAACCGCTTGTAGCCCCGATCAAGAGGCGCAAGGTCAGCCCCAGCGGCAGTACGCACGTCACCATTTTCCACATCCACACTTGACGCTGATGCTTCAGCTTCGATGGTCCACTTGCCTTTGCTTCGGCAAGCGATTCCGCTGCTTTGGTTGTCGACGGCAAATTCGCGGCAAAAACGCCCATCAGCCGCAGCAAAAGTCAGCACTGGGCGAACCTTGCGTCCTTCCTGCGAGAGCGGCAATGTCTTGCCGGAAGGCACGCTTTCCATCGCCAGCTGGAACTGGCTGTCGCGTTCAAGACCGCCGCCTCCACTGGGTGTCAATATAAGCGCGACCGCAATCGACGCTGCGATCGCTCCGCCTGCCAGTCCAATCTTCCAGAATTGCGCTGGATTGTCATTGGCTGCAGTTGTTGGCGTTGCCGGCTGCGTTTCAAGGCCAAGCCGCGCGATCATCGCTGCATCAATATTGTCAGCATCCGTCGGAAAGGCTGCGCGCAGCATTTCATCAGCGCTCCGATATACCTCCACCTCATCGCGTAGGGTCGGATCCTGCGTCATCGCCACTTCGAAACGTGCAGCCTCTGCAGCTGACATCACGCCATCAAGATAAGCAGAAATTTGTTCGTCGCGGTCAGCCATCTATCTCATCCTTCCGCATAGCGTGCCCCTGAAGCCGGCTAGCTATAGCCTTTCGGCCTCTGGCGAGGCGGCTCATCACAGTTCCAATTGGAATCTCCAGGATCGATGCGGCTTCCTGATAGGATCGGCCATCGATCACGATCAATGCCATCAATGCGCGCTGTTCATCGGGCAATGCGGCAAGCGCTTCCCTTACATGCCGAAGGTCCGACCGTGCCTCGACTATGCTGTTCCCGTCATCGCCTGACAGGTCTGCAACCTGATCAATATCAACCGATGTTCCACGGCGCGCTTGCGACCGCATCTGATCGATATGAATATTCTGGGCGATTTTGAACATCCAGCTTTCAAGGCTAGTTCCTGCCTGCCATTGCCCGAATCGCGCCAATGTTCGCTCAACCGTCGCTTGCATCAAATCGTCACCCCCATCTTCGCTGCGCGCGAGCACTGTGCAGAAACGGCGCAATCGCGGCAGAAACGCCACAATGCGTGCCTTGTGCTGCTCGGAAACTATAGTGCCCGCTTGCATGCTGATGATGGCCTAACGTTTGGAGAGATAAATTATTCCACAACTGATTTGGCGCTTGGAGATTTTGGGCTAAAATATGGTTAATTTTTTTCCTTTGCTCGGAATAGTTCTCAATTTCGAACGTTATCGGCTTATGAACAAGCCTCTTGCCAACCCCACGTTTCGCCGCGAAACTTCCATGATGACAATGAAAAAGGCTTCGCTTCTGTCGTCAATTGCTCGCGCGACGGGTCTGCTGATATTACTCGGCATAGTCCCGTCTAATGTCGCGGCTGAGCGCAGCGATCGCGCCGACAAGGCAGTGGAAAGTGCGAACCGCGCCGCCGAACGCGCCGCGAGAGATGGTGCACGTGCGGCCGAAAACGCAGCCCGTGTCACCGAACGTGCGCGGATCGATGACGTCAAGGCGCGCGAGACTGCGCAAATCCGGGAAGCAAAGGCTAACACCGATCAGACTAAGGCGGAAATGGATGCCAAAATTGATGCAATAAAGGCCAACGCCGATGCGGAAGAGAAAGCAGCTAAGGAAAGTGCTGACACCGCCGAACAGGCAGCGAAGGCTGCAGAAGATGCAGCCAAAGATGCAGCCGACGCCTTTGAAGATGCTGCACGCGCTGCCGAAGAGCGGCTAGACGACTCCCTGGGTTCTTCCGAGGGCATGCGGGATCTGGCAATTGAAGAAAATCCCGACTTTGACGATAAAGGCTTTCCAGTAAGGCGCGGCGAAATTGTCGGGATCGATGTCGACGAACGCTCACTGGCGCGTGCCACATCAGCCGGATTCACAATCATCGAACGGGCAAAGCTGCCGTCAATCGGCGGTGAAATTGTGCGCCTTGAAGCACCAAAGGGCATGAACTCCAAGACGGCGTTAGAATTTATGCGCAGAAGCGATGGCGCTGGCAGCTACGACTTGGCCCATTATTACGGGCTGCTTTTTGCCCCTCAAGGCGGATCGAAAAACAATGGCGGCGGAACCATCAAGGCACGGCCGAACGGACTAAAAATCGGCATGATTGATACCGGCGTTGCCGCACATAAGGTCTTTGCCAAAACTAAACTGCAAGCGCGCAGCTTTGCCGGGGCAGGCAAAGCGGTGCCAACCGAACATGGAACTGCCATTGCATCCCTGCTAGCAAGCGGCGGCGCTTCAACGATCGTGGTCGCTAATATTTTCGAGGGGACAGGCTCTAAGCCTTACACATCGGCTGATGCAATCGTACGCGCACTCGATTGGATGGTTCAACAACAAGTAGCAGTCGTAAATATCAGCCTTGCAGGCCCCCGGAACCGCATTCTCGACGCACTTGTGCGAAAGGCATCGAGCATGGGCTATGTCATCGTTGCCGCTGCAGGCAATGGTGGCCCTGGAGCACCGCCTGCCTATCCGGCGGCCTTGCCCGAAGTGGTCGCAGTTACGGCAGTCGACGAGAGCAGACGCATTTACCGATATGCGAACCAGGGGGAATATATACGTGTTGCTGCAATCGGGGTGGACGTTGCGGCAGCTGCACCGGGTGGCGCTACCGTGCGCCAAAGCGGCACCTCTTTCGCAACACCGCATGTTGCAGTCTGGATGGCACGCTGCACCAATCGCAAAGGCTTTGCCGCCCGGCCAGCATGTATCAAACGGCTTGAAAGCGAAGCGCGCGACCTCGGAGCACCAGGACGCGATCCGGTCTACGGTTTTGGAATTGTCCAATAGGTGCTGTCAGTCTAATCGCAACTCGTCTCCGATTGGAGCGGCTGCAGCTTTGGGCGCGCGGTCTCAGACCATGAGAGGCGGCCACTCGGCCAGTGCGGCCGAACCGCATTTCTTGTAGGTTTGGCGATCGATGATACGGCGTTCTAGGACGAAGTGGATGTAGACTGAGTGATGCCATTTGAAGGTATCGGCATACATGCAGCTCGGCGGTCACTCTAATCCATATTGGATGTGACTTCCGGTCTGCTGGGCGACATAGGCAGACCAATCCAGCAAAGTTTCTGCGCTCCCATTGCTGTTCACAACATGACTACCGAACAAGCGGATACGTCGCCCGCTGTGGTGATGCGCAGCCATTCGAAACAACACCGCAGTTGCTCCTTCCCGCACAATTGCATGTTCGAAATAGAACGTTGCGTCGGGCATGTCCTGGATCAAGCTCCGGACGGCTTCGGGCATCTCGTCTGAAAAGGCGCGGCCATTCCATGCAGAGTGCAGCGTTTGCGCGAGACCGATTGCCTCTTCTGGGAATTGCGACGGCAGTTCGGGTTCTGCTGTTGCCGCAAATTGGCCTAATCCGGCACGCAACTCTCCAATGGGCGGATGCACCGGCGGGGCAACCAAATCACGCCGGCGGTTGGTAATTTCCACCTCCCGCAATATTCGGCCGTCCTCGCGCCAAACCCAACGGTGAAGCTGCCAGTCATTGTTAGCACTTTGGACCGCCACCATGTCCCCAAGATCTAATGCTACGGTCGCTTCCAGATCCCCCACCTCTACCCATTTGGCGAGGATTGCATCGCGGCCTTTGCTTATGCTCATGCTGTCTTCGCGGATAGCCCGGTGCGAATGGCTATCGGCGAGGCAGCTATACTTGCCACGCCAAAGGGCATTTTCAAGAACGGCCAGTGCACTCATAGCCCGCCCTCCATCTGCCGCATCAAGGCAACTTCATCGAAAACGGTAACCTCTTCAGCAATTCTGCCGCCAACGACCCGCCAATGTGTGACAGCCAATATATATATGCGCTCGCCAGTTGCTGGACCGTAAAGCGCTCCGCCATCATGCGTGCCAGTCAGCGACCAACGGACGGCTATATCCAAAGCGCCGCCGGCGGCCTGGACGTGAGCGATATGGTCCACATTTATCCGGGCATCGCCAAAGCTGCCGATGATCGCAGTGTACCATCCTGTGATTTCGCCCCACCCGAACAGGCGGCGGCCGCCGGGACCGTTCCAGCGCGCAGCAGGCGAATAGACCTCTCGCACGCGTCCGAATCGTCGGTGCGCAATGATCTGATCAAATATGGCCGCGGCAAACGCATCAGGCTCTGACGCTGCATCGGGAATTGCATGATCTGTCCACCCCGATCGCGGGACATCCAGGATGGCCTGAATGTTTGTCTGCCGCCAATCCGCACGCCCCTGACCCTTGGCCCTGTCAGCTTCCGCATGAAGGCGCGCAACCGCGCGGGGATGATAGCCCAGCTGCAGTGCCATATGGCTGTAATCGCGGACCAGCCACTCCTCTATGATCAAGTTGGCCTTGCAAAGGCAATCCGCGATCGTGGTAAAAGTTATTCGCTTCCCGGTTGCCGGACCAAGTTCGGATGCGCCCAGATTGGTCGCGCTCGATGTGATGCGATGGGAAGACAGATAGCTCCCCTCCCCCTCATCGGACCAGATCACCGCCTCACCTGTCAATGTGCGGTCCGGGAAAGCTGAAAGTGTCCGAGCAGTCCCTGAAATCACACCTTCCATTCCGAACGTCGGTCCGGTCATCATGTGCACGGCAATGTCGCTACTGTAATGCGTCGCAATCAGACCTACGTCCTTTTGTTCCCAGATGCGATGGGTACAGCGCAGAATATAGTCGACAATGTCGGCATATTCGGGATCAAATCCCGGAATATGCTGCCGAGGCAAGCCTTGCGGTTCGAGAATTTGGGTAATGTCTCGCCCGCCGACATTGGGAATTGCACCGGATGACATGCTGTTCATGCGCCGACATGGTAGATTACGGCACCCTCGTCCGTCATTAGTAAATGACGAAGGCCCACTGGAACGGTAATCGTATCGCCCTGGCCAAGGGTCTTGGTGCCAAAAGCCCAACTGAATTCGACACTGCCTTCATGCACGAACAGGACGCGCGGGGCCGCCGGTGCTTCGAACTGATCGCCATTACCGGGCGCCAGGTCAATTCTTTGCATGCGAATACCATTGGCTGCATGCAAAGGGGCGCCTGGTCCCATCAAGGCACGCCTGCCTGCCCCATCGACCTGCGCTGCGCGCCAGACGACCGCTTCCAGTTGTTCCGCAGTCGGGATAGCCATCGCGGCCACTTGCTCGGGACTGGTACGTGGCATCGGGGCGATATCAGCAGGCAATTGCTGACCTGCTACTGTATCGATCAGGCTGCCATTTTCGAGAAGCACCAGACCATGTTCTTGTGCCATGTCAAAAACATAGGGCGCCCAGAGTACACGACCCGGATCGTCTTCACCGAGTACAACCCAAAGAAAGCCGGTATCGTCCCCGATATTGGTGAAGCCGCGGAACAACCCGGTCGGTACAGAAATCACGTCGCCTGGGCGGATCACGATGTGCGCATCATCGCCATGTTCTCCGATGTTGATCTGCCATTCGCCCGAATGCACCAAGAAAATCTCTGCAGTCTCATGGCTATGCTGCGAATTTACACAGCCGGGGGGCTGGCGCGCACCGCCGATATTGAAGCCATGCGCTTCAGCAATATGAACATGCTGGTCGGGATTTTCTGACACACCCGGACCGATGATCGTGAAATTCTCCTTCTTTTCCGAACCCGGCGTGCGGGTATCGATGAATGCGTTGTAGCAAGGCATCAGATCAGCATAGCGAACGATCCGCGCCTCTATCCGTTCCGGGGTCCACATATCATCATTCACTGGGGCGGCGGTCGCCATAAAGTTCCTCTCAATCGACTTCAATTAGGGGGTTTACGGACTTTGCATTCGAAGTCAATATGACGGCAAAGAGGAGAGTTCGAAATGCTAGACAAAGCATCTTATTGGTCAACGATCACAAAAAATGCTTTTCTTGCAGATGGTTATTTGGATTTGTGCGCGCAACTTTACGCGCCCAACGCTGCCGTGCATGTATCAGCACCAGTTGGCGATCTGTCCGGCACCGATGCCATGGCTCAATCGTTATGGCAGCCGCTGCTCGCTGCGATGCCCGACCTTGAACGACGCACTGATATCCTTCTATCGGGAAACTTCACCAACAAGGCGGGCGAAGAGGGTCAATGGTTTGCTTCGACCGGCTTTTTTGTCGGCCATTTCGAAACGCCCTTGTGGAACATAGCCCCGACACTGCGTCCGATTTGGTTGCGCTATGGCTGGTTCGACCGCGTCGTTGGCGACCATGTCGTCGAGAGTTATGTGATCCTCGATCTAGCCCGCTTCCTTATCGATGTAGGTCAATGGCCACTTGCGCCGCAACTTGGTCAGTCGCAATGGCCTGCGCCGCTAACCCAAGACGGAGTGGCGCTTAACGCTGCAGACGCGGTTGAAAGCGACAAGAGCCTTAAGCTGGTCGAGGCGATGATCGGCGGACTAATGCAATATGATGGCCGCTCACTTGCCAGCATGGGCATGGTACGTTTCTGGCATCCGCAATTTCATTGGTACGGTCCGGGTGGGATTGGCAGCGCGCGCGGGCATCGTGACTATGAACGTACGCATCAGGGACCCTTCCTTGCGGCATTTCCCGACCGTATCGGCGGCAATCACAAATGCCGGATCGGCGAAGGTGCCTATGTCGCCTCAACGGGCTGGCCCAGTATCAATGCCACGCATAGCGGCGACAGCTGGTTAGGACTTCCGGGCACAGGAAAACGTATCACTATGAAGGTTATGGATTTCTGGCGGCGCGACGGCGATTTGCTGGCGGAAAACTGGGTGTTTATCGACATGGTCGATCTATTGGGGCAGATCGGCGTCGATGTATTCGCGCGGGTCCGTGCATTGAACGGAGCGAATATCAAATGAGCAAAGTCACGAATTCGCAAATGATCGACGCAAAGGATATTGCGCTGACCCGCAGAGTAGGTGCCCTTGCTTTCTTACTAGTTGCCTATTTCTTTTACGCTTGGTCTTGGAACACCGTCGATATTTTGCGTCCCTACATCAAGGAATCGCTCGGGCTTACAGACTTAACGGCGGGCTCCGCATATACCATTCAGTCCGCAGGTGCGATTGTAGGCGCAGTGGTGATGGGCCAGATCGCAGACAAGATCGGTCGACGTAACGCACTCGTAATTTCAATGTTTGGCTATGGCGGCTTCCTCCTAGCGGCCTTATTGGTCACAGATTACACCACGTTGGTCATGCAGCGCGCGGGCCTTGGTTTTTTCATGGGATCAATGTTTCCCATTGCCGTCGGCATCTACTCGGGACTTTTCGGGCGTGATGTGCGCGGGGTGATCGCAGGATTTGTGCTAGGCACTTACAATGTGGCGGTCGCGGCTTTGGGCTTTCTTTCAGCAGCCGCATTCAAGGCCGGCTATGACTGGAAACTTCTGCTTTGGGCAGGTGCAGTGCCCATGTCGATTGCACTCTTTGCATTCTTCGTCATTCCCGATGACCGACGTCTGATTCCCATGGATGGCCTTAATGACGGGCAGGCAACCGCAAAGTCGGCATTGCCAATTGCCGAATTGTTCAAACCCGGCGTTGCCAAGCAGACCATCCTGCTTGCAACGATGACCGGTCTCAATTTCTTCGCCTATCAGGCCTTTACCGGCTGGGCCTCAACCTATCTTAAAGAAGATCGGATGATCCCTGACACAGTCGTGGGCGATGTGCTGGGCTGGCAATTCATAGGTGCCGCAGTCGGCGGGTTGGTCTGGGGTTATGTCAGCGATCGGCTGGGCCGGCGCGCGGCTGCATGGGGCTTTGTGGTAGCAGCAGCGCTGATCCCTGTTTACCTGTTCGTCGAGATGCCTATTGGGTTGCTCGAACTCACAGGCTTTCTCTATGGTGTTATGCTTTCGTGCAGCGCGATCTGGGGACCCTGGCTGTCCGAACTTTATCCGGCGCATTTACGCTCTACAGCGGCATCAATTTTCAACTGGGGTCGAGTAATCAGCATGATGGCACCGCTGGTCACTGCTCCCTTGGCTGAAGGCTTTGGCCGCGCCCCCGTAATGAGTCTGGCCTCGGTCGCGTTCCTCGCCGCTGCCATTATCTGGATGCGGCTGCCTGAAACCGTAAAGCCGCTTGGTCAAAGATGATTTCAATTCTTGACCTGTTCCGCATCGGTATCGGTCCATCCAGTTCGCACACTGTAGGACCGATGCGGATTGCACGCCGCTTTGTACGCCATCTCCATTCAGACAGGAAACTGAATCATGTCGCGCAGTTAAGGGTTTCGCTGCAGGGTTCACTCGCGCTGACAGGGGTCGGCCATGGCTCGGTCGAAGCCGTCATTCTTGGTCTGTTGGGCGAGCACCCATCACGCATAGATCCCAATGCCATTCCAGGGTTGCTTGCCAAGGTTAGTTCGACCCAACTGCTACCCCTGCCCCATGGCCCCACTATTGGTTTTGAACCGAAGCGCGATATCCTGCTGGACGCACATGTCATGCCGGAACTCCACCCCAATGGCATGTTGTTACAGGCGTTTGATGCAAGCGGCGCTCTTGTCAGCAAGGAAACCTATTACTCGACTGGCGGCGGGTTTTATGCGTCCGAAAAACAACTTCGCTCGCCCGTCCCCAACGACACGATCGGTGCTATAGCAGAGGCTGTCTACGCTTACGCTTCAGGAGCCGAGCTGCTTGAGCTGTGCGAACGGGAAAACAAAGCCATTGCAGAAATCGTCCTGGCCAATGAGGATGAAATTCGTTCGCGCGCAGATACGATCGCCGGGCTTGATGCAATTGTGGCAGCCATGCTTGGTTGTATCGACCGCGGCTTGAATACGTCTGGTATCCTGCCCGGCGGCCTCAATGTCCGTCGTCGAGCGCCGGAAGTTTACAACCGCTTGGTCGATGGCGTTGGCAATAATGAGGCGGAGCGGTTGCTTGACTGGCTGAACGTTTTTGCACTCGCAGTTAACGAAGAAAATGCGGCGGGTGGCCGCGTGGTCACAGCGCCCACCAATGGTGCCGCGGGCATTGTCCCCGCTGTACTCAAATATTATGCCTGCGCCGAAGGCAAAGGCCCCGAGGTTGCGCGACAATTTCTGCTAACGGCAGGCGGCGTCGCTTTGCTCTACAAGATGCGGGCCTCAATTTCGGGGGCGGAAATGGGCTGCCAAGGCGAGGTCGGCGTTGCCTGCTCAATCGCAGCAGCAGGGCTTGCCGCAATCTGGGGTGGAAGCCCGACCCAAGTAGCCAGCGCTGCCGAAATTGGCATGGAGCACAATCTGGGTCTGACTTGCGATCCGGTAGGGGGGCTTGTGCAAATACCCTGCATCGAACGCAATGCTCTGGGTGCAGTAAAGGCGGTGAACGCCGCACGTCTGGCTCTGCACAGCAAGGAACGCCCCAAGGTTTCTTTGGATCAGGTAATCGAGACAATGCGCCAAACTGGGATTGATATGTCGTCCCGCTATAAGGAAACGTCGCAGGGGGGACTTGCCGTTAATGTCATCGCCTGTTGAATTGCCTAGCCGCATTGTTGATGCGCATCACCATTTATGGGATTTGAAGGCGATCAACTATCCTTGGCTGATGGCAAAGGGAGAGCGCAGATTTTTTGGCGATCCGACTCCTATCCAGAAGGACTATCTGGTCGGCGATTTCCGTTGCGATCATGATAGTCTATCAATTGTCAAAAGTGTCCATGTTCAAGTTGGGGTAACGCCAGAAGATTCACTGCTGGAAACGCGTTGGCTACAACATCAAAATGAGACCCATGGATTGCCGAGTGCAATAGTAGCCTTCAGCGATTTGACGGCAGTCGATATTGCAGATCAACTCGAAGCGCATGCGCAGTCTCTTACGTTCCGCGGAGTCCGACAGATTGTCGGGCGCAGTGCAGAGGAAGATGCCAAGACCGGCACCGGCTCTTTGCTTGCAGACCCTCGCTTTACGGAAGGTTTGACCGAGCTTTCGCGGAGGGGTCTGTCGTTCGATCTTCAACTGCTGCCAACTCAAATGACTGCGTTTGCCTCACTTCTTGAAAAACTCCCCAACCTTAAGGTGGCTCTTTGTCATGCTGGAAGCCTCAGCAGCGAGGAGCAATTCGACATTTGGAAAGTGGGCATTGAACACTTGGCTGCATTACCCAATGTGATCTGCAAGATTTCGGGATTTGGAATGTTTGATCCGGACTGGACTACATATTCCACCAAAGCGAAATTCGAGGTGTTGGCTGATAGGTTTGGACCAATGCGTATCGCCTTTGGGTCCAACTTCCCGGTCGAAAAGCTCGCGTCAGATTATACCAGCGTCTGGACCCGGTTTTCTGAACTTACCTCAGACTTCAACAAAGATGATCGGGCCATGATGTTCGCTGGAACGGCAGAACGGTTCTATCGGATTTAGACCTAAGAAAAAGGGCGGCCCTTAGGACCGCCCTTTCATGTTTGGTTGATGCAAAGGTATCAGAACTTAAAGCTGCCGATCACACCCCACTGACGAGGCGGAGCATAGCTTGCCTGCAAAGCGCCGCCGCCGCCCCAGACGAAGCGGTTGGCTGTCGCCTCATTGGTGACATTGTTGACATAACCCTGGATCGAAATGCTGTCATTAAACGCCAACGTCAAACGTAGGTCGATTTTGCTGTAGCTTTTCTGCTTTTCCAGGATCGAATTGAAAGGCTGCCCGAACCATGATCCCGAATATGATATTGCGGCATATGGCGTAAGCTTCATTTCACCGCCCAAGGCGATATCATAGGATGCGTATACCGACCCCATTGTCTCTGGCGAATAGGGAATATGGTTTCCACTAATATCGCAACCGTAAGCCGCCGCAGGCTGGCCTGCGCCGCCGGTACCGGGGACTAAGCCACAATTATAGCCCGGGGCAAACACACGCCGCTGGCCTGCAGGTGCGATGGTCACGCCATTGACGACCGTTGCCGTAAGTTGGGCAGCATCGGCAATCAATATGCTGGTACCAAAAGGCGCAGGCACGTCAGTATATTCGGTATATTTCGCATTCAGATAAGCGAAGGTCGCACCGATTTGCAGTGCATCCGTCGGCTGCCAGATCGCCTCCAGTTCGGCACCATAAGAACGCGCTTTACCGCTGTTCTCGATGATCGACAGCGTGGTTGCGCCCGCTGGCACCTGACGCTGTTCCTGCAAGCCTTTATACTTGTTGTAGAACAAGGCCAGATTGAGCTGGACTGTGTTGTCGACGAAGCGGTTTTTGGAACCGATCTCAAACGCAGTCACGGTTTCCGGATCAAAAGTCGGCGTCAACGCCGCCTGGTTCTGTCCAGAGTTGAAACCACCCGAACGGAAGCCGGTTGAGGCTGATCCATAGAGGAGGTTGTCGTCGCTCATCTGATAGTCGACCGCCAAACGCCAAGTCGCCTTCTTGAACTTTGCGGTGTCATAGGTTGCGCCAGTCAGTACAGCTGTATTTGCAGCCAGACACTGGAAACCGGGGCGCGGCGCAGGAAGCGACGTATATGTACAATTTGTAGGTGCGCCTTGCGTTCCAAAAGCGCTGTCAGGGATTGGACCTGTGCGCAGAGTAATTGCGGTGCCCTGGGGAACTGCTGGCGTCCCAGCGGTTGGCAGGATTGCATTGGCATTGGCAAAGGCAAAGTCCTTCGTATCCACCGTGTACCGAAGGCCTGCTGTCACCCGCAGCTTTTCTGTGACAGCATAGCTCGCCTGCGCATAAGCCGCGATAGACTCGGTTTCGGCGCGCTGCTGATCATAAAAGCCGCCACCGTTTGCAGCGAGGTTTAGGTTCGGCGAAACATTTCTGATGATACGGGAAAGCTGTTGGTTGATGAAAATTCCCGTCAGCTTGTCCTTGAAATAATAAGCGCCCAGTACGTAAGTGAGCGGGCCGCTGTTTTCGCCAGAAAGCAATTGCAATTCTTGGCTGAACGTCTTTGCGCGGGTGTCTTGGAAATCGATGCCGATCTGGTTGCCGGAAAAGTCGGTGTCCGATGTGCGGATCGCACCAAAATCCGTGTAACCAGTGATGGATTTCAGCGTAACTCCGCCAAAATCATACGCAAACGTTCCGGCCCATGCCTTGTTCTCAAGATCGAGCACGGTAGGTTGGTCGGTATCAATCCGGTAAGGATCGCCGGCCGCATAAATGGGAATGCCCAAATCACTTCCCGCAGCCGTGCTTGCACCTGGAAGCGCATCATTTACGCCATCACGGTTACCGCCGCGAGTGTTCAGTACAACCGGCGTTGCGTTGTACAATTGCTGACGACTGTTCACATCGAAATAGCTGCCAACGAGCTTGTAGCCAAAGGCCGAGCCGCCTGCGCCAGTGCGTTTTGAATAGTCGAATTTGATAGAAGCGCTGAACGCGTCATTCGGTTGCAGCAACAAAGTGCCACGAACATAGCGGTTATTGTCGTCGAAAAGATTGTTACCAAGCGGATTGTCGTTTTTAACGTAACCGTCTGACTTTTCGTACGAGCCTGCTACTCGAAGCGCGACCGTGTCACTAAGTGCAGCATTCACATATGCGTCGGTACGGAAACGGCCAAATTCACCAACGGTCACATCGAGGCCGCCAAAATAGCCTTCTAGCGATGGCGCAGCTGTGACGACTGAAATGTTACCACCGAAAGTATTCCGGCCATAGAGCGTTCCCTGAGGGCCGCGCTGCACTTCAACCCGTGCAATGTCGACAAATCCCGTCGTCGCCTGGCTGGCGCGCGATTGATAAATGCCATCAATAAAGAAGCCGATAGTCGTATCGCCGTTAACGCCGACATTCTCCGTCCGCACGCCGCGGATAGCTGGGCGTGCGTCGGATCCTGAACGACCAAAGGTAAAGCCTGGGACCTGTCCCTCAAGTCGCGAAATATCGTTCGTCCCCCGTTCTGCCATTTGTTCGGCTGTGAGGGCGGAAATCGAAATTGGAACATCCTGAAGATTTTCTTCGCGCCGCTGCGCAGTCACAACGATTTCTTTAATGCCTGCCTGATCCTCATCGGCTTGCTGCGCAAATGCAGGCAGTGCCGCGAAGTTCGCAACTGTAGTGGCCACACCTAGGAGCAGTGCGGACTTAATCGGACGCTTCATGTTCGGTTCTCCCCTTAAAACAACGGTCTTAAATCCGGTGAACTTTAAATTGACTGCGAATGCAAGAATAAAATGACTTCGAATGCACAGCGCGGCAATGCGTTGCAAATTCGCCACGGCTCGCAGCGACAGATTATTGCGCGGTCCAGCCCCCGTCGACCAGCAGGCTGGTGCCAGTCACCATGGCAGCTGCCGGCGAGGCGAGGTAAAGCACTGCATCTGCAACATCCTGTGGCTGGCCAGTTTTGCCCATAGGTATCATACGTTCGACAAATTCCCGAAAGTCAGGATCGGCTAGCATCGGCGCGGTCATGGGTGTTTCAATAAAGGTCGGCGCGACAGAATTTACCCTTATACCGTGTGGAGCCAGTTCGACCGCCATCGCCTTGGTCAAGCCTTCAAGGGCATGTTTGGTCATGCAATAGACCGTGCGCCGCGGACTTCCTACGTGTCCCATCTGGCTGGTAATATTGATGATTGCCCCACCGCGGCCCCTGCGCAGCATCGATTGGACCGCAGCTTGGGCAACCAGATAGGCACTGCGGACGTTGAGGTTAAGCATCCGGTCGAGCACATCGGCAGTCACTTCCGCCATCGCTAACGGCGTATTGGTCCCGGCATTGTTCACCAATATGTCAAACTCGCAGTCGGCCAGTGCCTCCGCAAATCGAGGATCAAGAATGTCAGCTGTCCAGCTAGTTATACGCGGATGTCGATCTGCAAGATCGACCAGTGCTACAGGATCTCGCGCTACCGCAACAACATTGGCTCCTGCATCTGCTAGGGTCAGCGAGATTGCCTGTCCAAGCCCCTTGCTGCCGCCTGTGACTACGGCTTTCTTTCCCGTCAGATCAAACCGTTCACCTGCCACCATCTACCTCCCAAAAAACGTCTTTGCATTCGAAGTCAATTTTTGTAGCCTAGGCATAATTCACCCCTTTGAAAAGATATAGAGGAGCAAGTTTCATGGCCCGCTTTCTGAAGACCGGCATTACCGACGATGCCGCGGCCGAGGCCGATGCGCAGGTTCGCGCAATCGTTGAAGAAATTATTGCCGATGTCAAAAAGCGCGGCGATGAGGCCGTACGTGACTGGTCACGCAAGTTTGACAATTGGGCGCCTGCAAGCTTTCGCCTCAGCGACGAACAGATAAGCGCAGCATATGATGAACTTGATGCGCAAACCATAGAGGATATCCGCTTTGCGCAAACGCAGGTTCGCAATTTCGCTCAAATCCAGCGCGATGCATTGAAAGATGTCGAGGTTGAAACGCTGCCCGGCGTCATCCTGGGGCACAAGAACCTGCCTGTGAATTCTGTTGGCTGTTATGTTCCTGGCGGCAAATACCCCTTGGTCGCATCGGCTCATATGAGCGTGGTGACCGCCAAGGTCGCAGGCGTAAAGCACGTGATTTCAGTCGCACCTCCCTTCGAAGGCAAGCCCAATCCGGCAATCGTCGTGGCGATGCACATGGCGGGTGCGGATGAGATTTTATGTGTTGGCGGCGTTCAGGCCGTCGCTGCAATGGCATTAGGCACTGAGACGATCCAGCCGGTTGACATGATCGTAGGCCCGGGCAACGCCTATGTTGCCGAAGCAAAGCGGCAGCTTTTCGGGCGCATTGGCATCGATCTGCTTGCTGGACCTACCGAAACACTGATCATTGCCGACGAGGAAGGTGCCGATGGCGAATTGTGCGCCGCAGACCTTTTGGGGCAGGCCGAGCACGGGCCCAATTCGCCGGCAGTACTGCTGACCAATTCGGAAAAGCTGGCACGCGAAACGATGGCCGAGGTCGAACGTCAGCTGACGATCCTTCCAACGGCGCACATCGCCTCTAAGGCGTGGGAAGATTATGGCCAGGTAATCGTATGTGACAGCTACGAGGAAATGGTCCAGGTCGCAGACGATATCGCATCCGAGCATGTGCAGGTGATGACGCGTGATCCCGATTATTTCCTCAACAATATGACGAACTATGGCGCGCTGTTCCTCGGCTATCGCACCAATGTTTCTTATGGCGACAAGGTGATCGGTACCAACCACACGCTGCCGACCAAGAAAAATGCGCGCTTTACCGGTGGCTTGTGGGTTGGCAAATTCATCAAGACATGTACCTATCAACGCGTTTTGACCGATGAGGCGAGTGTGATGGTGGGGGAATATTGCAGCCGGCTGTGCGCGATCGAGGGGTTTGCCGGGCATAAGGAACAGGCCGACATCCGCGTGCGCCGTCTCAGCAAGAAAAAGGCTGCCTGATCGATGCAGCGCCATCGCGCAACTTCATATGACGTAGCCCGCCATGCAGGCGTGTCGCAATCTGCGGTATCGCGCTGCTTCAAGGAAGGAGCAAGCATCTCTGCCAAGACGCGGGAGAAGGTGCTCGCTTCCGCGCGGGAGCTAAATTATTACCCCAATGCAATCGCCCGCGGCCTGATTACCCAACGATCCAACCTCGTTGCGATCATCATCTCGAACCTCACCAACCTCTATTACCCGGAAGTGCTGTCACAGCTGACGGAACGTCTTTCACAGCATGGTATTCGGGTCTTACTTTTTACGCTCGCGGCCGAGTCAGACGTCGATCAGGTGCTCGACCAGGTTTGGCAATATCGGGTTGATGGTGCGATCGTTGCCGCTCGGCTTGATCCTTCGCAACTGGCCGGATTTGCCGATCGCGGCGTACCTGTGGTTTTGTACAACCGTGTCGGCGAAGACGTCCCGGTGGCGAGTGTATGCTGTGATTCTGTTGCCGGGGAAAATCTTCTGGTCGATGCATTGCTCGCGCACGAGCACCGCAAATTCGGAATCATCGCAGGCCCTGAAGACAGTTATGTCGGCGAAGAGCGCGTCAATGCAGCGATCCGCCGATTGCAGGGGCATGGTGCAGACTATGTACTTGTGCGCGGCCAGTTCGATTATGTCAGCGGCGAGACAGCGTTGAAGGACATCATGCGTCAGACCGGCGGCAAAATCGATGCCGTCATATGCGCCAACGATCTGATGGCGGTCGGCGCCATCGACTGCGCGCGTGCACATTTTGGCCTTAACGTTCCCGACGACATCTCGATCGTTGGTTTCGACGGGGTCGGACCTGCGACCTGGCTGTCCTATCAAGTGACAACAATCCGCCAGCCGGTGCGGCGGATGACAGAGGCAGCGGTTTCCATGTTGATTGAGCGCATTGCATCGCCCGAAACCTCGCCGGAGCAGCGGTTGTTTGCAGGTGAGTTGCTGTCGGGCAATAGCGCTCGCCTCGGATGAACCCTCCGCCCTTTGTGCTCCTGCCGGGCAACATGATGCCGCCGAAACAGCCTGACGCGACGAACGCCAAAATCGCGAATTGGATTTCCTCAAATAAAAGAGAGATTTGCCGTGCCTGACCGTATCTTGACTACCCATGTCGGCTCCCTGCCCCGCTCTGCAGCAGTTACCGAGCTTGTTTTTGCTCAGGAGCGGGGGGAGCCGGTCGACGAAGCAGAGTTTGATCAGGTAATCGGAGCCGCAGTTGACGAAGCGGTTCGCTTGCAGGTCGAAAGCGGCGTGGATCTAGTTTCAGACGGCGAAATGTCGAAAATCAGCTATGCCACCTATATCAAGGACCGCATCACAGGCTTTGACGGAGACAGCCCGCGTACGCCACCCAAAGACTTGGAGATGTTTCCTTCCTTCCTCGAACGGCAGGCAAAAGGCGGCGGCACCCCGACCTATCGTCGACCCAAATGCGTCGGCGAAATTCGACCCAAAACACTTGCGCCGCTGCAAGCTGACCTGACGCATATGAGCAAAGCCATGGCGGCATACAGACCGGTTGGCGGCTTCATGAATGCAGCATCTCCAGGGGTCATCGCACTGTTCCAGCCCAACGAATATTACCCAACGCAGGATGCCTATTTAGAGGCTCTGGCAGAGGCCATGCGACCAGAATATGAAGCGATCGTCGCTGCCGGCCTATATCTGCAACTCGATAGCCCAGATCTGGGGCTTGGTCGCCACATGATGTACAAAGACCGCAGCGATGCGGAATATCTGCAACTGATCGGCGGCCATGTCGACGCGCTTAATCATGCGCTGCGCAATGTGCCGGCGGACCGCGTACGCATGCATGTCTGCTGGGGCAATTACGAAGGACCGCATTGCTGCGATGTAGAAATGGGCGTTATCCTGCCGACCCTGATGCAGGCGAAACCGGCAGGGCTACTGTTCGAAACCAGCAACCCGCGGCACCAGCATGACTGGAATTATTTCGCCGAAATGACGGACCTAATACCCGAGGACAAGGTTTTGATCCCGGGAGTGATAGACAGCACCACCAACTTTATCGAACATCCACGTGTCGTTGCTGAGCGGATCGAGCGCTTCGCATCGATTGTTGGGCGCGATCGGGTGATCGCCGGCACTGATTGCGGCTTTTCGACATTTGCCGGATTTGGCGTGGTTGATCCCGCTATTGTCTGGGCCAAGCTAAAGGCTTTGAGAGACGGCGCAGAGATCGCCAGCCGCAAACTCTGGGCGACCACCGCATGACCTTCAAGCAACGCATAGCCGGGCATGAACCAATGCTTGGTACTTTTGTGAAAACGCCGCATCCACACATCGTTGAGGTGCTGGCGTCCACGGGACTAGATTGCCTGTGTTTGGATGCTGAACACGCCCCGTTCGACAGGCGCGATCTGGATCTGTGCATCTTCGCCGCGAGGGCCGCCAGCATGCCAGTGATCGTCCGGCCGCCGTCTTCTGCACATGAGCAGATATTGAATGCGCTTGATTGCGGGGCCGATGGCGTACTGGTGCCACATGTCCGATCTGCAGAAGAAGCCCGGGCTGTCGCAAAGGCCGCGCATTATGGTGCGGGCGGGCGTGGCTATGCCGGCAGTAGTCGGGCGGCAGGCTATGGCAGCATTGCGATACCCGAACATCTGGCCAATAGCGCGGCGCGATCAATTGTAATTGCCCAGATTGAAGATCTGGAGGCGCTGGACCAGATCGACGCAATTGCTGCCGTCGAGGGCATCGACGCACTCTTCATCGGCAGGATCGATCTCACCATCGCGCTCGGCTGCACAGACCCCGATGACCCAAAGGTTGTCGAGGCATTGGACCTTATCATCGCTGCCGCCAAAAATTCCGGACGTCCGGTTGGAATGTTTACCTCGAAACCGACCGATGCCGCAATCTGGCGCGACAAGGGGGTCAGCCTTTTCTTGTTGGGTTCTGACCACGGCTTCCTCAGAGGCGGCGCTGCAGGCTTGCGGCAGCAATTCCTGTCCTGAGAATTCCAAGCACAAATTTTGAGTGATTACGATGTCATGCGCAACGCCTGCACAAACGACTTGGTCTAAAATATGGCCGCCAATGATTTGTGTCGCAGTGGCAGGACAGGACACGAGCGCGACGACTGAGCCTACGGCAAAGTCAGGATGGCATTTTCACGAATTTGATACTCGCGGCTGAACGGCCAAAGTGAACAAATTTCATAGGAGTATTCTTATGCAGAATATCTTTTCAATCGGACTCGAAGAGGCCAAAACCATTGCCGCTGCAGCGCGCACCAAAGCGGAGGCCGAAGGGTGGACCGTTGTAATCGCTATTCTCGACGCAGGAGGGCATCTCATCCTGCTCGAGCGCGCTGACGGAACCCAATTAGGTTCGATCCAGGTCGCACAAGACAAGGCAAAGACCGCATTGATGTTCAAGCGTCCATCTAAGGCGCTCGAAGAGGTGGTGCTCTCGGGCAAGGTGCATATGGCGAAGTTAACTGGTGCGCTACCTATTGAGGGGGGTCTGCCATTGGTTATGGATGGCGCAGTCGTTGGTGCGATCGGCGTTTCTGGCGTGCAGTCATTTCAAGATGGAGCGGTGGCGCTTGCCGGCGCAGCGGCGTTGGCCCCTTAGAGCGCTTCGTTTCCACCCACTCCGCAATCTACAACATCTTCGCTGTCCAACGTCACCTCGTCTCCCGCAAAACCATGCGCACCTCTCGAGCGGCAGCATTTGCCGAATGGGGCGCTGCGTCCGAGACGGTGCTGTCAGTCTAATGCGAACTTGTCTCCAGCAAACGTAGTTGGGGCAGGGGGCGCGTAGCCTCAGGCCGCAAGGTTGCTCCACTTGGCAAATGCTGCCGAGCGTCGTTCCTTGTAAGTTTTTCGGTCGGTGAGGTGACGTTCCTGATTGAAGTGGTTGTGGAGCGAGGCGTGGACTGACGCGAACTTTTGGAGTGTCTTCATTTGCCTGAACCGGAGCATTGCCCGCTCTCGTCGTCGGAAGGGCAGGTGGCTGTTCTCGACCCGGTTATTGGCCCATCGACCGATTTCTTGTTTTGCCTCACATCCAAGGTCAGTCATGGCGGCACGGTAGGATCTGAGGCCGTCGGTTGTGATTGCTGCAGGCGCCCCGTGACGCCGCAGCGCCTTCTTCATGAATGTGAGAGCGGCCGCTTTATCGCGGGTTTTGGTGATGTAGCTCTCGAGGATTTCGCCTTCGTGGTCGACGGCGCGCCAAAGGTAGACCATCTCACCGTTCAGTTTGACGTACATCTCGTCGAGATGCCAACGCCAGTGCCGAACTCCACGCATGGCCTGCACCCGCTGGCGGCGGATGTCGGCCGCAAACATCGGCCCGAACCTGTTCCACCAAAACCTGACAGTCTCATGGCAGAGGCCGATGCCGCGCTCGAACAGCAGATCCTCAACGTTCCGCAGCGACAGGGGGAACCGCACGTACATCATCACGACTAGGCGGATGACTTCGGGAGATGAGTTGAAATAGCGGAACGGGCTAGCTGGTTTTCTAGGGCGTGGCATGCGCAGCGGCTACCGGTCAGTCGCCGAGAGCGCCAGCCGGTGCATTTGCTTTGACAGCACCAATTGTAGACCTAATAAGATATTGAATCTGATATATATTCAGAGAAATCGGACCAACTTTAACAATTCCCTGATTGGCGGAGTTGTGGCTTTGGAGGGGGTTTCAGGCCATCGGGGAGCAAAGGGACGTCGCCTAACTGGAAAGAGCCGGCATCAACCTGGCAATGCTTCTGCACTGGTTGAACAAGCTTTATGCGGAAGGAGGAAGCGCAATAACTTGCCTTCACGGGGCGAACCGAGGCCTTAACATGTACAAGTGGTCGACGATGATAAACTATAACAATCTTGCATGAACCAATCGGTATAATTCATAACATTGCATAACTAGTACTCGACATCCAACGATCGCAATGTCTTGGGAACGGGCAAGCCGTCCCGCGTCAGGGAGATCGAAAATGAAGGGGTTCATGTTGCGCGCGAGTACCGCGCTCATGTTGTCAATGTCTGCAGGGCAATTCGCACCTGCCTTTGCGCAAGATCAAGCGGGCGACACTGAAGAAAACGCCAAAGCAGCCGACACGATTACGGTAACCGGCAGCCGCATCGGGCGGAAGGACGCCACCTCGGTCGGGCCTCTGACCACTCTGACCGGAGAAGATATTGCGGCCAGTGCCCCGACCTCCGCCGGCGATCTTCTGCAGGCAATGCCTAGCGTTGGCGTCAGCCTCAACTCAAATGGCACGCAGGGCACTTCATTTGGTGTTAGCTCGATTAACCTGCGGTATCTCGGCTCGGCAGAAGGCAGCGGCAACCGCACACTGGTGCTGGTCGATGGCAAGCGCTGGGTCAATGCGGTCGGCGGTCGCGGTTTTCGAGACTTTGTCGATCTCAACACCATTCCTCTGGGCATAATCGACCGCATTGAAGTGCTAAAGGACGGCGCGTCGGCAATTTACGGCGCAGATGCAATTGCCGGCGTAGTGAACATACAGACCAAACGCAAAATTGACGGATTTGAGGGCAATGTGCGCCTCGGCATTTCCTCCCGCGGCGACAGTCAGAACTATTCGGGCTTTCTCAACTATGGTCGCGATTTGGGCCAGGGGTCCTTCCTTGTTTCGGCCAGCTACAATGACAGTCGGCCCATTCTTACATCCGACCGAAAAATTTCGGCGCGCGCGCTGACCCCGTTGACCGCACCACCAACATCGCCGCAGGGGCTGTATGTCCTCCCCGGTCTTACATCGAATGCCTTTTTCGGAACGCCTGCCAATTTCGGCAACAGCGCCGCCAATGCGTTAACCCGGGATGTGGGCATCACGAGCATTGGTACAGGTAATACCGCAGACAATGCCTTTCGCGTCGCCCGCCTTCCCGGCGACGATTACAACACCATGACGCAAGGCCTTTACGCCACCGGACCAAGCAAGCGGTTCGGCCTTTTTGCGAGGGGCGAAGTCGAATTATCGGATGGCATCAGCCTTCGCGTCGAAGGGCTGTACAATTATCGCAGATCAAGCCAGTTGTTTGCGCCCTTCCCACTCGACGTGCGCGGGTCGAACGGGTTCCGGATTTCCGCAGACCAAGCGTTTAATCCGTTCGGCACCGCCAATGGTGTTCCTCTAGCCAATGCGCTTGCATTTTCAGGCAGCACATTCCGCATCCAACGTGTGCCCATCGAAGTCGGCAATCGCGACAACCAGCAGACGGTCAAGACCGCGCGCCTGGCGGCTGGCCTCGAAGGGTCTCTCGAACTTGCCGGCGATTGGAAATGGGATGCCTTCTTCTCATGGTCGCGCAACCGTGCCGATTTTAATGCAATCAACCAAATCAATCTCGAAAATGTTTATCTCGGCCTGCATTCGCCTGCGCTCTGTTCGGCAAGCCAAGGCTGTGTCCCACTCAATATTTTCGGCACGATCACACCTGAAATGGCGAATTACATCAGGTACAACGCTAAGGACGAGAATGGCGCGAGCCAATATGACTTCACCGTCAATCTTTCGCGCTCTCTGTTTGATCTGCCTGCTGGCCCGGTGGGCTTTGCAATGGGTTACGAATATCGCAAGGAATCGGCCTATGATCGGCCCGATGCCTTCGCAGCAACGCCTTCACTAATCCTGCCACTGGTCAGCGGTGCGCGGCAAAACCCGACCACAGCACAGTCCCGCGACCCCACGGTGGGATCATATGACCTGCACGAAGGCTACGCCGAAATAAGCGTTCCTCTGCTTGCGGACGCCCCTGGATTCTACAGCCTCGATGTCGATGCTGCCACGCGCTATTCGCATTATTCGACCGTTGGCGGCAAGCTGACATCCAAATTCGGGCTTGCCTGGCGCCCGATCGAGGACATCCTCGTTCGCGGCACCTTCTCGCAAGGGTTCCGTGCACCGTCGATCCTCGAACTTTATCAAGGTGCCCGCCAAACAAACTTTCAGGGCACGGATCCTTGCAATGGCGGCGGCGCAGGTCTTGTTGGCTGCGCAGGCATTCCGACCAGCTATAATCAAAGCCAGTTCAATGCCGGCCTGATTGCCGGACTGGTTGCTGGCAACCAAAATCTAAAACCCGAAACTGCGACGACATGGTCCGCCGGACTTGCACTGACGCCCGGCAACTTTACCTTCACCGTCGACTGGTTCAAAATTGATGTGAAGGATGCAATCGCCGCTCAGACCGCCACGCAGATCCTAACGACCTGCGCCAATAGTGGCAATTTCTGCGATCTTGTAAGCCGTGCGTCGTCGGGCGAAATCACTGAATTACGGCAAGCAGTTGTCAACCTGAGCCAGATCGAGGTCTCGGGCATCGATGCGACTGCCCGGTATCGCGCTTCACTTGGCACCGGCACGATAGAAGCGTCAGTCGACGCCTCCTATCTGGACAGCTTCCGCACCTTCATCCCCCAACCAAATGGCACGATTATCGTAGACGAACGCGCCGGCAAGTCGGATCAGCCCCGATCGACTTTCCCCCGCTGGAAAGGTCAGGCGAGCCTGCGCTATTCGGCCGAAAATTGGACGCTGGGATGGAAGACCCGCTACATCGGATCCAGCGACGATATTCCTGGCAATGCTGTCAATGGGGGCAAGCTGAGCGAGGTCTTTTACCACGACGCGCAAATCGCTTTCGACGTGAACGACGGCGCTTACAACTTTGCCTTCGGTATCGACAATATATTCGACCGCCAACCGCCGGCATCGGCAGCGAACAATCCGATCAACTTCGACATCTACACCTATGATATTCGGGGCCGCTACATGTATGTTCGGATCGGGACAAAATTCTGATCTCTGATAGTGGCATGATATGACGCAGACATCTCAGCAGTTGCCGTCCGTTCCGGACGGCAGCCGGACGGGCTGGCTGGACCGGATCGAAAGGTTCGGAAACCGGTTGCCCGATCCGGTTGCAATCTTTGTGCTGCTGATGGCGGTTCTCGTCGGTGTGTCAGCACTTGCGGCAGCGGCAGGCTGGTCGGCAACCAATCCGGCAACGGGCGCATTAATTGCCAGCGAAAGCCTTTTATCGCAGGAAAATATCCGGCGGTTTCTGGTCGAAATGCCTGCAACATTCACCGGCTTCAAACCTTTGGGCCTCGTGTTGGTAGTGATGCTTGGCGCAGCAGTTGCCGAGCGCTCGGGTCTGTTTGCTGCGCTGATGACCCGGTCAATGCGCAAAGTGCGAGGGCGCTTTCTGACGCCCTCGGTTTTTCTCGTCGGGCTTTTGTCACACCATGCCTCGGACGCTGCCTATGTTGTGATTATTCCTCTGGCTGCACTTGCTTATGCCAGTGTGGGCCGTCACCCACTTGCCGGGGTGGCCATTGCCTATGCGGGAATTTCCGGTGCCTTTGCAGCCAATCTAGTTCCCGGCCAATTTGACGTTCTGATCCTGGGTATCACGCAAAGCGCCGCGCAAATGATTGATCCGGACTACGGACTTAATCCGCTTGGCAACTGGTGGTTCACGGCGAGTCTGGGGTTTTTGCTGATACCCGTTACCTGGTGGGTCAATGACCGCATCGTGGAGCCGAGGCTGGGCACTTGGCATGGAACGACCGAAACGTCCGCACAGGTCGCACCCGCGGCTGGTGAACCGGATAAGGAAAGTGCTGCATTGCGCCGCGCGTTTTGGGCAGCATTGGCCGTCGCCAGCCTCTTCGCTGCATTGGTCATTACACCGGGTTTCAGCCCACTCGTTGATCCCGCTGTTCCGGGGCCTGCCCGACTAGAGCCCTTTTATACCAGTCTCGTTGCAGGCTTTGCTTTGCTATTCCTTGCATCCGGATGGGCCTTTGGCCGCAAGGCCGGAACGATTTCATCGCACCGCGATGTGGTGAAAATGATGGGCCAGGGACTAGAGGCGACCGCACCTTATCTGGTCATGGCATTCTTCGCTGCACATTTCATCGCCATGTTCACTTGGTCCAATCTTGGTCCAATCGTTGCGATCAAGGGTGCCGAGGTCTTGGCCCACATCGAACTTTCCACTTCAACGCTACTGGTGGCGCTACTCAGCCTGTCGTCAGTCTTTGACTTGGCGATTGGTTCAGCATCGGCAAAATGGAGTGCGATGGCGCCGATCGTGGTGCCCATGCTGATGCTGCTGGACGTGTCACCCGAGATGACAACTGCAGCCTATCGGATGGGCGACTCCATCTTCAACATCATTACACCTGTGGCTTCCAATTTCGTACTCGTACTCGCTCTCGCCCAGCGCTGGAAACACGATTTCGGTATCGGTTCACTGATCGCAATGATGTTGCCTTTCAGCATCGCCATTGGAGTTGTCGGTTTTGGACTGATCGCTTTCTGGTCCGCCAGCGAATTGCCGACCGGGCCCGCCGCGCCTGCAACCTATGAGTTCCAACGGCCATGATTGAGGATCGCGCTTATCTGGTTGAACCGTCGATCGCAGATGCCATGGTTCCGATGCGAGATGGTATAAGGCTGGCGACCGACATATACCTTCCCGAAGGCAAAGGCCCTTTCCCTGTCCTTCTTGAACGAACCCCATATGGCAAGCGGCGCACTAACCGGGCAGACTGCACAGCCCAGGATCCGAAGATCCGCAGCAAACCGGAAATCGCAGCGCAATTCGTAGCGGGCGGTTTTGCCTATGTGCTGCAGGACGGCCGTGGCCGTTACGCCTCCGAAGGCCGCTTTACCAAATATCTTTGCGAGGGCGAAGACGGTGAAGACTGCCTTGCATGGATCATGCGCCAGCCATGGTGCAATGGCGAGGTCGGAACGCTTGGCTTATCCTATGGCGCCCATGTGCAGGCCGCGCTCGCCTGCGGAAATCCCAAGGGTCTTGGCGCGATGTTTCTCGATTCCGGTGGCTTTTCAAGTGCCTATCACGGAGGTATCCGGCAGGGCGGCGCTTATGAATTAAAGCAACTTACATGGGCCTATAAACATGCGTTGATCTCTGCGACACACCGCGGCGACCGGGCTGCAATTGCATCCATTGCTGAACAGGATATCCGAGACTGGATCCGCATACGCTGGCGCAAAGGCCTGTCCCCCATATCCGCTATGCCGGAATATGAAGCCTATATCCTCGAGCAATGGGACCGCAACGTTTTCGACCATTTCTGGAAACAGCGCGGGCTTTACAGCGCTGGATGGTATGATCGGTTTTCTGATGTACCCCAAGTCCATATGTCGAGCTGGTACGATCCTTATGCTCAGACCGCGATCGATAACTTCGCCGCTCTTTCACAGCTTAAAAAAAGCCCCGTTCGCTTGATCTTGGGGCCGTGGACCCATGGGCAACGGTCTGTCACCTATTCGGGCGACGTCGATTTCGGTTCGCTGGCGACACTCGATGGCAATCTGGCAGTTGATTATACAGTGTTGCGGCGTGATTGGTTCGACCATCATCTGCGCAGACGCGATGTCGCGGATCCTTTGCCCGACGCGGTAACTATTTTCCGGATGGGCGGCGGCTCGGGAAGAAGAAACGCTCAAGGCAGGATGGATCATGGCGGTTCATGGATGCGCGCTTCGAGTTGGCCCTTGCCGGATACAGCCATCGAAACGCTTTATCTGGCTGGAGGCGGGCAGCTCTCTCATACGCCCGCGGCTGAAGGAGAAGCTGCGAACTGCCGTGTAAAGGCCGATCCTGCAAATCCCGTTCCGACAATCGGCGGCGCGGTAACTTCGGCAGAGCCAATCATGTTTGCCGGCGCATTCGACCAACGCGAAACCGAGGCATTGTTCGGCGCAACAATGCCGGGCCGTGCGCTTGCGGATCGTGACGATGTGGTGAGCTTCCGAACCGATCCCCTCACCGATGCGATGTGCGTTGCCGGCAATATCGAACTGCGTTTATTTGTCGAATGTGACACGCCAGATGCAGACATTGCGATCAAATTGGTCGACGAATATCCGCCAAATGACGATTATCCCCAAGGCTTTACGATGAACGTCGCCCATGGCATCTTGCGGTTACGGTTCCGAAACTCTTTCGAAAAGCCTGAGCCGATGGTAACCGGAAAAATCTATGAAGTTGTCGTGCGATCATTTCCGACCTGTAACCTGTTCGCGGCTGGCCACCGTTTGCGTATCGACATTGCGGGCAGCAACTTCCCGCATTTCGACATCAATCCAAATTGTGACTGGTCAGATCCCGATGCGCAACCTTGCGTTGCAACCCTGCAAATCCATTGCACTGCGGATTTGCCATCCTGCGCAACCATTCCGTTTGTTTCTGTCCGGTAGCCTGACTTGAAGTTGCGCATCGGCTTTGGCGCGGGGCCCGAACAGCCAGACATCAGCATCCGGGCGTTGCGCGCTTTTGTCGAAGTCATGCACAGCGGTTCCGCGACTGCCGCTGCAAAGCAATTGCAAATGACACAGCCTGCAATCAGCCGCCTGATCGCGCAGGTTGAGGAGCGTTACGGATTCGAGCTGTTTTTTCGTGAAAAAGGCAGACTTGTCGCCACCGAAGACGGAAAGCGCTTTCTTTCTGAAGTTGAGTTGGCGCTATCCAATATGGAGCGGCTCCATAATATCGCCCGCGACATATCAGGGCTAACGGCGGGCTCGATCCGCGTGGTCGCGCCGCCAAGCTTCTCTGAAGCGATCCTGCCTGACATCGTCGCCGCTTTTCTCGAACGCCATCCGGGAGTTGAATTCAGCATAGACTCGCGCAGCGCCGAAACAGCACGATCAATGATAGCGATGCGTTATGCCGATTGCGGCTTTGTGAAGATGCCGGTCGATGAAAAAGACCTCGCGACCGATGTCATGATGACCAACAACTCTGTCTGCGTGATGCACCGGGACCATCCGCTTGCTGGCCTCGATTCCATTTCTCCGGCTGAAATCCTTGACGCGCCGTTGATCCTGCTCGGCGCAGGCCGGCGCTGGCGCAGCCAGGTCGATCAGGCCTTTGCCGAATATGGCCGGCGGCCCAGCGTGTCGATAGAAACGCATACTCATGGATCTGCCTGCGCGCTCGCGTTCAAGCAGATAGGTATGGCCATTCTCAATGAACGGCTGGCAAAGCCTTATCTGCGGGGTCCGCTGGTCGCGCGCCCATTTCAACCGCACATCGTCCACCGCTATGCTTTTGCCACATCAAATCTTTCACCACCTTCGCGCCTGACCCTAGCCTTTAAGGAAGTTGCCGCGGACTATTTCCGCAATGCCCCCTGAGGTGCTGTCAGTCTAACGCTAACTGGTCTCCACTGAACAAGGGCAGGGCAGGTGGCCGCTGCACCTCAGGCAGCGAGAGAATGCCACTCAGCCAAGGCGGCTGAGCGATGGAGCTTGTAGGTCTTTCGGTCAACGAGGTGGCGGTCTGAGGCGAAGTGGTTGTGCAGTGAGGCGTGGACGGAGGCGAACTTCTGTAGCGACTTCATCTGCCGAAATCTGAGCATCGCACGCTCTCGTCGCCTGAAGGGGAGGTGGCTGTTCTCAACCCTGTTGTTGGCCCAGCGGCCGATCTCCTGCTTCTCCCGATTGCCTAACTCGTCCATCGCTGCGCCGTAGGACCGCAGGCCGTCGGTGGTAATTGTCTCGACGCAACCGTGCCGCTTCAGCGCCTTCTTTATGAATGCCAGTGCAGCTTTCTTATCTCTGGTCTTTGTGACGTAACTCTCGAGGATCTCACCTTCCTGGTCGACCGCGCGCCACAGGTAGTGCATCTCTCCGCCAATCTTCACGTACATCTCGTCGAGGTGCCAGTTCCAGTGGCGAAAGCCCTTCATTCGTGAGACCCGCTGCCGGCGGATATCGGCAGCGAACATCGGGCCAAAGCGGTTCCACCAGAAGCGCACCGTCTCATGGCAGATGTCTATTCCCCGCTCGAACAGCAGGTCCTCGACGTTCCGCAGCGACAGCGGAAACCGGACGTACATCATCACCACGAGGCGGATCACTTCGGGCGATGAGTTGAAATAGCGGAAGGCATTGGCGGGCCTCTTCGGTCTCGGCATTCTGCGCAGCTAGCGACCCTCGACCCCTGCGCCTAGCCGATGCATTTGCTCTGACAGGGCCCAAAAACATTAGCCTGCTAAATGATGCGCGCGAATCCTGCCGCGCTACGCGCTGGGGTTGAACGTACCTCAGGCTTATTCACTTGCAGGGCGGTATTCAACATTTGCTCCACATCACCTTCGTCTCCGAGGATTGCTTCCATGCTGCGAACGCATAAGCGGACTTTATCATTCGCTAAGTCATACCAGATTTGCTTTGAAGCGCGCCGCGTTTTTACGAGGTCGTTGCGGCGCAGTTCCGCAAGTTGCTGGCTAAGCGCAGGTTGGCCGATGCCAGTTGCGGTATCTATTTCGCTAACAGTGCGTTCACCGCGCAAAAGGGAAGATAAGATCATGAGCCGCTGCGGCTGCGCATAGACTTTTAGCTTGTCCGCCGCTTTTACGGCGCGATCCCGACTTTCAAAAAGCGAAGTCATTTCGCATCTGCCAAATGACAAAACCAATCATCATCAACTCCGATTTCGGCGCTGTTTATAATTGGTAGTGCCAGCAATCTATCCCCAGGCTGCCATCCCTCTGGAGCGAGGGCAATGTTGCCCTCAGTAGCTTTCAATGCGCGAAGAAGGCGCAGCATTTCGCTGACCGAGCGCCCAACATTATGTGGATAAGTGGTGATCGCACGAATTACTCCCTCTGGGTCGATAAAATAGGTTGAGCGAACCGCTGCGCTATCAACTGCGGTATCGTCAATCATGCCATATGCGCGACCAATTGCCATGGATGGATCTTCGATGATTGGGAACGGAACATGAATCCCAAATTTGCGTTTAATCGCATTCACCCACGCAATGTGCGAATGGATACTGTCCACGGACAGTCCGAGCAATGCACAGCCAGCTGCTTCAAACTCGGCGGCCGATTTCGCGAGGGCAATGAATTCCGTCGTACACACTGGCGTAAAGTCGGCAGGGTGCGAAAAGAAGATGAGCCATTGGCCCCGATATTCCGATAGGCTCCGTTCCCCGAGTGTGGTTCGCGCACGAAAGTTCGGCGCTGTTTCGCCAATCCTAATTGGCTGTGAGGGAACTGCTGGCGTGTCGTTCATTTCTTCATCCTGTTAATCTGTCGGCGCTGCCACGAGACTCCTATTGACGCAACATTGATAATTGATTACACAATTTATGTAAATATGAATTTATAGGAGTTTCCCATGCCCGACTCAGCGTTAGAAAATGCCATCGCGCAGGTGAGCGATGCCCAAAAGGGTGTTCCGATAATTCGCGCCTTTTTCGACAAACCGACTTTCACGGTCAGCTATGTGGTCCATGATCCCGAGACCAAGCAGGCTGCGATCGTTGATAGCGTGCTTGATTTTGACCCTGCTTCAGGCCGGACCTCGTTCGCGTCGGCGGATGCAATTATCGCATATGTTGCACAGCAGGGCTTGGCCGTTGATTGGCTACTCGAAACCCATGCGCATGCCGATCACCTTTCGGCAGCACCATATCTGCAACAGAAGATCGGCGGCAAAATCGCAATCGGTGAACATATCGTCACCGTCCAGAATGTGTTCGGAAAGCTGTTTAACGCTGGCACTGATTTTCAACGTGATGGGTCCGACTTTGACCGGCTGTTTGCCGATGGCGACCACTTCCAAATTGGGAAGCTGGACGTAACCGTTCTACATGTCCCCGGTCATACGCCTGCGGACATTGCCTATGTCATTGGTGATGCCGTGTTCACAGGCGACACAATGTTCATGCCCGATTACGGCACGGCACGCGCCGATTTTCCCGGCGGGAACGCGCGGCAATTGTTCCAGTCGTTGCGCCGGATATTGTCACTGCCTGCCACGACGCGCCTCTTCATGTGCCACGACTATCTGCCTGCTGGCCGCACTGAATATGCATGGGAAACCACTGTGGAGGCAGAGCGAAAAGGCAATGTCCATGCCCATGACGGCATAACCGAGGATGAATTTGTCGCGATGCGTGAGGCGCGCGATGCGACGCTGGATATGCCGCGCCTGATTTTGCCGTCGGTGCAAGTGAATATGCGTGCAGGGCATATGCCCGCAGCGGACGACAATGGCATCACCTACCTCAAAATCCCGGTCAACGCCGTATGATACCGGCTTTTCCCAACGCCATGCCTGTTGAAGGCTTTATGGGCGGCTTGCTGATTGGGCTTGCGGCCGCGATCATGCTGCTCGGCCTTGGCCGGATCGCCGGCGTCAGCGGAATGGCGGCGCGGGCAACGGGCATCGCGGATACCGGAGCGCCACGAAATGTCGCAATCGCATTTGTCGTCGGCCTTCCGCTTGGCGCGCTTTTCATTGCAACGGTATTTGGTGCGGTGACAGTCAGCTTTCCAGCATCAATCTGGCCGCTAATCATTGGTGGCTTACTCGTTGGTTATGGCACACGGCTCGGCTCGGGCTGCACCAGTGGCCATGGCGTATGCGGGCTATCGCGCCTTTCACCGCGATCCATGCTGGCAACCGGCATGTTCATGGCAAGCGGGTTTGTGACCGTAGGGTTTCTTCGCGCTGGAGGTTTGCTATGACCCGGGCGCTGATCGCATTGCTCTCTGGACTGTTGTTCGGGGCCGGTCTTGCGTATTCGGGCATGTCAGACCCTGCCCGGGTTCAGGCGTTTCTGGACCTGTTTGGCCAATGGGATCCGACGCTCGCTTTCGTTATGGGTGGCGCGATGCTGCCAATGGCAGGGGCTTGGGTCATTAGATCGCGACTGTCTGCGCCGCTTGCCGCGCCAACGTTCGATTTACCAGGCACGACCAAGCTGGATCGCCCGCTCGCCATTGGGGCCATATTGTTTGGAATGGGTTGGGGCATTGCCGGCCTTTGCCCCGGGCCTGCGCTTGCTGACTTGGCGATTGCGCCGGGCGATGTCGCGCCATTTGTCGTTGCGATGTTTGTCGGCATGGCCGCGCAACGCTTCATACTTTTTACATCCCAAAAACCAAAACAGGCGGGGGCCTAAATGACCTTCAAATCCATAACGCCAGGCTTTTCTGTCTCGGGGCAACTGACGGCAGAAGATGTGCATCACGCCGCCGCGCAGGGCTTCAAATCGGTTATCTGCAACCGGCCGGATGGCGAAGAGGCGGGGCAACCATCCGCCGCCGCTATCCAGAAAGAAGCGGAAGCGCTTGGTCTGTCATTCACTTATATTCCAGCCGTGTCAGGCGCAGTGACGGACGATGATGCGGCCAAGATGAAAGCGGCTCTTGCCGATATGCCATCCCCCATTCTTGCCTATTGCCGTTCCGGCGCGCGCTCCAGTAAGCTTTGGGAAATAGCGACAAAAGGTCAGAATGAAGCGCCATTCTCCGTCAAAATCTATGATGTGGTTATCGTGGGCGGCGGCAGCGCAGGCATTGCGACTGCCTCCAGCCTCCTCAAACGCAACCGGCAGCTGTCGATTGCCGTAATCGAACCTTCAGAAGACCATTATTATCAGCCCGGCTGGACTATGGTTGGGGCTGGTGTTTTCTCGGCTGGATTCACCAAGCGCACCGAAAAATCGGTCATGCCCAAAGCGGTTGACTGGATCAAAAAGGCAGCCTCTGGATTTGCGCCTGAGGACAACAAAGTGCTGCTCGCCGATGGAAGTTCGGTTGCCTATCGCGTGCTGGTGGCATGCCCCGGCATTAAGCTGGATTGGGAGGCTATCGACGGCTTGACCGAAACACTCGGTCAAAATGGCGTAACGTCCAACTATCGTTACGACCTTGCCCCTTATACCAACCGCCTTGTGAAGGATTTCAAGCAAGGCCGCGCGCTGTTCACGCAGCCGCCAATGCCGATTAAATGTGCAGGCGCGCCGCAAAAATCAATGTATCTATCATGCAGTGCGTGGGAACGTGCCGGGGTGTTAAAAGACATTGATGTGCAATTCCATAACAGCGGCGCAGTGCTGTTCGGGGTTGCCGCCTATGTGCCCGCACTGATGGAATATATCGAACGCTATGACGCGCACTTAAATTTTGAATCGAAGCTGGTTGCGATCGATGGCCCTGCCAAAATTGCGACATTTGAACAGAAACGCGGCGACATCGTCACGCGGGTCGAAGAAAAGTTCGACATGATCCATGTCGTCCCGCCGCAAGTCGCGCCAGATTTTGTGCGCAACAGTCCGCTGGCTGCCGCAAGTGGTTTCATTGAGGTCAATGAAGCGACATTGCAGCATGTGCGCTATCCTAATGTCTTTGCATTGGGCGATGCCTGCTCGGCGTCAAACGCCAAGACCATGGCGGCAGCGCGCAAGCAAGCGCCTGTGGTCGCGGTGAACGTATTGGCTGCTCTTGAGGGCAAACCGCCTGTCGCCGATTATGACGGCTATGGCAGCTGTCCTCTGACCGTTGAACGCGGCAAGATCGTGCTTGCAGAGTTCGGCTATGGCGGCAAGTTGCTGCCAAGCTTTCCCAATTGGCTGATTGACGGCACGCGTCCATCGCGCCTGTCATGGCTGTTAAAGGACACCATCCTTCCGCCAATTTACTGGCACGGTATGCTCAAAGGGCATGAGTGGATGGTCAAACCCCACAAGATCGGCGCGGCATAACGGCTATGAAATTGGCGCGCTATTTGCCGATATTGGAATGGGGACGCGGCTATGGCGGCGTGACGTTGACCAATGACTTGGTGGCCGCTGCAATCGTCACGATAATGCTCATCCCGCAAAGCCTGGCTTATGCCATGTTGGCGGGATTACCGCCGGAAATAGGGCTATACGCGTCTATTCTTCCCATCATTGCCTATGCACTGTTCGGAACGAGCCGCGCACTCGCCGTTGGGCCAGTGGCGGTGATTTCGCTGATGACTTTGACAGCGGCGAGCGCCGTTGCTGCACCGGGCAGCGCCGAATTTATTGCCGCCACGCTTGTCCTCGCGTTGCTGTCCGGGCTGATCCTGATTGTCATGGGCGTGTTGCGTCTGGGTTTTCTCGCAAACCTGTTATCGCATCCTGTGGTGTCGGGGTTTATTACCGCAAGCGGTATCATTATTGCCACCAGCCAACTCAAGTCGCTGTTGGGCATTAAGGCGTCGGGTGAGGCAATGCCCGAGCTGGTCACGACGTTGATCGAAAATGCCAAGGACACAAACCCTTACACCCTTGCGATTGGCGTGATTGCGACCGGATTTCTATTCTGGGTGCGCAAAGGTTTGAAACCCATGCTCATTGGTTTCGGGCTGGCGGCTCGGCCTGCTGATCTTGTTGCCAAAGCCGGACCCATCGTTGCGGTCGCGCTGTCGATTTTGGCGGTCATCACGTTCGATCTTGAAGCCAAAGGCGTGAAGGTGGTCGGCGATATTCCGCAGAGCTTGCCACCCTTCACCATTCCCTTGTTCGATGCGGAACTATGGCAGAGACTGGCCGTTCCTGCGCTGTTGCTCAGCATCATTGGATTTGTGGAATCGGTCTCGGTCGCGCAAACGCTCGCAGCGAAAAAGCGGCAGCGCATTGTTCCGGACCAGGAACTTATTGGCCTGGGCGCAGCGAATGTCGCCGCCGCTTTTTCGGGCGGCTATCCAGTCACGGGCGGATTTGCCCGCTCGGTCGTCAACTTCGATGCAGGCGCGGAAACCCCCGCCGCAGGTGCATTTACCGCGATTGGCATATTGCTCGCGGCCTTGTTCCTGACGCCATTGCTCGCGTCGCTTCCCATCGCGACATTGGCCGGTACGATCATCGTTGCGGTCTTGAGCCTCGTCGATTTTAAAACGCCGCGCGCGATCTGGCGCTATTCCAAAGCCGATTTTGCCGCGATGGCGGTAACGATAGCCGTGACGCTCCTGATTGGTGTTGAACCTGGCGTGATGGCAGGTGTCGGCCTGAGCCTTGCATTGTTCCTCTGGCGCGCTTCACGGCCACATGCCGCCATTGTTGGACGGGTTCCCGAGACCGAGCATTTCCGAAATGTGAAACGCCACAAGGTGTTCACCGACCCGCGCATCCTGACCATCCGCGTCGACGAAAGCCTTACCTATCTCAACGCCCGTTGGCTCGAAGAGTTCGTACTGGAACAGGTCGCCGAACGTTCAGAGCTGCGCCATCTTATCCTGATGTGTTCTGCAATAAACGCTGTTGACGCCTCTGCGCTCGAGAGCATCGAAGCAATCAACCACCGGCTGGCAGATAGCCGTGTCCAGCTGCATTTCTCTGAGGTCAAAGGCCCGGTAATGGACGCACTCGAAAAGTCGCATTTGCTTCATGACCTCACCGGCAAAGTCTGGTTGTCACAAAACGAAGCGCTTCAATCGCTCATTCGGTCTTCGGACGAAGACGACAATGCAACGACTATTCCCGACAATATGGCCGCTAGAGGTCTGATATGACAGAGTATTTTTCAAAACGTCGTGGCATTAAGTGGCGCATTCTTTATTGATACAAACATTCAAATTGTCGATTACATTAACTGTGTAATTATGTTGGTATTGAGCGGCAACTGGGATCATTGTTGAGATACTAAGTAAACCAAAAAGGATATAATATGACCCTTCACATTGGCGATATCGCACCCGACTTTCAGACTGAAACGCAAAATGGCCCGATCAGCTTCCACGAGTGGGCTGGCGACAGCTGGGTATTCTTCTTCAGCCATCCGGCAGATTTTACACCTGTTTGCACCACCGAAATGGGTCGCACGGCGCAACTCGCTAGCGAGTTTGAAAAGCGCAATACCAAGCCACTTGGCCTTTCGACCGATACAGCGGAAGAGCATCTTAAGTGGATCGATGACGTCAACGACACCCAGCATACCGACCTCAAATTCCCGATCCTTGCGGATGCCGATCTGTCGATTGCGCGTATGTACGATATGATCCATCCGCAGCAGAGCGAAACCGCCGCGGTGCGTTCGGTATTCATCATCGATCCCGACAAGAAAATTCGTCTGACCATGACCTATCCAATGAGTGTCGGTCGGAATTTTGCTGAGATATTGCGCGTCATTGATGCGTTGCAGACCGGCGACAAGTTCCGGATTGCGACGCCTGCAGACTGGGAAGTGGGCAAGGATGTCATCATCCCGCCGTCGATCAAAGACGACGAAGCTGCGACGTTGTTCCCGCAAGGCTGGACGACCCTTCGTCCGTATTTGCGGACGACGAACGTCGCCTGAATTAGTATGAGCATAAAAGGTAAGATTATATTTGAATATCCAACTTGTTGGCTCGCAAATGTCACTGTCGTTAGTAGATAGGAAAATTAGACGGATGAAACTGGTCTTCGCGCTTCTCCCAATTCTTCTAACGACAGCACCAGCTCTTGCGGAGCCAACGTCGGTGACAGTTCATGCCATCAGCCAGGATGCAAAATTCATCGGCGATTCGATGGGTGGCGTCGAGGTGGTTCTGCGTGATGCAAAGACGGGTAAGGAACTCGCAAAAGGTATTACTGCTGGAGACACAGGTGATACCAATAAGATTATGGAAGCTGTCGGGCGGTCACCAATGCGCACGAGTCCAGGGGCCGCGCATTATTCGACTACACTAGATATTTCGGTGCCCACGCTGGTGCGTGTTGAACTGCGCGGGCCGCTTGGCCGCCCCTTAACGATGCAGAGCGCGATGTCCGATCGCTGGCTGGTTCCCGGCATTTCGGCAGTCGCTGGTAACGCGTGGGTCGTGGAACTTCCTGGCCTTGCCATAGAAATGGACGACATCTCTACTTTGACACAGGGTCAAGCTACCACTTTGACTGCCAAAGTGTCATTGATGTGCGGCTGTCCGATTGCGGATGGAGGCTTGTGGGACGCGGCAGATTATCAAGTAGTCGCAATATTGCGCCAAAAGGGTCAGCCTACTGAGCGAATACCAATGTTCTTTTCAGTCGCTCCGGGACAATTCACCGGTACAATGCTACCCAACTTTTCGGGAAAGGGCGAGCTCTGGATTATCGCCCGAAATAAGCGCACCGGCAACACTGGAGCAGCAAGTTTTCCCATCAGGATTAGTAAGCCATGATCGAGCAGGAATGGGCAATAATTCTGGCCCGGGCACAATTTGCTTTTACCGTAAGCTTCCACTTTCTGTTTCCAGCGTTTTCGATTGGGCTCGCGAGCTTTCTCGCGGTTCTTGAGGGGTTGTGGCTCAAAACCGGTGAAGGCGTGTACGCTAACCTATATCGCTACTGGTTGAAAATCTTCGCGGTTGTTTTTGCGATGGGCGTCGTGTCGGGCATCGTGATGTCCTACCAATTCGGCACCAATTGGTCGGTGTTTTCGGACAAAGCGGGACCCGTCATCGGGCCGTTAATGGCCTATGAAGTTCTGACGGCGTTCTTCCTAGAAGCAGGCTTTCTGGGCGTAATGCTGTTCGGGATCAACAAGGTTGGGCGCAAGCTCCACTTTGTCGCAACGCTGGCCGTCGCCATTGGCACCTTCATTTCCGCATTCTGGATATTGTCGGTGAACAGCTGGATGCAAACACCGGTGGGATATGAGATTGCGGCCAATGGTCAGTTCATGCCCGGTGATAGCTGGTGGGCAATCATCTTCAACCCCAGCTTCCCCTACCGCCTCGTCCACACTTTACTGGCGGCCTATCTGACCACTGCCTTTGCCGTGGGCGCGGTTGGCGCCTGGCATTTGTTGAAAGACAAAGCCAATCCGGGGGCGCGCAAAATGTTCTCGATGGCTATGTGGATGGCGGCAATCGTCGCGCCGCTTCAGGTCGTCGCGGGTGACTTTCACGGCATCAATACGTTGGAACATCAACCGGCGAAGGTCATGGCAATGGAGGGGCATTATCAAAGCCATCCCGATGGCGCGCCATTGATATTGTTTGGCATTCCCAACAGCAAAGAGCGGACGGTCGATTACGCCGTTGAAATTCCCAAAGCATCGTCGTTAATCCTGAAGCATGATCTGAATGCACCGCTCGCTGGCCTTGATACCATCCCCGACGCAGACGAGCCGCCGGTTGGTATTGTCTTCTGGGCATTCCGGATCATGGTCGGTCTCGGCATTGCGATGGTAGCCATCGGCATGTGGAGCCTGCTCGCACGGTCGAGAAAGCAGCTGTATGAATGGTCGTGGCTCCATAAGGCCGCATTATTGATGGGCCCGTCTGGCTTCATTGCCGTGCTTGCAGGCTGGGTGGTGACCGAAGTTGGACGGCAACCCTTCACGATTTATGGCGTGTTGCGCACCGTTGATAGCGCCTCGCCGCTTGATGCACCCGCCGTTGCTTTCTCGCTTCTCGCCTTTGTTGTGGTGTATTTCGCGGTGTTCGGCATGGGCATTTGGTATTTGTTGCGTTTGATGAAGAAACCACCGGAGGCGCACGAAAGCGCGCTGGATGGCACCCCTATCCGAAGCGCAGGCATCACACCTGCACCCGCGGTATTGGAAGGAGCATCGGCATGATCGATCTGACCGTTATATGGGCCAGCATCATTGGCTTTGCCATCATTGCTTATGTTGTCATGGACGGCTTTGATCTTGGCATCGGCATATTGTTTCCCTTTTTCAAAGTGGGCAAGGACCGCGATACCGCGATGAACAGTATCGCGCCTGTCTGGGACGGAAACGAAACATGGCTGGTGATGGGCGTCGGCGGTTTGCTTGCGGCCTTCCCGCTGGCGTATGCGATCATTTTGCCTGCGCTTTATGCACCGATGATTGCGATGCTGCTTGGCCTTGTATTTCGCGGCGTTGCGTTCGAATTTCGCTGGCGCGATCCGGCACATCGCGAACTGTGGGATCGCGCATTCACGCTGGGTTCGTTCATTGCCACCTTCGCGCAGGGGATAGCTCTTGGCGCGCTGCTCCAAGGTATTACCATTGAAGGCCGTTCCTATGCCGGCGGATGGTGGGAATGGCTGTCGCCATTTAGCATTTTGACCGGCTTTGGGCTGCTGGTCGGCTATGCGCTTTTGGGCGCGTGCTGGCTGAACTGGAAGACCGAAGGCGCATTGCAGCGTCAGGCGGTCACTTATGCCGGACGGCTGGGCATAAGCTTGCTATTGATGATCGGCGTAATCAGCCTCGCCACGCTGACGCTTGAGGCGCAATATTATTTGCGTTGGTTGAGCTATCCGGGTGTGCTGGCAACGGCCATAGTGCCGATTGCTACCATTGCCGTGACGTTCCTCTTCTATCGCAGCCTGCGTCGGACCAAAGATGCGCAGCCGTTCTTCTGGGCACTCGCATTGTTCGGCTTATGCCTGGTTGGCCTTGGCATTTCGATCTGGCCAAACGTCATTCCGGCGCGGGTCACCATCTGGGAAGCAGCGGCGCCACATCGCAGCCAAGTCTTCATGTTGATCGGCGCGTCTATCATGGTCCCGATCATTGTTGCTTACACCGCATGGTCCTATTGGGTGTTCCGCGGCAAAGTCGGCCACGACGGATATCATTGATGCCGCGCGCCAAACAATTAGGCTGGTTCTTCGGCATCTGGATGCTGAGCGTCGGTGCTCTGGCGATTATCGGCGGTGTCATCCGTTGGGTATTGCTTTAAACGTTTGCATAGGGAGAGGCGCAAAATGACTGAGATGAACAACGGCCCCGAAGCATTAAAGGGCGAAGATTGGGCCGGCGAAATGGGTGCCAAATGGCTTGCTAATCTCGCACGTTTTGAGGGCATGATTGCCCCCATTGGTGAAGCGCTTCTTAGGCAAGCCGATTTCAAACCCGGCGAGCGCGTGCTTGACATCGGCTGCGGTGGTGGCGGGACGACAATTGCCATCGCCAAGGCCGTTGCGCCTTCTGGCGAAGTGGTTGGCATCGACATTTCTCCCGACTTGACGACCGCGTCTCTGCGGCGTGCCAAAGACGCTGGAGTAGCCAACATTGGGTTCATCTGCGCTGATGGAGCCACGGTCCAGCTCGACGATGCCCCGTTTGACAGGCTCTTTTCGCGCTTTGGCAGTATGTTTTTTCCCGAACCGCATAAGGCCTTTGCAAATTTGCACAGTCTGCTGCGTCCCGGTGCGCGGATTGATCTGGCGGTATGGGGTCCACCACGCGACAATTTGTGGATGATGGAAATGATGGGCGTCGTCCGCCGCTATGTCGATATCCCCCCGGCGGTTCCCCGCGCGCCCGGCCCATTCGCGTTTGAAGATCTCAACTATCTGAACGAAATTCTTGCGAGCGGCGGCTTTTCGGAAGCCAGCGTCGTGGCATATAATGGGCTTCAACCAATTGGTGGCGTGAATGCCACAGCTCATGATGCGGTATCGTTCGTGCTGTCTTCAATGGCGGCTGGACGCGCGCTGGAGGAACAGGGTGCAGACGTTCGCGCGGCAGCTGAAACGGATTTGGTCGAACTATTCCAAACGCATTATGTCGCCGGGCAAGGCGTGATGATGCAAGGTAAAGCTTGGCTCGTGTCGGCGACAGCTTAGAGATGATTTTTTGTCTGAAACGAGGCTTTCGCCAACCGGAGTGAACGGCTTGTTTGGAAGGCGAAGCGTGTTCGTTTTAACGGCCGGTATGTTAGCGAGGTGCTGTCAAAGCAAATGCACCGGCTGTCGCTCTCGGCGACTGACCGGCAGCAGCCGCGCATGCCACGCCCTAGAAAACCAGCTAGCCCGTTCCGCTATTTGAACTCATCGCCCGAGGTCATCCGCCTAGTCGTGATGATGTACGTGCGGTTCCCCCTGTCGCTGCGGAATGTTGAGGATCTGCTGTTCGAGCGCGGCATCGACCTCTGCCATGAGACTGTCAGGCTTTGGTGGAACAGGTTCGGGCCGATGTTTGCGGCCGACATCCGCCGCCAGCGGGTGCAGGCCATGCGTGGAGTTCGGCACTGGCGTTGGCATCTCGACGAGATGTACTTCAAACTGAACGGTGAGATGGTCTACCTTTGGCGCGCCGTCGACCACGAAGGCGAAATCCTCGAGAGGGTGCTGTCAGTCTAACGCTAACTGGTCTCCACTTGACGTGACCCCTTAAATTCCCTCCATTTATAATTAGAGTCCGGCCCTTGAGAGAAGGACGGAACGATGAAGCGATCACGGTTTACAGAAGAGCAGATTATAGGTGTGCTTCGGGAGGCAGAGGCGGGTGCGAAGACGGGCGACCTTGCCCGTCGACACGGCGTATCGGAGGCGACGCTTTACAACTGGAAGGCCAAGTACGGAGGCCTGGAAGTATCCGAAGCCAAGCGTCTTCGAGCGTTGGAGGATGAGAACGGGCGGCTCAAGCGTCTGCTGGCAGACGCGATGTTAGACAATGCAGGTCTGAAGGATCTGCTGTCAAAAAAATGGTAACGCCCGCTGCAAAGCGTGAAGCGGTCGCGCATCTTCAAGCCCTGCTTGATGTCAGCGAGCGGCGGGCGTGCAGGGTCATAGCGGCGGATCGGACGGTCATTCGCTACCAGTCTTGTCGCGGTGATGACACGGTGCTGCGTGAGAAGCTGCGCGCCCTTGCGCACCAGCGCCGCCGGTTTGGTTACCGCCGCCTTCATATGCTGTTGCGGCGCGAAGGCATCGCGATCAACCGCAAGAAGACGCAGCGGCTGTATCGGAAGGAAGGCTTGACCGTGCGGCGGCGCAAGGGGCGCAAACGCGCGGTGGGCGCTCGTGCGCCGGCTCCCGTTATAGCGCTGCCCAACCAGCGCTGGAGCCTCGACTTTGTGCACGACCAGTTGGCGAGTGGCCGCCGGTTCCGGATACTCAACGTGGTCGATGATGTGACGCGCGAGTGTCTGGCCGCAGTTCCTGATACTTCGATCTGTGGCAAACGAGTGGTACGCGAACTGACCGATCTGATCGCTGTGCGCGGCAAGCCCGCCATGATAGTCAGCGATAATGGAACTGAACTGACCTCGAATGCCGTGCTCGAATGGTGTGGGACCGCCAAGATTGACTGGCATTATACGGCCCCTGGAAAGCCAACCCAGAATGCGTTCGTCGAGAGTTTTAACGGGCGGATGCGTGACGAACTGCTCAATGAGACATTGTTCACCAGCCTTGATCATGCCCGCGAGAAGATCGCTGCATGGGCTTGGGACTATAACACCCGGCGGCCTCACTCCTCGCTCGGATACGCCACCCCAGCGGCCTTTGCGGCCGAACTGAAAAAGCAAGGGGCTGCTTCGCTCCGCATAGCCGGAGGCTACGCTACGCAGCCCCTTGCTTCACCCGCCCACATGGGCAACAACAACCCCGAGGCTCTAATCAAAACTGGATGATAGTTGGGGGTCACGTCATTACCAAAAACCTTTTTCGCAACCTTTCCGAACGTGTTGATCATGGTCGCTACGACGTCGGTAGTCTAACTTTCTGTGGTCGCGCTTGCTCAGACAACGCAGGGGAACTAAGTCGCCAGCGATTTTGAGGATTTGATATGCTGAAAAAAAGGCGCCCGCGAATTGATCACGACGAACGGCGGATAGCAATCTTACGATCGGGTGCCCGAGTTTTCCTTGAGAAAGGCCTGCGCGGTGCGACAATGGATGATGTCGCGGCCGAATTGAATCTTTCAAAAGGACTTATCTATCGTCAGTTCTCGTCAAAAGATGATCTGATTGCGGCAATTTTCGAGGAGGTTTTGGCTGTTCTAGCGCGTCTGAAAGTGGAGCCTTGGGGCGGGTACCATGCGGGTACCGTTGGCACCATCGCTGCAGCTCGAGAGAATCCGGAAGCATTCCTGCTACTGTACCGGGAATGTCGAGGTGACCCAGTATATCGCATTCATGCCAGTCAGTTGGAAGAGCTGTATGTAGACTGGCTAATGCGATTCTTTGAGGATCAAAAAGGTCAAAGCAGCAAGGAAGCACGCCGCGCGGAAATGGCAGTTAGAAACCTAACCGGCTTCCTCTTTGAAGCTTTATCGAACTGGCTTACCGAGGGGGACGCGGCCGAAGATCCCATTTTCGCAGCTTGGATTGGCGACATCATCAAGTCCTGGCGTCGGTCTACAATTGCTCACTGGAATCTTCCCGACATCTGAACATAGCCTCTTGTAGCATCGCAACGGCCTCGCTAATGTAACTCGTGAGTTACGTTAAGAGGAGTCGATATGCGGACGGCATTTTTGGGGGGCAGTGCGATCGCACTTGCGTTGTCAGGCACTACGGCGATGGCACAACAGAGTGCGGACGTTGAAGGTCTCGACAATCAGGAAATCGTTGTGACCGCAACGAGGCGCGACCAAGGCCTTAACTCTGTGCCCGCTGCTGTTACGGCAATCACCAGTCAGCAAATAGAGGAAGCTACCGTTAGGGTGTTGATTGTCGTTGAGAAGTGACCCGTTAGGGGCATAAGTTTTCACTGAGATTTGACCCATGTTTGAACCACACCCTGACCGACCGGTTGGGGGGATGAGGAGTGATCAACATGGATTTATTGAGTGTGATACGTCGCTGGCGTTTTCGGCAAGGGATGCCGATCCGTGAGATTGTACGGCGGACAGGATTGTCGCGGAACACGATCCGCAAGTATTTACGTGCAGACACGTTAGAACCGGTATTCAGGGCCTCTGTTCGGCCGAGCAAGCTTGATCCGTTTGCAGAGAAGCTGTCGGGGTGGCTGCGGATTGAGGTTGGCAAGTCGCGAAAGCAGAAGCGCACAGCCAAGCAGATGCACGCTGATCTTGTGGTATTGGGCTATGACGGTTCCTACGAGCGGGTTGCAGCCTTTGTGCGCGCTTGGAAGGCTGAACGCCAACGCGAGCAGCAGACCAGCGGACGCGGCACTTTTGTGCCCTTGGTGTTTGCGGCGGGTGAAGCCTTCCAGTTCGACTGGAGCGAAGACTGGGCCATTATAGGTGGCAGGCAGACCAAGTTGCAGGTAGCGCATACCAAGCTATCATACAGCCGAGCGTTCATTGTTCGGGCATATCCACTTCAGACCCACGAGATGCTGTTCGACGCGCTTGCTGAGGCGTTCAGGGTGCTGGGCGGTGTTCCCCAGCGGGGTATTTTTGATAATATGAGGACGGCGGTCGATCGCATTGGCCGGGGCAAAGTCAGACAGGTCAATGCGCGCTTTGCCGCTATGGCGAGCCATTACCTGTTCGAAGCAGACTTCTGTAACCCGGCCTCGGGGTGGGAGAAAGGACAGGTCGAGAAGAACGTGCAGGATGCGCGGCGGCGGCTGTGGCAGCCCCTTAGTGCCTCTGGGCCCAGCTTCCCCGATATCGATGCCCTGAACGCTTGGCTGGAGGAACATTGCATTGCGCAATGGGGGCATATCAAGCACGGTAGCCTGCCTGGTACCGTGGCTGATGTGCATGCCGAGGAAGTCGCCAGCTTGATGCCGCAGGGCCGTATCTTCGACGGCTTTGTCGAACACAGCAAGCGGGTATCCCCGACCTGCCTCGTGAACTTTGACCGTAACCGTTATAGCGTGCCGGCATCGTTTGCGAACCAGCGGGTGAGCCTGCGGATATACCCGAACCGGGTCGTTGTTGTTGCCGAAGGGCAGATCGTGTGCGAGCATGTTCGGATTATTGAGCGCTCGCACCATATGCCCGGCCAAACGGTGTATGACTGGCGCCACTATCTGGCAGTAATCCAACGCAAGCCCGGTGCCTTGCGTAACGGGGCACCCTTCACCGAACTGCCGCAAGCGTTCCGGCAGTTGCAAGGGCTGATCCTCAAGCGGCCTGGCGGCGACAGGGAGATGGCCGAGATACTGGCGCTTGTGCTGCATCATGATGAGCAGGCAGTGCTATGCGCGGTCGAGCTTGCCCTTGATGCTGGGGTGGCGACCAAGACCCATGTTCTCAATATCCTGCATCGTTTGACCGATGGCAAAGCTATCCCGCCAACCCCTATAGATGCACCACAGGCTTTGCGCCTTGCGCGCGAGCCTCTAGCCAATGTCGGGCGCTACGATGCCCTCCGGAACAAGGAGGCGCGTCATGCGTCATGATCCCGCCAGCGCCGCGATCGTGGTCATGCTACGCGGCCTCAAGATGTACGGCATGGCTGGCGCCGTCAGCGACCTGATCGAACAGGGTGCCCCTGCGTTCGAAGCGGCTGTGCCGATCCTCTCGCAGCTGCTCAAGGCGGAGATGACCGAACGTGAGGTCAGATCCATCGCTTACCACATTAAGGCAGCCCGGTTCCCGGCCTACAAGGATCTGGCCGGGTTCGACTTTGCAGCCAGCGAGGTGAATGAAGCCCTCATCCGTCAACTCCATCGTGGAGATTTTATAGACGGTGCCGACAATATCGTACTGATCGGCGGTCCCGGGACAGGTAAAAGCCACATGGCTACAGCGCTTGGCGTGCAGGCTGTTGAGCATCACCGCAAAAAGGTCCGCTTCTTCTCCACGGTTGATCTGGTCAATGCGCTGGAACAGGAAAAGGCTATGAATAAAGCTGGCCAGGTTGCCGAGCGCCTGCTGCGCCTTGATCTCGTCATTCTCGACGAGTTAGGCTATCTGCCGTTCAGTCCATCAGGCGGCGCGCTGCTGTTCCATCTGCTCTCCAAGCTTTATGAGCAGACCAGCGTCATCATCACCACCAATCTATCGTTCAGCGAATGGGGCGGTGTGTTCGGTGATGCCAAGATGACGACCGCTTTGCTCGATCGACTTACGCACCACTGCCACATCCTTGAGACCGGGAATGACAGCTTCCGCTTCCGCGCCAGTGCCGCAGCGCCCAAAAACAGAAAGGAAAAACCAACCTCTTGACCCAAAACCCGCAACGCGGGATATACCAACCACCCGGGTCACTTCTCAGTGAAAATAACGGGTCACTTCTCAACGACAATCAACAATCTGATCAACATCACAACTGCCTCAAAAATACGTCACTTATAAGTGACATTCTGAATGCGAACCGGGCGGATGAAGTCAAGTTAAATGTCACTTATCGTCTGTAGATTGATCGTCGACATTCGGGCGACATCCATCGAGTGGATATTCGTCAAATTCTTGGGGCAAATCTCAAGCGTCTTCGAACAGCAAAAGGCTGGTCGCAGGAGCATTATGCCTTTGAAGCGGGTATCCACCGTACATATGTAAGCGACATTGAGCGCGGCGCGCGCAATCCTACGATCGAAATCCTTGCAAAGCTTGCAGCGCCTCTAGGTGTTGAGCCTGCAGAATTGATCCGTCGGAGCGAAGCCTGACAGGAAGACGGGCATTTGCCGGCATGTGGTTCCACAATTTAGTGGCGGCAAAAGGAGGCCATGCTGAGGACGCGGCAACTTCTGGCGGTTGCTATAGCAAGAACGAATCTCAAGCTCAAAACCGCCGACGCCATTGAGGTTAAAAAACGTCTCCAATGCCGTCACTGGAGACTGGCACCATTTTTGATGCGCCAAGGCGGCAAACTGACGCTGTCTCCAGCCCAACGCTCATTCACCAAAACCCGCAAGACTGCGCCCTTTTGGGCTCAGCCTGTCAGTAAAATGTATGGAGATCAGCCGCTCTTTGGACTGTTTGGTGCGGTCGAGAAGACTCGAACTTCCACGGCCTTTCGGCCACAACGACCTCAACGTTGCGCGTCTACCAGTTCCGCCACGACCGCACTGCCCTGACAGGTAGGCGAGCGCCACTAGCAAAAGGCTAAGAGGGGTGCAACCGCTATATCCGGGTAATTGCAGCAAAAGCCCTTGTCGCAATATGGGGCAGTTTCGGGGACGAGCGCGGGAAAATGCTTTTCTGCACCGGTTCGGGCGCAATTAACCCTCTTTGCGGCTTGCCGCCCAAGGTAAACGACGCGTTAACCTTGGGCCATGTTCATGCCGCTCATTCTGATCGCTGCTGCCGCGACAGCCGTCGCGGACGGCGCACCCGCCCGGGCGAGGGTGACGGCAAGCGCGAGCGTCACCATGATTGCCGCCGAATCGATTAATCTGTCACAATTACAGCGCGGGCAGGATCGCAACCGAACGGACCGGCGGGTGAGCCGGCATGCGGGCGGCCTTTTGATCGAATATTATTGATTGCCTGCGGGTGTCAGCTGCTGCCGAGAGCCCAGCTGACGCTGATTCGGGAGGCAGCGAGCGGCACATCACGGCGTAACTGGCTGAAATCGGTTTTTGCACCCGGTGCGAGCGTGCGCACCGGCGCCTTCATGGTCCAGCTATAGACCGAACGGCCGCTGTCATCCTTTAAAGTCACCAGCAATTCTGGGACATTCTGCGCCGTTGCAGTAGGGTTTACGATTGACCCGCTGGCGATGAAGAAAGGTGACCCGTCAGCATCGCGGCCCAATTCCAGATTGTCATGGAGAACGATGGTGAGATCGGGCTCCTCGGCGCTGGTCGCAAAGCTGTTATCGAGCCAGCCGAAATACCAAGTCGCCATTCCAATCGACACGGCAAGCAAGGCAAAGGCTGCCGCCGCCCATGTCATCATCTTTGCCGGATTGCGGCGCGGGCGGAATGGCGGTTCATGGGCAAACTGGCTGCGGTTTTCGGACACGCGCGGCGGCGGCGGGATTTCGCGCGCCAGTTCGGCAACAGGTGGATCGCCCTGACCAAATCGGGACGGCCGGTCGGCGTCGACAACGACACGCGGCGGCCCGTCAAATGCAGAAAAGCCGGGTGAGGGTTCGTCGGATATGCTTGCAAAATCTGGCACAGGCGCGGAATCCGGCTGAGCAACAGCTGGCGGTGCAACAATTGGCGGCGCGGGCGGTGCAGGCGGCGATGCCACACCATCCTGAAACCAGCTGTGCCGGCAATTGGCGCAACGCACCTGCCGCCCGCTTGTGCCGATGGCACTATCGGGAACGACATATTTTGTCCGGCATTCGGGGCAAACCAGCAACATGTAACAGCATAAACATCAGCGATTCGCGTGATGCAAGCGAATCGGACGAATTTGCTGTGGACGGTGGGTGCTTTATCGTCCGTTCGGGGCACATTATCGCCCAAACATCCCTTTGCGCCACCGCCGCTTATGTGCCATTCGATAGGATGATGCAAAGCGTAGCAGAATTTGACAATGTGGGTTTGCGATACGGTACCGATACCGAGACGCTGACCGATGTCAGCTTCAAGCTGTTTCCGGGCAGTTTCTATTTCCTAACCGGCGCATCGGGTGCCGGCAAAACGTCGCTGCTGAAACTCCTTTATCTCGCCCATCGCCCGAGCCGGGGTTCGATCCGCATGTTCGGCGAGGATCTGGTGCACATGCCGCGTACACGGTTGCCCGGCTTTCGCCGGCGCATCGGGGTGGTGTTTCAAGATTTCCGCCTAGTTCCGCATCTGAACACTTTTGACAATATCGCGCTGCCGCTGCGCATCGCGGGCATTTCGGAACGCGACCTCGACGGCCCGGTGCGTGAAATGCTGTCATGGATCGGGCTGAGCGAACGTGCAGAGGCACGCCCCGCGACACTTTCGGGCGGCGAACAGCAACGCGTGGCGATTGCGCGCGCGGTAATCGGCCGACCCGAAATCCTTGTCGCGGACGAACCCACAGGCAATGTCGATCCCGACATGGCCGTGCGGTTGCTGAAGCTGTTTTCGGCATTGAACCGGCTGGGCACGACCGTTGTGGTGGCAACGCACGACATCCATTTGCTGCAGGAAATCGAAGGTGCCCAGATGATGCGGCTCGACAAGGGGCGGCTTTCCGATCCGACCGGCGCGCTCCGCCATCCGCCGCAACCTTTGATATTGCGCAACTGATGGCATTGCAGCGCACCCCTTTTGCTATCGCAGCGCATGAGCGAAAGCTGATCCCCGACGGCCGTTTTTCAGGCGCCATGCCTTGGGTGATGGCGATCATGATTTTTCTGGCGCTGTTGTCGGCTGCTGCCGCTCTCACACTTTTTGACGCTGCCCGCCAAGGACGCAGCGAATTGACGCGGCAGGCAACGGTGCAGTTGCTGGAGGATGATCCGCAAATGCGTGCCGTCGAACAGCAAAGGCTCGCCAGCCGACTGCGCAACATGCCGGGGGTCACCAGCGTCCGCGCTGTTCCGGAATCCGAGGCGCGCGCCCTTTTGCAACCTTGGCTCGGCGACAGCGCCGAGGCGGCGGGCATTCCCGTGCCGGCACTGATCGATGTCGAATTTGCGCAAGCCCCATCAGCTGAACGTCTTTTGCAAATGCGCCGCGAACTTGCGCGGGGCAACGATGGCAACCGGTCCGACATCCGGATTGACGGCAATGCCCAATGGCTGGAACCATGGTTCCGGCTGATGCGCACATTGCTTGCCATGGCAGGCGGAATTGTGCTGCTGCTGTTATTGGCTACGGCCGCTACCGTGGCGCTTGCAGTGCGCGGTGCGCTCAATACGCATAAGGGCACAATCGAGATCATGCACATGATGGGTTCAACCGACCTGCAGGCCGCCCGCCTCTTCCAGCGGCGCGTTGCCCTTGATTCACTCTTTGGCGGCGCGATCGGCTTTGCTTCAGCCACGGGGCTGCTGCTGCTGCTCGGCAACCGTGTCCAGGCGCTTGACCCAGGGTTGCTGGCGGGCGCGGGAATGCCGATTTATGGCTGGCTACTCTTGCTGTTGATTCCGCTGGCAGTTACAGGCTTGTCGATAGCGATGGCGCGGTGGACAGTGCTGTCGACACTCAAGAACATGTTATGATTCGACGCACGATTGCCTTTGTTTTTCTGGTCTGGGTGCTGGGCTTTGCCTGGTTTGCCCTGTTCCTGCCGCAACCTGCGGACCTGACCCGGACCGACGCAGTGGTGGTCTTGACCGGAGGTGCACAGCGCATCGACCGCGGCCTTGAAATCCTCGAAGCGAAAAAGGCCCGGCGCCTGCTGATTTCGGGCGTGGATCTTGATGTGAAACCCGGCGAACTGGCGGTGGAGTATAAACGCCCCGTTGCGCTGTTCGATTGCTGCATTGATCTGGGCTTTCGCGCAGTCGACACCCGATCGAATGCGATTGAAACTGCGCGCTGGGTGAAACGGAACAAAATCCGCACGCTACGTCTTGTTACGCATGATTGGCATATGCGCCGTGCCAAGATGGAATTGGCGATCGCGCTTCCCGATTCGATCGATGTGATCGCCGACGCCGTGCCGACGCAGCCAAGCCTTTATGTTCTGTTTCGGGAGTATAACAAATATTGGCTGCGCGGAACCGCTGCACTGATCGGGGTTTAACCCTGCAATGTATCTGGTCCGCTCGCTTCTTTTTGCCATCATCTTCTACATCGGGTCTGTTCCCTATGTGCTAACGGCATTGATCGGGGCCTATGTGTCGCGACCATTGTTACGGGCGGGGGTGCATGGATGGAGCCGATACCATCTGTTCTGTGCCGGATGGTTGCTCGGCATCCGCCTGAAGCTGGATGGGGTGTTGCCGCAAGGTGCGGTACTTTTTGCGATCAAACATGAAGCGATGTTCGAAACGATCGACATGCCGCGCCTGTTCCGGCTGCCTGCCGTCATCACCAAACGCGAATTGTTCGACATTCCCGGCTGGGGCCCGGCCGCAAAAGCCTATGGGATGATTCCGGTAGATCGCGAAGCGGGTGCGGGCGCATTGCGCGCGATGCTGACATTGGCCCGCCAGATTACGGCCGACGGCCGACCAATCGTGATATTTCCGGAAGGCACCCGCGTGCCCCATGGCGAGCGCCCGCCACTGCAATCGGGCTTTGCCGGACTGTATAAATTGCTGGGATTACCGGTCGTACCAATAGCGGTCGACAGCGGAAAATTAACGCCCAAGGGCAAGCCCTGGTGGAAAAGCGGAACAATCACTTACAAGGTCGGTGAAACCATTCCGCCCGGCCTGCCCCGTGATGAGGTCGAGGCTCGGGTGCATGCGGCGATCAACGCACTCAATGGATGAGGGTGGACGGATCGTCTATTTCCACGGTACGCCGGGATCCCCGGACGAACTGCTCCTTTTCCCCGCATTGGGACTGACGGGTTGCAACCGACTATGGGTCCTGCCTCGCCATGATCACCATAACGGCCTTTCGTCAGATCAATATTTCGATGCACTGGCATCAGAAATTGCAGCGCATTTTCCAAATGGCCCAATCAGGCTTGTCGGGTTTTCCCTCGGTGCATTTATTGCCATGAACGTCGTTTCCCGCCTTGATAATCGGATAATATCGCTAGACTTGATTTCTCCGGCAGGGCCCTTGGAACTCGGCGATTTTCTGGGTCAAATGGCTGGTGGGCCCGTTTTTCGAATGGCGCGCTATAGCCGCCTTCTGTTTTCGATAATGGTGCACCTGCAGTCATGTCTGGCGCGCATTGCACCCGGATCATTGTTCCATATGCTGTTTGCCGATGCTGCAGGGCATGATCGTGCCTTGGCCTCTCAACCGACGTTCAAGTCGGCAATGGCCCAGATGCTGCAGCAGTCTATAGGCCGCAATCCGGAAGCTTATCGACGGGAGGTCACCTCATATGTCGAGGATTGGGCCAGCATTTTACCGCTTATCTCACCGCCGGTCACGCTCTGGTATGGTGATGACGATAATTGGACCCCGCCATCGATGGTCGAGGCTTTAGGCAAGGCGCTACCCAATGTCGTCGCGCAGCATCGCCTTGCTGGCCATTCGCACTATTCGACCCTCGGATATTTTTTGGATAGGGGTTTGAATAGCGCTTCCAACGGGAGTTAATGCTTGCGCCCGAAATCGGGTGCATCATCATCCTGCCCCTGTTCGACAATCGAACGGCGGATCGTGCGGGTACGGCTGAAAAGCGCTTCCAGTTCTTCACCCTTGTCATAGCGGATGGCGCGCTGCAGCGCGGTCAGATCTTCTGAAAAGCGCTGAAGCATTTCAAGCACGGCTTCCTTGTTGTTGAGGAAGACATCGCGCCACATCACCGGATCGGAAGCAGCGATGCGCGTGAAATCACGGAAACCGCCGGCCGAATATTTGATCACTTCGCTTTGCGTCACCTCGCCCAGATCGTCGGCCGTGCCGACAATGGTATAGGCAATAAGGTGCGGTAAATGGCTGGTAATCGCCAGGACAAGATCATGGTGCCGCGCCTCCATGATTTCGACATCGGATCCCAGCCGCTGCCAAAATGCACGCAATGCCTCGACCGCTGCTTCGGGGGCGTTGGCTGGGGGAGTAAGGATACACCAACGGCCCTGAAACAGGGTTGCAAAGCCAGCATCGGGTCCGCTTTTTTCGGTACCGGCGACGGGGTGTGCGGGAATGATTGTCGCGCCGGGAAGCACGGCTGCCAATGCGTCTGCAACACTTTGCTTACAGCTGCCGACATCGCTGACGATAGCATCCGCCGGAAGGTCCTCGGCAATTTCTGCCGCAACAACACCCATTGCACCAACGGGAACGCACAGCACAACCAGCCCGGCATCGATCACCGCCGCGCCCGCCGTATCGGTCACATCGTCACAGAAACCGAGTGCGCACGCCCGTTCGCGCACCTGCGGATCGGCATCATGGCCTGTAACGCTCACATCGGGCATCGCGGCCTTCACAGCGCGCGCAACTGAGGAGCCAATCAGCCCCAGCCCGATGATCGTGACGCGTGCAAAGGGCAGCATCAGCTGTGCCGTTCCAATATATTGCGCAATGCCGCCATCAACCCGCGATTTTCCTCTTCACTGCCAATGGTGATACGCAGCCCGGTTGCCAGCCCCTGCCCCGGCAGCCAGCGGACGATATAGCCTTCGTCCATCAGCGCCTTGTACGCCGTCTCTGCGCTGACCGCGCCTTCGAACATCACCATCAGGAAGTTGGCGCGGCTGGGAATGACCTTGAGGCCGTGATTTGAAAGCGCGGCGATTTCGGCCGCCATCCAGTCGCGCCATTCGCTGTTATGTTTGCGGCTATGGGCCAAAAAGTCACTATCGGAGAGTGCGGCAATTGCGGCGGCCTGCCCGGCGCTGGTGACGTTGAACGGCGCGCGAATGCGGTTCAATGTCTCGATCAGCCCCGGCTGGCCGTAGGCCCAGCCAATGCGTTCGGCGGCAAGACCATAGATTTTGGAAAAGGTGCGTGTGACCAGCACATTTGCATGTTTGCGCGCAAGATCGAACGCAGCGGGACCATCTTCTTCCAGATATTCGCCATAGGCCTGGTCGAGCACTAATACGCAGTCGGCCGGAAGTCCTGCATGCAGCCGCATGATTTCGCCATCGTCGGTCCAGGTGCCGGTCGGATTGTTCGGATTGGCAACAAAGACCACGCGTGTCTTGTCTGTCACCAGTGCTAACAACGCATCGACATCAGTGCCATAATGTTTGTCAGGCGCAACCACCACGGTGGCGGCGCATTTACGTGCGGCGATATCATAGACAGAAAAACCGTAACGCACGTAGATGATCTCGTCCCCCGCGCCGGCATAGCCAGCAGCGATCAGGTTCAAAAGTTCGTCCGATCCGGTACCGCAGACGATTCTGTCGGCTTCAAGATCATAGGCCTTGCCCAGCGCCTCGCGCAGCGCAGTCGATGCGGGGTCGGGATAGCGCGCCAAAGTTGCACGTGCGTCTGCCATGGCCGCCGTGGCATCAGGGCTGCATCCCAAAGGGTTTTCATTGGCAGAAAGCTTGATCAGAATGCGGCCATCATCGCTCTTCGCCTTGCCCGGCGTATAGGCATGAATGGCGTTGATCCAGGGCTTGGCTACAGGCTGTGTCATGCGCCGCGCCATAGCCTTGCCCAGCGGCCCGTGCAACCAAGCTATTGTTTTAGCCGCCTTGCCTGATATGGCGCTTTCTATGGGTGAAGATGGGCGTTTCGGCCTCGACAGGCGCACAAAGCTGCTGGGGCCGGTTAGGCTGGATAGCGGCGCTGCCTTTGCACCTGTTGAATTCGCCTATGAAACCTATGGCACCCTCAACGCCGACAAATCGAATGCAATCCTTATCTGCCATGCGCTGACCGGGGATCAATATGTCGCATCTACCCATCCGGTAACGGGAAAGCCCGGCTGGTGGACGCGGTTGGTCGGCGAAGGAAAGCCCGTCGATCCGGCGCGCCATTGCGTCATCTGCATCAATGTTCTGGGTAGCTGCATGGGCAGTTCAGGGCCGGCCAGCTTCGACCCGGGCACTGGTGAGCCCTATGGCATGGAATTCCCCGTGATCACGATTGCCGACATGGTGCGCGCGCAAGCGATATTACTCGACCATCTGGGTATCGAAAGGCTCGCCTGCGTGATCGGCGGATCGATGGGCGGGATGCAGGCGCTGACATGGGCGTCGCTATTCCCCGACCGCGTGCAATCGGCGGTCGTCATTGCCTCGACCGCACGACACAGCGCGCAAAATATCGCCTTTCATGAAGTCGGCAGGCAAGCGATCATGGCCGATCCGAATTGGCAGGGTGGCAATTATTATACGTCTGTCGACCAACCCGACGCCGGCCTCGCGGTCGCACGCATGGCGGCGCACATCACCTATCTGTCTGAAGCCGGGCTGACCGAGAAATTCGGGCGGCAGCTACAGGACCGCGAAACCAAGACCTTTGGTTTTGATGCCGATTTCCAGGTCGAAAGCTATCTGCGTCACCAGGGATTAAGCTTTGTCGAGCGCTTCGACGCCAACTCCTATCTCTACATCACCCGGGCAATGGATTATTATGACCTCGCCGAAGAGCATGGCGGCGTGCTGGCCAAGGCCTTTACCGGCAGCAAAACCCGTTTCTGCCTCGTCAGTTTCGACAGCGACTGGCTTTATCCGACCATCGAATCCAAGCGCATCGTTCGGGCCCTGAATGCCGCAGGTGCAGCGGCCAGCTTTGTCGAATTGTCATCGCCCTTTGGCCATGATGCCTTCCTTCTGGACGCGCCCGAAATGAACCGGATCATCGACGGGTTCCTGAAAGCGGGTGGGCTATGATGCCGCTACGCCCCGATCTTGCGATTATCGCCGAGACGATTCCTGCCGGGACGCGCGTGCTGGATGTCGGGTGCGGCGATGGCGCGCTGATGGCGGCGCTACGCGACGCCAAGGGAATTGATGCACGCGGGATGGAAATTGATCCGATCAATGTCGCCAATGCCGTAACGCGCGGCCTTGCCGTGGTGCAGGGCGATGCCGATACCGACCTTGCCGACTATCCCGACAATGCATTCGATTATGCCATACTCAGCCAGACGCTGCAGACCACGCGCCGGCCTGACTTGGTGTTGGACCAGTTGCTGCGTATTGGCGGCCTCGCCTTTGTGTCCTTCCCCAATTTCGCCCAGTGGAAGATCCGTTTTGCCCATATGTTCGGCGGGCGGATGCCGGTGACCAAGCAATTGCCCCACCGTTGGTATGATTCGCCCAACATCCACCATGTGACGGTCGACGATTTCAAAAGCCTTGTCGCTGATCGCGGCTATCACATCGAAGGCGAATGGTATCTTACCGGCGAAAAAAGGCGCGGCGCGGGGCTTGCCAACCTGCTCGCCGAACATGCGGTTTTTCTGCTGAAACGCTGAGCCGCCGAAGCGTCAGCCCAATGTCGCCATGCCGCCCGCATCAATGTTGAGTTTCTGCCCCGAGCAATAGCTGTTGGCATTGGACACAAACCAGACGACCGCTGCGGCGACATCGTCTGGCGTCGGCACCCGGCCGAAGGGGAATTTCGCGTCAAGCTCATGAATGTCCGAAACCCCGGCGACCGCGCGCGCCAGCCTTTCGCCCATATCCGATACGGTCAGCGCAGGGGCGACGATGTTGACGCGGATGCCATTGGCTTGCTCTTCCTTGGCAAGCGTGAGAGCGAGCGCCTCGCTTGCTGCCTTGCCCATATTATAGGGCGCGCCATTGCGAGAATGCGACAGGGTCGCGACGCTGGAAATCATGATGATGTCGCCGCGCGGCGCAGCGCGCAAATGCGGGATCGCCAGTTTTGAAAGATAATGCGGAGCAAAGGCGTGAACCCGCATAACCCGTTCAAACTCGGCCGGATCGGTATCGGCAACGATGCGTCCCTTGCTGGCAATGCCGGCATTGTTGATCAGAATTGACAACTCACCAAAATCAGCAGCAACCGCAGAAACCATCGCTTCGCAGGCGGCATAATCGTCGACCGATGCCTGATAGGCCTTGGCCCGCCTCCCCAATGCCTCGATCGCCGCCACGGTTTCAGCGGCCGCATCGGCATCGCGGGTATAGTTCACCGCGACATCTGCACCAGCGCGCGCCAGCGCGATCGCAATGCCACGCCCGATTCCGCGCGATGCGCCTGTGACCAGCGCGGTACGGCCGCTCAGCGATATCTCCATTTCCCTCTCCCCCGAAAAAATCGTCAGCCCAGCGCTGCCAGTTTGGCCAATGCGGTACCATCGACACGATAGATCGTCCATTCGTCCATCGGCTTTGCGCCCAATGCCTTATAGAATTGGATCGCAGGTTCATTCCAGTCGAGCACCGACCATTCAAGCCGTGCACAATCGCGCTCTACCGCAATCGCCGCCAGCTTTTTCAGCAATGCTTTGCCGAGGCCGGCCCCACGCGCCTCCGGACGGACGAACAGATCCTCCAAATAGACGCCGGGCTTACCTTCAAAGGTCGAAAAATTATGGAAGAACAGCGCAAAGCCTTGCGGCGAGCCGTCAATCTCTCCAATCAACACCTCGGCGTAGGGACGCGTTCCGAACAGTTTGGCTTCCAGCACCGCCTCGTCAAAGCGCACTTCATGCGCAAGCCGCTCATATTCGGCGAGATCGCGAATAAACTGCGCGATCAGCGGAATATCCGTCGCGCTGGCAGGCCGTATCGAAAGCGTCATTTTCCCAATCCCTGTTTAATCCGCGGCCATAGCATGCCGACTGACAAGCCTGCCATGACCAATGCAAACGCAATCAGTTTCCATGATTGCAAGGGCTCGCCAAGCACCAAGGCTGACGCGCCCATGCCAAACACCGGTACCATCAACGCCATCGGCGCAACGACTGCTGCCGGGTGCCGGTTGAGCAGCCAGCCCCACGCAGCATAGCCGAACATGGTGTTGCCCACCGATTGCCACAGTACCGCCGCCCATGTTGCGCCGTCCGCAGCTTCGATGCCGGCGATCATGCGATCCGGCCCTTCGAGCATCAGCGCGAATAGCAAAAGCGGTGGCACAGCAAAAATGCTCGACCAGACGACATAGGATAGCATGTTCTGCGGTGCGGCCTGCCGAGCGACCATGTTGCCGCTCGACCAACTAAAGGCTGCAAGCAGCACCAAACCAAGGCCCAGCGGCGTGGCACTGCCATCGGTGTGAAAGGCAATGACGGCAAGGCCGCTACTCGCAAGCAGAAGCGCGACCAGCTGGTAGAGGCCGACTTTCTCCCCCGATAAGCGCATCGAGAGAAAAATCGTGAAAAACACCTGTGTTTGCACGACCAGCGAAGCAAGCCCGGGGGTAATGTCTGCCCGCATCGCCGTGAACAATATGCCGAACTGCCCTGCCCCAATCAGCACCCCATAAGCAGCAAGGCTTCCCCAACCAACCTTTGGTCGGGGAAGAAAAAAAGCGAGCGGGAAGAAAGCGAGGGTGAATCGGAGCAAAGCCAATGTCAGTGGCGACAGATGTTCAAGCGCAAATTTGATAACAACAAAATTCGTTCCCCATACCGCCATAATCGCAATTGCGAGCAGCAGATGGGCGGGCGGAAGCCCGTGGCGCGTTGGCATTAACTCGACCCTGGCCGCGCTCAGGCGGCCTTGCCGTGCAGCGTATCCATGCTGACGCTGGTTCCGGCATCGATCTCGGCGGCCTTCGCCTCGACCAGCTTGACGATATGACCAATCATGTCGGCATCTTCGACATGATGATCGGTCACGCCCGAAAGATAGACCATATGCTTGCCATTACCGCCGCCGGTGATGCCGATATCGGTCTCGCGCGCTTCGCCGGGGCCGTTGACAACACAGCCGAGAACCGAGAGCGACATGGGTGTTTTGATGTGCTGCAGCGCATCTTCGAGTTTCTGCACGGTGCGGATCACGTCAAAACCCTGCCGCGCGCATGATGGGCAAGATACCACGCGGACGCCGCGGGTGCGCAGACCCAGCGTTTTCAATATTTCATAGCCGACGCGCACTTCCTCTTCAGGTTCTGCCGAGAGTGAAACGCGAATGGTATCGCCAATACCTGCCCAGAGGAGGTTACCGATACCGAGCGCGGATTTCACCGTGCCGCCAATCAGGCCACCCGCCTCGGTAATGCCCAGGTGGAGTGGGCAATCGACTGCCTCGGCAAGGCCCATATAGGCGGCAACCGCAAGGAACACGTCGGACGCCTTCACTGCGACCTTATATTCGTGGAAATCACGATCCTGCAGCAGCTTGATATGATCAAGCGCGCTTTCGATCAGCGCCTCCGGGCAAGGCTCGCCATATTTTTCGAGCAGGTCTTTTTCGAGGGAGCCGGCATTGACGCCGATGCGGATCGCGCAGCCATTGGCCTTGGCCGCATTGACCACTTCGTTCACCCGCTCTGCGCTACCGATATTGCCTGGGTTGATGCGCAAGCAAGCTGCGCCCGCATCTGCCGCCTCAAGCGCGCGCTTATAATGGAAGTGGATATCAGCAACCACCGGCACGCGCGCCGCGCGCACAATCTGTTTCAGCGCCGCGGTTGATTCAACATCGGGGCAGGAAACGCGGATGATATCGACCCCTGCATCCTCGCAACGGCGGATCTGGTCAATCGTAGCCTTGGCGTCAGAGGTGAGCGTGTTGGTCATGGTCTGCACCGAAATCGGGGCATTGCCGCCGACGGGCACATTACCGACCATGATCTGACGGGATTGGCGACGCGCGATATCGCGCCAAGGGCGTATAGAAGACATGGGCAGCGATATAGGCGAGGATCAGCCCTGCGGCAACGGCGGTTGCGCATCAGGTAGAAGCGCTTTGGGATCGCCGGTAATTCCCGCACGCGGGGAGGATGGTCAATATCCCCCATTGCACCAATTGAAAGCCGCGCTAGCGTAGCAAGCATGAGTTGGGAAACAGAGATTGCGCAGCTGCGCGCGCGCGAGGCGTTGGCCGAAAAAATGGGCGGCGAGGAGAAGCTCGCGAGGCAGCACGGGCAGGGCAAGCTTGATGCGCGCGAGCGGCTGAAGCGATTGCTCGATCCCGGCAGTTTCCGTGAAATTGGCAAGATTGCCGGCAAGGGCAGTTATGACGCGGCGGGCGAGCTTGCCGATTTCAGCCCGTCCAACTTCATTTTCGGGCGCGGCAATGTGAACGGCCGTCCCGTCGTAGCCAGCGCCGATGATTTCACCGTGCGCGGTGGTGCGGCCGACGCAGCGCTGCACCGCAAATTCATCCAGTGCGAGAAAATGGCACATAGCATGGGCCTGCCGCTGATCCGGATGATCGACGGGACGGGCGGCGGCGGATCCGTAAAGACGCTGGAGGATACTGGCTACACCTATGTGCCGGTCACACCGAGTTGGGACGATATTATCAAGAATCTTGAAACGGTTCCCGTCGTCGCGCTCGCGCTTGGCCCCACGGCGGGCATGGGTGCAGCGCGCACCGTAGCGAGCCATTATTCGATCATGGTGAAGGGTCTGTCCCAGATCTTTGCCGCCGGCCCAGTAGTGGCGGCACAGATTGGCGAGGAATTGTCGAAGGAGCAATTGGGCGGAAGCGAGATTCATGCCCGCAACGGGGTGGTCGATGAAGAAGTGGCGAGCGAGGATGAGGCCTTTGCCTATGCCCGTGCCTTCCTGTCTTACCTGCCATCACAGGTCGGACAACATGCCGCACGCACCGTGCCGCACGATCCGGTTGATCGACGCGATGAAAAGCTGCTCTCCATTGTACCGCGTGAGGACAAGCAGGTCTATTCGATGCGGGCCGTCATGGCGTCGGTCTTTGACAGCGGCAGCGTCTTTGAAATGGGCCGCCGCTGGGGGCGGGCGGCAATCACCGCCTTTGCGCGGCTTGATGGTTGGCCGGTTGCAGTGCTGGCCAGCGATCCGACCTATCTGGGCGGATCATGGGAAGCCTTGACGTCGCAGAAAGTGAAACGCTTTGTCGAACTGGCTGGCCAATTCCAGATGCCTGTCGTGCATCTGGTTGATAATCCCGGTTTCATGATCGGGCTGGAGGCTGAACGCAGCGGTACCATCCGCTATGGCGTCGAGGCGATGAACGCAGTGTATAAGGCGACCGTTCCCTGGGCCAGCGTGATCGTGCGCCGCGCCTATGGCATTGCCGGCAGTGCGATGTCGAACGGCGAACGGTTCCAATATCGGTTTGCCTGGCCGAGCGGCGACTGGGGATCGCTCCCCATCGCAGGTGGGCTGGAGGCAGCATATAAGTCAGAAATCGCAGCAGCGGATGATCCAGCAGCGAAGCTGGAAGAAATCAAGGCGCGGCTGAATGCGGTGACTTCGCCTTTCCGAACAGCGGAAAAGTTCAATGTCGAGGATATCATCGATCCGCGTGATACACGGCCGCTTCTGTGCGAATTTGCAGGGCTGGCCTGGGCGAAGCTGGGCGCCTGACCACCCTAATCGCCTGACCCCCGACCACCCCTGCGCCATTTCCAGCCGCCCTCGGTTCGTGCGGCATATATTGGCATTGGCGCCAGCGCGATGATCAATATCGCCGGCAGCATCACAAGCGGCCTGTCCGCAAGCAGAAGCGATAGGCCAACAATCATGGCCATGTGCGAAAGTAGCAACACCCAGCCCTGCCATTTGAAGGGCAGGCCCGCGCCATAGCCAAAACGCTTTGCCCGAAACCATGGGCCTTTATCACGCAAATGATGCAACATGCGGATCTCCTTCAGCCAAGCCTATTCATAGCCCGACGCTTCTTTGAGCGCCGGTCGTCCCCGTTTCGGTTTATCACTGACCACGACCTTCACCCCACGCCGTTCCAGTGCCTCGCGCAGCAGCACTTCGATCTGTGCATTGGCACTGCGGAAATCGGCCGCTGCCGCCCGCTCGATCGCGGCATGAAGCGCGGGATCGAGACGGAGCGGGAAGGCTTTTTTCGCTATCGGCTTTGGAGAGGCAGGCATTGCGTTCTGCTATTGATAGAGCGAACCGGCATTCACGACAGGCTGGGTATCCCGCTCTCCGCAGAGCACAACCATCAGGTTCGATACCATCGCTGCCTTGCGCTCGTCGTCAAGATGAACAACGCCCTTGTCGCTCAATTGCTTTAGCGCCATTTCGACCATAGAGACGGCGCCCTCGACCAGTTTCTTGCGCGCAGCGATCACTGCCTCGGCCTGCTGGCGGCGCAGCATCGCCCCGGCAATTTCCTGCGCATAGGCAAGATGCGTAAAGCCGCATTCGTCAACGGTGATCCCCGCGACCGCAAGCCTTTCCATCAATACGGTGCGCAACTCAGCACCGACTTCATCATGGTTGCCACGAAGCGTGACTTCCTTATGCTCAATATCGTCATAGGGATAACGCGAACCGATGGTGCGCACCGCTGCCTCAATCTGCGCCAAGACAAAGGCCTTATAGTCATCGACATCAAACAATGCCTGCGCGGTATCGGTAACCCGCCATACCACTTGTGCCGCAATCTCGATTGGATTGCCGCGCAAGTCGTTGACCTTAATCTTTTCCGAAATCAGGTTGTTCGCACGCAGGCTGACCTTCGCCTTGATCATCCACGGCCAAACCCAACGCAGCCCTTCATTGCGATCGGTGCCCTTATAGGCGCCAAACAGGGTTAGCGCGACGCCCTGATTGGGTTGGATCATGTAGAAACCGGCGGAGATAAATAGGAAAACGGCAATGCTGGCAGCCATGCCGATGAAATCCGCATTTGGGTCATCCGCAATGATCGGCCCCATAGCCCAGACAAACCAGCCGATGCTGAGCAGCATAAGCAACAACATCAGATAGCCATTAAAACTCCGCGCCACATTCTCGCGGCTCGCATTCAATACAACCGAATCAGACATGATCGCCTCCAAATAAATATGATATCATATTTATATCGTTTTTGGCGTCGGACAAGACGAATCGGAGCGATGCATGATTGGGAAAGAAAAAGGGCGGGAAACCCGCCCTTTTCTTATTCAGCTGGAACCGGAAAGCCCCGCTTTTTCATGATGTATTTCACATCCGGGTCACGGCCGCGGAAGGCACGATAGGCCTCAATCCGATCGCTTTCATTGCCGGTCGACAACAGCATCGAACGGAAGCGCTCTGCGGTCTCCTTGTCCCAGACATCACCCTTTTCGGTAAAGGCAGCCCAGGTATCGGCATCCATCGTTTCGGACCAGAGATAGCTGTAATAGCCGGCCGAATAGCCATCATCGGCGAACAGATGGTTGAACTGCGGCAGGCGGTGCCGCATCACCATTTCCTTGGGCATGCCAATCTCGCCCAATGCCGTCTTTTCAAAGGCGCGTGGATCGGTCACTGGATCAGTCCGGTTGTGGAGCATCATATCGAGGATTGCGCTCGACAGATATTCAACCGTCGCAAAGCCTTGATTGAACGTATCACTGGCGCGGATCTTGTCGACCAGCGCCTGCGGGATCGGTTCGCCCGTCTGGTAATGCTTGGCATAGGTGTTGAGAATATAAGGCGTGAGCAACCAATTCTCATTCACCTGGCTGGGATATTCCACAAAATCGCGGGGGGTATTGCCAAGGCCGGGCCAGGTAATGTCATAATTGAGATAATGAATCGCGTGGCCAAATTCGTGAAACAGCGTTGATGCATCGTCAATGCTGATCAGCGTCGGTGTTCCGCCAGCGCCCTTCACAAAGTTATTATTGTTCGACGCAAGCGTGATGTCGCCATGTCCCGAAAGCTTGTTCTGGCTGCGATAGGTGGTCATCCACGCACCGGAACGTTTGCCCGCGCGGGCGAAGTTATCAAGGTAGAATAGGCCGATCACCTCGCCGTCACGCTTGACCTCGAACGTACGGACGTCCTTTTCAAACACCGGAACCGTGCCGGTGTTTTCAGTGAAGCTCATACCGTAAAGCCGACCGGCCGCATCGAACATGGCGGCAACCATCTGATCAAGCTGGAAATAGGGTTTGATCTCATTCTGATCGAGATCATATTTCGCCTTGCGGACCTTTTCCGCATAATAGCGATAGTCCCAAGGCTCGATCGTGATCGCGGCATTTTCCTTGTCGGCGACGGACTGCATGTCGGCCACCTCTTCCTTGACGCGCGCAACGGCTGCCGGCCAGACCTTCATCATCAGATCCATCGCACGATCGGGTTCTTTCGCCATCGTATCTGCCATACGGAAATGCGCGTGCGTCTTGAAACCGAGCAGCTCGGCGCGCTGTTGGCGGATTTTCAAGATCTCGGCGATAGTCGCATTAGTATCATTCGCATCGCCATTGTCGCCGCGCATAACGAAGGCGCGCCAGATTTTCTCACGCAGGTCACGGCGGGGCGAGTTTTCAAGGAAGGGCTGGATCGCCGAACGCGTGTTCGCCACTGCCCAGCCCTGCTTGCCTTTCGCTTCCGCGGCAGCCTTAAGTGAGGCAACAAAACTGTCGGGTAGACCCGCAACATCTGACGGGTCGGTCAGCAGGATATAACTTTCCTCGTCGGCCAGCACCTTGTTCTGGAACTGCGAAAATTTCTTCGCCAGCTCGGTTTCATAGCCGATCAGCTTTGCCTTTTGCTGGGCATCGAGCCTTGCGCCGTTGCGCACCAACCCTTCATAGGTACGTTCGAGCAAGCGCATCTGGGCCTTGTCCAGCCCGAGGCTGTCACGCTGCTGATACAGATATTGCACGCGCTGGAACCAGCGGGCGTCGAGGTTCAGTTCGTTGAAAAAAGCGCTGAGTTTCGGTTCCCAGTCGGCCTGGATCTTACGGATTTCAGGGTTGGAAAGGTTGGATGAATGAACCCCCCAAAGCGCAAACAGACGTTCCATATGCGCGCTCGAAAGCTCGCTCGCTTTGATCGTATTGTCGAAGGTAATCGGCGCCGGATTGGTAAGGATAGCTTCGAATTCCGCCTTGGTGCGCTTCATTGCGACATTGAAGGTAGCCGGAAAGTCCGACGGCTTCACCTTATCCCAAGGCGGCACGCCATCATAAGGGCCGGTCCAGGGATCAAGCATCACAGAGCCGGCATCGGCAGCTGGTGCTGCAGCCGTACGTGCCTCAACAGCGACCGGCATGGCTGCCCCCGTCAGTAATGCAATTGCCAATGGCCATGACTTCATTCCTTTGCGCACAGTTTCTCTCCTGAAACAGGTACCGCAGCAGCCGGGGTACGGCCGTTGCCACCAATGTTCGATACTTAGCGCGGTGGCATGCAACTCGCAAAGCGGCAAATTGCGCTGGACAACCGGCTCCATAATGGAGAGATGTGGTGGCGGGTGGTGGTCCACAAGAGTCATTATGGCTCTGACAATATTTTGAGGACCCACCTTTTCATGTCCGATCATTTCAACGCCCGGCCACGCATGTCTGCTGCCGTTATCGCAACACCTGCGGCGCGCCTGCAGGAGCTGGAAACACTAGCGCGAGAATGCGGCTGCCTGCTGCGCCAGTTTGGCGAGGAATGTGATTTCCTTTTGGTCGCCCGATCATCCGAAACGGAGCCGGATGTGCATGTATGGAGCGATATTGCCAATTATCTGGACATTCATGACACCGAGGCACTGGTATGGTCCGATCTTGACGCAATTGATGCTGCTTATGCTGCATTGCCGGCGGGCAGATGCCATTTCTTTATCGACACGGCAGACTGGCAAGCGGTGGCAATCTTGAGCGGGATCGGGCGGCGTTTGCAACGGTATAAGGTGCATGAAGGTGGCCAACAGGATGAAACTGTGGCGTTGCACCGGATCAGCAGCGAGCTTGCCGATTTTGCCCGCACTCTGGCGCGTATCGCCGAACAGGAGGAGGCAGGATCAAGCAGCGTGCGCGACAAGCCGGTCGGCTTTCGGCCAGCGCCACAAGGCTTGCTCGACAATATGGTCAAGGCCAAGGCGCGACCACGCAACATCCGAGCGATGATCAAGCTGCGCCGGATGCGTGACCGCTTTTTTGATCCCGCACTTTTCGCCGATCCGGGCTGGGACATATTGCTCGATCTTTATGCAGCGCAGGATGAGGGCAAGGCGGTATCAGTTTCCAGCCTGTGCATCGCCGCCGCAGTGCCACCGACAACCGCGCTACGCTGGATCACCAACATGACAGAGGCCGGATTGCTGATTCGCGTCCAGGATCCGGGCGATGCGCGCAGGGTGTTTATCGAACTGTCACCCGATACGCGCCAGCAACTGGAAACTTATTTCGAAGCCGCATCTGCGATGAGCGGAGTGGCGATTTGACTTGCACGCAGGCACGGGCTTTGGCAAAGCGCCTGCCGGAACCTGAAGGGCGCTTAGCTCAGTTGGTAGAGCATCTCGTTTACACCGAGAGGGTCAGCGGTTCGAGCCCGTTAGCGCCCACCAGGTTTCCCGATCGCCGTTCATATGACGGTAAGGTTCAAAGAGGCAGATTATGGGCATGGCAAACAGGGCCCGAATTGCAAATGGGATATTGGCAACTGCGCTGATCGCGGGCTTTTCCGTGCCCGCCGCTGCCACACGCGGACCCACACAAACCGCCTCTGCTGAACCCTTCACCCTCGTCAAGGAAAAGGGCGACAAGGAAAGCACGGCTGACGCGAAGCTTCCGACGGGTTGCCGACCTATTGCAAAAAATCTGGGCGACACCCGACCCACGCGCAACACCAACTGTCTGAAACCGCGTCCGATTCTGATGTAGTGTCCAGCCTAGGGGGGGGGATCAAACCGCTTCGTCGAGCAGTTTCTTTACCTCTGCATCATCCCATTCGACACCGCCAATAATCCGCCACACTTCGCGACCCTTGCTGTCGTAGAGGATCGTCAGCGGGAGCACCACCGCACCGCCCACCGCACCTGAAAGCCGGTTATCGGGATCGGTATAGGGCTCCAGATTGGCAACGCCCGTCGCATCGAAAAAGCTTTGAACAGGCTTCAGTCCCTGCAGATCCTGCGAAACGGCGATCACCGACATCTTGCCCTCTTCAAGTTTGGCAAGCGCATCAAGCGTCGGCATTTCTGCTTTACACGGCGCACACCAGGTCGCCCAGATATTCACCAGAAGCGGCTTACCGACAAATTCGGAAAGCGAAACCTCTCCCGCCTCTGCATCGGCGAAGATCACGTCGGGTGCCGACCGCCCCGCAAATTCATAGCTGAGTTCAGCCTTCAGCCCGCTCTCACTGACCAGCCCGAACCCTTGTTTTGCAGCCTTTCCAGTGGCAGCGGGTTCCGCTTGCTCCTTCGGCGCGCTTTGCCTATCGCAAGCGCCAAGAAACAGCGGCAAAGCAATCAGAAGGGATCGGAAGATTACCCGCGACACAACAAACTCCAGTAGCATTTGGGGCGGACGGTTCGGTGCCGGCCCGGCAGATGTCATGCGCGAGATAAACGCGTCTATCCCGGTCGACAAGCGACTTTGGCAGCAGGATATTGCGGGCAGCATCGCCCATGCCGCAATGCTTGGCACACAAGGCATCATCACCGCCGAGGATTCGGCCGCAATCATCGCCGGCCTCAAAACGATCCAGCAGGAATATGCAGCGCAGGGCGTTCCCGAGCATATCGAGCTTGAAGACATCCATATGCAGGTCGAAACCCGTTTGCGCGAACTGATCGGCGATGCCGCCGGGCGCCTGCACACCGGACGTTCGCGCAATGATCAGGTTGCAACCGATTTCCGCCTTTGGGTACGGGAAGCCTGTCGCGAGATGGACCGCGCGCTCAAGGCGCTGCAAGTCGCCCTTGTCGATCGCGCAGACCAGAATGCCGACAGCATCATGCCCGGCTTTACCCATTTGCAGGTAGCCCAGCCGGTAACACTCGGCCACCATCTGATGGCCTATTATGAAATGACCAAGCGTGATCGCAGCCGCTTTGCAGATTGTGCGCGCAGGCTGAACCGCTCGCCGCTCGGATCAGCAGCGCTGGCAGGCACGTCCTTCCCGATCGATCGCGAAGCCACTGCTTCTGCCCTTGGTTTTGACGGGCCGACCGCGAACAGCATGGATGGCGTATCCGACCGCGATTTCGCAATCGAATATCTGGCCTGCGCAGCGCAGGCAGCGATTCATCTTTCGCGCCTGGCAGAGGAAATCATCCTTTGGGCGTCGCAACCCTTTGGGTTTATCAAGCTGCCCGACCAATGGTCGACTGGCAGTTCGATCATGCCGCAAAAGCGCAACCCCGATGCCGCTGAACTGGTTCGCGGGCATTGCGGGCGGATCATCGGTGCCTTTACCGGCCTGATGATCACGATGAAGGGTTTGCCGCTGACCTATTCAAAGGACATGCAGGACGACAAGGCACCTTTATTCGAGGCGCATGATCTGCTCGACCTCAGCCTTGCAGCGATAACCGGCATGATCGGAGAGGTCGTTTTCAACACTGACCGAATGCGCACTGTTGCCTCCACCGGATTTTCGACCGCAACCGATCTGGCGGACTGGCTGGTGCGCGAACATGGCGTTCCTTTCCGTGAAGCACACCACATAACCGGTGCAGCAGTGAAATTGTGCGAGGCGCGAGGCGGCGAACTGGAATTGCTGACAGCGGCCGATCTTGGCGGCATTGATCCCCGTCTGGCCAATGCCCAGCTGCCCGATCTTTCGGTCGCAGGGTCAGTAAACAGCCGAACCAGCGCTGGCGGCACTGCCCCGCTTCGGGTAAAGGAAGCGATCGCGGCCGCGCGGAAGGAATTGGGATCATGACTCGGACGAACAAGTTGCTGATTGCCTGCTGTGCCCTGGCTGCACTTGGCGGGTGCGGCAAGGTTGGCGAGTTGCAGCCAAAGGCAGGTCAGGCAATGCCAGACAAGGCCTATGGCCAAAGTGAACCCGCCACCGCCGACACATTGACCACCCCTTCGGTTCAAGCGCGGCCTGGCCGCAGCGATGAATTGATGCGCAGGTCAGAACGCCGCCGTGACGATCCGTTTGATCTGCCACCGGGTGCGGACAACACAAAAGACGAAACACCGCCTGCAAATTCAGAACCTAAAGACAAGACACCGGACTGACGCTTCTTCCATGGATTATTTTCAGATTATTGATGGCGTGATGCACGTCGAAGACATGCCGCTGACCCGCATTGCGGAGGATGTGGGATCGCCAGTCTATGTATATTCGCAGGCAACGCTCATCCGCCATGCCCAGGTTTTTCGGGAAGCACTGACCAAGGCAGGCATCGCCAATCCCCATATCGCCTTTGCAATCAAGGCTAATCCCAACCTTGCCGTACTGAAAGTATTGGCAGGCGAAGGCTATGGCGCCGACGTTGTGTCAGGCGGCGAAATGCGGCGGGCCCTAGCCGCCGGAATTCCGGCCAAGGACATCGTCTTTTCGGGCGTGGGCAAGGATGATGCGGAAATGGCTGCCGCGCTGAAGGCCGGCATTGGCCAATTCAACATCGAGTCCGAAGAAGAAGGCCGCGATCTTGCTGCCCTTGCCGAAACATTGGGCCTGCGCGCCGATGCGGTGCTGCGCGTCAACCCTGACGTCGATGCCCAGACCAACGCCAAGATTTCGACGGGCAAGGCGGAGAACAAGTTCGGCATCGGACTGCACCAGACGCCTGCCATCTATGGTCGCCTTGCAGCCCTGCCAGGATTGAACATGCGCGGCGTGGCACTTCATATTGGGAGCCAGCTGCTCAACCTCGAACCGCTGGAAACCGCGTTCGGCAAGATCGGAAAGCTGATTACCAACCTGCGTAATGCCGGCCATAGCATTAGCCATGTCGACCTCGGCGGCGGTCTAGGCGTGCGCTACAAGGAAGGCGACGTTCCGCCGCATCCGGATGAATATGGAGCGATGGTTGCCCGTGCGACCAAGGATTGGGGCGTACAACTGATGTTCGAACCGGGCCGTGTGATCTGCGGTAATGCCGGCGTGCTGGTGACCAAGGTGATCCGCGTAAAACCGGGTTCGGGGAACACACCCTTTGTCATCGTCGATGCGGCAATGAACGATCTTGCCCGCCCAGCGCTCTATGATGCTTGGCATGATTTCGAGGCGGTCTCGCCAACAGGCGACCGTTTCACCGCCAACATCGTTGGCCCTGTTTGCGAAACCGGTGATACTTTCGCGATGGGACGCGAGATCGACAAGGTAATCGCGGGTGATCTTGCAATCTTTCGCACTGCCGGTGCCTATGGCGCGACGATGGCGAGCACCTATAACAGCCGCGGGTTGGTCCCCGAAGTATTGGTGAGCGGTGATCGTTATGCAGTCGTCGCCGAGCGGATCGAGCCGGCAACGATCCTTGCCGCCGAACATGTGCCCGACTGGCTTGCCTGACCCCCGATGGACCAACTGCCGCTTTTCCTGAATGTCAGGGGCAAGCCCATTATCCTTGTGGGCGAAGGTGAAGCGGCCGATGCAAAACGGCGACTGATTGAACGTGCCGGCGGGCACTGCGTATGCGAAGAATCGCAAAATGCCCGCCTCGCCTTTGTTGCGATCGAGGATGAATTGCTGGCCAAAGCTGCCAGCACCCGTTTGAAAATGCGCGGCTTGCTGGTCAATGTCGTCGATCGGCCGAAACTGTGCGACTTTACCGTGCCTGCAATTGTCGACCGCGATCCCTTGCTCGTCGCAGTTGGAACCGGCGGGGCGTCAGCGGGGCTGGCAAAGATGGTGCGCCAGGCAATCGAACGGCTGTTGCCCGCACGTCTTGGCGAACTGGCCCTGCGCCTGAAAAGTGCCCGCGATGCCATGCGACTGCGCTGGAACGAAGGTGCAGAGCGACGGCGACGCCTCGATGCAGCACTGGTACCGGGCGGCTTACTCGATCCGCTCGACGATGATTCGGCCGATAGGGTCGATAGCTGGCTGGCATCGGACACCGTGCTGCACCCTTCACGTGTGGTGACAATTGATCTGCACTCCTCCGATCCAGACGATCTGACACTTAAGACCGCAAGGCTTTTGGGGCAGGCTGATCATTTGTTCGTCGATGGCGAGATAGGCGAAGCACTGGTCAACCGCGCGCGCGCCGATGCTGCACGCCATGAAGGCCCGCCCTCCGATCCACCGCCGCCGGGACTTGTCATCCATTTGCGGCTGCGCCACGATCCGCGACATGACTGATCTTTCGCCTGATAATCCTCTGCTTTTCTTTGGTTGCGGCAATATGGGCCGCGCGATGCTCGACGGTTGGCTGCGCAGCGACATCAACCCCGCTGCCTTCATCATCGTCGATCCGGCAGCGGCAGATTACCCCGCTGGCGTACAGCATTTCACCGATGCCGCTTTATATGCCGGACAGGTCAGCACAGCGGTGATCGCGGTGAAGCCGCAAATGTTCCCACAATTGGCACCGCGCCTTTCGGCCCTGTTGCACCCCGACGCCCGCGCGATTTCGGTGATGGCAGGTGTACGGCTCGACCAACTCGCCGATGCCCTCCCCGGACGGCAGATCATTCGGCTGATGCCCAATCTTGCGGCAGCACTTGGCAAATCGCCATTGGGTTTATGCGCAGCGCAACAGGCAGCAGAAAGCCGGTTAGCCATAGAAGAGCTGGTGTCGCCTTTGGGTACGCCAGTGTGGATAGAGGATGAAGCGCTGATGGACGCCGTCACTGCGCTCGCAGGGTCGGGGCCGGCCTTTGTCTATCGCTTTATCGAGGCACTTTCGCGCGCCGGCGAAGCGCTGGGTCTAGATCCCGACATTGCATCGAAGCTGGCAATGGCAATGGTCGATGGCGCGGTGGACCTTGCGGCTAACTCGGACCTCTCACCGCAGGAACTGGCGACACGCGTAACCAGCCCGGGTGGAACGACTGCAGCAGGACTGGCGGTTCTGGACGCAGACGAGGCACTGGCTGTGTTGGTCGGCGATACCTTGCGCGCGGCGCGGGATCGCGGTGTGGAACTGGCCAAATCCTAAAGAAAAAGGGCCGCAACTTTGCAGCGCGGCCCTCTTATCATTCCGAAAATCGGCCAATCAGCGGTAAAAAACATGATTGTCTACGGCGCCCATCCGCTTCAGGCGCCAGCCCGGTGAGACATGGCGGGCGTGAAAGAACAGCGCGCCTTCAACAGGGCTTTGCCAGCTGGCGTCGCGCGCGATCTTGCTGATCGCGACGGCATTGCGCCAGTGGCGGCTGTCCATGTTGATCGATGGCATCCGTCCGCCACGAACAAATGAGAATTGGCTGGGCTGGTAAACCACGCCGCAGATCGTGCTCGGAAAACGGCCCGATTGGGTCCGCGCAATCACGACACGGGCGACAGCAAGCTGGCCTTCAAGCGATTCGCCCTTTGATTCAAAATAAACCGCCGATGCCAGGCACTGTTCTTCCGAACCAAGATCTTCGGCTGCACCATGGGCCTCGACCAGGTCGGCAAGGCTGTCAGCATTGAGGATTTTTTCGCCTTCTTGCGCGGGTGCTTCGGCTTCAGCGTGAACTGAAGGCACACCGGTTCCAGGCGTAAAGATGATTTCGCTATTTTTGGGAAGCGATGCCGAGACCGGTTCGATGCTGGCTGCATCGCGCACCGCAGTGTCGGCTGCGAGGACATTGGCATCGACGTGGATTGTTTCCGTCGTCAGAGCCTCGCTATTATTGGCGCCATAGGCAAAGCCGGCGTCCGAATAAGCCGCTCCGCCGATAAGCATGAGCGACAACACCGCAGCAGGTGCGGTTTTAAAAAGGATTTTCATTCATCTGGTTCGTTGTGCGGCTGTGGAGCCAAAGACGCGCTGTTGGTACTCGAATATTATTGCGTCTAATCTTCCACGTCCGACTTGCGTGTTTACCCTGTTCCACCCCAGAACGTATGGGCAACCTTCGCTATTCGTGAGCCGCCTCTGATTGCGCGGCGGCGTAAAGTCAACTTATCGCTGCCAGAATGTCGGTGAAGCGTTGTGCAAACGGGACGTCCAGTTCGATAATCCATATATCGGGGTCCCGGCTAGCAAGGCGCTGGCAATATTTGGAAATATATTCATCAGAATCAATATCTTGATGCACAATTTCGCGCCATTCCCGGGTAGCGGATGAACCGGGAACAGGTTCGAAAATTGTCGGATTCTCGCCCTTTTCACGTCTTATGATCATCAGCGAACCCGCTTCTGGATCACCTTTGCGGATCACCATAGCAAAGCCGCCATGCGCTTCCGCCTGGCGTCGTAATGCCGACACCAGCATGTGCGCCGCCAGCCGTGGTTCGATCATTTCGTAAACAGCCAGACTTCGTCAGGCCGCATTGCGTTCCTCAATGGGGGAAAGCAGCGCGAACAGCGCCGACGCGTCACTCGCGCCGCGCAATTGGGCGCAACTGGCTTCGTCGCGGAACATCCGCGAGACCTCGGCCAATGCCTTCAAATGTGCTGCCCCGTCATTGATTGGCGAAAACAACGCAAAGGCGAGATCGACAGGTTCGTCATCGACGGCGCCATAATCGATCGCACGCGCAAGGCGGACAAAAACGCCTGTCGGCGCCTCGAGACCTTCGACCTTGCAATGCGGGATAGCAGTACCACCGCCAAAACCTGTCGGCCCAAGACGTTCACGCTCTAACAGGCCTTCATGCGCCGTCGAAGAATCGACACCGTAATTCTGCGCCGCGAGAGCCGCCAATTGTTCCAATAGTCCATTTTTATCAGCACAATCGATGTCAGCGAGCACCGCGCCATCGACTAGCCGCGAAGAAATGCGAATCATTATTTCACCCCATTGCTTCAGCGACCCCCCGCTGAGGCAATTTCTAAGCTATTGATCCCTAATGTGAAACTTTATGAACTGGGTCGAATTCTAGGGTGTGGACTTCGGTTCAACCCAACCGATCGTGCCATCTTCGCGGCGGTAAACCATATTATGCCGGCCAGTTCCAGCATTTTTGAAAAGAAGTGCCGGAGTGTTTCGCAGATCCATTAACATCACGGCATCAGAAACCGATGCTTCCGGAATGTCGACGCGCATTTCGGCAACGATCACAGGCGCCTCTGGAGGGGGCGCTTCGGCTTCGATGTCCCCGGCATCAAACACCGTATAGGCGGCCTCTTCCATCGCGAGTGCATGCGCCGTCTGCGAATGGCGGTTTTGCAGCCGTCGCATATAGCGGCGCAGCTGCTTCTCAATCTTTTCAGCAGCACTATCAAAGGCAATACGCGCCTCGTTGGCCTCGCCCCGGCCCTTAAGGATCAGCCCTTGCATCACATGGGCAACAATATCGCAGGAAAACTTGTCGTGCGGTGCACGGCCGAATGTCGCTTGCGCGGAGATGGCCTTCGAAAAATATTTGTCGGCAATCGCCCCCAAGCGGGTTTCGACATGGGTTCGCAGTGCTTCGCCTGTTTCCAACTGGTGCCCCGAAACCCTTATTTCCATGGTTCTTCTCCTCATATGGGCACCGCGACAAACGGTGCGATCAATCAACTGTGCGCTTTCTCCCGACGATTCTGGTCGGTCCAGATTGCGTCCTTTAAACTGTCAACAAAGGCTCGATGGCGTTCAAGCTCCTCTGGCAATGGCTGAAACAGCCGTGGTTGCCGAAAAGGACGGTCGCTTCGCACCAGCGAAACCCGCATGGTCTCGACCACCATCTCGCTGCCCGCATCATCGGCAAGGCCAAGGCCGATCTGGCGGCCACCGGTCAGTTCGATGTAAAGCTGGGCCAAAAGTTCGGCATCAAGCAGCGCGCCATGCTTGGTCCGGTGGCTGCGGTCTATGCCGTAGCGGCTGCATAGGGCATCAAGCGAGAGTTTCGCGCCGGGGTGCTTGCTGCGAGCCATGGCAATCGTATCGACCATGCGACCCATGTCGACAGGTGGGTGACCGCACCGGCCCAGTTCCATATTGAGGAAGCCGAAGTCGAAACTGGCATTGTGCGCGACCAGCGGGCTATCGCCGATGAATTCCAGCAGTTCCTGCGCCTTGCTCGCAAAAAGCGGTTTATCGGACAGGAATTTGGTCGAAAGGCCATGCACAGCCTCTGCACCTGCAGGCATATCGCGTTCGGGATTATAGTAGCAGTGGAAGGTTGCACCGGTCATCACCCGGCCAACCATTTCGATGCACCCAATCTCAACCATCCTGTCGCCGGAGAGTGGGTCGAAACCCGTGGTTTCGGTATCGAAAATGATTTCTCGCATTCTAATAACTCATATCGGCTTATTCTTTTGAGTCTGCAAGGTCGTCGCGTAATTTTTTGATCAATGCACGCACCTGTTCGCGTGTTTCCGCAATCGAAACGCCGGTATCGATGACATAATCGGCGCGTTTGCGCTTTTCGGAATCGGGCATCTGCAGTGAGAGGATATGTTCGAATTTTTCGACCGTCATTCCTTCACGCGCCAAGGCGCGGCGGCGCTGCTGATCAGCCGGAGCAGAGACAACGACGACCTTGTCTACACCTGCAGCACCACCTTTTTCAAAAAGCAGCGGAACATCGAACAGCACAATCGGTGCATCGCGGTGCTTCTCCAGAAATTGTGCGCGCATCACGCCAACAGCAGGATGAATGATTGATTCCAACCGGGCCAGTTTTTCACGGTTGCCCAACACAATCGGGCCGAGTTTCTGCCGGTCGACACCGGCCAGCCCAGTCGTCCCGGGAAAAGCTGCCTCAATCTCGGAAACGAGCGCACCGCCCGGCCCCTGCAACAGGTGTACCGCAGCATCAGCATCAAAATGGGGGATAGCTTCGTCAACAAAGATCTGCGCCACGGTCGATTTACCCATGGCAATCGAACCAGTGAGACCAAGAACCAATGGTTTCCCCGTCATTTGAGCAACAAATCGCGCAATTCATCCTCACAATCATCAGGTGGGGCCTGACCAAAGAAGAGTTCAAACGCCACCGCTGCCTGGCCGATCAACATATCAAGGCCGTCAATGGTTGCGAGGCCACGCTGGCGCGCCGCGGCAAGCAAGGGAGTTTCAATGGGGGTGTAAACAATATCATAGACCAGCGCATCTTCAGGGAGTGGCGACAGATCCAGGTCGAGCGGCAGTTGCCCCACCATTCCCAAAGGACTGGAATTCACCAGTAGGTCAGCAGGCGGCAAGGGCTTATCCATCTGGAGCACCTGTCCCTTCAACCCGAAATGGCTGAGCAGTGCCGCCGCTTTCAACGGACTGCGCGCCATAATCGTCACCGTTCCGATGTCAGCCTGCGCAAGCGCAAACAAAATCGCACGCGCCGCACCGCCCGCCCCTACAACAATGGCATTGCGATGCGCCCAATCATCCTCGCTGATTGGCGCAAAAAAGCCCGCAGCATCCGTATTGGTGCAGAGCAGATCGCCATCACCCGATCGGAAAACGGTATTGGCAGCACCTATCGACTCTCGCACCCCACCCGGATCGGCTACGAAATCGAGTGTTGCGACTTTGTGCGGTAGCGTGATGTTGCAACCACGCCATTGATCATCGCTGCGCCGCGTGTGAAAATAATCGCCTAACGCTTCTGCGGTCACATGATGGGCGCGATATTCGGCTGCGACGCCTAGTTTTTTTAGCCAAAAGCCATGAATCAGCGGGGATTTGCTATGTTTAATCGGGTCGCCGATAACTTCGGCATATGGCGTCATGACAGCAATTCCTTTCGGTCGCGCAGGAAGGCAAGAAGGGGAAGAAGGGGAAGCCCGAGAATATCGAAATGGTCGCCTTCGATCCGGGTAAAGAGTTGCGCACCCTCTCCCTCGATCTGGTAACAACCGACGCAGTGGCGGATGCCATTCCAGTTCCGTTCAACATAGGAATCGATGAAAGCATCGCTTAGTTTTCGGACATTGAGGCGCACAATCCCGACATGGCGCCAAACCGGTACGCCGGCAGCGGCAACAACAGCCGCACTGAAAAGGCGGTGCGACTTTCCCGACATTTCGGCCAATTGCGATTTCGCCATATCCGGACTTTGCGGCTTGTCGAAAAGCGGGCCATCATCAAGCGCCAGCATTTGGTCAGCACCGATGACCAGTGTTGCGGGAAATTTGGTCGACATCTTAGTCGCCTTGGCTTCGGCAAGGGCATCCGCCATGTCACGCGGCGACAGGCCGTCGGCGGACAGAGCGTCTTTCAACGCCTCTTCATCGACCATTGGCGCCATGGCGTCAAAAACCAACCCCGCATTTTTGAGCATCGAAACGCGCGTAGCGCTGATCGATGCAAGAATCAGAGGTGTCGTCACGGGATTTGCTCCAAGATCCGGCCCTGTCGTTCGTTGAACAGATTGATGATTGCAGCTGCGCTTTCTTCGATCGACCGCCGTGTCACATCGATCACCGGCCAGCCATTGTCGGCAAAGATGCGCCGGGCATAGGAAATTTCAGCCTTCACCTTGTCTTCATCAACATAATCGGTGTCCGGCGCCTGATTCAGTGACAGCAGCCGGTTGCGGCGCACCTGCACCAATCTGTCCGCACTTGTGACAAGCCCGACCACCATCGGACGTTTCAGCGTATAGAGCGCCGCAGGCGGGGGAGATTCCGGCACTAAAGGAATATTGGCGGTCTTATATCCGCGATTGGCGAGGTAAATGCTGGTCGGGGTCTTTGACGTGCGCGAAACGCCTGCCAGAAGGATGTCGGCCTGTTCCCAATCCTGATGATTCAGACCATCATCATGCGCGATAGTGAACTGAATCGCCTCAACCCGCGCAAAATAAGCGGCGTCAAGGGCATGTTGCCGGCCAGGGCGGGCCTTGGCCTGCTGACCCAAGACAGCGGAGAGGGCATCGGTAACGGCATCGAGCGCGGCAACAGTGGGCAATCCTAATGCCCGGCACCGGTCTTCCAGCTTCGTGCGCATCGTACCGCTGACCAGGGTGAACAATACAAGCCCAGGATTGGCCGCCACATCGACCAGGATGCGTTCAAGATGCGCTTCAGAGCGGACCATCGGCCAGAAATGCTTTACCGTTTCAACTTCATCGAACTGGGCCAGCGCCGCCTTGGCGATATTCTCCAGTGTTTCCCCGGTGGAGTCGGAAAGAAGGTGTAGATGGATACGGTTTTGCAAATCTCAGGTCCTTGCGGGACAGTCTTGTGGGGTAGCTGGGGATAAATCAAGGGATGAAACGGTGGGCAGCTTTTCTACCCAGATCGTACCAGTTTCATCCTTCGATTCGGGCACAGACAATCCACAAGCGAAACCATCATTCCACAGCCTGTGAATAACGGGGATGAATGTAATCGAATCGTGCCACTGCAAGCAACGGCAGGAGTCAATATGTTGGCAAAACAGGCATTCCCCCCTAAAGGCGCGACTTACCCACAGACCATCATCTGTCATCATCCTTATATAAATATAGATATTATTGGATTCTCCATGGCGACCGAAACTCCACAGCGCAAATTGCTCGCGACGCTGCGCGGTCAAAAATTCGATACGCCACCAATATGGTTGATGCGTCAAGCTGGGCGTTATCTGCCCGAATATCGTGAACTGCGCGCACAAAAAGGTGGGTTTCTGGAACTTGCCTATGATAGCGATGCGGCCACAGAGATTACACTGCAACCCATTCGCCGTTTCGGTTTTGACGGAGCGATCTTGTTTTCGGACATTTTGGTCGTGCCGCATGCCATGGGACAAGATTTGTGGTTTGAAACGGGCGAGGGACCGCGGCTTGCGCCCAAGCTGGCCGATGCTGATTGGCAAGATTTCACGCCGATGCCGCAGCGGCTCGACCCGGTGATTGAAACCGTGCGTAAGGTTCGGGCGGCACTACCTGCGGAAACCACCTTTCTCGGCTTTGCAGGAAGCCCCTGGACAGTTGCAACCTATATGGTTGCAGGCCAGGGCAGCAAGGATCATGCAGAGGCAAGGGCGATGGCCTATGCCGATCCATCGCGTTTCGGTGCGTTGATCGATGCCATTGTAGGTGTGACAATCGATTATCTCTCGCGGCAGATTGCGGCTGGGGTTGATGCTGTCCAGTTGTTTGACAGTTGGGCGGGATCATTATCGCCGGCTCAGTTCGAACGATGGGTGATTGCGCCAAATGCTGCGATTATCGCCGGATTGAAGGCGCGCCATCCCGATACGCCGATCATCGGCTTTCCAAAAGGTGCGGGTGGCAAATTGCCGGCATATGCGCGGGAAACCGGCGCTGATGCGATCGGGCTTGATGAAACGGTCGATCCGATTTGGGCAAATGCGTCACTGCCACAGGGAATGCCTGTACAGGGCAATCTTGATCCATTGGCATTGGTTGCAGGCGGAGACGCGCTTGAAGCTGCAGTGAAGCAGATATTGACGGCATTCCCCGATCGACCCCATGTCTTCAACCTCGGTCATGGAATTGTGCCGCACGCGCCCATTGCGCATGTCGAAAAATTGCTTAGCTTGGTGCGTGAGGGATAAGTCTTTTCTCGGAAATCCCATAAATGGCGGAAACAATTGCAGTGCTCTATTTTTGGCTGAAATCGGCGCATCTGATCTTCGTGATATTCTGGATGGCCGGCCTGTTTATGCTGCCCCGCTTTTTCGTCTATCATCAGGAAAGTGCGGAAGGGTCTGAAGAGGCGGCACGTTGGGTCGAGCGTGAAAGGCGTCTTCTCAAGATCATCCTCAACCCGTCAATGGTAATTGTTTGGGTTCTTGGTTTGCTGCTCGCATGGCATATTTCGGCCTTTAGCGAAGGTTGGTTCCATGCGAAGTTGCTCGCGGTCCTGGGCCTTTCGGCCTATCATGGCTGGATGGCCGGTTATGCCCGGAAACTTTCAACTGGCGAACGTCCCTTGGCGGGAAAGACGCTGCGGATTTTGAATGAGGTACCGGGTATTGCGGCTGCGCTTATTGTGATCCTTGTAGTCATCAAACCTTTCTGACCTTGTCGGGATCATGGCGGGTTATGTCCGCGCGGTTTGACAAAATTGCGAAACTACCCTACCCAGCGTTCCAAGCCCGTTCTGGGCGTGAGGCGCATTTCGATAACAACGCGCCACCAAACTTTTCCATAATGATCCGGTAGTTTTTGACGCCGGCAGTCTGTCCATTTGAGCGGAACATCGCACATGCATTTGAAAGAATTGAAGAACAAGAAGCCTGCTGAATTGGTTTCGATGGCCGAAGAGCTGGAAATCGAAGGTGCTTCGACGCTGCGCAAGCAGGATTTGATGTTCGCTATTCTGAAAGAATTGGCCGAAGATGGCGAGCAGATCATGGGCGTCGGCACAATCGAAGTGCTGCCAGACAGTTTTGGTTTTCTTCGTAGTCCCGAGGCTAATTATCTCGCCGGTCCTGACGATATCTATGTCTCCCCCAACATGGTGCGCCAATTTGGCCTGCGGACGGGGGATACAGTTGAAGGCGAAATCCGTGCGCCCAAGGATGGCGAGCGCTATTTTGCGCTGACCAAGGTTTTAAAGGTCAATTTTGATGATCCCGATGCTGTGCGGCACCGGGTCAATTTCGATAATCTCACCCCGCTCTATCCCGACCAGAAACTGACACTCGATGCCACCGACCCGACGATCAAGGACAAGTCGGCACGCGTAATCGATATCATATCGCCGCAGGGCAAAGGACAGCGCGCATTGATTGTGGCGCCGCCACGTACCGGTAAGACCGTGTTGCTGCAGAATATCGCGAAAGCGATTACAGACAACCATCCAGAGGTTTTCCTGATTGTCTTGCTGATCGACGAGCGCCCCGAGGAAGTCACCGATATGCAACGCAGCGTGAAGGGAGAGGTCGTGTCCTCAACCTTTGACGAGCCTGCAACCCGCCACGTTCAGGTCGCCGAAATGGTGATCGAAAAGGCAAAGCGCCTTGTGGAACACAAGCATGATGTTGTGATCCTGCTCGACTCGATCACGCGTCTTGGTCGCGCCTACAACACTGTCGTTCCGTCATCGGGTAAGGTGTTGACCGGCGGTGTCGACGCCAACGCATTGCAGCGCCCCAAGCGTTTCTTCGGTGCTGCCCGTAATATCGAAGAAGGCGGTTCACTTTCCATCATTGCGACTGCGCTGATTGATACCGGCAGCCGTATGGATGAAGTGATCTTTGAAGAATTCAAGGGCACAGGCAATTCTGAAATCGTTCTCGACCGCAAGGTCGCGGATAAGCGCATTTTCCCTGCTTTGGACGTCGGTAAATCGGGTACGCGCAAGGAAGAGTTGCTGGTCGAGAAGGACAAGCTCACCAAGATGTGGGTGCTGCGCCGCATTCTCATGCAAATGGGTACAGTCGACGCGATGGAATTCCTCCTCGACAAGATGAAGGATTCCAAAACCAACGAGGATTTCTTCGACTCGATGAACCAGTAAGTGGTTCCTATCGCGGCGGAGTGTTGAGTGGGCGGCAAAGCCGATGCACCGACGATAATCTCGTTGGGCGCGCGGAACAATTGCATCCCAAACTTGCTTCCCCAGAACGATAATCCTATGCCCACGCTGTAAATTTCGGGGAAACAATAGTGCTTGATGTGATATTCGCGACGGCTGCGGCTGTGCCGTCCTTGGGTGGTCCCGCCGACATATGGGCTGCGATCGTCAAAGATTTTTCTAACATCACCAGCCCGTCGGCTTTCACCGCATTTTTGCAGGTGTTGATGATCGACATCGTGTTGGCCGGCGACAATGCCATCGTCGTGGGCGCATTGGCCGCAGGTCTGCCTGCGGACCAGCGGCGCAAGGTGATCATGATTGGTGTGCTCGCGGCTCTGGTGCTGCGCGTCGCTTTTGCCCTGATGGTAACATGGTTGCTTGGGTTGATCGGGCTGATTTTCGCAGGTGGCATTCTGCTGCTGTGGGTAGCCTGGAAAATGTATCGTGAAATCGGCGCGAGCCATTCCGATGATTCACCTGGTTCACCCGAAATCGAAGGTGATGAGAATTCGGGCATAAAGTCTGCCAAGAGCTTCTGGGGCGCCGCCTGGGCCGTCGCCCTCGCCGACGTGTCGATGAGCCTCGACAATGTTCTTGCGGTTGCAGGTGCGGCCAAGGACCATCCGGGCATCATGATCGTTGGTCTGGTCTTTGCTGTCGCGCTCATGGGTGTCGCTGCGAATATCATCGCCAAATATATTGAGCGCTATCGCTGGATTGCTTGGTTCGGCCTTATCGTGATTGTCTATGTTGCTATCAAAATGATCTACGAAGGCTGGATCGACCCGAATCTAGGTGTCGGTCGCTATGTCTATGCGATGATCGGCGGATAGGGCCGGTCAGATGGCAGGCCCTTGGACCGACCAGCCGGTTTTGGAGGGTCGCCATATATTGCTGCGGCCCATGGTTCGCAGTGATGGACCTGCGATCGTTGATGCTGCTAGCGACGGTAAATTGTGGGAGTTGTTCTACACCGTTGTACCTGGGCCAGAGTCGATAAATGCTTATTTGGATCGGGCCGAACGCGAGCAAGGCTGGGGCCGGATCATGCCTTTTGCTGTGATCGAAAAGGCCTCTGGTAATCTTGTTGGTGCCACGCGCTATATGCGGATGAATGCGCCGCATCGCCGTTTAGAAATCGGCACGACCTTTTATGCGAGCCGGGTTCAGCGTTCGCCAATCAATAGTGAGGCAAAGCTGCTTCTGCTTACGCACGCCTTTGAATCGATGAATTGCGTTTGCGTGCAATTTCGCACTGACCATTTCAATTTCGCTTCGCAACGCGCGATCGAACGGCTGGGTGCCAAGCGCGACGGCTTGATCCGTAACCATCAGATTATTGACGGCCGCGTCCGTGACACACTGCTTTATTCGATCCTCGCCAATGAATGGGAGGGCGTGAAGCGTAATCTGCAGATGAGGTTGTCGCGCGGCTGAAGCCTAGCCCAGATGCTCCGCGAAAAATGCAACCGTGCGCGAATCTGCGAGCTGCGCGCCAGATTCATCACGGCGGTTGCCCATTTCAGCGGCAAAGCCGTGATCTAGTCCCTTATAGTCGTGTAAGACGACTTTAGGATGTGTGTCCAGACCAGCATGGATCGCTGCCTGCGCTTCGGGACCAACAAAATGATCGGCTGTCGGAATATGCAGCATCAGTGGATTGGCAATCGCATGGGATTCGTCGAGCATAGTGTCGATCATGACGCCATAATAGCCGACCGATGCGTCGATATCGGTGCGCGCCGCAGCCATATAGGCGAGGCGACCACCTAGGCAGTAACCGACGCAACCTACCTTTTGCACCGCAGGCGCACCGAGCTCTCCACGACGGATGGCGTGGATGGCCGCTTCGATATCTTTGACCCCGTCATTGGGTTCATATTGCCCGAAATAACCGAATGCTTCCTGCAACTGCGTCTCTACGTCGGGATCAAGTTCAACACCGGGGGCAAAACGCCAGAAAATGTCAATGGCGACAGCAAGATAGCCCGCGCCCGCCCATTTGTCGCATTTCTGCCTTATGCCTTCATTTACACCGAAAATTTCAGGGATAACAATCATTGCGGCTTTGGTTTTGCCTGTCGGTTTCGCAATATAGGCGTTGAACAATGCGTCTTCATCAAATGCGCGGATCTTGATCATTTCACCCATGATTGTGCACTCCTGCTATCAAAAAATTGCCGACCGCGCTTATGGCACTATAGTGCCTTCTACAATCGGGTTATTTGGCTCCTAAGCCAGCAAATTGGGAAGAGGCGATATGAAATTCAACATCGAAGTCGATACGACCCCAGAGGAAGTTCGCCGCCTGGTAGGCTTGCCGGATCTTTCCGAAGTCCATGACGTCTATTTGGAAAAGATGAAGGCGGTTGCCGACAAGGGGCTGACACCTGAAATGGTGCAGGGGATGATCCGCAACTGGGTACCAATGGGTGATCAGAGCATGGATTTCATCAAGGGACTGATGGGCGGACTTGCCGGCGGCGGTCTCGGCGCGAAAGACAAGAAATAACCGCATTTCATGGGGCTTGGCGAAACGATCTTTGCGCTGTCCAGTGGCGCGCCCCCTGCGGCCATAGCGATCATCCGGATCAGTGGTTCGGCAGCAGTTGCCGCCGCGGAATCGCTTATGGGAAAATTGCCGTCCCCGCGAAAGGCGGGGTTGCGTCGTCTGATCGATCCGCTTGATGGCAGCCTGCTTGATGAGGCGCTGGTTCTGCTATTTCCCGGGCCCGATACGGCCACTGGCGAGGATCTGGTTGAACTGCATCTGCATGGCGGTCGAGCCGTAGTGCGCGGCGTTGAAGCTGCTCTTGGCCGCATAGCTGGATTGCGGATGGCTGAGGCTGGGGAGTTTACCCGCCGCGCCTTTGCCAATGGCAGGATCGACCTTAACGAAGCCGAGGGTCTCGCTGATTTGCTGACGGCTGAAACCGAATGGCAACGTCGCGCCGCTGCGGCTATGGCAGGCGGCACATTTACCCGGCTGGTGGAACAATGGCGGGAGAGCTTGTTGCAGCTGTGCGCGCGTGTTGAAGCGCTGATCGACTTTTCCGATGAAGATGATGTTGGAGTTGAAGATTATTTATCAATAACAAATAGTTGTGAACAATTACGTGGTGCCATAGGTGCGCATTTATCTGCGCCAGTTGCAGAAAAACTGCGCGATGGATTGCGGGTGGTGCTCGCCGGCCCACCCAATAGCGGCAAGTCAACGCTGCTCAACGCACTGGTGGCGCGTGAAGCTGCCATCGTTTCAGACATTGCCGGCACCACGCGTGATGTGATCGAGGTGCCCGCTGCATTTGAAGGCATTCCTTTCATCTTTGCCGACACCGCCGGTCTGCGATCGGATAGCGGGGATGCCATTGAGGTGATCGGAATTGACCGCGCGAGAAGGATGATCGCTGAGGCCGACATCTTGTTGTGGCTCGGCGCCGAGGGTGAGGCGCCCGCACATTCCCATTGTATCGAAATTGAAGGACGCATCGATGATCCTGCCCATGTGGTGAAATCCGCCACCGCCCGCAGATTGTCTGCCTTAACAGGCGAGGGAGTTGCGGCGCTGATTGGGGATATTGTTGCGCTGGGTCGGTCGCTATTGCCACCGCCCGATATGTTTGCGCTCAATGAACGTCAACATCATGCCTTGCAGTCTGTTACGTTGTTTCTGGATCATGCTTCTCGCGCAAGGGATTTACTGATTGTCGCTGAAGAACTGCGCCAGGCAAGGCTGGCATTTGATGTGTTGACGGGGCGGGCGGGGACCGAGGATATGCTCGACGCGTTGTTCGGGCGCTTTTGTATCGGTAAGTAAAGATGTTCCACGTGGAACAGATCGACAGCTTTTGACGCCTCACGCCGCATAGGCTATGCGGACCCATAATGTACTGCACTGCAAAGCCCGATTTTGATGTTCTTGTAGTTGGTGGCGGCCATGCCGGTGTTGAGGCAGCGGCTGTGGCTGCGCGCATGGGCGCGCGTGTCGCCTTGGTGAGTTTCGTGCGTGACACAATTGGTGCCATGTCGTGCAATCCAGCGATCGGTGGCTTGGGCAAAGGCCATCTCGTTCGCGAAGTCGATGCATTTGACGGATTGATCGCCCGCGCGGCTGACGAGGCGGCGATCCATTATCGAATGCTCAATGCTTCAAAGGGCGCAGCGGTCCAAGGACCGCGAATCCAAGCCGACCGGAAATTGTTCCGACAGTCGATCCATCGGCAGCTAGCCGGAACACCTGATTTGGAGATTGTTGAGGGCGAGGTGGCCGCGTTGCGTTTTGCACCCGGCAGTGATCGCAGCATTGCTGGACTGGTCTTGTCTGATGGTTCCGAAATTTCGGCCTATGCAGTGATATTGTGCACGGGCACATTTCTGGGCGGAACATTATTTCGCGGAGAAGAGCGGCTCACCGGTGGCCGTATTGGCGAAGCCTCTGCCTTGAAGTTGGCTGAGCAGATTCGCGGCAGTCAGTTGCCCATGGCGCGATTGAAAACTGGGACGCCGCCGCGACTCGATGGTCGAACGATTGACTGGGCGCAACTGGAAGAACAGCCATCCGATGACGACGGCTGGACAATGTCTGCGATGACGGCGCGGCGTATGGTTCCGCAATTATATTGTGCAATCACGCGAACGAATAACCAAACGCACGACATCATCCGCAGCGGCCTTGATCGATCACCGCTTTTCGGAGGTGCAATCCAAGGGCAGGGACCGCGTTATTGCCCTTCGATCGAGGACAAGATTTTCCGCTTTGGCGATCGCGAAGGGCATCAGGTTTTCCTTGAGCCGGAGGGACTGCAATCGCACCTCATCTATCCCAACGGGATATCGACCTCATTGCCCACCGATGTACAGCTGGCAATGTTGCGATCGATGGCTGGACTGCAACAGGTCGAAATGGCCGTTCCGGGCTATGCAGTTGAATATGACCATATAGACCCGCGCGCCTTAGATCGTCGGCTCGCGGTCCGGGGATTTGAAGGCTTGTATTGCGCCGGCCAGATCAATGGCACGACTGGATATGAAGAGGCTGCGGCCCAAGGCTTGGTTGCAGGGATAGGCGCCGCTTGCCAGGTTTTGAATCGAGACTTTCCTGCGCTTGATCGTTCCAACAGCTATATTGCGGTGATGGTCGATGATCTTGTGCTGCATGGTGTGACGGAGCCTTACCGCATGCTGACCGCGCGTGCTGAGTACCGCTTGCGGCTACGGGCTGACAATGCGGGCACACGACTGACGCCGCTTGCTATTGCCGCTGGAGCTGCTGGGGAAGGTCGTCTGCGGGCCTTTACAGAGCGTGAGGAACGCAAAAACCAGCTTCGTGAAGCTTTGTGCGAAGATGCGAGTGCGGATCAACTGATCGCAATTGGCATTCCGGTGAAGCGCGATTCAGGAAAAATGCCCTTGTTTGACTGGTTGCGCTTTCCCGACGTGGCGCTTTCGTCCCTATTGGATGTTTCACGTGAAACAGCTTGTCATGGGGATGATGCGATCATTGGCGAGTTGGAACAGGACGGTCGTTACGCACCCTATGTGGACCGGCAGGCGGCCGAATTGCGCGATCTTGCCGCCAATGAGCAGATGCGTATTCCGGACGAAATCGACTATGGTTCGATGGCTGGTCTTTCAAACGAGATGGTTGAACGGTTGACAGTGGCCAGACCCGAAACTTTGGCAGCGGCCAGTCGTATTCGTGGAATTACGCCGGCCGCACTCGCCGCGATCTTGGTGCACGCTCGCCGTGCGGCGCAGGCAAAGCAAGCGGCATGACGGAAGATGAAGCGCGTCTATGGTTGTCGGCCAATCTTGATGTTTCACGTGAAACAGAGGAAAAGCTGGGAGCATTTGTCGCTTTCCTAATCGAAGAGGCCAAGCTGCAAAATTTGATATCTGCCGCGACTCTCAACCATATCTGGGCGCGTCACATCGTCGACAGTGCCCAATTGCTGCGCTTTGCCGAAAAGACGGGAAGCTGGATTGACCTAGGGTCAGGCGCGGGCTTTCCTGGTCTCGTCATTGCCTTGCTCAGCGATCATCGCGTTACTTTGGTCGAATCGCGGGCTCGTCGTATTGACTATCTTTCGCGGGCAGTTGATTTTCTCGGATTAAAAGATCGGGTATGCATCGCAGGTTCGTCGATCGAACGCGTAGAAACTGCCCCATTTTCGGTCATTTCGGCACGCGCCTTTGCGCCTTTGCCCCGGTTGCTTGACCTTGCCGTCCGATTTTCCACAGTAAAGACCTTATGGTTGTTACCAAAGGGCAAAAATGCCGGTAAGGAATTGCATGAGGCGCACGGACGATGGAATCTCGACTTCAACGTCGAAACCAGCATTACCGATAGCGAAGCGGGAATATTGGTTGGTCATGTTTTGGGTGAGCGCCCGAGGGCCAGCATGAAAGGACGGCGGAAACGATGATCCGGATCGCCATAGCGAACCAGAAGGGTGGCGTGGGAAAGACCACGACCGCAATCAACCTCGCTACCGCGCTTGCGGCTTGTGGTCGGCGCTGTCTGCTGATCGACCTCGACCCCCAGGGCAATGCGTCGACGGGGCTTGGCGTTAACGCATCGGACCGCAAATATAGCAGCTATGATCTGCTGATGGGCGAGGCGACGCTGGCTGAGGCTGTTGTAAAAACGATGATTCCCGGGCTTGATCTGCTGCCTGCAACGGTGGATCTTTCGGGCACCGAAGTTGAACTGGTCGACCATGCCGACCGGGCGCACAAATTGCAAAAAGCATTGGCGGAGGATGAGGCGCGCTGGGATGTCTGTCTGATTGATTGTCCGCCTTCACTCGGCATGTTGACGATTAATGCGCTGGTTGCGGCCGATTCGATCCTTGTTCCGCTGCAGTGCGAATTTTTCGCATTGGAAGGGCTCAGCCAACTGTTGCAAACGGTTGAGCGCATCCAGAATCGCTTCAATTCCTCGCTTTCGATCCTTGGCATTGCGTTGACCATGTTCGACCGTCGCAACCGCCTGACTGATCAGGTTGCTGAAGATGTTCGAAACTGCCTCGGCGGATTGGTGTTTGACACGGTAATACCGCGCAATGTCCGTCTGTCAGAGGCGCCCAGTCACGGTTTGCCGGCGCTGATCTATGATCATCGCTGTTCGGGATCGGAAGCCTATATGGGTTTGGCGCGAGAGCTGATCGGCCGCCTACCCGCCTCGAAGGAATTGGCTGCGTGAGCGACACTGAAAAGCCATTGCGCAAGAAGATGGGTCTTGGGCGGGGACTTGATGCCCTTTTGGGCGAGGTCTCACTCGATCGAACGGCCGATCGTGTTGCGGGCGGTGGCTCAACAGAGAGGCCCGTTGGTCCGCCTCCGACCAATACAGAAGGCGTCAGCACTATTGCGATTGCCGATATCCACCCGAATCCGGCACAGCCGCGCCGCCATTTCAGCGAGGAATCGCTGCAGGAACTGGCGGCGAGCCTGAAACGGCACGGTTTGATCCAGCCGATTCTCGTTCGTCCGCATGGTGCGGGATACCAGATTGTTGCCGGCGAACGGCGTTGGCGTGCGGCGCAGCGAGCGCAACTGCACAATGTCAAAGCGATCGTGCGGGAGCTTTCGGACGAAGAGACGCTCGAAATTGCGCTCATCGAAAACATTCAGCGCCAGGATCTGAACCCTATTGAAGAAGCAGAGGCCTATCGCAAACTCTGCCAGGATTTCGGTCATAGCCAGAGCGAGCTTGCCGCGATCGTCGAAAAATCGCGTAGCCATGTGGCAAATATGATGCGCCTTCTCGACCTGCCGGTGCTTGTCCGCGAACTGGTGGTTGAGGGCAAAATCAGCATGGGTCATGCGCGTGCGCTTCTCGGGTCGGATGATAGCGCCCGTCTGGCGGCGATTGTTGTGAAGCAGGGACTTTCGGTCCGGCAGACCGAGGCGCTCGTGCGCAAGTCCCGCGTTGAAGAAGGCAAGGTAGCCAAGCCGCGAATCGATGCGGGCGGCGGCGATGCCGATATTCGCGCCGTGGAGCAGCATTTGGGCGACCTTCTCGGTCTTAAGGTACGAATCGTCCATGATGGTTCGGGTGGAGCTGGTGCGGTGACTTTTGAATATCGCAGCCTTGATCAGCTCGACATGCTGTGCCAGCGGCTCACAGGCGAGCAATTCTGATCTAAATGGCTGTAAATCTGGCGCTAGATTCACAGCGTTAACCAACCAAGATACTGTTTCTAAATCAAAATCTGAAAAACTCCTCTTTTGGCGTTAACCATAAGCTGAAGCGTGCTTTTATGGTTTGCCTGCCAAAAGCGATGATGAATGCAGTGGGGCATTCCGAATTTTCGTTCGTCGCAAAAGGACCAGATGATGATCAAAAAGATGAAGCTCGCAGTTGCGGGCGCAGTACTTGCCGCAAGCATGGCATCCAACGCCGCTTATGCCGCCACCGAACAGGCCGATGCTACTGTGCAGGTGCTTGCAGCCGTGCAGCTGTCGGCTGTCAGTGACCTTAACTTTGGCATTGTTGCCGCTTCGGCTGCAGGCGGCACCGTTACGCTGGCACCGACCGCTGCGGCAGTTCCCGTCGGTTCGGGCGTTATCCCTATCAGCGGTGGTTCGTCCGCCAGTTTTCGCGTAACCCAGGCTACCAACGGAGAGACGATCGCGCTGAGCGTCGGCAACCCGACGCCTTTGACTTCGGGTGCCAACTCGATTCCGCTGTCGGGCCTGACGCTTTCGAACAGCAGCATTCTTTTCAACTCGTCTTCGTTGCAGACTGTTTACGTTGGCGGCACGATTTCGCTTGGTGCCAACCAGGCTGCGGGCACCTATGTCGGTTCGTTTGATGTAACCGCTGAATATCAATAAGATATGCCGGGCGGGATTGCCGCCTGATCAATCATTCCAGACCCCGGTTGCCTTGTGCAGCCGGGGTTTTTCTTTGCCTGCCGGGCAGCGTTAGCAGCTTGGTAACCATGTCCTGATAATCCGAAATGGATCAGAAAACCGGCAGACCAGGCCGGAACGGACCAGATCGGGCATGAAACCATTATGACTATTTTGCGCAAAGCTTTCGCGTGGGCGCTTGGCGGCCTTGCCGTCCTTATGACATCTGCGTCACCAGTCCATGCATCGGGCGATCTCCTTGTCGCCCCCACCCGCGTCATTCTTGATGGAAAACGCGGAACCCAGGTCATCCTGAACAATGTCGGCAGCGAAGAAACCACCTACCGGATTACTTTAGAGATAAAGCGGATGTCCGAAATGGGGGAGCTGGTCGACATCGACACAGCTTCAACCAGTGAAGCAGAAAAAGCTGCGCTTGGCCTCGTCCGCTATGCGCCGCGTCGGGTGACCCTGCTTCCCAACCAGCCGCAATCGATACGTATCGGGCTGAATGCGGCCGAAGGCCTGCCAGACGGGGAATATCGCGTGCACATGTTGTTTCGCGCCGTCCCAAAGACCAATGCCGTGACTGAAGAAACGGCAACGAACGAGGTGAAGATCCAGCTCATTCCTCTCTATGGTATCGCAATTCCTGTTATCATTCGTAAGGGTGAATTGAGCGTGACAGCAGCACTCGCCAATGCCCGCCTTGATCAGGGGGAGGATGGCCCGCTGTTGGCCTTTGATGCCACCCGAAAGGGCAACCGCTCGGTCTATGGTGAGTTTCGCGTCACCAAACCGGGTCAGGCCGAACCGTTATTGGTGCAAAAGGGCATTGCGATTTATCCCGAGATAGAACGCCGCAAGGTGGAACTGCAGCTTAGTCCCGAAGAAGCATCGGCGATCCGTGGCGGTGAAGTTGTGATTTCCTATCACGACACGCCCGAAAATGGTGGCGGCATGATTGCCCAGCTTCGTACGGTGGTGCGCTAACTCCTCGGCACCCGCCGACTGGCAGCAATCCTCATGTGGCGCTTCCTGCCCATATTTTGGCGAGGTCTATTGGCCATCGCACTTGCCACCGGCACCTTTGCGGTACCGGTGGCTTCAGCGCGTGCAGCCGATGGGGCGGTACGCTGGACTGCCAATGACGATGACCAGCTTTTGCTTGATGTCCGCGTCGGGCGGTTTCGCGTCGGTGATGGCGTGCGCGGCTATCAGACCGATAATGGAATATGTGTAGATTTTGCGGACATCATCATTGCGTTCGACCTTCCGGTGCGCCTCGATAAAAAGTCGCGCCGCGCAACTGGCTGGTTATTTGAGGAAAGCCGCACTTTCACCCTCGACCGCGACAGTGGAAGAGTACAAATCATGAACAAATCTGCATCTTTGGGTGCAGCCGACATTCGTGACACGCCGGAAGGCTGGTGCGTCGATACGCGTGCGCTGGGCCGCTGGCTCGATGTGACGTTGACCCCGGCGCTGAATGACGCACTGTTGGTGGTTGCTGCCGATCGCAAATTGCCATTCGAACTTGCAGAAGAACGGAAAGATCGGGCCGCACGGGTGCGCCCCACCGCCACATTCGACCTGCGTAGCCTGCCCCAGGCCAAGGATCCTTATCGTTTTTGGCGAACGCCGTCGGTCGACTTCGTGGCGTCAGCGGGAGTTCAGCGGGAAAAGGGACGCCCGACCGCGCTTAACGGCCGCTATGATATCTTTGTTGCAGGTGAAATCGCCCGTGCGGCGTTTGATGCACGATTGTCGTCAAATGATCAGGGAACACCTGAAAGCTTTCGGGTTCGCGCTTATCGCACCAGCGCCGAGGGTGGACTGCTCGGGCCGCTCAACGCCACACATTTCGGGGTGGGCGACGTTTCGTTGCCCAGTTCGTTCATCGGCAGCCGATCAACCCCCGGGCGCGGGCTGTATGTCACCAACCGCCCGCTGACCCGCCCCGACAATTTCGACCGAACCAGCTTTCGCGGCGAATTGCCCGATGGTTGGGAGGCCGAGCTTTACCGCAATGATCAGCTGATCGGCTATTTCCAGAGCCGCGGTGACGGTCGCTACGAATTTCTCGATGTGCCGCTGTTGTACGGCCAGAATCGCCTTGAAGTCGTTCTTTACGGCCCACAAGGGCAGATCAAACGGGATGTGCGGATGATTCCGGTCGGCCCCAATTCGATCCCGCCACGCGAAACCTATTACTGGGCCGGTATCCAGGATGCCGGCCGCGACCTCGTCAACCTCGGATCGAGCGATGCGCAGCCCTTTAATGGTTGGCGTGCCGGGTTCGGATTCGAACGGGGTATTGATGCCCGCATGTCGGTCGGGTTGTCGGCACTAACTTCGGTCTATGAAGGCCGGCGCGACAGCTATGCCGAGGCCATGATGCGGCGCGCCATTGGCCCTTCGCTGGTCGAGATAGCGGCGGCAGCTGATATTCGCGGCGGTAGCGCGCTGCGTGGCCAGATGCTGGCGCAAATCGGCCCAGCGATGATTGGCGCGCAATCCATCTGGCTGTTTGGCGGTTTCCGCAGTGAGCAGTATCTGCCCGGGCTGCGCGCCGAACATATGGCATCTTTCGATCACACTATTAAAATTGGTTCTAGATCAATACCTTATGGATTTGACGCTACCTATCGACAATCGCACAATGGCAATAGTTCGATTGAAGCCAAGGCGCGCACGTCTTTCAACATTGGTGGCATGACGGCAACGACCGATGTGATCTGGGAACAGATGAAATTTGCCTTTGGCAGTGATCCGCCGTCGCGCCTCGATGTCGCACTCCGCCTGAGCGGTCGTGCGGGCGGCTTGCGCCTGCGCGGCGAAGCGCGTTTTGGCGTGATGGGTGCTGCCGGCTTCAAGGAATCGCGGCTCACGGCCGAATGGCGTTCGGACGATAAGGCCAATTGGCGGGCTGAACTGGGTTATGAAGCGCTGAACCGCCGCGGGCGGCTCGGCTTTGGCTATACGCGCCAGTTCGAGAAGTTTGCGCTGACCGGGCAGCTTACTGCTGCGACCGATGGATCGGTTGCGGCACAAATGAGTCTTGCGTTCAGCCTGGGGCCGAATCCCAATGGCGGCGGTTTTCATATGTCGTCTGAAAAGCTGGCTTCCAGCGGGCAGGCAGCCGTACTGGTTTATCAGGATCTGAATGCCGATGGCCACCGACAATCGGATGAACCTTTTGAAAAGTCAGTAGAAATTACCACGGGCATAAATGGCCGCGGGCGACCGACCGATGAATCGGGGCAAACCCTGATCGGCGGTCTTGAACCCTATGTTCCCATTCTTGTCGGGATCGACGCGGATAGCCTGCCCGATCCTTATGTCCAACCGGCGTCGAGCGGTGTTGTAGTTACCCCGCGCCCTGGTGTTGCGATTGTCGTTGAACTGCCGCTTGTGGCCGCAGGGGAGGTTAGCGGCTATCTGGTGCGTGAAGGTGGCAAGATCATGGGCGGCCTTGATGTGGAATTGCTCGATGCTGCAGGGCGTATGATTCGATCAACCCGCAGCGAATATGACGGTTTCTTCCTCTTTGAACGTGTGCCCTATGGGCAATATCGTCTGCGTGTCGGGGCAATGGCGGCAAATATCGTTGGCGTTCAGTCGGAAATTGCCGTTCCGGTGCGGCTCGACCGGGCCAAGCCGACCGTCGATATGGGAACGGTTCAGCTAAAGCCGGCGACGCGAATTGCTGCTAGCGAATAAGCGCATCGCTTGACCTTTGAAGTAGAAGCCGCTTTGGCAGCAACCATGAGCATTGAAACATTATCCACCAACCGCGCCTTCAGTGGCGTCCAAGGCGTTTATCGCCACGCTTCTTCGGAAACCGGAACCGACATGACTTTCTCGGTTTTTGTTCCCGATCATGCACCGGGCGCAAAACTTCCGGTGGTTTGGTATCTTTCCGGCTTGACCTGTACCCATGCTAATGTGACCGAAAAGGGCGAGTTTCGCCGTGCTTGCGCTGAACTGGGTCTGATTTTTGTCGCGCCTGATACCAGCCCCCGGGGCGAGGACGTGCCCGACGATGCAGAGGGCGCCTATGATTTCGGGCTTGGCGCCGGCTTTTATGTCGATGCCACCGCTGCGCCGTTCGACCGGCATTACCGGATGCGCAGCTATATCGAGCATGAACTGCCCCGGCTGGTCGCGGAGCATTTTCCGGTCGATATGGACCGGCAGGGCATTATGGGCCATTCGATGGGCGGGCATGGCGCGCTCACAATTGCGCTCCGCAATCCCGGACGTTTCCGCGCAACCTCGGCATTTGCTCCGATTGTTGCACCAAGCCAGGTCCCCTGGGGTCAAAAGGCGCTGGGCGGTTATCTGGGATCCGATTCTACCGGATGGGCGGATTATGATGCCTGCGCGCTGATTGAATCGGGTGCGCGGCTTCCCGACCTGTTGGTCGATCAGGGCGAAGCCGACAATTTCCTTGCCGAACAGCTGAAAACCCATTTGCTCGAGGAGGTTTGCTCAGCCGCAGGACAAAAGGCGACGATCCGGATGCAGCCCGGCTATGATCACAGCTATTATTTCATATCGACTTTCATGGCCGAGCATCTGGCTTGGCATGCCCAACGGCTTGCATGAAGATATTGGGCGCGATTCTTGCCGGCGGGCAATCGCGCCGTTTTGGATCGGACAAAGCGCTCGCAGAATATGAAGGGCGCAGGCTGATCGACCATGTCGCTTCTGCGCTGCTCCCACAGGTTGACGGGTTGGTTGTCGCGGGGCGCGATTGGCCCGATATGGAAACAGTTGCCGATCTTCCCCGGCCGGGCATGGGGCCGCTCGCCGGTCTGGCAGGCGCGCTCGATTATGCCAGGCGCTATGGCTATGATGCCGTTCTCAGCAGCGGATGCGACATTCTCGGTCTTCCGGTCGATCTGGGACCGCAATTGGGTGCTGCGCCTGCAATTGTCGAGGATTTGCCGCTCGTCGGCATCTGGCCCACAGCCATGGCCGACCAATTGCTGCACTGGCTTGACAGCAGTCACCGCCATTCGGTTTACGCCTTCGTCGACTATTGCGGCGCGCGGCGGATTCGGTTGCAGCTTCCGCTGCGCAACATCAACCAGCCCTCCGATCTGGTTTAGGATATTGGCACTGCGCACAGAGTCGGCTTAAGAGGCGTTGCGAATCGCGGGTGTAGCTCAATGGTAGAGCAGCAGCTTCCCAAGCTGACGACGGGGGTTCGATTCCCCTCACCCGCTCCACGCCGCTTTCCCTTGTACAGCATAACGTTATAGCGAGACACGATGATCGATCCCGCGACGCCTTTTGTCCTGCTCGACGATGCCCGCGTTGCGGATGCCTCTCCGGCGCGGCTGTACAGCGATCCTTTTGAGATTCTGTGCGCCCGCCGGCCCGAAGATGTTGATTCCGTGCTCGCCGCCGCTCGCGCAGCGCAGCGTGCCGGGCACCATGTTGCAGGCTATCTCGCTTATGAAGCGGGCTTTGCACTGGAACCTAAACTTACCGCTCATTTGCAGGCAAGGCCGCCACATACACCCTTGATCTGGTTTGGTGTTTTTGAACGATACCATGAAATAGACAGCGCGGCGGTGGCCGGGCTGTTCCCGGATCCTGCCGGGGCGTGGTTGGGCCCTGTGCAGCCAAAGGTGACACGCGGCGATTATGAATCGGCCTTTGATGCGGTCGAAAATTACATCGCGGCGGGTGATATCTATCAGGCCAACCTCACCTTCCGGGCCGAAGCATGCTATGCTGGCGATCCGCTGGCGTTATATGCCGCCATCCGGCCCCGTGCGGCAGCGGGTTATGGCGGTATTGTCTGGACGGGCGAAGATTGGTTCCTTTCCTTTTCGCCCGAACTGTTTTTTGCGCTGCAGCACGGCCGGGTGACAGCCAAGCCGATGAAGGGTACCGCCAAGCGCGGGCGCAATGCCACGGCGGATGAGCGTCTCGCTCTTGAATTGCGTGAAGACCCAAAGCAGCGCGCCGAAAATTTGATGATTGTTGATCTGCTGCGCAACGATCTTTCGCGCGTGGCGCGACCGGCCTCGGTCTCTGTGCCTAATCTGTTTGCGATCGAAAGCTATCCGACCGTGCACCAGATGATCTCGACCGTTACAGCTGATCTTGATGCCGACAAGGACGCGATCGATCTCCTCAGCGCCATTTATCCGTGCGGTTCGATTACCGGTGCGCCGAAAATCCGTGCCATGGAGATTATTTCAGAGGTCGAAACTGCCCCGCGCGGTATTTATTGTGGTTCAATCGGGCGGATGGATCCATCGGGCGACGCTGCGTTCAACGTGGCAATACGCACTTTTCACTTGAACGAGGATCGCAAGCGGGCTTCTCTCGGGCTTGGGTCAGGCATCGTTGCAGATTCCGCTATGGCTGCGGAATGGGCGGAGTGTCTGGCCAAGGGGGAATTTGCACGGGTGCAACGGCGGGACTTCGATCTTATCGAAACCATGCGCTTCGAACCGGCCAAGGGTTTGCTGCGGCTTGAACTGCATCTGGAACGGATGAAGGAAAGTGCGCGGGCGCTTGGTTTTGAATTTGACCGGCACGAAGCCCGCAATCGGCTGCACGCGGCGGTTTTCCATCTCGACGCCGATGCCAAGGTGCGCCTGCTTGCCTCACGCAACGGCACGCTGGCCATCGCTATAACCGCTGCCCCAGTGACATCTGAAACGGCTCTGCGTGTGGTGGTGGTGCCGCTGCCGGTCGACCAAGGTGATTTCCGTTTGCGGCACAAGACGACCGATCGGGCTTTTTACGATGAAGCGCGGTTAGCATCAGGTGCTGATGAAGTTGTTTTTGCCGATCTCAAGGGACAGCTCACCGAAGGCAGCTTCACAGCTGTGTTTGTGGAACGGGATGGTAAGTTGCTCACCCCGCCGCTTTCTAACGGTCTGCTGCCTTCGGTGTTGCGGCGTGCCTTGATCGAATCAGGCGAGGCAATTGAGGCGGAACTTTCGGTGACCGATCTGACGGCCGGTTTCTTCGTCGGAAACAGCCTGCGCGGCCTGCTTCCGGCCAAACGGGTTGCGTAATTTTCGAACGCGCGATAGGGGGTTTCGCGCAATCCTCCATCACCGCTCCAGCTTCGGGAACAGCACATGATCGACAGGCTCTCCGCCGCCCTGGGCCGCATCGCGCCCTCAGCCACCCTTGCCATGTCGGGCCGTGTGCTCGAAATGAAAGCGCGCGGAATTGACGTCATTGGCCTGTCTGCCGGCGAACCCGATTATGACACTCCGGATTTCGTGAAGGATGCTGCGATTGAGGCGATCCGCGCGGGAAAAACGAAATATACCGCCGTCGACGGCATTCCCGAATTGAAGGCAGCGATCGCGGCAAAGTTCAAGCGCGACAATGGCATCGATTATGGACCGAAGCAGATCAGCGTCAATGCGGGCGGCAAGCACACGCTGTTCAACGCGCTGGTTGCTACGGTCGACGCCGGTGATGAAGTGATCATTCCGGCGCCCTATTGGGTTAGCTATCCCGATATCGTCCAGTTTGCTGGTGGAACGCCAGTGGTGCTGCCGGCATCGGCGGACAAGGCCTACAAGATCACCCCCGATCAGTTGGATGCCGCAATTACTCCGCGCACACGCTGGCTGATCCTCAATTCGCCTTCGAACCCGACAGGCGCGGCTTATAGTGCCACCGAGCTTAAGGCGCTGGGCGAAGTGCTGCTGCGCCATCCCCATGTCCTGCTGCTCACGGACGATATGTATGAGCATATCTGGTATGCACCGCAGCCTTTTGCGACAATGTTGCAGGTCTGTCCCGATCTCTATGATCGCACGCTGACGATGAACGGCGCGTCAAAAGCCTATGCGATGACCGGCTGGCGCATCGGCTATGCTGGTGGTCCGCAATGGCTGATCAAGGCAATGGGCGATCTGCAATCGCAATCGACCAGCAATCCTTGCTCGATCAGCCAATATGCTGTGACAGCCGCACTCAACGGGCCACAGGATTTCCTGAAAGAGCGTAACGCCAAGTTCAAGGAACGGCGCGACCTTGTCGTCGCAATGCTCAACGATGCCCCCGGGCTCAACTGCCCCGTCCCTGAAGGTGCCTTTTATGTCTATCCCGACGCCAGCGGCGTGATGGGTAAGATGACGCCCAAGGGCCGGAAAATCGAAACCGATGCTGATCTGATCGACTATTTCCTCGACGACTGGAATGTCGCAGCGGTGCATGGCGGCGCCTTTGGCTTATCGCCCGGTTTCCGCATCAGCTACGCCACTTCGAACGAAGCGCTGAAAACTGCATGTGAGCGCATCCAGTCGGCGTGTGCAGAACTCGTCTGATCGCAAATTAACGGCTGTTAATCAGTGTTTAACCGTCGCCATGTTGAGGTTGGTTCAGGGTCGCTGTAGCGGCGATCTTGTAAAATGACTCTAGATAAGAGCCCTTCGATGACGCGCATCCTTGCATTTTTCCGGTCCGACCTTTTCCTCAGCCTGTTTGGTGGATTTGCGCTTGGTATTGCCGGCATCGCCCTTGTGCGTCCGGCCAGTGCCGAGACTCAGGGCCATGAAAGCAAGGCGGTGGTGATCGAAGCCCCGCTAGTGGCAATCGCACCCTAAGCGTCGATCATCCCTTATAGGCCGGAATGGCCAACCCCTTGTAAATTGCTGCCGCACGCAAGCCGAACCCGGCTACTGCACTGATCACTGCGGCCATTAAAAACGGCATGTCGAGCGAGAAGAGCAGGACAAACAGACCTGCTGACAGGGCCGAAGCCGTCACATAGATTTCCGGTCGCAGTATGATTGAGGGGATGCCTGCCAGCATGTCGCGGATAACGCCGCCGACACAGGCCGTGATCACACCCATCATCATCGCCGGTAACGGACCTACGCCAAGACTCAATGATTTCCACGCGCCAAACACCGAATAGACGGCAAGGCCCACCGCGTCGAACCAGTCGAGCGCACGTGGGCTCCAGAGCCGTGCCGGTGTCATCCACACGAGCAATGCGGCGCCAAGGCAGGTTGCCGGAAAGTGCCAATCCTGAACCCAGAATACCGGCGCGCCAATCAACAGGTCGCGCACTGTTCCGCCGCCAACACCTGTCAACAATGCGAAAAAGGCAAAAGTAACAAGCGTCTGTCGTTGCTGTGCCGCGGCCAGTGCGCCCGATGCAGCGAACAGCGCGATGCCAAACAGGTCTAGCGCGGAAATCAGCGCCGGGGCTATTTGGACGACGCCTTCGTTCACCGGATCACATGTGGATCGGTTTGCCCTGCACGGCCATGGCCGCTTCCTTCAGCGCTTCCGAATGGGTCGGATGCGCATGACAGGTATAGGCTATATCTTCCGAGGTTGCGCCAAACTCCATTGCCTGCGCCGCCTGTGCGATCATCGTGCCGGCAACGCTAGCGATGCACCAGACGCCAAGCACGCGATCGGTTGCTGCGTCGGCAATGATCTTCACAAAACCGTCCGGTTCATGGTTGGTCTTGGCGCGGCTGTTGGCCAGCATCGGGAATTTCCCGACCTTCACCTCGCCTTTGGCCTTGGCGGCTTCTTCGGTCAGGCCGACACCGGCGATTTCGGGCCAAGTATAGACGACCGACGGGATTACATCATGGTTGATGATCCCGGTCAGACCGGCGATGTTTTCGGCGCAGGCAATGCCCTCATCTTCGGCCTTGTGCGCAAGCATCGGGCCGGGAACGACATCGCCGACAGCCCAGATGCCCGGAACGGCTGTGCGGAATTCATGGTCGATTTCGATCTGACCGCGCGCATTGACCGAAAGACCCGCCTTGTCGAGTGCCAGCCCATCCGTGTTTGGACGGCGGCCGATAGAAACGAGTACGCAATCAGCTTCGATCGTTTCGCTGGTGCCGCCTGCGGCAGGCTCGACGGTCAGAAGGGCGACTTTGCCCTTCACTTCGACGCCGGTCACCTTGGTCGAAAGCTTGAAGACAATGCCCTGCTTCTTGAAGATCTTGTTCGCTTCCTTGCGGACATCACCATCCATGCCGGGAAGAATTTGATCGAGATATTCGACCACCGTCACCTTTGCACCCAGGCGCCGCCAGACAGAACCAAGCTCAAGCCCAATCACGCCGCCGCCGATGACCACCATATGGTTAGGTACCTTGGGCAGTTCGAGCGCACCGGTCGAATCGACAATGATCGCCTTGTCATTATCGACGGTAACGCCAGGCAATGGCGTAACCGACGAACCCGTCGCGATGATGAAATTGTCTGCCGTATAGCTTTGCCCGGCCACCTCGATGCTGTTGGCAGAGGTGAAGGCGGCGCGGCCCTTGATCCAGCTGACCTTGTTCTTCTTGAACAGGAATTCGATGCCGCCAGTCAGGCTTTTCACTGCGTCGCGGCGCTGGCCATGCATGACTTCTAGGTCGAGCTCCGGCTTCACATTGACGCCCATTGCCGCCATCGATCCATTGGCTGCCGCATCGAAATATTCGGATGCATGCAGCATCGCCTTGGACGGGATGCAACCGACATTGAGGCAGGTGCCTCCAAGCGTTTCGCGCGATTCGACACAGGCGGTCTTCAGGCCGAGCTGTGCCGCCCGGATTGCGGCCACATAGCCACCGGGGCCGGATCCGATAACGATGAGATCAAAATCAGCCATGGTTTCGGCTCCTTAAAGGTCGATCAGCAGGCGTGTGGGGTCTTCAATTGCTTCCTTGATGATTTTCAGGAAGGTCACAGCTTCACGGCCGTCGATTAGGCGATGATCATAGCTGAGTGCCAGATACATCATCGGGCGTGCCACAATCTGTCCGTCGCGAACTACCGGGCGTTCCTCGATCCGGTGTAGACCCAGCACGGCGGACTGCGGCGGGTTGATGATCGGGGTCGACATCAGTGAACCGAACACACCGCCGTTGGAAATGGTGAAGGTACCGCCGGTCATGTCGTTCATGGTCAGCGTTCCATCCTTGGCGCGCTTGCCGAAATCACCGATCGACTTTTCGATCTCGGCAAAGCTCATTGTTTCGGCATTGCGGATGACGGGGACGACAAGGCCATTAGGCGCGGATACCGCGACCGACACGTCGAAATAATTATGATAGACGATCTCGTCGCCTTCGATCCGCGCGTTGACCGCCGGAATGTCCTTTGCGGCTAGCGCTGCGGCCTTGGTGAAGAAGCCCATAAAGCCGAGGCGCACGCCATGCTTCTTTTCGAACATGTCCTTGTAACGGTTCCGTGCGTCGATCACCGCCGACATGTCGACATCGTTGAAGGTGGTGAGCAGCGCCGCAGTGTCTTGCGCGTCCTTCAGGCGGCGGGCGACTGTCTGGCGCAGACGCGTCATCTTGATGCGTTCTTCCTGACGGCCGGCACCTGCCGCTGCAACAGGCGCAGCGGTCGGCTGGGCCGCTGCCGGCGCGGTGGGTGAACTACCCTTGGCGGCCGCAAGCACATCTTCCTTGGTCAGTCGGCCATCCTTGCCGCTTCCCTTGACCTTGGTCGGATCAATGCCGAGTTCGAGCACCAAGCGGCGTACGGCCGGCGACAGCGTCAGGTCGGCGCTGGCGGCGGGTGCGGTGTCCTGTGTCAGCTTCTGCTCGTCGACCGACTTTGCTGTTTCGGTTCGCGGCGCGTCCGGAACATTGCCTGCAGCCGAAGCCGAATCGCCGATCAGTGCGATGACTGCGTCGACATTCACAGTGTCGCCTTCCTTCACCAGTTGGTCGGTCAGAATGCCTGCCACCGGGCTTGCAACCTCGATTGCGACCTTGTCGGTTTCAAGGCTTGCGATCGGTTCGTCGAGCTTTACTATTTCGCCGGGCTTTTTCAGCCACTGGCCAAGCGTTGCTTCGGTGATCGATTCACCCAGTGTCGGGACTTTGACTTCGGTGCTCATATCTTTGCTCCTTGGGGCTGCTTCCCCCTTGGGTCGTTATTTCTTCTTCGGGTTGCGTTGGCGGCGGATTTCATCGCGCACGCCATGGCCGAGGGCATGGGCAACCAAGGCAGCCTGTTCCGCTTGGTGGCGCTTCATAAGTCCGGTTGCTGGCGATGCGGCGGCCTTGCGACCGGCATAACGTGCCCTGGCGGGGCCAACGCCTGCATCGGCAAGGCATTGTTCGATCAACGGTTCGACAAAGAACCAGCTGCCATTATTCTGCGGTTCTTCCTGCGCCCAGACGATGTCTTCCAGATTGGGCATGCGCTTCAACCGCACCGTTAGCGGTTCGCCGGGAAAGGGGTATAGTTGTTCGATGCGGACGATAGCGGTGTTGGTGTCGCCGCTCGCGTTACGCGCCTCCATCAGATCATAGGCGACCTTGCCCGAACAGAGCACCAGCCGCTTCACATCCTTGTCCGCCGGAGCCCAGGGATCTGAAAGAATCCGCATGAAATGGCTTTCGCCCTGGAAATCCTCGGCCTTCGATACTGCCAGTTTGTGCCGCAGCAGCGACTTTGGCGTCATGACGATCAATGGCTTACGGAATGACCGGTGCATCTGCCGCCGTAACAGGTGGAAGAAGTTGGCGGGCGTGGTGCAGTTTGCGACCTGAATATTATCTTCAGCGCAAAGCTGCAGGAAACGTTCCAGACGAGCGGAGCTATGTTCGGGGCCCTGGCCTTCAAACCCGTGCGGCAACAGCATGACGAGGCCGTTGGCACGAAGCCATTTCGATTCGCCGGATGCAATGAACTGGTCGATCATGGTCTGCGCGCCGTTGACGAAATCGCCAAACTGCGCCTCCCACATCACCAGCGTTTTGGGATCTGCACCGGCAAAACCATATTCATAACCCAGCACACCAAATTCTGAGAGAGGGCTATCATGCACTTCGAAACGGCCATGTGGCAGTGTCGAGAGGGGGATATATTTGGTTTCGTTATTCTGGTCGACCCAGACAGCATGACGATGGCTGAACGTGCCGCGGCCTGAATCTTGACCCGACAGTCGAACGCCATAGCCTTCGGACAGCAAAGAGCCAAAAGCGAGCGCTTCGCCTGTCGCCCAGTCGAAATTTTCGCCGGTTGCGAACATTGCCTTTTTGGCTTCGAGAACGCGGCCAAGCGTCGGGTGGATGATATGCCCTTCGGGAACGGTGGTCAGCGTGCGACCTAGCCCGTCCATTAGCTTCTTCGCGATGCCGGTGGGTACATTGCGGCGCGCGGTTTCGGGGTCGGCGGGTTTGTTGAACCCGGCCCAACGACCACCAAACCAGTCGGCTTCATTGGCTTTGTAGTTTTTGCCGGCTTCGAATTCCTGTTCAAGGATCTGCGTGAAGCGCATCGCATGTTCGCTCGCCCAATTGGCGTCGATCACATCTTCGGACACAAGGCGGGACGCGTAAACTTCGCTCACCCCGGGCTTGCCCTTGATCACCTTGTACATCAGCGGTTGGGTGAAACCGGGCTCATCGCCTTCATTATGGCCGAAGCGGCGATAGCACCACATGTCGATCACAATGTCGCGCTTGAAGCGCTGGCGGAATTCGATCGCCATCTTGCAGGCAAAAGTTACTGCCTCGGGATCATCGCCATTGACGTGGAAGATCGGTGCCTGAACGCCCTTGGCAACGTCGCTCGGATAGGGCGATGAACGGGCAAATTGCGGGCTAGTGGTAAATCCAACCTGGTTGTTGACGATGAAATGGATGCAACCACCGGTATTGTAGCCGCGGATGCCTGAAAAGCCGAGGCACTCCCAAACAATGCCTTGGCCAGCAAAGGCGGCATCGCCGTGCAACAGGACCGGCAATACCTGTTCGTGCTTTTCCTTGCCGATATCGTCGCGGATCGTCTGGTTGGCGCGGACCTTGCCCAGCACCACCGGATTGACAGCTTCAAGGTGTGACGGATTGGGTACCAGCGACATATGTACCTTGATTCCGTCAAATTCCCGGTCGGTTGAGGTGCCGAGGTGATATTTCACATCGCCCGAGCCGCCGACATCTTCGGGGTTGGCAGAGCCACCGGAAAATTCGTGGAATATGATCCGATAGGGTTTCGCCATCACATTTGCGAGCACGTTGAGACGGCCGCGATGCGGCATGCCATAGACTATCTCGCGAATGCCAAGCTGGCCGCCATATTTGATGATCGCTTCAAGCGCCGGGATCATCGCCTCGCCGCCATCCAGCCCGAAACGCTTTGTGCCGACATATTTCTTGGCGAGGAATTTCTCGTACTGCTCGGCTTCGATCACCTTGCCAAGGATCGCCTTCTTTCCTTCCGCTGTGAACGAAATGGCGGCGTCCCGGCCTTCCATCCGTTCCTGCAGAAAGCGGCGTTCCTCGACGTCGGCGATGTGCATATATTCAAGGCCCACGGGCCCGCAATAATTGGCGCGCAGGGTGGCTACGAGCTCCCGAACGCTGACCCAGTCAAAACCCAGCGTTCCACCGACATAGACCTTGCGATCCAGATCGGCGTCGGTGAATCCATGATAGGCCGGGTCCAAGTCAGCCGGAACTTCCTGTTTTGAAAGCCCTAGCGGATCGAGATTGGCCGCAAGGTGGCCGCGCACGCGATAGGTGCGCACCAGCATCATTGCACGGATTGAATCGCCCGCTGCGGCAACTGCGTCGCCATCGCTTAGCGGTTTGCCGGCAGCCTTGGCCGCAGTCTTGATCTCGACCACCATTTGCATGGGGTCAAGTGCGCCTGTCAGATCGTCGGTATCGCCGATTCGCCAGTTTGGCCGCTGCCAGCTGGGGCCGCGTTCCGGTTCATTGGCGGATTCGAATTCGTGGTTTTCGTAACCCATCTCACTTCCTTTCCCCTCTCCCGTCGGGAGAGGGTTGCGCAGACTTGGCGTGATGTCGCCAAGTCGAAGCTGGGTGAAGGGATCTGCTCTATCGAGCGCGTAAAGCCCCTCACCAACTGCGCCTAGGCCAGCGGCCAAGGCTTCCTATCCTCTCCTTTGGGGAAAGGAGTTTCACCCCTTCAATACGCTCATCAAGGTTGTTCCCAGTTCGCTCGGGCTGGCAGCAACCCGGATTCCGGCGGCTTCCATCGCTGCGATCTTGGATTCAGCGTCGCCCTTGCCACCGGACACGATCGCGCCGGCGTGGCCCATACGACGGCCCGGAGGCGCAGTCCGTCCTGCAATGAAGCCAGCCATCGGCTTTTTACGGCCGCGCTTGGCTTCGTCGATCAGGAACTGGGCAGCCTGTTCTTCGGCATCGCCGCCGATTTCACCGATCATGATGATGCTCTCGGTGGCGTCGTCCGCCAGGAAGAGTTCGAGCACGTCGATGAAGTTGGTGCCGTTGACCGGATCGCCGCCAATGCCGACAGCCGTGGTTTGGCCAAGGCCTTCATTGGTCGTCTGGAACACAGCTTCATAAGTCAGTGTGCCCGAACGCGATACAACGCCGACCGAACCTTTGGAAAAAATGTTCCCCGGCATGATGCCGATCTTGCATTCACCCGGCGTCAGCACGCCCGGGCAGTTCGGGCCGATAAGGCGCGATTTCGAACCCGAAAGTGCGCGCTTCACGCGCACCATGTCGAGCACCGGAATGCCTTCGGTGATGCAGACAATCAATGGAACTTCGGCATCAATCGCTTCCAGAATCGAATCAGCTGCAAATGGCGGTGGCACATAGACGACCGAGGCATCGGCGCCCGTCATCTGCACAGCTTCGGCGACGGTATCGAACACCGGCAGGCCGATATGCGTGCTGCCGCCCTTGCCGGGTGTCACGCCGCCGACCATCTGCGTGCCATAAGCAAGCGCCGCCTGGGTATGGAATGTGCCGGTTTCACCAGTCATCCCCTGCGTGATGACCTTCGTATTCTTGTGGACCAAAATGCTCATGAACGCCTCTCCGAGATATGTGTCGTGCCAGCCTGCTCAGGCGAGCGAAGGATCGATATTTTTGCAGGCGACGAGCAGTTCCTTCACTGCATCGACACTGATCTGCAGATTGCCCTTTGCTTCATCATCGAGGGCGATCTCGACAATTTCCTCGATGCCGCCTGCGCCGATGATGCAGGGCACGCCGACATAGAGACCGTCGAGGCCATATTTGCCGTCAACATAGGCGGCGCAGGGCAGAAGGCGTTTCTGGTCGAAGAGATACGCTTCTGCCATCGCAATACCGCTGGTCGCTGGTGCGTAATAGGCCGAGCCGGTTCCGAGTAGAGCAACGATTTCGCCGCCGCCGCCGCGTGTGCGCTTGACGATCGCGTCGATGCGCTCCTGCGTCGATTTGCCCATTTTAATGAGGTCGGGAACGGGTATGCCCGCTACGGTCGAATATTGTACAACCGGCACCATTGTGTCGCCATGTCCGCCGAGCACGAATGTGGTGACATCGCGCGCCGAAACGTTGAATTCCTCTGCAATGAAATGGCTGAAGCGGCCAGAGTCCAATACGCCAGCCATGCCGACAACGCGGTTGTGCGGGAGGCCGGAGAATTCACGCAATGCCCAGACCATCGCATCGAGCGGGTTGGTGATGCAGATGACAAAAGCGTCGGGTGCATTGTTCTTGATGCCCTCGCCAACGGCCTTCATCACTTTCAAATTGATACCAAGCAAATCGTCACGGCTCATGCCGGGCTTGCGTGCGACGCCAGCGGTGACGATGATCACATCTGCGCCAGCGATATCCTTATAATCGTTCGAGCCGGTGATTTTGGCGTCGAACCCTTCGATCGGTCCGCATTGCGACAGGTCAAGCGCCTTGCCCTGCGGTACGCCTTCGACGACGTCAAACAGGACGATATCGCCCAGTTCCTTTTGTGCTGCGAGGTGAGCGAGCGTGCCGCCGATATTACCAGCGCCGATCAGCGCAATCTTCTTGCGGGCCATATCATGTCCTTCCGTTGGGCCAGATGCCGTAACGGTCCAACCGCTACGTCTTTAAGGGAATTGCGGTCCCGTTAAGCGGAAACACTCCCTACGGCAACCCCTATAAAGGCCGAAGGTAAAGGCTTTTTCTGATATCAGTTCGCAATAGCATTAGTGACGAAGATTTCGTCGTTCTGAAACCCGTTCAAGGTCTATTTGTAGCCCAATCTTTATCCCGAAATGCATTCTGACGCACGCTTTGGGCTAGAGATTAACCCGCAACGCGCTTCAGCATTTCCATCCATATCGGTATCTGGCCATGAAAACCGTCGGCATTGACCCGTTCATCAAGCCCGTGCGCGCCTTCGCGTTCGCCAACGATACTCCACAGCCCGCCAAAGCCGTAAACTGGAATGCCATTAGCGCGCAAAAAGGCCCCGTCAGTGGCGCCTGCCGACTGATAGGGAACGACGGGCGCATCTTTGAACCGCGTCGCCACCGCTGCCTTATAGGCATCGAGTATATCCTGCCGGATCGCCGTAGGCGCGGTTTCGGGGGTTTGCGAACCCTCAACAGCAGTTACCGTAACATCCGGACCTGCCAGTGTCTGAAGCTGCTGGCGCACATCCTCTACCTTCACGCCCGGAAAGATACGGCAGTTGACATTGGCCTCCGCCTTTTGGGGCAGGGCATTGGGAGCATGGCCGCCTGAAAGCATGGTTGCAACGCATCGGGTGCGCGTACTTCCCGGATCATTGGCTTCTACGAGATCTGCCGTTTCCCGGTCGTTCGGATCAGCCAGAAAACGCTTGATCAATTCGCCATACTGCCCGCCATCCTTCGCGGCGAGCAAAGCAAATCCTGCCCGTGTCGCATCATTCACCATTGCCGGAAATCGGTGGGCTTCAAGTGCAGTCAGTGCATTAGACAGCGCATAGATGGCATTGTCCGGCCGTGGGGCGCTGCTATGCCCGCCGCGATTGGTGGCCGTCAGCTTGAAATCGGCATAGGTTTTTTCGGCGATTTGCATCGCGAACAGTTCCGGTCGCCCATCCTTATACACCGATCCGCCACCTGCATCACTGTTGAGGCCATATTCGGCGTCGATCAATGAACGCCATTCGGTTGCTGCGCGGCGCGCACCATTGCCGGTAGTTTCCTCGTCGCCGGTAAACAGCACGATCAGGTCGCGTGTCGGCTGAAAGCCCGCGGCTTTTAGATATTGCAGCGCAATCAATATGCCGGTCAGTCCTGCCTTGTTGTCATTGGCCCCCCGGCCGAGATACCAGCCGTCTTCCTCACGGAACTTGAATGGTGGATTCTTCCAGTCACTTTCCTTGGCTTCGACGACATCCATATGCGCCATCAGCAGGATTGGTTTCTTCCCGCTGGGTTTGACCGCAGGCCAGCGCGCGATCAGTGTCTGAGTGCCATCATGATCCTTGACGATGACGTTTGTAATCCCCGCTTTCCGGAATTCGGCTGTCAGCAATTCGGTCAGCTTGCCAAACTCAGCTGTTCGCCCTTCGACGGTCGGGATCTCCACAATCTTTGCAAACAACTCGCGCTCTGCCTGCCGCTTCGGGGCTTCCGCAGCAAAGGCCTGGCTGGTAGCGAAGGCCAGCAGGGCTGCCATTGTCGCTGATACGGCTTTCTTCATGAAACTCTCCCTTGTAGGCAAACTACCGCGGACCGTGGCCCTCTGCCAGATAGTCTTCGCTTTGCATTTCAAGCAGACGCGACACCGTCCGTTCAAATTCGAATTTGCCATCGCCTTCGGGATAAAGATCATCAGGCGCGGCATCGGCTGCGGCGATCAGCTTAACGCGATATTCGTAAAGCGCATCAATCAGCGTGACAAAACGTGCGGCCTCGTTGCGATTATGCGGGCCAAGCACCGGAATGCCAACGATGATGACGCTATGGTAACGCCGCGCCACCGCCAGATAATCAGCGGCACCCCGCGCCTCTGCGCAAAGCCGCTTGAATGAGAATACGCCAACGCCTTTGAGCGATTTCGGAACATGCAGAGTCCGTCCCGCACCCACGTCAATGTCCGCGCTGGGCACATGGGCCCGATCCTCCGGTGGATAATCGGTCAGCTTGAAAAAGGTTTCCGAAAGTGAGGCGGTCGCCACCGGCCCGTTTGGTACCAGCCAGGTGGCCGCATTGCCCAGCCGATCACGGCGGTAATCTGTCGGTCCATCCAGTGCCATGACGTCAAGCCGTTCCTTCACCGTTGCGATAAAGGGAAGGAACAGCTGGCGATTGAGGCCATCCTTGTAAAGGTCGTCGGGATGCCGGTTCGACGTGGTGACGACGGTAACGCCTGCATCAAACAGACCAGCAAACAGCCGCGACATGATCGCAGCGTCGGCCATATTGTTCACCACCATCTCGTCAAAACATAGCAGCCGGGCTTCATTCGCGAGCGCCGCAACCACAGGTGGTATGGGATCGCCTTTTTCCTTTTCACGCTCAACCTTCAGCCGAGCATGGATGTCGAGCATGAATTCATGGAAATGTGCGCGCCGCTTCCGATCAATCTGCACCGCATCGAAAAACAAATCCATCAGCATCGATTTGCCGCGGCCAACTCCGCCCCAGAGATAAAGCCCGCGAACCGCTTCTGTCCTGCGGCCGATCAACCGCCACAATGCGCCTGGGCGGGCAGAGGTGGTTTCCAGCTGTTCCTGAATTTCGGTTAGTTTGGCCGCGGCAACGGCCTGATCGGGATCGCGCTTGAGTTCCCCTGCAGCGACCAGTTCCAGGTACCGCGTCTGAACGGTCGCGCTCATCTTTTGTCTTGCGACGCCTTGCGGATCGTGCCGGAGAAAGAGGCAACGATATGTTCGTCATTCGGGCCTTGCACCACCATACCGCGCAGGAAAATCAGCCGCCCGGTTGCGCGCACCTGTTCGACAACGGCGTCCAAAGGCTCGTCAATCTGGCCGCCACCGATGAATTGCGTGCCCAGATCGAGCGTGACTGAAAAACCGGCATTGAGTGAACCAAATTGGTGCGATGCCGCGAATAGCGAAACATCGATCAGTGCGAGTGTGACTGCACCATGGACATTGTCGCCCAGATTACTGTGCTTTCGCGTCGGATGCATGCGCAAACGGGCCCGAGGCCTGCCATCGGGCAGGGGGTCTTCGAGACGTACGAACAGTGGCTCGATAAATGCGTTGAAGCGGCTTTTGTCGTTAAGGTTCCAGCTTAGCCAGCCGTCGCCTTGGGCCTCGGCATCAAAATATTCAGCGCGCCGGGGCTCCTCAATGCCGTCGTTCAAATCTGCCGCTCCACGAGCAGCTTTTTGGTCTCGGCAATCGCCTTGGCCGGGTTCAGGCCCTTCGGGCAGGCATTGGCGCAGTTCATGATCGTATGGCAGCGATAGAGGCGGAAGGGATCTTCCAGATCGTCCAGCCGTTCACCCGTCATCTCGTCGCGGCTGTCAGCCAGCCAGCGATAGGCTTGCAGCAGGATGGCCGGACCAAGAAATTTGTCACTATTCCACCAGTAAGACGGGCAGCTTGTCGAACAGCAGGCGCACAGGATGCACTCGTAAAGACCGTCCAGTTTGGCGCGGTCTTCGGGGCTCTGCAGCCGCTCCTTGCCCGAAGGCGTGGGCGTTACCGTCTGCAGCCAAGGTTTGACCGATGCATATTGCGCATAGAAATGCGTCATGTCTGGGACGAGGTCCTTGATCACTTCCATATGCGGAAGCGGTGTCAGCGTGACGTCGCCCTTGCAGTCTTCGATTGCTGTCGTGCAGGCAAGGCCGTTCTTGCCATTGATGTTCATCGAACAGGATCCGCAAATACCTTCACGGCACGAACGGCGGAAGGTCAATGAAGGGTCTTGATCGCTCTTCATCTTGATCAGCGCGTCGAGCACCATCGGACCGCAATTTTCGGTATCGACCTCGAACGTGTCATAACGGGGATTATCCCCGCTATCCGGATCGTAGCGATAGACCTTGAACTTGCGCGATTTGCCTCCGCCCTGTGCGGAGTGTGTGGTTCCGGTGCGGACCTTGCTATTCTTGGGCAAAGTGAATTCGGCCATGTCTTTATCCCGTTACGACTTTGTACGATGCCCTAACCAAGCGGCACCGCCCAAGCAATTGCAATTTTCATCGCGCGATTAAAGCTGAAATCACGCTTTCGGCATCAACCCACGCCGAATCAGGCTTTCGGCAACGATAGTCTCGATCAGGTCTTCCTGGCTCCAGCCCATCAATACCGCCGACCGGCCATAGACCTTTTGTGACCATAGGTTGCACTGCAAATTGACCTCAAGCAGGTTGATCTCCCCGCTTTCCTCGTTGAAGCGGAATTCGAAGCGACCGAAATCGAACGGACGGAAAATCTCGGCGAGGGTCAGCGTCATTGCCTTGATCTTGTCCCAGGCGGCATCTGCCTCAAACGGAACCAGCGTATATTTATTCTCACGTTCGACCAGGTCACGCTTTTCCGCATGGGTACGCAGATGTGAAGGGTCATTCTGCTTGAACAGCATGGGTGGCATTACAAAGGGTGCGCCGTCCTTGAAGATAACGGGTACTTCGACATCGCTACCGTTCATGAAAGGCTCGACGATCGCATCATGCCCTTCGGCGTGGATGCGCAATATGGCCGCCTTTACGCCTTCCCAGTCATTGGCATCGCCGATACCCCAGCTGGCAGAGCTGTTATTGGGCTTGATGACAAAGCGGCTGCCCTTGGGGCAACGGGCTTCTTCTACCGGTGCGCCGGCGCGATAGACCGCCCAGTCACAGGTTGGCACACCGCGGGCAACGCCTTCCAGTTTTGTCAGATGCTTGTCGTCTGCAAGGCCGCGCAAAATGGGGTTGGCGCCCAGATAGGGAACGCCCAGCCTTTCGCATAAAAGCGGGCACAGCATTTCCGAATTGAAAAAGCCGCCACGGTTCAGCATCGGCCAAACGAAATCTACGCCTGGGTCGGTGAACAGCGCGTCATAGGCATTGGCAACACTTAGATTCTCGAACAATCCGGACAGGATCGTCTTCATCTCATAATGATAGGGCGAATGGTTGCCGTCAGTTCCATGCAGGCTTCCGTCGCCAAGTGCATGCTTGGCAATGAAAAGGATGCGCAGATTTTTGCGGATGTCAGCGGAAAGGCGTGTCGGTTCGGTCATTTTTCCAGTCCTGTCGGGGCAGGAACCCCCTGAATGCCGCCGCTCTTAGACGCTTCACCGATTTTCGCAATTTCCTAATTGCAATGCGGCGTCTATAGGCTGCCCCACTTGAGGGAAACACGGGCCGGTTTAGCGCTTATGAACATTTCCGAATTGGCCCGCTGGATGACCTGCGGGGGCGATGCGCGCATCGTCTTGGATCCAGCGTCCGGCCTTAACCGCTACCACAGCGCACCCTATTCGCGCGACGTGCTGGCTTTTGCCTCTTCGACCGCAAACGATCTTTCGGCCGATGCTATGACCTTCCTTGAAAGCGAAGTTGGCGATGCAGCGGAAGGGCTTGGTTCGGGGGCGGCTTATCGGGCCTATCTCGATACGCTGCGCGGCCGCATCGCCAGCGCCTATCGCCTGCCTGAAGGCACCGACATTTTCTTTGCACCGTCGGGAACCGATCTAGAATATGTCGCCTTGCTGGCTGTGGCGCAGCGCAAGGCCAATGGCATCGCCAATCTTTTGCTCGGCGCGGATGAGGTTGGCTCCGGCTGTATTCACAGCGCTGCTGGCCGCTATTTCGCGCATGAAACCGCGCTGGTTGCCAATGTCTGTCCCGGACAGGATGTCGAGGGGCTGCCGCCGATTATCATGGGAGACTTTCCGGTCCGCAATCAAGAGGGCGAGGCCTTTGACAGCGCAACGCTGGCAAGCCAGATGGAAAGCGCGATTGCCAGCGCGCTTGGCAATGGATGTTTCCCGCTGGTGCATGTCGTCCATGGGTCAAAGACCGGGCTGGTGCTGCCGCATCTTGACGATATCGACCGTCTACAAAGCCGTTTCGGCGACGACGTCGCGTTTGTGGTTGATGCCTGCCAGGCGCGGATTACGACCCGTGCGATCCATGATTATCTGGCGCGTGGGATTATTGTTTTTCTCACCGGATCGAAATTCATGGGTGGCCCGCCGTTCAGTGGCTTTGCCTTGCTCCCACAGGGGCTGGTCGCCCAGGCGGCTCCGCTGGCGCAGGGTATGGCAACGATCTTTCGTCGTGCCGAGATTCCAGCCGGATGGGCCGGACGTGACCTTTTGGACGATGACGGCAATTGTGGCCTTGCGCTCCGGCTTTCAGCCTCGCTTTTCGAGCTTAATCGGTTCCAGTCGCTCGCCTTTGACCGGGTCAAGCGGGTAGTCACCGCATTCAACGCATCAGCCAGCCGGCTCGCTGAAACGCTAGCGGCCCGCAAGGTTGCTGCTGCGCCCGTCGAAGATGCCGATGAAGAAGCCGGGCACCCGATCGAGATGCAGACGCTGGTCACGCTCGATCTGTGCCATGATGGCCAGGGAGCGGTCAGCCGCATGCTCGATTTTGATGCCGCTGTCGCTATCCATAAGGCAATGATCGCCGATGGCGTGCGGCTGGGGCAGCCGGTGCGCTGTGTGAAGCTGGCCGATGGCCGCTGGGGGGCAACATTGCGCGTCGGGCTTTCAATGCCTCAGGTCGTAATGCTGGATCAGCAGGACGATACCGCGCTTGAAAGCTGGCTCGATGCGGCGATGGACCGGATTGCAGCGTCGCTTTTGCCGAGACTTGCTTCTGCCTGAGCCCGAGCTAGACGCGCGTCATGGCCGCGGGGCTTTGGTAAAGGCAATGATATCGTCGATCACCGGTGCTTTCCCCCGGAACGGACGGGCGATTGCCATTACGATGCCGCTATGGGTGATCCCTTCATAAAATCGGACAAGCGCGGGGCCGCCTTTTTCCGTGATCGTCTTGGCGAGTACGCGGCTATTGCGGGGCTTCACCGTCGTATCGGCATCACCGCTTAACAAGAGTAAAGGCGGTGCGTCCCCGCGTGCATAATGGATTGGCTGGGTTTCATGCGGCTCTGGCCATTGGCCGAGGGCAGCCCGCGCAGCATCGCTGGTAAAGGGGTAGAAGTCATAGGGGCCGGCCAGTCCGATGACACCTGCCACCACGGCGGAATCCAGTTTTTGCGCAGCCAGCCATTTGGGGTCGAGTACGGCGAGCATTGCGATATGCGCGCCGGCGCTATGCCCTGAAACGTACAGCCGCTGCGGATCGGCACATGGCGGAAGATGGCGATGAACATATGCGATTGCGGCCGCCGCATCTTCGACAAAGGCGGGGAACCGCGCGCCAGGCATTTTTCGATAGTCAGCTACGACGACATGAAAACCCCGTTCGGCAAAGGCGCGGCCGACAAAGCCATAACTCGCCCGATCGCCATCGCGCCATGACCCGCCATGGAAAAAGATCAGCGTCGGATAGCTGCCCGCCGTGCAGTCGCGCGCAAAACCTGCAGGGCTGTAAAGGTCATAGCGCTGGGCAGGGTCGGCTTTTGCATAAGTGATGCCGCGTTCGACGGTGATGGTGGCGCGCTTTCCGGGCCAGTAATTATCGGCAAGATCCAGTTGGCGCGGCCCTGCTAGGCGTAGCAGCGCAAAAGCGGCTAGCCCCAGAATTGCGATCGTGGCGACGATAAGCATGATTCTCCCCATGCGCATTGACTAACCCCTGATTGCCAAAAGAAAAGGGCGACCCGCAGGCCGCCCTTTCGAATTTTGATATTTCGGAAGCGATTAACGCTTCGAGAACTGGAAGCTACGGCGGGCCTTGGCCTTACCATATTTCTTACGCTCGACGGTGCGGCTGTCGCGCGTCAGGAAGCCTTCGGCCTTAACTGCGCCGCGAAGCGCGGGTTCGAACTTGGAAAGTGCCTGTGCAATGCCATGCTTCACGGCACCGGCCTGACCCGAAAGACCGCCGCCCTTGACGGTGGCAATCACGTCATACTGGCCAACACGCTCGGTCACGCCGAACGGCTGGTTGATGACGAGGCGCAGCGAAGGACGTGCGAAATACACTTCCTGATCGCGGCCGTTGACAATGATCTTGCCTGTGCCGGGCTTCAGCCAGACGCGTGCAACGGCGTCTTTACGGCGGCCGGTAGCATAGCTGCGGCCCTGGGCGTCGACTTCCTTTTCACGCAGCGGCGCGGCCGGTGCAGCCGGTGCATCGGTGCCAAGCGTCTGAAGATCAGCGAGCGATTCTACGGTGTCGGACATTATGCACCCACCTTGTTCTTGCGATTCATGGAAGCGATATCGAGCACCTGCGGCTTCTGGCCGTCGTGCGGATGCTCGGTACCATTGTAGAGGTGAAGGGCGCGCATCTGCTGACGACCCAGCGGGCCGCGCGGAACCATACGCTCGACAGCCTTTTCGAGGACGCGCTCTGGAAAGCGGCCTTCGAGGACCTTGGCGGCGGTGACGCCCTTGATGCCGCCGGCATAGCCGGTGTGGCGATAATAAACCTTGTCGCCCAGCTTCTTGCCGGTGAACTTCACCTTGTCGGCGTTGATGACGATCACATGATCGCCGCAATCGACGTGCGGGGTGAAGCTCGGCTTGTGCTTGCCGCGCAGGATATTGGCGATGATCGAGGCCACGCGACCGACGACCAGACCGTCGGCATCAATGATGTGCCAGGCCTTTTCGACGTCCTGCGGGCGGATCGATTTCGTGACTTTGGACAGCGTCTTCATGGCTGCTGGTCGAACCTCCGAATGGAAAAACATGCCGGGCGAGAATCGAATCTCTCCGGCGGATGGGCGCTAGTGACGGCAAATGCCACAGCAGTCAAGCAAATGCAGGCCTTTTCGGACGGGTAAAATAATACCACACCCTCGATTAGGCGCGATCCGCCGATCGACCGAGCAAATGGATTCCCCATATGGTTGATGCGACAACCAGCGCGCCCACGGCCTGATGCAGCACCGCCATGACGATGTTCATATTGGTCATGACTGTGGCGATACCGAGCAGGATCTGCGTTCCGAATGCCGCATGGATGGCGATTGACGCCGGCCTGGCACCCGCTTTCTTCGCGCGGCGGGCGAGCAGCACCAGTGCCGCGACCGTTACCCAAGCCCACCAGCGGTGGATGAAGTGCGTCAGATACGGATCATGGGTCAGCGCAAACCAGGCTCCGCGGCTCCAGTCTATACCATCAGGGTAGAAACGGTCGTTCATCAACGGCCAGCTGTTCGATACATAGCCGGCATTGAGCCCTGCGACCCAAGCGCCGAACAAGAGCTGCAGGAAAAGGATGACGATGACAGTGGAGCTAAAGCCGGTCAGTCGCGCCGTGCGTGCCGTACTGCTGCGTGCCAGCTGTCTCAGGTCAAGTGCGGTCCAGATCAGCCCGCCCATGATAAACAATGCGGTCAGCAGATGAACGGCAAGCCGGTAATGGCTGACATCAGTACGCTCACTAAGTCCCGACGATACCATCCACCAGCCGATTGCGCCCTGCAGGCCGCCCAGCGCCAGCAACGCAAAAAGCCGGGCATGATAGCCAGCCGGAATCCTCCGGCGGATCCAGAAAATTGCAAAGGGCACGGCAAAGGCAAGGCCGATCACACGGCCGAGCAGACGGTGTACCCATTCCCAGAAATAAATGAATTTGAACTCAGCAAGGGTCATCCCGGCCGGGCCGTTAATCTCCAGATATTCGGGGATCTGTTTGTATTTTTCGAATTCCGAAAGCCATTGCGCTTCGTTGAGTGGCGGCAGGGCTCCGGTCACCGGTTTCCACTCGGTGATCGACAGGCCCGATTCTGTCAGCCGGGTAATCCCGCCGACAATGACCATGATGAAGACAAGGAAGGCGACGGAATAGAGCCAATTGGCAATGATGGCCGGATTGGCGCGGCTTTTGACGTCGGAAGACGGAAGCGTCTGGGTGCTCATGCGAAAGATCCTATGCGCGGCGGTGCAGGGCGCTGCAAGTGCAGAAAGATACACTGTTCATGCGTGTTTTTTTGCCTTTCTGCATCAAGATGCTGCTCACTTTCCCACGGTTTCGGCGATGATTGCCGGCGTTAATATCTGCGGCAATTCTACCGCTGTGCCCCGTGCCGGATAATATAGGTAAAGCGGCACGCCCGAACGGCCATGGGCAGCAAGAAAGCGCGCGATCGCGGGATCGCGGCGGGTAAAATCGCCGATCATGACCACAATGCCCTTTTCGCGGAACAGCTGCTCGGTCTCGGCCCGGTTAATCGCAGCCGCTTCGTTGACCTTGCAGGTGACGCACCAGTCTGCGGTGAAATAGAGAAAGATTGGGCGGCCTTCAGCGCGCAATGCGGCAAGCCGCGCTTCGTCAAAGGCTGCGCCGCCCAACTGCCGGGCCGAATCTGCCTCCACTGTGTTGGGCACCATTCGCGCCGCACCGGCAAACAGGATCAGGGCCGACACGGCCAAAATTGTTGCCGCAAAGCGCACCCGTGTGGCACCTACACGGTATATTGCGAACAGCAGGATCAGCGCCGCTGATGCCAGCAGGCCGATCCAAAGCCCCTCACTCCCCGATTGCCGCCATAGCAGCCAGCCGAGCGCAATTGCGGTGAGCGCCATCGGCACTGCCATCGCCAGACGGAACCGACCGAGCCAAGGGCCCGGTCTGGGCAACATTTGCCGCAGCCGTGGCACATAGGCGATCAGGATGAATGGCAAGGCTATGCCAAAACCCAGCGCCGCAAAGAGCAGCAGGGCTTCAATCGCAGGTAGCAACAATGCCGCCCCCAGCGCCGCTGCCATGAATGGCCCGGTGCAGGGCGTTGCAACGAGCGCGGCGAGCACGCCTGTCCAGAATGACCCCGCCGTGCCGCCTTGCCGCGCAAGGCTGTCGCCGACGCCGAAACCGCGCAGTTCGAACAGGCCGACAAGATTTGCCGTCACGGCGACCATCAATAAGAGCAGGAAGAGAACGAAAGCAGGTTCCTGCAGCTGGAAAGCCCAGCCTATCTCTTCCCCGCCTGCGCGCAGAGCTAGCATCAGTCCGCCCAATGCCGCGCAGCTCAGTATGACGCCCGCGCTATAGGCCAGTGCATCTCGCCTTGCCTGTTTCTCGCTGCCGCCCGCTTTGGCGAGCGCCAAAGCCTTAAGGCCAAGGATAGGGAAAACACACGGCATCAGGTTGAGCAGCAAACCGCCGGCAATCGCGGCCAAGAGCAGCCATACAAGCCCGGTGGGTGCTGCATCCGCTTCTCCATTCCCTTTGCCGGACGGAATCAGCACTTCAACGGCGTCGCCGCCTTTTGGAATATCGCCCGCAACCGCCTCGACCAGAATTCCCTGATCCTTTCCGAACCGTAAAAGCCCCCGAATTGGCTTGGCATTGGGCAGGGCTTCGGTTTCGATAATCAGCCAATTGCCAGAACGCCGGGCCGTTTGCGGCGCGGCGTGCCGGATGCTTTCATTGGTCAGTGCGAAGAAATAGGGCTGATCCAGCGGTGCCGTAGCCGGAAAAGGAATCGCTATCCGGTAGCGCCCGTCGCGCGTTTCATAACGTGCCGGCTGATCCAGCGGCACGGGAAGCGCGGTCCGCCAGCGATCGAATGTAGCCCTTTTTGTCGCCGCAATCCTCCCGTCGCCGATCCGCAGTTCCAGCTGAAAATCCCCCTGTTGGGGAACGCAAATGGTATCGGTACAACCCAACCAGTTGCCCCGCACCCGGATCGGAAGTGTCTTCCCCGCCGGCAGATTGTCCGGCAGTTCCAAATCCACAAGGATTGCATGCGGGGCTTCATAAACATGGTTCATCAGGCCGCTGATCAGCAGCGGCTTGGGTACCGGATATTGCAACGCGCCTGCGCGCACGCCATCGGGCAGGCTCCATTCCAGCTGCAGACCAAGGCCCGCATCCCCTGGATTTTCCCAATAGCCATGCCACCCCGCCTTGGGTTCAAATACAAAGGCCAGACTGACGCGGCTACCCGCCTGGGGTGCCAGTGTTTCGGCATCCAGCCGGCCCGGCACATTGTTTTGCTGGGCGAGGGCAGCCTGCGCGGCAAAGGCGGCAAAGCACCAAAATAAGAGGCGATGGATCAGGCGCATCAACTGATGATTCCGCGCACCGTTTCAAGAAAAGCTACCATGCCCACCGGTTTGGAGAGATAGCCGCGCGCACCGGCGCCCAATATGCGTTCTTCATCGCCCTTGCCCGCATAGGCCGTGACTGCCAGCACGGGGACCGCGCGCAGATCGGCTTCGGCCTGCATCGCCTCGATCAGATCGAGCCCGCTGATATGTGGCATCTGGATATCCATGATCACAAGGTCCGGCGCAAAGTCGCGAATCCGTGCCAATGCATCGCGTCCGTCACGCAGCCCCTCAACCTCGAACTGGTGCGCGCGCAGCAGTTCGGTGAATAATTTGAGGTTCAGTTCATTGTCCTCGACGATCAGAACCTTCTTGGTCACGCACATTCCCACAATTCAGTCCAATTGCTGCCTAGGCAGCATCGCGGCTTTCGCTTAAGCCAAAGCAATGATCGAAACAAATGCGAAAAGCGTTCGGCAGATTCAACCCGAACCCGATATGCTCGCTCTTGAAGCGCTTGGCTGGATACTGGCTGACGGTGATCGTGCCGCGCGGATGCTCAATCTGACAGGATTGACCCCCGATATATTGCGGAACGTCGTAACCGAAACTGCAACCCAAGCGGCAATTCTCGGCTTTTTGGAGGCGCATGAACCGGATCTGGTCGCGGCGGCCGATCATATTGGCGTGCGTCCCGAAGCACTCGTCCGCGCCCGGCAGGAGCTCGAAGCATGAGCGGCCGGCCTCTCCTCATTTCGGATTGTGATGAAGTGCTGTTGCACATGATCGTGCCATTCCGCGACTGGCTTGATGAAGTGCACCACATTCATTTCGACCTTGTCCATGGCGATTGGGGTGAAGCGCTGCGCCACAAGCATGACGGCACGCAGGTTGAGCGCGGTCATGTTTGGAACCTGCTCAACGGCTTTTTCAAGACTGAGATGCACCGGCAGCAGGCGATTGACGGCGCGGTGGCAGCGATCAACCAGATTGCCGAAATTGCCGATGTCGTCATCCTGACCAATTTGATGGACGAACATAATCAGAGCCGGGGCGTGCAGTTGCGCGATGTCGGCATCGACGCGCCCGTCTATACCAACCAGGGCGGCAAGGGTGACGCCCTGCGCCGCATCGTCGAGCGCTATCAGCCGAGCGTTACCGTTTTCGTCGACGATCTGGCGCACCAGCATGAATCGGTTGGCGAAACACTTCCCGATGTCTGGCGTTTGCAGTTTGTCGGTGAACCCATTTTATGGCCGCGCGTGAAGACGTCGCCGGCTGCCCATGCGCGCATTGATCGCTGGAGCGAGGCACAGTCGTGGATCAGCAACGCTTTGCTTGCCGGGGTCGGCGCCCCGATCATTGAAAAGGAAAATATATGACCTCCCATGTTGCGCCCGAAGACCGGCTGGTCGAATTGGGCATTACCCTTCCCGAACCCGCCGCGCCTGTGGCGTCCTATGTTCCCACGGTTGAGGTGGGCGGCATGCTTTTCATTTCGGGCCAAGTCTCCTTTGTCGATGGCGCGTTGATGACTGGCAAGGTCGGCGATACGCGCGATGAAACCGATGCGATCCTCGCCGCCCAAGGATGTGGTTTGATGTTGATCGCTCAGATGAAAAAGGCGCTAGGTTCGCTCGACCGGGTCGAACGGATCGTCAAACTCGGCGCATTTGTCGCCTCAACGCCTGATTTTACCGGCCAACCGCGCGTTGCCAATGGTGCGTCCGACCTGATGGAAGCGGTGTTCGGCGATGCCGGCAAGCATGCGCGCAGCGCCGTTGGCGTACCCGTTCTGCCGCTTGACGCCACGGTTGAGATTGACGCAATTGTGAAGGTCAAGGGCTAGCTGTCCGTGCGCTGCAGATGACTGATGTTATCGCTGAAATCGCAACCGGCGTTTGCGCCCTTGATGCAGCGCAGTGGGACAGGCTGAACGTATCGGGCAACCCCTTTGTCGGTCATCCCTTTCTATGCGCGCTTGAACAGTCGGGAAGTATCGGGCCGGGCACAGGCTGGTCTGCGGCACCGATAGCGATACGCGATGATGCTGGCGCGCTTGCCGGTGCGTTGCCTGCCTATCTGAAGACGCACAGCCAAGGCGAATATGTCTTCGATCATGGCTGGGCCGATGCCTATGAACGGGCGGGCGGGCGCTATTATCCTAAATTGCAGATTGCTTCGCCTTTCTCGCCGGTTCCGGGTCCGCGCATTTTGGCGCTGGATGAGAGGACTGCCGGGCAATTGTTGCAAGCTGCCCAAAGCGTCGTGCTCGAAAATGGTCTGTCTTCGGCCCATGCAACTTTCGTTGATGAAGCGCAGTTGCCGTTGTTTCAGGACGCGGGCTGGCTGATCCGTTCGGGCACTCAGTTTCACTGGACCAATGCCGACTATGCCGATTTTGATGCCTTCATGGCGACGCTCGCTTCGCGCAAGCGGCGCGCAATTCGCAAGGAGCGGGCGGCCGCGCAGGCTGCGGTTGAAATCGAGATATTGCGTGGCGGCCAGATCAAGCCGCACCATATGGATGCCTTTTGGCTTTTCTATCAGGATACCGGCATGCGCAAATGGGGGCGGCCCTATCTGACGCGTGCCTTTTTTGATCTTGTTGCGGAAAGCCTGCGCGATTCGATCGTGCTGTTTCTGGCGCATCGTAATGGCCATCCGGTGGCCGGCGCGCTCAACCTCTTGGGGCCCGACTGCCTCTATGGCCGTTACTGGGGTTGCACAGAGGATATTCCGTTCCTCCATTTCGAGCTTTGCTATTATCAGGCAATCGACTTTGCGATTGCGCATGGCTTGGCTCGGGTCGAGGCTGGCGCACAGGGCGAGCATAAGCTGGCGCGCGGCTACCTTCCCACAACAACTTGGTCGGCCCATTATATCGCCGACCCCGGATTTCGCGCAGCGGTTGCCGATTTCCTCGAACGCGAACGGCGCGCGGTTGAGCGCGAGCAATCTTTTTTGGAGGAATTGGGGCCGTTCAAGCGGGGTTAGACCGCAGCCTGATCAGCGCACGATGGCGCCACCCTTCATTACATGGTCGACCGTTTCCAGCAGGCGGATATTGTCTATCGGATCGCCGCTCACAGCAACCAGATCGGCAAAGCGCCCCGGTGCGATGCTGCCCAGATCCGCTTCGCGCCCCAAAAGCTCGGCCGCTCTAATGGTGGACGACTGGATCGACTGCATTGGCGTCATTCCGTACCGGACCATATAGGCAAATTGGCGGGCATTGAGGCCGTGCGGATAGACCCCGCTGTCGGTGCCATAGGCAATTTTGACGCCCATTTTGACCGCCTTGGCAAAGCCTGCGCGCTGGACGTCCGTAGTCTCACGATTCTTGCGGAGATATTCTTCGGGCCAGCCCTCTTTGGTGCCGACCTCGTCGATATAATCGCCATTGTAGATGTCCATGACCAGCCAGACGCCGCTGTCTTTTGCCAGTTGTAGCGCCTCATCGTCGATCAGGCTGGCATGTTCGATCGACCGGGCACCTGCGCGGATTGCCGCCTTGATGCCCTCTGCACCATGGGCATGGGCGGTGGCATAGCTGCCCTGCGCCCGCGCTATAGCAATCGCCGCGCGCATTTCCGCTTCTGACAGTTCGGGTGCTCCGGGTTCGGTACCGATGGCGAGCACTGCGCCTGTGGCGAGAAGTTTCAGGAAATCGGCGCCATTATCGAACAGGAAAGTCGCTTTTTCAGCTGCGGCTTCGGGCCCACGCATTACGCCTAGCCGCATGTCTGCGGGCAGCTGGTCATTCGGCACAACGCCGTTCAATTCGCCACCGCCGCCGGGATGGGTAAGATAGGCCCCCGCCACGAACATGCGCGGGCCGGGGACGAGCCCCTGATTGATTGCATCGCGCAATGCGACATCGGTCAGCCCGCGATAGGTGCCGACATCGCGCACCGTCGTAAAGCCGGCGCGCAGCGTGAGCAGCGCATTATGCGCGCCATGCAGGGCGGTCAGCTGTGGTGAGGTCTTGATCGGTGCGGCCAGATCCGCGCTTTGACCTGCATCGGCAAGGTGGGTGTGCAGATCGATTAGCCCAGGCAACACGGTATAGGCGGACCAGTCGATCCGTTGGGCTCCGGCAGGTGTGGGGCCGCATGGGGCAACCGCGACGATCCGTTCCCCACGCACCTCGATGCACTGTCCCTCGGTCGTCGTGCCGGCAATGCTGTCGATCAGCCGGCCGGCTTCGATATATTGGCGGTTGGCAGCGTCAGCAGCGGCAAGCGGCGCTGCCATCAGCATGGCAAGCAGTGCCGCCAGGCGCGCGATCCGCATCAGCCTTTTTTGGTGATGCGCTCAATCTCGCGCGCGACCATGGCCTCTACTATTCCCGGCAGATTGGTGTCGAGCCATTCCTTGAGCATCGGCTTCATCAGTTCGCGCGTCAGCCCCTCCAGCGAGGTTTCGCCCGAGCGTACGATCTGCGGCGCAACGCCGGGTTCAGAAAGGGTCTGCAAGACCGAAAAGCTCTGGCGCAGGCTTCGCGCTTTTCCGGTGTCGAGCAGTTCTTCTTCACGGTCGTCGCCAGCTGCTTCGGTCAGTTCGAGGACGTCCTCGTCATGTTCGGAACGGCGCACGTCGCGGGTGGGCTTGCGCGAATTGATCGCGCGCGACCGATCCTCGTCAGCGATGATCTTCTTGATCGATGAAAGAATGGCTTCCATCGATGGTTCGCTGCGATCATTGGCCATATTTCGTCTGCCCTGCGTAAGTCTCTCTGATTCCCTCGCTATTGGGGAAGCGGCTCTATTTCTGCCTTTTGCGCGGGTGTGTCAACTGTCCGGCTGGCTTTGACCTGCGGGTCAGCCTGCGATGACCAGTCGTTCCAAGCATCTTCCACCTTCTGGAAGTCCGCGACCGGATCGTAAAGCGTGCCGCCTTCCAGTCCCAGATCGCGCGCCTCGGCACGACCCATGGCGGCGAGCAGCGAAAAGCCTGCGACATAGGCGTTGCGCCGCGCTGTCACCAATTGCACCTTGCTTTGCAGCAGCTCCTGCTCGGCATTCAAAATGTCGAGGATTGTGCGGTTGCCCACGCTGTTCTCGGCGCGAGTGCCTTCAAGCGAGAGTTCGTTTGCAGCCACCGCACGTTCGGATGATGTGATCACGTCAAGCGATGCCCGCCAGCTGGCATAGGATGCGCGGGTCTGGGCAATGGCTTCACGCTCGGCGGCGATTTCCAGTTCCTGCGCCTGTCCCAGCCGGGCCTGCGCCTGACGAACCTGCGCCGCCGGCTGACCACCTTGATACAGGGGGATCGTCGCGCGTACGCCGGCCTGCCCGTTCAGCGCGCTATTGTCGGCCTGGAAGCCGGGGATGTTCGACGACACTGAATTGAGCGCGTTGCTATAGCTGCCCTGCGTGAATACGCTGACCGTCGGCAAGCGCGCAGCATTGGCGGCTCGGCGATCATAGCCGGCTGCTTCGCGGGTTTCACGTGCGGCGATCACATCAGGATTATTGTCGAGTGCAACTTTTACCGCGCTGTCAGGCGTTTCGGGAAGGTTGGGCAATGGCGGCGGAGCTTCCAGATTTTCGGGGGGCCGGCCGACCAGCTGGATGTAGATTTCCTTTGAGCGGATAAGGTTCGCCCGCGCAGCTTCCATATTGCTGACAGCGAGCGCAAGCCGCGCTTCTGACTGGGCAACGTCGGTTCGCGTCAGATCGCCAATCTCGAAACGGTCGCGCGTCGCTTCAAGGTTGACCTGCAAAACGCCCACCTGCGCACGATTGAGATCGACAATCGCTTCGTCGCGGATCACATCCATATAAGCGCCGACAACAGCAGAGAAAATCGCGCTTTCCGCGCCGCGCAGATTGGCAAAGCCTGCCTCGACACGGTTTTCCGCTGCACGCACTGCATTCTTGATTCCGCCGCCTGCATACAGCGGCGCGGCGACCGAGGCGTTCACATTAAAGCCGCGTGCCTGAACGACAGAAGCGCCGCTATCTTGCAGGACATTTTCAAAATAGGTCGGCTGTGCGACCACATCGGGTCGCCCATTGGCCTTTGCCAGCGGAACGCCCTCGTTGATCGCCTTTTGGCCTTCGCGTGCAGCCGTCAGATTCGGGTTGCTTTGATATGCTGCCAGCAACGCATCGCGCAGCGTTTCTGCCATTGCCGGTGATGCTATCACCGCCGATGCGGCGAGCAGCAGGGCAACGGATTTCACCTTTGCGGGTGCGTTCTTCAAAATACAAATTCCTTCGCGCGTTCAAAACCCGGCAGGGCCGCAACTTCAAGATCCGCAAGATTGCGCAGCGCGACATGCCCACCCAGCTTCACGCCGGTAGCGAGCCGGGTGACGGCTCCTTCAATGAGGCCCGTCACTATGCGTCCGCCCTCGCCCAGTTGGTCCAGCAAGGCAGCCGGCAATTGTTCAACCGCGCCGTCGATGAGGATCAGGCTGTAAGGGCCGTGATCGGGCGCACCGGCTTGCATCGGGCCTTCAACAAGAGTGATGCCGGGGACATTCGTACGGGCTTGCGCCGCCAATTGCGCGTCATCTTCTACAGCGACAAGTTCGCTTCCTTGCCCATTCAAAAGGGCGGCAAGATAGCCGGGGCCGGTGCCGACCAACAAAATGCTGTCGGTTGGGGTGATGTCGGCTGCCTGCAACATTTGCCCGTTGGCGAGCGGCGGATTGAGCATCCGATTGCCGGTCAGCGGTACCGAACGATCCATATAGGCAATGGCGGCTTTTTCGTCCGGGAGGAATTTTTCGCGCTCGGTCGCCCCCATTGCGGCGATGATCCATGGTTCGATCACGCCATTGGTGCGCAACTGGCTGTCCACCATATTCTGGCGCATTTGGGCAAACTGCGTTGAATTCATCTACTTTTCCGACTTTTAAGCGCTTGGGTTGCTTGATCGCATCACTGTATTGCGCAGGCAATACAGGAAATCGACTCTTCTTCTAGTCCGGCGCGGCTGAAAGGCCAAGCCGGTTTCAGACGAAAACCTGTTTTCACTCCGCAAAAGGCAACATTCCGTTCAAAAGCCGATTGCATAAGCCCCCTCCAGCCGCTAGGGCGCTCGCCTTACCACCGGCGGCAAGATCGCCGCCGCGCGAGGCCCGATGGCGGAGTGGTTACGCAGAGGACTGCAAATCCTTGCACGCCGGTTCGATTCCGGCTCGGGCCTCCACTTCACCTCCCAAAAGATACTATACCCTACGCTGCCGGTCAGTTGGCCCAGTAGACATATTCCTGATCCTTGCGCCAAGGCGCGTTGAGCGGAACGTCGACGCGGATCGGTGCTTCCAGCAGTCCGGGCCATAATGGTTTGGGCAGGCCGGCATTTTGTTCCTCGATCATTCGGCGCATCATGGCTACGCGTTCGGGTTCCTGCGCAGCCAGGTTCCTCTGTTCGGTGGGGTCGATCGCCAGATTGTAGAGCCAGACCTTGTTGGGCCGCTTGGCGACCTGCAGCTTCCAGTCGCCAGCGCGTACAACGCGATAGTCGCCCGATCGCCAGAAGGTGATCTCGCGCCGCTCTTTGGGATTGAACAGGTTATAGCTGTCCATCTTGCGGTCGCTCGGCACCTCCGCCCCCGCGGCCGCAGCGATTGTCGCGAACATGTCGAGATGCTGGGCGACGTCGGGGCGGGTTGTGCCAGCTGGGATCGTCGCTGGCCAACGCATCAGCAACGGCACGCGAATGCCACCTTCAAAAAAGGTGCCCTTATATCCCCGATAAGGCTTATTATGGTCGGCAATCCCTGTGTACCAAGCGCCGCCATTGTCGCTGGTAAAGATCACCAGCGTATTTTGGTCGAGCCCCGTGGCCTTCAGTTTCGCCAATATGTCACCGATCCGACGATCGAGCTGGCGGACCATTGCGCCATAGACGCGCTGGGTGTGATCCTTGATCTGCGGCAGCGCGTCATAGTCCGATTTCAGCGCCTGCAGCGGTGTGTGCGGCGCATTATAAGCAAGATACATGAAGAAGGGCCGGTTCTTGTTGGCCTCGATCGCGGCGAGCGCATTGTCCGTGAAATAGTCGGTCATATGCCCCTTGGGCCGAAAGCGGCCGCTGTCGCCCCAATAAACGGCATAAGGAAGGTTGGGCCAAAGGAAGCGGTCGATCGGATCCCAAGGAAGCTTCGCATTGACCACGTCCGGATTGTCGGGATTCAGGAACATGCCGCCACCGGCGCGAAGGCCAAGGCTTTCATCAAAGCCCTGTGATGTGGGACGCAGCGGTTTCGATTCGCCCAGATGCCATTTGCCGATGTGAATATTGTGATAGCCGCGGGTCTTCAGCACCTCCGAAATCATGATTTGATCTGCGGGTACGCCCTGGTCGGGATAGTCGGGCAGGTCGCGGTTCAATTCCTTGTGATAGATTATCGGATAGGGGGCATTGCCGCCCTGGTGGGCAAGATTTGAGGCGAAGGCTGCCGGAACCGCAGTAAATTCAAAACCGAAACGCGTCGGATAGCGCCCGGTCATCAGCGCCGCGCGCGAGGGCGAGCAGGTCGCATTGGCGGCATAGCCATTTGCGAAGCTAACACCCTCTTTGGCAATGGAATCGATATTGGGCGTCGGCACCGCACCTTTGGCAACGCCGCCGCCATAAAGGCTGATGTCATTAACGCCGAGATCATCGACCACGATAAGGATGACATTGGGCGGCCGCTTGCCCTGCGGTGCGGTCGCCGGCCCTTGGCTCCAGGCAATCGGGCGATTGTCTGCAATGGGTTCCCGCCATTCGCTGATGATACCGGGAAGGTAGATTTTATACTGTTGAAAACCGAGATAGCCTAGGCCGCCCAACACTGCCAATGCTGCGATCCATTTTAGCTTCGTCATGTAGGACTCTCCGACTGGCGAAGGCTCGATCGCTGCAGCGCGAGCCAAAGAAACAGCAAGATCACAGGCAGTGAAACCAGGCTGGCATAATGTTCCGGCGGGTGGTGGCCGCTGACGGGTACATGCATCACCCAGCCGGACCAGCTGAGTAATATGCGTTCAAGCAAACTGACAAGCAGAAAGAGCGGCACCAGCGACCGGTAACGCAGTGCGACCACCAGTGTGACAATGCCGTGCGCAATCTGGGTTGCGCCGGCCCAAGCAAACATCCCGAAAATCATTGCCGGGTTGTCGCCAAGGTCCAGTCCCGCAATGGTGCCCGCGCCGCCATCGGGGAGGAAAGAGTGGATCATGCCTGGAACAATCCAGGCAACTCCGTAAATGGCTAGAAACCAGGCCGCATAGCGTGAGCCTTGATATTGATCATTGGTGCTCGGCGGCAGGAAGGTGCGCATCCCCAAAACTCCCCACTCCATATTTTATGAATCTATGTTCCGTCCGGCCGCGAACATGATGACCCAGCCACTGGCCATTATGGTCGCTGCAAAAGCGACCAACCAGCCAGCCATTCCGAACAAGCCTGCCGCTGCGCCATAATAAAGCAACGCAAAAAATAGCGACCCGCCAAGCAAAAAAGCCGGCGCATGGCGCGCGGCTTCTGCCCCGACATTCATGAAGGTGGCGCAGGCAATACTGGCCATACTGTGCATGAACTGAACTTGGGCGCCAAGCCGCACGAGCGGCGAAATATGCTCAGGAAGATGCGCTGAGAGAATAAGCGCGATGGTGGATATGAGCGCATTGATCGTGGCAAGCCGCATCCATAACCGCCGGCTCCAGCCTATCTTTTGAGGTCCCTTCACCGGCGTGGTCATGTGCCACACGTCAACAGTGCGATATGTGCCAGCGCGGCCAGAAGCGCCAGAATTAGAGCCACAGTCACCCGCGGGCTCACATATAGGGACAGGACTCGCTGCGTCGGGAAAGAAAATGTGGCCAAAGTGCCGAGCAGTTTGTCCGGATGGCCCTCCATGAAAGATGGGTCCATCACCAGCTTCATCATGTCGCGCCGGCTGCGGTAACGCATCAGGCCGAAGATGGTCCAGTTGGGATCCGCCTCGGTATTCCACGCATCGATATAGCCACCCACCTTGCGTCCGATCATGCCCGGATGGCCGCCATTGCGGAACAGCACGGGCATGAAGCGCTTGGAATAGCGTTTGAGCAGTTCAAAGCCTTGCACCATCTCCCCGCTCTTTGGGTCTTCTACCTGCTCCATTTGCGCTTTGACCAAATTCAGCATCACAAATTCGCGGCCGTCATCTGCCTCCAGAAATGCGCGCATGATATCGATGCTGTTCCCGGTTCCTTCAAAACGGCCTGCCAGTTGGCCAAGAAGTGCGTCAATCTCCGCAGGCTTTAGCGGGCCCGACCAATTATCATACCAGAGCCGGAATGCCACATAAGCCAGCAGGGCCGCGCCCCATATGATCCAGACTGTCATGTCTTTAGCTATCCTTCTTCTTTGCGCGCTCGGCATCGCGCCGCGCCTTTGCCGCTGCTTGGCAGCCAGGTGACGTTTTTTTGATATTCTTGACGAGACAGGCGCGAACCTTTTCGCGGCTAAAACTTGCCAGTTCGGCCGAGCAAAATTGGCGGATGTCCGCCATGCATGCTTCGCGCACATTGTCCTGCGCCGACAACGGCGCAGCAAATGCCAGCACCGCCATTGCCCCCCAGATGATCACCGCTTTTGCCATCCTCGTCTCCTCCCGACAGATTGGCGGAATATTATTGGCACTAATTATGCCAAAATATATTTGCAATCGCTTTTGTTGCTTGCGCCAAGGGCTGTTTGCCGCAAAATACAGGTTCATGACCAAGGCTTCGCACAATATGGCATCACGCTCGAACGCGCCTCTGGCCGATGGTCGGCGCGAACGGAGCCGATCCAGCCGGAGCAAGATCGTTGCAGCGATGCTGGATCTGGTCGGCAAGGGCGATGTTGCGCCCAGCGCTGCGCGCGTTGCCGAGGTGGCGGGCGTTGGCCTGCGTTCGGTCTTCCGTCACTTTGACGACATGGATGAGCTATACCGAGAGATGGGCGGCGTCATCGAGGCTCAGGTGATGCCCATCATCCTTCAGGCCCCCTCGGGCGCCAGTTGGAAGGAAAAACTTCTCGATATTGCTGACAGGCGGGCGACGGTCTTTGAAACGATCCTGCCCTTCAGGATTTCGGGCAACCTCAAACGATTCCAGTCGCCTTATCTGATGCAGGATTATCGACGGATGCTGCGGCTCGAAACCGAGATCATAGAGGCACATTTGCCTGCATCGGTAAAGGCAGATGTCACAGGAGCGCATAGCCTTAATGTCATCCTGAGCTTTCAGACTTGGCGACTGTTGCGTCACGATCAGTCGCTGACCGTTGAAGATGCCAAGGCCGTTGTGCGACGTTTGCTGAACGATGTTCTGGCCGGAATGCCAGAAGAATGATGCAGCGACTGTCGCTTGCTTTCAGCTTGCTGGTGCTACTGTCTGCATGCGGTGATGCATCGGTTCCGGCTGGAAGATCATGTACCGCGTTGCCTGACAAAACAATGCAATGGATCCCCGACGGTCGCTTTACCATGGGCGCTGACCCGCAATACCCCGAGGAGGGACCGCCACGCGAGGTTGCGGTCGACGGCTTCTGGATGGCAACGCATGAGGTGACCAACGCCGAATTTGCAGCCTTTGTGAAGGCCACCGGTTATAAGACCATGGCGGAGCGCGATCCTCCGCCGCTTCCCGGTGCGCCGCCCGAAATGCTCCAGCCCGGCTCGGCAGTGTTTACCGTGCCGACGGCGGAAAATAACAGCTGGTGGCGCTGGGAGGTTGGCGCACAATGGCGGCATCCGTCCGGGCGGGACAGCGCAATTGCGGGCGAAGATGCAATGCCCGTCGTGCAGATCGCCTATCAGGATGCGCAGGCCTATGCGCAATGGGCGGGGATGGAATTGCCGAGCGAGGAACAGTGGGAATATGCTGCCCGGGGCGGTGCCCCTGCGCTTGCCGAGCCGCTCGACGAACAGGGCGGACCGCAGGCGAACTATTATCAGGGCGTATTTCCGCAGCGCGATATGGGCATTGATGGCTTTACCGGCCGTGCGCCGGTCGGCTGTTTCAAACCTAATGGCTATGGCCTTTACGACATGATCGGAAACGTCTGGGAATGGACCAGTTCAGGCGGTGACAGGGCGGGCGCGATCGAGGCGGTCAATGTGATCAAAGGCGGGTCCTTCCTATGCGCCGCCAATTATTGCGCGCGCTATCGGCCGGCTGCGCGGCAATTTCAGGAAAGGGGCCTAGGTACCGACCATATCGGGTTTCGGCTGGTGGATAATGTGAAGGCCGGACCCGGGCAATGACGCTGCAAAGCCTGCCATTTCAGCAAAGCGCTTCGGCCTTATAGATTGACCTCGGCAGGAATTAGGGTATTTACCCTAATTCGGTGAATCGAAGTTGAAAGGCCCTTGTCCATGTCTGAAGCCACCATGCGCGACCGCAGCGAAGCCCCCGTTGACCCCTTCGACGTGTCACGGCCGGAGCTTTATGCCGAGGATCGCTGGCAAGAGCCGTTCCGCAAGTTGCGCGCGGAATCGCCGATCCATTATGTGCCCGAATCCGGTTTTGGCCCCTATTGGTCGGTCAGCACCTACAAGCCGATCGTGAAGATCGAGGCGCTGCCCAAGATCTTTTCGTCCGATTGGGAAAAGGGCGGCATTGCCATTTCGGGCGATCCCGCGCTGCTGGAACAGTATAACATGCGTGAGCCGATGTTCATTGCCATGGACCCGCCCAAACACACCGGCCAGCGCCGCACCGTCGCGCCCAGCTTTGGCCCCAGCGAAGTGGCGGCGATGAAGGCGGAATGCGCGGCGCGCACCGGCGAAGTGCTTGATAGCCTGCCGATTGGGGAGCCGTTTGACTGGGTACAACGTGTTTCGATCGAACTTACGACGGGGATGCTCGCCAAGATCTTCGGCTTCCCCTGGGAACAGCGCCACAAGCTGACCGAATGGTCTGACTATGGCGGCGATGTCGAACTGACCAAATCGCCCGAAACGATCGAACTCAGGCTCGCCAAGATGCAGGAAATGGGCATGGCCTTTGCCGCGCTGTGGCAGGAACGCATGGCCAATCCGGGCAAGGATCTGATCTCGGTCATGCTGCAATCCGATGCGATGCGCGAGATGGAGCCCGAGGAATTTATCGGCAACCTGATCCTGCTGATCGTGGGCGGGAATGATACCACCCGCAATTCGATGTCGGCCTATGCCTATGGTCTGTCGAAATTCCCCGAAGAGCGCGCCAAGCTGGAAGCCGATCCTTCGCTGATCCCCAATGCGGTGCAGGAACTGATCCGCTGGCAGACCCCGCTTTCGCACATGCGCCGTACAGTGACCGAGGATACCGAGGTTGACGGCGTGCAGATGAAGGCCGGCGACAAAGTGGTGATGTGGTACATTTCCGCAAACCGCGATGAGAGCGTGTTCCCCGATGGCGAAGCGATCAAGGTTGACCGCGAGAATGCGCGGCGGCATTTATCATTCGGTTATGGCATCCACCGCTGTGTCGGCGCCCGCGTCGCTGAACTGCAGCTGGTGACGCTCCTTGAAGAAATGGCTAAACGACGCTTGCGCGCCAATGTCATTGAGGAACCGGTGCGCGTCCCCGCTTGCTTCGTCCATGGTTATAAATCGCTGCTGGTCGAACTTTCGAAATATTGATGAAGACCCGGGATCGGATTGTCGAGGCTGCGCGCGACCTGTTCAATTTGCAGGGCTATGGCGCGATAACGACAGCAACGCTCGCGGCGCATCTGGGGATTGCCGAAGGCAATCTCTGGTATCATTTCAAGACCAGGCGTGCGTTACTGGATGCGATTGCGGAGCAGTTTTCGAAAGCGATTGAGGCGCGGTTAGCTTTAAGGCCAGACAATGATCCTGTTGCCGCCTATGTCGTGCTTCTGCAAGCTATGATGGCTGAATTCCGTAGCTTTCGCTTCTTCTATCGCGATCAGCAATCCTATGGCGAGCATACAGACATTATTCGAAACCGTGCGCCGGACTGGATCGAACGCACCTATGTTCAAATCGAGACGCATCATGCTGCATTGGTCGATGCCCGCCTTCTCGAATGGCCCAAGGTTCAACTGCGCGATCTGGCCATCAACGCCACCATCATCCTGCGCTATGGGCTGGAACATTATCGCGAACTTGGCGCGCCGACCGGCGAGGGAACCGGCGCTGTGCGCAGAACCTTACTACGGCACCTGACGCTGTTTGAACATGGCCTGACCTCAGAAGCCGCTGCGAAAATCCGCGACGCCATTGGCCAGATTGATGCGGCGCCTGTGCATTGACCCGCGCCTGATAATATGGCACTCACAATGCCAATTCTATCATTCTGACAAGGAACAGTCCTTTGAAAGTCCTGCGCACCCCCGACAGCGCCTTTGCCGATATCGACGATTTTCCCTTTGCGCCGCACTATCTGGAAATCACCGATCCGGATGATGGCACCAAGCTGCGGGTGCATTATGTCGATGAAGGGCCGCGCGACGCTCCGATCGTGCTGATGATGCATGGTGAACCAAGCTGGTGCTATCTCTATCGCCACATGATCGCCCCCGTCGTCGCGGCAGGGTATCGCGTGATCGCGCCCGACCTCATCGGTTTTGGTAAATCGGACAAGCCAAGCAAAAAGACTGACTATAGCTATGCCCGTCATGTCGGCTGGATGCGCCAATGGGTTGAGGCGCTTGACCTTACCAACATGACGCTTGTCTGCCAAGATTGGGGGTCGCTGATTGGCTTGCGCCTTGTTGCGGACATGCCGGATCGCTTCTCAGCCGTTGTGCTGTCCAATGGCGGCCTGCCCGAAGGCGGCCCGGCCCCGCGCGCCTTTGCCATCTGGCGCGCCTTTGCGACATGGAGCCCGATCTTCCGGATTGGCAGTATCGTCAATATGGGAGTCAAACGCACACTGAGCGCTGCGGAGATCGCAGCCTATAATGCCCCCTTTCCCGACAGCAGTTACAAAGCCGGCGCGCGCATCTTCCCCAGCTTTGTTCCTTTTGAGAATAATGTTGCAGTTCCTGACCAGAAACGCGCCTGGAAGGTGTTTGACCAATGGGACAAGCCGTTTCTGTGCTGCTTCAGCGATGGCGATCCGGTGACACGTGGCGGCGAAAGCCGCTTCATCGGCCGTGTCCCCGGCACGGCGGGCCAGCCCCACCGCACATTAAAGGGCGGGCATTTCGTTCAGGAAGACGATCCTGAAGGTTTTGTGCAGGCCATTTTGGAAGTGGCGAAGAAATGAAGGTCGTCAATCATCTCCACCCCAGCCCTGAACAGGCGAAGGCCTTTTTCACCGGTGAAGAAGACGGGCCGATGTGCATGGTCAATCTTCTAAAGTTTAAGCACAAGGCCAGCTATGCCGACGGCTCCGAACCTGAGCTTTCGGGCCGTGATGCCTATCTGCGTTATGGCGCAGGTGTGCAGGCTTGTGTCGCGGCCGTCGGTGGCAAGGCCCGCTTTTCTGGCATGGTCACTGACCTGATGCTGGGCGAGGTGGACGAGCTTTGGGATATGGTCGCGATTGTCGAATATCCCTCGCGCGCAGCAATGCTGCAGATGGTCCAGTCACCTGAATATCAGGCGATTACCAAGCACCGCGATGCGGGGCTTGCAGGCCAGCTCAATATCAGGACGAAGGCACAGGGCTGATCCAGCGTTTGCGCCTGCGCTTCGTTCAGACGATGCCGCCCATCCCCAAGGTCAGATTGCGCAGATGGGGTGCCCCCAAATGTGCATTTCTGGGCCCATTACAGCGGCCATCGGCCCGCCATTGCCGCGCAGTGAGGGATTTTATGGGTTAGGACATTTCCGGATTACTTGAACGGCCCCCGGCGCTTAGTCCTTGCTATGCAAGCATAACGGCGTTTCCGAGCGGATTATGTCCGCACGATTGAGCGCCGCCCAACCGGAGAAGAGGCATGCGCAAAGGTCTAATCCTTATCATGGCAGTCGTGACATTGGGTGCCTGTACCAGCGATGGCGGTGATTACCGCCCGAACTCGTCTTGGCGCCAATATGACTATAATCGACCCGATCCCAATTATGGCGGCTACTATGCCGACCGCTATTATAAGGAGAACCCTCGCCGGTATCGCGAACGCAAGCTGACGCGGAACGAGCGGATCTACCGCGGTCAGGATGGGCGTTATTATTGTCGCCGTTCCGATGGAACGACCGGGTTGATCGTGGGCGCGATTGCGGGCGGCGTGCTTGGCAATGTCATCGCCCCGGGCGGATCGGAAGAACTCGGCACGATATTAGGTGCCATTGCTGGAGGCATTGCGGGCCGCTCCATCGACAAGTCGGATGATGTGCGATGCCGTTAGATGCCGCCGCGTTTGATCATGATCAGGGGCCCTATGCCCACCATCCTTAAAGGAGGAATGTCATGTCGCTTATCACCCTGATCTTGGTCCTCGTTGTCGTCGGCGTCATACTTTGGCTGATCAACACCTACCTGCCGATGGACGGTAAGATAAAAAGCATATTGAATGTGGTTGTCGGGATCGTTGTGATCCTTTGGTTGCTGCAAGCCTTTGGCGTGCTCGGCCCGATCAGCGGCGTTCGGGTTGGCATTTGATCTTGATTGTTCGGCATGGGGAGCGACGTGGCAAATGGCCCCATCACCCCATTATCCGGCCACCGTGCAACATCATGGTGCGCGGCTTTCCTGCGCACTCGCCATCAGGATGAAGGCACTGGGGTGACCCGGTGCCTGCGCCAGACCCAGACGAGCCCGCCCAGCAGCAAGGCCAGACCGCCCAGATAAGGCAACATCGCAAGCAGGCGCGGGACGAGCAGAGTATCAAGGGCATTGTCGAAAATCTGTTGCGGCGCGCTGTAGCCCGGCGGCATGGGCAGCACGCCATTGGCTTTGGCAAAGGCGGCATAATCGGCCTGCATTTGTGCAAAGCGGGCAGGCATGTCCGCTGACAGGTCGCGTGTCTCGCCCGGATCTGCTATGATGTCGTACAGCCGCCAGCGCCCGTCGCCATAAGGGGGAAGGTTCTTCACCAGCTTATAGTGCCCCTTGAACAAGGCGGCATTGCCCGACAATTCATAGCCGATGGGCTTGCCCTCTGCATGCACGGTTGCTGCAGGGTTGGCGAGCATGGGCCGCAGATCGGCGCCGCGCATCGGCTCAACGGCGCGTCCGGCAAAGCGGCCTTGCTGGGCCGGCGCTCCTGCAAGCGCAAGCAAGGTGGGCGCGACGTCGGTGACATGGGTAAAATTGCCCGCAATAGCGCCACTGCGAATTTCTGGATGGCCTGGCCATGCGACGATCAGCGGTACGCGCAGGCCGCCCTCGCTGGCGGTGAATTTATAGCCACGAAGCGGGGCGGCGGACGCGCTGGCAAATCCAGCGCCAGTGGCCGTCAGCGATCCTGGCCGACCCTGTTCGCTGATGCTCTGATTGTACAGAATGCGCGCGTTCCAGTGCGATAGCAGCCCCAATTCCATCGGGTCGGTTGCCTCTGAACCATTGTCCGACAGGAAGAGGAAGATGGTATTTTCATATTCGCCCTCAGCCTTGAGATAGGCAATCAGACGTCCGATTTCGCGGTCCATAGCCGTGGCCATTGCGGCATAGGCGGCCATCGCGCCCGCGCGCTGGCGGCGCTGTGTGTCTGATAGGGAATTCCAGTCCCGGGTGGTTTTCATGCGCACCATCGGCACGCCTGCCGGCATGACGCCTTGGGCAATGGCGCCGGCACGCCGGCCTTCGCGCAGCACGGTCCAGCCTTGCGCATAGCGCCCCTGATAGGCGGCGATGTCGGTATCGCTTGCCTGCACTGGGATATGGTTGGCGAGGAAATTGATCGAGGCGAAAAAGGGTTTCCCGCTTGCCCGTCCGGATTGGATATAGCTGATCGCGCGATCAACCAGTAGTGTTGACGAGTAAAAGCGCGCAGGCAGCTTTGCAGGCTTGCCGTCCTCGGTCCAATCGGCGCGGGTATATAGCAGCAGGTTAGGCTTATTCTCGAAATTGTCGGCGCCCGATTGCGACAGCGCCAGCGCCCGGTCATATCCGCGCGCGGTCGGCACCGTGGCGGGACTGTGCCCCAAATGCCATTTGCCGGTGAAATAGGTGCGATAGCCCTGCGCGCGCAGCAGTTCGGCCAGGGTTATGACGCGGTTGTTGAGGTGCGTTTCATAGCCGGGCTTGCCGCGATGCGCCGGCGGGATCGTCTCGGGCATGTTGCCAAGGCCGGCACGGTGGCTGATTACCCCGGTTTGCAGCATCGCGCGCGTGGGTGAACAGCTTCCCGCGACATGAAAGTTGGAAAAGCGCACGCCCTTGCGCGCCAGTTGATCGAGATGCGGCGTTGCAATTTCGCCGCCATAGGCACCGATATCGGAAAAGCCGATATCGTCTGCCAAAAGGATGACGATATTGGGCTGACGCGCCGTGCTGCGTTTTGCGAAGGCGGTCTGCGGCAGGCATATTGTCGCTGCCACTGCCCACAGGATCAGCCGGCGCAACATCAACGATCCTCCAGCACCGCAAGGCAGCCGGTTTCAGTTAGCAGCGGCGCAATCGATGCGCGCGCATCCGCATTAAGCGCTGCGTATCGGCTGCGCAGGTCGGCCAGGCATTTGACCTGATATTTGAACACGCCCTGCGAATAGGGATGGCCCATTGCCTCGATTGCGAATTGATCCTGTCCGGCCGCATTTGCCTCGGCATTGGCGACGAGAAAGGGCAGGTAGATTGCGCCTGCCTGCCGCAAGATTTCGACCACGACTGGCGGCAAGGGCGCGTCGGGTGCATCCCATTCGCCATCGATGCCCGACATATCGTCGATATGGAGCAGCCAGCGCAGGCTATAGGGATAGTCGGCGCGCATCATCGCCTCGGGCGTCGGGTCTACGCCCAATTGCGATAGCTGTCCGTAGAGGCTGAATTCGGCAAGGCTGGGGCGGCTACCAAAGAAGAGATGCCGGTCTGTGACATGCGCCTCCAGCGCTGCCAGCAAGGCGCGCGTCGAGGCCTCGATCAGCGGGAAGTTTTCGGCCGTGCAGCCGACGATCGCCATGCGCCCTACCTGTCGGCTGCGAAATTGTTCGGCAAAGCCTTGGCTCGTTGCAAGCCCGCCGCCCTTCAGATTGTCAAAGGCAAGCCATCGGCTCATCTGGATCTGGTCGACTTGCGCCAGCCAGCGATAGCCGAACATCGCCTTGGTCACCCATTCGTCGGCAAAATCCTCGATCAGATGGGCGAGAAAGGCGCGTGCCGGATGGGGGGGCACGACGGACCGCTCGGGGTGGCGCTGCTCCAGCGTGTAGATGAGCGGCGTCGAATCATTGTGAAAGCTGCCGTCGGGAAATTGCAGCACTGGGATTACAGGCGCCTTCACCTGCGCCAACGCATCGCGCGCCTCTCCTCCATGCGACCAGATATGGGGAATGCGGCGATAGCGCAGCAGCGCCCGCATCTTGAGCGAGTAGGGCGATCCCAGTGCCCCATAAAGTGTGTACATGCGGGCCTCCTCCTTCCGGTTATTGCGCTCTATCGTGCCGCAATATTATGGCATTATCAATGCCAATAAATGGCGCGTTGGTGAAATTACCGCGCCGCATCGCGGACCCGCGCAAGCCGTGTCCCGGACACGAAACCGGCACCGGCTTTCTGCTGCAGAGCTAAGGGATCTCGCCTAAGCCGCGCAGTGTCGCGCCTGTTTGGGTTGGGTTTTGGCGTTTGCAGCGGGAGGTTCAGGCAGCAAACAGGACTTCGTCAACGACAATGTGGTCAGACTGTGCGCGGGCCTTTGCCAGATCGTGGGCCGTCTGCATGCGCATCAGCGTATCTGCCTTTACGCCAAAGGCCTTCTCGAACCGGATCGCCATTTCTGCCGAGAGCGCAGTATGGCCATTGAATAGATTGCTCAGCGTCTGGCGGGTGACATGGAAAGAGGCGGCGAGGCGATTGATGCTCACGCCATGTGGATCGACGATCTCGCTCTTCAGCCAGTCGCCGGGGTGAACTGCTAGAGAGGGGTGCATGTTTAAGGCCATCTATGATAGTCTTTACAAGTTCAGTTTTGAGATCGTTACGTCATCAATTTTGATGAAGGTAAGCCGCCAATTTTTTGTCACTGTCACTGTCACAGGCATGGCCCATTGACCCGCCTTGTCTCCAACCAGCTCATGCAGCCCATAATTTGGTGGCACGGCCGGACAGTTTTTGCCCATGCGCGCGTCTGCTACTGGCGTGGTTCTTGTTCTGGATGGGTTTCGAGTGGTTCGCAGCCCTATCCCTCTTTAGCCCCTGTAGGAACCTCAACCCGCCCGCAACGCCTCTCGCGCTTCTCCCGGCAGATGGGCGATGACGCTGAGATAGGCGCTGGCGGTGGCATCGGGTTGGCGACGGCCTTGTTCCCAGCCTTTCAGGGTAGCAAGCGGTATCCCGTAGGCGCGGGCAAAGGCGTTCTGCGATAGACCAAGCCCCTCGCGGATCGCGCGGACGTCTGGCACGTTCACAATATGCTCCCGCGCCGCTGTGCTACGCCCGCTCGCATGGGCAACCGCCTCTTTCATGCTGGCGATCAACTCTTGTCCGAAGGCTGTGCTCATATCTTCATCCTTTGCCCTGTTTGATTGCTGCAGCGAGAGCGGTCAGGGTGCGCTTCTCGTCTTGGGTGAGGTCGGTCGCCTGCGCCTTGGCATAAGCGAGCAACAAGTAGAGCGGCATATCGGCGTTGTGATAAAAGTAGATCACCCGAACACCGCCACGCTTGCCCGCTCCCGCCTTGCCCCAACGCAGCTTTCGAATGCCGCCTGTGCCGGGGATCACATCACCGTCCTGCGGATTGGTGCCTAGATGATCAATCAGCACGGCCAACTCAGCTTCCGACCAAATCTTCTCGGCCTGCCGTCTAAACATATGCGTCTCTGCGACGGTGATTGGGCGGGTTTGCACGGGGACGTATATGCGTCAATGACGCCTAAAAGGCAAGCGAAATTTGGCACATTCGATCTTTGCCAACACATAGAACCGATAAGAGGGGCGGTTCTACGCGAGGCAAACGAAGGATAAGGTGATGGGTGGACTTATCGGTCGTTTGCGTCGTGTTTTGGTCATGGACGTGGACTTATCGGTCGTCTGCGTCGTGTTTTGGTCATGGACGTGGACTTATCGGTCGTTTGCGTCGTGTTTTGGTCATGGACGTGCAGTTATCGGGAGTTTGGGGGCATTTGGTCCATAATGGAGTGCTGTGGTCCATTTTGGTGTGAAGTGTTGCAGGATTTGGAATGTCTCGGAGGTCTGTCTGCGGATAGACACTAGACTACATCAGTGTCTGGTATCCGTTTGGGTTTTTAGATTGCCAGTCCCAGCTCGACCTACAAATATCCTCCAGCGAATGCACGGCGCGCCAGTTCAGTTTGTCCGCAGCCTTGGCCACGCCTGCCACACTGGTCGCAATGTCTCCAGGGCGCCGATCGACGATTTGGAATGGAATGCTTTGACCGGATACCGCCTCAAACTCCTTTATAATCTGAAGGACGGAAGTGGGCGAACCGGTGCCGATGTTGAACGCTTCACAGCCAGACTGCGCCTTAATAAACTCGACCGCCGCGAGGTGGGCTTTGGCAAGATCGACAACGTGAATATAGTCGCGCTCACCAGTTCCATCGCCTGTTTCATAATCCGCACCAAAAACGCTAAGCCGTTCGCGTCGTCCGACCGCCACTTGAGTCACAAAAGGCATGAGATTATTTGGTGTGCCCGTTGGATCTTCTCCAATGTCTCCCGATGCATGCGCGCCAACTGGGTTGAAGTAGCGCAGTAACGCGGCAGAAGCCAAAGGACGGGCCCTGCACCAGTCCTCTATGATTTGTTCAACCATGTATTTTGTGCGGCCATAAGGATTTGTGGGCGCGCATGGATGCGCTTCATTAAACGGGAGGTAGACGGGTTCGCCATAGACCGTAGCAGAAGACGAGAATACTAACCGGCTGCAACCAACACTGTCCATGGCCGATAAAAGGCGAAGCGAACCAACGACATTGTTGTCGTAATAATCAAGTGGCAGCTCGTTCGATTCCCCCACGGCCTTGAGCCCGGCAAAATGGATGACTGCATCAGGCTTAAAGGACGCAAGTGCGTCAGCCAAACGCTGTTCATCGCGAATATCAACCTCGATCTGATGGAAATCCGAATTTGCGAGCCTGCGCACGCGATCTAGGGCAATTGGGGAGCTATTACGATAATTATCACCGACACAAACTTCATGGCCGGCCCGGATCAACTCCAAAACCGTATGGCTTCCAATGTAGCCCGCTCCACCTGTTACAAAAATACGCATACAAAATTTCTCATAAAATAGACTCAGGGTGTTGGCCCGCAACACGTCGACCACATACTGAAGCAGCATCCGATCAGCGACAAGCTGCATCTACTTCGGTATCGCCTCAGTCGCGCAAACCGTCCCGTGGAAAACTTGTCCTATAACGCTTCTACTCAGATGCGATCATCATCGCACTGCTACTCCGTGGAACTAAGCCCGAAGTCATTCGGCCATCCTGCTATCATCAAATCTTGGTTTGTAAGTAGCCATCGATAAGGGTCAGCAATGCCGCCGGCCCGGGAGGGACGTTCGGGGTGACCAATTTCGGTGAGACGCATCACTTCCATTAGCTTGCGGGGTGTTCCGTCTGGCTTCAATGTTTCGAACGAAATTTGGCCGGTGCACTTGGCAATCTGGGAAGTGATCTTGGCCAGATCGATGATCGAGACATCTTCTCCGCAGCCGATATTGTTGCCGCTAAGCATGGGCAGTGTGACCGCACGCGGATAGATGAAGGACAAGCCAAGGGCCAACAATTTGCGTATAGTCTTCCGGAATGCCTGATGGATGACATTGCATTCCATAATCAGGTTTTCTTAGTAGCAAGCAGAGCGTCGATGTGAGTTGATCTAGCACTCATTCGGCTTGTCAGGCGCAGTTATCGATAATTGCAAGCATGCGCCTAGCAAGAACTTTCCGATCATAATGCTTAGCAGCCAATGGGCCGTTATGGGCCAGGCGCTTTCGTGTGTCCTGATCATCATGAAGCTGTTTTAGGCGTTCTGTTAATTCAACGTGATTTTCAGGCTCGAACGTAAGGCCAATGTCGTGTTTGCGAACAATTTCGGCCGACTCGCCTTCGACCCCATGCAGGATAGGTATCGCCATTCCCATGCATTCAAACATCTTTGATGGAATGACTGTAGTGAACAGTTCGGAGCGCCTGAGGTGTATGATCGACGTATCCAGAATTGACCAGTAACGGGCCACTTGTTCCTTCGAGACGCTGTCCAAAAAGATAACGTTTCGAAGACGTTCAGTGCGTGCACGCGCCTCAAGTTTTTGACGGTGCGCCCCGTCGCCAAGCATCAATATTCGGATCCGATCGCAATGTTCAGAGTTCGCCAGCAGGTGTGCCGCGTCAAGCAATGTATCCAGGCCATGAGCCAAGCCGTGCGTTCCAATATATCCCGCCACAAAAGCTTCTTGCAGGCCCAATTCCTCCAAAAGCTCTTGATCCTTAGGTATGGGTGAGAAACGTGAACCATCAACACCATTCGTCACGACATGGATCTTTGTGCCATCAATTCCACGGCCAATTAGGTTTTGCCGGAATGCATGGGTTACCGAGATGATTATGGTCGCCCTTCGGTATAGAAACAGCTCGACCTTTTCGAGGAGATCGAGGAACCGCTCCTTCTTCATCGCGCCAACGGCGCGGATGGACTCGGGCCAAATATCGCGTAGCTCAAATACCCAAGGCCGGCGCTTAGCGACGCTCACTGCATATGCCGCACATGCGGTAAAAAACTGTGGCGAAGTGCCTATAACTACATCGACCCGGCGTATGAATAATGAGGCAAGGAAGGCCATCACCATGAAACTGAGATAGTCTAATATGCGTTTGGCAAAACCCTCGTTTCGGGTGATGTAAGTCCAGACACGGATTACGCGGATGCCATCTATGTCCTCAGTCTGCCAAAGCCGGTTTTTATATCCTGCGAATACCTGGCCCTTCGGGAAATTCGGTGCGCAAGTGACGACGGTGACCTTCTGCCCTGCCTTTACCCATTCGCGGCAATGCTCGAACGTGCGGCTCGCTGGCGCATTGACCTCCGGCGCGAAGTTGTCGGTCAGGAAGAGTATATGCATATGATCAATTGCCTTCCACGTCCAGATTGGCGCGACCGGCCACCAAGGGGACTATGGGGCAGCGGTTGGGGATGCTTATACCAAATTTTGGGTGCAATGTTGTATCTTCTGCGCGCATGTCACCCCCTTCACTTTTTACACGCAAATTAAGACCACCGGGCAATGTGAGCAATGCTTCATTGGGGGGCATATCTTCAGCGAGATTTGCGGGTGTAAGTGAAACCGCGCTTCCGCTTGGATCCTCGAACTCAACAGATTGGTGACGTGACCCCCAGCTTTCCACCAACTGGAATTTGAGCCTGACTGCTTTTTGCACTGCTACCCAACCTTGGATCACTCATGCCCGGAGTTTTCCCCTTGCTCAGATCCGGTGGGCTGGTCTCACTAGCTGAGTTTGCCAGCATGATCGGGGGGATATTCCCGGTCGCGCTGTGCGGTCGCTCTTCATTGTAGTGTCTGCGCCAAGTCTCTAACTTTTCGCAAGTATCTTGCAGCGATAAGAACCAGCGCGCGTTAAGGCATTCGCTGCGCAGTTGGGGCCCCGTCGTCAACTGGTCATGAACAAAGTCCATCACCGACACATCGTTCGACCGGATCGCCGTCGTGCGATTCGCCCTGAGCTTCGCCTTGCCCCGCCGTTTGGGGGTCTTGTTGCGCAGCTGCAGGCCCAACTCCCTGAAAACCTTCTTCATGTTCACCTGCCAACCGTCCCGGCGCAAGAGATGGAACATCCGCCGGTAGCCATAACGGACATGCGTCTCGCAGATCTCCTTGATGCGCTTCTTCAGAAAGGCCGGATCGGCAAGGCGGGTCTGGTAGTGCTAACTGGAAGTGTCGAACGGCAGAGCCTGGCAGGCCCTCCGGATCGGCACATCCCAGTCTGATAGCATCCCATAGGAACAGCTCGCGCTTCCGATCCGGCCTCAGGGCTTTCGGCGGATGACGTCCTGCAGCATCTCACGGTCCAGCCTCAGATCGGCGACGATTTTCTCCAGTCGTCCGTTCTTGTCTTCCAGATCTCGCAGGCGCCGCATCTCTGACGGCATCAGCCCCGCGCATCTCTTCTTCCGGTTGAAGTCGATCGCTTGGCTGATCCCTGCCTTGCGACAGATCTCAGCGACTAGCGGGCCTTCCTTCCCTTGCTTGATAACGAACGCCTTCTGTGTGTCCGTAAACTTCGATGCCTTCATGCCATAATTCCTCGTCCAGCCAGGGCTGTATAACGCGAAAAACTCTAACTGCGAATGGTCCAAAATTCAGGCGGCAGAGCACAGACGCTATGCAATACTCAAAGAAAATCAGGGGGTCATGTTGACGTGCTCCCCTGAAATGTGACCGCTTTTTGGTAGAGTCTGACGATATGAAGCGAAGCAGGTTCAACGAAGAGCAGATCATTGCGATCTTGAAGGAGCAGGAAGCTGGGATGGCGACGGCGGAGGTCTGCCGCCGTCACGGGATCAGCTCGGCGACATTCTACAAGTGGAAGTCGAAGTTTGGCGGTCTGGAGGTGTCTGAGGCCCGACGGTTGCGGTCGCTCGAGGAGGAGAACTCGCGGCTGAAGAAGCTGTTGGCCGAAGCGATGCTCGACAATGCCGTGTTGAAGGATCTGGCCTCAAAAAAATGGTAACGCCCGGCGCCAAGCGGGAAGCCGTCGCCCATGCCCGGGAGCATCACGGGGTGAGCGAGCGTCGGGCGTGTGCACTGATTGGTGTGAGCCGCAGGGTGGTTCGGTATGAACCGAGCAGGCCAGATGACGGGGCGCTGCGGCAACGGCTGCGCGAGCTGGCGGCGGAACGTCGCCGGTTCGGCTGTCGCCGCCTGGGCTATCTGCTGGCGCGGGAAGGCATCGCACCCAACCACAAGAAGCTGCTGCGGATCTACCGCGAGGAAGGACTGCGCATGCGTCGCCGTGGCGGCCTGAAACGGGCGTTGGGCACGCGCAGACCGATGGTGCTGCCGGATGGCCCGAACCAGCGCTGGTCGCTCGACTTCGTCTCTGACAGCCTGATCTGCGGTCGGCGCTTCCGCATCCTGTGCGTGGTCGATGACTACACGCGGGAGTGCCTGGCGCTGGTGGCCGATACGTCACTGTCAGGTGCTCGGGTGGCCCGCGAACTGACCAGCCTGATGGGGAGTCGCGGCAAGCCGCACACGGTGGTCAGCGACAATGGGACTGAACTGACCTCGTCAGCCATCCTGCGCTGGTCGCAGGAGCGACGGGTCGAGTGGCATTACATCGCTCCGGGCAAGCCGATGCAGAACGGCTTCGTCGAGAGCTTCAACGGTCGCCTGCGGGACGAATGCCTCAACGAGATCTTGTTCACCTCGCTGGCTCATGCCCGGTTCGTGCTGGCCGCCTGGCGGCATGACTACAACACGGTGAGGCCGCACTCGAAACTGGGCGGGAAGACTCCCGCCGAGATCGCCGGCCAACGTGTCTGGGGGCATGCCCCCAGACACGTTGGCATCACATCAAACATCCATGATGAAGGAACGGGACTCTACCTCTGACTGGTAACAAGTAGGGGAGCACGTCAGGTTGTTCAAGGATTTTGATGCGAGAAATTTCGCATTCTAACCGAACTAAAAGACGAATATGTAAATCAATCCAATTGGTAAATTAAATTTTAATGAAATTACATGCTGAAATCGCGATCGTTCATTCGATGGTCGCACCAAAAAGCAAAGTAAATAAGCTGCCAAATTCTATATGTATTATTTCTTTTGCCTTTAAAATGTTCTATAATGATGCGCTCAACTGAATTTTTTTCAATAAAATTGTAGGTATTAAGGCTATCAAATATTTCCAGTGCTTTTGCCTGACCTAAACTTTTGATCATGCCGTCCAATGGGGGATTGAAACCCCTTTTAGCTCGCCGAAAATGGTGCCCGACCCCTTCGTCATGTAAGAACTTTCTCAACGGCATTTTCCCATCTAGGCCGTGGATTAAATTTTGATCATCCAGACTGTTTGCAAAACGGCTGGCCGCCTCCGAGACGAACGGTACGCGTAGTTCGACACTTTGGGACATGCTAGCCCGATCAGCCACAGTGAGATTGTGGGCCAAATAACCTGTTTGATCCAAAAAGAGTGCTCGGCGAAGTGAGGAACACGTATCAAATTGACTTAAGTGGCTATTAACTCTTTCATAAAAAAAGCGAATATCGTCGGATGTTCCGACCATCTCCGCAACTTCTGCTTCAGAGAAGTAGCCCACCAAGCTGGTATAACCGCGTACGAAATCTCCTGAGCGAACAAACTCAAGAAAACGGTGAACTCGTTTATCTCCAGGACGGAAATATGTTGCTACTTTGGCGACCAATTCACTGATAGGTTTAGTTCGACTGATGAGCGACCACTGCCGGGCTAAAGTGTACCTAGGGTAGCCGCCAAACATCTCATCGGCTCCCATGCCACTTAGCATCACCTTAAACCCTGCCTCGCGTGCAATGCCCGCAAGGGAAGCAGTAGAAATATAAGTATAATCGGAAATAAGTTCTTCATTTCCGATGGCACATTGTTGAAATGAAGCTAAAATAGTGTCTACACTATTGCCTGAATTTGGAAATTTGTAAGACTCCAGTTGTAATTTTTTTTCACGACAAAAAGCCTCAGCAACTGCCAAGTCAGCTTCGTAACCCTTTCCGTAATCTACAAAAAAGCATTTGATTCCCTCTGCCTTTGCGGCGAGTGCAATCACGCTCGAGTCTATTCCTCCGCTGTAGAAAATGCCAACCGGAACGTCAGCATTGGCCTCCAATTTAACCTGCGCCAGCACGTCAGACCAAGTCGGCTGCTTACTTTCATTTAAATGATAACGCCTGTAGATGATTTTCCGCTCGGGAAGCCTAATCTCGATTGTCGAACCAGGCATCACCTTTGCGACGCCGAGCACACCGGTCCGAGGTTCGTAGAGAAAGCCGTTAAGAAAAAACTCGCTAAACGCACTTCGATCAGGCTGAAGCCGTCTTCCTAACGCAGCCTCGACCCCCCGAATTTCAGACGATAGGACGATTTGATCGTCATGTTCATAAATGTAAAGTGGCTTAATTCCGAATCTATCTCGCCCGGCTAGAATTTGGCCTTCTTGAACGTTAATGTAAACAAAAGCGAACATACCATTAACGCGAGATAAGAATTCTTGACCAAAGATCCTAATTCCTTCAAGCAAAACTTCTGTGTCAGAGTTTGTTTTGAATTTTGATCCATAATTAATCAAATCAATTTTTAATGATTTCCAGTTATATATTTCTCCATTGTAAATTAAAACGTGCGAACCGCATTTACTTATAAATGGCTGATTTGCGTGATGATTTAAATCTATTATACTAAGTCGCCTATGCAAAGCATCAATATACCATTCATTAATCTTGTTATGGTATACTCCTGTCGCATCTGGACCTCGATGCCAAATTTTTTTTGAAATCTGTGCGGAATGAAATTTCGGAAACTTACTGATTTGAACAACGAAACCGCACATATTTTTGTCAACTCCAGAGTAATGTTGTTAAGTGAGTAAATTCACTGTTCTATTCTGTAATATCGGTGAGAATTAGTACGGATAATCAATAGTAATTTGGCGAAGCCGAGAGGTTTCTGCAAAGGCGCAAAAATACACGAGCCCACACATGACCGTCGAACCGGTTTGCAGTCGCCACGCAATCTTTGGCCAACGCTTCAGGTTCATCAATCAAAGCCTGCCGGAGCAACCCAATTGATTCGGTTAAAGATGAAGCAGAGCCCGGGTCCGAAAGCATCCAACAGCGTACATTTAAAAGTTCCGGTATAGCTCTCCAGCGGGTTGAAATTACCGGCACTCCAACGCTGAGCGCTTCGATGATCACGCCGGGGTACCCCTCTCCACGATAGAAAGTTGGCAGAAGCAGTGCGTCAAAGTTGCTGATTGTCTTAGTTACCTGACTACTATCCAGCAACCCACTATACTTCACGTTAGGCGGCAGTTCACGAGGGAGTTCACATTCGAGCGGTCCGAATATAACAAGAGACGCTGTCTTTCCAAGAGATGCAACGGCTTCGATGGCCTGAAACACTCCTTTAGTCTCTGTTACGCGACCGATGTATACCAAATTAAGACTACATCTATTGAGGCGTGGCCTCAGGTTAGCAGCATCGCCCTCTGAGAACGCTACCCGCGTGTTGGGGTACCATACGCACCGTCTGACCCCCCTCTGCTCGAAGAACCTTTTTAGCGAGCGTGTCTCTACTAACAGTAGGGGGCAGAGACGAACTAGTTGCAAACATACACGCCCCTTTATCGCGCCGTCAGAAAACCATATATCTGAGTCCCCGCCAAATAAACGAAGCAGCCAAGGGGTTTTGTAGAATACCCCCATCATCAAAAGTAGAGGCAACAAAACAAGAGCACCACGCGGTGATAGATGTACAGTCACAACGTCGTTTCTACGAAACGCGTTAGCAATATGCACGCAGTCGCGAAATAGATTTCTAACAACTTGAAACGGCCCGCCACTACCTCCCGCTAACTCCACCCGGTCGATATTTAAACCGGGGAAGGATCTGAGAATCTCTTCCAACTGCTTCAATAAAAGCGTTGTACCGCCCTCGGGCGGCGGAAACGATCCGATGATACCTATGTGCACGTTGATGGCCTAATGTTTAATCAATATGAAGGTAATGAAAATAGTCCACTCCGGCGCGCTTGATTTTTGCCGGGGCGCCAGCGACCATCGTCCCGCTCGGAACATCATCAAGTACAACCGAGTTTGCGCCAATAACTGAATTCGACCCAATGATAATCGGACCTAGCACAACGGCACCTGCGCCGATATAGACGTTGGACCCGATCTTCGGAACACCTGTAATCGTTGCCTTGCCTCCTATAGTTACGTTTTGATCAATGTGAACGTTATCGCCGATTTCCGTGTCACCGTGAATGACTATACCCAAGCCACCATATCCCAAAACCAAACCAGTTCCATGCTTCACGCTGCTCGGAAACCAACAGCAAAAAATCAGTCGGATCGAATAATCAAAAAAAAGCGACAATTTGGTCGCCTTTCGAGCCAGAAACCATGCTCCTAAGCAATGGAGAAGCATGATTATTTTCACGATAAATCTCCCGAGTGAGGAATAACTTTCAAAGTTTTAAGTCCGAATGTTCCAATATAATCATCAACATATCGACTTCGATCAAAGTATTTTTCTGCCAATTTTCTAGCCTGAACTTTGCTATTATCCTTTTTCGCTATTCTGCAAAAACGATGCAATGCATCATAATCTCTGCCAATTTCCGTAAGAGGATAGCCGGCAAGATGGTTTTCAGAAAAAACCATGCTTAGGTCGCCAACGCAAGGACTGAATATCACGGGGAGGCCACAAGCAAGATATTCCCCAACTTTAATTGGGCTCGCTGCACGATTTAGCTCAACGTCATGGCGAAGTACTACTGAAACGTCTGCTGCCGACAAAAATGCGGGGACCTTCGCGAAATCGGCGCTAACAACCTTGACCTTAACCTCGTCGATACCTGAGTCCTTTAACTTTGACGATACAATGTCTAAGTCACGAGATATTATGAGAAATCTAAAATTTTCATCTTTTTCAGATAACTTAACGAACAGGTTGATAGTATCATCAATCCGCTGCCAATGCGCCAGTCCTCCTGAGTAACAAACTACGATATGCTCATCTCTAAATTCAAATTTCTTTCGCAAGAATGTTCTGTCGGCTACAGAAAAATGGAACATATCGAGATCAGGACATGAAGGAACAACCGCTATGTCGCTGCGCCTACTGCGTAATCTAATGAAACGTTCAAGATATAATGAAACCGTCAACAATTTATCTGTTCGTCGTAAACTGAAATCTTCAAATAAAACTAGCAACTGTGATTTAAATTTATTTCCTTTGACTTCGGCACTGACGATCGATCTTACATCGAAAACAATAGTCGCGCCTAGTGGGCGGAATATTATTATTGCAGCGAAAGCGGAGAAAACAGATCGCACATATACGTGTGTGGCGTCGATTGAGCTAATGAATTCACGAGCCCGTAGGGCGCCCCATAAGCAACGGATAACCATTCCTATCGCACCCATGTGTCGCAGTATGGGCTTCATGAGCAATATTTTATCGCCTCTAGCTTGGCAATCTTGCGCGTTGTTTAGGCCGGCGTTGGCTGAGCAACCGACGATTGCAGTTGTGGCGCCCAATGCATCAAGCGTCTCCGATAACGACACTATCTGCGATTGAACGACCGGATGCCGTAAATCTAGCCACTCCGGTATGAAAAAAGCGACGGTTGTCCTTTCAAGCGGACTGTACATGCGATCTTTCCTGTTGTTGAGATAACAATTGCGTCTGATTTGCGTGTATCAACAATAGTACTAATGCAAACCATAAGAACTTCACGTCATGTATTGTGATTGTTGCTGCAATTAGAAGCGTTGATACAAATCCCAATGATAGATCCAAGAGGAAACCTCGTTCGCTGGAAACACTCGAGCGGACAGCCACATGGAGGGCTCTTTGAATTGTGAATAAAGGCACAGCAAGCCACAGAATAAGGCCAACAATGCCAGTTTCAGCAAGAATTTGGATATATGTGTTGTGTGCAGCCCATCCAACATGAACGAAGTATGAGGTCAAACCGTTTCCAAAAAACGGGGCGTTGCTCCACTCGTCCACCGCAAGGCCCCATAAGTTATAACGCTCGCCAGTAGTGCCGGACGTGTCGTTTAGCATGCTCGCCAATCGTTCTTGAAATGGGGGATAAAGAGAATAAGTTATCAGCGCTCCAATCGCCGCCACAACGCTGAAGCCGCCAAAAACCTTGCCACCCCTAGCAGCATGGTAAAATAATAGTGCAGTTGCCGCCAACATTCCCGACCGACTATATGAGCCGGCAATTTGAACGATGATCGCTGCGGAGCAAAGGAGCCATCCTAATCTCCGTTCAGGTTGCGACCTCGCGAGTGCGAGTGCAATAGCCAACCCGATTGTCAAAAGCGCACTAGCATAATTTGGCTCGTCACCTGGCCAAATGAGACGCGGCACAAGGCTGCCCGCTGAAAAAATGGCGACCCGTTGTTCGATTGCTACATCGCTAGCAGTTACCGCGTCTGCCATCAGTCCGTACAGAAAGGTGTCAGGGCCGAGCGTGACATGTGTGAATTTAACGAAAAGGGCGCTGCCAGCAGCCATCGCCCAGACCTCCATTAATGTCTTGGCGGTGCCTGATCGCGCAACAAGCACCGTTCCCGCCAGGCAAAGCAAAACAGCCTGCCAATAAAATGTAACATATTTAAAAAAATATGTTGAATCTTCGAGCCAGAAAAAAGTTAAAAGCGCATATAATGAAAATAAAATTGCTGAAATTACGGATGGATATCGGAAGTTTTTTATGAAATTTAATTTTGTTATCTCAATAAATATTCTCGGCAATAAAGCCGCGGCCGCCCATGAAAAAGCTCCACCAGGTATGAGTAGTGATGCGCTCGGTGAATGCATTATAATTATTAAAAGAGCAATTCCTGCTTTCGCACTTAAATAATTAATATAAAAAACTATGGAAATAAATATGTATATTATTGTATTTGGTAATTGAGTTATTGAAGATATGAATATTAATATCCATGCAGAAATCAGAAAATACGTTTCTCTCCATTTCCATGGCGCACTTTTTTGACTAAAATACAAGATTTTTTCTTTATTATCAGGAGATTTTACGTACTGTTTATTGAGCATAGCAGGCCAAGATGCGTTTTGCGACCGTTTGCCATATCAAGCTCTGATTGCAGCCGTATCGTTCCATCGTACACGCTGAGATCGCATAAGCTAGAGCTCTCCAGTTGTTTGGGGGGAAGCGTCCAGCGAGACCAGCCTGACAACTTGGATGTACGGGCACTGTTTCGGACACTAGAACGGGAAGGCCCGCTGCATTGGCTTCCAGTAGGACTAATGGCATAACCTCGCGAAAACTCGGTAACAACATCAAAGATGCTGCTGCATAGGCTGAGTATAGGAGCTCGTCATCATGGCCGACGTATCCCAAGAATGTGACCCTATCACCACCTTCCGTTCTGCAGCGTTCGTAATAAGCCATGTGCTCTGGGTGCGGCCTACCAATGAGTACCAAATCCCGACCAGATTCTTTACAAGCCTGAATAGATGCAAGTTGATTTTTATTCGGCTCGATGGATCCAACCTGCAAAATGAACTTTTCTTTTTTATATCGCTCACGAAAGAAATCAGGACTCGCCTTAAGAAAATTTTCCGACACACCATTAGGGATTATAGTGGTTGAACATGGGTTTACGTCGAAAAATTCGATTAGGGAATGCTGCTCTTGCTCAGTGAGGCATATTATTTTGTCAGCTAAGGACAAGAGATATGCCGACGCAGAAATATTTTTGTAAAAACCAGGAACGAAAGAGCTAAGCTTTACCTTTGCGCCGAAGAATTTGTCGGTTTGAGAGGTTATATTGAACACTGGAGATACAATCACCTGCACTCCATTGCGAGCGTAGTGCCGTGCATATGCCAAACCGCTCGGGTCTAAGGAAAATACATGACAAGTATCCAAATTACGTGGATCATAGTAATGCCAAGGGTTATAAAAATTGACGTTCACACCAAGGGACGTGAGGGCTGAGGCAGTTTCCCGGATTTGAATATGAAGTCCACCTTCATTCAGCCCGACATGCGGATATGTTACAAAGAGAATGTTCATTTTATCGTTTGCTTATCTATATTCACGCACCGCGTGCGTACCAGCCTACCAGGGTTACCTACAAAGATCGCATTTTTTGGTACATCTTTGGTAACAACAGTACCAGCGCCAATTATCGCTCCAGTTCCTACACGCACCCCTGATAGGATTATTACTCCAGCACCAATCCAAACATTATCTTCAATGTATATTTTTTTATAATCCCCCATGCCTTGTTGGTTCATAGGTTTATTAATGTCTATGAAGATATGATCTCTACCGTAGATAATAACACGCGGTCCCATCATAACGTCGCACCCTATTTCTATTTCTGCTCTGATCCAAGCATCGACGCCGATTCCGCTCCTACTTCCAATTGAAATTCCATCGCCAAAACCGAAGTCTGCACCTTTCTCAACATTGACGTCGGCGCCACAAGAACGGAAGAGGCGCTTGGCGGCCGCGAAGCGAAGTTGGCGAGCCACGCCTCCTCCTGGATAGCCACTGATCGGTAGACGCTTAGCCAGTGAGTAATAAAATAAAAATGCAAACCACTTGGTTCCCTTTACGACCAATTTCTTCGATTTTCTTAATAAAAGTGACATGCTCATAATTGTTGAATCTTTTTAGAATTTATTGGCCAAATCCGGTATTCACTGAGGGTATGAGTTTCAGTTTTGTTGAGTTCTGATCGAGCTTGATTGGCGTTGATGTTTGATATTGGGGGTGCCTGTCTATTCGGGCGCCGCCTTTTAGGTGTTGCCACAGCTTAAAGCAGTATTCTGTCATCAAAACCATATATTATCGACGCACCAGGCTTCGTAAAGTTGTGGCGAATGCCAGTACTATACAAACGGTCAAAACGCTTAAAACTACGATCCTAAAAGACAGCGCGGGCGCCCAAATGGTCATTGCGAAACAAAGTGTGAAGAGGACGCCACACGCAGAAATGCCTAAGATCATTGGATTTTTCATGTCAACCTCCATGTAGAGCTTTAATGCCGTCCCAGAAAGGCCGGCTCCCAGAATGGCTGTCGCCAGCATTGCTGCTGCTGCGCCTTTGGCACCTAAGCAAGGAACAAGGAAATATGCTCCAGCAATCATTACAAAAATTTGCGCTGCAGCAAAATATAGCACTATCCTACCGTGCCCCCGGGCAATCAATGCGGTGGCCATAAGTAGGTTCGCTCCTGAGGGCACGAGCCATATAGACAACAGCCAGGATACATCCGTTGAACCATCTAACTTCCCAGCGTACAATAATATATTTATCTCGGGGCCAAGAATTATGAGACTGGAAGAGATCAGAAATGACATGGTTAGAAGAGAGTAATATGCAATTTTGAATGACCTAATATCGAAATCTTCTTCAACAAATTTCCTTTGCAGTATTGGCCTAATGGGATCTAATATTCTCAATGAAACGGATGGTATTTGTAACGCGAGATTAAATATAGCAAGATGAGAAACATTTCCACCAAATGAAAGAAGGGATACATCTACAATTTTCATCTGCATTAAAGATAGAAGAGAGGTTGCATAAATGCTAGCATAACGAATAAATATCCGTTTTAAATTTTTTATACCATCGATAAAGAAAAATGCAGTAATATTTATTTTATATGAAAAATAAATAATTCCAAATCCCAGTAATTCTACTTATGGGCCATGATAAACAAATAAGTTCTAGCTTATAATTACTAAAAAGTGCCAAAATTGATAAAATTAACCGTTGAATTTCGGCGTTCATTAAAATTTTTGCGGAGTCGGCAGCTTTTCCATCTGCGATTTTGATGATGGTACCATTTTGAAATAGGATATTTAAAGCTATACAAGGTATGGACAATAGGAAAGCGTTGCGCGTGGGAGTAGCCATGCTCTGCGAAAAAAATCCGATTAGCAAAACGATACCCATGATCGCTACAAGTGCCTGAGCAACTCCTTGCCCGAGATAATAGGTTTGGAGTTGCCCGCTCTCAGGCGGATACACATGCGGCGCTTCTTGGATGATAGATGAGCGAAGTCCGCAGTCTACCAAAACAGAAACTATCTGAGTTATAAGCAAAACTTGAAAGTAGGTTCCGAGCTCTTCAAGAGACAAGAACCGCGCGGCACAAAATATTATTATAGTTGATATTAAAACATTTACGACAGCAGATGTCGCATTGCTTAAATATTTATTTGCAACAATTTTTCGTAAATTTATCAAGATAGATGCAGACCATTCAATAAAAGATGGCAATAATTCGACAAAATTGAATTTTATTTGTATTAAATTTCGTTGTGTCTAGAATGTAGGGTATGAATTTTATAAAATCAAAAATTTGTTCGACTAGCGAATTGAGTTCGCGTTCAAGTGTAGTGCGAGTGAGTTACTCGTTCTTCGTGCAGCACAAAGCGAGGTTCAACTAGTTTAATTCGGTTTTCTGATTCCAAAATCATGCCGATACAGTGCTGAACAAGTTTCACAACCGCATCGCCTTTGGCGCCGTGTAGGATAAGGATCGCCATGCATGCGATTATTTACTTTCTACGCTCAGGCTAGCGCGACCGGCATGTATGGGAAGGACGAGGCAGTAATTTGGGATGCTGACGCCGAATTCTGGATGCCACGTTGAGCCTTCAAGACGAAGCGGCTCACTGCAGCTTAGCAGTCGCAGTTGCTGCCCGCCGGGTACCTCGAGCAAAACGCAATCCTCAGTTATCGAAGTAACAATGACCGAGGGGTGCAAATGGAACCGGGCCTCACACTGTGCCTTCGAACTGATAGTATCTATGATGAGCAAGCGGGACTTTTTCAGTTCGAAATGACGAGTGACAAGTGGTCGTCCCGGCAGGTGCCGGTATCCGTTATGTGCCGCTTGCGCAAACTGAGCCCCGCTCCCGTCTACACCGACGGTGACTGCTAGCGGTTTGGCGCGTCGGCCAACTCGAAACCCAGACCACACTTCAGACGAATTGTGTCCTTCTATGATTACCGTGTTATGAGCTGCTGTTCCCCGCTGTCGGAGTCGTTCTGGTCCGGTACCGTATTCGGATATACCCGAATTCACAAAGATGCGGTGTCCGGCCCAAGACAGTTCGAAACTCAGTGTATCGGCATGGGCATGACCGGGGAGATAGTCGGGTCCAATCTGCGCAAGATCGGCCAGTAGGGTAAATTTGCCGACTTCCATTCTGACGTACCCGCTGCTTTCCAGATGCGTCAGCGCGGGCACAATCTCTTTTGTCTTTATATCAAGACGGCGAGCGTAGCCTGAGAGTTCTGTATTGCTGGGGGCGATGCCGAACGCTGTATCATTGAAAAAGGCGAGGTAGCCGTCGGGATGGCTCATCACCTGCAGCCATCGCAGCATCAATGGAACGTGCGTAAGCCAACTTGTTACGAGATCTTTTCGCCCGAAAGCTTTAGCTATGTTGATGAGGTCAAGCATATCTTCGAGGGCTAAGGCGTGATACATTGGACTTAGCTCAAATTGTCCGCCATCTGGCCCTATTTGTTCGGAGATCTCGCGCTTCAGGACGTTCAGGCCGCACTCGAGCCAACTTTGCGCTTCTTTTCCTGAGAAATATAAGCCTGCGAAGATGAGTGCTTTAGCGTTGGAGAAGAGGTGATTGCCGAGAAGGTGCCATTCCAGCCTGCGAGCCAACCAGCGGGTTTGAACGGCAAGACTGGCGATTGCTTCTTCAGGCAAGGCGTTGCCGGCTAACGCCCATTTGATCCAGTTCACGATCCGCAGTGATGTCGGATATGGTTCCCATCCGGAGCCTTGGCCGGGCAAGTTCGCACTGATCCACTTGCGCATTAGCACTTTGTGCCAACCAAGTCGCTCTTCGGATGCCTCGGCATTCAAGTCGTCGAAATAGTGCTGATTGTAGCGCCATAGCTTGGCCTTTGCCGGATTGTCCCACCCCAGCTCGGCAAGACTGCCCGCTTCATTAAGGAACCAGAAACATTGCGGTGCTATAAGGCTGGGTGCGCGTCGGGCTGGAACCTGCCAACTCCCGCACTGCTTCCGCAATTTCGGCGCTGTTGAAAGGTCTGGCTGCGGTCGAGCCAGCCAGAACAACGGTCGCCCATAAATCTGCACAGGACGTAGATGCCTCACCGTGCGCCATAGACGGGCCGCGTCGCGCAGTCGTTTCATGGGGTTTCGGAAGTAGGCTTCTGAAGATCCGCAATCAGCAGGATACGGAATTGGGCCAGTCCAGAAAAGCAGTTGACTAGGCGCTCGTAAGCTATGCCGAAAAGATAGCTCATTGCGGTGATCCGCAAATACTCCGGTCGACTTTCGATTAATTCCACCCTTCGAACAACAAATCCGCTACGATTAGCCAATTCCTGCACATCGTGCGGCGTGTTTGCTCTATATACGGTCGGAAAGGTGTCGACTTCGTCCCGTCCACGTAGTCGGTTAATGAACTGGTGGAAGCGGTGAGGCGTCATCCTTGCGATCAGTGGCATATAGTGCCAGCGGTTTGGGGTTTTGAAAAGCAGACGGCCGCCGGGCTTGAGGACGCGCGCGGCTTCTTTCAAGACCAGTTCCGGCTGCTCGAGATGTTCGAACACATTGTCAGAAAAGATTAGGTCGAAGCTGTTATCAGGATAGGGAATGGAATTAGCATCGCAAACCTGTCCCTCGTCGAGATAAGGATTATCGATCACTCTAGGGTCGAGGTCGATCCCGCAGATGCGTCTGGCTTTACCGCGGAAGTTCATGACAGCAATAATGCCTGCCCCGGCGCCGAGATCGAGAACGTTGTCATTGGCCCTTAGGACGGCATGGATACGTTCCGCAAATATTTGGTCATCCCAATTACCGTTCACGGCCGGATAAAAATGGCTGTCCATTCTGGCGATCATTTTACTCATCGGACTGGGCTTCCTGCTTCGTTCGAAAGACGTTAAATCTCGAATATCTAATTCTGACTAATCTGTGGGTTAGAATTAGCGTGGCCACAAAATTCGCAAATGCTCCGAATTGTGTTCTTGCTTCGGTACGAGAGCTACCGCCCCGATATCCCAAGGAGACGCGATTATGATTCAATATTAGATGACCACACACCTCTAGCGTCCACAATTAGCCCCGCAGGTGCAGGTACGGATTTGAATGATTGATGATCTACAAGCATTACATGAATATCAGCCTTTGCAGCATCTGCAAAAGAAACCAATCGAGCTTTGCTAAGTCCGGACGGCAGCGTCTTGATATTTGGCTCGATAATTAAGATCGCGCCAGGAATGGTAGAGGTCAGATCGCGCGCGATTTCCAGAGCAGGACTTTCGCGTAAATCGTCTATGTCTGGCTTGAAGGCCAGGCCATAGATCGCTAGCGTCACATCATATGCTGAGCGTGCGGGGTTGCTCATCAAGACAGCGCCGATCGCTCTCGTGACCTTTTCAATCACCCATTTGGGCTTGGCGTCGTTCACCTCTCGTGCAGTGCGAATGAGCCGTGCGTGTTCAGGCGCCGATGACACAATGAACCAGGGATCAACTGCGATGCAGTGGCCGCCAACGCCCGGGCCGGGCTGTAGAATGTTAACACGCGGATGGCGGTTTGCCAGCGAGATAAGCTCCCAGACGTTGATATCCAATGTGTCGCAAATCAGTGACAGCTCGTTAGCGAAAGCGATATTGACGTCGCGAAAACTATTTTCCGTAAGTTTAGCCATTTCGGCGACCTGTGGATTGGCTGCAATTATGCAATCGCCGCTCACGAACATCTTGTAGAGTAAAGCAGCTTCTCGTGAACAGCGACGGGTTATGCCGCCGATTATACGGTCGTTTGTGATTAACTCCTGCATCACTTTGCCGGGCAGAACACGTTCCGGGCAATGCGCAATTCGAATGTCTGATCCCTCACCAACCTTCTGTGGGAAGGACAGATCAGGTCGAGCCTCGGCGAGCCAGTCGGCCATCGCAAGAGTTGCGCCAACCGGAGACGTTGATTCGAGAACTACCAGATCGCCTGATCTGAGAACGGGCGCGATGGCTCGCGATGCGGCTTCGATGTAGCTCAGATCTGGCTCGTGATTCTCGCCTTTGAACGGTGTTGGCACCGCAATCAGGAACGCGTCAGCCGCCTCGGGTATGGTCGTGGCGCGCAGGTAACCTTGTGAGACCGCGGATTGCACGACGATATCGAGGTCTGGTTCAATGATGTGGATCTCGCCGCGATTGATCGTTTCGACAATGCTACGGTTTACGTCGACGCCGATCACTTCGATCTTTCGGGACGCGAACATCGCCGCGGTCGGCAAACCAATATAGCCGAGCCCGATGACTGAAATCCTACGGACAGATAGTTGATTTTCCATTTAAGTTCCAGGGCAGTTGAGATTGTCTGTGTTTGCTTGAATGCTCGCTATGATACGCTTGGCGGCAAAGCCGTCACCGTAAGGATTGTGCGCAAAGCTCATCGCGTCGTAAACCGCTTGATCATCAAGCAAGCTATTTACAGAAGAGACGATCAAATCTTCATTAGTTCCAACGAGGCGCACCGTTCCTGCATCTAATGCTTCGGGGCGCTCCGTGGTGTCACGCATAACCAAAACTGGCTTTCCAAGTGTAGGCGCTTCTTCTTGGACGCCCCCGGAATCAGTTAAAATCAGAGTTGAACGGTACATGAGATATACGAACGGAAGGTAATCTTGCGGTTCGATCAAGCGCACGTTGGAAAGCCCTGAAAGTAGCGCTTCAACTGGCCCTTTCACATTTGGATTAAGATGGACAGGGTAAATGATTTCTACATCAGTCCGCTTAGCTATACGTCGCAATGCGCCACAGATCCGCTCGAAGCCACCGCCAAAGCTTTCGCGACGATGACCAGTGACAAGTATCATTCTTCGTGAAGGATCAAGTGGTAGTCTTGCATCCAGATTCTGTGCTAGGATTAAGTCGCTCTCAATTCGTGCGACGACTTCCTTAAGCGCGTCGATCACCGTGTTACCGGTGACATGGATATAATCAGAGGGGACATTTTCGGCGATTAAGTTTTGACGTGAGCGCTCTGTTGGCGCGAAATGAAGCCGCGTGATTGCACCTGCAACCTTCCGATTCACCTCCTCTGGCCAAGGAGATAGGATATTTCCGGTGCGGAGGCCGGCTTCGACGTGGCCAACTGGAATGCGTTGATAATAGGCAGCAAGTGATGCAGCTAATGCTGTTGTTGTATCCCCGTGGACTAATATGAGGTCAGGGCGATAGTCTTCAAGAACGGGCTTAAGCCCATAGAGCACATTAGCCGTAAGATCCGTCAGGTCTTGCCCCGGCTTCATGAGGTCAAGATCATAGTTCGGAATAATCTGAAAGAGTTCAAGAACCTGATCGAGCATCTCTCGATGCTGCGCTGTTACGCACACACGGGAGTCGATTTGATCGGCGGCAGCAAGCGCCTTCACTACTGGCGCCATTTTGATTGCCTCGGGTCTTGTTCCGAATACCGATAAGACACGAAATGAAGTAACCATGATTATTTATTCCAAGATATCAAAAATAAGTAAGGGTAAGACATCGGTTCAATGCAACTTAGCCGCGAGCGCCATATGCCTCAAAAACTAATTGTACGTCTGGCATATTCGTCTGGTTGGTTATGCAATTGTGAACATCATCGACGGCGATTTAGAGGGGTCTCATCAGCCTGGCGCTTTCATCCAGTGTTTTTTTGCGTTCAAGCTGGCGCAGCAGTTTTAAGGTATTCGTCTCTCTCTATCCTAATTTGCATTAGCTGTTTCTATGGATAGTTTTGGGTGCTGAAGGCCCCAAGATTTTTTTGGCCAACACATGCCCTAACGGCCGAACTCTTAAGAATGAATATTGCGGTAGGCCATTTATCTTGCCAGTTGGTTTGCAACGCTTCAGTCGCGGGGAAAGTTGCGCAAATCTACCAAAAGCTCGCTGCGCAGCTGTTCCAAGTCAGCACGGATAGCCTCGTATTGAGTTGCCTTGCGTTCAATAAAACGCGCTGCAAGTCTAGCCCGATGTGCAATGCCGTTCGGCGTCAGGACATAGACGTAGCCGAGTTTGCTTTTTGACGCTTTGAAGTTAGCGAGCTTGATGTGTCCCTTGTCTATCAGCGCTTTGACGCAAAAGTTAACTGCACCAAGGCTCACGCCCACCTCTTCGGCGATCTTGCGCTGTGATAGGTCAGGTTGACTTTCCAGGAGGCGCAGGACCTTGAAATGCAAGTCTTCGCGTTGCTGTACAATCTTGTCACTAGCCATAGGATACCACCAAGGGGTTTGGGAAAAAGCTACCGCACGGCAAGTGGCGATCCACTTGCCTTGAATTGAAAAGTCTGCGATCGAACCCAGGCTCGTCGTTCACACTTGAACGTATATTGAGTCCTTGGAGATTTGAAAAGGCCTCTCCGATCTCGGTTGAACATAATTTGCTTCGCTTCGTTTCCGTCCGGTTCCTTTGCGGCGTTTTCTATCAAAATAGATCATATTCCAAAGCTGCAGGTCATTTTCATGCTAATTTTGATATTCTTTTTTATAACTAATCTCAATTGACTCTGCCGACTTTGATAATAATGACACTTGGCAATGTACGAAAAGGTTGCCGAAGCCTCCCAAGCCGCTTTAGATTTTAAGCATCCTTGGTTTGTAGCGCAAATTAAGCCAAATTCCGAGACTATCGCCAAGCGCAATTTGCTGCAGCAAGGTATTAATATATTTATGCCTTTTGAGGAATTGACCGTCCGAAAGGCGAGCAAACTGATCAATACGGGTAAGACGTTGTTCCCGGGTTACCTCTTTGTCAGCTTTGACCCCGAAATCATTAGGTGGAGAACGGTCAACAGTACGATAGGCGTTAGTCGATTGGTCGGCTTAGCCGAGGATAAACCTGCCCAAGTTCCTCTAGATTTGATTGCCGGTTTGATGCGACGCTGCGATCCATTCGGTAAGCTGCTACCGCCACTTTATCTGCATGGGGGTGATCTTGTGCGGGTGACGAATGGCCCATTTGCAGAATTCATTGGCACTGTGGAGCATTCCGGGTCCAATGAACGGATCTGGATACTCCTTGATATACTTGGCAAAAATACCCGGGTTGCTATTAGGTCTGAAGATTTAAGTCTCGCCGGTTAGTCAATGTAAATCCTTGAGATTTTTGCATTTGATGGGCTCCAGATAAGTGGCCGTCATAAATCGGCAGGGACGCTGATCAGCAGTTATAATATTCGCGATACCATTCGACGAACTTCGCAACACCATCTCTAAATGGCGTTTGGGGTTTGTAGCCGGTAAGGTTTTGCAGCAACGATGCATCGGCCCAGGTCGCGGGGACATCGCCTTGCTGCATGGGCATATAGTTGCGGATTGCCTTGGTCCCGATCTCGTCTTCAATCGCCTCGATGAAATCGAGCAAGCGCACTTTATCGGAATTGCCTATATTCACGACGCGAAAGGGGGCTGCCGGGCTAAGGCTGTCCCCGCTGGGCAGCTCCTCGGATCTCTCCGGACGTTGCGGAACGGCATCAATCAGGCCGGCAATGCCGCGCACTAAGTCCTCTACGTATGTAAAGTCGCGCCACATATCGCCATTATTGTAGATATCGATTGGCGTGCCTTCGATAATCCCTTTGGTGAACTTGAATAGTGCCATGTCCGGCCGACCCCATGGGCCGTACACCGTGAAGAAGCGAAACATTGTCACCGGCAGAGCGTAGATGTTGGCGTAGCTGTGGCCCATTGCCTCATTTGCGAGCTTCGTCGCGGCGTAAAAGGTGAGTGGTGTGGCAACCCGCTCGGTTTCAGTGAAAGGCATCTCGGTATTGGCGCCATATACGCTTGACGTCGAAGCCATCAGCAAATGCTGGACTTTGGCCTTTCTTGCTGCCTCCATCACGTTGAAAGTACCGACAATATTCGCATCGAGATAAGCGCGAGGGTTGTCGATGCTGTAGCGCACACCGGCTTGCGCCGCGAGATGCACAATTGCATCAGGTTCAAACGCGGCGATTGCATCGCTCACCCGTTCCTCATCCTCGAGCATGGCTTCAGTTGCAGCAAAACCCTCATGCTGGTTGAGCATGGCATGCCGACGCTGCTTGAGGCGTACGTCATAATAGTCTGTCATGCCATCATAGCCGGCGACTTGATGACCCTGCGACAATAGCAGTTGGGACAGATGATATCCGATAAACCCGGCGCTGCCGGTAATGAAGATGCGTTTTTGGGTCATGTACTTCTCTTGATGGCGGTTATTGTCTGGCAGCGACTAGCGCAACCGAAGCAACGGTCGCCTCGAGGCCGGTTTGCCCATTGCCGCCCGATGCGATTAAATCGAGATACTGGACTGGGCAGGACACAGGGACTGACAATTCGCTGCTGGTTGACCGTGCGCTATTCTGGACTGACCAGATCGCGCCCAAGCTGGGGACGGATGGGCAGCGCAATTGCCATTTGATGAATCCACTTACACCTTGATTGACCATGCTCAATTGGGCCCTGAAATCATAACGTCCAGGTTTCAGATAGAGGAGCTTGCTCGCGACGGTTCGGGTCGTCGCGGAGTTTGCGAATAAGGACAGCATCACCTGTCGGTCGCCGCTTGTGCGAGAAAAGGCACCGCCAACATCGGGATCATCCGACACGGTCCAGCCCATAGCGCCCAAGCTATCGTCGATATCGCTAGCATCAAATGCTGTACTTGTCAGTCGAACCGCGCGCGCGCCGGGGAGTTGAAGGTACAGTCTGCGCGCTTGGTCAAAAAAGCCTTCATTCACGAGACGCCCCAGCAACCCCAGTTCCTGATTCTTGGCGGTTTCGGGATCTGTTAGGCCTCCCGTCTCCACGATCAAATCAACCAAGGCAGGGAGATTCTGGCTATTGGAATTGGCGAAGAACAGAAAACTTGCTCCCCAGCCATTTCCGGCCCGAATATAGGGTTTGAGGTTGGTGCGTATATCTTTGTCGTCAATCGCGGATAACAGTCTGGGATAGAGAATGGACTGTGTGTCCGGCTTGGTCCGTAATGCAATGTCATAATGAACCAAGGTTTGCGGGATATTCCCTGTGCGAGCGGCAGCTTCGATCAGCCACAATTGTGCGCCCGGCTCGCGACGCGACAGCTTGGCTGCCATCCGAACATATTTTTCAGCCATGACGCTGTCGCCTTTGGTCTCAGCGACATAGCCCAAAACACGCAAAGCCTTCGCATTGATTGCTTGATTGGCAAGGGCTTCACGGGCAAGTTTCGTCACCTCGGGCGGCGGCGCCTTAGGGCTCGCGAAGAACATTTGGTCAGCGCGCGACGCGAGCGCGACGCTGTCACTGGCAACAAAGCTGAGCGCTGCGGCTGGAGCCTTGATGCGGGTAACACCGGATATTGCAAGAGCAAGCGCAAGCCATGTGCCTACCAACCCTGCAATTACGCAGATCAGCAACCTGGCCACGCCAACGGCCTTGATGCGGCTCAGCCAGTTGGTTGTTTTCTTTTTGCTCCGTGCCATCTTAACTCTCACGTCCGCCAAAAGTCTGATCAGTAACGCTGCGCCGCGCTGGTTCGGCAAGCCACAACAAACACAACGCCAACACCGCCATCATCGTAGGCGTCCGAAGCGGATAATCAGAGAGACTGGCAATAGCTATGATGCCGATCATTACAGACGCTGCGCGCGCCAACAGCACCGAACGTCGTGAACCATCCATCTGCCTCCACACGGCATAGGCTCTCAAAGCCAAAAACAATGCGCCTGCCCCAACCATCAGGAGACCTGGCACGCCGAATGTGAGTGCAGTTTCGAGAAGGTCATTATGTGCCCTATTGGCATATACTGCGATCAAAATGCTATCCGGCTCGGCAATCTGGAAGGCCTCTACAAAGGAACCGGAGCCGGAACCCCATGGGAAATATTTCCAGAAAAGACCGAGCGATACTTTCCAATAGTCTGCCCGACTGACATCCGACGCTTCTTCAAACAGACGGTCGATCGCGACCGCACGTGAAAAGAATACGGTCAGGAAGCCAACTGACAAGACGGCGAGCGCGATCAGGATCGGCGCCGCGCCGATGCGGCGCGTCTTGTCTCCGCGCCGGACCTTGCGGCTTTCCACCGGCTTTCGATAAAGCAATGTCGCCGCGATCAAGCCAATAGCTGCTCCTACAAGTCCCGAACGTGACCCTGTAACCAATATCAGAGGCACAGCCACAATGGCGATTGCGGCTGCCATAAGTATGCGGCTCTTTATTTGGTCGTCTGTGCCGGTGGCGGTCGACGCATGGACGGCCAGCATTGGAAACAAACAGGCAAGCAGCGTTGCTGCATGGTTGCGGTTGGCAAACAGCCCCACTGCCGACCCATTATTGGTGATCCGGTAAAAATACAGCGGACCTTCGGGGTCGCTGATAACCTGCAGCAATCCGATGAAACCAGACAGGGCAGCCAATGCAATCAGCAGAGGCAACAGGCGAAGCAGATCATGCCGATTGAGTTGGATGGCCATAAGTATGACGGCCAATGGCGTGGCGAGTGAAAGGAGGGCGTGCCACCCATTGGCAGGGGCAATACTCAGGGGACGCCAAACGTCGCCAAGCCCAATTAGAGCGTCGACCTGAACCAAATCTTCACGGCCCGGTAGCGCTTGCCATATTGCTGGTGGCAATGGAATGACATGAAGCAGGGCCAATAGCGCCGCGCCTGCAAAGCCCCACAATATCCATGAGCGACCGGCAAAATGCTCGGGGCGCAACGTTACGCAGGCGACTGCGCAGGCAATCACGGACAAGGGCCGCAAAATGATCAGCGATTGGACGTCAATGCGTGACGCACCACCAGTGGCAAAGACAAGACACAGAAACGCGGCCAGTATCCAAAACTGGGGCGCTGGCCTGCCGTCCGAATGTCCTGTGTTTGACAAATTGTTACCTCAAGCGGCTATAGTATTTGTATTTTTCTTGAGCAGACGCAGTAAGTTTAACGTGACTGCTTGGCAAGCATGACTATCAGCGGCTGCCCATATAGCAGTACATCGAAAAAGGGTGGAACTGAAAGAGGCTTTCGGCTAGCCCGCAGACAAATTCGGGTGGCTTCACGGCCTGCCAAGCTATGTTGGTCGCGAACACAAGCACTTAAGTTATCGAGACAAGGACGGAAATGCTTCAAACCACGCCCCCGGCACTAGCGATAAGTCAGCCGGTGCCCGCGAAAGGCAATGTGCCAACAGACCGGCAGGCTGGCCTCGCGCCGCCGATCCTGCTGCAATATTGGCAAGTTGTCGTGCGGTGGAAATGGTTGATCGCCGGTATCGTTGCCGCTGCTTTTGCGCTTGGTCTTGTCCTGACACTTTTGGCGACGCCGCAATATACTGCGACGTCCCGGATCGAAATCAGCCGCGACCAGAAAAAGGTCACATCGATTGAAGGCTTGGAATCCCAGGATGCCGGCCGCGATCTCGAATTCTACCAGACGCAATATTCGCTGTTGCAGGCGCGTTCGCTTGCCGAGCGCGTTTCACGGCAGTTGCGACTTGCCAGCAACGATGCTTTTTTTGAAGCACATGGCGTGAGCCCTGATGACAATGCACTTTTTGGGAACCAATCCGGACAGCCCTTAAGTCAGGGTGATCGACAGAAGCGAGAAAAGCTTGCGGTGGACCTGTTGATGGAGAATGTGGCGATTGCTCCCATTCGTGGATCAGCGCTCGTAGACATCAGCTACACCAGTGCGTCGCCTGCGCTCTCGGCGCAGATTTCTAACACTTGGACTGAACAGTTTATCGTTCAAAGTATGGACCGCCGTTTTGCTTCGACAGCAGACGCGCGCAAATTCCTTGAAGGGCGCCTTGCTGACCTGCGGGCAAGGCTTGAGACGTCTGAACGCGATCTTGTGAACTATGCCGAAACAAAAGGCATTTTGGCACTGGGCAAAAGTAAGAGCATTGACGGCAGGACTGAAGTCGAACGGACTTTGGTCTCTAGCGACCTTGAAGCATTGAACAGTGCTTTGGCGGAAGCAACAGCCGCGCGCATCGCCGCTGAAAGCAAGGCAAAACAGCGTAACAGTGGGGCCAATGTCGAATCGCTCAACAATGTTGCCATCGCACAGCTTCGTCAGAAGCGTGCAGAAGTGGCTGCAGAATATGCCAAGCTGCTTGTGCAGTTTGAGCCAGATTATCCTGCAGCGAAAGCACTGGCCGAGCAGATGCGCGCTTTGGATAGCAGCATCACGCGTGAAGAGAGCCGCGTTCTTGCCAGCCGCTCATCAGAATATCGGGAAGCTCTGCAGCGCGAGGCGGATTTGCGGAGTCAGGTCAATGATCTGAAGAACCAGATGAACCGCCAGCAGCGCGACAGCATTCAGTATAACATCTATCAGCGTGAAGCTGACACCAACCGCGAACTTTATGATGGTCTGCTGCAGCGGTATAAGGAGATCGGCGTTGCGGGTGTGGGCGCCAATAATGTGGCAATTGTCGATACCGCCAAGGTACCCGATAATCCGTCCTCTCCCAATTTGCCATTGAACCTTCTGCTCTCGCTCGTTCTTGGACTTGGCATTGCAGCGGTCGCCACCTTTGCGCTGGACCAGATTGACGAAGGGCTTCGAGATCCGACGCAAATCAGCCGTGTATTGCAGGTGCCGCTGTTGGGCAGCATCCCCGATACGGAAGAAGAGAATGCACTCGATCTGCTGAGAGATCCAAAATCGATACTCTCCGAAGCCTATCTGAGTGTGCGGTCAAACCTCGCATTTTCCACCGACCACGGCGTACCCCGCTCTCTAATGGTAACGAGTACGCGTCCTGCAGAGGGCAAGAGTACATCGAGCCTTGCCATTGCGACGGTATTGGGGCGGACCGGGAAGAGAGTGCTCCTGCTCGATGCCGATATGCGTTCGCCTTCGATGCACCAGTTTACTGGGCAGGCGAACACTATGGGGCTGAGCAATTTCCTCGCCGGAGAGAATGATTGGCGCCAATTGATTTTGGACACCGGCGTTAAGGGTCTTAGCCTGATGCCTGCAGGGCCGACGCCTCCCAGTGCCGCCGAATTGCTTAGCAGCGACCGCATGTTGATGTTGGTTAGGCAACTGATGGAAAACTTTGACCATATCGTGATCGACTCGCCGCCCATTTTGGGCCTTGCCGATGCGCCGCTTCTGGCTCGGGCTGTCGAAGGTTGCATCTTTGTAGCTGAGGCCGAGGGTGTTGCCGTACGCGGCATCAAGGCGTCCTTGGGTCGCCTCCAGTCCGTCCATGCCCATATTTTTGGCCTCGTGCTCACGAAGCTCCGGCAGCGCCAGGCCGGCTATGGTTATGGCTATGGCTATGGCTATGGCTATGGCGCAGACAAGGGCTGAGCTGGTAAGTATATGAAACGACTGGTCGACGTGCTGGTAAGCGGAGCGCTGCTTATCGGATGCGCGCCATTTCTGGTTGTTCTTGCGCTGCTTGTCCGGTCACGGCTCGGATCGCCGGTGCTCTTCATTCAGGAACGGCCCGGCAAAGCGGGCCAACCGTTCCGGATGATGAAATTTCGGACAATGACCGACGCTCGCGACCCGTCTGGGGCCCTACTGTCAGATGCCGAGCGTCTGACGCCATTTGGCCGCTGGCTGCGATCGAGCAGCCTCGATGAGTTGCCCGAATTGTGGAATGTGCTTCGAGGTGACATGAGCCTTGTGGGTCCGCGCCCCCTGCTTATGTCCTATCTTCCGCTCTATAATGACCATCAGCGACGCCGGCACGAGGTGCGGCCCGGAATTACCGGGTGGGCCCAAGTGAATGGGCGCAACAGCCTGTCATGGGAACAGAAATTTGACCTCGACGTCTGGTACGTAGATCATGCCAGTCTTCGCCTGGACTTTCACATTTTATTCAAGACAATCACGCAGGTTCTGAAACGGGATGGCGTAAATGCGGCCGAAGATGTCACAATGCCGCCTTTCGAAGGGAACACGCAATGAAAGAGCTCGTTGGAATTTACGGTGCAAGCGGCTTTGGCAGGGAGGTTCTGCCTACCATTCGCTCATGTATGGATACCAGTCTTGTCGACATAGTTTTCATCGATGATGCCAGCGATACCAATCAAAACTATGGCACCTACGACATCTTGTCTTGGGACGATTTCCTCGCCAGACCAGCAAAACGGCGATCCGTCTCGATAGCGATCGCGAACTCGGCGGTCAGGCAGGCGCTCACGGAGCGCTGCCAACAAGCCGGCGTGTCTCTTTTGACGGTTTCCGCCGATAATGTCGTCATGGGTGACAACGTGAATTTAGGTGAAGGTGCAATCTTGCAGCCATTTGTCATGCTCACTGCTGACGTTCAGATAGGCGCGAGTTTCCACGCAAATATTTACAGTTATGTGGCTCATGACTGCGTTATCGGCGACTTTGTTACTTTCGCTCCAAGCGTAAAGTGCAACGGCAACGTCCGAATTGAGGACCACGCATATATCGGAACCGGGGCGATTTTGAAGCAAGGCACACCAGAAAAGCCTCTGATAATCGGCGCAGGGGCGGTAATTGGCATGGGGGCGGTGGTCACCAAGGACGTCCCGCCCGGCGCGACAGTTGTCGGCAACCCTGCCAAGCCTTTGCTCAAAGGCTGAGCAGCGGTCTTAGCGGCAAGCCTCGCTCACCACCGCCGAAAGCACGCTGCACACCCGATTGATGTCCTCATCGCTTTGGTTTGGGTGGGTAAGAAACATAAGGCTTGTTTCGCCCAATTCCCGGGCAACGGGAAGCCGCTCGGTCGGGCGCCAAGGCGTTCCATCAAATGCCTTTTCAAGATAGACTTCCGAACAGCTGCCATGAAAGACCGGAATATCACGTGCCGTGCATTCGGCAACGATACGGTCTCTGCTCCATCCATCCTTGAGGCCATCCGTGCGGACATAGCCATATTGCCGGTAATAGGCATGTTTGAAGCGCGCTTCGGGCTCCGGGACGCGCACCGCATGGGCAAAAGGTGCCAGCGCTGCGGCTATGCGTTTTGCAATAAATGTTCGACGTTCGGTCCACTCAGTCATGCGGCGCAGTTGAATGCGTCCGATGGCAGCCTGAAATTCCAATATGCGCCAGTTGGTACCGAAACTCTCATGAACCCAGCGGAAGCCGGGCGCATGCTGCCGATTGTAAACGGCATCCCAATCTTTCCCATGATCTTTGAATGACCACATTTTTGACCAAGCATCAGCGTCCGAAGTGGTGACCATGCCGCCCTCGCCGCCAGTGGACATGATCTTGTCCTGGCAGAATGACCAGGCGCCCACATCGCCTATCGTGCCGACGCTTCGCCCGTTGATTTGTGCGCCATGTGCCTGCGCACAATCTTCGATGATCTTGATGTCTTTGCCGGCGGTCAGCGCCAATATCTCATCAAGATCTGCCGGCCAGCCGGCCAAATGCACTGGGACAATGCATCGCGTTCGGTCTGTAAGCACAGCAGATATTGTGTCGGCGGAAATGTTGCCGCTTTCATAGTCTACATCGGCGAAGACGGGTGTCGCCCCTGCATTCACAACCGCGGATACCGACGCAATAAATGTTCGGGGCGTAACAATAACCTCGTCGCCCGGCCCGATACCGCAGGCTTTCAATGCGAGATCCAGCGCCACTGTCCCGTTGGCAAGCGCAATAGCATGGGGCACCCCAGTCCAGGCGGCGAATTCCTTTTCGAATTCCCGGCCTTCCTGCCCCGTCCAATAATTGACGCGATTGGAAAGCAGAACATCGCGGATGTATTCGGCCTCTTCATTCGAGTAGCAGGGCCAGGGCGCTAAAGATGTATTGAGCATGGTCGGGGATATAGACCAATTATAGACCGCGCCAAGAGACATTGCTACGGGGCCAAGCGAACACGCAAAAGGACCTCTTGTGCCAAAAATCCTGATCAACGCCTCACTGGCCTTGTCTTTGCACAACTTCAGAGGGCCTTTGATCCGCGATCTTTTGGCCGATGGGTTCGAAGTACATGTTTCCGCCCCGGCGTTCCGGCCCCTCGACCGCAGTCTCGTGGAGGCGCTTGGTGCCCAGGTTCATGAATTGCCCTTATCGAGATCGGGCCTCGGGATATTCGGCGACCTCAAATATCTGCTGTCCATGGTTCGACTGGTGTCCAAACTTCAGCCAGATCACATCTTGAATTATACCATCAAGCCAAACATCTGGGGCAGCCTTGCGGCACGTTTGGCAGGGGTTCCCGCAGCGTCAATGATCACGGGCCTGGGCTTTGCATTCGCGCGCCCCAAGGGGCATTTGCAGGCGTTGGTTCAGTTCATTGCCCGCTCGCTTTATCGCTTGGCGCTGGTTCGGAACAGGGTGGTCTTTTTTCAGAACCCGGATGATTTGGCCGATTTTCGCAAAGCCGGAATTTTGCCTGCTTCAGCCCGGATATGCATGATCAACGGGTCCGGTGTTGACCTTGATCATTATGGCCCACAGCCATTACCGGACACGCCCATATTCCTTATGATTGCGCGCCTACTTGGCGCCAAGGGGATCAGGGAATTTGCCTCTGCCTGCGCAAAGGTGCGTTCCGCATATCCGGAGGCGCGTTTCATCCTCGTCGGTCCAAGTGATGAAGGACCTGATGGCATTTCGGTCGAGGACGTCAAATCTCTATGTTCAGGTACGATCGATTATTGGGGTTCCCTCGAAGATGTGCGGCCCGCAATCGCGGAGGCGAGCGTCTATGTGCTGCCCAGTTATCGTGAGGGGACGCCTCGTTCGTCTCTCGAAGCGATGGCAATGGGGAGGCCCGTGATCACAACCGACGCGCCGGGCTGCCGCGCGACCGTGGTCGACGGCGAGAATGGATTTCTGGTACCCGTTGCTGACGCAGGCGCATTAGCACTGGCAATGGAAAAGCTGGCCGTCGATGCAGAACTGCGCCGCAGCATGGGGGCTAAATCACTGGAAATTGCTCAGACCCGTTTCAATGTAAAAATTGTCAATGATGCGATAATCAGCGAATTAAGATAACCATTTCTCCTTCCAATCGTTTAGAGCAGCCCTCTCTTCCATAGAAAGCCATTGTTGATGTCTGTTACGCCCCAACAGGAAAAAATTGTCGTAGTAGGTTTGGGTTATGTCGGATTGCCGGTGGCAGTCGCTTTGGCGCGCGTATATGACAATGTCATCGGCTTCGATATTTCCGCGTCGCGCGTGGCAGCCCTAGCGGATGGGCATGATTGGACCGGTGAAGTTGCTGATGCCGACCTGCAGCGTTCGACCATCCGGTTTAGCGACAGTCCGGAAATCCTTTCCGGTGCGAGTTTCATCATTGTTACCGTGCCGACGCCTATCGATGGGATGCGTAAACCTGACCTCGGCCCTGTCGAAGGGGCGTGCAATATGATCGCGCCTCATCTGCAAAAAAATGCCGTGGTTGTGTTTGAATCAACCGTTTACCCCGGCGTTACCGAAGACATTTGCGGCCCTCTGCTCGAAGCGGGTTCGGGGCTGAAAGCCGGAACGGATTTCTTCCTGGGCTACAGTCCGGAACGTATCAATCCGGGCGACAAGGTGCGTCGTCTGGAAACCATCGTGAAAATTGTAGCGGCTGACACGCCGTCAACCATGGATCGGGTGCGCTCGGTATATGGTTCGATTGTCGAAGCTGGACTTCATGAAGCACCCAGCATCAAAGTTGCCGAAGCGGCCAAAGTCATCGAAAATGCCCAGCGCGACATCAACATCGCCTTCATGAACGAAGTCGCCCGCATATTCTCGCTAGAAGGCATTTCGGTTTGGGACGTACTCGAGGCAGCGGGGACCAAATGGAACTTCCTGCCTTTCGCTCCGGGGCTGGTTGGGGGGCACTGCATCGGTGTCGATCCCTATTATTTGTCGTATCGTGCCGAGATGCTCGGCCATGATCCGCAGGTCATTCTGGCAGGCCGCAAGATTAATGACGAGATGGGGCAATGGATTGCGGACAGTATGCATGATCAATTGGGCGGCCGCTCGAGCAGCGTGCTGGTGCTGGGACTGACCTTCAAGGAGGATGTCCCCGATCTTCGCAATAGCAAAGTATATGATGTCATTCAGCGTCTGCAGTGGCTCGGGCACAAGGTAACCGTCCACGATCCCATGGCTGACGCTGCAGAAGCGATGCACGAATATGGCGTGGTTCTGGAAAAAGACGCGCTGAAGGGTACGTATGACGTGGTGTTCGCTGCGGTACCTCATCAGTCATATCGGGACATGGCCGCTGCTGAGGTAGAAGCGTTGCTGCAGCCCGAAGGCCTTTTGTTCGACCTTAAGCGGGCGTGGCCAGCATTCGCCCGATCGGAAGTTGCCTTGTCCGAGCGCCGGCGATACCGCACATTGTGACCGGCGCTGATGCTTTGACCGCGATGATGAAAGTGTAAGGCAGTGATACTTGCTTTTTTGCTCGGTGCCTTCTTAGTTTTGGCGCAGATGACGCAATTGCGGGGTGACGAGCCAATTGGTATCCTCGACCTTTTGCTCGTTGCTGGCGCACTTGCTGCCGCGGGTTCGAACTTCATCAAGCCCAAGTCACTGGCTGACGAACCTTTGGGTGGAGGCGAAGATTCTTCACTAAAAATCTATTTTCGTAGTCCCGTCTTCATCTACGCGATCTGGTCAATCTTGGCGATTGGGGCGTCAACCGTCATCAACAGTCAAAGCGGGCTGTATCCGTTAGCATCGTTTTTCGTTCCGGCCGCTCCCTTTATAGCCACGTCCTTGGTAACAATCTGTCTGGTCATTGTAGTGGAGGGAGATGAGGGGGACTCGTTGCTGGCGGGCTTTGCCTTTGCGTCGCTCTTTCTAGGAATTATCTACACCTTCGGCGCGCTCACATCTAACGCTGCGATGATGTATGAAGACCGCTTCAGCGGCTTATCTGCCAACCCGAACCAGGTGGCGTTGCAGGCTCTGGCGACTTTGGTCGCGCTGGCAATGGTCATCATGCACACGCGCTCCAATATCACTTTCTATATCGCGGCAGCGGCCACTCCATTCACCCTCGCTTATGGTTTGGCCTCAAAGAGCGATGCCTTCATGATATGCTTGCCAGTTGCGACCGCGGTTTTTGGTCTCATCGTGCTCAAGCGTTACCAGATCAAATTATGGCTTGTTATCGTTGCTGGGACGTTTTTGTCGCTGGCCTTCCTCTTAAGTCTGGCCGCCGCCTTTCCGCATATCTTCGGAGGCGTGGGTGGGCTCATCGAAAGCCAGTTGCAGCAAGGCGGGCAGGATACGGACCGAACACTTTTGTGGCGCCATGGCTGGATGGCGTGGCAGCACAGTCCGCTATTTGGCAACGGGCCGGGGGCGTGGTCGGGGCTGGGTGCGCCCTTCCAAGGCTTCGAAGCCCACAACTCATTGATTGATTGGCTCAGCATTTCCGGCCTTTTTGGTTTTGTCCCAATCGCTCTGATCATCGTCCAACTATTTAGGAAATATGATGATGTGCGATTGATCCGGGCCTTAGGTATCGTAGCCCTGGCGATATTCACGGCATTCCACTTCGTATTTCGCCTCCCCATTTTCTGGTTCACGGTTTTGTTGCTTCTCATGCCCTATTATGTGCAATGGCAGCGGGTCGTTGAGAATGATGCGCCCCAGCAATGACGCTTTTGGGCAGGTTTAGCAGCAGTATTTTAGAGCCTCTGCGGCGATTTGGCGGACTTTACTCGTCGCTGATTTTTTGCGTTGGCCTCTTCGCGACTTTTGCTGGGCAGTTGATTCTGGGCAAAGTCCTCAGCCCTCAAGATTTCGGGACTTATATCCTGATTTACTCGGTAGCCGCCATTTTGTCTGCCGTGGGCGCTGCGGGGCTTGATGTATCTGCCGTTCGCTTTGTGTCGGTCGCGCACGCCAAAAATGACGACACCAAGCTGCGCAGTTTCATCCTTTACGCCATTCGATTGACTGCCTTGCCCAGCATTGCCGCGGCTCTGGGTGGGGCATTATATCTTTATTTCGTCGATGCCGTCTCCGGCACCATCCTGCTTCTGTCGATCGGCATCATTCTGACCTGGGGTGCAACACGGAGCCTGTCGGGGATATTGCGCGGAATGGGCGGGCTCTCGCTGGCAATTGGCCTTGATCGTGTGGCGCGCGATCTTGCCGTTTTTCTGGCGGCGCTGGCCATGCTTTTCTTGGCGTGGTCGGCAACATTGATCGAAGCCCTCACGGCGCTGTTCATTGGTGGGCTGGCAGGGTTCCTTGTCGGCGGCACAGTGCTGTTGCGGAAATTCAGTGCCCTGCGCAGCGAGCCGTCGACGGGAACGACGCCCGCGCAAGCGAAGGAGTGGCGAAACGCTTCCCTTGGCTTGATGACCTATAACCTTACCGAGCTGCTTTCCTCCCGGTTCGACATCATTTTCTTGTCGATTTTCCTTCCCAAGGATGAAATCGGTGCGCTTGGAATATTGCTCATTCTGATGAACATATGCGCCATCCCGTCCGTGTTCATCGGCATCTTCATCATGCCCAAGCTTGCCGTATTGGCGAGCGCGAAGGATCATCGCGGCCTGCGGCAGATATGTCTGTTTTCAACGGCGGCATCTGTTGGTTTTGGTGCGCTGATCTCGCTTGTGCTGATCGCCCTCAAGGATCCCATGCTCGACTTTATCGGTGTGGGGCTGACGCGCTATGTTTCGATGGACATCCTCGTAGCGGCGCTCGTCATCCGATGCCTGTCAATGGTTGGTACATTCCCGGCTGCCTATCTCACAATGACGGGAGGGCATCGAAAACTCCTGATTGTGAATTTTTCTAGCGTGGCCATGCGAACCATATTCTATCTGCTGCTTTTCACCCAAATGAGTGCAGCAATGGGCATATTGGCTTTTGTAGGCGCGGCGCTTCTTGTGTCGTTGGTCAATTTTGCGCTGATACGGCGCGAAGTGTTGAGTGCGACTTGAAACAGTTCTGATCAATAGGTTCTGAAAAACTATGTGCGGTATTGCTGGATTTTGGCGGCCATCAGGGCTTGGTCCCTCCGACAAAGACATTCTGACGTCGATGACGGATCGCATCATTCGCCGTGGGCCCGATGCGTCGGGAGCCTGGTTCGACCAGGAAAAAGGGGTCGCCTTTGGCCATCGCCGCCTTTCAATCATCGACCTTTCTGAAGCCGGTGCGCAGCCAATGGCCTCTGCCAATGGGCGTTTCATCATCACCTATAATGGCGAGATTTATAATTTTGAGGATATCCGGCAGCAACTGAGAGTGGAGGGTCATCACTTCGAATGGCGCGGCCATTCGGATACGGAGGTCATCCTTGCCGGGATTATGAGTTGGGGTGTTGAGCGCACATTGAAGGCGCTCAATGGAATGTTTGCGTTCGCACTTTGGGATCGACAGACCGGGCAGCTGACCATCGCCCGTGACCGGATGGGAGAAAAGCCGCTCTATTATGGTTGGACCGGTCACGGACCGCATCGCGCGCTCTTGTTTGCCTCAGATCTCGCGGCACTGCGGGCCTATCCCGAATTTGAACCGGAGACCGCACCGGAAAGCGTCGGCTTGTTGCTGCGCTATGGGCATATTCCGGACCCGCATTGCATCTACCGAAATATCAGCAAGTTGCGGCCCGGGGCGGCCATGACCTTTGATGCGGAGGGACGCGAACAGTTTAGCGCCTATTGGGATACGATTGACGAATATGTTTCCGCACAGGCCAATCCTTTCGCGGGTTCGCCGGAGGATGCGGTTGACGAACTTGAGCGACTGCTGACGCAGGCAGTCCAGCGCCAATCCGTGGCGGATGTGCCTTTGGGCACCTTTTTGTCAGGTGGGGTCGATTCATCGGCCGTCACAGCCCTGCTGCAGGCGTCCTCAAGCAGTCCGATCAAAACCTTCTCAATCGGCTTCACCGTTAAGGAATATGACGAGTCCCCGCATGCGAGAGCTGTGGCTGAGCATTTAGGGACAGATCATCATGAGATGATTGTTTCACCGTCCGAAGCGCAAGCCGTTATCCCGTCACTGCCCTCCTATTATAGCGAACCCTTTGCCGATTCCTCTCAGGTTCCCACTTATCTTGTGTCGAAAATGGCACGGGAAGTGGTGACGGTTGCCCTTTCGGGAGATGCCGGTGACGAAATGTTCGCAGGCTATAATCGCCACATTCATGCCCACAAAACATGGCCAGCGATTTCCCGGATTCCGCGTCCAGTCAGGCTGGCATCTAAATATATGATCGAGGCCATATCGCCTAATGGATGGGATCAGGTTGATCGCAGATTGCTCGGCGGCAAAATGTCGGGGCTGGGCGAAAAACTCCATAAAACCGCGAACATTCTGGCCTCGCGCGATGGGGATTCCGTGTATCAAGGATTGCTCAGCATCAACCAGAATGTGGCCGAGCTTGCAGTGGGCTCAGTCGAATATGACGGCTTTGAGGGCCGCGATATTGCGCGTCTTGCGAAGCTATCTTTGACGGACCAGATGATGGCCAAGGACTGCATTCATTATCTGCCGGGTGACATCCTAACCAAAGTCGACCGAGCCGCGATGGCCGTTTCGCTCGAAACGCGGGTGCCGATGCTCGATGTCGACGTCATGCGATTTGCATGGAGCCTGCCCGTCGACATTAAGCTGGCTCACGGCGTTACAAAATGGCCATTGCGGGAAGTCTTGTACCGGCATGTACCTAGAAAGCTGATTGAGCGGCCCAAACATGGTTTTGGCATCCCGATCCATGTGTGGCTGCGCGGCCCCCTACGTGAATGGGCCGAAGACCTGTTAAGCTTCCCTGAAAACGGGCAGTATTTCAATATGAAGCAAGTCAACAAGATCTGGAATGACCATTTGTCGGGAAGAAGAAACTTCCAACATAAAATTTGGCCAATTTTGATGTTTGCCGCTTGGGAAAAATCAAACTTAAGCAATGCAAATCAATAAGTTGATTTTTGTGGTCTTCTGACCTCTGCCGCAGTTTGGGATCGTCAGCGCGTTTTCTTGAGTATGAATGCCCGCGTTGATGCAATCTTATGGTGGCCCGATGTCCAGATTGCTGGCGATATCAATTGCGCTGCCAGCAGACTTGCATGCACGCCGTCGGCCACACGAGCCGACAAACGATTTTGTTCAGCTGGAGCCATGCGCACAAGCGGAACGCCGAAGTGAAATATTTTCTGAGTTTCAAAACCGCTGGCGATCGCGGCCCGATCTAGCGCCTCATCCGAGTGAAAAATATGCGCAGAAAAATTGCCCGGCGCATGGAGCTTCCATAACCGCGCTCCAGCGGCAGCCATGTTAGGCATGCTGTAAACCAGATGTCCTCCGGGTTTTAACAGACGTGCCGAGATATCGAAAATTAAACCTGGATCCTCAAAATGCTCCATGAGGCCCCAGTGAGTTACAATATCGAACGTTTCATCCAATTCTTCTAAATCAAACATATCTCCGAAAATCGTATTTATTTCTACATTTTCTCGAGAAAACAATTGCTTGGATATTTCTATCCCCACCTCGCTGTTGTCGACAATGGTGACGTCGCATTGAGCAAATTTAGCTAAATCGATCGCAAAACGAGAGCTGGCTCCACCTAACTCTACCAACCGCGCAGTGGCAAATAGGCCAGGAGCATGCCGGTTCAAGACGCGCAGGAAGGCGCCTTTCTCACCAAAATCCGCCGATCGTAGTTTGCTCGCAATTCCGCCATATGCAGACCGCTGGTTCCATTGCGCATCCCAAAATTCTACGTTTGTGTGGGCACCATTATCCTTTTGAATGCTCAATTTGCATCTCCAAATATTTGGATTACCTATTGATATTAGGGGGACCTGCCTTCGCAGTTAACTTCAATAAAGGGGTAATCATCAATTTTCATGAGAACTTTGGAAAATGTAATTTGGAGTTCTTCTAAATAAAAATGAATCTCTATGCAAACTTTACAGTTAAGTTTGTATTAAAGGTCTTCAATTGAGAAATTTTACATTAATTTGAATATATTTACATTTATCATAATTTAATTTGTATTTAGTGATTTTCTTTTTTACAAATCCGCTTGTAAAACGCGAAGCGTCGATAGGTTGTACTAATCGGAGCGCTCGGCTACATGCCGTGCCGTTATGCTGACAGATGTCGCCTTCGGAGATCGATTGATCGCCCTTCCGCGCCCGGCCAAGCGTGCGCTAGCCATGAGCGTTGATATCCTGCTCTGCATCGCCACCGTTGCGCTGGCGTACCGATTACGGCTTGATGACTGGGTTTTTCCTCAAGGAAACCAATGGCTATCCTATGCAGTGGCAATCCTGCTGGCTTTGCCTATTTTCGTACGCTTTGGCCTTTACCGGGCTATATTCCGATACGTGGGCTGGCATGCGCTGAGCAGTGTCGCTTGGGCGTGCATCCTATATGGGGTCGGATATGCCCTGATCTTCAGTGTTTTAGGACTTTTCCTCGTTCCTCGCACGACTGGGGTCTTGCAGCCGATCTTGTTGTTTTTGGCGATTGGGGCGTCACGCGCCTTTGCCCGCCTTTGGCTTGGCGACGGTTATCACACAATATTGAAAGGCGGGAATCGCCGGCGGGTTCTGGTTTATGGAGCTGGCTCTGCAGGGCGGCAGTTGGAGGCAGGTCTATCCAGCAGTGCCGAACTGGGCGTGGTTGGATTTCTTGACGACGACAGGAGCATGTGGGGCAGCAATCTGAATGGCAAAACCATTTACCCACCTGAAGAACTGCCCGACCTAATCGAGAGCCTCGAGGTAAGTGACGTTCTCTTGGCGATCCCTTCGGCGACGCGGCAACATAGGCAGGAGATTGTTGACCGCTTGCGTGGTCAAAAGGTCACTGTCCGAACTCTGCCCGGCATAGCTGAACTGGCTGATGGGAAGGTCACGATTAGCGACCTTCGTCCCCTGCAGATTGAAGATCTATTGGGCCGTGATCCGGTGCCGCCCGATCCAGCGCTGATCAGCAAATCGATCACAGGCCAAAGAATCCTTGTAACTGGCGCAGGTGGGTCGATTGGCAGCGAACTTTGCCGCCAGATTGTTCGGCAAAAACCCGCACAGCTCATATTGTTCGAGCATGGCGAGTATAATCTTTACGCGATCGAACAGGAATTGACTGCGCTCGCTCGCTCTCACGAAATTGACGTTGATATCATACCCTGGCTGGCATCGGTCGCCGATGCTGTCCGCGTGGCGGATGCATTCGCACGCTATAAGCCAGACACGGTCTTTCATGCCGCAGCCTATAAGCATGTCCCCTTGGTGGAGGCCAATCCGACCGAGGGCGCGCGCAACAATGTCTTTGGAACAAGAACCGTTGCGCAGCAGGCAATTAAACATGGCACCACCAATTTTGTTCTTGTGAGCACGGATAAGGCAGTGCGCCCAACCAATGTAATGGGTGCCACCAAACGCCTCGCTGAAATGGTTTTGCAGTCGTTGGCGAAGTCCAACCCTTCCACCTGTTTCTCGATGGTGCGGTTCGGAAATGTGTTGGGCTCAAGTGGATCGGTTGTGCCCTTGTTCCGGCGACAGATAGCAGCGGGTGGGCCTATTACCCTGACCCATAAGGACGTCACGCGTTACTTTATGACGATCCCAGAGGCTGCACAGCTTGTCATTCAGGCCGGTGCAATGGCGGAAGGCGGCGATGTATTTGTGCTCGACATGGGCGAGCCTATTCGCATTTATGATCTCGCGGTTCGCATGATTGAGCTTAGCGGGCTGAGTGTAAAATCTCAGGATGGCCACGCCGGTGATGTCGCGATCAGGGTGACAGGATTGCGGCCCGGCGAAAAGCTCTATGAAGAATTGTTGATAGGCAATTCGCCTTCAACAACGTCGCACCCATTGATCATGAAAGCGCATGAGCCAACGCCGCCATGTGCAGAGTTGGAGCTTGCCTTGCAGCAATTAGATGAGGCGATTGAGGGCAATTCGGCGGCGCGTGCTATTGAGATACTCTCTGGAATTATTCCCGAATTCCAGCATGCACCTCACGCCCAAGCGTGAGCCTGCCGATCAAATTTATAGGAAGTTGAGATATACAGTTGCAGGCGCGAGCGCCACGAACCAGTAAACAAATAGTCCTCTCGGCCAGCCAAATCGATCCTGAAGATGGTGATGGAGATGGTCGCGATCCGCCGCCATGGGAGATTGGCCTCGACGCATACGCTTCCATGACAATCGGAAGGCATCCAAAACCGGAACGGCGAACAATATCATGATTTCATCGGCAGATATTGCACGCGTGCTATGCTCGCCAGGTCTGTTGTAAATTGCGATGGTGAGAAGCGCCAAGGCGGTTGCAAGGCCATAGGCGCCGCCATCCCCTAAAAAGAGTTTGCCATCCTTATTGAAAGCCAGAAGCACGGCCAAAGTGGCAACGAGCAGGCCTATATAGGGAATGAGCGTGATTGGCGCGCGCGGCGTTATGAGGAACAGCCAGCCCAGACAGAGACCGATAACGAGCGCGTTTTTGCCGTCCGCCATATTCACTGCATTAACGAGGCCAACACAGCACAGTACAGTGAACAAGATTGCGACCGTTTTGGGACCTAAGCCGATCATCAAATTTGGATATTCGAAATCCAGCACACGGACATTGAATGCCGGATCGGCATAGGCGGCCAGCGCAAATATCGACGCTGAAGCAAATAGTCTTGTCCGCGGCGATATTGAGTGCCGGTCGTCCAATATACCAACCAAGGCCATGCCTGCCACGCTTAACGTCCAGATGATCCCAGGCCTTGAGAAGACGCCGCCATTAACCTGGCTGGCAAGGGCTAAGGAAATAGGCAGAAAGACAATGAGTAGAGCGAGGCCGCCTAATAAGGGCGTCGCGCGTTGATGCAATTTGCGAGCATTGGGCATGTCCATGAGGCGCAGCGCATGCCCGATCCGCTCACCATTTACGGAAAGTCCATAAGTGAGACCTGCAGTGAGCAATATATATAAAATATAGACCTGAATTTGCATGCGACCAACTGCAGGAGACGTTTTTTCATATGTGCAATGGTTTATAAAAATCAACTATGATTATCATGATATAGCCATAAATTTTAAGCAAAGTCGCTACTCGTAATTGGCCGGCTATATTTGGGACTGGATCTCACTTTATTCAGCGATTATCCATTTCCTCTTCTTTATTCGGGTCATTGATATGCCGCAATTGCGACACTGGCTATGCCAATGGCCATCGACCCAGAAACTGCTTCGCTTTAGTGGCTGATGTTCGCCTCTGCGGCAGAAGAATGTTCTGCCATAATATTTAGCTATTCCCTTCACCATCGACCGGAAGAGGCGATGGATGATGCCCTTTTTATGCCTGCTGGCCATTGCGGCTCTCCCTAGCTTCGCCGAGGGGTATTAGCCTTTAGGCCGAGAAAGCGCAATTCAAGCTGCGTCTCGCTCATCGCTATTGTCTTTGCGATTGGAGCCATAGCTGTATCCATCGCCATAACCATAACCATAGCCATAACCGTAACCATAGCCATAGGAATAGCCATAATGCTGACGCGTCAGGTCGATCTTGGTGACAATTACCCCGAAGAGGACGCCTCCAAGCATTTGGATCCGCTGTATCGCTGAGCGGATGCCGCGTACGGGTGCACGACCAGGCTCGATGACGTAAATTGAGCCTTCGACCGCCCGGCCAATCAATGGGGCGTCGGCAAGGCCAAGCACCGGCGGCGCGTCAAAGATCACATGATCAAATTCTGTGCACAGCATTGCAATCACTTCTGCCAAACGATCACTGCTCAGCAATTCAGAGGGGCTTGGCGGCAATGGACCGGTCGGCATCACGCTCAGTCCCTTGAGCGATGTCTTGGTCAGGCAGGCCTGCACATCATCATCACCAGTCAGCAAATTGCTGAAGCCCCGCACATTGGGTACTTCCATGAGATGGTGCACCGACGGAGAGCGAAGATCTGCGTCGACCAACAGCACAGATTTGCCGGTTCGCCCAATGATGGTCGCCAAGGCGGCCGCAGTTGTTGATTTACCCTCACTTGGCTGCGTTGAAACCACGGCCAGCGAGCTTGGCAATCCATGTGTCGTAGAAAATGCCAAGGCCGATCGTATGGAAAAATAGGATTCTGATATTCGCGATTTTACGTCCGCAAGTTCGTCCATCGGATCGCCACCCGTCAGAGGAACATTGCCCAAGAGCGGCAGTTTCAGAAGGTGCCAAACATCAGCAGGGCTGCGAATGCCTTCGTCGATTTGTTCCAAGGCCAACACGGCTGCCAAAGCTAGGCCAATGCCGATAAGTAAGGCAATGCCAAGGTTCACCGACAATTTGGGGGCAGAAGGCGATGTTGAGGGTTCTGCTTGATCAACAACGGCAATGTTGCTTGCACCTACGGATCCTGCAACACCAATTTCCTTATAGCGCTGCAACAGTGCATCATAAAGCTCGCGGTTGGTGTCCGCCTCGCGCTGATAAATGTTAAACTGAATGGTATCGCGCCGTTGACGGTCGAGATCCTGCTTCATCGCATTAAATTGTGCGGCCACCTGGCGTTCACGGCTCAACGCTTCCTGATAGGCCTGAGACTGATTGGCGCGAAGACGTCGTTCCTCGCGTGTGATCGCGCGGCCCAAAGCATTGTATTGGTCCTGCAATGCTTTGCTGCCGGATATTCGGGTTCAAAATATGCGAGCGTTTTGGCAAGCTCGGCTTCAACTTCGCCCTGACGCTGGCGCAGGCTCGAAATTGTCGGGCTGTCGATCACTTCGCTAGAATTGTTGCTGCCCGATCCTGTGCGGCTTTCAACAGCGATGCGTTGATTGGTCGCCTCGATCAGCGCCTGATTGAGCGCTTCCACCTTAGCCGACGCCAAGGTGCGCTGTGTCTGGGTTTTCCCGTCGGCGTCGCGGGTTATGTCAAGCGCGACGATATCTTTGTTGGATGCATAAAGCGTCGCATTCCGTTCCGACTCTTCAAGCCTTACGCGCAAGAATTCCAAACGGCGTTCCAGAAATTGCCGCGCATCGGCAGTGGATGCGAACTCGCGGTCCATATTGGAAGCAATAAATTCGCGTACCCAAGCATTGGCAATTTTTGCGCTCATCGCCGGCGAACGGCTTGTGTAAACCACATCCACCAAGCGAGAATTTCGAATTGGCGCGATCTCGATATTTGTCCGAAGAAGTCCAACTGCTTGGCGCTTTCGATCGGCCGCCTTTTCCGATGGCTTCACGCCATGGTTTTCAAAAAAACTATCATCATTCGCAAGCTTAAGCGATTTCTCTACGCGCTGCGCCAGAGAAACGCTTCCAATAATTTATACTGGGTTGCGTAAAATTCGAGGTCGCGCCCAGCCTCTGCAGCCTCCACGCCCTCGACTTTTGTGACATTTTTTTGCTGCCGGCTAATTTCGACCTGCGCGCGCGATGTGTAAAGCGGCGCTGAAATCAAAGTGACGACTAAGCCTATAACCAAGCTTGCCAAAATGATGGAAAACAGCACCCACCGCCATCTGCGGGCGGTTTGCCAATATTGTAAAAGGATGGGCGGAAGCAGCCGCTCATTATCTTCTTCAAGATTATTCTTGTTAAAAAATAATTCTACATCATTCTGATTATCAATAGAATTATTCGACACAATATTTCCGTTTCCTATCGAATTTGGATGCAAGCTGCGTTGCGATCGCCGATCTTCGGCTTTTCCAGATTTCGAATATAGATTTAAGACATCCTACCTATTTAGAATAGCTGGAGGCGCTACCGCAAGAGCCTTTGTAGGTTAATTTAACTCAATGACGAATTTACATTTTCCTTGTTTTTATCAGCAGCATTGAAAGATCATGGGTTCGTGTCCCCTTCAGGTAGGCACTTCCCACACTTATGCTCCGCAAATTCGAGATAGCGGGCCAGCACTTCCAATGACTTCCAGCCGCCTGCGCGCATGATCGCCGCGGTATCATGGCCGTTGCGTAAGAGATCCTGAGCCCGCGCCGACGCGCAGCGAGTGGGCGCTGAATGCTTCTGCTTCGACTGCCTCCAGCCCGCATTCGCGTGCACTATGCTTGATGATGAGCTTGACGCTGTCTGCGCTCAAGGCCCGGTTAATGGCTCTATTCTGGTAGATCCCACAAAAGAGCGGTTCGATATAGGGCCCGCGCCAGTCGAGCCATTCAGCGACCAGATCGCGGCTGCGTTTCGAAGTGAATGCGAGGCGCCCCATACCAAAGGGGTCATTCTTGCTCCGGCGAATGATCAGGCGCAATGTGCCGTCATGACGTTCCTCAATATCATCGGTCATCAGCGCCACCAGCTCTGAGCGGCGCGCCAATATGTCATAGCCCAGGGAGATGAGCGCCCGATTGCGCAACCCCCATGGCGTATCGGGCTGCACCTCCAGAAATTTTGTAAGATATTCCTGGGTCAGCCCCTTGGCCTGTTGGGGCCGGCAATGTTTGGCGCGCATGATCCGCCGTATCGACAGGTGCACATCTTCATCGCGGCTTGGATCAGGAAGGCGCAGCAGCTGATGGCAGCGGCTGATTGCATAAAGCCGCCGCCTTACCGACGCCACCGCCAGATAGGGGGCGATGTCTTCCAGATAGGCGCAGACGGTAGACGGTGATGCGGGCAACATGGCCACATTTTTAGCGGCGCACCATTTTTCAAAATCGCCGACATCGATATAATAGGCCTTGATCGTTGAAGGCGCATAAGCGCCTTCAAGACGCTTAAACTCAGCCCGCCAATCCGGGGTTGTTGTATATTCCTGTAAAACTTGAACTATCATGTGACTGAGAAAGCTATCTCGCCTTAGCTTACCGCAAATAGCCGGTCTGCCGCAGCGGTCAGCCGTTCGCGCCAGGCAAGTTTCTGGAGCAAGCCGCCGGTATTGCGTCTGCGCCTTCAATCGCGCCCGCCAATTGGCCGGCAATTGCAGCCGTCGTGTCAGCATCATCGCCAAGATTGGCAGCGCTCAATATGGCCTGGCGATAATTGCCGCTGCGCCCAACAGACCATAATGCCGCTTCCAGGCTGTGCGCCACATAGCCCGATGCAGCGATTTCGCTCCGCGCCTTGCCGCGCCAAGCGCCGCCAAGGATTTTGGTAATCACCGCATCGCCCTTGATCTTGCGGCCGCCCAACAGCTCATGACGCGGCACGCCCGCAATCGCATCGCTGAGCAATTCGGCATATTCGACACAAGCCTCGATCGCCTGAGGTGCGCCATGGGTTGTTCGGCTTTGCTGTGCCGCTGCATGCCGCAAGGATGGCCGGTCACGCCAATAGCGGATCGCAATGGGCGCCAGCCGCATCAGACTGCCATTGCCGGCGCTATCCGGAGCCGTTGATCCGGCCAATGGGTTGCCGCTCGCCTTCCAACGGCTCAACGCTGCGCGCGTTGTAATCCCAATATCGAAGCAGCGCCCCCGTGCAGCTATAGCTTCCATTTTCATGCCAATCGACAAAGCGCGCCATGAGATCGGCCTCATCTAGGCCGCCCTGCTCATGGAGGCTGTCAGCAAGCGCGAGCGCCATCGCGCTATCATCCGTCCATTGTCCAGCCTCAAGCCTGAACGGACCGCCGCCGACCATATCGCTTAAAAAGGGTGCGCTATCCCGACGTGAAAATTCAAGCGTGGTGCCAAGGGCATCACCCACAGCTAGACCTAAGAGCGCACCGCGCGCCCGGTCGGCACAGGCCGCTTCGCTTTGATCGGGGCTGGAAAAGCCTAATGCGCTAAGGCCAGTAACATATGCCTCTTGAGCACGGGTTTCGATGGCGCCGGGCCGCGCCTGCCTAACGCGGGCAATGGCGCTCGGCGCAGGCTCACCCAGTTCGACCAGCAATGCTGCCGCGATCATTCCGGCACGGCCAAGCCCGCCCTTGCAATGGACCAGCACAGAAAAGCCTGCATGCAGCATGTGTCTTAGCTCTGCACTGGCGCGCTGCCATTGCGCCTCAAATTGCGCATCGGGCACCGAGACATCGGTGATGGGCAGATGATACCAATGCATATTGCGCTGGGTAACCGCCTCGCCCAGATGCGGCACGTGAAGGGCCTGCATTTCATGAGGCTCGATAAGGCTCACCACGGCGCTCGCGCCCCAATGTTGGATGGCTGCTAAATCACTGTCGAGATCACGCGCCCAGCCGCCGGTCATGGCGGCTGGCTGATATTTGCCAGGGCAGAAGGTGATACCGATCCGGCCAAGCCCATCGGGCAGCTGGATATTGGCGATTTGTAATGGATGGCTTTGACTGGTGCGCAAATTCATGGAGCTTCATTGCCTTGCGCATCGCGGCGCAGTTCAAAAAGTTCAGCAGGCCTGTGCTGGCGGCCGGTCGTGACGATCCCCGTTGCAAAAAGAGAGCTGCCATCAGCCCATTTTTGCGCAAGCATCTTCTTGCGGAAGAAAGCCTTGTTGAGCTTGCGGCCAAGGATCACCTCATGCACGCATTGGAGCTCATATAGAGTGAAGCGTTTGGGCAGCAGACCGAAAGCGAGCGTTGACCAATCGAGCTTGCCGCGCAAGCGATCGACCGCGAGCCGGATCATCTGCTCATGATCAAAGCCGATCCGCCCCTTTATATTGCCATGATAGAGGGTGCAGGAGCCGGCATCTTTATGATCAGCCTCACCATCATCAGCCCCACCATCATAAGCAACACGTAAGAGCGCGAGCCCTTCATCGCTGCCGGCGCTTCCTCAAGTTTGGCAAAAGGCACCAGCGCAAAATAGGCAACGCTAACCACCCAACCGCGCGGATCGCGCTTTGGATCGCTGAAGCTATAAAGCTGCTCGACCGGCAAATTCACAAGATGCGCTTTGTCCTGCAGCACCCGCTTGGCGGTATCATCGAGCGTTTCTGCCGGATGCACAAAGCCACCAGCAAGGTCAGATGCCCCTTAAAGGGTTCGCTGCCGCGCTCGAGCATCAAAATCTGCAAGGCATCCTCTTCGATCGTCATGAGGATGAGGTCGACCGTGAGATTGGGGCGCGGAAAATCAGATAAATCGCTGTGCAAAGGGGACGAGTCTTGGAACATTTGCATTTGATATATTCTAAAAGGATATATGTCAAAGCATTATAACTAAGCCTGCATATATGCCTGTCTGCGCACATCTTCTCAAAAAGTGCGGAAGACGCATGGTCAAACAGGTACAAAGGTCCATTTTGGAGGGGTATTTTGGGCGATTTTACCCCCTTTTTTCCTCCAAAATGGGACCATTTGAGGCCAAAATAGCCCCTTCAGACCCCCAAAATCGGGTCAAATGGGTGCAATTGGGGGTAAAGCGTGTGCGCAATGCCCTTTTCTCCCCTCACTACGGCCATAAAGGCGGGCACGGATTGGCTGCCGTAAAAACCTGTTCCTAGCCATGTTCAAGGGCCAGAAAATTCATATATTTCCGATACCTAATGGTTCTGTATGGATAGCAGGGGGGCAGGGCTTTTCACCGCTATGCCAATTAGGTGCCCGCTCTTCGATCACGTGAGGGGGCTGAGTCCCTTTTTAATAGACGGGAAGCTATCTCATGCGCGAACCGCAAAGCCGCTTGGAACATGTGCTGCGGCGCTACCTTGCGCTGCCGTAGGCAGGACAAAACCAACGCAAAACTGCCGAAATCCTAAAGCCTGGCGCGATTCTGGTCTATGGCGTGCAGGACAATAGCCTTCTAGCTACAAGGCAGCTTCAACGCTGCCCCCTCTTATAGTCGCTTAGTACTACCCCACGCCCCGAGGGGAAAGGGCTGCAGCCCTATCCAACAATAGGGCAGGCTTTGTCTGCCGTTGCGCTTATCCTTGCTAGCGCTGGCTCTGTGGCCTTCGATCTTCATGATGGCGTGCAGCCGGCTCGATCCCCCTAGCGCCGCCATGCTACCAACCAGGCAGCGCCGATGGCGCGCCCGCTTGCCAAGAGCGCAAAAATCTCGCTGCGACACACAAGAAAACTCCCTGCAAAGCGCGCAAAAAATTCCCTGCAATTCCCTGCAATCGCAGCAGGGAATTTAGGCACGGTTAGTGGGCCAGGGAGAGCGCAAAATCGGCGGAAATGCGTGCAAATTCCCGATAATATGGGCGGTTCTACGCGACGCAAACGACGGATAAGTCGGGCCGTCCTACGCGACGCAAACGACGGATAAGTCGGGTGAGTCCTTTTTTAGCAGGCTTGCTGCCGTCCGGCGCGCCGTTAGATGGGTGGCGTCGATCATCAGCCTGTCTGGCTTGCTACCCTTGGCTGCTAGCTCGGCAAAGATCCGGTTGAACACGCCCAGACGGCTCCAGCGGATGAACCGGCTTTAGATCGTCTTGTGAGGTCCATAGGCGGATGGCGCATCTCGCCAGCGCAGTCCGTTCCTAATCACAAAGATCATGTCGCTCATGATCCCGCGGTCATCAACCTGCGGAATGCCCTGCAACAACAGGAAATACGGTTCAATCCGGCGCATTTGCGCAGGGTTCCGCATTAATGGAACATCCATCGGCAGCGCCTCTCTGGCGCTGCTGATGGATCAACGCATCGTTACTCTCGCAAGCAATTCAATAGGGCCTGAGCCTAGATTAAGGGTATGGCGAAATCCGATTGCGGAATATTGCCCCAGCCAAATGGAGCGTCAATATAACCATATGAGACGCCGATTTTTTCATCATCATTGTCTGGTTCAGCAACGGATACACCCTCTTTCATATCACCGCCACCTTTCATATCACCGCCACTGGTGTCGGCGCTGTTTACGATAGGTAATACTTCGTTCAACAAGCTACTTATATCATTCTCCGCTCCGAATATAAAATCATCGACATCAATAGAATTGGAGCCAAAAATTTTCATAGTAGCTTCGCCCACAAGCAATTTTATTGCTCCTCCCTCGTTCACAATTTTAGCTTTTTCGTTGAAGTTCGCAGCAGTGACTCCAAAGCCTTGTAGGTCAATCAGATCTGTCCCGGACTGGAAATCCAATACACTATCCCCAGCACCAAATTTGAAGGTATCCTTCCCCTTGCCACCGGTTAGGGTGTCTGCGCCGGCGCCACCATCAAGATAGTCATTGCCGTTTCCGCCAAGCAATGTGTCATTGCCCTGACCACCCCATAGTTTATCATGACCCTTTCCGCCGTCGAGTTTGTCGTTTCCAAGCATACCGAAAAGACTGTCGTTGCCCTTTTTGCCAAATAATTGGTCATCAGTGGAAGTGCCTGTAAGCGTGTCAGCACGTTTCGTTCCGGCCGTATTAACTTTAGGGTCAATGGAAACTTCTGATGAGGTCGGTGGCAGCGTCGGTTGAGTAGGCGGCACTGGCACGTCAACAACGGGCGGCGGCGTCGGTTGAGTAGGCGGCACTGGCACGTCAACAACGGGCGGCGGCGTCGGTTGAGTAGGCGGCACTGGCACGTTAACAACGGGCGGCGGCGTCGGTTGAGCAGGCGGTACTGGCACGTCAACAACAGGCGGCGGCGGTTCAGCAGGCGGCACTGGCACGTCAACTACCGGTGCGTTGTTGACCGCATTGACGGTGAGAACGAAACTATCCGATACGCTTGTGCTCCCATCTGAGGCTGTGACGGCCAGACTATAATCGGCGGTAAAGTTGAACGGCGGCATGCCCGAGAAGGTGCGGGTTGCTGCATTAAAGTTCAGCCATGTCGGCAGCGGGTCACCATTGGCCAGCGTTGCTGTGTAGGTAAGCGTATCGCCATCGACATCCGTGAACGTGCCTGCCGGAACCGTATAGCTCCAGGCTGTGTTCTCAGCACTGACCTGATCGGCAATCACGGCAGAGACGATGGGCGCGTCATTGACGTTGGCGATCGCCGCAGTCGGCTCGCTGGTGAACACGGTCGTTCCGTTCAGCGCATCGGTGGTTGTTGCCACCACACGCAGGGACTGGCCGACCTGGCTCTGATCCGATGCAATCTGATAGGTTGCAGCCGTCGCGCCCGAGAGGTCGGTCCAGTTGCTGCCGTCAGATGAGATCTGCCACTGATAGCTGGTCGTAACCGCGCCATCCGCATCGGTTGCCACAAGGTCCGCACTGACGGTGCCGCCTTCTTCAGCCGTGCCGGTGACGGCAAGCGTGCCGGTTGCTTCGTCTTCGACGTTGGCGATCGCCGCAGTCGGCTCGCTGGTGAACACGGTCGTTCCGTTCAGCGCATCGGTGGTTGTTGCCACCACACGCAGGGACTGGCCGACCTGGCTCTGATCCGATGCAATCTGATAGGTTGCAGCCGTCGCGCCCGAGAGGTCGGTCCAGTTGCTGCCGTCAGATGAGATCTGCCACTGATAGCTGGTCGTAACCGCGCCATCCGCATCGGTTGCCACAAGGTCCGCACTGACGGTGCCGCCTTCTTCAGCCGTGCCGGTGACGGCAAGCGTGCCGGTTGCTTCGTCTTCGACGTTGGCGATCGCCGCAGTCGGCTCGCTGGTGAACACGGTCGTTCCGTTCAGCGCATCGGTGGTTGTTGCCACCACACGCAGGGACTGGCCGACCTGGCTCTGATCCGATGCAATCTGATAGGTTGCAGCCGTCGCGCCCGAGAGGTCGGTCCAGTTGCTGCCGTCAGATGAGATCTGCCACTGATAGCTGGTCGTAACCGCGCCATCCGCATCGGTTGCCACAAGGTCCGCACTGACGGTGCCGCCTTCTTCAGCCGTGCCGGTGACGGCAAGCGTGCCGGTTGCTTCGTCTTCGACGTTGGCGATCGCCGCAGTCGGCTCGCTGGTGAACACGGTCGTTCCGTTCAGCGCATCGGTGGTTGTTGCCACCACACGCAGGGACTGGCCGACCTGGCTCTGATCCGATGCAATCTGATAGGTTGCAGCCGTCGCGCCCGAGAGGTCGGTCCAGTTGCTGCCGTCAGATGAGATCTGCCACTGATAGCTGGTCGTAACCGCGCCATCCGCATCGGTTGCCACAAGGTCCGCACTGACGGTGCCGCCTTCTTCAGCCGTGCCGGTGACGGCAAGCGTGCCGGTTGCTTCGTCTTCGACGTTGGCGATCGCCGCAGTCGGCTCGCTGGTGAACACGGTCGTTCCGTTCAGCGCATCGGTGGTTGTTGCCACCACACGCAGGGACTGGCCGACCTGGCTCTGATCCGATGCAATCTGATAGGTTGCAGCCGTCGCGCCCGAGAGGTCGGTCCAGTTGCTGCCGTCAGATGAGATCTGCCACTGATAGCTGGTCGTAACCGCGCCATCCGCATCGGTTGCCACAAGGTCCGCACTGACGGTGCCGCCTTCTTCAGCCGTGCCGGTGACGGCAAGCGTGCCGGTTGCTTCGTCTTCGACGTTGGCGATCGCCGCAGTCGGCTCGCTGGTGAACACGGTCGTTCCGTTCAGCGCATCGGTGGTTGTTGCCACCACACGCAGGGACTGGCCGACCTGGCTCTGATCCGATGCAATCTGATAGGTTGCAGCCGTCGCGCCCGAGAGGTCGGTCCAGTTGCTGCCGTCAGATGAGATCTGCCACTGATAGCTGGTCGTAACCGCGCCATCCGCATCGGTTGCCACAAGGTCCGCACTGACGGTGCCGCCTTCTTCAGCCGTGCCGGTGACGGCAAGCGTGCCGGTTGCTTCGTCTTCGACGTTGGCGATCGCCGCAGTCGGCTCGCTGGTGAACACGGTCGTTCCGTTCAGCGCATCGGTGGTTGTTGCCACCACACGCAGGGACTGGCCGACCTGGCTCTGATCCGATGCAATCTGATAGGTTGCAGCCGTCGCGCCCGAGAGGTCGGTCCAGTTGCTGCCGTCAGATGAGATCTGCCACTGATAGCTGGTCGTAACCGCGCCATCCGCATCGGTTGCCACAAGGTCCGCACTGACGGTGCCGCCTTCTTCAGCCGTGCCGGTGACGGCAAGCGTGCCGGTTGCTTCGTCTTCGACGTTGGCGATCGCCGCAGTCGGCTCGCTGGTGAACACGGTCGTTCCGTTCAGCGCATCGGTGGTTGTTGCCACCACACGCAGGGACTGGCCGACCTGGCTCTGATCCGATGCAATCTGATAGGTTGCAGCCGTCGCGCCCGAGAGGTCGGTCCAGTTGCTGCCGTCAGATGAGATCTGCCACTGATAGCTGGTCGTAACCGCGCCATCCGCATCGGTTGCCACAAGGTCCGCACTGACGGTGCCGCCTTCTTCAGCCGTGCCGGTGACGGCAAGCGTGCCGGTTGCTTCGTCTTCGACGTTGGCGATCGCCGCAGTCGGCTCGCTGGTGAACACGGTCGTTCCGTTCAGCGCATCGGTGGTTGTTGCCACCACACGCAGGGACTGGCCGACCTGGCTCTGATCCGATGCAATCTGATAGGTTGCAGCCGTCGCGCCCGAGAGGTCGGTCCAGTTGCTGCCGTCAGATGAGATCTGCCACTGATAGCTGGTCGTAACCGCGCCATCCGCATCGGTTGCCACAAGGTCCGCACTGACGGTGCCGCCTTCTTCAGCCGTGCCGGTGACGGCAAGCGTGCCGGTTGCTTCGTCTTCGACGTTGGCGATCGCCGCAGTCGGCTCGCTGGTGAACACGGTCGTTCCGTTCAGCGCATCGGTGGTTGTTGCCACCACACGCAGGGACTGGCCGACCTGGCTCTGATCCGATGCAATCTGATAGGTTGCAGCCGTCGCGCCCGAGAGGTCGGTCCAGTTGCTGCCGTCAGATGAGATCTGCCACTGATAGCTGGTCGTAACCGCGCCATCCGCATCGGTTGCCACAAGGTCCGCACTGACGGTGCCGCCTTCTTCAGCCGTGCCGGTGACGGCAAGCGTGCCGGTTGCTTCGTCTTCGACGTTGGCGATCGCCGCAGTCGGCTCGCTGGTGAACACGGTCGTTCCGTTCAGCGCATCGGTGGTTGTTGCCACCACACGCAGGGACTGGCCGACCTGGCTCTGATCCGATGCAATCTGATAGGTTGCAGCCGTCGCGCCCGAGAGGTCGGTCCAGTTGCTGCCGTCAGATGAGATCTGCCACTGATAGCTGGTCGTAACCGCGCCATCCGCATCGGTTGCCACAAGGTCCGCACTGACGGTGCCGCCTTCTTCAGCCGTGCCGGTGACGGCAAGCGTGCCGGTTGCTTCGTCTTCGACGTTGGCGATCGCCGCAGTCGGCTCGCTGGTGAACACGGTCGTTCCGTTCAGCGCATCGGTGGTTGTTGCCACCACACGCAGGGACTGGCCGACCTGGCTCTGATCCGATGCAATCTGATAGGTTGCAGCCGTCGCGCCCGAGAGGTCGGTCCAGTTGCTGCCGTCAGATGAGATCTGCCACTGATAGCTGGTCGTAACCGCGCCATCCGCATCGGTTGCCACAAGGTCCGCACTGACGGTGCCGCCTTCTTCAGCCGTGCCGGTGACGGCAAGCGTGCCGGTTGCTTCGTCTTCGACGTTGGCGATCGCCGCAGTCGGCTCGCTGGTGAACACGGTCGTTCCGTTCAGCGCATCGGTGGTTGTTGCCACCACACGCAGGGACTGGCCGACCTGGCTCTGATCCGATGCAATCTGATAGGTTGCAGCCGTCGCGCCCGAGAGGTCGGTCCAGTTGCTGCCGTCAGATGAGATCTGCCACTGATAGCTGGTCGTAACCGCGCCATCCGCATCGGTTGCCACAAGGTCCGCACTGACGGTGCCGCCTTCTTCAGCCGTGCCGGTGACGGCAAGCGTGCCGGTTGCTTCGTCTTCGACGTTGGCGATCGCCGCAGTCGGCTCGCTGGTGAACACGGTCGTTCCGTTCAGCGCATCGGTGGTTGTTGCCACCACACGCAGGGACTGGCCGACCTGGCTCTGATCCGATGCAATCTGATAGGTTGCAGCCGTCGCGCCCGAGAGGTCGGTCCAGTTGCTGCCGTCAGATGAGATCTGCCACTGATAGCTGGTCGTAACCGCGCCATCCGCATCGGTTGCCACAAGGTCCGCACTGACGGTGCCGCCTTCTTCAGCCGTGCCGGTGACGGCAAGCGTGCCGGTTGCTTCGTCTTCGACGTTGGCGATCGCCGCAGTCGGCTCGCTGGTGAACACGGTCGTTCCGTTCAGCGCATCGGTGGTTGTTGCCACCACACGCAGGGACTGGCCGACCTGGCTCTGATCCGATGCAATCTGATAGGTTGCAGCCGTCGCGCCCGAGAGGTCGGTCCAGTTGCTGCCGTCAGATGAGATCTGCCACTGATAGCTGGTCGTAACCGCGCCATCCGCATCGGTTGCCACAAGGTCCGCACTGACGGTGCCGCCTTCTTCAGCCGTGCCGGTGACGGCAAGCGTGCCGGTTGCTTCGTCTTCGACGTTGGCGATCGCCGCAGTCGGCTCGCTGGTGAACACGGTCGTTCCGTTCAGCGCATCGGTGGTTGTTGCCACCACACGCAGGGACTGGCCGACCTGGCTCTGATCCGATGCAATCTGATAGGTTGCAGCCGTCGCGCCCGAGAGGTCGGTCCAGTTGCTGCCGTCAGATGAGATCTGCCACTGATAGCTGGTCGTAACCGCGCCATCCGCATCGGTTGCCACAAGGTCCGCACTGACGGTGCCGCCTTCTTCAGCCGTGCCGGTGACGGCAAGCGTGCCGGTTGCTTCGTCTTCGACGTTGGCGATCGCCGCAGTCGGCTCGCTGGTGAACACGGTCGTTCCGTTCAGCGCATCGGTGGTTGTTGCCACCACACGCAGGGACTGGCCGACCTGGCTCTGATCCGATGCAATCTGATAGGTTGCAGCCGTCGCGCCCGAGAGGTCGGTCCAGTTGCTGCCGTCAGATGAGATCTGCCACTGATAGCTGGTCGTAACCGCGCCATCCGCATCGGTTGCCACAAGGTCCGCACTGACGGTGCCGCCTTCTTCAGCCGTGCCGGTGACGGCAAGCGTGCCGGTTGCTTCGTCTTCGACGTTGGCGATCGCCGCAGTCGGCTCGCTGGTGAACACGGTCGTTCCGTTCAGCGCATCGGTGGTTGTTGCCACCACACGCAGGGACTGGCCGACCTGGCTCTGATCCGATGCAATCTGATAGGTTGCAGCCGTCGCGCCCGAGAGGTCGGTCCAGTTGCTGCCGTCAGATGAGATCTGCCACTGATAGCTGGTCGTAACCGCGCCATCCGCATCGGTTGCCACAAGGTCCGCACTGACGGTGCCGCCTTCTTCAGCCGTGCCGGTGACGGCAAGCGTGCCGGTTGCTTCGTCTTCGACGTTGGCGATCGCCGCAGTCGGCTCGCTGGTGAACACGGTCGTTCCGTTCAGCGCATCGGTGGTTGTTGCCACCACACGCAGGGACTGGCCGACCTGGCTCTGATCCGATGCAATCTGATAGGTTGCAGCCGTCGCGCCCGAGAGGTCGGTCCAGTTGCTGCCGTCAGATGAGATCTGCCACTGATAGCTGGTCGTAACCGCGCCATCCGCATCGGTTGCCACAAGGTCCGCACTGACGGTGCCGCCTTCTTCAGCCGTGCCGGTGACGGCAAGCGTGCCGGTTGCTTCGTCTTCGACCGGGTTCACGGTGAGAACGAATGTATCCGATACACTTGTGCTGCCATCTGAGGCTGTGACGGTGAGGCTGATATTACCGTTGAAATCCTGAGACGGTGTTCCGCTAAAGGTACGGGTTGCCGCAACAAAGCTGAGCCAAGCCGGCAGCGGGTCGCCATTGGCGAGCGTTGCCGTGTAGGTAAATGTGTCGGCATCGACATCGCTGAAGGCATCGGCAGCAACCTTATAGATCCAGGCTGTATCTTCATTGACGCTTGGTTGAAGAACGAAGCTTGCCAAGGTAAGCGCGGAACTATCAGTGTTGGCAAGCATCATCGATTCAGTACCGATAGTGATCCGTGCGCCGCCATTAACTGCAGTAATCGAAACTGATGTAGCAAAATTCTCGGCCGTTACGCCCAGAAGACTGAGGTCAATCAGGTCTTCTCCGATGCTGAAGTCGGTAATCGTGTCGCCATGGCCAAAGGCAAATATGTCGTTCCCAGAACCACCGGTAAGGCTATCGTTTCCTAAATTACCATCGAGATAGTCATTGTCAGAACCGCCTGAAAGCGTGTCGTTGCCCTCGCCGCCCTCTAACAGATCACTACCCGATCCACCAAAAAGTCGATCGTCACCCTGCAGACCTGCGAGGTAATCATCACCAGATCCGCCGGCTATGGTGTCATCACCTGCGCCACCAAGGAGATCGTCAAGAGCACCGCTTCCCCGGATGGCCTGGTCCACGATCTCATTTGCAACCGGAGACGTTGGCGGGCCTCCAATTGGAGCGTTTGCATCGATCTGCAGGCCGAAACTGGCCGCGGTCAAAGCCGAACCATCGATGTTTAAAAGAATCATCGATTCATCACCGATGGTGATGCGTGCGCCACCGCTAACTGTAGTGATCGAAACTAATGCAGCAAAATTCTCGGCCGTTACGCCCAGAAGACTGATGTCAATCAGGTCTTCCCCGATGTTGAAGTCGGTAACGGTGTCACCATGGCCAAAGACAAATATGTCGTTGCCAGAGCCGCCGGTCAGGCTATCGTTTCCGACATCCCCCAAGAGAAGATCGTTACCAGAGCCGCCTGAAAGTGCGTCGTCCCCATCGCCGCCCTCCAAAACGTCGTTGCCAGATTCACCAAAAAGTTGATCGTTACCCTGCAGACCTGCGATGTAATCATCGCCAGATCCGCCAGCTACGGTGTCATCACCTTCGCCACCAAAGATTTCGTCAAAGGAACTGGTTCCCTGGATAGATTGGTCAACTATCTCATCTGCAACCGGGGGCGCAGGCACGTCAACTATTGGAGCGTTTGCATCGATCTGGAGGCCGAAATTTGCCACAGACAAAGCCGAATGATCGATGTTTAAAAGAATCATCGATTCACCATTGATGGTGATGCGTGCGCCACCGTTAACTGCAGTGATCGAAACTGATGCAGTAAAAGTGTCGGCCGTTACGCCCAAAAGACTGATGTCAATCAGGTCTTCTCCGATGTTGAAGTCGGTAACGGTGTCGCCATTGCCAAAGACAAATATGTCGTTGCCAGAGCCGCCGGTCAGGCTATCGTTTCCGCCATTCCCCAAGAGCACATCATTACCAGAGCCGCCTGAAAGCACGTCGTCCCCATCGGCGCCCTCCAAAACGTCGTTGCCCGCTTCACCAAAAAGTCGATCGTCCCCCTGCAGGCCGGTGATGTAATCATCTCCAGATCCGCCAGCTAGGCTGTCGTCGCCTTCACCTCCTGACAACTCGTCGGCGGCGGCGCCACCATTGAGAACTTCATCGGTCAATACGGTCGGATTTTGACTTTTTAGCCTAAGGTTAATCATGGTGCCGGAGTCCTTTAACTGAACGCAAACGCGAAGCTGCGTTTAAATTCCGGTTAACAATGCTCGCGAGTTGGTTAATTTTTCCTTTCCCAAAAAATCCATTACAGCCAATCTGAATATTAAAACTCCAAACCCAATGCTGATCAGGAAAAAACTCCAAAATGCCTTGGGTATTACGGTCATATTCGTAGTATTTTTTGCTCACTCGCTTTCGGAGGTACGGTGAACACAATCAATAATGCGGATTAACAAAGCCGGGTAAATACATGTGCCAAAATTTCAGAGCGTCGGCCTGATCCGATTTGATAAGGGCGCGCGCTACACAACGGCCCCAAGATGCAGGGACATTTCTTATCTAAAAGGAATGATCAGTTTGGTCCCAAGCCTATGAGGCTTTGAGCGCAGTACTCCGCTTGCAACTGATCCATAAGCAAAATAGCGGTTTGTGATACCATGCCGCATCGCGCTGCGGTGTGGACAGGCACTTTCTACCCTCTTCCCCTAACCTGCCGCCAGCAGCATGGATGATCTGTTGGCGGGGCAACGAACGGATGTGCAATTGGCAAAGCGCCAAAAAACGCGCAAGGTACAGCCTTGAAGCTTGCCGCCGGAGACTAACATGTCGCAGATTGCGGTGCTACAGCCTCGCGGTTGGAAATTGGATTAGAGCTGGCGCAGTCGCTCCAGCACCTCTCCTGATGCACAAGCGTGCTGTCATACAATCCTGAACCGCCCAGACAATAGGGGCTACCCCGCCGACCCCACATCCAGCCTATCGCGCAGTTCTCGCTTCAAAAACTTGCCGCTCGCATTGCGCGGCAAAGGTTCTTCGAGGATCCACATATAGCGCGGTAGCTTATGCCGGGCCGTGTGCTTGGCCATCTCGGCGCGGATCTCATCGGGCAGTGCGGTCTCGCCAGGCTTCAGATAGACCGCAGCCGCCACCTCCTCGCCCAGCCGTTCGTCGGGCACGCCAAACACGCTGCATTCGGCAACCGCAGGATGGCGGTAGAGGACCGCCTCAACTTCGGCGCAATAAACATTCTCGCCACCGCGCAACACCATGTCCTTCTTGCGGTCGACAATATAGATGAAGCCATCCTCATCCATCCGCGCAATGTCGCCTGTATGCAGCCAGCCATCAGTGATCGTCTCAGCTGTCGCATCTGCCCGGTTGATATAGCCCTTGATCACCTGCGCGCCGCGTACCCATAATTCACCAAGCTCACCCAAAGGTACCTCATCGCCGGCATCATCAACGCATTTTGCTTCAAAGACCGGCATGGCCGGGCCAGCACTGTCGGGCCGGTCGACAAAAAAGTCGCCGCCCAGCGCGGTGATGATCCCGCAAGTCTCGGTCATGCCATAGCCTGTGGTTGGCCGCGCGCTCGGGATTGCATGGTCGATCTTCGCCACCTGGTCGGGTGGCACCTGCGCGCCGCCGCCCGATATCGCCAGCAAAGTCGATGTGTCATATTTGTCAAAATCAGGATGGGTAATGAGCTCGCGCGCCATCACTGGCACGCCGCTCAAACCTGTCACCCGCTCCCGCTCAATCACCTTCAACGCCTCGCCCGGCTCCCAGCGGTACATAAGTACAATCGCCCCACCCGGTGCCGTTGCGCCATAGGCCGCACAATTATTGGCGGTCACATGGAATAGCGGCGTCGTAATCAGCGTGATCGGGATCGGCGGAACCGCAGGCGGTGCCTCGCCGGTCGCCGCCTGTAACGACAGTGCCGAAGAAGCCGTCGAATACATCATGCTGAACAGGTTGGCGACGCAGCCGCGATGAGTGAGCTGTGCGCCCTTGGGAAAGCCGGTCGTCCCCGAGGTGTAGAAGATGCAGGCATCACTATCGGGATCGACCGTAACGGCCGGCATATCCCCGCCCTGCGCGATTACATCAGCCCAAGACGTAACATCCGCACCCGCATCGCCGGTGCGCACACCCACCAGCTTGATGCCGTCTGCCATGGCCGGTTTCTCGCGCAAACGGGCCAAGCGCTCGCTATCAAGGAAGAGCGCCTTGGGCTCTGCATCCTTCAAGGCATAGGCCATTTCTTCTGGCGTCCACCAGGCGTTCATGCCCACAGCAGCAATGCCGGTCGACACACAGGCCCAATAGATCAGCATCCATTCGGGATAGTTGCGCATCGCAATGGCGACGCGGTCGCCGGGTTGCACGCCCTGCGCCGCAAGCCAGGCGGCGACTGCGTTTACTTGGAGATGCGATTGCGCATAGCTCAGCCGCTCATCTTCATAGATGATGTAAGGGCGGTCGGCATAAGCCGCAGTCGAGAGCCACAATTCGCGAATGCTGGGCGGCTGGTTTTTATAGGTCCGGATCGGAACGCCGCGCACTTGGGTCTCGACAATCTCGAACGGACCGCCCGGACCAATCAATTCTTCGCGCACCGCGCGCAGCTCGGCATAATACATTGTCTCTCCTCTTCGAAAAGGAGCAATAATGGGCGCTATTAGAAGCGCAAGCGCTGTTTAACCGCTCGATTGAATTTGGCGGCGCAGTTTAGAAATCGACCGCAATGCCCTTCAACTCCCAGTCGCCATAGCGCACAGGATCCGGGCGCTCCGCATCTGGGAGAGGTACGTGCGCAACCTCTTTGGGCTCTGGCACGGGCGGGCTTTCCGACAAATAAGCGGGCGGTTTCACATGTAGCGGGCGCTGGCCCATGGCTTTGTTCCTTACGCTATTCTTGAAAGCGTCATTGCTGGAGGCCACATTGGGGCTCGAACGAAGGATATCAAGATGAATATGCTCAAGACGACAATGTTGCTGGCAGCGCTCACCGCCCTGTTTATGGCTTTGGGCTATACGCTGGGTGGATCTGGCGGCGCGATAATGTCGCTGCTGGTTGCGGCGGGCATGAACCTGTTCACTTATTGGAACGCCGACAAAATCGTCCTCAAAATGCACAATGCGCGTCAGGTTGATGCGAGCAGTGAACCGAATTTCTACGGCATGGTCGCCAATCTTGCACGCCGTGCGAACATGCCTGTGCCGCGCGTTTACATCATCGACAGCCCGCATCCCAATGCCTTTGCCACTGGGCGCAATCCGGAAAATGCAGCCGTCGCCGCAACCACGGGCCTGTTGTCGATGCTCGGCCGCGAAGAGGTGGAAGGCGTGATGGCGCACGAACTGGCGCATGTGAAAAACCGCGACACGCTGATCATGACGATGGTGGCAACGATTGCCGGTGCGCTCTCCATGCTCGCCAATTTCGGGCTATTCTTCCGGGGCAATGACCGCAATGGGCTCGCCGCGCTACTTGCCGTTTTCATCGCGCCCTTTGCAGCGATGATCGTCCAACTCGCGATCAGCCGCACCCGCGAATATGGTGCGGATCGCACAGGCGCAGAAATCAGCGGCAACCCGCTGGCGCTGGCATCTGCGCTGTCCAAGATTTCGCGGGCAGCGCAGACCATCCCCAATCCGGTAAGCGCGCGCAACCCTTCGGCAGCACAGCTTTACATCGTGCCGACCCATGTCTCGGAAATGTTCTCGACCCATCCGGCGACCGAAAACCGTATCGCTGAACTGCAACTGCTTGCCGAGCAGATGGGTGCCAGCCAGGTTGCAAAGACGCCGCGGCGCAGCGCGCTCGATCCGCTTGGGTGAAGGCCAAGCGAAAGCTGCTTCCCATGCCGTTCCCGCAAAAGCGGGGGGCCATGGCTTTGACGGCCCACAGCAGCGGGTGACTTTGCCTGCCAGTCGGCCTAAGGCGCGGCAATGAACACCCGTCCGACGACCGCTACCGGCCTTGCCGCCCGCCGCACTGCATTGCGCATGCTCGATGCCGCATTGCGTACCGGCCAGCCACTGGATCAGGCGGCGAGTGGATTTGCCAAGGGCCTGCTGCCCGCCGACCGGGCGCTGGCGATCGCGATCGCGCAGGAGGTGCTGCGCTGGCTTCCCGATCTTGATCTTTTGATCGACAGCCAGACAAGGCTGCCGCTTGCCGATGATGCCAAGGCGCGAATGGTATTGCGTATGGCGGTCGTGCAGATCTTGCGTCTGGGCACCCCGCCGCACGCCGCGATTGCAACCGCGCTGCCGCTATTGGAAGGTGGGCCGCGGCGACTGGTCCATGGCGTACTTGGATCGCTCTGGCGGCTGCAGCCCAGCCTGCCAGACATGCCGACGCTGCTGCCGCTTGTGGCTGCACGGTGGGACAAGGCGTGGGGCAAGCCGGTTGTTGCCGCGGCGCGCCATGCGCTTGCCGAACCGCCGGCGCTCGATCTTGTGATTTCTGATCCGGCGATGACGGCTGAATGGGCCGAAAAGCTGGAGGGACAAAGCCTTGCGCCGGGCCATGTCCGGCTTGCACGCGGGGTTGCGGTGGAGAGCCTGCCGGGATTTGCCGAAGGGGCCTGGTGGGTGCAGGATCTGGCGGCCAGCCTGCCGGTACGGCTCTTGGGGCAGGGCAATCATCGCGAAGCACTTGACCTATGTGCAGCACCCGGGGGCAAGACAATGCAGCTTGCAAGCCAGGGCTGGGATGTAACCGCGCTCGACAAATCGGCCAAACGGATGGAGCGGCTTTCCGCCAATCTGGAACGCACCGGGTTCAGCGCCAAATCCAACATTGGTGATCTGCTTTCATGGGAACCGGGCAAGCAATTTGATGCCGTGCTGCTTGATGCCCCCTGTACCGCGACCGGCACCTTCCGCCGCCATCCCGATGTGCTGCACCGCATCGGGCCGCGCCAGATCGCCGAACTCGCTGAACTGCAAGCCGCAATGCTCGACCGCGCAGCTTCATGGGTAAAGCCGGGCGGGACGCTGGTCTATGCGACCTGTTCGCTAGAACCTGAAGAGGGTGAGGCGCAGGCCGATGGCTTCCTTGCGCGGCATGGTGATTTTACCAAGGCCCCTATTGACCCTGCCTTGCTACCCAGCGGCATTGATCCTGCCGACGGCTATGTGCGGACATTGCCGGGCATGCTTGCCGAACAGGGCGGACTTGATGGATTTTTCATCGCCTGCCTGCAGCGCAAAGGTTAAGGCCACACGCGTTATGCAGACAGTTGCGCCCACCCTTACCACCGAAAGGCTGATCATCGAGCCGCTGTCGATGCGCCACTGGGAGGGCTATGCGGCTGCCTGGGGCGATCCGCGCATGACCCAGTTTATCAGCCCGGAACCGCGCAGCCGGCAGGAAAGCTGGATCAAATTTGTGCAAGGCGCAGGGTTTTGGTCGCTATTCGGCTATGGCTATTGGGCCTTTTGCGACCGTGCGACTGGTGCTTTTCTGGGCAATGGCGGGCTGGCACAGATGGAGCGCGGCATTGCCGGTCTGACAGGCTTTCCCGAAGCCGGCTGGGCCTTCAGCCATCAAGCATGGGGCAAGGGCTATGCAACCGAGGCGATGGCCGCGGTGCTGCAATGGGCCGATGCGACACTGCCCGACCGTGAAATCCGCTGCATCATCGATATCGAAAATCATGCCTCGGTGCGCGTCGGCGAGAAGCTGGGGTTCGGTCAGATCGAAGCCCTTAACGGCACGACCGGCATGCTTGGGCTGTTTTCCCGACAAGCTGGTGGATAAATCAGTGGATTAGCTGTGCGTAACCGGGTGCTCGCCTTGCCCCTGCAGGCCAGTGCCGCTAAGCGGCAGGCATGAGCTCTCCCGTCCGTATCGCCCCCTCGATCCTCTCCGCCGATTTTGCCCGTCTTGGCGAAGAAGTACGCGCCATTGATGAGGCCGGCTGTGACTGGATCCATGTTGATGTGATGGATGGGCATTTCGTTCCCAACATCACCATCGGCCCGGCAGTGGTAAAGGCGCTTCGTCCGCACAGCGCGAAACCCTTTGACGTCCATCTGATGATCTCGCCGGTTGACCAATATGTGAAGGATTTTGCTGACGCTGGCGCCGACATCATCTCCTTCCATCCGGAGGCCGGCCCCCATCCGCACCGCACGGTGCAACTGATCAAGTCACTCGGCAAGCAAGCAGGCATCGTCCTTAACCCGCACACGCCGGCGAAAATGCTCGATTATCTGATCGAGGATATCGACCTTGTACTGGTGATGAGCGTGAACCCCGGTTTTGGCGGACAGAGCTTCATTTACAGCCAGCTGCGCAAGATCGAGGCGATCCGCAAAATGATCGACAAGACCGGCAAGGATATCCGGCTTGAGGTGGATGGCGGGATCACGACCGAAACCGCGCCACTCGCCATAGCAGCAGGGGCCGATACTCTGGTTGCGGGCACCGCGACCTTTAAGGGCGGTCCTTCTGCCTATGCCGCCAACATCGCTGCCCTGAGGGCCGGGCCCACTAACTGATGGCAGACGCCGACCGCCCTGACGATATCGCAGGCGGCAAAGGTCTCGTGCTGCGCCCCGTCGGGCGTGCGCAAAATCTCGCCGCCAGGGTGTCGCTGATGCTCTATCAGCTGAGTTGGCGCACGCCGCTTCACAAGATGCGGATCACCGGCAAGCTGCCGATGAAATTGCTGGCGGTGCCCGACGATCCGCTTGCTGGGGACCATGCCCGTGGCACCGCAATTCGCATCGGCAAATTTCTGTTTCAGGATATGGAGCAGGCGGTTGCGACGATCGACTATGACAATCTGTCACTGCCGCCGGCCTTTGCCGACTATATCCACCGCTTTGATTGGCTGCGGGATCTGGCCTGTGCAGCCAATCGCGGTGAAGGTGCGCCCATTGCTGCCGAGATTGCCGAGCGCTGGCTGACGGCCAATGGCGAAAAGCCGCGCATGCCTGCCTGGCGGATCGATAATTGCGCCTGGCGCTTTCTGAATATGGCGAGCCATGCGCCGCTTTTGCTTTCGAACAGCGAAATCATCTACCGTTCGAAGATCCTCAGCCATTTTGCCCGCAGTGCGCGCCATCTGGATCAGTCGGCGATCCGGGCAACCAGCCCTTTTGATCGTGTCTGCGGCTGGGTCGGCGTGCTTGCCGCCTCGCTCCTGCTGCCAGAGGGCAAGGCGCGTCGTGCCATGGGCGAACATGGCCTTGAAGCCGCTCTGGCCGATCTGGTTTTCCCCGATGGCGGGGTGCTGTCGCGTTCGCCGCAGCAGTTGATGGAATTGATCGCACTGCTGTCGATGCTGCGCCAATGCTATGCCGCACGGCAGGAACAAGCCCCCGCCTGCATCAGCGAAACATTGGCGCGCAATATTCCGGCACTGCTTGGCCTGACCCATTCCGACGGCGGTTTGGGTGCATGGCAGGGCACGGGCCATATCGATGCCGAACGGATCGAGGCGCTGGTCGCGGCGAGCGGCGTGCGCGCCCGTCCGCTGCGCCAAGCGCTTGACTGGGGCTATCAACGGGTCAGCGCGGGGCAGGCTGTGCTGCTTGTTGATGCAGGCCCGCCGCCACATGCGAAACAGGCGCTGGTCGGCTGCGCCTCGACGCTGGCTTTCGAGTTCAGCTTTGCCAAGCAGCGGATCATCATCAATTGCGGCGGGGCTGGCCTTGTTGGCGCGAACATTCCGGCGGCCCTAGCACGCGGCTTGCGAACCACTGCTGCCCATTCGACACTCTGTGTGGACGACAGCAACTCGACCGCGCTTCTTGCCAAGGGGCAATTGGGTGCAGGCGTGGTTGAGGTTGGCCTTGAACGGCGCGATATTGACCGGGCGACCCGGATTGAGGCCAATCATGATGGCTATGCCCGCGTCTATGGCTTCGTTCATAACCGCGTGCTGATCCAGCGTTCGGATGGCATGGAATTGCGCGGCGAAGACACGCTGCTGCCGCATGCCAAATATAAGTCGCGCGAAGAAGTTGACGCGCATTTGCGCTTCCATCTCGGCCCCGATATCGAATTGCTGCTGGCCGACGACCGGCGCAGCGTGGTGATGCGGCTGATCGATGGCAGCAGTTGGAGTTTCATCACGACCCTCGGTACGATCGAGGTCGACGACAGCATATGGGTGGATGAACTGGGCCGGCCACACCCGACCCGCCAGCTTGTGATCGGTGTGACCGCGCCCAAGGGCGGCATGACCATCGGCTGGGCATTGCGTTTCATAGGATAAGGTAAAATGAGCGAAGTGAAGATCAAACGGGCACTGTTGTCAGTGTCGGACAAGGCCGGATTGGTCGAACTGGGCCATGCGCTGGCCAAGCGGAATGTCGAACTGGTGTCGACCGGCGGTACGGCCAAGACGCTGCGTGAAGCGGGGCTGAAGGTCATGGATATCAGCGACCTTACCGGCTTTCCCGAAATGATGGACGGCCGCGTCAAGACCCTGCACCCCAAGGTGCATGGCGGCTTGCTGGCAGTGCGCGACAATGCGGAACATGCCGCCGCGATGAAGGACCATGGTATTGGCGCGATCGACCTGGTCGTCGTCAACCTCTATCCCTTCGCGCAGACGGTCGCCAAGGGTTCAAGCCGTGACGAGATCATCGAGAATATCGACATTGGCGGGCCGTCAATGGTGCGCAGCGCGGCCAAGAACCATGCCTTTGTGACCATCCTGACCGATCCAGCCGATTATGACGAACTGATCGCCGAGATGGAGGAATCGGGCGGGGCCACCAGCTATGATTTCCGCCGCAAATGTGCCGCCAAGGCCTATGCCGCGACGGCAGCCTATGACGGCATGATCAGCCAATGGTTCGCCTTTGCTGACCAAGGGCAGACCTTCCCAGACATGCTGGCGGTGAATGGCTATCGCTCCTCCGAACTGCGCTATGGCGAAAACCCGCATCAGAAAGCGGCGCTCTATCTTCCCGTCGGCCCGCATGGCTCGGGGATCGCCCAGGCCGAACAGGTGCAGGGCAAGGAACTGAGCTACAACAATTATAATGATGCCGATGCCGCGCTCGAACTGGTCAGCGAATTCCGTGATGGGCCGCCGACGGTAGTGATCGTCAAACATGCCAATCCCTGCGGTGTTGCCAGTGCCGACACGTTGATCGACGCCTATCGCATGGCGCTGGAATGCGACAGCGTGTCCGCCTTTGGCGGCATCGTTGCGGTCAACCGGCCACTGGATGGCGCCACCGCCGAAGCGATCACCGAAATTTTCACCGAAGTCGTTGCCGCACCCGCAGCCGACGATGCAGCGAAAGCCGTGTTTGCAAAGAAGAAGAATTTGCGCCTGCTGCTGACCGGAGACCTGCCCGATCCAAAGCGCGGCGGATTGGCGATCAAGCCGATTACCGGTGGGCTTCTGGTCCAGTCACGCGACAATGGCTTTGTGCCTGACAGCGATTTCAAAGTGGTAACGAAGCGCGCGCCAAGTGCGCAGGAACTGGCCGATTGCCGCTTTGCTTGGACGGTTGCCAAGCATGTGAAATCAAATGCGATCGTTTATGCAAAGGATGGCGCAACGGCAGGGATTGGCGCTGGCCAGATGAACCGCCGCGACAGTGCACGCATCGCCGCAATCAAGGCGCGCGAGGCGGCTGAAACCTATGGCTGGGATGCGCCGCGCACGCTGGGCTCGGCGGTTGCGTCCGACGCCTTCTTCCCCTTTGCCGATGGCTTGTTGGCTGCGGTTGAGGCTGGGGCGACGGCGGTCATCCAGCCGGGTGGATCGATGCGCGACGATGAAGTCATCGCTGCCGCTGACGAGGCAGGGTTGGCGATGGTCTTCACCGGGATGCGCCATTTCCGGCATTGAGGTAAATGAATATCATAGTGCCGAGCCCGTCGAAACGGCCCGGCACTGTGGTCTTCTAATATGCGATGCGCGTTTTACCGCGCGCGTTTTACCGCAGTTTTGAACTTGCCGAGACCCGCTGGCTTGGGGCCATAGTTGCGCGGGCGTTCGCCATCACGGCCTTGTCCACCGCCGCTGATCGGCGGACCGCCGCGCTTGTGGCCCGGGCGGTTGTCGGCGCGCGGGGCACGGTTGTCGTCGCGCGGTGCAGAGACCGTGAGTTCGTCGCGGCCATAGCCGTCGCGGCTCATCAACTGGCTTTCGCGCTGCGGACGGGGTTTGCGCGCACCGGGGCGGCCTTGGCCCTGGCGCTCACCGCCGGGACGCCCGCCATGGCGGCGCGGTTCTTCCTCGCGCTTGGCGACTACCGGCTTGGGCATTTCGGCAACCATCTGGCGGAAACCTTCAGGCAGACCGATCTGCGTCAAACGGATTTTGGTCAGCCGTTCAATATCCTTCAGATAGCCACGTTCGTCATCGGAGACAAAGCTAACTGCGATGCCATCTGCACCTGCACGCGCGGTGCGGCCGATGCGATGGACATATTGGTCGGGCACATTGGGCAGTTCATAATTGAAGACATGGCTGACGCCGGGCACATCAATACCGCGTGCGGCGATATCGGTCGCGACCAGCACTTTCAGATGCCCGCTGCGGAAACCCTGCATTGCGGCGGTGCGCTGACCCTGGCTTTTATTGCCATGGATCGCGGCGGCCTTGATGCCGGCCCCTGCCAGATGGCGGACGACACGGTCCGCGCCATGCTTGGTGCGGGTGAAAACCAGCGCGCGGTCGATGCTCTCATCCTTGAGACGATGGTTCAAAAGCGCCTGCTTTTCGCCCTGATTGACGAACACGACATGCTGATCGACGCGCTCCGCCGTCGTCGCGGCAGGCGTTACCGAAACACGTACAGGGTTGTTCAGGAAACGGTTGCCCAGTTCGGCAATCGCCTTGGGCATGGTGGCTGAAAAGAACAGGCTCTGCCGCTTTTTGGGGAGCAGCAGATCAATCCGCTTCAGCGCGTGGATGAAGCCCAGATCCATCATCTGGTCGGCCTCATCAAGAACGAAGATCTCGACATCTTTCAGGCTGAGCGCGCGCTGTTCGATCAGGTCAAGCAGGCGGCCGGGCGTTGCGACCAGAATGTCGGTGCCGGCCTGCAGCTTCTTCTTTTGCGTGAAGATCGGCATGCCGCCGAAAACGCACTGGACGGTCAGGCCCAGATATTTGCCATAATCGCGGAACTTTTCCGCAATCTGTGCGGCCAATTCGCGGGTCGGCGACAAGACCAGCATCCGGCAGCCATAAGGCACGCGCGGTTTGATGTTGGTTGCAAAATGGTGGAGCGAGGGCAGCGCAAAGGCTGCGGTCTTGCCGGTACCGGTCTGCGCGATACCGCACAGGTCGCGGCCTTCCATCAGCGGCGGGATCGCCTGCATCTGGATCGGCGTCGGGGTATCATAACCCGAAGCATGAAGCGCTTTCAGGATAGGCTGGGCAAGGCCCAGTTCGTCAAAATAGGACATTATATTCTCTCAATACAGGCCAGATACGCGCACGCGGATGATCCGCGCACGGCGCAAAGGCGGGTGTAAGGGAAGGCGAAATGCCAACCCCTTGGAAACAACCCCGCGTGAAAAAGGTGGCCTCTAGGATGCGCTCGGCGGGTGCACGGCGGAAGGTCGTCATCAACCTCTCACGCTGCCGTTGCTTGGGCGGTATGCACCGCTTTTGCCTGCGCTTGGTTTGCCCTTTGGACGAACTTGCGGAAAAAAGCAAGATAATTGCGCGGACCGGTCGCTGTCGGGCGTCTGAAGCCCGGGGTAACCGGCTGTTAACCAATTTCCTTCACAGCTTGCTGCAACACAATTCGCTGGAGGAAATGAAGCGATGCACAGGGGCCAGAACGATATCGCCGATGTGGCCATCATTGGCGCAGGGCCTGCAGGGCTGACCGCAGCCTATCTGCTTTCCAAAAAGGGTTATAATGTCACGGTCATCGAAAAAGATGAACGTTATGTCGGCGGGATCAGCCGCACCGTAGAGGTTGACGGTTATCGCTTCGACATTGGCGGGCACCGCTTCTTTTCAAAGTCGAAAGAAGTGGTCGATCTGTGGAACGAGATCCTGCCTGACGATTTCATCCAGCGTCCGCGGATGAGCCGCATCTATTATGAAGGCAAATTTTACAGCTATCCGCTGCGTGCCTTTGAAGCGCTTTTCAATCTGGGCATCGTCCGTTCGACCTTGTGCATGGCAAGCTATGTCAAGGCGAAGGCATTTCCCAACAAACAGGTGCGCAGTTTCGAAGATTGGACGACCAATCAGTTTGGCTGGAAACTCTATTCGATCTTTTTCAAGACCTACACCGAAAAGGTGTGGGGCATGCCCTGCAATGAAATGTCGTCCGACTGGGCAGCGCAGCGCATCAAGGGGCTCTCGCTCGGGGCTGCGGTACTGGACGGGCTGAAACGCAGTCTGGGCCTCAATAAAAAACCCAATGACGGTATGGAAACGAAGACCTTGCTCGAAACCTTCCGCTATCCGCGGCTTGGCCCGGGAATGATGTGGGATGCAGCCCGCGATTTCGTGGTCGCCAAAGGCAATCAGGTTTTGATGGGGCATAGCTTCAAACAACTCGCCCAGGATGGTGACGGCAATTGGCGCATGACCGCGACAAAGGCCGATGGCGGTGAAGCGGTGATCCGTGCGCGCCATGTGATCAGTTCGGCGCCGATGCGCGAACTCGCCGCCCGTATCCATCCGCTTCCGGCCTGCTCGCTCCAGGCAGACAATCTGCGCTATCGCGATTTCCTGACCGTTGCGGTGATGATCAAGTCGGATGATTTGTTCCCCGACAACTGGATCTATATCCATGACAGCAAGGTCAAGGTTGGCCGCATCCAGAATTTCCGCAGCTGGTCGCCCGAAATGGTTCCTGATCCGTCGGTTGCCTGTGTCGGTCTAGAATATTTCTGCTTTGAAGGTGACGGCCTCTGGTCGTCAAGCGACGCCGATCTGGTCGAGCTTGCCAAAAAGGAACTGGCAATCCTGGGTCTTGTCGACCCCAAGGATGTGATCGGCGGTGCCGTAGTGCGACAGGAAAAGGCCTATCCGGTCTATGACGATGCCTATGCCGCCAATGTCGAAGCGATGCGCCATGAGCTGGAAAGCCGTTACCCGACGCTGCACATGGTCGGCCGCAATGGCATGCACCGCTATAACAACCAGGATCATGCGATGATGACCGCGATGCTGACCGTCGAGAATATCGAGGCCAATGCGCGCATCTACAATATCTGGAACGTCAACGAAGACGCCGAATATCATGAGGCCGGCGACGAGGGCGAACAGCAAGCGATTGCTGCAGCCGCCAAGGTCGCGCTGACCGAGGACCAGGCCGTCGCACTGGCATCTGAACGCGATGTTCCGGTGCGGGTTGCGCCTGAATGTCCGCGCAAGGTGGCCTAAGCCGCGATGCAAGTCGCGATCAACAGCTTTGCGCGGCTCTGGCAGCGTTTTACGCTGACCCGCTATTTTGCGGCCAGTGTGATCGCGCTTGGCGTTGATACGCTCTTTTATCTGATGCTCCATGCGGCCGGCCTTCATGCCGCCACCGCATCGATGCTGGGTTATGCAACAGGGATTGCAGTGCATTGGGCGATCAGCGCCCATATCGTCTTTCCCGACAAGGTGCGGGCAGGCTCTGCGCTGCTGCGGCAGCGCGTGTTTTTTGCGATCAGTGCACTGATCGGGCTTGCGCTGACCGGCGGGGTCGTTGCGTTGGCAACGCAGCTTGGCGCGTCGCCGCTCCTTGCCAAGATTTTTGCCGTGGGGACCAGTTTCACGGCTGTTTACGCCATCAGGAAGTGGGGCATTTTCCGATGACCAATATTGCTTTGCGTGCACCGTTCAGCTTTTCGCCAAATGAGGAACAGAAAAGGTTCCTGCATTGGGCGCTGTGCTGGTTGATCCTGCCGAATATCGGCTTCATGCTGCTCTGGTATATCGGCGCACCGCCGCGCCAGATCGACATTGTTGCAATCGGGCTACTGGGCTTGATCGTGAAGCGTTTCCCCTTCTGGCTCCGCTATGGCACCTATGTGGCAACGGTCGTGATGACGACGCTGTCCTTCGTCAGCGGGCTGTTCAATCTCAGCATCAAATCACTGCTCTATTCGCTGCAATTCTTTGCCGAGATCAAGCCGAGCAACAGTTTGGAATATATATTGGTCGGCGCCGCGCTGGTCGCGATGCTCGTCTATGCCTATTTTGCCTTTCGCAAAGACCAGAATTTCGAAACACCCTGGCTGATCCTTGCCGGTGCGGGCGGTATCGTGGCGTTGGCCGCGACCGACTATGCCATGGGCCAGGGCATGCGCGGTCATTATAAGCGGATCGCACCCGAAGGGGCCTATTTCTCGTCCGGTGCGGTGCAGAGCGGGATTGAGGCGCGCGCTGATGGAACGCGGCACATCATTGTCGTGATGGTCGAATCGCTCGGCCTTCCGCGCGGCAATGCCGAAATGCAGCGGCTGCTTTTTGCCGAATATAAGAATAATCCGGCAATCCGTGCGCGTTACGATCTCTCGCAAGGTCGTAACCCTTATTATGTCAGCACGACCGCAGGCGAAGTGCGCGAATTGTGCGGGCGCTGGGGGGATTATTACGATCTTGTCGATCGAAAGGATTCCAACTGCATGCCTGCGCGGCTCGCCAACAAGGGCTATGCCACCCATGCCATGCACAGTTTCATCGGCAGCTTTTTTGAACGCGATCAATGGTATCCTAATATCGGCTTTCAAAAGACCGAGTTCGGCCCGCTGCTGATCGAGCGCGGTGCGCGCAACTGTGGCGGCGTCTTTGCCGGCGCGTGCGACCGGGATGTGCCCAAACAGATGGCCGACATGCTGAAAAAGGCGACAAAGCCGACCTTCCTCTATTTCCTGACGGTAAACACCCATTTGCCGGTGCCACCGGGGATGAACCTGAATAATGAGGATTGTGAACGCCTCTCGCCGAAACTGGAAAAGGCCTTCCCGCAAATCTGCCGCCAATTTGTGATGTGGCATGATTTCAACAATGCGATGGTGCAGGAAATTGTGGCAAAGGACTTTCCCGCTGCGGACATATTGATCGTCGGCGATCATATGCCGCCCTATTTTGACCGCTATCATCGCTCGCAGTTCGATCCGGCGCATGTCCCCTGGCTCTATCTGCGCCACAAGGATGCAACTGACGCCAAGGCCGGCGACCGGGAAGGCTGATCCATGTCCCTGATTGCAGGCCGCAAGCCGGGCCTTGCCTATGCCATCATCTGGCTGCTGCTCGCCGGCCTGCTTCTTTTCCTCAGCCGCGATAATGTCGCGACGCTATCGGGATGGGATCCGGACGACCAGTTGCGGCTGGTGCAGCTGCGCGATTTTCTGGGCGGGCAAAGCTGGTGGGATAGCAGCCAATATCGGCTGAACGCGCCCGATGGCGCGCCGATGCACTGGTCGCGGCTGATCGAACTTCCGCTAGCGGCGATCATCCTCGCGCTCCGTCCGCTGCTTGGCACATATGGCGCCGAAATGGCCGCCGGCATCATCGTGCCTTTGGGCTGTTATGCCCTCATTGCGGCAATTCTCGCCAGTATCGCGGCGCGGATAGCCGGGCATATTGCCGGCGTCAGCGCGCTGATGATGGCGATGGTTGCACCTGCCTTGTCGATGCAATTGCGCCCGATGCGGATTGACCATCATGGCTGGCAACTGGTGTGCGCCGCAATTGCCCTTTGGACTTTATTCTGGCCAAAACCACGCCGCGCCGGTCTGTTGCTCGGGCTGGCTCTCGCGGTCTGGATGCACATATCGCTCGAAGGCGCGCCGGCAGCGGTCATGTTCTTCGCGTTGCTCGCTTTTGGCTGGGTGCGCGATGCCGGCGAACGGCCCCGATTGCAGGCAGCGATCACGGCCTTTGCCTTGACCAGCCTTGCCCTCTTTTTCGCGACCCAGCGACAGGGGCTTTCGGGCGCGCAATATTGCGACGCGATTTCGCCCGCGCATATTTGGGCGATTATCGCTGCGGCGCTTTCGGCGCTTGCCGTGACGGCTTTGCCGCTTGCCCGCTGGCCGTTCCGGCTCGCCGCGCTCGCGCTTCCTGCAGGGCTTGCAGGGGGCCTGTTTGTCTATCTCGCGCCCGATTGCCTGTCCGGGGCGTTCGCCCAAATGGACCCTGTGGTGCGCAAATATTGGTATGCGCAGGTCAATGAAGGCCTGCCCGTCTGGCGGCAGGATGCTGCTACGGCGTTGCTGTTCCTCGGCGTCGCTATCGCCTCGCTTGCCAGCCTGCCCTGGCTGCGGCGGCAGCTTGCCCCTGAAAAATGGGCGCTGCTGGTGCGCATCGTGCCGCTTCAGATTTACGCGATTATGCTGTCGATGCTTGTCTTTCGCACAATTTCGGTCGCCACCCTGTTGGCGATCCCGGCATTGGCCTGCGCTGCGACCCTGCTGATCGCGCGCTATCGCGAAGAGCCGGTTTTGGCGCGACGGCTGCGCTATGTTGCCCTGTTCATATTGCTGCTAATGCCCGGCGCATTGTTGCAGCAGGCTTATCTGTTTTTTGCTGGCAACGCCGCGGAAACTGCGACGGCGCCGATCGCTGGCGCGCAGACCTATAGCTGCGATTCAGCGCAATCGATCACCACGCTCGCCAGCCTGCCGTCCTCCCGGATGGTGGCCCCGTTCGATATTGGGCCGATGATCTTGCTAACCAGCGCGCATAAGGTGCTCGCCAGCAGCCATCATCGCAACCAGCAGGGGATGCGTGACCAGATCGATATTTTTCGCCTGCCTCCGGCGCAGTCAAAAGCGATCATCGATCGGCGCGGCATCGCCTATATTGTAGCCTGCCCGGATGAAAGCGAGCTTGGCAATTACAGCAAGGCGGACCCTGATGGTTTGTGGGCCGTGCTTGCCAAGGGCCGCGTTCCGGCATGGCTCGAACGGCTTCCCGACAGGGGAAGCGGCATTCAGGTCTGGCGGGTGCGCAAGTCCTGAAAGCTTAAAGGTGCATGAAGTCGCGGGTGTAGCTGTTCAGATGCGCGCCGCCATCTGCGAAGATGATTTGTCCCGTCACGTCGCGCGCCTGGGCCAGGTAAAGCACGGCATCGGCCACGCTTTCGGGTGCGGGCAATGCGTGCAGCGGCATCGCGCCGGCAAGCTGCTGCATCATGGCATCCGAATATTCATCGGTCGGAATGACGAGCCCCGGGGCCACGCCATTGACCCGTGCATGCGGGGCAAGCGCGGCCGCCATCGACCGCACCGAAGCAGCCAGCGCTTGCTTTGACAGCGTATAGCTCAACTGATCGCCATTGGGATTACGCACCCGCTGGTCGACAATATGGACGATGGCTGGCCGGTTGCCGTGCGCCTTGACCAGCGCTGTCGACAAAAGCAGCGGCGCAAACAGATTCAGCCGGAAATGCGCGTCAAGGCTGGCGGCGTCCATTGCTTCCCAGCCATCCTGTCCGAACATGGCGGCATTGTTGACCAGCAGATCGGGTGCGCGGCCAAAATGCTCTGCCACATCGCCGACCAATGCGCTTGCCGCCGCACTGTCTGAAAGATCGGCAGTAAAATGCTGCCAGTCGCAGCCGTTACGCGCAATCGCCTCTGCCAATACGGGGTCTGGATTGCCCGCGCCATGGCTCGATAGCGCCAGGTCATAGCCCGCATCGGAAAGCCGCGCCGCGATGATCGCGCCGAGACGGCGGACTCCGCCGGTCACCAGCGCGAGCGGGCGCTTCATGCGGCAACCCCTGACGGCTTCCGGTGCCGCGTCATGGTAAGCCCGATCGATTCGCCATCTTCGGATATGGCGAGCTTGATGATCTTGACCGTGATCGAGGTGAAACGGTCATCCTCGGAAAACAGCCGGCCGATGATATGGTCTGCCAGCGCCTCGATCAGCGTGAAGTGCACGCCTTCGGGAAATTCGGTCGCCGCCGCCTTGATCGCCATATAGTTTTTCGACGCCGAAAGCGGCGTATCGGGCGTGTAGTGTGGCGCGATTTCCAAATCGGCGCTGACTGAAATGTGCAGCGGTTGCGGCAGGTGCGTTTCTTGGCTGTAAATGCCGGTGAGGACATTGACGTGCAGGTCATGCACTTCGAGGGTGAGCAAGTCAGTCATATCAATCCTGTTGAAGTTCGGGCTGCGACCAGCGTGCGAAAATGGCGGTGGGTAGCAACAACCCCCGCGCCTCTTCGCGAACGGCCAGTTCGCCAAATTCGACTTTTCCGGGCAGGTCGGCAAAATGCATCTGTACCAGATTTCCCAGCGCCAGCGCCGACATGCGCACGGCATAGACGGTGAGGAAAAGAAAGCGCGAGTTTGCGTCAAGCAATTGCCGGCAATTGGCAATCATTTCGGGCAGGTCTTCCTCCAGCCGCCAGACCTCGCCATCGGGGCCGCGGCCATATTTGGGCGGATCGAGCAATATGCCGTCATAACGCCGTTCGCGCCGCACTTCGCGGGCCACAAATTTCGCGGCATCGTCAACGATCCAGCGGATCGGCCGGTCTGCCATGTCGGACAAGGCGGCATTGTCGCGCGCCTGCGCTACCGATTTTTTCGAGGCATCGACATGCACCATCTGCGCGCCCGCCGAAGACAGCGCCAGCGTGCCGACACCGGTATAGCCGAACAGGTTCATCACCTGCGGATCGGACGCCCCCTCGATCTGCCCGCGCATCCAGCGCCAGACCGGGTCCATATCCGGAAAAAAGCCCAGATGGCGAAAGGGCGTGCAGCTGGCGGAAAAGCGCACTTCGCCATTCCAGTTTAGCGGCCAGCCCTGCTGCACTGCCTTGGTTTCATAATACCAGCGGCCGCCACCCTCTTCGTCTGATCCGGGGATGAATTCGGCATCGGCGGGCCATTCGTCAATCGCCGGTTCCCACATTGCCTGCGGCTCGGGGCGGATGAAGCGATATGGGCCGTAACGTTCCCATTTACGACCATTACCGCTGTCGAGCAGCGTGTAATCCTCGCGCGGTTCGCCAACCAGTGTGACGAAATCAGCCACGGGCGGCGTGGGTAAGGACATGGTCGCGCACTGCGGCATAATCGCCGGGCAGCGAAATGAAGCGTTCCTCACGGTCAAACAGATTGCCGACGCGTGCGGGAAGCGATGGTCGGATGCCGGTTGCCCGTTCAACCGCCTCACGGAACTTTGCCGGATGCGCTGTCGCCAGAGTGACGACGGGTATATCGGCAGCGATGCCCCCCTCACGCGCGGCGTGAAGCGCGATTGCAGTGTGCGGATCGATGATCTGCCCGCAATGGTCCCAGGCCCAACGCATGGCACCCGACATTTCGGCAGAATCAGCGCGCGCGCTGGCAAGCAGCGCCGCCTTACGGCGCATATCCGACGAAAGCACCATCTTGCCCATCTGTTCGAACCATTTCATCCGCGCGGCGGTGGTCGATCCGTCCCGGCCTTCAAGATCATAGAGCAGCCGTTCGAAATTGCTCGAGACCTGAATGTCCATCGAGGGTGCGGCGGTGGGCGTGACTTCGCCGATCGAATAGTCGCCCTTGGCCAATGCACGGTGAAGAATGTCGTTCACATTGGTCGCGACAATCAACCGTTCGACCGGCAGACCCATTTGCGCCGCGACATAGCCTGCAAAGACATCGCCGAAATTGCCTGTCGGTACCGAAAAGGCCACAGGCCGTTCGGGCGCACCAAGCCGCAGCGCGGCCCAGAAATAATAGACAACCTGCGCCATCAGCCGTGCCCAGTTGATCGAATTGACCGCAGACAATGTCAGCTGCGAGGTCACTTCGCTGTCGCCGAACATGCGCTTTACCATCGCTTGCGCATCATCGAAGCTGCCGGCAATTGCGATATTGTGCACATTGGGGGCGAGCACCGTGGTCATCTGCCGGCGCTGCACATCTGACACCCGGCCTTCGGGGTGGAGCATGAAGATTTCGATCTGCTCGCGCCCGGCCACCGCATGGATTGCTGCCGAACCGGTGTCGCCGCTGGTCGCGCCGACAATGGTCAGCTTGGTGTCCGTGCCGGTCAGAAAGCGTTCGAACAACTGACCGAGCAGTTGCAGCGCGACATCTTTGAACGCCAGCGTTGGGCCATGGAACAATTCGAGCAGCCAATGCTGCCCGTCAAGCTGAACCAGCGGCGTCACCGCATCATGCGAAAAACTGCCATAGGCGGCGGCGCACAGATCGCGCAATTCTGCCTCGGTTAGCGAACCGGCGGTAAAGGGCGCCATCACCTTTGCGGCTAGGTCCACATAAGGCAGCCCGCGCATCGCCGCGATCTCGTCTGCGGTAAAACGCGGCCAAACCTGCGGCACATACAGGCCGCCGTCGCTGGCAAGCCCCGCCAGCGTCACCCCACGAAAGTCGAGGTTGGACGCATTTCCCCTGGTGCTGATATAGTGCATGGCGGAGGCGGCGTTAGCGGTTGCAGCAATTTGGCGCAAGTGCGTGCGCCGCTTGCACAGCAGCAAATCGCCCTATAGTCCTGCACCATGAAACATTATTTCGCCGCTTCGCTCGCCGCGCTCGCCTTTTCGACAGCGCTCGCCTCCCCCGTCGCCGCCCGCCCGATGACGGAAACCGATCTGATCACCATGAAGAGGCTGGCTGCACCCGCAGTCTCGCCCGACGGGAAGCTTGCTGTTTACCAGCTTCAGGAAACCGATCTGACTGCGAACCGCCGCCGCAGCGATCTCTATCTGGTGGCGACTGACAACCCTGCCGCGATCCCGCAGAAAGTCGCGTCACAGCCGGATTGGAATGAGCACAGTCCCGCCTTTGCCCCCGATGGCAAGGCGATCTGGTATATCAGCAATGAAAGCGGATCTGACCAGCTTTGGCGGCATGATCTTGCCAGCGGTGAAAGCGAGCAGGTCAGCGCCTTCAAGACTGACGTTGCCGGCTTCAAACTGTCGCCCGATGGCAAGCGTGTTGCAGTTTGGGGCGATATCGCCCGCGATTGCAACGATTTCGGCTGCGATGCCGATGGTGACCGGTCAAAGCCCGGGCCCGGCACCGGGCGCGTCTATGACGAATTGTTCGTGCGCCATTGGGATTCATGGGAAACGCCCGGCAATTACAGCCGTGTCTTTGCCTTTGATATTGCCGCCGACGGCAGCCTGTCAGGCGGCAAGCCAATGGATGGCGGCATTACCGGCGATTCGCCCTCAAAACCGATGGGCGGGGGTGAGGAGATTGCGTGGAGCGCAGACAGCCAGTCGCTCTATTTCGCGCTGCGCATTGCGGATCGGAACGAAGCGCGCTCGACCAACCTTGATCTCTACCAGACGCCTGCGACCGGCGGCGCTGCAACCAACCTGACCGACAGCAATGACGCTACCGATACATTGCCCGCGCCCTCGCCCGACGGCAAATGGCTCGCCTGGGCGGCGATGGCACGCCCGGGCTATGAAGCCGACCGGCAGGTGGTGATGCTCAAGGATCTCGTCAGCGGCAAGACCAGCGCGTTGACCGCAAATTGGGATCGTTCGGTTGGGGCGCTTGCCTGGGCAAAGGACAGCAAGAGCCTGCTCGCCGTTGCGCAGGACGGGTTGGAAAATCCCCTGTTTCGCATCGACCTGAAGGGAAAGGTCACACGGTTGACCGAACGCGGCACCATCGCCGATTTCGCTGCCCTGCCGAAAGGCGGGGTGCTCTATGCAATCAATAGCCTGTCCGGGCCCAATGATCTGGTGGTGATGGACGGCAAAGGGCAGACCCGCCGGCTGACCAATGTCAACGCCGATGCGCAAAAGGAACTCGATCCCGTCCAGTACAGCCAGTTCACCTTCAAGGGTGCAGGCGGGGCGCTGGTGCATGGGCAGATTGTGAAGCCCATGGCCACAACCGGAAAGCTGCCACTTCTCCTCCTCGTCCATGGTGGACCGCAAGGTTCGTTCAACAACAGCTGGTCGTTCCGCTGGAACCCTGCAGTGATGGCGAGCCAAGGCTATGCCGCAGTGACCATCGATTTCCATGGCAGCACCGGCTACGGTCAGGCCTTTACCGACAGCATCAACAAGGATTGGGGCGGAAAGCCGCTGGAAGATCTGAAACTGGGGATGGCGGCATTACCCGGAATCGACGCGCAGATCGATACGGCCAATGCCTGCGCGCTCGGCGGCAGCTATGGCGGCTATATGATGAACTGGATTGCGGGCAACTGGCCCGACGGGTTCAAATGCCTTGTCAACCATGCCGGCATTTTCGACCTGCGTGCAATGGCGTTTGAGACCGAGGAGTTGTGGTTCGACGAATGGGATCATGGCGGCCCCTGGTGGCAGCGCAATGATGCCGAAAAATGGAACCCGGTGAACCATGTGACCAAGTGGAAAACGCCAATGCTGGTGATCCATGGCGAAAAGGATTTCCGCATTCCCTATTCCCAAGGTCTTGCCACTTTCACCGCGCTGCAGCGGCAGGAAATCGATTCGCAATTGCTGATCTTTCCCGATGAAAACCACTGGATATTGAAGCCGAAAAACTCCCTCCAATGGCACCGCACGGTGTTTGACTGGGTCGGCCGTCATCTGAAGGCGAAGTGACTGCGCTGACCCGTTCGGTCCGGATGCTTCGAATTGAAGCCGCACCGGGCGGGTCAAAGCCTTGCTGAATCGGGCATAGGCTGGCATGGGCGCAGGCCATGACTATCGACAAGACATTCGACTTCGCGGGTATCGAGGCTAAATGGGCCAAGCATTGGGAAGAAAGCGGCGCCTATCGCCCGCATCGGCCCGAGGCGGAACCTTATACGATCGTCAACCCGCCGCCCAATGTCACCGGCAGCCTGCACATCGGCCATGCGCTCGACAATACGCTGCAGGACATATTGATCCGCCGTGCCCGGCTGAAGGGTAAGGATGCGCTGTGGGTGGTCGGCACAGACCATGCCGGCATCGCGACGCAGATGGTTGTCGAGCGCCAGCTTGAGGCGAAACAGGACAAGCGCACCAATTACAGCCGAGAGGCCTTTGTCGACAAGGTTTGGGAGTGGAAGGCCGAAAGCGGCGGAACCATTACCAACCAGTTGCGCCGTTTAGGCTGTTCAATGGATTGGTCCAATGAACGCTTCACCATGGATGAAGGGTTCAACAAGGCGGTCACCAAGGTCTTTATCGACCTTTATAATCAGGGCCTGATCTATCGCGACAAGCGGCTTGTGAATTGGGACCCGAAACTGAAGACCGCGATTTCGGATCTGGAAGTTGAAACCCGCGAGGTGAAGGGTGGCTTCTGGCGTTTCCGCTATCCCTTTGCGGACGGGTCAGGCCATGTCGAGGTTGCGACGACGCGCCCCGAAACGATGCTGGCCGATATGGCGGTCGCGGTGCACCCCGATGACGAACGCTACAAAGCGGCCATCGGCAAGGAAATCTTGCAGCCAATCACTGGCCGCCGGTTCAAGGTGGTGGCGGACGAACATGCTGATCCGGAACTCGGATCGGGCGTGGTCAAGATCACCCCGGGCCATGACTTCAACGATTTCGAGGTCGGCAAGCGGGCAGGTATCAAGCCAGCCGACATGTATAACATGTTCGATGCCGAGGCGCGCGTCGTGCAGACCGCCGACGGGTTGGTTCCAGAAAAATATCTGGGGCTCGACCGTTTCGTAGCGCGCGATAAGATCGTCGCCGACATGAAGGCTGAAGGCTTTCTGATCCCGCACATCACCAAGGATGCTGAGGGTGAAGCGACCGAAAATGATTTCGAGCCGCGCACGATCCAAACGCCTTTTGGCGATCGCGGCGGCGTGGTGATCGAACCCTGGCTGACCGACCAATGGTATGTCGACGCCGAAACGCTTGCGCAGCCGCCCCTACAGGCGGTTCGCGACGGCCGGATCGATATCGTCCCCAAGACATGGGAAAAGACCTTCTTTAACTGGATGGAGAATATCCAGCCCTGGTGCGTGTCGCGCCAGCTTTGGTGGGGGCACCGGATCCCGGCTTGGTATGACGCCGATGGCAAGGTTTATGTCGCCGAAGACGAAGCTGCCGCGCAGGCGCAGGCGGGCGAAGGCGCTGCGCTGACCCGCGACGAAGACGTGCTTGATACATGGTTCTCCTCCGCACTCTGGCCTTTTGGGACGCTGGGCTGGCCCGACCAGACCGAAGATCTGAAGCGCCACTACCCCAACGACGTTCTCATCTCCGGCTTTGACATCCTGTTTTTCTGGGATGCGCGCATGGCGATGCAGGGAATGCACTTCATGCAGGAAGTGCCTTGGAAGACGCTCTATCTCCACGGCCTTGTCCGCGCGGCCGACGGGCAGAAAATGTCCAAGTCCAAGGGTAATGTCGTCGATCCGCTGATCCTGATGGATCAATATGGAACCGACGCCCTGCGTTTCTTCATGGCGGCCATGGAAAGCCAGGGCCGGGATGTGAAGATGGATGAACGCCGCGTTGAAGGCTATCGCAATTTTGCGACAAAGCTTTGGAATGCAGCGCGTTTCTGCCAGTCCAACGGCATCGGCGCCAGCGGCACCTTGCATGCGCCGCAAGCAAGCCTTGCGGTTAACAAATGGATCATCGGCGAAGTCAGCGCGACGCTGGCGAAACTCGACAAAGCGTTTGAGGAATATCGCTTCGACGCCATGGCCGATGCGATCTACCAGTTCAGCTGGGGCACATTCTGCGACTGGTATCTCGAACTGATCAAGCCGGTGTCGGCCGGAGAAGAACGGGGCGAAATCGACGCGGAAACCAAGGCTGTGGCCGGCTGGGTGCTCGACCAGATACTTGTGATGCTCCACCCCTTCATGCCGTTCGTGACCGAGGAATTGTGGCATGCTCTTGGCGAACGCTCCTATGACCTGATCCTTGCCAAATGGCCCGAGCCCAAGGCCGATCTTGATCTGGCAGCTGGCGCTGAAATCAACTGGTTGATCGCACTGGTGACCGAAGTACGCAGCGCCAAGAACGAACTGGGCATTGCGCCGGGTGCGCGGTTGCATGCCTTTGTTCGCGATGCTTCGCCCGAAACACTGGCGCGGATCGAGCGGCAGCAGGCGGCGATTGCACGCCAAGCGCGGCTTGACAGCATCAGCCCCGCCGAAGCGCCGGCAGGCGGCGCAGTGCAGATCGTTGTCGATGAGGCAACCTATGTGATCCCGCTGGAAGGCATAGTCGATCTCGACGCCGAACGCGCCCGCATCACCAAGGCGATCGAAGCGGTGGCCAAGGAAGCAAAGGCACTTGAAGGGCGGCTGTCCAACCCCGCCTTTGTCGAAAAGGCAAAGCCGGAAGCCGTCGAAAAGGCGCGCGCCGACCATGCGGAAAAAAGCGCGGAGGTCGAACGGCTCGGCTCGGCGCTAGCGCGGCTGGGGTGACGCAGGGCCGGGCCATCAACGGGCATTGCAGCTGACTCATGGCCAGCCGATCCCCCCAACGCGACCTGACCATAGGCCCTGTCGGCAAGACGCTGTTCCTGTTCGCGCTGCCTTCGCTTGGCGTCAACATCCTGCAATCGGTGAACCATTCGGTGAATTCGGTGTGGATCGGGCAGTTTCTCGGCGAAACTGCGCTGGCCGCTTCGGCCAATGCCGGAATGATCATCTTTCTGATGTTTTCCACGCTGTTCGGCTTCTCAATGGCAACGACAATCCTGATCGGGCAGAATGTCGGACGCGGGCAGATTGAATCTGTGCGCCGGATCATGGGGACGGCGACCGGCCTGTTCCTCGCTGCAGGTATCGCCGTCGCCTTGCTTGGCTGGTTGTTCGCGCCCGCCTTGTTGCGGCTGATGGCAACGCCCGAGGCGGCCTATCCGCTCGCGCTCGCTTATTTGCGGGTGATGTTCCTCAGCATGCCAACCAGCTTTGTGATGATCCTAATCTCCTCCTCGCTCCGCGGTGTGGGGGATTCGGTCACGCCCTTTCGCAATACGCTGGTCAATGTAGGGCTCGACATTGTGCTCAACCCGGTCTTCATCCTCGGGCTGGGGCCCATCCCCGCGCTGGGTATAGCGGGATCGGCGCTGGCTACGGTGATAGCAGGGCTTATCAGCCTGTCGCTTTTGATCCGGCAGGTTTACGCCAAGGACCTTGTTATCCGCCTGCGCGGAGAGGAACTGGGCTGGCTGCGCCCCGATGCGGCATGGGTAAAGCCGATTGCCAAAATGGGGCTACCCATGGGGCTGTCGATGATCATCATGTCGGGCTCGGCGCTGGTGATGATCGGCCTCGTCAATCGTGAAGGCGTGGATACCACGGCGGCGTTCGGGGTGATGAACCAGCTTTGGAGTTATGTGCAGATGCCAGCCGTCGCGGTCGGCGGCGCAGTGAGCGCGATGGTCGCGCAGAATATCGGCGCGAACAAATGGGATCGTGTCGGAAGGATTGCTTGGGCCGGGGCCGGGATCAATGTGTTGATGACCGCAGTGCTGATCGCCGCGATTACGATTTTCGCAACCCCGATATTGCGCCTGTTCATTCCCGCCGGCAGTGCGGCGATCCCGATTGCGATCCACATCAACCTCGTCATCGGATGGAGTTTCTTGTTGATGGGGATATCGGTCGTCGTGACCTTTGCGGTGCGTGCCAATGGCGCGGTGATCGCGCCGCTCCTTATCCTTATCTTTGCGACCATTATCGTCCGCTTCAGCATCGGCTTTGGTTTCCATGACCGTTATGGGGCCGATGCGATCTGGTGGGCGTTCAATCTCGCCGCCATCTCCTCTTTCCTGCTGTCGATTGGCTATTATTTCCACGGTGGCTGGCGAAAGCTGAAACCGCTTGCCTGACCGGCCGGGCTTTATTGCGCCGCGATTAGGCGTTAGGATATCAAACAGGCCGTCATTACAGCGGCATTCAGGGGAAGGGCGCTAGCGGAAACGCATGGATATCTACCTGCCTATAGCCGGGCTGTCGGTAAACATCCTTGTGATCATCCTCCTCGGCGGCGCGGTGGGCATGCTGTCGGGGATGTTCGGCGTCGGCGGCGGTTTTCTGACCACGCCTTTGCTGATCTTCTACGGCATTCCGCCAATGGTCGCCGCTGCCTCGGCTTCGACACAGGTGACAGGGGCCAGCGTATCGGGCGTCTTTGCCCATATGCGGCGTGGCGGCGTAGATTTTCACATGGGGGCGGTGCTCGTCGCTGGTGGCTTTCTGGGTACGATATTCGGCGCGGCATTGTTCGAACTGCTCGAGGCATGGGGCCAGATCGATACGGTGATCAACATCCTCTACACGATCCTGCTGGGCAGCATCGGCACCATGATGGCGCGCGAGGCATGGGCCAGCGTGAGCGCGACGCGCAGCGGCCAGCCATTGCCCGCCCGCAAAAGGCGACACCATCCGCTGGTCGCCAACCTGCCCTGGCGCTGGCGCTTCTATCGTTCGGGGCTTTACATATCGCCGCTCGCGCCGCTGATCCTCGGCTTTGTCACCGGCATATTGACGATGCTGCTGGGTGTTGGCGGCGGCTTCATCATGGTGCCGGCGATGCTCTATATTCTGGGGATGAGCGCCAATGTCGTGGTTGGCACCTCGCTCTTCCAGATCCTGTTCGTGACGATGAGTTCGACGATGGTGCACAGCCTGACGACCAAGGCGGTTGATATCGTTCTCGCCGTCTTTCTGTTGATTGGCAGCGTTACCGGGGCGCAGATCGGCGCGCGGCTGGCGCAGCGGATGCGCCCAGATTATCTGCGGCTGTTCCTTGCTGCGATTGTCCTGATCGTCGCGCTACGCATGGCGCTCGGCCTCGGCTGGCGGCCCGATGAAATCTATACGGTGGCGGGGCTGTGATCGTCAGGCTGCTCATCCTGCTCGTGCTGCTTCTGCCCATCCCGGCAGCGGTGCAGGCGCAGGTCGAACCTAAGCTGGTGCCCGATGTCTCGCAGCGCAACATCAACATCCAGTCGCGCTTTACCGGTGCCGAACTGCTGCTGTTCGGGGCGATCATCTATCCGCGCGGCGTCGCCCCGGAAGGGAAGGTCGATGTCGCAGTCGTGCTGCGTGGGCCGACCGAACCCATCATCGTGCGCGAAAAACAGCGGGTAGCGGGTATCTGGGTTAATGCCGAAAGCATCGATTTTCGTTCTGCCCCCGGCTATTATGCCATCGCCTCTTCGCGTCCGATCGAACAGATTGTCGATGCCCGGACAGCGGCAATTTATGAACTGGGGCTGGGCAAGCTGCAGCTTTCCCCCACCGGTGAAATCCGCAGCGAGGAGGTCCGCCGGTTCACAAATGGGCTGGTCGATCTCAACCAGCGCGGGGGGCTATATGCCGAAAAATCGGGGGCGGTCGATATCACCGATCAGGTGCTTTATCGGGCGCGCCTTGCCATCCCCTCCAGCGTGCCCGAAGGCCGCTATACTGCCGAAACATTGCTGATCCGGAACGGCCGGGTAATCGTCGCCGATGACAGCGTCACCGTGACCATAAGCAAGACGGGGTTCGAACGTTTCGTAACGATCATGGCGCAGGATTATGGCCTGATTTACGGCGCGTTTGCCGTGTTGATCTCGCTGTTTCTCGGTTGGTTCGCGGGCTTCGTATTTCGCCGGCTCTGACGCCTTAACGGTCGCTTCTTGAGCGCCATTTAGGCGAAAATTAACTTTACCACCCTAGCGTTGCGGCACGAACAACGGGGTACCAGCATGAGCGACAGTTTTTCCGGCCGCGGCTTTTCAGGGATGCAGCCTATTCCGACTGTGCCGGGTTCGTCCGAAGCTGCTGCAACCGGACCGGTCGGCTTCACGCCGTCGCAACCCGCCCCGGTGGCTGCACCTGCCAGTCCGGTTGGTGTCCAGCCGGTTCAGCGCAGCCATCAGGCCACCGAAGGCGCGCTTCACAAGATCGGCGCCGTTGTTGAAATTGCGGGTTCAGGCTCACAGATCAGCCTGAGCGCGTCGAGCATCAACAATCTGCTGAGCCATCATGACCCTGCCATTTCCAATGCTGGCCAGGTCGGCAGCCAGGTGAAGATCCGGGTCGGCAATGTCTGGTTGCTGGCCAACATCCGCACGCAGCGGCTCGATCTTGCATCAACCGACACGATCATGGCGCAGGTCGATTTCCTTGGTGAAGGCGATGAAGAACGGCTGACAGGCAAGATCTACCATTTCCGGCGCGGTGTTACCCGCTATCCGGTGCCCGGTTCCGAAGTCTATGCGGTATCCAGCAGCGACCTTAAACAGGTCTATGCGGCCGATAGCCGCGCTCATGTGAATATCGGTACGGTCTTTCCGACCCGTGATATTCGCGCCGCACTTTATGTCGATGCCATGCTTGGAAAGCATTTCGCGCTGTTGGGTTCAACCGGTACCGGTAAATCAACCAGCGCCGCGCTGATCCTGCACCGGATTTGCGACATGGCGCCCGAAGGCCATATCGTGATGGTCGATCCGCACGGTGAATATTCTGCAGCCTTCAAGGGCAATGGCGCCCTTTACGATGTCAACAATCTTGCCTTGCCCTATTGGATGATGAACTTTGCCGAGCATTGTGAGGTGTTCGTCACATCGTCTGGCGATGAGCGGCAGATGGACTGCGACATTCTGGCAAAATGCCTGTTGCAGGCCCGTTCAAAAAACCGCCTCGCTGCAACGATCGGCAAATTGACGGTCGACGCGCCGATTCCCTATCTGCTTTCCGATCTGACTACGATCATCCAGAATGAGATGGGCAAGTTGGACAAAGCCACCAGCACCGCGCCATTCATGCGGCTGCGCGGCAAGATTGAGGAACTGAAGGCCGATCCGCGCTATAATTTCATGTTCTCGGGCATGCTTGTTGGCGACACCATGGCGGAATTCCTTTCGAAGATCTTTCGCCTGCCCAGCCATGGCAAGCCGATCTCGATCATCGACGTGTCCTCCATGCCTTCGGACATTACCTCGACCGTGGTTGCCGTATTGTCGCGCTTGGTGTTCGATTATGCCATCTGGTCGCGCAATGAACCGCACCGCCCAATCCTGTTCGTCTGCGAAGAGGCGCACCGATATATTCCGTCGGATCGCGTTGCCGGGGACAGTGCAGTGCGCACGATTCTGGAACGGATAGCCAAGGAAGGCCGTAAATATGGCGTCTCGCTGGGCCTGATCACGCAGCGTCCGTCCGACCTTGCAGAAGGTGTGCTGTCGCAATGCGGCACGATCATCTCGATGCGACTGAACAATGATCGCGACCAGGCCTATGTCCGGGCGGCCATGCCCGAAGGCGCGCGGGGCTTCCTCGATTCGATTCCGGCGCTACGCAACCGTGAATGCATTATCTGCGGTGAAGGTGTTGCCATCCCTATACGCGTCGCGCTCGATACGCTTGAGGAAGACAAGCGCCCTGCTTCCGAAGATCCTCTATTCTCGGTGCTCTGGCAGGAAACCGGCGGTGAAGAGGCAATCCTTGAGCGTGTTGTCCGCCGCTGGCGAGCGCAGGGGCGGTAAGGCTAGCGCTTTTCGAACGGCTTCAACCCGCGTCCCAGGCGGTTCGCGCCCAGCACAATCGCATCGCCTGACCAATCGGCCAAGAATACCGTGTTCCGGTCGACACCGGTGCCAAGGCTGGCATCATTGCCGCTGACGGCGAGCCCCGCGCTGCTGCGCACTTTGCCTTCGGCTGCGATAGCGATGAAGGCGCTGTAATTTTCCTTATCCTGTCCCTGCACGAAGACATTTCCGCTGATCATGCCCGATGCGCCGGCAGGAAGATCGATCATATAATTGGTCGCCTGCCCCCGCGTATCGTCAAAGGCATTGTTCTGGATTATCGCACGGGCGGCGCGGCTCTTCACATAATGGCCGCCATTGCCGCGTTCGAAACGGCTGCGGGTCACGGTTAGCGAACCGAAATCGCCGATATAGATGCTATGCGCGCATGAAAGGCCGCGGTCGCACCGCCCCAGTTCGCTGAAGGTGGTCTGGTCGATCACGATTTCACCGGTGGGATCCTGCGCGGTCAATATGCCCTGTTCGCTGTTGCGGAACACCGAACGGGTAATGGCAAGATTGCCTTTTTCCAGACGAATGCCGGCGCCATTGCCATCGGGCACGCGCATATTCTGGAAAATGATGCCGTCGACAGCCGCCGACCGCCCACGCAACACTAGCGCTGCCTTGCCTTCACAGATTCCACCGTCGAAAATCGTGCGTCCCGGGACCTCGGCTTTAAACGAAATATAGCCGGCCTGCTGAACCGCGCATTCGCGGTAAGTGCCCGGCGCAATCAACACCGTTCCCTGCCGGTCGCCAATGGCGTCGATCGCATCGGAAAGCCGGGCAAATTCCTGTCCGGTTTCTGCGACCGTGAACGACGCGCCCGATTGCGCTGTGGCGGCAACCGCAATTGCGGCGGTCAAAGGGAAAAGAGCAAGTATGGCGCGGTGCATGGATGTAACTCCGAGGCGACTGGTGAGGCCATCTATAGAATAGCGCCCAGCATCGACGCCAGCGGGTTAACCACGCCTGAAAAGCCCTGTCCATGATGGGGACAATCGCGGCCCGATCTCTGAACGGGCTTGCTCCTGCAATCGAATGCGCCTTGCCGGTTGCATGATGGCAGGATAACGGCTGGTACCGCGATTGACGAAGGGGTCAATCGACTGCCGAACGGGGACGCAGCGCTTGCCAGCCATTACCACGACCGAACTTTTCCTGATCGCGATGCTTATCGTCTTCGCGCTGCCATGGCTGTTCTGGCGGCTGTTCAAGACCGACTATTATGCACCGCTGGTCGTGGTGCAGATTGTCGCCGGCGTGTTGCTCGGCCCTGGAATATTGGGCGCTGTCTTTCCCGAATATTATGCAGGGATTTTCCGGCCTGAAGTCATAACCGCTTTGAATGGCGTCGCCTGGTGGGCGGTGATGATGTTCGTCTTTGCCGCCGGGCTTGAACTTGACCTGCAAGAGGCATGGGCGCAGCGAGGTGAAAGCGGCGTGACAGCGGGCTTTGCGCTTGTCGTTCCGATGCTCTTCGGCTGTGCTGCCGCTTTGCTTTTACTCGCAACGGGCCCCGGCTGGGCAGGAGAAAAGGCGCAGACATGGCAGATTGTGCTCGGCATCGGCATGGCCTGTGCGGTCACTGCACTGCCGATTCTGGTGCTGCTGCTCGAAAAACTCGACATTTTGCGCCTGCCGATCGGCCAGCGCATCCTGCGCTATGCAAGCCTTGACGATATCGCGATCTGGAGTGTTTTGGCGTTGATCCTTCTCGATTGGGCGCGGATCGAACGCCAACTCGCCTTTCTGATCCTGTTCGGATTGACGGCAGGCGGCATGCGCTGGCTGATGGTGCGCATCACTGAAAGTGACCGCTGGTATGTCGGCCTGATTTGGCTCATTGCGGTCGGCCTCGTCGCTGATTGGGCCGGGCTGCATTATATGGTCGGCGCCTTCCTTGCTGGTGTGGTGTTGGATGCCAAATGGTTTGGCCATCAGGCGATGGACAATTTTCGCAAAATTGTGCTGTTGACGGTTATGCCGGTCTTTTTCCTGTCGACCGGACTGCGCACCCAATGGGATGTCGGCGGGCTTGCCGTATTTGGTGCGGCGACCTTGCTGCTTGCGGCTTCGGTCAGCGGCAAGATCATCGGTATTCACCTTGCCGGGCGAATCCTCAAATGGGAAAAAGGAGAGGCGTCGGTGATCGGCTGGCTGTTGCAGACCAAGGCCCTGATCGAGATCATTTTTGCAAGCGTTCTGCTTGACAAGGGCATCATTTCCGGCGCGACCTTTACCGCCCTGTTGCTGATGGCCGTGGCTTCAACGATGCTGACGGTTCCGGTCGTCACGCCCAAGCTGAAATCGCTGGCGGCGATGGTCCGTAAGCGGGGCTAGATATCACTGCCTTCGTCGATGTCGAGATCGGCTTCATGCGATGCAATGCCCGTTTCGGCGAGCAGCGCTGCCAGCGAAATCGCCAGTAACGCCATCGAAAGCGCAAACATGGCGATTACAATTTCTGCGCGCGAAAAGCTGGTCAGACCCATGATGAACAATATGCCGACCATCAGGCAGACGACGACGGCCGCCCCGATCGTTAAGAGCAGTGATAGCCTTACCAATTTCTTGCGTCGGCGGATCTGGCGCATTTCCGCAAGGATTGGCGCGCGTGCGTCCAAATCAGCATCGCCAAGGTCGCGGCGCAGCTGACGACCGCGATCGACGATACGGGAGAGCCGCCCGGTATAGACATTCAGCAGGCTGGCAATGGCTGCCAGAAGGAAGGCTGGTGCGAGCGACACCTGCAGCACGCTGATCACAGTTTCCAGATCGGAACCCCATTGCTCCTGCATCAGGCTGCCTCCATCTGCTCCGCAATGGTGCGCAAATCGGTCTTGAGCAGTTTGCCGATATGGCTGCGCGGCATTTCATCAATCTGGTGAAGTGCAGACAGGCGCTGGGTCTTGCCGAGTTGCGCATTGGCTGCGGCAAGCAGGTCGGCTGTGTCAAGCTGAACGCCTTTCGCGCCCGACACGAAACCGACCGGTGTTTCACCCCAGCGCTCGCTCGCCATTCCGATGACGGCGGCCTCCTCGACGCCGGGCAATCCAAGCAAAACGCCTTCGAGGTCCACGGGGTAGATGTTGAAACCGCCGGATATGATCATGTCCTTTGACCGGCCAAGCAGTTCGACAAAGCCGTCGGCATCGACGCGGCCAATATCGCCCATGCGTTGCCAGATGCTGCCATCACTATCGATCCAATAGCCTTCCCGGGTTTTTTCCGGCTGGTTTTGATAGCCTGACATCATCGTGGCTGAACGGCCGACCAACTCGCCAGTCTCGCCCGGCGGCAAACGGTTGCCGGCCTCGTCGATGGTAAAGACCTCGCTGCCCTTCCAGGGGATGCCGACAGTGTGCAGCTTGTCCGGATGTTCATGGGCAAGAAGCAGACAGACGACCCCGCCCTCGGTCATCGAATAGATTTCGACCAGCCCGCCCGGCCAGCGTTTCAGCACATCCGCCTTGAGTGCAGGGGCAAAGGGCGCGCTGGTGCAATATTTGAGGCGATAGCTGCTCAGATCGTAATCGTTGAAACCTTCATATTCCATCAGCCGCTTATACTGCACCGGCACCAGCATGGTGTGGGTGATGCGGTGCGCCTGCGCCCGCTCCAAATAACCCGTAACGTCGAATTTCGGCATGATGTGCAGCGTGCCGCCATAGGCCAATGTGGGAATGACAATCGCCAGCGTCGTGTTGGAATAAAGCGGGGTCGCGGCAAAGGAAGCGGCATCGGCTTCGCCATAGCCGGTATTGGTGCCGACGGTTGCATGCAGCCAGCGCATCTGCCGCGAATGGACGATGCCTTTTGGCGTTCCGGTGGTGCCGCTGGAATAGATGATGTTAAAAGGGTCTTTGGGCCCGCAGCCATGTGGCGCAGCTTTGATGCCTTTGGCTGCCATCCATTCGAAGATATCCGGCCGGCCACCCAACGGGGCATCAAGCATCACGATCTTGCCCGCCGGAAGGTCGCGATCTGCCAGATCGGAAAGCTTGGGTGCATCGATGAAGAGGTGCATCGCCCCCGAATCCTTCAGCATCGCTTCCAACTGGGCAGGTGTTGCCGATGTCGTCAGCGGTGCCGCACAACCGCCAGCGCGGATCGCACCTAGATAGGCCAGCGCATAGCGCAGCGTGCTTGTCCCAAGGATTGCGACTGCCTGCCCTTTTTGCAGTCCATCCGCCTGCAATTGCGCGGCAATACGTTCGACCAGTGCCGCGGTTTCCGCCCAGGTCAGCCTTTCGTTGCCATCGTCAAGAGCCAACCGATCCGGCCGCTCTTGGCCCCAAGCACTGATCAGTGCCGTATAGTCACCAAACGGCTTTTCCAGTTCGGCCATAGGGTCGAATGTCATGCTCTCTCTCCACATTCTTTGCCCGCAGCTAGTGCCATATTCCGTCCGGCTTCATAACCAAAAATTTCGCTTCTTGGGTTTTGCGGCAAAACGCTGATCCTGCGGCCTAATTTTATGTGGAAAAGCTGCGGTGCAGCTTGGGTTTTGCGGGGGGCTGGCCTATAGTCCCGCCATGAGTGAAAACACCCCCAGCGGCGATAGCGCGGCCAATCCCAATCAGAACAGTTATGGCGCAGACAGCATCAAGGTGCTGAAGGGCCTTGATGCCGTGCGCAAGCGGCCAGGCATGTATATCGGCGATACCGATGACGGCTCGGGCCTGCATCATATGGTGTTCGAAGTGTCGGATAACGCTATTGACGAAGCGCTGGCCGGGCATTGTGATCTGGTGCTGATCGAACTGAATCCTGATGGCTCGGTTTCGGTCGAGGATAATGGTCGCGGCATCCCCACCGACATGCACAAGGAAGAGGGTGTTTCTGCTGCTGAAGTGATCATGACGCAGCTTCATGCTGGCGGTAAGTTCGAAAACACTTCTGACGATAATGCCTATAAGGTTTCAGGTGGGCTCCATGGCGTCGGCGTTTCCGTTGTGAACGCCCTGTCTGAATGGCTTGAGCTTACCGTCTGGCGCGAAGGCAAAGAGCATTGGATGCGTTTCCGCCACGGCGATGCGGAAGCGCCGCTCAAGGTTGTCGGCGATGCGCCGGTTGTAGACGGCAAGCCGAAAAAGGGCACGCGCGTCACCTTCCTTGCATCCACCGACACGTTCAAAAATGTTACCGAGTTTGATTTCGAGAAGTTGGAGCATCGCTATCGCGAACTCGCTTTCCTCAATTCGGGTGTGCGTCTCTTGCTGCGCGACAAGCGCCATGCCGACATTGCCGAGCATGATCTTTATTATGAAGGCGGGATCGCCGCCTTTGTGAAATATCTTGATCGTAACCGGTCGCCGATCATTCCCGAACCGATTGCAATATCGTCAGAACGTGACGGTGTTGGCATCGACGTCGCGCTCGAATGGAATGACAGCTATTACGAAAACGTCCTCTGCTTCACCAATAACATCCCGCAGCGCGATGGCGGCACCCATCTTGCCGCTTTTCGTGCGGCGCTGACCCGCACCATCAACAATTATGGCGAAAAGTCGGGCATCCTCAAAAAGGAGAAGGTGAACCTTACCGGTGAGGATATGCGCGAGGGGTTGACCGCAATCGTTTCGGTCAAATTGCCTGATCCCAAATTCTCGTCCCAGACCAAGGACAAACTGGTCAGTTCCGAAGTGCGCCAGCCGCTGGAAAGCCTGATGGCGGACAAGATGGTTGAATGGCTGGAGGAAAATCCCGGCCATGCCAAGACGCTGATCCAGAAGATCATCGACGCTGCCGCTGCGCGCGAAGCGGCCCGCAAGGCCCGTGAAGCAAGCCGAAAGAGCGTGATGGGCGTTGCCTCTTTGCCGGGCAAGCTTGCTGATTGTCAGGAAAAAGACCCTGCCAAATCCGAACTGTTCCTGGTCGAGGGTGATTCGGCAGGTGGCTCCGCCAAGCAGGGGCGTGACCGCCATTATCAGGCAATCCTGCCGCTGAAGGGTAAAATCCTGAATGTCGAGCGAGCACGGTTTGACCGCGTGATTTCATCGAAGGAGGTCGGCACGCTGATCCAGGCGATGGGCACCGGTATTCGCGACGATTTCAACCTCGACAAGCTGCGCTATCACAAGATTGTGATCATGACCGACGCAGATGTCGACGGTTCGCACATCCGCACTCTGCTGCTCACCTTCTTCTACCGGCAGATGAAGCCGATTATCGAGGCGGGCCATCTCTACATCGCACAGCCGCCGCTCTACAAAGTGGCCAAAGGACGGAACGAACTTTACCTCAAGGATGATACTGCGCTCGACAATTATCTGGTCGAAACAGGGCTTGGCGGGCTGACTCTGGAAGGCTCGGTCGGCAGCATCAGTGGGCAGCCGCTTGCGTCCTTGGTCGACCATGCCCGGCGGATGCGCAGCCTCATGGCCTATGTGCCTAGGCGATTTGATCCTGCCATCATCGAGGCGCTGGCTTTGAACGGTGCGTTGGCGCCCGAACTGGAAGGCGCGGCACGTGAAGCAGCTGTGGCTGCGGCGGCACGCTGGCTCGATGCCATCGACACCGAAAATAAATGGACGGGCCGGGTCGCTGAAGAGGGCGGTTATCATTTCGAGCGCACTTGGCGCGGGGTGACCGACCATCACATCATCGAACGCAGTTTCCTGGTCAGCGCGGAAGCGCGCAAGCTGCACAAGCTGGCGGACGAAGAAGCGGCGCGTTATGCCGCGCCTGCAAAGCTGGTGAAATCAGCGGCACAAGCCGCAGAGCCCGAGGTGGAGGTTGCCGAAACCGACGAGGCCGAAGCCGCAACGACGACAACGGCGCGCAAGGCCCCTGTCGAAACGCTGGTCACCCGTCCGTCGGAACTGCTCGACGCGGTTCTTGCCGCCGGACGCAAGGGGCTGTCGATCCAGCGCTACAAAGGCTTGGGCGAAATGAACGCCGAACAGCTTTGGGAAACCACGCTTGATCCCAATGTCCGCTCGCTGCTTCAAGTGACCATTGAGGATAGCCAGGAAGAAGGCGAAATCTTCGAAAAACTGATGGGTGATGTGGTCGAACCGCGGCGCGATTTCATTCAGGAAAACGCACTGAACGTCGCCAATCTCGACGTTTAACGTTCGCCTTCGATCAGGGGCGGCTCTTCGGGACGCGCCTTTCGAACTAACCGGTCTTTCACCAAATGCAATTCGGTGCAGGATCGTTCGAGTGCGGTCCATTGCTCGGCCATGGCACGGGTTTCGCTGGCATCCAGTTGTGCCTGAAAAATCTGGAGCAAATTGCCCAGATCGCGATTGACCGTGGCGGCTTTGCCGTCGGGGGCAAAGCCGGTTGCGGCCCGGGCATAATCCTGCGCCGCGGCCTTTTGCGAGGCGCGCGCCAGTTCATCGCCACGTGCAGCTTCGATTGTGTGAAAGGCCGCGCAAGACAGCAGGCTGCCATAAATCTCCTGCCGCTCATCGATATTCACTGTGGCGGGGGCTGCATCAGCGGGCGAGACTGCCGGCGTTGACAGCAGCAGTAACAATATTGGAAGCATGATCATGCTTCGTTCCAGCATAAGGCGGATGGACGGTCGATGAACAGCCTCATTCCGCCAAAGCCGATGCCAGCCAATAGGGGAGCGTGGCAGTGTCGAGATCCTCGACCCGCATATGCACAACTGCATAGCCAAGTTCGGGATAATCGATCCGCAACCGCTTCGGATCGGCATCGGCAGAGCGCACCACGATCAGCCGCCGGTTCACTTTTTGGCGCCAATTCATTCGCGCGGTGTTTTCCTGCCCCACATAACAGCCCTTGGTGAAGGAAACGCCGTTCAGTTCCGCCGCATTGGTTTCAAGCCACAAGGTCGCATCGCTGCCCAGTTCGGCAACGCCCTCCGTCACGCCAAGCGACAGGCGATTGGCGCGATAAAATGCGCTGATATCGACATCGTCATCATTCACCGGTGCGATCCAGCGGACGCCAAGCTCCGATAGCCGTGGATCTACCGGCCTCCCTTCGGCGGCTACAGCCCAAAAGACACCGAGTGCGGGATCGACGCTGATCGCAATCTTGCGCCGCAGACGGTAGATTGAAAGCCGTTTGGCCAGCGCCTCTGCCTGCGCGGTTTCGCAATCGATCAGCACATCATCGGGCGCATCGGGATCGGCCCAAAGGATGAAATCGAAAAGCGCCTTGCCCTGCGGGGTCAGAAGGCCCGCCCAGCGGGGAAATTCCGGTTTAACATCCTGTGTGATCAGGCCCTGCAGAAACGCGCGGACATCTTCCCCCGCCTCCTGCGGAGACATACGGATTACGCTACGATCGAACAAACGGGGTGCAGACATGGCTTACAAATAGGCAGCGCTTTGACTAAAGGGAAGCCATGACCGATAGCCTCACGATCCGCCGCCCCGACGACTGGCATGTTCACTTGCGCGATGGCGCCATGCTGAAAGGCGTTGCCCATCATACCGCCCGGCAATTTGCCCGTGCGATCGTTATGCCCAACCTCTCGCCGCCGGTGACCACCAGCGCTGCAGGTGCGGCCTATCGCGAGCGCATTCTTGCGGCTCTGCCGGAAGGCATGGCCTTCGAACCGCTGATCACCTGCTATCTCACCGATAATCTTGATCCTGAAGAAATTGCGCGTGGCCATGGCGAAGGTGTGTTCACGGCAGCCAAGCTATATCCGGCGCACGCCACAACCGGCAGCGCGCATGGCGTAACCGACATTGCCAACATTTATTCCGTGCTTGAACGGATGCAGGCGATCGACATGCCGCTTCTGATCCATGGCGAAGTAACCGACCATGAGGTTGATATTTTTGACCGGGAAGCAGTGTTCATCGAACGTATCCTGACCAAGGTGGTGCGCGATTTCCCGCAATTGCGCATTGTTTTCGAACATATCACAACCAAGGATGCGGTTGATTTCGTGCGCGATAGCGGGCCCAATATCGCAGCAACGATCACGCCGCAGCATCTACACATCAATCGCAACGCCATGTTTGCCGGCGGCATCCGTCCGCATGCTTATTGCCTGCCGGTTGCAAAGCGTGAATTTCACCGGCTGGCGCTGCGCGAAGCGGCGGTATCGGGCAATCCGAAATATTTTCTAGGCACGGACAGCGCGCCGCATTCCCTGTCGGCCAAGGAATCCGCCTGCGGATGTGCAGGCATTTTCAATGCGCCGTTCGCGCTTGAGAGCTATGCGCTGGTATTTGAAGAGGAAGGTGCGCTTAACCGGCTCGAAGGTTTTGCCTCGATCCACGGTCCCAATTTCTACAAGCTGCCGCTCAACGAAGGCACGGTGACGCTGCGCAAAATGGCAACGCCGGTTCCCCAAAGCCTGGATTGCGAAGGCACGCCGGTATCGCCCTTTCATGCGGGCGAAGAGATTGGCTGGCGCTTTGAAGGTTAGGTCTGACGGCCGGCGTGCATGCGGCGCAGCGCATCCCAACTGAAAATTGCCAGTGCAAACCAGATCAGGCCAAAGCTGATCGCGCGCGTTGTGGTCAGCGGCTCATCATATAAAATGACGCCGCAGAAAAATTGGATCGTCGGTCCTACATATTGGATGAAACCCAGCGCGCTATAATCCATGCGTCGGGCCGCCGTTGCAAAAAGCAGAAGCGGAATGGCGGTGATGGCACCGCCTGCAATCAGCAACCAATTCGTGCTACTGTCACTGCCCCAGCCCGGGTGCGGACCGCTGGATGCGAACCAGAATGCGGCGGCCATCGCAACCGGCAGCAACACTGTGGTTTCGATTGCCAGCCCGGGGACCGATCCCACAGGTGCCATTTTGCGGACAAGACCATAGATACCGAAACTGGTCGCAAGGCTCAGGCTGATCCACAGCGTATCCAATGCGTCCGCGCCCATTACTGCGACGCCGACCATTGCAACGGCAACCGCGATGGCCTGCGTCTGGTTGAGCTTTTCTTTCAGGAACAGCGTACCGATCAAAATGTTGAGCAGCGGGTTCAGATAATAGCCAAAGCTCGCTGCCAGAATTTGCCCATTATTGACGGCCCAGACATAGACCAGCCAGTTGATCGAAATCAGTATTGAACTCGCCAGCATCCAGCGCAGCAGCGGCCATTGCGATAGCACCGCGCGATATTCGCCCAGCTGACGGCGCACGGCCATGATCCCAAGCAGCAACGGCACTGCCCAGATGACCCGATGCGCAATAATCTCCAGCGCGGGGACTGTGGACATCTGGCGGAAAAAGACGGGCATGAAGCCCCATATCGTATAGGCGCCAAGGGCTGCGGCGAGCCCGCCTCTATCGATTGGCGATGGGCTTGGGGTTTCGGGCTTGCTCAGAACAGTCCGCCGCCGAGCCAGAGCCGGATCGCGCAGATCGCAGCAACGACGAGGCAGAAATTGCGGCCGCCATTCTTTTCCGATGCAAAACCGAAAGCCACGCCAATGCCGGCGATCGGCAGGATAATCCAGTTCAGCCAGCCCAGAAGCGGGATGAAGGCGGGAATCGCAAAGAGAAGTGCGACCAGTCCAAACAGATATGCAATGATATTGGCCATGGAGCCAAGTCTAGGCCTTCGCTGCGGCGATGGCAAGCCGGTGCTCCTTACTATCCAGTCGTGGTCTGGAACCGGACTGGCAGAGTTTTAAGGCCCCCGACGAAGGTCGAATTCGCACGCTTCGGTTCCCCCGCCAGTTCAATCGCGTCGATCCGGTCGAGCAGTTCTTCGAACAGAATGCGCATTTCCAGCCGAGCCAGATGCAGCCCAAGGCATTGGTGCGCGCCTGCGCCAAAGGCAAGATGCCGGTTGGGCGATCGCGCCGCGTCGAAGCGGCGCGGATCGGCAAAGACACTGTCGTCATGATTGGCGGCGACATAGCTGAGCATCAGCCAATCACCCTTGGCGATTTTCTGTCCGGCGATTTCGACATCCTCTGCGGCTGTCCGCATGAAATGCTGCACGGGCGTGGACCAGCGAATAGCCTCTTCGACGACACCTGCCAGCAGCGAACGGTCGGCTTTCAACCGCGCGAATTGTTCCGGATCCTGCGCCAGTGCATGCATGGCACCGGCGGTTGAGGCTGATGTGGTATCGTGCCCTGCGCTCGCGACAATGATGTAATAGCCTGCCATGTCACGATCATTGAGCGGCGCGCCATCAACCGTTGCATTGGCAATCACGCTGGCGACATCCTGTGTCGGCCGCGCGCGTTTTTCTGCAGCGAGTGCCGCAAAATATTCTTCGAAGCTTTTGACTGCGCCGGCGACAAGCTGGGTAATTTGGTCGGCGGTCATTTCTGCCCGGCCCGATTTGTTCAGATCCTCATCCTGCCCGCCGAACATTTGCTGCGTCAGGAACAGCATGCGCGCCTCGTCCGCTTCGGGCACGCCCAATATCTGCATCACCACATGCAGCGGATAGGGTGCGGCAACTGTCTGTACGAAATCAGCTTCGGGACCTGCTTCGATCAAGCGGTCGACGGTTTTCTTCGCCAGCGCTTTGATCTCCGCCTCGATCAGCTTGAGGTTTTTCGGCATGAACCATTCTTGGGTCAGCCGGCGATATTTCATGTGGATCGGCGCGTCGAAGACAACGAGCGAGTCGACCAGCATGTTGCTGCCCGTCACCGCCTTTGCAAATTCGATCGCGCTGCGAAAACTGAAGACGACCGGGCGAGGGTTGTTGAGGAAGGTCGCATTGTCCTTGGAAATGCGCATCACATCTTCATGGCGAGTGATCAGCCAGAAGGGATCATGAAATTCGTCATTTTCGACGCGCACCACCGGACTTTCACGGCGGAGCTGATCGAACATGTCGAGCGCCGCCGTCCAGTTGCCATAGACTTTCGGGTCGATGACGCGATGTGCATCTGCGCCGCGCAATACCGGTATTGTCTCGCTCATCGCTGCTCTCCCTCAGACGATCTTGCTGTCCGTTTTTCCCCAATATTCGTCACGCAGAAGCCGCTTGTAGAGCTTGCCGGTGGCGTGGCGCGGCAGTTCTTCCCGGAAGTCGATCTGCTTGGGCATTTTGACGCCCGACAGCGATTGCCGCAGGAATTCCCGCAGTTCGTCGGCCAGCGCATCACCCGCCTGCGTCATGTCGAGCGGCTGCACAACTGCGACCACTTTTTCACCCAGGTCTTCATCGGGTGCTCCGATGACCGCAGCGTCGGCGACCTTCGGATGGCTGACGAGCAAATTCTCGATTTCCTGCGGATAGATGTTTACCCCGCCGGAAATGATCATGAAGCTCTTGCGGTCTGTAAGGTAGAGAAAGCCTTCTTCATCCACCCAGCCCACATCGCCCAGCGTCGTCCAGCCATGCTTGTTGGTGGCGTCGCGGGTCTTGTCCGGGTCGTTATGATAGCTGAAACGGTTTTCGCTTTCGAAAAAGACCGCACCCTCGGTGCGCGGTGGCACTTCGTCGCCATTTTCGTCGCAAATATGGACAATGCCGAGCAGCGGCCGGCCGACCGTGCCTTTATGTGCCATCCAGTCGTCGCTGCCGACCACCGTCATGCCATTACCTTCGGTGCCGGCATAATATTCAATGATGACCGGGCCCCACCAGTTGATCATCGCTTCCTTGATCGGAACCGGGCAGGGGGCAGCGGCGTGTACCGCGACCCGCAGGCTGGATAGATCATATCGGGTGCGCACCTCTTCGGGTAGCTTGAGCATGCGAACAAAATGGGTTGGCACCCACTGGCTGTTCGTGATCTTGTACTGTTCGATGTAGCGCAGCGCCGCTTCAGGGTCGAATTTCTCCATCACCACCACGGTCGCGCCCAGCCGCTGCATTGCCATGCACCAGCGCAACGGCGCGGCATGGTAGAGTGGGGCAGGCGAGAGATAGACGCTGTCCTGCGTCGATTTGAATGCCATCGCAGTCAACATGGTCAGCGGATTGACGCCGGCGATATTGGGATCTTGGGGCAGCGGGATGCGCACGCCCTTAGGGCGGCCCGTAGTACCCGAACTGTAGAGCATGTCCGTGCCTGCACGCTCGTCTGCAATCGGCGTTTCGGGTTTGCCTTCCAATGCCGCCTGCAGCGATTGCCAAGCGCCGACAGGCGCATCTACGGTGAAGCGCGCAACTCCGGTGTCCAGCTTTTCTAAAGTCTCGCCCAGATAGTCCGATCCGAAGATTGCCTTCGCGCCGCTATCGGCAAGGATATAGTCGATTTCCGGCGCAGTCAGCCGGCTGGAGATCGCGACATAATGCAGGCCGGAACGCTGCGCGCCCCAGACCAGGTCGAAAAATTCCGTCCGGTTCTCCATGCAGATTGCGATCGTGTCGCCGATCGCAAGGCCGCGCGACCGCAGCAGATGGGCGACCCGGTTGGACCGCGCTTCAAGCGCGGCATAGCTGACCGTCTCGCCAGACCCGGCCATGATCAGCGCGGGCTTGTCGGGATGCGACTGTGCGAAAACGCTGATATGTGCCATGGCTGATCAGCTCCCGGTCCAGTTGGGTTTGCGCTTTTCGGCAAAAGCCGCTGCGCCTTCGCGGGCATCGTTGGTCGCGAAAAGATTGCCCAGCGTTTCGGTCTGTTTCTGCCACATTTCCGCTTCGTTCCATTCGCCAGATTCGACGACCACCTGCTTGGATTTCTTGACGGCCAGCGGGCCGTTATCTGCGATGGTGCGCGCCAGTTCGATGGCCGCATCCAGCGCTGTGCCGCTGGTCAAGCGGTTGACAAGGCCAAGATCATAGGCGCGTTTGGCGTCGATGAAGTCGCCTGTCAGCGCCAATTCCATTGCAATATGCGGCGGGATTTTCTTGGGCAGGCGCATCAGCCCGCCGGCGGCGGCGGCAAGGCCGCGCTTCACTTCTGGAATGCCGAATTTCGCATTTTCGTTGGCGACGATCATGTCGCAGGCGATGGCAACTTCAAGCCCGCCGGCCAAGGCATAGCCATCGACTGCCGCGATCAGGGGCTTCGCAGGCGATTTCTGGGTGATCCCGCCAAAGCCGCGTCCCGCGACAAAGGGGGTTTCGCCGCGCAAAAAGCCCTTAAGGTCCATGCCCGAGCAGAATGTCCCGCCCGCACCCGTGACGATGCCGACGCGCAAATCATTGTCGGCGTCCAACTGGTCGAGCGCGGCGGCGATTGCCTCCGATGCAGCCTTGTTCATCGCGTTTTTGGCGTCGGGCCGGTTGATGGTGATGATCAATATGCCATCGCGGACTTCGGTCAGTGCGTCGCTCATGGGGTCCTCTCCTTGGATTTTGGTTTATTTGGTTTTGGGTAGGCCGAGCACATGCTCGCCGATGATGTTCTTCTGTATTTCGCTGGTGCCTCCGCCGATCGTGGCGGAAAAACTGTTCAAATAAGCGCGATGCCAATAGCCGTCGTCAATTGCTTCCTGCTCGCCGACATAATAGCCTGCTTTTGTGCCTTGGAACTGCAGCGCAAACTCGGTGAGCTCGCGAACCAGTTCGGTGCGCGCCAGCTTGTTCATCAAGGCAAGGCCCAAAGGACGGTCGCGATTCAGGGGTGCCATACGACGGCGGCTATTGTTGAGGTTCAACGCCTGGATGTCGATCAGATAGTCGACCAGCTGGTCGCGGATCACCGGATCGTCGAGCACTGGCTTTCCGCCGCGCTTTGCCTCACGCGCCAGATCGACGATTGCCATCACGTCCATTTCCTTGACGAAGGAACCGCCCGCCAGATTGACCTTTGCGCCGCGTTCATATTCCAGCGTCTTCATCGCGACGAGCCAGCCTTGGCCCTCTTCACCCATTAGGCCATCGGCCGGAATGCGCGCATTATCGAAGAAGCATTGGACAAAGCCATATTCGCCGGTGAGTTTTTTGATCCGCCGCGTTTCCACGCCCGGGATCTTCATCGGGGCAAGGAAGAAGCTCAAACCGGCATATTTGTTCGGTGCATCAGGATTGGTGCGGGCAAGCAGGATCATCTGGTGCGCGCGGTCGCCCAGCGACGTCCAGATTTTCGAACCATTGATCACATAATCATCGCCGTCGCGCACGGCGCGGGTCTGCGCATTGCCAAGATCGCTGCCATGTTCGGGTTCTGAAAAGCCTTGGCACCAGATTTCTTCGGCGGCGAGCATCGGCTTGATGTAGCGTTTCTTCTGTTCTTCGGTGCCGATGTCGAGGATCAGCGGGCCGGCCCAGCCATTGCCAATGGCGTTAAGCATGATCGGCGCGTCATAATTTTTCATGATACGCGTGGCGATCCGCTGAAATTCCGGGTGCATGCCACGGCCGCCATATTCGGCAGGCCAACTCATCCCTAGATAGCCGGCCTCATAGACCTGATTCTGCCATTTTTGCAGGAAATCAAACTGCTGATCAGTCGACACTTCCATGAAGGTCAGCGGCAGCATGAACCCCGGATCGGCGACGGTGTTTTCCCGAAACCAAGCGTCGCACTGGGCTTCGAAGTCGGCAAGTTCATTTGCGGCAGGCTTGGTCATGCGCGATTCCTCTCCAGCCGTTTAATTGGGCAATTAAATCGGGGATTGCAATAAGCGAGCGCGCAAAAAAATCGCTATTTGAACAGGCTACCCAATATACCCCGGACCAGCGATTTGCCGAGGCTTCCCGCCAACTGCCGGCCGACAGATGTTGCAGCGGATCGCGCAGCCGATTGCACCATCTTTTCGGTCATGCTGGGCTTTGCATCCTCCCGTGCCTGCCGTGCCGCTTCGCGCGCCGCCTCCTTTGCCGCTGCCGCTTCTGCCTTGGCGCGTTCCTTGGCGGCGATGGCATCTGCCTTCACCTGTGCCTCAGCGGCTTTTGCAGCCTCGGCTGCGGCTGCAGCCTGTGCGCCCTTGGCCAGGATGATTTCCTCCGCCGATTCGCGGTCGATCAGCGCATCATATTTATCGCCAATGGCGTCAGTCGCGATCATCACGCCCCGTTCCTGCGGGGTCAGCGGGCCGGTACGGGATGCGGGCGGACGGATGAGGGTGCGCTCGACCGGCGTCGGGGCGCCATCAGCCTGCAAGACAGACACCAGCGCCTCGCCGACCTTCAACTCCGTGATCACCGTTGCCACGTCGATTTTCGGATTGGCACGAAAGGTTTCTGCTGCCGATTTCACCGCTTGCTGGTCGCGCGGGGTGAAGGCGTTCAGTTTATGCTGCACGCGGTTGTTGAGCTGGCCCGCGACGGTATCGGGTATGTCGATCGGATTTTGCGTCACGAAATAGACGCCGACGCCTTTCGAACGGATCAGGCGCACCACCTGTTCGATCTTCTCGACCAGTGCCTTGGGCGCGTCATTGAACAGCAGATGCGCCTCATCAAAGAAGAAGACGAGCTTGGGCTTGTCCGGGTCTCCGATTTCGGGGAGCTGTTCGAACAGTTCGGACAGCAACCAAAGCAGGAAGGTCGAATAAAGCTTCGGACTCTGCATCAGCTTTTCCGCGGCAAGGATGTTGATCACGCCGCGGCCCTTGTCGTCGGTGGCGATGAAATCATCGAGGTCGAGCGATGGTTCGCCAAAGAAATGGTCGCCGCCTTGCGAACGCAGCTGCAGCAACGAACGCTGGATGGTGCCGACGCTCTGTTTCGACACATTGCCGTAGATGGTCGTCAATTCATCGGCGCGATCCGCAATATTGACGAGCATCGCCTGCAAATCGTCAAGGTCGAGTAGCAGCAGACCCTCTTTGTCGGCGACATGGAAGGCGATGGTCAAGACGCCTTCCTGCACTTCGTTGAGGTCCATCAACCGTGACAGGAGCAAGGGGCCCATTTCCGAAATGGTCGTGCGCACCGGATGTCCGTTTTCACCGAACAAATCCCAGAACTGCACCGGATTTTCGGAATATACCCAGGCGTCATCGCCAATTTCTCTGGCGCGGTTGGCAAAGATTTCATGATTTTTCTGCGTCGCCGCACCGGCCATCGCCATGCCTGCAAGATCGCCCTTCACGTCGGACACAAATACCGGCACGCCATTTTTTGAAAAACCCTCGGCCATGACCTGCAGCGTGATCGTCTTGCCGGTGCCGGTCGCGCCTGCAATCAACCCATGGCGGTTGGCGCGTCTCCAGTTGATCGACTGGCGCGCACCTTCGGCGGTTGAACCGATGAAAAGGCCTTCATCACTCATTGGATTTGCTCCCGCTTTGGAACTTTCTTGCCAGTGTAAGGACAACAACGGCTGTCTGTTAAGGTCAAGCAATATCCGATCTCTCATCCTTGGCATTGCAGTGCGAGTGGCCCGGCTCTCGCCTGTATCGCTTGGCCGCAAAGGCCGAATTCGGTGCTGGCGATGGGAGAATGCTGCCGCTATGCACATATTGTAAAATCTTGGAGGTCAAGGCGTGCCGAGCGCAAAGAAACTGGGTCTGACCACAATTTTGCTGCTTTTCCTGCACGGCTGCGTTTCGGCTCCGCCGGTGCCGTCTGCTCGACCGGTTATCAAGCCTGCGCCTGCGATCACCACGCCGCCGCAAACCAAGCCCCAGCCCGAAACAGTGCGCCCCGATAGCCGCGAGGCACCTGTGCAGCTGGTTTCCGAGCTTCATGACATCTGGCGCAGCTTTCCTGGCAAGACCGGCATTGCGGTGCAGCGGATCGATGGCGGCTGGACGACAGGCAAAAGGTTGGGCGAATGGTTTCCTCAGCAAAGCGTTTCGAAATTGTGGGTCGCGCTGACGGTCCTCGATCAGGTCGATAGCGGGCGGTTGCGGCTTGACCAGAAGGTCCGCATCACGATGGACGATCTTGCGGTCTTTCATCAACCGATCCGTGAACGCGTGGTTGCTAATGGAACGATCGAGGTTCCGGTTTCGGAACTGCTGGAACAGTCAATCACGGCAAGCGATAATACGGCAAATGACAGCCTGCTGCGTGCAGTGGGTGGGCCGCAGTCGGTTCGCGGCTTTATCGAGCGCAAGCAATTGGGACGCATCCGGTTCGGCCCCGGGGAACGCTTGCTGCAAAGCCAGATTGCCGGCGTTGCCTGGCAGCAGGATTATGCGCTAGGTCGGCGCTTCTATGCTGCGCGCGAAGCTGTGCCCGTCGAAAGGCGCAAGGCCGCGCTCGACGCCTATCTCGCCGATCCCATTGATGGCGCATCGCCTGATGCCATTGCTGCCGCATTGGCGAAACTGGCGCGGGGCGACTTGTTGTCACCTGCCTCTACGCGGCTGTTAATGGCGATGATGGAGCGCACATCGAGCGGCCCCAATCGGCTGAAGGCGGGCGTGCCGGCTGACTGGCGCTTTGGCCACAAGACCGGAACCGGCCAGATTTTAAGCCCAGTGTCCACCGGCTATAACGATATCGGAATTATGACCGCGCCGGATGGAACGCGTTACGCCGTGGTGGTTATGATCGCGAGCACGACGGCATCAGTGCCGGATCGTATGGCGATGATGCAGGCCGTGTCACGCAGCGTGGCGCGTCATCATCGTTGAGCGTCTTCGGCGGCTTCGTCCTTTTCAGGGAATAGGGGCGGGTTTGCCTGCTGCGCATCCAGTTTTTCAGCGGCGCGATCCAGTTCGCGCGCATCTTCTACGCTGACGCCGCCGGGGCCAGGGTCGGTGGGTGCCGGGCCGCAGCCTGACAGTGCAGGCAGCGGTAACAGGGCGAGGGCCAAAATGAGGGACTGTGTGCGCCGCATCATGTCACCCTAGGCAGGACGCCAATATCAGGCAAAGAAAAAGGCTGCCCTGCATCAGCAGGACAGCCTTTTCGATTTCTAGCTTGCGCTAAGAAAGCTATTACTTGGTAGCTTCCTTGGCAGCGTCGCCAGCAGCCTTGGCAGCGTCGCCAGCAGCAGCAGCGGCATCGCCAGCAGCAGCAGCAGCGGCATCACCAGCAGCAGCAGCGTCGGTAGCAGCAGCGTCGGTTGCAGCAGCAGCGTCGGTTGCAGCGGCTTCAGCGCCAGCAGCAGCGTCGGTAGCAGCTTCTTCGGTTGCAGCAGCTTCTTCAGTGGTAGCTTCTTCAGCGCCCGAGCAAGCGGCAAGAGCCATTGCAGAAGCGAGAACGAGCGAAACAGCAATTTTTTTCATGTGGGAAATCCCCCTAACAAAGAACTTCAGAAAACCTGACAAGCGGCCAGCTTTTGGCATGGCTTGACTTGCGGAAAGTTGCACTAGCGGCTTCAAACAATCAACGCAATCGGGATTTTCTACAAAATGCGTAGAGTGCGCCGGTCTGACCGCAAATATCGGTCGGCGGATCAGAAATCTGTCACAAATGCGCCAATTGACAGCATATAAAGAATTCTTTATATCGTTTCGCTATGGCCCCTTTGCTCAACATAATGCGCGCGCTTGCCGATCCCACCCGGTTGCGAATCACGCTTTTGATCCGTCAGCTTGAACTGTCGGTAAGCGAGGTCGTCCAGATTCTAGGGCAAAGTCAACCGCGTGTCTCGCGTCACATCAAGATCCTCGATGAGGCAGGCATTGCCGAGCGTCGGCGCGAGGGTGCATGGGTGTTCTTGCGCCCCGGCCCGATGCTGTCCGATCCGGCTATTGAGGCGCTGTTCACCCTGCCGGGCACCGAAGATTCGCGGCCCGTGCTGCGTGATCTTGAGCGGCTACAGGAAGTGCGCTCAGCGCGCACCCAAATGGCTGCGGCCTATTTCGACGCCCATGCCGAACAATGGGATCAGATCCGTTCGCTGCATATTGCAGAAGCCGAGGTCGAGGCGGCGATGCAGGCAATCCTTGCGGAACAGTCTATTGGCCGCGCACTCGATATCGGCACCGGCACCGGGCGTATGATCGAATTGTTTGCGGCCGCGGCATCGCGCTTCGTCGCGCTCGACAACAGCGTCGAAATGTTACGGCTCGCCCGGGCAAAGCTCGGCAGCCTGCCAGAAGCAGCGGCGGTGCAAGGCCATTGCGAGGTTGTATTGGGCGATTTCAACGCGCTGCCTTTTGATGACGGCAGTTTTGATACGGTCTTGTTCCACCAGGTGTTGCATTATGCGCAGCATCCCGAACGGGCGATTGCCGAGGCGGCACGTGTGCTGGCTCCGCAGGGCCGGTTGATGGTGGTCGATTTTGCCTCGCACGACCTTGAAGAATTGCGCAGTGTCCATGCCCATGCCCGCCTTGGCTTTTCCGATGAAAGCATGGCGCGCGCATTTACCGCAGCGGGGCTTTCCCCTGTGCGGACAGAGACGCTTGCCGGTGGGCGGCTGGCCGTCAAGATCTGGCTTGCTCGGCGCGATACGATGGGCGCTGAAGAAAACCCCAAACTCAGGATTGTTGCATGATATTATCGCTCGACCAGATGGCAGAATCGCGCCGTGCGCTGGCCGGCCCGCTTTTTGCGGGGCTTCCCGGCGATGCCGAGATCAGCTTTGAATTTTTTCCGCCCAAGACGGAAAAGATGGAAGAGCAATTGTGGGATGCAATCGTTACCCTGGAGCCTTTGGGGCCGCGCTTTGTATCGGTAACTTATGGCGCGGGCGGCACGACGCGGGAACGCACGCACAATACCGTTTCCCGGATTGCGCGCGAAACCGGTATTGCGGCGGCTGCCCACCTGACCTGTGTCGATGCAAGCTGTGCCGAGATTGACGAGATCGCTGACGCCTATTGGCAGGCCGGCGTGCGGCACATTGTCGCACTGCGCGGCGATCCACCCAATGCCGGCGGCCAATTCACCCCGCACCCGCAAGGCTATGCAAGCGCCGCCGAACTGGTGGAAGGGCTGCGTAAGCGCCATCCGTTCGAGATTTCGGTGAGTGCCTATCCAGAGACGCATCCCGAGGCCGCAAGCGCACAAGCCGATATCGACTTCCTGAAACGGAAGCTTGATGCAGGAGCAAGCCGAGCGATCACCCAATTCTTTTTCGAACCCGACACCTTCTTCCGCTTTCGCGATGCTGTCGCAGCGTCAGGCGTCGAACCGGAAATCGTGCCTGGCATCATGCCCGTAACCAATTTTGCCGCGATCCAGCGCATGTCGAAAATGACTGGCACGGCGGTTCCAGAATGGCTGGCCCATTTGTTCGAAGGGCTGGACGATCGCCCGGCCGCCCGTCAGCTGGTCGCCGCAACCATTGCCGCCGAAATGTGCCGCCGCCTTTATGCAGGCGGTGTGCGCCAGTTCCACTTCTACACATTGAACCGAGCTGAACTGAGCTATGCTATCTGCCACCTGCTTGGCAAACGCCCGACCGAAGCCGTCAAGGAGGCTGCAGCATGACCCCGCGTGAGGATTTCACCGCTCGCGCGCAACAGCGCATATTGGTCTTTGATGGCGGCTATGGCACGGCGATCCAGCGGCACCGCCTTGGCGAGGCCGATTATCGCGGTAGTCTGGATCTTGCGAAGGACCAGAAGGGCAATAACGATCTGCTGTCAATCACCCGCCCCGACATTATCGGCGGCATTCACGATGCCTATTTGGCCGCTGGTGCCGACATGATCGAGACCAACACCTTTTCGTCGACGCGCGTGGCGATGGCGGACTATGGTTGCGAACATCTGGTGCGTGACATCAACCTGCAAAGCGCAAGACTTGCGCGCGCCTGCGCCGACCGTGCAGAGGCACAGGATGGCGTCCGCCGGTTTGTCGCCGGGTCGGTCGGCCCGACCAATAAGACGCTTTCGCTGTCGCCTGATGTCAACGATCCCGGCTATCGCGAGGTTGATTTCGATACGCTCAAGGCCGATTATCGCGAACAGTGCGACGCGCTGATCGAAGGCGGAGTTGATTTCCTGCTGATCGAAACGATCTTCGATACGCTGAATGCCAAATGCGCCGCAATGGCCGCGCAAGAGGCCGCCGAAGCATCGGGCCGCGATGTCCCGCTGATGATTTCGATGACGATCACCGACATGGCCGGGCGAAATCTTTCGGGCCATACAGTGCAAGGTTTCTGGAACAGCATCAGGCATGTGAAGCCGCTGACCATAGGACTTAACTGTTCCTTCGGTGCCGACCTGTTGCGCCCCTATCTGGTGGAATTGGCAAAAAGCGCCGATGCACTGGTTATGGCATATCCCAATGCCGGTCTTCCCAATGAGCTTGGCCAATATGACGAGCTACCCGAACAAACCGCGAAGCTGATTGAGGTTTGGCTTGATGAAGGGCTGGTCAACATCGTCGGCGGATGCTGCGGCACCACGCCCGATCATATCGCCGCAATCGCCAAAGCAGTTGCCGACCGCGCGCCGAGGATGGTGCCTACGGCGCCTGTGGTAACCCGGCTTGCGGGTCTGGAACCCTTTGTAATGGCGGCTTGAGGCAGATCCCCTTCCGCCTGCGGGAGGGGCTAGGGGAGGGCCTGTCAGGGCCAGCTCTTCCCTGTAAATTCCGGCCCTCCCCCGACCCCTCCCACAAGCGGGAGGGGGGAAGAAGAACAAATGAAAACCATTTCCGATACCTCTCGCCCAACCGGTTCCTCGTTCGTCAACATTGGCGAACGTACCAACGTCACCGGAAGCGCCAAGTTCAAGAAACTGATCCTTGCCGGCGATTATGATGCGGCGGTTGAGGTGGCGCGTGACCAGGTGGAAAATGGTGCGCAAATCATCGATGTGAACATGGATGAAGGCCTGCTTGACGCAGAGCTCGCGATGACCACCTTCCTGAAACGCATCGCAGCTGAACCTGATATCGCGCGCGTGCCGGTGATGATCGACTCATCCAAATGGAGCGTGATCGAGGCCGGGCTGAAATGTGTCTCGGGTAAGCCCGTCGTTAATTCGATCAGCATGAAGGAAGGTGAGGCGGAGTTTCTCAAACATGCGCGCGCCTGCATGGCATATGGTGCCGCAGTCGTCGTGATGGCGTTTGACGAGACAGGCCAGGCTGATAGCAAGGACCGTAAGGTCCAGATCTGCAAGCGTGCCTATGATCTGCTCGTTGGCATCGGTTTTCCGCCCGAGGATATCATCTTCGACCCCAACATCTTCGCGGTGGCGACGGGGATTGAGGAGCATAACAATTACGGCGTCGATTTCATTGAGGCGGTGCGTGAGCTGCGCGAGCTTTGCCCGCATGCCCATTATTCGGGCGGGCTTTCCAATCTCAGCTTTTCATTCCGCGGCAACGAACCGGTGCGCCGCGCGATGCATAGCGTCTTTCTCTATCATGCGATTCCGGTGGGCCTCGACATGGCAATCGTCAACGCTGGCCAGTTGGACGTTTACGACACGATCGACGCCGAGCTGCGCGACGCCTGTGAGGATGTGATCCTCAACCGGCGGGACGATTCAACCGAAAGGCTGATTGCGCTGGCCGAACGGTTTAAGGGTACGGACGCCGCCGCTGAAAAGGCCGCGGCTGAATGGCGCGGCTGGCCCGTTGAAAAACGCATCGAACATGGCCTGGTCAAGGGCATCGACGCACATATCGTAGAGGACACCGAAGAAGCACGGTTGGCGATCAAGGCACGCAGTGGCCGCCCCATTGAAGTGATCGAAGGCCCGCTGATGGACGGCATGAACGTCGTCGGCGACCTGTTCGGATCAGGCAAGATGTTCCTGCCGCAGGTGGTGAAATCGGCGCGCGTGATGAAAAAGGCTGTCGCGCATCTCTTTCCTTATATTGAGGCGGAGAAGGAAGAGAATGCCAAGGGCAAGGGCCGGATCATCATGGCGACGGTCAAGGGTGACGTCCATGATATTGGCAAAAACATCGTCGGCGTGGTGCTTCAGTGCAACGGCTTTGAGGTAATTGACCTTGGCGTGATGGTGCCCTGGCATGAGATATTGAAAGCCGCTGTTGAAAATGATGCGGACATGATCGGCCTATCCGGTTTGATTACGCCGAGCCTTGATGAAATGGTAACGGTCGCGGAAGAGATGGAAAAGGCGGGCATGACAATGCCGCTGCTGATCGGCGGGGCGACGACCAGCAAGACGCACACTGCGCTGCGGATCGAACCGGCCTATTCCGGCCCGACGGTGCATGTGCTTGATGCCTCAAGGGCGGTGGGCGTTGCCTCAACTTTGGTCAGCGACACGCTTGCGGAAAAGTTCGTCGCCGATACCCGCAGCGAATATGCCCATATCCGCGATGCGCGTGCTGGGAAAACGGCAAAGCCGCTTGCCAGCCTTGAAGATGCGCGTGCGAATGGTTTCGACATTGATCCCGCACTGAAGCCCGCCAAGCCGCAGCAGCCCGGGGTTCATGCCTTCGATGATTGGCCACTCGAAGATTTGCGCGATTATATCGACTGGACGCCTTTCTTCCGCGCATGGGAATTGCACGGAACCTATCCTGCGATCCTGACCGACGAGGTTGTGGGCGAAAGTGCGACCAACCTGTTTCGGGACGCGCAGGCTATGCTCGACCGGATCATTTCGGAAAAATGGCTGCGCGCGCGCGGCGTTGCGGGGCTTTGGCCATGCTGGCGTGAAGGCGATGATGTCGTCGTCTATCTTGAGGAAAGCGAAGAGCATGTCCGGCTGCCCTTCCTGCGCCAGCAAATCGCCAAGCGTGAGGGCAAGGCGAATATGTGTCTTGCCGATTTCGTCAGCCCTGACGGCGATTGGATCGGCGGCTTTGCCGTAACAACCGGCCATGGCATTGGTGTGAAGCTGGCCGAGTTCAAGGCGCATATCGACGATTATTCGGATATCATGCTGAAGGCGCTCGCCGACCGGCTGGCAGAGGCATTTGCCGAACGGATGCACCTGCATGTCCGTAAGGAGCTATGGGGCTATGCCCCGGACGAGCAATTGACCAACGAGGCGCTGATTCGCGAACAATATCGCGGTATCCGGCCCGCCCCCGGTTATCCCGCCTGCCCCGATCACAGTCTGAAACCGGCGCTGTTTGATCTGCTTGATGCGACGCATCAGACAGGGATCACGCTGACCGAAAGCTTTGCTATGCTGCCGACCGCAGCGGTCAGCGGCTTTTACTTCGGCCATCCGCAGGCCGAATATTTCGGTGTTGCTCGCATTGGGGAAGATCAGGTGGCCGATTACGCCACACGTCGCGGGATCGACGTTGATTTGGCCCGGCAATATCTGCGACCCAATTTGAACGAGTGAAACAAGCGAGTCGGCAAAGGGAGGGCTCAGCGGCTGTCAGTTGCCGGCGTCAGTCGCGCCTCAGGCCCTGTTCGGTGACGCGGGCGACCACTTCGTCGCGCACCATCGGGGTGACAAATTTGGAAATGTCGCCGCCGTAAATCGCGATTTCCTTGACCAGACGGCTCGCAATCGGCTGCAGTGACACATCTGCCATCAGGAAAACCGTTTCGATCCGGTCGTTCAACTGTCGGTTCATGCCCGTGAGCTGATATTCATATTCGAAATCGGTAACGCCGCGAATGCCGCGGATGACGACCGACGCACCCTGGCTTTCCGCAAAGTCCATCAACAGTGAGTTGAAGCCAACGACGCGGATATTGTCGATGCCCATCGCCCGCGCTTCACGCTCGACGATGGCTATGCGTTCGTCGTCAGCGAACATGGGCGATTTGGAGGCGTTTGTGGTAACGCCGATGATCAGTTCATCGACCAGCTTCGCCCCGCGCACGATAATGTCCATGTGGCCAAGGGTGATGGGGTCGAAAGTCCCCGGATAGACGCCGATCCGTTGTGCCACCTTGGTACCTCCCCTGATTGTCCTAACGGTCGCGCTCGAGCACATAGCGGGCAATTGCCCGCAACAGATCCGCCTCACATCCATGGCTGGCCAGATGCGCGATCGCTTGATCGACCAGCATCGCTGCTTGCTGCTTGGCGCGCTCAAGCCCCATCAGCGAAACGAAAGTCGCCTTGCCCGCTGCGGCATCTTTGCCCAGCGCCTTGCCCGCCAGCGCTTCATCGCCTTCGATATCCATGATATCGTCGACAATCTGGAAGGCGAGGCCGATATCGCGGGCGTAACCGCGCAAATGGGTGCGGCCCTCGACCGGGATATGGCCCAATATAGCGCCCATCTCGACGCTTGCTGCAATCAGCGCGCCCGTTTTCAAAGCCTGCAACCGCGTTACGGTGGGAAGGTCGAATTGCGCCTTCTCGGCTTCCAGATCCATCATCTGCCCGCCCGCCATACCATGGGGGCCGCTAGCCGTGGCGAGCGTAGCCATCAATTCGCCGCGAATGAAGGGATCATGGTGCGTTGCCGGATCGGCGAGAATTTCAAACGCCAGTGCATGGAGCGAATCGCCGGCGAGGACCGCTGTGGCTTCGTCAAATGCCTTGTGCACTGTCGGCTTGCCCCGGCGCATGTCATCATCATCCATGCAGGGCAGGTCGTCATGCACCAGTGAATAGACATGGATTGCCTCAACCGCGGTGCCTGCGCGCACCGCATGGCTGCGGCCGACATTGAACAGCGACGCGGTTGCCGTGAGCAGCAGCGGCCTGAGCCGCTTTCCGCCGCCGATCGACGCATGGCGCATCGCATGGAATAGCGGCGCCCTTGCATCGTCAGGCACCGCAAGCAGGCTGTCGAAAAGCGCATCAACCTCTTCAGCGACGCGGCCGATCGCGGCATCAAGCGACAGGGCCGTCGTCCCGGTCAAACTGTCAGCCTGCATCGAAGGGGCGGGTCGTAGACGGGGTGCCGTCGGCGCCCATCACGATCTGCTCGATCCGGGCCTGCGCCGCATCGAGCCGCGACTGGCAAAGCGCGCGCAGCTTGTGGCCCTGTTCGTAAAGCGCGATCGACTCATCAAGCGGAGCCTCGCCGCTCTCAAGTTTGCGGACAATTTCTTCGAGCGCTTTCAGCGCCTCTTCAAAACTGGGTTCTCTGGCCTCGGTCGACATGGCTTTCGCTTTGGCCTGCGACCGCCTGCCGGTCAAGTATTTCGCTTCGTCTTGCAGTTGGTCGATTTTTACTTTGCAGCCCAAATAAGCTGCGGCAATGGCGCGCGTCTATGAACAAGAAACTTCTCCTGATCGCCCCCTTGTCCATGCTCGCGCTTGCGGCATGCAGCAAATCCGAAACCCCTGCAGCAGATGCAGACGCAACCAAGACGGCCGATGCGTCGGCAGCGCCGGTAAAAATGCCGCCGCCGATCACCGCGCAGGAAACCTATCGCTGTGCCGACAACACCATTGTCCATATTGATTTCCTTGGTGCGAATGAAGCGGCTGACATCCGCGTCGGCGACAAGACCGCTGCCGCAATCCGCGTTAGCCCCGAAGTCGAGGCTGCTGCTGCCCCTGCTGACGCTACCGCGCCTGCAGCCGATGCTGCAAAGCCTGCCGGCCCGCTGAAATCGGTCGATGGCGAAACCGTGCTGACCGGCAGCGGCCAGCAGATCAACCTCAAGCTCGCCGGAAAGGGTGCGCAGAACTGCAAGGGCTGATCCGCTTTTTGTGTCACCGGAAAAGGGGCCGCGCTGACGGCCCCTTTTTCTTGCCTTTTTTTGCATCGTCCCAATTGCGCCCTGCTTCGCTAGAGGGTGGTGGCTGCAATTGTCTCGCCTAGAGGCGGTGGTAGGTGCAAACAGGCTGGCTAAAGCCGGCGCGCAACGCTAAAGCGCCGCGCATGACCGATATCACCCCGCAAATCGTCGCCGACCATGGCCTTTCCGAGGAAGAATATGCGCGTATCTTGAACGCGCTCGGGCGGACGCCCAACCTTGTCGAGCTCGGCATCTTTTCAGTGATGTGGTCAGAGCATTGCAGCTATAAAAGCTCGCGCATCCATTTGAAAAAACTGCCGACTGAGGCGCCTTGGGTGATTTGTGGCCCTGGCGAAAATGCTGGCGTTATCGACATTGGCGACGGGCAGGCGGCGATCTTCAAGATGGAGAGCCACAACCACCCCAGCTATATTGAGCCTTATCAGGGCGCGGCAACGGGCGTTGGCGGCATCCTGCGCGACGTATTCACCATGGGCGCGCGCCCGGTGGCGAATATGAATGCGCTGCGTTTCGGCCGGCCTGACCATCCCAAAATGAAGCATCTGGTGCAGGGCGTTGTCGCGGGAATCGGCGGTTATGGCAATTGTGTCGGCGTCCCTACCGTGGGCGGCGAAACCAATTTCCATCCCGCCTATGACGGCAATATTCTTGTGAATGCGATGACCGTTGGCGTCGCCGATACCGACAAGATTTTCTATTCGGCGGCGACCGGCGTCGGCAATCCGATTGTCTATGTCGGCAGCAAGACCGGGCGCGACGGCATCCATGGGGCGACGATGGCAAGCGCCGATTTCGGCGAGGATGCAGAGGAAAAGCGCCCGACAGTGCAGGTCGGCGATCCCTTTACCGAAAAACTGCTGATCGAGGCATGCCTCGAACTGATGGCAACCGACGCCATTGTCGCGATCCAGGACATGGGCGCAGCGGGGCTGACCAGCTCCAGCGTTGAAATGGCGTCAAAGGGTGGCTGCGGCATCCGGCTAGACATGAACAAGGTGCCCCAGCGCGAAACCGGCATGACTCCCTATGAAATGATGCTGTCCGAATCGCAGGAACGGATGCTGATGGTGCTGCAACCGGGCAAGGAAGCCATGGCAGAGGCGATCTTCCGCAAATGGGAGCTTGATTTCGCGGTCATCGGCGAAGTGACCGAGACGGGCCATATGGTGCTCGAATGGAATGGCGAGGTCGTCTGCGACATCCCGCTCGGTCCGCTGGCCGATGATGCCCCGCAATATGATCGCCCGGCGCTGAGCCGCGAGGAGTATAAGGCGTGGGCAAAGGTGAAGCCGCTCGACAAGCTGCCCGAAAGCAGTGATCCCGCGGCCGATCTATTGAAGATGATGGCGAGCCCGGATTTTGCCAGCCGCGCCTGGATCTGGCAGCAATATGACAGCCAGGTCGGTGGTGATACAGCGCAGAAATCGGGCGGTGACGCCGGGGTTGTGCGCGTCCACGGCCACAAAAAGGCGCTGGCGATCACGACGGACTGTACGCCGCGCTATTGCTTTGCCAATCCCTATGAGGGCGGCAAGCAGGCGATTGCCGAGGCCTATCGCAATCTGAGCGCGGTCGGTGCCCGTCCCTTGGCGGTGACCAACTGCCTCAATTTCGCAAACCCCCAGCGCCCCGAAATCATGGCGCAGCTGGTCGGCTGTCTCGACGGTATGGGCGATGCCTGCCGTGCCCTCGACTTCCCGATCGTGTCGGGCAATGTCTCGCTCTACAACGAATCAAAGGCGACCGGTGGCGGCAGCGCGATCCTGCCTACGCCCGCAATTGGCGGTGTCGGCTTGCTCGGCGATGTCGCGAAAATGGCGACTATCGGTTTCAAAGGCGAAGGCCAGAAAATCATGCTTATCGGCGCCGATCCCCGCGCCGAACCCGAACTGGGTCAGTCCAAATGGCTCGACATCTGCCATGGCCGTCAGGATGGCCAGCCGCCGAAGGTCGATCTGGCCGCCGAACGCAAGCATGGTGAATTTGTGCGCATGCTGATCGACAAAGGTCTGGTTACCGCCGTTCACGATGTCTCTGACGGGGGCATTCTGGTTGCCGTGGCGGAGATGGCACTCGCCGGTAATGTCGGTGCCAGGGTCGAGGTTTCGGTTTCCGAAAACAATGCCGACCGTGGCAAAAAACACCATGGCTGGTCGTTGTTCGCCGAAAATCAGGGCCGCTACATTGTCACCGAGACATTCGATTCCGATGAGATTGAAGCGCTGGCGGCAGATGCCGGGGTGCGCTGCTGCTTCATCGGCTGGACCGGTGATGAAAGCATCGCGCTATGTCGCGGTGAGGAGCTGGTCTATCCGGAAATCCGGCTGACCGAGCTGCGCACCGCGCATGAAAGCTTCTTCAAGGACTGGATGGAAAGCTGACCGCTTAGGCGGCGGCTTTTTTCTGCCCCATTAGATCATAGGGATCGACGCCGCCCGAGCGCATAATTTCATGAGCGCGATTGTAGAGCGTCGGTTCGCCAATGCCGATGCGCTTGCGGGCTGCAGCAAGGGGTTCTGCGAGGAGTGCGCGGATATCCTGATGCGCGATTTTCAGCGCAGCCTTGCCGTTGTTCTGCGCTTCGCGGATCGCGGAATATATCGGTACATCCTTCATGCCTCGCTTGATCTCGCGGCCGCCGGCATATGCGATAAATAGAACACCCGGATTGGGGTTCTGGCTATAAGTAAAGGCGAGCACGCACTGCTCACCCAGTGCATCGCGACCATAGCCGGTCAGCACGTGGAAAAGATCATGTGTGTCGCGTTGGCGATTACCGTAAAGTTCAAGCAGATCGTTGAAGCGTTCGCCCTTGTCCGCGAATTTTTCATACTCGTCGACCAGCCCTTGGGCAGTCAGACCTTCCTGCTCCATGAAATCGCAATAGGCTTGGCCCACCGTTCCCATCGGCAATTTGCGCAATGTTGCATGATCATCAAGGATTTCGACCAGATTCTGCGGTTCAGCGAGGAGCGTCGCTCCCATGTCGCTCGCCCAGAATTGCTGCGCCCGCTTGACGAAGGTCTTTCCGGAAAGCGCGCGGATGATGTGGAACACCTGTTCGGTATCTTCCTTGTCCGCGACCAGTTTGCGGAAATGGTGCAGCGCTTTCATCGGACGGAAAGCGGTTTGCGTGCGGTTCGGATCGGAAAAAGGAATTGCGCTGTTCATGACTGCCTGTCTGCCTCGCAAAGCTTGTGATTCTATTATCAACAGCGATGTTAATAATATCGTTGCGCGCCGGTTTCAATAGGGCATGATTCTGCTCGACCGGCTTTGGCGACTGCTGTTATATCCTGATAATACAGATGAGGGGGAAATGATGTCGCAATCTGTCAGTCAGGATCGCCATATCACGCTCGATGCGATGCGCGGTTTCGCGGTGATGGGGATATTGGCGATGAACATTATCGCCTTTGCGATGCCTGAATGGGCCTATGTCACGCCGCTGGCCTATGGCGGAGAAAGCCTGTCAGACCGGATTGCCTGGTTCCTCTCGGCGGTTTTTGTCGACGGCAAGATGCGTGGGCTTTTCTCGCTGCTTTTTGGTGCAAGCCTGATGCTGATAACCGAACGTGCCGAGGCAAAGGGGGCTAGCGCCGCGCGTACCCATTATGCGCGGATGGCCTGGCTCGCTCTGTTCGGCCTCGCGCATTTCTACTTCATCTGGTTTGGCGACATATTGTTTCTATATGCGATGCTCGGATGCGTTGCGTTCCTGTTTCGCCATTGGGAACCCGCGCGGTTGATAAAATGGGCGATCATCATTTTCCTGATCGGCTGGCTTTTCTGGGGCCTTCAATTTGTAGGGCTACAGATATTGCAGTTCTTTGCGACCCGTCCGGATGCGGACGCCTCGCTGGTCGCGCAATATCGCGAAATACTGAACAGTCCCGCTTTCGCAATGAATGTCGAGGCGGACCTCGCGCTGCATCGCGGCGGCTATGCAGAAATTGTCGCTTCCAAGCTGCGCGACTGGAGTGATCCGTTGTTCGCCATCCTGCAAGGCGGGCATGAGACGCTTGCCTTGATGATGGTTGGCATGGCCCTGCTGAAAAACGGTTTTTTGACGGGGCAGCTTGAGCCTGATGAATATCGGCGTTGGGTGCGACGCCTGTTGTTGCCGGGGCTGATTTTGAGCGCGCTGGTTGCAGGCTGGGTCGCGATGATGGGGTTCGATCTTGTCACCTCGCTGGCGGCTTTCCTGACATGGTCGGCCATTCCCCGAATGATGCTGACGATTGCATATGCCGCACTTTTGCTCCTGCTCATCCGCCGCATGGCAGGCGGAGCGTTGCTTGGCCGGGTTGCGGCTGCCGGCCGCGTTGCCTTCACCAATTATCTTGGCACCAGCATCGTGATGACGACGATATTCTACGGCTATGGCTTCGGCCTGTACGGCGATTTTGGCCGGGCTGCACTTTGGCTTTTCGTGATCACGGCATGGGCGGTTATGCTCCTTTGGTCGAAGCCGTGGCTTGACCGGTTTCATTATGGCCCATTCGAATGGTTATGGCGCAGTTTGGCGCGCGCAGAGGTGCAGAGGTTGCGTCGGTAAGCTGCGGGTGTATTATTGCTATTGCAATCAATTCTCATTAACGATACATCCGAATCATGATCGTATGCGTGTGCAATGCCATTCGGGAAAAAGATCTGCGTGACGCGGTGCGTTGCGCTGGCGAACGCCCCAGCGAAGTCTATGCCCGCCTCGGTAGGAAGCCGAAATGCGGCCAATGCCTTTCGTTCGCGCGAGACATTATCAATGTGAAAGCTGCAAGCGCTTAGCAATAGCAGTGCATTAGTCTTTTGAAAAAACGTTCTTTTTCGGGCTTTCGTACTTTGCGAAATGCTCGATCATGCCTATATTGATGCAACTCACGCGATCAGGAGCGAAACCATGAAGGGCGATGCAAAAGTCATCGAATTTTTGAACGAGGCGCTTAAGAATGAGCTGACCGCGATCAATCAATATTGGCTGCATTACCGGCTGCTGGATAATCTGGGCGTGAAGAAGCTGGCGGAAATGGAACGCCATGAATCGATCGACGAGATGAAGCATGCCGACAAGTTGGCCGAGCGTATCCTGTTCCTCGATGGACTGCCCAATTTCCAGATGCTTGGGCGTCTGCGTATCGGTGAATCGGTTGAAGAAATCCTTCAGGCCGACCTTGATCTTGAATATGAAGTGCTGCCGATGCTGCGGGATGCCATCGCCCATTGTGAAAATGTGCGTGATTTTGTCAGCCGTGATCTCTTCGCCAATATTCTAGCCAGCGAGGAAGAGCATGTCGACTTTCTGGAAACGCAGTTTGGCCTCATCCGTCAGATGGGCATCCACAATTATATCCAGCTACAGACCGAACCAGCTGGTGAGTGACGGCTGGCAAGGCCTTCATGGCCATGCCCCTGTCCATTCAGCATTGTGCCCTTGATCGACGCCGTTTGCGTGTGAGCCTAGTTTAGAGGCGGCCAAAATGCGTCTGGCTGAACGTGCGCGATCCATGCGCGGATCGCCGTTCAACCAACGGGCTGATTTCTGCCTCCAGCGCCGTCAAGGTCGTCTCGAACAATGGGCGCAGCAGAACAACCATTTCCACCAACTCACCCGGATCCTGATGGATCTCGACATAGTGGCGGGCAGTGATTTCGATTTCCTCGGTCAACGCGGCAAGCCTGTCTGCCCCGAATTGCCAGCTATCGCTTTTCAATGAATGTGCCGGCACAACGAGCTTCACCGAATTGCGCTCGCGTATTGCCTGTTCAATCGCTGCGACCGATTTGACTCCATCTTCGCGGAAGTAGCCGAGCACGCGCACAAACGCTTCACCCAGCACCGACCGGGTTTCGGCGAATGTCGCCCAATTCACAATTTCTTCGGCCGAATGATCCATCGCTGTTTGCGCTCTGTCACGAAAAAAGTGCCAAGGCAGAGGCAATAATTGCTACAGGTAAACAAGCCATTGACGACGGATTCGGCCAAACATCGGCGTGTCTGGGCGCCCCGCAGCACTGCTGCGCAATCAATCCTTGGTTGAGAAGGGATTTTTCGACGAACGGAAATTCATGCGCACCGGTACGGCGCCAAAGCCAAGATCGCGGCGGATGCCGTTGAGGAGATAACGGCGATAGCTATCGGGCAACTGGTCGACACGATTGCCAAAAACGACAAAGGTCGGCGGGCGGTTGCGGGCCTGCGTCACATAGCGCAGCTTGATCCGCTTGCCCCCGGGTGCTGGCGGCGGATTGGCGGCCACAGCCTCTTCAAACCAACGATTGAGCTGCCCTGTCGGCACGCGGCTGTTCCAGCTTTCGCGCGCATCGAACGCGGCCTTCAACATCTGGTCCAGCCCTTTGCCGGTCGCGGCCGATACGGCGATCAGGGGAACGCCCTTCAACTGAGAGAGACCGTCTTCAAGCGCGGCCTTGATACCGTTGAACAAGCTAGATGCGTTTTCCGCTACGTCCCATTTGTTGATCGCGATGACGAGCGCCCGGCCCTCTTCGATGACATGATCTGCAATTTTGAGATCCTGATGTTCCAGGCCCTTGGTCGCATCGAGAAGCAGTACAACAACTTCGGCAAAATCAATTGCGCGCCGCGCGTCCGAAACCGAGAGTTTTTCGAGTTTTTCTTGGACCCTAGCGCGCTTGCGCATGCCGGCGGTATCGATCAGGCGCACGCGCCGCTCGGCGAAATCGGGATCGGCAGGGGCCGGATCGTGCCAGACCCAGTCAATCGCGATACTGTCGCGCGTGATGCCGGCTTCGGGGCCGGTTACCAAGCGGTTCTCGCCGAGCAACCGGTTGACCAGTGTCGACTTGCCCGCATTGGGGCGACCAACAATCGCCAATTGCAACGGTGCGTCGGGGGACTCGACGTCAAAGCTTTCCTCTTCAAAGCCATCGACATGGGGCATCAGCGCTTCAAATAGGTCGGCCATGCCCTGGCCATGTTCGGCGCTTATCAGCACCGCTTCGCCAAAGCCGAGCGCAAAGGCCTCCATCAGCGTTTCTTCGGCTTTGCGGCCTTCGGCCTTGTTGATGACAAGAATGATCGGCTTGTCACTGGTTCTAAGCCAGCGGGCAATTTCCTCATCCAGCGGCATGACACCGTCGCGTCCATCAACCACGAAGATCGCTGCCGCTGCTCCTGCGAGCGCGGCCTCGGTCTGTTGCCGCATCCGCCCGGGCAGCGAGGCTGCGTCCTCATCCTCATAACCCGCCGTATCGACGATGCGGAATTTCAGGTCGAACAGCTTGGCATCGCCCTCACGCCGATCACGCGTCACCCCGGGCTGGTCGTCGACCAAGGCGAGCTTCTTGCCCACCAGCCGGTTGAACAGGGTCGACTTGCCGACATTGGGGCGACCGATAATGGCAATCGACGGCAACATGCCCCTTTTGTCCTTTCCCGCGGCCGCAGCCGCTTTCTTGCTTAACGAAACGCGGTGAGGCGTCCGCTGTCGTCGAGAATGTAGAGGCTGTTGTTCGCAATCACAGGCGCAACCGAAATTGGCTGTTTGATATCTACCAACATGCTTGCCGAGCCTTCGCCGGCCGAAACCGACCAAACTTGACCATGGCTGCTGGCAACGATCAGGCGATTATTGGCAAGCACCGGTCCACGCCAGGTGATGACGCCAGTCTTGTCTTCTTCGTCGCGATAGCGGGGCAGTTTAGAAATCCAGCGGATCTTGCCGGTGGTGCGCTGCACACAGAGCAGTTTTGCATCGCTGGTCATCACGAACACCCATTCGCCCGATACGACCGGGGTCGAAATGCCTGCAATGTTGATTTCCCAGATGCGCTGCCCGGTGACCAATTCATAGGCGGCCATCCGGCCGCCCTGGCCAAGTGCGAAAACGCGGCCACGGTCGATGACCGGGTCTGCGTCAATATCTGTCAGCGTCGAGACGCTGGTCGACATTGCCGTGCGCGACAGGGTGTCGCTCCACAGGCTGCGGCCATTTTCATAGCGATAGGCGGCGAGTTCGCCGGTTGAATAGCCCGCGATCACCGTGCCTTGTGCGGCTGCCGGGGCGGCAACTCCGAAAATGCCGGACGCGCCAATCGGACCAGCCTCATTCCACTGGGCTTCGCCATCGACCATGCGCACCGCATAGATCTGGTTATCCTGCGTCATCACATAGGCATTGCCGTTGGAGAGTGTCGGCGCGCCGCGCAGCGGACCAGCCGGACGTTTCGTCCAGCGGACGGTGCCATTGCTGGCATCAAGTGCGGCGACATCGCCCACGCCATTGGTGGCGAAAAGGGTTGTGCCATCGGTGCTGACGCCGCCGCCAAAACGTGACGGGCGGCCGTCCTTATTGACTTCCAATTGGGTGCCCCAAAGCTTGGCACCATTGGTTGCGTCGAACGCGCTGACGGTCGCCGCAGTGTCAATCACATAGACCTTGCCGTCATGGATTATCGGCGTCGCGGCAAGGCGTTCGCGATTGCTTGCACCTGCGACTTGCACGCTCCATGCGCGCTGCGGTGCCTCGGCAAGGGTCAGATGGCCGGGCGATTTGGCGGCATTGCCGCCGGGTTGCGACCAGTTTGCATTGGTGGCTGCTGGCGGCAGGATGACGGACACACCGGCAAGATTGGGGTCGGCGACGCTATCTGCTTCGGTACCCAATATGTCGATCCGCTTGCCGATCGTCGGCGTGTCCTTGGGTCCCTTTCCGCCCAAGGCAGCGCAGCCGCCGAGCAGGGCCAGAACGCTCAGCGACGCCAGAATCTTTGCATTTGTCTTCACAGGCCTATTTTCCCTCTTTTGCATCGGTTGCCGATGCACCCGTCTGCTTTGCGTCAAGCTGAACGGTATCCACCCCCAAAGCCCCTGCCATCTGTTGCGCACGGGCACGCAATGTCTGGGGCAAATCTTCCTGCTTGGCAATCTGGGCAAAAATTGGGCCGGCCAGTTCGTCCTTGCCCATTTTCATATAGGCCAGTGCAGTCATCTCGCCCGCGCTGCCAAACCATGGTGTATTTGGCTTGGCGAGCGGCTTGAGGCGGTCGATCACCGCCTGCGGACTGAGCGTTTCATATTCTGTTGTCGTCTGGCGGATCAGCGCGAGGTTGCGAAATGCCTCTGGCAGGCTTTCGTCCTTCGCGATCTTTGCATAGTCAGCAACGGCCTTTTTGCTGTTGCCCTCTGCCGCCGCGATATTGGCGAGCAGGATTTGCGACATGGCGCGATAGCCAGGCTGGTCGGCCGTAGTCAGCGTGCCCAGGTCCGCTTTGGCCGCAGCAAGATTACCGCCCTGCAGTTTTTCGACTGCGAGTACGAATTTCTCGCCCTGTAACTCGGCGGCGGCCTGCTGCTGGTTCTGCCAATAGATCCAGCCGCCAAAAGCCGCGAGGCCAAGAACAATCGCCAACAGCATCCAGCGACCATAGCGTGTCCAGAAATGGGCAAGATCGCCGGCGCGAACGGCATCATCGACTTCGCGCAGAAAGGCTTCGTCACTTGCATCGCGCCGGTCGGTGGGTGTCAGTGCCACTATGGCCTCCTAAAAACAATTACCGCGTCCTTAGCCATGCTGGCCATCAGATGCCAGTGCGAAGGCGCGGCATGACGCTATTCGGGTTGGTAGAGCTGTTCGGGGCCGGGGAAGACGCGGGCGCGTACGTCATCGGCATATTTTTTCACGGCATCGTCGACATGTTCCTGCATCTCGCCAAAGCGCTTTACGAATTTGGGAACGCGATCGAACAGACCGAGCATATCCTCTGCCACGAGAACCTGGCCGTCGCACTGCGCTGATGCGCCGATACCGATGGTGGGACAGGCGACCTTTTGTGTGATTTCGATAGCGATCGGCTCGAGCACGCCCTCAATCACCAGCGCAAACGCACCGGCCTTTGCTACGGCTTCGGCATCCTCGACGATTGCACGAGCTTCTTCTGCGCTTTTGCCGCGCACGCCATAGCCGCCAAGGATGTTGACCGCCTGCGGGGTCAGCCCGACATGGCCCATCACGGGTATGCCGCGCTGTGTCAGAAATTCGATGGTCGGCGCGATGACCTTGCCGCCCTCCATCTTCACGCCCGCAGCGCCGGTTTCCTTGAGCAGGCGGGCGGCATTTTCAAAGGCTTGCTGCGGCGATGCCTCATAAGAGCCAAAGGGCATGTCGACAATCACGGCGGCATGATAACTGCCGCGCACCACCGCTGCGCCGTGCAACGCCATCATTTCCATGGTCACGGCAACGGTATGCGGCAGGCCGTAAATCACCTGCGCCAGCGAGTCGCCGACCAGCAGCATGTCGCAATGCGGGTCCATCAACTGTGCCATACGGACAGTATAGGCTGTCAGCATTACCAATGGCTCGCCGCCCTTTCGTTGCCGGATGCGCGGCACGGTAAGGCGCTTCATCGGCTGTGGTGTCGGATTCGCGCGGCTGGTGGAAACCGGCATGGTGAAGGTTTTTGGCGTCGTCGACATGGCGCAAGCGCTTAGCGACTAACACGGGGTGGCAAAAGAGCGAACCTTATGTTTGTCGAAAAACATTGACTCAATGTTAAAAACATATAACATAGTGTGAGAATCAAGTAACATGGAGTTCGATATGTCGTTTCGTGAGAAAATCCACTGGGTCGCCCTTGCCGGGCTGATTGCCGGATTTGGTTGGTACTTCCTGTCCTATCCATGGGCCACCGCCAATACCCGCATGGGCATGCTGACCTCGGTCTGGATGCTGTTTCCGACCACCATCATCTTCTTGGTGCCCATGATTGCAGGCAGCGCCTATTTTGCCATCCGCACGCCGAAAGAAGCCAATCTGAAAGAGGATGAGCGTGAAAAGCTGATCCATCTGAAAGGTACGCATGCGGCCTATTATCCGTTGGTCCTAGGAGTGTGGGCCAATATTTTCGCCATGATCAACGGACTGATGTACGGCTGGTCGGTAAACATCCTGATGGCAACGCTGGTGCTTGCGGAACTGGTCCGTGTAGGCGCACAACTTTACTATTACCGGCGGGGCTATTGATCGTGGCGCAACTCCCATTCGACAATGACATAAGGACGCTGCGTTTCCTTGCCGCCGAGATGACTCAAGGCGATCTTGGCGACCGTGTCGGTGTTACCCGACAGACGATCGCCGCGATCGAACAGGGCAAATATTCGCCCAGCCTTGAGGTAGCCTTTCGCATTGCGCGGGTCTTTGACAAGCCGCTCGAGGATGTTTTCCGCTGGCGCGACGACTGATCCGGGTTCTGCCCGCCGCGCATTGGAAGAGGTAAGGCCCCTCCCAATCGCTGCAATGACGGTCAGCCGAGGTCGGCCGTGACAAAATCGGCCGCGCGTTCACCGATCATCATCGATGGCGCGTTGGTGTTCCCCGATATCAGGCGCGGCATGATGCTCGCATCGGCGACATAAAGCCCTTCAATCCCCCTGAACTTCAGGCGGGTATCGACGACGTCGTCTGCATTGCTGCCCATGCGGCAGGTGCCAACAGGGTGATAGACGGTGTCCGCCCGGTCGCGAATCAACTGTTCCAGCGCTGCATCATCATCAACAGCGGTCACATAGCGATCCTTGCCCTTATAGGCCGCGAGCGACGGTGCCTCGACTATCCGGTGGGTCAACCGGACGCCCGCCTTCAGCGTTTCAAGGTCGCGGTCGTCGGTCAGGAAGGCCGGGTCGATCAGCGGTGCAACCGCAGCATCTGCCGAGGCCAGCCGCACCGTGCCCCGGCTATAGGGGCGCAGCACACAGGCGTGGATGCTATAGCCATGGCCTTTCACTTTCTCGCGCCCATGATCTTCAAGCATCGCGGGCACGAAATGATATTGGATATCGGGCGCGGGCAGATCGGGTGACGATTTCCAGAAACCGCCGCTCTCGGCAAAACAGGTGGTCATGATGCCCGTGCGCTTCAGCCGATGCTCGATCACTGCCTTTGCCATCCGCCATGTGCCTGCCAGACTGTCGCCAAACAGTTCGGTCGATGCGGTCTGGAAACTCGATACATAGTCGATATGGTCCTGCAGATCGGCGCCCACTGCCGGCTTGTCGCACATCACATCAATGTTCAGGCTGCGCAGATGATCTGCAGGGCCAATTCCGGAAAGCTGCAATATCTGGGGGCTGCCAAAGGCACCGGCCGACAGGATCACCGCACCGCCTGCTTTCAGCGTCCTGCGGCTGTTGCCCTGGCGAATGACGATGCCCGTCGCGCGGCCTTCTTCGACGATGATCCGCTCGGTCAGCGCGCCGGTGATGACTTCCAGCTTGCCGGCTGCCTTGGCTGGCTCGACATAGGCGCGCGCCGCCGACCAGCGTTCCCCGCCTTTTTGCGTGACCTGATAAAGGCCGAAACCTTCCTGCTGAGAGCCGTTAAAGTCGTCAGTTCGCGGCAATTGCAGCTCCGCCGCAGCTTCGACAAAAGCCAAGCTGCCCGGATTGGGCCAACGTTGGTCCATGACGTTGAGCGGACCCTTGTCGCCATGAAAGGCATCGCCGCCCCGTTCATTGCCTTCGGATTTCTTGAAATAGGGCAGCACGTCGTCATAGGCCCAGCCTGCACAGCCGAGCGCAGCCCAATTGTCATAATCCCAGGCGTGGCCGCGGATATAGACCATCGCATTGATCGCACTTGACCCGCCCAGGCCACGACCACGCGGCTGATAGCCGGTCCGGCCGTTCAGCCCCTTTTGCGGCACGGTTTCATAACGATAGTTTGACGCATCGGGGATGAAAGGCATGAAGCCCGGCGTCTTTACCCGGATGGTGTTGTTATGCCCGCCGGCCTCGACAAGGCAGACCTTATATTTGCCAGATTCGGCAAGCCTGCCGGCCGCTGCGCTGCCCGCTGATCCGCCGCCAACTACGATGATGTCAAATTCGTCCATGACTACTCCTCTTGCAATCAGGACTTAATCAGGCGGTTAAATTTCGCAATCGCTATTCTGCGGGCGTTGCCTGATTTTGCTGGCGCTCGGTCCAACGCGCCTTGATGCTTTCAGATGTGTCGCGGCTATTGTCATGGCTCCAGCCGGGTGGGTTCCACAGATAGCCCAGTTTATGCCGCCAGGGCGCGGACCATAGGTCGCGCGCAATTCCCACCCATTCGTGGAACAGGCTCCACAGCAGGTTGAAACTGCCCAATTGGCGGACAATGCCATAACGGATCGGTTCCCCGTCCACTTCCTCGACAAATGTGCCGAACATTCGATCCCAGATGATGAAGGTGCCGGCATAGTTGGAATCGAGATAGCGCGGGTTGGTCGCATGGTGGACGCGATGATGGCTCGGCGTATTCATGACATATTCGAACCAGCGCGGCAGCTTTCCGATCGCCTCGGTATGGATCCAGAATTGGTAGATGAGGTTGATTGCACCGCAGAAGAAAACCATCGCCGGATCAAAACCGATCAGCACCAGCGGCAGGCGGAAGATGAAGCCTAGCGCTATGAAACCGGTCCAGCTTTGCCGCAGCGCGGTCGACAGGTTGTAATGCTGGCTCGAATGATGGTTCACATGGCTTGCCCAGAACCAGCGGACCTGATGCGCACTGCGATGAAACAGATAATAAGCAAGATCGTCGACTACAAAGCAGACGATCCACGCCCACCACATCCAGCCGATATCGAACAGGCGGTATTGATAGGCGCTGTAAAACAATGCGACGACCAACCCCGCCGTCAACGCCCCCGCTACGGTGCTTCCAACGCCGAAGGCTAGCGAGGTTAGCGTGTCGCGCGGTTCATATTTTTCGGGGGCATTACGCTTCGCCCATATCATTTCGATGAGGATCAGCAGGACGAAAACCGGAACTGCAAAATCAATCGGATTGGGCAGTTTCACCATCATGCTTGAATCCTTCGCAACCCTGCGGCCCAGGCCTGCGCGCGTTCACCCAGGTTGAGCGTTACCTTGCCGAAATGGCGGTCGCTCGTACCGATCGTCAGGAAATTCTGGTCCAGCCGCGATTCGGTGGAGCTATCGAGCAGCCGTCCGACAAATTGCGCGCCATGGCGGCGCAAAACCATCTGCCTGCCTTGTGCATCGCGAAGCAACGCGCCAATCCCTGCGCGGTCGATGGCGATGTCGACGGCTTCGAAACCGCATAGCGCCTGTTCGGCAAGTTCGCTGGCATGGGCTTCATCACGAATGCGCATGTCGCCGCCCAAACCCATGCGTCGTACCATCCATGCCACGAACAGGATCGAGATCAGCGATGCGGCCAGTTTTACAATTTCGAATAGCGCCCCGTCCAAAATTCAGGCCCGAGCTTTAAGCATGTCCATGAGCGGACGAATTGGGCTGACATCATAGCCCGCCTTGGCGGCCATGTTGGTAAGTGCGTCGGGATCGCCGCCCTGCGATGCTTCGGCGAGCGCCCAAAGCAACGTTGATCGCGTGCCCGACCGGCAATAGGCTAGGACACCGCCCTGCGCTGTATCCAGTGCATCGGCCATCGCCTTGACCTGCGGTTCGCTGAAGCCTGAATGGGTAACGGGTATTGCGACATAGTCCATGCCCGCCGCCCGTGCGGCTGCCTCAATTTCTTCACCCGGCGTCTGGTCGTCGCCTTCGCCGTCGGGCCGGTTGTTAACGATCAGCTTGATCCCCAAAGCGGTTGCCTCGGCGATCTGGTCAGCGGTGATTTGCGGGGAGGCATAGATGCCATCGGTGATTTTGCGGAACATGTGCGTCATCCTTCTGCAAACCCCCTTATTACAGACAGAAAGGCTTCGCCATAGGCTTCCAGCTTACGTGCGCCGATACCGCTGATCATCGCAATATTTGAAGGATCCTTTGGCCGCCGCTGTGCCAGTTCGCGCAAGGTGGCGTCGTGAAAGATCACATAGGGTGGCACACCCGCCGCTTCGGCAAGTTCGCGTCGCTTGGCGCGTAGCGCTTCGAACAGCGGATCGTCGGCTGGGTTGCCTTCGCGTGCCCGCTCCCGCTTAGGCTTGGGTGGTACGACAATCTCGATCTTGTGTTCGCCCTTCAGGATAGATCGCGCGCCGCCAGCCAGCCGCAAACCGCCATGTTCATTGGCGCCCAAATGCCCCTGCGCCTGCAAGGCCCGGGCGACCGGCCGGATCAGCGTCGCTTCCGCGGTATCGACGATGCCGAACACCGAAAGCTGGTCATGGCCGCGCGCCAATATGCGTTCATCGCTCTGCCCGCGCAGCACCTTTTCCAGATGCCCGACGCCAAAGCTTTGTCCGGTGCGATAAACCGCGGAAAGCAGCTTGCGCGCTACCTCGGTCGCATCGGTCACGCCGGGTGCATCGAGGCAATTGTCGCAATTGCCGCACTGATGCGGCGGGGTTTCACCGAAATGACGAAGCAGTATCGCGCGCCTGCAGCCGGCGGTCTCGACCAAAGCCGACAAGGCGTCGATCCGTGCCTTTTCGGCCAGCAGTCGGACTTCAGGCACGTCCTTCAGCCGTTCGCGTGCGAGGCTGAAATCGCCTGCTGACCAGAAAAGATGGGCAACAGCCGGGTCGCCATCACGGCCGGCACGACCGCTTTCCTGATAATAGGCCTCGATCGATTTGGGGATGCCGGCATGGGCCACGAAGCGCACATCCGGCTTGTCGATGCCCATGCCAAAGGCGACTGTTGCGACCATCACCATATCTTCGGATGCGACAAATTCCGCCTGTGCCGCTGCACGCGCAGCCGGGTCCATTCCCGCGTGGTAATAGGCGGCACGCCGCCCACTGCGCCCGATCAATTCCGCCAGTTTCTCCGCACGGTCGCGCGTCGTTGCATAGACAATCCCGGCACCGCGCCACCGCCGCACCGCAGAAGCGATCGCCGACCCCTTGTTTGTGCTGTTGGTAACGGCGTAGCGGATGTTCGGCCGGTCAAAGCCGGAAACGATGGTCCCGCTTTCGGGTATGCCCAGTTGCTGCGCAATGTCTTCGCGGGTGTGTTCGTCCGCCGTTGCGGTCAGCGCCAATCGCGCGACATCTGGAAATTCGTCCATCATCGGACGAAGCAAGCGATAGTCGGGGCGGAAATCATGGCCCCATTCGGATACGCAATGTGCCTCGTCGATCGCGAAGAGCGCGATATTTGCTTCGTGGAGCAAGGCCCGGAAATCGGCGGTCGAGGCACGTTCGGGCGCTACATATAGCAGGTCCAACTCACCTGCCCGGAACCGGGTAATCGTTTCCGCCCTATTGTTGTCGGCTGAAGTCAATGTTGCGGCCCGAATTCCGACAGCGCTCGCGGCGCGCAATTGATCGTGCATCAAGGCGATCAGGGGCGAAATTACGATGCAGGTGCCATCGAGAATCACTGCGGGCAACTGGTAACAAAGCGATTTGCCCGCACCCGTGGGCATTACCGCCAACGTGCTTTGTCCTTGCAGCGTGCGACTGACGACATCTTCCTGCACGCCGCGAAAGGCAGGAAAACCGAAAACGCGGTGCAGCACATCTGCAGGACTGGAATTGAGCGGTGTGCTGGCCATCGCCCGAGGCGCTAGGCGGGAAATCCGCCCAAGAACAGACCGCTCATGCCTGATCGATCACTAGCTTGTGGATAGTCGTGCCCGAGCCCCGTTATGCGGCGGCTTCAGGTTCCGCTTCTTTCTCGGCCTGTTGGCGCGTCCACATTTCGGCATAAAGCCCGTTGCTTGCCAGCAGATCGGCATGGGTCCCGCGTTCGGCAATTCGCCCTGCGTCGAGCACGACAATCTCGTCTGCATCGACCACGGTCGAAAGCCGGTGCGCGATAACGATCGTGGTGCGTGCCTTTGCTACGGCATCAAGTGTGTCGAGTATCTCTGCCTCAGTCCGGCTGTCGAGGGCGCTTGTCGCTTCGTCGAGGATCAATATGGGCGGATTTTTGACGAGCGTTCGGGCAATCGCCACGCGCTGTTTCTCACCGCCAGACAATTTCAGTCCACGTTCGCCCACCTGCGTTTCATATTGGCGCGGCTGGGCGGCGATGAAATGGTGGATCTGGGCACCGCGAGCTGCATCCTCGATATCGCGCTGGTCGGCACCCTCGCGGCCATAGCCGATATTGTAACCGATGCTGTCGTTGAAAAGCACGGTATCCTGCGGAACTATGCCGATATGCGATCGCAGCGAAGCTTGCGTCACGTCGCGCAAATCCTGCCCGTCGATCGTGATCCGGCCGCCGGTCACGTCGTAGAAGCGGTAAAGCAGCCGCGCGATCGTCGATTTCCCGGCACCGGACGGGCCCACAACGGCAAGTGTTTTGCCCGGCGGCACGGTCAGCGTCAGTCCATTCAGGATCTGCCGATCCTTGTCATAGCCAAAGGTGACATTTTCAAAATGCAGTTCACCGCCGCTCACATTCAGGGCAACTGCGCCGGGCTTGTCGACGATTTCAGCCTCGGTATCGATCAGGTCGAACATTGCGGCCATGTCGATCAGTCCTTGGCGGATCGTGCGATAGACCATGCCGAGCATATCGAGCGGACGGAAAAGCTGGGCGAGCAGGGTGTTGACGAGCACAACGTCACCGGTCGAGAATTTGCCCTGCGACCAGCCCCAAACCGAATAGCCCATTGCGCCCGCCATCATCAAATTGGTAATCAGTGACTGGCCTATGTTTAACCAGGCGAGCGAGTTTTCCGATTTGACCGCTGCCTCGGCATAGCGGTGCGCGACCTTTGCATAATATTCCGACTCGCGATCCTCGGCGTTGAAATATTTGACGGTTTCATAGTTTAGCAGGCTGTCGACCGAGCGCGCGACCGTTGCCGTATCCAGCTCATTCATTTCCTCGCGCAGCTTGTTGCGCCAGTCGGTCACTCTTTGGGTGAAGAGGATATAGACGGTCACCATGGCGATCGTCGCGACGACTAAGCCAAAGCCGAACTTGATCCAGAAGATTACCAGCACAGCGGTCAGTTCGATCGCCGTCGGGGCGATATTGAACAGCATGAAATAGAGCATGATGTCGATGCTCTTGGTGCCGCGTTCGATCACCTTGGTAACAGCCCCGGTACGGCGGTTCATATGGAATCGCATCGACAGGCGGTGCAGGTGGGCAAAGGTATGTTCGGCCAGCCGGCGGGTCGCATCCTGTCCGACGCGTTCGAACACCACATTGCGGATGTTATCGAACAACACGCCGCCGAATCGCGCGCCGGAATAGGCGACCACCAGCCCGATTGCGAGCCAGACCGCGTCTTCCAGCCCTGGTTTCATCTGGTCGACGGCCGCGCCATAGACGAAGCCCATGGAGAGCTGAACACCCTTGGACACGAGCACCAGCAGCATCGCGATGACGATCCGCACGCGAAGCGCCGTCATGTCCTTTGGCCAAAGATAGGGCAGAAACCGCTTCAACGTCGCAAATGTCGCGTCAGGCTTGGGCGAAGCCTTATCGTCCCCCTCGCCCTCGTTTGCGCTTGCCGTCATTCCCTGCATCGGAACCCTATAGGCCCGGAATTCAGGATCAGAAAGTGCTGCTGACGTTCAGCCGGTAGAAAGTGCCATAACGGTAATCGCCCTGTCGGGTGAAATCGACGGGGCCATTGCGACGATTGAGGTAGAAGATCTCACGCGAATGTTCCCGCTGCCCCGCGAGATTCATCACGGTTCCACGTACCTTCAGGCCCAGCACATTCTTATGCTCGATATAGGCCTGCACAAACGGCCCTGTCCGGGATTCACGGCCGAAATAATCGAGGCGGTAAAATCCGTTGTCGTAATTATCTTCGGCGAACAGCCCCCACGCCCATTGCGTATCGGGGATATCGTGTCGGAAATCGATGTTCCAATAGCTGCGTCCGCGATTGCTGATCGGTCGGCCGATAAGCAACAGCGGATCACGCACGCTGGTTGCTTGCAGGGCGAGCAGGGCATCCAGTTTGGCGCCCTTGAAACCGATCGCATCCAAAACGAAACTGCCGTTGATCTCGCCGCGCAACCGCTTCGCGCTCGGCAGGTTGCCTACGGCTTCCTCGGTCAGGCTGATCGGGATCTGGTCGACAAGATCGCTGATCAGTTCACCGTCGAGCTTGAACTTGATCGAACCAGCTTTGCCAAGTGACCAATTTGCTTCATTTTCCCAAAGCCAGCTTTGCGGCGGTACGAGCTCGGGATTGTTGGCATTATTGTTGCCGTTCTGGACATCAACCGAGGCCAGAAAGTCGAAGAAGCTCAACTGGCCGACCTTGCGCTGGAACTTGCTTGAAAAACTGAGGTTGGACGTTGCTTTCCAGCTCAATGCCACAAAAGCTTTTGGGCGCCAGAATGTGCGGTTCGATCCGCCTGCGCCTGTCTGGCCGAGCTGGCTATATTCGCCGCCGATACTTGCCTGGACCGACAGCGTCGGTGACAGCGGGCGCCCATAGGCCAGAATTGCCTGGCCGCGCTTTTCCTCGACGCGTGATGTTGCGCCGGGCACCGGCACCGGCTGATAGGCGGTGCCTGCCAGCTGGAATAGCTCCGCTTCTGCGTCGAGATAATTGAGCGCGCCTTCCAGCGACACTTGCCAATCGGCCGGCCCCGCCTTCCAACGATACTCGCTACGCACGACCGTTTCGCTTTCATCGATGCGGCGTTCAAATCGCTGGCCCTGCGGCGGCGTGCCGTCGATGAAATCGCGCCGGAATTCGCTGGTGATCGGACTATGTTCAAACCGGCGGAAGCCGACCAGTTTCAACCTGCCAGGGCCGATCCCGAATTCATAATCGCCGCCAAGTTCATAATTCCATTCATCTTCTCGGCTGCGCTGCAATTCATCGATATCCGGGGTGCCTGGGGCGAAGCGGACAAAGTCGCTCTTTCTGCGAAAACGGAAAAATTCGAGTGCACCGTTGATGTTGAAGATATTACCGTTGTCGGCTTTCAGATTGTAACTGCCGGCAAGGCGGGGGCGGTCGCCGCGGTTCCGCGCCTCAATTGCCCTTGTATAGAGCAGTGTGCCGTCGGCGGCCCGCGTAAACTCCTCGCCCCATGCGCCGCCGCGAAAGCCATCATCATTGCTCAAGCCAAGGGTGAAATCGCCTTTGCCCAGACGGCCCGAAAGATTGACTTCGCCGGTTCTGCCGTTCGCGCCAATCTTTTCGCGCGTTTCGCCGCGCCACGCAAAATTGCCCTTCAGCCTGCCTTCACGCGCGACGATATTGAGCACCTGTCCGTTGATGCCCGAAACGTTGAACGTGGCCGCATCCGCGACTTCTAGACGCAGGACCGACGATACCGCGATCCGCGACAGTGCCGTTTCGGCGTCATTACTTTTGCCAGTGACGCGCTGACCGTTGATCAGCACATTCTGGCTGGCTTCACCCAGCCCGCGATCGTTGCTGACTTGTGTGATCGAAAAGCCTGGAATCTGCCGTACCATGTCGAGCGCGGTCTGCGGGGCAAAGCGTTCAAACTGGCTGGTGAGATAGATCTGGCGGCCATTCTCCAGCTGTGGTTCAAGGCCGGTTGCGCCGGATGGCAGGGTAAGGGGCGCAGCAACTGTATTTGCCGGACTGCTTTCCGCGCGCAGCGGGTGCGCGGTGGCGAGCGCCAACAGGCTGGCAGCGGCGGTAAGGCCGTTACGGGCGCAGAAAACGGTCATTCCCTCTCCAAAACCAAGGTTTGCAGGCTTTCTTTCGGCCCGTTTGCGCTCCCTTGGCGTTGCCCTAGTTTTGCATGATGTTGGAATGAAGCCGCATTCGATCAGCGGCCAATGGTCAGGGACCAACTACATCCGGCGCGATAAAAGCATCCAGGCTGCGATCGCGTTGCACAGCGTGTATCCGGCATATAGCCCGAATATGAGGCCGGAATTGGCATGGGCGAAAAACAGCGCTCCCAGAAGAAGTATATATTCAACCATATAGCTTCCGTTTCGGCCAAAATGCCGGCCAAAATACAGCTTGGTATCCTCAACAAAGGGATGGCCGGATTCCATTACTGCCTTGTGCATCGCGAAATTGGCGACGCCGAGGACGAAGCAGGCGATCAGGAACATCTGTCGCCCGCCTCAATCATTGCGCAGTTGCCGGTTCGGCCTTTTCTGGGCGCAGGCTGGTACCTGCCCGGCCGCCGCGGAAGGAGGAGAACCAGCTCAGCGGGCTTAGTCCGGTCGTGCCGTCGAGCGAGAAAGTGATGATTTCCGCTCGTCCGCCAATCCGCTCCCATGCGACCGGGCCGCCAAGCCCGATCGGCGCATCGACGCGGCTGTCGGCGCTGTTGTCACGATTGTCTCCCAGAAGATAGAAATGCCCGGCCGGAATGCGCAGCGGCGCGACATCGTCGGTTGTACCGCGACGGGCATCGATCGTGTCATAGCTGACGCCGTTGGGCAGCGTTTCGCGCACGATTGTCACATAGCAATGCAGTGAACCGTCGGCTTCCTGCGCCAATGCGCCGGGAAAGTCGATTTCGGTGCATGGATTATTGGCATCGACTGCCAGATCCTTTGCCGGCTGCGCCTCTTGACGAACAGGCCGTCCATTGAGGAAAATCTGGCCGTCGCGCATTTCGAAAAGATCGCCCGGCATGCCTATCACGCGCTTGATATAATCCTGATTCTTGTCCTCAGGAGTCAGGATCACGACATCGCCGCGCTCTGGCATTGATCCCCAGATGCGGCCCTTCATTTCGGGAACGGTGAAGGCGAGCGAATCCACTTCATCGCGCAGCACCAGCCAGCGGAACAGAGCCACCGGGTTCGGAATCGTCGGTGAAACGAAGCTCCAGCCATAGGCATATTTGGAAACGAACAGCCGGTCGCCGACCAGCAGCGTCGGCATCATTGATATTGAGGGGATATAAAAAGGTTTTGCGATGAAGCTGTGAAAGCCGAGTACCGCCAGCAGTAACCAGAACAGCCCTTTCAGCTCCGCCCAAAGGCTTGCGGCCCAGCCGGGTTTTTCGGCTTCCGGACGCGCCGCTGCAGCTTCTGGAACGGCATTATTCTTGTCTTCGGGGGTAAGTTCAGGGGTCAAACTGCTCATGCTCTCGCTATCGCTACCGCCTCGATGATTACAAAGGCCTGCGCCCAAGGGTGATCGTCGGTCAGCGTCAAATGAATCCGGGCCTCATAGCCGTCCGGAACCATCGCGTCGAGCCGTGCTTTCGCGCCGCCGGTCAAGGCGAGAGTCGGTGCCCCTGAGGGTGCGTTGATGACGCCGATATCCTTCATGAACACGCCGCGCTTAAAACCAGTGCCTACGGCTTTGCTAAACGCCTCTTTGGCGGCGAAGCGCTTGGCGTAGGTGCCTGCTGCTGTGAACGGGCGTTTGGCGGCTTTCGCATTTTCGACATCTGTGAAGACGCGAGCCTTAAACCGTTCGCCAAATCGATCCAGCGAGTTCTGGATCCGCTCGATATTGCAAAGGTCGGAGCCGAGCCCGATGATCACCGCGCGGCGTCCATCAGCGTGCGCATCCGTCGCACGCTTTCTTCCAGCCCGATAAAGATCGCCTCGCCAACCAGATAATGGCCGATATTCAGTTCGGCGAGTTGGGGGATGGCGGCGATCGGCTGGACATTCTCAAAAGTCAGGCCGTGGCCGGCATGCGGCTCGATACCATTTTTCGCGGCCAGCGCGGCGGCATCGCCGACACGTTTCAGTTCGCGTTCCACGCCGGGGCCATCATTGTCGAGAAACAGATGGGCATAGCGGCCGGTGTGAAACTCGACCACCGGGGCACGCAGTCGCATCGCCGCCTCAATCTGTTGCGCTTCGGGCTCGATAAACAGGCTGACCCTGATCCCCGCATCAAGCAGCCGCGTGACGATCGGCGCGAGATGATTATGTTGTCCCGCCGCATCAAGCCCGCCCTCTGTCGTGCGCTCCTCGCGACGTTCGGGGACGATGCAGGCGGCATGCGGCTTGTGACGCAACGCGATCGCCAGCATTTCCTCGGTCGCGGCCATTTCAAGATTCACCGGCAACTGCGCTTGCGCCATGATCGCATCGAGATCGGTGTCACGGATATGCCGCCGGTCTTCGCGCAGGTGGACGGTGATTCCGTCGCCGCCCGCTGCCTCGACAATACGCACTGCCCGCATCGGATCAGGGTGATCGCCGCCGCGCGCATTGCGGATCGTGGCGACATGATCGATGTTGACGCCTAGGCGGAGCATTAGGTTCATGCGATCTTGCGGCTTCCGGGCTTCGTCGCCGGAATGGCGGCGAGTTCGGCAGGAACCTCTTCGGGCGCGTAGGTCGGAAAGTTCAATTCGATCAGAGGGTAGAAGGGCACGCCCAGATCAGCTGTGCCGCCCGACCGGTCGATGATGGATGCCGCCGCGATCACCTCGCCGCCGGCTTCTTCAACGGCCTTGATTGCTTCACGCGATGAAAGGCCAGTGGTAACGACATCTTCGACCAGCAGCACTTTCTGGCCCGGTTCAATGGAAAAACCGCGGCGAAGTCCGAATACGCCATCTGGACGCTCAACGAAAAGGGCGTTCACCTCAAGCGCACGGCCCATTTCATGGCCGATGATAATGCCGCCCATTGCGGGCGAGATTACCACCTCGATCGCACTGCGCACTTCGCGCGGCAATTTCTGCGCAATCGCAATTGCGATGCGGCTCGCGCGGGCAGGATCCATCAAAAGTCGCGCACATTGCAGATAGTTGGCGCTATGCCGTCCGGACGAGAGCAGGAAATGCCCTTCTAGCAAAGCTTCGGCAGCGCGGAATTCGGAGAGGATTTCATCTTCGGTCATGTTTTTGGGAGAGCCTTTATATGACGTGCAATTGCGGTTGCGCAGTTTGCAACGCAATTAGGTGGAAAACCCGCACAAATAAATGCAAAAATTGCTATTGCGGGTGCTTGAGGCTTGTGACAAGCGCGCCTATAAGCCGCGCCAAATCGCGGTTTTTGATAAGCGATGTTATGGCAAGTGGCGGAAACGTCGTTTCAAGATTACGGGGCTAACGTAATGAATGTTTTGAAGAAATTTATTCTGGCTTGCGGACTGCTGATGGTGCCCGCGCTGGTTTCGGCGCAGGCCGCGAATCCTGCCCCGGCACCTGCTGCTGCTGAGGCAAAAGCGGTGCCGGCACCGGTCCCGGGCAATGCCGCGGCCGTTCCGGCCGCTGGTGAGGCGCCTGCCGCGCCGGCTGCAGATGCCGCCGCCGCACCTGCTGCTGCCGATGATGGTTCGCTTCCCGGCTACACGCCGCTGGCTCCTGATTATGCCAACAGCGTTGGTATGCCGCATGAGCGCGGCGTCGATTTCCAGGAACAGTTCAGCCCCAATGGCCATTATGCAAAATGGATCAACAATGTGATCCTGCTGCCGATCATCATTGCCATTGCGCTCTTCGTATTGGGCCTTCTCCTCTGGGTGATCGTTCGTTATCGCCGAGCGGCAAACCCCAATCCTTCGAAGACGACGCATAACACCGCGATTGAGGTGATCTGGACGCTGGTTCCGGTGCTGATCCTTCTTGGTATTGCGTACCCCTCGCTCGACCTGCTCGCAAAGCAGTTCAAGCCCGCCCCCAAGGAGGCGGTGACCGTGAAGGTGACTGGTTATCAATGGTATTGGGGTTACACCTATCCCGACCATGGCGGCTTTGAAGTTGTATCTAACATGCTCAAGGAGCAGGCCGACGTGAATGCCGGTGAGCGCTTCCGTACCGAAAATGACGGTCCGAAGCTGCTTGCGGTCGACAACCGCATGGTCGTGCCGGCCGGCGTTCCGCTGCGCATCCAGACCACCGCTGCTGACGTCATTCACGCTTTTGCGGTGCCCTCGCTCTGGTTCAAGCTGGATGCCGTTCCTGGCCGGTTGAATGAAAAGGCGCTGCTGATCGAAAAGCCGGGCGTCTATTTTGGCCAATGCTCTGAACTTTGCGGTGCACGTCACGCGTTCATGCCGATCGTGGTTGAGGCGCTTCCGCCCGCGCAATTCGCGGCTTGGGTGAAGGCAAAGGGTGGCGCGATGCCGGGCGAAAAGCCGGCTGAGGCTGCTGCTCCCGCTGCGGCTCCTGCCGCTGCCGCACCGGCTGCTGCTGCACCCGCCGCTACTGAAACTGCCAAGGCCGCCACTCCGGCGCCTGCTGCACAATAAGACAAGAGGTCGACTCACATGACGACAATCGCCGCCAATCCCGCTGATCTCCATGATCATGCGCATGACGCTGACCATAAGCCGGGCTTCTTTGCCCGCTGGTTCATGTCCACCAACCACAAGGATATCGGAACGCTGTATCTGATCTTCGCAATCTTTGCCGGCATTATTGGCGGCGGGATTTCGGGTTTGATGCGGCTTGAGCTTGCCGAGCCCGGCATCCAGTATCTCCAGACCTGGGCGAGCTGGCACAATTCGATGGTTGGCGGCGGTGCTGCCAGCCTCGATGAAGCCTATCACATGTGGAACGTGCTCATCACTGCGCACGGCCTGATCATGGTCTTCTTCATGGTCATGCCTGCAATCATCGGTGGTTTCGGCAACTGGTTCGTGCCTCTGATGATCGGCGCGCCCGACATGGCGTTCCCGCGCATGAACAACATCAGCTTCTGGCTGACGGTCGTTGCGTTCCTGATGCTCCTTGGATCAAGCTTTGTTCCGGGTGGTACGGGCTATGGTGCCGGTACGGGTTGGACGGTCTATGCACCGCTTTCAACCAGCGGTTCGGTCGGCCCCGCAGTCGACATGGCGATCTTCTCACTCCACCTTGCAGGTGCTGCGTCGATCCTCGGTGCTGTTAACTTCATCACCACAATCTTCAACATGCGTGCGCCGGGCATGACCCTGCATAAAATGCCGCTGTTTGTCTGGTCGGTTCTGGTCACGGCATTCCTGCTGCTGCTCGCCCTTCCGGTTCTTGCGGCCGCTATCACCATGTTGCTCGTTGACCGCAATTTCGGCGGTGCATTCTTTGATGCAGCGGCCGGTGGTGACCCGATCCTTTACCAGCATCTCTTCTGGTTCTTCGGCCACCCCGAAGTGTACATCATGATTCTGCCCGGCTTCGGCATCGTCAGCCAGATTGTTGCGACCTTCAGCCGCAAGCCGGTCTTCGGCTATCTCGGCATGGCTTATGCGATGGTTGCGATTGGTGTGGTCGGGTTCGTCGTTTGGGCGCACCACATGTTCACGATCGGCATGAGCGTCGAAATGAAGATGTACTTCACCGCGGCAACGATGGTGATCGCCGTTCCCACCGGCATCAAGATCTTTAGCTGGATCGCAACCATGTGGGGCGGTTCGCTCAGCTTCAAGACCCCGATGGTCTGGGCTCTTGGCTTCATCTTCATGTTCACCGTTGGTGGCGTGACCGGTGTCGTCCTTGCCAATGGCGGTATCGACGATAACCTGCACGATACCTATTATGTTGTCGCGCATTTCCACTATGTGCTTTCGCTGGGTGCCGTCTTCTCGCTGTTCGCCGGTTTCTACTACTGGTTCGGCAAGATGAGCGGTCGCCATCTGAGCGAATTCCTCGGCCATCTCCACTTCTGGGTATTCTTCATCGGCGTGAACATGCTGTTCTTCCCGATGCACTTCCTCGGAAATCAGGGCATGCCGCGTCGCTATCCCGACTATCCGGAAGCCTATGCGCACTGGAACGAAATCGCGTCCTATGGCTATGCCGTAATGGGCGTTGGCGTTCTGATCTTCTTCGTCAACGTGATCTGGTCGCTTGTCGCTGGTCGCAAGGCGGAAGACAATTATTGGGGTGAAGGTGCAACGACCCTCGAATGGACGTTGACCAGCCCGCCGCCTTATCACCAGTTCGAAACGCTGCCGGTGATCAAGTAAGCCGAAAATGCTCTCCTCCCGCGTGCACGCTGCATGCGGGAGGAGAGAGGGAAGCGCGCCTTGGGCCATGCTCTTCCCTTGTTCCAAGGCCCGAACCTGGCTCCTTACGGTAACGTCAGGGGTAGGAAAACAGATGACAACGACAACGCATGACATCGGATTGCCTGCCCGTTGGCAGGATTTCTGGGCGCTGACCAAGCCCCGGGTGATGTCCCTTGTCGTTTTTACGGCACTGTGCGGATTATTGGCCGCGCCGGGCTCGATCCACCCAGTGATCGCCTTTACCGCAATCCTGTGCATCGCGACCGGCGCCGGAGCTTCGGGTGCTTTGAACCAATGGTACGAAGCCGAACTTGACGCCAAGATGCAGCGCACGGCATCGCGTCCGCTCCCGGCGGGGCGGATGGACAAAACATCGGCGCTGCATTTCGGTATCGGGCTGGCCGCCTTTTCGGTCGGCATCATGGGCGTTGCCGTGGGTTGGCTGGCAGCCGGAATTCTGGCTTTTTCGATTCTGTTTTACGCCGTCATCTATACGATGTGGCTAAAGCCTAATACGCCCCAAAACATCGTGATCGGCGGCGCAGCGGGTGCATTTCCGCCAGTAATCGGTTGGGCCGCAGTGACAGGTGACATCACGATCCTCCCCATATTGATGTTCGCCATCATCTTTTTTTGGACGCCGCCGCATTTCTGGGCGCTCGCACTGTTCATGAAATCCGATTATGGCGCGGCCGGTATCCCAATGTTGCCCAATGTTTCCGGACAGCGCGTCACCCGCAACCAGATTTTCGGATATAGCTGGGTGCTCGCCATTGTTGCCATTGCACCTTGGCTGATGGGAATGACGGGCGCGATCTACGGCGGTGTGTCGGTCGTCCTCAATCTGCTGTTTCTGGCGCTGGCTTTGCCTGTCTGGCGCAGCGAGACCAAGGAAGCCGCCGAAATGAAGGCTGAAAAGCGGCTCTTCGCTTATTCGGTTCTCTATCTTTTCGTACTTTTTGCAGCGCTTGCGCTCGATAGGATGCTGTTGGCATGACCGAACAGGAAAAAAAGCCCGTCGACATGGGCCCGCGAATGGTAGGCAGCCTCAGCGTTGATGAAAGCCGTCAGGTGCGCGAGCGTCAGGCCAGCCGTTCAAACGTCATGGGCGTCGTCCTGATCGGTCTTTGTGTGCTATTCTTTGCAATCACCATTGTTAAAGTCGGAGTATGGGGATGAATGACGTTGCCAATCCGAAGCCCAAATCCAATCTGAAGACGGGCCTCATGGCTGGCGGCCTTGCTGTTGCCATGGTGGGCATGGGCTTTGCTGCTGTGCCGCTTTACCGCATTTTCTGCCAAATCACAGGATTTGGCGGAACGACGATGCGGGTCAGCGAAGCGCAAGCTGCGACGATTCCTGTAAGCAACAAGACCATCGTTGTTCGTTTCGACGCGAACCAGCGCGACCTGCCTTGGGACTTTAGACCCGAAAGGCCGACCGATACGGTCAGCATCGGCGCACGTGACATGTCGGTCTATATTGCGAAAAACAATTCCAATCAGCCGGTCAAGGGCATGGCGACGTTCAACGTCAGCCCCGCTCAAGCAGGCCAATATTTCAACAAGGTGCAATGTTTCTGCTTTACCGAGCAGATATTGCAACCCGGGCAACAGGTGCGGATGCCCGTACTCTATTATGTCGATCCGAAGATTATGACCGATCCGGATACCAAGGACATCGAAGAAATTACCCTCAGCTATACCTTCTATCCCGTGGACGAGACGGAAACGGGAAGCTAAGGGCTAAAAAAACAGGTTAGGGAATAGGGAAGTCAAGCAATGGCCGGTGCCAAGAACCACGATTATCATATCCTCCCGCCGAGCGCGACGCCGATCATCGGTTCGTTTGCGGCGTTCACCATGTTCTTCGGGCTGGTGATGTGGATGCACCCCAAGGAATTGGGCAGCTATGGCAGCCTAATTTTCGGTGCAGGCCTGCTAGGCGTGCTCTATACTTTCTGGACATGGTGGGCGGACACCATCCGTGAAGCCCATGCCGGTGATCACACGCCGGTGGTGCAATTGCACCTGCGCTACGGCATGATCCTGTTTATCGCATCAGAAGTGATGTTCTTCGTAGGCTGGTTCTGGGCCTGGTTTGATTTCTCGCTTTTCCCGAAGGCCCTGCAGATCGAAATCGACCATGCAACCCACGCCTTTGCCGTCACCAACATGATCGGGCAGGAAGGCGCTGAGGCATTCAAGCAATGGCCGCCCAAGGGCATGCAGGTGTTTGACGCGTTCAGCCTACCTTTGCTCAACACGCTGATCCTGCTTTGCTCGGGGACTACCGTAACTTGGGCGCACCACTCGCTGATCAATGGCGACCGTAAGGGCCTGATCAACGGTCTTTGGGTGACCATCGGTCTTGGCCTGCTCTTCAGCTGCATCCAGGCTTATGAATATGCCATCGCACCGTTCCCCTTTGCCGGTCTGAACTATGGCTCAGCCTTCTTCATGGCGACGGGTTTCCATGGTTTCCACGTCATTGTCGGAACGATCTTCCTGATGGTCTGCCTTGGACGCGCCTATAAGGGTCACTTCACACCGAAGCAGCACTTCGGTTTTGAAGCAGCGGCCTGGTACTGGCACTTCGTCGACGTCGTCTGGCTGTTCCTCTTCATCGCCATCTATGTCTGGGGTGGATGGGGCGCGCCGGTCCATTGATCGGCAGTTAGGTCCTATGACCGACATAGAAGAAACCGAAAAAGGGCAGCCTGGCATCGCCGTGGCTGCCCTTTTTGGCCTTTGTCCGGAATGCGGTGCCAAAACGCTGTTCGCTGCCCCAGCGCAATTTGCCGATCGATGCGACAATTGTGGGCTAGATTATTCGGCTTTCAATGTGGGGGATGGGCCAGCCGCCATTTTGACCCTGTTGCTGGGCGCACTGATTATCGCGGCTGCAATTTCGCTTGATGTTGCGGTGAGACCACCCTTCTGGGTCCATGTCCTGATCTGGGTGCCGGTTACCAGCCTGATGGTGCTGTTCTCGCTTCGCATCGCAAAAGGGGCCTTGCTGATTGCAGAGCATCGGAACAAGGCCCGCGAGGGCAAGCTCGCAGATAAGGACCCGGAAGAATGAAGATCCGCTTTCCGATCGTCGCCACAATCATCGTTGCGGCCGCCGTGGTGGTGATGGTCGCGCTCGGTGTGTGGCAGTTGCAGCGCAAGGGTGAAAAAGAGGCGCTGATCGCTCTCTATGCCGCCAATCGTGCCAAGTCTGAAATCAGCTATCCTGCATTGGGTCCGGTATCGGATATGTCGATGTTCCGGAAATCCACTGTCACGTGCCTCAAGGTCGTCCGCTGGCAGGCAAGTGCAGGGAAGGACGCACAAGGTCGCAGCGGCATCCGATATATTGCGGAATGCACCGCAGGTGGAGCTGAAGGTCCCGGCATTCTCGTGCTTGCAGGCGTTGCAGACCGCCCTGATCTGACGCCTGCATGGACCGGCGGTGCCGTGACCGGCTTGATCGTCACCGAACCTGATAAGCGCAGCCTGCTTCAAAAGGCGCTTGGGAGCGATGTCGTGCTGCGCCCGATGTTGATCGCTACGAGCCCGGTCGAAGGTTTGCGCGCGCCTTCGCAACCCAAGCCCGAGGATGTTGCCAACAACCATCTCGTTTATGCTGTACAGTGGTTCTTGTTCGCCGCGGCTGCCGCGATCATCTATCTTCTTGCGCTTCGCAAACGGCAGGCCGGCTGACGCGAAATCTGACAGTGATATTTTCCCATGACCCGCTGTTTTACGCGGTCGCAATACTTGCGATCACGCTCGTCGGCTTAGCCAAGGGGGGCTTTTCGGGCTTGGGTGCTGCATCCACGCCATTATTGGTGCTGGTGATGGATCCGATCAAGGCCGCGGCGATGCTGTTGCCCATCTTGATCCTTCAGGACGTTGTCGGCGTCTGGTCATTCCGCAAAAGCTTTGATCGCACCGTGCTCGTCTGGATGGTGCCCGGCGCCGCTGTCGGCATCTTCATGGGCTGGTCTCTTGCCAGCGCCGTCAATGTTGACTGGGTCAAGGGGGCGGTTGGCGCGATCTCCTTGCTGTTCGGAATTGAACGGCTTGCAGCCTATTATGGACGGCGCCTGCGCGTTGGAAAGCCATTGCCTGAATGGGTCGGCAGCCTGTGGGGAGTTGTTGCCGGCTTTACCAGCCATATCGCCCATGCCGGCGGCCCGCCCTTTCAGGCGTGGACACTTGGACGCGGGATGACGCCCACCATTTATGCGGGAACCGCCGCGATATTCTTTGCGATCATTAATTGGATGAAGGTGCCAGCCTATTGGCAATTGGGCCAGTTTGACCGTGAAACTCTTGGCCTAGCTCTGCTGTTCGCGCCTGTGGCGATCGCGAGCACCACTGCCGGCGTCTTTCTTGTACGCCGCGTTTCACCAGCACGCTTCCAACTGCTTGTCAGCGGGCTGATGATTATATTGGGAGCCGAGTTGATTCGTCAGGCTATTTGGTAGGCGCGCCTTATTTGGGCGCGAGCACCATCAGCATTTGCCGGCCTTCGAGGCGGGGGTAAGCCTCAACTTTCGCGGTTTCGGTCATGTCTTCGGCCACACGCTGCAGCAACGCCATGCCGAGCTGCTGGTGCGACATTTCGCGACCGCGGAAACGCAAGGTCACCTTGACCTTGTCTCCTTCGCCAATGAATTCGACGATCTTCTTCATCTTCGTCATATAGTCATGATCGTCGATGTTCGGACGCATCTTGATCTCCTTGATCTCCTGCGTCTTTTGGCTCTTACGGGCAAGATTGGCCTTTTTCTGGGCCTCATATTTGAACTTGCCGACGTCGAGAAATTTGCAGACCGGCGGGTCGGCATTGGGGGATACCTCAACAAGGTCGAGGCCGACTTCGGCAGCTTGGGCAATCGCTTCGCGGGTGTACATCACCCCCAGATTTTCGCCTTCTTCATCGATGACGCGAACCTTGTCGCTCTGGATGAATTCATTATAGCGCGGTCCACTTTTGACCGGTGGCGTCAACATTCGCCTTTGAACTGGGGCAGCGATAGCAAATACTCCTAAAATCTAGATTGAGCCGCCCTTACCGCGAATCGGTGCGCAAATAAAGGGGGGCGCGCAATCGGCGCGCGTTTTATGCGCTAGCGTTGCAACGGGCTGCTCGACGGGGCCGTTTCAAGCCGGCACTGGAGGCTCGCTATGCGGAAACATTGCAGCAAGTGCCGTATCAGATAGAGCGAGGATGGTCCTATAGGCTTCCGCAGGATAGCCGAGATGCGGTTTTGCCGGATCATAAGGTGGCTGGGCAACTGACCCGTCAGCCCCATCATAACCATCCGGATTCGCAAAAGCCTCTGCCTCTTCCGCGCTGATTCCGATCTTTGCCAATACCGTCGGATCGATCCAGCGATCTGGCGCAACCGTCATTCCGGGGCAGGCAACTTCGAGCGTCAAATGTTCGGGCCCGCCGAAATAGATCGATTTGCACATGCCATGATCGAGCGGACCGATAACATTGACACCCTTGGTCCGGATCCGGTCGCGCATTGCCAGCAATCGATCTTCATTTTCGACATGGAAGGCCAGATGCTGCATAGTTCCGGGAGCACTATTCCCGGCACCGGTGCCTGCATGGGTCACACCCATTGTTATCGGGGTGTCTGCCGTTTGCGGCAACTGCACCAGCGAGAAATAGCAGCCGCTATCGAGCTTCAGAAAGGCATGAATGCCACCAGGAACGCCATGCATGTCAAAAATTGCAACCAGCGGCGCACCCAGAACGTCGGAGAAAAACTCGATTTGGCGTTTCATGTCGCCGGTCATCACTGCGATATGATGAATGCCTGTTGGTTGAACCATTTGCTTTTCCTCTCCTGCGGAGCAATGTGCCGCAACGAGGAGAGCTTGCCAAATGGAAATCGTGCGGACGCCTTACGCATTGGTCTACAAGGAGGAATCGGCCTTCAAGGATGTTTATGGCGGCGCAGGAGGTGCGGTTTTCGTTGAGTGCATGGCGATCAGGCCCAAGGATTTGCCATCCAAGCGCGCCATCGTCTTCACCCATCCGATCGGCGGCGGTTCTTTCCTGCCGTTGGTAACAGCACTTGCCGTAGGCGGACACCACATTCTCTATGTGAACCCTCGCTATCGTGGCAACGATACAGCGTTGGTGATGGAAAAATGCATCAGCGATCTTGCCGCCGCCTTGCGTCATGCCCGCGACAAACTTGGTTATGAACAGATCATTCTGGGCGGATGGTCTGGTGGTGGATCTATGTCGCTTTTCTATCAGGATCAGGCAGAGAACCCCACAATCACTCATACACCCGCAGGCGACACTTACGACCTTACCGCAATCGAAATGCCTAAGGTCGATGGCATCATGTTGCTCGCTGCGCATGTCAGCCGCGCGATGACGCTGACCGAATGGATCGACCCGTCTATTCTCGATGAGAACAAACCGTTCGATCGCGATACGGATCTTAACATCTATGATCCGGATAACCCCAACAAGGCACCCTATGATGACGCCTATGTGGCTAGATTCCGCAACGCGCAAATTGCACGCAATCGGCGGATCACGGCTTGGGTCAAGGAAGAACTGGCTGCGATCCAAGCAAGCGATACCCCTAATGCAGAACGCGCTTTTGTCGTTCATGGGACGATGGCCGATGTCCGCTGGACCGACCCCTCGCAGGATCCTTCGGATCGGCGGTCGTATGAATGCTATCTCGGCGTGCCCAAGGTCGCCAATGATGGACCAGTAGGCCTCGCGCGTTTTACGACGTTGCGCAGCTGGCTGTCGCAATGGAGCTATGACGATACCAACGCGACCGGCCTCGGCAATGCCGCACGGATCAGCTGCCCGGTGCTGGTGATCAACAACACTGCCGACCTTGCCTGCACCCCAAGCCACGCCCAACGGCTGTTCGCGGCGATTGGGCATGCGGACAAGGAGTATGCCGATGTCGCAGGGGCCGACCATTATTATATTGAACGGCCAGAGCTGTTGCCGGTTGCCGTTGAACTTTGCAGCGACTGGATCGCCCGGAAATTCGGCTAGTTGAGCAGCCGCATAATCGCTGCCACGCCTGCGACACCAAGGATGATTCCCACCAGCGTCCGCCACACAGGCTCGCTCACTCGACCAAAGGCGAGCTCGCCCAAACGTGTGCCGATATAAAGGGCCGGGTAGAATAAGAGCGAAACCCAGAGGAGGTGCAGGTCCGCAACACCCATCGCAAAGGCGGCAATGCTGCCGGCGATTGCGGTTGCAAAAAAGACCATCAACATTGAGGCGCGAGCAATGGCTGGTGGAAGCCGGCGGCGCATGTAGAAGGGCACAACCGGCGGCCCTGGCATGGAGGCAAAGCCGGTGAGAAGGCCCGCCGCAATCCCTGTTGTCACACTTTCCTTTCGGCCCGGTACTGCGCCAGCCTTAGCGGGCACAAACAGCATACCGAACGCGGCCAGTGCGATCAGTGCGATGGCAAGACGCGCTACATCGGGCGGCGTGACTGAAAGCAGCCAGACACCCGGCGGGGTCGCCAGCATCGCTGCGGCGGCAATCGGGAAAGCGGTCGATCGTTCACCATTGGCGAGGATTTGTTTGAGCCCGATCGGCCCTGCAAGCAATTGCAGCAGGATTGAAATCACAACGGCATCGGTTGGAGGTACGATTAAACCGAGCAATGGTACGAGGATGATAGCCAGGCCAAAGCCCGTCAGCCCGCGCACCAGTGACGCGCCGAAAACGAGCATCAGCGCTGCGGCAAAGGTAAGCGGATCAAAGCCGCCGAGCAGGCCGGCCCAGTTCATTGCGTCGGCAAGATGTCTTGCGGCATTGTCCCCCATGCCGCGCTCACAGGCTCAATGCCCCATCGCCTCATGGTCGACTTCGCCGTCAGCAACTGCGGGCTTGGCGCCGCGCTTGTCGAGCCATGCCTGCATTTCCTTGATCTCGGCTTCTTGCGCCGCAATCACCTTTTGGGCGAGCGCGCGGACTTCTGGATCCTTGCCATGTTCAAGCGCGACCTTGGCCATTTCGACGGCGCCCTCATGATGCGGGATCATGCCCTGCATGAAGGCGATGTCGGCATCGGCATCAATGCTGACCCCCATCGCCTTGTGCATTTTGTCGTTCGCAGCCGAATAGGCCTTTTGCGCTACGTTGTAATTGGCGGTTGCGTCTGCAGCGGCATCGGTGGTTTCGGTCGCGGGCTGTTGGCAGCCGGCAAGAAGCAATAGCGGGGCCACGAGAAAGGGAAGGGCTTTCATGATCGTCTCCTTCTTGAAAGGGGATTAACGCAAATCGGGTGGTGTTGCTTCGCTGATCAACATTGTGACCGCTTCGCCAATCGACATGATCCGCTGGCCTTCCTGGCCCAAGGTGCGAATTGCGACCTTGCCCTCTTCGGCCTCGCGATTGCCCACGACCAGCAGATGCGGAACCTTAGCAAGGCTGTGTTCGCGCACCTTGTAATTGATCTTCTCATTACGAAGGTCGGTTTCAACGCGGATCCCTGCGGCTTTCAACTTTTCGCTGACCTGGTTGGCATAAGCGTCGGCATCGGAAACGATTGTCGCCACAACCGCCTGAACCGGTGCCAGCCAGGCAGGGAAGCGACCTGCATAATGTTCGATCAAGATGCCGATAAAGCGTTCATAGCTGCCAAAGATCGCGCGGTGGAGCATGACGGGGCGGTGCTTTGCGCCATCCTCACCGACATAGCTTGCGTCGAGACGTTCGGGCAGCACGCGGTCGGACTGGATCGTGCCGACCTGCCAAGTACGGCCGATCGCATCGGTGAGATGCCATTCGAGCTTGGGTGCGTAAAATGCGCCTTCGCCGGGCAGTTCTTCCCAGCCATATTGCTCGGTCGCGAGGCCGGCCTTGACGACTGCGTCGCGCAATTCCTGTTCGGCCTTGTCCCAATCGGCGTCGCTGCCGAAGCGCTTTTCGGGGCGCAGCGCCAGCTTGATCGAATAGGTAAAGCCGAAATCCTTGTAGATCCGGTCTGCGAGCGCGCAGAAATCCTGCACCTCTTGCACGATCTGGTCTTCGCGGCAGAAGATGTGGGCGTCGTCCTGCGTAAACTGTCGCACGCGCATCAGGCCATGGAGCGCGCCATGCGGCTCGTTGCGATGGCAGCAGCCATTTTCGTAAAGCCGCAAAGGCAGGTCGCGGTAGGATTTGATACCCTGACGGAAGATCAGGACATGTGCCGGGCAGTTCATCGGCTTCAGCGCCATCCAGTCGGCCTCGCCGGAAATCACTGGGCCTTCGTCATCGACATTGGGCACTTCGTCAGGGATGACGAACATATTTTCGCGATATTTGCCCCAATGGCCTGATTGTTCCCACTGGCGCGCGTCCATCACCTGTGGTGTCTTGACCTCACGATAGCCGGCATCATCGATTGCGCGGCGCATATAGGCTTCCAACTGACGCCACACGACAAAGCCATGCGGATGCCAGAAGACGCTGCCATGCGCTTCTTGTTGCAGGTGGAACAGGTCCATTTCTGCACCCAAGCGGCGATGGTCGCGCTTCGCTGCTTCTTCAAGGCGGATGAGGTGTGCGTCGAGCTGCTTCTTGTTGAGCCAGCCAGTGCCGTAAATGCGCGTCAGCTGAGCATTTTTTTGGTCGCCGCGCCAATAGGCACCCGAAACGCGGGTCAGCTTGAACGCTGCCGGATCAAGCTTGCCGGTCGAGGCCAGATGCGGTCCGCGGCACATGTCCATCCAGTCATCGCCGGACCAGTAGACAGAGAGTTCCTCGCCCTCGGGCAATTCGGCCGCCCATTCGGCCTTGAAGCTTTCGCCCGCAGCGGTCCATGTTGCGATTAGTTCATCGCGGCTTTTCACTTCGCGGCGCAGCGGTTTGTCGGCGCGGATGATCTCGCGCATTGCCTCTTCGATTGCCGGAAGGTCATCCTCGGTAAATGGTCCGCGGCTGGCTGGTGCCATCACGTCATAATAAAAGCCGTCATCGGTCGCAGGACCAAAGGTGATCTGCGTTCCTGGATGCAGTTTCTGAACGGCTTCGGCAAGGACATGGGCAAAGTCGTGGCGTGCGAGCTCAAGTGCGTCTGCTTCATCGCGGGAGGTGATCAGCGCGAGTTGCGTATCGGCGTCCAACGGACGCATGATATCGCGCACTTCGCCGTCGATGCGCGCGGCGATCGCTGCCTTGGCAAGACCGGGCCCGATTGCGGCGGCAATGTCTGCGGGGGTAGTCCCGCGCGCGACTTCACGGGCAGAGCCATCGGGAAGGGTGACGCGGATCATATCAGACATCGGGAATACTAGCTTTCAGGATTGATTGGAGAGGACCCTTTGCCAGTCTGTGGGGCAGGCCGCAAGGGCGGAACGCGATAGATCAAGCAAGGTGGCCACCCCATATTCCTTATCGATTTTACATCGCGTCACCTGCCTTGCTTGACAACCGCTGCTGCCATCGCGCACCAATGCGCGGTATCGATCAGGGGAGGGCAGAGCGCGATGACAGACAATGACGCGAGGGCGCCGAGTGCCGTCACGTTCCACGGAAGTTGGACGGATTTTGCAAAGATCGCGCTGCCCAATGTCCTGCTGACTTTGGTCACCCTTGGTTTCTACCGTTTCTGGGCGACGACGCGCGAACGGCAATATCTTTGGGGGCAGACGCGCTTCATTGATGAGCCGCTCGAATGGACGGGCCGCGGACTGGAATTGTTCATCGGCTTCATCATGGTCTTTTTTGTGATCGTGATCCCGATCGTGCTGATCCAGTTCGTGCTGCAAGGCATGCTCTTGCAGGGGCAGCCGGCCGCGGCCGCAGTGCTGGTTATCCTGCTCTTCCTGCTGATCTTCTATCTCGTCGGCCTCGCCTATTTTCGCGCGCTGCGTTACCGGCTCAGCCGCACTTACTGGCGCGGTATCAGGGGCGGCAGCGACAATCAGGGCTGGTCCTATGGCTGGTCCTATATCTGGAGGAATGTTGTCGCCGCGATTCCGCTCTATTTGCTCTACCCTTGGGCCAGTATGTCACTCTGGAACGAGCGATGGAACAAGATGAGCTTCGGCCCTTATCGCTTCGAATCAAGTGCCGATTGGAAGGCGCTGATGAAGCGTTACCTGCTGTTCTACCTCTTCCCCTTCCTGCTTTTTGGCGGGGCCTTCATCCTTGGCATCACCATGGGGATGTCGGGTAATAGCGGCGGTGATCCCTTTGCGGCGGGCGGTGCGATTGCGGCGGTGATGGTCGTGCTGGCTGTCCTTGGACTTTACATCGTCATGCCAATTGCCGCTCTTCTCTATTATTCCAAGTTCATGCGCGTTGCGATCAGCGCGTTGCGGCTTGGCGACCTTGAATTTGCCTTCACTGCGCGATCGCCGGACTGGATCCTCTTCTGGCTGGCTAATCTTGCAATTTATGCGGTCGCTTATGGATTTGCAGTCATGCCTTTTGCGCTGCTTGTGGCCACCGACATTGCGCAGTTTGCGCAGCGGATCGAGACCGGAGAATCTTTCCTGTCGGCAGGTGTGATCATCGGAGTGCTGCTCGCGATCATCCCAATTGCCTTTGCCACATCGATTGTGCGCTATCGCAGCTGGAAATTTTTCGTCACCCACACCGAAGCCTATGGCGAGGTCAATCTTGACCAAATGACCCAATCGGAAACGCAGGCTTCGTCGCATGGCGAAGGGCTGCTTGATGCCTTTGATGTCGGGGCGATCTGATGACGGCTTTTTTCGACGCCTGGCATTTCGACGGACAGAGCGCGGTGCGCCGCAAGGTCGAAATCCAGACGATCGGCCGGCAATTCTATCTGCTCGAAATCGAAAGGCGGCATGGCCCCTTCCAGTTTGACGATCTCCGCTTTCAGGAAAAAAAGCCCGACGCGCAGGTCTATGGCCTTGATGGCAAGGATGGCTGGCGACTGGGGGTGCGGGGCACCATTCCTGCTGAACTCGTTCCGCTGCTGCCCGCGCCCAAGGTTTATGGCGGCTGGATTGATCGGCTGGGGCTGGGCAAGGCAAGCATCGCCTTTGCAGCGATTAGCTCGGCGGTGGTGGCGGTGGTGCTGCTGTCCCCGCAATGGCTGGCGCCGCTGATCCCGGTGAGCGTCGACCGGCAATTGGGCAATGCGCTTGTCGGCGATTTTGGCGGGCGGTTCTGTGACACACGCCAAGGCAAGGCCGCATTGACCAAACTCACCGGCGCACTTGATAACAAGCCGCAGGATCTGCGGGTAGAGGTTGCCAATATCGACATGCTGAACGCGGTGGCGCTGCCCGGCGGGCGGGTGATACTGTTTCAGGGGCTGCTCGATCAGGCCAAATCACCTGATGAGGTTGCGGGCGTGCTTGCGCATGAAATCGGGCATGTCCGCGAACGGCATGTCATGCAGGGGTTGCTCCGGCAGATGGGCCTTGCCGTTGTCCTCGGCGGCTTTGACGGCAGCGGCGGCAGCACGTTGAACAGCCTTCTGTCGACCACTTACACGCGCGATGCGGAACGTGAGGCTGACGAACATTCGATGGGCGCACTGAACAAGGCGAGGATATCGCCAGTTGCCACGGCTGATTTCTTCAATCGTCTCGCCGCGCTTGACGGCAGCCGAGAGATGCGGGACCGGCAGGTGCGTACCATTGCCAGCTATAGTTCAAGCCACCCCTTGTCGGACGAGCGGCGCAAGCTTTTCGAAAAGAGCGTCGTTAAGGGCAAGGACTATGTGCCGGCGCTGACCCCTGCCGAATGGACCGAGTTGAAGACGATGTGCGCGCAGGACCGGGATGTGAAATCGGGTTGGGGTTTTGACATCGGGTAGGATGCAAAGCTATTGAAGGCGCTTCGTTTCGATCGTCATTTGGAGACACCCATGTTCAAGCGCCTGTTCATCGATCATCCCCGCAGCGTCGATGAAAGCTATGCCGAACATTTCATGGTTGCCGGCCGTTTTGGTGTGACGATGATCTGGGGCGGACTGTGCGCGTTGGTGCATGCGGTTGTTCCCGGCTGGTGCGTAACCACCGGCAGCCGCACGATCGAGCGGCTCAACGCAATCATGGTCGTCCAGCGCCGTGCCAAGGGGCAGGAGGTCAGCCAGATGCTGACGGTCGACTGGGTTATTTGAACCGACTCACATTTGAAGCATATGGCAGAAATCCTTCATTTTACCCGCGCAGACGGTATCAAACTCGCCTATCGCCTTGTTGATGGTACCGGGCCGTTGCTGGTGTTCCTGCCGGGATATATGTCCGACATGGCGGGCGGCAAGGCGACCGCAATGCTCGATTGGGCTGCAGCAAATGGCCGCGCCTGCCTCCTCCTTGACTATGCCGGATGCGGGCTGAGCGAGGGAGACTTTGCCGACCAGACGTTGACGGGCTGGCGCGACGATGTGCTCGCGATGCTTGAAGCGCTCAGCGATAGGCCGGTTGTGCTTGTTGGATCGTCTATGGGCGGCTGGCTGATGCTAATGATCGGCGAGGCATTGGGTGACCGGTTGGCGGGACTGGTCGGCATTGCGCCGGCACCCGATTTTACCCAATGGGGTTTCAGCGAGACGCGCCGCGCAACACTTATCGCCAATGGGGTCGTCTATGAGGACAATCCCTATGGCCCTGACCCAACGCCAACCTGGCGCGACCTGTTTGAATCGGGCGAGGCCAATTTGATGCTCGACCGGATAATCGCGATCGACTGTCCAGTGCGTCTGCTCCATGGTCAGGCGGATGCCGATGTGCCATGGAAAATTTCACTGAAGCTCGCCGCTGCGCTGCGGTCTTCGGACGTCAGGGTTATGCTGATCAAGGATGGCGACCATCGCCTATCGCGCGCGCAAGATGTGGCGTTGCTGCTTGCGACCGTGGCGGAGGTGGCTTGCGGGTAGGGACTGCTTGCCGCAGTTCTGTGCAGTAGTCCCAAATGCCGTCAATCTGGCTTAGTAGCCCGCTGCCTGCCCATCCTTGCGGGATTCGCTTGCCCCCCAATAAACGCCCGTTTCCGGATCGCGCCAGATCGCCTGATAGCCACCATAGGGTCCGACGCTATATTTCACCTTATGCCCGCGGCGGGTGAGTTCGTCGGCGATCGATTGCGGCACACCGGTCTCGATCTCGATCACGCCGCCGCTGGTCATAGCCTTGCCGCCTTCAGGGTCGGTTGATCCGTCATGATGGAAACGGGCGACATCTCCGGCCTGCTGCACCGTCATCCCGAAATCGATCATGTTGACGACGATCTGCGCATGCCCTTGGGGCTGCATCCCGCCGCCCATCACGCCAAAGCTGAGCACGGGTTTTCCATCCTTGGTCATGAAGGCAGGGATGATCGTATGGAACGGCCGCTTGCCCGGCTGCCAACTGTTCGCATGTTTGGGGTCAAGATTGAATTGCGCGCCGCGATCCTGGAACATGAAGCCCAGCGTGCCACCCTTTCCGTCATCGGAAATAAGGCCTGATCCCATGCCGCGATAATTGGACTGGATCAAACTGACCATCATTCCGTCCTTGTCGGCGACGGTCATGTAGATCGTGTCCTTGGCAGCGCTGTCGATGGGCAGACCGGGCAGGTCGCTCTGCGTGACCTTCGCCATATCGATGCCCGCGCGTTGTTTTGCGGCACGTTCCTTTGACAGCAGTTCCTTCAAAGGAATCCTGGCGAAATCGGGATCGGCATAGAAGCGCGCCCGATCGGCATAGGCCGCCTTTTTCGCTTCGACAAACACATGCCAGAAATCGGCGCTCGCGCGGCCCATCGCCTTCAGGTCATAGCCTTCGAGGATATTGAGTATTTGCAGCGCGGCAATGCCCTGGCCGTTGGGCGGGATTTCCCAGACATCATAGCCGCGATAGTTTGTCGACACCGGATCGACCCACTCGCTTTTGTGCGCAGCGAAGTCTGCCAACCGGTGCGGCGCTCCGATGCGCTGGAAATAACCGTCCATCGCCTGCGCAAGTTCCCCCTTGTAGAATGCGTCGCGACCCTTTTCGGCAATGGTTTGCAGCGTGCGTGCCAGATCAGGGTTGCGGTAAATATCGCCTTCTTCCGGGGCCTTGCCGCCGGGCAGGAAGACCTTGGACATATTGTCAATTTCTTCGATCGCGCCTTCGGCCTTCAATGCCACAAAGCCCTCGGTATTGGATTTCCAATAGCGCGCGATCAGTTCCGGAACCGGCGCGCCCTTCCGGGCATAGTCAATCGTCGGTGCGAGGATACGTGCCATGGGCAGCTTGCCGAAACGACCATGCATTTCATACCAGCCATCTACCGCGCCGGGGATTGTCACCGACGCTGCACCCCAATCGGGGATGGTTCCTGATTCATCCCGCTTTGACAACGGTTTGGTCCCAATCCATTTCCGGAACTGTTCCGGCGTCAGGCCCTTTGGCGCTCTGCCGCTGGCGTTGAGGCCATGAAGCTTTCCGGTCTTCGGATCCCAGATGATCGCGAACAGATCGCCACCAATGCCGTTGCCCGTCGGCTCGAGCAGCCCCAGCGCGGCGTTGCCGGCAATCGCTGCATCAACAGCGCTGCCTCCGTCTTTCAAAACATCTAGCGCGATTTGCGTGGCGAGGGGATGGCTGGTTGCGACCATGCCGTTTTGCGCGATCACTGCAGAGCGGCTGGCCCCTGCCGCACCCGAATAGCGGTCGCCCTGATCCTTGGGCACGGTCTGCGCGGCAAGCGGGGTGGCGGCGAGCAGCAGGGATAAAAGTGTGATCGGTTTGCGCATGGAACAGTTCCTCATCTGGAGGGCGCAACGCGTATCGCCTTGCGGCATCGGCCGCAAGCAGGCTCGCAACTTTGCGCCAAGATCCAGTTGGTGCGCGCCAGACCGATCAATCGAGATAATATTCGACAGTCGTGACCACGCGCACCTTTTTGAAAGGCGTGTCCGATACGCCCCATCCGCCAGAGGCATCGCCGTCGCGTGCAGTCACCTCGAAATAGCCCTGCGTAGCCGATTTGATGCTACCCACATCGGTGCCGCTATCCTTGGCAAATTGTTCGGCCGACTTGCGCGCATCGCGCGTTGCCTGCGCGACCATTTCGGGCTTGATCGAATTGAGCTTGGTGAAAGTGTAGCTCATGCCCGAACCTTCCTCCAGTTCGACGCCCTGCTTCACAAGGTCGAATTGCCGCTTCACAGCCGCCTGCGCCTTGCCGATGTCGGTCGTGCGCAGCGATAAACGCTGCTTGACAGTATAGGTCGCTACGCCATTTTCATTATATTGCGAGACGTTGGCGCCCGTCGGTTGGAGGTCATCGCCCTTGAAGCCCAGCTCGCCGAAAAAGGTGCGGATCGCCCGTGTGTCACCGTCAAGATCGGATTGTGCGGTTTGCAGGTCACCTGCCTTTGCCGAATAGCTGATCGTCCATGTCGCCAGGTCTGCCGTCACTTCGCGCTCGGCAAGTCCGCGCACGGTAACCGCCCGGTCAGCCTGTTTCATTCGAACCAGCCCGTCGCCCATCAGCCAGCCGCCTGCGACCAGCCCGATCGCGATCAGCCCCGCGCCTGCAAGCCGGGCCTTGCCGTTGTTGGCCGTCAGTCGATCGAAAATCCCTGATCGCTATTTGCGCTGTCGATCTCGCCCATCGGAAAATCCTTCCCTCAGTTTCGTTCCGTGGCACCTGTCCGCCCCTTGCGTCGGCCGCTCTGCCGGTCCATGTTCGCGCCGACCCAGCGCAGATTGGCGAATAAAACCGCTGCGATGAACCGTGCCTTAACATCGATGAGTTGAATATGCCCACCAAATATCTGCACAGCATGATCCGTGTTTCCGACCCTGATGCGACGGTCGCCTTCTTTGAATTGATCGGCCTTCAGGAAGTGCGTCGCTTTGAAAGCGCGCAGGGCCGCTTCACGCTGATCTTCCTCGCCGCCGAAGGGCAGGAGGGGCTCGCTGAGGTCGAACTCACTTACAACTGGCCGCCCGAAGATGGCAGTGCGCCCGAATCCTATGGCGGTGGCCGGAATTTCGGTCATCTCGCTTATCGCGTCGACAATATCTACGAAACCTGCGCTGCTCTGGCCGATGCAGGCCACATCATTCACCGCCCTCCGCGCGACGGCTATATGGCCTTTGTGAAGTCGCCCGACGGCATTTCCGTCGAATTGCTGCAGGAAGGTCGGCTGGAGCCCCAAGAACCGTGGGCGAGCATGGAAAATGTAGGGAGTTGGTAACATGCCTTTGGAGATCGTCCGCATTCCCGTTCTGTCCGACAATTATGTCTGGCTGGTGCATGAACCCGTCAGCGGCGAGACGATGGCGGTCGATCCTGCAGTTGCCGAGCCGGTGCTGGCCGAGGCGCAGCAGCGCGGCTGGCAGATCACGCAGATCTGGAACACCCATTGGCATCCCGATCATACGGGCGGCAATGCTGCCATCCGTGAGGCTACAGGCTGCACGATAACTGGTCCTGCGGCAGAGGCCGAACGTATCCCGACGCTCGACCGGCTTGTCAGCGAAGGTGACACCATAGCCTTAGGTTCGGTCACCGCCCGCGTGCTGGATGTCCCAGCCCATACCGCCGGCCATATCGCCTATCATTTCGCCGAGGACCGCGCCGCCTTTGTTGGCGACACCCTGTTTGCGATGGGCTGCGGGCGGTTGTTCGAAGGGACAGCCGAACAGATGTTTGCCAATATGCGCAAGCTGGAGGTGCTCGGCGACGAAACGCGCATTTACTGCGCGCACGAATATACCATGAGCAATGGCCGCTTCGCTCTGACCGTTGAGCCCGAAAATGCCGCACTGGTCAGCCGCATGGCCGAAGTGACCGCGATGCGCGAACGGGGCGAACCGACCGTCCCGACGACGATCGCGCTCGAACGGGCCACCAATCCGTTCATGCGCGCATCGTCCGTCGCAGAACTGGCAGAAAGGCGCGCGGCAAAAGACCGGGGTTGAATCGCGTCTGATCCACCCCACTTCATTCCCGTCGGGGGACGAAGAGGAGTGTTTGTCATGCGTACATCCGATCAGGTTGCCGCCATGCCCTGCCCCGTTTGCCGTGTGCCCTTGGCAATGAGCGACCGGGAAGGCATCGAAATCGACTATTGCCCGCAATGCCGTGGCGTTTGGCTCGACCGCGGCGAACTAGACAAGATCATCGAACGAAGCGCGGCGCCCCAAGTGCAGCCCGGTGCCCCGCCTGCCCCATATCCCGCCCAGCCCTATGGCCATGCGCCATCATTTGGGCACAAGGAATATCGGTATAAAAAGCCGAAGCACTGGCTGAAGGATATCTTCGATTGACCCCTGTCAGGCCGCGCGCTTGCCAAGCTGGCGTGCGGCAAACAGCATCAGCACCATGCTGATCGCCTCCACCGTGATCGCCTGTGTCGTCGCTGGTGCCAGCGGATCGCCCATTGCAAGGCCAAACAGCCGTCCGGCGAGCGCCGTGCCATAAAGCACAGCTGGTATATATAGCAGCACCGCCTTTTCCGGCTTGGCAGCTGCGTAAAGGGCGCAGGCAGCCGACACCAAGAAAAAGGCCGAAAAATCGGCGCGCAGCGTGTTGATCGCCGCACCTTTGCCTTCAATCCCGAACTGGTCGACATAGACTTGCGGGTCGATAAGTCCGCGAATGGCGAGAAGCCCGAATGCAAGGCCCCAAAGGCTGATGATGATACGCAATGCTATTGTCATGAAATTTTCCCCTCTCAACGACTTTCTTACCGGCGCGATTGGCGACTGGCAACTGGACAGCGCGACGGTTCGCAACTAACGCGCTGCCATGACGATACAGCCTTCCGACTCCATCCTGATCATCGATTTCGGCAGCCAGGTAACGCAGTTGATTGCACGCCGCGTGCGTGAGGCGGGGGTCTATTCGGAAATTGCTCCGTTTAATTCGGCCGAAGCTGCGTTTCACCGTATGAACCCAAAGGGCATCATCCTTTCTGGCGGTCCGGCATCGACCACCGACGAAGGTAGCCCGCGTGCGCCGCAATGCGTGTTCGACAGCGGCCTGCCCGTCCTTGGCATTTGCTATGGCCAGCAGACGATGATGATGCAGCTTGGCGGTCTTGTTGAAGGCGGCGGCGAAGGCGGCGGCGAATTTGGCCGCGCCTTTATTGAGGTGCAGCAGCCTTGCGGCCTGTTTGACGGTCTGTGGACAGCCGGCGATAAGCATCAGGTCTGGATGAGCCATGGCGACAAGGTGACACGGCTTGCGCCCGGTTTCGATGTTGTCGCCACCAGCGATGGCGCCCCCTATGCCTTCATCGCGGATGAGGCGCGGCGCTATTATGGTATCCAGTTCCACCCCGAAGTCGTCCACACCCCCGATGGCGCAAAGCTGATCGGCAACTTCGTGCACAAGGTATGCGGGCTTGCTGGCGACTGGACCATGGCCGAATTCCGGGCGACCAAGATCAGCGAGATTCGCGAACAGGTCGGTTCGGGCAAGGTGATCTGCGGGCTTTCTGGCGGCGTTGACAGCTCGGTTGCAGCCATCCTGATCCACGAAGCCATCGGAGACCAGTTGACCTGTGTGTTTGTCGATCATGGTCTTTTGCGCCTGAATGAACGCGAACAGGTCGAAAGCCTGTTTCGCGACCATTACAACATCCCTCTCGTCGTCGTCGATGCCGAGCAACGCTTCATGGCGGGTCTTGCGGGCGTCACCGACCCTGAAAAAAAGCGCAAATTCATTGGTGCGGAATTCATCAATGTGTTTGAAGAAGAAGCGAAGAAAATCGGCGGCGCGGATTTCCTTGCGCAAGGCACGCTCTATCCGGATGTGATCGAGAGCGTGTCCTTCACCGGCGGGCCGTCTGTGACGATCAAGAGTCATCACAATGTTGGCGGTCTGCCCGAACGCATGAACATGAAACTGGTCGAACCGTTGCGCGAACTGTTCAAGGATGAAGTGCGTGCATTGGGCCGGGAACTTGGTCTCAATGACCAGTTTGTCGGTCGCCATCCCTTCCCGGGTCCGGGCCTTGCCATCCGTATTCCCGGTGAAGTCACCAAGGAACGTTGCGATATCCTGCGCAAGGCCGATGCGGTCTATCTGGAGGAAATCCGCAATGCAGGCCTCTACGACGCGATTTGGCAGGCCTTCGCCGTGCTCCTTCCCGTCCGCACCGTCGGCGTGATGGGCGATGGCCGTACCTATGACAGCGTCTGCGCGCTGCGCGCCGTCACGTCGGTCGACGGCATGACTGCCGATATCTACCCCTTCGATGCTGCCTTCCTCAGCCGTGTCGCCACCCGCATCATCAACGAGGTGAAGGGCATCAACCGTGTAGTTTATGACTATACGTCAAAGCCGCCGGGTACGATTGAGTGGGAGTGAGCGCCCATCGCCCCTTGGGGCGCTGGCTGGCGCTTGCTGCGATCGGTGCCTTGGTCCTGCTCGGGCCGCTGGTTTTTGCGGACCAGATTGAACAGATCGCCAATGCCACCGCTGATAAGGCGCGGCACCACCCGATGATGGTGGCTTCACTTATCATTGCAGCGCTTGCGCTCGATATTTTCCTTCCCGTTCCCAACGGCGTTACCAATACACTTGCCGGGGCAATATTCGGTTTTGCGGGTGGAATGGCAGTGATCTGGATCGGCCTGATGGCAGCAAGCCTATTGGGCTATGGCGCGGGCGCAATAGCTGCACGGCCGCTCGCACGGCGGTTGTTGGGTGAACAGGAACTTGAGCGTGCGCACCGTGTTGCTGCGGGTTTTGGGCCTCTCCTTTTGATCCTGTCGCGACCCGTTCCGGTGTTCGCCGAATTGGCATCGCTTGCAGCAGGCATGTCAGCGATGCCGCTTCGGCTTTTCCTGCTGCTGACGGGGTTGGCCAATCTGGCGGTCGCATTCGTTTATGCAGGAATTGGGGCTGCGGCGATGTCGACCAATTCAGGCGGGCTCGCAATGTTGGGTGCAGTCATATTGCCACTTTGCGCATGGCTGACTTACCGGTGGTGGTTGGGACGCCCGTCTTAAATCTGTTCAGATCGCTACAAACTTCCCTGCCGCACGGTCTTTCCTGACTTTCAGGCCATTAAACACCTGACCACTCATCGCGATCCAAACTCCGGGCGGAGCCATTTGGGCGGTTGCGAATGCCATACCCAGATTGAAGGGCGCATCGGTTTCGGCGAAGCGGGCAGGGCTGAGTGCACCTGTGAGCACGATGGTTTTGTCCGGCACGTCCGCCGCTAGCAGCTTCGCGGTCTCGGTCATCGTATCGGTGCCGTGGGTGATAACAATGCGTGTTTCCGGGGCCTCGCGAGCAGCAGCGGCGATGAGGGTGCGATCGGCGTCGGTGAGTTCCAGACTGTCTTTGCGCATCACTTCGACCAACCGATAAGGCAATTCCACGCGTGCCTCTTTGAGCAAGGCGGGGATGCCGCTATCGACAATCTGATATTCCGACAGCGCATCGAAATAATTTTTGTCGATCGTTCCGCCGGTGGTGAGGATCAATATGCCTTGCTCTGTCATGGCACGACGCATAGCCGATGCCCAATAAGGGGGAAAGCATCGCTTGCCTCGCGCGGTCCGGCATAGCTAGATGCGGCACGCACAGAATAAGAGGCATTATGAGCATCACATTTTACGGCATCCCTAATTGCGACACGGTGAAAAAGGCGCGCGTCTGGCTCGACGGCAAGGGACTCGCCTATGCTTTTCACGATTACAAGAAAGCGGGTGCCGATGCCGAGAAGCTGGAGCGTTGGTGCGACGAAAAAGGATGGGAGACTATCCTTAATCGTGCAGGCACGACCTTCAAGAAACTGCCGGATGATGCAAAGACCGGTCTTGATCAGGCAAAGGCGGTCGCGCTGATGGTGGAACAGCCAAGCATGATCAAGCGGCCAGTAGTGGAATATCCGGGCGGCCTGCTTGTTGGCTTCAAGCCCGCTGAATGGGAAACTGCCTTTGGTGCATGATCCACGGCGCCGTCACGCAATTGCAATGAAAGGCAGGGAAAGGATGTGCGATGATCAGACCGCTTATTCTGCCATTTTTGCTGCTGCCCTTTTTGGCCGCCTGTTCCTTGGCGAAGGGTGAGGCTGTGGTGACCGCGTCAACTGGCACGCCGATCATCATCGCGCATCGCGGTGCGAGTGGAGAGCGGCCCGAGCATACCATAGCCAGCTATGCCCTCGCGATCGAGCAGGGTGCGGACTATATCGAACCCGATCTGGTCCTGACGCGGGACGGGGTGCTTGTCGCCCGGCACGAAAATGAGATTTCGGAAACCACCGACGTTGCCAGTCGCCCCGAATTTGCCGATCGCAGGACCAGCAAGATCATTGACGGCCATAAATTCACCGGCTGGTTCACAGAAGATTTCACCCTTGCCGAACTGAAGACGCTGCGCGCGCGGGAGCGGTTGCCGCAGTTGCGCAAGGCAAACACCGCCTTTGACGGCCAGTTCGACATCCCGACCTTTGCGGAAATTCTTGAACTTGCGCGCACCCAAAGCGAGGAGACTGGGCGCATAATCGGGGTTTATCCCGAAACCAAGCATCCATCCTATTTCGCCGCCATCGGCCTGCCGCATGAGGCGCCTTTGCTGCAGACGCTTGCCGCGCATGGCATGGCGGACGAGGGTAGCCCGGTGTTCATTCAGAGCTTTGAGGTCGAAAATCTGAAGGCGTTGCGGCCAAAGACGAAGCTGCCGCTGATCCAACTCATGTCGGCCGATGGCGGGCCGGCGGACGATGCAGAGCAAAGCTATGCCGAAATGGCGACGCCTGCGGGGCTCAAGGAGGTTGCCAGCTATGCCGACGGGATCGGCGTTGAAAAGGCGATGGTGATTCCGCGCACGCTTATCGGCAATCTTGGGCAACCGACAGGGCTTGTCGCCAATGCCCATGCCGCGGGCCTCAAGGTGCATGTTTGGACGATGCGGCGCGAAAACTATTTCCTGCCGCTCAGTCACAAATCCGGGTTGAACCCGGCGGGTCATGGCGATCTTGTAGGCGAGATTCGTGCTTTTCTTGATACCGGGATCGACGGGATGTTCAGCGACAATGTGACAGAGGCGGTTATGGCGCGAACGCGCGAATAGCCAGCCTAGTGCATCCTGTTCAGGGCTGCGTTGTGTCTTTGCCGGTGGCCGGCGCGGGCGCTAGCTGCTCAGGCGCAACCAGCGGAGCGACAGGCGCAACGGGAAGCGCAATTGCGGCGGCTTCAAGCTGGTCGAGCGCGCGCTGTGTATCCAAATAGCGGCGGGCCTTTGTCTTCCATGCCTGACCATTGCTGGCACCCGGCAGCGTTTCGATAAAGCGCATCGCGGCCTCAACATTACCACCTGCCAGATAATCTCGCGTCTGCTGCAATTGGCCGCCGACCGTTTCCGGAGGCGACCCCGTACGACGCAGCACAAACAGGCTAGCCAGCTCGCGCTGCAGACCGTCCCAGGTCATTGCTGGTTCACGGGCAAGTTGCGGGGCAATGGCATCGAAATCGGAAAGCAGCACTGCCGGAGTCAGCCTTTCACGATCAGCGGCCAGAATTTTTGATAAAGCTTGTGGTTGGGTGGTTCCGAAGCTTGCCTGCAATCGCGCAGCGACATCCCCTAATGGCGCGCCACTCGCGATTGCGCGGCGGGCAGCCATCACGGTTAGCATGGCTTCGGTGCGCGTGGAATCAGCGATGGGCTGAATGATTTGGGGAACCAGCGGCGCAGCCGTCATCGGATTGGCGATGGGTGGCGCGGGATCTGAAAGGCCGGACTCTGCTTCGTTCTGAACCTGCGGCGCCGCACTCCATGGCATCAGACCCGATGAAGATAGCCAGCTTATCGCAAGACCTCCCCCGATAAAGGCGAGTATCGCCAAGGCTGTGCCCGTTCTCCAGTTCAAAACCCGTTTCCCTTGTCGTTTCTCTTGAGCGTCTGTCTAACAAGCATGTGCGCCTGCGACAACAGTGCCGCGTCATCGGGCGTGGCGGCCGTCGCAATACCCGCCCAGCCCCGTCCGGCGGCCGCGCCAATTGCCGGTGAAAAGGCCGCCAGTGTGAATCTTTGGCGCGTTAAGCCTGAATTGTCGACATAATCGCCAAAGGCGGCTGCGGCCCGCGCCGAATGCAGCGCGACTATGGGGCAAGATGCGATCATCGCCCCGGCCTCTGGACCCAGCGCAACATGATCAGACGCATAAATGGTCAAGATATCTATTGTGGAGCCGGCTGGCGGATTTATCTTGGTGCGGTCTTCACCAGCAAGCCAGAGAAGCCGGCTATGTCCGGCCGCTGCAGCTGATGCGACCAGCGCCTCAACGCCCGCTGTTCCCGTCGAGGCAAGGGTGAGGCCGGCATCCCTTACGGCATCTGCACTCCGCGCGCCGACTGCGTGAAATGGCAAGCTATGCAGTTTGTCTAGTTGAGCCCCGGCTTTTCGGATCGCATTGGAGCTCGTGACCATGACAGCGTCGAACAGCTGTGGATTGGGTGCTTGCCATGGCCGTGGTGCAATTTCGAAAAAGGGCAGGCAAACCGGTTCGAAACCTGCCGCCAGGGCCCGTGCCGCACTGGCGGATGCACCAGGTTCCGGACGGATGATCAGGATTCTCATGGCGTGAACAAGGCCGCGAGCGCGGGGCTTGCCCGGCCAAGAAGTTCAGCGGCGAGAGCGACAGGGTCATTGCTTTCGGCTTCATGGCATTCGCTGCCATCCTCATTCAATATCTGGCCGCGCAGGATAATCATCCCTGTTTCCATCCGGGCCTGTGCCGCCACCGGCGAATGGCAGGTGCCGCCCAGTGCAGCGAGGAAAGCGCGCTCTGCCATGACGCAGGCAAAGGTAGTGGCATCGTTCACCGGCTGGAGGAGGTCTGCAATAGCGGGCCGTGCAGCAAGGCAATCAATTCCGATCGCACCCTGCGATGCAGCAGGTAGCATCTCGGCCGGATCGATTGCGGTGCCGGTATCAGCCATGCCTAGCCGGTCGAGCCCGGCTGCGGCGAGAAGCGTCGCATCAAATTCACCTTCGGCTAGTTTCGCAAGCCTGGTCGCAACATTGCCCCGGATCATTCCAGTATGGAGGTCAGGCCGCAGCGCCTTTAGCTGGGCAGCGCGCCGTGGGCTCGATGTGCCGATACGGGCACCTTGCGGCAATGCGGCAATGCTATGCGCCCCGATAAGCCGGTCGCGCGCATCGGCACGTGGCAGCATGGCGGCGATGGAGAAAATGTCTGCGCGAACGGTTTCGACATCCTTCATCGAATGCACCGCAATATCGATTTCATCGTCAATTAGCGCGCGTTCCAGCTCCTTGGTCCAGAGCGCCTTGCCACCGATTTCGGCCAGTGGCCGGTCCTGCACCTTGTCGCCGCTTGACAGCATCGGCACCAGCGCGACAGCTGCAACCGGCCAGCCATGTGCGGCAACCAGCGCGGCGCGCGTCATTTCGGCCTGGGCAAGGGCGAGAGGCGAAGAACGGGTTCCGATGCGCAAGGGCGAAGAGGCTGATGGGGTCATGCGGCTTGTCCATAGCGGGGGCTGCGCCTAAGGGGAAGCGGATGGCAATCATCCTTGGCCTTGAATCGAGTTGTGACGAAACCGCTGCCGCGCTGGTGCGGTCTGACCGCACGGTGCTGGCGCATGCGCTGGCGGGGCAGGAAGATCATCACCGCGCCTTTGGCGGCGTGGTGCCGGAAATTGCCGCGCGTGCGCATGCTGACCTCATGACCCCGCTTGTCGAGACCGCGCTTGCCGATGCAGGGCTGACGCTTGATGATGTCGATGCAATTGCGGCAACGGCTGGCCCCGGGCTGATCGGCGGCGTTATGGTCGGGCTGGTGACGGCCAAGGCGCTCGCCATGGCGGCGGGCAAGCCGCTGATTGCGGTTAACCATCTCGAAGGCCATGCCCTCTCGCCCCGCTTGGTCGATGCAGAGTTGGAATTTCCCTATTTGCTCCTGCTTGTGTCGGGCGGGCATTGTCAGTTGCTGCGCGTGAATGGCGTTGGCGATTATGACCGGTTGGCAACGACAATCGACGATGCCGTAGGCGAAGCCTTTGACAAGAGCGCGAAGATATTGGGCCTCGGATTTCCCGGTGGGCCCGCGGTCGAACGAGCTGCGAAAAATGGTGATGCGAAGGCGGTGCCGCTGCCGCGGCCGTTGAAAGGTGCAGACGAACCGCATTTCAGCTTTGCGGGGCTAAAAAGTGCCGTTCTGCGGGCCCATGAAAGCGGGCAGCATCGTGCAGAGGATATTGCCGCTTCGTTCCAGCAGGCCGTGGTTGATTGCCTCCAGGACCGGCTCGAATATAGCCTTGCACGGATTGAACCACTGCCCGCGCTGGTTGTCGCCGGCGGCGTTGCGGCCAATGAAGCGGTGCGCGCCATGTTGCAGGCTCTGGCTGGCCGGCACGGCATGCGCTTCGTCGCGCCGCCGCACTGGCTGTGCACCGATAATGGCGCGATGATCGCATGGGCAGGTGCAGAACGTTTCGCGGCGGGGATGACCGACCCGCTGGACGTGGCGGCGCGCCCGCGCTGGCCACTTGACCCGAACGCAGAGGCTGCACGCGGCGCGGGGGTGAAGGCATGAGCGGGCCGCCAATAGGCGTGGTCGGGGCGGGGGCATGGGGCACGGCTCTTGCCTGCGTCATGGCACAAAATCATGACCGCGTGCTGCTTTGGGCAATCGAGCCCGAAGTGGTGGCCGCGATCAATGGCGGGCAGGGTAACCCGCTTTATTTGCCGAACATCCCGCTGCCTTCGCAAATTCAGGCGACGGGCGACATGACCGACATGGCGGATTGTTCGGCGCTGCTCCTAGTTACGCCGGCACAGCATCTGCGCGCCACGCTCGACCGGCTGCCCGATATCAAGGCGCCGCTGTTGTTGTGCTCAAAGGGTATCGAGGCAGGGACGCAGTTGCTCGTCTCCGAAGTGGTGGCGCAGCAGCGCCCCGACAATCCGCTCGCGGTGCTATCGGGCCCTACGTTCGCGCATGAAGTGGCGGCCGGTAAGCCGACTGCGATCACTTTGGCCTGCGAAAGCCAGCCATTGGGTGCGCAGTTGATGCGGCTGGTCGCGACGCCTGCCTTTCGACCCTATTGGTCCGATGATGTTGTTGGTGCCGAAATTGGGGGCGCGGTCAAGAATGTGCTCGCCATTGGCTGCGGCGTCGTTGACGGCGCGGGGCTTGGCCTCAACGCCCGGGCAGCTCTGATTGCGCGTGGATTTGCCGAAATGCAACGTTATGGCCTTGCCCGCGGGGCGCGTGCAGACACGCTCGGCGGGCTGTCGGGACTAGGCGACCTTGTGCTCACCTGCAGTTCCGAAAATAGTCGTAATTTCTCGCTCGGCCGCGGGCTCGGCCAAGGAAAACCGGCAGCTGAGCTGATGGCTGACCGGCGGACAGTTGCCGAAGGGGCGTTCACCGCGCCGGTCCTGCACCAGTCCGCACAGGCGCTGGGCGTGGAGATGCCTATCGTAGAGGCGGTCTGCGCGCTGCTTGCAGGCAGTGCCAGCGTGAACGAGGTGATCGGGGCGCTGCTCGCCCGGCCGTTGAAGGCCGAACGTTGACAGCTTCAACTTCGGGGCAAGATGAGGCAGACCTCAAAGCGCTGGCCAAGGGCGGACGCACCAACGTGTTCGGCTTTGTCCTGCGTCTGGCCGCACGCCTGCCTTTCCTGTTCATTGCGGGAAGGCTTTACGGGCCGGAAGTACTAGGGCGTTTTGCCTATGCAATCCTGATTGTCGAATTTGTCGCGCAACTGGCAACGATCGGTCTGCGCCGCGGGTTAGCCGAGGCGCTGTCGCGGCAGGAACGGCCCGATACCCATATCGTCGGCGATGCGATGCTGGTGGCAACTTTTGCATCGGCGATTGGGGCGGCAGTGCTGATCGCGTTACCGCAGCTGATGTTTCCGAACAGTGCGCTTAACGGGCTCGACCGGTTTCTGCCCCTCACGATCTTTGCCATTGTCTGGACCGAAATCGCGCTTGCTGCGCTGGCCTATCGCTTTGATGTCGCCTCGACCGTGCGGGCACGTGCGATTGTGGAACCCTGGACAATCAGCATCGCCGCCGGCCTGCTGTTTTTCTATTCGGCGCGCGATGGCCTGATCCTGTCCTATGTTGCATCGATCATTGCTGCCATGTTTGCTGCGCTCTGGCCGCTCTGGCGCAGCTATGGAAGTCTTCGCGGCTGGCGCCCCCGTCCGGCGGAGCTTTACGGGCTGGCTCGGCGCAATCTGCCGCTGGCCGCGGCCGACGCCATTGAATGGGGTAGCCGCCGGCTAGACCTTGCGATCCTCGGTCTGTTCGCAAGCCCCGCCGTGGTAGGCATCTATTATGTTGCGCAGCAGGTCGCCAGCCTGCCGCAGAAACTGAAATCGAGCTTCGATCCGATCCTCGGCCCCGTAATCACCCGTAATTTGCAGGCGAAAAATTATCGCGAAATTGCACGGCAGGTTGGTCAGGTGGGCTTCTGGATCATCGCCGCACAGGCCGGAATCGCCCTTGCACTCGGCATTCCAGGCGAAGCGGTTATGGGGCTCGTCGGCCCGGAATTTGTCGGCGGCACGGCGGCCATGGCCTTCCTTCTTGCGGCAGAGGTCGCCGCCGCGACGGCCGTGGTCAGTGAAAGTGCGCTTGTCTATATGGCGCGGCACCGCAACCTCATCCTGTCGCTGTTCATGCTTGGCCTGCAGGTGGTGCTTAGCCTGATCCTGATCGAGATGGTGCCGATGCTGGGGCTGAAACCGGAGTATCTTGGCCTTGCCCAGGCCGCTGCCGTGGCTTGCGCATTGATGCTCGCACTGGGCGTTGCCTCGCTCGCCAAGGTGGTCCTTCTGGCTCGGATATTGGGCGAGCCGATCCGCATCTGGCGGTGGAGCCTGTTGCCCGCGGTTGCCGCCGCCACGATCATCGGCGTAGGTGCAACCCAGCTTCCCGAATGGGCGGAACTTGCCTTTGGCATTCCGGCGATCCTTGGCGTCTATCTTTGGGTGATTTGGCGCTGGGGCTTTGGCCCGGAGGATCGGGTGCTTTTCAAGAAATAGGGTGGGCGCATCCCCCTTGCCCCCACTCCCAAACCCGCGCACAGGGAAGTTATGGCCGAACTGATCATCCGCCGGGGCCTAGAAGAGCCCGAAACAGACGGCAATTTTGTGCCGCACCGTCCGGCGCGTCCGGCAAAGGTGGAGGGCGGGCGTCCGTTCAAGCTTGTCTCTGAATACCAGCCCGCAGGCGATCAGCCGGCGGCGATCAAGGAATTGGTGGAGACCGCGCTCGCGGGGGAAAAGGATCAGGTGCTGCTCGGCGTCACCGGTTCGGGCAAAACCTTCACCATGGCAAAGGTGGTGGAGGCGTTGCAGCGACCGGCGCTGGTGCTGGCGCCCAACAAGATCCTCGCCGCGCAGCTTTATGGCGAATTCAAAAGCTTTTTCCCTGAAAACGCCGTCGAATATTTTGTCAGTTATTACGATTATTACCAGCCAGAGGCCTATGTGCCGCGCAGCGATACCTATATCGAAAAGGAATCGAGCGTGAACGAGGCGATTGACCGGATGCGCCATTCGGCCACCCGATCACTCCTCGAACGGGATGATGTGCTGATCGTTGCCTCGGTTTCTTGCCTTTATGGTATCGGATCGGTCGAAACCTATTCGGCGATGATTTTCGACCTAAAGGTCGGGGAAAGCGTCGACCAGCGCGAGTTGATCCGCAAGCTGGTCGCGCTTCAGTACAAGCGCAACGATGCGTCTTTTGTGCGTGGCAATTTCCGCGTGCGCGGCGATAATCTCGAACTCTTCCCCTCCCATTTTGAAGACATGGCCTGGCGGATCAGCATGTTCGGTGATGAGGTCGAAGAAATCGTCGAATTTGATCCGCTGACCGGCAAGGCAGGCGCGAAGCTGAACGCCGTGCGTGTCTATGCCAATTCGCACTATGTTACCCCGGGGCCGACGATGAAGCAGGCGGCTGCCGCGATCAAGTTCGAGCTGGAGGAAAGGCTGAAGGAGCTGGTCGCCGAAGGCCGGCTGCTTGAGGCGCAGCGGCTGGAACAGCGCACCAATTTCGATCTGGAGATGATTGCCGCGACCGGAAGCTGCGCGGGCATCGAAAATTATTCGCGCTTCCTCACCGGCCGCTTGCCGGGTGAACCGCCGCCGACCTTGTTCGAATATCTGCCTGACAATGCATTGCTGTTCGTTGATGAAAGCCACCAGACGGTGCCGCAGATTGGCGCGATGGCGCGGGGTGACCATCGACGCAAGCTGACCCTTGCCGAATATGGTTTCCGTTTGCCTAGCTGTATCGACAATCGGCCGCTACGCTTCAACGAATGGGATGCGATGCGCCCGCAAACGGTCAGCGTGTCAGCCACCCCGGGCAATTGGGAGATGGAGCAGACCGGTGGCGTTTTTGCCGAACAGGTGATCCGCCCGACCGGCTTGATCGATCCGCCGGTCGAGATCAAACCGGTTGAGGATCAGGTTCAGGATTGCATCAACGAATGCCGTAAGGTGGCCGAGGCCGGCTATCGCACTTTGGTGACGACGCTGACCAAGCGGATGGCGGAGGATCTGACCGAGTTTATGCATGAGGCGGGGTTGCGCGTCCGTTATATGCACAGCGATGTCGAAACGCTGGAACGTATCGAACTGATCCGTGATTTGCGGCTGGGCGTCTATGACGTGCTCGTCGGCATCAACCTGCTGCGCGAAGGCCTCGACATTCCCGAATGCGGGCTGGTGTGCATCCTCGATGCCGACAAGGAAGGTTTCTTGCGCAGCGAAACTTCATTGATTCAGACGATCGGCCGCGCCGCGCGCAATGTCGAAGGGCGCGTTATCCTTTATGCCGACCGCATCACCGGCAGCATGGAACGCGCGATGCGCGAGACCGACCGTCGCCGTGAAAAGCAGCGCGCTTACAACGAACTGCACGGCATCACACCGACCACGATCAAGCGTAACATTCACGATATCGTAGCTGACACCGCCAGCCGGGATGGGGTCTTGGTCGAAATCGATGCCGAAGGCGCCAACAACCTCGTCGGTCATAACCTCCGAGCCTATATCGAAGAATTGGAAAAGAAGATGCGTGCCGCCGCCGCCGACCTCGAATTTGAGGAAGCTGGCCGCCTGCGCGATGAAATTCGCGCGCTCGAGGCCGAGGAACTGGGCTTGCCCCATGAAAAACGTGTCGCCGCCCCCAAGGGCCGCGCCACCGAAGGGCGGCCGGGGACGCGAAAGATGCGCTTTGGCAAGACGCAGCGGAAATTCGGGCGCTAATCCGCCGCCTTGTTCACATCGCCGACCTTTGCCCATTGCCGCGCATGTTCGAGCTGGTCCAGCCCGAAGGTGCGGATGGCCGCGGGGTAAAAGGGCGCAAAAATGCGGGTGACGGGGCCTACCCAGCCCGAATCACTGACGACGGCAGCGCGGTGAATGAAATTGCGGTGCGCGAGGTGGAAGAGCAAATCCTTCCACCAGACTTCGGGTTCGATCCAGCCAATATTGCGCACCACTTCGACGACGTTCAATTGCGCGTGCGATTGCAGCAGCAGGTCAACGGCATCGACCGCTGCCTGGTAATCTTCCTTGTCGACTGCACCGTCGACGGTGAGTTCAAGATAGCCCGCAGGCACATCGGTTTCGACTTTGAGCATGACAGCCTCCTTTCGCTGAAGGCCCTATGCTGAACGCGGCCCTCCATGCTGTCATTGACTCGCGTCAAAACGCGTCACGAGGCGGCGCGGGGCTTTTCCTTTTTGGCCTTGCGGTCGATCTCTGCCAGCAGCCCCGAGGACAGCGCAAATCCTGCTGCACGGGTTGGCGGCGCAATTGCGTTTCGCGCGGCAGCTTTTTGGTTTGGCGCAAGGTTGGTCGATTCGCGCGGCGTCATGGTTGCCGCGAGGGTGGGCGAGGCCGGGCGCGGTGTGATCGCAAGCACCGCAGCAAGCGCCTTACGTGCCTCAGCTTCTTTGCGTGGCCGATCAGGATAGATGAATCCATGGAGCGGCCATTCGGTCGTCCCCAATGCGCCATTGGGTGTGTACCAGACGCGCACCCGGCTCCAGTCATTTTCCTCGGATACATCGATGACGCGAACATCCTCTTCGATATGACCGCGAACGCCGTCAATCGTTGACCAATTGGCGTGGCTGATCAGAAGCGTGCGTTTGTCGATGATCCGCCGCACCGCCGCGACATGGCCCAAGCGCATATTGCCATGCGGAACGAACGTCATCACCGCGCCCACCTTCGGCCGGCTTCCCCGTTCATACCGACCTTCCGCCTGATCCCACCAGCTATGGGCATCACCCCGGATTTCTACCCCGGTAAGCGCGCGGGCAAAGGGCACGCATTGCAGCCCCTCATTCAACGCATGGGCCGGGGTTGCGAAAAGCAAAAGGGAGAGAAGGGCGGTGCGCATTGCCCACCACCTAATGCGGAGATGGCAAAAATGCGGCTAAACGAAATGGTTAACGGCAGGAGAGGCAGAAAATTTAATCACGACGAAGAGATATTATATCAAATGTAATGTTGTAACGTCGGATCAGGCATGGCATAGGGATTCGCGTAAGGCAGTATCGATGACAACAATGCAGGCAATCTGGCGTCAATCGCGATGGGATGGGCTGGGGCTCGGTATTGCCGGGCTATGCCTGATGCACTGTCTTGCAACTTCCGTACTGCTCGCGATTTTTGCGTCGGTTGGCGGCGCACTCTTCTCACCCCTCATCCATGAAGTCGGGTTGGTTTTTGCGATATTGTTCGGCGCGATCGCTTTGGTGCGCGGTATGCTTGCGCACCGGTTTGTGTTGCCCGCAGCGATCGGCGCGATCGGCATCGGGGTTATGATATGGGCGCTCACACTTCCCCATGGCGGCGGCGAAATTGCCTTCACCATGCTTGGGGTTGCCATTCTCGCGCTCGGCCATTTCATGAACTTGCGCGCCGCGCGCCGGAACTAACAGGCGGCGCTTGCCCTTCTGACGCGGAGCGCCTAAATTCCAGCTATGGCGCGGCTACATCATCATCATGAACATCATGGGTCGGATCTTGCACAGGCGGCCGAACTTGCCTTGACGGCCGCTGGCGAACAATGGACCGACATGCGTGCCGATATTTTTGCAGTGCTTGCCACCTTTGAAAAGCCTGCGTCGGCCTATGATATTGCAGACCTTGTGTCGCAGAAACGCGGAAAGAGGGTCGCGCCGAACAGTGTTTACCGGATCCTCGATCTGTTTGTAGCGAACAACCTTGCCAGCCGTGTCGAAAGCGCGAACGCCTATCTTGCCAATTCGCATCCTGGCTGCCTGCACGACTGTATTTTCCTGATCTGCGACCGATGCGGCGCTGCCACCCATATCGATGATGACAGCCTGACCAGCAATGTCCGCAAGGCGGCTGAGGCCGCAGGTTTTCATGTCGTCCGTCCCGTTGTAGAGGTGCGCGGTACCTGCGGTGATTGCGATTAGGTCCAAGCCCACGGGAAAATATCCCGTTCGACACTTCCCTGAAACATCGTTAAAGCTGATTTGATGACTGACAAACCCGTCACACCCTTGCTCGACAAGGTGAAGATCCCGGCAGACCTTAGAACGCTGCAGCCTTCGCAACTGCGCCAATTTGCAGACGAATTGCGCACCGAAACCATTTCTGCGGTCTCCGTAACCGGCGGGCATCTGGGTGCCGGGCTGGGTGTGGTCGAACTGACCACCGCGATCCATTATGTCTTCAACACCCCCGAAGACCGGCTGGTCTGGGATGTCGGCCACCAATGTTATCCGCATAAGATCATTACCGGCCGACGCGACAGGATTCGCACCTTGCGCACCGGTGGCGGGCTTTCGGGTTTCACCAAGCGGACTGAGAGCGAATATGACCCCTTCGGCGCGGCGCACAGCTCGACTTCGATTTCGGCGGCGCTTGGCTTTGCCATCGCCAACAAGCTGAACAACAAACCGGGCAAGGCGATTGCCGTGATCGGCGATGGGTCGATGTCGGCAGGCATGGCTTATGAAGCGATGAACAACGCGCAGGCAGCGGGGAACCGGCTGGTCGTCATCCTCAATGATAATGACATGTCGATTGCGCCGCCGGTGGGCGGGCTTTCGGCCTATCTGGCGCGGCTCGTGTCGTCGCGGCCCTTCCTTTCCTTGCGCGAAGTGGCAAAGCGGATTTCGCGCAAATTGCCCGAGCCGCTGCACATTGCCGCGCGCAAGACAGACGAATTTGCCCGCGGCATGGCGATGGGCGGCACCTTGTTCGAGGAATTGGGTTTCTATTATGTCGGCCCGATTGACGGGCATAATCTCGAACATCTGATCCCCGTCCTCGAAAATGTCCGTGATGCCGCAGAAGGCCCGTGCCTGATTCATGTCGTCACCAAAAAGGGCCATGGCTATGCGCCTGCAGAGGCGGCAGCCGACAAATATCATGGCGTCGTCAAATTCGACGTGGTCACCGGCAAGCAGGACAAGGGCCCGGGCGGCGGTCCGCCAGCCTATCAGAATGTCTTTGGCGAAACACTCGCAAAACTGGCCGAGACCGACGACCGGATTGTCGCGATCACCGCCGCCATGCCCAGCGGCACCGGCGTTGACAAATTTGCGCAGGCACACCCCGACCGCGCCTTTGACGTAGGCATTGCCGAACAGCATGGCGTAACCTTTGCCGCTGGCCTTGCCGCACAGGGCATGCGTCCCTTTGCCGCAATTTATTCGACCTTTCTGCAGCGCGCCTATGATCAGGTGGTGCATGATGTCTGCATCCAGAATCTGCCGGTGCGTTTCGCAATTGACCGGGCCGGGCTGGTCGGGGCCGATGGCAGTACCCATGCCGGATCGTTCGACGTTACCTATCTGGCGACACTGCCCAATATGGTGGTGATGGCCGCCGCGGACGAGGCGGAACTGGTGCATATGACCTATACTGCAGCCCTGCATGACAGCGGCCCCATCGCCTTCCGCTATCCGCGCGGAAATGGCGTCGGTGTGCCGCTGCCCGAAGTTCCGCAACAGCTGGAAATCGGCAAGGGCCGGGTCGTCCGCGAAGGCAAGACTGTCGCGATCCTCTCACTCGGCACCCGCTTGGCAGAGGCATTGAAGGCGGCCGACACGCTCGATGCCAAGGGCCTGTCGACGACAGTTGCCGATATGCGCTTTGCAAAGCCATTGGATGAAGAACTGATCCGTCGCCTGATGGCGACCCATGAAGTGGTCGTGACGGTGGAGGAGGCCGCAATTGGCGGGCTCGGCGCGCATGTGCTGACGCTGGCCAGTGATCTTGGCCTGACCGACGCCGGCCTGAAGATCCGCACGATGCGCCTGCCTGACATTTTCCAGGAACATGAAAGCCCGCAACAACAGTATGACGAAGCCGGCCTCAACGCGCTGCATATCGTCGAAACCGTTCTGAAGGCACTGCGCCACAACAGCGCGGGCGTGGAGGAAGCCGGGGTTCGGGCGTAAAGCCCGGACCGCTCAATTTTACTGCGGAATGGCTGCCTGTGCGGCCTGACCATCGCCTTCGGGTGCGGCGATGATGTCACGCGTAACGGCGCCCTTGTTGACTGTTGTCGTTTCGGGGTCACCTACGGTCGAACGGATGCCCATTTCAGCGGCGCCAGCCGCCGCAACCACGGCGCGTTCACCGGCTGACCGTTGCGCCGGGCCACCAAACATTGCTTCCAACACCTGATCAGGTGTGGTGCCATCCTGGCTGCGCGTCAGGGTAATCTGACCTGGCTTCAAGGCAAAATCTGGCGGGACGACAAGCGGTGCAACGCGGCTGGTGGTTGGCTGCGTTGGGGCGCTGTCCCCGCGAACATCGAGGTTGTAAAGCGACTGATAGGCGTTGCCGATCGACTGGCAACCACTGAGCCCTGTGAGCATGATGGCTGCACCAGCGAGCAAATATTTCCGCGACATGGGTAAGGGTCCTTATTGCTTCGGGGCGCCGAACATGGCTTCGAGTACGGCAGCCTTGCTGTCGCCATCCTGCGGGCGGGCAGCACCTGGTTGCGGCGCGGGCAGAGTGGAAAGATCCTGCGGGATGGCAAGCGGCGCTGCACGGCCGACGGCGAATTCATCGGGCCGGTCGCGATCAAAAACGCCACTGGAACCGCAACCCGAAAGCGTGGTCAGCGCCAACAGGCTTGATGAAGCGATGATCAATTTGCGCGTCATGGTCTCTCCGCTATGTCCGCGTCGCTTGACGCAGGCTGAACGTCCTTGCTTTCGCGGATAAGGAAGGCGCGGGCAAGCAATATCAGCACGCCGATGGTGATGCAGGCATCGGCAAGGTTGAAAATCCAGAAAGGCCGAAAGCTGCCGAAATGCAGGTCGGCATAATCGACCACATAACCATAGCGCACCCGGTCGACGATATTGCCGAGCGCCCCGCCCAGCACCATTGAAAGCGCCAGCACATCGCCGCGCAGTTTTTCGCGCCACATCCACATTGCAACCACGCCGGCGATCAGCGCGGTCAGTCCGACCAGCAACCAACGTTCCAGCTCGCTCCCCGCTTCCAGAAAGCCCATCGATACGCCGCGATTTTCGGCATAGGTCAGGTCGAAGAAGGAGACGATGTGGATTTGCCGCCGGCTTTGCAGCGCGAGCGGGCCGAGCATGACATATTTCACCACCTGATCGGTGATGAACAGCAGGCTGGCGAGCATCAGGCCCTGGATGCGATATTTGGGGTTAGCCATTTAATACCTCGTCGCAACGCCCGCACAATGTGCCATCTTCGCTCACGTCAGGCAAATGCCGCCAGCATCGGCCGCATTTGTGGTTGGTTGTCTTCGCAGCTTTGTCCTCCGAACCGCCATGTACTGCCGAGACAATGAACACTTCTGCTAGATCAATGTCGCCGAAGTTGCCTGCATAGGTGTATTCAACTTCAAGGCTGGAGCCGACGATCTTTTCGCGTCGCATCGGCTCAATGATTTCGGTCGCCAAGGTACGCGAAGCGCGAATTTGTAACCAGCGATCGGCCAACTCAGCGTCGGTGGCGGTATCAACCTCCGGCCATTCCAGCAAATGCACACTGCCGGCCTCAGGGTAACGTGTCCCCCACACTTCCTCCGCCGTGAACACCAGCACTGGTGCGGCATAGCGCACCATCGCATGGAACAGCGTGTCGAGCACGGTGCGATAGCTGCGGCGCTTCAAGCTCTCCGGTGCGTCGCAATAGAGGCAATCCTTGCGGATATCGAAGAAGAAGGCCGACAGGTCGTTATTCGCGAAGTCGCTCAGCAGGCGGACATAGCTGTTGAAATCGAAATCATCGACCGCTGTTTTCAGCTTCGCATCCATGTCGGCGAGCAGGTGAAGCACATAACGCTCCAATTCCGGCATGTCCGCCACATTGCTGACTCGTTCCTCCTCGCGGAACCCGTCGAGCGCGCCGAGGAGGTAGCGGAAGGTGTTGCGTAGCTTGCGATACTGGTCGGCCACGCCTTTTAGGATTTCATCGCCGATGCGGTGATCCTCGGTGAAGTCGACCGACAGCGCCCACAGCCGAATGATGTCCGCGCCGTTGGTTTCCATCACCTTCAGCGGGTCGACGGTGTTGCCGACCGACTTGGACATTTTCAGGCCCTTCTGGTCCATGGTGAAGCCATGGGTGAGGACGGCATTGTAAGGCGCGCGGCCGCGTGTGCCGCAGCTTTGCAGCAGTGAGGACTGGAACCAGCCGCGATGCTGGTCACTGCCTTCAAGATAGAGGTCGGCGGGCCAGCTCAGTTCAGGCCAGCGTCCGCTTTCCAGCGTGAAGACATGGGTACAGCCCGAATCGAACCAGACGTCGAGTATGTCGAACACCTGCTCATAATCTTCGGCCTTGTAAGCGTCGCCCAGATATTCCTGCGCGCGGGCGGCTTCCCAGGCATCGACGCCCTCTTCGCGCACCGCAGCAACGATACGGGCATTGACCTCTGCGTCGTTGAGATACTGTCCGGTCTTGCGATCGACAAATAAAGTGATCGGCACGCCCCATGCGCGCTGGCGCGAAAGCACCCAGTCTGGACGGCCTTCGACCATTGAGCCAATGCGGTTGCGGCCCTTTTCGGGCACCCAGCGCGTGTCTGCGATCGCGGTCATGGCCTTTTGACGCAGGCTGTCGTCGCCCTTGTCCATCGGCACAAACCATTGCGGGGTGCAGCGATAGATGACCTTGGCTTTGGAGCGCCAGCTATGCGGATAGCTGTGCTTGTAATCCGCGCTGGCGGCGAGCAGCCCGCCCGCCTCGCGCAGCGCCTCACAGATGGGGCCGTCGGGCGCGTTGAATTTGGGGTTTATGACGCTGCCCTGCCCGCCGAGCCAAGCCCAGTCGGCGCGATATTTGCCATCGCCCTCGACTGCGAATTGCGGCTCCAGCCCGTTGGCTTTGCACAGGTCAAAATCATCCTCGCCATGGTCGGGCGCCATATGGACAAGGCCCGTGCCGCTGTCGGTGGTAACGAAGTCGCCGGGCAGGAAGGGGCGGGGCTTGGCAAAAAAGCCGCCCAGATGGTGCATCGGGTGGCGGGCGACTGCGCCCCTCAATGCAACATCAGATAGTGCAGATTCTAAAGTAAGTTCCAAGCCAGCTCGAGCAGCGAACGCAGAAGCTAGCGCTTGAGACAATATGTATCGGCGACCATCCGAAGCTGCGTAAACTCCGTAACAGGCTTCGTAGCTTAGCTGTTCAAAAGCCGGGTTGTAAGCGATCGCCTGATTAACCGGGATCGTCCAAGGCGTTGTTGTCCAGATTACTGCAAATGCCCCGACTAGCTTTGGAACTTCGGGCGATTCAACAATCTCAAACGCCACATCGATTTGCGTCGAGGTGATATCTTCATATTCGACCTCGGCCTCGGCCAGCGCGGTCTTTTCGACCGGTGACCACATCACCGGCTTCGCTCCACGATAGAGCTGGCCGCTTTCGGCGAATTTCAGCAGTTCGGAAACGATCGTCGCCTCGCTGTCGAAATCCATCGTCAGATAGGGCTTGTCCCAATTGCCCAGAATGCCCAGCCGCTTCACCTGTTCGCGCTGTACATTCACCCAATGCTGGGCATAGGCGCGGCATTCGGCGCGGAATTCCTTGACCGGAACCTCATCCTTGTTCAGCTTTTTCTTGCGATATTGCTCCTCGACTTTCCATTCGATCGGCAGGCCATGGCAATCCCAGCCGGGCACATAAGGCGCGTCTTTGCCGAGCAGGCTTTGCGTGCGGCAGACCATGTCTTTGAGGATATGGTTGAGCGCATGGCCGATATGCATGTCGCCATTGGCATATGGCGGCCCATCATGGAGAATGAACTTCTCCCGCCCGGCGCGTGCTTCGCGCAGCTTATGGTAGAGGTCGTCGGCTTCCCATTTGGCAAGAATGCCCGGCTCCTTCTGCGGCAGGCCAGCCTTCATCGGGAAATCGGTCTTGGGTAAGAAGACGGTGTCTTTATAGTCTTGCTTTTCGGTCATATCGCGCGGGTGCTTAGGGGATTACGCGGCAGGGATAAAGCCCTAGAAGTGCCTCTCCCAAGGGCAGAGGGAATTCACCGCCGCAAGGCGGGGCCCAGTTCCTCGATCTTGTCCACCCAGATATAGCCATTAAAATCTTTGGCGATCTCACCATATTGGCTGGGTTCGGTGAGGCCCTTGATCGTCGCGCCCTCCACGCTCTGCGCGATGATCACCATGGTCTTCGCTTTTGCCATGCGGTCGAGGAAGCGGTTGGGCCAACCCCAGAGCGTGAAGCCAAGATCATCAAGCGTCAGCAGCATCACGCCATTGTTGCAGCTTTCGGGGACCGAACCGAGCAGCGAACCGCGATAGTCCGCCGCGCATTTACGTGCAGCGGCGATGGTGAAGGCGCGCATGGCAGGGCGTTCAGCTTTGGCTGCCTGCACAGCGGCATCATCGCCGATCAGCATATGTCGTAGGTCCCCTGCTGGCAGGGCCGCGACTAGCGCGCGGGCCGCGTCGACACCCTCGGCCTGCCAGAACAGGTCGGGGCGTGAAAGGCTATAGGCGGTGGTGGCAATATCGGGCCGGGGCTGGGCAAGATCGGCGGCGCACTTGCTTTCGAACTGCCGCGCGGGGACCAGCCTGCGGCCTTCGCTTTCGAGGGGAATGTGGATGGCTTGTGCACCCGCGCCTGCCGCAAGTTGCAGCGCGGCAAGATCCGGCCCCACCGCGACCGCGCCATAGCCCGCATTCGCCGCAGAGACGCAGCCATCATTGCCAAGAACCGGCGCAACACCGCGATCAGCGACCAGCCTTGGCCCGCCCGTCGGCGCGTCTGCCCGCCAACTTGCATGGTGCAGCGTGAAGGCAAAGAACAAAGCGACAAGCGCGAGGATGATGATGGTGGTGCGTTTAGAGACTGTCATCTCTGCAAAGCCACCTTCGCATCCGCGCAATCCTGGGCGATTTGCGCAGTCAGCGCCTTTAGGCTTTCATATTTGCCCTCGGGTCGCAGGAAAGCGTGGAATTCGACCTCGATCGTCTGGCCATAAAGGTCCTCGGCGAAATCGAAGAAATGGGGCTCTAGCAATTCCTTGGGCGGCTCGAATTGCGGACGGATGCCGACATTGGCCGCGCCATCGAGCAACCGGCCATCTGGCAGGCGGCCGCGCACCGCATAGACGCCGTAGCGCGGACGCAGATATTTGCCGAGATCCATGTTTGCCGTCGGAAAGCCGAGCAGGCGGCCATTTTTGTCGCCATGCTGGACGGGGGCTTCGACCGCAAAGGGACGGGTGAGCAGGCGGTTTGCACTTGCAAGGTCGCCGCTGCGCAGCGCGTCGCGGATGCGGCTGGAGGAAATCACGCCGCCTGCGTCAGTCACCGGGCCGACCGCAAGGCTTGAAAGGCCCTGTGCCGCGCCGCGTTCGCGCAGCACGCCAATATTGCCGCCGCGCTTTTTTCCAAAGGTGAAGTCTTCGCCAGTAACAACGCCGGCAAGGCCGAGCCGTTCGATCAGCAGCCTGTCGATGAAATCCTCTGCGGATGTGCCCGCAAGCGCCGCATCAAATTCGAACACCAGCATCGCATCGGCCCCAGCCGCTTCAAACAGCCGCTGGCGCTGGTCAAGCGTGGTCAGCCGGAAGGGCGGCGCATCCGGTGTGAAATAGCGCACCGGGTGGGGATCGAAGGTTGCGATGATCGCAGGTCGGCCTTGCGCCTTTGCTTGCGCAATTGCTTCTCCAGCGACCGCCTGATGACCCAAATGGAAACCGTCAAAATTGCCAAGCGCAGCGATGCCGCCACGCAAGGCATCGGGGATAGAGTCACGCGACGAAAGACGGGGAATAGTCATGCGGCAGGTTTGGCCTTCGCCATGGGTTTCAATCCTTCCCGGATCACGCGCAAGGCATTGCTGCCCATGACGGCCCGGATTTCATCATCGGTGAAGCCTGTATCGATCAATGCCTGTGTGACCTGCACCAGTTTCGAGGTGTCGAAACGCACCGTAGTTGCGCCATCATAGTCGGAGCCGAGCGCGACATGGTCGATACCGACAAGGTCGCGCACATGTTTCATTGCCTTCGCAATAGAGGCGGGTGACGTATCGCAGATGGCCGCATCCCAATAACCGATCCCGATAATGCCTCCGGTTTTCGCGACCCCACGAATATGTTCATCCGAAAGATTGCGGTTGACCTTGCAAGTCGCCTGCACCCCGCCATGGCTGGACACGACCGGACGCCGCGCCATCGCCAATATCTCGGTGACGCATTGCTGGCTGCAATGGGCGATGTCGACGATCATGCCGATATCTTCCATTCGCTGAACGACTTCGCGGCCCATAGGCGTCAGCCCGCCTTTTTTGAGGCCGTGCATCGATCCGGCCAGTTCATTGTCGAAGAAATGGGTCAGCCCCGCCATGCGGAAACCGGCGGCGTAGAGCTTGTCGAGGTTCGATGCCTTGCCTTCGAGGTTTTGAAGGCCTTCGATGGAGAGGAGGGCACCCATGGCAGGGCCACCTGCTGCACGCCGCGCCAACATCGCGTCAAGTTCCGCCGGGCCGACTGTTTTGACTAGAGTTGCGTTCGATGCGGCGACTGCATGGTCGAGTTTGGTCGCATGCCAGAGTGAGCGTTCGAGCAGCGACCCCCAAGTCCGCATCGGTTGCAGCTGGGCGATGGTGAGCAGTGTGATATTGTCGCTGTCATCGCTGTTTGCGTCATAATTTTGACCCTTGGGGGTCTTGGTGACGCTGGAAAACACCTGCAGTGTGACATTGCCTTCGGACAGGCGGGGCAGGTCCATATGGCCGCGGTCGGCCCGGTCCATCATATCGCGTTTCCACATCAGCGTATCCGAATGCAGATCGACGATGGTCAGCGTCTCGTGCAGCGCGATCGCCCGATCGCTCACCTTGGGCAGCGGTTTGCCGTCAATCCGGTTCATTGACGATTCGACATAGCCCGGCGCAAAGCCGAAAAAGCCTATCCCTGCCACCAGCAACAGGATGGCCAGCCCCCATAGCCATTTACGCATGCGCTACCCCTCCTTGCGCACCAAGGTTACAAAATCGAACGCGGGCTGGCCGTTTTCGGCCGGGTTCGCAACCCGCATCAATTCCCGCCAGACACTCATGTCGAACGGTTCGAGCACGGTATCGCCCGCAGGATTTGCTTTCACCTCAGTCAGTTCGATCCGGTCTGCATGGGGCAGGAACAGTCGGTAGATTTCGGCTCCGCCGATCACGCATACGTGCGGCCCATTGGCCAGTTTCAGCGCTTCATCGACCGAATGGGCGACTTCCGCTCCCTCTTCTTCCCAGTCAGCATTGCGGGTGAGCACGATATGGCGGCGGCCTTCGAGCAGGCCGGGCAGGCTGTCAAAAGTCTTGCGGCCCATAATCATCGGGCGGCCTTTAGTGATCTGCTTGAAATGGCGAAGGTCGGCAGGGATGCGCCAGGGCAGGTCGCCATCAACGCCGATCACGCCATTGTCGGCCCGTGCAGCTACCATGATAATGACCGGATGATCCATCACGTCCTGCTCTGCCCTAAGCGGGGCCGCCTGACAAGACGCCGATCGCTGCCTTAGCGATAGAGGCGGGTGACATGCCCCATCTTGCGACCCGGTGAGGCTTGGCCCTTGCCGTAAAGATGCACATGGGCGTCATTATCTGCAAAAAGCATGGGCCAGCGATCAGCATCGGCGCCGATTAGATTTGCCATTTCGACGCGCTCAGCCACCAGTTCGGTTGCTCCCAGCGGAAGGTTGCAGACTGCGCGGATATGGTTCTCAAACTGGCTCGTTGCCGCACCCTCGATCGTCCAATGGCCGCTATTATGGACGCGCGGGGCCATTTCGTTGAACAGTGGGCCATCCGCGGTGGCGAAAAATTCCATCGTCATGACGCCGACAAAATCCAGCTTTTCTGCAGCTGCTGCGGCCAATGCCCGCGCAACGCCGACTTGGCTTTCGATCAGCGGGCCTGCCGGTAAGGTCGATTGCGAAAGGATGCCGCCTTCATGGCGGTTGCGCGGGCTATCCCAATAACGGATGTCGCCTGCCGTATTGCGCACCAGGATTACTGAAAACTCGGCGTCGAAATTGACCACCGCCTCGACGATGGACGGCTGGCGGCCAAGCTGGTGCCAGGCTTCGGAAATCTGGCCGGGCTCGGCGACGCGGATCTGGCCCTTGCCGTCATAACCCATGCGGATCGTTTTCAATATTGCGGGAAAGCCGACTTTTTCGAGCGCAGGGCTCGCTTCCTGTCTGTCACCGACAATTTCGAATGATGCCGTGCGGCCGCCCAGTCCAATTGCGAACAGCTTTTCCTCTACCCTGTCCTGCGCAATTTCCAGCGCGCGAATGCCCGGGCGGATCGGCACCAGTGCTTCAATGGCATGCAGCGGGGCAACCGGCACATTTTCAAATTCATAGGTCACGACGTCGCAGCTTTTGGCAAAGGCTGTCAGCGCCTCGACATCGTCATAGTCGGCGCAGGTGAAATGCGCCGACACCTCTGCCGCCACCGATACCGGTTCGGGCGCATAAATGTGGCAGCGATAGCCCATTTGGGCAGCTGCCAGCGCCATCATCTTGCCTAACTGGCCACCGCCCAAAATGCCGATGGTCGAACCGGGAGGCAGCGCGCTCATTCGGGTGTCTCGCTAACCGAATCGCTCTGTTTTTGCCGCCAGGCGTCGAGCCGCTCCGCGAGTGCGGGGTCGCTGGTTGCCAGCATCGCCGCAGCCATCAGGCCCGCATTGGTCGCGCCGGCCTTGCCGATCGCCAATGTACCGACTGGAATGCCGGCAGGCATCTGGACGATAGACAGCAGACTGTCCATGCCATCCAGCGCCTTCGACTGTACGGGGACGCCGAGTACTGGCAATCGCGTCATTGAAGCGACCATACCGGGCAGATGCGCCGCGCCGCCTGCGCCGGCAATGATCGTTTTTAACCCGCGGCCAACCGCGCCTTTGGCATAGGCATATAGCCGTTCGGGGGTGCGGTGCGCGGACACCACCTTGCATTCGTGCGGAACACCGAGCGCCGCGAGTACAGACGATGCCTCGCGCATCGTTTCCCAGTCCGAGCGGCTACCCATGATGATGCCGACCAAAGGTGCCGAATTGTCCACCATTCATCCCCTGTAATGCGCCGCGCGCCTTTCCTGCTCTCTAGCGGCGGTGTGCCGCGCGCGCAATCGCTCGCAGATTTTACCTTTGTTCTCGCGTAAATTGTTGCAATTTTTGGGTAAATCGGATTGAATGCAACAAGAGCCCAAGGCTAACCGGGTCGCGATTGATAAACCGGAGCCGCCATGCTGAAGCTAGAAGATGGGTTTGGAAACGCTGTGTCCGGCGTATCGACACATGATCTTGAATCCGAAAACCGGCGGTTGCGGGGACGGGTAGCCGAGCTTGAACGGCTGGCAACCACGGACACGTTGACCCCGCTTTTCAATCGCCGCTATTTCATGAATGAACTGGATCGCTGGTGCTGGCGCGCCCAACGTTACGGCGGAAGTTACGGGCTCTTGTTCCTCGACATTGATCAACTGAAGCTGATCAATGATACCCATGGCCATGCCGCAGGCGACGCCGTGATTTGCGGCGTCGCACAGGCCATGGCGTCCACCACGCGCAAGTCAGATATCGTTGCACGGGTCGGCGGCGACGAATTTGCAATCCTGCTCGACAACATCTCTGCCGACAAGCTTGGGGACAAAACGGCCGCGATGCAGCAGTTGCTTGCCGACTTGCCGGTGAAGACTGCCGGACCGGTGCTGAAGGTCAATGTATCGATCGGCCATTATCTGATTCAAAGCAGTAGCCGCGCGCCTGATGCGCTCGCCGAAGCCGACCAGTCAATGTATGCAAACAAGCGCGCCAAATATGCCCAAGGCGCGGGCTAGGCCCTGGTTCTGCCGCGCTTGGGTAAGCGATTACCGCTCTGACAGATAATAGCGGTCGGTCGCGTTCAGCGCGTCATCCAATTCATAGACAATCGGCTGGCCGGTCGGGATTTCAAGCCCGGTGATATCCGCATCGGAAATGCCCGACAGATGCTTGACCAGCGCGCGCAAGCTGTTGCCATGTGCTGAAATCAGCACAGTCTTTCCAGCTTTGAGTTCGGGCGCGATCACGCCTTCCCAATAAGGCAGCACGCGGGCGATGGTGTCCTTCAGGCTTTCGGTATTGGGGATGGCGATCCCGGCATAGCGCGGGTCGCCTGAAAGGTCATAGGCTGATCCCGCCTCTAGCGGCGGTGGCGGAATGTCGAAACTGCGGCGCCAGATATGCACCTGCTCATCGCCATGCTTCGCCGCTGTCTCCGCCTTGTCGAGCCCGGTGAGGCCACCATAATGGCGCTCGTTCAGATGCCAGTCCTTGGTCACTGGCAGCCACAGGCGGCCCATCGCCTCCAGCGCGAGATTGAGTGTCTTGATCGCGCGCGTCTGTACGCTGGTGAAGCAGGTGTCAGGCGCGATCCCCTTGGCCTTCATCAATTCGCCCGCTGCCCATGCTTCGGCCGCGCCCTTTTCAGTCACGTCAACATCCCACCAACCGGTGAAGCGGTTTTCGAGATTCCATTGCGACTGGCCGTGGCGGATCAGGATGAGTTGGGGCATTTTCGGTCCTTGCAGTTTTGCTTTGCCTGCGCCTGTAGCGGGGAGAGTGGGGCTGTACAATTGGGGTTGTGCTAGAATGCAAACGACGTGCAATTGGTTTCATACAAAGGCAAAAAGCAAAACAAGACAAAAGAGGCCGAGTCTCTATTTTTCGGCTCATGATTGGCGATGCAATGCCATGCTCTGGTGAAGGGCATGTGCCCTTATTTTCTTGTTTTTCTTCGGGTCTTTGTTTGAAATAAATGGCGCGGCCGCTCCGCTAGGCGCCACTCCTCTGCTACAACTTCAGCGTCATGAAGCGGCTGAAGGGGTCGTCCTTATAGTTGGCAAAGGCTGGGCAATATGTGAAGCCGTGGTGCAGATAGAGCGCATGGGCGGCATCAAAGGCGGTGCTGGATCCGGTTTCGAGGCTCAGCTGCTTAAGCCCGCGTTCGCGCGCGGACGCAATGATATGGACCAGCATTGCGGCACCCGCCCCCTTGCGCAAATGATCGGCGTGGGTGCGCATCGATTTGACCTCGCCCAGATCGGCATCATGCTGCTTCAACGCGCCGCAGCCCATCAGCTCGCCCTTGTCCCAGATCGACCAGAAAGTCACGCCCGGCGCTTTCAGACCTTCAAAATCGAGGAAATGGCAGCTGTCCTTCGGCGAATTGGCAAGCATCCCGGCAAAGTGGGTTTCAAGAAGAGCGCGAATTTCTTTTCCGCTCAGATCGTCCTCGATGATGTGCATCGCCCGGTGCTCAAACCATCTCCGCTAGGGTTGCGAGGCATTCACGTGCAAGCAGCTTGCTCCGTTCGGGCGACCAGCCCTGTTCGGCATCATTGCCGTCGATCGTATCTTTGAACGGCATTTCGAGCGTCATTGAAACGCAGCTATGCGAAGGTCCGAATCGCTCGGCGAGCTGGTTGGTTGACATGGTGAGGTTTGCCTTGCCCGGTGCGGCGATCCCATAGCCCAGCTTCGTCTGGAAATCGGGGGTGCGTTCGGCAAGGCGGGTGATGAAGCGGGTGTAGCGCGCGCCCTGACCGTCGGTCCAACTGGGGATGCCTTCAAAACCCGCCATGAATGCGGCGGGGATGGCTTCATCACCATGCACGTCCATTGCCCAGTGCACGCCCGTCTCGTCCATCGCATTGCGGATGGCGAGCACTTCGGGGCTGCGTTCGGCGCTGGGTTCTGCCCATTCGCGGTTGAGGTTCACGCCGGCATAGTTGGTGCGCAAATGGCCGCGGCAGGACCCGTCCGGATTGCAATTGGGCACGACATGGATACGGCATTTTTCCAGCAAGTGGCGGGTGTGCGGATCGGTGGGATCGGTCAGCATGTCCAATGCGCCCTCCATCCACCATTCGGCCATGCTTTCGCCCGGATGCTGGCGTGCATAGAGCCAGACCTGCACCTCGCCGGTGCCCATCGAAAGACAGTCGATCGGCTGGCCTTCGATGCTGGTGCCAAGGCAGCGATAATCGACGCCCTCGCAAGATGCGGTTTCGGACACCAGGTCGTGGTGGCGTTCGATCGAATAAGGCGCGAAATAGGCAAACCAGGCGATGCCCGAAACACTGGTGTATCGGATGGTCAGCGTGCCGCCATCTTCGGCCTTGTTATAGCTGGTCTCGGCGCGGCCCCAATAATCGCGGTCTTCGGAAACGCAGGCGCGATAATCGGGCCAGCCCCCGGGATAGGCGCTTTTTTCAAGGTCGGTGATGCGTAGCACAAATTCTTCGCCAGCCTCTGCGACGACGCGGAAGTGGAACCATTGGAAGAATTCCGATTCGCGGTCCTTGCGAATTGTCAGCGTGGCGGTGTTGTCGGTGATCGATACGACGTCGATGTTTCCGCTGTCGAAGGCGGCGTTGATGCTGTGGATGCTCATAGACGGCGGGTTAACGCCTAGTTCCGTTCGTGTCGAGCCAAGTCGAATTGCGCGGGGTGCCGCCACAACCTATCGCCTGCGCCTGACGCAAATGGACGTCCAATCAGGGGATCGTCACGGCCTCGCCATTGGCGCCCGGAAAATCCTTGAACAATGCGCCGGCCAGCTTCGAGGCCGCGATTCCGGGTTGGGCAGCGGGCGAATTTGCGGCGCCTCGCTGGCTGGCGGTGCCCTCCCAGATCACCAGATTGTCGCTGCGACGGATGATACGGACGCTTAAAGTTGTGACGATGCCGCGTTGATCGCCGAGTGAATTGAGGTTCACACCCACACCCACGCCGACGCCGGACCCATAGCTGCCGGTCGATCCCCCAACGCCCACCGAGACGGGCCCGCGATTGTCCCCGCGAAATTCGTTACGACTGACTGAAACATCTGCGCGGACATCGCCCTCAGCCAACGCTTGATTATAACCGACTCGCGTCATTTCTCGCTGGACCGCGGCGATATAAGGCGAAAGGGACAGGTTATCGCCCAAGGAGCGGACGTTGAAGCTGCCCTGGCCGTAAACGACGCCCTCTGCCGCGCGATTGAACCGGGTCACCTCGACCGGACCGGTCGGGATCATGCACGCTGAAAGCGAAAGCGGCAGGGCGAGCAGCGCGAAGCGGCGGAAAACATCCATGCAGTAATCTTAAACCCATCGGGCAAAAGCCGCAATGCCGCTTGACTTTGCACCGACTCACCCATAGATGCGCGCCTTCAAATCCGGCCAACGGCCCACAGAAACAAACGGAAAAGTCCGATGAAGATCGTCAACTCCCTGAAGTCCCTGAAGGGCCGCCACCGCGACAACCGCGTGATTCGCCGTCGTGGCCGCACTTATGTAATCAACAAAACCAATCGCCGTTTCAAGGCGCGCCAGGGCTAATTGCTTTTTGGTGTGGCGCATGGGCGCCAGCAGTAACCGCCCCGGTCTTTCCGCGGGCGGTTTTTTGCGTTCAGAGCTGGGGCTGCTGGGGAGGATGAGATGATTCGCGCAGTGGTTTTTGATGTGGGCAGGGTGCTGGTGCAGTGGGATCTGCGCCATCTGTTCGTAAAATTGATCGACGATCCGGAAGAGCTCGAATGGTTCGTGACCCATGTTGTCACCCCTGAATGGCATTTCCAGCATGATGCCGGCCGGCCGCTTGCCGAAATGCTGCCTGAACTGAAGGATCCGGTTCAATGAGACGATTCCTGGCCCAGTGCCGGGATCGTTCGAGATTGTCGAGGAGTTGGCAGCGCGCGCTGTGCCGCTCTATGCGATCACCAATTTCGGTAGTGAATTTTGGTTGCAATTCCGCCCGCGCTATCCGCTGTTCGATCATTTCCGCGATATCGTCGTGTCGGGCGATGAAAAGTTGCTGAAGCCCGATCCTGCGATTTACCGGCTTGCGCTTGCCCGTTTTGGTCTGGCTCCGGGCGAGGGGTTGTTCATTGACGACAACTTGCCCAACATTGTCGCCGCACGGGAAAACGGCTTTCAGGGTCATCATTTTGTCGATGCGCCGACATTGCAGGCCGAGTTGGCAAAGTTGGGGCTGCTCTAGCGAAAAAAGCGGGCCCCAACTACTTCCATTGCGTGCCAAGCTGTGCTTAAGGCCCTTTCGACTCTGCCATCTGGAAGGACGCTTTTTCCATGAATATCCACGAATATCAGGCCAAGGAATTGCTCGCGAAATTTGGCGTAGCGGTGCCCAAGGGCATTGCCGCACTTTCTGTTGAGGAAGCCGTTGCGGCTGCAAAGCAGCTTCCCGGGCCGCTTTATGTGGTGAAATCGCAGATCCATGCTGGTGGCCGCGGCAAGGGCAAGTTCAAGGAACTCGGTCCCGATGCCAAGGGCGGTGTCCGTCTGGCCAAGAGCATCGATGAAGTCGAAGCCCATGCCAAGGAAATGCTCGGCAATACGCTCGTCACGATTCAGACCGGTCCTGACGGCAAGCAGGTCAATCGCCTTTACATCACCGATGGGGCAGACATTAAGAAGGAATTCTACCTCGCTTTGCTCGTCGATCGTGCGACCAGTCGAATCGCTCTGGTGGCTTCGACCGAAGGCGGGATGGACATCGAAGAAGTCGCGCACAACACGCCCGAAAAAATCCACACCATCACTATCGACCCTGCAACCGGTCTTATGCCGCACCATGGCCGCAGTGTTGCCCATGCGCTGGGCCTGACCGGTGATCTTGCGAAGCAGGCGTCAAAGGTTGTTGCTGGCCTTTATGCTGCATTCCTGGGCTGCGATGCCGAACAGATCGAAATCAACCCGCTCGCAGTTTGCGAAGGCACCAATGGTGACGAACTGCTGGTGCTCGACGCAAAGGTCGGCTTCGATGGCAATGCAATGTTCCGCCACAAGGATCTCGCCGAACTGCGCGACCTGACCGAAGAAGACCCGGCAGAGGTTGAGGCCAGCGAATATGACCTCGCTTATATCAAGCTGGACGGCAATATTGGCTGCATGGTCAATGGTGCCGGTCTTGCGATGGCCACGATGGACATCATCAAGTTGAACGGCGAATTCCCGGCGAACTTCCTCGACGTAGGCGGCGGCGCCAACAAGGAAAAGGTAACCGCTGCGTTCAAGATCATCCTCAAAGATCCCGCGGTGAAGGGCATTCTCGTCAATATCTTTGGCGGCATCATGAAGTGCGACATCATCGCCGAGGGCATCGTTGCTGCGGCAAAGGAAGTGAATCTCTCGGTTCCGCTCGTCGTCCGCCTCGAAGGTACCAATGTCCAGCAGGGCAAGGATATTCTCGCGAACAGCGGCCTTCCCATTGTAGCCGCCAACGACCTTGGCGATGCAGCGAAGAAGATCGTCGCGGAAGTGCGCGCGGCTTGAGTAAATGCCCTCTCTCAGCGAGAGAGGGTCTGCGCTTGACGTTAACGTAAACGTCATTCATAGTGCGTCCGTTTTTGGGGGCTATCCTGCCCCAGTTTTAAGTCGGTTAGGAAAGGGAGAGACCCCATGAAGATTCTCGTCCCCGTGAAGCGGGTGATCGACTATAATGTGAAGCCTCGCGTGAAGCCGGATGGCAGCGGTGTTGATTTGTCGAATGTGAAGATGTCGATGAACCCCTTTGACGAGATTGCTGTGGAAGAGGCGATCCGATTGAAGGAGAAGGGTTCAGCGACGGAGATTGTTGCGGTTTCGGTGGGTCCGGACAAGGCGCAGGAAACGCTGCGTACTGCGCTTGCTATGGGTGCGGATCGTGCGATTCTGGTGGTTGCCGAAGATGTTGAGCCTTTGGGCGTTGCCAAGATCCTTGCCAAGATTGTCGAGGAAGAGGCTCCGGGTCTTGTGATCCTTGGCAAGCAGGCGATTGATGATGACAGCAACCAGACCGGCCAGATGCTGGCTGCGCTGACCGGCCGTCCGCAGGGCACATTTGCCAGCGCGGTTGAAGTTGCCGGTGACAGCGTCAAGGTGACGCGTGAAGTTGATGGTGGTCTTGAAACGGTGAGCCTGAAGGCGCCGGCGATTGTTACCACCGATCTTCGTTTGAATGAGCCGCGCTATGCGAGCTTGCCGAACATCATGAAGGCAAAGTCAAAGCCGCTCGCGCAAAAGACGCCTGCCGATTATGGCGTGGATGTCAGCCCGCGTTTGAAGACGTTGAAGGTGTCCGAACCGCCGGTGCGCAGCGCTGGTATCAAGGTTGCCGATGTTGATGCGCTTGTTGCCAAGCTCAAGGAAATGGGAGTCGCAGAATGAAGACGCTCGTTTATGTCGAACATGACAATGCCTCGATGAAGGATGCGACGCTTGCTGTCGTGACTGCTGCTGCGCAGCTTGGCGAAGTGCATGCACTTGTTGCCGGTCATGGTTGCGGCGCGGTTGCCGAGGCAGCGGCCAAGGTTGCCGGTGTCACCAAGGTGCATGTTGCCGATGACGCGGCTTATGCCAACCAGCTTGCGGAAAATGTTGCACCGCTGGTGGCTGATCTGATGGGTCATCATGATGCGGTTCTGTTCCCGGCGACGGCGCATGGCAAGAATATCGCGCCGCGCGTTGCAGCCCAGTTGGATGTGATGCAGATCAGCGATATCCTCAGCATTGAAAGCGCTGATACCTTCACCCGCCCGATCTATGCCGGTAACGCGATTGCGACCGTGCAGTCTTCGGATGCGAAGAACGTGATCACCGTTCGCGGTACCGCCTTTGCCAAGGCGGAAGCAACCGGTGGCAGCGCGGCTGTTGAAGCTGTGTCGGGCCCTGGCGATGCTGGTACCTCGAGCTTTGTCGGTGCGGAAATCGTCAAGCTGGAACGCCCCGAGCTGACCAGTGCCAAGATCATCGTCTCGGGTGGCCGTGCGCTGAAGGACGGCCCGACGTTCGAAGCCACCATCTTCCCGCTGGCGGACAAGCTGGGCGCGGCTGTTGGCGCCTCGCGCGCTGCGGTTGATGCAGGCTATGTGCCCAACGACTATCAGGTCGGCCAGACTGGCAAGATCGTCGCCCCCGAAGTTTATATTGCGGTCGGCATCTCCGGCGCGATCCAACACCTTGCGGGGATGAAGGACTCAAAGACCATCATCGCGATCAACAAGGATGAAGACGCACCGATCTTCCAGGTTGCAGATATCGGTCTCGTCGGCGATCTCTTCAATGTCGTGCCGGAACTGACCGGCAAGCTTTGAGGCGACAGCCCTTGTAACGACAGGAAAGGCGGCCCTTGTGCCGCCTTTTTTGTTGGATGCTTGTTTGCCTAAAGTCAGTTGTCCTTGGGCGAGAGTTGCCGTTAATCTGCATTGTAGTTCATTCGGGGGAGAAATTTCGATGCACCGCCGTTTCGGATGGGCCATTGCCCTGACCTTGGCGCTTTCACCTTCGCTGGTGCTGGCGGCCCGCGAGCCGTTGAAACTGGTTCCGGTATCGAAATGGCATGTTGATTATGCCGAGGAGCGCTGCCGTCTGGCGCGCGAATTTGGTGATGGCACCACAAAAGCGACTGTCTTTTTCGACAAATATGGCCCGGGCGAGAGCTTCCGGATGGTGATTGCGGGCGATCCCGTCAAAACCGATGTGCAGCAGGCCGATATCGCGGTGCGCTTCGGTCCTGGCGAAGCGCAGCAGCAGCTATTCTTTCTCAATGGCAATCTTGGCGGGTCGAGTGCGCTTGTCTTTGGCGGGGATATTCGCATCGCTGGCCCGAGCGCGTCGGAGGTGGCCGCGATCAGGGCGAAAAAGCGAGGCGATCCGTGGATCGATCTCGCACCGATTGCGCCCGAACGCTATTCTGCCGTCCGCTATATGGAATTAGGCTGGCCGTTGCGCCGCCCGGTGCAGCTGGAAACAGGCCCGCTCAAATCCGCCTTTGCTGCGCTTGATAAATGTGTCGACGATCTCGTCACCCGGTGGGGGGTTGATATCGAAAAGCACAAAACTCTGACGCGTAAGGCAACGCCTGTCGATAATCCTGGAAAGTGGGTGGTCTCGTCGGACTATCCGACTGAAATGTTGATGGCGGGGCAACCTGCATTTGTCGATTTCCGGCTGAGCGTCGGTGCGGATGGCAAGCCGACCCAATGCTATATTCAGGCAACGACGCGGCCCAAGGCATTTGACGACGCGGTTTGCCAGTCATTGATGCGCCGCGCGGCCTTCCTGCCGGCGCTTGATGCCGAAGGCCAGCCCATCGCATCCTGGTGGCGCAGCAGGGTCAGGTTTCAGTTGCCACGATAAGCGCCGCTTGCCTGTGGGGAGCGCTCTGGCTAACCGGGAAGTATGACACTCGTTACCACTCAGATCGAAGATGGCATTGCCATTGTTACCTTGAACCGGCCCGAGGCGATGAACGCTTTGTCCCGGGCCTTGCGCGCCGAACTTGCCGCTGCGATGCGTGCAGTGGATGCCGATGATGCCGTGCGTTGCGTGATCCTGACCGGCGCGGGCGAACGGGCATTTACGGCGGGCCTCGACCTCAAGGAATTGGGGACGGATACCAGCAATCTGGGCGCTGCCAATGCGACGAGTGCCGAAGAAAATCCGGTGAAGGCAATTGAGCAATGCCGTAAGCCCGTAATCGGCGCAATCAACGGCGTTGCGATCACTGGCGGTTTTGAAGTCGCGATTGCCTGCGACATATTGATCGCATCAACCAATGCCCGCTTTGCCGACACCCATGCGCGGGTGGGCATATTGCCGGGCTGGGGCCTTTCGCAAAAATTATCGCGGATGATCGGCATTTCGCGGGCCAAGCAATTGTCGTTTAGCGGCAACTTCCTTGATGCCGATACCGCCTGCGCCTGGGGTCTGGTCAATTCCGTCGTCCCGGCTGACGAGCTGATGACGCATGCCAAGGGACTGGCGCGTGATATCGCATCGGTCGATTCCGGGATGGTCGCCACATATAAAAAGCTGATCGATGAAGGCTATGGGATGTCCTTTGGCGATGCGATGGCGCATGAACATGCCTATTCCAGCGCAGCCAACGCTCGCGTCAGCGCTGAAGAAGTCGAAGCCCGTCGCCTTGCCGTGATCGAACGCGGGCGCGGGCAGGGTTAGAATCCCGTTGCTATGGTGAAGGCCGGGCCGCTGCCCGGAAGTGCCGATCCGGCGATCTTTTCGCGCCAATCCAGCCGTAGGTCGAAGGTCATAGAGCCTGCGGGGATTTCAGCAGCGATGCTGGGGCCGATATCGAGACGCTGTGCGCCATCCTGCCCGGCGGCCCAAGCGCCGATGCCCGCGCGCAGCGTCGCCGATCCGATGCGGGCGAGCGGGCGACTGAGGCGGCTTTGCGCATCAAAAAAGGCAGTCGCGTCACGCCCCCCAACCCATCCGGCCTGGGCATAGCCGTCTATCGTGAAATCCAGCGGCAGCGGTTGGGGATCAAAACCTCCCGCGGCATAGGCCGCCCATCGGTCTGGCCCCGCAGGGTCGATGCGCCGTTCGGCGGTCAGGCTGAGCGGCAAGCGTGTCGGTCGTTGCCAGCGCAGGCCGAGGGCGACTTCGGCTTCCTTGCCGCGCGGCGCGAAGGCGGCTCTTCCTTGAAGCGCCATGCCCTCGTTCACGTTACCGCCAAGATCGTAGATCGCCTGCACGCCGGATTGGCTTCCGCCATATTGGCCCGCTGGAGCAATCCCGCTTCGCGCAGATCTGAGGCGCCAGAAGCTATAGCCATATCCGTTGAACCGCCGTCCAGTCGCGGGTGCGGGCGATCCGTTAATGCTGATCGGCGGAGGAAAGGCGAGCGGCTGTGGCGCATCATGCCGACCAGCAGTCCGCTGCTCCGGTAGGAATATCGGCGATATGGAGCCCATGGCCAGCGGGATTGGCCGAGCCGAAGTCGGTGAGGTCGGATTTGTAGGTAGCGGGCGATGCATCCTGGAATGCCGAGCGGGCGCGGTTCGGTTGATTGGCCATGCGCCAATGGATCCAGCCGTGCGCAAAGCGGGTATGACCGCTCCCCCTTCCGCCAAGAGTGCAGTCGGTGCGCGTGTCGGTTCTTCACTGTGGCTGTTGCCCAGGATCGCCGCGCGTCCGACAACCCAGCCCGCGATCAGAATCAACGGGTAATAGAGGGCGCGCCCGCGAATATCAGGCACAGCCCGCCCTTTTGGCAGGACGCAGCGCGCCTGCCATTGGTTTGGAAACCAACGTCATTCCATTCCCCTGTCGCTTTTGAAATCAGCTATGCGCAGTGCGCGACTGGCCACTCCCTGCGATTGAGGCCAGCAGGATCAATGCCAGCATCGGATAGGCCAGATACATGCTCAGCAGCGCATAAGGTTCTGGCAATATGTCGATAAACAATGCGCGCTGCAGATGTGTCAGCACCGCCACCAATTGCCAGCCCGTCACCCAATAGGGCCAGAAACGGTCGCTGGTCAGCGACAACCACCAGAAACTGGCAAGTACCGCGCAATCGATGAGAAACAGTTCGACGGCAAGATAGGCCCAGCTCTGGTTGAGTGCCACCAAGGTTGATCCGATTGACCCGGCCAATGCTGTGACTGCGCCCCATTTCTCAATATCGCGGCCCCGCCAGAATGCGGCTGCGACGGTAATCGCCAGAATGATATAATAGGCAATTTTGTGATCCATGGGGCGCTGTACAGCAGACGGTCCTTAATCAGCCGACCATTGAAATGGGCTCAACATCGGCTTCGGCATTCTGGTTGGTGGGTAGTGGCGCAACAAGGCTGCCTTTTGGCGGTTTGTTCATGCCTGCGCCAAACATGCGGGCACCCAGCCCGACCTGTTTCTGCGTCTCGCTGAGCGCGACATGCGCCTCTGCCAGCATTTGGCGAACTGTCCCGGCAGCGGCGACCGCTTGGGTCACTTTCCCGACCGCATCCTGGCCGACAATGGCCGACATGTTGGTGTCGAACCGCGCGGTGGGCAGGGTGACGGCAAGCTTCGCAATTTTGATGATCGCTTCGTCGATCGCCTTTTCGGCATCATGAAGGTCGGTAGTGATGCGCTTTGCAGCGGCAACTCGTTCTTTAAGCATCAGCGGTTATTCCTGTCATGGGCGATCTTCGCGTCCATCGCGAAGCGCAGTTGGTAATCGCTCTGTCAGGAAAGCATCGCTCCCAGACCGAGCAGGACGGAATAGAGGGCGGCAAATGCCATGATCGTTCCTAAGGCTATCAGTATCGGCCACAAGATCCGCTCCCTCAGGCCATGCATGTTGTATGGCCGTTCGCTCGTCGGAAAAGGTGCGCCAAGGTGAAAAAACCCTGAAGCCCCGGTTTCATCGGAGACAAGGCCACTCTGCGCCGACCTGGATGCCGCTGCCAGTTCCGGGGATTGGTATATCAATGGCTGGTATTCCGCCTCGATCCCGGCTGCGGCGATTACTCGTGCGGCTTCCTGCCGTGAATTCACTCCAAGCGCACGGATTGACGCCTTTATGCGCGCATCGACCGTGTGCGGCGACACGCCCATGATCCGGCCGATTTCCTTGGAATTTCGATGCGCCAAAACATGCCGCAAAGTTTCAACTTGCACGGCGTTCAGTGTGTCAATGCCCTGGCCCTGCGATTTGCCCACAACACTAAAATAGCGCAAAACATTAGTTTATCACTACAGAAATATGTTTAGGCGAATCCGCCCGGATATGGTTGCCCCGATTGCAACCATTGCCGTTTGTCCCTTTTGCGCCCATAATGATGCCATGTTGATGATGAACCGAGGCAAGGCAGCCAAGCTGCATTATATGGCCAATGGCTTTCGCATGTTGTCGAGCGGCGACCATGTCGTCTGCGCAGTTTCGGGTGAACAAATTCCCCTTGATGAATTGCGTTACTGGAGTGTGGTGCGGCAGGAGCCTTATGCCAGTGCCGAAATCTCCACCCGGGCCGCGCTGACGAAAAGGTGATGGCCGGGCCATGCTGCTGAACCGCCCGTCGCTTTTCGGCCTGCTACTAGCTGCAGGCGCAAGTTGCACGGCAAATCCGGCACCGGTTCCGACAGGCGGCACCCAAGCCCCTGTTCAGAGCAAGCAGACAGATGCAGTTCCGCTGAGGCAGCATTCACCGCAAGCAAGGATGCAATTCTGGCTGGCACGGCCAGCGGCGCAAGGCGTGGTGATGATCGCCCGCGCGCCCGAAGGCGCGGTGTCGGTGACGTTCAATGGCGCACCCTTGCCCCTCACGTCCGACGGCTTTTTCCTGCTGGGTTTTGATCGTGATGCTGAAAACAGCGCAAGCCTTGCAGCCACCCTCGCTGATGGCCGTAGCATCGAACAATATGTGCCGGTGTCACCTGGTACATGGGACATCCAGCATGTTGCCGCAAATCCGCTGGGCGGTGCGCGCACAAGTGCGGAATTTCAGGCGCGGCGCGGCGCCGAACTGGCGCAGATCAACGCCGCGCGCGCGCGCCGGATCGAAAGTGACGGCTGGCGACAGGATTTCATCTGGCCGGTCGAGGGACGGATTTCGGGCAAGTTCGGCTCGCAGCGCGTCTATAATGGCACGCCGGGCAGTTATCATAGCGGTCTTGATATTGCGCGTCCCGCCGGCACGCCCTTTGTTGCCCCTGCTGATGGCGTCGTGACGCTGGCGGCGGCAACGCCCTTCACGCTGGAAGGGCATTTGCTGATGATCGACCATGGCATGGGGTTGAGCAGTGCGTTTTTGCACTGTTCAGAGTTGTTGGTCGAAGTTGGTGATTTGGTCCGCCAGGGCCAGGTGATCGGAAAGATCGGCGCAACCGGCCGGGCAAGCGGGCCGCACCTTCATTGGGGCATGAAGTGGAACGCCGCGCGTGTCGATCCGCTGCTGCTGCTTTCGCAGCCCTGATGCGCTTCAGTTCAGCCGCTTCATCCGTATTGCCGGCCCGCCGTCAAAACTGACCAGATAGCTTCCCATCGTCGCTTTGCGGATGCGCGCGACCGAGCCTATGCGCGGTTCGCGATTGAGAACCTTTGTATCGACCTGCTGCCAGCGTGCGCCATCTTCGAGCATCATCAAGATCATGCCCGCGCGCGTAAAGCTGATCGACTTGACCTTGGCCTCGATTTCCTCAACATCCTCGCCATTGCCGAAAATTCGGATCTTCGGCACATCAAAGCCGAACAGACCGCGCTTTGCCTCTTTCACTGCCGCCTTGTCGGTCAGGATGATGTCTTCTTTCTTTGCGGCCTCATCCAGCGCGGCAACCTTTTCGTCGTAACAGGCAAGGCGTGCCAAAGGTTCGGCGATCGATTTGCACGCAACGACATCGTCAAACGCCTTTGGCCGAACCATTTCGGGACCCTTCGGATCAGCCGCAACCAGCGCCGATCCAATCAATGTTGCGACTGAAATCGCGCCCAACATGCGCAAAGATTTTGACATGGTCTGTCCTCCTGCCCGGCGATAATGCCGGGGTTGCCGATTGCAGTGCTGGTAACGCCAGTTGTGCCATTTGGTCAAATTTACCACTGTTGCAAAATGGTGACATTGTGGAAAAAACGGCGCGCGAACGGCGCAAATGCTTTGCTCATCGCGGCAAAATCGGTCAGTCACCGTGCCAATCTGAACCGTCGTGCCTGCTTCGCACCCCTTAAGTGGGGGCGCAAAAGGCTGGTGCAGAGAGGGAAACACAGGCGCAACTCGGCCCTTTGGGCTTGGGGATCGCCTCTTTTTGATAGGGGCTGGAAACGTGAAAATCGCACGTCTAAGCAAATTCAAATATACTGCCGCGCCGGTTGCGCTCGGTCTGGCGCTCATCTCGACGCCGTCTTTCGCTCAGGATAATGCTGGCGAAGAAGCCGACAGCGCACCGATCGTTGTCACCGGTTCGCTCGTCAAGCGTCCCAACGAAGAATCGGCTGCGCCGGTTACCGTCGTTGGCGGCGAAGACTTTAAGGGCCAGGGCGCGACCAAGGTCGAAGACCTTCTGAACTCGCTGCCGCAGGTTCTTGCAACTCAGAACTCGGGCGTTTCGAACGGCGCAGACGGTACTGCTACCGTTTCGCTCCGCGGCCTGGGTACCAGCCGTACGCTGGTTCTCGTTGACGGCCGTCGCCTGATGCCGGGTGGCATTGGCGGTGGCGCTGCTGCCGACTTGAACTTCATCCCTTCGGCGCTGATCTCCAGCGTTGAAATCCTCACCGGTGGCGCTTCGTCGACCTATGGTGCGGACGCTGTTGCCGGTGTCGTCAACTTCAAGATGAACCGCGAATTCCAGGGCGTTCGTGTTGATGGCCAGTACAGCATGTACCAGCACAACAATAACAACGAAGTCCGCAGCATCGTGAACAGCCGCTTCTCGGCGCCTGAAGGTTCGACGATCAATGGCGGCGCCTATGACGTCTCGATCGCAATCGGCTCTTCGCTTGCTGACGATCGCGGCAACATCGTTGCTTATGCCGGTCTGCGTCATGAAACTGCGATCACGCAGGACAAATATGACTACTCGATCTGCACTCTGAACCCGAGCGGCCAGAACACCGGCGGCGTTGCCGACTTCTTCTGCGGCGGTTCGGGCACTCCGGCCGTGACCCGCATCGGCGGCATCTCGGCTGCCAATGCTGCTCTTGCCGGCCTTCCGACTGCCAGCAGCTACACCATCACTTCGACGGGCGCGCGTCCGTTTGTTTCGAGCGACCAGTTCAACTTCGCTCCGGCAAACTACTTCCGTCGTCCTTCGACCCGCTACACAGCGGGCGTGTTTGCGGATTATGAAATCAGCGAGAATTTCAATCCGTATCTCGACGTGATGTTCATGGACTACTCCACCGAAGCTCAGATCGCTCCTTCGGGCGCCTTCTTCGGTCCGCGTACCGTGAACTGCGACAACCCCTTCCTGACGGCGGGCAACCCGACCATCGGCCGCGCGATCTGCGGTACCAATCTGGGTGTTGCTGGTACGACGGCGACTGCTTTGATCGGTAAGCGTAACGTTGAAGGCGGCAACCGCTTTAACGATATCGGTTTCAACCAGTTCCGCGTCATCACCGGTATCAAGGGTGAGATCACCGACAACTGGTCGTACGACCTTTATGGCCAGTTCGGTCAGATTAAGGCTGCTAACACCTATCGTAACGACGTTTCGAGCGCACGTATCAACGACGCTCTGCGCGTTGGCGGCACGCTGGCCAACCCCGTCTGCCTCAGCGGCAACGCGGCTTGCGTTCCTTACAATGTGTTCAGCGTTGGTGGCGTTACCCAAGGTGCTGCCGACTATATCGGCATTCCGCTGGTACTGACCGGCACGACCAAGGAAACGATCGTCAACGGTACCGTGTTCGGTGACCTTGGCTTCACTCTGCCTTGGGCGGCTGATACCGTTGCTTCGGCGTTCGGTTTCGAATGGCGCAAGGAAGAACTCGCTACCCAGCCTGACCTCGCCTACATCAATGGTGACGGTGCTGGCCAGGGCGGCCCGACCCTTCCGATCGACGGTGCCTATTCGGTCCGTGACCTTTTCGGTGAAGTCGTTGTTCCGCTGGTGCAGGACAAGAGCTTCTTCCAGGACCTCAGCCTCGAACTCGGTTTCCGTAATTCGAGCTACTCGGTCCGTGGTGGCGCTGGTTCGAACAGCGAAAACACCTGGAAGATCGCTGCCAACTGGAGCCCCATTGAGCTGCTCAAGCTCCGTGGCTCGGTCAACCGCGCTGTTCGTTCGCCGAACATCGGTGAGCTCTTCTCGAACTCGTCGGTTGGTCTGTTCGCAGGTACCGATCCGTGCGCCGGCGCCACGCCGACCGCGACTCGCGCCCAGTGCGCGCTGACCGGTGTATCTTCTGCGCAGTACGGCACGATCCTGTCGAACTCGGCTCAGCAGTATAACGGCTTCTTTGGTGGTAACCTCGGCCTCAGCCCTGAAAAGGCTGACTCGTGGACTGCAGGCTTCGTACTGACGCCTACCCGCAACATCTCGCTTTCTGTCGACTATTACGACATCAAGGTGAAGAATGCTGTCGGTACCATCGGTGCGCAGGTGATCCTGAACCAGTGTATCGCAACCGCCGATCCGTTCTTCTGCTCGAAGATCAATCGTTCGACTGTGGCAGGTGCCGCTGGCTCGCTCTGGCTTGATGAATCGGGCTTTGTTGACGACCGCACCACCAACACCGGTTCGGTTGCCACCTCGGGTATCGACATCAATGCCGATGCACGCTTCGAACTGGGTACCAACAATGTTCGCGTGTCGCTGGTCGGCAACTATGTGGACAGCTTTGTCTCGCAGCCGATCACTGGTGGTTTCACCTATGATTGCGCTGGCTTCTACGGCCTGACCTGCGGTAACCCGCAGCCGACCTGGAAGCATGCAGCCAAGGTCCGTTTCAGCACTGCGAACGATTTCGCAGCTACGCTGACATGGCGCTATGTTGGCAAGGTGAAGGCTGACTACACCAGCGCCGATCCCGATCTGAACGCTCCGGGTTCGGGTCCGGCAACCGACGATGCTCTGGCAGCCGAAAACTATTTCGACCTGCTCTTCTCGGTTCCGCTGAAGGACACGATCGGTTTCCGTCTGGGTGTGAACAACATCCTCGACAACGATCCGCCGCTGATCAGCCAGTCCTCGCTGGGCGGCTTCGGCAACGGCAACACCTTCCCGGGCTCGTACGATCATCTTGGTCGCTATCTGTTCGTGGGTCTGACCGCCGACTTCTAAGTCGCAGACAGACTGAACCAAATGAAGGCGGCGGGGCGAAAGCTCCGCCGCTTTTCTTTTGCTTACACTATGTTAGTGTATTTTCATGACCGCGGGAGAGCTGGAACAACAGGCAGACACACTGGCTATGAACCGCGATTTTGCGGGCGCGCGCAGGTGCCTTGCAGAAGTGGTTCAGCTTGATCCGAAACGCTTTGCTGCATGGATGAAGCTGGCGGCGATGGCCAATGCCATGGGCGATGCGGCCGCCGCCCTGCGTGCCGCCAATGGCGCGCTTGCCGTGCAGCCGCTCGACTCCACCGCCTTGCTGATGCGCGCGATGCAGCTTCACAATCTGGGCAGTAAAGATGAAGCGGGCATGGCCTATGGCCGCGCGCTCGCGCAATTGCCCGATGCCTATGCGCCACAGATGGAACCGGTAATCGACATTGCGCGTGCCCGCTATCGCGCCTGGCAGCAGCGTCAATATGACGATCTGGCCGCCAAGGTGTCGGCAACAACGCCGATGACGGACAAGTTGGATCGGTTCATTGGATCCGCGCTGCATATCGAACCGTTCGAGCGGGAAGGCCCGACCCATTATTGCTATCCCGGTCTGGGCAATGCCGGCTATTATGACGATGCCCTGTTCAGCTGGATGGCTGAACTGGAGGCCGCGACCGACAGGATTTCCGCCGAATTTGAAGCCGCCATCAGTGCAGAGGCGGCGCAACTCGTTCCCTACATAAACTATCCTGCCGGCGTTCCCCTCGACCAATGGGCAGCGCTTAACAACAACCGCGACTGGACAGCGATCCACCTGCTGCAAAATGGCCGTCGGATAGATGCCAATGCACGCCATTGTCCGGAACTGATGGCATTGTTGGCGCGGATGCCGCAGCCACATGTTACAGGTGCCGGGCCGAATGCGATGTTTTCCCTGCTCGCTCCTAGCGCGCATATCCCGCCCCATACGGGGATCACTAACAGCCGTCTGGTCTGTCATTTGCCGCTGATCGTGCCGGAGGGATGCTGGTTCCGTGTCGGCGATGAAACGCGTTTGTGGCAGCGCGGCAAGGCATGGGTGTTTGACGATACTGTTGATCATGAAGCGATGAACCCTTCGGCGGAACTGCGCGTCGTGATGATCTTTGATATCTGGCACCCAGCGCTCGACCCGGCCGAAAAAGCGGGGATCAAGGCGGCGATCGAAGCTGGCGGACAGTTGCACGGACTATGACTGACACGCCGCTGGAGCGCCGATTCGATCAGTTGCGACAGCAATTGACGGCGATGCCTGCGCTAACCGGCGCGGATGTGGACGCTGCAACCGATTTTGCCATCGATGCCAATGCTGCCCATCGCGCTGACCTGGCCCTTGCGCTGCTGGAGCCGCTTGTTGCCAAGGCGCCCAATGTTGCCAAAATCTGGCAGTTGATTGGCCTCGCCGCGCGCGACGAGCAGGCAATGGAGACGGCAGCCAATGCATTCGCGCGGGCTGCGCAGCTTGCCCCGCAAGATCCGCGCATCGCACTTGGCAAGGCACAGGTCGCGTTTGAAAGCGGAGAGGCTTCTGCCGATCAGTTCATTGCCGTGCGGCGGATCGCTCCGCAGGATGGGGAGCTTGCCTTATCGACCGCAGCGGCATTGGTACAGGAAGGTCGCAGCGGAGATGGCGTCGCGCTTGTGACCGACCTCATTCGGCAAAATCCGGGCTGGCTGCGTGGGCATGAATGGCTGGCAAGCAACCGCTGGATTTCGGGTGACCCTGATTATGCCGGCGAGCTGGAAACCGCGCTGACCCGCTTTCCCGATGATCCTGCTCTGTACCTTGCACTCTACCGTGCCGTGTCGCAGGTCGAGGATTGGTCGCGGGCGCAGGCGATCCTTGCCAGCGCCCGAGCCCGGTTGGGCGATCGCATCGAATGGGATGCGGCAGAGGCGCATATCGCCACCGAAAGCGGCGCCGATGATCGCGCGGAGGCACTGTTCAGCCGGCTTGCCGACCTTGCCGATCCGGGCGTCGCGCTCTCTGAAATTCGCCACTGTCTGCGTACGGGGCGGGTGGATCGTGCCGAAAAGCGGGCGCATGGCTTGTTGGGCGGACCGGCCGCGCGGGCGGCATGGCCCTATATGGGTACGATTTGGCGACTGCTGGGGGATCCACGCGCGGCTTGGCTCGACGGCGATCCGCCGTTCGTTCGCCATTTCGACCTGCCGCTATCGCACACCGAACTTGACCAACTGGCGACATTGCTGCGCCGCCTGCACCTTTCGACTCACGCACCGCCCGAACAATCGCTGCGCGGCGGCACGCAGACGCAGGGGCATCTTTTTCTGCGCACCGAGCCGCAACTGCTGGCGATCCGTGCGCATATTGTCGATGCAGTGCGCGCTTATGTTGATGTCTTGCCGGCGCATGTCGAAGGCCACCCCCTTCTTGGTACATTAAGAGGGGCGGTGCATTTCGAAGGCGCCTGGTCGGTCCGGCTGGGCGCGCAGGGCTTCCATGTCGTCCATACCCACCCGGTCGGCTGGATCAGTTCGGCGCTCTATGTCGCGCTGCCCGACGATCTGGGGGCTGCGCCTGCCGGTTGGCTCGAGCTGGGTGCGCCGCCGCCCGACCTGCGTCTCGATCTTGCGCCTTATCTGCGGATCGAACCCAAGCCCGGACGGCTCGCACTGTTCCCTTCAACAATGTGGCACGGGACGGTGCCGTTTGACGATGGCGAGCGGCTCACCATCGCTTTCGACATCCGCACCCCATCGCGCTGATCAGCTGACCGCAAACTTCAACGCGCCGTCGCCTTCGTCGATGTGAACCATTGATCCATCGGGCACGTCGCCGCGCAGGATCAGGTCGGCCAGCGGATCCTGTACATGACGCTGGATGGCCCGTTTCAATGGCCGCGCGCCATAGACCGGATCATAGCCGACCCGGCCTAGCCAATTGCGCGCAGCTTCGGTCAGTTCGATGACGATCTTGCGATCTTTCAGCAGTTTGCTGACCCGGCCGAGCTGGATGTCGACAATGGGGGCCATATGTTGGGCCGCCAGACGGTGGAACAGGATGATCTCGTCTAGACGGTTCAGGAATTCGGGGCGGAAATGCGCGCGAACGACTTCCATCACCTGCGGCTCGGCTTTTTCGACATCTTCGTCATCGCCCAAGGCGGCCAGATATTGGCTGCCCAGGTTCGAGGTCAGGATGATTAGCGTGTTCGAGAAATCGACCACACGGCCCTGACCATCGGTCAGCCGACCATCGTCAAGCACCTGCAGCAGCACGTTGAAAACGTCGCTATGCGCCTTTTCAACCTCGTCGAACAATATCACCTGATAGGGCCGACGGCGCACAGCTTCGGTCAGCACCCCGCCCTCGTCATAGCCGACATAGCCCGGAGGCGCGCCGATCAGCCGAGAGACGCTGTGCTTTTCCATGAATTCGCTCATGTCGATGCGCACCATCGCATTATCATCGTCGAACATGAATTCGGCGAGCGCCTTGGTCAGCTCGGTCTTGCCGACACCCGTCGGGCCAAGGAAAAGGAAGCTGCCCAGCGGCCGGTTCGGATCCTGCAGGCCCGCGCGCGAACGGCGAACAGCTTTTGCCACGGCCCCGACCGCATCCTGCTGTCCGATCACCCGTGCGCCGAGCCATTCTTCCATCTTGAGCAGTTTTTCGCGCTCGCCCGCCATCATCTTGTCGACTGGGATACCGGTCCAGCGGCTGACCACGGAGGCGATATCCTCAGCGGTTACTTCCTCGCGCAGCATGGCATTGCCGGCAACTGCAACGGCATCAGCAAGCTGCCGTTCAAAGCCCGGGATCGTGCCATATTGCAGCTCGCCCGCCTTGGCGAGATCGCCACTGCGTTGCGCCTGTTCCAACTCGATACGGGCCGCATCGAGTTGTTCCTTGATTTGCGCCTCGGCCGAAATCTTCTCTTTTTCGGCCATCCAGCGGCTGGTTAGGTCGGCCGATTGCTGCTGCAGCACAGCAAGATCTTCTTCGAGCGTCGCCAGACGGTCCTTCGATGCGGCGTCGGTTTCTTTCTGCAGCGCCTCTCGCTCGATCTTCAGCTGGATGATCCGCCGGTCGAGATTTTCGATTTCTTCGGGCTTGGATTCAACTTCCATGCGCAGCCGCGACGCGGCCTCGTCCATCAGGTCTATCGCTTTGTCGGGCAGGAAACGGTCGGAGATATAGCGGTGCGAAAGCGTCGCTGCGCTCACCAGCGCGCCGTCGGTGATCCGTACGCCATGGTGCAGTTCATATTTTTCCTTCAGACCGCGCAGGATTGAAATGGTGTCCTCGACCGTCGGTTCCCCGACAAAAACCGGCTGGAAGCGCCGTTGCAGTGCGGGGTCTTTCTCCACATGCTTCTGATATTCGTCGAGCGTGGTGGCACCAATGCAATGCAGTTCACCGCGCGCCAATGCCGGCTTTAGCAGGTTCGACGCGTCCATCGCGCCCTCGCCCTTGCCGGCACCGACAAGCGTGTGCATCTCGTCGATGAACAGGATGATATCGCCTTCGGCCTGTTTGACCTCGTCCAAAACACCTTTCAGCCGTTCTTCAAACTCGCCGCGATATTTGGCGCCGGCAATCAGGCTGCCCATATCGAGCGCCATCAGCTTGCGGTCCTTCAAGGAATCGGGAACGTCGCCATTGGCGATGCGCAGTGCGAGGCCCTCGGCGATTGCGGTTTTTCCGACACCGGGTTCGCCGATCAGCACGGGGTTATTCTTGGTACGGCGGGCAAGGATCTGGACAGTACGGCGGATTTCCTCGTCACGGCCGATCACCGGGTCGAGCTTGCCCGCGCGTGCCACCTCGGTCAGGTCGCGCGCGAATTTCTTCAGCGCGTCATAGCGATCCTCTGCGCCTGACGTATCTGCGGTGCGGCCGCCGCGCAGTGCATTGATCGCGGCATTCAAACCTTCGGCGCGAACGCCCGCTGCGGCGAGTGCCTTGCCCGCACTGGTCGAGGTCGCTAGCACCAGCGCGAGGAGCATGCGCTCAACGGTGACAAAGCTGTCGCCAGCCTTTTGCGCGACCTGTTCGGCCTGATCGAGTACGCGTACCGCATCATTATCGAGGCCCGGGGGTTGCTGTGCGCCGCCACCGGTGACAGCAGGCACCTTGGCCAGTGCCGCATCGGTTTCCCGCAGCGCCGTTGCGGCGTCGCCGCCCGCCGCGCGGATCAGCCCGGATGCCATGCCCTGCTCATCTTCAAGCAGCGCCTTCAGCAGATGCTCGGGTCCGATCCGTTGGTGGCTCATCCGGATCGCAACTGTCTGCGCCGATTGCAGAAAGCCCTTTGCCCGATCAGTAAATTTTTCGAGATTCATATCTGCCAGTCCCTCATGTCATCGCTTCCCCAAAAACAATTTAGGAAGCCTCCTGCGCAGATGTAATGTTGCATTTATGTCACACAAGGGGGTGGGTTGTCCAAATCCGGCATTTGCGGGATTGGAACTTCAGTTTATTCAGATGTCTTTGCCGATTGAATATCGTCGCGGCTGCTTCGACACGCCGGTCGATAAGACCAATCCCGTCAGCGATCTGTGAGCAATGATCGGGAGATAGGAAGGTCCCCTCCCGCTGGCGGGAGGGGGAAAAGCGTTACTTCGCCGGCTTCCAGTTGCGAGCTAGTTCATCCAAGATGCGAACGCCCCAGCCCGAGGCCCCCTTCGGGGTCAAGGCGTCGCTGCGATCGGCCCAGTTGACGCCGGCAATGTCGAGATGCGCCCAGGGGGTTGCCGGGTCGACAAAAAAGCCGACAAAGTGCGCGCCAAGGCCTGCGCCCGGTCCGCCGCCTTCGACGACATTCTTGATGTCGGCAATGTCGGATTTCATGTCGTCACCATAGTTTTTGTGCAGCGGCATCCGCCACACTTCCTCACCAGTGTTCTTCCCCGCCGTGGCAATTGCACTGGCAAGGCTGTCATCGCGCGCGAAAAGGCCGGCATATTCGTCGTTCAAAGCAGCGACGATGGATCCGGTCAGCGTGGCAATATTGACCAAGCCGGCAGGCTTGCGGGTGCTAATGACATATTCATTGGCGTCGGCAAGCACGAGCCTGCCTTCGGCATCGGTGTTGAGGATTTCGATCGTCTTGCCGCTCATCGTACGAACGACATCGCCGGGCCGCTGGGCGTTGCCGCCGGGCATGTTTTCAGCCAGTGCCGCAACCGCGACCACGTTAACCGGGGCCTTTGACTTGGCGAGCGAGAGTGCCGTACCCATCACCGAAGCGGCGCCGGACATGTCGGCCTTCATTTCCCACATGCCTGCTCCCGGCTTTAATGAAGTGCCGCCCGAATCGAAGGTGATGCCTTTGCCGACCAGCGCGAGGGGTGCACCTTCGCCGCCATTATATTCGACAAGAAGCATGCGAGGTGGGCGACGCGAACCCTGACCGACGCCAGCGATGCTGCCCATGCCGAGACGTCGCATTGCAGCCTCGTCGAGCACTTCGATCTTCACATTGGCAACGCCGGTAAAGGCATCGCGAACACGTGTGACAAATGTTTCGGGATAGAGGACATTGGCAGGCTCTGCCGCCAGATCACGTGACAGTGTTACGCCGTCGACAAGTGCACGACCGCGGTTCTGCCATTCACTATCGGCCGCGCGCGGATCGGCGGTTACGACGGTGACCTTCTGCGTGGGCAGGGGGGTTTTGCCGACCGTCTTGTAACGGTCGAAGCGATATTGACCCAGATTATAGCCCAGTGCGACTGCGGCTGCATCGGAAGACGAAAGGCCACCTGAGATCGAAATTGTGTGCGCTTCGTCTTTCAGATCTTGCGCTGCCTTGCCGCCGGCTTCGCGCATCCGCTTTGCTGCATCGCCGTCACCTGCTGTGCCCATCAGGTAAATGCGCGCATAATTGCCGATGCCGCGCAGTGACAGATGGTTGCCGGCCTTGCCCTCGAACTTGGCTGCAGCCACTGCCGCCTTCACCGAGGCCGCACTAGCGGCATCAAGGCCGGTGTCGGGCAGTTCGGCGCTGCCCATGATGATAGCGAGAACGCCGCCATCGCCGGGCTTGGCAGCAAATTCGACCGGACGGGTCTGACTATTGGCCACGGTTGAAGGTTCGATCCCCGATCCGATGGTCGATTGCGCGGCTGCCGGAATGGCAACTGAGGCCAGCGCAAGCGCGATAATGTGACGACGCATTTTACAAGCTATCCTTTCCCTGAAACTCGGTTATTCCGCGACATGTAAGCGAAGCCGCACTTGATACAAGATCACATTTGCAGGACAGGCATGTTTGCTGCCTTCGAGGTCTCAGTCAGCAAGAGCGGTAATGGGGGAGATGGAAATGAAGCGTAAATGGCTTTTGGGCGGCGCGACTGTGATCGCGACGGCGGCTGCAACGGCAATGTTCTGGGAACCACTGGCAGCCGAACAAACTGCACCGCCCGCCCAGCGCAGCTATGACGTAGAAATTGCACGCGATGCCTTTGGCGTTCCGCACATTAATGGCAAAACCGATGCCGATGCCGCTTATGGCCTTGCCTATGCCCATAGCGAGGATGATTTTGTAACCATTGAGGAGGTCGTTGCGATGACGCGTGGCCGCTATGGTGCGCTTGCCGGCCAGGATGGTGCGAAGGTCGATTATGTCTATCATCTGCTCGGCGTGCGCGACACGGTCGAGCGCCGCTACGCCGAAATCCCTGCCGATGTCCGCGCGGTTCTTGACGCTTATGCCGCCGGTCTGAATCATTATGCCGCCAAGCATCCCGAAGAGGTGCGGCTGTCAAAACTTTTCCCGGTCAACGGCAAGGATATCGTCGCGGGCTTTGTGCTGCGCGCACCCTTTTTCTATGGGCTCGACAATTATATCGGCAAACTCACCGAAGGCGAGGATCCGCCAAAGGAGAGTGCGGCTGCAATGACGCCGATCGGTCGCGATCCGGAAATGAACGGCTCGAACGCTTGGGCGGTCGCGCCCAGTCGCATGGCTGATGGCAAGACCTGGCTTATTTCCAACTCGCACCAGCCGCTGGAGGGGCAAGTCGCCTGGTATGAGGCGGTGATGCATTCGGGTGAGGGGCTCGACATGGCTGGCGCGTTGTTCCCTGGCTCGCCCTTTGTGCTGCTCGGCCATAACCGGCACCTTGGCTGGACCAACACGGTGAACCGCCCTGATCTGGTTGATATTTTCAAACTCGTGCTCAACGATGCAGGCGACAAATACCGCTATGATGGCAAATGGTTGCCACTGCAGGCCGAAAGGGTCTGGCTGCCGGTAAAGTTCGGCTGGTTCACCATTCCGGTACCGCAGACCCTTTACAGGTCGGTCCATGGCCCGGTTATCCGTAACGCAAAGGGAAGCTTTGCAATCCGCTATGCCGGTATCGACAATGTGAAGGCGGTCGAACAATATTATCGCAATACCAAGGCGACCAATTGGGAAGAATGGACCCGGTCTATGTCCATTGGCGGCATTACCGGCACCAATTTCATCTATGCCGACAAGACAGGCCGCATTGCCTATGTCTACAATGCGCTGTTCCCGGACCGGAAACCGGGCTTTGACTATACGAAGATACTGCCCGGCGATACTTCGGCGCCAGTCTGGAAAGGCCCTGTGCCCTTCGAGCGCTATCCGAAGATTGTCGCGCCGGCATCGGGCTTTGTGCAAAATGCGAACAACACCCCTTATCTCGCCGCGGGGCCTGGTTCCGAACTCGATCCCGCGAAGCAATCGCCCTATCTAGGCATCGAATTGGGGATGACCAATCGCGGTATCCAGGGCACAGCGCTGATGATGGCCGACCGCTCGATCACGCCTGAGGAGTTGGTCGCGATCAAGATGGACACGCGCTATGCTAAATCGAGTTGGGTCAAGGGCTGGATGGACAGCCTGCTGGCGGCAGACGTCAAGGATGATCCGAAACTCGCCGAGGCGCAGAAACTGCTCGCCGGCTGGGATTGGTCGAGCGACGGTAAGGGTCGGGCCGATGCGATCGCTGAACGGCTGATCCGCCAGGCTGCCCGATTGAACTGGCGGGGTGAACCGCTTCCCGATCCGCGTGAAACGCTGCAGCAGGTGGTTGATGAATTCAACCAACGTTACGGGCGCATTGATCCGGCATTGGGAGATATCCAGCGGTTGCGGCGCGGCAAGGTGGATCTGCCGATAATGGGCGGCAATGATACGCTGCGCGCGACCACGATGTGGGATGCAGACCAACCTGATGGCAAGATGCGTGTGCGCCATGGCGATAGCTTCGTCATGCTGGTCCGCTGGGACAAGGCGGGTAAGGTCGTGTCGGAATCGATCCAGCCCTATGGCGCGGCTACCAGCCGCCCGGAATCGCCCCATTATACCGACCAGATGAAGCTGTTTGTTGCTGGCAAGTACAAGCCGGTGCATTTCGAATGGGCCGACGCGCTGAAAAATGCAAAGCGGCGCTACCGTCCGTGAAACCGATCATGTGAAAACGATTATCGGTGTTGTTCGCCCATTGGTCGAAAAGGGATTTACCCGCATTGGAATCGCCGCATTCGCAACTATATCCATTCGCATTCGCCTGAAAACGGAAGCAAGTTTCGCTGAGGAGAGCATATATGATCCGTAAATTGACGCTGGCGCTTGCCGCATCCACAATCGCGCTCTCGGGTGCTGCGGTCGCGCAAAAGGTGCCGGCACCTGCACCGGTAGCGGACCTGGTCAAGACCGTGAGCATCCCGCACGAGGTGTTCAAGCTTGACAATGGCCTGACCGTCATTGTCCACGAGGACCGCAAGGCGCCGGTTGTTGCAGTGTCGATCTGGTACGGCGTCGGATCAAAGCATGAGCCCAAGGGCCAGACGGGTTTTGCCCATCTTTTCGAGCATATCATGTTCAACGGCAGCGAAAATGCCCCCGGCGACTATTTCCAATATACCAAGCAGATTGGCGCGACCGACCTGAACGGTACGACCTGGCTTGATCGCACCAATTATTTCCAGACGGTGCCGACCGGCGCACTCGAATCCGCGCTCTTCCTTGAAAGCGACCGTATGGGCCACCTGCTTGGCGGGTTGACCGAAGAAGCGGTGAAGAACCAGATCGGCGTCGTTTCCAACGAAAAACGCCAAGGCGACAATCAGCCCTTTGGTCTTGTCGACTATGCCCGCTCGGCTGCGCTTTTTCCCGAAGGCCACCCCTATCATCATGACACGATCGGCAGCCTTGAGGATCTGTCGGCGGCGAAGCTTGATGATTTCAAACAGTGGTTCAAGGATTTTTACGGGCCCAATAATGCCGTTCTGGTGCTTGCCGGTGATGTAAATGCCGCACAAGCTAAGCCGCTGGTTGAAAAATGGTTCGGCGATATCGCGAAGGGTCGCGATGTACCTCCCGTCAATGCGCCGATCACCACGCTCGACAAGCCTGTCCGTATCGACATGAAGGACAAGGTGCCGACCACACGCATCTACCGCAACTGGGTTGTTCCGGGTCTTGCTGATCCTGAATTCACTGCGTTGCGTGCCGGTGCATCGGTGCTTGGTGGCCTCGCAAGCTCACGTCTCGACAATATTCTTGTGCGTGAAGAACAGAAGGCGGTCTCCGTCTCCTCCTTCGTGCTGCCTTTCGTCCACGGCAGCCTTTTCTGGGTGCAAGCTGATGTGAAGCCCGGCGGCGATGCCGATGCGCTTGCCAAGCGGCTCGATGAAGTCATGGCCGATTTCATCGCCAAGGGTCCGACCGCCGATGAGGTCCAGCGCGTTGCGGCAAGCGAGGCTGCTGATCGGATTGACGGCCTTGAACAGGTTGGCGGTTTTGGCGGCAAGGCCGTCGCTCTGGCTGAAGGTCAACTCTACACGGGCGATTCCAACTATTATAAGAAAGAGCTGGAACGGCTGGCCGCGCTGAAGCCGGAAACCGTTACGGCCGCAATGCAGAAATGGTTGACCCGCCCGGTGCTCGAAATCCGCGTCACCCCGGGTGAGCGCGAAGCCTATAAGGAAGTCGCCTCGGGCGGCGGCGCGCGCACCGGAACGCTCTCTGCGCCGGCCTTTTATGTCGCGCCCGGAAGCGACGGGCCGGCGGCTGGCGGCGCAGTAACCGCTGACCGCAGCAAGATGCCCGCGCCCGGCACAAATCCTCCGCTGGATTTTCCGGCGGTTGAAACCGGCACTCTGAAAAATGGCATCAAGGTGCATTTCGCGCGCCGTGCTGCTGTCCCTGCCGTGCGCGTGGCCGTCAGCTTTAACGCTGGCTATGCCGCCGATCCTGTCGACAAGCGCGGCGTATCGAACATCATGGGCAATCTGCTGACCGAAGGCACCACCAGCCTAACGGCAACCCAGCTGGCCGAAACCGAAGAGCGCCTGGGTGCGGACATCAATGTCAGCTCGACCCAGGATCGCACGATTGCCAGCCTGCGGGCCGTAAAGCCGAACCTTGCTGCGTCGATCGATCTTCTGGCTGATGTCGTCAAGAACCCGGCTTTCGCGCCCAAGGATCTGGAACGGGTGCGCATCCAGCAGTTGACGCGGATCGCTGGCGAAAAGAACCAGCCGCAGGGTATCGCGCTGCGCGCGCTGCCGCAGATGATCTTTGGCAAGGCGCATCCCTATGGCGGACCGCAGACCGGTACCGGCGATGAAGCAGCAGTTCGCCAGCTAACCCGCGAGGATGTCGCCGCATTCCACAATGGCTGGATCCATCCTGCAAAGGCCGAGATTTTCGTGGTCGGCGACACCAGCCTGAAGGAAATCACGCAACTGCTCAACAAGCAGTTCGGAAAGTGGAAGCCTGAAAGCGCAGCTGCACCTGCAAAGAATTTCGACGTGGCTCTGCCCGCTCCCAAGGCTCGGGTGATGCTGATCGACCGGCCCAACTCACCGCAGTCGTTCATCCTTGGTGGCAAGGTGCTTGACGCAAAGGGTAGCGACGACTTGCTCACGCTGCGCAGCGCGAACGAGATTTTCGGCGGCGATTTCACCTCGCGGATCAACATGGACCTGCGTGAAACCAAGGGCTGGTCCTATGGCGTCCGTTCGGGCGTGGGCGGGAATGAGGATCGAGTGTCCTTCGTCATTCAGGCGCCAGTCCAGACCAACCAGACCGGTCCGTCGCTCAAAGTGTTGATTGACCAAGCAAAGGATCTGGCGGGTGCCAAGCCGGTGACGAAGGAAGAGCGCGACACAACGGTTGTCAGCAACATTCTGGAACTGCCCGGTAGCTATGAACAGTCGTCGGCGGTGCTCAACCAGATGCGAGCCGATGCATTGTTCAAGCGTCCGTTCGACTATGCTGAACAGTTGGCTGGCAAGTATCAGGCGATGACGCCCGAGGCCATGACCGAAACGTTCAAGTCGAAGATCGATATCGACAATATGACCTGGGTTGTTGTGGGCGATGCGGCCAAGGTAAAGCCGCAGCTTGAGGCGCTGGGATTGCCGATTGAAATGCAGGGTGAAGCTGCTAAGTCTGCTGACACCAATGCAAATTAACCCCCGAAGCAAATAGGAGAAGGTAAATGGCAGCAGTAGATGGCGACTGGGATGTCACTGTAAAGAGCCCGATGGGCGACCAGAAGTCGGTGCTTACCATCAATAGCGATGGCGGCAGCTTCACCGGCAAGATGGCCGGCAGCCTCGGTTCGATGGACATCGCCAGCGGTAGCGTGGACGGCAATACGATCAGCTGGAAGATGGACATGACCGTGCCCATGCCGATGACGCTCGATTGCACCGCCACTGTTGATGGCGACAGCATCAGCGGCGAAGTAAAGGCAGGTGCCTTTGGTTCGATGGGTCTTTCGGGCAGCCGCAAGGCCTGATCCGCGCCAAGCGTTTGAAAACAGGACAGGCCGCTTGCCCCAAAAGGGCGAGCGGCCTTGTCGTATCGGCGTGCCGTGCGTAAGAATTGCCTTTGCAGATGATTCTGTCGGAGGAGAGAAATGAGCCAGCTTGCATCAGCTTCGCAATTGCGCATGTCATTCGTGCGCTGGGCGCTCGTTGTCGTGCCGGCAATCATGCTGCTTGGGTTTTTGTCGGGAACGGTTTCCGGATCGGGTGAGGATAATGCCTGGTTCGCGGAGTTGGTGAAGCCCGAGGCGCAGCCGCCCGGCTGGCTGTTCGGTGTTGTTTGGCCAATTCTCTATTTGTTGATGGGAATTGCGCTCGCGATCATCCTCAACGCACGTGGTGCGCGGCTGCGCGGCATTGCCATCGGCCTGTTCCTGCTCCAACTCGCGCTGAACCTTTTCTGGTCGCCTTTATTCTTTGGCCGCCACGAAGTCAGCGCTGCCTTTTACCTACTGCTGGCAATCTGGATTTCCGCGCTGGTGACGACGTTGGTTTTCGGCCGTATCCGCGCGCTGGCGGCGTGGCTAATGGTCCCTTATCTCGCCTGGCTTAGCTTTGCCGCGATCCTCAATTACCAGATCGATCAATTGAACCCGGATGCAGAGCGCCTATATGTTCCTGCAGCCTCTTCCGAAATCGGAGTTTGACCCATGCAGAGCGACAAGCGCATTTTTGACGATCTTTCGAAATTCATGAACGGCGTTGCCGGAACGGTTGCGGGTATGGGGCGTGAGGCTGAGGCCGGCTTTCGCGAACGCACGCGCGAATGGGTTGCTGGTATGGATCTTGTTAGCCGCGAAGAATTTGACGCGGTAAAGCAGATGGCGGCAACGGCGCGCGCAGAGTCGGAAGAATTGAAGGGCCGTGTTGCCGCACTGGAGGCTGCGCTCAGCACGGCTTCGGCCGGTTCGGCTGCTCCACGCAAGAAAGCCGCGCCACGCAGCTAAGCCCGCCGCGCGGCCTTATCCACAGATCGCCCACAGACTAATGCGCCGTTTCGGCGCAGGTCTATTGCGCGCGAGTCCGTCGAAGGGCATTTACGGAATATAACATAGTAATAGGGCCGTAATGCGCGATCAGGACGAAGATTTTGCCGAGTTCGAGCGCGAAGAAACCGCGCCGCTCGATATGTTGGCCGCGCTGTTCGATGCCCGCGGCTGGGAATTTGAGCCTGTAAGCGACGAAGAAGTAAGCGCCGAGTTCAAGGGCAGCTGGACCAGCTATCAGATCCGGGCGATCTGGCGTGAAGAAGACAATGCCCTGCAATTACTCGTGATGCCGGACGTCACCGTGCCGAGCGACAAGCGCGACGCCGTTTACAAGGCGCTCGGGCTGATCAACGAACAACTATGGATTGGCCATTTCGATCTCTGGTCATCGAACGGGTTACTGCTTTTCCGCCATGGCAGCCTGTTGCCGCCCAATGGTTTGCTGGGAATCGATCAGGCGCAGACGATCATCGATGTTGCGCTCGATGAATGTGAGCGTTTTTACCCGGTGTTCCAGTTCATCATCTGGGGCGGCAAGACCCCAGAAGAAGCTTTGGTCGCCGCTTTGGTCGAAACCCACGGCGAAGCCTGATCTTCGCTATATTTGGGGCGGTAGCGCTTAATCGCGTTTCAGCAGATAGTGCAGATAGGCCATGGCGGTCGGTTTTGCCGGATCATCCTGCCAAGCGCGGGCTTCGACATTGGCCATCGTCCGGCCAAGTCGTACGATTTCACCCACGGCATAGGTCGTTTGGGGAAGGCCGCCCCGCATGAAATCGATTGTCACATTGACCTGCTTGTAACGGGTATCATGATCGCCGCGCTGGTGCAGCGCATGCTGGACAGCAGCCACCGCTGCCATTTCCAGCAAGCCGGAAATCGCACCTCCATGCAGGAAGCCGGGGCGTCCCTGCACCTTATTGGCAAAAGGCATTTCGATCAGCGGTGCGCCATTATGTAGCCCGATGATCGCCATGTCGAGCGCCCGGGCGTAGGGTGGCAGTTGCGCTCTAGTTAAGGGTTGTGTGCTCATCCTAGACGATCCCCCACCCGAATGAAGGTGCCGCTGACATGGGCCAGAGGCTCGTCAATATTGCCATTATGCGCGACACCGCGGACAAAGCCGACGCTGTGGGTCAGGTGATAGCAGACGCCCCGGCCAAAAACCCGTGCGCCTTTTGGTGATGGACGCAGATAATCGACGCGCAGGTCCATCGTTACCTGCGGCCTGAATTCGTTGAGGCGTGTCCAGATCGCCATGCTCGTCGCATTATCCATCAGGCTGATCACCACGGCTGAGGCGAGAACCCCAGTATCGGGGTCGCCGACCAGTTCCTCGCGCCAATTGAGCGACAGTTCAACCCAATCATTGCCGTGGCCGACATAATCCATGCCAAGGAATCCGCCATGCCCGGCCGTGCCCATGAACCTTATAGCAAGTTCGGGATTGAACCCGCCCTGCTCGGCGGCCAACTCGGCGATTGATTTCTCTTTCATAGCGCTGACCCTATCGGTGCGGCGACATGCTGCCAAGCCAGAAAGGGCTTTATCTTGTTCTTCCTTCGTTCTAATTCGTGGTTATGGCAAGCGTATCCTCCATTCCCGCAATCGATTCGGCAGCGGTCGCCCGCGGAGTCAGCCGCCTATTCCTGCGTAACCAGATCATGGTGCAACCCGAAGTGGCGCTGCGCAACAATCGGCGTGCTGATCTGATGGGGCTTAACGCCAAGGGAGAGGTGATCATTGTCGAGATTAAGGTCTCGCGTTCCGATCTGCTCGGCGACCAGAAATGGCCCGAATATCTGGATTATTGTGACCGTTTCTTCTGGGCGGTGCCCGCAGGTTTCGATCATGCGCCGATCGAGGGCGAGGGATTTTTGCCGGCGCGGACCGGATTGATTGTCGCGGATGCCTATGGCGCTGAAATCATCCGTCCGGCTGCACTTGCGCCGCTGGCACCCGCGCGCCGCAAGGTCGAGGTGCAACGCCTTGCCCATATTGCAATGCGCCGCTTGATGGTCATTGTCGATCCCGACATGGCGTTGAACAAGCAATGGGCGGAGTGAAGCTACCCCGCCCGCTCTTTTCGGTGCGCAGGATTACCCCTTCGGAACATACCAGATAGGCGATGTGTAGGCGCGTTCCTGTGACTTCAGTTCAGCGTTCGCCGGCAATTTGGCGCCATAACGTATGCGATCAAACAGTACCCAGCGCGGGGTCGGGATTTCGAGCACGCGGACATAGTAAAAGGCGCGCTGGGCCGGGTTGAATTCCGGGTCGCTCCAAACGGTCCGCAGTTCAGGTGCGCCAATACTGTTGCTGTAGCTTGCCTTGGTAATATCGACTGTATCACCCACCGGTGTCAGCTTGCCGCCGATCAGCTTGCGCTTTTCGGGTGAAGACCAGCTGACATCGAATATCCGTTCCTGCATTTTGCCTGACGCATCGACCCAGCCTTTGACTACCTGCACCCGATCGAGATTGGCGCCATCGGGGTCTTTCAGTGCAGAAATCAGGAAGCTAGGTTTGCCGCGGCCGGGTTTCAAATCTGCACCCATTGGAACGCCACGGGCATAGCCGTTCTTGACCCAATCGCCCACCCAGTCTTTGCTAGTAAAATCCCATCCACCAAAGACACGCACCTGCATCCGCGGGCCGGTGGTCGCATAGACCTCGCGGCGCATCATCGCATCGAATATCGCTGCGCGAGTGTTCGCAGTTGCCCAGACCGCAGCATAACCACCTGCCAGATAATGCCAGCCAATACGCCCTGCACGGGTGCCCAGATTTTGCGGATCAGATGCACGCCGCGCATTGGGTTCGCCGCCCGAATGCTTGCCGAAAAAATTATCCTCGTCACCTGTGGCGAGTGCGGTGTGACTGTCGGTAGAACCGATCATGCCGAGCTTATATGGATTGACGCCGGTTTTCGCTTCGATTGCCAGTCCGCGCTTCAAGGCTTCACGCACATAATCGCCGCCCAGCATGTTGGGCGTCTTGGCGCGCTGCATGGTCAGATTGCCGGTGTCCCACCCGGCGTCGCCAAATCCTGCAAATTCGTCATTGGGTGAGAGAAAGGGATGGCTTTCGCTGTCGCCCTTGATCTGCGTCACTTCGACCAGCGGTTCACGTGAAGCTCTGCGACGTGCATAATCTGCCGTCATCGGTCCGCCGCCAGGGCCGACCATTTCAAACATCAGTCCGTTCGACACATTGCTATTATGGGGGATAGCCAGCATTTTGCCGCCGGTCTTTTTCTCATAGGTATCCATATAGTCCCACAATTTGTCGACCGTTTCGGTCTCTTCTGCTGTGGGATCATATGGCAGCACCGTGTCGGCGCGCGGCTTTCCATCGCGGAACATGACGACGCGGTGCAAATTGTCGCCATTGGGCATCAGCGTATATTCAAAACCCATGAAGGCAGTGAATTTGCCGGGCGTGTTGTAACGTTCGACAATCGCGGTATGCCCTTGCCAGATCTTGGCCGTGTTCTTTCGTGATTCTTCGCGTGGGAATAATTTCCCAAGACCGCCATCGCCGGCCATGTTGATCAACTCAGCGGTGACGCGCTGCATGCCTTCGGGCCCTTCGTGCATCATGTCATGCCAGCGCAGCAGCGTTTTGTCCTTGATCATGAAACGCGGCGCTTCATAGAGCGCGCGGGTCGCGCCAAGGCCGCCCGAATGGTCCGCGATCACAAGGAAGTCGAGCGGGCGGGATAGCTTCGCCTTGATTCCCCAGGTCGAGGTAACTTCTTCGCCGCGCGCAAAGCGCAGAGCCTCTTCGGGACCAAGCTTCACCCCGAAACCAAAGGCGTCGATCGAATTGGCGGTATGAAGATGTGTGTCGCCCCACAGCAATTTGGTCGCGACGCCAATGGTTACTTCGGCGTCATTTGCAGCTTGGACATCGGCAGCGCGGCCGGCCTCACGGCTCTCCGAAAACTTGCCCCAGCCCCAATAAAGCCCCGCTCCGACCGCAACCGCTGCAACGGTACCGAGCGCAATATGACGAAAAGATGCCATTTTCCTATCTCCCATGCGGGAGAACTGCGCTTTTGTCTGGCGATCGTCAACACACTTTAGCGTTGCCTCTATGACGCTACGTCAACGGAAACCGCAATGCATGAAGGATCCTCGTTGGCTGCGTATCCTGGAGTTCGGCAAGCCCAATTGCTTGCATATCGCGCCCACTTTTTGATTCGATGGCATAGGTCCCGAACACGCGGTCCCACAGGCTTAAGGCAAAGCCGTAATTGCTTTGTTGCTCGCCTAATTCGGTGCTGTGGTGGACAAGATGCATGTCCGGCGTAACCAGCAGACGGCGCAGCCAGCGGTCGAGCCTAGGCGGCAATTCGATATTGCCATGATTGAATGCGGCATTGGCCGTAAGCCACGCCTCGAACGCAAGGATGACGAATGCAGGGGTACCGAGCAGGATGACCCATGCCGCCTTCCAGAGCAATGACACAGCGATTTCGAAAGGGTGAAAGCGGATCGCGGTGGACACATCAAGATCGGGGTCCGCGTGGTGCACCTTGTGCATCCGCCAGAGTATCGGCACGCGGTGCATGAGCAGATGTTGCAGCCACATCGCGAAATCGAGCATGATAAAGGCAAGCCCGACTTCGGCCCAAATTGGCAAGTCGACCAGTCGCAACAGGCCGATCCCTTCGCTTTCGGCCCAGAGCGACGCAGCCGGCAGGGTGACGAGCAGCGAAAGCACTCTGATGGTTGCCCGGTTGCTGACGAAAAGCAGTGCTCCGGTGCTCCAGCGCCACGCCCGGTCAAATCGCAGCACCCGCCGCGGCCAGATAAGTTCGGCCAAGGCGGCGAGCGCAAAAATGGAGGCGGGTCCCAGCAGCAGTGGCAGCAGGCCCGCCTCTGTCATGGATCAGGCCGCAGCCGTTTCTAGCGTTGGATAGTCGGTATAGCCTTCGGGGCCAGGGCTGTACCAGGTCTTGAAATTGTCCGGCGCAACCTGTGCGCCCTGACGCAGACGGCTGACAAGATCGGGGTTCGAAATGAACGGCCTGCCAAAGCTGATGGCATCGGCCAGGCCGCTTGCGATGTCGGCCTGTGCGGTTTCCAATGTATATTCCTGGTTGAGGACCAGCGGATTTGTGAAGACCTTGCGGATCGCGGGCGACACCGGCGGCACGTCGGTTGCGCCGAAATCACCGAAGCTTTTCTGTTCGCGCAGTTCGAGGAACGAGATACCGATTTTCTGCAGAGCAGCGGCGGCTGCGGTGAACAGGGCGACGGGGTCTGAATCGTCGCAACCTTGGGTCTCGCCGTTCGGAGACAAGCGCACCGATGTGCGATCGGCACCAATGGCATCGACGACTGCCTGGGTGACTTCGCTGGTCAGGCGGATACGGTTTTCGACAGGACCACCATAATCATCATCGCGCAGGTTCGAATTTTCGCGCAGGAACTGGTCGAGCAGATAGCCGTTAGCGCTGTGGATCTGCACACCGTCAAAGCCCGCGGCCATCGCATTGCGCGCAGCTTTCGCATAATCTTCGATTAACCGCGGGATTTCATCAAGGCGCAGGGCGCGCGCCTCTACATAGGGCTTTTTGCCTTCATGAGTGTGGGCAAAACCAGGCGCGGTGGTCGCCGAAGCAGAAACCGGCTGACCGCCGCCAAGGAAATCCGAATGCACCAACCGCCCCATATGCCAAAGCTGCAGGATGATGCGGCCATTAGCCTTGTGCACCGCATCGGTCACCGGCTTCCATGCCTCCACCTGTTCGGCAGACCAGATGCCCGGGGCGGAGGGCCAGCCAGAGCCTTCCTGGCTGATGCCGGTTGCTTCGGCGATGAGCAGCCCTGCGTCCGCCCGCTGCGCATAATATTCGGCCTTCAGCGCGCTGATCGGAACATGCACACCTTCGCTGCGTCCGCGCGTCAACGGGGCCATCAATATGCGGTTGGGTGCGTGGATCGCGCCAAGTTGGATCGGATCGAAAAGGCTGGTGGTCATATGATTAGGCTTTCCCTATTTGCTTCGCTTTACGCATACATGCGGATACGGGTTGCAAAACGCAACGGGGGTTTATGACTGCGAAGCAAAACTATCCAGCTGCACCGGTGCTTGCATTTGCAGCGCTTATTGCCGGCAATGTGTGCGTCGCATTCGGGGCACCGCTCGTCCGGCTTGCCGATACCGGTCCGATCGCAACCGGTTTCTGGCGGCTGGCGCTGGCTGTGCCAATCCTTGCCTTTATCGGCTATCGTGCGGGCTTTCGCATCAGGGCGATGCCGCGGCCCATGCTCGGGCTGGTGCTGCTGGCGGGGTTTTTCTTCGCGATCGATATCATCGCCTGGCATTTCGGCATCTTCAAGACGAAGCTCGGCAACGCGACTTTATTGGCGAACTGCGCTAGTCTTTTGCTCGCAATTTATGGCATCATCCTCGCCCGCAAATTACCACAGCCCTTGCAGGCGATGGCGATATTGCTGGCCTTTTCCGGTGCGGCGATGCTGATGGGGCAGAGTTTAGATTTATCGCCTGAACATTTTGAAGGCGATGTGCTTAGCTTGATCGCTGGGCTTTTCTATACCTTCTACCTGCTCGCGATGTTGCGGGTGCGCGGAAGCAGCGAAAGCTGGTCTTCCCTGGCGCTTGCTTCGGCTTCGGCGGCAATGTTTATGTTACCGGTGGCCTGGATCGCCGGCGAACAGATCATGCCCGGCAACTGGCTGCCGCTGATTGCGCTCGCCATATCGAGTCAGGTTCTCGGCCAAGGCTTCCTGACCTATGCGTTGCCGCATTTCAGCCCGTTGATCATCGGTCTCGCGCTGCTGCTTCAACCTGCGTTTGCGGCCTTTGTCGGATGGGCGGCCTTTGATGAAGCGTTGACGCTGCTGGATTATGTAGGCGGGGCGATGGTGATGGCGGCGCTGGTGCTGGTGCGGCTTGCCGATGCACGGTCAAAGCCCTAAATGGGACGCATGTCTCTAGCCCCTCTTCCAGCCGACCCCACGCTCGACGAAATCCGTGACGCAATCGCGCCGCGCCTTGCGGCCAATGCGGCCTTTGATGGCTGGAGCGAAGCGGCCGTCGAATCGTCGGCTTTTGAGGTTGATGTCGATCCGGATCTGGCGAACCTCGCGCTGAAAGGCGGAGCGATGGAATTGATCGATGCATGGATCGGCTCTGTTGACGCAGAAATGGTCCGCCGCTTGCCGCCTGACACACTCAATGCCATGAAAATCCGAAATCGCATCACGTCGCTTATTGCTACCAGGCTCGACATCATGGCACCTGACCGCGAAGGGCTGCGCCGCGCGCAAGCAATAATGGCCATGCCCCAGAATCTTGCACGGGCCTCGCGAATCGGCTGGCGCAGCGCCGACCGCATGTGGCGGCTTGCCGGTGACACGGCCACCGATTTTAACCATTATACGAAGCGCGCGACACTCTCGGCGGTCTATCTCTCGACGCTGCTGACCTTCGTCAACGACGACAGCGATGATTATGCGGACACGCGCGCCTTTCTCGACCGTCGGATCGACAATGTGATGCAGTTCGAAAAGGCCAAGACACAGTTGAAAGGCCGCAGTGAACATCGGCCCAGCCTGTCACGCTTCATCGGACGGTTGCGTTATCCGCCGCGGTGAAAGCCGTTCGCGCGCGTCCCTCGCGATCAAAGTGATATAGTCACATTCCCTGCTTGCTTTTATTGAGAAGCGTTTGCAAAAGGGCGGGGTGAATCTGGATATTCTGCCTCTTGGTGCCAGTGCGCGCATCATCTCGATTGATTGGGAATCGATTCCCGATAGCGAAGGGCACCGCCTGCGTTCGCTCGGCGTTGATGCCGGCGCAACCGTCAGCCCGTTGCATCGCGGTATCCTTTTCTGGCGTGATCCTATTGCGGTGCGCGTTGGCCGGATGACGGTCGCGCTGCGCCGTAAGGTCGCGCAAGCGATTATTTGCGAGATTTCTGCATGACCGCCGCTACGCCGCTTGTCGCCCTCGTCGGCAATCCCAATGCCGGCAAGTCGGCTTTGTTCAATGCGCTGACCGGTGCCCGGCAGAAAATTGCCAATTATCCTGGTGTTACCGTTGAACGAAAGTCGGGGCGTGTTGCGCTTCCCGACGGGCGGCCAGTCGAATTGCTCGACTTGCCCGGTGCTTACAGCCTTCTGCCCGACAGCCTGGACGAGGCTGTTACGCGCGACGTCGTCCGGGGCAATTTCGCAGGTCAGCGTCGTCCCGATGCGCTGGTGATCGTTCTCGATGCCGGTAATCTCGACAACCATCTGCGCTTCGCGATTGAACTGATCGCGGAAGGCCTGCCAGTTGTGGTTGCGCTCAACATGGTCGATCTTGCGCAGCGCGATGGCCTTGAATTGGATGCGGCCGTGCTTTCCGCCGAACTCGGTGTGCCGGTGGTGGAAACCGTCGCGGTGCGCAAACGTGGCCTGAACGATCTACTCTCCGCCTTGGGTGATGTCTTGCGTGGGGCTGCGATGCGTGAGGCGCAGCCGGTGGCAGATCGCAAGGCGATCACACAGCGCGCACATGCGATCGCGCGCAAAGCCATCGTCAGGGAAACCCAGACCCGGCAATGGACCCGCCGTCTCGACAATGTGCTGCTGCACCCTGTCGGTGGCATCGTCGTCCTGCTCGCACTGCTTTTCGTGATGTTTCAGGCGGTCTATGCATGGTCCGAAGCGCCGATCGGCTGGATAGAAGGCGGCTTCGCTGTGCTGACCGAGGTGATCAACGGCTATATGCCTGATAACCTTCTGCGCGCTTTCCTGACTGAAGGAATCATTGCGGGTGTCGGGGCCGTGGTGGTGTTCCTGCCGCAGATTCTTATTCTCTTCCTCTTCATCCTGTTGCTTGAGGCAACTGGCTATATGACGCGCGCGGCGTTCGTCATGGACCGGATGATGGCGGCCGTCGGGTTGTCGGGGCACAGCTTCATTCCGCTGCTTTCCTCCTTTGCCTGCGCCATTCCGGGTATCATGGCGACGCGGACGATCATGGATCAAAAAGAACGGCTGGCGACCATATTGATCGCGCCATTGATGACCTGTTCGGCACGTCTTCCGGTCTATACGCTGATTATCGGGGCCTTCATCCCGGCACGTAGCGTCGGCCCCGGTATCGGTCTGCAGGGACTGGTGCTCTTCATTCTCTATATCGCTGGGATTGTGGGGGCGATGCTGGCTGCTGCAGTTATACAGCGCTTCGTAACGGGTAGTCGCGGTGGCAGCTTCCTCATTGAAATGCCGCGCTACCAATTACCGCGTCTGCGCGACATCGCGCTTGGTCTATGGCAGCGTGCATGGCTCTTCCTTCGCCGCGCCGGTACGATCATCTTTGCAGCAACCGTCATCCTTTGGGTTTTGCTCAGTTTTCCGAAAGTGCCTGTCGGTTCAACCGAAAGCCAGGTTGAGTATTCGGCGGCGGGACGGATTGCCTCGGTCATCGAACCTGTGGTCGAGCCTATTGGTTTCAACCATGACATCGCCTTGGCAATCATCCCGGCGATGGCCGCCCGCGAGGTTGCTGTGGCTGCACTGGGCACCGTCTATGCCGTGAATGCGGCTGACGAAGAAGAAGCTGCTGCCAATCTTGGCCCCCAGTTGGCCACAAACTGGTCGTTGGCAACTGCGCTTGCCTTTCTCGCCTGGTTTGTCTTTGCACCGCAATGCATTTCGACCATCGCGGTTACCCGGCGTGAAACTAATGGATGGAAGTGGCCGATCTTCATGGTCACTTATCTCTTTGCGCTGGCATATGCTGCCGCCGGTATAACCTATTGGACAGCCCGCGCCTTCGGCTTATAGCTGATTGCAGAATCCGAATTTCGAAAGACGAGGGACATTCATGGCGGGCAGCGTCAACAAGGTGATATTGGTAGGCAATCTGGGCGCGGACCCGGAAGTCAAAAGTTTCCAGAATGGCGGCCGCATTGCCAATTTGCGTATCGCTACTTCGGAAGACTGGAAGGATCGCCAGACCGGGGAAAAGAAAGAACGTACCGAATGGCACCAGGTGGTGTTGCAGTCGGACGGGCTGGTAGGTGTCGCCGAACGCTATCTGCGCAAGGGGCAGAAGGTCTATATTGAAGGCCAGCTGCGCACGCGTAAATGGCAGGATCAAAGCGGCAATGATCGCTACACGACCGAAATCTCGGTTGGCGGTTTTGACGGCAAGCTTGTCATGCTCGACCGTCTGGGTGGCGGTGAAGGTGGCGGCGGTTCCGGCGGCGGCTGGGGTGGCGGTGCGCCCTCCGGTGGCGGTGCAGGTGGCGGTCAGGGCGGCGGCAACTGGCAGGGCGGATCTTCCGGCTTTGGCGGCGGCGGTTTTGCCGACGACCTTGACGACGACGTTCCATTCTGACCACTGACAGGACAGGGCGGCGACAGCCATGAACAAGCGATTGGCGCTCCTCGCGCTGCTGGCCGCGGCGATTCTTGCTTATTTCTGGTTCGATCTCGGCCAATATCTTAGCCTTGATCAGTTCAAGGCGCAGCAGGCCGAAATCATCGCAGCAAAGGATGCGGCGCCGGCCTTGTATATAGGCGGGTTCTTTCTGCTTTATGTCGGGGTGACCGCGCTCTCGTTGCCTGGGGCGGCAATCATGTCGCTGATTGCCGGCGCGCTCTTCGGGGTCGTGACGGGAACGATCCTCGTTTCCTTCGCGTCGACGATCGGCGCGACGCTTGCTTTTCTGTCTTCACGTTTCGTGCTGCGGGATTGGGTTCAGGGAAAGTTCGGCGATCGGTTGAAAGCCATTGATGACGGCATCGCCCGCGATGGCGCATTCTACCTGTTTACAATCCGGCTGATCCCGCTCTTTCCCTTTTTCGTCGTCAACCTTGTGATGGGGCTGACACGCATTTCTGCGCGCACCTTTTACTGGATCAGCCAGATCGGGATGCTGCCGGCGACGATCGTTTTCGTCAATGCGGGCACGCAGATTGGCGCGATTGATTCGACCGCAGGATTGCTGTCGCCGACACTGATCGGGTCTTTTGTCCTTCTCGGTCTGTTTCCGTGGATTGCTCGGATGCTGGTTGCGGGCGCAAAGAAAATCCGTGCGCGCTGATTGGAAAAAGCCGCGCCGTTTCGATCGCAACCTAATCGTCATCGGGGCGGGGGCGGCGGGGTTGGTCTCCTCCTACATCGCCGCAATGGCCCAAGCGAAGGTCACACTGGTCGAAGCGCACCAGATGGGGGGCGATTGTCTCAACACCGGTTGCATCCCTTCCAAAGCCCTTTTGAAAAGCGCGAAAATTGCGCAGGCTGCCCGCGATGGCTTACGCTTTGGTGTGACTGCCGGCTCTGTCAGTATCGATTTTCCTGCCGTGATGCGTCGTATTCGGGAGGTGATTGATGCAATTGAGCCGCATGACAGCGTCGAACGATTCACGGGTCTCGGGGTGGAATGCCTTTCGGGCTATGCGCGCTTTATCGATCCATGGACGGTCGATATCGCGCTAAACGATGGTGGCACGCAAAGACTGACGGCGAAATCCTTTGTGATCGCAACTGGCGCGGCCCCGATCATTCCGTCGATACCGGGGATCGAGGATAGCGGTTATCTGACCAGTGAAACATTGTGGGATGCGATGTCCGCACGCACGCAGGTGCCGGGACGCCTTGTGATTCTTGGTGGCGGACCGATAGGGTGCGAACTGGCGCAGGCCTTTCAGCGGCTCGGCAGCCAGGTGACTCTCGTCGAGATGGCTGATCGCCTGATGCTCAAAGAGGATGCAGAGGCGGCCGTAATTGTTGGCGCGGCGTTATCGCAGGAAGGCGTCGATGTGCGTGCCGGGCATAAGGCGGTTCGTTTTGAAGCCGGCAAGCGGCTTATGATCGCAGGTCCAGATGGTGAAATCGAATTGGCGTATGACGATGTGCTTGTCGCCACCGGCCGGCGCGCACGCTTAACCGGTTTCGGCCTTGAAGAACTGGGGTTGGTTGAGAAGGGTCGGATTGCCGTTAATGACAGGTTGGCGACTGCCTTTCCGCACATCTACGTTGCAGGCGACGTTGCCGGTAACCAGCAGTTGACCCATGGCGCCAGCCATGAAGCCTGGTTCGCCACGGTCAACGCGCTTGCCCGCCCGTTCAAAAGCTTCAAGGCGGATTATCGCGTGCTGCCCCGGGTCACTTACACCGACCCTGAAGTTGCGAGCGTCGGCCTGACCGAGGCGGAAGCGAATGCCAGCGGTGTGGCTTATGAACTCACCCGTTATGAGCTTGACGATTTTGATCGCGCAATTGCAGATGGGGAAACAAGCGGTTTCGTGAAGATTTTGACGTCGCCTGGCAAGGACAGCATATTGGGTGCGACCATCGTCGGCGCACATGCAGGCGAGATAATCGCCGAACTGGTCTTTGCGATGCGACATAAAATGCCTCTCGGCAAAGTGTTGTCAGTGATCCACAGTTACCCGACATGGAGCGAGGCAAACAAATTTGCGGCTGGGCAGTACAGGCTCGCGCGAAAGCCAGAACGGCTGCAGCGCTTCGCGCGCCGCTGGTTTGATTGGCAGCGCGGTTGAGCAGACCTGAACGCCACGGGTTCAAGTACAGCCGCAGATGACGTTGGCTGGCCTTACGGTTGGTATTTCAGGATGGTTGGAAGTCCGCCGCAATGTTGGTGACCCCTACGAGTGTAGAACTTAAATCTCAAGCAATATCAGGACGTCCCTAAGTCCCCTGTTAAATCAGAGATTTATGTTGTATACCGTTCGCGGTCGGTCGCCCTGATTTGCCCAAATTCCCATGAATATGTGGGAACGAATGTGGGAACGCAAAACAGGGAATCGAACCGATGGCGCTAACAGCATTAAAGGTGAAGAACGCGAAGGCCGGTCGGCATGTCGATGGCCGTGGGCTGTGTTTGCTGGTTAAGGATACCGGCGCGCGAACTTGGGTGCTGCGGATGCAGAAGGACGGCAGGCGGCGCGACTATGGCTTGGGGTCGGCAGCGGATATGTCGCTTGCAGATGCCCGCGACGCAGCGGCAGCTTTGCGCCGACAGGTTCGTATGGGCGCTGACCCCGTTGCCGAGCGGCGGATGGCGCGCAAAGTCATTCCGAGCTTCGAGACGGCGGCGCGCCACTGTTACGAGGCGTTGAAGGAGGGTTGGAAGAACCGGCGTCACACTAGCTGGATTTCCAGCTTCGAGAACCATGTCTTCCCCATCATTGGAACGAAGCCCGTCGATGCCGTGGACAGCACCGCTGTCCTTGAAGTGCTGTCGCCGATTTGGCTCGAAATTCCCGATACCGCGCGCCGCATCCTGCAACGCATCGGCGCGGTGCTAGACTTCGCGCACATCAAGGGTTGGATTTCGGGTGAGGTATCGTTGCGCTCGGTGAGGAAGGGACTGCCTCGGCAAACGGAGAAGGCGGGACACTTGGCGGCGATGCCTTATGCCGACGTGCCTGCGCTAATTGCGAAGCTGACGGCAGCGTCTCCTACAACAGGCCGGGATGCCCTGCGTTTCACTATCTACAACGCCGTCCGGTCGAACGAGACGCGCTTTGCAGTATGGACAGAGTTCGACCTCGACAAAGCCATCTGGACCATCCCCGGCGAGCGGATGAAGGCGCGCGAGACCCATGTCGTGCCTCTGTCGCCGCCCGCCGTGACGTTGCTTCGCAGGCGATGGAATGAGCGAACGAGCGATGACGGGCTTGTTTTCTCAAATGACGGGGACAAGCCGATCAGCGACATGACAATGACCAAGCTGTTGCGCGATGCCGAGATTACGAGCGTGACGGTTCACGGATTTCGTTCGGCATTCACCGATTGGGCAGCGGAAACCACGGACTTTCCTAAAGAGGTTGCCGACAAGGCGCTGGCGCATAAGCTGCCCAACCGGGTCGAAGCGGCTTACCGCCGCACCGACTTCTTCGACAAGCGCCGCGACTTGATGGCGCAGTGGGCCGCGTATCTCGACACAGGCCGCGCGAGGGAAGTCGAAGTTGCTCCGTTGCACGAAGCCGCATAACGACAGCAATGTCAGTGTTTTGGGGATTCCGGACCTTCTGCCTTTGAGCGATAAGCAGGAAAACGGGCCGGTCAGTCTACTCTGGCACGCTCAAAGTGCTGTATAGCGGTCGGAATTTCAACCCAAGCGTGACGCGTTACTCCCCAAACAGAACGGACCGGCTGCATCGAATGCGGATCGTCAAAGAGGCCTATCGGGACACCCGTCACATCGGGGTTTTTCATGCCCCGCATAAACACAGTCGTACCGCATTCCGGGCAAAAAAATTGATCAAAACTTCCACCAAGATCAGTCGGGCGGCTGAAATGTTTCGATTCCCCTTCAATTTTGACCTGATCGTGAGGATAATAGGCCGCTTCTCCAAAGGGCGACCCGGACCGCTTCTGGCAGGCGAAGCAGTGGCAAGCGACAACAGCCACGGTAGGGCCGGGCACTTCAACGTGCAATTGTCCGCACTGACATGAAGCTCTCATGGAATTAACGTATCAGACGCATCTCAAGCCAGCAATCGCTGTTATATCCCGCCGACATCCGAATTCGATGAGCAAGCGCGATTACGCCAACGGCGCAAACGCTGTCGCCATCTGCCACACATTGCATGCCCGCCCCGGACCAAACTTCATTGCAGGTCGAGCGATAACCGCAAAAGGCGCTGTCGCGCGACCAGCGCGTGCAGACTGGCTGTTGTAACCCGTGTCGATTTGCCAAGTTTCACAACGTCGATCTGGTTTGTCGCAATCAACTCATACAGCTTGGTGCGACCGACGCCGATCATGCGGGCAGCGTCGTCTATCTTCACGCAAATCGGGTCGGGGGGAACCGGCGCGATCATGGCACGGCGCTTTCGTTGCGGAAGCCGACCGGATCGGCGATCCAGCGATTGACGGCGGACTCGCGCCAGCCAGCACCGTGAACACTGATCTTCAACTGACACGGGAAGGTCCCTTCGGCGATCTTGCGATACATGGTCGAACGAGACAGGCCGGTTCGTGCCAAAACGGTTTTCAGTCGGATAATTCTTTCTTGGTCGGACATGGGATGCAATTCCATTCGTTGACAGTCATTGGCTCCCCATGAGCTGAGAATTGGCGAGGGTGTTTGACCGCGCAAGAGCCTTTTCGGGGACAGTGAACGCAGGCGCGCGAAAAGCGGCACAGGGTGGCGAACGACAAAGAACGGCTATGAAAGAATAGAGCCGACTATGGACGGTGGCACTTGGCGGGGAAATACGGGCAAAATTTATGCTGTTTGCGTTGATCTTTCGCCATCATCGACAAATTTCGACACCTCTGGCGCAAAACCCAGTCGGCGGAGGGCGGAATCTTCGCCTGAGTCGGACGTTGCCGCCGAACACGAAGCGCAACCGGCAAATGTGCCGCTTCACTTCGTGCGCATCAGTTTGCAGGCGCGAGCGTCCCCAACCAAGCGACCAGCGCCAAGACAGCAGCACCGGCAGCGGCTTCCAGCGCGACCGAGATGCGCAAGCGCTTCCACGCCCCGTCGGAGTGGTCGCTTGCCGCCGTGCGTTCCAGCGTAGGCGTCAATCTCCAACGATTGTTGGCGGCAAGGCTCAGCATTGCGGCAAATAGCACGAGCTTCGCCCCCAGCAGCAGGCCGTAGGTCGATTGGAACAGCTTAGTGAAGTCCGCACCCAGAATCGCGTAGCCGTTGAACAGGCCGGTGAGCAGGATGATTGCGACTGCTACCGTTCCCACCCGCGCGAATTCTGCAAGCAAACGGGCGGCAAGAGTGACCTGCGCCTCGCCTTGCGCGGGGCGCGCGAGCAACAAGCAAAAGGCCGCTATTCCACCAATCCATAAAGCTGCGGCAATCATGTGCGCGATGTCGCTGATCCGGTGCGCGGCTCCAAGCGGGCCTTCCGTCGCGGCGGCGTGACCGGACCACAACAGCGTCGCCAGCGCAATCGAACCACCGACCATAGCTACGACGTATCGAGGCGTTTGCGTTCGCCGCAGCAGGACGAGCGCGGCGAGGGTCGCTACAAGCGCCGCCATCCGGACGAGGAATGCCGCGCCTTGTTCGGTGTTGCCAGCCATCGACACCAGCATTGGAAAGTCTAGTGCGGTTATTGCCACGCCCATCATGGCGGCGCTGGATATTGCGAAACTCGCTGCCGACAGCGGCAATGCAGCCAACGCCAGCCAAAGCAGCTTTCCGCCAAGCGGCAGGACCACGCCGTCTTCGCGTTCGGAACGGGTAAAGCTGTAGAGCGGAAAAGCCGCCAACCCGACAAGCAGCATCAGGTCCGCGTAAAGCGCGAACCGGATCGCAACCAGCCCCCAATCGGCCACGCCTTACTTGACCTTGAAGGCGAACTCGCTGCCCATCCGGTGGCTGTCCGCGCCCGCCGCCGACCATTTGACGGTGTAGCTGCCCGGAACCAGCGCCTTTTTGAGCAGCAACGTCATCGACTTGCCGTCTTTGCCCATTTGCGAACTGTGCGCCATTTTCATCGGTGCATGATCCTTCATGCCTGGCATTCCGGTCATGATGACTTCGGTCTTGATCGTCGGCGCGATCAGCTTTTCGCTGAACTTCAGTTCGATCCGCGCTGGTTTTGAAACCGTTGCGTTCGCGGCTGGAGTAGAGCCAACAAGCTTCACGTGTGCGAGCGCCACGCCGGGGATGGCGACCAGCAACGCGGCGGCGAGCGGTAGGAAATTGCGACGCATTTTTATCTCCTGAAATGCTATGTGTTTGAGTAGGAATACGCAGGAGCGCCCCACACCCCTCAAACTTATTGAGGGGGAAGCGCGCAGCCCGCGTATATAAAGTCACGAAACATTTTGCTGGATACCTATATGGACGAGACCCTCAGGAAACTTGGCGACGCACCGGTCCCGCGCGCGCTGGCGCAGATCGACGATGCCGTGATGTCCGCCTTTACGCAGCGCCAGAGCGAGGCGCGGGCAAACTCGCGGCTGTTTTCTGCGGCGGCGGTGCTTGCCTTGGGCATCGGTTATGCCGGTGGCAGCATCATGCCCGCGCCCGCCAGTGCAAGCGAACTTGCCCTGTCTGAAACCGCGCTAGCGCCCTCGACGCTGCTGGATTTCTGATGCGGTCGTGGCGCAGACTTACGCTCATTGCCCTGATTGCCTTCGCCGCAGCGGTTGCCGGGGTTTATGTCGCTCGCACGTTCAGCGATCAGCCGCGCAAGAGCGAGAGCGAGCTTCATGCCTTTTTGCACAATGAATTAAAGCTGGACACCGCTCAGGAAGCGAAGATCGAAGCCATAGAGGCGCGCTTTGCGGTGCGCAAAAAGGCGCTCGAACTCGACATGCGCGCTGCCAATGCGCGGCTTGCCGAAGCAATCGAGGCCGAACATGGCTATGGCCCCAAGGTTACGGCGGCGGTCGATCATGTCCATCATGTGATGGGCGAAATGCAGAAATCCACGCTCGAACATCTGTTCGAGATGCGCGCCGTGATGAACCCCGATCAAGCGCGGCGCTTCGACAAGACCGTGGTCAAGGCTTTGACCGCCGAAGCGCGGTGAGTCTCGATCTAAGTCAGTGTAGTGATGGCGAGCTGGCGGCGCTTGCGCTTGGCGGACAGGAGCGGGCGTATCGGGAGTTTTTGCGGCGTTATCGTGAGCCTGTCTATCGGCTGGTGCGAAACACCATCCGCGATGGCGATGAAGCGCTCGATGTGACGCAAGAGACGTTTGTGGCGGCCTTCGCGGCGCTGAAACGCTACGATCCGGAGCGCCCGTTCAAAGTCTGGATCGCCCGCATCGCGCTCAACAAATGCCGCGATTGGGGCAGGCGTCGTGCAGTGCGGTCTTTCTTCACTCGCGCCGCGCCGATTGATGATGCCTTCGATCTCGCCAGCGACGCCGCCTCCCCCGAAACCGAAGCCAGCGACCGCGCTGAACTAAAGCGGGTGAGCGCGGGAATCGCCAAACTGCCCGCCCGCCTGCGCGAAGTCCTGATCCTGCGCGCAATCGAAGACATGGCCCAAGCCGAAGCCGCCGAAGCTTTGGGCGTGACCGAGAAGGCGGTCGAGACACGGCTGTATCGCGCGCGGGGGAGGTTGGCGGAGTTGCTTGGGGGTTGAGGGAGTGCGGTGAGTGTGTGCTACCTGCGGCTGCTAAGTTGGGGAGTCCTGACATGCGGGTTTTGTCGCATCCAGCAGAAAAGCGGACATTAAATGCCAGCGATTCTTGTCGACCTCCTTATTTTTTAAGCGCGTAAGACCTATCTGAAATCAACTATGAAGATCGGCCGCAATAAGCCCTGCCCATGCGGCAGTGGGAAAAAATACAAGCGCTGTCACGGGCAATACGGCCTGTTGCCTTTTGGCGGTGCGGGGTTTGCTGATGCAATTCAGCATTCGCGGGAAAAAATGGTAGCACAAAGACGCGTTCAAGAGGCGCAGCAGGGACGCGGGAAACCAATCATTTCGGCCAAGGTCAAGGAGCATCAAATCGTTGCCGTCGGAAATCAGCTCCTTTCCTCGACGACTTGGAAGACCTTTATAGATTTCCTAGGCGACTACATTCGCACGAAGATGGGTCCAGAGTGGGGCAACGCGGAACTCGCAAAACCGCTGGAGGAACGGCACACAATCTTGCAGTGGTATGATGCTGTATGTCGGCTGCAGAAAGAGTCGATCAAAGCCCCTGGTCAGCCTGCCAGCATGGAAGTTGTTGGCGTGCTGGCCTGTTATTATGGGTTGGCATACGCCCTCTACCTTATTGAACATAACGTAGAACTCCAAAATCGGATGATCTTACGGTTGAAGGATCGGTCGAATTTTCAAGGCGCATATTACGAACTTCTGGTTGCACGCGTATTGATTACGGCAGGGTTCGAACTGACACTTGAAGACGAATCTGATCGGCATTCTAAGCACTGCGAATTCGCGGCTGTTTCGAAGGAGACTGGCAAAAAATTCTGGATCGAAGCGAAAATGCGGTCCGTGGCCGGGTTGCTCGGCAAGAACAGCACCGATGGTGTCAATTCAGAGACTGCCAAAAAGCCGACCTCCGAACTCGTCAAGCACCTAAATGCCGCATTTAAGAAGCCAGCAAACGATCAGCGGATGATATTCATCGATCTAAACGCAGATATGTCGGTGGATGCCAGCGACGAGAACCGACCGGCGTTGGTTAATGCGGTCAATCAGCGACTGCTCAAATACGAGAACGAGTCGCTACAAGCCGATAAGGCCGCCTATGTCTTCGTGACAAACATGACATTCCACCGGGATTTGCTCGGCGCAGCGCAGATGCTGTCGATTCCGTCTGGAATGGGTATCTCTGATTTCAACCGCCCGGGGCATATGAAGCTTTCCGAAATCTATAAGCGCGACAAAAAGCACGCGGACGCAATTCAGGTGTGTGATAGTCTGTCTAAGCTGCTCAGTTTCCCGACCACATTTGATGGCTCCATGGCCGCCACTGCGCTCTTTGGCGAACTTACTCCGGTTCAGATTGGCGAAAAATACAAGTTTGAAGGCGCCGGCGAAGACGGCAGCGACATCATCGGTACCGTAACAGATGCAGTCGTTCTTGAAGCGGAGAAGGAAATCGCAGTTGCGATTCAAACCGATGGCGACAAAGCATACCTCTTAAAGGAGAAAATGACTGACACCCAACTATCCGACTTCAAGGCCCATCCAGATGCTTATTTTGGAAAATTGAAATACGTCCCGAAGAGTATCAAGACGCCCTATGATCTGTTTCTGTTTTTCGTCGAAGGGCAGCAGAAGATGGAGCGTACAAAATTGATTGAGCACCTGCATATGAACGATGTTCAAGCTGAAGGCTCATCAGACGAGGACCTGCTGTTAGAGCTTTGTGAACGGCAGGTCTCGGGAAGTGGTATGTTCAAGGTCGTCGATGGTGTTCTAACGAGCGAACCTAATCCCCAAGCAAATTAGAGAATCTATGCCGTGAACGAACGGCAGCTCCTAGCGGCGGGAACTTTGTAGATAATCGTCCGAAATCTTGTCGCTAGCCGCCTGCGCCCCCCAAAAAACACATTGAGGGATAACGCCGACTCCCGCGTATAAGGCTGCATGACCACAACAACATTAAACCGTCGCGCGCTTATCAGGGGTGGGGCGACGCTGGGTGGCGGGGTTGCGCTCGCATCGTTTTTCCCCGCTTGGGCGCAGCCAGTTTCGGCTGGCATCGTCGCGCCTTTGCCGGTCGTTTCGGGCAATGACATCAGCTTGCGGATCGCGCGGCAGACGATGCGGATTGACGGCAAGCTTAGCAAAGCCATCGGGATAAACGGCACCGTTCCGGGTCCGCTGGTTCGGCTGAAACAGGGGCAGACCGCGCGGCTCAGCGTGCGCAACGATCTTGACGTGGACAGCTCTATCCATTGGCACGGGCTGTTGCTGCCGTTCCAGATGGACGGCGTGCCGGGGGTCAGCTTTCCCGGCATCAAGCCGCGCTCGACTTTTGTCTATGAGTTTCCGGTCATCCAGTCGGGGACTTATTGGTATCACAGCCATTCGGGCTTGCAGGAGCAGCTTGGCCATTACGGGCCTATCGTGGTCGATCCCGAAGGCGTGGACCCCATTGGCTATGACCGCGAGCATGTCATCGTGCTGTCCGACCATAGCCCGCTTTCGCCCGAAGCGATCTTTCGCAAGATGAAGGTCAACCCCGGCCATTTCAACATGCAGCGTCAGACGCTGGGCGGGTTGCTCGCTGGCAAGGACCAGTCGGCAAAGGAAAGGCTCGAATGGGGCAAGATGCGGATGGACCCGACCGACATCGCCGATGCGAACGGCTCCACCTACGATTTTCTGGTCAATGGTTATGGTCCGAAGGACAACTGGACGGCGCTTTTCACGCCGGGCGAGCGGGTGCGGCTGAGGATTATCAATGCGTCGGCGATGACCATTTTCAACGTCCGCATTCCCGGCCTGCGGCTGACCGTCGTTCAGGCCGATGGCCTCAATGTCCGTCCGGTCGAAGTTGATGAATTCCAGATCGCGGTCGCCGAGACTTACGACGTGATCGTGACTCCGACCGAGGATCGCGCCTTCACGCTCGTTGCCGAAGCCAATGACCGCTCAGGAATGGGCCGCGCGACACTCGCCCCGCGAGCCGGGATGGCCGCCGAAGTGCCGCCTTTGCGCGAACGCCCGCTTGCCACAATGAAAGACATGGGCATGGGCGACATGGATATGTCGGGCGGCGCGATGGGTGCGTCCGCCGCTGCCGATTGCCCGCCCGAACATGCCAAGATGGGCCATTGCACCCCCGCTCCTGACTCCGCCGCCGCCGCGCCCGCTGCGGTCGATCACAGCGCGATGGGGCATGGCAGCGGCGGCATGGACCACAGCATGCGCGACTTTAGCGTCGCGCCGCAGGTCAAGCGCGACCCGAGCGTCCAGACGATTTCGCCAATGCCGGTGGACCGAATGGGCGAACCCGGCCAAGGACTCGATAATGTGCCGCACAAGGTGCTGACGTATCACGATCTTGTGGCGCTCGACCGCAACCCCGACGTCCGCGCGCCCGACCGCTCGCTCGATATCCATCTGACCGGCAATATGGAGCGGTTCATGTGGTCGTTCGACGGCATGAAGATGTCCGATCATCACGAGCCGATCCCGTTCCTCGAAGGCGAGCGTGTTCGCATCAACCTCATCAACGATTCGATGATGAGCCATCCGATCCACCTGCACGGCCATTTCTTCGAGCTGGTCACCGGCAAGGGCGATCATGCGCCGCGCAAGCATACCGTGCTGGTCCAGCCCGGCGGCACGGCGTCGTTCGATTTTACCGCCGACGCGCTCGGCGACTGGGCGTTCCACTGCCACATGCTCTATCACATGCACGCCGGGATGATGCGCGTCGTCAGCGTGCGCCCGCGCGGAGAAGCGGCATGACCCGCACCGCATTGTTGCTGGCGAGCGCCGCCGTGCTGAGCTTTGCGACACCTGCCTTTGCACAGTCGATGCAGGGCATGGACCATTCGAAATTGCCCGGAATGGCAAAACCCGAAAAGCCAGCGCCGCCTACGAGTGCGCCGCCGCCTTCGGATTGCACGCCGGAACATGCCCAAATGGGTCACTGCACAATGCAAGCCGATAAGCCGGTCGCAGCCTCGCCGCCACCCGAAGCCGTCGTCGATCCCGACTGCCCACCCGAACACGCCAAAATGGGGCATTGCACACCGAAGGCTGCGGCTGATCCCGTCGCCGAAATGTCAAAGACCGGCACCGACCTGCCACCGGGCGACGCACCGGCTCCCGCACCGCCCGACGACTGGTATGCCGACCGCATTTTTCCCGCAGGCGAAATGGAACACGCGCGGCACGAGATGATGAAGGAGAACGGCGCGCAGACGACGGCCTTCCTTAGCTTCAACCTTGCCGAGTATCAGGTTCGCAAGGGCCGCGACGGTTTCCGCTGGGACGGCGAAGGCTGGTATGGCGGTGACATCAACAAGATAACGGTGAAAAGCGAAGGCGAAGGCGCATTTGGCGAAGGCGTCGAGGATGCCGAAATCCAGCTGCTCTACAGCCGCGCCATCGACCCCTATTTCAACTTGCAGGCAGGTATCCGGCAGGATCTGGGTCCGGGGCCAAAGCGCACACATGCGGCGGTCGGCTTTGAGGGATTGGCCCCTTACTGGTTTGAGGTTGAGGGGGCGCTGTTTGTGTCGAACAAGGGCGATGTGCTGGGACGGCTCGAAGGCTATTACGATCAGCGGATTACGCAGCGGCTGATCCTTCAGCCGCGCGCAGAGTTCAATTTCGCGCTTCAGGATGTTTCGGAGAGCGCAATCGGCTCAGGACTTTCCGATGTCGAATTGGGGCTTCGATTGCGCTATGAGATCGTCAAGGAGTTCGCGCCCTATATCGGCGTCGAATGGGCCAAGAAAACAGGGGACACGGCGCGCTTCGCCCGCGCCGCAGGGGAGGATACAGATGTGACGAGTTTTGTCGCCGGAATCCGTTTCTGGTTTTGATGGGAAGCCGCACGCGTCTGCATCTTGCCGCGAGCCGCGTCCACAAATGGCTGGCGCTGATTATTGGCGCGCAATTGCTGATCTGGTTCACCAGCGGCGTCATCATGAGCTTCTTGCCTATCGACAAGGTGCGCGGCGAGCATCTGGTTGACCGCGAAACCGTCGTCGCTGTCCCTGCCGGAATTGCTCTGGCACCGCCACAGCGGATTATCGCGCAGGCTGGCGCTCCGGTTGAAGCGATGACCTTGCACATGCTCGGCAACAAACCCGTAGCCGAAGTGACGACGGCGAAGGGAATTAGGCTTTTCGACGCGGCGAGCGGCGACAGGCTGCCGCCGGTTGACGCTGCGACCGCCACCAGAATCGCGAAGGCAGCTTGGAAATCGGGAGAAAAGCCCAAATCGACAGTGAGTCTCGTTACCAAAGAAAGCCCCGAATACCGCGCCGCGCTTCCAGCATGGCGCGTGGCCTTTGCCGACCCCGATCATACGAGCGTGTTCGTTGCGCGCGACACCGGGCAGATCGCTGCCGTTCGCACCGGCACATGGCGGCTCTATGATTTCTTCTGGAGCCTCCACATCATGGACTGGAAGAACCACGAGAATTTCAACACATGGTGGCTGCTCGCTTTTGCAATCGGCGGATTGCTTTTAGGTTTGGCCGGGACCGCGCTTCTTGTGATGCGTTGGCCGATCCGCCGAAGACGGCGCACGGCATGAAGACACTCGCTGCCTGTTTTATCGCGATTGCGCTCGTGTTGCGGGTAGCACCGATTTGCGCCGCGCCTGTTCAAACAGAAGCCGTAGCAATGATGGGGCATTGCGAGGAAATTCCCAATCATCATGACGGGAAGGGCGGACAGAAAGGGGACGACGCGGCGCGTTCGTGCCATGCGTGTGCCTTTCCGCCCGTGGCAACCGCCGACTTGGCGCAGCCCTTGCGGGTCATCGCGGCCCAGAATTTTTCGGCTAGCACGCAATTAGCGGGCGGCGTACTCAAGCCGCCAACCCCGCCTCCGCGAAGGCGTAGCGCGCACTATTTTTCTCAATCAACAATCGGAGTTAAATCATGAAAACCAAGTATCTTTTGGGTGCTCTCGCGCTCACCATGTCCACCGCTGCCTTTGCCGCCGAACCGGCACCTACCCCTGAAAAGGAGTGCTGCTGCTGCAAAAAGGATGAACATGGCAAGATGGCCTGTTGCAAGGACAAGGACGCCAAGTCCGGTGACGAGCATAAAGGCCATGACATGGGCGGCATGGATCACAAATAAGTAAGATTGCGCGGAGGGCTGGCGACGGCTCTCCGCGTTTCTTCGTTGAAGGAAATTGAACATGCGAAAGTTCTTTTTGGCAATAGCGCTCGTTGCAACTCCGGCGCTGGCGGCAAGCGATGCTGTGATGCACCGCGACCCTGGCTGTGGATGTTGCGAAAAATGGGCTGCACAAGTCCGCAAGGCGTTCGGACGCAGCGTGAAAGTCATCGACGATGCTAACCGCCCGGCGCTGCAACGGCGGGTCGGATTGCCTGCTGGCCTCGCATCATGCCACACCGCGCTTATCGACGGCATGGCTTTCGAAGGTCATGTGCCTATCGCTGATATGAAGCGGGTATTGGCGGAGAAGCCCCAAGGTGTTCGCGGACTGGCAGTTGCCGGAATGCCATTGGGATCACCGGGCATGGAAGCACCCGGTTATCCGGCAGACCGCTATAATGTCATTGCCTTTGGCTCTGGCAAAACGAGAGTATTTGCCAAGCATTGAAAATTGTAACCGTTGCCGTTGCTGGACCGAATATCATTCATAGCGGCGATATATCGCGACGCTATTCCAGCTACCCGACGGAGAGAGTTTATGACCAAATATTTTGCCGCAGCTGCCGCCTTGCTTTTTGTTACGCCCGCTGCCTTTGCAGCCCAAGCCTCGACTGTTGCAGATGCGGTTGACGCCTGTTGCGCGGCACTTGACGCATGTTGTGAGCAGGCGATGGACTGCTGTGACGACTGAATAACTGCGGTGATAGAAGCGCCCGGCCAACTGGCCGGGCGACTTTTGCGAAACCATCGGCAGACCGCGTGATTAGTGGGCGAAAATCATCCAAACTGCCATCCCGACCATCATCACATTCTCGGTGAGCGAGACAAAGCCCAGAGGCACATTACTGTCGCCGCCGACGCAGGCACATTTGAGTTCGCGCTTTTCGATATAAACCGCCTTGAACACAGACATCGCGCCGATGCCGCCGATGAACAATGCGACCGGAATCGACAGCCAGTTGAGCGCGCCAGAAGCCATCAGGACGCCCGCCAGTCCTTCGGCAAACGGATAGATGCGCGAATAAGGCACCCAGCGTTTTGCGAGCAGGTCGTAATTCAAAAACATCGTCGCAAACCTATCGACATTTTGAAGCTTGAGCATCGCAAGGATACACATGCTGAAAGCGATGAACCATTCGCCCGCGTGGATTGTGAAAGGCGTTCCATAAACCGCGAAACTTGCCGCCAGCGCCATCAGCGCGGTCATTGCGAACAGCGCGATCACTGGCTGATACGTCGTTGCCTTGGGATCGGCGACCGACAAACCGAGATAGCGGCGTAGATCGTCATGTCCGCCGATGCGTTCGCCGCCAATAAAGATTTGCGGCGTGGTCTGGACACCGTGTTTGGCCTTGAATGCGTCGGTTTCCTCGCGCGTAGTAAGCCAGCGGTCCTCCAAGGAAAAGCCCTTGCGCTTGAGTAGATCAAGCGCTTTGAGACCATAGGGGCAGGTGTGTTTTGGCATCACCATACGGTAAATGGTGGCGGTCTTGGCGGCTGTGCTGGCCTGCGCCGGTTTTGAAATTGTGGCTTGAGTCATGGGTGTTTCCTCATTGGAATGTAACGTCACCCGACCTATATAGGTTCCGTAGCATAGTACGGAGTCAAGCGATGAATGCGATGACCATCGGAAAACTTGCAGCGGCGGGCGGCGTGGGCGTGGAGACGGTGCGCTTTTACCAGCGCCGGGGCTTGCTCGCGGAGCCGGATCGCAACGGCGGGGTGCGGCGGTATGACCATACCGATCTCAGCCGTTTGCGTTTCATCCGCGCGGCTCAGGCGGGAGGGTTCACACTATCTGAAATCGGGGAGTTACTCGCGTTGGACGCCACCGAAGAACGGGAGCGCGCGCGGGAGCTTGCGAACAAGCGCATCGTCGAGATTGACGAGAAAATCGAGACTCTCAAAACCGCCCGGCGGTCGCTGAGACGTTTGGCCGATGAATGCGCAGAAGGTGGCGACGGGCGGTGCCCTATTATTGAAGCCTTTGAGCCCCAATGATTTTCACACATGGTGCGCTGCCCTTCGGGCGACCCGCTCTATCCGCTGGTGCGGACCGGGCCTGTAGTCCCGGCCCATCCGGGTGACGATCGGGAGCGGTTATGATGAGCGGGACGTCTGAAGGCGCTCCTGAGGGCGCGGCGTTCTTGAGCTGACCCGCAGGCGCACTCGCCTCTCTCCTTGCCGGATGAGCGCCGGGCGCGCGCTCGCTTCGACGGCGGTGCTGCGCTTCGCGCGGGCGGCCGTGTCGTGAACTCGGCTTGCCGGCACATCACCCGTCTGCGTCGCACCGTTGCGAGGGCGCCGTGGGTGGTGATCCGCTGCACGTCTCTGTGAGCGCCTGACCGGCGCTGTTCGCTTGTTTGAGCGTGAACGCCAAGGGCTTCGCCCTCTCGTTCCCAAACCGGAATAGACACCCCCGTGTGGCGGGCATGGCCCGCTGGTCCGCGCCAGGGCATCGATTTCGGTTTTCCCTCCCCCTCCCATCCTAGCCGGAAGGCAGGCCGCATGTCGCATGTCGATTGCGGCTTTCAGCCGAAGGAAGGATTGGGAAATGACCGATTTGCTGTTGCAGTATCGCGCTTGCGGGGCAGAGTGCCGCGACGATTACTTGCGTCAGGTGGCGCATGACAACGGTTTGCCGCTGGCCTGTGTCCGCAGCATTGCCGACCGGCTTGGCGAGCGCGAGGATTTCGGGGCGCTTGTTCTGATTTGCGAGCAACGCCGAGGGCGTTTGCAATGAGTACGCGAAAGCGTGGCCGCGTCAGGGTGGCGAGCGACACCGACCAGATAATGATGACGGGCATAGAGCCAATCAGTCTTGGCGAGCGGCTGACATGGGCCGCGCAGCAGCCGATGCAGCCCAAGCGGACGCAACGCCCGCTCGACATCGGGTTTTGGGACCCGATGCGCCGCCAGTTGGAATTGTTTTGAGCGGACGTTGCTAGGCCGTTCGGCGAAACGTGCTGAACTGGAATTTCTGCACCGAACCGCCGGGCGTCAAATGCTCGTGGCGTCGTTCGGCTATCAGGTCGAAGTCATCGCCTAATATGGCGGCGATGCTGGCAGCGTTGTGTCGGGCGACCGGCAAGCCGCTGCACTTTTCGGGTCCATCCGGCGCGAACGTGCCGATGACCGCAATGCCGCTGGGGTTGAGAGCGGCGCGCATGGCTTGGGCATATGCTTGCTGTTGCGCCGATTCGGTGAGGAAATGAAACGCCGCGCGGTCGTGCCAGACATCAAAGCGGGTCGCAGCGTGCCACGCCGTCACATCGGCGACGATCCATTCGACAAATTCGGCAGCTTTCCCCAGCTTTGCCTTGGCAACAGCGAGCGCGTTGGCCGACAGGTCGAGAACCGCTACCGGCGCGTAACCCGCCTCAACCAGCGCACCTGCAAGCCGCGAAGCACCGCCGCCGATGTCAATAACACCGCCGCGCCCGTCATAAGCATCGGCAATCAGCTCCAGCGACAGCGCAGGGGATTCCTCAAACCAGCTTACCTTTGCGGCATCCTTGGTCGCATATACATTCTCCCAATGGCTGCTTTGTTCGTTCGTCATCGTTTGTCCTCCGTCATGTCGTCCGCCCGGGCCCGAAAAGAATCAACGCGGCTCCTGCCAAGCAAATTGTCGCGCCGATGAAATCCCATCGGTCGGGCCGAACGCCTTCGACACTCCACAGCCAAAGAAGCGAGGCGGCTATGTAAACGCCGCCATAAGCGGCGAACGCCCGTCCGGCGGCGTCGCTGTCGATGCGGGTGAGCATCAGCGCGAAGATTGCCAACGAGATAACTCCCGGCAGCGTCCACCAAGCCGATTTGTCCAGACGTAGCCATGCCCAGAATGCGAAACAGCCCGCTATCTCCGCGAGGGCCGCAGCAGCGTAAACGAACGCGGTCGAGACGAGGGGCGTGGTCACAGCTTCAAACCAACTCTCGGCCCCGCCCAGACCATTGCCGAATACAGCGCCATCGTAAGGACGCAGCCCGCGACAAGCGCGGGCCAGAAACCGAAGCCGCGTTTGAGCAGCACCGGGATGAACAAAAACATCGGCAGGCTCGGCAACACATACCAGAATGTTGCACCCGAATGCTCGGCCATGCGTTCGATGTCTTGCGTATCGCGCCACAGCCAAATCATGCCCAAAACTGAAATCAGCGGCAGCGATGCTATCAGTGCGCCTGTGCCGGGATTCCGGCGCGCAGTTTCGGAAACGATAACGATGATGATGGCCGAAACGACAGCTTTGATAACCAGATACAGCATTAGGAAATGGCCTTTCCGCGCGGGGCGAGGGTTTCGATGATTTTGCAGTCGCCAATCGTGCCGTGACGGCAAGACCCAAGCACACGGTCTAACTCGCTACGCAGCGCGCTAAGATCGCCTATCTTGCGGTCGATTTCGGTCAGGTGGCTTTGCGCGATGCTATCCACCGCCTCGCACGACTGCGCCTTGTTGTCGGAAAGTGTCAGCAGTTCGCGCACTGCTTCGAGCGTAAAGCCCAGATCGCGGGCGCGGCGGATGAAGGAAAGGCGCGCGAGATGCTCAGCACCATAGGCGCGGTAGTTGGCGGATGTCCGGGCGGGCGGTGGCAGGAGGCCGATTTTTTCATAATAACGCACGGTTTCGACCTTGGTCGCGGTTGCGTTTGCCAGTTCGCCGATTTTCATCTCTTGACCCTGTAGTTGCTACAGGGTGTAGCTAGGCGTCCGACTCGGGATTTGTCGAGAAGGATTTGAGATGGCGGACAATTGCTGCGAAAGTGCCTGCGGGAGCGAGACGGCCAAGGCCGATCCGCGCTGGCGGCGCGTGCTGTGGGCGGCACTGATCGTCAATGCAGGCATGTTTCTCGTAGAGATGGCAGCGGGTGCAGCGGCGGATAGCCGCGCATTGCAAGCCGACGCGCTCGATTTTCTGGGTGATGCAGCGAATTACGCGGTGAGCCTTGCGGTGGTGGGCATGGTGCTGGCTTGGCGCGCGCGGGCCGCGCTGCTGAAATCGCTGTTCATGCTTGGCTTTGGGGGCTGGGTGTTTGGCAGCGCGATGTTCGCTTTCGTAAACGGCACTTCGCCTGATCCCGAAATGATGGGTGCGGTCGGCGCTTTGGCGCTGGTTGCCAATGTCGGCGTGGCGCTGTTGCTTTACCGTTACCGAGCAGGTGACGCCAATATGCGCTCTGTCTGGATATGCTCACGTAACGACGCCATCGGCAATGCTGCGGTCATAGTGGCCGCACTTGGCGTGTTTGGCACAGGAAGCGCGTGGCCGGATTTGATTGTCGCATCCGTCATGGCAGCTTTGGCGTTGACCGGAGGTTTGCAGGTGTTCCGGCAAGCGAAATCAGAATTGCGGACGGTGGCAGTATGAAACGGGCGCACGCGATCATGCTCATCGACAATGAAATGGCGGCATATCGTGCTGCCAAGGCAAGCCAAAATATAACCACGGCTTGGGCAGCGCTGGAACGAGCGCATATAGTCTCTCAGCCTTTTCTTGGCCCGCATATCGCCAATCATTGGTCGATGCTGTGCTTTGCTTTCGAGCAACGCGACCTGCGCGAATTGACAGGACAGATCGTCCGACTTGCGCTTGCGCCGCTCGGCGCACTGACCGGCCGCATTCCCGTTGGCAACACGGGACGCTCGAATGTTAGTGCTTTTCTGCCGATGCCAATCGCCGATGACTTGGCGCGTGCGATGGAAGTCGTCTCCGAATGATGAAAAGATTGCTCCGAGTCGATGCGGTGGCTAAGCGGAAAAGCATGATGCAATTCATTGCCCGTTTGATTCTTGCTTTCGCGTTCGTCGCGAGCACGGCTCATACGCCTGCAATCGCGCATGAAGAACCGGCAAGTCATCACGCCGATCATAAGGCGGCATTCGCCTCTGACGCGATAATGGACCATCATGGTGACGCGCCTTCGTCACCCGAAGGCACGGGCGAGGGTGTCCATCACCACCATTGCCCCTCTGCGCTTGATGCGCGCGCGACCGACGTTGCCCTTGGCGCAATGTCCGGCAAAGCCTTATTGCCATTGCAACGCGCGACAGTGCTGACCTCTTTCAGTCAGGCACCACCCACCGAACCACCCTCTACCTGAACCGCGCCGTTAGGGCGGGCTTTGCGCCCGGCCCTTTAACGTGTCTACGGTTCAGGAGTTTTATCATGTTTCCCAAATTGCGCACCGCCTTGCTGGCGGCGGCGCTGGCCTTTCCGGCTACGGCTGCCTTTGCGGAGCCGATCACGCTGGATGAAGCCATTGCCAAGGCCATTGAGGCCGCGCCGTCGATCCGCGCCAATGAGGCGGCGGTCGCTGCCGCACAAGCTGGCCGTGTCCAAGCGGGCGTCCGCCCCAACCCAACCGTCACCGTCGAAGGCGAAAACCTAGTCGGCAGCGGGCCATACAATGTCTTCGGCCAGGCCGAGATTACTGGCACCTATAGCCAGACAATCGAGCGCGGCGGCAAACGTGACGCGCGTGTCGCCTATGCCGAGCGTGACATCGGCGTTGCAGAAGCCTCATCGCGGGTGGCACGGCTCGAACTTGTCAGCGCCGTCCAGCGCGCATTTCTTGATGTTATTGTCGCCGGATATGTCGTCGAAATCGCAGAAACACGACTTGGCGTAGAAGTGGAAATGCAGCGTGAAGCTCTGCGCCGAGTGCGCGGATATAAGGACCCGCTGTTCGTCGAGACGAGCGCATCGGCGCGGGTCACACAGGCACGGCTTAATCTGATCGAGGCGCAGGCGCGGCAGCAGGGTATGCGCGCGGCGCTGGCCGCATATTGGAACGGTGAGGCAGAGGATGTCGAGACGGTCGGAGAAGTAATGTCTGGCATCCCAGCAGCGCGGGAACTTGCGACCGCCGATGCGGAACTCGCGGAGTCTGAGGTCGCGCGAGCGTCGGCAGCGGTGATATTGGAACAGACACGGGCGCGGCCCGACTACACAGTCAGTGGAGGGGTACGCTTCCTGCGCGGCACCAACGATGTGGCGCTGGTTGCGGGTATCACCATTCCATTGGGACGCTTCGACCGTAACCAAGGCAATATCGCAAAGGCCCATGCCGAAAAGCTGCGGATCGAGTTGACTGCCGAGGCGCAGCGGCTCGACAAGCTCCGCCGTCTTGCCAGCCTTGGCGCAGAAGCTGACGCCGCGCGAGCCCGCGCCGACGCTATCGTTCTTGAGGTCTATCCGCAGACTACCAAGGCGCTCCGGCAGGTGCGAGAGGGCTATGCGCGCGGCGGCTTCAACTTCCGCGACATGCAGGGTGCTGCCGACGCGATCATTCAGGCGCAGGCCGAATGGCTCGATGCCGTCATCCGTTACCGTGACTTACAAACAGAAATCGACCGGCTGACCGGGCGCTTCGACGCCGCTGCCGACAGGGGGACTAATCCATGAGAAACAACATCATCAACCGGCTTGCTGTCGCGCTTTTCATCATCGCGCCTTTGGGAGCCTGTGGCAGTAGCAGCAGCGAGCCTACCGCAGAAAGTGGCGAAGCAGGCGAACCGGAAAAAGGGCCGCACAATGGCCGACTTTTGAAGGATGGCGACTTTGCGCTTGAAATGACCATCTTCGAGGACGGTGTGCCGCCGCAATTCCGGGTCTATCCGACCAAGGACGGCAAGCCAGTCGATGCCAAGACTGTGCAATTGACGGTAACGCTCAAGCGGCTGGGCGGTGAGGTCAACACCTTCCCGTTCAAGGCTGAAAAGGATTATCTGACCGGACAAGGTGTGGTCGAGGAACCGCACAGCTTCGACGTCGAGGTCGTCGCGGTTGAAAGCGGCAAACGTCATGTCTGGAAATATGCCAGCCCCGAAGGTCGCACACGGATTACCGCCGAAGCCGCCAAGGCCGGTGGAATCGAGATCGAAACAGTGGGGCCAGCTACCATCGGCGAGACGCGCGAGCTTTACGGGACAGTCCAGTTGGCGACGACCGCACGGTCCGAAATTCGCGGGCAGTTTCCGGGGCGGATTGTCTCGGTCACAAAGCAAGTCGGCGACACCGTGAAGCGCGGTCAATTGCTCGCGCGGATCGAGTCGAGCGAGTCCTTGCAGGTTTATCCGGTCTATTCGACGGTCAGCGGCGTTGTTGCCGAACGCAATGGCAATCCCGGCGATGTGACCTTCGACCGTGCGCTCTACGTCATTACCGACTCGGCGCAGACGACGGTTGTGTTCAACATCTTCCCCAAGGACCTAGGTGCAATCCAGCCCGGTATGGCGGTGCAGATCGAAACGATGGAAGGCACCGCAATCGCTGCGGCACGTCTGGGTCAGTATCTCCCCGATGGCAATGCCGAGGCAGGCACAGCGCTTGTGCGGGCATCGGTCCCCAATCGAGGTGGGCGGTTGCGTCCCGGTATGGCGCTTCGTGGCCGCGTGACAATCAACGCAGTGCAAGTGCCGCTGGCGGTGCGCACCGAAGCGTTGCAACGTTTCCGTGACTTTACGGTGGTCTTTGCCAATTACGGCCAGGATTACGAGGTCCGCATGTTGGAGTTGGGGCGCAAGTCGCCTGAATGGACCGAGGTGCTTTCGGGCATCAAGCCCGGCACGCCTTATGCCGCCAAAGGAGCCTTCCTCATTCGCGCCGACATCGAAAAGTCGGGCGCGAGCCATGACCATTGATCGGGGATAACTGACATGCTTGCCCGTATCATCGGCTTTTCCATCCGCCAGCGCTGGTTCGTGCTTGCTGTCGTCGCGCTGCTTTGCGCGCTCGGCGTCTATAGCGCGACCCAGCTCCCCATCGACGCTGTTCCCGACATCACCAATGTTCAGGTGCAAATCAACACCGAGGCGGAGGGTTTTTCGCCGCTCGAAGCCGAGCAGCGCATTACCTTCCCCATAGAAACCGCGATCTCTGGCATCCCCAAGCTTTCCTATACCCGGTCGATTTCGCGGTATGGCTTGAGTCAGGTCACCGTCGTCTTCGAGGACGGCACCGATACCTATTTCGCGCGCCAACTCGTCAATGAGCGCATCCAGTCGGCGAAATCGCAACTGCCGCCGGGGATCGAACCGCAGCTTGGCCCGCTTGCGACGGGACTTGGCGAAATCTTCATGTATGCGGTCGAACCTAAACCCGGCGCGCGCAAACCTGATGGTTCGGAATATACGCCAAGCGATTTGCGCACATTGTCCGATTGGGTTGTGCGTCCTCAGATGAGGACAATTCCTGGCGTTGCCGAGGTCAACACAATCGGCGGCTATGCGCGGCAATATCATGTCACGCCCAACCCGCAGCAGCTCGCTTCGCTCAAATTGTCGCTAACAGATATTGTCGAGGCGCTTGAAGCTAATAACGCGAACAAAGGCGCGGGCTATGTCGAGCGTGCAGGCGAACAGATATTGATCCGTGTACCGGGTCAGGCAAAGGACGAAGCTGACCTTTCGCAGATAATCGTCGCGACGCGCGGCGGCGTGCCGATCCGCATTGGCGATGTTGCCGAAGTTGTGATCGGTTCCGAACTGCGCACCGGCGCGGCGACCGAGAATGGGCGCGAGATCGTGCTTGGCACGATTTTCATGCTCACCGGCGAGAACCCCCGCGTCGTGGCGCAAGCCGCCGCCGAACGGCTTCAACAGGCGACAAAATCGCTTCCAGCAGGTGTAGTCGCCCACCCGCTCTACGACCGTACCGAGTTGGTCGACCGCACCATCGCGACCGTCGAGAAAAATCTGGCCGAAGGTGCGTTGCTTGTCGTCGTCGTGCTGTTCCTGCTTTTGGGCAATATCCGCGCAGCGCTCATTACGGCAGCAGTTATCCCTGTCGCCATGCTGATGACGCTGACCGGCATGGTGCAGACACGGACCTCAGCCAATTTGATGAGCCTTGGCGCGCTCGACTTTGGTCTGATCGTCGATGGTGCGGTCATCATCGTCGAGAATTGCCTCCGACGATTGGGTGAGGCGCAGCACCGACTGGGGCGCTTGCTCGACCGTGATGAACGCTTCGGTTTGGTGGCAAGCGCCAGCGCCGAAGTGATGAAACCGAGCATTTTCGGCGTCATCATAATCACCGTCGTCTATCTGCCTATTTTTGCTTTGACAGGTATCGAAGGCAAAACCTTTCATCCGATGGCGATCACTGTCGTCATGGCACTCACCGCAGCCTTGCTTCTCGCGCTGACCCTCGTTCCCGCTGCCATCGCGCAGTTTGTGACAGGCCGGGTCGAGGAGAAAGAAAATCGCGTGATGAGTTGGCTCAACCGCCAGTACGCGCCTTTGCTCGATGCGACGATGAAGCGCGGCAAGCTGATTATCGGCGGCGCGGTCGCATTGGTCTTGCTTGCGGGCCTTGGTGCAACGCGATTGGGTTCGGAGTTTATCCCGAACCTAGATGAAGGCGATATCGCGATGCACGCTTTGCGCATTCCCGGCACAAGCCTGAGCCAGGCAATCAAGATGCAGGAAGCGCTTGAAAACCGCATTCGCAAATTCCCCGAGGTCGAAAGGGTGTTCGCCAAGATCGGCACCGCCGATGTGGCGACCGACCCGATGCCGCCTTCGGTTGCAGACAATTTCATCATGCTGAAAGACCGCGATGAGTGGCCCGACCCGCGCAAATCGCGTGACCAGCTTGTCGCCGAACTGAATGCAGCGGTGCAGCAAATTCCCGGCAACAATTACGAGTTCACGCAGCCGGTACAAATGCGGATGAACGAGCTGATCGCGGGTGTTCGTTCTGACGTTGCAGTCAAGCTGTTCGGTGACGATCTCGACCAGTTGCTCGAAAGCGGCGGCGCGGTGGAGGAAGTCGTTGAATCGGTCCCCGGTGCTGAGGACGTCAAGATCGAGCAAGTCACGGGACTGCCCGTTCTTGCTGTGACACCCAAACGCGACATGCTGGCACGCTACGGTATCAACATGAGCGATGTGCAGGATGCAGTGGCGACTGCAACCGGTGGGCGTGCCGCAGGGCAAGTGTTCGAAGGTGACCGCCGCTTCGATGTGGTCGTCCGGCTTCCCGAAGAACTGCGCAGCAACGTCGATGCGCTTGGCAGCTTGCCTATTCCCGTTGGCGGCGATGGCGCGGCAGGCTTTGTGCCGCTCGCGCAGATTGCTGACATCGAGCTTTCGGTCGGCCCAAACCAGATCAGCCGTGAAAATGGCAAACGCCGGGCAGTTATCACCGCCAACGTGCGCGGTCGCGATCTGGGGTCATTCATCGCCGAGCTGCGGACCAAGATTGATGCCGAGGTGACGCTGCCCGAAGGCTATTATGTCGAATATGGCGGGACGTTTGAACAGTTGCAGTCTGCTGCGACACGGCTCCAGATCGTCGTGCCTCTCGCATTGCTTCTGATTTTCGGACTGCTGTTCACGCTGTTCGCGTCTGCCAAAGACGCTGCCATCGTGTTTTCGGGTGTTCCGCTCGCGCTTACCGGCGGCGTAGCCGCTTTGGCGCTGCGCGACATTCCGATGTCGATTTCGGCAGGGATCGGCTTCATTGCGCTGTCAGGCGTTGCCGTGTTGAACGGCGTTGTCATGCTGTCTTTCATCAAGGACTTGCGCGAACGCGGGATGGATCTTGATGCTGCGATCCGTGAAGGCGCGTTGACCCGGCTGCGTCCGGTTTTGATGACCGCATTGGTCGCGTCATTGGGCTTTGTTCCAATGGCGCTAAATGTGGGGGCAGGGTCCGAAGTGCAACGACCGCTCGCCAGCGTAGTCATTGGCGGCATCATCTCTTCGACCATCCTGACGCTGATCGTGCTGCCCGCGCTCTACCGGCTGATTCATGGTCGTGAAGAGCGTCGCGCAATCGAATCTGAAACCCCTCCATCTTCAAATCTCGCGCAAGGAACAGCCTGATGAATCTTTTGATTGTCAGAAAGGCCCAAACCTCGCTGGCGTGGTGGGCTTTGTCGCTTGTTCTGTTCTTCGCGTTCGGAGCCACGGACGCCTTTGCGCACGGCGTTGCAGAGGGCGACCAAGGCTATGTGCAGGAAGTCAGCGGCGTCCAGTTCATGCCTTTCCTATATCTGGGCGCGAAGCATATGGTCACCGGATACGATCATTTGCTGTTCCTGTTCGGCGTCATATTCTTTCTTTACCGGCTTAAGGATATCGGCCTTTATGTAACGCTATTTGCGGTGGGCCATTCGACGACGATGCTGTTCGGCGTGCTGACTGGCATCAGCGCTAATGCTTATATCATCGACGCGATCATTGGCCTGTCGGTAGTCTATAAAGCACTCGACAATCTGGGCGCATACCGGCGCTGGTTCGGGGTGCAGCCGAATACCAAGGCTGCCACTCTGATCTTCGGTCTGTTCCACGGCTTCGGGCTGGCGACGAAGATTCAGGAGTTCGAATTGTCGCCAGACGGGCTGCTCACCAATCTGATTGCCTTCAACATCGGCGTCGAAATCGGCCAGTTGCTTGCGCTGTCGGCCATCCTCATCCTGATGGGCTATTGGCGCAAAAGCCGCAGCTTCGCGCGCCATGCCTTTGCGGTGAACGTGGTGCTGATGGGTGTCGGATTTTTGCTGGTGGGCTATCAGCTTACCGGACTGATTGTTGCTTAAGGAGCTAGACTGATGTTAAATTCCAAACTTCCCGATATGTCCGAGCTTCCGACGACGCGGCAGCTTGTCGGCTCGACCTTGTTAGCGATGGGCGGCGCGGCGGCGATCCTCGTGGCCGTCGTCATGCCGTCGGAATATGGCATCGACCCGACCGGGTTGGGCGGCGTTCTCGGCCTGACCGAAATGGGCGAAATCAAGACGCAGCTGGCCGAAGAAGCAGCCGCCGACCGGGCCGCCGATGACGGGACGATCACTGGCCCAGCCCAACCAACCCCGGTCATCCCCCAAGCAGCCGTTGCCGCTCGCAACGACACGATGACGGTCACGCTCGCGCCCGGTGAAGCCGCCGAAATAAAGGTCAGCGCGGCCAAAGGTGCCAGCATCAGCTTCGACTGGGCCGTCTCAGGCGGAAACGTGAATTACGACACGCATGGCGATCCGGTCGTCCGGCGCAAGGGCTTCTACCACGGCTATGGCAAGGGCAAGGCGTCGACCGGCGAAAAAGGCACGCTGGTCACCGCATTCGACGGCACACATGGCTGGTATTGGCGCAACCGCTCGGATGGGACGGTGACAGTCGTGCTGAAAACCACCGGTGCCTACACCGACATCAAACGGGTCGTCTGACAGATGATGGCGGCTCGCCGAGCCACCAAGTTCGATTGAAAAAGGAATGACGATGAAAAAATTGATCCTGATAGCTAGCCTAGCCGCTGCCGCCTGTTCGCCCGAACCCAGCACGCAGAAGCAAACCGTAACGGCCAATGACAATCCAGCCACCGCCGCATTCAAGGCCGCGAACGACCGGATGCACAAAGATATGACCATGACCTTCACAGGCAATGCCGATGCAGACTTCATGCGGGCCATGATCCCGCACCATGAGGGAGCTGTCGCGATGGCCAAAGTTGCGCTGGAGCACGGCAAGGACCCCGAGGTCCGCAAACTTGCCGAGGAGGTGATAAAAGCCCAGGAATCGGAAATCGCGATCATGCGGGGCTGGCTGGAGAAGAACGGAACGGATGCTGGCGAAACTGCAAAGCCCGATCATGCCAGCCACTGACCACGCCCTCCAAAACCCTGACGAGGGACATGCTGGACATAACCACGGCGCAGGGGCCAGCACCAAAAGGCTGGCTATCGCCTTGTCGCTTACCACCGTGTTTCTTGTTGCCGAATTGGTGGGCGCGTTTGTGTTCGACAGCCTCGCATTGCTTTCGGATGCGGCGCATATGTTCACTGATAGCGCCGCGCTTGCCATTGCGCTTGCTGCCGTAAAGATTGGCCAGCGCCCGCCCGACGACAAACGCACCTTTGGCTATCGCCGCTTTGAAATTCTCGCCGCCGCGTTCAACGCGATCCTGCTTTTTGCAGTCGCGGGCTACGTGTTGTTCGAGGGCATCACGCGCTTCTTTGATCCCCGACCGGTTGAATCGGTTGGAATGCTGATTGTCGCCACAATCGGACTTGTCGTGAACCTGATTTCAATGCGCGTTCTAGCAGGAGGGAAGGATGACAGTCTCAACGTCAAAGGGGCGTATCTCGAAGTCTGGGCCGACATGCTCGGCTCGCTGGGCGTCATCGCTGCGGCTGTTGCGATTTATCTCACCGGCTACAACTGGATCGACCCCATCGTCGCCATTGCCATTGGCCTGTGGGTGTTGCCGCGCACTTGGACCTTGCTGCGCGATACCACGCATATATTGCTGCAAGGCGTCCCGCGCGGGTTCGACTTGAATGCTATCCGCGCTGCGATGGGCGAGGTCGCTGGCGTGACTGGCGTTCACGATCTTCACCTTTGGTCAGTCGCGGGGGATGACGCCAGCCTGACCGCGCATGTCGCGGTGGCGGATGGCAGAGATGCCGAAGTCACGAGGCGGGCGGTGACCGAGATGCTTGAAGCGCGCTTCGACATCCACCACGCCACTATCCAAACCGAAATCGAACCGTGCGGGGACGAAGAGAGCTTGCACCGCTGACCAAAGCCGAAATTGGCTGACCGGTGGGCAACGAGCGACTTTTATTGTGTTCCGCCTGACCGCGCCAGCCATGTCCTTGATCGACGGACGTTTGGTCGCTTTGCACCGCCCTTGTGCGCGCAAGCAAAAAACCGGCGCGAGCGCCTACGGTTTCCATAAATGGAGCCTCCGTTTTTTGGCTTGCGCGCGGGCGGCGCGCGACCCTTCGATGTCCGTCAGGACATTTCGCCTGACGCGATCAGGAGAAGCACCATGCAGAATATCGCTGAATTTCACATCATCGGGCGCATCGGCAAGATTGACTCCGCCAAGGACGTCACCAACATTTCGGTCGCTGCCAACTACAACCGCCGCGACGGCGACGAGTGGAAGACCGACACCCACTGGAACCGCGTCACGCTCTTCGGCAAATTGCGCGACCGTCTCGCCAAAGCCGACACCGGCGATCTTGTCCGCATTACCGGACGCGTGCGGCAGTCGAGCTACGAAGCCGAGGGTCAGACCCGCTACACCGTCGATTTGCTCGCAGACGGCTTAGCCGTCCTTGCCAAGGCGAACGGCAAACCATCGGACCAAGAGCGCGACTAACGCATCGGGCGGTGGCCTCTGGTCACCGCCTTCACGCTCTTTTGCAATGCGGAAGGTGAGCAATTGGTTTACCGAATTAGCAAAAGGCTAAGCCTGACTTAGCGTTTTTCGAATTTTGTAAACCGGATGAAGGTCTAACCCATCATGTGTTTTCGGTCTCAGCTTCAAACGCACGTTTGCCTCTCCGCTTCCAAATCGCCAGCGCCTGCTCGCGATCCTCGCTGCGCAGCTTGACCGCGACTGTCAGGAATGCTCCGTAGAGAGTGGCGCGGTCATCGTCGGTCAATTCGATCAGCCCGGCCTTCGCGACAAGTCCGCCGAGTTCGATCAGTTGCTTCGTGCGTTCGCGTCTTTTGATCTGCCATTCGCGCATGTCGGTTCGTGCCTTTCGTGCCTCAAGCCGGTGCCGCGCTGCTGTCATCCGTGCGAGCGCCACCCGGCTGGCGTTCAGTTCCCGTGCCGCGTTTGCGCTCCGCCCCTTGAAAGAAGGCTGCCCCGCGTTTGCGCCAGCTCTCCTTTCGGGCTGCGTCGCGGTTTCCAACGATTTCGAGCAGTGCGCCCGCGAGCGTTTCGGCGTCCGTTGTGTCGCCTCCTGTGGCAATGACCAGTTCGCCAAGTTGCTGGACGCGGCGTTCTTTGAGTTGCTTTGCCCTTTCGGCAAGTGCCTTTAATTCCGAATCAATATCACGGGGTTTGCGCATCTTCTTTCTCCATTGAGAGTTGATGCACTCATCATAATATCGCGCTGCTCCTATTGCTGTAGAGTTGTCGAGACAGTCTGACACCACCTAGTCCCGAGCAGGATTTTATCGTGGGAGGGCGCGCTTATACGTCGTGCCGACGTGGCTTTGATGGCGTAGATGGATTGCCATCATGGCGATCTTCCATCTCTCGGTAAAAGTCATCAGCCGCGCCAGCGGGCGCAGTGCTGTTGCCGCGTCTGCCTATCGCGCAGGCGAACGGCTGCACGATGAGCGGCTCGACCGTGATCACGACTTCACTAACAAGGACGGCATTGTTCATTCCGAAGTGTTGCTGCCCGAGGATGCGCCGCCTGAGTTTGCCGACCGGGAAAAACTCTGGAACGCGGTCGAGGCAGCAGAGAAGCGAAAGGACGCGCAGCTTTCGCGCGAGGTCGAGTTCGCAATCCCGCGCGAGATGAACAAGAGCCAAGGCATTGCGCTGGCCCGCGACTTTGTGAAGACTGAGTTCGTCGACAAGGGCATGATTGCCGATCTCAACGTACATTGGGATATCGGCAAGGACGGGCTGGCCAAGCCGCACGCACATGTCATGCTCACCATGCGCGAAGTCGGAAAGGATGGGTTCGGCGCGAAGATGCGCGAGTGGAACAAGGCTGAGCTGGTCGAGCAATGGCGCGAGCGCTGGGCCGATCATGTCAATCAACGGCTCGCCGAACTCGACATCGACGCGCGCGTCGATCATCGCAGCCTTGAAGCGCAGGGTATCGACCTCGAACCGCAAGACAAGATCGGCCCGGCTGCCTCACGCATTGGCGGTCGCGGGCTTGAGGCCGAGCGCATCGAAGAACATCGCGCTATTGCACAGCGCAATGGCGAGCGGATCATCGCCAATCCGAACGTCGCGCTCGATGCCATCACGCACGGCCAAGCCACCTTCACGAACCGCGATCTTGCCGTGTTCGTGCACCGGCACAGCGACGGGAAGGAGCAGTTTGACCGGGTGCTCAGCGCGGTGCGCGGATCGCCCGACTTCATCGCTTTGGGAAAGGACGGGCGCGGTAATGACCGGTTCACGTCGCGGCAGATGATCGAGACCGAGCAGCGCCTTCAAAACGCCTCGGAGCTGATGGCGGCGCGCGAGCAGAACGATGTCGATGCGAACGGCAGGGACGGAGCGTTGGCAGACGCTGCTGCACGCGGGCTTGTACTATCCGGCGAGCAGCGCACGGCGTTCACGCATGTGACCGACAAAAGCGGCCTGAGCATTGTCGTTGGATATGCCGGGACCGGCAAGAGCGCGATGCTTGGCGTCGCGCGTGAGGCTTGGGAGAGTGCGGGCTACGCCGTTCGTGGTGCGGCACTGTCCGGCATCGCTGCCGAAGGACTGGAGCAAGGTTCGGGCATTGCCTCGCGCACCATTGCCAGCCTCGAACATCAATGGGGGCAGGGCCGCGAGCATCTGACTTCTCGCGATGTGCTCGTGATCGACGAAGCTGGCATGGTCGGCACGCGACAGATGGAACGCGTGCTGTCCCATGCCGCCGATACGGGCGCAAAAGTCGTGCTGGTCGGCGACCCGCAACAGTTGCAGGCCATCGAAGCTGGAGCGGCGTTCCGCGCTATCCACGAACGGCACGGCGGCGTCGAGATCAGCGAAGTGCGCCGCCAACATGACGGCTGGCAGCAAGACGCGACCCGGCACCTCGCCACCGGTCGAAATGGCCTCGCCATTCGTGCCTATGACGAAACCGGCATGGTCCATCCCGCCGAGACGCGGTTGGCCGCGCGCGAAGACTTGATTGATCGCTGGGATCGTGACCGGCAGGCCAGCACCGGTGATACACGGATCATCCTCACGCACACCAATGACGAGGTGCGCGAATTGAACGAAGCTGCGCGCGGTCGAATGCGCGCGAGCGGAGAGCTAGGTAACGATGTCACGTTGAAAGCCGAACGCGGCGAACGTGCGTTTGCTTCCGGCGACCGCATCATGTTCCTTCGCAACGAGCGCGGCCTTGGCGTGAAGAATGGTACGCTGGGCATCGTCGAGCAGGTGACCCCGCAGCGTATGGCGGTGCGTACCGACGATGGGCGCGCAGTAACGTTCGACACCAAAGATTATGCGCATGTCGATCACGGTTACGCCGCCACGATCCATAAGGCACAGGGCATGACCGTGGACCGGACGCACGTTCTCGCCACACCCGGCATGGACAGCCACGGTGCTTATGTTGCGCTATCCCGCCACCGCGAGCGCGTGGACCTGCACTATGGCCGCGACGACTTCGCAGATCAGTCGAAACTTGTTCGCACATTAAGCCGCGAGCGCGGCAAAGACATGGCGAGCGACTACAGCCCGGAACAGCGATTCGCCGAGCGGCGAGGGATCACCTTCCGTCAACGCATCATCGAGGTCGCGCGGCAGTTGCCCGAACGGGCGAAGTCAATATTCGCCAACTTCCGACCGCAAACGCAGAAGCTGGAACCGCTGCCAACCGAACAGGCCGACCTGTCGAACCAGCGCCGTGCGGTTGAACGCTTTGCCCGCGCCGCCGACGATATGGCGAAGATGCGCGAGCAGGGTTTGCCGGTCCTGCCTCATCAGCGGGATGCGCTGGAGAAGGCAGGGAAGTCGCTCGACGCGATCAGGCCCTACGCTGCCGCCGATCTTACCAGCGCCTTGCAGCGCCAGCCTGAGCTCACTCGCGAAGCAGCCGATGGCCGCAGCCAGGGCGCGATCCGTGCGATGCAGCTAGAAGCTGAAATCCGCGTCGATCCTGTGCAGCGCGCCGACCGCTTCGTCAACGACTGGCAGCGGCTAGGGCAGGCACGCGCTGTCATGCAGCAGAGCGGTAACGACAATGGCGCACGCGTTGTCGCGGGACGGATGGCCGATATGGCGAAAGGTCTGGAACGCGATCCACAGGTGGAATCGCTGTTGCGCAACCGGACGCGGGAACTCGGTCTCGGCAAGGATATCGGGCGCGACTTGTCCCGCGACCTTGCCGCGTCCGTGTCGTTCGAACGGACCCGCTCGATTGGAATGAGCCTTTAGGAGAAATAAAGTGGATAATGCCGATACCGAAGAAGTGATACTCGACATCGAGGCGGAGGCGGAGGCCGAGCCTCAGCCAAAACCCGCCACGGTCGAGAGCGACCCCGCTACCGAAGCGTTCGCAAGGCTTGAAGGTGAAATGGCCCTAATGCGGCGCGCGGTCCAGCATCTTGCCGCCGAGCGGGCGGACATCATTATCCCCGACTATGGGGCGACCCTGACGGAGATGACAAAGCGGCTCGAAGAGATGGTGGAAAATCTCGATTGCATCGAGGAACACCCGGCCATGCAGGTGACTCCCGATAGCTTTGGCAGGCGGGTCGAAGCCGCAGCAGAGGCGGCGCGGCGCGGCGATCAGGCGCGGATCAACGACGCATATAATGAGCTTCGGCAAGCGGCGCAGGATATGCGCGGTGTCACATCCCACGCCCGCAATAGTGTGGACCAGCGCCGCACGGTGTTTCAGGCGGTCGGAGGCGGAGTGCTGGGCGGCATCCTGCTTTGGTCGTTCCTTCCCGGAACCATCGCCCGTTCCGTACCGGAAAGCTGGCACTGGCCTGAGCGAATGGCAGCAAGGATGGTTGGCGAATCGACGCGCTGGAATGCAGGCACGCGGCTCATGCGGAGCGAAAGCCCTCAGGCTTTGAATGCGCTTGTGCAGGCCGCCGACATGCTGCGCGACAATCGGGATGCGATTGACGTTTGCAGGAAATCTGCCGCAACTTCGCGGCAACCGGTGCAATGCAAAGTCAAGATTCGCGCTGAGAGTGAGCCTCGCAATTGACGCCAAGCGGCCTATTGTCCGATTTTCGGCTCCACCAAGACCCAGCACGGCCCGGTCAGTCCCAATCAAAATGTGGGAACGAATGTGGGATCAATTTTGGAAGTTCCACGATTTATTGTTTAGAAACAACAACATAAACCGCTTGACTGGTGACCCCTACGGGAATCGAACCCGTGTTTCAGCCGTGAAAGGGCCGCGTCCTAACCGCTAGACGAAGGGGCCAGAGCACTGTCGTGCAAGGCGTTCCACCTGGTGACCCCTACGGGAATCGAACCCGTGTTTCAGCCGTGAAAGGGCCGCGTCCTAACCGCTAGACGAAGGGGCCGCCACCGATGGAGCCGCGCCTTTACGGATTCGCCTGTAGCTAGTCAAGGTCGGCATTTGTCCGGTAGGACTAATTTGCCAGCGCTATATCATCGATGTGCAATTCGGCCTTGGGCACCGACCCCCAGTCATCAACCTTTGCCCGACCGGCAAGCATATATTTCTGCCCGCGCTCGCCATGCAGCAGTCTTTGACCCAGTTCGGTTTCACCTTGCCGGAAAGCCATTGCCTTGAACGATGCCCCATCGTCGCCGGAGACAATTGCGCGGACATGATCCTTACCGACAATATCGCATTTGATGATCCGCACTGGGCCTGTAACAATGCGCGGTCCCGGCCAGCCTGTGCCATAAGGGCCTGCGCCGTCCATCGCTTCGATAAAGGCAGGCTGCAGGCCGCGCGGTGTAAGCAGTGCGTCGACAAGCAGCGATTTTTCCGCAGTGGCCCGCGCCACATCGCCCGCTAGCCTTTCATCAAGCCAGTCGGCTAGCCCGTCGACCATTGCCGCATCGATGGTCAACCCCGCCGCCATCGCATGTCCGCCACCCGCAACAAGCAGCCCTGCCTCACGCGCGGATATGATCGCCGCACCCAGATCGACCCCAGATACCGACCGTCCCGATCCCTTTCCGGTTCCGTCGGCATCGAGCGCGATGACGATTGCAGGCTTGCCGGTCTTTTCTTTGATCCTGCCCGCGACAATGCCAATCACGCCGGGATGCCAGCCCTCGCCGGAGACGAGTATGACCGAGCGGTTGTGCTGGCCGGCAAGCTGTAACTCGGCTGCCTCTTGCACGGCGGCTTCGATCGCGCGCCGTTCCTCGTTCAGCCGGTCGAGCTCCATCGCGATTTCGCGCGCCTCTTCCGGATCTTCGGTGGTCAGCAGGCGCACGCCCAAATCTGATTTGCCGACGCGGCCGCCGGCGTTGATCCGCGGGCCGAGAGCAAAGCCAAGGTCCGAACAGACCGGCGCACGGTTGAGACGCGCTGCCGCAGCAAGCGCGTTCAGCCCGATATTGCGCCGCGCCGCCATGACTTTCAGCCCCTGCGCGACAAAGGCGCGGTTGAGCCCTTTTAGTTGGGCAACATCGGCAACTGTACCCAGCGCAACGATATCGAGAAGATCGACGAGCCGTGGCTCTGCCCGTCCATCGAAGAAGCCGCGCCCGCGCAGTTCGCGGACAATAGCTGCCGCCAACAGGAAGGCGACACCGACCGCTGCCAGATGGCCATGTGCGGCGGCATCGTCAATTTCATCGAGCCGGTTCGGGTTTACCAGTGCAAAGGCCTGCGGCAATTCGACGGCGCATTTATGGTGATCGACAACGATCACCTCGATCTCCGCTGCCTTGGCTTGGGCCAGTGCATCATAGGCCATCGCCCCGCAATCGACCGTAACGATCAGCTTGCTGCCGCGCTCACCTAGGCGGACGAGCGCTTCCCCAGACGGGCCATATCCTTCGAGCAGGCGGTCGGGGATATAATAGTCGGCGGTGAGCCCTAATTGGCGGAATAGCCGGATTAGCAATGCTGCGCTGGTTGCGCCGTCAACGTCATAATCGCCGTAAACGGTGAGCGCTTCGCCAGATTCCACCGCGTCGGCCAGTCGAACCGCTGCCCGGTCCATGTCGCGAAAGATCGATGGGTCGGGCATAAAGGCACGCAACGTAGGGTTGCGCTGCCGTTCAAGATCGTCGCGCGCTACTCCGCGGCCCAGCAACAATTGGGTGACAAGGTCATCGGGCGTGAAATCGGGGTCGCGGGCGTCTGCGCCATGCGTCCGCCACAACCACTTCTGCCCCAATATCGAATTTTCTACGATGATCTCGCGCATAAGCCCCTGTTAGCGCGCGTGCATGCATCCCGGCAAGCACGCGTATCGACAGGGGCTATATGTGGTGCGATTTCGATCAGGCAGCAACCCGTTTGCGGACCGATTCTGCCTGCGCCATGATGTTCTTTACCAGATCGGCACATGTAGGAATGTCGTGGATCAGTGCCTGGCTCTGCCCGGTCGTCCAGATGCCGCCATCCAGTTCGCCATCGCGCAACACATTTTCGCGACCGCGCACACCAGCCATCAATTCCTTCACGTCAGCAAAGGTCTTGGTCGGGTCTTTCTGGATTTCTGCCACCTGTTCGGAAATGGCATTGCGCGCGACGCGGGCGGTGTTGCGCAAGGATCGGCCCACCAGAACGGTGTCCAACTCATTATTGTCAACGATCTGCTGTTTCACATTTTGGTGGATCTTCGCTTCCTGCGTGGCGCAGAAGCGCGTGCCCATATTCACGCCATCGGCCCCCAGTGCCAGTGCGGCGACAAGGCTACGGCCATCGGCCATCCCGCCACTTGCGATGATCGGCGTATTGGGCAGGGCGTCGACCGTTGCAGGCAACAAAACCACCAGGCCAACATCATCCTCGCCAGGGTGGCCGGCGCATTCGAATCCGTCGATGCTGATAACGTCGACACCCTTGTTTACTGCCGACACTGAATGGCGCACGCTGGTGCATTTATGGATCACCTTGACCCCATTTTCCTTGAAGCGGGGCAGGTGGTCTGTCGGTGCACGGCCCGCGGTCTCTACGATTTTGACGCCCGATGCGATGATCGCCTCGCGATAATCGTCATAGGGAATGGGGTTGATCGAAGGCAACAGGGTGAGGTTCACGCCGAACGGCTTGTCGGTCAGCTTGCGGGTTTTTTCGATTTCATCGAAAAGCGCCTGCCCGCTTTCGAACATATGCGCGGTGATAAAGCCCAGCGCTCCCGCATTGGCCACAGCCGCAACCAGTTCGCCATAGCCTACACCGGTCATCCCGCCCATAACGATAGGCGTTTCCACCCCAAACATTTCGGTGATGCGTGTCTTGATCGTCATTGTCGCTTTGATCCTCCAATAAAATTCATCCCGCCCTTGGTGCAGGGGCTTTGCGAAAAATGCAAATGCGAACATGCGCGTCCGCTCACAAAGGCGGAGCTAGCGCTAGATCGCTGCGCCAAAGGTCAGGGAAAAGCTCCGTGGCCGGTCACCCGGCTGGCTGGCAATGGGCCGCGCATAATCAAGACGCATCGTGCCACCGGGTGTCTTCATCGTGAGCCCGAAGCCGACCGACACGCGCGGCTTGGCCGAATTACCGGAAATGCTTTCGCCGGGCCGCAATGTGTGGCGATGCACGCCGAAAACCGAGCCTGCATCGACGAACAGGCTGGGCTGCAATCCGTAGCGATCGAATAGTCCGCCAACTGGGCCGGAAACCTCTGCGCGGGCGACATAGTAAGCGCGGCCGCCAATCGCGACATCCTGACCCGATGATGCCATTGCAGGTGACAGTTTTGGTCCGACCCCGCGCAGGTCAAAGCCCCGCAAGCTGGTATCGCCAGCATAAAAGCGATCAAACAATGGAACGGTGCGGCGATCGAGCGATGCCATGTAGCCACCTTCTGCATCCAGCATCAGCGTCCACCGATCCGAGATGCCGATATGTGCGTCGCCGCCGATGCGTGTGCGGGTGAAGGGTGCGCTGCCGCCAAGGCCTACATCCTGCCCCAACCTCAACCGGTAACCGCGCATGACAGGCTGGTTCTGGCTACGCCGGTCATAGGCGGCGGTCAGGCTGAGCAGCGAATTGGTCGTCCAGCCGATTTCATCACACAATACGCTACCTAGCGTCGGAGCGTCGCAGATCGCATTCTTGCCGCGCATTCGGAACATATCACGTGACAGACGATAGCTTGCGCTGGTTGACCAATGATCCCCAAATTTGCGGGACAGTTGAACAATGAGGCCATAGGCACTTTGCGAAAAGGGCGACGTGCGCAGATTCTGGCCAAAGCCCCGCGCGGTGGTCCGGTGCGCGAACAATTTGGGCGCGAATGCGAGGCTGGTACCCAGAAAATTGCCGTCGCCATAGCCAGCCTCGGCAATCTGCCGCAGTTGCGACCAACGGAAACTGGCGGCAAGTTCGCGGTTCATACCGCTGATATTCTGGCGCGAAATCTTTGTGCCGACACTGGCGCCTTCGACTGACGAATATCCCGCCGATAAGGTGATGCCGCCGCGCGACAACAGACTGTCTGGCGTGACATCATAGGCCCCATATTCAAGATCCCGATTGCCGCCTTCCACATCGGCTGCAGATTCGCCCGACAATTTGTCCGCCTCGGTCCCAATGGTTTCACTGCGCGGTAAGGTTGCTGACAATGTCGATTGCACTGGGCGTTCTGCACTGACCGATTGCGCGGCGCCAAAGAACAGATAGCCGCCAATCTTGTAAGTGCCAGCCTCGTTCAACGTGGCAGTATCGGGCAGGGGCACCACCTGTTTCGGCGCATCGACGGCGGCCCATTCAACTGCGCGCGCGCCGGCAGCAGCTGAGCTATGCGGACCGGGAAGGCTAAACCTATTACTGCCATTGTCGATTGCGAAAAACTCGTCGGCTGCCCAAGGCGCAAAGCTGCGTCCGCTAGCTGAGCGGCCGGACATGAGCGGTTCGAGCGCTGCGCCATTTCGCTGGACCGATGCAGTGAAATCGCCACGTGCCTCAATCAGCCTCTCTATCGCACCATGCGGTGGCAGATACTGATGACCACAAACGGCGGCCAGACCGATCGTCGCATTTTGAGCCAATTGGCTGACCCCGCTGACCAGTTCGGTGCAGCCTGGCACGATTACCCCACTTTCGCCTATTGTTCGCGGAAGGCGCGGTTGAAGCTGTCGACCATCGGCTGGAAAAGATAGCGCAGCAGCGAATTTGAACCGAGGTCGATAAAGACTTCGGCAGGCATTCCCGAAACTAGGTGGATATCCGGAAGTTCTTTCAACTCACTCGGTTCAATCTCTACCTTGACCTTGTAATAGAGCTGGTTGTTGGTCTCGTCGAAGGTCGCATCGGGGCTGACCTCGCGGACAACAGCACTTAGCCCGCGCAGTACGCGCGCCTTATAGGGCGTCAGTTTTACCTCGGCCTTCAGTCCGGGGCGGACTACATCTATATCCTCTGCGGCCAAGCGCGCTGCGATTACGATTTTCTCGTTCGACGGCACGATATCCAGAACCGGTTGTCCTTGCCCAATGACCCCGCCGGTGGTGATCAGGCGCAGATTAGCCACCCTGCCGCTGACCGGCGCGACAATCCTTGCGCGACTGCGAATATCTTCGCTGATCTTCAGTTTCTCGCGTGCCTCGGCGATCTGCATCTGCACGTCGCGCTGCTGGGTAGCGGCTTCCGTCGCCATCTGACCGCGTAAGAAGGTCATTTGCGCTTGCGTTTCATCGATGGTCTTGCCGATCCGGTCGAGATTATTCGAGAACTGTCCCTCTTGCCCGGCCGCCGCGGCGCGCTGGCGTTGCAATGTTAACAGCCGGGATTTGCGCTCAAGGCCTTCATCGACCAGCATGCCGACTGCCATTTCCTCATCCTCCAGCAGGCGTTTCTGATCGCCAAGCGCGGTGAGTTGGGCATTGGAGCTGCCTATCTCGGCGCGTGATTGGCCCAGTCGCTGACTCAGTACCTGGGTTTGTTGATAAAGGCTGCGTCGGCGTGCGTTGAACAAAGCATTTGATGCGGCGATTACCGATTTGACTTCGGGGTCGTCCGCCAGTGCAAGCAGCTCGGTCGGATAGCGTATGGTTGAAAGCCCCTGCCGTTCCGCAGTCAGTCGGGCATCCTGGGCCAGAAGGCCGTACAGTGCGCTGCGCACGGCATCATCGCGGGCCTCGGTCTGGGTTGTGTCAAGTTCGACGAGCAGTTGCCCCGCCTTGACCATCTGGCCTTCCTTGACCAGAAAACGGCGAACGATCCCGCCTTCAAGATGCTGCACAGTGCGCCGTCCACCGCCGGCCGCTTCCAATATGCCCGATGCTATCGCAGCGCTGTTCAGCGGCGCGGCCCAGCTCCAGAATGTAAACAAGGCGATAAAGGCACCGATAGCCAGGAAGGCAAATTTCAGTTGGCCTCCAATCCGTGGGGCGGCTGCGGGTGTCACTGAGCCATCGGCAAAGGCGGAAAAGTCGCCGCGCTCAAGACGCATCGGTGCGTTCATTGTCCCATGCCCTCCTTGTTGAACATGACGGGGCGCTGGTTGGCCGCTCCTGTGTTTGCAGTGGCGGCCTTGCTGCGCTGGCCATTGGGCGGCAATTTGCGGCCGGCCATATTGTCGATCACTTCGCGCGCCTCGCCGAATTTCACCAAGCGGCCATCCATCAGCATGGCAATCCTGTCCGCAAGTTGCAGGAGGTTCGCCCGGTGCGAAACGATGACCGTCGTCACCTTCATCGCCTTCAGCCGCTGGATGGTAAGGGCAAGGGCGGCATCGCCGCGCGCATCAAGGCTTGAGTTAGGCTCATCAAGAACCACCAGTCGCGGCGTTCCGAAAAGCGCGCGTGCAAGGCCGATGCGCTGCCTTTGTCCGCCCGATAACTGAAATCCGCCATCGGTCAGCATGCAATCATAGCCGCCTTCCAGTTGCAGGATCATTTCGTGACAATCGGCCAGTTTTGCGGCCGCAATCACATCTGCATCGCTCGCATCGACGCGAAAGCGCGCGATATTCTGGCGTACAGTGCCGGGTAACAACTCGATATCCTGCGGCAAATAGCCGACATGCTGCCCGAAATCGCTGCGCATCCATTCGAACGTGTCAGCCCCGTCGAGCCTGACATGTCCCGAATTGGGTTTGAGCACGCCAACCAGCATCCGCGAAAGTGTTGTCTTTCCAGAAGCCGACGGTCCGACAATAGCCAAGGTCGTGCCGGCATCCACGGCGAAGGTGACGGCCTTGAGGATCGCGCCCTTAACGCCAGGAACCATATAGGTCAGCGCTTCGACCGAAAGCTGTCCCGCAGGTTGCGGCAGCGACATTTCGGATGCACGGGGCAGGGGCAGATCGAAAAATTGCAGCAGGCGCTGAAAACTTTGCCGCGCGATGACAAACTGTTTCCAATAACTCATTGACGCTTCAATCGGAGCGAGCAGGCGTGCGGCGATGATCGAACCGGCGATCATCGCGCCGCCGGTCAGTTGATGGTCCAGCACGAGCAGTGTGCCATAGCCGAGCAGTGCAACCTGCACCGCGTTGCGGACGAATTTGGTTATGGCAACGACATTGGCCGAGAAATTCTGTGACTTGTCGGTGGCTTCACTCTCGCTGAAAAAGCGTTGCGCCCAATGGCCCACCGTTTGCTTGGCCATCCCCATCGCGTCGATGACTTCGCTATTGCGGACCAGACATTCGGCATATTGCATGTTGCGCGCCGATTGGATCTGTGCGTCCTGTATATCGGCGCGTGTAGCCCGTTCATTATACCAAGTCAGGCCGAACAGGATTAGCGCGCCAACGCCGGAGATGATTCCGAACGCGGGATGGAGCAGGAATACGACGATAAGGTATAGCGGCACCCAGAGCATATCGACGACGCTAAAAAGCGTCGGCGAAGCGAGAAAGCTCTTCACCTGCGAAAGTTCGCGTAAGGCCTCCAGCCGGGCATTGGGCGATGCAACTTTCTGTTCGAGTGATCGGATCAGCAGTTCGGGGCCGATCTTCTGTGCAAGCCATGTTCCGAGGCGGTTGGCGACATTCTGTCGCACCGCTTCGAGTACACCTGCCAGAAGAATGGCCATCCCGATCGCAAGCGTCAGGAACATCAGCGTATCCTGGCTTCGGCTCGACATTACCCGGTCGAACAATTGCATCATGTAGAGCGACATAGCGAGTGCCGCGAGATTGCTGATCATCGAGAAAAAGACGAGCAGAAGCGCGACTTTCTTATGGGGTCTTAGGCTTTCCTTCAACAGGTTGGTCTTGCCTGCTACCTGAGGGGAAGCGCGATTGAGCACAGCGGCCATGGCATCACTCTCCTGTCGTCGGCTCGGTCGTGCCGTGCAGCGGCAGAACCAGACCGGAAATGAGCCCGGCAAGCTCCATCTGCCGGTGTACCCCAAGCTTTGCGCGGACGCGTTTGAGGTAGGTTCGCGCGGTTTCTTCCGACAGGCCGCAATCAGTTGCGGCGTCGCAGAGGCTGCTTGCCTTTAGGAAATGGCCCAGAAAGCGCTGTTCCGATGGCAGAAGCCCTAATGCTTCGAGCAATTGTGATGGCGCATCCATCCGTCCGGGCGCGAGAATGAAGAGCAGCGCGCAGCGGGCCGCCGCCGCGCCTGATCGGGAGGTGGCCGAGAGCACATAGGCAAGCCGCCATTCGCCATTACCATCGTCGAGACGATAGACATTCTCGATCGGTGCGTCGGGTTCGGCGGCAGCCGCGTTCCGGATGCTGTCCCGCAGCTTGCGCGCCTGTTTCGGGTTGGTGCAGCTGATCGATCCGTCTGCTGACCGGATCAGCCATTTGCGCTCCTGAAGCGAGGCTCTGGCGGCGCTATTCATGAAGATCGGCTGACTTTCTGCGGAGAGCATCATCATCGACAGCGATACACGGTCAAACATTGCTTCCAGTCTGTTTGAGCGGAGTGCTTGTTCGGCAAGTTGTGCGCCGCGTGCGGCGGAATCGGCCAGCAGGGGCAGGATCAGCTGCAGCGATGCAAGCTCGTTTGCGTTAAAGCGGTCGAGCCCATATTTGCGCAAATATATTGCCTGAACGCAGGTCGCGTTGTGCCGTTGCTGCGCCGCGACACCATGTTCATATCCGGCAAGCAGGGCGGAAACAGGCCCTGCATCATGCCGCGCCGGATCATTGCGCCATCTGCAATCTTCGTTCTGGAACGGAACTGCAGTTCGATCACCCATGCGCGACCAGAGTTTTTCAGAAAAATGCAATAACTGCCTTGTGACCCCAGGGTCATTTCGAACCGGGTCAAAACCAATCAGAAAGGCGTGCCGTTTAGGTGGCGACCCGGCAAGCACGACAGACAGTATTGCCGCAGCCACATTGTGCTGGGCGAGAAATTCGTGCCAGACCTTTCGGGTTGCAGACGGAACGTCAAGCGCGCTTTCCGATGCAAATGCGGCCGGGCAGCTCTGATCGCCGCTATCATCGATAGGGTAGGAGAAGAAACTCCTCGACTCTGCATTTTCTTGTGTCGCGTAGTCCATGTTGATCGACATCTTGGCCCCCAGGGAAACCGAATATAGAAGAATTTAAATCTCTATATATTCAGGAAAAACTCGCGACCATTCATGTCATAAGAATCGTCTTGAAGTAGGGTTCAAAACGAGTCTCTTTCAAGGCTCATTTATTTTTATTAAAGCATCGAAGGTATTGTAGAATTAATACGGAGTAACTCTACATTTGCGTTCAAGTTCCAATGGATTCGAACGAGCTATTGTTCTATTTCGATTCGGCTTCGAGAGTCTATTATCCCCTTGGACATATCCGTTAGGGTAATGTTAACTCTCAAGCGCAGGCTGTATTCGTAAAAGAAAAAGACGGGCTCCCTCCCGCGCCCTTTGGTTGCGCAGACAGGAGTGTCAAAAGTGCAGAGAAAATTGCAGTTATTTGAAGGCGTATCGCTCCTTGCCGCCATTTGTGCCGGCTCGGCTATCGCAGTTGCGCCTGCATGGGGCCAAACACCGGGCAGCGTCACTGCGCCGCACGGGACGATGGAATCGCTTGCGCGCCATGTCGTTGCAACCCATCCCGAAATCGAGGCCCAGCGCCAGCAGATCCGGATCACCAAGGCGCGGCAGCAGGCAGCAGAGGCCGGCTATTTGCCGACAATTGCAGCCAATGGTATCGTGCAAAAGCGCGAGATTGACGTGAAAGGCGGTGGCAAGGGCGATGCCAGTTTCGTCGCCGGCCAAGCATCGGTCGAGGCGCGCGTGCGCTTTTACGATGGCGATCGCACCTATAACGCTGTTCAGGCGGCAAAGGCCGAAGTCGAATCAGCGCAGGCTGTACTTGAAGCGACCACGTCTGACATATTGCTTGAACTTCTGTCTTCCGCCGCGGATGTGCAACTTGATCGGAAGGTACGCCAGTTTTCGGAAATGCAGAGCGAGGCGATCGCAGAGCAACTGCGGTCGGTAGGGCGCAGGCTTGAATTTGGCGAGTCGACCCGCACCGACGAAAATCTGGCCAAGGCCCGATTGGCATCGGCGCAGGCAGGGATATTGGCGGCAACCGAACAATTAAACGTCAACGGATATCGCTTTCGGGCCGTGAGCGGCCAATCTGCCACCGCCGTTCCGCCGCTGCCCACGCTGGCGAATGTGCCGGCGTCATTGGCAGCGGCGCAAGCGATAGCGCTTGAAAACAGCCCGCGACTGCGCGCTGCGCGGTTCAATGTCGAAGCGGCGAGCAAAGGCGTCAATCTTGCAGCGGGCGCGCTCTTGCCGCAAGTTGATGCGGTTGGCGGATATGAATATCTGACTGGCGGCGTTGCCAACCTTTTTACTGGAAAGTTGCCCGATGACCGGTCCGCGCTCTATGGCGGGATCGAAGTGCGCGTCCCGATATTCCAGCCGCGCGACTTTGCCGAAATCCGCCGGTCACGTGCAATCCGGGATCAGCGTCTTGCACAAACCGGTGTTGGATTGCGGACAATAAACGAGGAGGTCTCCTCGAGCTGGACGCGCTGGCAATCGGCGAAAAGCACGATCGAGGCTGCCGAACAGGCTGTCACTGCCATCGAAAAGGCGGCGGAGGGCATTCGTAAGGAATCGATCGAGGGCAACCGCACACTGTCCGACGTGCTTGATGCGCAAAATGAATTGCTGGCTGCGCGGATCACGCTTGAGCGCTCAATACGAAATGAATTTGCCGCACGTGCCGGCCTGCTCGCGGCGATGGGCAGTTTGACAGTCGACGCGATCCGTCCTGGTGGCATGGGCATCAACAACGGTGCAAACAGCCCCGGCAGGTCGGTGCTGGGCGCATTGCCTGCTATTGCTTCCCCGCAAGCTGAAGCCGTTCAGGGTGATGCGCGTCCGGGCGTATCTGCGTTGGGCGCAAGGCGACCGACGCCGGTTGCCATTGCCCTTCCACAAACGCCGAATGCGGTTGTCGACACGCGGCCGCCGACCTCCCGTCTCGGGCGTTAGAGTATCTGACGGGCAAGTTCTTTTTCGAATTTAAATATTTATAATTCAGAATGTTATTCGGTAAGTGGCGCTGTGTCACCGTGCCAAATCAGGACATCGATAAAAACTGATTTCATGTCCCCATGCAGGGATATTCGGCGACTCGCCTCCGGCATATCCAGACCCCGTGGCTTCGAGCAATCGCGGCCATTGGAGTGTCTTCCGATCGACCCTTTGGCGGCACTTCATGCGACCCCAATAATGAAAAGGATAGCGAAATGCCTACTGTAACTCCTTCAAGCGCACCGAATACGCCCAAGGCGGCGGTGTCGCGTGGACAGGTGCTTGGCACCAATGCCGTCGACTTTATCGATCTCAATTCGATCACTTCGACCGCAACTCTGCCGTACAATGCGCGCGGCAATGGCGGTGACGATACCGTCTATGGCAACAACTTCGACAACGACCTGTACGGCGATGCCGGTAATGACGCCGTGATTGGCCGTTCGGGCAATGACCGCATTGATGGCGGCGTTGGCAATGACACGCTGATCGGCGACCAGGCTTCGTTCGTCGTCGTCGGACCGGGCAATGTCGTTTACACCGGCATCGACAATGGCGGAGTTGACGGCAATGATACGCTGCTCGGTGGTCTCGGCAATGACACAGCCTGGGGCGGTGGCGGCAATGATTTCATTCGCGGCGATGCCGGGAATGATACGTTGAACGGCCAGTCGGGTGACGACCGTATCGAAGGCGGCACCGGAACCGACACCATTGATGGCGGATCTGGGCAAGACAATCTGTTCGGCGGCGCCGATGCGGATAACATCTCGGGCGGAACCGGTGACGATTATATCGACGCAGGCACCAACACGGTCGGAATCGATTTCGTCAATGCTGGCGACGGCAACGACGTTGTATTTGGCGACGGCGGCCCCGGCCGCAATGCAGATCCCGACTACGCCTATAACCAGAGCGGTTATGATCCGAGCCTCGGTCAGGCGGACAATCTGTTCGGTGGCGACGGCGATGACCAGATGTTCGGCCAGGGTGGAAATGACTTCCTCGATGGCTGGACTGGCGACGATCTCCTCTGGGGCGATGACGGCAATGACACCCTTTGGGGCTTCACCGGTAATGATGCGATTGACGGCGGAGCTGGGAATGACCAGCTGCTCGGCGAAGACGGCGACGACGAACTGAGTGGTGATACCGGCAACGATTTCATCCGCGGTGGTGCTGGCCTCGACTTCGTTCAGGGCGGTGCCGACAATGATGATATTGGCGGTGGTGCTGATGACGATACGCTCAACGGCAATGACGGCGACGATCTTGTCAACGGCGACGCCGGCAATGACACGATCTGGGGCGAAAGCGGCAACGACTTGCTCAACGGCGGCGACGGCGACGATGTCATCCGTGGCAATGGCGATCCCTTCTTCGATCCCTCGGATCCTTCGACCTTCGACGATGACACGATCAATGGCGGCAACGGCAATGACACGGTCAATGGCGACGAAGGCAATGACGTCATCAATGGCGATGCCGGTGACGACACGCTTTCGGGCGATGACGGGGACGACCTGATCTCGGGTGGCCTCGGCAATGACAATATCTCTGGCGGCAACGGCAATGATACTGTCAGCGGCAATGAAGGTAATGATGTCATCAATGGCAATAGCGGCAATGACAATCTGTCCGGCAATGACGGCGACGATTATATCCTTGGCGGCCTTGGCAACGACACGATCAACGGCAATGCCGGCAATGATGTGCTTGTTGGCGAATTCGGCAGCGATTCGATGTTCGGCGGTGATGGCAATGACTTCATGTCTGGTGACGGTCAGTTCGATGGCCTCGGCGTGCCTGGTGGTGGCAACGACTTCATGTCGGGCGGCAACGGCAATGACTTCATGCAAGGTGGCTTTGGCACCGACACGATGAATGGCGATGCTGGCAATGATACGATGTTCGGCGATACCGGTAACGACACCATGAACGGCGGCGTCGGCGACGATTATATCGAAGGCGAACAGGGCAACGACACCATCACCGGAGGTGAAGGCAATGACCATATGTCGGGTGGAACCGGGCGGGACTTCTTCCGCTTTGACTCGACTGACTCATCGCCGGGCTTTGGCGATGACGTAATCGGTGCTCCCGGATTCCTGGGATCGGGACGCGACTTCAACCTCGCCAACCGCGATACGCTGGTGTTCGATGTTGACGCAGGCTTTGATCCGACAGCCGACATCACTGTGCTGACCGGCGACTGGGACGGCCAAGGCGATGCCCTTGACGTCTTGGTCTTCACTGCGGCAGGTTCGGTCATCATCGAGGATTTCTGGGAGGGTGCTTCGGCTCCGATCGAAGCGCTCGCAGCTGCCGGTGCCTATGATTCGGTTGCTGCGATGAACACCTACAGCCAGGGTAACGCCTCGTACGACATGATCACGTTCGTCTGAGGAAATGCTTCGTACGGGGAAGACATTCCTCGACGGACCTCTGCAAGACTTGGGGGAGCGGGCCGCGGCCCGCTCCCTTTTTTAATGTCCTCGTCATGCCCGCTTTGCGTTAAGGTCGGGTTACCTTCCGGGTGATCCTTTGACGAATTTGCTAGGCCGCCTCACGCCGCTGGCCGGGCATCGGTATTACCCCCTTCAGATGTCCCCATAGGGGAATGTCGGCACGTCCCGATTCATATCAGTTTGCAATTCATGCCGACGCGAAAAGATCGGCAGATCCGAAAACCGAACGCAAAGCAGAGTAAAAATGCAGGACAAATTTGCCATAGGCCCCGTGACAATTGTCCAGCTTGTGGGGTTAAACACCAAGCCCCGCATCGCGTCAGCTCAGGTTGACGCAGCCGTGCGCGCCGCCGACCCTCTACCCCCAACCACGTTGGCGGCCGCCGGCATTGGCTCTGAAATTGAAGTAAAGATTGGCGACACTGTCGTCACCCCGTTCAACATAAAGGCCCCGCCCATGTTGAGCCTGACTGCGCCTGATATGCACAGCGCGATCGCATTTGAAGGCGCAGTTGACAGGCCGGTTTCGAACGAAGGTGATGCAAGCCCGCAGGTCAATTTCCCCGACAATTTGCCGTCAAATATCGACATTGCGGCCTTGATCGCGACATTGCGCAACGGCGGTTCGCCAAGCGCGCCGGCGCCTTCGACGCCGCCGGTGGCTGAGGCGCTGGACAAGATTGTGCCGATCAACGACCCTGCGCCGACAAATTCAGTTGCCGATGTTCCGCCTCCTATGGTGTCGGATGCGGCGCCTGTCGTTCCTATTGCCAGCGATGTGGAGGGAGACTCGATCGATCTGGATGCGATCTTCGACGGCGCCTCGGCTTTTGGCGACGATATGATTCTAGATTTTGAGGCCTATTACGCGGAGGCTGGCGTTGCCGCACTGCCGCCCTCTGCCGAAGCCGTAGGTGCTGCAGAGGCGCAGGTTCTGCTGGATCAGCAAGATATCTTCACGGTCGATCTTGGCGGATATTACATCATCGATGCAGCCGGGCTGCTGTCACCTGAACCGCATAATCTGGGGTCGAATAACTTCGAAGCGCCCCAGCATCAACTTTCCGCCCATGACGGCATCGTAGCAATCTGAGCCTGTCCTGCCTTAAGGGGCGAGCATGGAAGTTATTCGTAAAATGATTCTCACCGGGCCGCTGTTCGCCGCCGCAGCGCTGGCTGCGGTATCGACGGCACATGGGACTGCCGTAGCAGACCGGGCCAACGTACCCCGCTTGATCGTGCCAATGGCCTGCGATGTCGGCAAAACCTGCCTCATCCAGAAACTGGTCGATCATGATTCGGGGCCGGGACGGCGTGACCATCGCTGCGGCACCCTGACCACCGACGGCCATGACGGAATCGATATCCGCCTGCGCACGATGCAGGATATGGCACAGGGCTATGCGGTGCTCGCGGCGGCCGGCGGCGTCGTACTGCGCGTGCGGGATGGCGAACCCGATATTAGCATCCTTGAGCGGGGTAACGCCAATGGTCGTGACGCGGGCAATGGTGTTGTCATTGACCACGGCAATGGCTGGGAAACGCAATATAGCCATTTAAAGCGCGGCAGCCTCATCGTCCGTCCGGGCCAGCGCATTGCCGCAGGTGAGAGGCTGGGCCTAGTTGGCATGTCGGGCAATAGCGAATTTCCCCACCTTCATTTCTCCGTGCGGTTGCATGGAAAGCCGGTCGATCCGTTCACAGGCGCAACCGTTCCGGCTGCATGCGATGCGACCAAAATCCGTCCTGGCCTATGGACAACAGACGCAGCGCGCGCGCTGGCCTATACCCCTACGGCGCCGATCACGCTGGGCTTGGCGTCCCGCGTGCCGCCACGTGCGGTCGCTGATCGGGCTATTCCACCTGCCGTTGAGGGGGCAACATTGCCGTTGCTGATCTGGGTCGACCTGATCGGTGCGCAGGATGGCGACGTCCAGATTTTCGAAATCCAGGGACCGGACGGGACGCTGCTTCACAGCCAGACCCTTCCGGTGTCCAAAGGTGGTCTCAGTTGGTTTGCCTTTAGCGGAAAGCGCGCACCAGCGGCTGGGTGGCCGAAGGGTCGCTATGTTGGAAGTTATATTCTAAAACGCGATGGTGCAGCAATTGTTCAGCAACGGACCTTTGCAACGATGCCATGATTTGCCATTTTCAATATTTTTTCAGAAACTAAACTAAAATTGTAGAATAAATTGGAAATTAATATTGAAATACTTTCAATAAGTATTGAATTTTATTCATAATATCACATTTTTGTGAATACTATCGATAAAATAATACCTTAGATACATAAAATATACCAAGGTATAATTTTAACTATCTGAAATTTCCATTGCCGAATCGGCTGGCTGCGCCTGAAATGCCGGTAAGGGTGATGAAGTTCAGGCAATGGTCGCCAACGAGCACTAAGCACAAATCACACGAGCAGAAATCGAGGTTCCGGGCGCCTTGCGGATACGGGACTGAACGGCTGCTCGCGCCCGGCCAAGGGGGGTCCCCGTAACGACCAATACCCCTTCCAGGCGCGAGGAGCGCATGCAGAGGTGTGAAAGCTATGGAGCTAAAGCTCAGCCAAGCGGGCAATCAGAACGAAGGCAGTCGTGAACATTCGCATGGCGATGTCGGTGCTGAAGCAGCGCACAATATGTCAAAGCCATCCGGCAAGGCCGTAGCCGCCGGGGTAGGTCCGGCGACCACCATTCCTCCCGATGCCACGCGCATTGTTCCCGTCGACGGCAAGATCCAGCTTCCTGCAGGCACCCGGCTTGATGCCATTCGTGCGGTGGGTGCTGATTTGGTTGTGACGCTGCCGAACGGTGAAGTGCTGGTGATCGTTGATGGTGCGCTGCGGATGCCGCAGATCATGATTGGCACGATCAACATCCCGCCGGCGAACCTGGCGGCGCTGCTTGCAGGGCAGGAACCGGAACCTGCAGCAGGTGCACCGCAAAGTTCCGGCGGGAATTTCGATGAGCCCGTTGGCGATATCGGAGATTCTTTCGGCCTTGGCGATCTATTGCCACCGACAGAATTTGCCTTTGGTACCAGTGAGGAGCGCGAGTTCATCCCGGCAGTTGCCGACAATGAACCCGAAATCCTGATAGTCACGCCGGATCAGCCTGCCGGTGCGATCTCGGCTACGGCTTCGGTGTCTGAGGCTGCTTTGCCGGCTCGCGGTTCCGAACCGGCAGGTTCCGACCCGGCCTCCACAGCAGAAACCGTATCGGGCACGATCCAGATCATTGCGCTTGATCAGCCCGCGAGCGTAGCCGTCAACGGCACTATTGTGACTGGGGTAGGGCAGACGATCACCACGCCGCTGGGGTTGATCACGATCACCAGTATCGCGCCGGGCGCGGTCGGATACAGTTATACGCTGACCGACAATTCGACCAATCCGGCCGCGAGCGATATTGTTACCATTACAGTCACCGATCGCGATGGTGATGTCGCAACGGGGACGCTGACGCTGACCGTCCTCGACGATGCACCAGTCGCCCGCGCAGATCGTGAGGATGTGGCACCCAACACTTATTCAGCGCAGACAGGCAATGTCATCACCGGCCAGGGTACGGCCAGCGGTTCGGCTGGTGCGGACACGCAAGGTGCCGACAGCGCAACGGTTACCGGCATCCGTTCGGCAACTGCCATCGCCTTTTCCCCTTCGGGAGCGGCAATCGAGGGGGCCTATGGCCGGCTGCTGATCCAGTCCGACGGAAGCTATAGCTATACGCGCAATGCGGGCACGCCTGGCGGCGTTGCCGACGTTTTCACCTATCAATTGACCGATGGCGACGGTGATGTCGCCATCGCGACCCTCACGGTCAATATTGCCGATAGCGGTGTCGGCTTGCTCGTCCCTTCGGCGGGCGATGATGGCACCCGCGTGGACGAGGCAGGCCTTTCCGAACGCGACGGCGGTACGCCAGGATCGCGCGCGGGCGACGGCTCCGACATCACTGTAGGCGCAGTGTTGTTTGATGCGCCGGATGGTCCGGCAACGATCACGATCAACGGCGTCACATTGACCGGCGGCGATCAGGAAATCGAACTGCCCACCGGCATATTATATATATCCGGCCTGACCAACGGGTCGTTTGAATATGTCTTCGTGCTGACCGAAAATGTCGGCGCCAGTCCGGCAGCTCAGCCGGTCACGATTACTGTTACCGACCGCGACGGCGATAGCATTACGGCGACGTTCGACATCGAAATCATCGATGATGCACCACGCGCCGCCGCCGATACCGACAGCGTTGCGGCGGGGACATATGGCCCGGCGACCGGCAATGTCATCACCGATACCGAAAATGATGGCGGCGCGGATGTGCAGGGTGCCGATGGCGCGACTGTTTCGGCCGTTGCAGGCGCTGGCGGAACTGCACCGCCGGGTGTGCCGCTTGCGGGTCTTTATGGCGTGCTGACGCTCAATGGCGATGGCAGTTACAGCTACATCCGCAATCCGGGTACATCGGGCGGGGTTGTCGATACCTTCACCTATACGTTGCGTGACGGCGATGGCGATATTTCGAGCGCGACGCTTACCGTATCGATCCGCGACAGCGGTGTGACAGTGGTCGTCCCCAGCGGCGCAGGCGACGGACAGCAGGTTTCCGAAGCGGGGCTTCCCACCGGCTCGGATCCTGGAAGCGGCAGTGCGACCAACAATGGCAGTTTCACCTTTACGGCGGCTGACGGTCCGGCGCGCGTGACCATTGGCGGCATAGAGGTCATTGCAGTCGGCCAGACATTTGCAGGCAGCTATGGAACACTGACCATCACCTCAATCGATGCTGGGAAGATCGGTTACAGCTATCAATTGACCGTTTCTGCGCAGGGCGACGCTGCCAGCGACCAGTTCGCGATCCGTGTGACCGATGCCGATGGCGACGGTGTGAACGGCAGCCTCAAAATCGATATCATCGATGATGCGCCGATTGCGTTTGACGATGTTGATTTGGTGGATGCTGATGAGGCTGGGCTATTTGCCGATGGTAATGTGCTGACTGGCGCTGGTGGCAGCGACGCCAATGCCAGCGATGGCGCGGCTGACATCCAAGGTGCAGATGGTGCAATTGTCACCGACGTGGCGTTTGGCGGTAATGCAGGCGTGCTCGGCGGCGCGACCGCGGGAAGCTATGGCACACTGACACTCAACAGCGATGGCAGCTATCGCTATGTGCTCGATGCCGGACATCCCGATATCGTCGCGCTCGACAGCAACGACAGCCTGATCGAAACCTTTGAATATCAGATAACCGACGCCGATGGCGATCCCGCGATTGCGACGCTGACCATCGCGATAAGCGGCCGTGATGATGGCGTGATCATCCGGGAACTTAACTTAGATGGTGTCGAACTCAGCCTAAACGAAGCCAATCTGGCCGATGGCTCTGCCCCCGATCCGGACGCTTTGGTCCGCACCGGCAGCTTCAGCATTGATGCACCTGACGGTTTGGCCAACCTTACTATTGGCGGTGCAACTGTCTTTGATGGTGGCATTGTCGATGGCGTCACCGTGACCACTGATCATGGCGTCTTGACGATTACCGGGTTTGAACCGCTGTTTGATGCCAATGGCGATGTGGTCGGTGGCACGATCCATTACAGCTATGAACTGACCGACAATCTGCTGCTGCATAGCGGTGCCAACGACGATGTGTTGACCGAAAGTTTCGCCATCGTCGTTACTGACAGCGACGGGACCGTCGCAAGCGACAGCCTTGATGTGGCGATCGGCGATGACCGTCCGCTCGCCGAAGCCGATAGCGGTGATATTGGGGAAGGGCAGACGCTGGTCGCGGATGCCAATGCGGGCCTTCTGGCGAACGATATTGCAGGTGCAGATGAAACCGAACTGATTGGTGTGCGCGCCGCCGCCGGCAACCTGACCGCTGCTGTGTCAGGAGGGGTCGGTACAGCGATTGCCGGGCTTTACGGCACACTTACCGTCGCGGCGGACGGCAGCTACAGCTATGCCTCTAACCCCAATGTGGTCCCTGCTGCCGGCGGAACCGACATCTTCGTTTATACTCTTCGCGACGGCGATGGGGACCTGTCAACGACGACGCTGACAATCACGCTTGATGATTCCGGCCTGTCGGCAAGCGCTGTGAGCGCGACGGTATCGGAGGCCGCGCTGTCCGATGGCAGCGATCCCGACAGCGAGGCGGAAACAGTCGCGGGTGACCTCAATGGCCATGTGGCGGGCGGCAACGGGCCATACAGCTTTGCGCTGACTGGCGATGGTATCGGCAAGAATGGCGTGCTGATCATCAATGCCGACGGCAGCTATAGCTACACACTCGGCAGCCCCATAACCGGTTTATCCGCCAATGACGGCGCGAACATCGTCGCGGGTGCTGACAGCTTCACCTACACGGTCACCGACGCATTCGGGAACAGCACGCAAAACAGCATCACCATCGATATCATCGATGATGTGCCGATTGCCCGGGCCGATAGCGCGATCATCATAGCCGAAGATGCAGCGACCCTTGCGGGCGACCTTCTTGCCAATGATACCCCGGGTGCGGATGGCGCAAGCCTGACCTCGGTGGTTATCAACGGCGTCACCGTCGCCATTGCAGCATCGGGCACGACGACGCACAGCAACGCCTTTGGCACTTACAGCTTCGATGCGAGTGGCGCTTGGAGCTTCGATCCCAAGCCGTCGTCTAGCGCGTCGGCGCTCGATGCTGGTTTCAGCTATACCATAACCGATGGCGATGGTGACAAGGCAACCGCCACGCAGGCGATTTCGCTGGTTGACGGCCAGGATCCCCGGGCCAGCACACCAATTACATTGACGCTTGACGATCAGAACCTGCTCGAAGGTTCAACGCCAAATGTGTCGCCCAGCTTCCCGCTGCCGGTGACGAGCGGCACGATCAGCTTCACCGCTGGCTCGGACCCGATCGTCTCGATCGGCTTTGGTGATCTTGCAGGGCTGGGCGGCGGACTGACCTGGACGTTCGATTCGCCGACGACGATCATCGGCTGGTATACCGATATCCCCATCGTGCAACTCGACCTTGCCGTTGTTGGCCTGACCGCGACCGTGACCGCAACGCTGCTCACCAACTACCCCTTCCATGGCGACATCACGGCGGATGATCTTGCCGCCATGGGCTTTGCCAAGATTGTAGCGACCGACAGTGACGGTGACGTCGTCGTCGGGCAGGTCAATGTCGCCATTTCCGACGATGTGCCCTCCATTTCCGGGCGCACCGTGGCAGCCGGCCTGCTCAGCGTTGACGAGACTAATCTCGCACAGGATGCGACCGCCAATTTCCAAGCCCTGTTCAATATCGTCAAGGGTGCCGACCAGCCGGCGACGATGGCATACAGCTTTGCCGTCAATCCGGTATCAGGATTGGTCGACGTCGCCACCGGTTCCAGCATCCTGCTCTTTGCATCGGGCAATGTGGTCGAGGGCCGTGTCGGCGACGCGGCTGGGGCCGTTGTCTTCCGGTTGACTGTCGATGCCAATGGCGTTGCCACGCTGGATCAGATGCGTGCCGTCGCGCACCCGGACGCTGCGGACCCGAATGATCCTGTCACCATGATCGCGATGCGGATCAGCCTGACTGCAACGGTCACCGATTCCGAGGGCGATACCGCCAGCGCGACGGTCGACGTCGGCCATACTCTTGTGTTCCGCGATGACGGGCCCTCGATCGATGTCGGCGCAACTGATGGCAATGCGATAGTGCTTACCACACAGGACGCTGATAGCATCGGCCTCGCATCTGATACGGCTACTGTCAGTTTCGCCGCTGCATTTAGCACAGACAGTTTGTCCTATGGGGCAGACGGCGCGCCCAATGGTGCTACGGTCAGTTGGGCCTATGCGCTGGTGTTGGGTGCCGGAGCCGCTGCGACAAGCCTTACCAGCAATGGTGTGCCCATCACACTCGCGCTGGTTGGCGGGGAGATCATCGGAAGCGCAGCAGGAACGCCAATTTTCTCGGTTGCCGTGAACGCCGCAACCGCTGTTGTCACATTGACCCAATTTGGCGAACTTGATCATCCGTTGCCCGGCGCATCGGGTGCCTATGCTGAGCAGTTGCTGGCCTTGCCTGCCGGTCTGATTGAACTGCGCGGAACTGCGACGATCGTGGACCGTGACGGCGACAGTATCAGCGATAGTGCGACGATCGACCTTGGAGGCAATATCCGCTTTGCCGATGATGGGCCGGCGATTTCGGGCGGAGGCAACGCGCCTCTGCTTGAAACAGACGACAGCATGCTCGCCGTTAATGCCAGTGGAAGCTTCGCCGGGCTGTTCTCGCCGGCGCTCAGCTTTGGTGCCGACGGCCCGGGCACTGTCGCCTATGAACTAGGCGTCACCGCGGGACCGAGCGGCCTTGTCGACTCGCTCAGCGGCGAGGCTGTCACCCTCGCGCTTGTCGGCGGGGTGATTGTCGGGAGCACGTCGACGCATGAGGTTTTCCGCATCAGCGTTGACGCGGCGGGGGTGGTCACCTTCGACCAGTCGCGCGCCGTGCGCCATACGCCTGACAGCGGGCCGGACCAGAGCGTGTCGCTTTCGGGCAGCAGTCTCATCACCCTTACCGCAATCGCTACAGACGGCGATGGCGACACTGCCCGTGCGACAGTGGACATAACCGGCCGCTTTGCGATCCGCGACGATGCACCACAGGCGGTTGCCGATAGCGACAATGTCGCGCGCGACGGCGAAATATTCGCCGATGGCAATGTGCTGACCGGAATTGGCGGCGTCGATACCAATGGCGTTGACGGCGTTGCCGACAGCGCCGGTAGTGACGGCGGGTTGCGTGTGACGGCGATTGCCTATGGCAGCACCGTTGGCGCGCTTGGTTCCGCACTCGCCGGTAATTATGGTTCGATTACTGTCGCTGCCGATGGCAGCTATCGCTACGAACTCGACATTGCCGACCCCGACGTCATCGCTTTGAAAGCGAGCGAAACCCTCGCCGAGACCTTCACTTACAGTATCACCGATACGGATGGCGACATATCGACGGCCACGATCACGATCACGATTACCGGCGCCAATGATTTCCCTGTGGCGCGCGCCGACACCAACTGGGTGCTCGATGGGCCGAGCGGCTCGGATCCTGCGACCAGCGGCAATGTGTTGCAGGATATCAGCCACCCCGGCGCACCGTCGGGAAGCTTTGCCGATGTTGGCGATACTGATCCTGACCTTGAGGCGCTCACGGTCTCGACCGCAGGAACCTATGTTGGGATCTATGGCACGCTGGTGATTGGCGGCAATGGTGCTTACACCTACACGCTCAACGAGGACAATGTAGCGGTCAACGCGCTCGATAGCGGACAGTCCTTGTCCGAAAGCTTCGGCTATACAGTTACCGATGGCGCGCTGTCCGTTAGCTCTGCGCTGACGATTACGGTTTTCGGCACCAATGATGCGCCCACAATCGGATCTTCGGTGGCGCGCATTTCGGAAGAGGGGCTTCCCAATGCCAACCCCGACAGCGCCCCCAATGCGACGCTCGATACAACGGATAGCGGGAGTTTCAGCGGCGTCCTCGCCATTGCTGATGTTGATACAGGTGAGACATTGACCGCAACCCTGGGCAATCCGGGCAATGTGCTAAGTGCAGGCGGTGTGCCGGTGAGTTGGAGCGGCATAGGTACCGGAACACTGATAGGTTCAGTCGGCGGCAATGAGGTGATCCGCGTCACGCTGGCGGCAAACGGTGCCTATTCGGTAACGCTGTCGAAAGCGGTCGACCATGCCGACAGCCTGATTGAGGATCTGCGCGAGTTCACTGTCCCGGTCTCGGTCAGCGATGGTACGACCACCACGACCAACGCCAGTGCTATCCGCATCGTCATAGAAGACGATGCCCCGCGTGCATTTGGTGAAAGCGGTTCGTCGACCCAGCCGACGCAGGATGTGAACTCGCTCTTCATTCTCGATTTCAGCGACAGCATCGACGCCGGTGAACTCGACACGATGCTCGATGCAGTCAAGAATGCGCTGACTCTGCTCGACAATGCAGCATTGGGTCAACTCAACATCAAATTCGTGATCTTCTCGTCGGGCTCGTTCGCCTCTCCCAATTTCACCACCGCGGCAGCCGCCAATGCCTATCTCGATTCGCTTAATCCGGTCGATGGCGGGACGAGGCCTGACACCATCGGGCTCAACACCAATTATACTGGTGCGATCCAGACCGCTCTTGCAAACTGGTCGGCCATTCCCGGCGCAAGCAATCAGGTCTTTTTCCTCAGCGACGGCAATCCGAACCAGCAGACGCAGTTCGGTAGTGGTTTTCCGCCGGCGGTTGTCAATTCGTTGCTCAACGCGACCGCAACGGCCTGGAACAGCTATGTCGATGGCAACAATGTCAATGTCACCGTAATCGGTGTCGACAACAACCCGCTGCAGCCGCTGAACCTGCAAAGGCTCGCCGATGTCGATGTTAACAGCGCACCCGACAATGTTCCCATATTGGTCAACAGCTTCAGCGCGCTGGTCGCAACGCTGATCGCGGTGGTGGTGCCGACGCAGGTCGGCGGCGACCTTGACGCGAATGATCTCTACGGTGCCGATGGCGGGCGACTGCTGTCGATCACAATCGGCGCGGTGACCTATATCTGGGATGGTGGATCGACGATTTCTCTGTCCAGCGGCGGCACGATTTCGGGCACGACGCTCTCCAATATCCTGACGCCGATGGGTGGCGCATTGACCCTCAATTTCGCGACCGGACAGTATAGCTATCAGCCGCCAAGTCCGATCACGGTCACCGCGACGGAGGTTTTCAACTATAGCATCGTCGATACCGACGGCGACCGGGCAAGTGCAGCACTGTCGGTAACGATCACTGCAGCAGCGCCGCCAGTGGTTCTCGACCTCGATGGCGACGGGGTCGAGTTTGTCTCGAGCGCCGCCGGTGTGCGCTTTGATTATGACGGCGATGGCCACGCGGAATTGACTGCCTGGGTCGGCCCCGATGACGGTTTGCTTGTGCTTGATCGCAACGGCGATGGCCGGATCAACGAGGGCAGCGAGCTGGTCTTTGCCGAGAAAGGTCTGACCGACCTGCAAGGCCTTGCAGCAAATTATGACAGCAATGGCGACGGCCAGTTCAACGGCTCCGATGCCGAATTTTCCAGTTTCGGCGTTTGGCGCGATGCCAATGGCAATGGCGTAACCGATCCGGGCGAACTGCAAACGCTTACGGAGGCGGGCATTGTCAGCATCGGGCTTGTTTCAGACAGCCGCGGTTATGTGACCGCCGAAGGACAGGTGATCGTGCGCGGTGAGGCGCTGTATCTGCGCAGCGATGGCAGCACCGCCCGCCTGGCCGACGCAGCCTTTGCGACGAATTTAGCAAATGATGCGCAGCGCGCGCTGCTGTCTGGCAGCACCGCCATGTCGGCAGCGCTCGTCGCAGCGGGGTTGGTTGCGGCATTGCCGCTTGCGGCGGCAGATGTCGAACAAGCGCCGCCTTCTGACATATCGGTGATCGGGGTTGCACAAGCGATTGAAGCCGTCGAAGCCGATCCCTTCATGCCGATGTCCGGCGGTGATGGCGAGGAGCTTTGGCTGGGCGACTATCTGATCGTATCCGAGATGCGCGACACCATCGGTACTGAACCCTCTAGCCATCTTGCTGACCAAATGGCTTCGGCCGTGCCCGAAGACCGGTTCGAGGACACGATCCGCGAGCCCGTTTCGATGGTCGAACGCGTCGAACCCCACTTAGCCCCGGCAACACTGGTCACCGATCTGACCAGTCCATTTGCGGCGCCGGCTGATCAATCGCTAATGCGTGCCGTTGATGCCAAGGTCAGCCTTCCGGTCGAACCCATCAGTGCGATCGTCACCAATGCGCTGGAAGGGCAGATGGTCGATTTGGATGCCCTGCTCGGGCCTCAGCAACTGTCTGAACCGTTGACGCCGTTGCTCGACAACCAAGCGCTTGGCGAGATGGCGATGACCTCGCCAACGCTTTTCATTCCTGAATTCATGCAGGTCCAGATTGCTGCGCAGATGGAGCATTCCGCAGCGACCGGCCACGCCTGAATAAAACCGGCCTCGTCCTTCACACCCGTGGGCGAGGTAAGAAAAAAGGGGAAAGACTATGCAGAGACTGACATTTCGCCATGCGTTGCTGATCGCTACCGCACTCATCGTGGCCCCGCGGCAGGCCCGCAGCGAACAGATCGACCTCAAGGCTGCCGTCGAAGCAGCAATGCAAACGCACCCTGAAATCAACCAAGCGGTCGAAAACAAGGATGCCATCGAATTTGAGCGCGAACAGGCGCAGGGTCTTTTCTATCCGCAAATTTCGGTCGAAGGCTCGGCTGGAGTCCGCCGGCTTGAAAATGCAACGCGCCGTTCCCTGAATATTGCCGATCAGGAACTCTATCCGATGGAGGCGGGCCTGCGCGTCCAGCAAATCATCTATGATGGGGGAAGCCGGCGTAGCGAACTGAAATATCAGGCCTCGCGAACCGATGGTGCCGCCTTTCGGGTGGAGGAACGAGCGCAATTTGTCGCCCTGCAGGTTTCTCGCCAATATCTTGATTTCCTGTTGCAGCAACGGATCGTGGCTGCGTCGGAGGACAATATCGCTTTCCATTCCAAGCTGGTCGATGATCTGAAACAGGGTGTTGCCAAAGGTTCGATCAGCGTCGCCGACCAGCAACAGGCCGAGGAGCGGCTGCAGTCCGCACGTACACGGTTGATTGAGGCGAACCAAGATATGGTCAATACCTCCGCCTCTTTCCGCACATTGACCGGCATGGAACTGGTCGATGGCGCAACGCTGCCGCCGTCGCTGGCGGACAATATTCCTCCCAGCCTTGAAGATTCGATTGCCCGCAGTCGCGAGCAGAATCCGCGCGTGCGTGAGGCACGTGCCGATGTCGATGCAGCCTATGCAATGGTTGCGAAAGCCAAAGCGGATTCGCAACCGACCATGTCATTCGAAGGCAGCGCCCGCGTCGGGGACGATATCGATGGTTTCCGTGGCGAAACCAACGACCTTCAGGCTGGCCTTGTCGTTCGCTGGGATGTTTTCAATGGCGGTTTAAAGCGCGCAAAAATCCAAGAGATGTACCGACGCGAGCGCGAAGCCCGTTTCCGTCTCGACCAGATGACGCGCGAGGCAGAGGAAGATGTGCGGGTTTCTTGGAATGCGTGGGATGCGCAGGGCAAGCTGGTGAAGGAACTGGATCAGCAGGCACAAATTTCTGATGAATTGCTGCGTTCATATCGCGCGCAGTTCAATGTCGGCCGCCGCTCGCTGCTCGACGTGCTTGATGCCCAGAACACCCGTTACAATGTGCAGGTGCGCGCTGAAACTGCCCGTTTCGCGCAGTTTTTCGCCGAGTTCAAAGTGCTAGCTGCATTGGACGGTTTGTTGCAGGCGATGCAGGTCAATCCGCCCAGCGCTGCTCAGGCCAGTGCGCGAACACGGTTCAAGGTGGATAATGCGCCGCTGACCGACAGCCCGTCTATGCGGGAACCGAAATGACCGCGCCCGGCCGGAAACCGCAAGCGCGGGGCTGGGCCGGGCCTGACCCCGCACTCGATTTCGATGTCTGGAACGCGCATGTGCCACAGGATGATGAACTGCTCGCCTGTGTCGCGCAACTTGCCGCCATTTTCGAACGTCCCTTTGTCCCGGCAAGGGTGACCCGCGGACTGGCGCTCGACGAACAGGGGTTTGTCCCGCTTGACCAGATCGACCAGGCATTGGACCGGTTGGGACTGCGCTGTGAAGTTACCAATCGCCCGGTCAGTGACTGGAACCGGCATGATGTCCCGGCGCTGCTTGTGCTGGGCAACGGGCGGCCGGTCCTGCTCAACGCGGTGGACGAGGACAACTGGACAATTTGGCTGCCCGGAACCGCGATGAATGTTGCGATGCCGCGCCAGCGTATCGAGGGAATGGCGCCAGGAGCGACGTTGATCATCCGAAATGATCCTGCGCGTGAAATGGCGCGCGAGCGGCCCTGGGATCTGGCCCACAAAAATCACTGGTTCTGGAGCGAGGTTTGGAAGGAGCGCGATCAGGTCAAATATATTGTGCTCGCGTCGCTGCTGATCAACATGGTCGCCTTCGCATTGCCGTTGTTCACGATGAACGTCTATGATCGGATCATCCCGAACAAGGCGGTAACCAGCCTTTGGGTGATGGCGCTGGGCGTCGCATTTGCCATTTCGGTTGAGTATAGTCTGCGGCTTGCGCGCACCAGCCTGATCGACGAAGTTGGACGCGCGGTCGATGCGCGCCTGTCGCAAAGGCTGCTCGACAAGGTGCTGAACCTGCCGCTGGCGACCCAGCGCGGGAGCACTGGGGCACTTGCGCGGCGCGTGACCGAATATGAACAGGTACGCGATTTTTTCACGTCGACCACAGTCGTTCTCATCACCGACATATTTTTCTTGTTCGTTTTTGTTGCGCTGATTGCGTTTCTCGGCGGCTGGCTCGCGCTTATTCCGGTCGTTGCAATGGCGGTGATGTTTGCTGCGGGCTGGGTTCTACAGCGCAAGATGGGCGATTCGATCGCCGATGCGCAAGTAGACGCGAGCCTTTTGCAGACGACGCTATTCGAGGCGATTGGCAGTCTCGAAACCGTGAAGGCGTGCCGTGCAGAGGGGCGCATGCTCGGCAAGTGGCGGCGCTATGCGGCTTCGAATGCACATACGCAGGAAGAGTTGCGCGGGCTTACAGCCAAGGCTGTGAACCTTGCCACTCTGTGCCAGCAGGGCACCAATGTGGCGTTGGTTATCGGCGGTTTTTACCTTTTCAGTGCCGGCAGCATTTCGATGGGTGCAATTATCGCCATTGTCATGCTGGCCAGCCGTTCGCTTGCGCCTGTAGGGCAGCTCGCCTTCCTCATGACACGCGGCCGGCAGGCCTTTGTCACCCTTGGAAGCCTTCAGACATTGATGGATCAGGCCGATGAGCGCGACAAGGGTAGCCACTCGATCGTGCATGCGATCAGGCAAGGCCATATGCAGCTAGACCATGTTGGCTTCGCCTATCCCGAAGCTGGTGGGGAGTCGCTCAGCGAGATTTCTCTGATGATTGCGCCCGGAGAGCGCATCGGCATCATCGGCCGTGTCGCCTCGGGCAAATCGACGCTCGGCCGACTGATATGCGGCCTTTATGAACCGACCGCAGGCAGCTACCGGATTGATGGCCTCGACAGCCGCCAGCACCAGCCGCACGACATGCGCGCCCAGTTGCGCTTTGTCGGGCAGGATGCCGAGTTGTTCAGCGGCACGATCCGTGAAAACCTGCTGATCGGTTCCGAAAATGCCGGCGACGGCGAGATTGCCCTGGCGATCGAACAATCTGGCGTGGGTGCATTTCTGGGCAAGGATGCGAACGGTTTCGATTTCCACATTGGTGAACGCGGATCGCGGCTTTCGGGCGGGCAGCGCAGTTTTCTGGTGCTGGCCCGGGCGCTGGTTGAGCCTGCGCGGCTGCTGTTCCTTGATGAACCCACCGGCGCCATGGACAGCCATAGCGAGAAGCATTTTGTCGATCATTTGCGCGGTTCGCTTGCGCCGCAACAAACGCTGATCATTGCGACGCATCGCATGGCGGTGCTCGAACTGGTCGACCGGCTGATCGTGATGGATAAGGGGCGTATTGTCGCCGACGGTCCACGCGACCAGATTCTTGCCAAAGCCGGTCTGTCATGACGGCGGCCGCGCTTCCCGTCAGCCGGCCTTTGGGCCTTGCGATCTTCGGTGACCGGACTGCCCGGAAACTGACCATGATTTTTGTGCTGGTGACCATGCTGACATCGGAAACGCTATGGGCACATTTCTTGAAACTTGTGGGTGCCGAAGACACATTTCTGGCGGAGCCCGTTCCTCCGTCCGCCTATTCAGACCGCGAAATTGCGCAGCTTGTAAGGTTGACCGAAAGCCCCAATCAGTTCGCAGATCTCTCTGCTGACGAGGCACAAGAACGCAATGAGGCCATCCCCTTTGTCGAAGTGCCGGCCGTCGGGGCCAAGCCGTTTCGCGCGCTCAGCCTTGAAAGCGGTACCGGGCTGACCGCGCTGCGCTGCCTGACACAGGCAGTCTATTATGAGGCGGCTTATGAGCCACTCCAAGGCCGCCGTGCCGTGGCGCAAGTGGTTTTGAACCGGATGCGCCATTCGGCCTTCCCCAAATCGGTGTGCGGGGTTGTCTATGAAGGCGTCAATCGCCCGGTCTGCCAGTTCAGTTTCACATGCGACGGATCGTTGAAACGCAAGCCAAGTGCAGCGGCCTGGCGTGAGGCGGAGGAAGTTGCCGCAGCGGCCCTCGCCGGATATGTGGAACGCTCAGTCGGCCTCGCGACCCATTATCATGCCAATTATGTGTCGCCTTACTGGGCGCCCAAACTTGCCAAGATCAGCAAGATCGGGGCGCATATATTCTACCGATGGCCCGGCAAATGGGGGATGCCGTCCGCCTTTTCCGGTTTGTATTCGGGGAATGAGGCGATCCCTCATATTCTTCCGCGTGCGTTCCTTTCGGCGAAGGGAGCAACTGGCGCGTCTGTTGTTGAATATGAAGCCGAGGAGGCCGCCCGCGCCTATGTCGCATCGCGCCTTCCGGCCGGCCTCATGCCGGAAAGTCGCGCCGACAATGATGTGGGCGGGCGCCTCGACATCTCAAAGGGCTGGGCTGCGTCGATCCCTGAACCCGAAGACACATATCATTCATCCCGTGCAATTGCCCGGCAGCAGGCTGGCGCGTTTGAAATTTCAGAAAAAGGAGGCGGCTCATGATCAGGACGAAACCTTATATCGGTGCGCGGCGTATCATCCTTGCATCGGGCGTTGCCATGTTCGTCTTTGTCAGTTGGGCGAGCTTCGCCCGTGTGGATGAGGTGACGCGGGGGCAGGGCAGGGTGATCCCGTCAAGCAAAGCCCAGATCGTCCAGTCTGCCGAGCCGGCAACCATCCGCGATATTGTCGTTCGACCTGGGCAAGCGGTGCGCAAGGGGCAATTGCTGGTACGGCTCGACGATACCGAATCGTCTGCGCAACTCGGCCAGATAGAGGCGGAAAATCGTTCATTAGAGGCACGGGCTGCACGGCTCTCGCGCGAGGGCACGGGCGGCATGGGGAACGCGGATTGCGCCACCAACCCGACAGCGGCCTGCAGCGAAGAGGCTGCGCTCCAGTCTGTTCGCGCGGCGGCACAGCGTAGCCGGCAGGCGGCACTGAGTGCTGCGATCGAACAGCGCCGCCGCGACTATGGCGAGGCGCAGGCAACCGTTGCCTCGCTGCAGTCGAGCCTGAAAATCGCGCAAGAACAGGTCAGCATGATCGAGCCGCTTGCGGCCCAGTCAATTGTCCCCAAGACCGAGTTGATGAACGCACAGCGCGAGGCGACTGAACTGCGCGGAAAATTGGCAGCAGCGCAGCAGGCGGTGTCACGCGCGCAGGCAGGGATTAGTGAAGCCCAGGCGCAATCGTCCGAGGCAGGTCTGCAATTCCGGCAGGAAGCCTTGAACGAGCGGAGCCAATTGGTCGCCAAGATGGCTGTGAACAGCGAATCGCTGCGCGGTGCAACGGGCCGATTGCAGCGCAGCGAGATACGCTCGCCGGTTAACGGCATCGTCAATGATGTGCAGGTTACCACTGTCGGGGGTTTTCTGCAGGCCGGCCAGAAGATCATGCAGGTGGTGCCGCTTGGCGATAAACTGCTGGTCGAAGCCCGCGTTTCGCCAAAGGATATTGCCTTCATCAAGGTGAATGACCGAGCGAACGTCAAGGTTACCGCTTATGACTTCGCGGTCTATGGCGGGCTCTCCGGCAAGGTTGTACAGATTTCTGCTGACAGCATTTATGACGAGGCTGCCAAGGAAAGTTATTTCAGCGTCGTCGTGCAGACCGATCGCTCCTACCTTGCCAGTGGCGCACGCCGGTTACCGATTAGCCCGGGCATGATCTGCGATGTCGAGATCGTCACCGGCAAGAAGACTATCTTGAGCTATTTGCTGAAGCCGCTGATCCGTGCTCGCTCCGAAGCGCTGAACGAGCGCTGACCTGTCGAAAACCTGCCGGTCGCCTTGATTCTGAAACAAGTTTGCCCCCGTCTGCATTCTGGCCGACGGGGGCATCTGTTTTGAACTATGGTTGCTGCAACCTGTGTCAGGCTGCCTGACCGTAATTGGGTGATGGGCGAATTTCGGCCAACATAGGAAGTGTGGCCGCGCCGGCAGACTGCATGGGTGCAGAGACACTGTGCTTGACTGCCCAAGTCGCCGCCTGTGTGCGGTTCTCGACGCCCAGCTTGCGCAGGATCGCTTTTACATGAACCTTCACGGTTGCTTCGCAGATATCGAATTTGCGGGCGATTACCTTGTTCGCCATGCCGCCCATGATGCTTTCCAATATATCGATTTCGCGCGCCGACAGGCCAGCATCGGAGGCGTTGCCACGCCAGTCGCCAGTTTCGGATGAAGGCACACAGCTTCCGAGATCATCGGCCAATTGTGACGGGAAAACTTTCTCGCCGAGTGCGACCAGACTGATCGATTCAATCAGGGGTTCGCAAGAGATTTCCTTGATGATGACCGCGTCGACACCAATTTGGAAGGCCAGCGCAACATTTTCGAATTCATATTTCTCTGCGAGCAGAACGAGCCTTGCATCACAGGGGCGCGCAGTGAGTAACCGGCAAGCTTCCAAGCTTTCCTCGATTGAACTGTAATCGATCACCACCACATGGGCATCGGCATTATCCGGTGCCTTACTTGCCAGCTGGCTCATTATAGCCGCATCGCTCAGCGAATTTTTGATAATGAAGTTTTCACTCGAGAGAATCTTGCGAAGCCCCTCGCGTGCTATTTCGTTTTTTCCCAACAAGGAAATATGAACAGTTTTTAGCATCTTCGCCCTTTCTGAATAACCAGTCAAAGGCGACCCCAAATTCACGAGCATGTTACCGATCAGGTTGTTCCCGTCAAAACACCCAACTGTTCCAGATCAGCCCTGCTTTTTACTCAAAACGGCGACATTAATCATTTCTGATAATGTGGCACGTAATCAAACTATACAAATTCCAACAATTTATGCCATTGGAAATACAGCGAATACCCATAAAGGATTACATTCCTTCTAAAGTTCGCTGGTTGCACGACCTCACACAGTGTACACAGTAAATTGTGTAAAAAAGCGTAAATTCATTCACTTGCTAGTGATTGTTGTCGCTATCTTATCAAATCGCGGGCCTTTTCATCAACCTAGCCAAAATGGGTGTAATGTCCGCGGTTGACCGCGACAAAGCGGCTTTTGCGTTAACCTCTAAATCACAGGTCGGTCACTGACAGCACATCGTGCCCGCTTACCGATTCGCGTCCCAACCAAGCGCTTCTTGTCGGCTTTGGAACTGTTCGAACCGGGAAAGCGTCCGTCCGCCAGCAAGTGCGGGGTTGCAAGGCTGTTGACTGAAATCGGGATAATGGCGGGGGGCAGTCGACCGGCGTCGAACCTTCTCTGGGGCGTAAGTTGTTGATTTACATAAACCGTAACGACATTTCGAATCTCATCTCGGGACAATTTGAACCTACATCCAAACGCCCAGCGATGCTTGAGCTGCATTGAGCACTTGAAAGGTGCTCGCTGACGATAATTACACAGATAGGTGGGCCGCGTCGATGAGCGCTACGTCTCGCGGATACCCAAACATGACGCGGCCGTCTGGCCGGATTTCTCATTATTTTTGCGCCCCGCCATTTCCCGACGGCGCTCAATAGTGCTCTAGCGTGACCATCATCTTGCTGTACCCATGAACCCAGCAAGCTGGCACGCGCTCGGGCTCTTCGATTACGTTGACGCGCAGCCTTCGCTTGCTCATTTCCTCTAAGAGAGTGTGCAGCTGCACTTCCGCGATCCTTGCTCCGACGCACCGGTGAATTCCGCAGCCGAAGGCCAGATGCCGCCGCGCGTTTGCGCGGTCGATCTTTAGCGCATAGGGATCGTCAAAGACTGTCTCATCATGATTGGCTGAGATGTACCAGAGGACAACTTTGTCCCCCTTATTCATCTGCACGCCTTCGAATACCGTGTCTTCGACGACCGTGCGCCGCGTGTGCGACAGCGGTGTCTGCCAACGGATCAGCTCTTGCACGGCGTTGGGAATGAGAGACGGGTCCGCTTCCAGCTTGGCGCGCTCCTCGGGGAATTTGTGAAGGCCATAGGCAATGGCCGACATGGAGTTCCGAGTGGTGTCATTGCCGCCGACGATCAGCAGGATCAGATTGCCGATAAATTCCTCGGGGCTCATCTCCTTCATCGCGTCGGACTGCATCATGACCGAGATCAGATCCTGGCCCGGATTGGCGGCCTTTTCCTGCCACAACTGGGCAAAGGCCTGGCCCATTTCGTTCATAGCCGCATTGCGGAGGGCGAGGCCGCCCGGCTCCCGGACTAGTTCAACATCGCCGCCAAGGTCGGACCAGTACGTCAGCTTGTGGCGCTCCTCCCAAGGGAAGTCGAACATGCGCGCAAGCATGCCAGTGGGCAGCTCGACCGACACCTTCTCAACCCAGTCAAACGGGGTGCCAATGGGCAGGGAGTCCAATACTTCGGCAGTACGCTGTTGCACATCAGCCTTCATCGCGGCGACCTGGCTCGGGCCGAATGCCGGTGCAACCATGCGGCGCTGCTCGGTATGGCGCGGCGGGTCCATCGCGATGAACATGGGCAAGCGCACTTCGTCTTCAAGCAGATCGTAAGTGTCAAATGCGATCGTGATGCCGCCATATTCCCAAGACGAAGAGAAGATCTGGGGCAGCGCTTCAATGTCCATGATGTGCTGATAGGTCGAGACCGACCAATAATCGCCAAACTTAGAGCCCGTGCAGCGATAGATCGGCGCTTCGGCACGCAACTGGCTGAACGGCTCGCGCCACGTGTCATTGGCGTAAAATTCCGCTCGGGATACGTCGAGTGGGTCAAAGCGCGTCGGCGAAGTATTGACTGTAAGCTCTTTCATCACGTGGCCTCTCATTCAGGGCTTATTTCGCCCGTCAGGACAGTCACGCCTGTTACAGCGATGCCCATCCCTCAGAGCGAAACGACGATCGCTCAGGTTTCAGCCAGTGGGCACACTTTGATGGCGGCTGACCCAAACTTTAGTCATTTGACTAAAAATCACTAGCAGCCTATTTGTCTGGGAGCAATATGGGAGGAAGGTACGTGACCCGAGAGCTTCGCCTGAATGCATTCGCAATGAACTGTGTAGGCCACCAATCGCATGGTCTGTGGCGTCACCCGCGCGACCGGTCTGCCGACTACAAGCACTCACGGCATTGGGTTGAAATTGCGAGACTGCTCGAGAAAGGCAAATTCGACGGGATCTTCTTTGCCGATGTAGTCGGTGTGTATGATGTCTACGGCGGCGGCCCCGACACTGCACTACGCGAGGCTGCGCAGGTTCCCACCAACGACCCCCTTCTGATCATTCCGCCCATGGCGGATGCGACCCAGCACTTGAGTTTTGCCGTTACCGCGAACCTGACCCAGGAAGCCCCGCTCCCGTTTGCCCGCCGGATGTCGACCCTCGACCATCTGACCGATGGCCGGGTCGGTTGGAACATTGTTACCGGTTACCTCGACAGCGGCGCTAAGGGCGCCGGCCAGGCGAAACAGATCACCCACGATGTTCGGTATGATATCGCCGAAGAGTTCATGAGCATTCAGTACGGTTTCTGGGAAGGCAGTTGGGAAGATAACGCGCTGCGCAAAGATGTCGCAGCCGGCGTGTTTGCCGATCCTGAAAGGATCCACCGTGTTGAGCATGACGGGGAATATTTCAAGGTCAGCGGCATCCATCTCTGCGAGCCATCGCCGCAAAGAACACCGGTCCTTTACCAGGCCGGTTCGTCACCGAAAGGCATGGCCTTCGCAGCCCGGCATGCCGAATGCGTTTTCGTGGCTGGAAGGTCGCGCGCAAAGATGGCGGGAGACGTTGCAAAACTCCGCAAGCTTGCGGTTGATGCAGGCCGCGCGGCGTCAGACATCAAGGTTTTTTGCCTTGCAACCGTCATCACCGGCGCGACGAATGAGGAAGCTCAAGCCAAACTTGCGGACTATCGAAAGTATGTCAGTCCCGAAGGGGGGCTCGCGATCGTTTCTGGCTGGACCGGAATTGACTTCTCCAAACCTGATTTGCTGGCATCCGGTGCTGCAAGCAGCAATGCGATCCAATCCGTTGCGGCAGCTTACGCGGGCGGTGCTGACGATGTCGAGGCAATTGGCAGGTCCATAGCGCTAGGCGGGGGCGGCCTGCTCATTGTCGGTGATGGCAAACATGTTGCTGATGAGCTCGAGGCTTGGGCGAACGAAGCTGATCTGGACGGTTTCAATTTCTGCTACGTTGTGATGCCGGAAACCTTCGAGGATATCGTCGAGCATGTGGTACCTGAATTGCAGCGCCGCGGCTTGTTCAAGACTGAATACGAGCCCGGGACCTACCGCGACAAGCTGTTCGGGGGCGGGCCGCGCTTGAAAGACGTTCACCCAGGCGCGAAGTTCCGCAAAGGCCTCTAGCGATTGGTCGCGGTTCAGGCCCTGCGACAGGCTATTTGTATTCCGGTTATCGGGGAAGGTGGTCACTAGCGCAAAATGCGACAGTCATGATAGGCAAGCGTATATGCAGGATCTACCACGCAAAAGAAGCCGTAAGGGTTCCGGGGTCTATCAGACCGGGAAGGAGAGATTGCTCCAGATCCAGGCAGTGGCACTGGGCATTCTGGTTGAAGAGGGCTTCCCGGCTCTGACCCTGCGAGAAGTTGCCAGACGCTGCAACATTCAGATCGGTGCGGTTAGCTACTACTATAAGAGCCGCGTCGATCTCTTCCAGGACACTATCAGTAATGTCCTGAAAGATTATGCTGAAAATTTCCGCTCGATCGTTCAGGACAAGTCGAAATCCGATGAGGATCGGTTGCATAGCCTTATTGAGCTGTTGCTTGATGATATGCAGTCCAAACAGACCACGCGATTGTTTCCGCATCTGTGGATGTTGGCAAACCACGACGATCTGATCGCGCAGACTGTCGATCGCATCTACATTCTCGAACGCAACACGCTCAACATGCTGATCGCGAGGATCAATCCAAAGCTCAGCAAGCAAGAGCGTGAAACGCTGTCTGTATTCCTCTCGGCCTCGATCGCCGGTTCGACCCTGTTCGTCGGTTTCGAAAAACCGTGGGCGCGAGAGCTCCCGCTCTATCGGGCGATTGCGAGCCGGGCGTTGGTGGAAACTGTTAAGACAATAACCTCCGAGCAACTGGCGGCTTACGGTCACAATCCTCAGAGTTCTCGCCCGGCGTGGCGGGCGCCAACAATGCTGTCTGACGACGAGTACGAGGCCTTGCTCGCCAATGACATCGTTGATCTGTACGACCTTGATGCGACCAGTTGCCCCGCTGGAGGATAGTCTTCATCGAGGATCAGAAGTCATCTTAAAGCTGGGGGCGTCTCCGGCCGATAATGACCAGCGCAATACCTCCAAGAATTGTTACCGAAACCAGCACCAGTCGGAGTGAGATCGTTTCGCCGAGCAGCAATGCGCCAGAAATAGCTGTTATGACCGGAACACTCAGCTGAACCGAAGCGCCTTGGGCAGGCGTCAAGCCGCGCAAAGCAGAATACCAGATTGTATACCCAAGTCCGGAAGCGATTGCCCCTGATGCAACCGCACTAACCGCTCCGTATGCCGAAATCTCTCCATGCGAAAGCAAGGCGATGACCAGCAGAAGCAGCGCTGCCGGGGTGGCCAATGCAAAGTTCCCGGCCGTAACGGCAAGCGGGTCTTCGGCACCTCGGCCAAGAAGCGAATACAGCCCCCAGGCAATACCGGCCGCTACCATCAGTGCTGTACCCAGCGGGGGAGGTGAAGCCGTACTGGGCGCAAGCAGTGCCCCAAGCCCCATAATAGCCAGGGCGAACCCCAACCATTGAAGGATGCGAAGACGCTCTCCGCGCAGCAAGCCCGCTGTCACCATGGTGATCTGAACGGCACCGAACAGCAGCAAGGCACCAGTCCCGGCGGCGAGAGAAATGTAGGCATAGGAAAAGGCCGCTGCATAGACAAACAGGGCTCCAGCTCCCCTCCAGGTCCCGGCTCTGAGAGTCAGCTTTGCGGAACGGGAGTTGATCACCGCCAGGACGGCTGCACCGGAGCCGATCCGAATTGCCGTGAAGATCCCCGGATCGCTCGCCGCATTCGCCAGCGCATATCGGCAAAGCAGCGAATTGGCCGCAAACGCGAACATTGCGATGACCGTAAGTCCGACAGTCGTTGAAAACGCGCGCCGATGCTCAGTCAAGGTGATCGCTCATTCCAGAGAGTATGCCTCGCTCATTCTGAGCGGCTGTCGATCGACCATACATTGATCGCTCAAATTTAGTCAAACGAACAAAATATTGCCGCAGCGGTATCAAAAACATGAGAGATCCAGCATTACGCGATGATACAAATGGTGCACTGGGGCAATTCTTGCCGGCTAGGAGGCACTATCCGCCTGTCCGACCGTGCGCGCCAATTTGGCCTTGAGCCTTGCCAGCCCATTCCCCAGAATTTGACGTACCTCGGCCATCCGTTCTTCTGGCGTCATATCATCGGGATGTGGTCCGCCAGGCGACCAAGCCCGATCCGGTTGCGGCTGATAGACATGCCGGTTGGCAAAGAGATCCTTTACCAGTGAAGGCTTCTGCGCGAGTATCGTCAATAGGACCTGTGCTGGGGCAGGTTACGTTGTGCTCAACGACGTCGTCCTCAACCAAGCGTTGTTCCACGCCAGGAGCAATGCGGAGAACGATAGCGATCTCACTGGTGGTTCGCGGCGGTCTGGACCAGCTTGCCTAAGGCCTAACGCAAGTGTCCCCTTGCAAACTAGCAAGGTGAGCGGCTCTCACACGGTAAGCGCGAACTTGATCAGGCGCTGCTTCGCCGCGCGGAGCGCATCATCTGCGACGATCCTGAGCAATGTCTTGATCACGGTGAGTTGCAGACCATCAGAATGGATGTCAGCCATCTCGAGCGGCTCGGCGACCTCCTGGCGCTTCCGCCCTCCGCTCGACCTAAACACGCGGATGGCGTCACTGTAATTGATCTAACCGGTATCGCTGCACAAGATGTTGCCGTGGCGCAGTGCTGCTGGGTAGCACTAGGCGACGGACTGGCCTGGTAACGTTACAAGCAAAGGCGCGGCCCAACACGAATGCGCTGTCGCAGCGCTTCTGCTATGAATCATGATGCTGTAGCGTGCCCAATAACAGGTGCGGCCAAAGCAGAAGACTGAATGGCGATTCTCGACTTGCGTCGGACCTTGCAACGGCTCTTCAATGTAATAGTCCGCAATGTGGGACTTTACGGTCATTCCCGCTTCACGTATTCTAAGACAAGCCCTCAGCCAAAACCTGTCACCCAGCGAATGTCCGTCCGACCCATTAATCGGGTGTCCAGCCAGCCCCAAGAGCGAGGTGGACGTTAGCCCATGCCTCGCGCTGGTTCGCTTCGGCGGTGATGTTTCCCGCCTCTGCAGCGAGGAGATTAGCCTCGGCCTCGGCCAGTTCGAAGGCGCTGGCCGCGCCCGCCCGAGCGCGGGCGCGGACCGTGGCGGCGGCACGCGCCGCGGCGCTGCGAGCGGCCTCGGCCGAGGCGGCGGCGCTTCGGGCGCTGCGCCATGCGTCGATCGCGCCATCGGCTTCCTCGAGCGCGGCGAGGAGGCTTCCCTGCCAATGCGCGGCCGCCGCCTCGCTCGCGGCATCGGAGGCACGGATACGCGCGCGCACCTGACCGAGGTTGAAGATCCCCCAGTTGATCGACGGCCCGATCGAAAAGCGGAACGCCCCGGCTTCGTCGAGCGCACCCGGCGCTGCCAGCAAACTCGCACCCGCACCCAAGGACAGGCTGGGATAGAGCGCCGCGCGCGAGGCACCGGCGCGCTCGAAGGCGGCGATCAAGCGCGCCTCGGCAATCTGCACGTCGGGGCGCAGACGAAGGAGCTGGCGCGGGTCGCCGACAGTCAGAGCCTGCGGAGTCGCGGGCGCGCGGGGGACGCCTGCCGCCAAGGCCCGCGCGCCGGCGACCGGGTCCTCGCCGGTCAGCACCGCGATCCGCCGCAAGGCGTTGCGGGCGGCAAGGTCGAGCAGCGGCAGCTCGCCCGCGGTCTCGGCGCGAAGGCGTTCAAGCGGGGCGACATCGCTCGCCAGTGCCGCACCCCGGGCAGCCCGGCTGGCACCGATCGCGAGCATCCGGTCCATCGCATCGAGCCGCTGGCGCAGGAGCGATGCGAGCTGCTCCGCCCGCGCAAGATCGAGCCACGCGCGCACCACCTGCGCGGCGACCGCGGCCTCGGTGCGGCGTCGCTCCCACAGGGCCGCGACAGCTTCCGCTCCGGCCGCGCGGGCGTTGGCGGCGCTGCCGCCGGCGAGGTCGATCTCCCAAGCGAAATCGACGCCAAGATTGGCGATGGTCTGATCCGGGAAGGGTTCGGGGGTAATGAACACCGGCGGCTGGGCCTGCGAGGATTCGCGCAGGCGCTGCACCCCGGCGCTCGCCCCGCCGCTTACCCCGCGCGCACGGCGCGCCTCGCCAGCGAGCGCGCGCGCGGCCCTGAGGTTGGCCTCGGCGGCGGCGAGATCGTGATTGGCGGCAAGCGCGCGCGCCACCAGCGTGTCAAGCTCGGGCGATCCGAAGGCGTGCCACCAGTCGAGGCGCACCTCGCCGAGAGCGATGGCCGGGTCATCGACCGACCATGCGGCAGGCGGCGGCGGCGGAGCGGGGAGCGGCGGGGGGGCGCCCGCGCATCCAGCGAGCAGCGCGGTGCCGAGCGAGAGGGCGAGAAGGCGGGACGAGAAAGTCATGACGGTAAACTCCGGATCAGGGCGTCAGGCGGCGCTTGCGGCCTGCCGCTCCCGGAACAGCAGGACGTAGAGGGCGGGGATCAGGACGAGAGTGATGAGCGTGCCCAGGGCGAGCCCGCCGATCATCGCTGCCGCCATCGGCCGCCACAGCGCGCCGCCGAACAGGAACAGGGGGACAAGCCCGGTGATGCAGGTGAGCTTGGTCATCACGATCGGGCGCAGGCGCACGGCGGCGGCAGCGGCGACTGCATCGGCAAGGCCAAGCCCGGCCTCGCGTTCCTCCTGCACCCGCTCGAGCAGCAGCACCGCGTTGTTGACGATGATCCCGGCGAGCGCGAGCAGGCCCAGCGTCGCGGTGAAGCTCATCGCCTCGCCGCTCAGTTTGAGGCCCACCGAGGCGCCGATCAGCACGAAGGGGATCGAGGCCATGATGATCGCGGTCTTTCTGAGCGATCCGAACTGCCACAGGAACAGCCCCGCCATGCCGAGGAGAGCGAGCGGGAAGTATTGCTCGATCCCCGCATTGGCATCGGCCGCCTCCTCGATGTCGCCGCCCAGTTCGAGCCGGTGGCCGGGGGCGAGCTTGAGGTCGTCGATGGCGGGCTGCACCGCATCGACGATCCCCTGCGAGGTCATCCCCGGCGCGCGCGCGGTGACGGTAATGACCGGGCTCTGGTTGCGGCGCAGCAGCACACTCGGCTGGTCGTCGAGGCGGATGTCGGCGATCTCGTGCAGGGCAACCGCGCCTTTGGTGCCGAACACCGGCAGTGCGCCGAGCCGTTCGGGCAGGGTGCGGTCGGCGGCGGGCGCGCGCAGCACCACCGGCACCTGCGCCTCGCCCTGGCGTAGGACGGTGACCGGCAGGCCGCTGGTCGCCGTGTCGAGCGCGCGGGCGACCGCGGCCGAGCTGACCCCTGCAGTGAGCGCGCGGGACTGGTCGATTTCTACCGCGAGGCGCACGATCCGCCCCTCGCCATCGTCGCGCACGTCCTCGGCGTCCGGCACCTTGGCGAGCGCCTGTTTGAGCGCCGCGGCACCGCGTTCGAGTTCGGCGCGGTCGGGGCCGGTCAGGCGGAATACCGCGGTGTTGGCCTCCGAGACGCCGAGCGAGAAGCGCTTGGGCTCGATCCGCGCATCGGGAAAGCGCTCGCCCAGCACCTTGCGCAGCCGTGCCACCACTGCGGGCGCATCGGTCCCCTCGGCAAGGTTGACGATGCCATAGGCCCGGTGCGGTGCGGCGAGCGGCGGGTTGAGGCCGAGGATGAAGCGCGGGCCGCCATCGTTGACATAGACCACGTTGCTGGCGATTTCGGGGAAGGCCTTGCGGTCGGCAAGCAGGGCGGAGGCCTTCTGCGCCACCTCCAGCGTCGCGCGGGTCGAGGCGCCGGGGGCGAGCTCGATCGGCACCTGCACCTGCGGGCGGGCGCTTTCCGAGAGGAGTTCGGACGGGATCGTCGCGAACAGGCCGAACGAGAGCGCCAGCAGCCCGGCCATGGCGCCCGCCACCAGCGAGGGATGGGCAATCACCTGCCGGACCTTGCCTTCATACCAGCCGCGCACCCGCGCGAGCCAGCCGCTATCCTCATGGCTATCGTCATGCGCACCGGCGAACATTTCGGCCATCAGCGGGGTTACGGTAAGCGCCAGCAGCAGCGACAGGAGCAGCGTCACCGCCAGCACGATCGCGAGGCTGCGCATGTATTCGGCCGTATCGCTGACCCCGGCGGCGAGCGGCGCGAAGGCAAAGATGATCGCAAGGCTCGAGGTGAGCAGCGGGGCGGCCATGGTGTGGCCGGCCGCAATCGCCGCCGCGCGCCTGTCTTCGCCGAGCGCCAGGCGGCGCTGGTAATCCTCGACCACCACGATCCCGTTGTCGACGAACAGGCCCAGTGCGATGATCACCGCCGCGATCGAGACCATGTGGAGCTCGATGCCGAGGAGGCGCATCACCAGCAGCGTGCCCATTACCGTGAGCGGCACGATCACGCCGGTCACCAGCCCTGCGCGCCAGCCGAGGAACAGCACCACCACTAGCATCACCACCGCGACGGTCTCGAGGAAGGTCTGGCCGACCTTGGTTAGATCGTGCGCCACCACTTCGGACTGATCGGTGACGTCGCCCAGCTTCATCCCGGCCGGAAGATCGGCGGAGACCTCGGCGATCCGCGCGTCGAGCCGGTCGGCGAAGCTCAGGACGTTGGAACCGGGGCGCATCGAGATGCCGAGCACCACGGCAGGCTCGCCATTGTAGAGCGCGGCGAGCTCGGGCGGATCGGCCGGGCCGCGAGCGATGCTGCCGAGCGCGCTCAGCGGCAGGCTGGTGCCGTCGGGCAGCGCGACGGGAATGGCACCGAGCGCGGTCTCATCGGGCAGATCGCCGCTCGGCTCGATCGCGAGCAGGCGGCGTCCGGTGTCGATCGCCCCTGCCGAGGCGACGATGTTGCGTTCGGCGAGCTGCGCGGCGAGACTGTCATAGGTGAGGCCCGTCGCGGCGAGGCGCTGCGGCGCGACCTCGACGAACACCCGCTCGGGCCGCACCCCGTGGAGCGAGATGCGCTCCACCCCCTCGACCGATTGCAGCCGGTCGCGCGCGGCCTTGGCCCAGTCCTCGAGCTGGCCGGCGCTGTAGCCCTTGCCGGTGAGCGCCAGGCTGCGCACCGCGACGCGGGCGAACTCGTCGTTGATCACGTAGTCGCTGGTGCCCTCGGGCAGCCCGGCGCGGGCTTCGGCGAGCTTGGCGCGCAGCTTCTGCCAGATCGCGGGCATGCGCGCCGCCGGGGTGCCGTCGTGCAGCGTCACCGTGGTGATCAGCGAGCCGGGGCGCACTGTCGTCTCGATCGTCTTGATGTCGGCGATCTCGCGCAGCTTGTCTTCGACGGGACGCGCAACGAGCTGCTCCACCCGCGTGCTGCTGGCGCCGGGCAGATAGGCCTCGACGGTTGCCACCCGCACCTCGACGAAGGGTTCTTCGGTGGCGGGAAAATCGAGCATGGCGACCAGCCCTGCGAGGAACAGGGCGATGGCGGCGGCAAGGGTGAAGCGGCTGCGCTTGAGCGCCGCGGCGGTGATCGGCATGGAGACGGTCCTTAGGAGAGGGAGAGGCAGGCTCAGCGCTGGGCGCGCTGCGGCCGGACGGTGAGACCGGGTTCGAGGAACTCGCCGCCCGCGGCGACCACCAGCTCGCCCGGGGCAAGCTTGCCGGTGACCAGCGCCTGCGATCCGGCAAGGCCTTTGAGTGCGACGGGCGCCTGGCGCAGTCGCTTGTCGGCACCGACCACCAGCACGGCCTTGCTCCCCCCGCGCCCCTTGAGCACGGCCGCGAGCGGAACGCTGACGGCCGCGCCCGGATCGCTGCGCAGGGCAAGGTCGACCACGAGGCCGGGCGCGGGATCGCCCGCAATCACCGTGAGCACCGCCATCCGCCCGCCCCCGCCGCCGTGGGCGCGGGCGCTGATGCCGGTGACCCGCGCCTCGCCCGCGCCACCGGGGTGGCGGAAGGCCACCACATCGCCGGGCTTCAGGGTGCGGGCGAGCGTTTCGGGCAGGGCGGCATCGATCAGGCGTTCGCCCGCGCCCTCGATCGCGAAGGCGATCTCGCCGGGTGCGAGCACCGCGCCAAGGCTGGTGCGGCGCTCGGCAATGACCCCGCTGACGGGCGCGCGCAGCACGCCTTCGGCGGCATCGTGCCGTGCTGCGGCGGCGGCGGCGCGAGCGGCATCGCTGGCAGCGGCCGCAGCGCGGGCCTCGCTGCGGGCCGCTTCGAGTTCGGCGTCGGTGGCGGCAGCGTCGGCCTGGAGCTTGGCGGCGCGCTCGGCGTTGCGTGCGCGTTCCTCGGCGACGATTCCGGCCTGACGGGCCTCGGCCTCGGCCTGGCGGCTGCGCAGCTGCGCCGCTTGGGCATCCAGCCGCGCGAGCACTTGGCCTTGCGTGACGCGCGCGCCGACATCGACGTAGAGAGCCTGGACGCGGCCACCCTGGGCGGCCGCGACCATAGCCTGGTTCTCGCCGCGCACGGTTCCGATCGCGAGCGCTTCGCCGCCTTCGGAGGCAGTCGCCGGGGCAACCAGCACGGTGCGCGGGGGATTGGCAACAGGTTCCTCGCCGCCGCTGCAGGCGGAGACCGCGAAGGCGAGAGCGGAGGCGGCCAAGCCGCTTAATATAAGTGATGGCTTGCTCACATTTAGCTCCAAAAAAAGCCCGCCGGAAAGGCGGGGTAGACAAGAGGCTCGGGGGCGCAGCGTCAGACGCTGGGCTGCGACCCCCGGGTGAAGGCGGCGATGATCATCTGGTTTGCGGCAAGGGTCATCGCGACGGCGTTCTCCGAGGAAAAGACAAGTCTTCCGTAGAGCCCGTCATAAAGCGAAAGAATGAGGTGCGAGATGACGAGCACATCCGCGTCCTTGCGTACCTCCCCCTCGCGCTGACGGCGTTCGAGCAGCGTGGCCATTGCCTTGACCATCTTCGCGTCGGCTTCTTCGACGACCGCTGCGATCAGGGGATTGCGCGCGGCTTCGGCAACGATCTCGAGCTTGAGGTGGGTCTGTTCGACATAGTCCGGGTCTGCCGCAAGCAGAACGCCGATCTTCTCGAGCCCTTCGCGCAGGCTGCCCGCCTCCTCGACCAGCCGCACGAGGGCAAGGTCCTCAGCAAGGTCGTCTTCGATCAGGGCTTTGACGAGATCGTCCTTGGTGGGGAAGTACTGGTAGAGGTTGGCGACGCTGACGCCTGCCTTGGCGCTGATCTCCGCCGTCGTGGCGGCATGGAAGCCCTTGCGCAGGAAGCAGGCACGCGCGCCATCGAGGATCTGCGCCCGTCGCTGCGCGCGCGCTTCGGAGTTGACGGGGCGGCCGAGCGCCTTCTGATTTGTCGATTCGCGTGCCATGGCGACTAAAATAAGCAATCGCTCACTTATGTCAATCGACAAGTCGCAGAGATGCAGCGTGCGCGGCCAACCACCTCGTAAGCATTGGTCTAGATTGCAAAAGGGGGCGTCGATGCGTGCGCAAGCGGCAGGCTAGCGCCCCGCAAACCGGCCGTCGGAGGTGGGCCGTCAGAAGCCTATGGCCTCGCAGGGTCGGATCGCGTCGACCCCGCAGCGCATTACCCCTTCTGGATCACGCGCGATGGCGGTGACATTGGCGAATTCGACCCCCAGCAGGTGATGGTCCTCGCGCACCGCCTTCACGCGATGTCCCTTCTCGGCCAGCGTTCCGGGCAAGGCGTCTCCGAGCCGGTCGGACACGAAGGTCGTGCGCTCGCTCGCGTCGATCCGCCCTGCCTCGCACGCCTGCTGGGGCGAAAGCCCGTGATCGACCACGTCGCTGATGATCTGGACGATGGCGCTGATGATCCTGCGCCCGCCGAACGCGCCGGTGCCCATCACGCCGCCGTCCGCGCCATAGACCATCGCCGGGGCCATGTTGGCGAGCGGACGCTTGCGCGGGGCGATGGCATTAGGCCCGCCGGGGCGAGGCGAGAACCATTGCATCCCGCTGTTGAGCAGCACGCCCGGCCCGGCCATGCACTTGGCGCCGAAGACGTCGCCGATGGTGTGCGTGCAGGTGACCAGCATGCCCGAGGCATCAGCCGCCGTGACGTGCACGGTGCCTTGCGGCGATCCCGGGCCGGTGCCCGGCTGGGATTGCGGCCGCGCCTCACCGCTGTAGACCCACGGGTCATGGAGCGGCGCCTCGCGGAACGCGACCCAGGGCTCGGCCTCGGTCTGGAGCGCCGGGTCAAGCCGCGCCGCATCGATCAGCGCGGCGATTTCGTCGGCATAGGCGTCCGAGAGCATGGTACCCAGCGGCACCGCGCCGAACGCCGGATCACCCGCCCAGGCATAGCGATCGGCAAAGGCGTGGCGCAGCGCCGCGATCACGAGGTGGAACCGTTCTGCGGAGGCGCGTGGCAGGGCGGGCAGATCGAACCTTTCGAGCAGCCGCAATGTCTGGAGCACGGTCCAGCCGCCGCAGGGCGAGGCCGGGACGGCGACCCGGCGGCCGCGGTAGCTGCCCCACAAGGGCTCGCCGACGCGCGGGGCATAGGTCGCAAGGTCATCGAGCGACAGGATCCCGCCGCCCGCTGCGACATCGGCCACGATCGCCCGGGCGACATCGCCGCGATAGAACGATGTGCCGCCATCCGCGCCGATCTCTTCCAGAGCATCGGCGAGCGCGGGTTGGGCGATGCGGTGGCCGTAGAGCGAGACGGGCGGCTCACCGCGATGGAGCAGGTTCGCCGCGGACTTATCGAACATCGCGAGCACGGGTTTGAAGGCCGCCGCCAGCGAATCGTAATAGATGTCGCTCGCAAATCCCTCGCGCGCCACCTTCACCGCCGGGGCGACGAGACGCGCCAAGGGCAGGCGCCCGAACATGCGGTGTGCTTCGACCAGACCGGCAACGCTCGCGGGCACGCCGCAGGACCGGAAACCGAAAGCGTTGGCATTGCCCTCGACCGCCTCGGTCGCAAGCATGCCTGAAGGCGAATCCCCGATCACCTTGAACATGTCGGGCTGCGCGGCGGCGGGGGCCAGCGTCGGAAACTCGATCGACCAGCATTTGCTTCCGGCCGGATCGTGCACCAGCATGAAGCCGCAGCCGCCGATCGAAGTGCTGAAGGGCTCGACCACCGCGGCCATGAACGCCGCGGCAATCGCGGCATCTACCGCCGAGCCGCCTTCCTTCAGGCACTCGGCCCCCGCCTCGGCCTCGAGCGCGCGGGTCGCGGCGACCGCTCCGCCCGTTACGGCCACTTCCTCGCGGCGGACCTGTTGCCGGCTGCGCACCATCATTGCCCGTCTCCCCCTAGTGTGTCGCCGCGATCACTTCGTCGGCCGCCCGCTCGCCCGCGCCGAGCGCGCCCTCGACATAGCCGCACCATTCGAGCGCAGTTTCGGTCCCGGCCCAGTGGATCCGCCCGCAAGGCGTGCGCAGCGCCGAGGCGCAGGCGTTGAGGAGGCCCGGGCCGCCGAACCCGCCGTAGCAGCCGCGCGACCAGCGTTCCTCGGACCAGTCGTGATCGACGTAATCGAGCGGCGACAGGGCCTCTGGCCCATAGGCGCTGGCGAGTTGGCGCAGCGTCTCGGCGCGCCGCGCCTCGGCGCCGCGCGGCGACCACGTGCGGGCGTGGGCAGCATCGAAGAAGCCGACGATCAGGCCTTCCGGACGGCCGGGGCGCGACACGTCGAACCAGGGCGAGAACGGCTTGTCGGCGATAAGGCCGAAGCCGTTGCGTCCCGCCTCGCGCCAGAACGGGCGGGCGTAGGCGATCCACACCTTGATGACGCTGCCCATCGCCATGCGCTGATGCAGCGCATCGCGCTGGTGCGGCAGCAGCGGGTCGTAGGCAATCTGGCCCGCCAGTGTCGGGGGCAGCGCGACGATCACGCGCTTTGCCGCAAAGGTCGCGCCCGCGGCCTCGACCCTGACCCCGGCGGCGTCCTGCGTGATCGTCCGGACGGGGGTGTTGAGCCGCACCGCATCGCCAAGCTCAATTGCCATCCGCTCCGGCACTTCGACCAGCCCGCGTTCATAGGCGAACTGCTGCGCGCCGCCGGGTGCGGCCGAGAAGATCACCTCGGCCCCGTCGCCCGCCAGCATGTAGAACAGGAAGAACCGCATCGAGACATCCTCGGGCTCGGCGCATAGCATCGAGCGGGTGAGGAAGGCGAAGGTGGCTCTGGCCCGGCGGGTGCGGGCGTGGCGGCTGACCCAGGCGGCGACCGACCAGCCATCGAGCCATGCCAGCGCCGGGCCCTGCTGCACCTCTTCGAGCGTCAGCCCCCGCGCCAGTGCGAGCAACTTGCCGAAGGTCGCCTTGTAATCGAGCCCGGCGACGAGGCCGAAGGCCGCATCGACATTCTCGCCCTCGCCCGATGCCGCGCGGCCCTGGAAATCGACGATGTTACGGCCGGCAAGGTTGGTCTCGTAGGTCCTGAGCCCGTAGGCCTCGGTCAGTGCCAGCAGCCGCTTCTGGCTCGGCCCCAGCCACATCCCGCCGAGGTCGACCGGCTGTCCAGCGAGGGTGCCGCGCTTCAGGCGCCCGCCGACCCGCTCGCGCGCCTCGAGCACCATCACGCTGAGCCCCGCAGCCCGCAGCCGGCGTGCCGCCGCGAGGCCCGAGGCGCCGGCGCCCACCACGATGCAGTCGCTGGCGAGCGGCACCACCTTGCGCCGCCCGGTCATCGGCCCGCCTCCGGCCAGGCGAAGGGTTCGGGCGAGCGGAACCGGGCAAGGACATTGCCGGTGATGCGCGCAACGTCGTTGTCATAGCCGCCGGTCGCGAGCGCCCCGGCCCAGCCGATCGAGCCGGTGGCAAACACCGCGCCGCCTGCGCGGGTCTCGAAGAAGGTCAGATCGGCGCGGGTGTCGGCGTCCTGCAACACGGGCATTGTGGCGTGGAACTCCTCTTTGACCTTGAGCATGTCGGGGCCGTGCCCCTTCGATGAGGCGATCACCAGCGCATGCGGGGGCGAGCCCAGAAGGGGGTCCCAGCGGTCGATCTCCTCGGAAGCCGCCCCGCCGCCGCGCTCGCCGTGGGCACCGATCACGCTGCCCTCGACGCCTTCGAGGATGAACTGCGCGCGTGGATCGTCCGCCCCGGGGGCGCGGTGATAGGGGGCACCGGTGATGAAGCCCTGCGCGGCAAAGCCCACTCCGACCAGCCGGTTGGGCGGCCGCCCGCAGCGCCGCCACAGCCCGCCGAGCCTGCCGTCGAACTCCTGATGATATTCGCCCGGCTCCTCGATCCAGGCGCGGGTGCCGTCCTCGGCGCGGCGGATCTCGACCGCGGCGGGGAAATGCGGGCTGAGCGCGGTGCGCCAGTAGAAGCCGTTGCCGCCCATGTAGATCAGCCGCCCGCCGCGGGCGAGGAAGGCCTCGAGAGCGTCGAGCATCTCGTCGCTGACATATTCGGGATGGGTGCCGGTCACCACCACCCGCGCGCCTTCCAGCGCCGCGACGCCGCGGGCGTGGAGGCCGTGATCGGTGACCGTGTCATAGCAGGGGGCGACGCGCTCGAGCCAGGCGGTGATCGCGGTGTCGGCGTTGAACGACCACATCCGGCTCTCGGGCCGCAGGTTGACGAGCGGGCGCAGCCACGAAGAGGTGCGCACGCCCGAGCCGTCGGCGTGGTGCTCATACAGCGATCCGCCGAACTCGGGGTGATTGATCAAAGGCATGTAATCGTCGGGCGGCGGCGGCGTGATCCCGTAGAGCATTTCCGGCAGGCGCAGGAACACCGTCTCATTAGCATAGGCGAGATAGGTCGCCGTGGAGGCAAGGAATACCACCTCGTTGCATGGCCCGTTCGGCTCGACGAAGAAGGTGGCATAGGCGCGGCCGCCATCGGGATCGGTGATCCTGGCGGCATAGGCGCCCGAGCGCAGGTCGGCCGGGACGGCCCAGTCGGTACTGCTCTCCCAGCCCATGTCGTATATGTCGTCGCTCCTGAAATGGGCCGCGCCGTAATGCTCGGGCGCGCGCTGCCAGTCATGGACGGTGCCGTCCCAGCGCAGGCCCTTGACCCCGCGCGAGGGCAGGTTGCGGGTGAGCCCGGTCCAGATCGGCCCGGTCTGGCTCGCCACCACCGGGGTCCCGGTGCCGAGCGCGAAGTCGAGCGCGCAGACCAGCGTCTCACTTTCGGGCGCCGGGTCATGGATCAACGCCTCGATCGCCTCGCGGGGGGAGGCCCCGGCGCGCACCCGCAGGGCATCGATCTTGCCGTCGAAGCTCGGCCCCTCGCCGTCGCTGGCGATCAGCATGCCCGAAAGCGCGAAGGGGACGGGCGTCATCGCCTGCGACACCTCGGCAAGGCCGCAAGGGTCGCCTTGCCCCTCGCCGATGATGCGCACGCCGGCGGTGATCATGCCGGCAGCGGCATCGACCGAAAGGCTCACCAGCGCCCAGCGGCGCAGCGGGAGCGCCAGCGGCAGGCGCAGCGGCGCGGTATCACCTGGTGCCCGCACGGCGATGGACAGGCACCCCTGTGCATCGATCCGCAGCGACACCGCCGCCGTCCCCGTGTCATCCTGCAGCGCCAGCACCCCGGCGCTCCCGGGCGGCAGCCGGGTCGGCATCAGCGCCAGCCCGAGACTGAAACTCTCCAGCATCGCGGGCTGCTGCGGCGTGACATGGGCCGAGGACCCGGCCGCGATGGGCTGCGGGTGGACCGCGATCCGGCCCTCGCCGATGGGCGCCGCCACCGGCAGGTCGAGCGGCAGCGCTGGATCGCCCTGCACGATGCGCACGCAGTCGATGGCGCAGTCGAGCGGTGTGTCGGCGTGGGCGTGAAAGCTTATGTCGTTCCCCGGCTGCACCACCAGCTGCGAGGGGTAGGCCGCGACCAGCCGGCTCACGACGCTGCACTCCGCGCATCGGTAGCAAAGCCGAGGCTGCGCTCCCAGATGTCGAGCGTGCGATCCAGCCGCTCGATAAGCAGATCGATCTCCGCCTCGGTGATGATCAGCGGCGGGGAGACCCACATCGGCAGGCCGCGGCTCATCAGCGGGCGGCGGCGCGGGCCGTAGAGCGTCGAGTAGAACGCAAGGCCGTTCTCGAAGGCGATCTTCTGGAACAGCTGCTCGGCGCCGCGCTCGGGGGCGAAGTAGGTGCGGCTCGCCTTGTCCTCGACCAGCTCGAGCACCATGAACAGGCCCCAGCCCCGGACATCGGCGATGCTCGGGTGGGCGAGCAGCCGCTCGCGGTAGGAGAACAGCCGCTCGTGCTTGGCCGCCACGCTTTCGACGAGGCGGTCTTCCTCGAGGATTCGGATGGTGGCGAGCCCGGCCGCGCAGGCCAGCGCATGGCCGCCATGGGTGAAGCCGTGGACGAAATAGGCGCGCCCCTCGTCGAAGGGCGCGCGGACGCGGTCTGAGACCACCACGCCGCCGAGCGGCATGGCGCAGCCCGACATGCCCTTGGCGATGGTCATGAGGTCGGGAACGACTCCGAAATGCTCCATCGCGAACCACGCGCCGGTACGGCCGAAGCCGGTCACCACCTCGTCGGCGATGAAGAGGATGTCGAAGGCATCGCACAGCGCGCGCACCCCCTCCCAGTAGCGGCGCGGGGCGACGAGGCCGTAGTCCGATCCGCAGCCGTGGGGTGTGGCGATGAAGGCGGCGATGGTGTCTGCGCCCTCGTAATGGAAGCAGCGTTCGATCTGCGCGAGGCTCTGGTCGACCCAGTCGTCGATGGTGACATCGTCCGGGCGGCCCGCGAAGGAGAATTGCGGCACCTTGGGCCAGTGCGGTACCATCGGATCATAGGCGCGCAGCACCCCCGGATTGCCGCTCAACCCCATCGTCGCCAGCGTCATGCCGTGGTAGCTTTCGAAATTGCTGACCACCTTGTGCTTGCCCGGCCGGCCTTCGGCGACCCAGTATTGACGGGCGAGTTTCAGAGCGGTCTCGACCGCCTCCGACCCGCCCGACACGAGATAGACCGCCGACAGGCCCGGCGGCGTGTGGCGGGCGATCGCCGCGGCAAGTTCGGCGCGCGGGCGGTTGGCGAGCATCGGGTGGCAATAGGCGAAGTGATCGAGCTGCGCGGCGATGGCCGCCTTCATGCGCGGGTCGCCGTGCCCGATATTCACGGCCATCGGCCCGCCCGAAGCGTCGATGTAGCGCCGCCCGGCGGTGTCCTGCAGCCAGATGCCGTGGGCGTCGGCGAGCTCGATGTTGAAGGGGTGATAGCCGAACACATGGGCAAAATCGCCCTCGGCGCGCAGCATCCCGATGAGGTCGTCAGAGGCGGTCGTCATGAATCAAGGGTCCTTGTGTGTGCGGGTCCGACAGCGCGGCCTAGCGGACGGTTTCGAGAAGAACTTCGCTCTCCTCGGCGGCATGGGCGGCGGCGCGGGCCTGCCTGCCGATGCGCCGGTCGAGCGCGGCGCGGATCACGCGCTGGCGCGCCTCGGTGATCGGATAGGCAAGGATGAAGGGGATCGCGGCGAGCGCGAAGACCGCCGGCAGCAGCACGTTGACGACAATCAGCGCCCATTGGCCCGCGTCGGTGTGGGCAGTGGCCGGACTGAAGCCCATCGCCTCCATCAGCGGCAGGCCGATCCCCACCCCCACCGCTTCGGACAGCTTCTTGCCGATCCCCCAGAAGGCGATGAACATGGCCCCGCGCTGGAACCCGCTGCGCAGCCATTCGAGATCGATCACGTCGGCCGCCATCGACGCCCCGAGGATCAGCGGCCCGGCATAGGCGAACCCGGTGGCGAGCTGGATCAAAGTGAAGCCGGTGACGTCGCCCGCCGGCACCAGCAGGATCGCGAGCGAGGCGACGAGGGCGATCACCGAGGATATCGCGACGACCCGGTGCTTGGCGAAGTGCCGCCCGACCCACACCCAGAAGAACGATCCCGCAACGGCGGCGAGGAAGAAGTAGAAGATCATCACGTCGGCCTGATCCCCCAATGCCGCGCGATAGCGGTAGTAGTGGATCACCGTGGTCTGGTTCATGCCGGTCGAAAGCCCGGCGAGGAACGTGCCTGCGAGCAGCAGCATGAAGGGCCGGTTGCGCAGCGTCTCGCGGAACAATTGCCGGGTGAAGGGCACGTCCTCGGCCGGCGCGCTGATGACGGGGACGAAGCGGATTAGGATGATCGTGAGCAGCGGAAGCAGGATGATCGTCGCCCAGCCGAGCGCTTCCACGTCCGAGACGATCGCCGCCGTCTCGAGCGCGGCGCGATCGGTGATTTCGGCAAGGCTGTCCGGGCGCACGAACAGCGGGAAGGTCACCGCGAACAGCAGGCCGATGACCGAGAACAGCTCGCGCGATCCGGAAATGCGCGAGCGTTCGTGGTAGTCGGGCGAAAGCTCCGCCCCCCAGGCGGCATAGGGCACCACGATCATCGCCCAGCCGAGGTAGAAGACCGAGAGCCACACGAACAGGCCGAGCGCGCTCGCATCGGGGCCGGGCATGAAGGTCTGCCAGGTGCCCAGCATCATCACCGGCACCCCGGCGAGGATCCACGGCACCCTGCGGCCCCACCGGCTGCGGGTCGAATCGCTCAGCCGCCCGATCAGCGGATCGATCACGATGTCGAGTAGCCGGGTGGCCATGATCGCGAGGCCGACCACGGTGAGCCCGAGCCCGACATGGTCGGTATATACCGGCGCGACATAGATCGCGACCGGCAGGCCGGCGACGCCGAGCGGGATGGTGAAGGCACCATAGGCCGTCAGCCGTGCTTTGCCGAGCCTGCCGGTGCCTGCCACCTTGTGTCTGCCCTGACTTCCGGCGGCACGGCCGGCACCGACCGCCGGGCTCGCCGCAGTGCTCAAAACCGCACCCCTGCCACCGCGATGACCCGGCGCGCCGGGAGCAGGAACAGGTTCGTCGGCAGGCCCGATGAGGCATCCGCGACGAACATCCCGGTCGCCCCCGCGCTGTCGAACAGGTTCGATCCTTCCACGCGCAGATACCAGCGCTCGTCGATGTCGGAGAGCTGCACCGTGCCGTTGACCACGCCCCAACCCTCGAGCCGGTCGATCGGATCACGGTTGAAGATGCGCCCCCAGATGTCGGAGCGCTGGGTCACGTCGGCGCGGATCCGCAAGGCGAGCTTGGACGAGAGCTTCTCGTCGAACTGCGCGCCCACGCGCACCGTCCACTCGGGCGCGTTGGGCAGGCGGTTGCCCTTGAGCGCGACGGCATTGCCCGCCGGCAGGCCCAGTGCGGCGCAATCGCCGAACGGCACCCCGCCGAGGAGAGTAACGAGCTGAGCGAAGGTCGCAACGCAATTGGCCGCTGTGTTGATGTCCTTGACAGCAATGGTGCCGGGCACGCCCCCAGTCGGATCGCGCGGATCGATGACGGAAGCCTCTCCGATACGTGAGCCGAGATAGGCGAAGCTGAGATCGAAAGTCAGCTGGCGCGCCGGGCGCAGCTGCAACTCGATCTCGCCGCCCCACATGTCGGCATCGATGTTCGCGTTGACCGAGGTGCGGTTGACGATGTTCGAGACCTGCAGGCCTCTGTAGTCATAATAGAAGCCGGCGAGGTTAAGCGTCGTCCCGCCGCCGAAACTTGATTTGGAGCCGAGTTCGAAGGCGTTGACCTTTTCGGGGTCGAAGGTCGGCGGCACCGCCACCACGCCTTGCGGGTTGAACCCACCCCCTTTGAACCCGCGCGAATAGCTCGCATAGACCAGCGCGTCCTCGGTGAAATCGAAATCGGGGTTCCATTCGATCACCGCGCGCCCTGTCATGGCGCTCTGGGTGAGAGTGTTGATGTCGAACGGCTGGGGCAGGCTGAAGAGCAGACTACGGTTAGACTGGTCCTTGCGGTCCCGACTCCAGCGCAGACCGCCGGTGAAGCGCAGACTGTCGCTGAGCGACACGTAAGCTTCACCGAACACGGCATAGGACTGGAGGTCGGCGACCGGAGTTTCGAGCCGGAAGAACGGCGGGGCGGCACCGAGCACTTGCCCTAGCGCATCCAGCGGCGAGCTGATCAGGTATAGGTTCTCGCTGCGGTCGAAATCGACGAAGAAGCCCCCAACCAAGAAATTGAAGGCCCCCTCGAACTGGGAAGACAGCCGCGCCTCGGCGAGCCACTGGCGGCTTTTGCCGTCAGCGCGCTCGAAGGTGTAGGGACGGTTGAACCGGCCGAGCACCTGCCCGCCGAGCGAGCCAAGATTGCCGGGATCAGGAAGGCTGGTGGCAACGCCGCCTGGAAACAGCGGGGCAAATTGCCCAGCCGCGACTGCGAAGTCGGTATCGGTGGTATAGAAGCCGTCTTCATCCTGGAAAGTTCCAAGCAGGTTCAGTGTGAAGTCACCGAATTTCTGCTCCAGTTCAACTGAGGCAATCCAAATGTCGGTCCCGATACTGGGATCAAAATCAAGCGAGACCTGACGCGGCCGCGTGGCGATCTGCGACCCAGTGAAAGGATCATCGCCGAACGGCACCAGTCCCACCCCGGCAGCGGCAAGCCCGGTCAGGGTCGCAGCGAAATTGGGAATACCCGGCTCCAAGCGGTCCGGTAGACAACCAAGATTGCCGATCGGATCGCGGTTGCAAAGCCGGCGTTGCGCCTGCAATCCGTCGCCGCGCGCATGGAGGTATGTTGCGGTCAGGTCAACGGTCGTATCGGTACCCGGCTGCCAACGCAGCGCAGCACGGCCAGAGACCGCGTCTGTGCCATTGATCCGGTTCCCGTTGGCGATGTTGCGGATGTCCCCGTCATAGGCCTCGCCATAGCCCGCAAGACGGAACGCAAGTTTCTCCGAAAGCGGCACATTAATCACCGCCTGTCCGCGATAGCTGCCGAGCGAGCCGACGCCGACATCGGCGAAGGCCTTAAAGGCGAAACCTGGGCGACGGGTGCGTAGATTGACCGCGCCGCCCGTTGCATTGCGGCCGAACAGCGTACCCTGCGGCCCGCGGAGCACCTCGACCGCTTCTAAATCGTAGAAGATGTTCGTGCTGCCGCCGCTTTGGAGAAAGGCACCATTGTAGTGGAAGGCAACGCCAGTATCCGCTCCGTCCCCAAGCACGCTCGCTCCGATCCCGCGAATGGTGTAGTTCACGCCACCGTAATTGGTTGCTGTGAAGGAGAGGTTGGGCACATAGGCCTGAAGATCGGAAGCGTTGCGCAGCTGCAGCGTGTCGAGCGACTGCTGATCGAGCGCGGTCACTGCAAGCGGCACGTCCTGGATCGATTGCAAGCGGCGCTGCGCGGTCACGAGAATTTCGTTGGGGGCGGGCGGCGTGGGCTCCGCGCTCCCGGCGGCGGCGTCCTGCGCGGCGGGCTGCTCGGCCGGATCCGCCGAACCTTCCGCACCGGGCGTGGCCCAGGCCGGAAGGCTCCACAACGCCGCGCCGAGCATGAGTGCCTGCCGGATGCCTGCGCAGCTGCGCTTACGGGTCTTGATCATGATTGTTCCTCCCCAATATTGCGCCGCCCCCGCAGCGCCTTGCCGTTGTTGTTGATGCCTGCTCCCTCGGGTGCGTGATGACGGTGCGGTGCCGGGCCGCTCAGCTGTCCTGTTCCTCGCAGGTGACGCTGACCAGCTCGCGGCCCGAGGCGAAGTTGCCCGCGCACAGCGGGGCAAGCCGGTCGAGAAAGTCGTCGGGATCGATGATTTCTTCGGGCGCGAAGACGCCATGGCGCGTGCCAAGCCCGTTGGCGAATAGCGGCAGCACAAGAGCGAAAGGTACGCTGGTTGAGCCAGCCATGCCCCCTGCGGGCATGGAGTGCACTTCGGCAGTAGCAATCGCGGGTCGTCCATTGCGCCGACCGCTCGCCCAGGCGAACAGCGGCGGCGCCACGCCCCGCGCCTTTTGCTCCTGCTGGACCGGCGCGGCGGCCTTTTCCTGCATGCTGGCCAGGATCGCGTCGGCGGCCTGGTGGATGGTCAGCGCGCCGCTGTCGACCAGCTGGGCGATCATCGCGAGACCTTCGAAGCTCTCGGGCGGGCCGACCATCGCGTTGGCGCAGTGGATCAGACCCGGCACCGCGCGCGGCAAGGTCACCGCCTCGGGGTGGCCGACCGACCAGGTGACCACCTCGCCCCGGCCCGGATAGTGGATCGTCCGGCTGGTGAGCGGTTTAACGTCCTGAAAGCCGCCGTCGGCGAGCACCCGAATGGCGCCGGTCAGCTGCTGGACCCAGTGGACGACAGCCGCACTGGCCCCGGTCGCGCGCGGACGCTGGCTGCGCATCGCCTCGAGATCCTCGTCGCTTCCCTCGATCGACCAGCAGGTCAGAAGGTCATCGACCTCGTCGAGCGCGCGCGCGGCTTTGAGCGCGATCATGTTGGTGACGCCGGGACTGGCGCCGATGCCGATCACCGCCGTGACCCCGCGCTCCTCGGCGCGGCGCGAGAGCGCCAGCATGTCGAGCGTCGGCTCCCAGTCGTCGCAGATATCAGCGTAGTGCCGCCCAGCATCGATCACCTGTTCGAGCACCGGCAACCCATGGGTGTAGAACGGCCCCACCGCATTGAGGACCACGTCATGCGCGGTGATCGCCGCGCGCATCGCCGTGCGATCATTGATGTCGAGCCCGATCGCGCCCGCTCGCCCGGGATAGAGCGCCGCCACCTCGGCCGCGTGCTCGGCATGGAGATCGGCGACCGTCACGCTTTCGACGAAATCGAACCGCACTGCTTCACGCACGGCGACCTGCCCCATGCCGCCTGCACCCCCGAGAACCAGCACCTTCATCGAATCGTCCCCATCCCTTGTCCCGCGCCTCATTGCGTCAGGATCGCGATCACATCACAACGGTTGTTATGTTGTCAAGGGGCACATAACACTTGTTGTGAGGTGGCGGTCCGGTGTATGGGGAAATAATGAGCGCCCAACCCACCGCCACCCCTGCCGACAGCCGCCGTGACGAGGTTGTTCAGGCTACCTGTGCCGTGATCGCCCGCGAAGGGCTCGACCGCGCTTCGATGCGCGCGATCGCGCAGGAGCTCGGCAGCACCACCGGGGTGCTCACCCACTATTTCCGCGACAAGAACGATCTGCTCGGCTTCGTTCTCAAGGCGATCATCGCCAAGTTGGAACTCGACCGGATCGACCCGAGCAGCGTCGAGGCGTCGCTGGAAGACGTGCGCAATCTGCTCGGCCGCTATCTTCCGGGGTCGGCGGACAATGAACTGTGGTGGCGGGTGTGGCTCGCCTTCACCGTTGCCGCGCTGTCGGACGGCAAGCAGGCCGAACAGCACCGCTCACTCTATGCCCAGATGCGCTCCATGTGGACGGCGCTGCTCACCGCGATGCAGGTGCGCGGCGAGGTGGCGGCGGAGCTTAATCCGGCGATCGAGGCCGACGTGATCCTGTGTATCGTCGACGGGGTCGGCATCCAGGCGCTGATTTCGCCGGAGCTCTATTCGCACGACTACCAGATGGCGATTGTCGAGGCCGCACTGGCGCGCCTCGCCCCGCGCTGAGGCACGAGGTCAAGGCGCCCAGGCGTTGGGCGCCTTCAGCGACCGCGCGACAGCGCCCCGTCGATCCGCATTGCAAGCCCCATGTCACCTTCGATCTTCAGGCGCGCCGTCATCATCGCCTGCGCGGCGCCGAGGGTGCCCTCGCTCATGGCGGCGAAATCGGCGATGCTCTGCTTGAGCGTGCACTGAGCGGGACGGTCCTCGTTGTCGACGACGTTGGGCACCGCGGTCGCATCGATCACCACGACGCCCTCGGGCCCGAAGTCGAACTTCACCACCGCGCCGAGGCCGCAGTCCTCACCCACCGCGTCCTTCAGCCCGGCGGTCACCTGGGCAAGCGCATCACTTGTCATCTCTTCCACTCCCTATCTGCTCTCCCGCAGCGAATCGCGGGCACCGGGTCTTAACGGCTCCCATTCAATCACAACAGTTGTTATTTTATTCCGGTCAGTCTATCTGTTGGCGAAATCCACACGGGAGAGCCCACAGAATGGCCCAGCATTTCGACGTCCTGATCATCGGCGCAGGCATTTCAGGCATCGGTTCGGCCTGCCATCTCAAGACCCAGCTTCCGGGCAAGAGCTTCGCCGTTCTCGAAGCGCACGAGAGCTTCGGCGGCACCTGGCTGATCCATCGCTATCCTGGCATTCGCTCGGACAGCGACCTGTTCACCTTCGGCTACCGCTTCAAACCGTGGGAGGGGCCGCCGATCGCCAGCGGCGCCGAGATCATGCGCTATCTCGGCGAGGTGATCGAGGAATATGCGCTCGGCCCGCAGATCCGCTATGGTCGCCGTGTGGTCTCGGCCGACTGGCGCAGCGCCGAGCGCCATTGGGTGGTCCGCGTCGCGGTCGCAGGGTCGGAGGAGATCGAAGAATATACCGCCCATTTCCTGTGGTCCTGTGCAGGTTATTATCGCCACGATCAGGGCTATACGCCCGACTGGCCGGGGCTTGCCGACTTCGCCGGACGGCTGATCCATCCGCAGGCCTGGCCCGAGGACATCGACCTTTCGGACAAGCGGGTAGTGGTGGTAGGCTCGGGTGCCACCGCGGCAACGCTGGTTCCGGCGCTCGCCGGCAAGTGCGGCGCGCTCACCATGCTGCAGCGCTCGCCGACCTATTTCTATCCCGGCAGCAACCGCAACGAACTCGCCGAAACGCTGCGCGGGCTCGATGTCGACCCAGCGTGGATCCACGAGATCGTGCGCCGCAAGGTTCTGGCCGACCAGAAGGTCGCGACCGATCTCGCGCTCGCCTATCCCGCTGCGGCCAAGCAGATGCTGATCGAGGGCGTTCGCGAACAGGCAGGGCCCGGCGTCGATATCGAGACCCACTTCACCCCGCGCTATGATCCGTGGCGCCAGCGGATCGCCTTCGTGCCCGACGGCGACCTGTTCAAGGCGCTCAAGAGCGGCGCATTCGAAATCGTCACCGACCGGATCGAAAAGTTCGTGCCCGAGGGCATCGTGCTCGAATCCGGCCGGACACTCGAGGCTGACGTGGTCGTCTCGGCGACCGGATTCAATCTCGCAGTGCTGGGGGATGTCACCCTCCATGTCGACGGCGCAGCGGTCGACATTTCCTCAGAGATGACCTGGCGGGGCGTGATGATGACGGGCGTGCCCAACCTCGTGTGGACCTATGGCTATTTCCGCGCGAGCTGGACGCTGCGGGTCGACCTGCTGGGCGATTTCATGTGCCGCATGCTGCGCCATATGGCGGCGAACGGGTGGCAGACCGTCGAGGCGGGGCCCCGTGCGCACGAGCAGGGCATGGTTCGCACGCCCTGGATGGAAGGGCAGGACTTCGCCCCTGGCTACATGCAGCGCGGCGGACACATCCTTCCCCGCCGCGGCGAAGGGCAGGAATGGACCCACACGCAGGATTACTGGACGGAACGCGACGAGCTTCCAAAAATCGACTTCACCGAGGCACCCCTGACGTTCCGCTGAAGGCCGGGCGCAGGTGAACGAGAGTTTCTTCCCTCACGGGCCCCAAGTGGTGTCCGACCCGGCCACGAGTGCCCGTCTCGCCGCGCTCGCGCCTCGATAGCGGGCTTCATCGTTCATTCATCGCCACTAATGCTCCACTTATTCAAATCATGATGGGATTGCCTTTATGTACTGGTACAAATTGATACTCGGGCTGATGCTCTCTGCACAGTCCATGACCGCATCGGCCGATCCGGCCGACACGCCTCAGAGGGACCTCGTGGTTCGCGGCGGTCAGACCATCGCCATGCAGATCAACGACCAGCCAGGGTGCTGTCAGTCTAATGCGAACCGCTCTCCACTGGATGCAATGATCCTCAACTTTGCAATTCTTTAGTTCACAAGGTTTTGCCACTCGACCAGTGCGGCCGAGCGTCGAAGCTTGAATGTGGTTCGGTCGACGAGGTGGCGTTCCTGGGAAAAGTGGTTGTGGAAGGAAGCATGGACTGAAGCAAATTTCTGTAGGGACTTCATTTGCCGAAATCGCAGCATCGCCCGTTCTCGTCGTCGAAAGGGGAGGTGGCTGTTTTCAGCTCGGTTGTTTAGCCAGCGTCCCATCTCCCGCCGCTCTACATTGCCCAGTTCCTTCATGGCGGCAGGGTAGGAGCGTAGTCCATCAGTAACGATTTCTTCTGCCTGTCCATGGCGTTTCATGGCTTTCTTCAGAAAGCGTAAAGCTGCGGATTTGTCGCGTTTCCGAGTGACGTAGCTTTCCAGAACCTCACCCTCGTGGTCTACAGCACGCCATAAATAAACCATCTCGCCGTTGAGTTTGACGTACATCTCATCAAGGTGCCAACGCCAGTGTTTGAAGCCGCGCATCCGGTTTACCCGCTGGCGCCGGATGTCTGCAGCAAACAGTGGACCAAACCTGTTCCACCACAGCCTCACCGTCTCGTGACACACGTCGATGCCGCGCTCGAATAGTAGGTCTTCAACGTTTCGCAGCGACAACGGAAAGCGGACATACAGCATCACCGCGAGACGGATGATCTCCGGTGACGAGTTGAAATAGCGGAAGGGACTGGCGGATTTGCGGCGTCGAGACATGACGCCGCTTAGCCTTCAAACGCCCTCGCTACCAGCAGGTGCATTTGCTTTGACAGTGCCAGCGAGGCGGGGTTCCGGGTGGTCGCCCCGGACATTCGGGGTTTTGGCGAAAGCGGCAAACCCGATCCCGTCGAGGACTACACCCTGCTGCACAGTGCCGGAGATGTGGTTGCGCTGCTGGCTGCCCTGGACGAGCCAGGTGCGCTTCTGGTCGGGCACGATCTGGGTGCATGGATTGCGGCTTATGCTGCAAGGCTCAGGCCAGACCTGTTTCCGGCCCTGGCCCTGATCAGCACGGTCGTCGGCCCGCGGGAAGCGCAGCGTCCCAGCACGGGCTGGGCAGCGCTGGAGGCGCAGTTTGGTGGCAAGTCGCACCACCACTACTTCCAGCAACCGGGTCTCGCCGAAGCCCAGCTTGATGCTGACATCGCCAAGTCGCTGCGGGGCATTCATTTCGCCATTTCAGGGCAGGCCACGGGAGCCCAGCGCTGGCGGCTGTTCGTGAGGCCCGGTGAAACCGTGCTTGATGTGTTGCCGGATCCCGGCTTTACCCCATCATGGCTGGGCGAAGAGGCGTTCGGTGAATACGTCCGGCAATACAGCAAAGCCGGGTTTGTGGCCCCCTTGGCACACTACCGCTGCCGCGATCGCAATTGGGACCTGACCGCCGCCCTGGCCGGGCAACCCGTGACCCAGCCCGCCATGTTCATCGGCGGCGCGGCCGATCCCGTCATGGATCTGATGCATCCACTTTATGATGCGATGGAGCAGACTTACCCCGGGCTGGTCTCCAAGACCCTGCTGGAAAACATCGGCCACAGCGCGCCGGAAGAAGCCCCGGAAGCCGTTTCGAACGCACTGGTGGCATTCTGCACGGCGTATGGGTTGAAGCATTGAAGGATCGGCCGCCCAGACGATGCGCCCGACGGCAATTGCCACTTCCTGACGTCGGCACACGACGAATCCGCACAATCCGTTCAGCAGATCGCAACCCGATTACCGGTGCGGATCCCGAGGCCAAGCGGGACGGAAAACTGCCATGCGAATGATTGAAAAGGTGGTGAGCCCTGCTGGGTTCGAACCAGCGACCTACTGATTAAAAGTTCATATTCAATAGCTTAGCAGAAATTCGCTCTGCAGCGCTATAGTTCGCAATTTCCGACAGTTGGGCCCATCTTGCCGCCAACACCGGATCGCTAAAACACGCAGCAGTTCGAGGGCTTTTTATCCCTCTTGCTTCCACTGTGCTGACGAAAATTCCGCGTACAACAACTGATATCACTTGGGACTCCAGCGGTTCTCTTGTCTGGGATCTACGCAGAAAATCGCACTTCTTCCTTTCTATACTATAAATCAATATGTTGCTTGACCATCCTGGTTAATCTGAGCAGCTGTCCGTCACGATTACATGGCAACGGCAGGTGCAGAATGCCCAGACTGACCAAACGAATTGTGGAAGGCGCAACGCCCAAGGTCAAAGAGTATTACCTTTGGGATGAGGACATTCCGGGCCTGGGCCTGCGTGTGCTGCCTTCAGGTCGGAAGCAGTACATTGTGCAGTACCGGGCGGGGAGACGATCCCGGCGGATCTCGCTGGGGCCACATACCGTACTGACCGCGGAGCAGGCACGCGCCAACGCCTTGGCTATTCTAAGCGATGCACGGAGCGGAAAAGATCCCGCAGCCGCCTGCGAACTGCTGGAGCATGCCCCTTGCCTGCCCGACAACCCTTGGGTAATCACAGGAATGCTGCCGGGTGCCCGGCTAACTGATCTTCAGCCCTTCTGGCAGAGGGTGCGTGCCCGAGCCGGTCTGTCAGAGGTTCGTATCCATGACCTGCGGCACACGTTCGCCTCGACGGCGATTGCGGCTGGCCATTCATTGCCCATCATCGGGAAGCTGCTGGGGCATACTCAGGTGCAGACTACCGCGCGCTACGCTCATCTTGCCGCTCAGCCGGCCATGCTGGCAGCTGAATCCATCACAAAAGTCCTGGACGGCGCGCTGACGGCTTAACATCGGTGTCGAACTTTTCGAAATGTGCCTGGTGGGGTTGGCAACAAGTGGGACATCACCGGCACTCTGCTGGGCGGTCGCTTGGCCGCCGCTGTAGTCTTCGCCCTGATCCGCCGCAGCTACCTTGCCGATCTTGCACAAATGGCCCCCGCGAAAGTCTGACACATAAACCATATTGCTGAACTAACTTAGGCTTATGTCCCGGTGTCGGCTTGGCGCTCATTCTCGCTGCGGCGGAGACTTTCCTATCCGAAAACCCCGCGAAAAGAAGCCTAAAGAAACGTTTTTTATGATATGCACTTTTACAGAACCGAACTGATCGCGATGTGGTGATAGCCGAGGTCACGGGCGACGGCTTCGTGGATGACTTGGCCTGCGTGTACGTTCAGCCCAGCGGCGAGGTGGGGGTCGCTGCGCAAGGCGGCTTGCCAGCCATGTCCAGCTATCTTCAGGGCGTAAGGCAGCGTCACATTGTTGAGGGCATAGGTGCTGGTGCGAGCGACCGCGCCCGGCATATTCGCGACGCAGTAATGCACAATGTCGTCGACAATGAAGGTTGGATCCGCGTGCGTAGTGGCGCGGCTGGTTTCGAAGCATCCACCCTGGTCAATCGCAACATCGACCAGCACGGCCCCCGGCTTCATGGTCTTGAGCATGTCGCGGGTGACCAGCTTGGGCGCGGCGGCCCCCGGCACAAGCACCGCTCCGATGACCAGATCGGCTTCGGCAACCTGCTGGGCAAGGCTGGCCCGGCCCGAAAATAAAGTCCGTGCGCGCCCGGCGAAATGGGTATCAAGCCGCTCCAGCACGGCGGCGTCCCGGTCCAGAATCGTGACATCGGCGCCCAAACCGACCGCCATTTGAGCGGCATTGAAGCCAACCACGCCGCCACCGATCACCACAACTCTGGCGGGCAAAACGCCCGGCACACCTCCCAAAAGGACGCCGCGGCCGCCGTGCGCCTTTTCGAGCGCCGTTGCCCCGGCCTGGACGGCCATGCGGCCCGCCACCTGGCTCATCGGTTTTAGCAAGGGCAAGGAGTTATCGGGGGCGGTCACGGTTTCATAGGCAATTGCCGTGACCCCGCTTTTGACGAGGTCAGCCGTCTGCTCGGGATCAGGGGCAAGGTGGAGATAGGTGTAAAGGATCTGCCCTTCCCGCAGCATGGCACGTTCGCCCGCCTGGGGTTCCTTCACTTTCACGATCATTTCGCAGGCGGCGAAGATTTCCTGCGCAGTGGCTTTTATCGCAGCGCCAGCAGCGATGTAATCGGCATCGCTGGCACCAATCCCGTTACCAGCACTACATTCGACCCAGACTTCGTGCCCATGCGAAACCAGTTCACGCACGCTTTCCGGCGTCAGGCCAACGCGATACTCGTGATTCTTGATCTCTTTGACTGTACCAACACGCATCGCGCACTCCCTTGTTGCGAACGCTTTTGCGCCGCAGTGAAAAGCCTGAAATTTGCTGTTCCGTGGCTCGTTAACCACACGGTCGGGTCAGTTGGGCACCAGCAGTTCTTCCCGCACGATCTGACGCGATTGCAGGCGGCGGGTGATGATCCCGTGGCGCCGACGATCCAAAGGAAAATTCCATGCCAGCGCAGCCATCGCCAGGTGGAACAACAGCGGAATGCCCAGGAAGATCGCGGCCAGTCCCCAATTGGCAAAATCGGTGTTGGGCTGGTTGACCCGGTATCCGACCAGTTGCAACAGGTTGAAGGCCACCGCGCCGCCCAGCGCCATGGCGATCTTGATCAGGACCATCTGGACCGCAAACAGATTGCCCGCCTTGTTCGTCCCGCTTTTCATGGTGTCATAATCAATGACGTCGCCAAGCACCGCGCCGGGCAGAAAGTTGGCCGGAGCCATCAGGAAAGCCTGCACGATGACCAGCGGAAAAAGATAAGGCAGCGCCTGTTCACCCTTGGGCAGGAGCAGCGCGATCGGAGCCAGCAAGGCTGCTGCGCCAATACAGAAAGCCCAGACCCGGTGACGGTCGTACCGCGGCAGTATCCGCGACCATAGCGGCAGCGCCATCACCTGTATCAGGAACAACAGCCCCATGATCATCGCGAACCATTCGTCCAGCTTCATGTAGTAGCTGTAGAAGATGAAGGCACAACCGACGAACACACCCTGGCCCAGTCCCCAAAGCGTGACGATGGTGAAAAGCCTGCGGGCCGGCAACGAGCGCAAGATCGTCTTGCCGACGCCCCTTAGGGTAGTCGGCTTGTGGTCAAGCTTGCGCCCCTGCGGGACCAGCCACAGGCACAGCAATACGGCAACCGGCATGGAAATCGCATAGACCCAAGAGATCAGGCTCAATGCCGCGCCATCAACCTTGGAACTGCCGCCGAACATGCCCAGCGTGATTGGCACCAGGTAAAAGGTCAATGCACCCGCGATATTGAAACCCCCGACAAACATCCCGATCCGGGCCCGTTCGTTATAGTCCCGGCTTAGTTCCGCCCCCCAAGCAGAACGCGGCACTTCGAACATGGTAAAGCCAGTGTAGAGCACTTGCGACCAGATCAGGAAGTACACCCAGGTAGCATCGCGGGGCGGCGAAAAGAGCTGAAACACGGCAATCACGCAAAAGATGATTGCCGCTGCAATCCAGGGCTTGCGGCTGCCGAACCGGCTTCGCGTGCGATCGGACAAATAGCCCATGACCGGATCATTAAGGGCATCGATCACCCGGCTGAGCCCGGCCACGGTCCCAATCTGGGCTAGGGTGATGGCCGTGTTGGCAGCGTAGTGAGTGGGCAGCACGGTATAGACGGCGCCCGCGACCAGGGCATGTGACATTGCCGGCAAGCCGAAAGCGACCAGCTGCGTGCCGGACAGCGATCTATTGTTGTTACTCTCCCCGCTAGCCACGCTTCACTCCATGCTTGTTTCGTGCGACGCGCGGGCCGTCTATCGTGAGTTCACGACCGTTTGCTGCTGAATTCCGAGACCTTCGATCCCCAACTTAATTCGATCGCCAACCTCTAGAAACAACGGCGGCTTCTGCCCCATTCCAACGCCGGGCGGAGTGCCGGTGGAAATCACGTCGCCGGGCATGAGAGTCATGAACTGGGATACATAACTGATGAGAAAGGCCGGCTTGTAAACCATGGTCGAGGTCGAACCGTCCTGAAAACGCTTCCCGTTGACTTCCAGCCACATATGCAGCGCGGTCGGGTCCGCAATCTCGTCGCGGGTTACCAGCCATGGCCCGATCGGCCCGAAGGTGTCGCAGCCCTTGCCCTTGTCCCAGGTGCCAGACCGGTCCAACTGAAATTCACGTTCGGACACATCGTTGATCAGGCAGTATCCGAACAGATGATCCATGGCCTCGGCTTCGCTGACATATTTGGCGCGACGCCCGATGACCAGGCCCAGTTCGACCTCCCAGTCCAGCTTGGTCGAGCCGCGCGGCTTTTGGATGTCATCGTCCGGCCCGCAGATTGCGGAATTGGCCTTTAGGAAAACCACCGGCTCTGGCGGCACCTCGGCGCCGGTTTCACGCGCGTGGTCAGAATAGTTGAGGCCTATACAGACAAATTTGCTGACACCGGAGACGCAAGGACCAATCCGCGTTCCGGCTTGAACAAGAGGCAGAGATTCCAGGTCAATGGCCCCCAACCCCAGATCATGCCCGCGCTCCAACGCAGCGCCGTCGATGTCGCCGATCAGACCTGATAGATCGCGCATGCCTCCCTGGCCATCCAACACGCCGGGCTTTTCCGAACCCGCAGGTCCATGACGGAAGAATTTCACGCGCAGTTTCCTTTTTCGCTTGTTTGCAGGTTCAGATCGCCCAGCCACCGTCAATGATATACGTCTGCCCGGTGGTGAATGCGGCCTCGTCGCTCGCAAGATAGCGGGCCATCGCTGCGATTTCTTCGGGTCGTCCCAAGCGGCCCATCGGTTGGCGCGCGCGAAAATCGACCAGTGCCTGTTCGTAATTTCCGGTTGCACGTAGTCGCTCTTGCAACGAGGGCGATTCAACCGTTCCGGGGCAGATCGCATTGCAGCGGATACCCCGCCCGACGAAATCGGCAGCGATGGACTTGGTCAGGCCGTTTACCGCAGCTTTTGTGGTGGAGTAGGCAAAGCGGTTCGGCACACCCTTGATCGAACTGGCGACCGAGGAAATGTTGAGGATCACCCCTGCTTGGCGGTCCAGCATGGCGGGTAGGAACGAGCGGATCATTTGGTACATCGAAGTGACGTTGATCCGGATCGCCGCATCCCACTCAGCAGGCTCGCACTCCAGGATCGAGCCAGCGTGAACGAAGCCAACAGCGTTGACTAATATGCCGACATCGGGATTGGCCTGCGCTGCCGCAGCAATTGCCGCGGGATCAGTCGCGTCAAGCTGCAACGGGACTACTCCCGCTAGATCGTCCAGCAAATCGCGGTTGATGTCGGCTGCGATGACCTTAGCACCAGCGGCACAGAATGCAGTGGCGATTGCGCGCCCAATTCCCTGACCTGCTGCTGTAACCAGAGCTACTTTGCCATCCAGAGCCGACATCAACCTTTTCCCTTGTTTCCTAACCGCAGTATTGATCAGAACCGGTGGTTCAGATCGACACTGAAGGTCCGCCCAGACGTTACCGTCTGTGCGCCGTTGTAGAAGTAGAACTGGGGGACATGCTCATCGAGCAGGTTCTTGACCCCAACCGTTAGCCGCGTTTTATCGCGCAGCTCCAAGCCAACTTGCAGGTCGATCTTGTTGTAGGCCGGATAGGTTTTGCTGACCCCCACGTAGTCTCCCAGCATGCCGCCCCATTCAAAACGGAACACACCATTGGCAACGAAATCTACGCTGTCAGACATGGGCGCATCTACTGCAAACATCCCCTGGATCGATCCCCGCCGAGTGTAGGGCAGCATCTTGCCATCGAGGGTGAACGCATTAGGACGGCCTGCATTGACCGTGGCCTTGTCGAACTTTGCATCCAGAAGGCCCAATGAAATGCCGCCGGTGAACCATGAAGTGGGCCGCGCCAGCATTTCTAGCTCAAGTCCCTTGGTCTTGCTGGTGCCAACGTTGGCATAGTAGGACTGCGCCAACGGCGTGGACTGCGTCACCAGGACATTGTCCTGAGGCATATAGAACACCGCACCGTTAATCGAGAGCTTGCCGTTCATCATCTGTGCGCGGAAGCCCGCTTCGTAATTCTTGGCGGTTTCTTCGCGGTATGGAATTGTATCGGCAGAGACTGGCGTAAGGTTAAAGGCGCCTGGTCGGAAACCCGTACCGTAAGTCATGTAGAAGTTGAGTTGTTTGCTAGGCATATAACGCAACGTTACGGTCGGAGAAGTAAAGTTAAACGTTGCTTCCGAATTCAAGTTATACGTGGGGAACGTAGAAGAAAAGGCCGCGTTCGCGATATAAGCCAAGGTCGGATTGGCAATTGGCTTGATACCAGACAAGAAGGTGAGGCGCTTACGGTCGGAATTGTAACGCAAGCCTCCGCTCAAAGTAAGTTTCTCAGTTAGATCGTAGGCAGCGGTAGCGAATACGGACTTTGAATCGGTGTAGATCGTTGTCCCAGGCTTTGGCCCGCCAACAGGAACAGTTTGCACACCAAGTCCAAGTGGCATGCGCGTCACTACATCGACATTGAATGTGTAATCGCTGTTAACATCGTAGCCATAATGCTCGTTGAAATAGGAAGCACCGAGCATCCAGGTAAACGGCCCGTCCTGTTTTGAGGTGACCAAGGCTTCGAGATAAGTATCCTCAACCTTGTCTGTCGGTGAGGCGACGCCCTTTATGTTATAAGGCGGTCCAAGATCTGTTTGGTCAAGATCATAGATCGCGTTGAAGCGATATTCCCGATAACTGCCATTGACTGCAAAGGTTGCGAAACCGGCATCATACTCCGTTTTTACAAAGAAGTACGCATTCGACTTTGCTGAAGTCGATCCAGTATCACGAAAAACCTGCGCAAAGGTTTCCTTCTTCGAAGGCATGAAGGTGAGGCCGTTGCCGGTAATGCCGTTTGGCGCAAAGGAGATCAGCGAAGGTCCGTCGTACTCTTGGTATTCGGCAAGGGCTTCGACGGTGAATTCAGGAGCCAAACTTGCACGAAGAGTTCCGCGCACCCCTTTGTCGGTCATCGCGCCAATGTATTCATTAAGGGTGTCGTTCTTCATTTCAGAGCGTGACTGATTAAAATGCCAGCCCGTTACCCGAAGCGCGACTTTATCTGAGATGGGCAGGTTGATTGCGCCTTCAAATTCGCTGCGGCGATAGCTGCCGTAGGAAGCGCGAATATAACCGCCCAGCTCCGCCTTGGGCATGGTAGCGATGATATCAACCGTGCCGCCCAGCGAACTCCGGCCATAAAATCCACCTTGAGGCCCGCGGAGAACTTCAACCTGTTCGATGTCTACTTGGGCACCGAGGCTTTGGCGATGACCGCCCGCGTAAAGGCCATTGCGATAAACACCCACATTTGGCTCTGCCTGGGTATTGACCAACTGCATGCCGCGAATGTTGATGAACGTGTTGAGCCCGTTCGCGGAGTCTTGAATAACCGCATTCGGCACCAGCCCGACAATCTCGCGAATGTTTGAAATGCCCTGATCGCGCAGCATGGTACCGTCGACAACGCTGACAGTCGCAGGAACTTCTGTCAGGATCTCCGCGCGGCGACGTGCCGTAACGACGATCGCATCCGCGCTTTCGGCCTTTGCCGTATCCGTTGCTTCTTCTGCCCGGGCGCCCGTGCCTGCGAATGCCGAAATGCATGCTGCCGCCAACAGGGACGACCGAAAATTCACCTTCGCCACCATCATCCTCTCCTGTCCCATTTCGTCAGCGAATTCTCAGTTAATGTGATCGCTGATCATTTTGGATGTTGAATGCAGATTCGTTTGATGTCAACACTGATCACACTGAAGGCACCCGGTAACGGTTGCGCCCTTGAAAGAAGGGATGCACGTTTACAGGAATTCGCCGATCCATTTTGCGGGGTGTAAAAACATGCAATCGGTAGTCGAAACAGCTGAACAGGTTCGCCAGGGAAAGCTTAAGGCAGTTGCGCGGACCCGTGATGCACTGGACGCAATCGAACGGCTGAATGCGGCGATAAATGCATTTGTCATGCTCGACCCGGAAAGCGCTCTGGCAGCGGCAGAGCAGATCGACCGCAAGGTCGCCGCGGGCGAAGATCCAGGCCCCTTCGCCGGCGTGCCGATCGGGGTGAAAGACATGGAGGCCTGCGCCGGGTTCAGGATGACCCAGGGCAGCTGGTTCCTGCGCGATGCTCCACCGGAGAAGTCCGACTCCCGCCACGTCGCCCGGCTGAGAAGTGCCGGAGCGATTATCGTCGGGACCACTGCCTGTTCCGAATTCGGGATGGATTCGGCCACGACTTCCAAACTGTGGGGAACCACGCGCAATCCGTGGAACCTGGAGAAGACCCCCGGCGGCAGCAGCGGGGGGTCCTCTGCAGCAGTCGCCGCTGGGATGGTGCCACTGGCTACCGGAACGGACGCCGGCGGATCGATCCGCGAGCCAGCAGCTTTCACCGGCATCATCGGCCTGAAGCCGAGCCACGGCCGTATTCCGAAAATGAACGGCTTTGCCAACTGGTCAGTCCATGGTGCCCTGACCCGCACCGTGGCCGATGCGGCGCGTCACCTTGATGTCGCGGGCGGTCCGCATGATGGAGACCGCCAGTCGCTCCCGGCCTTTCCCGGATCGTTCGAGGCCAGCATTGAAACCTTGGACGTCAAAGGCCTGCGCGCCACCTGGACGCCGGATTACGGCTATGCCCCAGTCGAGCCTGAAGTGATCGAGATTGCCCGCGAAGCGGCTCAGCGCCTGATCCGCAACGCCAAACTGGTCGAACGAGATGTGCCTTTCGCCCCAGTCAACATCTATCGCCATTTCGGCGCGATCATGGGCAGCACGCTGGAGGCGGACTTCATCAGGGACGGCATCCTGCCCGATGGCTTCGAAATGCTGTCAGCACCCGTGCAAAGCCTGATCCGCAAGATCCGCGCCCGGCGCGACGAAATCGATGTCCAGAAATCCTGGCAACAGGTCTATCTGCTGGAGCGGCAGGTTGCCGATCTGTTTGCCGAAACCGATCTACTGATGTCGCCTGCGACCTCTTGCGCACCCTACGGCGCTGATGAATTGGTGCCAGAGGTGATCGACGGGCGAGATGCTTCCGAAACCGGGGCCGAACCGTTTGGAATGCTGGCCAATGCGTGCTGGAATCCATCCATTTCCATCCCCGCAGGGTTTACGGCGGCAGGACTACCGGTCGGCCTGCAGATTACGGCGCGGCGGCACCGTGACGATATCCTGCTGCGGCTTGCCCGGATTGCCGAACTGACGGCACCCTGGCCATTCCCGCAAATGTAAGCACTTTTCACATGACGCGAGGCTATTTCCCGACTAGTCCAGCCTCGCCCGCCGCAGCATCGCGATCGGGCAAAGCTTGAACGCTTGTGCAAGTCGTGCTTGAGGCGTTGTGGGCCCGGGCATCGAAGCTGCAGGGCGGATGGGAAATTGAAGATGCTTTACCGCTACCGCCTGGCCACTGGGTGCACCCCGGCATGACCGGCAAGTCCGCATCCGCTGCGGCCATGAAAAGCAAGGCCGCTGAACCCTATCATAAAGGGAACGTCCCGGCGCGACTGATGGAAGCGGCAGAGCGCATCCTTGAAACCGAGATGGTTGAGGATATTACGGCACGTCGACTGTGCCGGGAAGTCGGCGTTACTTCGGCCAATTTCTACAATCACTATCCCAGCCTGGAATTCCTGCTGCTGGAAATTGCCGCCAAGGGCTTTCAGGCGCGCACCCGCATGATGCGAAAGCTGATCAAGAGCAACCTCTCGCGGGAAGAGGCCATGATCGAATGCGCGGTCAAAACGGTGGAACTCAGCCTCAAGCAACCGCAACTGTTCCGCATCATGTTCGGATACAGCAAGGAACCGACACAAAGCGCAAACTACGTGAAGTACGGAGACGAATCGCTCGCTGTACTAACGCACATCGTCTATGGTGAAGATATCTTCCGCACGGATGATATCGCTTGGTCGCACGAGCATTGTCAGAAGGCCTATGCCTTCTTCTCGTTCATTTACGGCCTCGCCGTGGCCATGTCGACGAAGATGATTTCGAACCCGCATGGCACGCGCAAGTCGATGATCGCGATCATCGAAGACGTTACCCGCGCATACCTGCGCGGTCTGGACGGCTAAGCGCCAAACCGGCTGCCAGAACCGTGATCAAGACGCCGATCGCGCCGGACTGGGGTGCGGACCGGGGTGCGTCTTGCGGTGTTCAGGTTGCGGCAGAGACCGTCATTGCGGACAGCAGGGATTGACCGCACGTCCCCAATATGTACACTGATCACATTGACTCGCTAGAGGTCAGTTCGTTCAGTCAGTTGGAGGATGCCGCATGTTTCCGGATCAAGGTTCAAAATCGAGCAGGCTGTTCGAGCGTGCGCTCAAGGTCATGCCGGGCGGAAATTCGCGGCATACGGTCTATTTCCCGCCCTATCCGATCTATGCGGCGAGCGCGCAGGGCGCGCGGGTAACCGATGTGGACGGCGTGACCCGGCTGGATTTCATCAATAATTACTCGTCCCTGATTCACGGCCACTGCCATCCCGAAGTGACCGAAGCGATCCAGCGCCAGGCCGCGCGGCTGACAGCCATTTCCCTACCCACCGAAAGCGAAATCGAACTGGCCGAAATCATCTGCGAACGCCTCCCTTCGGTCGAGCAGGTTCGCTTTGCCAATTCCGGGACGGAAGGGGTGATGATGGCGATCAAGACCGCCCGCGCCTATACCGGCCGGCGGATCATCGCCAAGATCGAAGGCGCCTATCATGGCGGCGACGACACTGCCGCGGTGAGCACTTATCCCCACCCGGCCAAGCTGGCCGAACCCGAAGCGGGCATTGGCATTCCGGAAGTCGGATCAGGCCCCGGTACGGCAGCAGACGTCCTGGTCCTGCAGATGAACGATGTGGAAGGCGGCCGCAAATTGCTGCGTGCGCATGGCGCGGAGCTGGCGGCGGTTCTGGTTGATCCGCTGGTCAAGAACCTCGCCTATCAGCCCGCGTCGCTCGAATTCCTAACCATGCTGCGCGAAGAAACCCGCGCCCTTGGCGCTCTGCTGATCTTCGATGAAGTATATAGCCTGCGTCTCGGCTATGGCGGTGCACAGGAAGCCATTGGAATAATGGCGGATATTACCGCAATGGGCAAGATCATCGGAGGAGGCCTGCCTGTTGGTGCCGTCGGCGGTTCGGCAGAAATCATGTCGGCGGTTTACGATCAGCGCAAGGGCAAGGCCCGGGTTACACATGGCGGCACCTACAACGCCAACCCGCTGACAATGGCTGCTGGCGTTGTCGCCATGCGCCTGTTTGACCGCGCCGCCTTCGACCGCCTGAGTGGCCTTGGAGACCGGCTCCGCGATGGCCTGAACCAAGCCATTGCCGCGACCGGAGCCCACGCCATGGTGCGCGGGGCCGCCTCAATCGTCGGGCTGTTCCACACCGTAGCGGATGGGGCGACCTATCGCGATCTGATCCGCACCAGCATGGCCAACCCCGGCATGGGGGCGAAAGCCGAAACCTTTTTCCATCATATGCTGAACAACGGCGTCCTGATGGGCGCGCCAGGCTTCTTTGTGCTCTCTACTGCGAATACCGAAGCCGACATCGATCATGTTGTCGAGCAGGCCTACGAAGCGTTCAAGATAATCGGAAAGCAGGCGGCATGAAGCAGGCACACCGACAGACGCCTTCGGGCAAAACGCGGGCGCGGGGAGCGGGCGTTCCGTTTGTCGGCACGCCGGGCGAATTCAATGCGATCACCGATGTGCCGGGCGTGGAAGTGGGTTACCAGACCCTGATCCGGGGCCATGGTCCGCTGGTCGTTGGCCAGGGCCCGGTGCGCACCGGTGTCACAGCCATTTTCCCGCGCGGCTACGCCAATCCGGAAGGCGCGGCCTATGCCGGTTTCTTCAACATGAGCGGCAATGGCGAAATGAGCGGCGCCGCCTTCATCGAGGAACGCGGCCGGTTTGATGGACCGATCACCATCACCAACACCCATTCCTGCGGCCTTACTCGCGATGTCACGGCAAAGTGGCTATATTCCAGGCACAACAGCGCGGAAAAAGTCGACCAGCCATTCTATCTCCCGGTTTCTGCCGAAACCCATGATGGCCCGCTCAACGATATCAATGGGCACCACGTCACCGAAGCAGACGTGATTGCCGCATTTGAAGATGCGCGCGGCGGCTGGATCGAGGAGGGCAGTGTCGGCGGCGGCACAGGCATGCGCTGCTTTGAGTTCAAGGGTGGATCGGGCACGGCATCGCGCGTGGTCAACTATGCCGGGCGCGATTATACCGTGGGCGCTTTCGTCCAGAGCAATTTCGGCAAGCGCCACTTGCTCAAGATCGCTGGTGTCCCGGTTGGCCTGGAACTGCCGATTGTCGATTTCTCGCCGCCGGAATTTGGCTCGATCATCGGGGTCGTTGCCACCGATGCGCCCATGGCGCCGCATCACCTGCGCCGCATTGCGCGCCGCGCGGCCTATGGCATTTCCGCGACTGGGGGGATCGCGTCCAACGAATCCGGCGATCTTTTTCTGGCCTTCTCGACCGCGAACGAAGCAGCCGTGCGGCAGCATGAAGGGCTGGTAACCACCGAATTCGTCGGCGAAGCGGCTATGAGCCGGTTCTATGAAGCAACGATCCAGGCGGTCGAGGAAGCGATCATGAACAGCATGTTCGCCAACGAGACGATGACCGGGATCAACGGCTTCACCGTCCGCGCCCTGCCCATTCCCGAAGTGCAGGAAATCATGAAACGCTACAATCGGCTCGTCCCGGTCGATTGATCGGCAGGCAAACCGGGCCGGCATCGCTTGGCACCGGCTTGCCGACCCCAGCCGCTAAGCGGCGGCGCGCTGCTCTGCCGCCCAGCGGAAGACCAGCGGTTGCCACAGCTCATTGGCGCCTTCGGCATTCATCAGCATGCAGATCCCCGAACCGAGCTGAGGGTAGATCGAATAGATGCTGCGCCAGCCAATCGAGCCACCTGAATGATGAACATTCTTCAGCCCGCCGAAATCGAGCAGAATGTGGCCCAGTCCGGCGCCAGCTTTTAACTCGCCGATATCATCGGCATCGCCATGCGCGGTATGCATCGTCTGGACGGAAGCCGGGGTCAGAACCCCTGCGCCCGGACCGGTGCGCGGAGCATACATTCCCGCCCGGGCAAAGGTGGCAAGATCCTCGATCGAGGCATAGGCCCCGCCCGCAGCCCCGCACAGCCAGCGATAGTCCGGGGTAGGCTCTCCCTGCCGGTCATGCGGCGCGGCATAGGGCAGCCCATCGCGGCGGCCATAGCAGGAATTGGTCATGCCCAGCGGCGCAAAGATAGCCCGCTCGACAATCGTGCCAAAATCTTCACCGGTAATATCCTCGATCGCCAGTTCCAGCAGGCCGAAACCGGCGTTGGAGTAATTCCAGCCTGAGCCAGGTTCGTGCGTCACGGTCACGACAGCATCGTCGCGCGGCAGGTTCCAATAGGCATAGTGCTGCTCTTGCTGCGGAGTGGGCGGAGGCAGCTTGCCCTGCATTGCATCGATCAGGGTAAAGCCGGTTTGGTCCAATGCAACGCCGCGAAAGCCTGCCACGGTCACTCCGCCATGGTGGCTGAGCAACCGGCGCGGGGTGACAAGCGCCAGATCGAACTGCGCCGATGGCGGCAGGGTCCAGCGGCGCAGATAGTCGCCGATGGGCCGATCAAGGTCGATACGGCCCTCTTCGACAAGCTTCAGGACCATCCAGGCGGCTATGGATTTCGAAATCGACTGCAGGCTGAAACGGGTCCTGGGCGTCACCGCCTCATTGGCCAGGCGGTCCGCAGTGCCAAAGCACAGCACATCGGCAAGCTGAAAGTCGCGGATCAGGGCGACTGCGCAACCGGGGACGTTGAATTGGTCCATTGCGCCGGGAATTTCAGCCCGCAATATGTCGGCAAATGCGTCAGCCATGTTGGGCAACTCCCGGTTTGATGAAAATCAGGCGAGCGTGCGCGAGACGACTTCGCGCAGCGTGGGCGAGATGTCCGGGTCTTCTGCGATCCGGACCAGCTCGGCGTGCATCAGCGCCTTGCGCCGATCATCGAACCGCCGCCACTGATCCAGCTGAGCCATGAAGTAGGCCGGATGGCCCCGGCCCATCTTGTCCATCATCAGCAAACGGTCTGCCAGGAACCGATACCCCTTGCCCGACAGGTCATGGAACGTGGCGCGGTTCTGCCGGAACAGGCTGCCGTAAAAGGCCACGGCACGCGAGACGTTCTGGATTTCGAAAGCCGGATGGCCTTCCAGATCGATGATCTCGTCAATCACCCGTGGCGCGCGGGACAGGGCATAAGCCTTGAACCACTTGTCGACCACCAGCGGCTGGTCCTTGTACTGTTCGAGAAACCCGTCGAACGCCGCGCGGCGCTGCGGATGATCATGATGACTGATCAGACACAAGGCGTCGAACTGCTCGGTAATCGACGGCCCGTTCCGCACCTGCGCAAGGCAAAGCTCCGCAGCGTGGTCACTACCCGTCGCCAGAAGCAGATCGAGCAGAACCGAACTCAGGTTGCGCTGGGAAATCGTTCGCGGGCTCCGATCGGCCGGATCAAGGCCATCCAGCGCGCGGTAGACAGAACCAAGCAGGTCGCCAAGCGCCATACCGATTGCGCGCTTCACGGCCTCGCGGGCGGCAAGATGCTCGTCCAGCCGGATCCGGTCGAGGCCTTCGCTCAAAGCCGGCTCATCGGGCAGGGACAGCTTCTGGGCGGTCAGGCCCGGCGCAGATACGGCATTGTTGCGGAGCAGATCGGCGACCAGCGCGATCAGCCTTTGCGGAACGTTGGCCACCATCTCGCTGGCGGGCAAATGGCTGAGCGCCCGGATCGTGCGGGTGAACAATTGCTGCACGCTGTTCCAGCCGACAAACGGATCGGGATCATGCAAGGCAAGCTGCACCAGATCCTCATCCGCCAGATCGCATTCCAGAGTGACCGGAGCGGTAAACCCGCGCAGCAGCGAGGGGACAGGCGCACAGGGCACATCCTCGAACACCAGGGTCTGCGACCAGTCGGTCAGCTCAACCAGGTGTTCATCGCCCATCTGCCCCCCAGCAGGGTTGAGCAAGGCGATACGGATCGGGATGTGCAGCGGTCCGCCCGGGCCAGGCTTGTCCGGCACCGTTTGAGCAAGGGTAATCGTGGCCCGCCGCAGGACCGGATCGTAAGTGCGGGTAACGGTTACGGTCGGCCTGCCAGTCTGGTGCAACCACTTGCGGAACTGCGTCAGGTCCTTGCCGCATTCGCTTTCGATAAGGTCGAACAGATCATCAATCGTGGCTGCCTGCCCGTCGAACCGGCGCAGATAGGCCTTGATCGCCGCAATGAAGCGATCCGGCCCGACCATGGTGCGCAGCATACGAAGCGTTTCGGCGCCTTTTTCGTAGATCGTCGTGGTGTAGAAATTCTCGATCTCGACAAATTCCGCCGGCTGGACCGGATGCGCCGCCGGTCCATCGTCTTCGGGAAACTGGTTGCGCCGCAGGGCCTTGACCGTTTCGATCCGGAATGTGCCCGCCTCCAGTTCATCTTCCATGAACAACTGGTCGCGCAGCCGGGTCAGCCCTTCCTTCAGGCTCAGCTGGAACCAATCGCGGCAGGTAACGCGATTGCCAGTCCAGTTGTGGAAATATTCGTGCGCAATGATGCGCTTGATCAGGGTAAACTCCTCGTCGGTGGTAATCGCGGGATCGGCAATCACCCCATCGGCGCCGAACAGATTCAGCCCCTTGTTCTCCATCGCACCGGAATAGCCGGGCAAGGCAACGACGTTGTAGATCGGCAGATCATACTCAAGGCCGAAAACCTGTTCTTCCCAGGCAAAGGCGGATTTGAGGCTGTCCATGGCAAACCGGCAGCGTTCTCGCTCGCCCGGTTCGGCCAGGATCGCAATGTCGACCGGCTGGCCGCTGGCCGTGACATATTGATCCCGCAAAGCGTCAAAGCGCCCCGCCATGATCGCGAAGATATAGCTGGGCTTGGCATGGGGATCGCGCCAGGTCACCCAGTGCCGCGCGCCCTCTGCTCCTTGATCGCCCGGCTCGCCATTCGACAACAGCATGGGGAATGCATCCCGGTCGGCTTCAAGCCGCACGGTATAGACGGTCAGGACGTCGGGCCGGTCCGGGAAATAGGTGATACGGCGGAAACCTTCCGCTTCGCACTGGGTGGCCAGAACCCCGGCATGGAAGAACAACCCCTTGCGCGACACATTGCGCGCCGGATGGATGGCGACTTGCGTGGTCAGCGCAAAGCTGCGCGGCGGAGCGAAGATCACAAGCCGGTCCGGCGTAGCGGAATATTCATCACCGCGCAGCGCGCGGCCATCCATGCTGATCGCGCGTAGCTCAAGGTCCTTGCCGTCCAGAACAAGATCGGGCGCGCCCTCTTGGGTTTCGGGCAGGTGCACCTGCATGGTGGCCTGCACGATTGTCACTTCCGGATCGAGCGCAACGTCCAGTTGCACCGCTTCGATTATATGCGGATAGGGTTGATAATCGGCCAGCCGGGTAACCGTCTTGCTCATTGCACAGCATCCATGATGCGTTCGGCGCGCAGCAGTTCGATATCCTCTCCGGCATAGGCGATCAGAGTCATCGCGCGGCCTTCTCCGTCATACTCCACCACCGTTTCGCCGGGCACTTGCTGCGAGAAGAAGCGCCCGCCTTCATCCATGTAAATCGGACGCGGAGGCAGGATCAGGCCCTGAATGTGGCTGTGCAATTGGCCGTCCTCTACCCAGATATCGATATGCGGGGCATCGATGCCGGATACGATCCGGTAACGCCCGACATAGCGCTGCATCTCATCCCCGATAATCGGCTTGATCCGGCGCGGCGCGCGCAGGTAGCCCTGCCAGTCAAAGGCGCGCGCCATCCCGTTGAGTACTTCGTAATAGAGGATCAGGCCGCTCAGGCTGTTGGTCAGCACGACGCCGCCCCAGCCTTGCTCAAGGTTGCAGGTGGTATTGCACTGATACCCTTCGTTCGATCCGCCGTGACCAAAGCGGGCAGCCGCGCCCTTGCCGAAAACTTCCCAGCCCAGTCCGAACTGACCGCCTGCCTGGTTCTCCATCATCTGCCGCGCGATCTGCTGGCCCAGCAGAACATTGCCGCGCCCCAGCCACGCGTTGCGGCACTCGATCATGAAGCGGGCATAGTCGGGCGCGGTGGTATAGACCCCGCCTGCCGCCAGTTGCGGCGTGAACGTATATTGCCCGTTGACCACGCGGCCATCGGCATGATGTCCCAATGCCGCCAGAGGGCGCAGCGCGTCCGGCAGCGGCTGGGAAAAGGTGGTGCGGTTCATCCCCAGTGGGGCAAAGATCCTTTCCTGCGCCAGAGATGCAAAGTCCGTTCCCGTCATTTCCTCCAGCAACAGTTGCACGACCTGCGTGCCGCCGCCGGAATAGCGCACGGATTCGCCGGGCAGCTTGTTGACCTCGACCCGCGGCGTTGGCGAAGGTTCGCGGCCGTTCAGCACGTCAAGCAACGTGGGGGCAGCCCGGTCATGCGGATAAGCCCCAAAGCCATGCACCGTGGTACCCGCGCGGTGGCTGAGCAGATGGCGCAGGGTTACCGGGACCTGGCGCGTGAATTCGCTTTCCGGCACCTGCCAGCTGCGCAGGTAATCGTTGATCGGACGATCCAGATCGACCCGGCCCTGATCGACCAGTTGCAGGGCGAGAACCGCAGTCAATGGCTTGCTGATCGATGCTCCGGCAAACACAGTTTCGGCACCGACCGGCGCGCCGCCATGGGTAATCGCGCCAAAGCCCGCCGCATCGACGATATCGCCATCGCGGATGACGCAAACTGCAACACCCGGACAATTGTAATGCGCCAACCGTTCCTCGACGGTCCAGCTCACCTCTTCTCCGGCGACCGGATTGACCGGCAACAGGCCGGCCGCGAACTTGTGCATTTCCGATTCCACGGCAGTCATCCAAGCATTCCTTCCCAAGCGCCGTTTATATGATCGCTGATTACATTACGCCTTGTTGATCGCGGCTTGTCAATGTATTCATCGCTCACTTTCGGGAGATCAAGCATGAAACAGGACAACATGCCAGGGCCAATCCATATGTTCACCGGACAGGACCTGCCCCACCTGCTTGAGGCCCGCGCACAGGATCGCGCGGACCACCCCTTCCTGATCTATTCTCCGCCCAAGGGCCCTGCGCAATCCTGGACCTATCACGGCTTTCGCGATGCGGTTGCCGCATTCGCCGGCGGACTGGCGGAACATGGCGTCAAACGGGGCGATTTCGTGGTCATCCACATGGACAACTGCATCGAATTCCTGCTGGCATGGCACGCCTGCTCGCGCCTAGGCGCAGTGGCGGTGACCACCAATACCCGTTCTTCGCAAGATGAACTGGCCTATTTCATTGATCATTGCGGCGCCCGCCATGCAATCACCCAGCCATGCTTTGCCGAGTTGGTCAGCACTGCCTCTCCGCGCCTGGAATGGCTGTGCGTAACCGAAACCGACTGCGGCTTGGCCCCGGATGCTCCGCGCCCGGCGGGAAGCTTGCCGTTCGAGAAACTCGCCGCTGGCGATGCCGCCCGCGCGCCGCTGCGCCCAGCCGATCCGATGCTGCCCAACAGCGTGCAATATACATCGGGAACGACATCGCGGCCCAAGGGGGTGGTCTGGACCCATGCCAATGCCCTGTGGGGCGCACGCCTGGGGGCCTTGTCCAGCCAGGTTGGCCCGGACGACATCGGCCATACCTGCCTGCCGCTCTATCACACCAATGCCCTGTCCTATTCGCACCTTGCGACCTTGTGGGCGGGGGCAACGCTGGTGTTCCAGATGCGTTTCTCGGCCAGCCGGTACTGGCCCTGCGTGACAGAGCACAACTGCACCTGGGGGGTGCAAATCCCCTTCATGCTGAAAGCGCTGATGGCGCTGCCGGTGCCGCCCAACAGGATCCAGCGCTGGGGCCTTGGCGGGATCGATCCGCCCCCTGTGCTGCAAAAATTCGGCATCCCCTGCATCGGCTGGTTCGGAATGACCGAGACCGTATCGCTGCCGCTGATTTCAACCTGGAACATGCCAGGCCGGATCGGCTCGATGGGGCAGGTCGGCCCTGGTTACGAAATCGAAGTGCGGCGCGAGGACGGTTCGCATGTGAGCGCGGGCGAAAGCGGGATGCTCTGGATCAAGGGGAAGCGCGGGCTTTCGTTGTTCCAGGAATATCTCAACAATCCGGAAGCCACTGCCGAAGCCTTTGACGAGAATGGCTGGTTCAAGACCGGCGACCGCGTTACCCCGCACGCCGATGGCAGCGTGGTCTTCGACGGACGTGACCGCGACATGCTGCGGGTCGGTGCCGAAAATGTGGCCGAGTCCGAAATCGAACGGGTCCTGATGGGCACCGGGCTGGTGGTGGAAGTGGCCGTTGTGGGCAAGCCCCATCCGATGCTGGACGAAGTGCCGGTGGCCTTTGTCATCCCGATGCAGCCGGGCACCGATCCGGTGGAACAATTGCTGGCAGCCTGCCAGGCAAAGCTCGCCTCGTTCAAGGTTCCCGACGAAATCTTCGTGGTCGATGATCTGCCGCGCGTAACCCTGGGCAAGATCGACAAGAAGCAATTGCGCAGCCGCATGGCAGAGCGCCAGTAAGCAATCGCCGCCATGATGCAGGGGTCGTTCGACTAGTCGACCCCTTCGACCACGCACAGCTCGATTTCTGCCGCGTTCAACCGGTGGGCACGGGCGGACTGGTATTCTTCGGAATGCCAGTATTCCATAGCCGTGTCGTAACTGTCGAATTCCAGGATGACATTGCGCGGGCGGGCACCACCCTCCAGTCCGGTGTAGCGCCCGCCGCGCGCCAGAATTCGCGCACCGTATCGTTCCATCGCGCCCCGTGCCAACCCTGCATAGATGGCGTAGGCATCCGGATCGGTCACGCTGACCCGCGCAATGATATAGCCCTTCGCCATCATCCGGTCCCTTTTGTCCGATTGTTGCCCACCCAGTCCGCAAGCCGCGCCAGGCCCTCGTTCAATCCTTCTCCACCCGCGGCGAAGCACCAGCGCAGCCAGCCTTCCCCTTCCGGACCGAATGCCGCACCGGGCGCCAGGCCCAATCCGGCCTCGTGGACGAGCCGCTTGGCCAGGGCGACGGAATCCGGCTGTCCGTGAATCCTGAAGAACGCGTACATCCCGCCCTGCGGCAAGGGCGCGGCGATCCCCTCCATCGCGGTGAGCGCCGCAATCACCTGATCGCGATTGGCGGTAAGTTCCGCCTGCAGGGCACGGATGTGCGGTTCCCCCTGGGTCAGCGCGGCGATCCCGGCAGACTGGATGAAGCCCGGCACGCACGAAGTATTGAATTCAATCACCTTGGCCAGATCGTCCGCCAGTTCGGCCGGAGCGACCAGCCAGCCAAGGCGCCAGCCGGTCATCAACCAGGCCTTGGAAAAGCTGTTGGCCCCGATCAGGCGGTCCTGCGGGTCGGCAAGGGCCAGAAACGACGGCGCAGGCCCGGCTTCTGCCCCCAGCATCAGCCGCTCGTAAACGTCGTCGGCCAGGATCCACACGCCCAGGCGGCGACAGTGATCCAGGATCGCGCGTTGCTGCTCTGCCGGGATGATCCAGCCGGTCGGATTGGCCGGAGAATTGATGATCAGCACTTTCGTGTCGGGCGTGATCGCTGCCAGCAACCGATCGAGATCAAGCCGCCATTGCCCTGACGAACCATCCACGGCCACGCGCTCAACCTGCGCACCCAAGGCAACCGGAATTTGCGCGATGTTTGGCCAGATCGGAGTCACGATCACCACCCGGTCGCCCGGATCGATCAGGGCCTGCAGCGCAATCATCAGCGCAGATACGCCCGAGCTTGTGATCGAGGTCCGCTCCAGCGAAAACGGCTGGCGATGCAGCTGCGTCAGATAGCTGGCCAGCGCCGCCCGCAGGTCTTCGCGGCCATTGTTGTGCGTGTAGAAAACCTCGTCATTGGCAATGCCCGCCATCGCGGCCTGCTTGATATAATCCGGCGTCGGGCGGTTGCTTTCGCCGAACCAGAAACGCAGCAGGTCGGTTCGGCCGAACCCGGCATTGGCAATCTCGCGGATCTTCGACGGCGGCAGGTCAGCCACCACGGGCCGGGCGGCAACCGGCCACCTGCCATTATAATCCGGTTGCCCGGACGCCCTATCGCGCAAGTCATTCATTCGATCAGCATCCCTTGCATTGCCAATCCCGTTATGTAATCAGTGCACACATTGAGAGGGCGAGTCAATTCGTCTGTTGGCGGTTTTTAAGGGAAAGGGTGTGCGCGCGATGAGCAAGGATTCCCGGTCGTTCACCGGGCTTCGCCTGGAGCGTGACGGCAATGTGGTTACGGTCACGATTGACCGTCCTGCCGCGCGCAATGCGATGGACGGCGCGCTGATGGACAGCCTGACCGAAGTCGCCCGCCAGCTGCGCCGCGACCCGACCGTTCGCGCCGTGATCCTGACCGGACAGGCGGAATTCTTCTCTGCGGGCGTCGATCTGCAGATGTCTTCCAGTCGCAGTGCCGCCAGCGCAAGCCTGCTGGAACTGCGCTCGGCGGTCGCCGCTGGCCCGGATATGTGCCAGGCCTGGGAAGACATCGAAGCGGTGACGATCGTTGCCATCGAAGGTTTCTGCGTGGGCGGCGGGCTGGCCCTGGCGCTCTCATGTGACTTCCGGATCATGGGCGAAGGTTCGTTCGTCCGCCTGCCCGAAGTGCCGCTGGGCATGAACATGAGCTGGCGATCCCTGCCCCGCCTGACCGCCCTGGTCGGCCCGTCGCGGGCAAAACGCATCGTCATGTTCGGCGACCCGGTCGATGCCGGAACCTGCGCCACCTGGGGGCTGGCGGAACTGACCTGCGCCAAGGGCCAGGCCCTGAGTGAGGCGCGCGCCTGGGCTACCCGCATTTCCGGGCTTCCCCCGATTCCGGTGCGGATGACCAAGGAAGCCATAAACGCCGCCGCGCTCGCCAATGCCGCAGCGGTCAGCTTCATGGACCGCGACCAGTACCTGCTGGCCGCCCGCTCGAACGACTTCCGCGAAGGTGTCTCCGCCTTCCTGGCAAAGCGCCATCCCGAATTCAAAGGCGACTAAGCCTCGCTCCCGCTCAACCGACAAGGAAATCACGATGAAACTAGCAGCAATCGTTTCAACGGCACGCACTCCCATTGGCCGGGCCTACAAAGGTGCGTTCAACGATCTTGAAGCGCCGACCCTGGCCGGTTTCTCGATTGCCGAAGCCGTGCGCCGCGCTGGCATTGCCGCCGATGAAGTCGAAGATTGCATCATGGGCTGCTCGATCCAGCAGGGCACCCAGACCTTCAACATCGGCCGCCTCTCGGCCCTGGCTGCGGGCCTGCCTGTAACGGTCGCCGGGATGAGCATTGACCGTCAGTGCTCATCCGGACTGATGGCGATTGCCACCGCGTCGCGGCAAGTCGCCTGTGATGGAATGCAGGTGATCGTCGCGGGCGGGGTGGAATCGATCAGTCTGGCCCAGACGCCGGCCATGAATATCTCCCGCGTGCCCGACCCGCGCCTGTTCGCACGCCATCCCGCGATCCACATGCCGATGCTCGACACGGCAGAGATCGTCGCCAACCGTTATGGCATCAGCCGCGAGGCGCAGGACCTTTATGCCCTTTCCAGCCAGCAACGCACGGCAGCGGGCATGGCCGCCGGCAAGTTCGATGATGAGATCGTCGCGGTCACTTGCGAGATGTTGGCGACCGACAAGGCCACGGGCGAGCGGACCAAGCAGGAAGTCACAATTGCCCGCGATGAAGGCGCGCGGGCCGATACGACTCTGGAAGGATTGGCATCGCTGAAGGCGGTGCGCGAAGGCGGTTCGATCACCGCAGGCAATGCCAGCCAGCTTTCCGACGGATCTTCGGCCTGTGTCGTCATGGATGCGGATCTGGCGGCGCGGCGCGGCATTCCGGCCCTGGGCTATTTCCGGGGCATGACCGTGGTCGGCTGCGAGCCGGATGAAATGGGCATCGGCCCGATCTTTGCCATTCCCCGCCTGCTGGAACGCAACGGGCTGAAAATGGACGATATCGGCTTGTGGGAAATCAACGAGGCCTTCGCCTGCCAGGTGCTCTATTGCCGGGATTACCTGGGCATTCCGGACGAGCGGCTGAACGTCAATGGCGGAGCGATCTCCATCGGCCACCCCTATGGGATGAGCGGCGCGCGGATGGTTGGCCACGCCCTGATCGAGGCACGCCGCCGCGGCGAAAAATATGTCGTGATCTCGATGTGCGTGGGCGGCGGGCAAGGCGCTGCCGGCCTGTTCGAGGTGGCCTAGGATGGAGCTTCTGTTCGCCTTTCAGGAATGGCCCTACGCGGAAACGTTCCGCATTTCGCGCAGCGCCAAGACCAATTCCGAACTGTTCACGGTCTATGTCCGCGACGGCGGCCATGTCGGTCGCGGTGAATGCGGTCTGTTGCCGCAGTACGGCCAGACCCGTGAGGATGTCGCCGCTGCCCTGCACGATGCCGCAGACCTGATCGCAGCCGGAGCGAGCCGCGCCGAAATTGCCGAAAAGGTCAGCAACACCTCGGCCCGCAATGCCCTGGACTGCGCCTTGTGGGATCTGGAGTGCAAGCGCAGCGGCCAAAGCATCTGGGAGCGCACAGGGGTGGCGCGCAAGGACGCGATCGAGGTCGACCTGACCATCGGGATAAACCCCACGGCCAAGATGCGCGAAGATGCCTTGGCCGCTTTCGCCAAGGGCTTTCGCATCCTCAAGCTGAAGGCCAACCAGGAAGACGTGCTGGAACGGGTTGAGGCGATTGCCGCCGCCTGCCCCGGGGCCTCGCTGATCGTCGATGCCAATGAAGCCTGGGACATTGCCACGCTGAACCGGCTGACCGGTCCACTCGACAAACTGGGCGTAGCCCTGATCGAACAGCCGCTGCATCATCTGGCCGACGAGCCACTGGCCGGATACACCGGCGAGATTGCCCTGTGCGCGGATGAAAGCTGCAGTTCGCTTGCCGATCTGGACCGTCTGGCCAGGCTTTACCAGGCAATCAACATCAAGCTGGACAAGGTTGGCGGGCTGACCCCGGGGCTGGAACTGGAAGCCGCCGCCCATGCCCGCGGCATGAAAGTGATGCTGGGTTGCAGCGGTCCGACCTCGCTTGGCGCGGCGCCCGCTTATGTGCTTGGCACGCGGTGCGACTTCGTCGACCTCGACGGGCCGGCTCTGCTGCTCGACGACCGGGCCGATGCCATGCACTATTCAGGCGGCAATCTGCACTGCTTCTCATCGGCCCTGTGGGGCGGCTGAGCCACGGCAATGCGCGGGACCCGGCGGAAAATAAGCGTGATCGCCCTTGGCGGCACGATCGCCATGGCAGACGGGCCGGGCGGACTTGCGCCTGCCCTTGATGCGGCGCAGCTCACGGCGGAACTGGCCGCAGAACACGCGGGCCTGGACATCGACTGGACCGATTTCGCCAAGCTGCCCAGTGCCAACATTACTTTTGCCGACCTGATCCGACTGGCCAGAACGATCGAGCGGCTGCACGATGATGGCTATCACGGCGTCGTCATTTCACAGGGGACCGACAGCCTGGAGGAAACCTCCTTTGCGCTGGAACTGCTGGTTTGCCGGCCCATAGACATTGCCTTGACCGGCGCCATGCGCGGCAGCAGCGCGCCGGGCGCCGATGGTCCGGCCAACCTTCTGGGCGCCCTGCACTTTCTGGAGGCATCGCCGGGCCTGGGCGAGGTGGTGGTGGTCCTTGATGATTGCGTCCACGCGACGCGGCACGTGACGAAAAGCCATACCACTGCGCTATCGGCATTCAGCTCGGGCGAAGCTGGCCTGCGCGGCCGGATTCACGAAGGCCGCTTCGTGGCCATCAATCCGCCCCGGGCCTCACTGGCCAAAGTGGCGATCCAGCCCGATGCGCCGCCCGCCCATGTCGAACTGGTCAGCATCGCCATCGATCATTCGCCATGGATTTTTCGCGCGGCGGAGAACGCTTCAGTCGCTGGGTGGGTCATCGCAGCGATGGGCGCCGGACACGTGCCTGAGGCCCTGGTTCCCGAACTGGCCCGGCTTTCCGCAAAAGTGCCGGTCGTGCTCTGCTCGCGCGCCGCCTGGGGTGCGGTCTGCACCGCCACCTATGGCTATCCGGGCGCGGAGATCGACCTGCTGCGGCGCGGCCTGGTCCCAGCGGGGAACCTTTCCCCGCTGAAGGCGCGGGTGCTGCTTACCCTACTGCTGATGTCAGGCACGCACGCCTGGCGCGACGAATTTACCAGAACCGCCAGCGCGGTTTGAACTAACGGATTGAAAAGGAACACACCAATGGCAGATATTTTCGCACCCGGCATCTTCAACGGCAAGCGCGCCTTTGTTGCAGGTGGATCAAGCGGGATCAATCTCGGCATTGCCGCACGCCTGGGCGCGCTGGGGGCAGAAGTCGGAATTTTCAGCCGGTCCCAGGAAAAGATCGACAGCGCCCTGGACCTGTTGCGGGAAGCCGGAATAACCGCATCTGGCTATACCGGGGATGTCCGCCAATACGATACGGTTGCAGCCGCCTTCAGCGAGTTTGCCAGCAGCGGTGGCGGAATCGATTTCGTGGTTTCCGGCGCGGCTGGCAACTTTGTCGCCCCGGCCATGGGGATGTCGCCCAACGCGTTCCGCGCGGTGGTAGAGATCGACCTGCTTGGCACCTATCACGTCATGCGGGCAAGCTATGAGCATCTGCGCCGTCCCGGTGCTTCATTGATCAACATTTCCGCTGTCCAGTCCAGTCAGGCGATCCCGTTTCAGTCCCACGTCTGCTCGGCCAAGGCGGGGATCGATATGCTTACAAAGGCACTGGCCGTCGAATGGGGACCGGCCGGAATCCGCGTCAACGCGATCCTGCCCGGACCGATCAGCGACACCGAAGGCATGCGCCGCCTCTCTTCGACGCCCGAAATGGAAAAGAAAATCACCGGAGCGATCCCGCTGCAACGCTTTGGCACCAAGGAAGAGGTCGCCAACCTGGCCGCATTCCTCTGCTCTGATGCCGCTTCCTACATCAGCGGCGCGGTCATGACCTGCGACGGCGGGCAATTGGCCGGAAACCCGATGGGCTTCGTTGGCTAAGCCCCCTCCCTGCAAGCCCGTCTGAACACAAAGGACAGTCCGATGTCAGCCACCGCCATTCCCAACGACCTGTCTGCCTACTGGTTGCCGTTCACTGCAAACAAGGCCTTCAAGGCAGCACCGCGCCTGATCGTCGGGGCCGAAGGACAGTTCTATCATACTGCGGACGGGCGCCGGATCCGCGACGCCTTTTCCGGAATGTGGTGTTCGATCCTGGGGCATGGCCATCCCGGCATTACCGCGGCTATCGTCCGCCAGGCGCAAACCCTGGATTATTCGCCGGCCTTCAACTTCGCCACGCCCGGCGCCTTCGATCTGGCCAGCCAGGTTGCGGCGCAGTTCCCCGATGGGCTTGAGCATGTGTTCTTCACCAATTCAGGTTCGGAAGCGGTCGATACCGCGCTGAAGATGGCGCTGGCCTATCACCGAGCGCGCGGCGAAGGCACGCGCACGCGGTTCATCGGGCGGGTCAACGGCTATCACGGCGTCGGTTTTGGCGGCATTTCGGTCGGCGGCATGCCCAACAACCGCAAGTTCTTTGGCATGGGCCTGCCCGGCGTGGACCACATGCCCTTCCCCTATGACCCCGCACTGGACGGCTTTACCAGAGGCGAGCCCAGCCGCGATCCGATGACCTACCTGAAGGAGCTGGAGGCGATTATCACGCTACACGATCCTTCCTCTATCGCGGCTGTCATTGTCGAACCAATGATCGGTTCGGCTGGCGTGTTCGTGCCGCCCAGCGGCTATCTGAAAAAGCTGCGCGAGATTACCGAGCGGCATGGCATCCTGCTGATCCTGGATGAAGTGATCACCGGGTTCGGGCGGCTAGGCGCGGCCAACGGCGCGACTTTCTTTGGCGTTACGGCAGACCTGTGCACCATGGCCAAGGGGATCAACAATGCCGCCGTGCCCATGGGCGCGGTGATAGCGCATCAGAAGATCCACGACACCATCATCAATGCGACGCCGACCGGAGTGGAATTCTTCCACGGCTATACCTACTCCGCCCATCCGCTTGCCATCACCTCGGGGCTGGCGGCCCAGCAGGCGATCCGCGAAGAGGGCGTTTACGAAAACGTCCGGCAGCTTGCCCCCGTTTTTGAAGAAGCCATGCACAGTCTGCGCGGCGAACCCTATGTAACTGACATTCGCAACCTCGGCCTGGCCGGGGGCATGACCCTGGCCCCGCACAAGGATGGCCCTGGCCTGCGCGGCTATGAACTGTTCATCAAGGCTTACGAACGCGGGGTTTCGATCCGGGCCAATGGCGACACGATCGCGCTGGCACCGATCCTGACCAGCAACCCGTCCGACCTGGAAGAGATCTTCGACCTGGTCCGCCAAAGCCTGCGCGCATTGTAACGAGGCACCCATGATCATCAATTCCGTCAATGACTTTCGTGAACTTGCCCGGCGGCGCCTGCCCTGGCCGGTATTCGACTATATCGATGGCGCTGCCGACGACGAATTGACCAAGGCCCGCAACACTGCCGCGTTTGACAATGTGGACCTGGTTCCCGATGTCCTTGCCGGGGTTGGCGAGATCGACACCAGTTGCACAATCCTCGGCAAGAAGTCTGCCCTGCCGCTTATCCTGTCGCCCACGGCATTACAGCGGGTATTCCACTGGCAGGGGGAACGCGCTGTTGTACGAGCAGCCGAGAAGTTCGGCGTGTGGTGCGGAATTTCCAGCCTTGCGACGGTTTCCATCGAGGAAATCGGTGCAATGATCTCAACACCAAAGATGTTCCAGCTCTATATCCATAAGGACAAAGGGCTCAATCGCAGCATGATCGAACGGTGCAAGGCTGCCAAGTTCGATGCGATCGCGCTTACTGTGGACACGATCGTGGCTGGCAAGCGCGAGCGCTGCGCGCGTAGCGGTTTCACTTCGCCGCCGCGGCTGACACTCTCGTCCGCCCTGTCTTACGCGGTCAAGCCCGCCTGGGCGTTAAATTATATGCTGCGTGAGAAGTTTGCGCTTCCCAATCTCGACACACATGTCAGTGAGGGAACCGGTGAGGCAGTCTCGATCGCCGACTACTTCAACAAGATGCTCGACCAATCGATGGATTGGCAGGTGGCAGAGCATGTCCGCAATGATTGGGGCGGCAAGTTCATCCTCAAGGGGGTGATGAGCGCGGCCGACGCCCGCCGGGCCGTTGAGATCGGGGCAGATGCAATCATGATTTCCAATCATGGCGGACGCCAGCTTGACGGCAGCCGTGCGCCTTTCGACCAACTGCCCGAAATCGTCGATGCCGTGGGCGGTCAGATCGAGATCATCTGCGACGGCGGCATCAGGCGCGGTACCCATGTCTTAAAAGCGCTGTGCGCAGGCGCTTCAGCAACTTCGGGGGGCAGACTCTACCTCTATGCACTCGCCGCTGCTGGACAGCACGGAGTCGAACAAGCACTTGGAATCCTGAAGGACGAGATTGAGCGCGGTATGAAGCTGATGGGGGTCCCTGCGGTAGACCAGCTCAACCGTGAGCGCCTACGCCGTCGCTGAAGCGGCAAAGCCAGCACAAATACTCTGGAGAGATTGATGCAAGAACCGCTTCCCGGTGTGCTGGAGCACATCGAACAAGCTCGCCGCACTGCAAGCGTCGTTAAAGACATTCCAGCTGACACTCCGCTTCTCCCGATCCGCCGCTTGGGAGTGATTGGCGCAGGCACGATGGGCAGCGGGATCACCATGAATTTCTTGACCGCTGGCCTCCCGGTGACATTGCTGGATAGGTCACAGGATGCTCTCGACAAGGGCGTGGCGATGATTGAGCGAAATTATCAAAGCGCGGTCAAGCGCGGGAAGATAGATACCGCGCAAGCCGAAGCAGCCATGACCAATTTGGCAGCAAGTGTCGATTTTGCGGATCTGGCAAACGCCGATCTGATTATCGAAGCCGTCTACGAAAACATGGACACTAAGAAGGGCGTATTTGCCAAACTGGACAAGATTGCAAAGCCGGACGCAATCTTGGCGAGCAATACCAGCAATCTGGATATCGACGAAATTGCGCTGGCAACATCACGCCCGCAGTCCGTCCTAGGGATGCACTTCTTCTCGCCCGCTCATGTCATGAAACTGCTCGAAGTCGTGCGGGGGAAGGCAACGGGCAAGCAGCAGCTTGCAACAGTGATGGCACTGGCGGTGGCGGTTGGAAAGACCCCGGTCGTCTCTGGAGTTTGCTATGGCTTCATCGGCAACCGGATTTTGCACGCGAGGCAAATACAGGCTCAGGCTCTTATTATGGAAGGCGCAAAGTACTGGGACGTCGATGCGGCGTTACTGGAGTTCGGGTTTCCAATGGGACCATGGCAGATGGCCGATCTTGCCGGCATAGATCTTGGCTGGCACCGCGATGCATGCAGGATCGAAAATCTCCAGGATGCACTTTGTGCAGCAGGGCGCTGGGGACAGAAAACCGGCAAAGGTTTTTACGATTACGATGAAAACCGAAAGCCGAAACCATCACCAGAAGTAGAGGCCCTGATTGAAACTTTTGCCCAAAAGACGGGCAAGCCGCAGCGCGAGATCGGCAAGCAAGAAATTCGCGAACGCCTGCTTTATCCAATGATCAACGAGGCCGCCCTGATTTTGCAGGAAGGGATCGCCCAACGTGCCAGTGACGTCGATACCGTCTGGCTTAGTGGCTATGGCTGGCCTGCATGGACAGGAGGTCCAATGTTCTGGGCACACCACCTTGGCCTAAAGGTTATCGTAAAGGGCCTCGAGAAATATAGTCTTCCGGTTGCGCCACTGCTGGCAGAAAAGGCTGAGGCGGGCACACCCCTCGAGTAAACGCCCTGCACAGCACCAGCACTGCGTCAGTCTTTTGGATTTTGCGCAAAGTGTAAGGCGCCGGCTTGGCCGATTGGACTCTCATCGCCGCCGGACATAGCCACAAGACGGCGGTCCAGAACGCGGCGTATGGCGACGTGGCGTGTCCGGGTGATCGGGTAAAGGAGCATCAACAGGCCAGAGATCAACAACAGCGCCATCGGCAGGAACACTGCAAGCGTGATCAGTCCTTGTGTTGCAGCAGCATCATTGTTCCCGCCTGGATCAAAGCCAATCACTCCCAGCATATAGAATGCAAAAGAACCGCCAATCGCGCCTCCAGCCGGGATCAACATGGTCCGCATCGCAAAATAGGCGCCGAGCCGATTGGAACGGGTCTTGAGTGCATCAAAATCAGCGATGTCCGCGAGCAAGGACGGCGAAAACATCATACTTGGTGTGTTCATACTGGCGACAAATGCAATGAAGCCCAGCAAAACATAGAAATCCGCTTGTCCTGCCGGTTCAAACAACAAGTAAAGCGGCAAAAGCGCGCCGCTGAGGATTTGCCCCCAAGCATAAAGAAGGTGCTTGCCAAAGTGCCCTGCAAGCTTTTCGCACAGCGGAATGGCAACAACCTGGAGCGCGGTTGCGGCGAGCAAAACCATCACAATCGCTTCCGCGAAACCAAAATAGTCATCGAGGACGATAGCCATCAAGGCGTATGTGATCGCCCAGCTGATCGAATTGAGCACCTCGGCAGCCATATAAATCCGAAACGGTCCATTGCTGGTTACGATGGTCCTAAGCTCAAGGACTCCGACGCTGTGACCTCGGGTCACCGTGCCGACTGGAACAACAAGAACCGCAATCAGGACGGCTACGGGCATCAAGACCATGCCTACCAAGCCAAGGATTTCCATTGCGCTGCGGTCCAGCGCGGCAGTCCTCAAAATACCTATGGATGGGTGCGAGAGGATTTCAGGAACTGCCATGAACGCTATTCCGCCAACAAGCATGGCGAGAGCCTGCGCTCCACTGATCCGCGAGCGCTGGGCATAGTCTGTGCTAATCTCACCAGACCATGAATTATAGGGGGTCGAGAGCAGGCTTTGGGCAAGATAGAAAGCCATCATACCACAAAGGAACCAGCGGTTTCCGGCGCCCTGCGGTGGGATGAAAATCACCCAAAATGCAAAGACGGAAACGATTGCTCCTGCCACCAACCACGGCTTTCGCGGTCCGAACCGGCCGGAAGTGCGATCGGAAAGATAGCCGATAGGCAGATCTACTGCGCCATTGAACAGACGAGCAATGAGGATGCCAGTGGCAATCCCTGCAGTCGTTGCCTCGGTGTATTTAGCGTAAAATGCCATCAGCAAGGCTGGAAAAGGCGAATTAAGCAACGATTGCGGAATGGATGGCAGGGCATAGGCCCAAAGCACCTTGCGAGGCAATTTAACGCTCACGCCGTGCCGTTTCGCGCAATTGGATAGATCAGGCGGGTCAGGTCGCCAGCGCAATTTTCAGAAGCACGAGATATCATCTGCAGCCCTCCCACGGCGAGCATCTGGCCGTTATATAATCAGTGTATACATAAGCCAGCCGTGGTCAATCTGGTACCTGGTTGCCGATTTCAGCCGACTGGGCTTATCAGAATTACCCTGAAATCATTGACGTTTGTGAGAGTAGGCCTGGTAATGAGCAAGTCACCCGAGGCTGCGAAAAACGAATGTCTGCTGCGAGAGAAGTTTGCCCTGCCCAACCTGGACACCCAAGTATCCGAAGGCACCGGCGAGGCGGTTTCCATCGCCAACTATTTCAATACGATGCTAGATCAGTCGATGGACTGGAAAGTGGCTGAGCAGGTCCGCAATGACTGGGGCCGCAAGTTCATCCTGAAAGGCGTCATGAGCGTGGCCGATGCCCGGCGTGCGGTCGAAATCGGGGCCGATGCCATCATGATTTCAAACCACGGCGGGCGTCAGCTTGATGGCAGCCGCGCGCCTTTCGACCAGTTGCCGGAAATCGTCGATGCGGTTGGCGGCCAGATCGAGATCATTTGCAACGGCAGCGTGCGGCGCGGCACCCACGCGCTGAAAGCGCTCTGCGCGGGCGCCACTGCTGTTTCCGGAGGACGCCTATATCTTTATGCGCTGGCGGCAGCCGGCCAGGGCGGCGTGGAACAGGCGCTGGCGATCCTGAAAGATGAAATAGAGCGCGGCATGAAGTTGATGGGAGTGACTTCGGTCGACCAACTCACTGCAGACCGTTTGCGCCGTCGTTGATGCTTTCAGGCCCGCCGCGCGCGGGCGTGAATTTTCTTCCGGCAAACGCCGGGGTGGAATCACGCCCGCAACGGCTCGATCAGAATCGCCCGAAAGTCGTTGACGTTGGTATAGGTCGGCCCAGTCAGCAAAAGATCGCCAAGGGAAGCAAAGAAGCCATAGCTGTCGTTTTCGGTAAGACTGTGCGCGGCATCCAGGCGCAGTGCCGCCGCGCGAGCAATGCTGGATGGAAAACCCATCGCGCCGGCGTTGGCCTCGCTCCCGTCGATCCCGTCTGTATCGGCAGCCACAACCGCAATCCCAGGCTGACCGCCAAGTTCCAGCAAGGCGCCCAGAACATATTCGCCGTTGCGCCCGCCGCGCCCTTTTCCTCGCACCGTGACCGTCGTCTCGCCTCCGGATATCAGGCAGACGGGCTTGCCCTTGCGCTGCAGCTGCAATGCCAGCCTTGCATGGGCCGCACCCAATTCACGGGCCTCACCTTCCAGATCGTCGCCAAGGATCATCGGCAAATATCCCGAAACTTTTGCAACGCTCGCCGCTGCCGCCAGGGAATCGGCAGGGCGGATAATCACAAAAGCACTATCCTGCAGCCTGCCCGCAGCAACAGCACGCGGCACCGCCTTTCCGGCACTGGCCAGATGGCGCTCGATCGCCGGTGCAGGCATGATGCCGTAGCGGGCCAGGATTCCGAGCGCGTCGACACGCTTGCCCGCATTCACGATTGTCGGGCCAGAGCCGATCGACTCGATGGCATCTCCTGGAATGTCAGAAACCGCCAATGTAACAACGCGCGCTGAACCGGCGAGCCGCGCAAGCTCGCCACCTTTGACCGTAGAGAGTTGCTGTCGCACCATGTTGATCTCGCGGATCGGTACGCCCGAAGCGAGCAATGCTTTTGTCACTGCCTGCTTGTCGGCCAAACTGACACCATCCGGCAAGCCAACCATAAGCGATGATGCTCCGCCGGAAATCAGTGCCAGAATCAGGTCGTCCTCGCCCAGCCCACGAACCAATGCCCGCATATGTTCGCCAGCCGCTACGCTGCTTTCATCAGGAACCGGGTGGCTGGCTTCGAGCACCTCGATACGGCCAGAGTATCCGGGGATTGCACTGCCGCGAGACGTGACCACCGCTCCTTTCAGCGGCGCGCTCCACACGCGATCGAGTTCCGCCGCCATCGCAGCAGCCGCTTTGCCCCCGCCAATCACGACAGTTCGGCCTATGGGAGGAGGCGGAAGAAAACCAGCAAGCTTGCCTTCGATCCGAGCCGCGCCCAAAGCTGCATCGAACAGCCCGCGCAGCAGCTGCCGTTGTCCGGCTTCTTCGTCGCTAGTGCAGACGGTCATGGTATGACGACCCGCGACGCCAGTGGACGCCCTGCGAAAAACGCATCCACATCGCGCACAAGGCTTAAACCCATGGCCTCCCGCGCGCCTGTCGTGGCGCTGCCGATATGCGGTAAAAGGTAAGTGTTTGGCGCCGCCAGAAGCTCTTCGGATACCTTTGGTTCACCCACAAATACGTCCAGCCCCGCCGCTGCGATCCTGCCGCTTCGCAAGGCGTTGATCAGAGCCGTCTCGTCAATCAACCCGCCGCGCGCGGTGTTGATCACGATTGCCCCCGGCTTCAACAGGGCCAGCCTGTCCGCATTCAACCAGGCGTGTGTTTCCGTTGAAAGCGGCAAGTGCAGAGAAATGAAATCGCTCTCCTGCACAACCTCTTCAAGCGAGCCGCACAGGTGCACATTGTCTGCCAGGCCATTCCCGGCGGGAGAGCGGACATAGGTGCGAACCTGCATTCCAAAGCCGCGCGCCCTTTCAGCCACTGCCCGGCCAATCCGCCCGAACCCAAGGATGCCAAGGGTCTTGCCATAAATGTCAGCACCAAGCAGCTGGGTCGGTTCCCAACCGTGCCATTGCCCTTGACGCAGCATGGCCTGTGCTTCCCAGCCACGCCGGGCGGCGCCAAGCAGCAGCAGCCAGGTCACGTCGGCCGTGGCCTGGGTCAAAACATCCGGGGTATTGACCAACACGATCCCGCGCGCCTTGAGCGCGGCGACATCGACATGATCGAACCCGACAGAATAGGTCGCGACAAGCCGGATCGAAGCGGGAAGCCGGGCAACGAAGTCAGGCGTAATCCGGTTCATCAGAGTGCAGACCAGGGCATCGTGACCTGCGCACCGCGCCAGCACCTGTTCCTGATCGCTGACCCCGTCCAGCACGGTCAGGTCGGCGAACTGGCCGAATTGTTCGACCACCGCCTGCGGCATCGCATAGGTTGCCAGCACCTGCGGGCGAACCGGTTGGCTTTTTGGCATCACGGCCGCCTGACTCCTTGCCTCTGGCGTCTCTCAGGACGCAGCCATTCCGTAGCCAACCTCGCGCCGGCCATAACGCCGCACCCGAAGGTTTGCTTGCTCCGCATGGCCCACAAACCCTTCGAGCATACACAGCCGCGAACAGTAAGCCCCTACCTGCGCAGCGGCTTCATCTGTCAGCACTTTTTGATAACTGTGGGTCTTCAGGAACTTTCCGACCCATAGCCCGCCAGTGTAACGCCCCGCGCGCCGGGTAGGCAGCGTGTGGTTGGTGCCGATTACCTTGTCCCCGTTGGAAACATTGGTGCGCGGACCAAGGAACAGTGCGCCATAAGAATGCATATTCTCAAGATACCAGTCATCCCGGTCGGTCATCACCTGCACGTGTTCAGAGGCGATCTGGTTGGCGATTTGCAGCATTTCTTCATGGTTGTCGCACAGGATCACTTCGCCATAGTCCCGCCAGCTCGCTGCGGCAGTTTCGGCGGTGGGCAGGATGGCCAGCAATCGCTCGACCTCGGCAATGGTCCCCTCGGCCAGGCGGTGCGAGGTGGTTACCAGCACGGCGGGCGAATTGTAGCCATGCTCTGCCTGCCCCAGAAGATCGGTCGCACACATTTCCGCGTCGACCGTCTCATCCGCGATGACCATCGTTTCGGTCGGACCGGCGAACAGGTCGATCCCAACCCGCCCGAACAGCTGCCGCTTTGCCTCCGCAACAAAGGCATTGCCCGGGCCGACCAGCATGTCGACCGGCTGGATCGTCTCTGTACCCAAGGCCATTGCGCCGACCGCCTGAATCCCGCCCAGGACATAGATTTCATGCGCTCCGGCCAGCTTCATTGCGGCGACGATGGCGGGATGCGGCGCTCCACCGTGCGGCGGAGCCGATGCCACGATCCGGGGGACACCGGCCACGGCCGCCGTCAATACCGACATATGTGCCGAAGCAACCATCGGGAACTTGCCGCCAGGGACGTAACACCCCACCGACTGCACGGGGATATTCCGGTGGCCCAGGATCACGCCGGGCAAGGTTTCCATCTCAAGATCCCGCAGGCAAGCACGCTGCGCCTCGGCAAAGCGGCGGATCTGGGTCTGCGCGAACTGGATGTCTTCCATATCCCGGGCCGATACGCGCGACATCGCGCTGTCGATCTCGGAATCGCTCAGCCGGTAGGATGGCCGGGACAGGTTGTCGAACCGTTCCGACAGCGCGCGAACCGCCGCATCCCCGCCCGTTTCGATAGCAGCAAGGGTCGTTTCGACCACCTTGCGGACCTCGGCATTCTCCGCCGCCCGGTCCCCTTCGGGCTTGCCCCGCTTGAGATAGGTAATGGGCATGATCAATCCTCCCGGCGACCGGGCCAGACCATCGGCCGGATCGCTGCTACGTGTGTCAGGGTTGCGCCGCGTTGGCGCCGCTCAATCGACGCGCCGCGTCTCGGCAATGCTGGAACCGCCGATCGTTTCGATCAGATGTGCACCCTGAAAACCATGGTTCTCCAGTTCCGCAAAGGCGTTCACGATATGGTACAGGGTCGGCAATTCGTCCCACGAGCAATGCCGGAACGCGAACTCTCCCTTGCCCACCTGGAAATTGGTGATCGAGATGTTCTGGCGCACAACGTCATGAGGTGAGAGCGTCACATATTCCACATCGGCCTCGCCCCAGGAACCAGTCTTGGGAATGTACTTGTAAGACAGCATTCCATGGTGATCGGGATCGAGCGGCGGACTGGTCACCCCCTGAAGCGTAACCAGATCGCTGACACTCAGGTCAAGGAAGGGACTGTCGAGCCAGCTCAGGCGGAGCGACTGGCGCCCGTCGATGATCCGCGGTTCCGGGATTTCGCAATAGAGTTTGTTATGCCCCAGTTCTTCCCGCCCGCTGAGGATCGGATCGCAGAGGTTTTCCCAGCGGACCAGCACCAGCGTGCCATTGACCGGGCCATCTTTCCCGTGAAAGGTGACCTCGAACTTGACGTCGAACAGGTTGTAGCCACGGCCCGCCAACCAGCCGATTTCGGTCATGTAGTTCGCCTCGACAGTCACCACCGGCGGCCCGCGCAATTCAAACCGATCGGGCAGCATGGCCTGCAACTGATCCGCGTTGGTCAGCATCCTGACGCCGATCATCTTCATCCGGGGTGTATAACGGAAATCGAAGTCTCGCTCGTCAGGCCACTGCCGCGGACCCGGCATGGGGCCGAAGAATACAGGCATCCGATAGAACTGCCCAGCCTTTGGCGCGAACGGCATCGTAATCCTCCCCAAAACAATCTTAGCGATGGAACCTGACACAAGGTCAATGTAAGCACTGTACATATCGTGAAGGATCCGTCAATCACGACGCGAACCAGGGAGGGCAGGATGCCGCAACTCACATTTGAATTGCAGGGCAAGGCCGCAGTCGTAACCGGTGCCAGTCGCGGACTGGGGGCTGAAATAGCGGTGGCGCTTGCAGCTGCTGGCGCACAGGTCCTTGCCGTGGCCCGCGACCATCAGGCCCTGGCCGAACTTGCCGCGCGGCAGAAGGGGATTGAACCGTGGCCGATGGATGTTCTCGACCCCCGGTTCCCGGAGAGTCTGGCCAGCCGGAGCGTCGACATACTGGTCAACAATGTCGGGATGAACCGGCCAATGCCGATGGAGGCGGTTCCGGCCAAAGTGCTCGATGACATGCTGAATCTCAACGTCCGCAGCGTCTATCTGGCATCGCAGGCGGCGGTGCAGGCGATGCTAAGGCAGGGCCGGGGCGGAACGATAATCAACATTACCAGCCAGATGGGCCATGTAGGCAGTCCTCAGCGGACGGTTTACTGCATGACCAAACATGCGCTCGAAGGCCTGACCAAGGCGATGGCTGTCGAGCTTGCTCCGCACGGCATCAGGGTGAACGCCGTTGCCCCGACTTTCATCGAAACGCCGATGACCAAACCGATGTTGGCAGATCCAGCATTCAGGAACTTTGTCGAAACCATGATTCCGCTGGGCCGCCTGGGTAGCCCGGCAGACGTTGCCGCGGCGACGCTCTACCTCGCATCTCCGCTATCCAGAATGGTAACTGGGACTAGTCTTTTAGTTGACGGCGGATGGACAGCACAGTAACCTACGTCCGCCGAAAAAAGGATCTCAATCGAGTGATAAGCTCAAGGCAGCAAATAGCAGATGAAGGCTCACTGACGGTACGCGCTATGGAGGCAGAGGACCTACCTGCGGCTTTGGAACTGCAGGCGCAAAACTATCCGCCATTCCTCATCGAAGATAACCAGGCATTTGCAAGCCGGCTGAATGTTGCCGCGCCGTATTGCCTTGTTGCGTTACTGGATGGCACTCTCGTTGGTTATCTACTGGCACATGGATGGCCGCGAAGATCCCCTCCGCCTGTCGGTAAAGTGCTATCAAATGCAGAGTTGTTGATTGTCGTTGAGAAGTGACCCGTTAGGGGCATAAGTTTTCACTGAGATTTGACCCATGTTTGAACCACACCCTGACCGACCGGTTGGGGGGATGAGGAGTGATCAACATGGATTTATTGAGTGTGATACGTCGCTGGCGTTTTCGGCAAGGGATGCCGATCCGTGAGATTGTACGGCGGACAGGATTGTCGCGGAACACGATCCGCAAGTATTTACGTGCAGACACGTTAGAACCGGTATTCAGGGCCTCTGTTCGGCCGAGCAAGCTTGATCCGTTTGCAGAGAAGCTGTCGGGGTGGCTGCGGATTGAGGTTGGCAAGTCGCGAAAGCAGAAGCGCACAGCCAAGCAGATGCACGCTGATCTTGTGGTATTGGGCTATGACGGTTCCTACGAGCGGGTTGCAGCCTTTGTGCGCGCTTGGAAGGCTGAACGCCAACGCGAGCAGCAGACCAGCGGACGCGGCACTTTTGTGCCCTTGGTGTTTGCGGCGGGTGAAGCCTTCCAGTTCGACTGGAGCGAAGACTGGGCCATTATAGGTGGCAGGCAGACCAAGTTGCAGGTAGCGCATACCAAGCTATCATACAGCCGAGCGTTCATTGTTCGGGCATATCCACTTCAGACCCACGAGATGCTGTTCGACGCGCTTGCTGAGGCGTTCAGGGTGCTGGGCGGTGTTCCCCAGCGGGGTATTTTTGATAATATGAGGACGGCGGTCGATCGCATTGGCCGGGGCAAAGTCAGACAGGTCAATGCGCGCTTTGCCGCTATGGCGAGCCATTACCTGTTCGAAGCAGACTTCTGTAACCCGGCCTCGGGGTGGGAGAAAGGACAGGTCGAGAAGAACGTGCAGGATGCGCGGCGGCGGCTGTGGCAGCCCCTTAGTGCCTCTGGGCCCAGCTTCCCCGATATCGATGCCCTGAACGCTTGGCTGGAGGAACATTGCATTGCGCAATGGGGGCATATCAAGCACGGTAGCCTGCCTGGTACCGTGGCTGATGTGCATGCCGAGGAAGTCGCCAGCTTGATGCCGCAGGGCCGTATCTTCGACGGCTTTGTCGAACACAGCAAGCGGGTATCCCCGACCTGCCTCGTGAACTTTGACCGTAACCGTTATAGCGTGCCGGCATCGTTTGCGAACCAGCGGGTGAGCCTGCGGATATACCCGAACCGGGTCGTTGTTGTTGCCGAAGGGCAGATCGTGTGCGAGCATGTTCGGATTATTGAGCGCTCGCACCATATGCCCGGCCAAACGGTGTATGACTGGCGCCACTATCTGGCAGTAATCCAACGCAAGCCCGGTGCCTTGCGTAACGGGGCACCCTTCACCGAACTGCCGCAAGCGTTCCGGCAGTTGCAAGGGCTGATCCTCAAGCGGCCTGGCGGCGACAGGGAGATGGCCGAGATACTGGCGCTTGTGCTGCATCATGATGAGCAGGCAGTGCTATGCGCGGTCGAGCTTGCCCTTGATGCTGGGGTGGCGACCAAGACCCATGTTCTCAATATCCTGCATCGTTTGACCGATGGCAAAGCTATCCCGCCAACCCCTATAGATGCACCACAGGCTTTGCGCCTTGCGCGCGAGCCTCTAGCCAATGTCGGGCGCTACGATGCCCTCCGGAACAAGGAGGCGCGTCATGCGTCATGATCCCGCCAGCGCCGCGATCGTGGTCATGCTACGCGGCCTCAAGATGTACGGCATGGCTGGCGCCGTCAGCGACCTGATCGAACAGGGTGCCCCTGCGTTCGAAGCGGCTGTGCCGATCCTCTCGCAGCTGCTCAAGGCGGAGATGACCGAACGTGAGGTCAGATCCATCGCTTACCACATTAAGGCAGCCCGGTTCCCGGCCTACAAGGATCTGGCCGGGTTCGACTTTGCAGCCAGCGAGGTGAATGAAGCCCTCATCCGTCAACTCCATCGTGGAGATTTTATAGACGGTGCCGACAATATCGTACTGATCGGCGGTCCCGGGACAGGTAAAAGCCACATGGCTACAGCGCTTGGCGTGCAGGCTGTTGAGCATCACCGCAAAAAGGTCCGCTTCTTCTCCACGGTTGATCTGGTCAATGCGCTGGAACAGGAAAAGGCTATGAATAAAGCTGGCCAGGTTGCCGAGCGCCTGCTGCGCCTTGATCTCGTCATTCTCGACGAGTTAGGCTATCTGCCGTTCAGTCCATCAGGCGGCGCGCTGCTGTTCCATCTGCTCTCCAAGCTTTATGAGCAGACCAGCGTCATCATCACCACCAATCTATCGTTCAGCGAATGGGGCGGTGTGTTCGGTGATGCCAAGATGACGACCGCTTTGCTCGATCGACTTACGCACCACTGCCACATCCTTGAGACCGGGAATGACAGCTTCCGCTTCCGCGCCAGTGCCGCAGCGCCCAAAAACAGAAAGGAAAAACCAACCTCTTGACCCAAAACCCGCAACGCGGGATATACCAACCACCCGGGTCACTTCTCAGTGAAAATAACGGGTCACTTCTCAACGACAATCAACAATAATCCTTCTTGATGCGCCCCATTGACGATTCCCTTTGTTCCGCATCTGTTCCAATATCAGCTTGACACAGCCCTCGCAATCCTGTTCTATCCACACCGATCAGATTTCTGAGGATAGTTATGTCGACAACTTTGCAGGAGCGCCTCCGCGCACGCATCCGCCAGCTGGGCATGAACGTCGCTGACGTTGCCTCACTGGCCGGTGTGAACCGGTCGTTCTTGTACGATATCATCCGCGGCCGATCGCAGACGCCCAATCTGGAGCGTCTCAAGAGCGTGGCTGCTGCGGTGAAGGTCGACGTCGAATGGCTGCTTCACGGGCAGGGAGACGTCCAGGGCGAAACCCCGCTGGATGAAGGCGCGCAGTCTGACTTCATTGGAATTGCTTACGTCAATGCTCGCCCGTCGATGGGGGGCGGGTCCATTCTGGATGAAGAGGCAAAGCCGGGGCGTGATTTCCATTTTCGGCGGTCGTGGATCAAGGAACGACTGAAGGCGGCCCCTTCAATGCTACGTGTCATGCAAGTGGAAGGGGATAGCATGAAGCCAACCCTCGAAGATGGCGACACGGTGCTGGTCGACATGTCGCAGAAGATCCCACAGCCGCCCGGGATCTTTGTACTCCACGACGGCCTCGGGCTGGTGGCCAAGCGCTTGGAGCACGTGCCAATGAGCGATCCGCCGCGCGTTCAGATCATTTCGGACAACACCCGTTATCCGCCCTACGATTGCCTGGCCGACGAGGTAAACATCATCGGGCGCATACGCTGGTACGGGCGGGAGATGTTTTGATGGCTGAGGTGGCCGATGAGTGATGGATACAACTTTGCCCAGCTGAAGACTGAGATCCTGAAGCTGAGTAAGGCGACGGATTGGGAGACAGCTCGTAAAGAATGGAGGCTCGTTAGTATCAGCCAAGCTGATGAACCCGAAGCCTGCCTCTGCGGTCACTTTCCAATCATCGACCTCTGCACAATCAAGAACGGCGTAACTGGCCAGTCGGTCGACGTTGGCAATGTCTGTGTGAAGAGGTTTCTGGGCTTTCGCTCTGATTTGATCTTTGCCTCGATCAAGCGGATCAAAAGCAATCCCGACAAGAGCATAGGCCCTGATGCAGCGGCGCTATTCCACCGCCAGGGGATCATCAACGCCTGGGAGTACCAGTTTCAACAGGACACGCATCGCAAGCGCGATCTTACTGCAAGGCAACTTGCCACACGCCATAGTATCAACCGCAAGGTGTTAGCTGCGATTAGACGTCGCGGGATTACATAACGGTATGCAATTCGCTACCAAAGGGTTCCACTTGGGACGCATCTAGTATGTCATCAGTAGGAGGGTTCATGCCTTTAGAGGACTGAGCCAACATGCACGACATCTCCGCGGGCAGCAGCCCGTCTCCCATCAACACCATGACCGATGACGAGCGCTTCACCGAGTTGGGGCAGATCATCGCGGCAGGCATCATCCGGATGCACGCAAAGTCCAGTTCTATATCTGCAGGGGACGCAGATAGTTCACTCGCTATCTCGCGGCCCAAGAGCGTGTGTCGAACCCGGGGACGCCCCCGAGTTGGAGAACGCTAATGCAGAACTATGACGACCCGCAGGTGCTTGCGCGCCTGTCCGCGCTAAAGACCATGACAATGCCGCAGCTACGGCAAGAGTGGGAGAAGCTATTTGCTGCCGCTACTCCCAACAACAGCCGCCCTTTTCTTGAGCAGCGCCTCGCCCACCGGATCCAGGAGCTAGCCTTCGGTGGCCTTAGCAAACCCGTCATCCGCACCCTGGATATGTTGGCCGACGAGGTCGAGGGCAAGAAGGTCAGGAAGTCGGTGATCTCAGATCCCCGCAACCCAATCATTGGCACGCGCCTGATCCGGGATTGGAAAGGGACCGAGCACACGGTCGTGGTTGCCAAGGATGGGTTCGACTGGAATGGTCGGCGGTACAAATCGCTCTCGGCGATTGCCAAATCTATTACCGGCACCAACTGGAACGGATATCGCTTCTTTGGCCTGCGGGCAGCTGAGGGAGGCGCGCGATGACTGAGGCACGACGCCGCATTCGCTGCGCCATCTACACCCGCAAGTCGTCCGAAGAGGGGCTCGAACAAGAGTTCAACAGCCTCGATGCGCAGCGCGAAGCCTGTGAAGCCTACATCGCGAGCCAGCGTCACGAAGGCTGGCTCACCATGCGCGAAGGCTATGATGACGGCGGGTATTCCGGCGGCAACCTTGATCGCCCCGGCCTGCAGAACCTGCTCGAAGACATCCGTGCAGGCCTGGTCGACGTCATCGTAGTCTACAAGATCGACCGCCTGTCCCGCTCGCTGATGGATTTTGCCCGGCTCGTTGAGGTGTTTGATGAGCACAAGGTGACGTTCGTGTCGGTCACCCAGTCGTTCAACACGACGACCTCGATGGGGCGCCTGACCCTCAACGTGCTCCTGTCATTTGCGCAGTTCGAGCGCGAGGTGACCGGTGAGCGCATTCGCGACAAAATTGCGGCCAGCCGCGCCAAGGGCATGTGGATGGGTGGGTTCGTGCCATGGGGCTACGATGCCGTCGATCGGAAGCTGGTTATCAATGAGGCAGAAGCGGCACAGATCCGCTTCATCTTCGAGCGTTTTGTCGAGTTGGGATCAGCCACCAGGCTCACCCGCGAGCTTGTCCGTAAGGGCATTACCAACAAGCGAGGTCGGCCCATCGACAAGGGGTTCCTCTACAAGCTCTTCCGCAATCGTGTTTATCTTGGTGAAGCGGTTCACAAGGGCACAAGCTACCCTGGCGAGCATCAAGCGATCATTGACCAAGATATCTGGGACAAAGCTCACTCGATCTTGAAGATCAGTCCCCGCGTTCGAGCCAACAACACCCGCGCGCAAACACCGGCTATGCTCAAGGGGCTTATCTTCACCGATACCGGCGTTGCGATGACGCCGACGCATACACGTAAGGGTGAAAAGCTCTATCGCTATTACATTTCGATGGATGCTCTGAAGAACCGAGGCGACGAAGGCCAGGGCTCAATTGTTCGCCTCAACGCTGGCGTAATCGAAAGCGCGGTCGTTCAGAATATCCGCCAGCTGCTGCGCGCACCCGAGATTGCAGCCAAAGCTTGCTCTGCGCTAAAGGCAGCGAGGTCGGGCCTTACCGAGGACGATGTAGCGAGTGCTTTGGCAACCTTCGACAGCTTCTGGGACAATCTGTTCCCGGCAGAGCAGGACCGGACCGCCCGGCTGCTCATTGAACGCGTTGTTGTCAGCAAGGAAGGCATGTCGCTTGATCTGCGGACCAGCGGACTTAGCTCGTTGGTCAGCGACATGTTGCAATTGCCCAAGCTGGACAAAGCTGCATGAGTGAAGCCGCCGGCATCACCACGGTCTTTATCCCGCTCGTAATCCGAAAGCGGAACGGACGGCCGCGCATCGCGCCGCCTGACGACTATGCTGTGAACGACGACAATGGCGGTGTGGATCCCCACATCATGCGAGCACTGGGGCTAGCATGGAGCTGGAAACGTAAGCTAGATGCCGGTGAGTTCTCCTGCAACCAGGACATCGCCACTGCTGAGGGATTTACGGCTGCCTACGTCGGACGGGTTGTGAGGCTGACTTACCTCGCGCCCAATGTGCTGCACAAACTGCTGATCGAGCGGAACGCGCCAGCCGTGCGGCTTAAGGACCTATGGTATGCGATCGATCTTCCTTGGGCTGAGCAGGAGGTCGCGATTTTTCGGACGCCTGGCAGCCACTGAAGGCTTCTGCCATAGGATTTAGTGCGCTTAAGCACTCGAAACTCCTCAGCATTGCCGACAAAAACGGATCGTGCGATGCTAGAAGGCATGGACACCAACGATCTCCTGCCATTCGATCTCAATGTTAGGGGCGAACTTACTCGCGCAATAGCGGAATTAGGCCGCGCACCCAGCAATGAGCAGCTTGCTCAGCGACTTGATGCTGACGTCATTGCAGTCGAGCAATCTCTAAGACAATTGCACGACGCCCACGCACTTCAGCTTCATCCGCACCGCTGTGCCCCTTGGGTAGTTCACCCGTTCGCCCTTTCTCCGGGTTCTTGTTGGGTTGAGACTTCCGGTCGTGGTTGGTGGGCCAACTGCCTCTACTGCGGTATGGGTATCGCAGCGGCGCTCAATGAGGATGTGAGCATCCACACTCGGATTGGCGGGGAGCGAGAACCGATAGTCGTTCACGTTTGTGGAGGCGAGGTACAGGAAACCGAACTCCTCTTCCACCTGTCAACACCGGTTCGAGAGTGGTGGGATAATGTCATTCACGCTTGCGCCAGCTTTCAGCCGTTTCACTCCGAGGTTGACGTTGAGGACTGGTGCGCGCGCCATGGCCTGCCTCGTGGTGCAGTCGTACCCATCCAGCAAATGTGGCGGTTTGCGGCCGACTGGTATGGAAGCTACTTAGAGAAGCAATGGCGGAAACGCTCTGTAGCAGAAACAAAAGCACTCTTCGAGAAGCATGGATTTGAGGGCGATTTCTGGCGACTTAGTTGAAGCAGGATCTCCAATTCGGGCGGGTTCGAATACCCTGCGGCGCCTACTATACTGCCGGTTTTGAGTCTCTCGCGCGCCAAAATTGCGCCCGAACAGAAAAGGCAGGGTAGAAAGCAAAAACCCCAGAAATCTGACATTTTCTTGGCCTAAACCTTTTGGGGCGTGGTTTAGGTGAAAAGAGATGGAAGCCGATCTGAGACAGATCTTGGGGGTCTCGCTAGTCTGAACAGTTTAGGAGTCCACGCGAAAACGGCGCAGAACTGCGCCATTTCGAAGCCCCAATTGGGACTGTTCTTTAATTTTCAATTATATAGTGGCGGAGACGGAGGGATTCGAACCCTCGGTACCGGATTTACCAGTACGACGGTTTAGCAAACCGTTGGTTTCAGCCACTCACCCACGTCTCCGCACTTTTGGTGGCTGTCGGGGCCTATAGCGGTGGGTTTCCCAGCCTGCAATGCCTATTCGCCCAGTTCGTCAGACTCACTTGGACGCGAAAGCGAGTCGGCTCATCGCCCGTTCATTGTGCGCGCTCCAAAGCAGGTTCTAGCTTGTCTCACAGTTTAGGAGGATTGCGAATATATGACCGGATTGTCCCTGCGCAGATGGGGAAATGTGCTGATGCTTGCATTGGCGGCCATGATCCTCACCGGCACGCCTGCCCACGCGCAAATCCAGACGATCGACCCCAATGAGGCGATCGACGCGGATCTTGGCACACCGCCCAAGGCCGAATCGCCGCCGAAATTGGAAACGTCTGCCGATCCCGCGATGGACAGCAGCGTTGCGGAGCCTGCGACCGACGTTCCCGCAACAAGTGTTCCATCGCCGGGAGCCGATAGCGCGACCTATCAACAAGATGACCTGATCGGGGCGGCTGAGGGCGTATTCGGCAAAGGTGCCGAGGGTCTTGCCCGGCTGATCGAGGATGTTTTGAAGAAGCAGGGGCAGCCCAATGGCTATATTGTCGGCCGTGAAGGCGGCGGGGCGCTGCTGGTCGGGTTGCGTTATGGATCGGGTACGCTGCACCACAAGGTTGAAGGGGAGATGCCTGTCTATTGGACCGGACCGTCACTCGGATTTGATGCCGGGGCAAATGCGGGTAACACCTTCGTCCTCGTCTATAATCTTTACGATAGCGAAGATCTGTATCGCCGTTTTCCCAGCGGGGAAGGCGTCGCCTATCTGGTCGGTGGTTTCAATGCCAGTTATCTGCGGCGCGGCGATATCGTACTGATCCCGATTCGCGTTGGTGCAGGCCTGCGTTTGGGCGCCAATGTCGGTTATATGAAGTTTTCGAAGAAGCAGCGTTGGCTGCCCTTCTGACGCCCCGGGTCGCACCGTGGTGGGGCATTGGGCGTCCTTCGGGACGCCCTTTTTTTAACGACTGCGAACCTCTTCCATGCGCTTGAGATAGCGGGCGAGGATATCGATCTCTAGATTGACTTCACGCCCCGGCGCCATCTCGGCGAGGGTTGTGACATCCCAGCTGTGGGGAATGATATTGAGCGCGAAATGCGCGCGGCCATCAGTCGCGTCGATCACTTCATTCACCGTCAGCGACACACCGTCGACCGTGATCGATCCCTTCGCAGCGATATAGGCCGCCAATGATGCGGGCGCTGCAATTACGACTTTGTGCGAATCGCCGACCGGTTCGACCGAAACAACTTGGCCGATACCGTCGACATGGCCGGTCACGATATGGCCACCCAGTTCGTCGCCTACCTTAAGTGCGCGTTCCAGGTTCAGGCGTCGCCCCTCTACCCACATGCCGGCTGCCGTCTTACTGACGGTTTCAGCCGAAGCATCAACGGCAAACCAGCCCTGATCGCCGCTGCGTCCTTTGTCGATCACGGTAAGGCAGCAGCCCGAACAGGCGATCGAAGCGCCAAGGTCGACGCTGCCCATGTCATAGTTGCAATGGATGATGAGCCGAAGGTCGCCGCGCTGTTCGGCGCTGGCGATATGGCCTATGTCGGTGATGATGCCGGTGAACATGCCGCCTCGTATACTTCTAACCGGTTGCCATCAATAGCCTTGCTCCCCAGCATGCGTGCGTCTGCAAGATGCCAGCGCCCATGTGCCTGCGACAGGTCGTCAAGGCCAATATCGCCCAGCGCTGGCCGGCCACCGCCAATCAGGATCGGGGCACGATAGAGCATTAGCCGATCGACAAGCCCTGCGCGCAAAAAGGCACTTGCCGTCTGTGCGCCGCCTTCAACGATCAGGCTGTTGCAACCGAGCGAAGCAATATCTTCCGGGGAACGGATCGCTTCCCATCCGGCAGGCGGCTCCCCGCTGCCGAGCATGATCCGGCGGGGGCTGCGCCGCTCCAGCCCCGGCAGGCGGACGTCAAGCGCTGGCACGTCGGCGCGAACGGTGCCGGCACCGACAAGGATCGCGTCGCACCGCGCCCGCTCGAGATGCGCATGCGCGCGTGCCGCCGGGTTGGTGATCCAGCGGCTGCTGCCATCCGCCATGGCGATGCAGCCATCGAGCGAGGTAGCGAGTTTGAGTGTAACATGCGGGCGGCCCGCCTTGATGCGGGTGACAAAGCCGGCAAGCCCGCGCCGGGCATCGTCGGGCAGCCAATCGCGATCAACCTTGATACCGGCGACCGCAAGCCGGTCATAACCTTTGCCGGCGGTACGCGGGTCCGGATCGGTTAAGGCGCCCACGACGCGGGCCACACCCGCGCTGATCAGCGTGTCGGCGCAGGCATCCCCGCGCGGGCTTTCATGCGCGCAAGGTTCAAGGCTAACATAGGCAGTGGCTCCGCGCGCTGCATTGCCTGCTGCGGCGAGAGCCATCGCCTCTGCATGCGGCCGCCCGCCAGGTTGGGTCCAGCCGCGCCCGACGACAATGCCTTGCGCAACGATGATGCAGCCAACCGACGGGTTGGCGTCCGTGGTTCCTCTGTCGCGCTCGGCCAGAGCGATTGCCGCTGACAGCCAGCGGTGATCATCGTCGAACGCTGTTATTTGCCGGCTCCTACACGTTCCGCTATTTCAGCCTCTGCCTCTGCCCGTTTGCGTTCATCGGCAAGCTGAGCCTCGGCGTCCAGCTTTTCGACGTCCATGCCCACCGCGCGACCCAGCGCCTTATAGGCGTCGCGTTCGCGCTGGCGCATTTCCTCTTTCAGTTTCTGAGATTCACGGATCGCAGCGAGGCTCTCATCGACCGAACGGTCGGCGGGCCAGCTTTCAAAATAGGTGACCTGAGGTGGCGGCGGCTTCGACTTGTCGAGCATGTCGAAATAGAACATCGCAATGATGGTAGCGGTCGGCACACAGGCGGCAAGCAGCACCAGCGGCCGCACGCTCCCGCGCTGCCGCATATAACCGACAAGGTCGGAAAGCCCGCCTTTGACCGACGCGTCATGGAAAAAACTCATGCCCTTGTTTAGGGCCTGTGTTGCGTGAATTCCAGTGGGGATGTTCCCCGCTTCGGCCAGCGCCGGAGGCATCGGTCTTGCTCTGCTTGTTCGGCAATACTCAGCGCGTGATCGCGCAGATCACGCCCGAGGAACTGACGACGCCCAATATTTCGGGATCCTGCAGTGCCTTTGTGCGCTTTACAAACTCTTCGATTGTGATTTTGTTCGCCTTTTTGTCGCGCAGCTTCTCAAGCCCGCGCAGCTTGTTGAGCTGACCCAGCGACAGCCGGTCGACCATCCGCCCTGCCATACAACGTGCAACCGGCTTAGGCAGGCCCGCCTCGATTAACGCATTGCGGATCCGGGTTTCGGGCGTTGCACAGCCGGCAAGCAACGCGGCGCAGGCAATGGCGACCAGCAATTGCTTCATACGTCATGTTCCTTGGCGCGTTCGACGCATTCGATGATTATGCGCTTGGCTTCATCCACGTCACCCCAGCCATTGAGCTTGGCCCATTTTCCGGGTTCAAGGTCTTTGTAATGGGTGAAGAAATGCTCGATCTGTTGCAGCACGATCGGTGGCATGTCCTTATAGGTTGCGACGTCGGCATAATAAGGGAATGTCTCGTTCACCGGAACGCAGAGCAGTTTTTCATCGCCGCCCTTGTCATCTTCCATCAATAGCACGCCGACCGGACGGCATTTTACCACCGCGCCGGCGATGATGGGCGAACGGGCAACGACCAGAGCGTCGAGTGGATCACCATCCTCACCCAGCGTATGCGGGACAAAGCCATAATTGGCGGGATAGCGCATTGGGGTGTGGAGGAAACGGTCGACAAATAGCGCGCCCGACGCCTTGTCAAATTCATATTTCACCGGCTCGCCGCCAATGGGAACTTCGATCAGGACGTTGAGGCTTTCGGGCGGATTGTCGCCGGCGGGGATAAGGTCGATGCGCATGGGAGATGGCCTTTTGCTTGTTGTTTGGCGGGGCCCCTAGTCGAATATCGCGGCTTACGGAAGGCTGAATAGGGGGGCGTCGGTAAAGTCCCCCGCCCGCTTGCGGGAGGGGTTAGGGGAGGGGGCGAGCGAAGCGAGCCTTCGGACGTTTCAGGCCCTCCCCCGGCCCCTCCCGCAAGCGGGCGGGGAGAAATTGCTGCTATTCCCCCTTATCACAAAACCCGCTAGGGAACCGCCCAATATGGCAAAGATTCAGACACCCCAGCCCGTGCGTGGCACACAGGATATGTATGGCGAGACTGAAGAGCGGTTCGCACATGTCGTTTCGACCTTTGAACGTGTGCGGCGGCTTTATGGTTTCAAGGGGTTGCAACTGCCGGTGATCGAACCGACCGCAGTTTTCGCGCGCTCATTGGGTGAGGCGACCGATGTCGTGTCGAAGGAAATGTACACCTTCGAGGATCGCGGCGGGGATTCAATCACGCTGCGCCCTGAATTCACGGCCGGCATTGCGCGCGCCTATCTTACCAATGGCTGGCAACAGCATGCACCGATGAAGGTCACGGCGCATGGCCCGCTGTTCCGTTATGAACGCCCGCAAAAGGGCCGTTATCGCCAGTTCCATCAGATCGACGCTGAAATCATCGGTGCGGCGGAACCGGCAGCAGATGTCGAACTGCTGGTGATGGCCGACCAGTTGCTGCACGAACTGGGCATCAAGGAAGGCGTGACGCTTGAACTCAACACGCTGGGCGATGCGGCAAGCCGCGATGCTTGGCGCGAAGCGCTGATCACCTATTTCAATGATCATAAGGATGTCTTGAGCGAAGACAGCCTGTCGCGGCTTGAGAAAAACCCGCTGCGCATCCTCGACAGTAAAGATCCGGACGATCGCGGCGTCGCCCATGCTGCGCCCAAGATTGACGAATTTCTGAGCAGCGAGGCGCAGGACTTTTTCGGTGCGGTGACAGCGGGATTGGATGCCGCCGGTGTCGCCTGGATGCGCAATGCAAAGCTGGTGCGCGGCCTTGATTATTATCGCCACACCGCGTTTGAATTCACCACCGACCGGCTGGGTGCCCAAGGCACCGTGCTCGGCGGCGGTCGCTATGACGGGCTGATCGAAAATCTGGGTGGGCCGCACACGCCTGCTGTCGGCTGGGCTGCGGGCATTGAACGGTTGGCGATGTTGATTGATGCTCCATCAACTCGCGAGATGACTTTTGCCGTGGTAGCCGATGCGCTCGATCTTGATTTGGAAGCTCAGCGATTTGCAAACAAGCTGCGCCGTGAAGGAGTCCCGGTTTTCCGTTCGTTCAAGACAAGTACGAAGAAGCAGATTGAATCTGCGAGAAAAGCTCAGGTCGACGGTCTGCTGTTTATTCGTCCGGGTAAAGAGTTACACGTTACGCAAGTCTCAGGTTCAGTTTACGCCCTTCGAGATTTGCTCACTAAAGCTCTGGCGCACGCCCCAGAAGGGTATCAGGCTGCCAATGGCGATGGTGAATGATCGCCATGGTTCCAACTTATCACTGTCACCCTGAACTTGTTTCAGGGTCCCTTTCGCCTCTCAACTCTTCGGTTGCAGTGGCGGGATGGATGCTGAAACAAGTTCAGCATGACGATCACTTCAAGGCCGTACCAAGCCTCTTGGTGCCTTCGTGTCTTCGAGTGAACTAAAATGACCGCCATCTCCCCCCAACGCATTGCGCAGATCGAGGCGCGCTTTGCCGAGCTTGAGGCGCGGATGGCGTCTGGCACGCTCGAGGGTGATGCCTTTGTGCAGGCCTCGAAGGAATATGCCGAGTTGGAGCCGGTCGCCAAGGCTGCGGCGGAGATGCGGGCGTTGCGCGATGAACTGGTGGGGCTTGAAGAAATGCTCGCCGGGGATGATGCTGATCTGAAAGCCATGGCGGGTGAGGAAGTCGATGCGGTCCGTGAACGGATCGCAACAGCTGAGCATGGCCTCGCTATCCTCCTTCTTCCCCGCGATGTCGCCGACCAGCGTTCGGCGATGCTCGAAATCCGCGCAGGCACTGGCGGGGACGAGGCGGCGCTGTTCGCGGGCGACCTTTACCGCATGTATGAACGTTATGCCGGCCTGCAGGGCTGGAAGGTCGAGCCAATCTCGATGAGCGCATCCGACGTGGGCGGGTTCAAGGAAATCGTTGCCGCGGTTTCCGGTGCGGGCGTTTTTGCCAAACTGAAGTTTGAAAGCGGCGTGCACCGGGTGCAGCGTGTGCCGGTGACCGAAAGTGGAGGCCGCATCCACACCAGTGCGGCGACCGTCGCAGTGCTGCCCGAACCGACCGAGGTCGATGTCCACATCGAGGATAAGGATCTGAAGATCGACGTCTATCGTGCCTCTGGCGCAGGCGGGCAGCATGTGAACACGACCGATTCCGCGGTGCGCATCACCCATGCGCCCACGGGCATTGTCGTCACCTGTCAGGATGGGCGCAGTCAACACAAGAACAAGGAAAAGGCGATGCAGGTGCTGCGCGCCCGCATATACGAAAAAGAACGCGAAGAGGCGCAGGGGGCCGAGGCCGAGGCGCGCAAGGCGATGGTCGGTTCAGGTGACCGCAGCGAACGCATTCGCACCTATAATTTCCCGCAAGGCCGGGTGACCGATCACCGCATCAACGTGACGCTGCACAAATTGCCGGAAATTTTGGAAGGTGGCGGACTGGCTGAATTGGTCGACGCGCTTATTTCAGAGGATCAGGCCGCACGGTTGGCCGGCCTCGAATAAGGCTGTAGCTCTCTCACGCGTTTTTGAGATTTTCGGATGAAATTGCCTGGACGGGTTGGTGCGAGACCAGATAGCAACCAACCCGTCCATGGCATGTGGGTATGTGTGAACGCTGAATATTATGCAGAGGTCGTGCCAGATTAGCTTTATTATATATTTACAAATACATAAATGGTTCTCGCAGCGTTAATCTTTTGCCGCACTGTCAAAAATGCCGACAGTTTGACACACGCCTGCGCCGACGCCCAAAGTCCCATCTTTGCTTTTCCGTTGCCGCCGCTCCGCCATGCTACCATATAGGCGGGCATGTCCGATTGGCCCGATACTATCCGCGCAGGCGAGACTGAGCAGCATGAGCCGCTGGTGCGCCGTCTGCTTGCGCCCAACCCGTCACCTTACACATTCACTGGCACCCAGACTTGGTTGGTCGGTGCAGGCAGCGATATGGCCGTGATCGATCCCGGCCCTGCTGGCAGCGGAATGAGCGTGGGCGATCCCAAGGATGCGAACGGGGAAGGCCATGTCGAGGCGATCCTGCGCGCTGTTGGTGATAAACGCATTGCGGCAATCCTTTGCACGCATACGCATCGCGATCATTCACCGGCAGCTGCGCCATTGAAGGCGATCACCGGCGCACCGATCATCGGTTGTGCGCCGCTGGCCTTGCGTGATGATGGCCCGCGCGCCGACAGTGCCTTCGATCCCGATTATGCGCCGGATCGCATCCTTGCCGATGGAGAGGCGGTTTCGGGCGATGGTTGGACGTTGCAGGCTGTGGCAACGCCTGGCCATACCAGCAACCATCTTTGCTATGCTCTCGTCGAAAGTGGCGCCTTGTTTACCGGAGACCATGTCATGAAATGGTCGACCAGCGTCGTTTCACCCCCTGATGGTGATATGTCCGCCTATATGGCGAGCCTGCAGAAACTCTATGATCGTGAAGACCGCATCTATTATCCGGCGCACGGCCCCGCGGTTGAAAACCCGAAGCAGCTTGTGCGCGGCATGATCGGTCACAGGCGGATGCGTGAACGGCAGATATTGGGCTTGCTCGAACAGAGTCCGCGAGAGATCCCCGCCATGGTCGCGGAAATGTACAAGGGGCTCGACCCTCGTCTGAATGGAGCAGCCGGCCGGTCGGTGCTCGCGCATCTGGTCGATCTGGAGCGGCAGGGGCGAGCACGGGCAAAGGGGGAGCAATGGTCGCTCGCATGATGCCGCTGAACCAGACTTGAATCATTGCCTGGGGCAGGTGATCGACCTAAAAAGTTCCTTCGCTGAACTTGTCGAACCATTTGGCAAGGTCTACGCCATCTGCTGAAACGCCGCTTCGTCCAACCCGAGGCTGTGGCGAAATATCGGAGTAAGTGAATGAACGTCCCCACTCCCCGCGAATCCTTGCAAGGCGTCGATTTGCTCGCTGAAATCCAGCGGCTGAAGAAAGAGCGCAACGCCGTTATACTCGCGCATTATTACCAGAAAGCCGAAATCCAGGATCTGGCTGATTTTGTGGGCGACAGCCTTGAACTGTCGCGCCGCGCGGCGGAAACCGATGCCGATGTGATAGCCTTTTGTGGGGTGAAGTTCATGGCCGAGACGGCAAAGATTCTCTCGCCCGAAAAGACCGTGATCCTGCCCGATATGGCCGCCGGCTGCAGCCTTGAAGACGCCTGTCCACCGGGCAAATTCAAGGCGTTTCGCGAAAAACACCCCGACCATATCGCACTGACATATATTAATTGTTCGGCAGAGGTGAAGGCGCTGTCAGACATCATCGTCACTTCCTCCAGTGCGGAGACAATCCTTGCCCAGATACCCAAAGAGCAGAAGATTATCTTCGGCCCGGACCGGCATCTGGGTGGTTATCTGTCACGCAAGTTCGGGCGCGAGATGCTGCTCTGGCCGGGTGTGTGCATCGTGCATGAAGCGTTTAGCGAAACCGAACTTTTGAAGCTGAAAGCCCAATATCCGGGTGCACCTGTCGCGGCGCACCCCGAATGTCCCCCGCACATTATCGACCATGCCGATTATGTCGGGTCAACCTCTGGTATTCTTAAATATGCGCAGGAAGTGCCGAGCGACACGGTAATCATCGCGACCGAGCCGCACATCATCCACCAGATGCAAAAGGCGCTTCCTGAAAAGAATTTCATCGGCGCACCCGGTGCAGATGGCAACTGTGCGTGCAACATATGCCCCTATATGGCGCTCAATACGATGGAAAAGCTTTACCTCGCCCTGCGCGACCTGCAGCCGCAGATTGAATTGGACGAAGAGGTTAGGCTGGCGGCGAAGAAAAGCCTCGACCGGATGTTGGAAATGGCATCGAAGACGGTCGGCCAGGGTGATCTGGGCCGCAAGGATCTTGCGTTTCCGAATGGGTGAAATTGGGACCGGTTGACACTTTTATGTCGGCCCGGTCCCAAACTGTTGGTCTGTTTAGTGGCGCTGGTACCACAGGAGCAAGCGACCGCCCTCGGTAACCGACCGACTTTCGACAATTTTTGCGCGGCGCGTGACTGCAGCGATAAAATGATCTTCGCTATAGTCTGGGAAGATATCTTCCCGGTTTGAAAGCAGCCGCTGTACCATTGGATCGGTTTTTGGCGGAAATTCGATAATGCCCGCCGGGGCAAGAGAGATCAGCCAGTCGACCGTCATATCGAGCGGAACATTGCGGCCAATGGCAATGTGGTGGACGAATGCCAGTGCAACCAGTGCTTGCGCCGATGCCCGTCGGCCAAAGCCCATGCGTTCCGCCTGTGCCCAGCCTTGTGATGGGCTTGGGTTGGCGGCATCGAGCCATACTGGCAGAAATGGAAGGCCATGGGCGTCGGCTCGCGCAACTGCGGAATCAAGCGCACCATAATCGAAGTCGAAACCGACTACCGACTTGGCGCCACCTTCTAGGGCCGCGACGCTGTAATCGCCTGAATTGCAGCCGATATCGAACATTTGGTCCGGTTTGACCGCAGAGGCCATTTTCACAATGAAATCCCGTTTTATCTGCGCATCACCCTCCGCATAACTGTTGTGATCCGCATAATCCCCCCAAACGGTTGGTTTGATCGGGTTTTTCAATTTCGCGATGTAGCTGCGTAAGCCTTCGAGAATGCCCTTAAAGGCGATTTTGGATAGCTTGGGTTGCTTGCCCGGAGCGATGCTTGCGTCAGCTTTGATCGCACGGCGCTGAAGCGCCGCCTGTCCAGTGACATGTGTCAAGATGGTCCAACTGAGATTGTCTTTCCAATCCAGCAGTTGCGCCAGATCTTCGGGGGAGATGCCTTCCAAACTGCCGCGATACCATGGCGCGGGGCTAATTCCCTTTTTGCTCCACAAGATCAATGGGTTGAGAAACTGCATGCAAAATTGTCGATGCCCGGTCCAAACTTCACTCTCAACGTAGGGCCGGAATGACAGATGGTCGATAAACACTGGACGGGTTGCCAAAAACTGGATGTTATAGGCAGTGGCATCCGATAGCGTGAAGCCACGATCCAAGGCGGTCAGTTGTAAATCGAGATGGAACAGCGCGGCACGTTGCAGCAGGGCAAACGGCCATTCATAAGGATAGCTCAGAAACGGCAGCCGTTCATGTTCGAGAATATAGACGGGTTCTGGCGCGATGTTCACCTCTGCGGGGTCCAGTTCGCGCGTTGCAACCAGCATGCCGCGGTCGACAAGCTCCTGTAGCAGCCCGCTGTCGCGGACGGCTTCATAATCGGCTGCCGAGCGCTGCCATATTGCCCGGAAAATGCGGCCATCGCGTTCAAAGACGCGGCTGCCGGGGTCGCGAAAGGACCCCGGATTAACGATGGGCGCGCTCATTCTTTTTCTGGCGCCACAGGGCTTTTGCCGGTCAGGCGGGCAATGAAAGTTTTGGATTTTGCCAGAAACATCCTCGAGTAAACGAGCCATGTGCCGACAACTCCGACAACGGCCTGCAAGATGATGCTGCCCGTTGCAGGATCGAGATAGGCAAATGCGGGTGAGGAAAGCGTGGTGTACAGGGCGAATAGCGCGCCCATTCTGCTAAGACGATTGGTCATTTCATCTCCTCTCAGCCGGATGAATCCCGAGAGGAGAAATCCAACTAAGCCGTTGTTAAGAAAAAGATTGGTTTTTAAAGACCATGTTACCACTGCGTCGGTAGTGGTTCTTTTGACCTTGGTTTCCAATCTCTATCATCGATAAAGATGTATGGTTGAGAATTTGTTAATGGCACTGGTGCCGTAAGGTAATCGCGTGCCGACAATTGTTGTAATAGTGAAGCAGCGCTTGCCATGCCTTCGCTGTAACGGCCTTCGCCACCGGATATACGGACCGCGAAGAGAGTGGAGAATGATGCAATCAGATCGGAACTGCGAAATTTACCCCGCCTTTCATAAATCGGGTCAAGGACCGTCAGTCGTGAACCATGATCGCCATGCAATATCATGACATAATTGTTGGCCGCTGGCGATTTTTCCAAGGCTTTGAGCAGAAGCTCGATTTGCAACATCGAACAAGAAACTTGTTCATCATAGGCATTGGCGCGATCTGTTAACGGAATGAAGTCCTTTCGATTTTTCCATTCCGACAGTGGTTTCCGATTGCAATTGGCTTCCGTCACATAGGGATAGTGCGGAAATAGAGAATGCATGAAATAGGCTTCGCCAGGACGAGCCGACTCCAAATCACGCGCAAAGTGTTCGAGCGCCTCAAGCGCGGCGGCGGTTCCCGTTCCTTTTAGCCTGAGGAACGCGTAGAAGCCGGGAAGACCTGCTCGCGCGGAAATAACATCGAGGAAAGAGAGTTTGCGGCCCACATAGTCGGAACCCTGAGACATGCCGATGAACTTTGAAAGGATCAGCGCCGTTCGATCTGCTATACTCATATCATAGGCTAGCAAAGGTTGCATGCTGCTGTTCGCGTAGGAAACGCAACGGGCATTACTGTAACCACTGCAAAAGTCAGCAAAGTCGGACTGGTAGATGTTGAGCTTGTAGCCTAGCGCTTCCAACCGATCAAAATGCGCGTTTCTGCCAATCGTGGTACCTTGCCGGCCTGCTGCGTCAGCTTGCTTTGTACCAAAATTGAGGATGTGCGGGACCGCGTTGACCGTATGCAGATGCTGGCTGTACGCTTTGCCGTAAACCGCAAAGCCGTTGCGGGTATAGAACTCGCGCAGTCTGGCGGCAGTGCGCATGCCGGATTCGGTTTTATGAAAGCCACCGACGCCGATATGTTCATCCAGCAAAATGTGGATGATTGCGGGTCGATTGCTCGCCAAGGCCCCGTCTTTTTGCGTCGGCTTGGTTTCGCTGAGCCAAGGCTGGCGTTCGCCGATGCCAATCATTGACGATATCATCACAAAGCCGCCAAATATTGCCAGAAATTGATGCGGCGCTTCCTTCAGCCGAAGACTGATCAGGAAATAGACGCAAGCGCCCAGAACTGGCCACCAGCCGTTGTCGACATTGAGATCGATGACAAAGGCGATCAGCAATACATCTAAAAGCCGCCGACCCCAGATGCCGACACGCGCGTAAATGAATGCCATCATCGCGCAAAACAGGGCAAGCGCCAGAAAGGCCGCGAAAATCTCGGGCCGCAGCATCGGATATTTATCGTACATCAGAAAGTTGACGAGCGAGGCTGCCAACAACAGAAAGCTTGCGAGAAAGGCGAGCGGTGAACGGCTCGCCATTTTGGCCTCAGCTGCTATGTTTTCCAAGATTTTCCCCTGCCTGACACTCCGAATTTCAAGGTCGGCATGAAACCGAAAAGCCGGTATTGTCTGGAAGAACCGATCTCGCCGAAATTCAAAGTAATAATTCTGTGCGAACGAGAAATAACTGCATTTTTGGAAATGACCATATAGACTTGTAAAATCATATCATCACGAATGATTTATCATTCTGAACACACTATTGTTCAGATCGTGCTTTTCGTTTCTGAACATGACAGTTTTGACCAAAAAAACCGATTTTAGGCAATTTAGCGGCAACAAGGCATCCAGGTATTAGCGTTTTTGCGAACCGCCATATCCCCGCGATAAATGCGTTGGCGAACGGGCACGGGCACCGTTAAAGGCAGGGCTATGGCATTTGAACTTTCCGGTTTCGATCTTGTGCAATTCGTCGCAGCAACGCTGGCGGAGGATTTGGGCCCCACTGGCCGGGATGTGACGTCGGAAAGCGTCATTCCCGCGGATGCCTGCTTTAGTGGCGTCATGGACAGCCGCGATGCCATAACGGTTGCCGGATTGCCGATCGCCGCCGCTTTTTTCCGCCACCTCGATCCCGAAATTGAGATCGAACATCTGATTGAAGACGGGCAACAGGTTTCATCGGGTGCAGACCTGATGCGGATCAGGGGCAAGGCGCGCGCGATGCTAACGGCCGAGCGTTCTGCGCTGAACATAGTGCAGCACCTGTCCGGTGTAGCCACGCTAACCAGGCAATATGTCGATGCCATAGCGGGAACCGGCTGCACGTTGCTCGATACCCGCAAGACAATCCCGGGACTGCGCATATTGGAAAAATACGCAACCCGCATGGGCGGCGCGACGAACCATCGCATGGGGCTTTGGGATGCAGCGATGATCAAGGACAATCATGTCGCTGTGGCGGGCGGCGTGGCCGAGGCGGTGCGTCGTGCCCGCGGCCATGGCGTCGAGCGCATCATCCTTGAGGTCGACCGTTTGAGCCAGATCGAACCAGGACTCGAAGCCGGGGCAACACATTTGTTGCTCGACAATATGGACGCTGCTCAACTGACCGAAGCGGTAAAGCTGGTGGCGGGCCGGGTTCCGACCGAAGCAAGTGGCGGCGTAACGCTGGAGACAATCCGGGCCAAAGCCGAAACGGGCGTAACCTATATTTCGGTCGGGCGTTTGACGCAAAGCGCGCCTGCGGCTGACATCGGGCTTGATTTTGATGTGGTCTAGGCTGGCGCTTGCCGGCCTGCTCGCCGTCGGTTTGGCGGCATCCTCTGCTCATGCGCCTGCCCTCGCTCAGGCATGGCAATGCCGCCCCCCAGCCAGCCTGCCCCAACCGGTGGTCGATCAGAGGCAGAGTGGCGAAGTTCGCCGTACTGCGGTTGATGGCTACATCCTGGCGCTGAGCTGGAGCCGCGAATATTGCCGCGGACGCGAGAATAGTGCGCGTGACGCGCTGCAATGCGGCCGCACGATGGGTGAATTCGGTTTCGTGCTCCATGGTCTATGGCCCGAGGCAAAGGGGCCCGATTATCCGCAATGGTGCCGCACTACAGCCCCGCTTCCGCGCAAAGTGGTGGCGCAGAATATCTGCATGACGCCGTCGGTTCAGTTGCTGCAGCATCAATGGGCAAAGCATGGCACCTGCATGACGCGGCGGCCCGAAAGCTATTTCAATGCGGCGCGCACCCTGTTCAATGCGCTGGAGTTTCCGGATATGGATCGCCTTTCGCGGCGCGGCGAACAGGACGGCACGCTGACGGCAGCGAAACTGACTGAAGAATTTGCCCTTACCAATGATGGCCTTCCCGAAGCGGCTATCCGCGTAAAGACAAACCGGCGTGGCTGGTTGGAAGAGGTGCATATCTGTCTCAACCGCAAGTTCAAGCCGCGCACCTGCCCGACTTTCAACAGGGGTGCACCCGGTAATGCGCAAATCAGGATTTGGCGCGGATCCTAAACGTTGATCGTGCGGGTGCCCGGGTGGTGCTTGTCGAGGTGGCGTTTAATGATCCGCAAATTCTTGCTGTTCGACCGCCAGATAAAGTCGAAGGCATCGCCGACAAAGGGGATTGCGCCCAAGGCTGTGTCGATACCAACATTCGCGGTCATCCGCGCCAGCTGGAATTTGCTCATCCCCAGATTGCGGCCTTCCCACACAATATAAGCCCCCATTGCGGCGGTGATCAGGTCGCCGACGACGGGAATAAGGCCAACAATCGAATCAAGCCCTACCGGTACTTTCGTGCCAGGAATATGGAAGCTGCGTTCCAGCAGTTGTTCAAGCGCCTCAACCCTTTGGCGCACCGAATGGGGATCGCGGCCCATCGAGGGAAGCGCTTTTGAGAGTTGGTCAAGTTGATCGGGCGATATCGGCATGGGACGTTCCTTTGCCTATCATGTCGGTTCGCGTCCCAGATATTGCAAGGGATGCCAGCCGCGCGGGTTTTGGGCAAAGCCATTAAGGCCGTCGCGGACCAGTGACCAGCGCACCGGATTGGCAATGGGGATGAAGTTGCGCGTTGCCATCAATTCGACCTCCGCCGCTGCCCACAGGCGAATGCGTTCGTCACGTGCGGCGGCCTGGCGGGCTTCGTTCAGCAGATCGTCGGCCTTCGGACTGCAGATTGGCGTTGCCGAGCAGGAAAGCTGTTCCAGATACCAGGCCGGGCTGGAGATTTCTGCAACACGATCAATTAACAGCAAATCGGCTGCGCTGGCGTTGGTCACGCGCTCAACCACAATCCCGATGCTCGCCATATCTGCACGAATGCGTGCGAACAAGATGCGGCTGCCTGTGCCGCGCGGCATGGCAATGCGCAGCGGACGCATTTCACCATTTGCGTTTTTCCATTGGGCGATTGTCGCGCGTGCTGCCTCTTTGCGGGCGGCCACATTGTCACCCGCCCAATCGGGCCGCGGCAGTTGCGCCCGGTTGCTGAGGGTTTCAGGAGCAAGTGTCAGCGTTTCGCGCCAGTCGGTTATGCCAAAAGATGTGAGCGCTCTTGGGCGGTCAATGGCTTTCGCGATTGCTTCCCTGTTGGCCGTTTGAGAGAGGAATGGACCGTTACCTACGATTAGCAAACCGAACATGCCGGGTACCGCATCAAAGCGGGTTGCGGCAGCATTACCCTTGGTGGCCGTAAGCAATGGCAGATGTTCGAAGCGTCCGTTGAGCACAAGATCGGTCTGGCCGAGGGCATAACGGGCCAGCGCCCGCGAGGGGGTATTGGCCGCCAGTCGCACCCGGCTATCTTCAAGGATGATGTTGCCGCTCGCATCTTCCTCGCGCCGCCGAACGAACAGGTTGCTGCCCGACCGTTCGGCAATCATCGGCCCACTGCCATTGCCTTTTTGCAGAAGCCCGAATTCAGGTTGAGCGAGCAATTCCAGAAGGTTCGGCGCTGGTCCTTTTAGACGGATCTCCACGACCTTGCCGGTCATTGGCAGGATGCGGTCTATATTGGCCAATTCGCGGCGAAAGCGGCTGTTGCGCATTTCGGCGAGCCGAGCGCGCAAGGCGTTGGCAACCTCAACCGAACTCACTTCGCGGCCATTGTTCCAGCGTGTCTTTTGGAGCCGGAAGATATAGCCGCGCTCATCATCGGTGACGATCCAGCGTGCGGCAAGGGCGGGTACGACGCGTCCTTCGGCATCGAACGCGACCAGCCCCTGTGCTGTTGCGCCCCGAAGATAGGCGGATGCCGGCGACAGCGGCGCGCGGGCGACGCTCATCTCGCGCGGACGATCCTCGATCACATCAACGCGCAGGCGGCTATTGTCGATGCCCTGCGAACATGCGGCAAGCATCGCCGCCGCGCCCAATGCAAAGCTGGTTCGGGCCCGCATCATGGTGTGCGCCATAACGTACGGCTGGGATGGATGTTGCCGGGGTTATCCTGCCACCCACGGATATCCGGGCGGACGAGCGCGCGAGATGCGTAGAAATAGAGCGGTAGGATTGGCATGTCCGCCAACAATATCGCCTCTGCCTTGCGCATCAAGGCTGAACGCCGAGCAGGATCTGCCTCTGCCAGCGCCGCGTCGAGTGCAGCGTCATATTGCGGATTGGCATAGCCGGAGTAATTTTGCGCGCCGGCATCGCTGCGGTGGACCGCAAGGAAATTTTCCGGCGCGGGCAGATCGGCAATCCATCCCGAACGGGCAAATTCGAAATCGGCGCGCTTCAGGCTGTCAAAATGCAGGCTGGCTTCGCTGTTAAGCAGTCGTGCATCCACGCCCAACTGCCGCCACATGGTCGCCATCGCAACTGCGGCCCGCCGATGCTCGGTAGAACTGTTGAAGCGGATCTCGAATCGTAGCGGCCGTTGAGGGCCATAGCCTGCCTCTGCCAGCAGTGCGCGAGCCTGCTGCAGCCGCGCCGCCGGGGCGGTCTCTGCCCAAGTCGGACGGTAAGGGGTGCCGCCATCGAGCCCAGGCGGCAATAATCCCCATGCAGGCTGGTTGCCCGCATTGACCATCTTGCGCGCCATCCACTCGCGATCGATAGCCATAGAAAGAGCCCGGCGAACACGTGCGTCGTCAAAGGGAGGCTGGCGCGTGTTGAAGGCAAAGTAGTAGGTTCCCAAATAGGGGCTATTGCGCACCAGATCGGGATGATGCTGGCGCAGCCAGTGATGGCGGCCAGGAGTATATTCTCCGACAGAATCAGCCCCGCCAGATAGAACAAGTCGCATCGCCGAGTTGAGATTGTCCATGGGCTGCCAGAAAATCCGTTTCGTGCGTGGCCGACCGTCATGCCATTGGGGATTGCCGTCCAGCGTCAACCGCTGGTTCAGCCGCCATTCGGTCAGGCGGTAAGCGCCGCTCGACACCAGCGGCCGGTCAGCCGTCCATTCTTGCCCTTTCGTGTCGATACGGTGAAAGGGCAGCGCCGCCATGGCAGGATGTGCTAGCAATGCCGGCAACTGCGGAAAAGGGCTTTTCAGGCTGACCACAACGGTGCGATCATCAGGGGCGGCGATTTTCTCAATAATGCCGAAAAGCGCACTATGGGGCGATCCGCTCTTCTCATCGATGATCCGGTCAAAGGCGCGCGGGAAAACCGATGCGGCGATTGGGCTGCCGTCGGAAAATTTCAGCGCCGGTCGCAACTGGAATGTCCAGCGCAGTCCGTCCGCGCTGACGGCCCATTTTTCGGCAAGGCCCGCCTCTGCACTGCCGCTGGCGTTGAAACGGGTCAGGCCTTCAAACAGGTCTGCGGCGATTCGGATTGATGCAAGGTCGGATACCATCTGCGGATCCAGACTACGCGAATCGGCTTCCGTTAGGCGGATTATTGTTTGGGGATCGCGCTGGCTTATGCCGGTGCCGCCACATGCTGTCAGCATCAGGGCAAGGAATGGAAGCAACCAGCGCATCATTGCGCATGACTAGGCTGAGGCTGGCTTGAGGGCAACTGCGCAATCATTTTGGCAGCACCTCTGCATTGCGTTTTGCAAAAAATGGTGCGGACGGCGGGACTTGAACCCGCACGCCCAAAGGGCGACAGATTTTAAGTCTGTTGCGTCTACCGGTTTCGCCACGTCCGCACGCCGTCGCAAATGGCACAAGGCGTCATCAGATGCCAGTGCTGTATTTGCAGTTGGTCGGAAGGCCTTATTTGTTCAGGCGTTCCCGGATTTCCTTGCCGGGTTTGAAATAGGGAACGCGTTTTGCCGGAACATCAACGGCGGTGCCGGTGCGCGGGTTGCGTCCTTTGCGGGGGTTGCGGCTGCGGGTGGAGAAAGCGCCAAAACCGCGAATCTCGACTCGCCCGCCATCAGCCAGCCTTTGACTGACCTGGCTGAAAAACAGGTCGACGATACGTTCGATTTCATCACCCGTCATTCCCGGGTTTTCTGCTTCCAGTTTTTTGACCAGTTCTGATCGGATCACGGCATTTGCCTCCATTGCGAACCGCGCCCATCCAGACTCGGTTCCATTTCCCCATCACCCTTAAAAAGGTGGCAGAAAAACAGTTCGGTATCAATGCCATTCTCATCAAATGTAACATTGCCCGCACATGAAAAAGGGGGCCGTTTCAGAACGAAACAGCCCCCCTTTTGTTATTTGGATGCGATTATTTCTTCGCGCTCTTCAGGGCTTCCCCAAGGATGTCGCCAAGCGATGCGCCCGAATCCGACGAACCATATTGCTCGACGGCCTGCTTCTCTTCGGCGAGTTGCAGCGCCTTGATCGAGAAGTTCGGCTTTTTCGAACGGTCGAAACCGGTGATCATCGCGTCAAACTTCTGACCAACCTGGAAGCGGTCGGGGCGCTGTTCGTCGCGGTCGCGGCCAAGGTCGGCGCGCTTGATGAAGCCGGTGGCACCATCTTCGCCAGCCTGAACTTCAAGGCCGCCGTCGCGCACTTCAAGAACGGAGACGGTAACCGTCGCGCCCTTCTTCAGGCCGCTTGCCGAAGCTGCACCACCAGCGGACGGGGCGCCCTTTTCAAGCTGCTTGATACCAAGGCTGATACGCTCTTTTTCCGAATCGATGTCGAGGACAATGGCCTTGACGGTTTCGCCCTTGCGGTGAAGGTGAAGCGCGTCTTCGCCCGAAATGCCCCATGCGATATCTGACATGTGGACCATGCCGTCGACATCGCCATCGAGACCGATGAACAGGCCGAATTCGGTCGCATTCTTGACTTCGCCTTCGACGGTCGAGCCGACCGGGTGCTTTTCTGCAAAAGCTTCCCAGGGGTTGGACTGCGCCTGCTTGATGCCAAGGCTGATGCGGCGCTTGTCCATATCGACGTCGAGAACGACAACATCGACTTCCTGGCTGGTCGATACGATCTTGCCAGGGTGGACGTTCTTTTTGGTCCAGGACATTTCCGAAACATGGACCAAGCCTTCGATGCCAGGTTCGAGTTCGATGAATGCACCATATTCGGTGATGTTGGTGACAGCGCCCGACAGACGTGCGCCGACCGGATATTTCGCGATCGCGCCTTCCCAAGGATCCGATTCGAGCTGCTTCATGCCAAGGCTGATGCGCTGCGTATCCTTGTTGATGCGGACGATCTGTACCTTCACCGTGTCGCCGATGTTGATCATCTCGGACGGATGGTTGATCCGCTTGTAGCTGATGTCGGTGACGTGCAACAGACCGTCGATGCCGCCCAAGTCAACAAACGCACCATAATCGGTGATGTTCTTGACGACGCCCTCGATGATCTGGCCTTCGGCGAGATTTTGGATCAGGCCCGAACGCTGTTCAGCGCGGGTCTCTTCAAGGATAGCGCGGCGCGAAACGACGATATTGCCGCGGCGACGATCCATCTTCAAGATCTGGAACGGCTGCGCGATATCCATCAGCGGGCCAACGTCGCGCACGGGGCGAACGTCAACCTGGCTGCCGGGAAGGAACGCAACGGCGCCGCCAAGGTCGACAGTGAAGCCACCCTTGACGCGGCCAAAGATGACGCCTTCGACGCGATTGCCAGCGGCGAATTCGCCTTCCAGCTTGTCCCATGCGGCTTCGCGGCGCGCGCGGTCGCGCGACAGCACGGCTTCACCGTTCATGTTTTCAACGCGGTCGACATAGACTTCGACTTCGTCGCCGACGTTCAGGTCAGCCTTCTGGCCGGGCATCGAGAATTCGCGCAGGGCCACGCGGCCTTCGCTCTTGAGGCCGACGTCGATCATCGCGAAGTCGTTTTCGATTGCGGTTACGGTGCCCTTGACGACGCGGCCTTCAAAACCGCCTTCTGCACCACCGAGTGATTCGTTGAGCAACGCTTCAAAATCGTTGCGTGTAGGGTTCGGCGAACTTGCCATAATTTGGGTGTCCTTGCTTACGCTTTATCCGGCCAATCGGTTGGTTCCGATGGTCTTTGACCAGAATGCCTTATTGACCCCATGCCAATAAAGCGTTCGTTTTAAGAGGGTTAGCGTCTTGCATCATCGTCGTGCTGAACCTGTTTCAGCATCCATCGTGCCACACAGACCAAAGGGTGCAGAGGCGAAATAGACCCTAAAACAAGTTCAGGGCGACGGCGTTGTGCAATGGCAACGCCCCTCCGCTTAGCTGCGTTGGAGGCGAGCCTCCACAGCGGCAATTGCGGCTTGAACGGCTGCGCCTATAGTCAAGTTGCCATTATCTAGCAAGACCGCGTCTTCCGCGGCTTTCAGGGGGGCGTCGGTGCGTTCGCTGTCACGTTTGTCGCGCGCCTTTATATCGGCCAATATGGTTTCATAATTTGCCGCGATCCCGCGTCCACGCATCTCGTCATACCGTCGCGTTGCCCGCACCTCTGCAGAGGCGGTGACGAACAGTTTTGCATCGGCATTTGGTGCGATCACTGTGCCGATATCGCGCCCGTCGAGCACCGCGCCGCCCGGCTGGTTGGCAAAATCAACCTGTCGCTGGTTTAGGGCCGCGCGGACCCGGGGGTGGATCGATACGCGGCTGGCCAGCCCACCGGTTGCTTCGTCGCGCAAGACGGGATCGTCGAGCAGGCTGTCCGGAAAGACACAGGCGGCGAGTGCATCGGCCGGATCATCGGCATTGCCGCCGTTCAGTTCGACCTGTCGGCCGACCGCACGATACAGCAATCCGGTGTCGAGCCAGGGCAAGTCATAATGCGCGGCTAGTGCCCGTGATATCGTACCTTTGCCCGATGCAGTGGGGCCATCGACCGCGATGATCATTGGCCCGAGAGCTCCGCTAACATTGCCTCGAATGTCGGAAAACTGGTCGCAATTGGCGACACATCGTCCACCGTTACGCTATGATAACAATGCCGCCCCGACACCGCAAAGCTCATTGCGATGCGGTGATCGAGCGCGCTGGCGATGGTTGTTCCGCCCTCAAGCGGTTCGCCGCCGCTGCCGTCGATCACAAGGCCGTCCTCACGCTCCTCGACCTTTGCGCCAATCGCGATCAGCCCTGCCGCCATTAACGCAAGCCGATCGCTTTCCTTGACGCGCAGTTCGTCGAGCCCGCTGGTAATGGTGCGCCCCTGCGCCATGCTGGCCGCCACAAAGAAAACGGGGAATTCGTCGATCATGCTCGGTGCGACATCGGGAGGAACTTCGATGCCCGTCAGCGCCGAATGCCGTGCGGTGATGTCGGCGACTGGTTCGCCGCCAACTATACGTTCGTTTGAATAGGTTAGGTCGGCGCCCATCGCCTCCAGCATCTGGAATATACCGGTGCGGGTCGGGTTCATGCCGACATGGGTGACGGTGACTTCGCTGCCCGGGGTGATCAGCGCGGCAACAACCGGGAAAGCAGCGCTGGATGGATCGCCGGGAACCTCGATCACCTGCGGTTTCAGTTCGGCCTCGCCGACAAGGCGGATATGGCGGATGCCTTTCGCATCGGTTTCGACCGAGAGTTCTGCGCCAAAGCCTGCCAGCATCCGCTCGCTATGATCGCGCGTCGGGACTGGTTCGATCACTTCAGTAATGCCGGGGGTATTGAGACCTGCAAGCAGCACCGCCGACTTCACCTGTGCGCTGGCAACCGGAAGGCGATAGCTGATCGGCACCGCGGGGCAGATGCCGCGCACCATCAGCGGCAGTCGGCCACCGGGGCTCGCGGTGAATTCCGCGCCGGTCAGCGACAGCGGATCGATGACCCGCCCCATCGGGCGCTTTGAAAGGCTGGCATCGCCGATAAAGGTGGCGCTGATTGCGTGACTCGCGACCAGACCCATCAACAGCCGGGTCGATGTGCCGCTATTGCCCATGTCGAGCGCGTTTTGCGGCTGCAACAACCCGCCCACGCCGACCCCGTGAATGCGCCATTCGCCTTCGCCAAGGCGCTCGATCGTCGCACCCATGGCGCGCATCGCGGCGGCGGTGGCAAGGACGTCTTCGCCCTCCAGCAGTCCCGTTACCCGGCTTTCGCCAACCGCCAGTGCTGAAAGCATCAGCGAACGGTGACTGATCGATTTGTCGCCGGGCACGCGCACGGTTCCGCGCAACGGGCCGGATGGTGCGAATGAGCGAGGTTGGGGCGTGTTTGCGTGCATTGTCCGGTGCTTTGCTGCGGCTTCACGATCAAGTCAACAATCCCGCTTGCTCAACACAGCAAGCGCTTTCGCCGGCGGAGGAAGAACTCAGATTTTGACAGCCGCGCCAACATGTGGCAGGGGCGGCGCCGATTTGTCGCGAGTCTGATTGACCCGCATCATCAGAAATTTTGAAAGGACAAGAGGCCCACCATGGTGAAGGCTGAATGGGGAACGAAGCGCACCTGCCCGAAATGCGGCACGCGATTCTACGATCTGACCAAAGATGAACCGGTTGAGTGCATTGAGTGCGGCAACCAGTGGCACCCCGAACCTGTGCTGAAATCGAAGCAGCCGCTTCCGTTCGAAGAAGTCGAAAAGAAGCAGGACGATGCCGATCTTGCCGATGACGATCTCGATATCGATGTGGATGCTGTAGATGGCGACGTTTCGCCCGACAATGATGTCGATCTTGGCGGCGACGACGACCTCGGTGTTGCAGGCACTGACGACGACGGCGACGAGCAGTAAGAAATCTGGCGGGGGAATGGTGGCAAAGCCATTTTCCCGCTTGCAAATCAGGGTGCAGTCCGCCTAAAGGCGCGCCTCTAAAATACACATAGCCGCCTTGCTTGCGGCAGATGGGGCCTTAGCTCAGTTGGTAGAGCGCTTGCATGGCATGCAAGAGGTCAGGGGTTCGACTCCCCTAGGCTCCACCATTTCCCATCGAAAAACTGGACTCCGGATCTGAACCCTATTGTGCGAAGGATCCCTTCTGTCCGGTCAGTGCTGTGAACGGCCGACAAGCTGCAATGCGGTACCGTGCATTTTGAGCCAACGGTCAGCAGCCTTGCGGTCGCCTTCAAATATCTCTTCAAACCATCGGTAAAAGGCGGGGCTGTGATCCATGTGGCGCATATGTGCGACTTCATGCGCGATGACGGATCGGCGGACCGACGCGGGGGCCATGATCAGTCGCCAGCTCATCGAGATCGTGCCGCGTGACGAACAGCTGCCCCAACGGCTGCGCTGATCGCCGAGGGACAGCCTGGGCGGAGCCTCTCCTGCTTTGGCGCAATATTCAGCCAAGTCGTCGGTCATGGCGCGGCGCGCCTCTTCCTTCAGCCAGCGGAGCACTCGTGCCCCTGCCATGTCTTCAGGGCCGCCTACGCGCAGCGCGGCACCATCATTGCCGATATAACGCTCTACCCGGCGCGGCGCATCGGCCGACCAGTCGATGCGGTGAGGTTCTCCTTCAAATGCGATCGTCGATCCAGCGGCAATGGGTGCCGCAGCCGGTGCGCTTTCCAGCCGCGCAGCAATCCACTGTTTCTTCGCCTCGACAAATTCGAGCGCGGTCTGGGTCGGTGCATAGACCGGCATTGTGATTCGGATTTCACGCCGCACGGCATCTGCGCGCAGCGAAATGCGCCGCGCTTGTGCCGACCTGCGGATGCGGATCGGCACCTGCTGCCCTTCAATATCGATCAGTGGGTCACCGCCCCGCGGGTCAGAGAGGCTGCTCGACAATATGGTTTTCAAGAGGTCCAGCATGGAGTTCGGACACTGCCCGACCTTTCACCGAAATGCCAGCGCGATGCACAGCATCGCGATCGCCACAGACCAGATAATGCCAATCCTGCAGTGGTTCGCCACGGCTGCGCAGCACATAGGCGCAGCTTTCAGGCAGCCAGGGATATTGATCGATGCTGCGCGGCGTCAGCCGGATGCAATCGGGAACATGCATACGCCGGTGCCGATAATCGGCGCAGCGGCAACTTTCGATATCGAGCAATTTGCAGGCGACATTGGTCGGATAGATGCGGCCTGAATCTTCATCCTCGACCTTGTGCAGACAGCATTTGCCACAGCCGTCGCACAATGCCTCCCATTGCTCACGCGTCAGGCTGGCAACTGGCTTTTCCCAGAAGGGGGTTTCGGTCAAATCAGCGCACCCATTTGGCGAGTTCGGCAGCAACCAGCTCGGGTGCTCCTTCATTGGCCTCGCTGTTCGGGGTGTCGGCAGGGATCAACGCCAGTGGCTTGCCATCCGGGCCCATCAGATAGGGTGTCTGGCTATGGCTCATCAGATAGTTTTCCGGTGATGACCCTTCTACCTGTGCGGCATAGATCGCAAAGGATTTGGTCGCGGCGGCGATCTGTTCTTCGTTGCCGGTCAGGCCGATCAAGCGGGGGTGAAAGGACGAAACAAATTGCTTGAGCACGGCCGGCGTGTCGCGCTTGGGATCGACAGTGATGAACAGCGGTTGCACCTTGGCCCCAAGTTCCGGATTTGCTTTTTCGAACGCCTTCAGACCTGCCATCATGTTCTGCATGTCGGGGGTGCAGATATCCGGGCATTGGGTATAACCGAAATAGACGAGGCGATACTTGCCTTGGAATTCATCATAGCTGCGCTGCTTGCCATCCTGATCGTTCAAGGTGAACGGTCCGCCGATGGCGGCGCCGGCCAAGGGCGCATCAGTCAATGGTGGCTGGCTGGTTTCGGCGTTACAGGCCGAAAGCGCGAGGGCGGCAAGGCAGGGAAGAAAAATTTTGTTCATGACGTAGCCATGAATGGTCTGTTAGGGGCATGTTTTCAAGCTGCGACTTAAAGAAATAGGACAGGGGTTATGGGAAATACCGGTTGGAAACGCATAAGTGTGACGATCGCTGCGTTGACCGTGGCTGTTTTTGCACAGCCAGCGATGGCCCAATTTTCCGATAGCTATAATTTCCTCAAGGCGGTCGAAGATCGCAAGGGTGAGGATGTCGAGCGTTTCATCAACGAGCCTGGATCGGGCGCAGTGATCATCAACACAAAGCGCGATGGCAGCGGTGAGACTGCATTGCATATCGTGACCGCGCGGCGCGACGATGTCTGGCTCACCTATTTGCTCGCAAAGGGCGCAAACCCCAATATTGCCGACAGGCGCGGTACCACGCCGTTGATGGTCGCGACCCAGCTGGGCTTCAGCGAGGGCGTGGAAAAGCTGATCAAATATAAGGCTGTGGTAGATGCCACCAATCGCAGCGGCGAAACCGCGCTGATCCGTGCGGTGCAGCTACGCAATGCAGATATGGTGCGTATCTTGATGCGCGCAGGCGCCAATCCGGACAAGCGCGATACCGTTGCCGGGCTCAGCGCGCGCGAATATGCAGCGCAAGACGGGCGAGCCAGCGCCATCTTGGGTATTATCGAGCGCGGCGGAAAAGCCGAAGAGCCCAAAAAGCCCGCTGAGCTGGATTTTTCGGGTATTGGCGAACCCAAATAAGGCCGGTCAGACCGGCTCGAACTTCATCGCGACGCCGTTCATGCAATAGCGCTTGCCAGTGGGTTTTGGCCCGTCATCAAAGACATGGCCGATATGGCCGCCGCAGTTGGAACAATGCACCTCAACCCGGGGAAGGTGCAGCCCATAATCCATCTTGGTGCCGATCCCGCCGCGGATAGGGGCATAGAAACTTGGCCAGCCAGTTCCGCTTTCATATTTTGTGGCTGAGTTAAAGAGTTTCTGCCCACAGCCGGCACACAGGAAATTGCCGCGGCGCTTTTCCTTGTTCAGCGGGCTGGAAAATGGAGGTTCCGTATCTTCCTCGCGCAATACCCGATAGGCGGCAGGCGGCAGAATCCGCCGCCATTCCGCATCGCTCTTTGTAACCGGAAAGGCGTTGCGCGCGAACGCAGCTGCGCCTGAGGTCAAGGCCAGCGTTGAAGCCAATCCCCATTTGAGGAAATCGCGTTTGCTTAGCATCTCTAATATCCTCTCGCCGTCCTAACCAGACTGGGCAGGACAACCAAAAGCTCTCAGTCGCGGGTCAATATTTGGTCAGTTCGGCCTGCATCGAGCGGTAGCCATGTACGAAGCAGCCGGCGACCCGCACCGGTTCGCCTATCACATTAACGCGCAGGCGGCGGGCAGCCATCTCTTCCAGCAGCACACGGATCTGCAATTCGGCAAGGCGCGCACCGACGCAGCGGTGGATGCCATAACCGAATGACAGGTGGCGACGGGCATTTTCGCGATCGACGACCAGCTTGTCCGGATTGTCGAACACGCTCTCGTCACGATTGGCAGAAAGATACCACATGCCAATCTTGTCGCCCTTCTTGATGGGCGCACCGAACAGGTCATGATCGCGCAGCGCAGTGCGGCGCATATGGGCGAGTGGCGTCTGCCACCGGATGATTTCCGAAACCGCATTGGGGATCAGCGCCGGGTTCTGTTCCAATTTTTCGCGTTCGTCATGATATTGCTCCAGACCATAGGCATAGCCGGACATTGAGTTGCGCGTCGTATCATTGCCGCCGACGATCAGTAGGATCAAATTGCCCATATATTCGAGCTGACTCATGTCCTTCATCGGCGAATGGATCATACGGCTGATAAGGTCAGGTGCTTCGCCCCGATTTTTGCGCTCGTTCCAGAGGTTCTGGAAATAGGCGCCCATTTCGAACATCTTGGCAAGCCGTGCTTTGCGCGTTTCCTCAGTGCGGAACAGTTCAACATCACCTGCCCAGTCAGACCATTCAGTCAGTTTGCGCCGATCTTCCCAAGGAAAATCGAAAAGGATCGCAAGCATTTGTGTCGTCAGTTCGATCGATACCTTGTCGACCCAATCAAAACTTTGGCCCACCGGCAGCGAGTCGAGCAATTCGCTTGTGCGGCGGCGGATATCGATCGCCGTGCGTTCCATTTCACCAGGGGTGAAGGCGGGCGCGATAACGCGCCGTTCCTCTGTATGCTTTGGCCGGTCCATCGCGATGAACATCGGCATGATCACTCGCTCTTCCTCGGGGATTTTGGCGTCTTCATCGCCGATCAGTGTGATCCCGCCATGTTCAAACGACGAGGAATAGATATCTGGCAACGCCTCAACGTGCTGAATTGCCTTCAGCGTGGTAATGTTCCAGAAATCGCCGAAATCGGACCCGACAATCTTATTGATCGGTGCGCGTTCGCGCATCGATTTGAAGATCGGATGCCAGCGGTCCTCGACATAGATTTCAGGTCGCGAAACATCCCATTCGTGGGGTGCCTGGTTGATTTCCCAAGGCAGTTGTTCGGCATTTTCGGTTGCAGGCGTATCGATTGCAGGGGCAGTGGCCATGATTCTGGGATCCTCTTCTCAACATCAAAATTGGCATTGCTGACAACAATGTCAATCCCGTTTCGATAAGCAACCTATCTTTACCTGCCCGACGCGCCCGGCAACCGGACCAGACCGAAAAGCTTACGTCCTTTCGATTCCTTGATGCGCCCTGCACTGCCCGATTTCATGACATTGCGGCGGAACAGAAAAACGCCCAGTCGCAGGATGAGAAGCGCAAACAGTCCCTGTCCGACCAGCGCAACCAGATGATACCAAAGCGTGGCATCCTGCGCGGCGCGGGCGATCATCGCAAAAGGCGAGGTGAAGGGGAAGATGCAGGCGAAGATCTCGATCGGCTGGCCCATTTTCGCAACAGTGTACATTGCGAAAAAGAAGTTGATCAACTGCAGCATCGTGACCGGCATCGAGAGCGTCTGCACCTCGCGCACCGTGGCTGCCATCGCGCCAATTCCCAGAAATAGTGAGCCGAGGATCAGATAGGCGGTCGTAAAATAGGCGATGCCGAGAAGGATGAACATCGGCCAGCCGACTGCGGGCGCAGGGAAATTGGGTAGAGCAGTCTGTGACAAGCTGGACAGCCCGAAACCGACTATCGTCCACACGGTGATGCCTACGAACGCCATGGCGAGCATCGCGAACAGCTTGCCAAGGAAAACCGCGTCCATCGGAACCGAGGCGGCGAGTATCTCGATTATCTTGTTTGCCTTCTCCTCGACCAGGTTCGAAAGGACCATGCCGGCAAGCAATATGGTGAGCATGAAAAGGATCATTTGCGATCCCTGCGCCGTGATCAGCCGTTGCTGTTTTTCATTGCCCGCACTTTGCTGAACAAGGCGCGTTTCCAACTTGGGTAAGGCCAGGGCATCGCCGCTACGCGCATGGGCGCTGAGCAGGGCGACTTCGCCGCGCCAATTGTCAACAGGCCCAGATGTGCCGGTCAAAATCGGTTGGTCTAGATTGCCGCTTAGAACCGCAGCAAGACCGTTGGACTTATCACGCAGCAGCGACTCCGGATCGGTCGCAGCGGTTGCCGGATCGAGCAGCTTCATTTCGGGCAGGCGCCGCTGGCCCATTTCGGTGGCGAGCATCTCCCGCGCGGCAATCAGCTTTTCGCCTTCAGACGCATTCATCGCGATACCGATAACCGGTCGGTCGATATCCCGCGCTACTTGTCCGCCGACCAGCCCCGCGGCTCCGCCGACGAGAAGCGGAAATAGGGGGCCGAGCAAGAAGAAGAAAAAGGCTTTGGAAAAGATGATCGCATTGAAATCCCTGCGACCAATCACGAAAGCAGCGCGAATGGTTTCGATCACAGCAGTTCCTCCGCCGTCGGTTGGTTCATTTCAGCGGCGGCATCCTCGCCGGCAATGGCGACAAAAGCGTCGTGCAGGCCGGGCCGTTCGATTGATAACGACCGAACCCCGGCCTTGCCCTCGACCAGCGCGGTCAGCAGGGGCTCGACGCCGCTATCGGGCAAAGTGAAGTGCCACCAATTGCCTTCATGGCGCGCATCATCGGGCAATGCCTTGCGCCAAGGCCCGTCGGCATTTTCGGTTTCCAGATGCACCTGCGGCTTTAACCGGTCGCGGGCGGTGGATACTAGCCCTTCGAAACTGACTTTGCCCTTTGCGATGATTGCGATCCGCTCACATAATCGTTCGGCATGGGCGATGACATGGGTTGAAAAGATGACGGTGACGCCGCGTTCCGCCTGCGCCCGGATCATCCGTTCCAACTTGGCTTGATTAAGCGCGTCGAGACCGGAGAAGGGTTCGTCTAGGACAATCAATCGCGGATTGTGAACGATCGTGCCCAACAACTGCACTGTTTGCGCCATGCCTTTTGACAATTGCCGGATTTGCCGGTCTGCGGCATAGCCCAGCCCCGCATCCTCCATTAACTGCCGTCCGCGTGCGGCTCCTTCCTTCAGCGGCAGCCCGCGCAGGGCACCCATAAAGGCGATGGTGTCGACCGCGCGCATCGACTGATACAGTCCGCGTTCCTCTGGAAGATAGCCCACGAGTTTCGACTGGCTGAGCGGCCTGTCTGAACCGAGCAGCATGCGTGTGCCTTCATCGGGGTCGATAATCCCCAGCAGCATGCGGATCGTCGTCGTCTTGCCCGCTCCGTTTGGTCCCAATATGCCGTAGATGCTGCCTTCCGGGACGTTCAGGTCGATCCCGTCAACCGCGCGAAAATCGTCGAACTTCTTGACAAGCCCGCGTGCCTCGATTGCATGCATATCGATAACTCATCCTGAAAGTGATGGACCCCAATTAGGGACGGCGCGTGAAAAGACACAAGACAAATATGGTTAACGCGCTGAAGGAGAGGGCGGCGGCCGAAGGCTTTGCCGATTGCCGGATCGCGCCCGGCAGTCTGGCACCGGTCGCCGGCGAACGGCTGCGCCAATGGCTTTCCGAAGGTCGGCATGGCGATATGCTCTGGATGGCTGACCGTGTGGATCAGCGTGCCAGCCCAGACGGCCTTTGGCCCGAAGTGCGCTCGGTGATTATGCTGGGGATGAGCTATGCCCCCGAAACCGATCCGCTGGCTGATGTGCAAGGTGCCGGGCGTATCTCTGTCTATGCCCAGCGCAAAGATTATCACGATGTCGTGAAAGGCGCACTCAAGCGGCTGGCGCAATGGTTTGTCGGGCAGACAGGCGATCAGGTGAAGGTATTTGTCGATACCGCGCCGGTGCTTGAAAAGGCAGTGGCGCAGGCTGCAGGTCTGGGCTGGCAGGGCAAGCACAGCAATTTGGTGAGCCGCGATCATGGCAGCTGGCTGTTGCTGGGTGCGATCTACACCACCGCCGAGCTGGAACCCGATGTTCCGGGCAGCGACCGCTGCGGATCTTGCAACGCCTGCCAGTCTGCCTGCCCGACCGATGCCTTTCCGGCGCCCTATCGGGTCGATGCCCGGCGCTGCGTTTCCTATCTGACGATCGAGCATAAGGGGCCGATCCCGCACGAATTTCGAAAGCCGATGGGTAACCGCATCTATGGTTGTGACGATTGCCTTGCGGTCTGCCCCTGGAACAAATTTGCGCAAACTGCCTCTGTCCATAAGGCGCTGGCGCAGCGACTGGAGCTGTCGAACATGCCGCTATCGGCGCTTCTCGCGCTTGACGATCCTGCGTTCCGCGCGCTCTTTGCAGGGACGCCGATCAAGCGGACAGGGCGAGATCGTTTCGTCCGCAATGCGGTGATCGCGGCAGGCAATAGTGGAGATTCGCGGTTGACCGAGCCATTGACGAGCTTGCTCGATGATGCGAGCCCGCTTGTCCGCGGCGCCGCGATCTGGGCATTGGCGCAGCTTGATTCCGTCCGGTTTGAAAAGGAGCGCGATGTGCGCCGCGCCGCGGAAACGGATCAGTCCGTGTGCGAGGAATGGAGGATCAGCGCGCCATCAGCGCATTGACGCATTGGGCGCGGTCAACCTCGGCGCCATCGCTGCGCCGGGCATCGATATGGGTGACGATTTCGGCACCATTGCGACCATCGGGATAGAGATAGGCGTCAAGAATGCACGCCCGCCCGCTAAATTGCAGCTTGCGGCCCTGCACTTCGATCACATCCAGTCGCGGCTGGCCGAACAAGCGGATCAGCGCATTGGCATCCTTGCCTATCACCGCCTCCAGCCCGCGGGTCGACAGCATCGGTCGGGGCGCTGGGGCCGCGCTGGCGGGCTTGTCGATCGGCACGGGCACAGCCTGCGGACGCGCTTGCGGAGCCGCCCCGCCACAGGCGGAGAGCAGCAGAGTTGCCGCAACCAGGATCATACGCTGTTTCATCGGGCCATGCTCCTCTGCTTTCCATGCGCCAGATGCACAGCGGCGCTGGTGGCCACTACGGGTACCACAAATTGCAGCAGTGGCACCATCATCCCCGCCGATCCGGCAAGCCCGAGCAGCAGCCTTTCGCCTTTGGTAAAGCCGGCAAGGTGGTGGCCGTGCCGGGCGGTCAGCATATCCTCCAGATCGCGGCCCAGCAGGATCGCGTTAACGCCTAGGAACATCAGGGGCGCGCCAAATCCGGTGATCAGCAACATCAGGTAAAAGGGCAAGGCGAGGAGGTTATAACCCAGCGCCCGCGCCGCAGAGCGCAGCCCCATGCGCAGCGATTGGATATTGGTCGGCCGCTTCCCCCGCGCCGCTTCGAACGGGTAATGGCGCGCCTCGATGATATCGATAATATCGTCGGAAAAGACCCAGGTGATTGCTACCGCGATACTGCGAAACAACACCAGCCCCGCAATCGCCATCACCGCAAATGTCGCCACCGCGCTTAACAGGTTGGAATCGGAAAGGCCCAGCGCCTCAACGGCTTGATCGATCCCGAACCACAGGCCGATGCCCAGCACGATCAGCAGCAACAGCGTCAGCACCATCACCGTCAGCAGGATCGACAGAATCCGCCTTTCAGACAGGCTCGCAAAGCCGAGCGAGATTGCACGCAACATGGGTCAGGGGAATAGTCGAGCTGTATTATGGATGCAAGTCACTCCTTGCCCGACTTGCGCAATTCCGGCCGCCGCACTAGGGCGCGACAAACGCTTTTCAGGGATGTTCCATGACCCAGCCGAAATATGATGTCCTCGCCATTGGTAACGCCATTGTGGATGTAATTTCCGACGCCGACGACGCCTTCATCGCCGCACAGGCGCTGAACAAGGGCGGGATGACGCTGATCGATGCCGATCAGGCACAGGCATTATATGACGCGATGGGCCCCGGCCGCGAGGTCAGCGGCGGCAGCGCGGCGAACACGCTGGCAGGGCTTGCCCGCCTTGGCCACAAGACCGCCTTTATCGGGCAGGTTGCCGACGACCAGTTGGGTGAGGTGTTCGCGCATGACATTCGCGCCACCGGCATCGATTTCACCGTGCCTGCCCGCCCCGGCCAGCCGCCGACCGCGCGCTGCCTGATTCTGGTGACGCCCGATGCGCAGCGCACGATGAACACCTTCCTTGGCGCGTCGCAATTTCTGCCCGCGCAACTGATCGACCCCGAATTGATCCAGAGCGCCGCGATCCTCTATCTCGAAGGCTATCTCTGGGATCCGGAAGAACCGCGCGCCGCGATGCGCAGCGCGATCGATCTGGCCCGCGCCGCCGGGCGCAAGGTAGCGCTGACCCTGTCTGACGCATTTGTCATCGCGCGCCACGGCCCCGATTTCCTGGCGGAGATGGATGCAGGGCGGATCGACATTTTGTTCGCCAATGAGGTGGAGATAAAGGCGCTTGCCGGTACCGAAGATTTTGAAGCGGCAGTGGCGCAAATTGCCGCCAAGGTGCCCTTGCTGGTCTGCACTCGTGGCGAAGATGGCGCGATTGCCGTGCAGGGCGGCGAACGGGCCGAGGTCGCGGCGGAACCGGTTGACCGGCTGGTCGATACCACTGGCGCAGGGGACCTGTTTGCCGCGGGCGTCTTTGCCGGCCTTGCGCAGGGCCGTGATCTGCAGGCCTGCCTTACCATGGGCGCTGTCTGCGCGGCAGAGGTGATCAGCCATTATGGCGCCCGGCCAGAGGCCGACATCAAGGCCTTGGTCGACGCACGGCTTGGCAACTGACGCGCCGCACCACCGCGCGGGCGTTGATTGATATCAATTCCCGCATGCGGTGCACTGTGCCACACGGGTTTCGAGGCGGAGGGGCGCAGGCAGGCGATGGATGACAGGCAGGCGAAACGGGCGCTGGTCGAACGCGGACTGGAGCGCGCGGGCGATGCGATTGGCGATATCACTGCGCCGCTAATGGAGCGTTTCTATGCCGCCTATCCCGATGCAGAGGCTAGTTTTGATCATCATGGCCTTGGCCGCCGCGCGCTGCTGGAGGCCGAGATGGTGGGCAATGTCGTCTATTGCCTGATGACCTGGTTTGAACGGCCAGAGGAAATCCGTATCATCCTTTATGATTCGATCCCGCACCATGCCGAAACGCTGAAAGTCGGGGCGGATTGGTATGCAGGGATGATCTGGGCCGGGATCGACCTGATTGAGGTGACTCTGCCAGAGGATGCCGTCGACGAACGCGCGGCATGGGCGGAGATGCGCGCCGGAATGGCAGAGGCCATCGCAAAAGCGCGCAGCTTTATCGGTTAGCCGATCACCCCTCCGGCGCAGGGGCGACGGTGACGGGGCCGATTTCACTTAGGCATTCCTTGATCGGGGCAAGATCCTCGACGCTGGTCGGCGGGTTGGCGACCAGTTCCTGCACGCTCTTGCCCGCCATCAACTTGTCGGCGGCGCAATCGCACAGCTTATCCAGATCGACATTGACGCCCTCCGGCACTTGACCCTCTGCCGTCGCCGCGCAGCTGGAAACGATCGACTGGCGCACGGTTGATTTGAGATTCTCATCCACCATCCCGCCTTCACCACAGGCAGAAAGCGCGAGCAGCGCGACGGGGGCAAAAGCAAGCGAGAAACGGATATGGCGCATCGGGGGGAACCTCCTGTCATTGTTGCGGGCTATATGGGGCGGCGCGGCGCGATGTGAAGGGGGGCTTTCCCTCTCTCCTTCAGGGGAGAGGTGCGAAGTCTTATTGCTGCAAGCAATTAGACGACGTGGAGGGGGCTGGGCATCGCCTCACAGTTTCAGCCCCTCTCCGCTGCGACTAAGCACCTTCGCTAAAGCTAAGGCGCCAAGTCTCGCTCCTCTCCCCTGAAGGAGAGAGGGTTATTTTGATTTGTCGAGCAACGGCTTCAAATAATGCCCCGTATAGCTGCGCGGCTCCTTGACCACCGCTTCCGGCGTGCCCTCCGCTACAATCTCTCCGCCTTTGACACCGCCTTCGGGGCCAAGGTCGATGATCCAGTCGGCGGTTTTGATGACGTCCAGATTATGCTCGATCACCACCACGCTGTTGCCTTGCTCGACCAGCCGGTGGAGCACCTCCAGCAATTTGCGCACATCCTCAAAATGCAGGCCGGTGGTGGGCTCATCCAATATGTAGAGCGTCTGGCCGGTGCTGCGGCGGCTGAGTTCCTTGGCGAGCTTTACGCGCTGCGCTTCGCCACCGGATAGGGTCGTTGCCTGCTGGCCGACCTTGACATAGCCGAGGCCGACCTCTGCCAGCATCGCCATCTTGTCGCGGATCGGCGGCACGGCCTTGAACACCTCCACGGCATCCTCAACCGTCATGTCGAGCACGTCGGCGATCGACAGGCCCTTCCACTTCACCTCCAGCGTTTCACGGTTATAGCGTTTGCCGTGGCATTCCTCGCACGTCACATAGACGTCGGGCAGGAAGTGCATCTCGATCTTGATCAGGCCATCGCCGCTGCAGGTTTCGCAGCGCCCGCCCTTTACGTTGAAGCTGAAACGGCCGGGTTTGTACCCACGCGCGGCGGATTCGGGCAGGCCGGCAAACCAATCACGGATATTGGTGAAGGCGCCGGTATAGGTGGCGGGGTTTGATCGCGGGGTGCGGCCGATGGGCGATTGGTCGATGTCGATCACCTTGTCGCAATGTTCAAGGCCGGTGACCTTGTCATGCGCGCCCGCAATCACCCGCGCGCCGTTCAATGTGCGCGCCGCGGCGGCATAGAGCGTGTCGATGGTGAAGCTGGATTTGCCGCTGCCCGATACGCCGGTGATGCAGCAGAATGTTCCCAAGGGAATGGATGCCGTGACATTTTTCAGATTGTTGGCGCGGGCGCCGTGCAGCGTCAATTTCTTGCCATTGCCCTTGCGCCGCTTTTTCGGAACGGCGATTTCGCGCGTACCGTTCAGATAATCGGCAGTCAGGCTGCCCTTAGCCTTCAGGATTTTTTTCAGCGGGCCTTCGGCAATCACTTCGCCGCCATGCACGCCCGCGCCGGGGCCCAGATCGACGATCCAGTCGGCGGTGCGGATTGCATCTTCATCATGTTCGACAACGATCACTGTGTTGCCCAGATCGCGCAGCCGGCGCAGCGTGGCCAGCAGCCGGTCATTATCCTTTTGGTGCAGGCCGATGCTGGGTTCATCGAGCACATAGAGCACGCCCGACAGGCCCGATCCGATCTGGCTGGCAAGGCGGATGCGCTGGCTCTCCCCCCCGCTCAAGGTGCCGCTGGTGCGATCAAGGTTCAGATAATCGAGCCCGACATTGTTGAGGAAGCCGAGGCGTTCGTTGATCTCTTTCAGGATCGCCTTGGCAATCTGGCTTTGCGTCGGGGTCAATTGCGCGTCGAGATTGCTGAACCAGCCGAGCGCGTCGGCAACGCTCATCCGCGTGGGTTCGGATATGTTCGCGCCGCCCACCCGCACGCTCAGCGCCTCCGGCTTCAGTCTTGCACCATGGCAGGTCTCGCACGGCTGGCTGGTCTGGAACTTGCCCAGTTCCTCCCGCATCCAGGCGCTGTCGGTTTGCAACATGCGGCGGTTCAAATTGCCGATCACGCCTTCAAAGGCCTTGCGCACGGTATATTCTTTGCGCCCGTCGATGAAGGTCAGCTCCACCGGCATGCCGCCGGTGCCGTATAGGATGATCAGCCGCTGGTCGGGCTCCAGTTTCATCCACGGCGTTGTCAGGTCAAAACCATAGGCTTTCGCTAGCGAGCTGAGCACCTGCATATAATAGGGGCTGGGTGGGTTGGATTTCGCCCATGGCACAACCGCCCCCTGCTTCAGGCTCAGCGCTTCATTGGGGACGACCAGCTGCGGATCAAATTCCAGCCGCTCGCCCAGCCCGTCACAATCGGGGCAGGCACCCTGCGGCGCGTTAAAGCTGAACAGCCGGGGCTCAATCTCCGCCAGGGTAAAGCCGCTGACCGGGCAGGCGAATTTCTCGCTGAATACGATGCGGTTGGGCGGCAGGCCGGTGCCTTTCATCGCGCCCCCAGTCACGTTCGTGGTGACGTTGGTAGGGGCAGGAGTGAAGGTCGCCCGTGCCTCGCCGAACGCTGTCGGCACGGCATCTGCGGCGCCCGTCGCCTCTGCAACGGTGGTGTCGGCCAGATCGACATAGGCTAGCCCTTCGGCCAGTTTCAGCGCCTGTTCAAACGAGTCCGCTAGACGCGTCTGAATCCCGTCCTTCACGACGATGCGGTCGACGACGACCTCAATGTCATGCTTATACTTCTTGTCGAGCGCGGGGGCTTCCTCAATGGCGTAAAATTCGCCGTCGATGCGCACACGGGTATAGCCCGCTTTCTGCCATTCGAGCAGTTCCTTGCGATATTCGCCCTTGCGCCCGCGAACCGCCGGGGCGAGCAGATAGGCGCGCGTGCCTTCGGGCAATTGCATCACCCGATCGACCATCTGCGTCACCGTCTGCGCGGTGATCGGCAGGCCGGTGGCCGGCGAATAGGGCACGCCGACCCGCGCCCATAACAGGCGCATATAGTCATAGATTTCGGTGACCGTTGCGACGGTCGAGCGGGGATTGCGCGACGTGGTTTTCTGCTCGATGCTGATCGCGGGGGAAAGGCCTTCGATATGCTCAACATCGGGCTTTTGCATCATTTCCAGGAACTGGCGTGCATAGGCGCTCAGGCTCTCGACATAGCGGCGCTGACCTTCGGCGTAGATGGTGTCGAACGCCAGGCTTGATTTGCCGCTGCCCGACAGGCCGGTGATCACGATTAATTGATCGCGCGGCAGATCGATATCCACGCCTTTGAGATTATGTTCACGCGCACCGCGCACACGGATGTGGGTCAGACTCATGGGATGGGTATGTTCCAGATTTGTTCGCTGCGCGCAAGAGGGCGCCCCTGTTCGCCGCTGAAATGGAACCCGCGAGGGGGTTTGGCAACCCCGCGCTTTTGCTGTAACCTGCGGACATGCATCGTGGGGCAAGATTCGCCGCTTCGTTCGGCGCAATGTTGGTAGCCTTTGGCGCGCCGGTTGACGCGCAACCATTGCCTGCGCAATCCGAAATTCAGTTCGTGCCCGGCACGGGAGAACCTGCCGCCGTTATAACCCCCATGCCGCGACGCCTTGCCTGCCCTGCGCTGCCCGAGCGGCGCCAAAAGTTAGCGCTGCTTTACCTTGAAATGCCGGCTACGCCTGCGACCTCTGCCGAAATGTCCGTGCCCGCCCCCCCGCCCCGCCGCCTTGACCGTGCGTTGCTGGAAGAGGCGCTGGCAAGTTATGACCTGCACGTCTGCCAGCGCGGCAGCGGCATCGGCCCTGCGGAAATAGTCGTGGTCGATTTCGCACGGCACAGCACCGAACCCCGGCTCTACATTGTCGATCTCGAAAAGGGCGATGGCATCGATACGCCGATTGTCGTCGCACATGGAATCGGATCAGACCCCGATGATGATGGCTATGCTACCGCCTTCGGCAATGCCCAAGAAAGCTGGATGTCCTCGCTCGGAGCGGCGCGCGGTGCCGAACTGTATCGCGGTCGCAACGGCCTGTCGTTGCGGCTTGACGGGTTGGACCCTTCGAACAGCGCGATGCGGCCACGCGACATTGTCGTCCACAGCTATGCCCCCGAAAGGCGGCGCTATTTCCATTACAGCCATGTCGCGGCACGCGGCGGTAAGCCGGGGACGAGCGAAGGCTGTTTTGTCGTTGAACCGCACCATCGTGACCGGCTTTATGATCGGCTGCGCGATGGCGGATTCCTCTATGCGGGGCTGGGCAAGGACAGCGCCGCCTGGCGGCAGCAGTTTCTGCCCGTAAGGCCGATCACACCATGGCAGGGCGAAGTGATTTTCGCCCCCGGGACCGGGAACTAGATATCAGGTAATCGCGCTGCCGATCCGCGCGATAGCAATTTTTGGAACATCCGCCGCGCCGCGAACAACCCCCAGATCGACAAGCCAAGCAGCGTGATCCCGATGACCGCTGCGGCAACCGGATTGGCAAAGGCCAGCGCAAGCAAGCTGCCGGTGGCGACGTCCTCTACGGTGGATAGCACGATGTTGCTGACCGGTTCGGGGCTGGTGTTCACCGCTGCGCGCGCGGTTGCCTTGGTCGCATGGCTGGCAAAGGCTGCCCCACCGCCCAAAAGGAAAACGATCACTTGCCAGACGGGATCACCGGCATCGACAACCGCGAGGGCAAGTAGCGCGCCGCCGAGCGGACGGATCAATGTGTTCAGCCCGTCCCAGATCGAGTCGAGCCAGAGGATCTTGTCGGCGAAAAATTCGGCAACCGCCCCGACACCTGCGGTCCCGATCACCCAGGGATTGGCGAGTGCCTCCAGCATTTTCAGATTTTCGGGTAGGTCAACATAACCAAAGTGCATCGCAAGGCCGGTGGCGAACACGGTGAGGTACAGCCGCCACCCGGATAACAGGCTGACGCTGGCTGCAAGGCCAAGCAGTTCGACAATTCCCATCCGGCCTCTCCCTGAAACAAGGTCTGGATCGGGCAATGGTGCCATTATGCCAATCAACTAGCAACCTAGGGACGTTACCGATATTCGGTTTCCGGCATTTCAGCGGACGCCTCCGGCAGCAACGCATCCCTGTTTAGGGTACTTTGCCAGATTTGTCGCATCTCGCGCCGGATCGCCGGGCGCTCGGCAGGCGGTGCATCGCGCAACTGTGCGCGCAGTTCCCGCAGCCGTTGCTGCGCATCGACAGGCATCGCCTGCCACGCCGCCTGCCGCGCAGCCACCCGCTCTGGATCAGGACGCAGGCGAGGCGTTGGATCGATCAGCGACGATGATGACTGGGCGGATGTCGCCCGGCGTTCGGCCATTGAGTTGCGCCGTGCCTCGATCACCTCTGCCCGCCGTGCCTGCATCATAGCCGCGCTGGCCTTGAGGTCATCAATGCTAATTTCGCCACGGTCGATCATCGCGCGCACTTCCTGCCTTGCCATTGCGCGCCGTTCATCGGGCGGCAGTCGGCGGAATTCGGGATTGGCGCGCAAACGCTTGTGCAGATCGCGCAGTGCGTGTCGTGCCTTGATCGGATCGGCTACCGGAATTTGCGCTACGTCCCTAGCCGGCGCTGGGGCTTTGATCGTTTTGCTTTCCACTTTTGGCGCAGCGGCGACTTGTGATGGTAGTTCGACGAATTTTGCCTTTGCCAGCGTCTCGCTGACGACCGGGACATAGATCGGATCGCCAAAGGCGCCGGAGGCAGAGGCGGTCGCAGAGGCGATCCCCAGCGCGGTGACGGCCATCACCAATCGGCCCGAACGCCGCCAGACGCCGGCAGCATGGCGGCGCGAGAACGGTGGAGGCGTGCTGCCTACTTCGACGTTTGCGGGAAGGTCGCCTGCCTCGATCCGTGCAACCAGTCGGTCGGCAAAGCCCCGGGGCAGTGGAGGTGGCGACAACCGGTCAAGCGCGGCGGTGATATGTGATGGGAAAGCGGCATCGCTCATGCGGTGACGCCTTTGCCTTCGATGCAGCTGCGCAGGCTGGCGCGCGCCCGGAACAGTAGCGATTCAAATGCTTTCAACTGCATCGCCAAAACCTCTGCCGCGATGCGGTTCTGTTGTTCCTCATAATAGGTCAGCACCACCGCCGCGCGCTGGCGATCGGGCAGTGCTTCAATACAAGCAGCAACCGCAGCGCGCAGTTGGTTGGTTTCGATTGCGCTATCGGCCAACGGGCTTTCATCGCGGCGTTCTGGCAACGCCCCGTCAGATACGAAGCGCCGCCGCCGCAACCTGTCGAGACTGGCATTGGTGGCAATGCGGGTCAGCCATGCGGCAACGCCAGGGCCGCCGGGCTGCCACCGGTCGGCAAATTGCCACAGTCGCAAAAGTGCATCTTGCGCTACATCCTCTGCCTCCGTCGGGTCTGCCAGCATGCGGTATGCGATACGCCAGGGCAGCTCTGCATGGCGTTCGGCCAGCTGGCGCAGCGCATCCCTATCACGCGCCTCTACGCGCGCCATCAGCGCGTCGTCGCTTTCATGTGCCGATGCCGGCACGGGGGCTGCTTTACTCGTCATGGCCTGTCACCTCCTATAACGCGCGGATTGCCAAAACCCTTCGTGTAAAAAATCATGGCTTGTCAGCGCGTCCTTTTAGTGTTGCAAGGCGTTCGATGTCCGATGAAAAACTGATCCATCCCGTTACTGGCGAAGTGTTGTCGCCTGCGACTCCCGCTGCCACCATGGTGATTTTCCGCAACAATCCCGAGGGGGGTCCGCCATTGATTCTGATGGTCGAACGGGTGAAATCGATGGTCTTTGCCGGGGGAGCGGTCGTCTTTCCGGGCGGCAAGGTAGACGATCATGACCGCGCCTTTGCCGGCATTCTCGATCATGGCCTAGATCTGCATGAAGCCGCAGCGCGGTTGGCAGTCATCCGCGAAACAATCGAGGAGGCAGGGCTTGCCCTCGCGTTGGACGGGGTCAGCAATCCTGCCGATTGCGCCGAAGCACGGGCAGCGTTGCACGATGGCGCGAGCCTCAAGGAAATCTGTGACGACTATGGCTGGACGCCACGGCTGGACCAACTCGTCCCCTGGGCGCGCTGGCGTCCGCCGAGCATGGAAACGCGGGTGTTCGACACGCGTTTTTACCTGCTCGATGCAGGCGACACGCATTTGCCCGCAGTGGTCGATAATACCGAAAACCGGATGCTGTTTTGGGATAGCGCCCAGGGCGTGCTCGATCGGTTGGCGCGCAAGGAGGTGAAGGCGATCTTTCCCACGGTGCGCAACCTTGAACGATTGGCGCTGTTCCAAAGCTTTGCCGAAACGGCAGCCCATGCTGCGGAATATCCTTCCGAACTCATGCTCACTTATGTCGAGGAACGCGACGGGGTGACGCATATCTGCATTCCCGAAGGCTTCGGCTATCCGGTAACGGCTGAGGCAATAACCTCCGCACTGCGCGGTTAAAGGGGTGGGCTGGCTGCTGCAATTTCAGGGGCTGATCGGCATTGCGCTTGTTCTGCTGCTTGCTTGGGGCCTTTCCGAAGACCGGACCGCGCGGCCGGGTTGGCGCTGGATTGCAGGTGCCTTGGCGCTGCAGATCGGGCTGGCGTTGCTGATCGTGCGCGTGCCCTTTGTCTGGGACATGATTGGCTTTGCCAATCATGCGGTGCAGGCGATCGAAAAGGCGACGCTTGTCGGATCGAGCTATATGTTCGGTTATTTGGGCGGCGCGCCCATACCGTTCGATCTGAAAGATGGTGTGCAACCGCCGCTGATTATCGCCTTCCAGATATTGCCGCTGGTGATCGTCTTTTCGGCAATCTCGGCGCTGCTGTGGCATTGGCGCATCCTTGACTGGATCGTGCGGGGGCTTAGCTGGGCGATGCAGCGAACCATGGGGGTCAGCGGCGTTGTCGGGTTGGGCGGTGGGGCCAATATCTTCCTTGGTGTGGTCGAAGCACCGATGGTGCTGCGCGCCTATTTCGAACGGATGAGCCGCGCCGAACTGTTCATGGTGATGGCGCTAACCATGTCGACCATTTCGGGCGCGATCTTGATCCTCTATGCGACGACCTTGTCGAAGACCGTACCTGATGCTGTTGGCCATATGATTTCAGCCTCGCTCATCTCGTTGCCAGCAGCCGTTCTGATTGCGCGATTGATGGTACCGGGCGATGACAAGACCGCGACCAACCCGCAAGACAGCAGTCTGCGTTATGACAGCAGTATCGATGCGATCATCCGCGGCACGATGGATGGTGTGCAGCTGTTCCTCGCGGTGATCGGGGTGATCATTGTGGTGTTTGCGCTGGTTGCGCTTGTTGATCAGATGCTCTCCATCTTGCCGCTCGTGGGTGGAGAGGAATTGACGCTGCGCCGTATCTTCGGTTGGCTGTTCGCGCCGTTGATGTGGGCAATCGGCGTGCCATGGGAAGAGGCTGGAACCGCTGGGGCGCTGATGGGCACCAAGGCGGTTCTCAACGAATATGTCGCCTATCTGGATCTTGCGGCATTGCCTGCGGGCACGCTTGGCTCGCGTTCGATGCTGATTGTCACTTATGCGCTGTGCGGCGTCGCCAACCTGGCGAGCCTCGGCCTGCTGGTTTCAACTATCGGCACGCTCTGCCCCGAACGGCGCGGCGAAGCGGCTGCGCTTGGCATGAAAAGCTGGATTGCAGGCAATTTGGGGTCAGCCATGACCGGCGCCGTCATCGGACTGGTGACGGCGGTTTAGGTCTGCTGAAAAACTGCGATCAATCCTCTGGCGCGATGGTGACGGTCAGGCCGTCAAGCGCATCGCTGACTGGGATCTGGCACGACAGGCGCGACTGGTCGTTCCGGCTGTCGGTCGAATCGAGCAGGTCGTTTTCGTCCTCGCTCATCGTCGGCACTTTGTCGGCAAAACCAGCATCGATAAAGACGTGGCAAGTCGCGCAGCTGCAGCAGCCGCCGCACAGCGCCATCAGTTCGTCAAAGCCATTGTCGCGAATCACTTCCATTAGTGACAGACCATTTTCGGCCTGGACGTCGCGGGCTTCACCGTTGCGGGCAATGACGGTAATGGTGGGCATGCTTTAACTCCCCTGTTCGATCACGGATTTGGCGGCCTGATATAAGGCGCTTGTCGGGAAGGGAAGCCTCTTTTTGGTGTGACTTATTGTGGATAGTTTTAGGCAGGGCTTGGCCGCAGCCGCTGCGCTGCCTATGTGCTGTCGCCAATCAGCAAGGAATCGCCCAAATGTCCGATCGTCACGCCTCCGTCATCATCATCGGCTCCGGCCCGGCAGGCTACACCGCCGCCGTCTATGCGGCGCGTGCCAATCTCTCGCCGATGATCATCACCGGGGTAGAAGTCGGTGGACAGTTGATGACGACCACAGAGGTCGACAACTGGCCAGGTGACGATGCAGGCGTAATGGGCCCTGAACTGATGGAGCGGATGAAGAAGCACGCCGAACGCTTCGGAACACGGATTGAGCATGACTATATCGAAAAGGTCGATTTCTCGAAGCGGCCTCTCGTGCTCACCGGAGGTGCAGGCGACTATACTGCCGACGCCATAATCATCGCGACAGGCGCAAGCGCCCAATATTTGGGGCTGCCATCAGAACAGGCCTTCATGGGCAAGGGCGTGTCGGCCTGTGCGACCTGCGACGGCTTTTTCTATCGCGGAAAGCCGGTGGCGGTGATCGGCGGCGGAAATACTGCGGTTGAAGAAGCGCTCTACCTTGCCAATATCGCCAGCCATGTGACGCTGGTGCACCGCCGCGACAAGTTGAAAGCCGAAAAGATCCTGCAGGATCGCCTCTTTGCGCGCGAAGCCGAAGGCAAGGTCACGATCAAGTGGAACCACAGGCTTGATGAAGTGCTAGGTGATGCAACCGGGGTAACCGGCATGCGTATCGCCGCGACCGACGGCAGCGGGACAGAGGATATTGATCTCCACGGTGTCTTCATCGCCATTGGGCACAAGCCCAACACCCAGATTTTCGAAGGTCATCTCGATATGGCCGGCGGCTATATCAAGGTGCGCGGCGGCGCCGAACAGCAGGCCACGGAAACCAGCGTGCCCGGCGTCTTTGCCTGTGGCGATGTGATGGACCATGTCTATCGCCAGGCGGTCACCAGTGCGGGTACGGGCTGCATGGCTGCGCTTGATGCTGAACGGTTTATCGACGCATTGGGCTGACCGCGCCAACAGGCTTGACTTTATCACCCCTGCTGTATTGTATCGGCAATACAGTTTAAATGGGGGAAGCAAATGGCATTCAATCCGGCAGCGGAAACCGCGCGCTATATCGATAGTCTTGGGCCTGAGGCGCTGCAAAAGGCGGCAGACTATACCAGCGCAAGTCATTGGATGCTGCTCTGGGGCTTCTTTGTCTCGGCAGTTGTTACCTGGATTATTGTCCGCACCGGTATCCTCGACAGAGTAGCGGTCAGGCTTGAAAAGCGCGGCTGGTCGCTGCGCATTTGGCTGGTCGGCCTTACCTATTTCCTTACCTCTGCGATTATCGGTCTGCCTTGGGGCATCTATCAAGAATGGGGTTTTGAGAAATCCTATGGTCGCACTAGCCAGCCGCTTTCCGACTTTCTGATGCAGGATGCGATCGGAACCGTGATTTCCAGCCTGCTTGGCGCGCTGTTCTTTCTCGGCATTTATGCGCTGATCCGCAAGGCCGGAAAACGCTGGTGGCTATGGTCAGGCGGGCTGGCGGCTTTTGCAGGGGCAGCAACGATGATCCTATCACCGGTACTGATAGAACCCTTGTTTAACGAATATAAACCGCTGCAGGATGGCCCGGTAAAAGCCGCGCTGGTCGACATGGCGGCAGAGGCGGGCATCCCTGCCGACCGGATTTTTGTCTATGACGGCTCGCGCCAGTCGAACAATTTCACTGCCAATGTCTCTGGCCTTTTTGGATCAAAACGCATCGCGATTTCCGACGTTGCGCTGAAAGGCGCCTCGCTGGACGAGGTGAAGGCCGTGACCGGTCATGAAATCGGGCATTATGTCAGCGGCCATATCTGGCGGATGGTCGGTGTGCTTGTGCTGCTCTCCATTGCCTTCTTCTTCCTTGCCGACCGGTTGTTCCCGCGTTTTGCGAGGGCGTTTGGCAGCAATGCTGGCATTGGTGACCCACAGGGCTTGCCGGTGCTCATTTTCATAGTCGGCTTGCTGTCGCTGCTCGCCCAGCCGGTGATGAACGCCGTCGTCCGCCAAGGCGAGCGCGAGGCAGACAATTACTCGCTGCGCCATGTTAACCTGCCCGATGCGCTGGCCAGCGCCTTGGTCAAAACCGCCGAATATCGCTACCCACGGCCCAGTGCGCTGCAGGAAGCAATCTTTTACACCCATCCCAGCGTTGAATGGCGCGTGCGCAATGCAATGGAATGGAAGGCGAAGGCGATGGAGAAGTCCGGCAATTAACGGCTAGTCGGCCAGAACAAGTACATTCGCCCGTCGTTCCATCGACCGGTTTAGCTTGAGTGCGAGCACGTCGGATCCTCCTGTCCGGTTCAACAGGGCGTCGGCGGAAGCGCGGTCTGCTGGCGTCATGGCGCGATAATGTTCTTGCGCGGCTGCCAGCATCCAAAGCATATGTGGCTGGCTGCCGCGACGGTAGGTTATACCGCGCCATGAAAACTCGACCGAACCTATATTGGGGTGGACCTGGCGCTTGCCGCTACCCGACACAATCTCGCCCTTCGGCTTGTCGGCTGACCAATCATTGAAACAATGTGCGTCGACAATCAGGCCGGGCAGCCAATCGGCAAAGACGATCTTCATGACCGCTTCCAGCGTTTCCGGAACCGTATCAGATTCGGTATATCTATCGTTATAACTCGGGTACTCACCATCGGTGATCGGAGCGCTATTCATGCGCTCGGTCCAACGGAACAGGTTCGGCGCTTTGGCTTTCATAATCCCTGCCGGAACCGGATCCCGCCCCAGATGCGCGAACAATGGTGCCATCATCCCGAAATCTGCACAGCTTGGACGTCCGCCCAGAAGATAGGGGTGCCATTGAAAATGTTCGTCCAAGGCCTCGATCATATCCAGATAGGCCGCTTCGATTGCAGGAGCGGTTTCCGGAAAAACTCCGAGATTTGGTAAGAAGCCGTTGAAAAAGGACATGGTCCGGGCTGCTGCCTCGCGGCGTTCGGCACGTCCGACATCGGCTTTCATTGTCCGGCCAAATTCGGCACGCAGAAACTCTTCTTGTTCCGCGCGGTAGGACCAGCGGTAGTGCATGGCGGTGGGTAACAAATGTTCTGAGCCAAAGGCATCGAACAGCAACGAAACCAGCTTTTGGACGGGCGTTACAGGGTCGACCTGCGGTTCGGGTAGATATTCTTCGAGCCGAGCGATCATTGCACCGCTATCCTGGATCAGCTCGCCCTGCGGGGTTTCAAGAACCGGTATCACCGCCAATCCGACCTTTGGACCGACATGCGCCGCAAAGTCAGGGTCAGAGGGGCAGCGCTCGCGATAGGGCACGCCCTTCTTGATCAAATAAGAACGGATCTTTCCGGTATAAAGCGAATGGGGTGATCCCCACAGAATATAGGTCATTCATTTCCTCTCCTTGGATTTTCAGGCCATTGCCTTCTTTTCCAGCCGGTATTTGTGCAGCAGTGGTTCGGTATAGCCGCTGGGCTGGACGACGCCTTCATAGACTAACGCCCGCGCGGCCTTCAGGGCGATGCTATCGCCTTCCAACTTCTCGTAGAGCAGGTCGCCAGCATTTTGCGCATCTACCTTGGCGGCCATCTTGGCGAAGGCGGCATCAACCTGATCGGGCGTGCACACGCCATGGAGCAGCCAGTTGGTGATATGCTGCGATGAAATGCGCAGCGTCGCCCGGTCTTCCATCAGGCCGATGTCGTGGATGTCGGGAACCTTCGAACATCCGACGCCCTGATCGATCCAGCGCACGACATAGCCCAATATGCCCTGCGCATTGTTTTCCAGTTCTTCGCGCACTTCCTCGTCAGTCCAGTTATGGCCGCGCGGTGCGGCAGGAATGGTCAGCAGGGCATCGAGCGACGGGGTTTCCCTGTCTGCCAGTTCCCGTTGCACTTCGAACACATCAACCTTGTGATAGTGCATTGCGTGCAGGGTCGCGGCGGTAGGTGAGGGGACCCATGCGGTGTTGGCACCCGATTTGGGATGGCCGATTTTCTGCTCCATCATTGCGCGCATCAGATCAGGCATTGCCCACATGCCCTTGCCGATCTGCGCCTTACCTGAAAGCCCGCATTCAAGGCCGATGGCTACATTGCGTGCTTCATAGGAGTGGATCCAGGCGCTTGCTTTCATGTCGGCCTTGCGGATCATCGGGCCGGCCTGCATCGCACTGTGCATTTCATCACCGGTGCGATCAAGGAAGCCGGTGTTAATGAAGACGATCCGGTCGCGCACGGCATATATGCAAGCAGCCAGATTGGCGCTGGTGCGCCGTTCTTCATCCATCACGCCAACCTTGATCGTGTGGCGATCAAGACCGAGCAGGTCTTCGACAGCATCGAAAAGATCGTTCGTGAAGGCGCATTCATCGGGGCCGTGTTGTTTCGGTTTAACGATATAGATGCTGCCCGCGCGGCTGTTGCGATATTTGCCGAGCCCGAGCAGGTCATGCATCGCGCAGAGCGAGGTGAAAACCGCGTCGAGTATCCCCTCGGGCGCTTCGCTGCCGTCGGGCAGGAGCACCGCCGGATTGGTCATCAAATGTCCGACATTGCGCACAAACATCACCGAACGGCCGTGGAGCAGTTCCTCGTCCCACTCGCGATCATCCTCCAGCGCGCGGGTCATGGTGGAACCACCCTTGTCGAAGCTGGCGGTCAAATCGCCCCGCATCAGACCGAGCCAGTTGCTATAGCCCTTCACCTTGTCTTCAGCATCGACGGCAGCGACCGAATCCTCCAAATCGATAATGGTGGTAAGTGCAGCTTCGAGGATGACGTCTGCAATCCCGGCCTTGTCGGTTTTGCCAACCGGATGGTTGCGGTCGATGCGAATCTCGATGCCAAGACCATTGTTACGCAGCAAAATATCGCTGCCGCGGCGCAAGATGGGGATGGCAGGGTTGGCCAGTTGCAAATCGCCGCCGTCCCAGTCGGCCCACTTGCCGCAAGCAAGTGGCACGGCATCATCAAGGAACGCCTTGGCATAGGCGATCACGGCGTCACCGCGTGCCGTGTCGTACCCGCCGGGTCGCGCAGGCGGCGCGTCCAGCACATCGGTGCCGTAAAGGGCGTCATAAAGGCTACCCCAGCGGGCATTGGCGGCGTTAAGGACGAAGCGGTCGTTGAGCGCCGGAACGACGAGTTGAGGCCCGGCCATGGTCGCGATTTCGGCATCGACATTCTGCGTACCAATCTTGAAGCCCACAGGTGCGGGAGCAAGATACCCGATCTCGGTCAGGAATTTCTGATAGGCCGTCATGTCGGTAATCGGACCGGGATTTGCCTTGTGCCAGTTATCAAGCTGCGTCTGGATTTCGTCGCGCCGGGCCAGCAGCGCCCGGTTGACAGGCGCGCAACGCTCGAGGATGTCGGCAACACCCTGCCAGAAACGGCTTGCTTCGACGCCGGTGCCGGGCAGCGCCGTTTCCTCTGCAAAGCGGACGAGCGCTTCTGCAACCTGAAGGCCGGCGCGGTTGGTATATGCTGTCATTTATTTGGCTCCAATGTGAACAATGGCGCCTGGGGAGAGTTATTTTATGCCAATCCCCTAGCGTTAGTTTGGGCGGTGCAAAAGCGGAAAATCTTTGTTAGGCGAAGGTCATGAAACTCGACAAGCATTTCGTGGAAAAGCCCTGGGGACGCATCGATGTTCCCGCAACCTTTGGTGATTTGGGCGGACGCCAGATTGGCGAGATCTGGTATGAGGCTCCCGATGGCGCGCCGCTGCCGATCCTTGTCAAATGGTTGTTTACATCGGAAAAGCTCTCGATTCAGGTGCATCCTTCCGATGCGCAGGCACAGCAGCGCGGCCTGCCTTCGGGCAAGGAGGAATGCTGGTATATCGTTGATGCAAAGCCCGGTGCAGTACTCGGCATGGGCACATTGCAGCCTATGTCGGCTGACGAATTGCGTGCCGCGTCGCTTGCGGGCGAGATTGAGCAGTTGATGGACTGGAAACCGGTGCGGCCGGGGGATTTCTTTTACATCCCGGCAGGAACCGTCCATGCGATCGGCGCGGGCATCACTTTGGTCGAGGTGCAGCAATATGCCGACATCACTTATCGGCTGTATGATTATGGCCGTCCGCGCGAACTTCATCTGGATGATGGGGTCGCGGTGTCGAAGGCGACGCCTTATGCCGATGCCCGGTCTGGACGGGCAGAAGGGAATATGCGGCTGGTCGATGGACCGTTTTTCGAACTTGACCATGTCAACAGCACATCTGCACTTGCCCGGATCAACGGCGATGGTCCTTTTTGGGTTATCCCGATCAAGGGTGAAACGCAAATTGGTGGTGTGGCGGCAGGGCCAGGGGAATGCCTTTTGCTCGATAGCCTTGCACCGGTTGTCCCCGGCCCGAATGCAACATTGCTGGTCGCACGTGCGGCTGAGGCTTGATCCTTGGGAATTATATGCATTTTGAATACTTGATCGGTCAGCAGGCGTGACCTAAGTGCCTTGAATATACAAAGGTCGGCAAATGACCTGCCACTCATCGGGTAAACGAGTTTAGATGGAAAATCGCGAAATTGTTGGGTTCGCTATTTTGGGCGCAATGGCACTCATTGGCATCGTCATTTATGCACGTTGGGCAAGCAAGAAGCGCGCCTTCCAACGGCGGCAAGCCGGACGCGGCAAGAGTGACGTCAACTGATCGTTAATCAGCTCTCCGGATATTCCGCCGCCATATAGGCAAGCGAAGACCGGCACATGTCTTCGAGCACCACCAGATCGATATCCGAGAGCCGTTTCACATAGAGGCACGACTTACCGGTCTTGTGCTTGCCGAGTTTGGCCATCAGTTCAGCATGGCCTTTAAAGCCGTCAATCAGATACAGCACCGTCTGTCCCTTGCGCGGCGAAAATCCGATCCGGCACATTTCGCCTTCCCGGCCGCTGTTGTAGCGGTAACGGTAGCGGCCGAAACCGATGATCGACGGCCCCCACATTGTCGCAGGTTCACCGCTTAACCGCGTCATCAGTGCGATCAGGCTGCGCGCATCCGCGCGTTGATTTTCGTCCGCTATGCCTGTGACAAAATCTTCGACGCGCGCCACAGTCGCTTGCGTCTTGTTTTCCGCCTTTGTCATGGCTTGCCTCCTTTCAGCCGCTCGACTAGAGGCTAGCGCGTCAACTGGGGAGTAGCCAGCCGTTTTTGGGAACGGGTTGTGTGTCAACATATTTGGCCGAGAGGTCATGGCGCATAAGGGGCGGCGACTGTCGAAAGGCTTGTCGCTCAAGGCGAGACCAATGGCATTGGCGACCTGTTCCGGCCGGACAGGGGTGGCCGGTGACATTGTGTCTGTTTCCTGTCCGGCCCGGAGAATCCGAATGGAAGCCTTTCTTGCCTCGACCGCGGTCGTCACCTTTGCCGAAATCGGTGACAAGACGATGCTGCTCGCCATCGTACTGGCGACACGCTTTCGCGCGCCGCTGCCCATTATCGCGGGGATATTTGCAGCAACACTGCTCAACCACGCGTTGGCGGCCTTTGCCGGGCAGCAGGTGGCGGGCCTGCTTGACGCGCCCTGGTTCCGCTGGGCGGTGGCATTGGGTTTTGTCGCAATGGCGTTGTGGACGCTGGTTCCTGACACAATTGATGAGGATGAAGGCGATGTCGCGCATAGGGGTAGCGTGTTTCTGACCACCGCGATTGCCTTTTTCATTGTCGAAATGGGTGACAAGACACAGGTCGCGACCATCGCACTGGGCGCGCAATATCAATCGGTTTTGTGGGTTGCCGCCGGGACGACACTTGGCATGATGATCGCCAATGTGCCCGCCGTCTATCTGGGCGAGGAACTGGTGAAGCGTGTGCCGCTCCACATCATGCGCTGGACGGCAGCTTTGCTTTTCCTTGTGCTCGGGCTTTGGCAGATCGCTGCCTTGATCTGATGCGCGCAGGACGCGTTGCCCTCTGCTCTGCTGTTTGCCTACCAGCGCCAGTTTCCTGACCGCCCGAACCAAGCGCGGCCCTAAAGCCGGTAACGACCTCACTTGCACGGCGTTCCTTCAACTCGGCGAACTTCGATTGCATAGCCAAGGTGATGAGTTCATACTTTGTCGATGCGGCCGGACATAGTTGCTCCCAAACCCGTCTGGGCCACTTCGCTGTGGCTGTGGTTGGGTATCACCATCTTGGTCATATCGTTCGCGGTAGGCTACCGTGAATATCGCGAAGCACAGGCACTCAACCGGATCAAATTCGAACGGGCAGTCGATAGCAGTGCGTCGACGCTGCGGATCAGCCTGCGCATGCGAGAAAGCATTACCGAGGCCGCTGCGGCTGCCTATCGTCCGGCTGCGCTGCTATTTGATGGTGAACTTGAAACGATCGACGAGAGGCTTCTAGACTATATCGGCAACGTCTATTCGTTTGTTTGGGCGCCGCTGATTACGCCTGCAGACCAAGCGTCGGCCGTTCCCGTGCTTGCGGAAAATGCAGGGCGTCCTGTCCAGCTTTTTGGCGGTCAGCGCAGATCGTTGACACCGGCCGAGCAGAACAAGCCACTGGTCGTGATCGCCGATATCATTCCGCGAACTTATGCCAACCGCTCCTCTATCGGGCTGGCGCTGAACAGCATGCCAATCCCCAGCGCTGCTTTGGCCGATGCACGCAAAAGCGGCAGGGTCACGGCAACCGCGCCGCTGTCTTTGGTTCAACTGCCTGGCGAAAAATCTGTGGTGCTCTATGCGCCGGTGCGGGATCAGCGCAGCCTGATCGGCTATATTGGCATATCCTATCGGGTGAAGGATCTACTCGGCGGTGTGCAGGAGTCCGGCCCAACCGGGTTGCTGCGCATATCCGATGTCGGCCCGGGAACAGGTGGTGGCCTGCTTTTTGAAAGCGACAGCTGGGCACCAATGCGCGCGGTTTCGACCCGGCAGGTCAAATTTGGCGGCCGGATCTGGGAAGTCGCCTATGCCCGTCCCGCGCAGGACGATGCCGCCATCCAGCGGGGTTTTGCGGCGGGCATGGCCGCCATGCTGCTGCTGCTGGCGATTGTTGGCATCGCGCTATATCTGATTGATCGCAACCGACGGTTGCAGAAGGCTTTGATCGCACATGGCGAGGCTGAGGAACAGCTGAAGATCATCGCCGGTGAACTCGCGCACAGGGTGAAAAACGCCTATATGGTTGCGCTTGCGTTGGCTTCGCAAACATTGGGGCGCGATGATCAGGAAGGGCTGCGCAGCTTTTCGGGCCGGATGCGCGCATTGGCAAAGGCTGCCGATGCCCTGACCGACGGGCGCCAACAATCCGCGTCGCTGCGCGCCGTGTTGGAGGCTGAACTTCCGGCAAGCGACCAGATTGCCTGCAATGGCCCAGACATTTCTATGCCTGCGGACGCAGTGCAGAACATCCATTTGATGTTTCACGAACTTGCGACAAATGCCGCAAAACATGGCGCGCTGGCGACGGCCGATGGCAGGGTCAGGGTGGACTGGCAATTGATCGACGGTTCGATCGATTTGGTCTGGCAGGAAGTCTGCGCCTCGGCACCGGCGGATCTCCCATCGCAAAAGGGCTTTGGGCGCAGCCTTTTGGAAACCATGGTGCCCGAACAGTTGCTTGGCACAGGCGAACTTTCGATGACGGCTGAAGGATTGCGCTATGCGATCCGCTTTCCCTTTCCGCACCCTGTGCCTTAGCGCCAGCCTTGCACGGCGCCGCGCCCCCTGCTAGCCGCGCCGCAACAGTGGCTCGCGCAAAGGTTCCCCCATGAAAGATTCGATCAAACGTGTCGTCCTCGCTTATTCCGGAGGGCTCGACACCAGCGTCATCCTGAAATGGCTGCAGGTTGAATATGGCTGTGAGGTTGTGACTTTCACCGCCGATCTTGGGCAGGGCGAAGAACTGGAACCCGCGCGCCAGAAGGCTGTGCTGATGGGTATCCCTGATCACCATATCTATATCGACGATCTGCGTGAGGAGTTTGTTCGCGACTTCGTCTTCCCGATGATGCGCGCCAACGCCCGTTATGAAGGCGATTACCTGCTCGGCACATCGATCGCACGGCCGCTGATTTCAAAACGGCTGATCGAAATTGCTCAGGAAACTGGCGCCGATGCCGTCGCCCATGGCGCAACCGGCAAGGGCAATGACCAGGTGCGGTTCGAATTGTCTGCCTATGCGCTCAACCCCGATATCAAGGTTATCGCCCCTTGGCGCGAATGGGATCTTACCAGCCGCACCCGCCTGATCGAATGGGCCGAACAGCATCAGATTCCGGTGCCCAAGGATAAGCGCGGCGAGAGCCCCTTTTCGACAGACGCGAACCTGCTTCATACTTCGTCCGAAGGCAAATGCCTTGAGGATCCGTGGGAAGAAACCCCCGACTATGTCTATTCGCGCACCGTCAATCCCGAAGATGCGCCGGACAGCCCTGAATACATCACCATCGATTTCGAAAAGGGCGACGGTGTCGCGCTGAATGGTGAGGCGATGAGCCCCGCGACTCTGCTGGCGGCGTTGAACGATCTGGGCCGCAAACATGGCATTGGCCGGCTCGATCTGGTCGAGAACCGCTTTGTCGGCATGAAGTCACGCGGCATGTATGAGACGCCCGGTGGTGAAATCTATGCGCGTGCACATCGCGGTATTGAAAGCATCACATTGGATCGCGGCGCAGCGCATCTGAAAGATGAACTGATGCCCAAATATGCCGAGCTGATTTACAACGGTTTCTGGTTCTCGCCCGAACGCGAAATGCTGCAGGCGGCGATCGATCATAGCCAAGCCAATGTTTCAGGTACCGTCCGGTTGAAGCTTTACAAGGGCAATGCCTCAGTCGTCGGGCGCAAGTCGCCTTATAGCCTGTACAGCGAAAAGGTTGTGACATTCGAGGATGATGCCGGTGCCTATGACCAGAAGGATGCGGCAGGCTTTATCAAACTGAACGCCCTGCGCCTGCGCTTGCTGGCGCGGCAGGGACGCGACTGACGCTGCTGGCAAGGCAATCGCTTTCTTAACCAATTTGCGCTAGGCGCGGTTGCTGTGACACAGCCTGAAACAGCGCCGCACGATCCGCGCCCGATATCTGCCGTCAGTTCGGCGGTCGGGTTGGCGGGGCTTGCCGGATTGGCGCTGGCGATTGTTGTTGCGCGCAATTTCGGCGCGATGATGAATGGCCTTGGCTTTCCGGGTTGGCCCGAACGTGCCGATGGTCCGCTTTCCGCTCTGGTGGCCGTTGCGGCTTGCTGCCTGCCGATGGTGTTTTGGTCGCTTTGGGTTGAAAAAGTGCACCGCCGCGCATCGACCGGGATTGATTGGTCGCTTGCCCGGCCAGTGGCTGAGGTGCTCGACACGAGCATCGTCAAGATTGCCGGGTTATGGGCAACATGGTCCGGGATTGCCGCGCTCTATGCGCTGTGCCGCTGGTATTGGGACGGGCAATATCTGTTTTCGATGGAGATTTTCTCCGCCGCAGCAATTCCGCTGGTGATTGCGTCAGTGCCTTATGTGATCTGGCTCGATCGCTACCTCGTCGATCCGCGCGACGGCAGTTGGCATTTCGGTGCTTGGATTGCCGGCCGTAACGATTGGGATGGAGAGGAAATCCGCCACCATTTGCGGGCGTGGGCCGTTAAAGGATTTTTCCTTGCCTTCATGATCTCGATCGTTCCTGGCGGGTTCAAGGAACTGGTCAATCTGGATGTGGCGGCGGTGCTCGGCAATCCTGTCTTGCTGGCCAGTGCGCTGATCGCCGCGATGTTTGTTGTCGACGTGCAATTTGCAACTGTCGGTTACATGCTGACGATGAAGCCGCTCGACGCGCATATCCGCACTGCCAACCCCTATCTGTCGGGTTGGGTCGCGGCGCTGATTTGCTATCCACCCTTCATTCTGATGAACAATGGCGGGCCATTGGATTATCATGTTGCGACCAGCGATTGGGCCTATTGGTTCGAGGGGCAAACGCTATTGCTCTGGGTCTGGGGCGCGATCCTTGTCCTCCTCACCGCCATCTATGCCTGGGCGACCGTCGCCTTCGGGCTGCGATTTTCGAACCTCACCCATCGCGGCATTTTGACGCATGGTCCCTATCGCTGGACGAAACATCCCGCGTATTTGTCCAAAAATGCTTATTGGTGGCTGGCGACGTTACCTTTTCTTGTTACCAGTGGCAGCATGACCGACATGATCCGCAATACCGCGCTGCTCATCATGGTTAGCGCTGTTTATTACTGGCGCGCAAAGACCGAGGAGAAGCATCTGCTTTCTGATCCGGCCTATGCCGAATATGCCGCATGGATGGATCGCAACGCGCCGGTCACACGTGGCTTCAATCGTTTGCGGGTGTTATTGCGCGCGCGCATCCGGCCCCAATCTGGACCGCATCCAGCCGAATAGGGCTTTAACCGCACGATTAATATGATAGCTTCTCCGCTTGAAATCGAGCGAGGAGGAGAGTCGCGCCATGCATGATATGGTCATTCGCGGCGGTACCATTGTCGATGGTACTGGTGCTGCACGTTTCACCGGCGATATCGCCATTGATAATGGCCTGATTTCGCAGGTCGGCAAAGTCAGTGGCAGTGGTAAGGAAGAGATTGACGCCGCGGGCATGATTGTCGCGCCGGGCTGGGTAGATGTGCATACCCATTATGACGGGCAGGCGACCTGGGATCAGGAAATGGCGCCGTCCAGCTGGCACGGGGTGACAACGGTGATTATGGGTAATTGCGGCGTCGGCTTTGCCCCTGCAAAACCCGACCGGCATGAATGGCTGATCAGCCTGATGGAAGGGGTTGAGGATATCCCCGGGACCGCCCTTGCCGAAGGGATGACCTGGAATTGGGAAACCTTCCCCGAATATCTTGATGAACTGGAGAGGTTGCCACGTACCGTCGATGTTGGCACCCATGTGCCGCATGGCGCAGTGCGCGCCTATGTGCTGGGCGACCGCGAAAAGCCCGGTGCTGTTCCGACGCAGCATGATATTAGCGAAATGTCGCGCATCGTCGAGGAAGGCGTGCGCGCCGGCGCGCTTGGTTTTTCGACATCGCGCACCGTCCTCCATCGCTCGGTCGATGGCGAACTGGTGCCCGGAACCACGGCGACGGCAGAGGAACTGATTGAGATTGGCCGCGGCATGGGCCGTGTCGGCTATGGCGTGTTCGAAATGGCGTCGGACCTGATGCGCGATTGGGACGAATTTGGCTGGATGGGCAAAATGAGCCGCGAAACGGGTCTTCCCGTAACCTTCGCTGCGCTCCAGTCGATTGCCAAGGAACAGCCACTCGATGAGCAGATTCAGCGGATGCGCGCCGAAAATGACAATGGTGCCAATATCGTTGCGCAGATTGCGCTGCGCGGCAATGGCATCATCATGGCATGGCAGGGTACCGTCCATCCCTTCCGCCTTCGTCCCAGTTGGAAGGCGATCGCTGACCTGCCCTGGGCTGAGCAAAAGGCAAAGCTGCTCGATCCGGCTTTCCGCGCACAAATGCTCGCCGATCCGAATGATTTCAGCGAAGTACCCGATGACCTGAAAGGCGTTGCCTTCATAATCGGTGCGGGCTGGACGATGCAGTTCGAAATGGATGATGATTTCGATTATGAACCGCAGGCTGATGCCAGCATCCAGACGCGCGCCGCCGCAAAGGGGATCAGCGCCGATGAATATGCCTATGATCTGCTGTGTCAGAATGATGGCTCTGGCTTCATCTACCTACCGCTTTTGAATTATGCCGACGGAAATCTCGACTTCCTCGAAGCGCTTCAGGAATCGGATGATACGGTGAACTCGCTTTCTGATGGCGGCGCGCACTGCGGCACCATCTGCGACGCTGCCTCGCCCACGTTCATGCTTCAGCATTGGGTGCGTGATCGCAAGCGCGGCAAGCGGATCAGTCTTGAAAATGCCGTCAAGCGCCAGTGCCGGGATACGGCGGTGCTTTACGGTCTTGAAGATCGAGGCGTTATCGCGCCCGGATATCTTGCCGACCTCAACATCATCGACCTGGACCGTCTGAAACTGGGCAAGCCCTGGCTCGCCTTTGACCTTCCGGCAGGTGGCAAGCGGCTGCTGCAAAAAGCGGATGGCTATGTCGCGACGATCAAGACGGGTCAGGTGACATTCCGCGATGGAAAGTGTCAGGGGGCCTATCCCGGTGGTCTCATCCGCGGCCCGCAGCGTGTAGAAATGGCGATAGCCGCCGAATAGGTGATCGGTACCATGCAAAGTTCAGATGGGCGCCCGCGTGGCGCCCATTTTTTTGCTTACTGCCGCGTTAACCCCATCCCTAGGCGGCAAGTTAACTGCAGTCGGCGATAAATTTGTTCATCAGCAAATAGGTCATTGCCGAGGAGGAAGACATGTCGCCCGATTCCACACTGATCGCCGTCACTGCTTTGAGCTTTGCCACGGTGTTTCTCGCGCTCGTCATCGGCATGTCGGGCGGCGACGCCAAGGCGCTGGCTTCCTCGGTTTCGAAGATGACTCCTGCCGCCCGCAAGCAGGCGCGGATAGATCATCTGAATTACCTTACCGAGATTGCCGATGAAGCGATCGAAGCCCGACGAAACGGCAAGAAATTGGGTCGTTGGGACGGCGAATAAGACATTAATCCCTGGGGCCTTGGTCCACGATCCCAGCGGTTTGGCAATTCACGCCACCACCGTTTTTCCCCAGGTATTGGCGGCCGCACGATCCCCCGGTGCGGCCGCCTTTTTTCGAAAGATCAATCTTCCTGACGTCGATCCGGTTCGTCCCGCATGCTGGGCTGTTCGCTGACGGCCCGGTTGGGTCTTGGTGCCCGGGGTTGCGGTGCCGGGGCGGCATTACCCTGCGGTGCCTGCGGGGTCGGCGGTGCTTGCCAGTTGCTGCGATTGCCTTCGCGCATCCGTGGGCGCGGTGCAGCATCGCTGCCTTCATTCATTCCGCCACGGCGCCAACGACCGGGCGAAGGGGGCGCATCGGTTTGTCCGCTGACGGGCGGCGGGGTGGGGATGGCGTTGTTGCCACTGCCTTGCCAGCCATTGTCCTGCCAATTGCGGCGGCCTTCACGCCGGCGATCCTCTCCACGCCGCTGGCGGTCACCATTCCAGCGCGGGGGTGTCGTGCCGACAGCAGGCGCCGCCTGCGCGTCGGGCATGGCCTCCGGTTGCGGAACAGGGATCCCGCCGCGCAGCCGCTCGCCATCGCGCCCGCGATCCCCGCGACCGTCTCCGCGTCTGCGATCGTCGCCGCGCCAGCTTTCACGCCGGTTATCGTCATTGCGCCAACCATCACGCCTACGCTCGCCATCGCGACGATTATCGTCGCCGTTTCGCCAGCCATAGCCACCGCCGCGCCGTTTGTTATGATCACGATACCATTCATAACGGCGGCCGGCCCAGTAGCGACGGTGATTGTCGTACATCTTGTAGCGGCGTCCGCCGCGATCGAAGATGTAGAAGCCATAGCCCGGATACCAGTAATCCTGATACCAGCCGCCGCGATAGCCTATATTGTAAAAGCCGCCGCGATAGTCACAGTCATAATAGCGGTCGAAGGGGCTATAGGGATCGCAGTCATAGCGGCCATAGTCATAGCCGCCATAATCATAACCATCGTCATAATAACCAAGGCCGGCACCAGCGTCGTAATAGCAGGCCGATAGGGCCATCGTTGCGGCACCCAGTGCCGCTATTCGCGCGATCAGCTTTCCACGCCATCCAGCCATGTCATTCACCCCTTATTCCTTGTGCCTGTCCGACATGTTTGGCTTGTCGATTCGAAGGCACTGTCCATCGTAGAATCGGAATTGGACCCCGCCAGTTGAATTCTGTCTGAATGCACCTGTTGGCTGGCGTTCAGCTTCGTAAAGTATTTTATCGTTTGCTTGCCCCTTGTTAACATCAATGGCAGTAAGCATTTTAATCAAATAATTAAATTCGACCGGAGACATGCCCGATGGCCCTTGCCAGCAGTGAAGCCGCAAACCCGCATTGGACGCCCCGTGCAACGCCGCAATCGCTGGACCATATACCCGGCGAAAATGGCCCGCCGATTATTGGCAATACCTTCCGCATTTTGCGGGATCCGCCGGCATTCAATCGTTATATGATCGAAAAATATGGCAGGGTGTATCGCTCCAAAGCCTTTGGCGCTGTCAACCTGACGCTTATCGGGGCAGAGGCGAATGAGCTGATGCTGTTCGATCGGGACAAGCTGTTTTCATCCGAACAGGGATGGGGCCCGGTTCTCAACCTGCTCTTCCCGCGCGGTCTGATGCTTATGGATTTTGATCACCACCGCATGGATCGTCGCGCGCTCGGCATCGCTTTCAAGCCGGAGCCGATGCGCGGCTACGTCGCCGACATGAACCGCATCTTTGCCGAACAATTGCCTAAATGGCGCGGCGATATGCTCTTCTATCCGGCGATCAAGCAATTGACCCTTGATGTTGCCGCCGATGCTTTCCTTGGCGTGCCGCTGGGTCCCGAGGCGGACCGGATCAACACGGCCTTTGTCGATATGGTCGCAGCGTCGGTTTCTCCCGTCCGCCGGCCGCTGCCCTTCACGCAAATGGGTCGAGGTGTTGCGGGGCGCAATTATCTGATCAACTATTTCGGCCCGCAGATCGAAGAACGGCGCCGCAACCCCAATCGGCAGGATATGTTTAGCCAATTCTGCCGCGCCACCCGCGACGACGGCGAATATATGACTGATGGCGAAATTATCGACCATATGAACTTCCTGATGATGGCTGCGCACGACACCATCACTTCGTCGGTGACATCGATGGTCTGGCTGCTCGCTAAGAACCCCGAATGGCAGGAAAGGCTGCGCGCCGAATGTCTGTCGATTGCCCCTGCCGGAAGTGCCATCCCCTCTGATAAACTAGACGATTTTGTGCTTGCGGAATATGCTTTCAAGGAATCGCTGCGGATGATCCCGCCAGTGCCCTCGATCCCGCGTCGCGCGCTGCGCGATTTTGAGTTCATGGGCTACAAGATACCGAAGGGCACAACCGTGAGCATCAACCCGACGGTCACGCACATGATGTCGGAATATTGGGAAAATCCTGAAATATTCGATCCGATGCGCTTCACGCCAGAAAATTCAAAGGGGCGGCACAAATATGCCTGGGTCCCCTTTGGCGGTGGCGCGCATATGTGCCTTGGCTTGCACTTTGCCTATATGCAGATGAAGCTATTCATGCACCATTTGCTGACGCAGGTGCGCGTCGAGATTGCAGATGGCTATACCCCCGAATGGCAGGCTTGGCCGATCCCGAAGCCCAAGGATGGCCTGCGGGTTCGGTTCACGGAACTCTAATTGCTGTTATTCCCGCGAAAGCGGGGATCCATGGTTTCAGATAGCTGCGCCAAAAACGTCGCCAGTCTAAATTCGAATGTCAGGTCATGGATCCCCGATCAAGTCGGGGATCACAGAGATTGCGTTTTAAACTGGAACATCTGACTTTGTTATTTCTGAGCAGCGATCCAAGCGTCCACCTGTTCTTCGAGCACATCAAGCGGCACGGGGCCGGATTTTAGAACGGTGTCGTGGAAACCGCGCACATCGAAACGCTTGCCCAGCGCCTTTTGCGCCTTGTCGCGCAGTTCGCTGATTTTCAGCCGGCCGACCATATAGGCGGTCGCCTGACCTGGATAGACGATATAGCGTTCGATCGCCTTCACGATCCCGCCCGGTGCATCGGCGCTGTTATCCTCGACATATTTGATAGCCTGCTCGCGCGTCCACCGCTTATGGTGCAGACCTGAATCGACGACCAGACGGATCGCACGGTGCAGTTCGAGCTGCAAACGGCCGAAATCGCGTGCCGGATCAGTGTAGAGCCCCATATCCTTGGCAAGCTTCTCGGAATAGAGGCCCCAGCCTTCCGAATAGGCGGTAACGCCGCCAAATTTGCGGAATGCCGGCACGTCTTTCAGTTCGGTCTGGATCGCGAGCTGCAGATGGTGGCCGGGTATGCCTTCATGATAGAACAGCGCGTCGACCTCTGTTAGTGGCATGTCTGACATGCGATAGAGGTTGGCATAATAGGTGCCGGGGCGCGAACCATCGGGGGCAGGGCGCTGGTAAAAGGCCTTGCCGGCCGATTTCTCGCGAAACTCCTCGACGCGTTTCACGACCAGCGGCGCCTGCGGCAGCACGCCGAACCATTGCGGTAGCAGCGGTTTAACCGCGTCATAGGCCTTTTGCGTCTCGGCGAGGTAAAGTGCCCGGCCCTCATCATTCTCAGGTGCGTAGAACTTCTTGTCCTCGCGCATATATTTGAAAAAGGCCTGCAAATTGCCCTTGAAGCCCATTTTCTTGGCGACGCCTTGCATCTCGCGATGGATGCGCGCGACCTGGGCTAGACCAAGTTCATGGATTTGGTCGGCGGTCATGCCGGTGGTGGTGTAATTGGTCAGTCGTTCCGCATAATAATCGGCGCCATCCTTGAACCGCCACACACCGTCATCGCTGCTGGCGACCTTTTCCTGGGTGGCCATTTCCGCGATCAGTGCCTCATAGGCAGGTTTGACGGCGGCATTCAGTGCATCTGCAGCTTCGGCGACCAGAAGTTCCTTTTCGACGTCGCTGATCTTAAGCTTTGTGACCTTGGCCTTGAAATCGGCAAACAGGGGTGCGTCGGGCCCTTCCCCAAATGGCGCCCCGCTGATCACGTTGCGCGCATCGCTGATCACATAGGGATAGACCCATTTGGGCGGCATCACGCCGTTCGCTGCGCGCGCCTTGGATGTCGCGACCGCCTGCGCAAGTGCAGGGCCGATGCCATAAAGGCGATTGATATAGGCCCGGGCGTCGGCCTTGCTGTCGATCCGGTGGATGTTGATCAGAAACGCCGGAATCTGGCTTTGCGCGCCATTCATCTGGTCAAACACATAACCATTATGGTTGAACGCATAGGCCGCGATCCTGCGTTCGGCCTGCTTTTCGTAAAGGTCGAAGGACAGCCGGTTTTCAGGGCTCAGCTTTGCCGGATCGAAACGGGCGCGCAGTTCCTTCAGTGCGGCGACCGTGGCGGCATAGGCGCGGGCGTCGGCTGCCTCGCTATTGTCGTCCCATCGGCCATAATCGGCGTCCTTGATGCCGCGATAGGATTTGGACAGCGGTGAACGGGCAAGCTGCTCTGCATCCTGTTCCTCGAAAAAGGCCGTGATTGCGGCGTTCTGGTCAATTTCGGTAGCAACTGCACTGCTAGCCTTCTGGGCAAATGCAGGCGCGTTCAGGCCCAGACTGGCAACAACCATTGCGGCAGCAGAAAGAGCAGTTCTCGAGATACGCATATAAGTCTCTCCGGATCATTCACTATGCCGTTGCTGTAACAGCGACGGGACCAAGGTGAAGATGTTATCTTACGCCTTGTTACAGTATCTGTGCACGCGATGCGAAAATCCACCTTGTGGGGTGAAAGCGAAATTGCGACACGCCTCCAATGTTTATGGACCAAATCACGTGAGTCTATTTTTCTGGCTCGCTTCAATTGGATCGTTCACCCAGATGGTCAACGATCGGGAGGAAATGCGCTTCTGCGCGGTCGGGACGGAAATTTTCGCAGAAGCTGCGCGCAAACGGGATGGCGCGACAAGCGACGATGCGCAATTTTTTGACATCATCGGTTACCGCTATTCGAACCGACTCGTCGAACTTGGGGGTGCCGACCCTGAAGCGAACCAGCGTCTGAAGGCGCAATTGACCGGACCATTGGCCGGTTTCTTTGCGGATGAGACGGCGACAGAAACCTTCTCGCCGGAAGTTCAGCGCTTTTCAAAATGCCTCAATCTGGCGTTCGGGGCGATGGAGAATGAGGCGATTGTCGAAACCGCAAGGAATCTCGACGCGAATGAGGTCGCGAAATTGCAACCCTCTTTGGAGGCGGCAGATGGAGATATCGTCAAACTTGGCTTTAACCCGATTGAACTGCTTGCGCTTGCAAGTATCGGCGAGGCACGAAAGTTCGAATTGCGCTGCGCGGTATTTGCGCAGGCCTATGTGAATGATCCGAATGCCGTTCCACAACTGGCCCCAGCCGGATTGACGACCGGCAAGGTGGCCGCATTGCGTGACCAGCTTTCAAAGCTGATCATTACAGAAAGCGGCGTCAGCCAGGCGGGTATCGACGGCTTGTTTGCCATGATAGTCAAGGATGTCGGCGCAATTCCGGATGAGGAAGCCAAAGTTTGCACGCCTCTATTCCGGAGCATCGCAACCAGCCCTGAAGGCCTGACAACTATCGCACTTTCGCCTGCCGTGCCACCAGATCAGCCAACCTTGCCGCGCTGCTATGCCATTTTGACGCGGAATGCGGACGGATTGATAGGCGAAGCTGGCGCAGATGCGGAACGGGAGTCGGATTATCGTCTAGCCGAGAGACTGGCCGATGCCTTTCTGATGCAAAATGCAGCCGATCCGGAGCGGGCGGGAGCGGAAATCGGCCTGGCTGTGGCCCATCTGAATGACAATGCGCATAAGGGAATTGTTGATCCCGACCTGCAAACCCGGCTCAATGCATGCCGGACCATCGCCTCTGCTGTGCCCGATGTAGAAGCTGTTTCGAACTAGCCGCTGTTGCGCAGAGCCGTCGCGATGGCATTGATCGTGAGTTGAATGCCTTCACCGATGCGGGCGTCATCCTCACCCGCACGGTGGCGTTTCATCAGTTCGATCTGCAGATGGTTGAGCGGTTCGATATAAGGCATCCGCAACCGGATCGAATTGTTGAGCGCAGGGCTGGCTTCGAGCAGCGCCGACTGGCCGGTCGCGGCGAGCAGTTCGTCATGCGCCGCGCCCCAACCGCTGCGGATCGTCCCGAAAAGTCGGTCGGCCAGCGCGCGATCTTCGACAAGGTCGGCATAATGGGCGGCAATCTCCATGTCCGATTTTGCCAGCACCATTTCCATATTGCTTAGGATCGTCTGGAAAAAGGGCCAGCTTTGCGCCATCGCTCGGGTCAGCCCCTTGTCCTCAAAAGCTGAAAGCGCATGCCCTGCACCATACCAACCGGGCAGCATCACTCGCGCCTGAGCCCAGCTGAACACCCAGGGGATGGCGCGCAGATCCTCGATCCGCTGGCTTTTGGCTCTGCTCGATGGACGCGATCCGATCTTGAGCGTGGCAATTTCCGATATTGGTGTCATTTGTCGGAAGAAAGTTGTGAATCCGTCGGTTTCGTAAACCAGTCCGCGATAGGCGGCAAAGGCTGTGGCCGACAGTTCATCCATCGCGGCGGCAAATCGTTTGGCATCGGCTGCGGGCAGCGGGTCCGGCTCCAGCGAGGCGAGCAAGGTTGCCGCTGCGATCGTCTCCAGATTGGCGACGGCATTGTCGACCGTTCCATATTTCGCCGCGATAACCTCGCCCTGTTCGGTGATGCGGATGCGGCCGTTGACGGTGCCGCGCGGTTGCGCCTGAATCGCGCCAAAGGCAGAGCCGCCGCCGCGTCCCACTGCTCCGCCCCGGCCATGGAACAACTGCATGGTCACGCCTGCTGCGGCAAATACCGGGGCAAGTGCGAGAGAGGCCTGCTGCAGACCCCATGTCGAGGTGAGATAGCCGCCATCCTTGTTCGAATCGGAATAGCCGATCATCACTTCTTGATGGCCGCGCGCTCTGGCCAATGCATGCATCGCGGGTAGCGCAAAAAAGGCCGACATGATCGCCGGCGCGGCTTCAAGATCGCCGATCGTCTCGAACAGAGGCACGACCATGATCGGCGCGTGTGGAGTGCCGTCGCTGCTGATCCGGTACAGTCCCGCTTCCTTCAGTAGGATATAGACTTCTAGCAGATCGGACAGGCTGGTCGTCTTGCTGATGATATAGGTCGTGATCGCTGCGGACCCGAACGTTTCATGCGCTTGCGCCGCGGCACGGATGATGGCTAGTTCGTGCGTGCTTTCTTCGCCCAGTTCGCTGGCGGCACCCACTAGCGGCCGATTATTCCCCAGCTCGCTGCATAGCAGCGCAACCCTTGCGTCTTCGCTCAGCCCGGCATAATCGGCCTCAACGGCTGCGTTGCGGAGCAGTTCGCCGACAACCCGTTCATGCACGTCGCTATTCTGGCGAAGGTCAAGCGTTGCCAGATGGAAACCAAAGGTTTCGACGGTGCGGATCAGCCGGCCAAGCGCGCCGCCGCTGGCCAATGCCCCCTCTCCGGCAGAGGCGAGGGCCGAAGCGATGGTGACCAAGTCGTGGCGAAAGGCTTCGGGCGTTGCATAGGCGTCGCCGTGCTGCCGTGCAGGCCTAGGCGGCGAATCGCCTGCAATTCCGCGAAAAGTGGCATCGAGCCGTGCATAAATGCCCGACAGCGCCCGGCGGTAGGGTTCATCGCTGCGGCTGGCCGCATTGTCGCCGCTTGCATCGGCAAGGTCGAGCACCGCTTGCGGGACGATTGCGAGCTCTGACGAAATCGATATCTCCGCCCCCAATTGGTGGACTGCTTCGAGATAATGACCCAGCACCGTTGCCGCCCCGCGGGTGAGCGCATTCTTGAGAGTGTCTGCATTGACAAAGGGGTTGCCGTCGCGGTCCCCGCCGATCCAACTGCCCAGCCGCAGGAAGGATGGCGGGCGTTGTCCCAGATCACGTTCCCAGCGGGCATATAGCTTGGGCAGGGCGATAAGGAACACATCTTCCATATAGGCGCGTGCATTTTCGATCTCGTCAGCAACGACCAGTTTTTCGCGGCGCAGCGGCCGGGTTTGCCATAAAAGCGCGATCTGCCGGTAAATGGCATTATCGACCTGGTCGCCGGCTTCGGTTACTTCGACCCCGGCATCGCGCATCCGCATCAGTGCCGCGATGCGGTTCTTGTGGTCGATCATGCTCTTGCGCCGCACCTCGGTGGGGTGTGCGGTCAGCACGGGCACGATCAGGCTTTCGCCTAGTAGTTGACCGACCGTGCTTGGCTCAATCCCTTCGGCCTTGAGGCGCGCGACTGCCTCGGCAAGGGTTGCGCCATTCTCCTTCAGATTCGTCTGCCGATCCTCAGCAAGGTTGGCGAGCAGTGAGAACAGCATGAAGCCCCTTACAAAGGCGATTGTATCGTCAAGGTTTAGCGCCTCCAGGCCGGTGTCAACAGGCCCACCCAGCCCGCGATGGCGATCGACGCTGGTCGCGCGGATATATTCAGTCTGGCGGAACAGTTTTTCGCCGCCATAGGCCCGGATCACATCGCCGAGCATCTTGCCGAGGAAGCGTATGTCCGGGTTTTGCTGGATCGGCTGGGGCGCGGTGCGGTTCATGATGCAAAGGATTGTGGGGTGCAGCACCACCCGTCAAGCGGCATAGCTATGCCGAAGCTCAGCCGATCCGGTTGGTCAATTCCATGATGACTGCTGTTTGCGCCTCAACTGCACGCTGCACGCGCTGCTGGTATGCCTCCATCAGGCCAATCACGCCTGCATCGCTGCCGCGCAGGCGCTCGGCTGCGATCAGCTTGTCGATATCGGCAAGCGCCGCCGTCGAATCGGCGCGCATTTTTTCAAGGCGGGTTACCTGGAGGTGCGCATTGACCCAGCTTTCGCTTCCAGTCGCGGCTCCTGCCGCAGCGTTCGCACTTTCGCGTGCTCCGGTTAGCGCGGCTCGAAATGCGGAATCAGCGGCATTATGGCGTGATTCGAGTGCTAGCAGTTGGTTTCGCAGATCATCAGCTAGGCTGGTGCTGAGCTGGGCCGGCTCTGCCGCAGCTTCTGCTATCGGATCGCTGTTCTCATAGGGGCGTTTGGCAAGCGAGGGAAAATCGCCCTTGGGCAGCGAACAGCCACTGGTAAGAAGGCTGCAGCCAGCAAGCAGGGCGAGGGGGATGCGGTTGACGCGATGCATCGGACAGGTTTAGTCGGCACGGACAGCGCAGGCAAGCATCGCGGCATATTTCGGCTGAAACCCGCTTTAAATGCCGATTGGCACGTTGACAAAGCCGACTCAATCAACTAGCTGCGCGCCTTCCAATGCGGGCCTGTGGGACTCGCGTCTTATTGTTGCGCATTGGAAACGGCCCTATTCCTCGGATTAATTCAGGGAAATGGGCGAGAAGCAGATATAAAGAGATTGAGACAAAGCCATGTTCGCTATCGTGCGCACAGGCGGCAAGCAATATCGCGTCGCCGCCGGAGACAAGATTGCAGTTGAAAAGCTGCCCGGAAACGCTGGTGACACCGTGTCGCTGGACGATGTGTTGCTCGCGGGCGACGGTGGCGAGGTCAAGGACGCAAAGGGCCTTGTAGTCTCTGCTGAAATCATCGCGCAGGAGCGCGGCGAGAAGGTGATCGTTTTCAAAAAGCGTCGCCGTCACAATTATCGCCGTAAGCAGGGTCACCGCCAGTCGCTGACTTTGCTCCGCATCACCGCTGTTGGTGGCGCTGCGCCCAAAAAGGCTGCAGCCAAGGCTGAAAAGGCAGATGATGCCGTCGAAGCCGCCCCCGCTAAAAAGGCCGCGCCTAAAAAGGCCGCAGCCAAGACCGCAGAATAAGTTTCAGGAGTTTAGACCATGGCACATAAAAAAGCAGGTGGTTCCAGCCGCAACGGTCGCGACTCAGCCGGCCGTCGCCTTGGCGTGAAGAAGTTCGGCGGTCAGGAAGTGATCGGCGGCAATATCATTATTCGTCAGCGCGGAACCAAGGTGTATCCGGGTGCCAATGTCGGCATGGGCAAGGATCACACCCTGTTTGCGCTGACCGAAGGCCGCGTCCGATTCCATGCCGGCAAACTCGGTCGCAAATATGTCTCGGTAGACATGATGGCCGAAGCCGCAGAATAACATAGGACAACCAACAAGGGGTTGTCCGTCTGGACGACCCGGGGAGAGTGGCAACACCTCCCATCACGCAAGGGAGACGGGTCATCCGGCTCCCTTTTTCTTTTTGTCCCATTCTCCCTGCAATCCGTCCCGACGGGGTGGCGTGTTTCACAAGGCTGTCACTAAAACCCTTCAAGGGGCGGCCAGACGAACAGGAGAAACAGAATGTTCGCAAGGACCGAAAGACTATTGCTCCGGCCCAGCTGGCCCGAAGATGCGAGCGCAATTCATCAAGCGGTCGCGGACGAGGGCATTGTGCGCAACCTTGCGTTGGTGCCTTGGCCCTATACGCAAGATGATGCGGCTGAATTCGCTGCGCTTGACCATGACTTTGACTATCCCAATTTCATGCTGATGCTGCGCACCAATGGCGCGCCAAAGCTGATCGGATCGTGCGGACTGGCTCGGCGCGACGGCGCGGTAGAATTGGGCTACTGGATTTCCCGGCCATTTTGGGGTCAGGGCTTGGCGACAGAGGCCGGCCGGGCGGTTATCGATGTTGCGCGTGCGCTCGGGCACAGGCGACTGGTGTCAGGGCATTTTACTGACAACCCCGCGTCGGGAAGGGTGCTGCGCAAGCTGGGTTTCCGACCGACCGGCCGGATCGAGCAACGCTTCAGCGTGGGGCGGGGCCGTTATGTCAGCTGCGCGTTGTTCGAACGGCAATTGGCTGCAGACAGCGATGCGCTTTCAGGCACCCAATCGGCTATTGCCATGCCGACCCGAACAGGAATAGCCGACCCGATTATGCCGCGCGCTGCCTGAGCGTATTGCGTCAGGCTGCGACTGCGGCCGAGGCAGTGTCTGTCTCGCCACGGTTGGCGATAGAGCCTGCCGAGCCTTCGGTTACCAGTTTGATCGCGGCGAGCATATTTTCTCCGCGGACCAGCAGTTCGCGGTCGTCGATCTGGTTCGGGTGAAACCCGGGCATGAAAAAATGGGTCCACGGCCCCAGGACATTGCGTCCGATTGATCCCTTGGCAAAGCCGCGCCTTATGCTCAGCGCCCAGCCGCGCCATTTGGGCAGGCCATCCTGACGGAGTAGTTCGACCTGACCGCGCGTGCGGTTGATGAAAAAGCTGATGGTGACGGCGAGCAGGAGCGTGCTGCGGGTCAGCCAGCGGCGCGTGCCGCTCCATTCGCGGGTGGCGAACATCCACACGTCAAAGGCCACTGCCTTATGCTCGACCTCTTCGATTGCATGCCATAGCCACAATTTGCGCAGTTCAAGGTCGGTGCCTTCCAGATGCGACCGGTTCTTGAGCATTTCGGCAGCAACGATCGCCGTCAGATGCTCGATGCACATCGTGGCACCCAGCTTGGTGACTTCGCCGCAGCCCGAAAAGAAGGAAACAAACTGGCGGATCGCCCGATCGAGCGATTCGATGTCATAGCCGGCGTTGATGATCGCCCGGTTGAAACCGATATGTTCGCGGCTATGTGCTGCTTCCTGCGCGATAAAAGCGGCGACGTCCTTGGCAAGCTGCCCCTCGGTGCGATTGCGCCAAGGGTGCAGCGCCTCGATCATGAATGTTTCGCCGCGCGGAAAAACAACCGAAAGTGCGTTGAGGAAAGCGGTAGCAAACATGTCTCCGCGAACCCAATGGCGTGTCGTCAGCTTTGCGTTATTCCCCCGAAACGGGCGCACGTTCATACGTTGTGCGGTGCCGGTTTCCATCGGTGCCGTTGTTGCGGTTGCTGGGTTCGACCTTTGCTTCATCCGCCAAGTGGTAAGCGCGCAGCGATAATTTGCCGCTAACGGTCAAGGTTAACAAATTTCAATTGGTTTCATTTTTGCTGTTTTGACAGCTATTTGCGCGCTTAATGCTATGTTGCCGCCGGTTGCGGATGCGATGCTTCATAGGCCGTGATCAGATGGCGTTCATCGCTGTTCCACGGATGGAAGCCAGGCAGGAAATAAGACGCCCAAGCGCCCAATATCGTGCGGAACATCCCGGGCTTGCCAAAGGCATACCAGAGGATGCCGCGCCGCGCCTTCCAGCCGGTGATCCCATCTTGTTCAAGCAGGTTGAGCATGCCCTTGATGCGTTCGGGAATGAATTTTATGGTGATGATCAACATCATCAGTGATTTCAGTTTCCACCGGCGCCAGCGGCTCCAGCCCTTGGTTGCGTGCAGCCAAGTGTCATAGGCGACCGCCTTATGTTCAATTTCTTCGACCGCGTGCCAGCGCCACAAATTTGCGGCCTCGGTCTCCGCGCCGTTCAGGTGCGCGGGATTTTCCAGCAATTCGCGCGCGAGGATCGCTGTGAAATGTTCAAGCGCCATGGTTGCGGCCAGATTGACAATGGCAGGGCGCGTCTTGATCAGCCCCAGCACATGATCGACCTGTGCATCGAGGAAGCTGACGTCATAGCCGCTGTCGATGACCCGCCGATTGAACGCGACATGTTCACGTGAATGAATCACTTCCTGCATCGTAAACGCTCGGATTTCCTCGGCAAGCTTGGGCGGCGTGCCATTGCGAAATGCCTTTACGCTATCGATGAAAAACGCTTCGCCCTTGGGAAAGGTGCTCGACAGCGCATTGTAAAAGGCGGTCGCAAGGGGATCCCCGCCATGCCACCAGCGATGCTGCACATGATCTTCGCTGCGACCGAAACGGCGATCACGCGGCGTGATGACAAGCTCCACCGGCACCGGGCTAGGTGCTGCTTCGTGCAATTCAGACGTTTCAAACTTGACAGGGGCGTTCATGGCATGTCCCTATGACATCGGGGAAATAGGGCAACAGCAATACAGGGTAACTGACATTTATGTCAATATTGAACTTTCCATCCGAGGCAGCGGGCCGTAAACGCCTGTCGCCCGAAGCAAGCCGCCTTGCCGCGCTCGAGGCTGCGCGCGAACTGTTGATTGAGGCAGGGCCGCAGGCGGTGACATTGAAGGCGGTCGGTGCGCGTATCGGGCGCACCCATGCCAATCTGCTCCACCATTTCGGTTCGGCGTCGGGGTTGCAGCGGGCGTTGGCGGCGCATCATGCAGAACAGATTTGTTCGATCATCGGCGACCAGATTTTCCGGATGCGTGAAGGCGCGATCAGCGCGCGTGAAATGGTCGACCTGATCTTTGATTCGTTCGACAGGGATGGCGCGGGCGCTCTTGCTGCATGGATGCTGCTCAGTGGGAATGAAGATGCGCTCAATCCGGTGGTAGAGGCGATCCACCGCCTGGTCGACAAGGTGGGTGAAGGCGGCCACGAGGACAGCAACCTCCATTATTTGACGATGGAATTGGTGCTTCTTGCGCTCGGGGATTCGCTGCTTGGCGGGCCGCTTGCGGCATCGCTCGGCCTTAATCGCAGTGCCGGCCGGGAAATTGCGGCTGAACGTCTGGCGCAATCCTTCGCGCAGTGGACGCTGCGCAGCGCCGAATAGGCGCTAGGCAAGCCAACAAGGCGTTTTGCACCATTTGCTTACGCAAAAGCGGTCGTAGCTCAGTTGGCAGAACGGAGCTTTTGCAATGATGAGGTCGCGGGTTCTTTAGCCCTTCGACTCGACGAGCCTTTACCCCTTAAAATCTTCGGCTGTTTCGTCTGCCCGCAGGTTATTATGCCGCGCGGCGTTGGGTGGCATTGAGCCAGGCGCGGGCGGCTTTTTGCGCCTCAGCAATTTCGCGCGCGGTCATCTCGTCCGATATTTCTGCACGGCAGTGAACAGCTTCTTCATTGCCATTCAGCGCGGCAAGGTTGAACCATTTATGCGCCTCGATCAGATCGACATCGATGCCCCCGCTGCCGGTTGAATAGGCGACACCCAGATCAAACAGCGCCTGCACATTGCCCCGCGCCGCGTCCGCAAGTCGGCTGTCCATAAGAAAGGCTGCGCTTTTCAGACTGTTGGCCATGATCAAACTTCCCCTTTGTTGATGGGACAGTGATCACCCGAGTATGGCTAACAAATGGTTAACGGAAATCGAACTTTTTTAAACCATATCGGCGGAAATCATCCTACGGCGAGATTGTCGATCAACCTTGTTTTACCGATTTTGGCCGCTGCAAGCAGCCTTAACGGCTGTTGGCTCACCATATCGATCTCAACCAGCGTCGTGGCGTCAACAAGTGTAAAATAATCCACATTGGTAAAGCCAGCGTCGAGAATGGCCTTTTTCGAGTCCGCAAGAATCATCTTAACCTCGCCGCCTGTCAGGACCGCGCGGCGTGCTTCCTGCAGGGCACGGGGCAGTGCCAGTGCGGCTTCGCGCTCGGCAGGCGAAAGATAGGCGTTGCGTGAAGACAAGGCGAGCCCGTCTGCATCACGAACGATCGGAACGCCGACAATGTCGATATCGATATCCAGATCGCGCACAAATTGCCGGATGACGGCGAGTTGCTGGAAATCCTTTTCGCCGAACAGCGCAACATCGGGTTCGACCTGGTTAAACAATTTGGTCACGACCAGTGCGACACCATCAAAATGGCCGGGCCGCGTTCCCCCGCAATAGCCGATGCTCGGCCCTCCCACATGAATGCTGGTCGCAAAGCCTGTCGGATAGACCTCGGCCACCTCCGGCGTCCAAAGCAGGTCTGCGCCGATATCGCGCAATTTTGCCGCATCATCCTCCAGCATACGGGGATAGGCGTCCAGATCCTCATTAGGGCCGAATTGGGTCGGGTTGACGAAGATCGACACCGCCACTGCATCTGCGCGGGCTTTTGCCTCTTCCACCAGCTTTAGATGGCCGGCATGCAGCGCACCCATTGTCGGAACTAGTGCAAGTGACTTATCCGCAGCTTTCAGCATTGCGACAGCGGATCGTAGCTCGGTGAGCCGATTGATGATTTGCACGGACTGGGGGCCTTGTTTATTGCATTCGGATAATGAGGGGGAGATAGCAGCCCCTGCCGTCAAGCTGAACCATTTTTGCAAGGGACGACGCCGCCATATGGCTAAAGCGCATCATATCGTATTTGCCAATGAAAAGGGCGGAACCGGCAAATCAACCACCGCGATCCATGTCGCCATCGCGCTCGCTTCGCGCGGCGCGCGAGTCGCTTGCCTTGATCTCGATTCCCGCCAGCGCACGCTCTACCGCTATCTGGAAAACCGGCGCGATACGATGGCACGCCGCGATATCAGTCTGCCGCTCCCTGCGTTCGATGTGTTCGAACAGGAATCGCAAGCGCGATTGGAAGAGCAGATCGCCGCGATGGAGGCCGACGCCGACTTTCTGGTTTTTGACACCCCCGGCCGTGACGATCCCTATGCCCGTTATGTGGCAACGCGCGCCAATACACTAATTACGCCGATCAATGACAGCTTCATAGATTTTGACCTGATGGGCCGGGTCGATGCTGAAAACTTCAAGGTCAAGAAACTGAGTTTTTATGCCGAGCTGATGTGGGAAGCCCGCATGGCGCGCGCCCGGGCCGACGGTGCGACCATCGACTGGGTGGTGCTGCGCAACCGGCTTCATAACATGGAGGCCCGCAACCAGCAGCGCATGACAGAAGCGATTGCCGAACTGTCCAAGCGCGCCGGTTTCCGCGTTGTTCCCGGCCTGAATGAACGCGTCATCTATCGCGAACTTTTCCCTTCGGGGCTGACGCTGGTCGACAAGGGATATCTCGGCAATCTGGGCACGGCGCATATCGTTGCCCGGCAGGAATTGCGCGAGTTGGTCTCTGCGCTTACCCTTCCCGAATTCAACCAGCCGGCCCTGGTCTAGGCCGCTTCATGGTGGCCGTCCTCATCCTGCTTGCTGCAATTGCCGGAATCGGCTGGGGTCTCTGGTCGGGTAAGCTGATGCCCAAACAGATTCTGCCGCTGGTACTGATGATTGCTGGCGCAGGGGTTGCGCTGCGCGGCGGCTGGTTGCTCGGATTGCCCGCAATCGCGATCGGCTTTTTCTGGTATCGCGGGATCACCGCGCGCCTTTCCAGGATTCCGCATATTGCTAGCAGCGAATATGAACTTGCCGCTGCGCGCTGGATGCTGGGTGTGTCTGCCAATGATGATGCCGAACGGATCAAAATACGCCACAAAGAGTTGATGGCAAAAGACGACCCGGCGCGGGGCGACAAAGGAGAGCGGATCCGCAAGCTTAATGAAGCGCGCGATCTGCTGCTCGCCGATCTCAAGCGGAAAAAATAATAGTTTTACCGATCGTTTGAGAATAAGCCGGCGCTGACTTTCAGGCGGCGGCAATCAAGAACAACACAATCGGAGATGTAACTTGCCCTCTTCCCATAATTTTCATCCAACATCACTGCGCGAATATGATATTCGTGGGATTATTGGCGAAACATTGGGTGAGGCGGATGCCTATGCCATTGGGCGCGGTTTTGCGACTTTGCTGGGTCGCGCCGGCGGGCGCAAAGTCGCCGTCGGCTATGATGGCCGCATCAGTTCACCGATGCTTGAAGCTGCATTGATGAAGGGGATTACTGATAGTGGGCTCGACGCAGTCTCTATCGGCCTCGGCCCGACACCGATGTTATATTATGCCGAAGCCGTGCTGGATGACGTTGATGGCGGCATACAGATAACCGGCAGCCACAACCCCGCCAATTATAACGGCTTCAAGATGGTCTTCCAGGGACGTCCCTTTTTCGGGGCTGATATCCAGAAGTTGGGGACGATGGCGGCGGCAGGGGATTGGGCCGAGGGTGCGGGCAGCACCTCCACCCTTGACATCATGGATACCTATGTCGCGCGCATTGCCGAAGCGGCGCCCGACAAGCCGTTCCGCATTGCTTGGGACGCGGGCAATGGGGCTGCCGGCCCGGTGATCGAACGGCTGGTGAAATTGTTGCCGGGTGAACATTATCTGCTGTTTACCGACGTTGATGGCAATTTTCCAAATCATCATCCTGATCCCACTGAAGAAAAAAACCTTGTCGATCTGAAACGGCTTGTCGCGGAAAAGAGCCTCGATTTCGGACTGGCTTTTGACGGGGATGGCGACCGGATTGGCGCGATCGATGGCGAAGGTCGGGTGATCTGGGGTGATCAGTTGTTGCAGATCTTTGCCGAAGATGTGCTTGCCGAAGTGCCGGGGGCGGTGATTATTGCCGATGTGAAGGCGTCACAGGCGCTGTTTGATCGGGTCACTGCCCTGGGCGGTAAACCGCTGATGTGGAAGACCGGGCACAGCCTGATAAAATCCAAAATGAAGGAGGTTGGTTCTCCGCTTGCAGGCGAGATGAGCGGGCATATCTTCTTCAAGCATGATTATTATGGTTTTGACGACGCGATCTATGCCGGCCTTCGGTTGATGCGCGCATCGGCTCGGCTCGGTAAAAGCGTCACCGAATTGCGCTCTGCGATGCCCGAAATGATCAATACCCCCGAAATGCGCTTCCAAGTTGATGAGAGTCGCAAATTCGCAGTGATCGACGAAGTGCTGGCGCGGCTGTCAGCCGATGGGGCCGATGTGAACGCCACCGATGGTGCGCGGGTGAACACCGCCGATGGCTGGTGGTTGCTTCGCGCATCAAACACGCAGGATGTGCTGGTCGCCCGGGCGGAGGCGTCGAGCGAGGCTGGGCTTGAACGCCTGATGGCACAGATCGACGCGCAGCTTGCAGCAAGCGGGCTTGAGCGTGGGGAGCAGGCGGGGCATTAAGCCCCGGTGACGCTCCCTCCCATCATCACTGACTGGTTCGCCTCACGCGGTTGGGTGCCGCGGCGGCATCAGCTGGAGATGGTCGACGCGGCGGCGGAAGGGCGGCACGCCCTGCTCGTCGCGGCAACTGGCGCGGGAAAGACACTGGCCGGCTTTTTGCCGACTTTGGCGGAGCTGATTTCTGACCCCGATTTTGACGGTCTCCAGACCCTCTACATCTCTCCGTTAAAAGCGCTTGCGGTCGATGTGCGGCGCAACCTTCTGATGCCGGTCGAGGAAATGGGTCTGCCGATCCGGATCGAGACACGCACCGGCGATACATCGTCGGACAAAAAGGCGCGGCAACGGGCGCGGCCGCCGCATATCTTGCTGACCACGCCAGAATCGCTGTCGCTGCTGCTGAGCCATGAAGACAGCCTGCTGATGTTTGCGGGGTTGAAGCGGGTGATCATCGACGAGGTCCACGCCTTTGCCAATTCAAAGCGTGGCGACTTGCTGTCTCTCAGCCTGGCACGGCTGCAGGCGATCAGCCCGAAAATGCAGCGCGTCGGCCTGTCCGCAACGATATCCGATCCCGATGCCTATCGCGGCTGGCTCGCACCCTATGGCGATATCGATGCCGTGCGGCCGGTTGAAGGCGAGGCTGCGGCTGATCCCGATTTGCAGATATTGCTGCCCGAGGGCCGGGTGCCCTGGTCGGGGCATAGCGGCCATTATGCGATCCCGCAGCTGATCGAGGAAATTGGCCGCAACCGCACGACGCTGATTTTCTGCAACACGCGCTTCCTTGCCGAATTCATCTTCCAGAAATTATGGGATGCGAATGATCCCAAATATCCGATCGGGATCCATCATGGATCGCTGTCGGTAGAGGCGCGGCGTAAGGTTGAGAGCGCGATGGCAGCTGGCGAGCTACGCGCCCTTGTTTGCACCGCCAGCCTCGATCTCGGCGTTGACTGGGGCGATGTCGATTGCGTGATTCAGATGGGGGCGCCCAAGGGAAGCTCGCGGTTGTTGCAGCGTATCGGCCGGTCGAACCACCGGATGGACGAACCGAGCAAGGCGCTTCTCGTTCCCGGCAACCGTTTCGAATATCTTGAGGCGCAGGCGGCGTTCGATGCGGTGGAGGAGGGCGTGCGCGATGGCGAAGTCTTCCGCCCCGGTGCCTATGATGTCCTGGCGCAACATGTCATGGCCTGTGCTTGTGCCGCGCCATTTAACGAGGCCGATCTGCTTGACGAAGTGCGTTCGGCCATGCCCTATAGCGCGATCAATGCCGAAACCTTTGCCCGGGTGATCGAATTTGTCGCAACCGGTGGTTATGCGCTGAAAGCCTATGATAAGTTCCGCAAGCTTATTCCGTTCTCTTCCCTCCCGCTTGCGGGAGGAGGCGGGGGAGGGCCTGAGGGCGCACAAAGCCCGCTTCGCTCGCTCGCTCCCCTAACCCCTCCCGCAAGCGGGACAGGGATGTCGTGGCGGCTCTCCCACCCCAAATTTGCCGCGCAGCATCGCTTCAACGCCGGGATTATCGTTGATGCGCCGATGCTCGATGTCCGCTTCAAAAATGGCCGCACTCTCGGGCGAGTCGAGGAAAATTTCGCATCGCAGCTGCGCCCCGGCAATGCCTTTATCTTTGCAGGGATTGCGGTCGAGGTGGAGGCTATCCGTGACCTTGATCTGATCGTGCGCGCCGCAAAAAAGGCGACGCAAATCCCATCCTATATGGGCGCACGGATGCCGCTGACGACGCATCTCGCAAGCCGGGTGCGCGCCTTCCTGACGGACCGGGCAGGATGGGCGCGTTTCCCCGACGATGTACGCGAATGGCTGGAAATGCAGGATTGGCGCAGCGCGCTTCCCGAACCGGGGCAATTGCTTGCCGAAACCTTCCCGCATGAAGGACGGCATTATCTGGTGGTTTATCCCTTTGAAGGGTGGAATGCACACCAGTCGCTCGGGATGTTGGTCACCAAAAGGATGGAGATGCGCGGGCTGAAGCCGATGGGTTTTGTCGCCAATGATTATGCTCTCGGCGTCTGGGGGCTGGAAGAGATCAGCGATCCCGCCGCGCTCTTTTCTGCCGATATCCTTGCCGACGAATTTGTTGAATGGGTAGAAAATAGCTACCTGTTAAAGCGTGCCTTTCGCGAGGTTGCCGTCATTTCGGGGCTGGTGGAGCGCCAGCACCCGGGCAAGCGTAAATCGGGCAAGCAGGTCACTTTTTCGACCGACCTGATTTATGATGTGCTGCGCAAATATGAACCCGATCATCTGCTGCTCGAAGCCGCATGGGCTGATGCGCGCGAACGCTTGACCGATGTCGGCAGGCTTGGCGACCTGCTTGATCGGGCGGCTGACACGATGCTGCACATGCAGCTTGAAAAGGTCAGCCCGATGGCGGTGCCGCTGATGGTGATGATCGGGCGCGAAAGCGTGGCGCAAGGCTCGGTTGACGATGCACTCCTCGCCGAGGCGGAGAGCCTTGCCGGGATTGCGATGACGCCCTGATCATTTCGTCGAAAAGCCCTTTGCAGTGGCGCAGGTGCGCTTACTATGCAGGGCAGGAGGAGAGGCCGATGATGCGACGGGCTCTGGTTTCTGCGGTGATAATCGGTTCCATGCTGTTTGCAGCAACGGCAATGTCTGCGCCGACTGGTGGCCCAGCACCTGCGGAGGGGGAGGATATTGCCGTCATCCCTTCCTCCTTTGTGCAGGAATTCGAGGTTGACCGGTCGGACCGGATGACGGTGCCGGTGCGGATTAATGGCAGTGAACCTTATCCCTTCATCGTCGATACCGGCGCTGAACGCACGGTGATTGCCACCGATCTGGCCCGGCGACTTGCGCTTGCGCCCGGTCCGAAGCTGACGCTTGCAACGATCACCGGGCGCACTGTCTCTGAATCCTTCCTGATCGAAAATCTGGCGATGAACACGATCAAGGTGGAGATGATCGAGGCACCGGGGCTCGAACGCGGGAATCTGGGCGCTTATGGCCTGCTGGGGATCGACAGCCTTGAGGACCATAAACTGCTGCTCGATTTTGCGGCGCAGAAAATGGATGTGCTCGCCTCGCCACGCCGATCGCGCCCGGGACGCGAGGAAGCGGGGATGATCATTGTAACTGCCAAGCGCAAGGCCGGCCGGATGATCCTATCCAACGCGGAAATTGGTGGGCTGAAAGTCGACATCATCCTTGATACCGGCGCGCAATCGAGCATGGGCAATTTCGCTTTGCGCGACAGGATGCGTAAACGCGACCGCCGGTTTGACTATATGCCGGTGCAGATGCGTAGCGTCACCGGCGACATATTGCTTGGTGATTTCACGCAGATCCGCACGATCAAGATTGGCGGGGTCGACATTAACGACCTGCCGATTACCTTTGCCGATAATTATGCCTTCAAGGCCCTCAATCTGGATCGGAAGCCTGCGATCCTGCTTGGCATGGACGCGATGAAACTGTTTGATCGGATATTGATCGATTTCACGAATCGCCGTGTTGGCTTTGATCTGCCGCGCGGCGCTCAGCGCAAGGTACCTGTTCTGCTGGCGTTTAACGGGCAATAAGCGGCTACGGCTTTATTTGGGAGCGATCTCCAGCCCTTCGATCAGGCCCTCCCGCTCGTCAAAGACGAAGCAGCTGCCGTGCCATCGGCTTTCTTCGGTGGGGATTTCCTCCAGATATTTGAGGATGCCGCCCTTCAGATGATACACCTCATCAAATCCTTTTGAACGCACATAGGCGGTCGCCTTTTCGCAGCGAATGCCGCCGGTGCAGAACATCGCGAATTTGGGAGTCCGGCCTTCGGCAAGCAGTTTTTCCGCTTCGGCATCGAACCATGCAGGGAATTGGCGAAAGGAGAGGGTGTGTGGATTGACGGCATTTTCAAACGTTCCCGCCTGCACTTCGAAATCATTGCGCGTATCGATGACGATCGCGTCGGGATCGCTGATCAGCGCATTCCAGTCCTTTGCCTCGACATAATGGCCCGCGTCGGAGCGCGGATCGATGCCCTCGACGCCCATAGTGACAATTTCACGCTTCACCTTCACCTTCATGCGCCCGAACGGCATGGTTTCGGCGTGCGAATATTTGACCTCTGTCGCCGCAAAGCCTGGCCAGCTGCGGATATGCTCTACAATTGCGTCCAGCCCGGCGCGGCGGCCCGCAATCGTCCCATTCAGCCCTTCGTGAGCGAGCAGCAAAGTGCCTTTGATTTTTTGCGCTTCGCAGAGCGCAAAAAGCGGTTCGCGCAGCCCATGGGGATCTTCGATCGGGGCAAAATGGTAAAGAGCGACGACAGACAGCATGATGGCCCGCCCCATAAGGCAAAGCAGCGCGCTTGTCAGCCTGCGCAGCGATCTCCATAGCAGCAGCGTGACGGCAGTGATCCAGTTTGGCGGCCAGGATTTCGCATTGGCAGGGGAGGCAGCGCTTTTCTGGCCTGCGCAGCGCGCGCTGCTGGTTGCGGATCTGCATCTGGAAAAGGCATCAAGCTATGCACTGGGCGGGCAATTCCTGCCGCCCTATGACAGCCGCGCAACTTTGGAAGAACTGACGGCGCTGGCGCAGAAATTTGATGTCGAGACGATTTACTGCCTCGGCGACAATTTTCACGATAGCGAAGGCGAAACCCGCCTCGAAGGCGTGGCAGCCGACATGCTGTTCCAATTGGCGCGCAATTATGACTGGCGTTGGATCGTTGGAAACCATGATCCGGGGATTGGTGCGCGCTGGGGCGGCTGTGTACATGAAGAGGCTGAGGTCGCCGGAATCACGCTTCGCCATGAAGCGCAGTTGGCCTTTGCCGGGCCTGAAATGTCGGGCCATTTCCATCCGAAATTCCGCCAACAGATTCGCGGGCGAATGGTATCGCGTCGCTGTTTTGTGCGCAGCGCATCGAAACTGATTCTGCCGGCTTTTGGCGCGCTGACGGGCGGGCTCGACGCCGAAGACCCGGCGATCTGCCGTGCCTTGGGTGATACGCAAACCCAAGCGTTGGTTTATGCGGGCGGGCGTGCACTATGCTTTCCGCTCGCGCGTATTGCGCTGTCCTAATCTGCCGGGCTAGGCGCGGGGCCCGAACAGGGCGGTGCCAATCCGAACATGCGTCGCGCCAAGCTGTATGGCGGTGGCAAAATCATCGGACATGCCCATGCTGAGCTGATCAATCCCTTGCCGCGCGGCCAACTCGGCTAGCAGCGCGAAATAAGGCGCTGGTTCGACATCTGCAGGCGGCAGGCACATCAGACCGCATACCTTTATGCCCTTTTCCTTTGCTGCGACCAGTAATGTGGGAAGTTCGGCGATTGCGCAGCCGCCTTTCTGATCCTCGGAACCGATATTGACTTGGATGAAGCAAGGAATGGAGCGCCCGCTTTTCGCCATGGCCCTGGCCAAAGCCTCGAGGAGTGACATCCGGTCGAGCGAATGGATGCAGTCGAACAGCGCCACCGCCTCTTCAGCCTTGTTCGACTGCAACTGGCCGATGAGGTGCAATTCGACATCAGGATAGTCGGCCCGCAGCTCGGGCCATTTGGCGGCGGCCTCCTGCACACGATTTTCACCGAAGATGCGATGGCCCGATTCAAGTAGCGGCCGAATCTCATCTGCACTGCGTGTCTTGGACACAGCGATCAAAGCCACATCGTTGTTTTTGCGGCCGGCAATCGCGCAGGCCTTTGCCATTTCGGCCTTTATTGCATCCAGGCGCTGGGCGGAATTTTGGGGAGTCGCATCGGGCATGGTCGGGCGCTATAGCGGCTGCCATGCCTGCCCGCCAGCCATCGCGAAAGCCAGTCCCACGCATCTGGCTTATGACAGATCCCAGACTGGATGACCGGTTGCTCGCCGCAATCCGGAAATTGCCGCAGGGTTCAGGCGTTATCTTTCGCCATTATGGCTTGCCAGCGGACCAAAGGCGACTGCTGTTTGCTAAGGTCCGCCATGTCTGTCGCCAGCGTGGTCACCGGCTTTTGCTTGCGGACGACGCGGCGACCGCGCGACGCTGGGGCGCCGATGGCGTGCACCGGCGCGGTCGTTCGCATGGCGCCGCATTGCATAGCGCCCCAGTTCATGATGTGCGCGAAATTGGCGAAGCCTTGCGGACAGGCGCAACGTTGCTGTTTCTTTCACCATTGCGCGCGACGCGCAGCCATCCGGGGCAGCGCCCGCTTGGCCCGACGCGGTTTGCGATGCTGGCGCGGCTATGCCGGCCAGCGAAGGTAATCGCGCTGGGCGGGATGAACCGCGCGCATGTCGGCAAATGGTCACGCAGCATCGTCCATGGCTGGGCTGCCATCGACGCATTCTAACAATCGAGGAATATCAGAAGCGGATCTTGGTTCCGACGTAAACGGCTTCGCTATCCGGCTGAGTCGGCGCAGCGGGCGTCAGACGGTCACGCTCGCTGGCGTAACGCACCCCAGCTGTCACGTCGATACGACGCGAGATTGTGAAGCTACCGCCGACATTGAAGGCATAATCGCCGGCTGCTGCGGCGCCGCGCGGATTGGGCGCGGCATTGCCAACACGGGCTACACGAACGTCCGGATTAAATCGGCTCGGCTTGGCACTGGATGCACCATCGAGGCGGAAATCGCCCTTGCCGACCATTGCCGATAGACGGGGCTGTTCAACCTGCACGGCGTTGGCCGGTAGCCTGAAACCTTGCCAGCCACGAGCTGCGGTGAGCTGATAATTAGAATTGGCCAAACGGACGGTCGAGCGGTTTCCGGCTTCGATCTGTGCGATTGCCGAGCGAATCGAAACGGCATCCGCCGAATCGGCACGGGCCGCGACTGTCATCACCTTGGGTCCGCGACCGTCGAGGCCAGCGGGGGTGAAACGAAATGCTTCGTTGCTGGCTACAGCTTTGCGTTCGATTTTGGATACGAGCCGGCTATCGACCCCTGCGGGGGTGAAGCGGCTCATCCAGTCGGACGATGTCGTTGAAACCGAAGCAAACTGGGCCGCGAATGCGGGAACGATAACAGGCGATAGCAACAAGCCCGCGCCCGCCAAAATGGCGGCGAAACGGCGTCCCGAACGGGCCGTTTTGGCTTTACCCCGTTGCATGTCGGTCTTTCTCGACTCCTTTATCTTGTGAATATAGGCAGGGCTTTCCCTGACATAAAGGCTTTTATCCGTATCCGAACGATTTTTATAACATTGTTGCAAAGACTCAACAGCCGCCTTTGATTGCCATCGGTCGCATCGTTTCAAACAGGCTTTTTCGAACGCAAAATCGGTTCAGTTTCGCGAAAGCTTGCCCGCGCCAACAAAGCCGCATAGAGACAGCGGAAATCACAGCGAATTCGCGAGGGAATATCATGCGTTTTAACCGGTTCGTCCTGGTAACGGCCTCTGTTCTGGCTCTGGCTGCCTGTGGCGGCAAGGAGCGTCCGAAGACCGATCTGGCTGCTAGCCAAGTGACTACGATCGGCGTGAACAGTTATTTGTGGCGCGCGTCACTCGATGCGCTGTCCTTCATGCCGTTGGTTCAGACTGACAGTGCAGGAGGCGTGATTGTGACCGACTGGTATGTCAATCCGAACAGCCCCGGCGAACGTATGAAGCTGACCGTGTCGATCCTCGACCAGGATCTGCGTGCGGATGCCCTGCGCGTTGCCGCAAGCCGGCAGGTGTTGCAGGATGGGCAGTGGGTGGCAGCGTCGACACGCGCGGCCACCGTGCAAAAGCTTGAAGGCATCATCCTAACCAAGGCGCGCGACCTTCGTCGCAGTGCGATTGCCGACTAATCTACATATTCCTGCGTCTTCGCGTTGAAGGCGCGAAGACAAACAGGGAAACAGCCGGTCATGGCGTCACGATTCAACCCGTTCAAGGCGGACGGGCATTGGCAGAAAATATGGGAAGAGCGGGGGGTGTTCAACGCACCGCCTGCCACCGATCCGCGCCCGAAAAGCTATATCTTGGAGATGTTCCCCTATCCGTCGGGGCGCATTCATATGGGCCATGTGCGCAACTACACCATGGGTGATGTGCTTGCGCGCTACAAGGCGATGACTGGCCATGCCGTGCTGCATCCGATGGGCTGGGACAGTTTCGGGATGCCCGCCGAAAATGCCGCCATGGAAAAGAAGGTGCATCCCGGTGCCTGGACGCGTTCCAACATCGAGGCGATGAAGAAGCAGTTGAAGCGCCTCGGTCTTGCTATTGACTGGAGCAGGGAGCTTTCGACCTGCGAGCCCGAATATTACGGCCATGAGCAGGCACTGTTTCTTGATTTCTACAAGGCGGGCCTCGTCTATCGCAAAGAAAGCGAGGTCAATTGGGATCCGGTCGACATGACTGTGCTGGCCAACGAACAGGTGATCGACGGGCGAGGCTGGCGTTCGGGCGCGCTGGTTGAGCGTAAGAAACTGAACCAGTGGTTCCTGAAGATCACCGATTTTGCCGAGGAATTGCTTGAAGGCCTCGATAGCCTCGACAAATGGCCCGACAAGGTGCGGCTGATGCAGGAAAACTGGATCGGCAAGTCCAAGGGTTTGCGTCTGACTTTCAACCTTGCCGGATCGCATGACGGCATTGATGTGTTCACGACGCGGCCCGACACGCTTTACGGTGCCAGCTTTGTTGCGATTGCTGCCGACCATCCGCTGGCGCAGAGCCTTTCAGAAAACGCGCCCGCGCTGCAGGATTTCATCGCCGAGTGCAAAAGGGGCGGGACGACTGCAGCCGAACTTGAGACCGCCGAGAAAATGGGTTTCAATACCGGGCTTTCGGTAGAACATCCGCTTGATCCCGATTGGCATCTGCCGGTCTATGTCGCCAATTTCGTGCTGATGGATTATGGTACCGGCGCCGTCTTTGGTTGTCCGGCACACGACCAGCGCGACCTTGATTTTGCCCGTAAATATGACCTGCCGGTGCGCCGCGTGGTTGCCGATGGTGATCATGCCGCCTCTGAATTTGAAGGCGATACCGCTTACACCGGGCCGGGGCAGATCGTGAATTCGCGCTGGATGGACGGGATGAGCGTCGACGAGGCGAAGGCTGCGATCATCGCCAAGGCTGAAAATGAAGGCTGGGGCGAGGGGCAGACGCAATATCGCCTGCGCGACTGGGGCGTTTCGCGCCAGCGTTACTGGGGTACGCCGATACCGATCATTCATTGCCAGTTCTGCGGCGTATTGCCGGTCCCACGCCCCCAATTGCCGGTAAAGTTACCCGATGATGTCAGCTTTGATGTTCCCGGAAATCCGCTCGACCGGCATCCAACATGGAAGCATGTCGATTGCCCCAATTGCGGCGAGCCTGCGCAGCGCGAGACTGACACGCTCGATACCTTTGCAGATTCGAGCTGGTATTTTATCCGCTTCGCCAGCCAACCCGACGACAAGCCGTTCGACAAGGCAGAGGCCGAAGCATGGCTTCCCGTCGGCCAATATATTGGCGGCATCGAACATGCGATCCTTCATCTGCTCTATGCCCGGTTCTGGACGCGCGCCTTGCAAAAGGTCGGCAAGATCGACTTGGCCGAACCGTTTGGTGCGCTGTTCACCCAGGGGATGGTGACGCATGAAACCTACAAATCGACCGAGGGCGCCTGGCTGTCGCCCGAAGATGTGAAGTTTGACGGGGACGTGGTGACAACGCTCGATGGCGCGCCGGTTACCCGCGGCCGTATTGAGAAAATGTCGAAATCAAAGAAGAATGTTGTCGATCCCGATCCGATGTTCGACCAATATGGTGCCGACGCCGTGCGCTGGTTCATGCTGTCTGACAGTCCGCCCGAGCGCGACCTTGAATGGTCCGAAAGTGGCATCGAGGGAACCTGGCGTTTCGTGAACCGCGTATGGCGGTTGATCGATGGCTTGCAGCCCGGTGAGGGTGCGGACAAGGCGCTCGACAAGAGCCTGCACCGTGCGATTGCCGGAATTGCGACCGATATCGAGGCGCTACACTTCAACAAGGCGGTGGCGAAGGTCCATGGCCTCGTCAACGATATCGAAAAGGCTCAGCCTTCCGCTTCCCGGGAACATGCGATCCGCACCTTGCCTCTGCTCGTTGCGCCGATGCTGCCGCATCTGGCCGAAGAGGCCTGGGCAGCACTGGGCCATGATGGGTTGATTGCTGGCCAGCCCTGGCCTGCACATGACACGGCGCTGCTCGTTGATGATGAAGTCACCGTTGCGGTTCAGGTGATGGGCAAGCTGCGCGATACGCTGACCGTTGCCAAGGGTACAGCGAAAGACAGCCTCGAAGCGCTTGCGCTGGGAAGCGAGAAGGTGCAGCGTGCTATGGACGGCGCAAGCCCGAAGAAGATCATCGTCGTACCCGACCGGTTGGTGAATATCGTTATATGATGCGACTGTTGCCCCTGTTCCTTGCTTCGCTGCTGCTTTCGGCATGCGGTCTCAAGCCGATGTACAGCGGCGGATCGCAGGGACAGGTTTCCGCTTTGCTGGGTTCGATCACGGTGGAGCCGATCGAAGGTAAAAATGGCTGGCTGATGCGCAATGCGCTCAACGACCGCCTCGCGGTTGGCAGCAGCGGTAATGGTGTACGCTACCGGCTGGTGGTCAAACTTGATGACCAGATTGAAGGTTTTGGCGTGCGCGCAGACGATACCGTTACGCGTGAACGACGCACCTTACGGGCGCGTTACCAGTTGATTGACCTCAACAATGGCGAAACCGTGCTTGATGCGACTGCTGGCTGGGATGCTGGCATCGATGTTGTCAGTTCGGAATATGCCACAATTTCTGCGGAAAATAGTGCGCTTGAAAATCTGACGCAGAAGATAGCTGAACAGATCGTCACGCGCATATCGCTTTACGCGCCGTCGGCGCGGTAGGTTCCCATATGAGCGGCAAGCTGCGTGAGCAGGATTTCATCGCCGCAGCCGGCAGCCGGCAGGATATCCGGCTGTTCCTAGTTTTCGGGCAGGATGAATCGGCGATAGCCTCGATCGCTTCGGCGATGGTCGTCCGGCTGGGTGACAGTGAAGCCATCGAAATCGATAGCAGCAAGTTGCGCTCCGATCCTGCTCTGCTCGCCGATGAGGCGGCCTCGCAATCACTTTTCGGGGGTACCCGCCATATTCGCCTTACCTTCGCGCGGGAAGAGGCGCTGGATGCAGTCGCCAACCTTCTGTCGGCCGAACATGCCGGCAACCCCGTTATTGCGACAGCTGGTGATTTGAAAAAGGGCAGCAAGCTGCGTACGCTCGTCGAAGGATCTCAGCGCGCATTAAGTTATGTCTGCTACCCGCCCAGCGAGGGTGAAGCGATCGACCAGGCGGTTGCGATGGCGTCAGGGCTTGGTCTGCGGCTTGATCGAACGCTTGCGGCCCACATCGTGCGTTATACCGGGCAGGATCGGCGGCTGGCGGCCATGGAACTGGAAAAGCTGTCGCTCTATTATGATGCGGGGCCTGACCGTATGATGACTGTCGAGCGCGATGCGCTTGGTGCACTTGCCGCCGAAACTGCGGAGGAAGATATTGGCGCGCTCGTCAACCAGTTGATGAACGGCGACATCAAACTGCTGGGCCGCAATATTGTTGAGGCGCGGGCAGTGGGTATCGAGGGGATCCGGGTCGTGCGCGCCCTCCAGCGCCGCGTCGCCCAGCTTACCGGTCTTCGCGCCAAGGTTGAGGCGGGCGCTGATGCTGGCGCGGTCGTGCGCGGCAATAGGACGATTTTCTGGAAAGAACAGGAGGTTTTCATCCGCCAGGTGCGGCAGTGGAATTCGGTCCGGCTCGCCGGCTTGAATGCGCATCTGATCGAGCTGGAAGCGCGTCTGATGGCGGCAGGCGCCGACCTGGGCGAAACGATGATCGAACAGGAAATGGTGCGCGTGGCGCGTGCCGCCGGGCGCAGCCGTTAAGCCGCTGCGCTTTTATTCATATTCGGCTGTAATCGGTATCCGTCCACGAAAATTGCCGGCCATGGCACCCTTGATAAGTAGGTCGCCGCCAAAGGCAAATTCGAGCCGCCCGGTCAGGTCCAGTCGCGGCGCAGGCGGTAAATTGGTGCGCAGGTTGACGATTTGCACCGAACCGCCGGTGATGCTGGCAAGCCGGATTGACGGCGGCATTTCAATGCGCACGGCACGCCCCGGTTCGCCCGTCACGATGGCGCTGCCGGCAAAGGCCGAACCGCCAAGGTCGATAATGTCGCCGCTGACCGAGCGTGCGCCACTATCGGGATCAATTGCAATTTGCCCGCCATTGGCGCCGGTCGCGGTAGCGCGACTGAAATTGAGCGAGCTGCGAATTTCGATATCCAGCGGCCTTTCGGTGCCGCTCCCTTGTCGTCCAAACGCACCCGACGACAGGCTTTGTGCTGCTGTCGGTCCGACAGCTGCAAGGCAAAGCCCAAGTCCGAACAGCCATGAAAGACGGGGATACATGCTGTGCGTATCTGCTCGACATGGTTAAATTCTGGTGAAGGCGCGTTATCACGCCGGACTTGACCGCTCCGACGGCTGCGCCCACATTGGAAACATGGACAAGATTGAATTGAACGAAGAAGAATGGCGGCAGCGCCTTTCGCCGGTGCAATATCATGTTTTGCGTGAGGCGGGCACTGAGCGGGCGTTTAGCGGGTCTTTGAATCTGGAAAAGCGCGACGGTGAATTTCTGTGCGGCGGATGCGGCGGGTTGCTGTTCCGTTCTGCCGACAAATATGACAGCGGTTCGGGCTGGCCCAGCTTTACCGAACCTGCCAGCCCTGACGCGATAACTGAACGCCGCGATGTATCGCACGGGATGGTCCGGATTGAGGTATGCTGCGCGCGCTGCGACGGGCATTTGGGGCATGTGTTTCCCGATGGCCCAGGACCCACCGGCTTGCGCTATTGCATCAATAGTGTGTCGTTGGATTTCGAACCCGATTGATCGAAATGCCCCTGCAAGTGCAAAGGCAGCGGCAAGGCTGTTTCGCGCTTGTTCGACTTGGGTCAAAAAGCTAACAGGCTGGCGATGGCAAAAGCTCGAAAAACGGGTGCACAAGGATCGCGCTTCAAACGCTGGACGATCAGTGCGCTAAAACTCGGCTCGATTGCCGCGCTTCTGGGACTAATGGTCATTACGATTTTTGTGGTGATTGCGCGCGGCGAGATCGACAGTTTCGAAAATCTGAAGGCATCGCCCAACGGGCAGATGATCCGCGTTCGCGCGGTGGACGGCACAGTGATCCAGTCGCTTGGCCCCAGTTTCGGGCGCTGGATCCCGATTGATGAAATCCCTGGCGACATGAAAGACGCGATGGTCGCTGTCGAGGACCGGCGTTACTACATGCATCCTGGGGTAGATCCCATCGGTATTGCCCGTTCGCTTTGGGTGCGGGTGCAGCGCGGCTATTGGGCGCAGGGCGGATCGACGATCACGCAGCAATTGGCGCGTAATGTTTACCTCAACAATAATCGTGAATTCGGCCGCAAGGTGCGCGAAATCATCCTTGCGATGGCGATCGAGACAAAGTTCAGCAAGGAGGAAATACTCGAACTTTATCTGAACAAGGTGTATTTCGGCGGCGGTGCCTATGGGGTAGACGCTGCGTCGCGCCTGTTCTTTGATCATGGCGCCGAGGACATCAGCCTTGCCGAGGCAACAATCATCGCAGGCCTTGTAAAGGCACCTTCGCGCTATTCGCCAACTGCCGACGCCAAGGCCGCCATCGGCCGCGCGGGTGTGGTGCTCGAAGTGATGCAGGATGCCGGCATGATCACTGCCGAGCAGGCAGCCATGGTGGAGCCTGCAAAGGTGAAGCTGGCCCCCGAACCGAGGCAGGATAGTGTCCGCTATTTCACCGACTGGGCCTTGCCGCAGTTGGATAATTTGATCGACGAGACCGAAAAGGCAATTGACGTCTGGACGACGATCGATCTGGGAATGCAGCGCGCCGCCAACACGGCGATCCAGCAGAATGTGCCGGGCGGTGCGCAAGGCGCGCTCGTCTCAATCGACCGTGACGGTGCAGTGCGGGCGATGGTTGGCGGCACCGATTATGCAAGCAGCAATTATAACCGGGCGGTCACTGCGGTGCGCCAGCCGGGGTCGGCATGGAAATTGTTCGTTTATCTGGCCGCGCTTGAGGCCGGCTATCGCCCCGAAGACAAGGTTGTCGACGAGCCGGTGACGATTGGCGGATGGACTCCGCGCAACAGCGGCGGCAGTTTTGCCGGCGAAATCACCTTGCGCACCGCCTTTGCCTACTCGAAAAACACGGTCGCCGCGACCTTGGGTGAGGAGATCGGCACCAGCAGCATTGCGAGCATGGCACGCCGTTTTGGCATTACCACACCAATCAGCACGACGCCGTCGATGGTGCTCGGCACATCCGACGTTCGCGTGATTGATATGACCCGCGCCTTTGCCGCGGTTTCGGCGCGCGGGCGCAGCGTCACGCCCTATGCGATCACCAAAGTGACCACGATCGATGGCGACGTGATCTATCGCCACAAGCCACCCCGCGAGGTGCAATTGGTCGAGGAATATGTGGCAGGCGCGATGACTGACTTGATGCAGAGTGCGGTGGCGACGGGCACGGGCCGTGCGGCTGCAATCGGCCGTCCGGTTGCGGGCAAGACCGGCACCACCAGCAGCAATAAGGATGGCTGGTTCCTCGGTTTTTCCTCGGGTCTAACTACCGGCGTCTGGATGGGACGTGATGATGCGCGGGCGGTCGGCAATTTGCAGGGGGGAACAGCACCTGCGCGCGCATGGTCCAATTTCATGCAGGTCGCGGTCGCGCGTCGGCCAGTGGAGCAGTTCGACACCGAAGTGACCTTCCCCGAACGGCTCGATGAAGAGGAAATATTGATCGGCGAAGATGGCGAACCGATCCTGTTTGATGAAAATGGCAATCCTATTGGCGGCGCTCCGATTGGTGATGCAGGGGGCGTGCCTTCAGAACTGACCGAACCCGAGGCTTTGGACGAGGCATGGGTCGATCGTGCTCTGGGCCGAAGCGGCGATGGAGAAGGCTCCGACGCGCCGCAGCCCCGATAATCCTTTACTTTTCCGATATCCCATTCAAATTGCAAGGAATGGACCGGGGCATAAGGCCGGCAAAAACAAGAACAGAGTCGGATCGTGACGATAAATGGGGTCGAAACAGCAGGCGGATTAGTGGGAGCGGATTCCCTTTCGTTCGGCCTTGTCGCGCCCGCCCAAATTGAGGTGGCACAATTTCCCCCGCCACCAGCGCTCGCCCCCTTCGTGACCCAGATTTATCATTTCCGGTGCGAAGAGGCCCGGATACGGGACACATTGCCGGCCGCACTCGGACATCTAATTTTCTACCTTCGCGGCTGCGGCACTTTGCGGTTCGAAGATGGTAAAACCTATGCGACGACGCCGTCGGCATTGTTCGGGCCTGGAATGGCGCATGGCGAGTTTGACCTTGAGGGGCCGTTCGAAAATCTGGGCCTTGCACTGTCACCTCTGGGTTTTGTTGCACTGACCGGAAAGCATGCCTTCGACTATTCGGATCGCATGGTCGATGCGGCGAGCCTGTTCGGCCCGAACATAAACGGTCTTGCTCGCGAATTTCAGGCAGCTCGGGCAGATGGTACAATAAGCGTAAGGGAAATGGTTGAAAGGGTGGCCCACTTCCTCGGGCGCTTTGTCCGTCCCGTTCCGCCCAGTCATCTTGCCGTGATCCAGGCGGTCAGCCAGTGGCTTTCCAGCGGCTTTGATCCTGATGTCGAAGAGCTTTTCGCACACATCGACAAGTCGCGCAGCACGGCAACCCGGATCATCCGCCAATATTTTGGTGCCTCGCCCAAGCAGTTGACGCGCAAATATCGGGCGTTGCGTGCTGCGATCGTGCTGGTCGATCCAGAGGCTTCGGCGGACTTGAAGGCGATGGTTGAATCGCTGTTTTACGACCAGTCACATATGATTCGCGAAATCCGTCATTTTACCGGCCGGACCCCCGGTGCGCTCGACAGCGACGACAGCAAAATCCTTCGTATCTGGCTTTCAAAGGATAATTTGCGCCAACTTGAGGCCTATCCGGGTTGATCTTTTACGTAAATGCGCGCATATAAATCGGAGTAATCTAATCCGATTATGTGGGAAACAGGCTGGAGCGCGTAAATGCGGCTTTCGAATATGGCTGACTATGCCGTCGTCGTGATGGGTGCTGCTGCGCGCCATTGCGGCGGTGTGCGCACGTCTGCCACGGCACTTTCAGAGGAAACAGGCATTGCGCTGCCCACGGTCCAGAAACTGGTCAGTATCTTGACCAAGGGCGGGCTTTTGCGCTCGGTACGCGGAGCGGGTGGAGGGATCCAGCTTTCTCGTCCGGCGGCGGCGATCACTTTGGCGGATATTATCGAGGCGGTCGAAGGTCCGATAGCAATGACCAGTTGCGTTAATGCAACTAGCTGCAACTGCGTGATTGAGCCTGATTGCAACGTCAAGCCGCATTGGACTGCGGTGAACCAAGCCATACGCGGAGCGCTCGCCGACGTTTCCCTCAGCAGCCTTGCAGCAGGACGATAATGACCGACGAAATCGACATCAGGGCCGGTGGAGGCCGGGATTTGGCTGCGCGCGAGGCCGCGGATCGGGTTGCCGACTATGAACATGGCTGGTCGGCGGACATCGACACGGAATTTGCGCCCAAAGGACTGAGCGAAGATACTGTACGCTTCATCAGCGCGAAGAAGAACGAGCCTGAATGGATGCTCGAATGGCGGCTAAAGGCCTTTGCCATGTGGCAGAAAATGACGCCGCCCGACTGGGCGAAGCTCAACGTGCCGCCAATCGACTATCAGGACGCCTATTATTACGCCGCACCCAAGGCCAAGAAGAAGCTGGAGAGCCTAGACGAGGTTGATCCGGAGATTCTGCGGGTCTACGAAAAGCTCGGTATTCCCATTGAAGAGCAAAAGGTCCTTGCCGGAGTAGAGGGTGCGCGCAAGGTTGCGGTCGATGCAGTGTTTGACTCGGTTTCGGTTGCGACGACCTTTCGTGCCGAGTTGGAACGCGCTGGGGTAATTTTCCGTTCGATCAGCGAGGCGATCAAGGAATATCCGGAGCTGGTGAAGAAGTGGCTCGGCAAGGTTGTGCCGATGCACGACAATTATTTTGCAACACTGAACTGCGCGGTCTTCAGCGATGGCACCTTCGTCTATATCCCCGAAGGCGTGCGCTGCCCTATGGAGCTGAGCACATATTTCCGCATAAATGCAGAGAATACGGGGCAGTTTGAACGCACCTTGATCGTCGCCGACAAGGGCTCTTACGTCAGCTATCTCGAAGGCTGCACCGCGCCGATGCGCGATGAAAACCAGCTGCACGCAGCCGTCGTTGAACTGGTCGCATTGGACGATGCGGAGATCAAGTACAGCACCGTACAGAATTGGTATCCCGGCGATGCAGAAGGGCGCGGAGGGATCTACAATTTTGTGACCAAGCGCGCGCTTTGCCAGGGGCGCAACAGCAAGGTTAGTTGGACACAGGTTGAAACCGGCAGTGCCGTCACTTGGAAATATCCCAGCTGCGTCCTGAACGGCGAAAACAGCGTTGGCGAATTTTATTCGGTCGCGGTCACGAACAATTACCAGCAGGCCGATACCGGCACCAAGATGATCCACAATGGCAAGGGATCGCGTAGTACAATCATCTCCAAGGGCATCAGCGCCGGAAAAAGCAACAACACCTATCGCGGGCTGGTGCGCGTGGCACCCAACGCCGATGGCGTGCGCAATTTCACCCAGTGCGATAGCCTGCTGCTCGGTGACAAATGTGGCGCGCATACCGTGCCCTATATCGAGGTGCGCAATCCCGGCGCGCAGATCGAGCATGAGGCGACCACAAGCAAGATTTCCGACGACCAACTTTTCTATGCGATGCAGCGTGGCTTGGGCCAGGAAGAAGCGGTGGCGCTGATCGTCAACGGCTTTGCCAAGGAAGTGCTGCAGAAACTCCCGATGGAATTTGCTGTCGAAGCGCAGAAATTGCTCGGTATCAGCCTTGAAGGCAGCGTTGGCTGATGGCGCGCATACCTCGCCTTTTTATTGCATCAAGACCGCATCGGGGGACATGTGGCGCGCCCGCTTTGCGATATCCTTTGCCCGAATCGGATTTGGGTGACGGGAGAGCGCAAGATGGCAAGAGTGATCGAATTCAACTGGGCCGAGGCGGATATCGTCGTGCACCCGGTGCAGGCAGTTGCGGTCTATCCGGGGCAGGCGGGCGTGATCATTCGCCAGCAAAAGTCATCGGAACGCGATCGGGACGATTTGATCACTATCCCGCATCATGCGCTGGGTCTGTTCATCGGCCGGCTGCAATCGATCCATTATGGCAACACGATCGAGGCGGTGCCCGATACCAGTTCCGAACTGATCGACGTTTACGCGGTCGACTGACTTCCATTTTCTTTGAACGCGCGGCCCTTGGGCTGTGCAAGGGTCCTGTCGTTCGCGGCCGGGGCCCATTTGCCATGTCGAAAGTCTCCCATGCTCCAAATAAATAACCTCCACGCCAATGTTGGCGACAAGCCCATCCTTAAGGGTCTCACGCTCTCGCTTAAAGCCGGAGAGGTCCATGCGATCATGGGGCCCAATGGCGCTGGCAAATCGACCCTAGGCTATGTGCTTTCGGGGCGCCCCGGTTATGAGGTGACTGAGGGGTCGGCGACCTTCAACGGGGAAGATCTGCTCGCCATGGACCCGCATGAACGGGCGGCGGCCGGATTGTTCCTCGGTTTCCAATATCCTGTCGAGATTCCGGGTGTATCCAACGTCCAGTTTCTGCGCGAGGCATTGAACGCGCAGCGTGGTGCTCGGGGGGAGGAGCCACTGTCAGGTGCGGATTTCCTCAAACTTGCCCGGGCACAGGCGGATGCGATGGGTATGGATATGGAAATGCTCAAGCGGCCGGTGAATGTCGGTTTTTCGGGCGGCGAGAAGAAGCGCAACGAGATGGTGCAGATGGGCATCCTCAATCCCGCGCTCGCGCTGCTCGATGAAACCGATAGCGGTCTCGATATCGATGCGCTGCGGATCGTTGGCGATGGCATCAACCGGATCATGCGCAAGCCGGACAAGGCAGTGCTGCTGATAACCCATTACCAGCGTCTGCTCGACTATGTGCGGCCCGATTTCGTCCACGTCCTCGCCGATGGCCGCATTACGCGCAGCGGCGGCCCCGAACTCGCGCTCGAACTGGAGCGCGAGGGATATAAGGAATTGGCGGCGTGACAGCGCTACCCACCCGCCACGATGAGGAATGGCGCTATGCGCCGGCAGGGGTGCTCGCCGCGCTGAAGGCGCTGCCAGAGGCGGAAAATATCGCCGTCGCCGCGGGAGTGACTCATCCGCTGTACACTTGCATTTCGACTGGGGCTGAAAGCAAGGTCGAGATCCAGCGTTATAAGATCGATATTGCTGAGGGCGCGCGCTGTGAGGCGTTTTTCCTTCTGACCGGTAGCGGCTACAAACGGCTGGATATTGATGTGACGCTCGCTGAAGGTGCGCATTTTGAGTTGGGTGCAGTCGGCATCGGGCGTGGTGACGAGGTGACCGAAATCGTGACCCGTTTGCGCCATGTTGCGCCGCGCGCGACATCGAACCAGATCATGCGTGGCATCGCGATGGACCGCGCGACACTGACGATGATTGGACGGATCGATGTCGCCAAAGATGCACAGCAGACCGATGCGGCATTGGGGGCAAAGGGCCTGTTGCTGGATCGTACCGCGACGATCAACGCCAAGCCTGAACTCGAAATCTATGCCGATGACGTCAAATGCGCGCATGGTTGCGCGATCGGCCAGCTTGATGAAATGGCGCTTTTTTATGCGCAGCAACGCGGGCTCCCCTTGGCCGAGGCACGCAACCTTTTGATGCAGGCCTTTGTCGCCGAAGCCTATGGCGCAATTGACGATGCTGAATGGCGCGAGCGGATGATCGGTCATGCCGAAGCCGCGCTGAGGGGCACGTCTTGATGGACATGGCAGCAATCAGAAGCCAATTTCCGGGCCTTGCCAATGATTGGCGCTATCTGGATACGGCCGCGACCGCGCAAAAGCCGCAGGTCGTGCTGGACGCTATGATGCGTGCCGGGGGAACTGATTACGCCACCGTACATCGCGGCGTTTATGCGCGTTCGGCCAATATGACGCTGGCTTTTGAGGCAGCACGCGAACGTGCCGCCCGTTTTATCGGTGCAGCGTCGCCCAATGAGATCATCTTCGTGCGCGGCGCGACCGAGGGCATCAACCTTGTCGCACAAAGCTGGGGGGCAGCGAACCTGAAGGCTGGCGACCGTATCATGCTGTCCCAGCTTGAACATCACAGCAATATCGTGCCTTGGCAGATGTTGGCGGAAAAGGTTGGAGCGCATATCGATGTGTGTCCATTGACCGGTGACGGCCTGATCGACCTTGATTGGCTGGAGGCGCATCTGACGCCCGCGCACAAGCTGGTCGCGCTGGCGCATGTTTCCAATGTGCTTGGGTCCATCCTTGGGGCAAAGCGTGCAGCGAAGGCGGCCCATGCCGTGGGTGCCAAGCTTTTGCTCGACGGCTGCCAGGCTGCGCCGCGGATGCGGCTCAACATGGCCGAACTTGGCTGCGACTTTTATGTGCTATCCGCTCACAAGCTTTACGGGCCGACCGGGGTCGGCGTCTTGTGGGCAAAGGCGGAGACGCTGGATGCCATGCCGCCATGGCAGGGCGGCGGCGCAATGATCGACCGGGTGACATTTGGAAAGACGACCTATGCGCCGGCCCCTGCGCGCTTTGAGGCGGGCACGCCCATGATCATCGAGGTGATCGGCTTGCATGCCGCTATGGATTTTGTCGACAGCTTTGGTCCTGAGGAAATCTTCGCCCATGAAAGCGCCCTTGCTGCGCAAACGCGGGATGCCTTGAGCACGATCAACTCGATCACGCTATACGGGCCGGAAAAATCGGCCGGGATTGTCTCTTTCACAATGGAAGGGGTGCATCCGCACGACATCGGCACCATATTGGACGAAGAGGGCGTCGCGATCCGCGCCGGCCATCATTGCGCCCAGCCGCTGATGGAGCATCTGGGCGTTGCCGCAACGGCGCGCGCCAGTTTTGGTATCTACAATGATGAACAGGATGTTGCGGCGTTGGTTCGCGGCCTGGAACGGGTAAAAAGGATCTTCGGATGAGCGAAGAACAGAAAATTATCGTCGAGGAAGTTGACAGCGTGGAGACGCCGCCGCGCGCGCGCGTTGAAGATATGGAAAGCCCTGCTGAAAAGCTGGAGCGGAAAAAGGATTATCTCGAAGGTTTTCTTGCCCAAAAGCCGCAGCCCGTCGTCGCAGAAGGCGATGAGGCGTTGCACTTGGCTGTGATCGAAGCGCTGAAGGAAATCTACGATCCCGAAATCCCGGTGAATATCTACGACCTTGGCCTCATCTATAATGTCGAGATCAATCAGGGCCATGCGCTGGTAACGATGACATTGACGACCCCGCACTGCCCGGTCGCTGAAAGCATGCCCGGCGAGGTTGAACTGCGCGTCGGGGCTGTCCCCGGGATAGGGGATGCTGAGGTCAATCTGGTCTGGGATCCGCCATGGGGCCCAGACAAGATGACCGACGAAGCGCGCCTCGAACTGGGAATGTTGTGATGACAACCGAGACAAAGACTCGCCGACCGCTGCCCGCCGCCGTCACGCTGACGCCATCGGCAGAGGCGCGCATTGCAGAGTTGATGAAGAGCGCCCCTGAAGATGCGATCGGCGTCAAACTGTCAACCCCGCGACGCGGCTGTTCGGGGCTGGCCTATTCGGTCGATTATGTGAACGAGGCTAGTGCATTTGACGAACGGATCGAAACGCCCGGTGGCACATTCTTCATCGATGGCGGCTCGGTGCTCTATCTCGTCGGCTCTGTGATGGACTGGCAGGAAGATGATTTCACTGCCGGTTTCGTCTTCAATAATCCCAACGCAACCGGCAGCTGCGGTTGCGGAGAGAGCTTTACCGTCTAGTCTGGTGCGGACCGTCGAGTTATCTGTTTATCTCGGTGCATCGCCCGAAACGATTTGGGATCATGTCCAGAATTCCAAATTGCTCCATTATGTGGCGCGCGGCCTGATCCGTTTTGTTCCGCAGGGACAGGCCTTTCCGGAACGATGGGTACCTGGTGAGTATCGGACGTGGATGTTTCTTTTCGGCATCCTGCCGCTTGGCTGGCAGGCTGTAGGCATTGAAATGCCGGAACAGCTGGCAGGGCGCTATGTTTTGCGTGACAATGGTTACGGCCCCTTGATCAAGCGATGGGACCACTGGATTGAAATCTACGCAGAAGGCACCGGCACTCGATATGTCGACCGCGTTCATATTGATGCCGGCGTTCTCACACCCCTGATCTGTGGCTTTGCCAGATTATTTTATGCCCATCGTCAACGGCGTTGGCGTCAATTTGTGGCCCGCAATTTTGATTATCGCTGAAGGCTAGAATTTCCGCAGGAAGCGCAGCGTGACGCCGACATCGTTATCGGCGCGCTCGATATGACCCGGTTCCTGCCGCCAAAAGGCATTGGCCGATAGCGAACCGCCTGCCCAAGGTGTGGCATAGGCAGCCTCCATGTCCATTTCGCGACCGGTTGGAGCAAGTGATACAAATTGGCGGCCAAATTCTGCGCTCAGCGTCGAATAACTATAACCGACCGGAAGTGTCAGGTTCAGGCCGCCGCTGCGCACCCGCAAGGGCTGCGAGACACGCAGGGCGAAGCTATCGTGCAGCGAGAACAGGCCAATGCGGGTAACATCGGCAGACCATGCGTCGGTCTGCAGCCAATCTGCGCCGTCGCGAAGGCCGGCCGCGCCTATGCGTGTCCAGCCGCGGCGATAAGCTGCACTCCATTGCCAGTGGCCGTCGGGTGCAAAACGCAGCCTTGCATCGGCAAACCAACTCGACGCGCCGACGGTACCGGTCCATATGTTCGAAGCTCCGCCAAGGATCGTCTCGCGTTCTTCAAGCGCCGTGCCGGCAAATTCGGCTTTCCATGCGCCAATCGCCCGGTCGACCCCGACACGCGCTAAGGTATAGCCATGGCCTTGATAACGGCTACGCAGCGGGTCTCCGGCATAGTCTTGCCATAGCCGCACATCGCCATTTTCGCCGCTGACGGTCAAACCAAAGTCGCCGCGCGTCTGCCGATAGGCAAAGGCGGTGGCGGGGCGCGCGAAAAAGCCGAGCGAATCCTGCGCGGCATCGGCCGCGATAAAGGCCGCGGCGCGATCGACCGTCATCTGGCCGACCAAGGCACCGCTGCTGCGCGCTATGCCGATCCCCGCCTGCCGGTCCTGACCCAGCCGGGCGATGACTGCGCCTGCAACCGCGCGCGCCTGAACGCGTTCCCGCGGGCTGAGATCGAGCCGATCGGGACCGACGCCGTCACGGCGTTGCGCGACCGAAAGGGTGACCGCGAAATTTGAGTTGGCGGCGATCTGTGTGTTCATCCCGATGGCCAGCGCGGGAGCGAGCTTGGGCGTTGCCCGCGCCGCGCGCATCGTTCCGCTGAAGTCGACGTTGAAGGCGCGGCCATAACTGTCGAGGATGATCGACTTGGGCCCTTGGTTGCCGCCTGCATCGCCCAGCGGTCCGCCCAAGGTGCCGGTGGCGCCAGTGAGGACGGGAATGGGTGTGCCTGCGATCGACGCCGACCCGACAGGTTGGAATGCCTTGGCAATGTTCAGTTCGCCTCGGCCATAGATATTGTCGATGCCAGACGTGCCCAGGTCCGTCGCCGTGGTCAGCAAAAGGTTGACGATCTGCTGGCTGGTCAGATTGGGAAATGCCTGGGCGAGCAAGGCGACCGCGCCGGCGATGATTGGTGCCGAAAAGCTGGTGCCGCTCCATAGGAATTGGGCTCCGGTCTCATCAGGCGCGCGCACGCGCACGCCCAATGCGGTCAGATAGAAATTCTGGCCCGTGCCGGCACGGTTGGAAAAGGCCGAAATCGCCTGTGTGGAATCGGTCGCGCCGGCGATGATAATCTGGCCGCGCGCAATCGGATCGATCGCGATCATCGCCATCGGATCGGGGTTTATGGCAGTGGCTGGTTCGGTATCAAAATCATTGCCTGCCGATATGACGAATATGATGCCTGCGGCTGTCGCTCTGTCGACTGCAGCACGCAGCGTCGCATTCATGGGCGATCCGCCGAGCGACATGTTGATGACCTTGGCACCGGCCTGCACCGCGCGGTCGACGGCACGCGCCATGTTGTTGTCGCTATGAGTGCAGCCCTTGTCCGGTTCTGTCGTGGCGCAAGTTCCCGCCGTATCAGTGCGCAGTACCAGCAATGTTGCGCCAAAGGCGATGCCATGCGTGTCGGTATCATTTTTTGCGGCCAGCAGTACGGCCGACACTGCGCTGCCATGTCCGCCTTCATCCTGAAGGCCACGGTTTCCAGCGAAATCGCCCGAAAGCGGGTGGATCTTGCCTGAAAATTCGGGGCTGTCGACGTTAATGCCGCTATCGATGACGCCGGCGATCACTCCCGCACCGGTTGCGCCTGCATTATAGGCGGTAATTGCCTGTGCCTGCACCGCGCCGTTCGACCGCTGATATTCGAGCGTGTTGAAATTGGCCGGCGGAGGAGGCGGAGGTGGCGGCGGCGGAGGCGGAGGCGGAGGCGGCGCTGGCGGGGTCACCGCTGGGGGGACGGGGGTTGAACCCACGCCGCCGCCTCCACCGCCGCAGGCAGACAGCGTCAGTGCGAAAACCAGCGATGTACCAATGGCAATGTTACGACCCTTGCCCTGTTCGGCCATTTTGATTCTATCCTCTTTTAGGCCCCTGCTCTTAATGTGGTCGCAATGCTTGCACCAGTCTTAACGCAGATGATGGTTGCGCCTTTTACCCGCGCTGGTTAACGCGGCGGCCATGTCAGCAGCGCTCTTTCCCGATCTCGATCATGTCGACACTTGGATTTTCGACCTTGATCTGACGCTATATGCGCCCGAACATAATATCATGGAGCAGGTGCGCGATCGCATCGCGCTCTATGTCGAAGATTGTTTCAAGGTCGATGCAAAGCGGGCGCATGAAATCCGCTATAATTACTGGCGCAGCCATGGCACCACGTTGGGCGGGTTGATGGCTGAACATGGCGTTGATCCGCATGGCTATCTCGATTTTGTCCATGATGTCGACATGTCTCTCCTGCAACCCTGCGCGCAGCTTCGTGCAGGGATCGAAGCATTGCCGGGACGAAAGTTGATCTTCACCAACGCCGATGCCCCTTACGCGCGGCGCGTGCTGACCGCGCGCGGCCTTGATGGCCTGTTCGAGGATATGTTCGATATCCACCAGATGCAGCATCGGCCCAAGCCTGACCTGCGCAGCTATCACAGCCTATGCGAACGGCACGCTATCGATCCGGCCCGGGCAATCTTTTTTGAAGATTCGGTTCATAATCTTCAACCGGCAAAAACACTGGGCATGACAACTGCCTGGATCAACCATAGCGACGACCATGAAGGTAGTGGCGAATGCCCCGAATTTGTGGATCATGAAATCAGCGATCTGGCCAAATGGTTGGGCATCTTGAAGGAACGGGAACTGGCATGAGCAGCGATTTGCAGGCAATTATCGAAAAGGCTTGGGATGAACGCGATGCCATCACCATTGGCACCGGCGGCGAAGTGCGCGCGGCCGTGGTCGAGGCGCTTAATCTTCTCGATAGCGGCGACCGCCGCGTCGCCGAGAAGGTTGATGGCAACTGGCAGGTCAATCAATGGCTGAAAAAGGCGGTTCTGCTCTCTTTCCGCCTGAACGACATGGAGACGATTCCGGGTGGACCGGGTGGTGCGCACTGGTGGGATAAGGTGCCCTCGAAATTTGCCAACTGGGACGAAAACCGGTTTCGCGCAGCGGGCTTTCGGGCCGTTCCGGGTAGCATTGTCCGCCACAGCGCTCATATCGGCAAGGGCGTCGTCCTCATGCCCAGCTTTGTCAATCTGGGGGCCTATGTTGACGAAGGCACGATGGTCGATACCTGGGCGACGGTAGGTAGTTGTGCGCAGATCGGCAAGAATGTCCATCTGTCGGGCGGCGTCGGCATTGGCGGCGTACTCGAACCTCTTCAAGCGGGACCGGTGATCATTGAGGACGATTGTTTCATCGGTGCTCGGTCCGAAGTCGTCGAAGGTGTTGTGGTTGAACAGGGAGCCGTGCTGGCGATGGGTGTGTTCCTTTCTTCGACCACCAAAATCGTTGATCGCGCCACGGGCGAGGTCTTTGTCGGCCGCGTCCCTGCCTATTCGGTGGTGGTGCCGGGATCGTTGCCGGGCAAGCCATTGCCTGACGGTTCGCCCGGTCCCGGCCTTGCTTGTGCGGTCATCGTTAAGCGTGTCGATGCGCAAACGCGCAGTAAAACAGCGATTAACGAGCTTTTGCGCGACTAAGCGCCGCGCATTGGCGACGAACCGAATTCCGGTTTCGCTTGCATATAAGAACGAATCGCTCTAATTTGCTTGTGCGGACCGGGCCCCTCTGGCGCTCGCTTCTTCGGAAGGAACGTGATGTCGGCCGCATCGGATCTCCGGTGCTAGGTTTTGCGGTCCCTGTTTCCCCCGAATACCCTCGCCTGGCATCGGAGCATCCGATTGAGCAAAACATTGTTCAAGAGGAGCTTTATCATGTCGGAACGCGATTTCCGTCTATTGCAATATCACCAGAAACTCGATGATGAGCTGCGGTCTGAAATCCGGCGCGCTTGGCCCAGCTTTGACCGCATCCAGCGATTGAAGCGTATGAAGCTCGCCGTAAAGGACAAGCTGCAACACGTCGTGACAAAAGGCCGAAAGCGCCCTGAGCCCGCCTGATATCGTTGCTCAGGCGGTAGCTGCAGGGACGGATATCAGGTGATACCGTCCCTGCATTGCTGCTCACCGTCGGTCTTTGGTCGGCACGTAGAAATCCGGATCCTTGTTCGCGACCCAATCGACGAAACGGCGGATTTCGGTATGGCCGAGCAATGCCACTGCCGTTGAATAGCGCCGTTCCAGTTCGCTGTTGGTGAAATTGGCGTGGATTGTCCGGTGGCAGATCGGGTGGATCGGCTCGCGTGACCGCCCACCCCTGCTCTTCGGTATCGGATGATGCCATTCGACGGTTTCACCGATCGTGCGGCTGCATAGCCAGCAGGTCTGCACGACCACTGCCTCATCCGCCGCTTCATCGGCATCCTCCCATCTCTGTTTCCGGGCCATGCGATGCTCTAAGGGCAGGTTTCAAGGCAATGGCCAACCGGCGTTTCCGCTGGGACCATCGTCACAAACTGGGCAAAGCCGCGCCGCGTCTTCGGGTTGACCCAAAGGCCGGCGCGCAAGGCATAGGCCTCACCTACATGGCCGATCCATCGCGTGCCCTTGCTATCCTGGTGGATGTGCACGCCAAGGCCATAGGCGTTGAAATAGCCGCGATCATCGTCCCCGTTGGCGCCATTGAACCGCCATTGCATCTTTGTCATTTCGGCAAAGGCCTTGCTCGACAAAAGCGGACGACCGCCATTGATCAGCACCTGCCCGATCTTGGACAAGCCCTGAGCTGAAATCCGCAGGCCGCCCTGCGGGCTGAAGGATGAGCCATTTTCTCCTATCCGGTAACGACCAAGATCGCAGCTGCCATCACTAGCTGCAAGCACAGGGCAAGGATCGGCACCCTGAATTGCCGCATCACGAGCAAGATCGCCATTGGTCCGCAGCAAGGTGACTGCTTGGCTCCGCCTTTGCGGAGAACAGCCCGAGCCCCAATTGAAGCAGGCGTCTAGCCTTAGCGGGGCCAGTACCTGCTTTGCGACAATGCGGTCAAACCGCTCGCGCGTGGCCGCTTCTATGGTCGCCGCGATGACCGGCGAATTGAGGTTGGCATAGCTGAAATAGTCGCCCGGTTCATGGATCGGGTTCCATGCGTCGGGATTTGCGAGAACGGTTGCGAGCTTGCCATCAAGCGGGATCAGATAATCGATGTTGTCGCGTATGCCCGATGTGTGCGCCAGCAAATGGCGCAGCGTGATCTTGCGGTCGGGAAAGGCCGGGTTGCGGATACTGTAACCCAAATAGTCGTTTATATCGCGATCAAGATCGATACGCCTCTGATCGACCAACCGCATTACCGCCAAGGCACCCACCAGTTTCGAGATTGATGCAACGCGCGCCGGATCGTTGATGGTCACGGGTCGTCCGACAACGCCGGCTTCGCCTGTCGCAGAATGTGCGGTGATTGCCGTCGCGCTGAAATCGACCCGCACTTGGGCCGGCTCGGGCAAACGCGAAGGGCTTTCGGCCATGGCCGGCGGTCCAGCCAGGAACGTTATGGTCGCGGAGATCAGCGCGCGCCGGGCAAAGCTGATGCTCACTCGTCGCCCCGGCATTCGCCTTCATGCGTGCCCTGCATCGTGCCCTTTAGCGTGATCTTGCCTGCCATAGGGACATGCACCTGCAGATCGGTATCGAACGCGAAATCTCGATCGCCGACGGTGCCGTTCAGATCTATGTTCGCTTTGCCAAGATCGCCCATGCCACACACCAGTTTCATCGTGACCCTGTTGCCGGCAATGTCGAATTGTTGGTAGCTGCAGTCTTCCGCGCCTTTGCCGCCGAAGAAATCGGGGCCGGGCTTTGCCGCTTCTGTTTTGCTGAGGCAGGATGCGCCCGATGCGCCTTTGGCGAGTTCGGACTTGATACTGGCTTTTTCATCATTGCCCAACCGCGGCACGTCGATTTCGGTAAAGGCAAAGGCCATGCGCCAACGGCCTGGTTCCATGGCCAGATAGCCATCGCGCTGCATTTCGGTGGCCCGCTCCTGACGGGAAACGACGCCGTCGCCATTGGTGTCTGCATTGTCGGCGCATCCTGTAATGGTCAACAACAGGGCGACGGGTGCGAAAGTTTTCAAAGCGGTTTTCATCATGACTGTGCCGGGCACTCCCCGATGCGCTTGCCTTCGACTTTGCCCTTCATCGTCAGATCCCCCATCGGCGTTCCGCCACTTTTCTGTTCCATGGTCATTGTGTAGCTTTCCTTGGCAAAGCTGCCATCCATCTTGCTGGCGATGGTCATTCCGCCTTGCGGTTTGCAGGTCATTTCGACTGCGATATTGTTACCGTTGCGGTCCAGTTTGGCAAATGTGCAATTGCTTTGTTCGTCGCCGCCAAAAAAATCGACGCCGGGATTTTCAGCCTGCTCCTTGGTGAGGCAGGATTGCACCGACATGCCGTTGCCCATTGCCTTCAGCATCTGGTCCTTGACTTCGGCCGGCAATTTGGGGGCGTCGATGCTGCTAAAGCTGATCTTCACTTCCCAAAGCCCGGGCTGCATTGCCATGGCCCCGTCTTGCGCCAGTTCGGCCTGAGCCTCTGCCGTGCTGACTTTGCCGTCACCATCCGAATCAGCCCCTTTGTTGGAACAACCCGACAGCGCAACCAATGCCGTTACCATTCCGATCGCCAGTAAAGGCTTCATAACTTGTCTCTCCTGGTCCCAAATACTCTTGAGAGCCCATGTTGTCGCCAAATATTCATGTTGGCAACCGTTTTACAGGAACGTCGCTTCGTTCATGACAAGGACAGTTCGGCTCGCTAAGGAGGCGCAATTGAGATCAAGGGAGTGTGCCCCAGCATGTTGCGTTTTTTGGCTTATCTGATGATTTCGCTGTTCGGTCTGTCAGCGGCATATGCGCAGGATGCGGTTCCCGCGCCTGTTGCCCCGGCTGCGGATCCAGCGGAAAATACGCTGCATCTCGACCTGTCTACTGGCGGGCGCGTGACAATTTTGATGTTCCCCGATGTTGCGCCTGCGCATGTTGAGCGGATCAAGACGCTGGCGCGCCAGGGCTTTTACAATGGCGTGGTCTTCCACCGCGTAATTGAAGGGTTTATGGCGCAGACCGGCGATCCGACAGGCACCGGCACAGGTGGTTCGCCGCTCCCTGACCTTAAGGCGGAATTCAATGATCGTGCGCATTTGCGCGGCACGGTTTCTATGGCGCGCGCGCAGGGTGATGACAGCGCAAACAGCCAGTTCTTCATCTGCTTTCTGCCGCGTTTTGGCCTCGACAAGAAATATACGGTTTTCGGTCGGGTGATCTCGGGGATGCAGTTTGTCGATGCGATCCAGCGCGGCGAGCCGCCGGCAACCCCGGACCGCATCGTGCAGGCGTCGATCGCTGCTGACAAATTGCCCCCGCCCGATTTTGCGGCTCTGGCGAAACCTGCCGCACCGGCAGCCCCCCAGATCAGCGTCTCTGACCTCAACCGGCCGCTTAACTGATCCACAAAAATGCGCGTAGACCTATTTGATTTCGAGCTCCCTCCGGAGCGCATTGCGCTGCGTCCGGTTTCTCCGCGCGATGCGGCGCGAATGTTATGTGTTTCCGGTGATGGCCCGATGGAGGATGCGCATGTGCGCGACCTTCCGTTGCGACTGCGCAAAGGTGACTGCCTTGTGTTCAACGACACCCGCGTGATCCCGGCACAGCTTGAAGGGCGGCGCGGAGCCGCCGGAATTGGCGCAACGCTTCACAAACGCATCGATCTGCGCCGCTGGCAGGCATTCATCCGCAACGCCAAACGGCTGAAGCCGGGGGACGAGATCATCTTCGGCGGCGGCGTGACCGTGACGGCGGAAGAACGGCTGGAGGACGGCAGCTTCATCCTCCTCTTCCATGGCGAGGAGGCGGTAGAAATTTTGCTTGATAGGGCGGGCACGATGCCGCTGCCGCCCTATATCGCCAGCAAGCGCGCAATCGATGAAGCCGACAAGAGCGATTATCAGACGATGTTCGCACAAAAGGACGGGGCGGTTGCTGCGCCTACGGCATCGCTGCACTTCACTCCTAAATTGATGGATGCACTTGCTGGCGCGGGCATCGGCCATGAAACACTGACGCTCCATGTTGGCGCGGGTACTTTTCTGCCGGTGAAGGCGGATGATACCGAAGAGCATAAGATGCATAGCGAATGGGGCCGGATCGATCCGGCGACTGCCGACCGGTTGAATGCTGTGCGCGATGCCGGTGGGCGGATCATCGCAGTCGGCACTACGGTGCTGCGCCTATTGGAAAGCGCGGCGAGCGAGGATCGACGCATACTTCCGTTCGAAGGTGATACCGACATCTTCATCACGCCAGGCTATCGCTTCAAGGGCGTTGACGGTCTGATGACCAATTTTCACTTGCCCAAATCGACACTGTTCATGCTGGTCAGTGCGTTGATGGGGCTCGATAGGATGCGCGCTGCTTATGCGCACGCAATCGAGACGGAATATCGTTTCTACAGCTATGGGGATTCGAGTCTGCTGATCCCTTAAGGGATCAATGGCCCTTCAACTCGTCCCCGGTCAGCCGCACGACGTGGAGCACGTTGGTTGAACCCGGCGTGCCGAAGGGAACGCCTGCCATCATGATCAATCGTGCACCGGCGCTGCCTAGATGATAGCGTAGCGCCATACGCTTGCCCTTCGCGACCATGTCTTCAAAACTGTCAATATCGCGGGTGCGCACGGCAAAGGCACCCCATAACAGTCCGAGCCGACGCGCAGTCTGTTGCGACGCGGTCAGCACCAACAACGGCACGGAGGGGCGCTCACGTGAAATGCGGCGCGCGGTCGAGCCTGACGATGTGAAGCAGACGATCGCGCTTGTTTCCACTGTATCGGCAATACGGCCGCTTGCCTCGGCCAAGGCATCGGCAGTGGTCGCATCGGCCGGGGTTTCGGTAAAGTGGATACGCTTGAAGAAATCCGGGTCGCTTTCGACCTGCTGCGCGATCCGGTCCATGATCGACACGGCCTCGATCGGCCATGCGCCCGCGGCGGTTTCAGCGGACAGCATCACCGCGTCAGCGCCATCGTAGATTGCAGTCGCTACGTCGGAGACTTCGGCGCGCGTCGGGGTCGGCGATACGATCATCGATTCCAGCATCTGCGTTGCGACAACAACCGGCTTGCCCATTTGCCGCGCGGTCGAGACAATCTTTTTCTGCAGCGGCGGCACCTGTTCGGGCGGCAGTTCTACGCCCAAATCGCCGCGCGCGACCATCACGCCATCGGCAAGCTCAAGGATTTCCTCCAGCCGGTGGATTGCCGCAGGCTTTTCGATTTTGGCCAGCAGCGATGCCTTGCCGCCGATCAACTTCTTGCCCTCGGCGACGTCTTCGGGTCGCTGCACGAAAGACATGGCAACCCAATCGACACCTTGCGCCAGCGCAAAGGCAAGATCCGACCGGTCCTTTTCGGTTAACGCCGCAATCGGCACGACAACATCGGGAACATTCAGCCCCTTGCGATCTGACAGCGCCCCGCCAACTTCGACGCGGGTGTCGATATGGTCGGGGCCGATATCGGTGACGCGCAGCACAACCTTGCCATCGTCAAGCAGCAAGCGCGTGCCTATTTCGAGCGCGGCATAGATTTCGGGGTGCGGTAAATGCACTCGGGTCGCGTCACCCGGCGTCTTGTTGGTATCAAGCCGAAAGGGAGCGCCGGTTTCCAGTGCAACCTTGCCGCCGGTAAAAGTGCCGACGCGCAGTTTGGGCCCTTGCAGGTCGACAAGGATCGTCGTCGGCCGGTTATAGGCCTTTTCCAGCGCCCGGATATTGGCGATCAGCTTCGCTTTGTCGGCCTGTTCGCCATGGCTCATATTGACGCGAAACGCATCGGCGCCGTTGCGGAACAGCTTCTCGATCATCTCTGGCGTATCGCTTGCCGGGCCTAATGTCGCGAGGATGCGGACCTTGCGCATGCGCGGCTTATGATATTGCATAGGGGAAAGCTCTCTTGCGGCTCTGGAATTTACGTCTTCGGCCCCCCATAACGATCAACGTCTGCAACGGGAAGGGAACATAGCTATGCCAAACGACAAATCCATCAGCGACGCCGCCGCGGCATCTGCCTTTCGCCGGCTGGTCGCGCACTTGCAGCATCGCCATGACGCGGAAAATATCGACCTGATGGGCCTTGCCGGTTTCTGCCGCAACTGTCTGGCCGACTGGGTGATGGAAGCGCAACCGGAATTGAACAAGGAAGAGGCGCGCACATTGATCCACGGCATGCCGTCTGCTGAATGGAAAGCGCAATACCAATCAGAGGCGACGCCGGCGCAGTTGCAGCGCATGCAGGAGAGTGTGGCGAAGAACGCGCCAAGCCACTAAGCGGGACGCATTCTGATTCGGGCCATGTCCGGCCCACAACCAACCGGAGAATATCATGTCCGAAGGCAATATCGCCGCAGACCAGTTGCGCCTGTTCATCGAACGCATCGAACGGCTTGAGGAAGAGAAAAAGGGCATCGCCGACGATATCCGTGACGTCTATTCCGAGGCGAAAAGCCAAGGCTATGACACCAAGATCATGCGCCAGATCGTTCGCCTGCGCAAAATGGAAACCCATGACAGGCAGGAAATGGAAGCGATCCTCGAAACCTATAAGTCGGCACTCGGGCTGGCGTAACTGCTGCCTTTCCCAGCAACGGCGCCCTGAACTTGTTTCAGGATGCCTTGTCCGCGATGTAAATTTTGCGGGTCCGCTATGTATTAGGGCCTTCGCGCCAAAGGCGTTTTCGATTAGATATCGGGGTGACCAGTAGGAGAGCCACGATGCTGCTTACCACCACCTCCACCGTCGAGGGGCGCCCCGTCGTCCAGTATCTGGGCGTTTTGACCGGCGAAGTCATTGTCGGCGCGAATATTTTCAAGGATCTGTTTGCAGGTATCCGCGACATTGTTGGCGGCCGATCAGGCGCATATGAAAACTCGCTGCGCGATGCCCGCGAAACCGCATTGAAGGAACTGGCCGACGAAGCCCGCGCACTGGGCGCAGACGGCGTGATCGGCATCGACCTTGATTATGAGGTTATGGGTCAGGGCGGCTCGATGTTGATGGTGAGCGCGTCAGGGACTGCGGTGAAGCTGGGGTAATCTGTGTGGCTTGCCGAAGGCGCGGTCCCTGATGTAAGGGCGCGCCTTCAGTTTCTTACAGCCGGGAAGAGAGCCATGGCAGGCCATAGCAAATTCAAGAATATCATGCACCGCAAGGGCGCGCAGGATAAGAAGCGCTCCGCGATGTTTTCCAAGCTAAGCCGCGAAATTACCGTCGCGGCAAAAATGGGGATGCCCGACCCCGATATGAACCCGCGCCTGCGGCTCGCGGTCAATGCGGCCAAGGCGCAGTCGATGCCCAAGGACAATATCCAGCGCGCCATCGACAAGGCGAGCGGCGGCGATGCTGAAAATTACGAAGAAATCCGCTATGAAGGCTATGGCCCGGGCGGCGTTGCCGTGATCGTCGAAGCGTTGACTGACAATCGCAATCGCACCGCCACCAATGTGCGCACTGCGTTCAGCAAGAATGGCGGCAATTTGGGCGCGTCAGGTGCAGTGAGCCACGGTTTTGACCGTATGGGCCTGATCACCTATCCAGCCAGCGCGGGCGATGCCGACGCCATGTTTGAAGCTGCGCTGGAGGCGGGTGCCGAGGATGTTGAAAGCGGCGAGGAAGAGCACAGCATCTGGACTGCGATGGACGCGCTGCACGAAGTTTCCAAGGCACTAGAAGCTACGCTGGGCGCGGCCGATAGTGCGAAGCTTGCCTGGCGCCCCCAAACGCAGGTCGAGGTGGACGAAGCCAATGCCGCAACCTTGCTCAAGATGATCGACACGCTTGAAGACGATGATGATGTCCAGACTGTCTGGGGCAATTATGATGTTTCCGACGAAGTGATGGCGAAGCTGGGTTAAGTCAGTCCCCCTCCCGCATGCGGGAGGGCCTATAACCCTCGATCGTCCTTGGGACAGGCCCTCCCCAGGCCCTCCCGCAAGTGGGAGAGGAAGCTATGATCATTTTGGGCCTCGACCCCGGCCTTGGCACCACAGGCTGGGGCGTCATCGCAAAGGATGGCAACCGCCTCAGCCATATCGACAATGGCGAGATCAGCACCGATGCGAAATTGCCGCTGGCGAACCGGCTGGTGCTACTCGACGAAAAACTGCGCGCGGTGATTGAGCATTTCCGTCCTGAACAGGCGGCGGTTGAGGAAGTGTTCGTCAACAAGAATGCGCAATCGACGCTGAAGTTGGGGCAGGCGCGCGGGGTGGTGCTGCTTGGTGCAGCGCGCAGCCGCATTCCCGTTACGGAATATGCAGCCCGGCTGGTCAAGAAATCGGTTGTCGGCACCGGCAAGGCCGACAAGGCGCAGATCGCGGCGATGCTGCGCGTCTTGATGCCCGGGCTGAAACTGGCCGGCGAGGATGCGGCGGATGCGCTCGCCGTGGCAGTGACGCACGCGCATCATACTCGCTGATATTGCGCTCCTGTGGGAGAGGGACATAATCGTTCTTACGATGTTCTCTTTTGCTTGCCGATTGCCTGCACCGGCGCTAACCAAATGATATGATCGCGAAACTTAATGGCCGCATCGATGAAACGGGCGTCGACAGCCTGGTGATCGACGTGAACGGCGTCGGCTATCTGGTGCAGGCAAGCGCGCGGACGCTGGCGGCATTGGGCTGTGCCGGTGATTTTGCCACAGTCTTCACCGAAATGCTGGTGAGCGAAAATGACCAGCGGCTGATCGGCTTTGCCAGCCGAGAGGAACGTGACTGGTTTCGCTTGCTGATCGGGGTGCAGGGCGTGGGTGCCAAGGTCGCGCTGGCCATTCTTTCAGCGCTGGAGGCGGACGATCTGACCATCGCGATTGCCAATGGCGACAGCGCGATGGTTGCGCGCGCCAACGGCGTCGGCCCGAAACTTGCCAGCCGCATTGTCAATGAATTGCGCGACAAGGTCGGCGCGCTGGCCGGAATCGGTGGCGGCGCGAAGCTGGCGGCGGCCGCCAAGGCCGGGAACAACAATGTGTCGGATGCCGTTGCTGCGCTCACCGGCCTCGGCTTCAAACCCGGTGAGGCGCAGGGTGCAGTCGCGCTGGCGCTGGAAGAATTGGGTGATGGCGCGACATTGGATGCGCTGGTGCGGCTGGCGCTGAAGAGAGCGGCGAAGTGACCGATAACCCCCACCTTACCCCGATGCGCAAGCCTGAAGATGTTGACGCCGCGCTGCGTCCCAAATCGCTGACCGAATTTATCGGGCAGCAGGCGGCGCGAGAGAATTTGCGCGTCTTTATCGAGGCGGCAAAATCGCGGGGCGATGCGCTTGACCATGTGCTCTTCTTCGGCCCGCCTGGCTTGGGCAAGACCACGCTGGCGCAGATTGTCGCAAAGGAAATGGGCGTCGGGTTCCGCTCGACCTCGGGCCCCGTCATCGCCAAGTCGGGCGACCTTGCGGCCTTGTTGACAACATTGGAAGAAGGCGACGTCCTGTTCATCGACGAGATTCACAGGCTCAATCCGGTGGTTGAGGAAATCCTCTATCCGGCGATGGAGGACCGCGCGCTCGATATCATGATCGGCGAAGGGCCGTCGGCGCGCTCAGTGCGCATCGACCTGCCTGCTTTCACGCTGGTCGGTGCGACGACGCGGCAGGGATTGCTGACCACGCCGCTGCGGGACCGTTTCGGCATTCCGGTGCGATTGAATTTCTACACGCATGACGAACTGGAGCTAGTCGTTACGCGAGCGGCGAAACTGCTCGGCCTCGAGATCGCCCCCGATGGTGCGCGCGAGGTTGCGAAGCGCTCACGCGGCACGCCACGTATCGCCGGGCGATTGCTGCGCCGCGTGCGCGATTTTGCAAATGTAGCGGGTGAAGAACTGGTTACGGCGAGCATCGCCGATGCCGCGCTGAACCGGCTTGAGGTCGACAGCCTTGGCCTTGATGCGATGGACCGCCGCTATCTGATGATGATCGCCGATATCTATCGCGGCGGGCCGGTGGGGGTAGAGGCGTTGGCGGCGGGGCTTTCGGAGCCGCGCGATACGATCGAGGATGTGGTGGAGCCCTATCTGCTCCAGCTTGGTCTGATCGCTCGCACCGCTCGCGGTCGGCAGTTGAACGGGCCGGGGTGGAAGCATCTGGGTATCACGCCGCCATCGGCTGTGCAGGACGGGTTGTTTGATAAATAGTCGCGCGGTTGTTTTTGATTTGTCATTCCGGTCGGGGGTGACACTTAAATTCTTGGACAGCCCGAGTCATTTCATCGGCCAACGGAGTCTCTGCCGGTATAACCCCCTTCCGATACGAGAATCCTTGCGTTAAGCCACTGGAGTATGAGCGGCACGCAACCCTATCACGGCCATTTCGCCAAATCCGAAGATGGGGTGCGCCGCCACCTGTTTGCAGTGCGGGTCTATTTCGAGGACACTGACTTTTCCGGTGTCGTCTATCACAGCCGCTACCTCCATTTCATGGAACGCGCCCGATCCGACATGCTGACCGTCGCGGGCATTGACCAGCGCAGCGCCTATGCAGGTGGGGAGGGTGTTTATGCGGTCGCTGACCTCCACATCAAATATCGTGCGCCGGCGCATTTTGACGACGCGCTCCTCGTCGTCTCGACGGTTGAAGAAATTCGGGGCGCAAGCGTTGTTATTCATCAGGCAGTCATGCGCGGCGACCAAATCCTGACCGAGGCAGAAGTCACCGCCGCATTCCTGACACCAGAGGGCCGTCCGCGTCGGCAACCCAAGGCGTGGCTCGAATTATTTGAAGCGATCAAGGCAAGGTAGAAAGACATTTATGGATTTACCGATTCTGGCCCAGGGCGCGAGTTTCTCTCCGATGCACCTCTTCCTTCAGGCCGATTGGGTCGTGAAGGCGGTGATGATCGGGCTAGCGGTCGCCAGCGTCTGGGTATGGACGATCATCATCAGTTTCGTTTTGAAGATGCGCGGCATAGTGAAGGAGAGCGAAGCCTTTGAACGTGAATTCTGGCGCACCGAGGATGTCGACGCCTATGTAAAGGCGCATGGGAAATCCGATCTGCCACTCGCCCGGGTCTTTGCGGCCGGGATCAGTGAGTGGCGCCGTTCGACCAGCGGCAAGTCGGTTGACCGTCAGGGTACCCGCGACCGCCTGGCGACCGCGATGGACGCAACGATTGCGGCCGAAAGCGAAAAGCTTTCGAACCGATTGAACTTTCTTGCCACCACCGGCGCGGTTGCCCCCTTTGTCGGACTGTTCGGCACTGTGTGGGGCATTATGCGCAGTTTTTCCGCCATCGCCGCCGAGCAGAATAGCAGCCTTGCCGTTGTTGCCCCCGGCATTGCCGAGGCGCTGTTTGCCACCGCAATCGGCCTGTTTGCAGCTATCCCGGCGGTGATCGCCTATAACCGTTTTTCACACCGCCTGAACCAGTATGAAGCGCGCATGGGCCGCTTTGCCGACGGGTTTCATGGGATGCTGAGCCGCGAATTGGAGCGGGAAGGCTGATCGCGTGGCAATGAACCTCAACTCCGGCGGTTCCGCCCGCCGCGGTCGTCGCGGGACGCGCCGCGCGCCCATGGCGGAGATCAATGTTACGCCTTTTGTCGATGTGATGCTGGTTCTGCTGATCATTTTCATGGTCACTGCGCCGTTGCTTGTTTCGGGTGTGCCGGTCGAACTGCCCGAAAGCAGCGCGAAGCCGCTCGACCAGAAAGCGGAACCGATCGATATTTCGATCGACAAGGAAGGTCAGGTCTTCCTCGACAGCGAACCCGTCAGTGATGGCGAGCTCTCGGCGCGGCTTGAGCAAATTGCGGGCGAACAGGATCCCGACAATCCGCGCCAGATCATGCTGCGCGGCGATGCCGCGATCAGCTATGGCGAGATGATGAAGGTGATGGGCGAGTTGAACCGGGTCGGGCTGAATTCGGTCAGCCTGCTGACGACCGCGGCATCCGCGCCGGTCACCGAAGGTTCATCTGAGGAGCAATAGCCATCATGGCGATGGACCGTGCGGAAAGGATAGGGCTGGGAACTGCCGTCGGCGGCCATGCATTACTGCTTGGCGCGTTCGCGATTGCGGGCTTGTTAACGGCCGACCGCATCGTCAAGCCGCAGCCAATTTCGGTCACGCTCGATGGCCCGGTCGCCGATGTCTCGACTGCCCCCGATCCAGTGCAGGAAGAACCCACCCCCGCTGCGGCTGCCGCCGAGCCGGAACCTGCCGAGGCTGAACCGGCACCGGCAATGAAGATCGAAAAGCCTACCCCCAAACCGCTTCCCAAGGCGGTTGAAAAGCAGAAGCCGGCACCGCAAGCGAAGCCAGCCCCCAAGCCTTTGCACAAGCAGGCGGCGACCCCGCCCAGGCAGAAAACCGCTACACAGCCCACCCCCAAACAGGCGACCCCGAAACAGGCTAACCCGCGCCCATTCAGCAAAAGTTTCGAAGATGCGGTGCGCGGAACGGGAAGCAACCCCCAGCCGACACAGGGTACGGCCCAGCAGGCGGGCACGGTTGCGCGCAAAGCCGGGCCGGAAGTCCGGCGCGAGGTCAACGCCGCGCTAGGCCCGCAGATTCGTGACAAGATTGAACGCTGCGCTCCAACGGGCCTTGATATTCGCCAGATCGAAACCTTCGTAACCCTCAATCTCGACGCGACCGGCAGGCTGATCGATGTGCGGGTGGACAAGCAGACCGGGATTAACGATAATAATCGCCCGCAAGCGGAGCCGTTGAAGCGGTGCATCATTCAGGCGGTGCGTGCCGCATCGCCTTTCCGGGGGCTCGACCCCGAATATCACGACGTGTGGAAGACGCATGCAATGCGGCTGCGTGCCACGGGCTGAACAGGAAGAGCGATATGAAAGCGAAACGATCGATACTGTCTTTCCTGCTGGCGTTGATGGGGTTGGTCGCAATTGCGCCGATAGCCGCTGCGCAGGATGCAGCGCCCGACGATGAACCGGAACTGGTCGAATTTGATACCGCTAAGGCTCGCCGCATCGCTGTCCCTGCTCTGGTCGCGCCGAACCCGGCCGATACCCCCGCCGGCAACAGCGCCAATCTGGGCCGGCAGATCGCCGAGGTCATCGCTGCCAATTTGCGCAACAGCGGACTGTTCGAGCCGCAGGGCCCTGCCGGAATCCGCCCGATCACCCTGGCCGAGGTAACCACACCGCAATATGATTATTGGAAAGGCCGGAATGTCGAACAGTTGATCGAAGGCTTTGTCCGTGTCGGCGGCGACGGCCAATTGACCGTCGGATGTTATCTGTATGACGTAAATTTTGGACAGGAATTGACGCGGCTCGGTTTCGTTGTCGCCCCGCGCGACTGGCGGCGGGCGGCGCATAAATGTTCGGATGCGATCTATTCGAAACTAACTGGCGAACTGCCCTTTTTCGACAGCCGCATTGCTTACATCGCGGAGACTGGGCCGAAGGGCAAACGCGTGAAGCGGCTGGCAATCATGGATTCGGATGGGGCGAACCACCGTTTCATCACCAATGGGCAGTCGACCGCGCTGACCCCGCGTTTCTCGCCCAACTACAAGTCGATCCTCTATCTCAGCTATCAGGATGGGAACCCGCGCATTTATGTCTATGATATCGACAGCGGGCGGCAACGGCTGATCACCCAGTCGCGCAATCCCACCTTTGCTCCGCGCTGGTCACCCGACGGGCAGACGATCCTTTATTCAATGGCCGTTGCAGGCAATACCGATGTGTACAAGGTATCAGCAAGTGGCGGCGCGCCAGTGAGGTTGACGACCGCGCCCGGCATCGATGTGGGCGGCAGTTTCTCTCCGGATGGCCGACAGATCGTGTTCGAAAGCGATCGGGGCGGCAGCCAGCAGATCTACATCATGAACACGGATGGATCGAGCCAGCGCCGGATCAGCTATGGCGGCGGGCGTTATGCGACACCGGAATGGAGCCCGCGCGGGGACCTGATCGCCTATACCCGCATTGCGGGCGATTTCCGTGTTGGGGTGATGCGCCCCGATGGATCGGGCGAACGTCTGCTCACCGACAGCTGGCAGGATGAGGCGCCGACCTGGGCACCCAATGGCCGAGTGATCCAGTTCTTTCGCACGGAGAGAAACAGTGGTAAAACAAGTGTCTGGCAGGTCGATCTGACCGGGCGCAACGAAAGAAAGTTGCCCACCCCGGTTGATGGTTCGGATCCCGCTTGGGGGCCTGTGCTTCCATAAGCGCGTTTAAACTTGGGGGCGTTAGGAAAGGAAAAGAATAAGATGACGAAAACGGCACGCACCATGGCCCTGCTGCTTCTCGCCTGCACCGCGCTTGCGGCTTGCGGCAAGAAGGAGATCAAGGATTTGCCGCCCGTTGCGGACAATACTACGGGCACATCTAATCCCGATATGAACAGCCAGCCGACCGAACCGACGATCGTGCCTGGCAGCCAGGAAGATTTCATCCGTTCGGTTGGAGATATGGGCGATCGCATCTTCTTTGACACCGACCGGTTCAACATCGATACCGCCGATCAGGCGACTTTGCAGACCCAGGCGCAATGGTTGGCGCGCTATCCTAATGCGATGGTCACTATCGAGGGGCATGCCGACGAACGCGGCACCCGCGACTATAACCTCGCGCTGGGTGAACGTCGTGCCAATGCCGCAAAAAACTATCTGGCTTCGCTGGGCGTCGACGCCTCGCGGATACAGACCGTCAGCTATGGCAAGGAACGCCCACAGGCACTCGGATCGAACGAGGAAGCCTGGGCGCAAAATCGCCGCGCTGTGACGCTGGTTATCCGGTAAGTAATCTCGCCCCTGCCTGCGCAGGGGCGACCTCTCAATCGGCCTTCGTGCGATAGGGCACAAATTCGCCCAAGCTACATACCGGGCCGGGCATCCCACTGGTGCGATCGACAAGGCGCACAATATCGCCGCGGCACAATTGCCCGCCAAAGCTTTCAGTCACCAGAACATCGGAATCGCGCGCCAAGCCGGGGCAGGGCGAACGCAGCTTGTTCTGATAGACCAGTCGGCCCGACTGACGGTAGAGCACCATATCATCGCTGATCCGGATCATGTTTTCGCGGCCCAATGTCGAGATGCAGTTTTGCGGTTCTCCGGCAACCTTGCCCTTCAATTCCTTGGCGAGGATCTTTGCTTCACGGTCGCGGATTGGCGCCGGGCTATTCTCGGCGTCGCCATAGCTACAGCCCGAAAGCAGCACGGTACCGGCCAGTGCGAGCATAAGGGTAATGCGCATATCATCCTCCGCGATCAAATGTCGTATCGACATTGAACGATAGCCGATTATCCAGAAATGAACGAGACAGAAATAAGGGGAGATGAAGGTGGCAGCATGGCCCGTACTTGAATGGGATGGCGAACGCACCGGCCCGCTAAAGGGTATCAAGGTGCTGGACATGTCGACCGTAGTCCTTGGACCGTTCGCAACGTTGCAACTGGCCGATCTCGGCGCAGAGGTGATCAAGATCGAAAATGCGGCTGGCGGCGGCGATATCATGCGCAGGGCCGGAGACAATCCTACCGGTGACCTTGGCCCGATCTTTGCCAGCCTCAACCGAAACAAGAAATCGGTCGCGCTGGATGCTTCAATCGCAGAGGACAAGGCGGCTATCCTTGCTATGGCGGCAGAAGCCGATGTCTTTTTCCATAATGTGCGTATGGCCGGGATGGAGCGGCTTGGCCTTGGTTATGAGGCGCTGAAGGCGGTGAACCCCGAAATTGTCTATGTTCATTGCGCAGGCTTTGGCGCGGATGGCCCCTATGCCAAAAGGCAGGCTTATGACGACATCATCCAGGCAGCATCGGGCTTTGCCGCACTGTTCGAGATGCGCGATGCCGGCCGGCCACAATATGCGCCGACGCTTGTGGCGGACAAAGTCAGCGGGCTGTTTGCCGCCAATGCCGTGACGGCGGCATTGCTCGCGCGCGCCAACGGGCATGGCGGACAATTTGTGCAGGTGCCGATGTTCGAATGCTTCACATGGTTTAACATGGTCGAAAATTTGTGGGGCAACACCTACATACCAGGGAATGGAAAGCTGGCCTATACCCGCTCAGTTAACCCCCGGCGCCGGCCTTATCCGACCAAGGATGGCTATATCGCGATCGTCCCTTATGTGGACAATCAATGGGAACGCTTTTTCGAATTGGCTGGCCGACCTAACATTTTTCAGGATCCGCGCTTCTCGACCTATGAAGCGAGGCTGGTGAACACGGCCGAGCTATATGCGACGATCGAAGAATCGACTGCGATCAAGACCACCGACCAATGGCTTGAACTGCTCGATGCCAACAACATTCCTGCGATGCGTTACAACCGCATGGCCGATATGTTCGACGACCCGCATCTGAAAGCAGTCGACTTTTTCGAAGAGCGTGAAGCTAAAGCAGGCTATCGTTACCGCTCGATGCGCCATCCGGTGCATTATTCGGCAACCCCCGCCTCAATTTATGGTGATCCGCCCAGCCTTGATGCCGACCGCGATGAGGTCCTGGGATCGGAATAAGAATGTCCCTTGACGCGCGTAGGGTCGGCGGGTTCAATCCTTCGCCTTCTCCGCCTCGATCCAATCCTTCACTATGGTTTCAAGGACATCCAGCGGGACCGATCCCTGACCCAGCACAGTATCATGGAATGCGGCAAGGTCGAATTTCGAGCCCAGTTCCCGTGTTGCAAGTTCACGCAGTTCGCGGATCTTGAGTTCGCCGATCTTGTAGGCAAGCGCCTGTCCGGGCCAACTGATATAGCGGTTCACTTCCGCCTCGATATTGGCATCGGTCAGCGCGCTGTTATCGCGCATGAACGCCATGGCCTGTGCCTTGCTCCAGCCTTTGGCATGGATGCCGGTATCGACGACAAGCCGGCAGGCGCGCCACATTTCGTAAGACAGGCGGCCCATATCCTTGGCCGGTGTGTCATACAGCCCCATTTCGATCCCGAGCCGTTCGGAATAGAGGCCCCAGCCTTCGGTAAAGGCTGTGAAAAAGGCACCGTGCTTGCGGAAATCGGAAAGGTCGAGCTCCTGCTGGAGCGCGATCTGATGATGATGTCCCGGTACTGCTTCATGCACCGAAAGCGCAGGGATTTCCCAGAAGGGCCGCTGATCCAGCTTTGACGTGTTCACATAATAAAATCCGGCAACGCCAATGGCTGGCGATCCCGGGCTGTAAAAGGCGGTCGTTGTGCCTTCCGCAATCTCTGCCGGAATTTCCTTGATGCCATAAGGCAAGCGCGGCAGGCGGTGGAATAAGCTGGGCATCTTCCCGTCGATGGTTTTGGTAACGCGTGCGACCTTTTCCATCAGCTCTTCGGGCGTTTTCGCATAGTAGCGGGGATCGGTGCGCAGATGCTCGATAAAGGCTTCGCGGCTTTCAAAACCGGCCTTTTTTGCAACCTCGACCATTTCGGCACGAATGCGCGCGACTTCCTTCAGGCCCAGATTATGGATCTGGTCGGCGTTCAAGTTCGTCGTCGTTTCCTGCCGGATGCGGAAACTATAATAGGCCATGCCGCCTGGCTGGGCAGAAACGCCCGGTGATTTGGCACAGGCGGGCTTGTAGCTTTTGGTAAACCAGTGGAGATGCTTGTTAAGCGCAGGATAGATGATGTTAGAGATTGCCGCGACAGCTTCTGTCTGGAGCGCACTCCATTCGGTTTCGCTGATGCTGTCTGGGCGGGTCCGGGTGAAGGGCTGGAAATAGCGCGACTGTCGCGGATCGGCGACGATCAGCCCCGAAATTCCCTTTTCGTAACCGGGCAAGATTTCGCAAGGCAGGGTATATCTGCCCTTGATAGCGGCGTCGGCCACGGCCAGCGCCTCGTCATTTGCCCGGCCATATTGGCCAAGGCGGGCGATATAGCTGCGATAATGGGAAAGCCTGCGGAACGGCAGATTGTTGGCCATTCCGGCAAAGCTTTGATGCCATCCCGAATAGGTCGAGAAATTCATTGTGCGCTGGCCATAGCCATTGCCCTCGATTGACCCTTCGAGCGTCCGTCTCAATATGCCATATTCGATCCGCTGCTTTGCGCTTAACTGCGCCTCTGGGATCGCCTGCAGCCGCGTCAGATAATCGGCACTCGCCTTTGCAAAACGGTCCATTCCTGCAAGGCTGTAATCACCCAGTTTGCCGGCATAGCTGTCATTGCCGAGCGAGCTTGCCATCACCGGCGATTCTTCGACTACATAAGCCCAATAATCATCGACCAGCGCCTTGAGGTCGCTGCCCGGGTCGGCCCATGCAGGCGAGGGTGCCAGCGCCAATGCAGCAAGCGAACACAACAATGACTTGCGCATCTATTTCCTCCCGAAACGCTTTGGATGATCGGTGCCGGAAAGCCTGACCCTGTGTCAAGCACGGGGTGACGAAGCCCACGGCCATGTTTTTCCGTGTATGACGACTGGCGGGAATATCTCCATGCCGACGTCACCATATTGACTTGTCCGGCTGGCAGCGCATGGCGTTGAGTGAATGATTGGGAGATTTACCATGACGATGCGTCGGTCCTTTGCTGTTTCACTGCTTGGCGGATTGCTTCTCGCTGGTTGCGCGTCAAAACAGGGCGTTGCGCCTGTCTCTGCGCCTACCACTCCTGCGAGCGCGCAAGAAGCATTGCGCCCCTATTACGCGTCGTTGGCGGCTAAGCTGCCGGTTGCGCCGGCCAATCCCGCGCTGGCGGATGACACCACGCTCACCCGGATCGCATTTGGCAGTTGCGTCAATGAAAACCGGGCGATGGCCTTCTGGGATGTGATCGCCGCGCAGAAACCGCAGGCCTTCCTGCTGATTGGCGACAATGTCTATGGCGATACAGGAGCGACCGGTGCGGCCGACATCCCGACCCTGTCGGCCAGCTACCGCAAATTGTCGAGCCGGCAGGAGTTTGACCGTTTCCGCCGCAGCGTGCCGATGATGACGACATGGGATGACCATGATTTTGGTGAGAATGATGTCGGCGGCAGCTTTGCCTTCAAGGAATGGGCAGAAAAGGCTTATGAAAGCTATTGGAGCAGCAGCGAAGAGGTGCGCGGGCGGCCGGGCGTCTATGAAAGCCGCATCGTCGGACCTGAAGGAAAGCGCGTGCAGTTCATCATCCTCGACACACGCTTCTTCCGGTCTGACCTTGTCCGTATGCCCTATCGCGATCCGGGGCCGTCGCTCGGCTGGTATCTGCCCAATGTCGATCCAAAGGCTACCATGTTGGGCGATGCACAATGGCAATGGCTGGAAGGTGAACTTGCTAAACCCGCTGAACTGCGGTTCATCATCTCCTCGATGCAGGTGGTGACGAGTGCGCATAATTTCGAAGGCTGGACCAACTTTCCCAAGGAACGCGACCGGCTTTATCGCCTGCTTGCAGACAAAGGTGTGAACAATGCGCTGTTTCTGTCGGGCGATCGCCATGCCGGTGGTTTCTACAAGGCAGACGTGCCCGGGCTGTCGCGACCGGTCTGGGACTTTACCTCAAGTTCGTTAAACTTCGCTTTTGGCCGCGGCAACAATGCTGACCGCGAACCCGATCCGGCGCGGACAGGCGGTTTTTGGGCGATCCCCAATTTCGGCCAGATCGATATCGACTGGAGCGCAAAGAAGGTGAAGCTAAGCCTGCGTCGCGACGATGGCAGCGTGATCGAGGAGCAGCTGGTCTCACCGTTCTGATGGCGGAGGCTTAACCGCGCCGGTTAATTTCCGAAAAGTCGACCGGCGCGACAGCTGCCATCACCTGATCGCGGATGGCGCGGGCTTCATCAGGGCGAAGCGCAACAAAGCGCAGCGTGCCGCCGGCGATTCCGAAATGCAGCGTCACCAGCCCGAAGAGGCGGGCGATCGGTCCTTGAGAGATTTTTGTGCTTTGCACCCGCACTTGCGGGGCAATCGTCAATCGCCGGTTCCACCAATTCTCGCGCGCATAAAGCTGGCGGTCATCGACCAACCACCCCGAATGCCGCCATTGGAGCCAGACCATAGGTAGAAAGATCAACGGTACGGCCAGCATCCATCCGGCGTGCCGGAATGGAGCGTCGGCAAAAGTTATCGTCGCTACAGTCGCAATCGCCATCGCGAGCGCAAGCAGGATGATCCCTCCAAACCACCAGCGTAATGGCCCGCGGCGGAAAAGGGAATCTGCGGCAGGTGGGTCTATCCCCGCCACGGCCATGATCGGCGCGATTTCATCAAGCGTAGCGAGTGGTGCGACCATATGATCGCCTTCTTCCTTGCTTTCCTGCGCGAGGCTAACAAATTTCAGCGCGTGCCACCCGCTGCGCACCCGGATTGGACCCGTTCCTATCACTGCCGTCTGCACCCGCGCAACGGGCATCACCACATCGGTCAGCGTCAACAATCCGCGCCGCCGCCGAAAGCCCTTGGCTGTACGGTCCAACCGAAAGCCATAATCGCGCACGACGGTGCGAACGATGCCGGTTGCAACGCCGATGCCGACCAACGCTGCGAGTGCCGCCACTGCACCGCCGATTTGCACCGTGCGGTCGATATGGCGGATATCGACACCATTCTCCTCCGCCATGCCGATCCAGCGCCGCACATCCCAGACATCGCCGGGCAACAGGAAATCAAATTGCTGAGCCAGTCCGCCTAGTATCGCAAAGATCACCAGACTGAATGAATAGACGCCCAGCGTCAGCAAGCGTTGGAGCGGCATCGTGAAAACTGGCAAGGAGTCGGTTTCGGCGATTGTGTTGGAGCCACCGACTGTTGGCGCGGAATCGGTCTTGCGCGCGCGGATTGTCTCGCGCAAACGCTCGGCCTCCCCGACCGAAACAAAGCTCAGCTTGGCGTCTTCGCCTTCGCCGCCGCCGGTTTCGAACTTCACCTCGCCGAGCCCCATCAGCCGGGCGAGCGGTTTCTGCTCGATGCTGACATCCTGGATGCGGTCATAGGGGATGGATCTTGTGGTACGGCTGATAATGCCCCTTTCGATGCGGATATCATCGTCGGCAATATGATAATGGGTGCGCAGCCATGCCAGCCAGCGGAAGAATAGGCTGACCAGCAACACGGCGAAAATCACCAGCGGGATCAGTTCGGGCCGGTCGCGACTGCCCGATCCGAAAATGACTGCGACGATGGGAAAGAAAAGTTGCGGCAGGCCGGTAACGAACCCGACGAGCAGACCCACCGGGTGGAGGCGCTGGCCTTCCTGTTGCTCTCCGCCCGCTTGCGGGTGGGGGAGGTCTTGCGGAAGCACTGAATTCGCTTCGCTCGGGCCCTCGCCTAACCCCTCTCGCTCGCGGGAGGGGACTGTTTCCTCGATCCCGTTCACCCCTGCGCCACCTTGATATACTCCCGGATCGCCTCGCGCATTGCGACAGCATCGTCATGGCGCAAGCCAGGCAGGCTGACGCTCGCGCCATGATTTCCGGCGGTGTGCACGGTCAGTGTTGCAAGATCATAGCGCCGCATGATCGGTCCCTGATCGACATCAATATGCTGAACCCGGCCGAGCGGAACCACTGTATCGCTGTAAAAGAGATAGCCGCGTTCGACCCGCAGCCGGTCTTCGTCCAGCGCATAGCCCCAATGCCCATAGCGTCTGGCGGGCAGCACAAGCACGAACCAAGCGGTCAGTAAGACGGCGGGGATGATGAACAGCCCGGTGACGGTCAATTGCGCAAATTCGAGGATGAGCGCGCCGGCCAGCGGGATAGCTGCGAAAAGCGCGCTGCCGATCCGCATAACCTGAATATAAGCGGGGTCGAGCGGCTTCAGCGTTTCTTTGGCATCCATGCCCTTTTTATGCGGCCACTGTGTTGGCCTGACAAGACAGTAATTCCTGTCAGCGGCAAGGATTTACCGAGCCAGCGCTTCCTCGGCTTCGGCGAGCAAGGTCGCGATGATCTCTGCCACCGGCTCTTCTTTTTCGACCATGCCGACTGACTGCCCCGCCATAAGCGATCCGCTTTCGACATCGCCCTCGATCGCGGCGCGGCGCAGTGCACCTGCCCAATAATGTTCAATCTGGAATTGGGCTTCGGCCATGTCGATCTCGCCCTTGTCCAGCTTTGCGGCCACCTCGACCTGCTTCCTGGTGAATTCTTCGGTGCCCTTGTTCTTCAGTGCGCGCACCGGAATGACGGGCAGGCGCGGGTCGATTTGGACACTCGCAACTGCATCCCGGGCATTGGCTCGGAAAAAGGCTTTCTTGAATTCCGGATGCGCGATGCTCTCGGTCGCGCAGGCAAAACGGGTACCCAATTGCACGCCGGCCGCGCCCATTTCCAGATAGCTGGCAATCATTCCGCCCTTGCCGATGCCGCCCGCGACAAACACTGGTACTTGATCGCACACTTCGGGTAAGATTTCCTGCGCCAGCACGCTGGTTGCCACCGGTCCGATATGGCCGCCTGCCTCCATCCCTTCGATAATGAGCGCATCGACGCCTGATCGGATCAGCTTTTTGGCAAGCGAGAGTACGGGCGCAAAGCAGATCGCCTTGGCACCGCTTTCCTTGATTGCCTCGAGTGCGCCCTTGGGCGGCAGGCCGCCGGCTAGCACGATATGGCTGACGCGGTGCTTTGCGCATATCGCGATCAATTCCATGATCTGCGGGTGCATAGTGATCAGATTGACGCCGAACGGCTTCGTGGTGAGTGCCTTTGTCGCGGCAATTTCGGCATCTAGCAATTCGGGTGTCATTGCTCCGCAGGCAATCACTCCAAATCCGCCCGCATTACTGATCGCCGAAACCAGATTGCGCTCCGACACCCAGGACATGGCACCGCACAATATTGCGGTTTCACAGCCAAGAAATTCGGTTCCGCGCTGCATCAGATGTGCGAGTTTGGTCATTGGTCAGCTCAATCTCTTTACCGTCGTTCGACGTTCACTCCGCGTCCAGCCCATAGGCTGTGTGCAGCACGCGCACGGCCAGTTCGGTCTCGTCCTCGTCGATTAGGACAGAAACCTTGATCTCGCTGGTTGAGATTGCCTGAATGTTGATCTTGCGGTCGGCCAGTGCAGAGAACATCGTCGAGGCAACCCCCGCATGGCTCTTCATGCCAACGCCGACGACACTGATCTTGGCGACCTTGGTGTCCGGGATCAGCCGGTTATAGCCGATCTTTTCCCGCTGGTTCTGCAACACGTCGCTTGCACGGGCGAGGTCTGCCTGCGGCACGGTGAAGGTTACGTCGGTTTCGCCCTTGTCGCGACCGACATTCTGGATGATCATGTCGACATTGATATTGGCTTCGGCCAGCGGACCAAAGATGTGCGCAACCGCGCCCGGACGGTCGGGGACGCGGGTCAGGGTGACCTTGGCCTCATTCTTGTCGGCGGCGATGCCGGTGATCAGTTGGCGTTCCACGTGGGCTTTCTCCAATTCTTCGTCGGTCACGATCAATGTACCGGGGATGCTGTCAGCGTCGGGTGCGTTTTCGTCGATGAAGGAACTGAGGACCTGCACGCGCACGCCTTCTTTCATCGCAAGCCCGACCGACCGTGTCTGCAGTACTTTCGAACCCACCGAGGCGAGTTCGAGCATTTCTTCGTAAGTGACCGCTTTCAACTTGCGCGCACGGGTGACGATCCGAGGGTCGGTGGTATAGACGCCGTCAACGTCGGTATAGATGTCGCAGCGGTCGGCTTTGATCGCCGCAGCAACTGCAACCGCAGAAGTATCCGATCCGCCGCGCCCCAGCGTGGTTACGCGATTGTCATCTGTCAGTCCCTGAAAACCGGGGATTACGGCAATTGTGCCCTCTGCCATCGAAGCGATCAATTCTTCGCTGTCGATTGTGCCGATGCGCGCCTTGGCATGGGCGGCGTCGGTGTGGATCGGCAATTGCCATCCGAGCCAGCTGCGCGCCTTGCAGCCCAAGGCTTGCAAAGTGATCGCAAGGAGGCCCGAGGTGACCTGTTCGCCGCTGGCAACGACGACATCATATTCGGCAGGATCGTATAGAGGGTTCGCTTCGCGGCAGAAGGTCACCAGACGGTCGGTCTCGCCAGCCATGGCGGATACAACCACGGCGACCTGGTCACCACGTTCGGCCTGACGTTTCACGATTTGGGCGACCCGACGGATACGTTCTGTTCCCGCCATCGAGGTGCCGCCAAATTTCATTACGATCCGGGCCATGAAAACCTGCGCTATTGGGGCTATATTGCGAACGGGCGCCCTGATAGGGACAGGATATGTCAAACGCAAGCACCGCTCCGTCAACAAAAACTACTATCGACCCAAATGAAGCCGCCCATTTCGGTGCGCTTGCCGCGGACTGGTGGGATCCCAGAGGTTCAAGTGCGATGCTGCACAAGCTTAATCCGGTGCGCCTCGGGTTTATCCGCCAGCAGATCGATTTGCATTTCGGTAGCGATGAAAAAGCGATGAAACCGTTGTCGGGAAAGACTGCTCTTGATGTCGGGTGCGGTGCGGGTCTGTTGTGCGAACCGCTGGCGCGCCTGGGGGCGGCGGTCACGGGCGTCGATGCAGCTTTGGAGAATATCGCGGCTGCCAAGGCCCATGCGGCCCAGTCGGGGCTGGATATCAATTATCACGCTGGCGAACTGGCGGCGCAGAATTTGGGCCAGTTTGATCTGGTCAGTTCGATGGAAGTGATTGAGCATGTCACCGACCCTGCGGCCTTTGTTGGTGGGCTGGCAGCGCGGCTGAAGCCGGACGGGCTGCTGATCCTGTCGACCCCGAACCGGACCACTGCGTCGAAACTGTTACTGGTCGAGGCCGCCGAACGGCTGGGGCAGGTGCCGCGGGGCACGCATGATTGGGACAAGTTCCTGAACCCGGATGAGGTCACCGCATTGCTTGCCGATGCTGGGTTGGCTGTGGCGGCGATCGAAGGAATTGCCGTTTCGCCGCTATCGGGCCTGCATCTCAGCGAGAACAAGGCGCTGAATTATATATTGGCGGCGCGGTTTTCTTGATCCTCTCCTAACAGGAGAGGAGCCCCTCAATCATATCCCTGATCAGCGTAGCTATCGTCGGCAAGGTCGCTGAACCGGGTGATCTTCGCTTCAAACTTCATGCGCACCTTGCCGGTTGAGCCGTGGCGTTGTTTGGCAACGATCAGTTCGGCGGTACCGAAGACGCGCTCCATTTCCTGGCGCCACTTTTCATATTCCTCGGTGGCTTTCGCATCACCCTCGCTGCCATGCTTGGGCTCACGCGCCGCGACATAATAATCCTCGCGAAATACGAACCAAACCATGTCGGCGTCCTGCTCGATCGATCCGGATTCGCGCAAGTCCGAAAGCTGCGGGCGCTTGTCTTCGCGCTGTTCGACCGCACGTGAAAGCTGCGATAGTGCGATCACCGGGACCTGCAATTCCTTTGCCAGCGTCTTCAGGCCGCGCGAAATTTCTGAGATTTCGTTCACGCGGTTGTCGCTGCTGCGCGACGAACCCTGCAACAACTGCAGATAATCGATCACGATCAGGCCGATGCCATGCTTGCGCTGCAGGCGACGCGCGCGGGTGCGCAGTGCGGCAATTGTCAGCGCAGGCGTATCGTCGATGTAGAGCGGCAGTTCCTGCAACTCGCGGCTAGCGCGCGAAAGCTCGCGAAAATCCTCGCGGCTGATCTTGCCCATGCGCAACGCTTCGGAACTGATGCCTGATTGCTCAGCAAGGATACGCGTCGCCAGCTGGTCCGCAGACATTTCAAGACTGAAAAAGGCGGTCTTGGCGCCAACACCCTTTTCCTCAGGGATGCCATCCTCCCGGTCACGCAGCCAGCGCTGCGCCGCATTGAAGGCGATGTTGGTGGCAAGCGAGGTCTTGCCCATGCCCGGGCGTCCGGCAAGGATGATAAGGTCGGAATTATGCAGGCCGCCGCATTTGGCGTTTATGCTGTCGAGGCCTGTGGTCACGCCCGAAAGATGTCCACCCGAATTCAGGGCCTTTTCGACATTTTTGATCGCCTCGGTCGATGCGGCAAGGAAGCTTTTCATGCTTCCGGTTTCACCTTCGCCCTCGGCAACCTTGTAAAGCTGCGCCTCTGCCTGTTCGATCTGCGCCTTGGGGTCGACAACATCGCTGGTGTCGAGCGCTCCCGCCACTAGCCCGCGCCCGACGCTTACCAATTCGCGCAACAGGGCAAGGTCGTAAATCTGCTGGGCAAAATCCCGCGCGCCGATCAGGCCAGAGCCGTCGGCCGTCAACCGGACGAGATAGCCGGGGCCGCCCAGCTCCTTCATAGTCTCGTCGCTTTCGAACAGCGGCTTCAGCGTCACCGGCGTCACAAGCATATTGCGGTCGATCAGCCGCAATATCTGGTCATAGATGCGCCCATGTAGCGGTTCGAAGAAATGTTCTGGGCGCAGCTTGATCGAGACATCTTCAAGGATGCGGTTGTCGATCATCAGCGCGCCAAGGAAGGCCGCCTCTGCCTCTACATTGCGCGGCAGGCGCTGCTCCTCTCCATCATTGGAGGCGGCAAGTCGGATCGGTTCGGCCATGGTGATGCTATCGAATAGCATGGCGTTGTAGGCAAGGGGGACAAAAAATTGTTCCGGGGACAGGCCTGTGGACAATTTACCGGACGGCTCTTGCCCCTGCCGTTGCATAGGTTAGAGGAAAGTCATGGCAGACCCGCGTATCATTTCCGTCGATCTTGACGAAGCGACCATCTTGCGTCGCAACGCTGATATCGAACAGGAACGGCGGGTGGCGATCTTCGATCTGATCGAGGAAAATCATTTCAAGCCTCTGCGCGATATGGGCGGCGGCTATGAAGGGCCTTTTCGCCTCAAGCTCAGCGTTACCGAAGGCCGACTGATCATCGATATCGCCCGCGAAGACGGGACGCCGCATGAGGCACTTATCCTTGGTCTTGGCCGTTTCCAGCGGCCGGTTCGCGAGTATTTCGCGATTTGTGACAGCTATTATCAGGCGATTCGCAAGGCGACAGCTGCGGAAATCGAGACGATTGATATGGCTCGGCGCGGGGTCCACAATGCTGCCGCCGAACTGCTGATCGAACGGCTCGAAGGCAAGATCGAGGTCGATTTTGCAACCGCGCGGCGATTGTTTACGTTGATTTGCGTCCTCCATATCAAGCAATAGGCGTTCGGGGACAATCAGGATTGTATGAATGGCCAGCGCTAATTTCCGGACGTGGCGAAACGTCGCAATCGTGCTTGCCCTGCTTCTGGGCGTGTTTGTCGCCTGGCGCGCGGCGGGGGGTTATGCCCCATCGCGCAACGAATTTGCGGTGCAGGGCATTGTGGTCGATTCGCAGGTTGGCCCCATAAATTGGCCGACGCTGGCAGCGACGGGCGTTGATTTCGCCTATATCGCTGCGACCGATGGGGTGAAGCCGCGCGACAGCCGCTTTGCCGCTAACATGGCAGGCGCAGCCGATGCAGGCGTGCGCTATGGTGCGCTTCACCGTTTTGATTTGTGCCGATTGGCGAGTGATCAGGCGACCAGCTTTATCACCACCGTTCCACGCAGTGAAACGGCGTTGCCTGCGGCGGTCGAATTCCATTTCAGCGAGAGCTGCGCTGCCCGGCCGGACCGGGCGCTGGTTTTGTCCGAGGTTGCAACCTTTCTCGGGCAGGTAGAGGCCCATCTTGGAAAGCCCGCAATCCTGAAACTTTCTCAGGAGTTTGAGGAACATTACCGGCTGACAACTGCAATTGACCGCAATGTCTGGCTTGAAAAGACTTGGCTGCTGCCTGATTACGCCGCCCGCCCCTGGGTGATGTGGACCGCGAATCTGTCGCGCCGTGTAGAGGGCGTTGATCAAACTGTGGAATGGGCGGTGGTGCGCGAATGACGATGAATGCAGAAAAATTGGTTGCGGCGGCAGTCGCCGCTGCGAAAAATGCCTATGCGCCTTACTCCAACTTCCATGTCGGCGCGGCGTTGCTTCTTGATAATGGCGATGTCGTGACTGGCGCTAATTTCGAAAATGCCAGCTACGGAATGACGCTGTGTGCGGAAACTGTCGCGATTGCCAAGGCGAACAGTGATGGTCAGATGCGCCGGATCGTCGCAATCGCGGTTGCCGGCGGGCCCAAGGCGGGCGACGGCGGCACAACATTAGGGGCTGAGGCAATCACCCCCTGCGGCCGCTGCCGCCAAGTAATCAAGGAAGTTGCCGATGAAGTCGCAATCGATCTGCCCGTCTATTGCGCCAAGCAAGGCGGGCATGACACGCATTTGCTGTCGGAATTGCTGCCTTATGGATTCGGCCCTGCAAGTTTGAAGTAAAAATCGCGCCTTGCGCTTGCTTGGCAAAGCGGCAAAAGCTTTGCGCCATACAGGGAGGCTTCATGGCAATTCTTTCGGACAAGTGGATCAGGCAGCAAGCTAAAGAAAACGGGATGATCGAACCGTTCGTAGAGGCGCAGCGCCGCGACGGTTGTATCAGCTATGGCCTGTCCTCCTATGGTTATGACGCGCGCGTTGCGCCTGAGTTCAAGATTTTCACAAATGTCGATTCGAGCGTTGTCGATCCGAAGGAATTCGATCCCAAAAGCTTTGTCGACCGCGAAACCGATGTCTGCATCATCCCGCCCAACAGCTTTGCGCTTGCCCGCACCGTTGAATATTTTCGCGTGCCGCGCGACGTGCTCGTCATCTGCCTCGGCAAGAGCACCTACGCCCGTTGCGGGATTATCGTCAACGTAACCCCGCTCGAGCCGGGCTGGGAAGGCCATGTCACGCTGGAATTTTCCAACACCACGCCGCTGCCCGCGAAGATCTATGCCAATGAAGGCGCGTGCCAGTTCCTCTTCCTGCAGGGCAATGAGCCCTGCGAGACCAGCTATGCCGACCGTGCGGGCAAATATATGGGACAGAAGGGCGTTACGCTGCCCCGGTTGTGATCTTGGAATTCGGCTAAATCATTACCCTCCCGCATGCGGCAAGGAAGGAAGCAGTCGACGTCCCGTCTTGCCCAATTTAATCGATCAATTAAACATGGCGCCCATACAGCCAGAGGAGAGGCCCCATGACCACCCCGCTTTTTGACCAATGGCGCAGCCGATCCCCGCATTATGACGAAAGCCATGAGGCAGTGTGTGATACTGTGCGCCGCTTTGTTGAGCGCGAGATTACACCCCATGTTGATGCTTGGGAGGCTGCAGGCGAATTGCCCCGCAGCTTGCACAAAAAGGCAGCCGAGGCCGGCATATTGGGCCTTGGCTATCCAGCCGAATTTGGCGGCACCGGACGTGCGGATTTCGATATCTTCCACTCGCTGGTCCAATCAGAGGAACTGTGCCGGCCTGGCGCGGGCGGTATCCCCGCTTCGCTGATGACGCACGGCATCGGCCTGCCGCCGATCCTGGCCATGGGTAGCGAAACGATGAAGGCGCGGATTGCGCCAGAAGTGCTGAGCGGCGAGAAGATCATTGCGCTCGGCATCACCGAGCCGTCTGGCGGATCGGATGTCGCGAACATCCGGACCAAGGCAGAGCGCAAGGGCGCAAGCTATATCGTCAACGGCAGCAAAACCTATATCACCAGCGGCATGCGGGCCGATTATGTGACGCTGGCGGTGCGCACTGGCGGGCCGGGCATGGGTGGCATTTCGTTGCTACTGGTGGAGACAAACCAGCCCGGTTTCACCCGCACCCCGCTTGCCAAAATGGGCTGGCATGCCTCGGACACCGCAACATTGCATTTCGACGATGTCGAGGTGCCTGCAGAAAATTTGATCGGCCCCGAAAATGGGGGGTTCATGGGCATCATGCGCAATTTTAATGGCGAACGGCTTGGCATGGCGCAGCAGGCGGCGGCCTATGCCCGCGTCTGTTTCGAGGATGCTCTGGAATGGGCACAGCAACGAGAGGTGTTCGGCAAGCCGCTGGTTCGTAATCAGGCGATCCGGCACAAGCTGGCCGACATGATCCGCCAGATTAACGCGACCCAGGCTTTTATCGACCAATGTGCGTGGAGCGCGAGAGCGGACAAGGCCTTTCCCGGCGACTTCGCATTGCTGAAGGTGCAGGCCACCCGCACCATGGAATTTTGCGCGCGTGAGGCCTGCCAGATATTGGGCGGCGCAAGCTTCATGCGCGGCTGCCGCGTCGAACGCATCTATCGTGAGGTGCGCGTGATGGCGATTGGCGGGGGTAGCGAGGAGATTATGTTCGACCTGGCAGGGCGGCAGTACAATTTCTGACGGCGCATAGGTCGCGCGCACATGAGGCCACCGCGAAAACACTGTTTTGACTTCGACCGGCCATGGGCGCATCTGCTGGACCAACATAGAATCAGGAGAGAGCAATGTCCAAGGATGCCCGCGAATTTGACATCATCGTCTATGGAGCCACCGGCTATACAGGCCGGCTTGTCGCCGAATATCTGAAGGACAAGGCGGGCCTGAAATGGGCGATGGCGGGGCGCAGCCAAGCGAAGCTGGAGGAGGTGCGTGATCTGATCGGTGCGCCGGCGGATACACCGCTGGTCGTTGCCGATGCCTCTGATCCGGCATCGCTCGACGCGATGGCAAAGCGCACCAAGGTGGTGCTGACCACGGTTGGCCCCTATCAGCTTTACGGCAATGAACTGGTCGCGGCCTGTGTGGCCAATGGCACCGATTATACCGACCTGTGCGGCGAACCTGCATGGATGCGCCAGAAAATCGACGAACATCATGAAGCCGCCAAGGCGAGCGGAGCGCGGATTGTGTTTTCGGCCGGTTTCGATTCGATCCCTTTCGACCTTGGCGTGCTGATGCTGCAACGCCATGCGACGGAAAAATTCGGTACGCCTGCTCCGCGCGTAAAAGGCCGGGTGCGTGCGATGCAGGGCAAATTTTCGGGTGGGACGGCTGCCAGCCTGAAGGCGACGATGGCGGCCGCGGCAAAGGATCGCGCGGTGATCGGCTATCTCACCCACCCGTTCAGTCTTGCGGGCGGCTTTGAAGGGCCGGCCCAGCCGGCGGGCAATGCGCCCGAATATGACGAGGGGCTGGACAGCTGGGCGACCAGTTTCATCATGGCGCCGATTAACACCAAGAATGTCCACCGCACCAATGCGTTGCTCGGCCATCCTTATGGCACCGACTTTGTTTATGATGAAATGATGCTGACCGGTCCGGGAGATGCGGGAAAGCAGGCCGCCGACTTTGTTGCCAAGACGCCGATGATTGGCACGGCAAACGATCCCAAGCCGGGCGAGGGGCCGACCAAGGAAGAACGCGACACCGGCTTTTACGATGTGCTGTTTGTCGGTGAATATCCCGATGGCCGGCGTGCGCTCTATTCGGTAAAGGGTGATCGCGATCCGGGCTATGGCTCGACGTCGAAGATGATCGCTGAAACCGCCATCGCCCTGGTTGAAAATGACGGACCTGGCGGGGTTACTACCCCCGGTGCGGCCTTGGGGGCGAAGCTGGTCGATCGGCTGCAGGCGCATGCCGGGCTGACCTTTACGGTTGAAGGCTAGGCGTCACTTCCTCCTCGCTTGCGGGAGGGACGTTGGTTTTCTGCTATTCACTTCCCCTTCAGCATGCCGCTCCCTATATGGCGCGTCATGCTGGGACGTCTGTTCAAAAAAGCCATTCCTTTCCGTCCGCTTGATACGGCGCGCGTGCCTGATGGCGTGCGCGTGTATGCGATCGGCGACATTCATGGGCGCCATGACCTGTTGACGGCGCTGCTCGCCAAAATCGAAGCCGATGATGCGGCGCGCGGTGCGGCAGAGACGCAGATTGTGTTTCTCGGCGACCTTGTGGATCGGGGGCCGGACAGTGCGGCCGTGGTTGAAACGGCGATGGCGCTGAAAGCAGCGGGACGGAATGTTCGTTTCCTCGCCGGCAACCATGAGGAAGTGTTCATCAAGGCTTGCCGCGAACGCGATTCAAAGACGCTGCGTTTCTTCCTGAAGATTGGCGGCGACGCGACGCTACAAAGCTATCCGATCACCCGCTCTGAATATGTCGAGCTGGATATTGAACAGCTTGCAGAACGGCTCGAAACGCTGGTGCCGGAGGCGCACCTTGCCTTCCTCGAAGGTTTCGAGGACATGATCATCGTCGGCGATTATGCCTTTGTTCATGCCGGCGTCCGTCCCGGCGTGCCGCTGGATCAGCAGAAAACGAGCGATCTGCGCTGGATTCGCGACGAATTTGTTGGCCAGCGGGGCGATCTGGAAAAGGTCATCATCTATGGCCACACGATTTATGAGGATGTCGACGAGCGCGGATCACGGATCGGTATTGATACCGGGGCCTATGACAGCGGCAAACTGACGGCGATCGGCCTTGAGGGCGGTGAGCGCTGGTATCTGCAGACCTGAAACGACAATGTGCCGGTGCGGCGACTGAATGTCATGATAAAGGGCGGTGCCTTGCGGACCGCCCCTATCAATTTTTTGCCGGTTCAGGTTTGTTGTCAGGCGACCTGCGCCTCATCATATTCCATGTCTTCCAGATCGCGCAGCACATAGCCGCGGCCCCAGACGGTTTCGATGTAGTTTTCCCCGCCACAGGCCAACGCCAGTTTCTTGCGCAGCTTGCAAATGAAGACATCGATGATCTTGAGTTCGGGTTCGTCCATGCCGCCATAAAGGTGGTTGAGGAACATTTCTTTGGTCAGCGTGGTGCCCTTGCGCAGCGAGAGTAACTCGAGCATCGCATATTCTTTGCCGGTCAGGTGCACGCGGGCACCATCGACTTCGACGGTTTTGGCGTCGAGGTTCACAGCCAGCTTTCCAGTGCGGATCACCGACTGGCTGTGGCCTTTTGAACGGCGCACAACTGCGTGGATACGGGCAACCAGTTCTTCACGGTGGAACGGCTTGGTCACATAATCGTCGGCACCAAAACCAAAGCTGCGTACCTTGCTGTCCATTTCGGAAATGCCCGAAAGGATCAGAACCGGCGTCTGCACCTTGGCGACACGCAATTTCTTCAGCACGTCATAGCCGTGCATGTCGGGCAGGTTGAGATCGAGCAGGATGATATCGTAATCATACAACTTACCCAGATCGAGGCCTTCTTCGCCCAGATCCGTCGAATAGACATTGAATCCCTCGGTCGCGAGCATCATCTCGATAGCTTTCGCGGTGGTAGGTTCGTCTTCAATCAGCAACACGCGCATGCGGCTCGCCCCTTTTGCTTAATGCAACCCCCGATAAACCGCTGCCCGGAATGGCAACGCGCCCATCGGCTGTAATTAACCATAAGGGAAATGAACTGAAAAGGTTAATTTGGTGTTAACGCGCAGAAATCCACGAGTCGCGAGTATCGGAATGCGCGAAAGTGACTCAAATCCTTGGGTTTTTGAAAATCCCTGACGGAAAAAATTTTCGGCGCCCCCTGCTTTGTGCAGTCATTTTGGTTCATTGCGGCTTTGCAAAGCTTCGATCTCGCGTTAGCAATGCCGCAGCTATCGCGCGCTTCGACCGGTAAATGTCGGCGAAGCGCTCAATGAGGGGACTATTCATGAAGCTGCATAAACTCGCTCTGTTTCTGACCGTGTCAAGCCTGGCCGTGCCCGGGTTCGCGCAGGATGCAGGCCTGCCCGACGATGCCAATAAGGTCACTGACACGGCCGAGCAGTCGATCGTCGTTACCGGATCGCGGATCAAGCGTGACCCGAATGACAGCTCGCTGCCGGTTACCGTGATCACGCCTGACGATATTTCGCGTGAAGGCATCAATAGCCCCGAACAGCTCATCTCCTTCCTGACCAGCAACGGCAATGGTGCCGACAATTTGGCGTCTAACTCCGACGTAACCAGCGGTGCTCAGCGCGGCACCAACGGTCTTTCTGCTGCGAACCTGCGCGGTCAGGGTTCGGCGTCGACGCTTGTTCTTCTGAACGGTCGCCGCGTGGCTGCTCACGGCCTTACCGGTGCAGCGGTTGACGTAAACCAGATCCCCTTCGCTGCGATCGAGCGTATCGAAGTGCTGAAAGATGGCGCCTCGGCCATTTACGGCACCGACGCGATTGGCGGTGTGATCAACTTCATCACGAAGAACAATTTTCAGGGTCTTGCCTTGAATGGCTTTGTTGACATCGCTGAAGCGGGTGACAGCCCGATCTACCGCCTTTCGGGTACGGTCGGTTATGGCGACATCAATGACGATGGTTTCAACGTCATGGCCGCGGTCAGCAAAAGCTGGAACGGTGTGCTCTATGGTAAGGATCGCGATTTCGTAAACGGAAATCAGCCGAATCGCGGCCTTTCGGTCGATACGCGTGGTACCCCGATCGCCACTATGTTCCCTGCCAATCCGAACAGCATTTTTGCGCCCACAGGTTCGCTGCTCGGCGGAACCACCGGTGCGACTGTGCTGTCCGGACTTGTGATCCCCGGTACGACGACACTGGCAAATGGCGGAATCAACTTCCTTGATCTTCCCGGCGGCGCAGGTTGTGCAAGCATGGAAGGCGGCATGGCTTATGATGAAGTACTCTGGGCTATCCCTGGCGCGCGTTTCGCCTGTTCGTGGGATACCGGTCGTGCGGCCACGCTGCAGCAGCCGCTGGAAACACTGACCTATTATGGCAAGGCAACGTTGGCTTTGGGCGATCATCGCATCGCTGCCGAAGTGACCGGATCGGACGCCGATTCATCGAAGCGTTTCTCGAACAACCAATATTCGATCAACGCGACCTCGTTGCCGCTTTACTATCCGCTCAATGCGACGACGGCTTCGACCTATAACGACATCTACAATCGCCTGCTTGCGGTTTTCCCGGCAATCGCGCCGAATTATGGAAAGCCGATTGCCTATCGCTGGCGCAACGTGGCGGGTGACCGTCGTGAATATGAAACCAACACCAAGACGCTCCGCGCTGGCCTGAATATCGAAGGTCCGCTGGCCAAGGGCTGGGATTATCGCGCTGGTGGTTCCTATGCGAAGAGCGAATCCTCCTCGGTCCTCGGAACCGGTTATCATTATCGCGGCGTATTCCCCAATGCGGCTTCGGCTGTGGCATCGGGTATTGCTGGCGCGGTCTCGGGCGGTCTCGATACGCGTGCCCCGATTGCACCGGGCGCAACTGCTCCCGGCATTGTCGGCCTACTGAACAGCGGTATCCTCAACCCCTTCTCGCTCACCCAGTCGGAGGCAGCGCTGGCAGCCCTTGCCGCAATTTCAGCTGAAGGCACCACGCTCTATGGCGGTCAATATGAGGTGAAGCAGTTCGACGCGTCGATTTCGGGTTCGCTTTTCGACCTTCCCGGCGGCGCGGTGCAGGTTGCCCTGGGGGCTGACTATCGGAAGGAAACTTACAGCTTCAACGGCTCGCCCGCCGCAGCTGCAAACCAGCCCGATATCTTTAACGTCGCTTTCGACAATGTGAACGCGCTGACACCGAAGAACCGCACGGTGAAGGCGGTTTATGGCGAAGTTCTGCTTCCGGTCTTTGACATGCTTGAAGTAACCGGTGCCGTCCGTCTCGACGATTATAGCGGCTTCGGCTCGACCGTGAATCCGAAGGTCTCTGCGAAATTCCGTCCCGTCGACTGGCTGATGTTCCGCGGTTCGTATAACACCGGCTTCCGCGTGCCTGCGTTTAACCAGATCTTCAACGGCGTGACGCAGTCGCCTAACCCAGGCAACAACCTTACCGATCCGACGACCTGCCCGGCAGGCGGCGTGATTAACGTAACCCCCGGTTGTGCAGCCATCACCCCGGATTCGCTGTCTGGCGGCAACCTGAATTTGGGCCCTGAAACGTCCGAGCAATATTCGCTCGGCGTGGTGTTCCAGCCCAGCTCGCGGCTCAGCGCGTCGTTCGATTTCTGGTCGATCGCGGTTGACGATACGATCGGGTCGCTGACCATCCGTCAGCTTCTGGACAACATTCGCGACTTCCCGGATCGCGTGGTTCGCACCAACAACATCATCACCCTGCTTGACCTGCGCGCCGACAATATCGGTTCGCGCCGTACAGAGGGCCTTGAAGTGTCGCTACGTGCTGGTGCCGATGTGCTTGGTGGAGAGCTTACCGCGGGTCTTGATGGCACCTATCTGCTGAAAAAGCGTGAAAAGTTCCTGCCTGCATCGCCCTTTGGCCCGAGCCTGATCGGTATCTTTACCTATGCCGGCGACCTTGGTCTCAAGTGGAAGCATAATGCGTTCCTTAATTACTCGAAGGACGATTTCACCCTCACGCTGTCGCAGCTTTTCCGCAACGGCTACAAGAACAACGCGCTGCCTGCGTCGGCCACACGGCCTGACTATAATGCGCGGGTGAAGAGCTATGTGATCTACAATATGTCAGCCAGCTATGCGTTTGATGAACGTTTCAAGCTGACCGGTGGTATCAAGAACTTGTTCGACACCGATCCGCCGTTCGCGATCACCTATGACAGCAACACCGGTGCCGGCAGCAGCTGGGAACCGCGCGTTGCCGACCCGCGTGGACGTTCGTTCACCCTGGGTGTGGAGGCAAAGTTCTGACGCCAACACGTCGCCATTTGATCGCAGGGCTGGGGGCGCTGGTTGCGGCCCCAGCCCTGCCGCTTTTCGAAGCAACAGCAGCGCCTTCTGCTGTGACAAAGCGTGTTGCAGGGCCGCGGCTGCGCCCCGGCGATACCATTGGCCTGATAGAGCCAGCCTCGGCTAGCGACGATCCGTTTGACCTGACGCTGGTTGAAGAGGCGGTTCGGGCGATGGGACTGGTTCCCAAGCGCGCGCCCAATCTTGCAAAGCGCTACGGCTATCTTGCGGGGCAGGACCAGGAACGGGGCAGCGACATCACCACGATGTTCGCTGACAAGGATGTGCGTGCGATCTTTGCTGTCCGCGGCGGCTGGGGATCGGCCCGTGCCCTGCCTTATGTCGACTGGGATGTCGTACGCGCCAACCCGAAATTCCTGTTGGGCTTCAGCGACATTACTGCGCTGCATATGGCGATTGCGGCCAAGGGTGGCGCCTATACGCTGCATGGACCTAACGCTGGTAGTGCATGGGGTAAATCGTCGTTGGCGTCGTTCAAAGAGATCGCCTTTGACGGCGGAACGCCCTTGTTGGTCAATCCGCCTGCCAATGAAGACAGGTTGGTGCAGCGGCGTTGGCGCACCGTTAAGATCAGGGGCGGCAAGGCACAAGGCCGTTTGCTTGGCGGCAATCTGACTGTGCTGACGGCGCTGGCCGGGACGCCTTATTTGCCTGATTTTACCGGCGCGATCCTGTTTCTCGAAGACGTCGACGAGGCTGAATATCGAATCGACCGGATGTTGACCCAATTGGGGCAAGCTGGCGTGCTTAAGGCGCTTGCCGGTGTTGTGTTCGGTCAATGTACCACTTGCCGCGATCCTGACGGCAGCGGCCCGGGCGGCGGCTTCACACTGAATTCGATCCTGCGACAGCATTTTGGGCCGCTCGGTATTCCTGCCTTTGAAGGCAGTTGGTTCGGCCATATCGCCGACCAGTTTACGATACCACAGGGCGTAATGGCCGAAATCGATGCCGATGCAGGAACGCTGAAGATCATGGAGCCGGCGGTTGCCTGATCTTACCAGAACGGGCTGACAGCTTTTCTGGCGGTTGCCTTCGGGCGGTGCTAAACGAACCGCATGCCGTTTGAACTGCCTGAAGACCTGCTGGAAGAGAACTTTCTCGCCGCAACCGGCCCGGGTGGCCAGAATGTCAACAAGGTCGCGACCGCGTGTCAGTTGCGCGTGAATATATTCGGATTGGGATTGCCGCCCTTTGCCTTTCGCAAACTGAAGATGTTGGCGGGCAGCAAGATGACAGCCGCAGGCGAATTGATCGTCACTGCGCGCAACCATCGCACCCGCGAAGCCAACCGTGCAGAGGCACGTGCGCGGATCGTCGAACTGGTCGATCAGGCGTTTGTGCGTGAAGCACCCCGGATCAAGACCAAGCCGTCACGCGCGGCTAAGGCGCGGCGGGTCGATGCCAAGAAAGAGCGCGGAGAGATCAAGAAGAATCGTGGCAAAATCAGTTTCGACTGATTAACGCAGTGCCATGTACGCATTTGATATCGCGAGCGATGCTCCCAAGTCCGAACTTTATGCCAATCTTCTGTCTGCTGCTGATGCGCTGACGGGTGGTGAATCTGATGGCATCGCCAACATGGCGAATATCTCCGCTTTGCTTTGGCAATTCCTGCCTGATCTGAATTGGGCGGGTTTCTATCGCATGGTGGATGATGAACTTGTCCTCGGTCCCTTTCAGGGTAAGGCGGCCTGCATCCGCATTCCGCTCGATAAAGGCGTGTGCGGCGCGGCTGCGCGCGAAGCGAAAACGCAGCGGGTTGACGACGTCCATGCCTTTCCGGGGCACATCGCCTGCGATGCAGACAGCAGATCCGAGCTGGTCGTGCCTATACTGCGGGGCAGCGCCGTTATCGCTGTCATTGACCTCGATAGCCCGCGTCCCGCACGTTTCGACGAAGAGGATGCGCAAGGCATTGAGGCGTTGGCACGGCTTCTCGCTGATCGGATTGGATAACCATTCGCTCAGGCGATGTCCTCAAGGACGAGCGCCTCGATGGAAAGTCGCGCGCTGTCCTTCGAAGGTTCGACAGCATAAGCCATGATGTCCGCGACGAACATGCCGGGCAGGTTAAATTCGATATCGGGAAGGGCATTGGCAAGGACTGAAAGTCGTGCTGCGGCATCTTCGCCCTCCAATGCGATCAACATATTGAGCCTCGCTCCGGAAAAGGTTGCGCTGTGCCAGTCGCGCAGCGTCCAATCGTTACATTGGGCGCCTTCGATCCGTTGAAGCAGCGCGGGGATAAGGGCGCGCGGCGCTTGACGACCTGTCATGCCGCATGCCGAGCATCGATTTCGGCAGCATGCGGCGCGTAGGCCGCCATGAACGCCTCGGCCTGCGCGACCATTTTAGGCCGCAGGCTGCGTCCGTTTCGCATATCCAGCACCAGCCTGGGATCCCGCGCGACATGGCGTCCAAAAGTGGTAGGAGCCATCGCATGAAGGCGCAGGAATCTCTCAATCTTGCGGTTGATGTGCATTTGTTGCTTTCCTTTCCATTCACACCACCCAGTTCGATTTCATGCCGCCACCCGACGAATCGGACGAGAACATAATAAAAACATTATTCATAGGAAAAATCCTACTTGTCTAGGAAAATTCCTATCTGTATAGCTTGAGTATGAAAATCGCCGATCCGCGCGCTGAACTGGAAAGGCTTACCCGCCAGCATGGGGCGGATTATGCCGCGCTGTCACGGCTTGTCGGCCGCAATCCTGCCTATATCCAGCAGTTCATCAAACGTGGCAGCCCGCGAAACCTTCCCGAGCGCGAACGGGCGATATTGGCGCGCTATTTCGGTGTCGATGCCCGGTTGTTGGGGGCACCTGACGATGACGGCGCAGTGCAGCCGGACGGGTTGCATCTCGTACCCAAACTGGCTGTGGGGGCTTCGGCTGGCGCAGGCGCTTGGGCCGAGGGAGAGGCGCTGGCCGGACGTGTCGGCTTTGATGAGGCCTGGCTGCGCAAATTGGGAGTCGACCCGAAGCAGGTGTCGCTGATCCGCGTCGAGGGCGATTCGATGCAACCTGTGCTGAACGACGGCGATGACATCATGGTTGATCGGGCGGCGGCGTTCCGGACGCTGCGCGATGGTATTCATGTGATCCGGCTTGACGGCGTTCTGATGGTGAAGCGATTGGCTCGGGCACCTGGCGGGCTCTTATCGGTGCTGTCGGACAATCCCGCCTATCCCAGCTGGCCCGAACGCGATCCGACCGAGGTGGAACTGGTCGGACGGGTCGTCTGGGTGGGGCGCCGGTTGTGATCAGTCTTGCGTTCGCGCCGCTGCCTCGCCACATAGCTAGTCATGTCGAACATCACATCCAGCATGAACGCTCAGCCGCCCTTGAAGGCGGTGATCATCCCTGTCACGCCACTTGAACAGAATTGTACCCTGTTCTGGTGCACCGAAACCAACAAGGGTGCGCTGGTCGATCCCGGCGGCGACTTGCACAAGCTGAAGGATGCAGTGGCAAAAACGGGGGTGCAGCTGGAAAAGCTGCTCGTCACCCACGGCCATCTTGATCATTGCGGCCAGACAGGGATGCTGGCGCAGGAACTCGGCCTGAAAATCGAAGGTCCGCATGAGGAAGACCGCTTCTGGATCGCCCAGTTGGACAATGATGGCAAGCGCTGGGGGATGGAAGCGAAGACCTTTGAGCCTGATCGTTGGCTGAAGGATGGTGATACTGTGACCGTCGGTAATCTGACTCTAGATGTTATTCACTGCCCAGGACACACGCCGGGGCATGTGGTTTTCTACCACGGTCCGAGCCGCCTCGCGATTGTTGGCGATGTGCTGTTCCAGGGGTCAATTGGCCGCACCGATTTTCCACGCGGCAACCATCAGGATCTGATCGATTCGATCACTCAAAAGCTTTGGCCGCTGGGCGACGATGTGACCTTCATTCCCGGCCACGGCCCGACCAGCAATTTCGGCCATGAACGCAAGGTCAACGCTTATGTGTCGGATTATGCGTTAAGCTGATTTCGTTACCCCCTCTCCCCCATCCTTGTGGGATGGGGGAGCAAGGAAATCATCAAAGGGCGGCGTAAACGCTCCACAGCGCATAACCACCAAGGCCCAGCAAGGTCAGCATGGTGATCAGCGTACCGACCATCCGGCCCTTGCCAAGCGTGCCGCCATCCATGCCGAGGCCATGGGCCAGACGGCCAATGATGAAGGCAATGCCTACCCACCACAACCATTGCGGGCTGCCTTGGGTTGCTTCGATTGCCGCGATCAGGATCAGCGCAAAGGGTGCGCTTTCGACAAAATTGGCATGGGCGCGCATGCGGCGGATCAGAAATTCATCGCCGCCGTCACCGATCGAGACGCTTGCTTTGCCGCGGGCTTGGCCGCAGCGGATCATGAGCCAGATATTGACCAGTGCGGCGCCCGCAGCGATCGTGAGCGTAATAGGTAATGTAAGCATGTTTGTCCTCCCGTTGTTCGAAAGCATTGCTAACAGCCATCTGCAACCTTGCAAAGCACGGAAAAATCGCTAATAGCCGCCCCTCATCCGCAGCTTCTGGGTGTATGGGCGCCGCTTCCGGCCTTGCTTGCCAGTGTCGCCAACATGCTCTAGAGCCGCAGAAACACTATATATTTTGAAATGGAACAGGTGCCGAGATGGCTGTCCCCAAGAGAAAAACTTCGCCGTCCAAGCGCGGCATGCGTCGCAGCCATGATTCGCTGAAGGTAGAAGCCTTTCAGGAATGCTCGAACTGCGGTGAACTGAAGCGTCCGCACCATGTGTGCACGGCGTGCGGCCATTATAACGGCCGTGAGGTTCTGGCTGTAGCCTAATTCGGTCGCTCTCTGACCAATCGGGAGACGATATTGTGACCAATTCGCCGCGTATCGCCATTGATGCGATGGGCGGAGATGAAGGTGTGCGCGTGATGGTCGCAGGAGCCGCACTCGCGCGGCACCGCCACGACCGCTTCAAATTTCTTCTCGTTGGTGATGAGGCTCAGATCAAGGCGGCGCTGGACGAGCATCCCAATCTGCGTGCTGCGTCCGATATTCTGCACACGACAGAAATTGTGACTGGGGACGATAAGCCCAGCCAGGCGCTGCGCAAATCGCGTAACAGTTCGATGGGGCTGGCAATTAACGCCGTAAAGTCCGGCGATGCTGCTGCAGCGGTAAGCGCCGGGAACACCGGCGCGCTGATGGCGATGTCAAAACTCGCATTGCGCACCATGCCGGGCATTGATCGCCCAGCGCTGGCCGCACTCCTGCCAACGCTCGGCGATACAGATGTGGTAATGCTTGACCTGGGCGCCAATACCGAATGCGATGCGCGCAATCTCGTGCAGTTCGCTGTAATGGGGGCTGCCTATTCGCGGATCCTTTACGGTTCGGAAAAGCCGCGTGTACGCCTGCTCAATATTGGTACCGAAGAATTGAAGGGCACCGACTCGCTGCGCTTTGCGGCGCAGCATCTGCGCGGCTCGCCCGAACTGCACATGAATTTTGAAGGCTTTATCGAGGCCGACAAGATCAACCGAGGCGATTGCGATGTTGTCGTCTGCGACGGCTTCTCCGGCAATATCGCATTGAAATCGATTGAGGGTGCGGCGCGCTTTGTCACCGACCTGTTGCGGCGCGCCTTTACCAGTTCGATCCGGTCGAAATTTGGATTTCTGGTTTCGCGTCCGGCAACAGAATTGCTGCGCCATCATCTCGATCCGAACAACCATAATGGTGCGGTGTTTCTGGGCCTGAACGGCGTCGTCGTGAAAAGCCATGGCAGTGCCAGCATCAAGGGTGTGGCCAATGCTGTCGAAGTGGCTGCTCGTTTAGTCGAGGAAGATATCACCACCCGCATCGTTCAGGATCTGGAGCAGGTTTCCAGCAAGGAAGTGATCGAAGAATGACGGGGACGATGCTGCGCGCAGTCATCAAAGGTACCGGTTCGGCGCTTCCGAAGGAGCGGGTTTCCAATGCCGATCTGGCCGAAAAGGTCGACACTTCCGACGAATGGATCACCGAGCGCACCGGAATAAAATTCCGTCATATCGCAGGGCCGGATGAAACGACTGCGACGTTAGGCGCAGAGGCAGCGCGCAATGCGCTTGATGCTGCGGGAATGACGGCGGCGGATATCGACCTGATCATCGTGGCCACTTGCACCCCCGATCAGACTTTCCCGGCAGCGGCAACTAAGGTTCAGGACATGCTGGGCCACCATGGCGGCGTGGCGTTTGATGTTGCTGCGGTTTGTTCGGGCTTTCTCTACGCTTTTTCAGTCGCCGAGAGCATGATTCGCGCGGGTTCTGCGAAAAATGCGCTGGTCATTGGCAGCGAAACGATGACGCGTCTGCTCGATTGGGAAGATCGCGGCACCTGCGTGTTGTTCGGGGATGGTGCCGGCGCGGTCGTGCTGTCGGGTGAAATCGGTGAAGCCGGTGTGCTTGCGACCCGGCTGCATGCCGATGGCCGCCATAATGAATTGCTCTATGTCGACGGAGGGCCTTCGACAACCGGTACAGTTGGAAAGTTGCGGATGCAGGGGCGTGAAGTATTCCGCCATGCCGTGACCAACCTTGCAGGCGTGATGCACGAAGTTTTGGCCGAAGCGGGCATGGAGGCCAGCGAGATTGACTGGGTCGTTCCGCATCAGGCCAATGCCCGCATCATTGATGCCACCGTGCGCAAATTGGGATTGCCTGCCGAACGCGTTGTTCTGACCGTATCCGAACATGCCAACACCTCGGCCGCGTCGGTACCTTTGGCGTTGGATGTTGCGGTTCGGGATGGGCGAATCAAGAAGGGTGATATCGTGGTTCTGGAGGCCATGGGCGGCGGATTTACCTGGGGGGCATCGGTTGTGCGAATGTGATAAACAGGCGCGTGGGGAAATCTTCGCCAACTGTTTTACATCCATCTGATATTGCACTATGTTCCGAGGAATCACGGTCGCGCTTGAATCGAGGAGTATTCGATGGCTGATGCTGGAACTTTGACGCGTGCGGACATTGCAGAGGCTATCAACCGCCAGGTCGGTCTCTCGCGCGCAGACGCGTCGGCTATGATTGAATCGATTCTTGACCATATGATTGACGCGCTGGTCGCGGGCGAAAATGTGAAAATTTCCGGTTTTGGTACCTTTGTTCTGCGCGACAAGGCGCAGCGAGTTGGCCGCAATCCGAAAACCGGCGTTGAAGTGCCGATCACACCACGCCGCGTCCTTACCTTCCGCGCCAGCCAGGGGCTGCGGCAAAAGGTCAAGTAACCGCTGATGGACAAGGCTCCGGAAGCGTTCCTGACCATCGGCGAAGTTGCCGAACGGCTGGGCATCAAAACCCACATATTGCGCTATTGGGAAGAGCAGTTTCCCATGCTGAGACCGCTGAAACGCGCGGGCGGCCGCCGGCTTTACCGGCCAGACGATGTCGGGCTGGTCGAACGGATACGCGATCTGCTCGACCGGCAGGGGTACACGATAAAGGGGGCACGGTCGTTTCTGGCGAGTGGCGCACCAATGATTGGGGCCCAGGCAGTGGCTACCCCGTCGCCAGAAGCAAGAACCGACCTGTTCATGCCCAAGGTCGATGCAGGGCTGCAGGCTGAACTGTCGGCAATCCGGGCGACGCTTGCCCGTGCGCTGGCAGCCGCCTGATCAATCAATCACATAATCAGGTAGCGAATAAAATGCGTTGCGCAGCGCGGCTGACCAACTGTCCGATATCCGGTTGAAATAGGTATCGTCCTCGTCGATCCGCCGTTGCTGCATCGGTTCGAATCGGTCACGCGGCAAGAGCAGCATATCGAGCGGCAATGCCACCGATAAATTGGCCGCCATGGTGGAATCAAACGAGACCATCAGCAACTTAACCGCACTTTCAAAGCTCATGTCCGGCTGGAAACCGCGGACAAGAATCGGGCGGCCATATTTGGTCTCGCCAATCTGGAAAAACGGGGTGTCCTCCGATGCTTCGATGAAATTGCCCTCGGGGTAGATCATGAACAAGCGGGGTTCCATGCCCTTGATCTGGCCGCCAACGATCAGGGTCGCATTGAAGGTGGTTTCGGCATCAAGTCCCGTCATCTCCCGCGACCGGATCGTCTCGCGCAGCAAATCCCCCACAATCTGGGCCACTTGAAACATCGAGGGTGCGGCTAGAATCGAAGGGTTGCGGTCTTCAGGGGCCTTGGCGCGTTCGGCGAGCAGGCTGATCACCGCCTGTGTCGTAGCCAGATTGCCTGCGGTCAGGATGGTGATGAATCGTTCGCCGGGTTTTGAAAACACGTGCATCTTGCGAAAGGTCGAAATGTTGTCGACGCCGGAATTGGTTCGAGTGTCGGACATGAAGACCAGCCCCGAATCCAGCTTCATGCCAACGCAATAGGTCATTTCTGCTTCACCCCCAGATTACCCGTTCGCGCCTGCGTTACTGTTCGACAGACAGGCTGACAACCATCTGCTGCTCTCCGCCGCCATAAGAAAGCCCGGAAATGGGTGCTGCTTCGGAATAATCCGTTCCGGTCGCGATCCGTACATAGCGTGTGTCGGGGCTGATCCCGTTGGAAACGTCAAAACCGACCCACCCCAGACCATCGACATGCGCCTCCGCCCAGGCGTGGCTCGCCTCTTGCTCTACCCGGTCGGTCAGCATCAGATAGCCGCTGACATATCGCGCCGGAAAGCCGAGCGAACGCGCGGCTGCGATAAAGATATGGGCATGATCTTGGCAAACGCCGTGCCCGGCGGCGAGCGCGGCATCGGCCGTTGTCGCGGTGTCGGTATGGCCGACATCATAACGCACGGTTTCAAGAACGCGCGCTGCCAGCCTATGGAGTACCTGAAGCTGGTCGTCACCAGCCACGGATCTGGCGAGCGCCTGTAATTCGCGCCCTGCCTCGGTCAGTCGGGTTGGCTGCAGGAAATACCAGAGCGGCACATGCCCGCCATGGCGGCCCAGCACTCCGGCGGTGTCGATTGTCTCGACTTCGCCATCGCATCGCACTGAGATTTCCTGTGCGCCCTCGTTTATCCGGACGAGGAGGACATGGTTGTTGTGATAGTCGAAATAATCGGCCTCGACTGTGCCGCCTTCGATTTCCGTCGACCAGTTCAGGATATGCTGGGCCGCATTCTCTTTCGGGATCAGCCGCAGTCTTTGAAGGCCATAGGGCACGGCCTGTTCAAATTTGTAATGGGTATGATGGCAAATCTTCAAAAGCATCGGGTCAGCCATAAAAGCGATAATCGGTTTCGATCTGCTGTGCGAGATTGCCGTTGCACGTCATGAAATCGGTCAGGAATTCGTGCAACCCGCTTTCGAAAACCGCGTCAATCGAGCGTCGGGTAAGGCCATCATGGATTTCTCGCGCCAAATCATGCGACGGCATGCGGATGCCATAATCCTCTTCAAGGTAGCAGAGATTGCCGAACAGTTTTTGGTAACAAAATGCCAGCGATCGGGGGAAGCGCTGGTCGAGGATCAGAAATTCTGCGACGCCCACCGGCCGCGTATCACCTGCGTTCAGCCAACGGAACGCATGCTCTGCCGATACTGACCGCAAAATTGTTTCCCACTGCACATTGTCGAGCGGTTGCCCAACAAAGGACAGCGAAGGCAGCAGCACATAATATTTCACGTCCAGGATGCGCGCCGTGTTGTCCGCACGCTCGACGAATGTGCCGAGGCGCGCGAAATTGTAAATGTCTATCCGAAGCATCGATCCGTGAAGCGCGCCGCGGACCTGTGCCGATTGCTGACGGATCAGCGCGATTAGCCCCGGCAGGTCGGCTTCACGGATCGGGCGCTGCACAGCATCGCCGACACGCATCCAGAAAATGTTAGTTGCCTCCCAAACCTCCCGGGTCAACGCCGTCCGTGTCATCCGGGCGTTGTGGCGCGCGGTGTCGAGCATCGCCTGCACCGAGGCCGGATTGGATTTGTCGCGCAGCAGGAAATTGACAACATGCTGTGGAGCATAGTTGTCATGCCGTGCTTCATAGGCAGCCTGCAGCCCCGCGGTGATCACGACCGAGCGCCATTCTTCGTCCGAGCCAGTTCCGCGTGTCAGCGCCATGCGATGGCCAGCCTCGACAAGACGCGCCATATTTTCGGCCCGCTCAAGATAACGGAACATCCAGAATACACCGCCTGCGGTCCGCCCCAGCATCAGTCTTCCAGCACCCAGCTATCCTTGGTGCCGCCTCCTTGGCTGCTATTGACCACAAGCGAGCCTTTCTTGAGGGCAACACGCGTCAGGCCACCCGGCGTGATTTCAATGCCATTGGGTGAGACGAGAACAAAGGGACGCAGATCGACATGGCGTGGGGCCAACCCGGCGCGGGTGAGCACTGGCACAGTGGACAAGGCAAGCGTGGGCTGCGCGATGTAATTTGCAGGGCGCGCCTTCAGTTTCCGTCGAAAGAGCTCGATCTCCGCCTTGCTGGCCGCCGGACCGACCAACATGCCATAGCCGCCCGATCCGTGCACTTCCTTGACGACCAGTTCTGACAGATGCGCCAGCACATATTTGAGCGCTTCCGGCTCGGCACAGCGCCAGGTCGGTACATTGGCCAGCAAAGGTTTTTCGCCGGTGTAGAATTCGATGATCTCCGGCATATAGCTATAGATCGCCTTGTCGTCGGCAATCCCGGTGCCGGGTGCATTGGCGATCGTAATCTTGCCGGCGCGGTACAAATCCATGATGCCGGGAACGCCCAACTGTGAATCGGGGCGAAAACTCATCGGGTCGAGAAAATCATCATCGACCCGGCGATATAGCACGTCGATCGGGCGATAACCTTGGGTCGTGCGCATTGCGACCCGGCCTTCGACGATACGTAGATCATGGCCTTCGACCAGTTCCGCGCCCATCTGGTCTGCAAGAAATGCGTGTTCGAAATAGGCACTATTGTAAATGCCCGGCGTCAGCACTGCGACCACCGGTTTGCCATCGCAGCCATCGGGCGCACACGCCTCCAGCGACCGGCGCAAATTCTTTGGGTAACTGCCGACTTCACGTACGCGGATCGCACTGAACAGTTCGGGGAACATGTTCATCATCGTTTCCCGGTTTTCCAGCATATAGGATACGCCCGATGGCGTTCGGGCATTATCTTCAAGCACATAGAATTCGTCACGCTCGGTTCGGACGAGGTCGATGCCGACAATATGGGTATAGATATGCCCGGGTGGCGTGAAGCCGATCATTGCCGGCAGGAAAGCCCGGTTATTGGCAATCAGTGCTTCCGGAATGCGGCCGGCGCGGATGATTTCCTGCCGGTGATAAATATCGTGAAGAAAGGCGTTGATCGCACGGACACGCTGCTCGATCCCGCGCGACAGCCGTGCCCATTCCTTCGCCCCGATTATACGTGGGACGATATCGAAGGGAATGAGCCGCTCTTCGGCCTCGGTTGCGCCATAGACGTTGAAGGTGATTCCGGTGCGGCGGAACAGCGCATCGGCCTCTTCCGTTTTGCGGCGCAATCGAGTGAGTTCCTGATTTTCGAACCAGAGCGCATAATCGGCATAATCAGGCCGGGCCTCGCCATCGAGGCAGAACATTTCGTCAAAGGCCGGCGCGGGCAACTCCATATCCAAGGAAGCTGACAAAATTTAAGGCAGCGCACAAGCGCTTTTCGCAACTGCACAATTTTTGGGCAACTGCCCGAAAATCATTCGTCTTCTGGACCCAGTTCCGGGTCGAGATCGCGAGGCCGGACAAAGCGCTTCAAATGGCCTGTGCGCTTGCCGATATCCGCCCAATGGTCGATCGGCAGGTCAAGCTGGGCAAGGGCCGCTGTAGGATATTTGATCTCCACTTCTTCGCGCAGCGGTGAACTGCCATCGTCGGGGACGAGATCGAAAACGACATCTTCCATCCCCGGATTGTGCCCCACCATCAGGATCGAATCATGCGCATCGCTCGCTTCGCGCAACACGTCGAGGAGTGTTGCTGAAGAGGCAAGATAGACGCGACGATCCCAGGTCGGTTCCATCTTTCGGCCATAGCCTGCCCATATGCCATGAAGTGTGTCGATCACGCGAACGGCAGGGCTTGCGATCACCTGTTCGAAAACGATACCGTTCGATGCCATCCACTGTCCGATGACGCGCGCGGCCTTTTCCCCCCGCTTGTTTAGCGGGCGATCAAAATCGCGGGCCACTGGGTCATCCCAACCCGATTTGGCATGGCGCAGCAGATAGAGCGTTTTCGTCAAAAGGGGATATCCTCGTCCGCAATCAGTTCGTCGTTGCCCTGCCCCATATTCGTTGCCGACGAAAGACCGGATTTAATTCTTCTTACAGCTTCATCCAGCGTCACCCGGTGAATGGGTGTGCCTTGCGGAAAGGCGGTCAGCAGCCGTGATGGCGTGGCAGGGGACAGCAGCACGAAATGGCCGCGATCATCAGTTTTGCGGATCAGTCGCCCAAATGCCTGCGCCAGCCGCGCGCGAATGATGCGGTCGTCATAGGCCGTGCCGCCGCCGGCAAGCCGTCGCGCCTTGTGCAAAATGTCCGGTCGGGGCCAGGGAACCTGTTCCATGATCACCAATCGCAGCGAATGGCCGGGCACATCCACGCCGTCGCGCAGCGCGTCGGTTCCGATCAGGCTGGCATGCGGATCGTCGCGGAAGATATCGACGAGCGTTCCAGTATCCATCGGATCGACATGCTGCGCATAAAGCGGTAAGCCGTCGCGGGCGAGCCGGTCGGCAATGCGGGCATGAACGCTTTTCAGGCGGCGGATTGCGGTAAACAGGCCGAGCGCGCCGCCCTGCGACGCCGAAATAAGTGCGGCATAGGCTCCGGCAAGCGCTGGCATGTCGCCTTTTGCTATGTCGGTGACGATCAGAACTTCGGCCTGCCGGGCATAGTCGAACGGGCTGAGCGCGGAAAAATGCTCGACCGGATGGTCAAAATGTACCGCGCCGGTGCGCGCTTCGGCATTGTCCCAATCGCCGCCGCTGCGCAGCGTGGCGGACGTCGTCAAGACGCCGTGCGCGGGTTTCAGAACGATACGGGACACCGGTTGGGTTGGGTCGAGCCAGTGGCGATAAATGCCGATGTCATATTCGCGGCCTTCGCCGCGATCTACGGCCAGCCAGTCGACAAATTCGGGATCGGCAGGGCCCCCACCGCGCCCCAGAAGTGCAATCCAGCCGCGCAATGTATCGACCCGCCAGCCAAGGCTGGCCATCGCACCTTCGATCCGCGCTCGGGCCGCACCATCCAGCCAGTCGGGCGCGTCTTCGACAATCATTTCCAGCCGTTGGCCCAATATCGTCAGCGGTTTGACCAGCGCCTCCAGCGCCTTCATCAGTTCGGCAATCGATTCAATCAGTGGCGCGTCAAGATTGGCATATTCGGTTTCCAGTGCGTAACCGCTCTCCGCCTGCCCTTCGTCGCGGGCAAACACTGTTCGCCTGACGGCCGACAGCATCTGTTCTGCAGGGCCCGAAGCGACGCCTTCCTGAATTCGGCCCAGCCATCCCTCTGCGGGCAGGGCTTCGGCCGCAACGCGTGCTGCTTCGATCGCAAGTCCGCCCTCGTCATCATAGCTGGCAACATCGGCAAGCCGCGCGGAAAGGCCACGCCGCCGGCCGCGCGCTTTGCCCTCGGGCCCGATAACCCAGCGGCGGATCTCGATCATTTCAGTGCCAGTCAAAGCTGCGGCAAAGGTGGAATCTGCAGCGTCGAAAAGATGATGGCCTTCGTCAAAGATGATGCGGCTGGGCCGGCTGGCCTCTTCGCGTCCGCGCGCTGCGTTGACCATCATCAGCGCATGGTTGGCAATCACAAGATCGGCTTGCGCCGACGCGCGCGATGCGCGTTCGATGAAGCATTTGCGATAATGCGGGCAACCGGCATAGATGCACTCCCCCCGCCGGTCGGTCAGGGCCGTGCTGCCGTTGCGGCGGAACAGCGTGGGTAACCAGCCGGGTAGGTCGCCGCCCACCATGTCACCGTCGGCCGTGTAGGCTGCCCAGCGCGCCACCAGATGTCCAAGGATAGCCGCACGCCCGGCAAACCCGCCCTGCAGTGCGTCTTCAAGGTTGAGCAGGCACAGATAGTTTTCGCGGCCCTTGCGCACCACTACCTTGTCGCGAAATTCTTGGTCGTCAGGATAGATTCGGCGTGCCTCGCTGACCAATTGGCGTTGCAAGGCCTTTGTGTAGGTTGAAATCCAGACGGCACCATCAGCCTCTTTCGCCCAAAGCGAGGAGGGCGCGAGATAGCCCAGCGTCTTGCCGATCCCGGTGCCGGCCTCGGCCAGCAACATATTGGGTTCGCCCTTGCGGCGGCGCGGATCGAAAATGGTGGCTGCAGCTTGTGCAAAAGCGCGCTGGCCTTCGCGCACTTCCGCGCCTTGCCCCGTCAGCCGTGCAAGTTGTGCTTCGACCGCGCTCCGATCCAGTTGGACCGATCGCGGTGGCGTGCGCGGCGGTGCCTCATCCCATTCCGGCAATCTGGAAAACAGCCAAGCTTCCTTGCTTTGGGGACGCGGCACCTGGTCGCAGACCACGCGACCCCAACTCCAGTGGAGACGCGCCAAGGCCTGCGCCGCATCCCATGCGCCTTCGCGTTCGGGCCACGCAGTCTCACTGAGGGCTGTGAGGAGTTTGCTGGCGGCAGCGACCAGCAGTTGGGGAACAGTTTCGTCGCGCAGGTCTTCCCCGGAACTGCGCGAAATCTGCAGCGCCTCCGCAAAGCCTTTAGCCGTCGGAACGACGAAGCGGGCAGGGTGTACAAAGGCAAACAGTTCTAGCAAATCCAGCCCCGACAATTCGGGGTAGCCCAATCGTTGGGCAACCAGCGGAGCGTTGAGCAAAATGTGCGGCGTATCTGCTGCACGGGAAACAGCCTCTGCCTTACCCACGCGCCGCGTTTCGCCATCAGGCGTTGCTATCCAGATACCGGCATGGCTTGCATGCAGCGCAGGAAAGGCTAGGGGATAGGCCATTATCCAGCCTATTTGGCAATTCCGGAACGAAAAGGAAACATGTAAATGAGCGTCGACCCCGCCCTTCGCACGGCAGCCTTGGCAAGCAAGGCATGGCCCTATGAAGAGGCGCGCAAGGTGTTGAAACGTTATCCGCAAGGCAAGGCTGGCGGCGCTCCGATCCTCTTTGAAACCGGTTATGGCCCGTCCGGCCTGCCACATATCGGGACTTTCAACGAAGTGCTCCGCACGACGATGGTGCGCCGCGCGCTTGAGGAACTGACCGATATGCCGACCCGGCTTGTTGCTTTTTCAGACGATATGGATGGCCTGCGCAAGGTTCCGGACAATGTGCCCAATCAGGCTATGCTCGCTGAACATCTGGGAAAGCCGCTGACGCGTATTCCCGATCCCTTCGGCAAATTTGAGAGTTTTGCGCATCACAACAACGCGATGCTGCGCGAATTTCTCGACCGCTTCGGCTTTGACTATGAATTCGTCTCCTCTACGACCATGTATGAAGGCGGACAGTTCGACGAAGCGCTGAAGGGCGTTTTGCGCAATTATCAGGCGATCATGGACATCATGCTGCCGACGCTGCGCGCGGAACGTGCCGCCACTTATTCCCCAGTGCTTCCGGTTAGTCCCAAATCGGGCATCGTGCTGCAGGTGCCTATCACAGTCATAGATGCCGAGGCTGGATTGGTGTCCTTTGAAGATGAGGGCGAAACTATCACCCAGTCGATCTTGGGCGGGCAGGCGAAGTTGCAATGGAAGGTTGACTGGGCGATGCGCTGGGTCGCGTTGGGCGTCGACTATGAAATGTACGGCAAGGATCTGACCGATAGCGGTATCCAGTCGGGTAAGATTGCGCAGGTGCTCGGCGGGCGCAAGCCGGATGGACTGATCTATGAAATGTTCCTCGATGAAAAAGGCGAGAAGATTTCGAAGTCGAAGGGCAATGGCCTCAGCCTCGAAGATTGGCTGTCCTATGGCAGCGAGGAAAGCTTGGCCTTTTACGCCTATCGCGAACCGAAAAGCGCAAAGCAGCTGCATCTTGGCGTGATCCCGCGCGCGGTTGACGAATATTTTCAATTCCGCACCACCTATGGCGGACAGGAGATTGAGAAGAAGCTGGGTAACCCTGTCCACCATATCCACAACGGCCCTGATGGCTCGAAAGTGCCGGCAGAGGTTCCGCCGGTCACATTCGGGTTGCTGCTCAATCTGGCGGGCGTGATGGGCCCGCATGCAACTGCGCCCCAAGTCTGGGGCTATCTCGCCAATTATGCGCCCGATGCGACCGCCGCCACGCATCCCGAACTGGCGAACCTGATTAATTTGGCGCTGGCCTATAACCGCGATCATGTCGCGCCGACGCTGCAACGTCGTACGGCGGAAGGGATCGAGATTGACGCGCTGAAGCGTCTCGATGCGGCCCTTGCGCAACTGGCAGCGGACACGCCGGCCGAGGATATCCAGAATATCGTCTATGAAATCGGCAAGACCGCCGGTTTTGAAAATCTTCGCGACTGGTTCAAGGCATTGTATGAGACGTTGCTCGGGTCGAGTGCCGGCCCTCGCATGGGCAGCTTTATCGCGCTATATGGCATCACCAACAGTCGCAAACTGATTGCGGAGGCGCTTGGATGACGAATGGCATTTCGGTCGATGAATTGGCTGTCCAGCTACTGGGCAAAACCGCAGACAGCCTTTCGCGTGCCGAACGCCGCGTTCTTGAAAGCATCCACCACCGCGAGATAACGAGCCGCAATCTCGATGTGCCGCATGGCGAAGATTCGACCTTTGGCCAGCGGCTGGCAGATCATGTTGCCGCCGTGGGCGGCAGTTGGGGCTTCATCATCGCTTTCGCAGTGGTGTTGTTCGGCTGGATGTTGATCAACAGCCGATTATTCGAATCGCTCGACATTGGCTTTGATCCGTACCCGTTCATATTTCTCAACCTGATGCTTTCGATGCTGGCAGCAATTCAGGCGCCGATCATCATGATGAGCCAGAACCGGCAGGGACAAAAGGACAGACAGGCGGCGGCGCATGACTATGAGGTGAATCTGCGCGCGGAACTGGAAATCATCCGGCTGCACGAAAAGATAAACCTGTTGCAACGCGACGTCGCGCGACTGGTCGAGGTGCGTCCCGCAGGAGACGCAAAATGATCTCGTCGATCAAGATCGGAACAGGATAGTCGGAAGGAATGGCATGAGCAGCTATCACATTGCGCAGATCAACATCGCGCGCTTCGTGCAGCCAAAAGACCATCCCGATAATGCAGGTTTCATGGATGCGCTTGACCATGTCAATGCGCAGGCCGACGCTGCCCCCGGCTTTGTCTGGCGGCTAATTGGCGAAGGCAATGATGCGATCAGCATCGACGCCATTCCTGACGACCCAAGATTGGCGGTCAATATGTCGGTATGGACCGACATCGATTCGCTTGCCGCATTCGTCTATCGCAATCCGGATCATCTGGCGATCATGCGCCGACGCCGCGAATGGCTGGAACAGATGGACATATATCAGGCACTTTGGTGGGTGCCTGCCGGGCACATTCCTTCGGTGGCGGAAGGTATGGGGGCGATCGAACTTCTTCGTGCCAATGGTTCCACGCAGCAAGCATTTACATTCAAACAAAATTTCGATGCACCCGATGGGACGCCTGTCCGGCCGGTGCTGGATGAATGTGCATGAGCATCATCGCCGCCCGCATCTATCGCGACGGCCGGCTGCTGACGGAACTTGATCTCGCCAAGCCCATCCCCAAGCTGGAACGCAAGGAGGATTTCGTCTGGATCGGACTGCATGATCCCGACGCTGCGACAATCAAGGCGATCCAAGAGCATTTCGGTCTCCACCCGCTCGCGGTTGAGGACGCGCTGGATCCGCGGCATCTGCCAAAGATGGAAAGCTATGGCGAAACATTATTCATTGTGGCGCGCACCATCCATTTGGAAGGGACGGACGGGGAAGCGCGCATCGCCTATGGCAACACTGCGATCTTTCTCGGTCGGCAGTTCATCATCACTGTCCGTCACGGTTCGATCCGCGGCCATGCTCCAATCCGCAAACAGTTGGAGGCGACGCCTTGGCTCTTGAAGCATGGCCCGGACTATGTCCTCCACGCGCTGCTGGATTTCATCGTCGATGGCTATTTTGAGGTGATCGATCTGTTGGACGAACAGGTGCTCACGATGGAAGACAAGGCGCTCGAAAACTTCCTCGACCGGGCGCAGACTGCACGTTTGTTCACGCTGCGTCGTGACCTGTTCCGGCTGCAGCGAATCCTCGGCCCGATGGAAGATCTTGCAATCCGCTTCGTCAACATTGACCTGCCGCAGTTGGACAATGATATCGATCCCTATTTCCGCGACCTTGCAGACCATGTCCGGCGTGTGAATTACCGCGTTGCTGGTTTGCGCGATACGCTGACCAGTGTGATTGAGACCAGCGGTCTTTTGGAACAACAAAGACAAGGTGTGATTACACGCCAACTCGCAGCTTGGGCTGCGATCCTCGCGGTGCCGACTGCAATCGCGGGAATTTACGGGATGAACTTCGCATTCATGCCCGAACTGGAAAGCCGCTATGGCTATTTCATCGTTGTGGGCGCGATGCTGACCATCTGCACCGGGTTGTTCATCAGGTTCAAGCGGCTGGGATGGCTGTGACCCGACGCAACACCGCCAAATAGTCGGGTTCGATCGTCATTTTCTCATGATAGCCACTTGCGCCCAGCAAGGCATGGGCGTCCGGCAGATTGTAACAGGGCAGGCCCATGAACAGATGATGTTCGCTATGATAGTTGACCCAGTAGGGTGCCACTGTGGTGCGCTCAATCAACCCGGCATAGGTCGTTCGGGCGTGGCTGAACGGATCGTCGCTGCCGGTCGTGGTGCATGCATGTTCGGCGATGTTGCGGATGCGCAGGAAAAGCTGGAAGGTTGTTGCCAACGCAGCGAACCACAACAGAAACGGCGTCCAGCCCCAAAGGGCGAGCGAGACCGCCAAGACGATGGTCTGCACCAGGAGAAAACGCGCTACCGTGCGCGCGGTAGTTTTCGCGCCGTCGATGTTTGAGACAGGCGCATCCATGCCATTGCGGCTCTGCAGGTTGAAGGCGCGACCGGCGCTGGTGTCACGCCCACCTGAGCTGCTTTCGCGGCGCAACATGGCCTTTAATCCGCGCCAAGCCGCGGCGAATTGGTGGCTGCGCTGCTTGAAAAAGGTCTGACCGGAAAGATCGCGTATTACCTTGCGGCGCAGGCTCGCTCCACTTGTCGGGAAGGGCTTGGATAGCGATAGATCAGGGTCCTCGGGCTGCTGTGTGAATTTATGGTGGGTGAGGTGATAGGCGCGATAGGCGTAGAGGTCGCTGCCCGTGGCAGCGCCTGATGGCCATTGGCCCAGCCAGTTGTTGATCTTGCGGTCGGGGTGCAGCAATCCGTGCGCGCCCTCGTGCATCAGGATCGACAGCCCCAGTTGCCGGCCGCCGATAATGGCGAGCGCAATCGGTGTTGCAAACAGCCCGGCAATCCAGTGGAATTGCCATGCCCATGCGCCGCCAAAGGCTGCGAGTGCGGCAACAAGCCAGCCATGGACGACCAGCCATGGCCCCCTGAACGGCGATATGGCGGTAAGCGCTGCCCATTCCTCTGGCGCAAAAATTTTGCGGGGATTGGCGGCTTTCACTGCGGGCATCTAATCTGCATACATCATGGTTACCGGGCTGCCAATTCCATAACGAAGGTCTGAAGGCAGGATTTTCCTCGGCTGGATCGGACAGAACTTTGAATTAAACTAATGTAGAATAATGTAAAAGTTGCCGCATGAATCGATTAACGAATCTTTTGTATCGTATCAGGAAAATCAATGTTGTCGGGGAAACAGGGGCCGCATCGACGAAGGAAGACGGAGGATGTTGCACCAAGGTCGATGGGAAAAGAGGCTTGACGCACTGGATCGCGAAGTTTCCACTTTGCGTGCAGTTGTGGAGGCTCAGGCTGATTGGATCAGGCGCGAACTGCTTGGCGGAGCCGAAAATCACGCGCCTCTATTCAAAGCGATCGATTCGATTGCGCCGGCGGCGCTTGATCGAGATGCGTCGCATAAATTGCCGGACGCACGCCATTTGCGCTGGTTAATCCGGCAACGACGCAAACGGGCCTCGCTTTTCGGTGCGGATCTGTTTTCGGATCCTGCATGGGACATGCTGCTCGATCTCGCTGCGGCTAGGCTGGAAAATGAACGGGTCTCGATCAGCTCACTCTGCCTTGCCTTGGGTGCACCGCAAACAACGGCGTTGCGTTGGATTGCAATGCTCCAAGATGCCGGGCTTGTGGTTCGCCGGGCTGACCCGTTAGACGGCCGCCGTGCCTATATTGAACTGACCGAAAAGGCGATTACGGCCATGGGCTGGCATTTTTCCGAGGTGGAATCCCAATTTGGCATATCATGCTGATTGCCGGGAAGGCCAACGCCTTCCCGGCGGAGCGGTTTACTTTTTTGATGCGATCCAGTCATCGATCTTCTTTTCCAACACGGTCAGCGGCAAGGCGCCGGTGTTGAGCACTTCGTTATGGAATTCGCGAACGTCGAATTTCGCGCCCAGTTCGGTCTTGGCCTTTTCCTTCAGTCGCGAAATCGTCAGCGCGCCGATCTTATATGCCAGCGCTTGGCTGGGTATTGCGATGTAACGTTCGACCTCTGCGGTCGCATCGGTCCGACCCATGTCGCTGTTGGCGAGCATATAGTCGATCGCCTGTTCGCGGCTCCAGCCCTTCGAATGGATGCCGGTGTCAACGACGAGCCGCATCGCCCGCAACATCTCGTCCGACAGGGTGCCGAACCGCTGATAGGGATCGGTATAGAGCCCCATTTCATAACCGAGCGTCTCTGCATAGAGTGCCCAGCCCTCTACATAGGCGGTGTTGCCGCCAAAGCGCATGAAGGCGGGTAGCTTTTCATTTTCCTGTGCGATGCTGATCTGGAAATGGTGCCCCGGTGCGCCCTCGTGCAGGTAAAGCGTGGTCATGCCCGGCGTGGTCCGGCTTGGCAGGTCATATGCATTAAAATAAAAAATGCCCGGTCGTGAACCGTCGGGGGTGCCTTGCTGATAGCTTCCGCCTGCCTCATATTTCTCGCGGAATTCTTCATAGGGCCGGATTTCGAGCGGGGCCTTGGGCAGATATTTGAATTGCGTTCCGATGACCGCATCGACCGTTTTGCCGATGTCATAATAGCCTTGGGTCAGTGCCTCGCGGCTGGCCATTTTGAATTTGGGATCATGCCGCAGATGGTCGAAAAATTCGGGCAATGTGCCCTTGAAGTTCACTTCGGTCCGCACCTTTTCCATCTCGCCCTTGATGCGGGCAACTTCGGATAGGCCGATATTGTGGATTTCGTCGGCGCGCATCGGCAGGGTGACGGTTGACTCGATGAGATAGCTGTAAAGCTGATCTCCGTCCTTCATATATTTCAGGCCATGCCCTTCGCGTGCAACGGGCAGATAGTCATTTTTCAGAAAGTCGCGCAGGCGCGTGTAGGCAGGGTAAATGTCCTTTTCTATCGCGTCGCGATACTGCCCCGTAAATGCTGCCTTTTCCGCATCGGTAAAGTCCGCGGGGAAATTCTTGGTCGGACCGAAATAGGGTGATTCTTCCGCCGGCTGCTTCAACTGGGTATTAAGCTGGTCAATGACGTTCGAGACGGTCATTTTGGTCTCGACCACGCCGGACGCCATCCCTTCGCGGAAACGGCCGATCGCGCGATCGAGCATCACGACAAATTCCTTGTGGCGCTTCAGATTATTTTCATAGTCCACGCGGGTCTTGAACGGGGCTGCGCCTTGGCCGCTGGCGAAATTGGGATAGAAGGTGTGAAAGCCGAAGAAATGATTGATCGGTCGCACCACTGAGAGTTCAAAATAAGGCGATGAAAGTCCCTTGATCGCGTCCTTCTGGTTACGCATGAAAACATCATAGGCGATCTTGTCGGTCGGGCTGAGTTTGGCCCGGTCGATATTGCCCAGTGCCGCGATATTATCATTTGCTGCCTTGCGCTCGGCGTCGAAATAGGCGTCGCTCATGAAGTCGCCCAGCCGGTCGGCATAGCGCATGTCGCCGCGGAACAGCGCGTTCAACGGGTTCCGCTTGAGGCTCGCCTCATCGTCATCGGCAAAGACCTTGGCAAGCTTCTCACCCTCGGTCAGCTGCGCTGCTTCGGCCTTGATCGTATCCTGCGCCATGGCCGGCACGGCGACCGGGACAGCGAGCGCGACAAGCGCCACGGAAAGCAGAAATTTCGGGGTCAATTTCATGGCAAATGCTCCTTGGGCGGCAACTATGCCGCAATGATGTATGTGCAATGTCGCGCCAGAGGCGGAGCTTTGGAACAAGTCAGTTTCGACAGAGGCCCTAGCCCTGTCCGCAAACGCCTAAGGTCACGCCGTCGCGGTGTTGAGTTCGAGCCAGTTATTCTGTCTATACCATTTGGTGATCACATGTTTCACCCCCTGCTTTACGGGGCTCCCTGTGTGCAGGGACTTGTAATTGGGCGTGCCATCCAGCTTCATGTTATTCCAGATCAGCATCGTACCCGCTTGAGGACGTACGCCGATGCTGACATGCGGAAATTCGGTCGCACCGCCATCGTCGGGTTCGTTGAGATAGATCATCGCCGTCCAACTGCGCTGCCCGCCCCGCGGCCCTTCGTGAAGCCAATAGTCCTGGCTGGGATGGAAGAAATCATGATGCGATTTGAATTCCTGACCAACTGTATAACGCTGCCCCTGCATCGTTTCAGCATAATCATTTTCGATGCCGAGCGTGTCGCTCATCCGTGCCTCGACACGGGCAACATCGGCATCCCAGCGGTTGAGATGGCAGCTATAGCTGGTCCGAAATCCGGCCTGTTCGGTGCCCTTGTACAAGGTGGAGGGAACGGCATCGGCATCAATTTTGCGGATGAGTAGATTGCACTCCCTTTTGCCGAGGAAGCCCTGGTAGATGTATAGCTGCAGTTCCGGCACGTCGACCTTCTGGACCAACGGATTGGAATCAAGTCGGCGCGTTACAAATGCGCCAATCTTGGCAAGCTTTGCCGGATCATTGTTCGGATCGAACTTTGTTGGGGTGCCAGATTCAACTTCGGCAAACATTCAAACGCAGCTCCCGATCATGCGATTCGCCTATCCGATAGCACCGCCACCCGGTGATAATCGAGTGGCGGTGCGGCGTTGAGAGTTATTTTGTGCGTCCGCGGGCCATGACCCACTCGACCTTTTCCAGCAAGGTGACATCCTGCAACGGGTTGCCCGAAACGGCGATCAGGTCCGCAGAATAGCCTGGTGCAATTCGGCCGATTTCATTTTCCATGCCCAGCGTTTTTGCCGCAACGGTCGTGGCGCTGGCGACAGCTTCTACGGGCGTCAGCCCGTTCTTGACGAGCAATGCGAATTCGCCCGCATTGCGGCCATGTTCGAAAACGCCCGCATCGGTGCCGAATGCGACCGTTACGCCCATGGCCTTGGACTGCTGCACCTGACGGCCGGCAGCCTCCAGCGCCTCGCGCGCCTTAACCTCGACCGTCGGGGTATAGATGCCCCTACCAATGCGCGCCCGCACGCCTTCAAGCGCCATCAATGTAGGGACCAGCGCTGTACCTCTGGCCTTCATGGCCTTCAGCGCAGCTTCGTCTGCGAAGGTCGCATGGTCGATGGTGTCGATACCGGCAACAGCTGACGCCTCGATCCCGCGGGCGCCGTGTGCGTGTGCCATGACCTTTAGGCCAAGCGAGTGGGCCGTATCGGCGATGGCCTTCAATTCGTCATTGTTAAAATGCGCCTCAAGACCGCGTCCTTGCTGCGACAAAACGCCGCCTGTCGCCGTGATTTTGATGATGTCCGCACCCATTTTCGATGCCTTACGCACTTTTTCGGAACATTGATCCGCGCCGGTGCAGGTGTAGCCAGAATCAAGCGCGATCAGCACTTCCGGGCGAAAACCGCTGACATCGGCATGTCCGCCGACGATCGACAACGCCGGTCCTGCAGCGACAATCCTGGGCCCCCAGAGGATCCCTTCATTGGTGCCGCGGCGCAAGGCAAAGGCAGTGTTCTGTGCCGATCCTGCCTCACGTACGGTGGTGAAGCCGGCATTGAGCGTGAGCGCGGCATTTTTGACGCCGATCAGCGTCGCCCATTCATCGCTGTCGACGGCCTCACTGCGATAATCACCGCCGGGGTCGCTCGTCAGATGGACATGGAGGTCGATAAGGCCTGGAAGAACGGTTTTGGTCGACAGGTCCACGACTTCAGCACCTGCAACAGCTGCGGGATTAATGCCTTTTTCGACCTTGACGATACGACCGTCGGTCACAGTGATCGTTGCGGGGCCGGTCGCACCTTGCGCTGGATCACTGATCAGGTTGCCCGCAAGAACCACCTTGGTGTCGGCAAGAGCCGGCGTAGTGAGAGCAATGCAAGCGGTTGCAGCAAACAGAAGCGTGCGGATCATATATTCCTCCCGAAGATTTACATCCGTCTGCGCCGCCGAGACTGGCTGTTCAAGCAAAAAAATTGGGCCCGGGAAACAGGTTCCCCGAGCCCGCAACTTCTGGAAGGATCAGGATTACCAGAAGAAGTTGTTAATCACATCGACGACATATCCGCGGCGGACATCAACCAGCAGAACGTCGTCATAATAGCGCACCCAGCGATAGGGTCCCTGCGCCGGGGGAAGGCGATAACGCCAAGGGTCGGCTATCCGGTAACGGCTTGAGTAAAATGGCGCGCCGATATGGATGCCGATGTTGAGACGGCGATAACGGTCGCTGCGATAGGGCGCATAATAACGTCCGGGTCGATAATAGCTGCCATAGCGTTCGCGATGTCCGCGCCAGTCATAACGCCGTTCGTTCCGCCAACCTTGATCCCAACGATCATTGTCGTGCCGGTCATAACGGCCATCGCGGCCATAACGATCCCACCGCCCGTCATCGTCGCGCCGATCATTGTCATCGCGATAGCGCCAGCTGTCATCGTCACCGCGCCGGTTCCGCTGGTTGTCATTGCTCCGGTCATCGTCATGGCCTGCCTCGCGCCGCTCTTCGCCGCGGTTCCAACTGCCGCTTGGCGGTATCTGTGGGCTCGCCTGACCATTCCAGCCGCCGCGCCGGTTGTCATCATCGTCGCGCTGGTCATCTTCGCTGCGCCAGCCGCGCTGGCGCTGCCCTTTTTGCGCATCCTGTCCGTCGGCTTGACGTTGCCCTCTCGACCAGCCGTCTTTGCGGCCTTCGCTGCGTTTATACTCGGCCGAATCCTCCGCAGATGTGGCGCTACCGGCACGGTCCTTCATCGCATGAGCTGCCGGAGTCAGCGCGAGCGCGGTGGCAAGGCTGGTCAGCAAAATTGTCTTCATCTCAAATTCCCAGTTCGCGGCGGCTATATGCCATCGCTTAACTGGGCTTATTGCGCAGGTTTGCTGTCTTGAGGCTGAATGAAGCAGTAATGTTCAGGAAAGGTGGCGTTTAGATGAACAGCAATCAGTGCCGTCGATCAGCCTTCCTGTCGCGCGAGCCAGTCTTCGAGCCATTTGATGCTATAGTCGCCATTGATGACGTCGGGATCGCGCAGCAGATCTTGATGCAACGGGATGTTCGTCTTGACGCCGTCAATCACCATTTCCTCAAGCGCGCGGCGCATACGCATCATACAGCTTTCGCGGGTGCGGCCATAGACGATTAGCTTGGCGATCATGCTGTCATAATAAGGCGGCACGCGATAGCCGGTGTACATGCCGCTATCGACGCGGACATGCATCCCGCCTGCTGCATGATAATATTTTATCTCACCGGGTGAAGGAATGAATGTGCGCGGGTCTTCGGCATTGATGCGGCATTCGATCGAATGGCCGCGAAATTCAAGCATATCCTGTGTTACAGACAGGCCGCGGCCTTCGGCAACGCGAATCTGTTCGCGGACAAGATCGAAACCGGTGATCATTTCGGTGACCGGATGTTCGACCTGGATGCGCGTGTTCATTTCGATGAAATAGAATTCGCCATTTTCCCAAAGGAACTCGATCGTGCCTGCTCCACGATAGCCCATATCGGCCATCGCCTTGGAGACGATACCGCCCATGCGCGCCCTTTCGGCGGCGCTAATCACGGGTGAGGGGGCTTCCTCCAGCACTTTCTGGTGGCGGCGCTGCAGCGAACAATCGCGTTCGCCCAGATGGATTGCATTGCCTTCGCCATCGCCGAAAATCTGAAATTCGATATGTCGCGGGTTGCCCAGATATTTTTCGATATACACCGTCGCGTCGCCAAAGGCGGCTTTGGCCTCGCTGCCCGCTTGTTGCATCAGCGTTTCGAGATCGTCGGGGCTGTTGCACACTTTCATCCCGCGACCACCGCCGCCGGATGCAGCCTTGATGATCACCGGATAGCCGACGGCTTCGGCAATGGCCTTTGCTTCGCCGATTTCCGAAACTGCACCGTCCGACCCTGGAACCAATGGCAGACCAAGCGCGCCGGCCGTCTTCTTGGCCATGACCTTGTCGCCCATTGTGCGGATATGTTCGGGCTTGGGACCGATAAAGGCCAGTCCGTGGCTTTCGACAATCTCGGCAAACTGTGCATTTTCAGACAGGAAGCCATAGCCGGGATGGATCGCGTCTGCGTCGCTGATTTCCGCTGCCGAAATGATCGCCGGGATATTGAGATAGCTATCCTTTGCAGCCGGCGGGCCGATGCAGATCGCCTCATCGGCTAGACGCACATGCATGGCATCAGCGTCTGCGGTTGAGTGCACAGCGACGGTCTTGATGCCCATTTCATGGGCCGCACGATGGATACGAAGCGCAATTTCGCCGCGATTGGCGATCAGGATTTTCTCGATGCCCATGGTCTGCGCTTACTCAATAACCATCAGCGGTTGGTCGAATTCGACCGGCTGGCCGCTCTCGACAAAGACGGCTTTCACCGTGCCTCCATTGGGCGCGGTGATCGGGTTCATTACCTTCATTGCTTCGACAATGAGCAGTGTTGCACCAGCGGAGACTTTGTCACCTACGCTGACAAAGGGCGCTGCACCGGGCTCCGGTGTCAGATAGGCGGTACCGACCATCGGCGATTTGACCGCATTTGCCGGAATAGCGGCAGGCGCGGCTTCGGCCGGAAGGACCGGCGCGGGCGCTGCTGCGGGCCCGGCCACGGCAACCGGTGCGGCCGCCACTGCGTTGATGGTGCGCGCGACCTTGATCTTGCGATCGCCATCCTCGACCTCGATTTCGGACAGGCCGGTATCGTTCAGCAATTCGGCCAGTTCGCGCACCAATTTGGTATCGACCTGCATGCCGCCGGTTTTGCCGTTCATCATTTTACTCCTGAAACCCTTATTGTTGGGGCGCTTTAATCAGAGACGCGCCGCTACGTCCAGCGCGAGTTCATAGCTTTTTGCACCATGCCCCGCGATGCAACTGTGTGCCACCATGCCAACATAGCTCAAATGACGGAATTCCTCGCGCTTTTTCGGGTCGGAAAGATGCACCTCGATCACCGGCACCTTGATCGATTTAATGGCATCATGCAGCGCAATCGAGGTGTGGGTATAGGCGCCTGCGTTCAAAAGCACAGCTTTTGCGCCCACCGCCTGCGCTTCATGTAGCCAGTCGATCAGATGGCCTTCATGGTTCGATTGGCGAAAATCGATTTCCAGCCCCAGCGCCTGTGCCTGGTCGTCAAGACGGCCTGCAATATCGTCCAGCGTGTCTGTGCCGTAGATTTCCGGCTCTCGCGTTCCGAGAAGGTTGAGATTGGGGCCATTAAGAATATAGACCAGCGCTGTGTCCGACACGCGATTTTCCCCGGAGGTGCTTGCGTTGAAATACGGTTGGTCCCTATATGCCGCCTACGCAAAAAGCGAGATGAAATGACTGAAGCCGCAACCCTTCCGATTCTGACGATCCAGCTCAATGGTGAACCCCGCCGCGTGGCTGCGGGCATGACAGTCGCCGATCTGGTTGATGAACTCGGGCTCAACCCGAAGAAGGTTGCTGTCGAACGCAATCTGGAGATTGTGCCGCGTTCAACCTATCCGATGGTGACGCTTGTTGACGGCGACCAATTGGAAATTGTCCATTTCGTTGGTGGCGGCTAAGGCGCATGGCCATGAGCAATAATGACAGCTGGACCGTTGCCGGTCGTACCTTCACTTCGCGCCTGATTGTCGGAACCGGCAAGTATAAGGATTTCGAACAGAACGCCGCAGCGCTTGTCGCTTCGGGGGCGGAGATCATCACCGTTGCCGTGCGGCGTGTAAATGTGTCCGATCCAAAGGCGCCGATGCTCACCGACTATATCGATCCCGCGAAATATACGTATCTGCCGAACACGGCCGGCTGTTTCACGGCGGAAGATGCGATCCGCACGCTCCGCCTTGCGCGTGAGGCCGGCGGCTGGGATCTGGTCAAGCTTGAAGTGCTTGGCGAAGCAAAGACGCTTTATCCCGATATGCGCGAAACGCTGCGCGCGACCGAGATTTTGGCGAAGGAGGGCTTCCTCCCGATGGTATATTGCGTCGATGATCCGATCGCTGCCAAGCAGTTGGAGGATGCCGGCGCAGTTGCTGTGATGCCTCTGGGCGCGCCGATCGGGTCGGGTCTGGGCATCCAGAACCGGGTCACAATCCGTCTGATTGTCGAAGGCGCCAAGGTGCCGGTGCTGGTCGATGCTGGCGTCGGCACGGCATCCGATGCGGCCGTCGGCATGGAACTGGGCTGTGACGGTATATTGATGAACACCGCGATTGCCGAAGCCAAGGATCCTGTTCGTATGGCGCGCGCGATGAAACTGGCGGTCGAGGGAGGTCGTGAGGCTTATCTGGCCGGTCGCATGGGACGCCGCATGTATGCCGATCCATCGAGCCCGCTTGCCGGTTTGATCTAGGCAAAGACGAACGACATCGTCAGGCCAACGTGCCGACAAACAGCCTGTAATTGTGATTCATCATCGTCCGACTGCTTTTGGTCTTGCCGTTGGTCGAATGGTAACCCGGCAGAACCTGCCGGTCGAAGCGCTGATGAAGCGCAGCACGAAGCTTGTCATATCAATGGGGCAGGCCGAATTTCGGAGCTCCCCAGCAGCAAAATCTCGGCCTGCACCTCTCCCAAGGGCCCGAAAAAACGAAAAGGGCCTGAACATGATAGGAGCCCTGATATGGCACAGTCCTATAAGTGGAAACAGGTGGCCATGGCCGCTGCAACTTTCATCTTCGCATCCTCCGCAAGCGCAGGCGAACGCCAGCGGTCGGTCGACCATAGTGATTTGGACCTTTCGACGCAGATGGGGCAGGCGACGCTCAAAAAGCGCGTGAACAGCGCGGTTATCGGTGTTTGCGCATTCCCTTCGGCAAAGACGGCCGCTGAACGCAATGACCAAAAGCGTTGCGAAGCCCGCGCCCGCACCTCTGCAATGCGCCAGGCTGCAGAAAAAATTGCCCGCAACGGCACGAGCATCAAGGTCGCATTTGATTAGCTATTGATACAGCGCCTCCCTTTTTCTCAAGCAGAGATTGGGAGGCGTGCTTGCACGGGCGGTTTATTTTCCGGCCAGCTTTTTCACTTCGGCCAGATATTTGCGGCCGATGCGCATTGCCTCCCCGTTTTTCAAAACAGCATGCCACACGCCGCCGCCTTCGTGGCGCAGTCCGGCGATCAGATCATGCCGGACGATATGGCTGCGATGGATGCGCTGGAAACGTCCCGGATCCAGCCGCTGTTCAAGCGTCGAAATCGTCTGATGGAGTAGATAGCTGCGCCCGCCCGTATGCAGCCGCATATAGTCCCGTTCCGCCTCGACCCGTTCGATATCGGGCGCTGCAATGCGGATCAATTCGGAACGGTGCGATACCCAGAATTCGGAAGCATAACCGGATGCGCTTTCGCTCTCGGTTGAGGGCGTGGGTGCAGCCGTTTCGCTGTTTGCCGCCACCGCACGTGCGATGGCGCGCGACAGCCGGTCAGCGGCAACCGGTTTCAGCATATAGTCGATCACATCGAGGTCGAATGCCTCGACCGCAAAATTGTCAAATGCGGTGATAAAGATGATCGCGGGCTTCTTTTCCATTAACGCGACGGCTCGGGCCACGCTGATCCCGTCCATTTTCGGCATCCCAATGTCGAGCAGGATGAGATCGGGCGAAAGCGATTGGGCAAGGCGCAGCGCCGCGGCGCCATCGCCGGCAGTGCCGACAAGGTCGATCATGCTTTCGGCGGCGCACATTATCTGCAGGCGTTCAACGGCCAAGGGTTCATCATCGACAATGATCGTACGCAACCGGTTCATGCGTTGAACTCCCTTGCTTCGACCGGGATATCGATACGTGCTTCATAACCACCTGAGGGCGAGGGTGCAGCCACCAGACGAGCGGCATTACCATAGCGCGCCTCCAGTCGGTCGCGTACATTCGCAAGGCCAATGCCGCCGCCATTACTATGCGCTTGCTGATCGATTTTGGGTAGCGCTTCACCATCATCGCAAACGCGCAGCACCAAATGGCCTTTTTCGCATTCGGCGCTGATGCGGATGGTGACCGGGCGGGTCGAACGCGATACGCCATATTTGATTGCGTTTTCGACAAGAGGCTGGAGAATCAACGCCGGGACGCGGGCATTTTCCAGTTCTTCCGGCAACAGGAATTCGGTGCGCAGCCGTTCTGGGAAACGGATTTTCTCAATCGCGAGATATTGTTTCTGGAACTCGACCTCCTCGGTCAATGTCACCTCTTCCAACGGATCGCTGGAAAGGCTGGTCCGGTAAAAGGTCGAGAGGTTCTGGATCATTTCCTCGGCCTTGTCCTTTTCTCCCTTTATCACGAGGCTGGAGAGCGAATTCAGCGTGTTGAACAGGAAATGGGGGTTCACCTGATAGCGCAGCGATCGCAGTTCGGCATCCTGTGCGGCCTGTGCGTAACGCGATGCCGTGCGTTCGGCTTCGCGGATTTCGCGGGCATAGCCGATTGCCAGATACATGGCAGCCCAGGCAAGGATTGAGAAATAGCGCACAATCGCATTATCGATCATTTCCGGCCAAGGCGCTTTGCCAACGGCCTCGCGAACCTCGTTAATATGATCACGCAGGATTGAATCGTCGAAATAGCCCTGTGCTTCATACAGGTAGAAAACATAGTAATTGACCCAAGCGATCGCTGCCGCGACGGGGATCGCCCCGATTGCGGCAACGCTGAATTTGACACTCAGTCGCTGATGATCGAACGCCCGCAGCACGAGATAGAGCAGCCAGGTCAGGATGATGCCAATCAGCGTTACTGCTGCCCGCCGCCACGCCAGTTCATCTTGGGCAGGGAAATCCAGGATCGCCGCCCGAAGCGATACGATCACCGAGTTTAGCACCCAGAAGCCGATGATCGTCACAAATGCCAGCCGGTGGCCGATCAAAGGCCCCTTATGCTGCACCGATCGCTGGATTGCCGCTCTCATGGTCCCTCTATAGGCGAAACAGGCCCGCCATGCCCCCCTTTGTGCAGGCACTTGTCGAATGACGGCGGACTTTGATCGAAGTCATGCAGCAAAATGGCCTATCTGTAAAAATGTTAACGGCCCGGTAACCATGTCGTGCCACTTTTCACCCTTGGCTGATACAGGGGGCCGAAATATGGGTGAACATGCTGGTAGCGCGTCGGGCAATCTGGCGCTTGCAGAAATCAGGGAATTTGCGAGTTTTTCGCCGGGCAGCCAGCGCTACATCCGACGCGCACTCGATGTGGCGTTCGACCGGAAGGACGCGGTTGAGCTTTGGTCGCGCGACGCGGTCGAGGCTGCGAGCATCAAGGCCCAATATCGTTTTTACGAACGCCTGCCTGCATTGCGGGCGCTCATTCCCGATAGCAGCGCGATCGAGGAAGCCGAGCTGTTTATGGCGACGCTGATCTCGATTTCCGCTTTCGACCTAGGGCAGGGTCGGCTCGATGGTTTCGCCGATTATCGTTTTCTCTATGAACGGCTTGTTGGACCGGAATCGCGTCCATGGTTGCCGGCAGTCTTTTGCGCAGCAGCATCGATGCCGCATCTGCAGCCTGAACGGCGCAAGAAATTGCTGCAGTCGATCAGCGAAGCTGTCGCCACTGCGCCAGGTTGGTCGAGACGGGCACCCCGCTTTTTCCCCGAATGGGTCGACAAGGTTGAAGTTGCCGTTGGCCGTTAATCACTCTTTGCGGCGATAGCGGAAATACCAGACTTCATGGCCATAGACGTTTCGGGCCTTGGCTTCGTAACGTGTTTCCGGCCAGCCGCCTGGGCGGACCAGGAAATCCGTGGATTTTTCGCATAGCCAGTCAAACTGGTGCCTATGTCTTTGCATCACCATCAGTGCATGGCGCAGATAGATGGCATGATCGGTGCCAAAGCGAAATTCTCCGCCGGGCCGCAATTTCGAGGCGATCAGTTTGACCGGCCCGTCATTCATCATCCGACGTTTGGCGTGCCTCGCCTTTGGCCAAGGGTCGGGATGCAGCAGATAGACAAAGCTGAGTGCGCCATCGGGGATGCGCGCCAGCACTTCAAGTGCGTCGCCCATATGAATGCGGATATTGGGCAGTGGCCCAAAGTCGTTATAGTTTTCGATCTGGCTCAGCGCTTGCGCCACGCCATTTTCAAAGGGCTCGCACCCGATAAAGCCATGGTCTGGCAGCATGTCGGCACGATAGGCCATATGTTCGCCGCCGCCGAAGCCGATTTCAAAATGTAGTGGCCGCTCATATCCGAACAAGCTTTCGGCTGTGACGGGGCCTTCGTCGGGTACAGCGATCTGCGGCAGCAGATTGTCGATCAATTCCTGCTGGTGCGCGCGCAGCTTCTTGCCCTTTGACCGCCCATATAGGCGGTTGAGGGTTGTGGGGTCTCCGGGTTTATGGGCTGTCATCCGGGTGCCGATAATCGCTTGCGTTCCTTGCGCAAGACTTTTGCAGAAAAAGGCAGCGCGCGAGCACTGCCTTTTTCAATTTTCTGTTTGTGTTTTTGGCTGTGAGGCCGCCCGGCTGGTTTACGCCAGCGCAGCCTTCAGTTTGTCGGCAAGGTCGGTGCGTTCCCAAGGGAAGGCATCGCCTCCAGCCTGACGACCGAAATGGCCATAGGCGGCGGTCTTGCGATAGATCGGCTTGTTAAGGCCCAGATGGGTGCGAATTCCCTTGGGCGTCAGGCGCACGAGCGCGGGGATCGCAGCCTCCAGTTTGCCTTCGTCAACGGTGCCGGTGCCGTGCAGGTCGACATAGACCGACAGCGGCTCGGCGACGCCAATCGCATAGGAAAGCTGGATCGTGCAACGCCGGGCAAGGCCAGCGGCGACGATATTCTTCGCCAGATAGCGGGTTATATAAGCGGCCGAGCGGTCAACCTTGGTCGGGTCCTTGCCGCTGAATGCGCCGCCGCCATGCGGGGCTGCCCCGCCATAAGTGTCGACGATGATCTTGCGGCCGGTAAGACCGGCATCGCCATCGGGACCGCCGATTTCGAAACGGCCGGTCGGGTTGATGTGATAGACCGTGTTTGCCGTCAGCAATTCGGCAGGCAGCACATCGGCAATCACGCCCTTCACATAATCGCGAAGCTGATTGTACTTTGCCTCATCGCCTTCGCCGCCGTGCCAGAAATAGCCGGGTGCATGCTGGGTTGATACCACGATAGCGGTCGCCTCTACAGGGCGTTCATTGGCATAGCGCAGCGTGACCTGGCTTTTCGCGTCGGGTTCGAGGAACGGTGCCGCTCCAGACTTGCGATCGGCAGCCATGCGCTCAAGAATCTTGTGGCTGTAGTCGAGCGTCGCCGGCATCAGGTCAGGGGTTTCGTCCGACGCATAGCCGAACATGATGCCCTGGTCGCCTGCACCCTCATCTTTATTTTCGCCAGCATCAACGCCCTGTGCAATATGTGCCGACTGGCCGTGGAGATTGTTTTCAAAGCGGAAACTCTCCCAGTGAAAGCCCGACTGTTCATAGCCGATATCCTTCACCGTGGCGCGCACTGCGGCCTCGATTTCTTCCTTGGCGCCGGGGGCCCATGCGCCGTTTTCGTATACGCCCTTGCAACGGATTTCTCCGGCCAGGACGACAAGCTGTGTCGTGGTTAGCGTTTCACAGGCGATGCGTGCTTCGGGATCTTTTGAGAGGAAGAGGTCGACAATCGTGTCACTGATCTGGTCGGCAACCTTGTCAGGATGGCCTTCGGAAACGGATTCAGAGGTAAAGAGGAAAGAGTTACGCATGGTTGTTCCAGTTCGAGTTGCTGTATCTGCGTATAAAGAAATCTTTATATCGTTTGATCGCCCTAGCGCGAAAGGCGCGTCCTCGCAAGTGGCAACAGCGCGCAGACCAGCAACAGCAATGCAAAGCCGAGCGGCAGGATATTGCCGAAGCTTGCGAATAGTGTCGGCGATTTTGCCAAGGGAAGCTGCGCGTCGATCCGGCCGGCGATGCCCGGCGGCAGGTTTTTGACGATACGGCCATCGGCATCGATCACCGCACTAATCCCAGTCGGCGTCGAACGGACGACGGGCAGTCCCTCCTCAATTGCACGCAGTCGCGCTTGCGCCAGATGTTGCGGCGGGCCCCAATGGCCGAACCATGCGTCATTCGATGGATTGAAGATGAAATCGGGGCGGTTGGCGTGATCGGTCACCTTGCCCGAAAAGATCATTTCATAGCAGATCTGCATGCCGACCTTCACCCGCCTGCCGTCGAACGGCAGGTCGAGCGTGCGCGGCCCAGGACCGGACCAGAAGTCGATCGTGCCGGGCACTAGCCGGGTTGCACCCAGCGGCTCAAGCAGCCAGCGCAGCGCTAGATATTCGCCAAAGGGGACAAGATGAGCCTTGTCATAATGACCGAGCAAATTGCCGGTGCCTGTCATTACATGCACGCTGTTGCGCGCGCCGACGAGCTGGCCCTTGCTGTCAAATTCCAGGCGGTCAGCGCCGGTCAGCAGAATGTCGGCCGGGTTCATCAATTGCGACAACATCGTCCGCGCTCCGGCGGCGCTTTCGCCCGGCTGGAACTGATAAAAGCGGAAAGGATAACCTTCCTCCAACCGCCAGGGGATGGCAGCTTCGGGCCAGAGAATGAGGCGCGGACGCGGCCGTTGCGGCAGGCTGCTTTCTGCAAGCCGCTGAAAATTCACCGCGTCATAGCCAGGCTTATACTTGTCGATCTGGCTAATGTTCGGCTGCACGATGGTCAGCGAAGTTGGCGAAGTCGGCGGCGCGTCTTTCGGTGCGGGCAACAAAAGGTTTGGAAATAATGCTGCACCGAGCAACGGCAGCGCGAAAATCGCGATGAAGCCGATGCCGACGACACTGCCCGATTGGAGCGGCGCGCCCGAACGCAAACCCCGTCTCATTGCGGTAAAGCCCATCAGCAACAAGCCAGCGGCCAGAGCGAAAATGCCCGAGAAACCGTAAGTGCCGAACGTCGGCAGCCAGAATTGCGCGAACAGCGTATCAACCCATGCGGCGGCAATCGGGTTCCAGGCGAAGCCGGTAAAAACCCAACTGCGAAGCCACTCGGCGATGATCCAGCAGCCTGCAAAAGCTAGGATGAAGGGCGTTCCGGCGGAGCTAGTCTGTGTAGGCGCCGCGATCTTCGTGATCCGCCACGCACCCCAGGCTGCCAGTCCGGGATAGAGCGCCAGATACAGCGCCAGTAATGGCACAGCGAGCCAGCCAAGCCATGCGGGCATGTTTGCCTGATAGGTGAAGGCCGTGGCGATCCAGTTGTTGCCGATGGTGAAATGGCCCAGCCCGAACAGCCAGCCCAGCCAGAAGGCACGTCGCCCACTATCCGCACGCGCAACGAGATGCATCAGCAACATGAGGCCGAGCAATGTCAGCGGCCAGAGATTAAGCGGTGCAAACCCCGTCGCCGAAATTCCGCCCATGACCAGCAGCGCCCAGCCGCCCCGTCGCTCTACCAATGCCAGCGCTTTATTCATCGTCTGCGGACATGGCGATCTGATGGTGCAAATGCAATCGACAGTTCGTGCCGATTTTGTTGCTTGCTGTTCAGACGCTCGCTGCTAGCAGTTGCGCCCATGAACGTCCCGATCCTGCTACTCGTCCTCGCAGCGGCTGCCCCGCCGGCGCCACTTGGGCCTATGACCCCGGCGACACCTATGACCGAGGTGCATAGGCAAGACATCGGCTGCGTGGCCCTGTTGGGGTTGGTTGCCGACCTTCAGCGGCGCGGCGCGCCCTATGCGGCGGACTATCCCGATGTCCGCGAAATCGGCAAGCGTTGGGCGGGAATTGTAGGTCAACGGGTCATGGACGAAAGCGGTCAGCCACGTGAACTGGTTGCCATAGCGATCCAACAATCGGTAACTGATTGGCAGGCGGAGATGACCCGAACCGCCGATGCGCGCTGGCTTGCCTCCCGGATCGAACAATGCCAGCAGCGCATGGCGGCCGATCTCGCCGCTGATCAACCATTGCCAAAGCCGGAAACCGCCCAATGAGCCTGCGCCCTTTTCATCTTGCCTTTCCCGTTCATGATCTGGCCGCTGCGCGCAGCTTTTACGGCAATTTGCTCGGCTGCCGCGAAGGGCGTTCATCCGATCACTGGATAGACTTCGACCTTTATGGCCACCAGATTGTGGCGCATCTTGACCCTGCCATGGAGCCGCGGCCGGTGCATAATTCGGTGGACGGCCATGATGTGCCGGTGCCGCATTTCGGGATTGTCCTGACAATGCCGCAATGGGAAGACTTGGCGGGGCGGCTGAAAGCGGCAGGCATTGCTTTCGGCATTGAGCCCCACGTCCGCTTCAAGGGGCAGGTTGGCGAACAGGCGACGATGTTCTTCACCGATCCCAGCGGAAACGCGCTCGAATTCAAGGCTTTTGGCGACGACAGCCAGATTTTCGCGACTTGAACGGCACGCTGGTGCGGTCAGCTCCGCTCGAACACCTGCTCCATGGTGGTAACGCCCGAGCATTTGTCTCCGGCCTTCTCTCCGCCGCCGCCGATAAGCGATATGGCGAAGATGCCACTGGCGACAAGGACAAGGAAACCGGCGGAGACCCATGCGAGGTAACGGTCGATAAACGCCTTGATCGGCGCGCCAAATTTCCAGAACAGCACGCCGACCAGAATGAACTGGAAACCGCGACTTAGGATGCTCGACCAGAGAAAGTCGAACAGCGGCATGTGAATGAAGCCTGCGGTAAGCGTAAGCAGCTTGAACGGTATGGGTGTTGCGCCCTTGATCAGGATGATCTCCGCACCATAATCTCGAAGATAACAGGCGGCGGCTGGGAAATGGTCCCACAAGCCGATCGCCTTTAGCAGTGCGATGCCTATGGTCTGATAGGCGAAATATCCGATCGCATAGCCCAATAATCCGCCGAGCACTGAGGCAAGCGTGCAGACGATGCCGTAACGGATCGCCCGGTCTGGCCGGGCAAGGCACATCAGTCCGAGCAGTGGGTGCGGCGGGATGGGGAAAAAGCTCGATTCCACGAAGGAAAAAAAGAACAGCCAGCGTTCGGCATGCGGATGCGCGGCCTTGTCGACCATCCAATCATATAATTTCTGCAGCATAAATTTTCCTGTTTCCCGAAGACTGCTTAGCCAAACTGGGAAAACAGGCAAGTGTGGAGGCGATATAACCAAATAGGATATTAATTGTGGCGATGTAATTCCATATGGTGGCATCGGCTCCTTCTGCCTCCCGTGCTTTTTCTGCGTGCGTTAGTCAGCGACAATCGTAGATTATCAGTTGCAATGCGAAACTTATATGGCAGACAGGGCCAAACGCATTGAAAGGAAATATCGCATGATTCTGTATGGGGCCCCTCTGTCTCCCTTTGTCCGCAAGGTTTCGGCCTTTGCCGCAGAAAAGGGTGTCGAACTGGAAAAGGTGGCTGTCGGGCTTGGTGATCCCAACCCGGATTTCCTGGCGTGCAGCCCGTTTCGTAAGATGCCGGGCTTTGCCGATGGCGATTTCCGCATCTCGGATTCGAGTGCTATCGTCACCTATCTGGAGGCGAAATTTCCCGAGCCCGCTTTAATTCCTGCTGACCCCGCAGATCGGGCGCGCACCATCTGGTTCGATGAATTTGCCGATACGATCCTTGCCCCGGCAGGTGGCAAGATTTTCTTCAACCGCATCGTCGCTCCCAAATTCATGGGTAAGTACGGTGACGAGGAAGCGGCCAAACAGGGCGAGGCCGAACTGCTGCCAATTTATGGCTATCTGGAGAGCGTCATCCCTGCGTCCAATTTTCTTGTCGCCGACCGGATCACCCTTGCTGACATTTCCGTCGCCGGCACCTGCGTCAACGCTGCCCATTGTGGTGTGGTGCCCGATGCCGCCGCCTATCCCAAGCTGAGCGCTTATCTGGCTGCTATCCTTGGGCGCGCCAGTTTCGCGGCCGGCATTGGAAAAGAACGGCGGATGCTTGGCTTGGATTAACCTGATTTTCGCCCAAATATAACCAAATAGGAATTTTTATATTGACATTGTAACGCCAATATGGCAAATATTGCGATATTGGGAAAATGTGATTCGGGCCGGGGCGGTCTTCCATTTGGGGGAGCTGCCGCCGGCCCTTTTTGTTGCGTGAAAGGATTGGCGGATGGCTCTTGGAAAGATGGGGCAGGCAAGGGCACGGACCTTTCCGCCTGCCGCGCAAAGGATGTTTCTGGCCCAGCTTGCACAAACGGCGAATGTTTCTGCATCAGCACGTGCCGCCGGGGTCAGTACCGGGCCGGTATATGATCTGCGGCGCAAGTCGCCCGACTTTTGCGAAAAATGGCTCGCAGCATTGGCCGAGGGCTATGCCCGGCTCGAAGCAAATCTTCTGGCAGAGGCACTTGCACCGCCTGCTTCCAATTTGAAGGACAGCACGCTGAAGCAAAAGCAGTTGAAGACGCGGATCGGCATGGCCTTGCACGCAGCCCATAAGGCAACGATACGCGGCACCCCGCAGGCACAGCTTCCATCGCGTTCGCGCGATCCGAAATCGGTACAGGCGCGGCTTGAGGCGCGCTTTGCCGCCATGCACAAAAGGTTGACCGATGAACTGCGGCCCGAACAGTGAGGCCGAACAAATCGCGAGCCTGCCGCTTGAACAGCGGCTGGCATGGATGAAAGGGCAAAAGCAGGAAACGCTATGGGAATATGAATATCGCTGGCGTTTCTGGGCGCGCGCCGACCAACTTCCCCCGCAGGACGATTGGCGTACCTGGTTTGTCATGGCCGGGCGCGGTTTTGGAAAAACCCGCATGGCCGCAGAATTTATCCGCGCCGCCGCGGAGGCAGACGGCAGTCTGCGGATAGCCTTGGTCGCGGCAACATTGCACGAAGCCCGCAGTATCATGATCGAGGGTGAAAGCGGCCTTTTGGCCATTGCACCGGATGAACATCGACCTGTCTGGGAACCATCGCTGAAACGGCTAGTGTGGCCGAACGGTGCGATTGCCCATGTCTTTGCAGCGTCAGAACCGGAGGCGATGCGCGGCCCTGAACATCATCTGGCCTGGGCAGACGAGATCGCCAAATGGGACAAGGGGATCGATGCTTGGGATAATCTGATGATGACGATGCGGTTGGGTGAAAATCCGCGCATAGTGGCGACCACAACGCCGCGCTCGGTCGCCCTGGTCCGCCGGTTGCTGCAGGAAAACGGTGTCACGGTCACCCGGGGCGCTATGGCCGCCAACCGGTCAAATCTGCCCGACAATTTTCGGGCATCGATGCAGGAAATTTACGGCAGTTCGCGCATCGGGCGGCAGGAATTGCTCGGCGAGTATCTGGAGGATGCCGAAGACGCACTTTGGACAAGGGATTTGATCGAACGGTGCCGCCAGCGCGCCGCGCCGGAAATGCGTCGTGTGGTCATCGGTGTCGATCCGCCCGCCAGTGCTGGCGGTGACGCATGCGGGATCATCGCCGTGGGCAGGGGCGCCGACGGCAAGGCCTATGTGCTTGCCGATCACAGCGTGAAGGGCCGGTCGCCCGAAGGCTGGGCGCGGGCGGTTGCAGCTGCGGCGCTTGCCTAGGGCGCAGACCGAGTGGTCGCAGAGGCGAATAATGGCGGCGATATGGTGGTTTCCACCTTGCGTGCCGCCGATGTGGCGATGCCGGTGAAGAAAGTCTCGGCATCACGGGGCAAGGTTGCCCGTGCCGAACCGGTTGCAGCGCTTTATGAGGCAGGTAAGGCATTTCATGCAGGCTGCTTTCCCGACCTTGAAGACGAAATGTGCGGCCTGATTTCGGGCGGCCGATATGAAGGGCCCGGCCGATCGCCCGACCGCGCCGATGCCCTGGTCTGGGCACTGAGTGAATTGATGCTCGGTAAAAGCGGCAATGAACCGAGGGTGCGGGTGCTTTAGTCAATCACGTGGCATTCCGGTGAAAGCCGGAAGCCATGGTCTGGCATGGAGGTTTAGACCGATGCCTCAGACCATGGACCCCCGATCAAGTCGGGGGTGACACGTTATTTTTTGGAAGGTTTGGAATGAAACTATTCGGCTGGAAATCGGCCGGGCGCGGGGTGCTGCGTCCGGCCAAAACGCATGTCTCGTTGATGCGCGCCTTTGCGGGTGGGGCGTTGGGCGAATGGCCACGATCCTATGAGGCGCAATTGCGTGAAGGCTATCTCAACAATGTCGTGGCGCAGCGCGCGGTTCGGCTTGTCGCCGAAGGGGTGGCCGCGGTTCCGCTTGCGACATTGGATGAGGCCGCGCTCGCACTGATCCAGACAACCAGCGGCGGTCAGTCGCTCATTGAAACATTGGCCGCGCAACTGTTGCTGCACGGCAATGGTTATGTGCAATTGCTCAGCGCGCCCGATGGTGCATTGGCCGAACTTTATGCGCTTCGTCCCGAACGGGTTTGGATCGAGGCTGACTCGCATGGTTGGCCTGCGGCCTTTCGCTACAAAGCGGGGGAGGCAGTCACACGGCTGGCATCGAACGAGCTGATCCATATCCGCAGCCACCATCCATTGGATGACCATTATGGGCTGGGCTGCCTCGGGGCCGCGTCGGGCGCGATTGCGATCCACAATGCCTCGACACGCTGGAACAAGGCGCTGCTCGACAATGCGGCGCGGCCGTCGGGCGCGCTGGTGCATGAGGCGTCAGAGGCGCTTTCTAGCGAACAATTTGATCGACTGCGCGAGGAACTGGCGACGCAATTTTCGGGTCAGTCCAATGCTGGCAGGCCGATGCTGCTCGAAGGTGGCCTCAAATGGCAGCCACTGTCTTTGTCGCCAGCGGACATGGATTTTGCAGCGCTGAAAGCAGCATCTGCGCGTGAGATCGCGCTCGCCTTTGGCGTGCCGCCGATGCTTCTCGGCCTGCCGGGCGATGCGACCTATGCCAATTATCGGGAGGCGAACAAGGCCTTGTGGCGGCAGGCGATCCTGCCGCTGGCAGGAAAGATTTTGGACGCGCTGTCTGAAGGATTGCGGCCCTGGTTTCCGGAGCTCAGCCTAAAGGTCAATGCCGACCAAGTGGCGGCACTAAGCGAAGATCGCGAGAGGCTGTGGGCGCAGGTCAGTGCAGCGGATTTTCTGACGCCTGATGAGAAGCGCTCAATTGTGGGGATATCCTGATGACCGTTGAAACCGAAACCTTGTTGTTGCTGGAAAAGGCATCGGAACAAGGTGCAGTCCGTGCCCTTGCGCATCTGGGTCTTGCCGATGAAAGCGCGGCAAAGGACATGGCCGACCTGCGCGAACTGCTCTCCGCCTGGCGCGATGCCAAACGCTCTGCCCGAAAGGCAGTGATTGAATGGCTGGTGCGCGGCTGTTTGGCCCTGTTGCTGATCGGGCTGGCGGTGAAGCTGGGCCTAGGCACGCTGGTGATCAAATGAATGCCGGCGACCTGCAGCCACGCCGCTTCGCTGGCTATGCCGCCATTTTCGATCATCCCGACCGGGGCGGCGATATAGTACGCAAGGGGGCGTTCGGGCGCGCCGCCAAGGCTGGGCTGCCGTTGCTCTGGCAGCATGATCGGGCCCGACGGATCGGTTTTATCGAACGGCTTGAAGAAGATGATCGCGGCCTTCGCGTCGTCGCCATGATGGATGCAGACGCACCACCCGTCGCAGACGGGGCGGGGCTTTCCTTCGGCTACCGCGTGCGCGCCGCCGGGACAGTAAAAAAGACGAATGGAACATATCGTGAACTTACCGACCTCGACCTGATCGAGGTCTCGATCGTCAACCACCCCATGCAGCCGCTTGCGCGGGTGCTCAAGACATCCCCCCTCCCGCAAGCGGGCGGCGGATTCATCCAAGGAGAAACAGATGGATTATGAAGTGAAAGCCGACCCGCTTGAGGCGGCATTTGATGCGGTGGCGATTGCGCCGGCCGTAGTGCGTCCGCCGCTTTCGGGCGCGACTATTGCCGATCCTGCACGCGCGGCCTTTGTTGACGGTTTTCTGCGTCTTGGTCGTGAGGTCGAACTGAAAAGCTTTGCGGGCAATGTGGCTGCTGATGGCGGCTTTGCCGTGCCGCGGGAGATTGACGAGATTATCGACAAGACCCTCAAGGCAGCATCGCCCATTCGCAGCGTCGCCAATGTCGTGCGCGTCGGGTCGGCCGGTTATCGCAAGCTGGTGACGACCAATGGTGTTGCGTCGGGCTGGGCCTCCGAAGTGGCAGCACGGCCAACCACCAACACGCCGACATTCAACGAAATCGTACCCAGCTTTGGCGAACTTTATGCCAATCCGGCAGCGACGCAGGCTATGCTCGACGATGCGCAATTTGATGTCGAAGCCTGGCTTGCAGATGAAATCGCGATGCAATTTGCCAAGGCCGAAGGCACGGCGTTCGTCAATGGTGATGGTGTCGACAAGCCCAGAGGCTTTCTGACCTACACCTCTGCCATTGCAGGCGATGCGACGCGTGCCTTTGGCCAATTGCAATATGTGCCGTCCGGTGTTGCCGCAGCGCTTCCGACGACTAATCCGGAAAACAAGCTGCTCGATCTCGTCCATGCGCTGCGGGCGCCTTATCGGCAGGGCGCGGTGTGGGTGATGAATTCAACCACGCTGGCAACGATCCGCAAGTTCAAGACCGCCGACGGTGCTTTCATCTGGACACCGGGCCTTGTGACCGGCCAGCCTGATACGCTGCTCGGTTATCCAGTGATCGAAAGCGAGGATATGCCCGATATCGCCGCCAACAGCACGCCGATTGCCTTTGGCAATTTCAAGGCCGGATATCTGATCGCGGAGCGCAGCGAAACGAACATCCTGCGCGATCCTTACTCGAACAAGCCCTATGTCAATTTCTACGCGACCAAGCGGCTGGGCGGGGCGGTTTCGAACAGTGAGGCGATCAAGCTGTTAAGGGTCTCGGTTTCGTAACTCGCCTCTCCCGCTTGCGGGAGGGGCCGGGGGAGGGTCTGTCCCCGGTGCGAAAATCTTGGACCCTCCCCTAACCCCTCCCGCAAGTGGGAGGGGAACAGGAGCATATCATGACCCCTTACACTTTCCAACGTGGCGAAACCATCAGCCTGGCACTGGACGCGGTTACAGGCGATCCCGCCCAAGTTACCGCGATCGTCGCAGCGATGAAGGCCGTTCCGCCGGGGCGCAGTGAAGCCCCGGCCAGCGCTTCGGTCGCCGCCAATTTCGCGATCACGCCGCGCCCGGCAGCGGGCACCATTCCGCCCGGCTGGACGCTTACCGTCGCAGCACCTGTGTCGGCCAGTCTGGCACCCGGCGCCTATGTTGCCGATGCACGACTGGAGGTAGGCGGCGGGGTGATCGTGACCTCAAGCGTTGCGATCCGCCTCAAGCAATCGGTGTCGTCATGATCGCGCTTCGCTGGCGGCAGCCTGATCCGGTCCTTGTCCTGCGCTGGCGCGGGCCTGATCAGGCGATGGCGGAGCGCGCGGTGGTGACCCCACCTTTACCAGTCGCCACTTTGATTGGCCCGCCAGGCGTGCCGGGACCGCAAGGGCCAGCAGGGCCGCTACCCGACATCATCGACGGCGGAACATTCGCCTGACCGTCCTTTCCACCAATCGCGGAAGGGACTTCGCATAAGGAACCCACATGCCCAGAATACAGATCAAACGCGGCCTCAAGGCCAATTTGCCATCGGCGGCGATGCTTGCCGGCGAACCCCATTTCACCACTGACCGCGGCACGTTACATGTCTCGACAGGCGCAACTACCCGCTTGCCAGTGGTTCCCGCGATTGATGATCTGACTACCGTTGCGGCAGTCGACGGTGCGGCCGACTTTCTGATCCTGCATGATGCATCTGCAATCGGTCAGAAGGAAGGTAAGATCAGCGTCAATGCCTTTCGTGCCGCGCTGAACATTCCGGCGTCAGATCTTGATGAAAGGGTTGCGGTCGCCGCTGGCGGCACCGCCGGATACATCTGGGGGACCAACGGTACCGATGGTGTTGTGCGCATGAATGTCTCGATGGCGTGGACCAAGGATGCCGGCAACGGTTTCGTGACGCTGGCCGTAGGCGATGTCGATTGCGGCACATTCTGATTTCCCAGGCCCTGCCAGTTTCTCACCCGTCCGCCCGCCCATGCGGGCGTAGATGATAGCATCGACAAAGGAGAATGGTTGTGCCCAGTCTAGCGCATAAGCGTGGCACACGCGCGCAGATCAATGCCGCTGCAGCGGCAAGCCAGCTTCGTGCCGGTGAGGTCTATCTCATCACCGATGAGGCCCGACTTACCGTCGGCACAGCGGCCAATGCGCATCAGGCGGCTGCAAAGCAGGGGGAGGGCAGCTCCGATCCCTGGACGTGGTTGAAACTGTCTGCGGATGTGGCCAATTCAACCATAACGCTGGCATCGGTGACCGGCCTGTCGTTCACCGCCGCGCCAAATACGACCTATATTGTCGAACTGGCCGGTGCATTTCAATCGGCAGCGACAACAACGGGGATCGCGCTCGCGCTCGCGCTGCCTGCGGGTGCTGGGGTGGCGGGCCTTGCCCAACATGCAATCTCACTGACCGCCTTAAGTCCGGTCGAACAGATTGCGGCCGGTGCCTCTGTAGGGGTGACGAGCGGGGTGCGTGCTGCAGCCACCAATATACCAATTTCAGGCCGCTGGATCGTCCAGGCCGGCGCGACCGGCGGAACAGTCCAACTGCAGTTTCGGAGCGAAATTGCCGCATCGGCCGTCACGATGCGCGCCGGGCTCACCGCGCTCGGTTTTCGAGTGATTTAGCATTGCCCCCTCCATCTGGGGGTAAACCAATAAGGAAAACCATATGCTGACGACTCAAGCAGTCGCGCTCACCGCTGATGCGGTGGATGCGGCCCGAACCTATTTGCGCGTCGAAAATGACGAAGAGGATACCGCAATTGCGGCGCTGGTGGCTGCAGCTGTCGTCTATGCCGAAGGATATCTCGGCCAGTTGTTGATCGAGCGCGATGTTACAGAGCGCTTGCCCGTGACGACTGCATGGCAGCGCCTAGCGGGAACGCCCGTGCGCATCATTTCCAGCGTAACCGGCATCCCTGCAGAGGGGGCGGCATTCACGCTCGCGCATGGCAGCTATCAGGTCGATATCAACCGCCATCAGGATGGCTGGATCCGCATCCCCTATCCGGGCGGCGCCGGCCGGGTCGATATCGACTATCGTGCCGGACTGGTGCCTGGCTGGCCTGATCTGCCGGAGCCCGTCTCCATCGCAGTGCTGCGCATCGCTGCCCATCTGCATGCCCATCGCGACGCACCTGACGATCAGGGCCCCCCGCCGGCCATCCGCTCGCTGCTGCGACCATGGCGGCGGATGCGGCTGGCCTGAAGCGCGCAACCACATCGTCCGTAACAGCCGAGAGCCCTGCGCTGCGGCTTTCTTTTTCCGCCAAATCGGAGGGTGATATGCCCGAATTCGCAGGCACGTTGCGCGAACGTGTCACCATCGAACAGCGTCTTGGAAACCGCGATGCGCTTGGCGCAGCTGTTGGCGCCTATGCCTATGGCGGACAGGTCTGGGCGGCGGTAAGCCCGCTGATCCCCGCCGATCTGGCCGCAGCTGACAGCCTGTCCGCAATGCCGCGCTGGCAGGTGACTATGCGGAAGCGGGAGGGTATCGACCTTCGCACACGGCTTGTCTGGCGCGGCCGTTTCCTTGGTGTGCGCGGGGTTGTCAGCGATCCGCGTGACCCTGCGCGCATGGTGCTAACCTGTGAGGAGAAACGCTGATGTTTGCAAAGCTCCAGGCCGCCGCCAACAGACTGGCGGACAAATTGCTGATGCGGGCGATCCGCAGGCTTGCCGCGAAGCCCATGCCTCCGGGCGTTGTCGTAAAGGCCCGCCCTGATGGCATTGAGCTTTCGGGAAAGCGCCTGAAGATACGCATGATCAACGATATCGAGCTTAGGAATATCGGCAAATGACTGACGCTGTCCAAGCCCTGCAGACGGCACTGGTCGCGGCTCTAGGTTCGCATCCCGTGCTGGCCGAGGAGCTCAACGGAATATTCGATGGCCCGCCGCCGCGCACTGCGTTTCCCTATGTCTCAATTGGCGAAGGGCTTTCATCCGATTGGAGCACGAAAACCGCCGTGGGCCGTGAAATCCGTATCGGCCTGACGATCTGGGACGATGGTGAGACCGCGACGCGGCTGCACCAGCTTTCTGGCCATGCCGAAGATGCAGTTGCGGCTTTGCCGCGCGACATTGCCGGCTGGCGAATTGCAAGCTGTGTGTTCGTGCGCTCACTGGTTGCGCGCAATCCAGCCTCAGCCTGGGCCGCCTTGATCGAATATAGGGTGCGCATGCTGGCAATCTGACCGGCCTCACCTGCCATAACGGGCGGGCTTTTGCGATCAGGCCAACGGATAATCGTTTTTGCGCTTGCGGCGTTTGACCGGTTCTTCCCTGCATTCGGGAAGGGCCTGTGCCGGATCGCGGTTTTGCGGCCGGGTCGTCGGTAAAGCAGGCTTTGCAGCCGGCGCCTTGCCGTCAGGCTTTATTTCAAAAGACACCGCGACCGGAGCGGCAAGGCAAGCCTGCGAGGCAGCATTTTGCTGCACGGGCTGCGGTGCAGCAATCAGGGCTGATCCAGCCATAATCATCAAAAGCATGGCGACCTCCTCTCCCCAGATTGAGTCGTCTTGAACAGGAGACAGTAATAATGCCCGCAGAAAAGGGAAGTGCCTTCTTGCTGAAGGTTGGCGACGGAGCAGAGCCCCCCGTTTACGCGACGATCGCCGGGCTGCGGACGACGCAGCTGACCATTAACGGCGACGCCGTGGTGATCACCAACAAGGGATCGGGTGCCTGGCGCGAATTGTTGTCGGGTGCTGGTGTGCGTTCAGTTTCGGTTTCCGGTGCCGGGGTGTTTACGGGTTCGATGGCCGAAAACCGCATAAAGACCAATGCCTTGTCCGGGGTTCTCGACGATTATGAACTTAGCTTTGAAAGCGGTGAACGCATGCGCGGCAAATTCCTTGTCGCGCGTCTGGATTATGCTGGCGATTTCAATGGCGAACGCAGTTACACGCTCGCGCTTGAAAGCTCGGGTCAGGTGACGACATTATGACCCGTGTCGCAAATCGCGCACGTGGCGAGGCGATGGTTGCAGGAATTTTGCTGCGCCCGACATTTGCAGCATTGGTTGCGGCAGAAGAAGAATTGGGGCCGTTGTTCGCGTTGCTTGAACGGGCAGCTGCAGGGCAATTGACCCTTTCGGAAATGGCAACGCTGTTATGGCATTGCCGCTTTGATGCACCCGAAGAACTCAATCGTGATGCCTTTGGTGAAATGATCGCTGCCGCCGGCCTGTCGCAAGTGACGCCGGCGCTGAAAATTCTGTTCGGCCAGATTCTGGCAGGGCGGTGAGGTGGAGGTGCGGCACGGGGCCGTGGCCGAAGTTCAGAGCGGCGATCACTTTTCTGCCAAAGTACTCACACTGAGCGGCCAGTCCGCGTTGCTTCTAGGGTGGCGACCCGATGATTTCTGGAATGCCACACCCGCCGAACTGGCGACAGTGTTGCAGGCATTCCGCCCTTCAATCGAAGCTGGCGCTGACGGCGATATGCTCAAAACATTGATGGAGCTGTTTCCAGATGGATGAAGAGATCGAAAGATTGGTTGTCGCGGTGCGCGCTGACACTCAAGGTTTTGCACGCGATGTCGCGGCGATGCGTGCTGAACTGGATGGCCCTTTTGCAAATGGGTTGGATCGGGCCGGTCGCATGCTGGAAAGCAGCCTCACGCGTGCCCTGCAAAGCGGCAGGTTCGGTTTTGAAGACCTGCGCCGCGTTGCGATGTCCGTCTTGTCGGAAATCGCGGGTGCGGCGATCCGCAGCGGGATCGACAGTCTGGCGGGCGGCGGCGGGCAAAGCGGGTCCGGCGGCTTGCTGTCCTCGCTCGGATCGATCCTTGGCGGTGCCTTGGGTCTGCCAGGCAGGGCGACGGGCGGCCCAGTTTCGCCAGGGCGCGCCTACCGTGTTGGCGAGCACGGGCCTGAAGTGTTCGTGCCGACCAGCAGCGGCAGGATTGAGAATGCTTCCGGTCGCAGTGGCGCGCCTGCGATAAACCTCACCATACGTGTTTCTGACAATGGCCGGATGAGCGCGCCGCAAGCTTTGCAGCGATCCGGCCGTCAGGTTGCCCGCGCTGTTCGTGACGCTCTGCTGCAGGCCGGTGATTGACCCATGGCTTATTGGTTGTGCAACAAAAGGCGGAGCCAAGCGAGCCGACCGGTGATGCGGTTTGATCCGCGTTTCTGGACGCTGAATTTTCCTCGCCCGATGATGGCATCGGTGGTGACGACCGGCCCGGAATCGCTGCGCGTTGACACCGTTTTCTATCGTAGCGACGATCTGGCTGGTCTGATCTGGGACAGTGAGGATCGCTGGGATCATCCCCTACTCGCTTATAAAACAGGCGTGATTATCGCCGGCTGACACTCCGCTTTCGCTGGCGTTCTGGCGGGGTGATGCCACTTGACGCTGTTAACGGGCCAACTCTGACGATCGAAGGTCGCACTGCTGCAGGTGAGCCCAAGAGCTGGTACGTCCGCTTGTGGAATTATGCACAGGGCACGCCCGAGAATGCAGAAATCAACCTGAATTTTAGCGCGCTTGAGGGCGGCTTCTTGTTGCCGGATGAAGCGCAACCGGTGTTTGCCGGCGATATTGATCGCATGTTCATTTCGATGGTGCCGCCCAGCTATTCTTCGGAGGGATCGGTTTTTCCGGCTGGCGCCGAAGGCTGGGTTGAGCTGGACCAGATCCGCTGTGACGGTGCAGGGGTGATGCTCGATACCGGCGATGTCGTTTTGCCCGAGCATGATCTGAAAATGGCGACGGGATATGACGATGCTTACAACCAGACGCCGGAACGTCTGCTGCGGCAGATAGAGGCGCTCGGATATCGGGACACGATCAACCATTATGTCGGAATGAGCCATTATTTCCGGCTCGAGCCGCTGGGTGAGGGGCATTATGTGAGCCTCGCCGGCGGGGCGCTAAACACTCCTTGCCGCAACTGGCATATTGATTTTGCGAACCGCGCAAAATCCTATGGCTATGATCTGATATTCTCGCTCAGCTACGAATTGTTCGATGCCCATTGCTGGAACGATTGGAAGCAGCGCGCTGCAAATGGCGATCCGGCGCTGACGGGCTGGTCGCCGCCTTCGACCTTGCTTTCGCCCGCTCATGCTGGCGCGATGGAATATTTGCAGGCGATAGGTCGCGCCTTTGGTTATATTCAGAAACTGGCAGGCTTGCCGGTAAAGTTCCAGGTCGGCGAACCATGGTGGTGGATCACGACCGATCATCGGATCTGCCTCTATGATGCCGCCGCAACCGCCGCCTTCGGGCCGCTTTCCGTACCGATCAGCGATATTCGCGGGACAAAGTCGGCCGCACAGCAGGCCATGCTGGATAAGGCAGGGGAAATGCTTGCCACGTCAACAGCAGGGCTGGTCGCGGCGGTGAGGGACGAAGCGGGATCTGTGCCCTTCACCAGCTATGTACTGGTCTATTTACCGACAGTGCTCGATCCCCTCGCGCCAGATGCGCAACGCGCCAATGTGCCGATCGGCTGGGCCGCGCCTGCTTTCGACGTGTTGCAGCTTGAAGATTATGACTGGGTCATCGCCGGAAATCATGGCGCGACCGAAAGGGGTGTCGCGCTTGCGACCGTGCGGCTTGGCTATCCGATAGAGGAGCAGCATTATTTTTCCGGCTTTGTGTTGAGGCCGCAGGATCGGGCTCAATGGCGCGACATTGAATTCGCCGCCGCCGGCGCAGCCAGGCGCGGTACGGCGCAGACCTATATCTGGGCGCTACCGCAAATCGCACGCGACGGCTTCACGCATTTCCGGATCGGCCAAGAAAGCGAGGACGATGTGCAGGCATTTGAGGATATTTTGTTTCCGGTCGAAATCGGTCGTGAGGCAGAGGCTATCGCAGAATTTTCGACTCAGATCGTGACAACCAAATCAGGGCATGAGCGCCGCAACAGCGACTGGTCGGATGCGCGCATGTCATACGATGTTGCCCCGGGCGTGCGATCCGAGGACGAACTTGCAGAATTGATCCAATTCTTCCGCGCGCGCCGCGGCAGCGCGATTGCATTTCGTTTTTCTGACCCGTTTGACGACAGCTCGAACGGGATGCTCGGTCAGCCGACGCCGCTCGACCAGCCATTGGCGATCGGAGATGGCATCCGCACCCGCTTTTCACTGGTAAAATCTTATGGTGTCGGCCCAGATCAGCAGGTGCGGCATATCACGCGGCCAAGGCCCGGTTCGATCAGTGTGGCAATTAATGGCTTACCCTCGACCAACTGGTCGCTCGGCGACCAGGGTGAGATTATCTTTGCTGATCCGCCTGCAACCGGCGCTGTTATTACTGCAGGTTTCCGCTTCGATGTTCCGGTACGCTTCGTCGATGACCGTATTGAGGTGAACCGCGCAACCTTCGGTGCTGGAGCCATGCCATCGGTGATGCTGGTTGAGGTTAAGGAAGGCTGATGGCGGACCAATGGCTGGAGGGGCCGGTTACCAGTTCGGCATTTGGCTGGCGGCTCGAGCGAAGTGACGGTGTCACGATCGGTTTCACCTCCCATGACCAAGATGTGATGCTGGACGGGCTGCGATATCGCGCAAGCCCCGGGCTTGTTCCAACTTCCATTACTGAAAGATCGGGGCTCGAAGATGGTGGGCTTGATCTCAAAGGGGCGCTAAGTTCGGATGCCATTCGTGCCGACGATCTGAGGGCCGGCAAATGGGATGGCGCCATGCTGGAAATCTTCCTTTTCGACTGGGCGCATGTGAATGCGGGGCGCAGGCCGCTTGCAACCGGCTGGCTGGGATCGGTGGAGTTTGATGCAAGCGGATTTTCAGTCGAGGTCGACGGGCCAGCGTCGCGGCTTCTCACGCCTGTTGCACCATTTACCTCCCCGACATGCCGGGCGCATTTTTGCGATGCGAAATGCGGCCTGAATGGCCAGCGCTTCCGACATCGCGCCTTGCTATCGGCAATTGAAGATGTCGAAATCGTGATCAACGGGCTTGCTTCTGCCGATCTGGCAAAGTTCGACCAAGGTGAAATGCGATGGCAAAGCGGCGCCAATTGCGGGTTTCGTCATTCCATTCTGGGCACGACGGCTACTGCGTTGATTCTTGACAGACCACCCCCTGAAATTGCGGAGCCGGGTGCTGTGATCGAACTTTATGAGGGTTGCGACAAACGTTTTTCCACCTGCGCGGAACGTTTTGGCAATGCCGTCAATTTTCGTGGGGAACCGTATTTGCCGGGCAATGACTTGCTTACGCGCTTTCCTGGTTTTTGATGGAAATCGATGACGCGCGGCGCGCGATTGCGAACCGTGCCCTAGCTGAGCTTGGTACACCGTTTCGCCTTTTTGGTCAGACGAGCAAGGTTGGGCTTGATTGCGTCGGCCTTGCATTGATCGCGTTGGGGCCGTTGCTGCCTGACCGCATGGTCATGCGGCCCTATCACCTCAGGGGAGAGCAACTTGAAACCGTTCGTCAGAGCCTGGCAGGGACGGCTCTTGTCGAGTTGGATTGCCCTGACGAGCGTCTACCCGGCGACCTCGCTTTAGTGTCGCCGTCGCCGTCGCAGCTTCACTTCATGATCGCCGCTCTCGGCGGATGGGTTCACGCTGACGCTGCGCTCCGCCGCGTCGTCTTGCGTCCCGGACGTTTGCCTTGGCAGCTGCGATCTCTTTGGCGACTAGGTAGGATTTGATATGGCAACCTTGGTTTTTACCGCAATTGGCAGCGCGATTGCCGGGCCTGTCGGCGGTCTCGTGGGCAGCCTGATTGGACAGCGAGCAGATTCCGTATTTTTTGGCGCAACGAGGCGAAGTGAAGGGCCGCGTATCAAGGAGCTTGCTGTCCAAACCTCAAGCTATGGCACGCAATTGCCAGCCATTTTCGGCGCAATGCGTGTTGCCGGAACGGTTATATGGTCGACAGACCTAATCGAAAAACGGACCACAACTTCTGGCGGCAAGAGCAGGCCGTCGAGTGTAAATTACAGCTATTCGGTCAGTCTTGCGATCGCACTTTCCAGCCGCCCCGTTGCCCGCTTGGGGCGCATTTGGGCGGAAGGTAATCTGCTGCGCGGCGATGCGGGTGATTTCAAGGTTGAAACGGGATTCCGTTTCCATTCAGGGTATGCGGATCAAGTCCCAGATCCATTAATCGCTTCGGCTGAAGGCGGCGGGCAAAGCCCTGCTTATCGTGATATTTGCTATGCGGTTTTTGAAAATCTGCAACTGGCCGATTTCGGCAATCGAATTCCGTCAATGACGTTTGAGTTATTCGAACGTGATGGATCGGTACTGCTGGCCGATATCTGCGCAACGGCCAGTGAAGGGGCACTGTCGGGGACGGCGGAAGACGCGGTCACGGGATATGCCCTTCAGGGCAGCAATATCCGGACGGCGCTTTCCACCTTGATTGAAACCAGTGCAGCGCAGGTAAGACCCGACGGCGAAAATCTCGAACTGTTTACGCCTGACCCCGAGATTATTTTTGACGGTGATACCCGGGAGGTGTTGGTTCAAGGTGAGGAATCCGAAAGGAATTTCACTGACAGTCGCGCAGGTGCGCGGGGTCATCCATCTGCATTGTCCTTGCGCTATTACGATCAGGATCGCGACTATCAGGCCGGGGTGCAAAGCGGCGGTTGGTCACCAAAGGGCATTGCCGAAGATCAATTGGATTTACCTGCCGTTTTGCGGGCAAGTGATGCTCGGCAGATTGTCCGAAACCTGCAAGCCCGGCGTCATGCGGGCCGGGATCGCCGGCATATTGCGCTGGCTATCGGGCCGAAGACCCTATCGATCGGCCAAGCTGTCGGATCGACCAGCATTCGTATTAGCGCCATTGAACATCATGCAGGCTATGCAATCGTGGACTGCCCCCGTTGGGCCTTCCCCCGTTTAACACAGGCCCAGCCGGTCGATCCCGGAAGGCACCAGCCACCGCCAGACCTCTTGCCAGGGCAGACAGTTTTGAAGCTGATCGAACTGCCGTCGGTGGGTTCAACAGCGGCAACGGCCCCTATCCTCGCCGTTGCGGCGGGCGGAACTGAGGCTGGATGGCGACGGGCAGCGATTTCGCAACGTATCGACGATTCCTATCTCGACGCGGGGTCGGTAGTCCGGCCCGCAGCGATCGGAGAGCTACTCCTGCCCATAGGCGCGCATCCCGCGCAGTTGATCGACCGTGCGAGCACGATGCGCATAAGGGTTGATACCAATGCTGCGCCGCCAGAATTCAACGCCGGAACTCCGCTGCATCCCGATGCGCCCTATGTGATGATTGGTGACGAGTTGATGCGTGTTGGCTCGATCGAACCGCAGGGCGGTGACGTCTATGCAGTGCGGATGCTGCTGCGCGATTGCGCGAAAATAGGCGTTGCGACGGCACATCCGGCGGGAAGCGCGGCGGTTTTTGTCGACCGCGACAATCTCGCTTTTCCCGACCTTCGGGCGCTTACAATCGGAAATGTTATTGAAATCGCTGCTACAGCTATGGGCGATGATATGGCAGTAACAGCATCCCGGCAGGTTGATGGCATGGCGGTTTTGCCTTGCGCACCGGTGCATGGTCGCGCCCAAAGTCGGTCCGATGGATCACTCGTGATCAATTGGATTTGGCGCGCACGGCATGATCCAGGCTGGCTCGACTGGGTTGATATGCCAGTGGCGGAATCCGGCCTTGTCTTCGAGGTCATGGTATCTAGCGATAGCGAGACTTTATTGAACGCAACAACAACAGAAGAAGCTCTGGAAATCGACGCCGCCACATTATCGGCCTGGCCGGTCGGGCCTGGGGACCAACTGGACATTGCCCTTCGTCAGCTTGGAGATTTCGGCCGATCGCTGCCGTATGTCTTTACATTAATCCTGTGACGCTGAGCCATTTTTTCGATCGGGAGTATCATGGAATTGGAAACGCATCGATTTGCGCTGCCGCAACTTGTAGTTGCGCAGGCCCATAAGGAAATCACGCATAATGAGGCACTTGTTCTTGTGGATGCGCTCTTGCATCCGCTGGTCGAGGGGGTGGCGACAGCTCCGCCTGCATTGTCCATAAACGATGCCGGCAAATGCTGGCTTGTCGGCAATGCGTCTTCGGATAGTTTTGCCGGGAAAGAAGACCATCTGGCCTATTGGACGGGTGGTTCCTGGCGATTTACTGGCCCTATACTTGGAATGCGCGTCTGGCATCGGCCAGGGGGGTACATGATCAATTATACCGGTCAAGGTTGGGTGTCTTTCGCTACTGTAGCATCGCCTTCCGGTGGCGCGGTCGTAGACGCGGAATGTCGGGCTGCCATGAGCGAATTGATCTCGAGGCTGAGCGATGCGGGGATATTGCGCACGACATGAAGACATGGCGCTATGCCTATCCGGACGAGGTAAAATCAAGCAGTTGCAGCAGACTGAATCTTTTGAAAGGCGACATTTTAGCAACAGTTTAGCCCCAAAGTTAGCTTGCATGCTGCCAATAGAATCGGTAGGAACTATTCACCGATTTTCATTCCTAAGAAAGAAGAAGGGGAAAGTTGATGCGTAAGTTAGCCATAGGCTTGGCACTCGCTTCCACCGCTCTGGCAACACCGTCAATGGCCCGTGATGGCCAATGGTATGTCGGAGTCGACGGCGGTGCGATGCTTGTTGAAGACCTCGATTATAACATCGGCGCTGCGCCGATCGATGCAACCGGAAACGCCGATACCGGTTATGACTTTGGTGGCGTTGTCGGCTATGACTTTGGCGGTTTCCGTCTTGAAGCTGAAGTTGGCTATCGCGAAACCGATCTCAAGAGCTTCGCCAGCGCGCTCTCGGCAATTCCGAGCGGTGCCGGCGCTGCACTTGCTCGTGGCGGTGTCTATGATACCGGCGGTGATGCCAATGCACTGAGCTTCATGGTCAACGGCGTGCTCGATTTCGGCGACGATGATGGCCTGCAGGGCTTTGTTGGCGGTGGCGCAGGCGTTGCCCGCGTTGACGTCAATCAAGTTTTTGCTGCTCCGGCATGGCTCGATGATTCGGATACGGGTTTTGCATGGCAGGCTCTTGCCGGCGTTCGTGCTCCGCTCAGCGACAGCTGGGACGTGGGTCTGAAGTATCGCTTCTTCAATGCTGCTGGCGTTGATCTTGTCGATCGCCTTGGCCGCGATGTCAGCACGAAGTTCCGTTCGCACTCGCTGATGGGTAGCTTGGTCTACAACTTTGGTGGCGCACCTGAGCCGGAGCCCGCTCCGCCGCCGCCGCCGCCGGTTGTAGCTCCGCCGCCGCCGCCGCCGCCACCCCCGCCGCCGCCGCCGCCGCCGCGTCCGCCGGTTTGCCAGACTGGCCCGTACATCGTGTTCTTCGATTGGGATAAGTCCAATCTGCGTCCCGACGCAGCTTCGACCCTCGATAACGCGGTTGCACAATATGCCAATTGCGGCAACGCTCGCGTCATGCTTGCCGGTCACGCCGACAAGTCGGGTTCGGATCGTTACAATGTCGGCCTGTCGCAGCGCCGCAACGCAACGGTTCGCGCCTATCTTGAATCGAAGGGTGTCCCCGGTGGCGTAATCGCAACCGAAGCATTCGGCGAGTCGAAGCCGCTTGTTGATACCGCTGACGGTGTCCGCGAAGCGCAGAACCGCCGCGTTGAAGTGACCTACGGCCCGGGTTCGGGAATGTAATCACTTCACCTTGAGTGAATAAGGAAGGGGCCGGCTTTGCCGGCCCTTTTTTTATCTGCAGATGAAGCGATGCCGCTGTTATGGTCCGTCTGCGCGCAATGGTCTGCCAGTTTATTTTCCCGTGGCTGCATCCAGAAGCTTGTTTTCCAATGTCTTCAGCCGAGCCTTGTTTTCGATCTTACCGCCGAAAAGGTCAGTCATATAAAATGTATCCACCGCACGTTCGCCATAAGTCGCAATATGGGCGCTGTGCAGCGTCACCTTTGACTGGAAAAGTGCGAGCGCGAGATTGTTGAGCAGTGCCGGCCGGTCGCCCGCCGACACTTCGATCACCGTAAAACGGTTCGATGCGCGATTATCGATCAGCACTGACGGGGCGATCTCAAACGCCTCCGCACGCCGCAACGCTATAGGCTTCGCCATAAGACGGGGCGTTAGTTTATCCTTGTTGGCCAGTGCGTCGCCGATTGAATGGCGCAGCCTCTCAATCTGGCTTGCCTCTTGGAATGGCCGCCCCAAGGGATCCTGAACAAGGAAGTTATCGACCGCGAGGCCATCGGTACTTGTATGAATACGCGCGTCAATAATGCTGCCCCCTGCCAGATGAATCGCTCCCGCAATTCGGTAGAAGAGGCCTGGATGGTCTGCAGCTAGCACCGTTATCAGGGTTGCGCCGCGCTCAGGGTAATAGCAGGCATCAATCGCCAGCTGTTCGCTGTCATTGGAGAGCAGCAACCGCATATTGCGCTCGATGATATCATCCGGTTCAGCAATCCAATACGCCTCTGGCATTCTGCGCGCCAACTTGTTGAACCGTTCATCAGAGAGCTGCAAGGCAGATCGGAGAGCAGCTTTCTTCGCATTGATCCGCTCTTCCCGGCCGCGCTGCTTGTGTCCAAGACGGAGGACTTCCTCGGTTGCCTCGAATAGGTCGGACAGCAGCTGCCGTTTCCAGCTGTTCCAGACGCCTGGACCTACGGCGCGGATATCGACTACGGTCAATACGAGCAGCAGTCGAAGCCGCTCAGCCGATGTGACCGTCTGCGCGAAATCCAATATGGTCTTAAAGTCAGAAAGGTCGCGCTTGAATGCCGTGGCAGACATCAGCAGATGATGGCGCACCAGCCAAGCGACAGTATCGGTTTCCGCAGATGTCAGGCCGAACCGCGGACAAAGCTGTCGCGCGATATCCGCGCCCAGAATACTGTGATCGCCGCCGCGCCCCTTTGCGATGTCGTGGAGAAGCACTGCTGCATATAGGACCCGTCTGCTGACAATCTGTTTGAATATGGCCGTCGACAGCGGGTGATCGGCTTTATGGTCACCGCGCTCTATTTCCGCGAGTAAGCCGATGGCGCGGATCGAATGTTCATCCACCGTATAGTGATGATACATGTCGAATTGCATCTGCGCCACGACCCTACCGAAATCGGGGACAAAGGCGCCAAATACCGTGGCTTCGTTCATCCACCGCAGGACAGCTTCAGGGTTGCGCGGCGACGTCAGAATATCGAGAAAAAGCTGATTGGCCCGTTCGCTATTGCGTACTTTGAGTCCGATTAGCCGGGCATCGCGGCGGGCAATACGCATGGCCTGCGGGTGGATTTCTAACGAATATTGATCTGCGAGATGAAACAGCTCGATCAGTCGAACCGGGTCATCTTGAAAAAACGCGTCATCCGGCAACGCAAGACGTCCGCGTTCTAGAACGAAACCGTTTAGCTTCCGCGGCCGGCGCGAGAAAGATGGGATAAAACGCCGACCTTTGCGAGCGAGTGTCTCGTCAAGATGCGCAAGGAAAAGTCCGGTAAGATCGCCAACCGTTTTGGCATTCAGGAAATAGAGCTGCATAAAGCGCTCAACAGCGGAGCGGCCCTTTCGCGACGCGAAGCGCATGCGTTCCGCCACTTCGCGCTGCAGATCAAAGGTCAGCCGGTCTTCGGCGCGTCCGGCGATATCGTGCATTTGACAGCGAACTGACCAGAGGAAATTTTCCGCCTTTTCAAATTTCCGATATTCCGCCGCGGTCAGCAGACCGACGTCGACCAATGCGGCTGGCGAACGGACCCGGTGTACATATTTGCCAATCCAGTAAAGCGTATGCAGATCGCGTAATCCGCCTTTTCCGTCCTTGATATTGGGTTCGACGACATAGCGGCTATCACCCATCTTTTTGTGCCTTAGGTCGCGCTCGACCATTTTCTTGGCTACGAAGTCGGCACCCGTCTTCGCGGCGACCTCGTTCCAGAACCGCGCGGCGGCTTCCTCATATACATCGCGGTCGCCCCACACGAAGCGACCCTCCAAAAGCGATGTCCGGATTGTGAGATCCTCGAGCGCCATTTTGACGGTCTCATCGATGGATCGGCTTGATTGGCCAACCTTCAGGCCCAAATCCCAAAGCAGATAGAGAATGGCTTCGACGACCTGTTCCGACCATGGCGTGCGCTTGTACGGCGTCACGAAAGCAATATCGACGTCGCTATGCGGAGCCATCTCCCCGCGTCCATAACCACCAACAGCCACCACAGCGATGCGTTCCGCCGCAGAGGGATTTGCCACAGGATATGCAATCTTCGTTGCATAATCAAAGGCAAGGCGGACGATCTGGTCGATCAAAAATGCTTGATCGCGCGCGCAGCTGCGCCCCTGCGAAGGCTTTTCAACCAAGCGCCTTCCAATTTCTGCGCGGCCCTTGCGCAGGGCATCTTGCAGCAATTCCAGAAATCGGGCGCGGCGCTCTGCTTCGGGGGCCGCAGCAATTGCATGGGTAACGGTTTCGGCCAACAAGTTGCGGTCGATAATGTCGCGCTGACGCACTTTGATACCGGCCGAAGCGTTCATGGGTTGCCATCTAGTCGATGGCAACCCGTTGCGAAAGGTTCAATATTCAAGCTCTTTCGCTTTCGCGTTATATTCCCTGCGCAATGTCACGCGGTCGATCTTTTGCGTTCCAAGCCTCGGCAGCGGTTCGTGTACACGCCAGAAATGGACCGGTACTTTGAACGGCGCGAGTTTCGCTTGCAGAAATGCTTTCAGTTCGTCGGGTGAAAGGTCCATTCCCGTTTTGGTGAAATAGACCAATCCCGGCACCTCGCCATAACGGTCGTCGGCAATGCCGAACACGGAGAGTTCGGCAATCGCAGCATGTTCATAGGCTGCTGCTTCGACTTCAGGGCAGCTGATGTTTTCGCCGCCACGGATGATGATGTCCTTCTTGCGGTCGACGATATACAGGTAGCCGTCCTCGTCCAGATAGCCGATGTCCCCCGTGCGAAAATAGCCATCGGATGTAAAGGCCGCCGCAGTCGCTGCCTCATTTTCCCAATAACCATTGAAGTTTGCGATGGTGCGAAGGCAAACCTCACCTCGTTCACCCTGCGGCATCTTGTTACCGGCATCGTCAAGAATTGCCAGATCGACAAGAGGTTTGGTTGCCGGGCCGGTGCTGTCGGGCTTGGCAAGATAGTTTTCGGTGAAGTTGCCGCAGCCCACACCGTTCGTCTCGGTAAGGCCATAGCCTAGCAGCGGGAAGCTCCACTCCATCTCTTGTTTGATCCGCTTCACATGCTCGACGGGGCGCGGCGCGCCGCCGGCGGCAAATGCGGTGCAAGAGGTCAGGTCATATTTCAACCGGTTCGGATGGGTCGCGATTTCGATACTCATCAAAGGCACGCCGACAAAATAGGTGATTTTTTCCTTTTCTATGAGTTGCATGGCATGTTCCGCATCCCATTTGGGCATCATCACTAGCTTGCGGCCGATAACGAAGCTTTGCAGCAACACGGGTACAGCCGCAGTAACGTGGAAGAGTGGTACGTTAAGCAGCGTGGATGGCTGCATCGTCGGGCCGTTGCCCATCGCAGTCATGATTTCAAAAAAGACGAGCGTCTGGCCCACATAGCTCATTGCGCCTTGAACAACGGCACGATGATCGGACCATGCGCCCTTGGACTGACCGGTAGAGCCCGACGTGTAGAGGATGGTCGCAGCGTCGAGTGGATCAAGCGCCGACAATTCGGTATTCGCATCGCCGCCTTTTTCCATCAGCACTGAAAGCCCTTCAAGCGGCAGCTTGTCATGCTCGAACAGCAGCAGTTCTGCGCCGCCAATGTCCTCGCCTTCAAGACGAGCGGCGCGTTGCGCATCGGTGAGCACATAACGGCATCCGACCATACGGATGCCTTCCGCCAGTTCCCCACCTTGCCACCATCCGTTGAGAAGCGTCGCAACGCCGCCGGCCATGATTACGGCCATATAGGCGATGATCCAATTGGCTGAATTACGGGCTGCTATGCCCACCCTGTCGCCTACCTGCAGGCCATGGCCTTGAACCAGGCCGCCGGCTAGCGCGCGCGCTGCGCTATGGCTTTCGGCAAAAGTCAGGCGAATATCGCCATCGACCAGAAATTCCTTGTCGGCGTTCAATGCGCAAAACATTTGAAAATAGTCACGCAGATTGGCCGGGGCCTTTGCAAGCATGGGCAATTGCTGACCGAATTTTTCGGCATGGGTAACCGACAAGGGGCCATCATTCTCCATCAGCCGCGCTACGGTGGCATCAATGGCTTGGTCTAGGGCAGTGGGCATGTCAGACTCTCCTTTATTCTTTTTTATGCCGCCTATGTGGCTATATAGGGACGCAAATCCAAGAGGGGATATATCTTGATAATTGCATCTGTCGCCGCGTCTGCAGGCGAGTATCTTCGCTATACCGATCTGGGCATTGGCCCGGTGGCGCTCGACATCGGTTTTTTCCAGATAAAATGGTATTCGCTGGGGTATCTCTTCGGCATCCTTCTGGGTTACTGGCTGTTGTTGAAGCTGATCCGCAAGCCTGGTTCGCCGATGTCGCGCCAGCATGCCGATGATATGATCCTCTACGCAACGCTCGGAATCATCTTAGGCGGGCGGCTCGGATATGTGCTTTTTTACCAGCCCGGAATGCTGGCAACACCGCTGGAGGTGTTGAAGCTATGGGAAGGTGGCATGTCGTTGCACGGCGGTACGCTCGGTACGCTGTTTGCCATCTGGTTGATGGCGCGCGCGAACAACCTCTCCTTCCTGCGCGTGTGCGATTATATCGCATGCTGCGTTCCTTTCGGGCTGTTCTTGGTGCGCCTAGCGAACTTCGCCAACAGCGAATTGTGGGGCCGTCCTACCGACGTCAGTTGGGGGATGATCTTCCCCAATGGCGGCGATGTGGCGCGCCATCCGAGCCAGCTTTATGAAGCAGGTGCCGAAGGACTGCTAATGGCGATCATTTTGTGGTTCATGTTCTGGAAGACTGACGCACGTTACAAGCCGGGCCTACTTTTCGGGTCTGCAGCGCTCATTTACGGTGTCTCCCGCTTCGTAATCGAGTATTTCCGCGAACCTGATGCCCATCTGCAACATTTGGTTGAACAAACCGGGCTTAGCATGGGTCAGTACCTGACCATGCCGATGATCATTGTCGGACTTTATCTGGTGTTGACTGCTGCCGGTCGGCGGCAACGGGTTGAGCCTGTTGCCGGACCGAACAGTGTCGTCTGAAACCAACCATCTGGCAGCGCAATTGGCTCGCCAGATTGAAAGTGGCGGCCCGATCAGTGTGCAGGAATTCATGCGTGTCGCCAACGCCGCTTATTATGGCCGGGGCGATGTGTTCGGCGCGCAAGGCGATTTCATCACTGCGCCCGAGATCAGCCAGATGTTTGGCGAACTGGTTGGACTATGGCTTGCTGATATCTGGTTGCGCTGGGGCAAGCCGGGCCGGGCCTATTATGTCGAACTTGGCCCGGGGCGAGGGACGCTAGCGGCCGATGCCCTGCGGACAACGCGCACATTCGGTTTTGAGCCTTCGCCGGTTTTTGTCGAGCAGAGCGCTGCGCTGCGCGCGCTGCAGTCCGAAAAGATAGCCGGTGTCGAATTTGCACCCTCGCTCGATGACCTTCCAGAGGACGGCCCGCTCTTTATTGTCGCCAATGAATTTTTCGATGCGTTGCCGGTGCAACAACTGGTTTGCACACATGCCGGATGGCGTGAGCGGGTAGTCATCCGCGACCGGGGAGAGAGGTTTGCGGCAGTGCCCGGTTCCCAGCCGATGGATCATTTGGTGCCTCCCGATTTCCGCAATACCTCCAGCCCGAGCATCTATGAAACCTGCCCTGACGCCGGTGGGATCATGTATGAGCTGTCGGGCCGATTGGCGGTACAGGGCGGAGCCATGCTGGTAGTCGATTATGGCTATAGTTTGCCGGGACTGGGAGACACGCTTCAGGCGGTCAAAAGCCACAAATTTGCCGATCCGTTCGAAAATCCGGGCGAGCATGATCTGACCGCGCATGTCAATTTTCTCGAGCTCGCCAACATTGCTAGGATACGCGGGCTTCGTGTTAGCGGTCCTGTACAGCAGGGCGAGTGGTTGGTGTCACTGGGTATTGATGCGCGCACTGCGGCATTAGCCAGATCCGTTCCTGATCGGGAAGAAGAGTTGCGGGCCGCGCGGCACCGGCTTGTCGACTCATCGGAAATGGGCGGTTTGTTTAAGGTGCTCGCCGTCTCGTCTGCAGAAAGCCCGCCACCAGCGGGCTTTGCGCCGTCAAAGGTTGTCAGTTAGCGATAACCCAGTCGGCAATTTCCAGCGCAAGCTGGTTTGCGGCTTGGTTCAATGCAACCCCTGCGTTACGGGCATCGACCTTGGTGACCGGAACGCGCACTTCAAAACGTCGCTTGATGATCGGGGTTCCTCTGCTCGAGCGAACTGCGTCGAAGCTTGCTACTGCCTCCATCGTTGCAGCATCAATTCCGAACTCCAAAAGCTGCCCGGACAGAGAACTGTCGGCGCGGCCTGCAGATTCGTTTTCGGTCAATATCAATCGAGGGCTGCGGGCGGACAGCGTTTCCGTGACGAGCTGTTGTATCAAAACGGTGGGTTTGTCAGACCAGATTGCGTCTTTCAGGTAGGCGATGTTGCTGACATCGACTTGAACGGCAACCCGATTGGTATCAAGCTTTCTTGGCGCTTCCGGCGCCATGATGACCAGCGCATCTTTCACTTCGCCGCTTTTCACGTTGCCGGCGGAAACGACGAAATCGGCTTTCAGCACCAGCATTGTTGGCGGCGCGTCAGTCCCGAAGCTGACACAACCCGAAAGCAGCACAAGGGGAGCAACCAACACTGCCTTTCGGATCAACGCAAAACCCATTGTCTGTCCGGTCATCATTTGCTTCTCCCCGGTTCATAGTCCGGAAGTTTCGGGGTTGAAATCAATCCCCCCACGCCTTGCTGATCCAACCGGTCGGTAACCGACTGCAGTGATGTCGAGAGTCGCCGCAAATCGCGCGCCAATTGGTTGATTTCCGGAAGCGTCTGGGCGTTCAGCGTTTCGAGTGCAGGGCTGGCGCTGTTGAGTGAGGTTTCCAGTGCAGTGAGGCTGCCATTGGCGGAGCGCAGCGTCTTGCGCAATTCGGTCAACATCGGGCGACCTTCGCTATCGAGCAGGCTGTTTGCGTTAGCGGACAATGCGCTCAGTTGTTCAGCGGCCTGACCCGCCTTGGCGAGGGTCGCTCGCGATTCTACAATCGCTGCCTGAAGATCTGGCGCCTGCATCGCTAGCGATCCAGATAGCGATTCGACATTGTTCAAGATCTGCTCGATCGATTGCTGATTTTTGTCGGACAGCACAGTGTTGAGGCGTTCCGTGAGTGTCGACAGCCTTTCGATCAACAGCGGAGCATTGTTCAATAACTCGCCCAACGGGCCAGGCTTTGTCGGAATGACGGGCCGGCCAGCTGGGCAGGCGCTTCTGGGATTTTCCTTGGGGCATCCTATCGGCGGCGCATTCTTCACGGCCCCGTCGAGCTGGATTTCGGACACCCCTGTGAAGCCCACGCCGCTGATTGTTGCGGTGGTACCCTGCAAAATGGCCGTATCAGAATTGATTGAAATGCGCACACGGACAAAATCCGGATCAGGCCGCCACAGCTTGATGTCCCTCACCTCACCTACGGGAACACCGGCAAAGGTGACCGCAGATCCTTTGGCAATGCCGTTGACTGACTGCTGGAAAAACACGTCATACTCGACTTTGTTTCCGTCGCTGAAACGCGAAAGCCACACTGTAAAACCTGCCAGAACCAGCAGGAGGATCAGCGTAACCGCGCCCACGAGCACATAATTAGAACGGGTTTCCATCGCTCGTCTTATGGCCTCCCTGAACTGGGCTTGTCCATTGGCTATTTCGGCCAATCATGTGTGTTGATGCCCCAGCTTTGCCGCACGGCCGCGCGGGCCGGAGAAATACTCCCGAATCCAGGGGTGATCGGTTGCCAGCAATTCGTCGATTTTGCCGATGGCGATGATCCTCTGATCGGCGATTACGGCAACGCGGTCGCAAATGGCGTAAAGCGTATCAAGATCGTGTGTGATCAGAAACACTGTCAGGCTGAGTGTTTCCTGCAATTCCTTTGTCAACTCGTCGAATTTAGATGCGCCGATCGGATCTAGGCCAGCGGTGGGCTCATCAAGGAACAGCAATTCGGGGTCCATCGCGAGCGCCCGCGCCAAACCTGCCCGCTTCTTCATACCGCCCGATAGCTCGGACGGATATTTATGCGCAGCCTCTGGCGGCAAGCCACTGAGATAAATCTTGTACCGCGCAATCTCGTCCAGCAAGGCATCGCTGAAATCTGGATAATATTCGCGCAGCGGCACCTGCACATTTTCCGCGACGGTGAGCGTGGAAAACAACGCACCTCCCTGGAACATGACGCCCCAGCGCCGGCGCACCTCCAGCGCTTCATCCTCTTCCTTGCCGCGCATTGACGTGCCCAACACTTCAATTTCCCCAGCCTCGGGCTCTTGCAGGCCGATGATCGCGCGCATCAGAACCGACTTTCCTGTCCCCGATCCTCCGACAACACCCAGTATTTCGCCCGGGCGAACATCGAGGTTGAGATTGTCGTGGATCACCTGCGAGCCAAAGGCTGTGCGCAGGCCGCGAACGGAAATGACGGGGGCGGCGTCGGGCATCAATTCCAGCCAATCTCAGTGAAGAATACGGCGAAGAAGGCATCGAGGACGATAACAAGAAAGATTGCCTGAACGACCGCAGAGGTTGTCTTCCTACCAACCTCCTCTGAATTGCCGTGTACGCGCATCCCCTGAAAACATCCTGCCATCGCAATGATCGCGCCAAACACCGGCGCCTTGACCATGCCGACGTAAAAATCGGTGATTGGTGTCACTTCGCGAATGCGTTCAATGAAGGTCGCAGGCGGGATATCCAGCGACACCCAGCACAGCAGGCCGCCACCAGCGATAGCGACCAGCGATGCATAAATCCCCAGCAGCGGCATCATGATGACCGTCGCAATGATCCGCGGTATGACCAGTGCTTCGACCGGGACTACGCCGATTGTCCGCATGGCATCGACTTCCTCGGTGATTTTCATCGTCCCGATCTGGGCAGCAAATGCCGAACCCGAACGGCCTGCGACCATGATCGCCGTCATCAGCACGCCCAGTTCGCGCAGCGTCAGTCGTCCGATCAGATTGACTGTCCAGACCTCCGCGCCGAATTGCCGCAACTGGACGGCCCCCTGTTGTGCGATCACGATTCCGATCAGAAAGCTCATAAGGCCAACAATGCCGAGCGCGCGGACGCCGACCGAATCGAAATGCTGCACCACTGAATGAAAGCGCAAACGGCGAGGGTGCAAGATCAGGTTGAAAATGGCTTTCACGCATTGCCCGATAAAGCCGATAAACTCGATAAAGGTCCGGAAAATATCAACAGTTGCTAGGCCGACATCGTTCAATAGGCGATAGAAGGGCGGCAGTTGCGATGCCGCCGGCGCGGGTGCAGAATCGCTACCGCTAACTGCCTCGATCAGCCGATGTGCATCACTATGAGCGCCCGTAATTGTCCCGTCATGATTGCGTGCGGTGCGGTAGATCAGCCATGCGCCAACCGTGTCGATATGTTCGACGGCAGAGATATCGATTTGCGAAACTGGGCCAGATATCTGCCGCAACTGATTGTCGATGTCGGCAATATGCGCAATTGTCAGCGTTCCTTCGAGGCGAAGTTGCAGCGTCCCGTCGGGCCGTGTTTCTTCGATCAGCTTCGCAAATTCCTCCATATACCGATAATTGGCTCATTCCTGCCCGCATAACAAGCGTCAACACTTTGCAAATTTTTGTGTGCCGTTATGGACGGTTCGATGACGCGCGCCCGCAAATGCCTGATTGCGATTTACGACATGGATAAAACCATAACGAGACGCGCGACCTACAACGGCTTCCTGATCCACATGGCGTGGCACAAATCGCCCCTGCGGCTCTTTCTTTTGCCCCTCCTGCCCTTTGGCTTGCTGCTATACGCGCTGCATGTCTGGGATCGGTCGAGGCTCAAACAATTTGCTCAGCGCCTGCTGATTGGCAGCAGGGTGCCCAAATCCCAATTTGCTCGACATCTTGAACGGCATGCAGACATTGTGCTTGGCAGCAATGTTTATGCTGAGGCGAAAATGCGCATCGATGGCGAGAAGGCGGAGGGCTATCGCCATGTTATTGCAACCGCATCCTACCGTCTTTACGTCGAGGCGATCGCCGCGCGGCTGGGTTTTGATTTTGTAATCGCAACCGAACTTGCCACCGATGATAGTGGGCATGTGCTTGCCCGGATCGATGGCCATAACTGTTACGACAATGCCAAGCTCGACCGGGTCAAGGCGTGGATGGCCCAAGAAGGTCTAAGCCGCGAGGATTGCCATGTTCGCGCTTATTCCGATCATATCTCTGACGCGCCTTTGCTGGACTTTGCTGATGAGGCCTTTGCCACCAATCCGCATCAACCATTGGCACAATTGGCGCGCGAACGCGGCTGGCCGATACTCGACTGGCGCGACGGCAATCCTGCAACTTAAAATCAGAGGCTGTCCAGTTCTTGCTTGAAATCAGCGATCAGGTCTTTGATCCCAATTGATATCCGCGCCCGATTATCGGCTCCAGCTAGAACCGTCCACACCATGGATTGCTTCGATTGAAACTAGATTGCCGTGCTGTGGAAGCTGGCGACTAACCAAACGACACCGACAATTAGCGGGATGCCGAACAGATCGATCAGGAACCCCGATTTGAGCATTTTGGGCAATGCGACATGCCCCGTTGACCAGGCAATGGCATTGGGCCCGGTTCCCGAAGGCATCATGAATCCCCAACTGGCAGCGATCGACGCGCACATCGCTAGCAGCCAAGGATCGGAACCCGTCGCGGCAACAAGGCCTGCCACCACCGGCATGACGCCGCTTGCTGTAGCGACATTGCTGGCAAATTCGGTGATCAAGATGACCAGCGCGGTGATCGCGAAAGCGATGATCAGCGGGTGCACGCCTGCCAGCGGCTTGAGCGCTTCGCCCAGCCATGCAGCGAGGCCGGATTCTGCGATGCCGGCTGCAAGCGCAAGGCCGCCGCCAAACATCATGATCACGCCCCAGGGCGCCCTGTCGGCTTCCTTCCAGTTCAGCAGCGGCCGGTCGCTGCCATCAGGTATCACAAACAGCAGCAGGGCGCAGGCAATGGCGATTGTGCCATCGGTAACCGAACCTTTGGGCAGCGCGCTTTCCAACTGCGGCTGCATCAACCATAATGCGATGACAACCAGGATCAGCGGAAGAAGGCGCTTTTCGGCTTTGCTCCAATTGCCTGCAGACCCGATCGCACTTTTTGCGGCTTGGGGATCGAACGGTTTCGCATCGATGCGTTGCACCTTTGCGAGAATCCATGCGGTCAATGGCACCGCGACGAGCAATATCGGCACGCCAAAGCTCATCCAGGCGACGAAGCTAATCTCGAGCGACAGTTGTTTTTCAATCAACCCGGCAGAAATGGCATTGGTCGGCGATCCTACCAATGTGCCCAGACCGCCGAGCGATGCGGCAAAGGCAACGCCAAGCACGAGCGCGCCTGCCATACCCTCGCTATCATCTTCAGTGATCCCGCCCGCCGCGATCACGGCAAGAGCAATGGGCATCATGATCAGCGACGTTGACGTGTTCGATATCCACATCGACAGGAAAGCCGTTGCGGCCATGAAGGCGAGCAACAGGCCGAAGCTGCTTTTCCCGGCAAAGCTCAGGATTGCAAGCGCGACACGTCTATGCATCCCTGTCCGTTCAATCGCGAGCGCGAAAAAGGCTCCGCCAAGGATAAGGAACAGGATCGGTGAATAATATTCCTTGGCTACGTCCCCCGCGCTCATAATTCCCATGAAAGGTAGCGCCAGAAATGGAAGCAATGCCGTTGCCGTTAGCGGCAAGGCTTCGGTCATCCACCAGATCGCCATCAGCACGGTCAGCGCGGCGACATGCCACGCGCTCACGGCCATGGATGCGGGCGGCCCAAGGACAAGCATCACCATGAAGACGGCAATGCCGCCCCACAATCCTGCCGTTTTTGCAGTCACTCAGTCTCTCCCCTTGCGCGCCGATTATGATGGCACCCCCAAACGGTCAAATGGCCTTTAATCCGATCAACGAAATCTGACGGCCATATCCCGCTTCATTTTTGTGGCAGCTGCGGCGGTAGCTGTAAAACCGCTCTGGCTGCGAATAGGTGTCTTCGCTCAAGCATGCGATCCGTCTGATACCGGCACTTGCTAGCCTGGCGGCGACATAGCCTTCGATATCGAACTGGTAATGCTGCGCTTTGCCATCTGCAAAGAAGCGTTCATTGGCCTCATCCGCCTCGACAAAGCGACGAAAGAAACCTTCGTCCACCTCATAGCTTTTCTGCAAGATGCACGGACCGATCGCACATACAATGCGATCGCGGTGCGCGCCCAGTTTTTCCATCGCGGCGATGGTGTTGTCGGTGATGCCATTGATCGCACCCTTCCAGCCTGCGTGCGCCGCGCCCACCACCCCCGCTTCGCTATCGGCAAACAGCACGGGAACGCAATCCGCTGTGACGATACCGAGCAACAGGCCGGGGCGGTCGGTCGCGAGAGCATCGGCCCGGGGTGGATCGTCGCCCAAGGCTGCCGCATCTGCGATGATAACATCTGCAGAGTGTATCTGATAGACCCGCGCAAGTTTCGCACCGGGCAGAACAGCATCGGCAGCGCGCCGACGGTTTTCTATGACCGCTGCCCGTTCGTCTTCCGAACCGAGCCCGACATTCAGACCTGCATAGATGCCAGTTGATACGCCGCCCCGCCTGCCTAGAAATGCATGTGGAACAGAAGCGAGAGCATCGCTGCGCAATGTTTCAGGTTGCAAGCTGACTTCGGCCATAGCCCTTCTTTGCAGCACGCCTGCGGCTTGGCAATAAGCTTGACGTGACTGGCGGCAGTGTCAATGGAGGCACAATGACCGGCACGATGCTGATTTTCGGAATGGGCTACACGTCAAGTCACCTCGCCGAGCGGCTTCGGAAGGATGGCTGGCAGGTTGCCGGCACGAGGCGCGCAGCCGGGCAGGGCGCGATTGCTTTCGATGACCGCGAGGCGGTCCTTGCGGCGATTGCGAAGTCCAGTCACATCCTGTCCAGCGTGCCACCCATGCAGGCCGGTGGTGATCCTGTGATCGACCTTTATGGAGATGTCATCGCCGCAAGCGAAGCGGAATGGGTAGGCTATCTTTCGTCAACCGGCGTGTATGGGGATACTAGTGGCGCCTGGGTGGATGAAAGCGGCGCCGTTGGGATTGGACGACGCATCGCGCGGGCCGATGCGGATAAGGCATGGCAGCGCCTTCGCACCGATGTTTGTGTGTTCCGACTGCCGGGGATCTACGGGCCGGGCCGATCGGCGCTGGACCGGGTGCGGGAAGGCAAGGCGCATCGCATCGACCTTCCGGAGCAGGTATTCAGCCGTGTGCATGTCGACGATATCGTCTCGGGTGTTATCGCGAGCTTCCGGCAGAGGGCCGGCGTTTATAATCTTTCGGACAATCTGCCCTGCCATCAGAACGCTGTAATCGAATATGCCGCTGCCTTGCTTGGGCTAGAATTGCCACCAATGCAGTCGATTGACGAGGCAGGTCTCTCGCCGATGGCACGCGGCTTTTACGCAGAGAACCGGCGCATATCGAATGGCAAGGCACAACGGCTTCTGGAATGGCGGCCAGCCTATGGCGACTACCGCCAGGGCCTCGAAGCGATCCTGTCAGCCGAAAAGGCCGAACATATTTAACGCGCGCGCATCGCGATGATGAGGCCTAGCGAGGCTAGCAGCGCGCCGCTTGCAGCTATTGCTGTCCATTGATAGCCTTCGAACAATGTCGAGAGCAGCATGGCAACTACCGGAATCAACACGCTGGTATAGGCAGCCTTTCCCGGACCTATCTGGCGGATCAAGCCGAAATAAAGCGGGAAGGTGACCACCGACCCGATAATGGCGAGATAAAGCACCCCGCTGAGATAGCCGGCGCGCAATTCGATCACAGGGGGGCCATGGATTGCAAAGGACCATGCGGCGTTAAACAGTGCGCCCCAAAGCATTGACCAGGCCAATACCGTCATTGTCGGAAAGCGGCTGACGGAGGGTGCGACTTGAAGCACGTTGGAAACAGACGCGCATAAAACTGCCAATAGCGTCAGCCCAGCGCCGATTAGCACTTCTTCACCGCCTACTGGTGCTGCTCGATATTCCTGAAGCATCAACAGCGCCACACCCGCTGATGCAATGGCCGAGCCAATGACGAAATTCCGGCTGAAGTCGCGGCCAAGCCACCATTTTCCGAGCAAGGCGTTCGGCACGATCAACAGCGCGAAAATGACCGCGACCAGTCCTGACGTGATATGATGCTCCGCCGCATAGACAAAGTTGAAGTTCAACGCGAACTGCATCAGGCCAAGCAGGATAGTCCATTTCAGGCCATTGGCATCGAGCCGAAGGGACTGCCTGCTAAAGGCAGCCAGGACGAACATGCCTGCTGCAGCAACACCAAAGCGGTAACAGACCGACCAGCTGGCCGGCACGGTGCCTAACTGGTCACGAATGACCAGCCAGGTCGAACCCCAGATCAGCGATACGATTAGAAAAGGGATGGCTACCCGCGCGCTCAAAAGGCCAGGCTCTGCGGCCACTGTCGGAGAATGTGCGTTTGTCATAGTGCGGCAATCGCTTCTGCCAGCGGCTGGACATCTTCTTCGCGATGGTGCCAACTCGTGACCAGCCGTGCGGCGTCCGTCCCCCAGTCATAGAAATCATATCCCTGCGCACGCAGTGCCGCTGCCTCGGCTGCACTTAGTCGGATGAAGATTTCATTGGCTTCGACAGGGTGCAACAGGCGTTCGGGGGCGCTTTGTGCGATGATCGCGGCGGCTTCATTGGCGGTGCGTGCATTTCTCAGCCATAGATTGTCGTCAAGGAAAGCAAGAAGCTGCGCGGCGAGAAAGCGGCCCTTTGACAGCAGATGCCCAGCCCGCTTGCGCCGATAGCGTGCCGCATCAGCCACGGCGGGATCGAAATAGATCAACGCTTCGGCGTTCATCCCTCCATTTTTGGCAAAGCCGAAGCTCAATGCATCGACACCGGCGCGCCAGGTAATGTCGGCCAGCGGGCAGCCCAGTGCGGCAACTGCATTGCCGAAGCGTGCGCCATCCATGTGCAGCCCAAGGTGCCTTTGCGCGCAAAGGTTTCCGAGCGCGCCGACTTCTTCCGGTCGATAAGCGAGGCCATACTCGGTTGCGTTGGTGATCGATACAGCAGCTGGCTGGACTTGATGCACATCATCGCGAATTGTTGCGAGCAATGCTTCGATCGTGGTCGGCGTGATCTTCGCGCCTTCGCCCTCGATTAACATCAGCTTTGCCCCGCCGGTGTAGAAGCCCGGCGCGCCGCATTCATCTACTTCTATATGAGCTTCGCGGTGGCAGATCACGCCCTGATGCGGCTGGACAAGTGAGGCAAGCGCGAGGCAGTTTGCCGCCGTCCCAGTAGATACCCAAAGCACAGCTACATCATGTTCGAAAAGTTCGGAGAAAGCTGCGTCCAGCCTTTGGCTTAGCTGGTCACCGTCATAGGCAGTATCGACCTGATTGGCATCGGCGATTGCTGTCATGACCTTTGGGTGCACGGGAGCGGCATTGTCGGAGAAGAAGCGCATGGCATCGCACAAGGGCAAAAGCTCTGTCCGGTCAAGACGGTTCAGTTACGAGACGACTATCCTGTCTCACACAAATGGGTGGATTATTCTTCGATTTGCTGGTTGAGAGGCCCGCAGTTGAAAGGAAATGCAATGGCCGGGCTTTGGTTTGACGAATTGTCTGTCGGACAGGTTTTTGATCATCCCATACGTCGAACTGTGACGGAAACCGACAATCTGCTGTTCAGCACGATGACCCACAATCCGGCACAATTGCACCTGGACGAAGAATATATGAAGCACAGCGATTATGGTCAGCGGATCGTAAACAGTTGCTTCACATTGGGGCTGATGGTCGGGATATCGGTGGGCGATACGACGCTTGGTACTGCTATCGCCAACCTGGGGTGGGATGAGGTGCGCTTTCCAAAACCTGTGTTCATCGGGGATACATTGAATATTCGCACCACGGTGCTTGAATTGCGGCAATCAAAGTCGCGGTCTGATGCTGGCATCGTTACCTTCCTGCATGAAGCGTTCAACCAAAAGGCCGACCTTGTGGCGTCGTGTAAGCGGTCTGGCCTGCAACGGCGAAAGCCTGAGGTATAATGATGCTCCCGATACGCTCCTTCCTGTTTATTCCGGGCGACAGTGAAAAGAAACTGTCCAAGGTTGCTGATTGCGGCGCAGATGCGGTGATTCTCGATCTCGAAGATGCAGTCGCGCCTGCGAACAAGGTCGCCGCGCGATCGCTGATCACACAATTCCTGATGGAGCGCACAGGGCGGCGGTCGCCGCAAATTTGGGTGCGCATCAATCCGCTTGATACGGGATTGACCGAGGGAGATCTGGCCGCCGTTGTAGGCGGCAGGCCGGATGGCATTATCCAGCCCAAGACGGATCGACCTGCCGACGTGGCCTTGGTGTCGGCCATGCTCGATTCACTTGAGGTCGATCTTGCGCTTCCATTCGGAGGCATACCTATCATTCCGGTTGCCACCGAAACGGCCATTGCGCCCTTTCATCTTGGCGAATATGCCACGGCGGGTCTGTCACGGCTCGCCGGCCTGACATGGGGTGCCGAAGACCTTGCAACAGCAATCGGGGCCACCGGTAATCGCGCGGCAGACGGGCAATGGCACTTCACTTTCCAGCTGGCGCGCTCGCTGACCTTGCTCGCCGCACACGCATCAGGCGTACAGGCCATCGAAACCCTGCATGCCGATTTCCGCGACGATGAGGGCTTGCGGCGCAGCTCACTCTTGGCGCGGCAGGAAGGCTTTAGCGGGCGGCTCGCGATCCATCCGGCGCAGGTTGCTATCATCAACGAATGCTTCACGCCTTCGCCAGCCGAGGTCGATCATGCCCAAGAAATCCTTGCGGCTTTTGCGGCCAATCCGGGGGCAGGAACGGTGGGGCTCGGCGGTAAGATGATCGATATCCCACATCGCAAGCAAGCAGAACGGATGGTTGCAGAGGCCAAGGCTTTCGGCTTGCTGAAATGATTATGAAACCCAAAAGCACAGGTGGATGAGTTGGTTGAAAATGTGATCATCGTAGGCGGTGGACATGGCGGCGCACAGGCTGCCATCGCCCTGAGGCAAAACGGATTTGACGGTGATGTGACCATCATCGGACGCGAGGTTGAAATTCCCTACGAGCGCCCTCCCTTGTCCAAAGAATATATGGCGGGTGAAAAGTCGTTCGAGCGCATCTGCATTCGTCCGGCAGCGTTTTGGGCAGAGAAGAATGTTGAATTGCTGCTGGGCCGCACCGTCGTCAGTGTCGATGCGCAGGCCAGAAAGGTTGTATTGGATGATGGGAGCAGCCGGACCTATGGCGCATTGATCTGGGCCACTGGGGGCGATCCCCGCCGGCTGGATTGTCCGGGTAGCGACCTCGCCGGCGTGCACGGCGTCAGAAATCGTGCAGATGCGGATGCGATCATGGCGGAACTGGCTGACGTCAACCAGGTCGCCGTTATCGGGGGCGGCTATATCGGATTGGAGGCTGCCGCAGTCCTTACCAAGTTCGGGAAGAAGGTTGTGTTGCTGGAGGCTTTGCCGCGCGTGCTGGCTCGCGTTGCCGGCCCGGAACTGTCTGCATTTTACGAGTTCGAGCATCGGGGACATGGTGTTGATTTGCGTACCGGTGTGGGCGTCACAGCCATTGAAGGCAAGGGCGGCCGTGTGTGCGGTGTACAGCTTGTCGATGGCAGCGTGGTCGAGGCGCAGATGGCCATTGTCGGCATCGGTATCATCCCTGCGGTCGAACCTTTGATCACCGCTGGCGCCGCGGGTGCAAATGGCATTGATGTCGATGAATTTTGCCGGACAAGCCTACCTGACGTTTATGCGATCGGGGACTGTGCGGCGCATGTGAACGCCTTTGCTGGCGGCGCTCGGATCCGCCTCGAATCGGTGCAGAATGCCAACGATCATGCAACTACCGCAGCGAAGGCGATTTGTGGCGATCCAAGCCCCTATCGCGCCACGCCATGGTTCTGGTCCAATCAATATGATCTAAAGCTGCAGACAGTAGGCCTGTCATCGGGGTATGACCAAAGCGTTCTGCGCGGCGATCCTGCCTCGCGCAGCTTTTCGGTGATCTATCTGAAGGAAGGGCGGGTAATTGCGCTCGACTGCGTCAATATGGTGAAGGATTATGTCCAGGGGCGTAAGCTGGTGGAGGCGTCAGCCATGATTGCCCCGGCCATGCTTAGTGATAGCGGAACCCCGTTGAAAGACATGATGGCCCAATAAGGTCATTGCAGCGCTGCCAGTGCTGGCCCTTAACCGCTCTGCCTCGGCGCGAAATATCGATTTAGGGAAATGGTGCTGCTGAGTGGGATTGAACCACCGACCTCTCCCTTACCAAGGGAGTGCTCTACCACTGAGCTACAGCAGCGCCGAGAGAGGCGGCCCTATGCGAAGCTGCGTGGCGCTTGTCAACCCGCTTGCAAGCATTTCGCTGCTTTGGCATCGCGATAAAATGACAAAGTCACAAAACAAATCGCGAGAAGATCGTTTGGCAGAGGCGCTGCGTGCAAATTTGCGTCGTCGCAAGCGCCCCGACGCCGACAACAAGCCGGCCCTGGTCGCGACCGAGCCCAGCTCTGAAGTGTCGCCAGAATGAGCGGTGCTGCGTCGGCGGCCTTTCACTGCGCAGCGCCAGTTTACATCTGTTACGCCTAATGTTGCTTCTTTTGCAGCCCTGGTCCAATCTGAACTGCAGGAGATGGGCAAAAAAAGGCCTGCCACAAGGACAGGCCTTCAAAGGTCAAGAACTCTGGTCTTTCGACGTCGAGCCCTTCGGGTCGCAAGAACTGTATGCACCATTTATGTTACAATTTCTTGCAAGAAATCGTCATTGTCGCAAGTTACATTTGACATTTATGGCCAATGTTACGCCTCGTTGCACCATAAAAGGACGTGATAGGGATTGCGCATTAATCGACATCGCTGTCATACCGAATCAGTGTCTTATTCCCTTTTCCGCCCTCTTTTGTTCGCCTTTGACGCAGAGACTGCGCACGGCCTGTCGATCGCACTGTTGCGGCGAATGCCCTTCGGTCAGCAAAAATTCCATTGTCCAGAATTGGCGACGCAGCTTGCCGGGCTGACTTTCACCTCTCCGGTGGGACTAGCGCCTGGATATGATAAAAATGCCGAAGTCTTTTCGAAAGCGGGACGGCTGGGCTTTGGTTTTGCCGAGGTGGGCACAATTACTCCGCGACCACAGGAGGGTAATCCGCGTCCGCGCCTCTTCCGTCTCGTAGAAGACGCTGCCGTTATCAATCGAATGGGCTTCAACAATGCGGGAATGGAAGTTGCTGCAGGCAGGATCGCGGCAGTGCCACGGGTCCAGCGGACCGGGCCGTTGGGAATCAACATCGGCGCAAATAAGGACAGCGAGGATCGGATAGCGGATTATGTGGAGGCAATGGCGCGGTTAGCGCCCTTGGCCGATTATGTAACGGTGAACATTAGTTCGCCCAACACGCCCGGCCTGCGCGCACTGCAGGATAAGGCTGCGCTTGACGATTTGCTGTTACGCGTCCGCGCGGCTGGCGAGGGCGGACCGCCGCTTTTCCTGAAAGTGGCACCCGATCTTGAGCCAGCAGATATTGACGATATTGCATCAGTCGCGATGGATCGAGAGATCGACGCTTTGATCGTTAGTAACACGACCATTTCCCGCCCAGCCTTAAAATCGAACCATGCCGGCGAGGCAGGCGGGCTTTCGGGTGCGCCTTTAAAGGTGCTCGCCCAGCAACGCCTTGCAGATTTCCGAAAGGCCACCGGTGCAAAATTGCCGCTAATCGGGGTAGGCGGCATTGCGAATGCGGAGGATGCCTATGCGCGCATCCGGGCCGGCGCGTCGTTGGTTCAACTTTACAGTGCGCTTGTCTTTGAAGGACCGTTTCTGGCGCAGCGAATCAACGCAGGGCTTGTCGATCTGCTTCGCCGCGACGGGCTTTCGCATATGAGCGAGGCTGTTGGCATCGACGTTGATTGAGGTCTTGCGCGACCGGCATTGGCCGTTACCTAGGACAACATGAAAAAAGCCAGCCTTATCGCGTTATTTTTTGCCGTTCTGATGACTGTACCAACGACTGCCCGGTCGGAAGCGGTCGCGACATCGGCCGATCCCCGGGCAACTGCAGCGGGTGCCGAAATATTGGCGAAGGGCGGCTCTGCCGCTGATGCGGCGATGGCGATGATGCTGGCATTGACCGTTGTTGAACCACAGTCGAGCGGGATTGGGGGTGGCGGTTTTCTTGTGCATTTCGACGCCAAAGATGGCGAATTGAGCACGATCAATGGTCGGGAAACCGCTCCGGCAACTGCACGTCCTGACCGCTTCATGGGGCTCGATGGCAAGCCGATGCCCTTTGTGCAGGCTTGGCAGGGCGGACATTCGGCCGGCGTTCCCGGCAATATCCGGCTGTTGGCGGACGCGCATCGCAACTGGGGCAGGCTGAAATGGGCGGAATTGTTCAAGCCGGCGATCCGGCTCGCCGAAAAAGGGTTCGTCGTGAACAAGACGCTGGAATCGAGACTTGAGGGTGTCGCGCGTTTCTGGCCGAATTTTGACGCAGCGCGTTCGATCTATTGGATTGATGGAAAACCGGCAAAGGCAGGCGATGTCATCCGTAACCCGGCGCTCGCCACGACGTTAAAGACAATCGCGCGCAAAGGGCCCGATGCCTTTTACACGGGAGCTATTGCGAACCAGATTGTCGACGCTGTTGCCACCAGCAAGGTCAGCCCCGGTGACATGACGCTTGCGGATCTGGCGGCTTACAAGGCTGTTGAGCAAAATGCGGTTTGTGCGCCCTACCGGGTTTATGTCGTCTGCGGAATGGCCCCGCCATCGTCAGGCGCGACCACGGTGCTCCAGATCCTGGGCACGATCGAGCAGTTTGATCTCAAGGCGCTGGGCAAGGATGATGCCAAAAGCTGGCACTTGATCGGTCAGGCCATGCAGCTCGCTTATGCGGACCGTGAAGCTTATCTTGCGGATCCCGCCTTTGTTGACGTGCCGGTGGAGGGCCTTCTTGACCGTAGCTACATTGCCGAGCGATCCGCGATGATTGATCCCTTGAAAGCACGTGCAGATTATCCGGCGGGAAATCCGCCGGGGGCAAAACCTCGCACTGCGGCAATTTCCGGCGAACGTTATGGTACGACCCATTTCGCAGCCGTCGATGCCAATGGCAACATTGCAAACATGACGTCGACAATTGAATCGGTGTTCGGCAATCAGGTGGTCGCAGGTGGTTTCTTCCTCAACAATGAACTGACGGATTTCACTTTTGCGCCGGAAAAGGATGGCGCGCCAGTTGCCAACCGCGTCGAGCCCGGAAAGCGCCCGCTTTCGTCAATGGCCCCGACCGTCGTCTTTGACCGGGATGGAAAGGCCATATTGGCGCTCGGCTCTGCAGGGGGCAAACGCATCATCATGCATGTCACCAAGACTCTAATTGGTGTGCTTGATTTCGGACTGCCGCTGAAAGAGGCGATCGGGCTTCCCAACATCTTTTTTGGCAGTGGTGCTTTGCTGGTCGAGGAAAACACCCCGCTGGCGCAAAAAATCGATGCGCTGGCAGCATTTGGCCAGCCGGTAAAGCCAGGTGACTTGGGCTCCAAAGTAAATGCCGTGCAACTGGTCGACGGCAAATGGATTGGCGCAGCCGACCCCCGCAGTGAAGGCACGGCGATGGCGGTTGATGGCAAGCGCAGGTTGCGTCTAATCGATGGCGGTGCAATCGAAGGAAGCGCGCCTTCTGCAAGCGTCCATTGACCTGCCGCTTGCGCATACCCATCTGACGCGATAGCAAAATTCAGAATCAGAAGTCCGGGTCACCGGACCTCCTCGGGAGAGCCAAGTGTCAGATAATTTCAATGATTTCGAATCGATCCCCAATCTGGTGAGCATGTTCCTGTCGCGCGCGGCGTTGCGCGGCGACCGGCCCTTCCTTGGTTATAAGGACGGCAGCGAATGGTGCACGATAAGCTGGGCCGAAACCGTGCGCCGCGTGGCGGGGCTTGCTAAAAACCTGAAAGCGATGGGCCTGAAAAAGGGCGATCGCGTGATGCTGGTTTCTGAAAACCGGCCCGAATGGTGCATAGCCGATCTGGGCATCATGGCCGCCGGCTGCGTTACCGTGCCAACCTACATCACCAACACTGAACGCGACCATCAGCATATCCTCGACAACAGCCAATCTCGCGCGGTGATCGTATCGACGGCCAAGCTTGGTCAGATGCTTATGCCGGCGGTGATCCGTTCGTCCGAATGCGAATTTGTTATCGGAATGGAACCGCTGAAGGTCAGCCAAGCAGGCGACCAGAAATATCGCGATTGGGCAGATATGGTGCAAGGCAGCGATGCCGATGTTGCCGAGTTGACCGAGGAAATGGCCAAGGTCGGCCGCGACGAGCTTGCCTGCATCATCTACACTAGCGGCACAGGCGGTGCGCCGCGCGGCGTGATGCTGCATCATGGGTCGATCATCTGCAATGTCGACGGCGCAGCACAGGTGTTGCGCGAGGATTTTGGCCTCGACAATGAACGCTTCCTCTCTTTCCTGCCTCTGTCGCACGCTTATGAACATTCTGGGGGACAATTCCTGCCGATCGGTGTCGGTGCAGAAATCTATTATGCCGAGGGTCTCGAAAAACTGGCGAGCAATATTGAGGAGACCCAGCCTTCGATCATGGTTGTCGTACCGCGCCTGTTTGAGGTGCTACGCCAGCGGATGATCAAAACTGTCGAGAAGCAGGGCAAGTTCCCGAGCTATCTTCTCGACAAGGCGCTGACCATTGGTGAGCGTGATTATGAAGGCAAGGGCAGGCTGGTGGATGCACCGATGAAGCTCTTGCTGTCCCGCACATTGAAGCCGAAGATTCGCGCCAAGTTCGGTGGACGGATGAAGGCGATGGTTTCGGGTGGGGCGCCGCTGAATCCCGATATCGGCATCTTCTTCCAGTCGCTCGGGATCACGCTGCTTCAAGGCTATGGCCAGACCGAAAGCGGCCCGGTTGTGAGCTGCAACAGGCCGCGCGTCGGGATCAAGATGGATACAGTGGGCCCGCCGCTGAAGGGCGTTGAGGTCAAGATTGCCGAGGATGGCGAAATCCTTGTGCGCGGGGAACTTGTCATGCTCGGCTATTGGAACAATGAAGCCGAAACGGACCGTGTCATCAAGGATGGCTGGCTTCATACCGGCGACATCGGCCATCTTGACGAAAAAGGTCGGATAAAGATCACCGACCGCAAGAAGGACATTATTGTCAATGACAAGGGCGACAATGTAGCGCCGCAACGGGTCGAAGGCATGCTCACATTGCAGCCCGAGATTTTGCAGGCCATGGTGTCCGGTGACAAGCGGCCCTATATTGTCGGCCTGATCGTTCCCGATCCCGAATGGGCGTTGGAATGGGCCCGCGAACAGAACGTGAAGTACGACTTTGCCGCGCTGCAAGACAATCCGCAATTCCGGGCGGCTGTTCGTGCCGCTGTTGACCGGGTCAACAAGGATTTGTCGGTTGTCGAAAAGGTTCGCCAATTCGAATTTGCCGATGAACCTTTTACCATCGAAAATGGCGAGATGACCCCCAGTATGAAGATCCGCCGCCACATGATCCGTGACCGGTACACGGATCGGATCGGTGGCATGTACAAGGGCTAGTTGTGGCATCGCCCCGGTTTGCGCCGGGGCGTCGGCTATAGTTCGGGCAGTGCCCAGTCGATGGGCGGCAATCCCTTATTTTCAAGAAATGCATTACATTGCGAGAAATGTCGACACCCCAGAAAGCCGTTATGTGCCGAGAGTGGTGAGGGATGCGCGGCCTTCAATATAAGATGCCTTGCGCTATCCACAAAATCGGCTTTTTTCTGAGCATAATTGCCCCAAAGCATGAAAACCACGGGGTCGGTCTTGGCGTTGACGAGACGGATCACTGCGTCGGTGAATTTTTCCCACCCCTTGCTGCGATGTGACGCGGCCTTGGTCATTTCGACAGTGAGCACGCTGTTCAACAGAAGCACGCCTTGTGTTGCCCAATGTTCAAGGAAGCCGTGGTGCGGGCGCGATATGCCCAAATCGGTTTGCAGTTCCTTGTAAATGTTGACGAGGCTGGGCGGCGGCCGCACTCCGGGTTGCACGCTGAAGCAAAGTCCATGTGCTTGTCCTGGACCATGATAGGGATCCTGCCCAAGGATCACGACCCGGACTTTTTCGAGCGGCGTCAGTTCAAGCGCACGAAACCATTCTTCACTGTTGGGGAAGATCTGTTTCCCCGCCGCTTTTTCGCCCAGAAGGAATGCCTCTAACCGGGCCATGTAATCGGCCTCGAATTCGGGCAGCAATGGCGCCTTCCAGCTTTCGTGAAGAGCGATCGTTGCGTTCATCCAGCCGAAGTTTCAGCCTGTGCCAGCAAAGCACTCCAGGCTTCGGTCTCCTTCTTGCTGGCCGGGCCAAGCAGTTCCATTGCGTGGCGCAGGCGCTCGCGCAAAATGTCGCGGCCAAGATGGGTGATCGCATCGAACAGCGGCACACCTTGTGGGGTGCCCAAAACTGCAAGATAGAAAGCGCGGATCATGTCTTTCAGTTTGATTTCGAGCGCCACCGCAGTTTTGCGCAGCGCGGCATCGACGCCATCTTTGTTCCATTCGATCATTGTATCGAACTGTTGCAGCGCAAGCGTATAAGCTGCGCGCTGCTGGTCTGTTTCGATCTTGACGCCATCGCGAAGTTTTTCGGCGGAAAGGCTGTCGATACGGTTCATGAAAAAGGGTGCGACCAATGCGCCCAGATCGCCCATTTTGACGATCCGGCTTTGCGCCATTTCCGCGATCGGCAGCAGATATTCGTCGTTCAATGCCCATTTGCGAACTTCGCCAAGAAACTGTTCGGTTGAAAGTTCCTCGCGCATGTAACGGCCATTCAGCCAGTCGAGTTTCGAGGTGTCGAACACAGGGCCACCCAGAGAGATATGAGCTACGTCAAAGCCTTCGATCAGCTCCTGCATGCTGGTCTTCTCATCCTCCTCACTGGAAGATTTAATGAATAATCCCAAGAAGTTAAGCATAGCCGCAGGCAGATATCCCGCCCGCTGGTAATAGAGAATGCTCGTCGGGTTCTTGCGCTTCGATAATTTCGACTTGTCGGCATTGCGCAAGAGCGGCAAGTGCGTCAGCACCGGCGGTTCCCAACCGAAATATTGGTAGAGCAACAGATGCTTTGGCGCGGACGAAATCCATTCCTCGCCGCGCATGACATGGGTGATGCCCATCAGATGATCGTCGACGACATTGGCGAGGTGATAGGTCGGAAGGCCATCCGATTTCATCAACACCTGCATGTCGACAACCGAATATTCAAACTCGATCGGCCCGCGCAGCGTATCCTGCACCACGCAAACGCCTTCGCTAGGCACGATCATGCGGACCACATGGCTCATGCCCTTGGCGTCGCGCTCGGCGCATTCGGCCTGGGTTAGCTTTGCGCAGCGGCCGTCATATTTCGGCGGCTGCTTTGCGGCCATTTGCTGCGCGCGCATGCTCGCCAGTTCTTCGGATGTGCAATAGCATTTGAAGGCATGGCCATCGTTGAGCAGTCGGTTGCAATGTTCGGTATAGATCGCGCTGCGTTCCGACTGGCGGTAGGGGCCGTGCGGGCCGCCAACATCGGGGCCTTCATCCCAACTGAGGCCAAGCCAGCGCAATGAATCGAGGATCTTCTCTTCGGATTCGCGGGTCGAGCGCACCTGATCGGTATCCTCGATACGCAGCAGAAATTGCCCGCCATGCTTTTTGGCAAAGCAATAGTTGATCAGGGCAATATAGGCCGTTCCGACATGCGGATCGCCAGTCGGTGAGGGGGCAACACGGGTGCGAACGGGTCTTGAGATTTCAGTCATGCCGCGCGCCCTATCAAGCTAAGCCAATCGTGCCAAGCTATCCTGCTCCTTAAGGCAGGTCCGCGATGCAACGATCTTGTCATCTGCGCGTGGCATGGCCATCTGGTTCGCATCAATTCCGGGAGGTTATGATGGAAGTCAGCCGTCGTCAGTTCAATTTCGGTCTGGGCAGTCTTGCCTTTGCAGGCATTGCCGAGCGCGCCTGTGCGCAAATACCGCCACCGGCGGTGAATGAGGTCCATGGCTATGGCCCGTTGCTGCGCGATCCGAACAATCTGATCGATCTGCCAAAGGGCTTTTCCTATCGGGTCATCTCACGCTTCGGCAATTTGATGGACGACGGCTTTGTTGTGCCGAGCGCGGGGGACGGCATGGGTGCCTTTGCCATGGGGCGCGGCAAGGTCGCGCTGGTGCGCAACCATGAACTTAATTTCCGCGATAGCCGTTTCGGCCCCTTTACCGGCGATGCCCCTGCCCAGATCAAGACATATGATCGCTTGGCCGGCGGCGGCAAAGCCCCTTTGCCCGGTGGTACCACCACCTTGATTTATGATCTGAAATCCGGCCGGGTGGAAAGCCAGTATCTGAGCCTTGTGGGTACTATTCGCAACTGCGCCGGCGGCGTTACGCCTTGGGGAAGCTGGCTTTCCTGCGAGGAGAATGTGACCCGCGCCGGTGATAATGTCGGCATGGATCATGGCTATATTTTTGAAGTGCCCGCAAGCCATAAGGGGTTGGTCGATCCAGTCCCGCTAAAGGCCATGGGGCGGTTCAACCATGAAGCCGCCTGCGTCGATCCGCGCACTGGCATCGTCTATCTGACCGAAGACCGCGACGACGGCCTGCTCTATCGCTTCCTGCCCGATGCCAAGGGAGAACTTGCCAAGGGCGGCCGCCTTGAAGCTTTGGCAATCAATGGCGTTGCCGATAGCCGTAACTGGGATGGTGTTGCAGTCGAACGCGGCAAGCCATTGTCGCTGCGCTGGATCCCGCTCGACAATCCCGAAGCCCCTGAAGATGATTTGCGGCAGCGCGGTGCTGCCAAGGGCGCGACCCTTTTTGCCCGCGGCGAAGGGATATGGTGGGGCAAGGATGAACTCTATTTCACCTGTACCGATGGCGGCGCGATCAAGCATGGCCAGATCTATCGCCTGCGTCCCGGCGCGGGCGTGGCGGCTGACAGCATCGACCTTTTCTATGAATCGAAAAATGCCGCCGCCTATAGTTATGGCGACAATCTGTGCGTGATGCCGACGGGCCATTTGATGGTCTGCGAAGACCAATATACGGACATAACCGACAATCACCTGCGCGGCATTACCCCTGCCGGCAAGGCCTATCAGTTCGCAAAGAGCCGGGTGCAGACCGAATTTGCCGGCGCCTGCTTCTCGCCCGATGGCTCGACTTTATTCGTTAACCTGATGTGGCCAACGATGACGCTGGCCATCACTGGGCCATGGGGGCAGGTGCGGGCTGGCTGAGTTCAGCCAAGAGCCATTTCTCTCCTCTTGCCCTGCCATATATCGGTTCTAAATTCGGGCTATGTGCAACCATTATGCGAACCGGCCCGGTTTCCAGTCCGAGGTGTCTACATGGCGCGAATTCATCGGCTGGAGCCTTAAGGCGCCGATGCCCGCCGATGCAGCCGAGGTTCAGGAAGATGTCTGGCCGCGGCGCAAGGCTTGGGTTGTGCGGCAGGCAGATGAGGGTGCCTTTGTCGATGTGATGGCCTGGGGCCTGCCACTTTCGCTGCCGGGTAAAAAGCCGGGAACGCAGGTGACGAAATATGTCACTAATGTGCGCAATCTTGCTAGCCCGTTTTGGCGTTCGATGCTGGCCCGGCCCGAACAGCGATGTCTTGTTCCCTTCACCCGTTTTGCCGAGCCGAAAATCGGTGCTGGCCGGGAGGAACATTGGTTCAGCTTGCGCGATCGCAGTTTGGGCGCCTTTGCCGGTATTTGGCGCATCGAAGCCGGTGCGAAAGTTTTCGCATTTCTGACGTGCGATCCCAATCCGCTGGTCGCGCCGCTGCACCCAAAGGCGATGCCGGTGATCCTTCAAGAGGCAGATTATGCCACATGGCTCCAAGGCGGCGGGGCTGAGGCAGCGGCGCTCGCCATGCCTTTCCCGTCGCAGTTGATGACCATAAGCGGCGCGTAGGCAGCCGTCAGGTTCAACCCAATTGACGTCTGCCCTTTTGGGTCGACATGCGGTGCAGGCCGGAGAGCCGCGGCGTGCGTTCCTTCACCGTTTCGACAAAGCGCCATTCGCTTGTCGCGCGGTCCGGCGTTAGTTCGACCAGCATATAGCCGCGGCGGCTGGTATCCGCCCATTTGAGGCCGGGGTTGGTCTGGCGCAGCGCGTTGGCGATGCTTTGCGGCGATGCGCCGGTGAAATAGGCTTCATAACCGGGTGAAGATACGCTTTGCCCTGCAAATTCGACGCCGGCCCGCTTGCCGTCATTGGACAGGTCAAACGCCCAGCCATTGTGGCTGTCACCGGTCAGGACAATCAGATCGGCATTGGCCTGTTGTGCGGCCCCCAATGAACGGGCGCGGGCGAGCGGATAGCCATCCCATGCGTCAAGACTGGTCGGGATGCCGGCCTTTGCCGCGATTGCGCCGCGGGCAACACGCTGGCGGATAAAGGCAGGGGTTTCGGGCGGCAGCCAGCTTGGCGTATCTTCGGGCTGGCGGACGGTGCCCATGATCGTTTGCTGCGCCCAGATGTTCCAGCTTTTGCCCGTGCGGCCAAATCCGTCGGCAAGCCATTTTTCCTGTGCGTCGCCCAGCATGGTGCGGGCAGGCGATTGCCAATCGCCACTGACGAAATCCTTCATTGCGGCCATCGTTGCGGCGCTGTCGGCGCCGCGCGGGACATCCATTTCGGCTGGCTTTGAACGGGCGCTGATGCGGCTTTCGGTGAGGAATATTTCACCCAGATCGCCAAGACGATAGCTGGACCAATAGGGGGTGTCGCCAAGGTCGCGGACCGGCATCCATTCGCGCCATGCCTGTTCGGCGATACGCTTGCGCATTTGCCAGTCGCCTTCGTGCGGCTGATGGTTTTGCGCACCATCGGCATAGGCGTCATTGGTGAATTCATGGTCGTCCCACATGCACAGCATCGGCACGCGTGCGTGCAGCGCCTGCAAATCCGGATCGGCGCGATAGCTGGCATAACGCAGGCGATAATCGGCCAGGCTGACAATTTCATTTGCCGGCTCGATCAGTCGGCCTGCCACAGCATCCTTGGTGGAGGGGTAATTGCCGCGCTGATATTCATAGATATAGTCGCCAAGGTGCAAAGCGAGATCGAAATCGCCCACCTGCGCTGCATGGGCATAGGCGTTGAACCAGCCAAAGGGCATGTTCGAACAGGAAAAGACCGCCATGCGGCAGCGGTCGACCTTGCCTGTCGGAAGGGTGCGTGTCTGCCCGGTCGGCGATACACTGCCATTGGCCGCGACAAAGCGATAATGATAGCGTTGACCGGGGGAAAGGCCGCCCAGAACGACCTTGGCAATATGATCGCGGGCGGGTGTGGCGCGCACTTCGGCAGCCGACAGGATTTTCCGGAAATCGGGCGTTTCGCTGATCTCTGCAATCAGTCTGGTTTCCGACTGTTCGGCGACAAAGCGTGTCCAGAGCAGGATTGAATCGGGGCCGGGTTCGCCGCTGGCAACACCATGGCTGAATCCCGGAGTGAGCGCGGCCTGCATCGCAGCGAGTGCGCCGCCGGGAAGGCTGATCGCGCCAAGGCCCAAAGTCCCGGTTTTGAGGAGCAGGCGGCGATCGAAAACAGAGGTCATTTATCCAAGAATCCCGAGAAAGAGCAAAATGGAGGCGAACAGTGCCAGCACAATCCAGATGAAAAGTGACAGGATCATTAAACGTAGCACGGCACTTGGCCGGCCAAAGCCATAAGCGTGGCGAAGTTGCTTGTAGAGGTGCAGCGGCGGAATCACGAAAAAGGCGAGGACCAGCCAGCCTTCGGATAGGCCGATCTTCGCCAATATCGCGACCGTCAGGAACAACAGGCTCATGAACGAGATTGAATAGGTGGCGAATACCGCATGGTCGTAGAAACGATGCCCGCGCACGCCAAGCGTCGCGAGCCACAGGAAGGGAAGTGAAAGCGGGATGAGCAGCCAAGCAAATTTATAGCCGTTCGACTGGAGTTTGTAGAGAGCCAGGCTGGGGTTGGCGACCGTCTTTTCAGCGGCATTGCGCACCCCTTCATCCAGCCATTTGATGCCGGTGACAGGGCCATTGAGCGCGGAGACGCTGATATTGCCATCGCGCGCGACGCTGTCGGCATCGCGATATTTGACCTTGCCGGTCTGGATCAGGGCGATGCCATTCCTTTCGCCTTTCAGATCTTGCAACTTGGCTTTCAGTCCAATTTTGTCTGCGGCAGCGACGTCAGGGTCGGCGATCTGATTCTGCGTGACCGCGATTTCGCTATCCAATTGCTTGGCCTGTTGCGCGATGTCGCGCTGCAGGTCGGGGCCGTTCGGACCGGAAAAAGGGCTGCCGATGAAGCTGAAGACTGCGAACATCAGGAATATCGAGAACAGGAACAACGCCATGGGCGATACGAATTTCGCGCGCTCGCCTGCGATATAGCGGCGTGTCAACTCGCCCGGGCGAAGTGCGAGCAGGGGGAGCGTGCGCCAGAATTTGCCATCGAAATGGAGGACCGAATGCAGGATATCGTGCCAGATGGCGGCAAGCGTACGGTGGACATGGGCGTGTTGCCCGCATTGGACGCAAAAGGGCCCGGAAAGCTGCGCGCCGCAATTGAGGCATGCCCCGCCCGCCGCGCCGCTGCCGGCGTTGCCCGCATTGTCTATCGCCGCGCCAAGCAGCGCGCCCTCTATCGCCGTTCCGGCGGCCTCCAATTCCCCTGACATGGCATGCGTTTAACAAAGCCTGTCCGGTGATGAAAGCAGGCTTTCGATACAGGCATTGTGACCGCTTGCCTTTTGCGCGCAATGCGGCACTGTGCGCCCAACAATTGTCAAACGCTTCAAAGAAATGCCATGCCTAGCCTGACTGCCCGCCTGATTTCTACCCTGCTTCGCACCACCGGTGTTGTGCGAAGGCGCTTTTCCGATGGCCCGGGTTTCGAAGGGCGGATCGCCGAAAGCCGGGAGAAGCAGCCATTTCCCACGGCCAAGATGCGCGCGCGCCTGGACGTTCGCGAAAGCCTGTTTGATGGCCGCAAGGTTTTTCGCATCGCCCCCAAAAACCGCCCGGTGACCGGCCAGATGCTCTTTTGGCATGGCGGCGGCTATGTCTATCCGGCAGCGGATATTCACTGGCAATTTTATGCGCATATGGCCGAAAAGCATGGCATCGTGACCACGGCGCCGCTCTATCCGCTCGCACCGGAGGCTGACGCCAAGGTCACTGTCGACTGGGCGCTGCGTTTCTATCGTGAATTCACGCCCGAAAGGGCAGGGCCGTTCGTCATGGGCGGTGACAGTGCAGGCGCGGGGCTGTGCGCGGCGGTTGCACATGCAGCCCGCGATGAGGCCGGGGTGCTGCCCAAAGCGCTCATCCTCATCTGTCCTTGGCTTGATGTTGCCATGACGCATCCTGACCAGAAGGTGATCGAACCGCGTGATGGCGTGCTGACCATTTCCGGCGCGCAGACTGCGGGACGCGTTTATGCTGGCGAATTGCCGCTCAACGACCCGCGCGTTGCGCCAATCCACGGCAATTGGGAAGGGCTGCCGCCCATTCTCTCCTTTGGCGGCGGCGACGATATATTGGTGCCCGATGCCCGGGCGCTAAAGGCGAAGGTGCCGACGACCGAATATGTGGAAGAGGCCGGGCTGATGCACGACTGGCCGATTTTTTTCCTGCCGGAAAGCCGCGTTGCGCAGGCGCGCATGGCCGAATTTATCGGGAAGCATCATAAATGAGTCCACCGGATACGGGGCTGCGCATCTGGTCCTATCGCTGCAAATTTGAAGTTGATGGCCTGCCTTGCCAGCTTGATTTCCGGTCCGGTTTCAAGGGTTCGCTCAGCCTGCTTTCGATCGCCGGCATAGAGCATGGCTGGGACAATACGCCCGTGCAGGGGCCCGAAGCCGCTCGCAACCACAAGATCCGGGCGCAATTGCCAAGCGGCAAGCAGATCGAGGTTGAAGCCGGATGTTTCAACTGGTGGAGCATTGCCATCGCGGTCCGCGTCGATGGCGAACTGGTGCACGAAAGCCACCCAGGACAGAAAATCGAAATGCCGGAACGGGCGCGCAAGATGCTGGTTTCCGAAAGCGGTGATGGCGAGCAGGATCCGGCCTATGATCTCGACAAGCTGAAGGCGAACCGCATTCCGATCGGCGTGGACATCATCCTTGGTCTGCTGTTCTTCGTCATCGGCAAATATGTCGGTTTGACAGAGGCAGCGCTGTTTGGTGCAGCGGCGGGGATCACTCTGATGATCGTGCAGCGCATTACGAAGATCGACCTTCTCGGCGGGCTTGCCAGTTTCGGGATCATCATGCTGTTGCTGTCGGCCGGTTTTGCTTGGTTCTTCCAAGATGACCAATGGGTGAAGCAACGCTCCACCATTGTTGGCCTGATCGGGGCGACTGCCTTTGTCACCGATGGATTGTTGGGCGGCAAATGGCTGGGCAAGGGCCTTTCGCGCTATGTGGCCTATAGCGACATCATTCCGGCGCGGCTTTCGCTGGCAATGGGAGTTGTCGGCGTGGTGATGGCGGCGCTAAACTGGATGGTAGCGCGGACATTCTCGACCGATATCTGGCTGTTCTACACCACATTCCTCGACTTTCTGCTGGTTTTCCTGATGGCGTTGGTCGCAGTGCAATGGTCGAGAGGGAGAAAGCTTATCTAGTTGCATAAAATGCAATTCAACTGATTTAGTTGACAATTGCATTGCGAGGCTTTGTCCTCTAATAGCGCCTGATAACGATAATATAAGGATGTCCGTTGGGTAATTCCTGACCTGCAGCCGGCATGCATAGCTGGCAAGGTCCAATAAGAAAGGACACCCCATGGAAAAGCTCTTCTCCCTCGTCGCTTCGCTGATGCTGAGCACGATGCTTTTCTCGGTCACGATCGTCTGATCGATTGACTGAAGCGCCCGCGGTAACCGCGCATGTCGTCCGTCACTGAGACTTGACGATATGCCAGGTTGCCGCTAAGCGCGCGCCTTCCTTGGGATAGCCTGCGAATCAGGCATCATGCCGAGGAAAATCTACATAGGCTGAACATCATGTATCAGGCCGGGCGGATCAAAGGCTGAGCCTCCGTCGCACCAACGGCTTGTATATGTGGAGTAACCGCTTGTCTTTTTAAGGTGAAGATATGCCGACTATTAACCAGCTGGTCCGCAAGGGCCGCGTTCCGCAGAAGGCCAAGTCAAAGGTCCCTGCAATGGATCAGAACCCGCAAAAGCGTGGTGTCTGCACCCGTGTTTATACCACGACTCCGAAAAAGCCGAACTCGGCGCTTCGTAAGGTTGCCAAGATCCGTCTGACCAACCAGCGCGAAGTCATTTCCTACATCCCGGGCGAAGGCCACAACCTGCAGGAGCACAGCGTTGTGCTTATCCGCGGTGGCCGTGTTCGCGACCTTCCCGGTGTCCGTTACCACGTCCTGCGCGGCGTGCTCGACACCCAGGGCGTTAAGGATCGCAAGCAGTCGCGTTCGAAATATGGCGCGAAGCGTCCTAAGTAAGATCGGGAGAACATAAGAAATGTCACGTCGTCGTCGTCCCGAAAAGCGCGTTATCCTTCCCGATCCCAAGTTCGGTGATATCGTCCTTTCCAAATTCATGAACAACCTGATGCTCGACGGGAAAAAGTCGGTTGCAGAGCGTATCGTCTATGGCGCGCTTGAAACCGTCGAAACCCGCGCCAAGAAGGATCCGGTTCAGCTCTTCCATGATGCGCTGAACAATGTGAAGCCCGGCATCGAAGTGCGCAGCCGCCGCGTCGGTGGTGCGACCTATCAGGTCCCCTGCGAAGTCCGTCCGGAACGTGCGCAGGCTCTTGCTATCCGCTGGCTGATCACGGCCGCGCGCAACCGCAGCGAAACCACTATGGCAGCTCGTCTGTCGGGTGAACTGATGGATGCCGCCAGCAACCGTGGAAACGCTGTCAAGAAGCGCGAAGACACGCACCGCATGGCAGAAGCCAACCGCGCCTTCGCACACTATCGCTGGTAAGCTGGCCTCGGCCAGTCAACGATAGCGTCATAAGCGAATATAGGGGGCCGGTTTCTGACCGGCCCCCGCAACTATAGGGCCCTACCGCCCTCTCACTGGAGTGAAGACCATGGCACGCAGCCATCCGTTGGAAAAATATCGCAATTTCGGCATCATGGCGCACATCGATGCCGGTAAGACCACGACGACCGAGCGTATCCTTTACTACACCGGCAAGTCCTACAAGATCGGCGAAGTCCATGACGGCGCTGCGACCATGGACTGGATGGAGCAGGAGCAGGAGCGTGGCATCACGATCACTTCAGCAGCAACCACCTGCTTCTGGAACGAACATCGCCTGAACATCATCGACACGCCGGGTCACGTTGACTTCACGATTGAAGTCGAACGTTCGCTGCGCGTGCTTGACGGCGCGGTTGCCGCGTTTGACGGCGTTGCCGGCGTTGAGCCGCAGTCGGAAACCGTTTGGCGCCAGGCTGACAAATATGGCGTTCCGCGGATGTGCTTCATCAACAAGCTCGACCGTACCGGTGCAAACTTCTATTATTGCGTACAGACGATCATCGACCGTCTGGGTGCAACCCCGGCTGTTCTTTATCTGCCCATCGGCGCAGAAAGCGATTTCAAGGGCCTGGTCGATCTGGTCGAAAACCGCGGTATCATCTGGAAGGATGAAAGCCTTGGCGCGGAATTCGAATATGTCGCAATTCCCGACGATCTTGCTGACAAGGCAGCCGAATATCGCGAAAAGCTGATCGAACTTGCCGTCGAGCAGGACGATGCCGCGATGGAAGCCTATCTGGATGGCAATGAACCCGACGTTGCAACGCTGAAGGCGCTGATCCGCAAGGGCACGCTGAACCAGTCGTTCGTCCCCGTTCTTTGCGGTTCGGCGTTCAAGAACAAGGGCGTGCAGCCGCTGCTCGACGCCGTTGTCGACTATCTGCCTTCGCCGCTCGACATTCCCGACGTACAGGGCGTGAAGATGGACAGCGACGAAAAGGATAGCCGTAAGGCTGCCGACGATGCGTCCTTTTCGGCACTCGCATTCAAGGTCATGAACGATCCGTTCGTGGGCTCGCTCACCTTCATCCGCATCTATTCGGGTACGCTCACCAAGGGCACCTACCTGAACTCGGTGAAGGACAAGAAGGAAAAGGTCGGCCGTATGCTCGAAATGCATGCGAACGAGCGTAAGGATATTGATGAAGCCTTTGCTGGCGACATCATCGCGCTTGCCGGCATGAAGGAAACCACCACCGGTGATACGCTGTGTGCCGAACGCGATCCGATCGTGCTTGAGCGCATGGAATTCCCCGAGCCGGTTATTGAATTGTCGGTTGAACCCAAAACCAAGGCTGACCAGGAAAAGATGGGCATCGCGCTCAACCGCCTGTCGGCTGAAGATCCCTCGTTCCGCGTTTCGACCGATCATGAATCGGGCCAGACGATCATCAAGGGCATGGGCGAACTTCACCTCGACATCATCGTCGATCGTATGCGTCGTGAATTCAAGGTCGAAGCCAATGTCGGCGCGCCGCAGGTTGCGTATCGCGAATATCTCGCTCGCCCTGTCGACGTTGACTATACCCACAAGAAGCAGTCGGGTGGTTCGGGCCAGTTCGGTCGCATCAAGTTCAAGGTGACTCCGGGCGAACGTGGCGCGGGCATCACCTTCACCGATGCGGTCAAGGGTGGTAACATTCCGAAGGAATATATCCCCGCCGTTGAAAAGGGCATGCGCGAAACCGCTGAAAGCGGTTCGCTTATCGGCTTCCCGATCATCGACTTTGACATCGAACTGTATGACGGCGCCTATCACGATGTCGACTCGTCGGCTCTGGCCTTCGAAATTGCAGGTCGTGCCGGTATGCGTGAAGCCGCGCAGAAGGCAGGCATCAAGCTTCTCGAACCGATCATGAAGGTCGAAGTCGTAACCCCGGAAGAATATCTGGGTGACGTCATCGGCGACATGAACTCGCGTCGCGGCATGATCCAGGGCACCGACACCCGCGGTAACGCACAGGTTGTCGAGTCCATGGTGCCGCTGGCCAACATGTTCGGCTATGTGAACCAGCTCCGCTCGTTCACACAGGGACGTGCCAACTACTCGATGCACTTTTCGCATTACGACGAAGTGCCGGCGAACGTCGCGGCCGAAGTCAAAGAGAAGCTTGCTTGACCGGCAATTAGAGACTAATGGCGGCGCCTGATTCAGCAGGCGTCGTCCCAACTGATCAACATACCAAATCGAAAAAGAAGGTTTGAAAAATGGCTAAAGCTAAATTTGAGCGGACGAAACCGCACTGCAACATCGGCACCATCGGTCACGTTGACCATGGCAAGACCACGCTGACCGCCGCGATCACCAAGGTGCTCGCTGAAACCGGTGGCGCTACTTTCACCGACTATGCCAACATCGACAAGGCTCCCGAAGAGCGCGAGCGCGGCATCACCATCTCGACCGCACACGTCGAGTATGAAACCGCCAACCGTCACTATGCGCACGTCGATTGCCCGGGTCACGCTGACTATGTGAAGAACATGATCACCGGTGCTGCCCAGATGGACGGCGCGATCCTCGTTGTGAACGCTGCTGACGGCCCGATGCCCCAGACCCGTGAGCACATCCTGCTTGCTCGTCAGGTCGGCGTTCCCGCACTCGTCGTTTACATGAACAAGGTCGACCAGGTCGATGACGCCGAAATCCTCGAGCTCGTCGAACTCGAAATCCGCGAACTGCTCAGCAGCTATGGCTTCGACGGCGACAGCATCCCCGTCATTCCGGGTTCGGCTCTTGCCGCTCTCGAAGGCCGTGACGACGCAATCGGCAAGGATTCGATCAACAAGCTGATGGCTGCTGTTGACGAATTCATCCCGCAGCCGCCGCGCCCGACCGACAAGCCGTTCCTGATGCCCGTCGAGGACGTGTTCTCGATCTCGGGTCGTGGTACCGTTGTGACCGGCCGTATCGAAACCGGCATCATCAAGGTTGGTGAAGAAGTCGAAATCGTCGGCATCAAGGACACCAAGAAGACGACCGTTACCGGCGTTGAAATGTTCCGCAAGCTGCTCGATCAGGGTGAAGCTGGCGACAACGTTGGCGCGCTGATCCGTGGCGTTGGCCGTGAAGAAGTCGAGCGTGGCCAGGTTCTGGCAAAGCCGGGTTCGGTTACGCCGCACACCGAATTTGCCGCTGAAGTTTATGTCCTTTCGAAGGACGAAGGCGGCCGTCACACGCCGTTCTTTGCGAACTATCGTCCGCAGTTCTACTTCCGCACCACCGACGTGACCGGCGAAGTGATCCTTCCCGAAGGCACCGAAATGGTCATGCCGGGCGACAACATCGCTCTCTCGGTCAAGCTGATCGCTCCGATCGCCATGGACGAAGGTCTCCGCTTCGCAATTCGCGAAGGCGGCCGCACCGTCGGTTCGGGGGTTGTCAGCAAGATCACGAAGTAATATAGGCCGCGCAGCCCGCCCGGTATCCTGATTCGTTCAGGGGACCGGGCGGGCCGGTTTATTTGAAATTCACAAACAGCTGTCCCGGCTTCCCGCTAAACCTTGGGTGGGTTGGGTTGGCTGTTTTCGCTCTTTGATATTGGTAGAAACAGGAATTGGGTCCATTTATGGAAACGCAGAATATTCGCATCCGTCTGAAAGCATTTGACCACCGCGTCCTCGATCAGGCGACCGGCGATATCGCAGACACTGCTCGCCGCACCGGCGCGCTTATCCGCGGCCCGATCCCCCTTCCTACCCGTATCGAAAAGTTCACCGTCAACCGTGGCCCGCACATCGACAAAAAGTCGCGCGAGCAGTTTGAGGTGCGCACCTACAAGCGGCTGCTCGACATTGTGCAGCCCACGCCGGCAACCGTCGATGCTCTGATGAAGCTTGACCTTGCAGCTGGCGTCGACGTCCAGATCAAGCTGGCCTAAGGGTCAGCACGACAAGGAATACCGCCGGGCACATCCGCAAGGAACAGCCCGGGCCGCGTTCCCCGTCTTGCCGAAATGCCTCTCAAGGCAGTCGGCTCCCAGCCCGGACGGGGCAATGCTTGAAAATTTGGGTTGGAACAGGCGTCACGCCCTCCTGGCAATAGTGCCAGCCGGGCCTCTGACATAAAGTGGAGTATGGATCATGCGTACTGGCGTGATCGCTAAAAAGATGGGCATGATGCGCCTCTTCAATGAAGATGGCCGCCACGTTCCCGTCACCGTGCTGGCGCTGGAAGGCTGCCAGGTGGTCGGTGCTCGCCGCGAAGAGAAGGATGGCTATTTTGCTGTCCGTCTTGGTGCAGGCGCCCGTAAAGCGAAAAATGTGAACAAGCCGCAACGCGGCGAATTTGCCAAGGCACAGGTTGAGCCCAAGGCTCGCGTTGCCGAATTCCGTGTCGAGAATGAAGATGGCCTGCTGCCCGTTGGCGCAACCATTTCGGCCGAGCATTTCATTGCTGGCCAGTTGGTGGACATCACCGGTCACACCCAGGGTAAGGGCTTTGCCGGCGCTATGAAGCGTTGGGGCTTCGGCGGTATGCGCGCCAGCCACGGTGTCTCGATCTCTCACCGTGCTCATGGTTCGACGGGTAACCGCCAGGATCCGGGTAAGGTTTTCAAGAACAAGAAGATGGCCGGTCACATGGGTGATCGCCAGCGCACGCAGCAGAACCTTGAAGTGGTTCGCACCGACGTTGCGCGCGGCCTGATCTTCGTCAAGGGCTCGGTCCCCGGTGCGAAGAATGCATGGTTGCTCGTGAAGGATGCCGTGAAGGTTTCAACGCCTGAGGGCGTCCCCTTCCCCGGAGCGCTTAAGAACGACAATGAAGTGGCGATCGAGGAAGAAACCATCGTCGCTGCCGTCGAAACCCCGGAAGCTGAAGTAGCTGCCGAGGCGCCCGCTGTCGAAACCGCTGCTGCAGAGGCTCCCGCCGCTGACGCAGGCGAAGAGAAGAAGGAGGGCTAAGCCATGAAGCTCAAGGTTCAAACCCTCGACGCCAAGGCAAAGGGTGACATCGAAGTCAGCGAAGCCGTGTTCGGTCTGGAACCGCGCGCGGACATCCTGCACCGTGTTGTTACCTGGCAGCGCGAAAAGGCACGCGGTACGGCTCGTCCGACCCGCGAGCGTTCGGAAGTTGCCCGCACCGGCAAGAAATTCGGTCGCCAGAAGGGCGGCGGTACGGCACGTCACGGCGACCGTGCAGCTCCGATCTTCATCGGCGGCGGTAAGGCCCATGGTGCCCGCCTGCGCGACTTTAACCCGTCGCTTAACAAGAAGATCCGTGCTCTTGGTCTCAAGATGGCGCTGTCGAGCAAGGCGAAGGCCGGCTCGCTGATCGTCCTCGAAGATCTGGACGTCAAGGACGGCAAGACCAAGGTTCTTGTTGAAAGCCTTGCAAAGCTCGGCTTCGGCAAGACCACGCTCGTCATCGACGGTGAAGGCGTGAACGACAATTTCCGCAAGGCTTCGGCAAATATCGTCGGCGTCAATGTGCTCCCCGCTGTGGGCGCCAACGTCTATGACATTCTGAAGCATGAAACGCTGGTCCTGACCCGCGCCGCGGTTGAGAAACTGGAGGCCCGTTTCAATGGCTAAGGATAAAGCAATCGACATCCGTCATTATGACGTGATCGTTGCGCCGCACATCACCGAGAAGGCGACGCTGCTCTCTGAAAACAACGCTGTTGTTTTCAAGGTGGCTGCTGACGCGACCAAGCCGCAGATCAAGGCGGCCGTCGAGGCGCTGTTCGACGTGAAGGTCAAGGGTGTGAACACCCTGGTGCAGAAGGGCAAGACCAAGCGCTGGCGCGGTAAGCCTTATGTGCGTTCAGACGTTAAAAAAGCCGTTGTGACGCTGGCCGAAGGCCAGTCGATCGACGTCACCACCGGTATCTAAGGGCAGGAAAATGGCACTCAAGAGCTACAAACCAACCAGCCCGGCGCGTCGCGGCCTCGTGCTTGTCGACCGTTCGAGCCTTTTCAAGGGCAAGCCCGTCAAGGCGCTGACCGAAGGCAAGAATAAGACCGGCGGACGCAACAACAAGGGTCACGTTACCTCGCGCGGTATCGGCGGCGGTCACAAGCAGCGTTATCGCATCGTCGATTTCAAGCGCCGCAAATGGGACATGCCGGCGGTGGTCGAGCGTCTGGAATATGACCCCAACCGCACCGCGTTCATCGCGCTGGTGAAATATGAAGATGGCGAAGTTGCCTACATCCTCGCGCCGCAGCGCCTGAATGTCGGTGACACCATCGTCGCAGGCGAAAAGACCGACGTAAAGCCGGGCAATGCGATGCTCCTGTCGCAGATGCCGGTTGGCACCATCTGTCACAATGTCGAGATGAAGCCGGGCAAGGGTGGCCAGATCGCCCGTTCGGCAGGCACTTATGTGCAGCTCGTCGGTCGTGATGGCGGCAAGGTCATCGTCCGTCTGAACTCGGGCGAACAGCGCTACATTCTGGGCAGCTGCATGGGCACGGTTGGCGCGGTTTCGAACCCCGACAACTCGAACCAGACGCTGGCCAAGGCAGGCCGCAACCGCTGGAAGGGCATCAAGCCGCTTACCCGCGGTGTTGCCAAGAACCCGGTCGACCACCCGCACGGCGGTGGTGAAGGCCGGACCTCGGGCGGTCGCCATCCGGTGACGCCATGGGGCAAGCCGACCAAGGGTGCACGCACCCGTTCGAACAAATCGACTGACAAGATGATCATCCGGTCACGTCATGCGAAGAAGAAGAGGTAAGTCATGGCTCGTTCCGTCTGGAAAGGTCCGTTCGTCGACCTTTATCTGCTGAAAAAGGCAGAAACCGCACAGGATGCCGGTGCAAAGGCTGGTCCGATCAAGACCTGGTCGCGCCGCTCGACCATCCTCCCGCAATTCGTTGGCCTGACGTTCAACGTCTATAATGGCCACAAGTTCGTGCCCGTCGCTGTCAATGAAGACATGGTCGGCCACAAGCTCGGCGAATTCGCTCCCACCCGTACCTATCATGGTCACGGCGCAGACAAGAAGGGCAAACGCTAATGGGTAAGCAAGCCGCCCCCCGTCGCGTTGGCGACAAGGAAGCTTTGGCTGTCGGCACCACCATTCGTGGTTCCGCCCAGAAGCTGAACCTGGTTGCTGCGCTGATCCGTGGCCGCAAGGTCGAAGAAGCGCTCAACATCCTCAGCTTCTCGAAGCGTGCGATGGCTGTTGATGCGAAGAAGGTGCTGGCTTCGGCCATCGCCAATGCGGAAAACAACCACAACCTTGACGTCGACAGCCTTGTCGTTGCCGAGGCCAGTGTTGGCAAGGCGCTGACCATGAAGCGTTTCCACGCTCGTGGTCGCGGTAAGTCGACCCGCATCATCAAACCTTTCAGCCGCCTGCGCATCGTCGTTCGCGAACAGCAAGAAGAGGCATAAGTCATGGGTCAGAAGAGCAATCCGATCGGCCTCCGCCTGCAGATCAACCGCACGTGGGACAGCCGCTGGTTCGCCGAAGGTGCGGACTATGGCCGCATGCTGCTGGAAGACATCAACATCCGCAAGTTCATCATGAAGACGCTGCCCCAGGCTGCGATTTCGAAGGTGGTGATCGAGCGTCCGGCCAAGCTGTGCCGCGTTTCGATCTATGCGGCGCGCCCCGGCGTGATCATCGGCAAAAAGGGTGCCGACATTGAGAAGCTGAAGAAAGCGATCGGCAAATATACCGACGCCGACGTCAGCCTCAACATTGTCGAAATCCGCAAGCCGGAAATCGACGCCAAGCTCGTTGCCCAGGGTGTTGCAGATCAGCTGATCCGCCGTATCGCATTCCGTCGTGCCATGAAGCGCGCGGTGCAGTCGGCGCTTCGCCTCGGTGCAGAAGGCATCAAGATCACCTGCGGTGGTCGTTTGGGCGGCGCGGAAATCGCCCGTACCGAATGGTATCGCGAAGGCCGCGTTCCGCTGCATACACTGCGTGCGAATGTCGACTATGCCGAAGCCGAAGCGCTCACCGCTTATGGCATCATCGGTATCAAGGTCTGGATCTTCAAGGGTGAAATCCTTGGCCATGATCCGATGGCGACCGATCGCTTGATGATGGAAGCTCAGACCTCGGGCGTTCGCCCGCAGTCTGACCGCCGCTGATAAGAGAATAGGCAAGCATCATGTTGCAACCTAAGAAAACCAAATTCCGCAAGCAGTTCAAGGGCCGCATCTCTGGCAATGCCAAGGGTGGAACCGAACTGAACTTCGGCAGCTATGGCCTGAAGGCCCTTGAGCCGGAGCGGATCACCGCGCGTCAGATCGAAGCTGCGCGTCGTGCCATCACCCGTCACATCAAGCGTCAGGGTCGTCTCTGGATCCGCGTGTTCCCCGACGTGCCTGTATCGAAAAAGCCTGCCGAAGTTCGTCAGGGTAAAGGTAAGGGCTCGGTCGAATATTGGGCAGCCAAGGTTAAGCCTGGCCGCATCCTGTTCGAACTCGATGGCGTTCCCGGCCAGATCGCTGCCGTGGCATTCAGCCGTGCGGCAATGAAGCTGCCGATCAAGACCAAGGTCGTTGCCCGTCTGGGTGACACCTCGCACCTGGGAGCCGAAGGATGAGCAAGACCGAAGACCTGCGCGTCAAGACTGACGACCAGCTCGCTGCGCAGTTGAGCGAACTGAAGCGTGAGCAGTTTAACCTGCGCTTTCAGGGTGCCACCGGCCAGCTTGAAAAGCCGGCTCGCATCCGCGAAGTGCGCCGCGACATCGCGCGTATCAAAACCCTGCAGGGCGAGCGTTCCAACGCTGCCAAGCAATCGGCATAAGGAGGCAACAACCGATGCCTAAACGTATTCTTACCGGCACTGTGGTGTCCGACAAGAACGACAAGACGGTCGTTGTGCTCGTCGAGCGCAAGGTGAAGCACCCGCTTTACGGCAAGATCATCCGTCGTTCGAAGAAATATCATGCGCATGACGAGTCGAACTCGGCTGTTGCGGGTGAAGTGGTTCGCATTCAGGAATGCGCGCCTATTTCGAAGAACAAGACCTGGAAGCTGGTTGAGCGGGTTACCGCTGCTGCCACTCCGGCTGCTGAACTCGCGGAAGGTTAAGCCATGATCCAGATGCAATCCAATCTCGATGTGGCTGACAACAGCGGCGCCAAGCGCGTCCAGTGCATCAAGGTTCTCGGCGGTTCCAAGCGTCGTACTGCTGGCGTTGGCGACATCATCGTGGTGTCGATCAAGGAAGCCCAGCCGCGCGGCAAGGTGAAGAAGGGCGACGTCCACAAGGCCGTCATCGTTCGCACCCGCAAGGACATCCGTCGCGCCGATGGTTCGGTCATCCGTTTCGATACCAATGCTGCCGTTCTGATCGGTAACAACAAGGAACCGATCGGTACGCGTATCTTTGGCCCCGTTGTTCGTGAACTGCGTGCCAAGAACCACATGAAAATCATCAGCTTGGCACCGGAGGTGCTGTAATCATGGCTATGGCAAAGATCAAAAAGGGTGACACGGTTGTCGTGCTCGCCGGCAAGGACAAGGGCAAGACTGGCGAAGTCACCCGCGTCGACCCCAAGGCGTCGAAAGTCGTCGTCGCGGGCGTCAATGTTGCCGTGCGTCATCGCAAGCCGACCCAGGCTAACCCGCAGGGCGGCCTCGACCGGTTCGAAGCTCCGCTGCACGTCTCGAACGTAGCGCTTGCCGACCCCAAGTCGGGCAAGGCGACCCGCGTTCGTATTGAAACCGGCACCGACGGCAAGAAGGTTCGCGTCGCCGTGAAGTCCGGGGAGAAGATCGATGGCTGACAAATATACGCCGCGCCTTAAGCAGCGTTATGAAGAGGTGATCGCTGCGGCGATGACCGAGAAATTCGGCTACGCCAATCGCTTGGCAGTGCCGAAGATCGAAAAGATCACGCTCAACATGGGTGTGGGCGAGGGTTCGCAAGACAAGAAGAAGGTTACGACCGCACTTGAGGAAATGAAGCTGATCGCTGGCCAGCAGCCGGTTGTCACGCGTGCCCGCAAGTCGATCGCCGGCTTCAAGCTGCGCGAAGGCATGCCGATCGGTGTCAAGGTGACACTGCGCGGCGCCCGCATGTATGAATTTCTGGATCGTCTCGTCACGATCGCGATGCCCCGCATCCGCGACTTCCGTGGCCTGAACCCGAACAGCTTTGACGGCCGTGGCAACTTCGCCATGGGTCTGAAAGAGCAGATCATCTTTCCGGAAATCAGCTATGACGCAATCGATACCGTCCGCGGTATGGATGTCATCGTAACCACCACCGCCAACAGCGACGACGAAGCCCGTGAGCTTCTCCGCCTGTTCGGCTTCCCCTTCCCGCAAGAACAAGCAGAGGAAAAGGAAGCGGCATAATGTCCGCTTTCGCCCTCTTGTCAGAAAGGACGAGAACTTAAGTCATGGCGAAACTGAGTTCCATTAATAAGAATGAGCGTCGCAAGAAGCTCGTCAAGAAATATGCAGGGCAATATGCCCGGCTGAAGGCAATTGCCAATGACGAGTCGAAAGACGACAGCGAGCGCCTGATCGCGCGCCTGAAACTGGCCGAGATCCCGCGCAACGGAAACCCGACCCGCGTTCGCAATCGTTGCGAAACCACGGGCCGCCCCCGCGCTTATTACCGCAAATTCCGGCTCTGCCGTATCCAGTTGCGCGATCTGGCCAATAAGGGCCTGATCCCCGGCGTGACGAAATCGAGCTGGTAAGGGATAGAGAAAATGGCATTGACCGATCCTTTGGGTGATATGCTCACCCGTATCCGCAACGGCCAGCGCGCGAAGAAAGACTCTGTCGTTTCGCCCGCTTCGAAGTTGCGTACCCGCGTCCTCGACGTGTTGCAGCGCGAAGGCTACATCCGTGGCTATAGCGAAGAAGATCTGGGCGCCCACAAGGGCCTGCGCATCGAACTGAAATATTTCGAGGGCCAGCCCGCGATCCAGCATGTTGCCCGCGTTTCAAAGCCGGGGCGCCGTGTCTATTCGGGCAGCTCGGAACTTCCGATCGTCCGCAACGGTCTCGGTATCACCATCGTTTCGACCCCTAAGGGCGTGCTTTCGGATGCCGAAGCGCGCGCACAGAATGTGGGCGGCGAAATCCTGGCGGAGGTGTTCTAATGAGCCGCATTGGTAAGAAACCCGTTGCCATTCCTGCTGGCGTAACTGCCAGCACGGCTGATGGCGTGCTTTCGGTGAAGGGCCCCAAGGGCCAACTCACCATGCCGATGAGCGACCTGATCTCTTATGAGATCAAGGACGAGGGCGTGTCGGTGCAGCCTGCTAACAAGAGCAAGGAAGCACGTGCATTCTGGGGCATGCAGCGTACGCTGGTGCAGAACCTGGTGACCGGCGTGACCGAAGGCTTCACAAAGGTCCTCGAAATCACCGGCGTCGGCTATCGCGCGACGGCTCAGGGTGCGACCCTGAAGCTGCAGCTTGGCTACAGCCATGATGTGAACTTCGACGTTCCGGAAGGCATCGAAATCAAGACTCCCGATAACACCACGGTGGAAATCACGGGAATCGACAAGCAGAAGGTTGGGCAGGTTGCTGCCGAAATCCGCCGCTGGAGGAAGCCGGAGCCTTATAAGGGCAAGGGCATCAAATATCGCGGCGAATATATCTTCCGCAAAGAAGGGAAGAAGAAATAAGCCATGCCGAAACTGTCTCTCTTTGAAAAGCGCCGTCAGCGCGTTCGTTCGAAACTGCGTGCGCAGGTTGCCGGACGTCCCCGTTTGTCGGTGCACCGCACTGGCCGTCACATCTACGCCCAGGTCATTGACGACGCGAAAGGTGTTACGCTGGCTTCGGCTTCCACCAACGACAAGAGTGCCAAGGCAACGACTGGCGCGACTGCGGCTGCTGCAGCCGAAGTCGGCAAGCGCGTCGCTGAAGCTGCGAAGAAGGCCGGCGTCACCAGCGTCGTGTTCGATCGCGGCGGTTTCCTCTTCCATGGCCGCGTGAAGGCGCTGGCCGATGCTGCCCGTGAAGGCGGGCTGGAGTTCTGATGATGGCTGACGAAAACAACACAAGCGAAGAAGTCGTCGCCGTTGACGCAAGCGGTGCTGCACCCGAGGGTGAAGCACGCCGTGGCCGCGGTGGTCGTGGGCGCGGTGAAGGTGGTGGCCGTGGCCGCCGCGAAGACCGCAAGCCGCGCGAAGAAAAAGAAGATGATGGCACGATCGAAAAGCTCGTCCACATCAACCGCGTTTCGAAGACTGTAAAGGGCGGTAAGCGCTTCGGTTTTGCAGCACTCGTCGTTGTCGGCGATGGTCAGGGCCGTGTCGGCTTTGGTCATGGTAAGGCTCGCGAAGTGCCTGAAGCGATCAACAAGGCAACTGCCGCTGCCAAGAAGAAAATGGTCCGCGTTCCGTTGAAGGACGGCCGCACCCTGCACCATGATGGCACTGGCCGTTTTGGCGCTGGCAAGGTCTATGTCCGCTCGGCTCCTGCCGGTACCGGCATCATCGCCGGTGGTCCGATGCGCGCCGTGTTCGAAAGCCTTGGCGTTGCAGACGTGGTGACCAAGTCGATCGGTACATCGAACCCCTACAACATGATCCGCGCTACCTTTGCGGCTCTGGTCGATCAGACCAGCCCGAAATCGGTGGCGCAGCGTCGCGGCAAGAAAATCGCCGACCTTCTGGGTCGCGGTGGCAGCAAGACTGCCGAAGCCGACGCCGAAGCGATTGCGGAGTAAGCGATAATGGCAAAGATCAAAATCAAGCAGACCGGTTCGCCGATCCGCCGCCCCGCCGTTCAGCGCAAGACGCTGCAGGGCCTGGGCCTCGACAAGATGCACAAGGTGGTCGAACTGGAAGACACCCCCGAAGTGCGCGGCATGATCCGCACTGTGCGGCACATGGTTGAGGTTGTCGGCTAATAGATAGCCCCTCTCCCGCCTGCGGGAGAGGATTAGGAAGGCTTGCCAATTTGCTGGCTAGCTGGACTTGGAGGGGGTATATGCCCTCTCCGTTGCGACTAGGTGTTGCTTTACCAACCCTAGTCTCATTGCCTCTCCCGGTCGCGGGAGAGGGCGCGAAACAAAGCGAAAGCGAGTGCAAGACATGAAACTGAACGATATCCGTGATAATGAAGGCGCACGTCACCGCAAGATGCGGGTCGGGCGCGGCATCGGCTCTGGCAAGGGCAAGACCGCAGGACGCGGCCAAAAGGGTGCGAAATCGCGCTCGGGCGTGTCGATCAACGGCTTTGAAGGTGGTCAGATGCCCCTTCACATGCGCATTCCGAAGCGTGGCTTCAACAACATCTTCGCCAAGGATTACGCCGAAGTGAATCTGGGCATGATCCAGAAGTTCATCGACGCAAAGAAACTGGACGCTGGTGCAACCATCGACCATGCGGCCCTCAAGGCTGCCGGTCTCGCCCGTGGCGGCAAGGATGGCGTTCGCCTTCTTGCCAAGGGTTCGTTGACCGCGAAAGTGACGCTTTCGGTTGCCGGTGCATCGAAGGCAGCCATCGAAGCAGTCGAGAAAGCTGGCGGTAAGGTTGACGTGCTGGTCGTCAAGCCGGCAGCTGAAAAGGCCGCCGAGAAAAAGGGTAGCGCCAAAAAGGCAAAGTGACAAAGGCCGAAAGGCACTTGTCGAACCGGCCCCGCGGTCCAATATTGGCTTTCGGCCGATATGGGCCAGCGGGGCTTGTCGTTTCAGGATGAGCTGAAAAATTCGGGGTAGATTGCACGGGCGCTTATCGCTAGCGCAGCAATCGGGATTTAAGGGAAAGACACCTCATGGCATCGCGAGCCGACAAGCTGGCATCGAGCATCAATTTTTCCAACTTTGGAAAAGCAACCGATTTGAAGAACCGCATCTGGTTCACGATTGGCGCGCTGATCGTTTTCCGGCTTTTGAGCTTCGTGCCGCTGCCTGGTGTCGATCCGGTGGCGCAGGCCGCGCTTTATGCGAATAATGCGGCAGGCGGTGTCCTCGACATTTTCAATACCTTCTCGGGCGGTTCGCTTGAACGTATGAGCCTCATCGCGCTGGGCGTGATGCCCTATATCACCGCGTCTATCGTGGTGCAGCTTGCGGCTTCACTGTCGCCAACGCTCGCCGCGATCAAGAAAGAGGGTGAAAGCGGGCGCAAGAAGCTCAACCAATATACCCGCTATGGCACGGTGTTGCTGACTGCGGTGCAGGGTTATTTCCTTGCTGCGGGGCTTGAATCGCTCGCAGCTGCAAACGGCATTCGCGCGGTTGTCGAACCCGGTATGATGTTCCGTCTGGTCGCAACGATCAGCCTTATCGGTGGCACGCTGTTCCTGATGTGGCTGGGTGAGCAGATCACCAGCCGCGGTATCGGCAATGGTATTTCGCTGATCATCATGGCGGGCATCGTCGCCCAGATGCCGCGACTGATCGCCAACCTTCTCGAAGGCGGCCGCACCGGCTCGATCAGCGGCTATATCGTTGTGGGCTTCATCGCGATGTTCGTCGGACTGACGCTTTTGATCTGCTTTGTCGAAAGGGCGCAGCGGCGTGTGCTTGTGCAATATCCAAAACGCGCAACGCAGCGCGGGATGATGCAGGCCGACCGCAGCCACTTGCCGCTGAAGCTCAACACCGCAGGCGTTATCCCGCCGATATTCGCAAGCTCGCTGCTACTGCTGCCTGTCACGATCAGCCAGCTTGGCGGCAATCAGGTTGCCGGTGAAAGTGCGAGCGGCGATTTCATGATCCAGTTGCTGCAATGGTTGCAGCATGGCCAGCCCGTCTATCTGGCGCTGTATGGCCTTGGCATTGTCTTCTTCTGCTTCTTCTACACCGCGGTTGTGTTCAATCCGGAAGAAACTGCGGAAAATCTCAAAAAAGCTGGTGGCTTCATTCCGGGCATCCGCCCTGGCAAGAACACCCAGGATTATCTCGATTATGTGCTGACGCGCATTACCGTGCTGGGCGCTGCTTATTTGACGTTGGTCTGCCTTCTTCCTGATTTCATGATGGGGCAAACTGGGCAAACGCAGTTCTTCGTGCTTGGCGGCACCAGCCTGCTGATCCTGGTCAATGTGACGGTCGACACGATCGCACAGATCCAGGGTCATATGATGGCGCACCAATATGGCGATCTGTTGAAAAAAGCGAAATTGAAGGGCAATCGCGGGCGCTAAGTCGCCGCATCGCGGTGCCGGATTAAACGGGCGGGGAACAACAAGGTGGGCAAGACGCTGAACATCATCCTTCTGGGGCCTCCGGGCGCGGGCAAGGGAACGCAGGCAGGTCTGTTGGTTGACACACGCGGCATGGTGCAATTGTCGACCGGCGACATGTTGCGCGCTGCGGTCAAGGCGGGAACGCCGATTGGCCTGAAGGCAAAGGCCGTGATGGATGCAGGCGAACTGGTTTCGGACGAAATCGTCTCCGGCATCATCGGGGAGGCGCTCGATGCGCTGTCGGCCGACACCGGCGTGATCTTCGACGGCTATCCGCGCACTGAGGCGCAGGCCCATTCGCTTGACGAAATTCTTGAACAACGTGGCCGCACCCTTGATCATGTGATCGAACTGGTCGTCGATGAAGACGCGCTGGTCGAACGCATCGTTGGCCGTTTCACCTGCGCCAATTGCGGCGAAGGTTATCACGACCATTTCAAGAAGCCTGCGCAGGATGGCGTTTGCGACAAATGCGGATCGACCGAATTTAAGCGCCGTCCCGACGATAATGAAGAAACCGTGCGCACCCGCATGGGTGAGTATCGCGCCAAGACCGAGCCCATCCTGCCGATTTACGAGGCGCGCGGATTGGTCAGCAAAGTTGATGGCATGGCCGACATTGGTGACGTGACCACCGGCATTGCCGCCATTCTCGGTTGATTTTGTCGCAGCGTCCGCAATCGCGATTGCCGAGCTGAGGCTCGGTCGGCTAAAGGGGCGCATGAGCAAATATCTGTTATCGGGCGCCGCATTGTTGGCGCTCATCACGACCCCGGCGCAGGCCGAGGTCAAAACACTTACCGAACAGGGTTTTTCCACTCTCCACGCCGCCGACGTGCTCGGCACGCCTGATGATGTTTGGAAAAAGCTGATGTCGCCCAAGGATTGGTGGAACCCCGCGCACAGCTGGTCTGGTAGCGTTGAGGGTTTCTACATCGATCCGCAGGCCGGCGGCTGCTTTTGCGAACTGATCCAAGAAAAGGACGCAGACGGCAAGATCACGCCCAAGGGCAGCGTCGAACATATGCGGGTGCTTTTTGCCCAGCCGGGCAGGGTGCTGCGTATGTCGGGAGGGCTTGGTCCATTGCAGGCTGAGGCGGCAACCGGTACGCTGACCATCGCCATGGAACCGCTGAAAAGCGGCGGCGGTACGCGGATCAGCTTCTCTTATGTTGTTGGCGGCTATATGCGCTTCAAGACATCGGATATCGCACCAGCGGTCGATAATGTTCTGCGCGAACAGTTTGAACGGATGATCCGCCCATTGGGCAAGGTCATCGGGAATGAAAGCGCCGAACCCGCCAAAGTTGAAGACAAGGCAAAGGACGAAGCCGCGAAGGCCGAGGCGGCGGAGCAGCCGGCGCCCAAGCTTGATGTTGCGCGCCCCGATCTTGGCGCGATTGTCGAATCGATCGAAGTCGAAAAAAGCGGAAAGCCTGAAGCGGTAGAGCCTGATAGCCCGCCGCAGCCGGAATAATCCGGGCAATGTCCCGGCAGGATGTGGTGCGACCCGCGCAACGCAAGATGCGGGTGCGGAGTAAGACCGAGATTGGCTGGTGCGAACTAGTCGACCTTCCCGGATTGGACCTGCGTGAAATCCATGCCAAAATGGATACCGGGGCAGCGACCAGTTCTATCCATGCCACCGGCATCCGCGCCTTTGAACGCGAAGGCAGGGAATGGGTGGAATTCTGGTTTCGACCTTTTCCGGGGCAGAAGGCCCGCCGCTTTGAAGCGCCGGTGGTCGACCGGCGGCAGGTGCGCAGTTCGAATGGGGAACAGCAGTACCGTCATGTAATCGAAACGCAGATTTGCTTAGGCAAATATTGCTGGAAATCTCAGCTGACGCTGGCGAACCGCGCGTCGATGGCCTTTCCCGTCCTGATCGGACGGCGGGCATTGCGCCGCGGTCTCTTGCTGGTCAACAGCGGACGAAAATGGGTGCTAGGCAAGCCTGCACCATCGGAGGACAAATGAAAATCGCAATGCTCGCGCGCAATGCCGGGCTTTATTCACACCAGCGTCTTGCCGAAGCGGCTCGGGCGCGGGGCCATGATGTCGACATATTGAACACGCTGCGCGTGACGATGAACATCACATCACACCGGCCAGAGGCCTTTTACCAAGGTGAGAAGATCAAGCGCTATGATGCCGTTATCCCGCGCATCGGCGCGTCGGTGACATTTTATGGCCTGGCCGTGCTGCGCCAGTTCGAGATGATGAAGATCTGGCCGCTCAATGAAAGCGTCGCCATCGGCCGCAGCCGCGACAAGCTGCGGTCATTGCAGATCCTTGCGCGCAAGGGGCTGGGTCTGCCGGTGACCGCCTTCGCCCATGATCCGCGACAGACCGGCGAGGTGATCCAGATGGTCGGCGGCGCCCCTGTGGTGATCAAACTGCTTGAAGGAACGCAAGGCATCGGCGTCGTTCTTGCCGAAACAGAGAATAGTGCACGATCGGTGATTGAGGCGTTTCGCGGTGCGAATGTGAACATCTTGGTGCAGGAATTCATCAAGGAAGCCAATGGCAGCGATATCCGGGCCTTTGTTATCGGCAACAGGGTTGTTGCCGCAATGGAGCGGCAAGGCGCAGATGGCGACTTCCGGTCGAACCTGCATCGTGGCGGAAGCGCGAGCGCGATCAAGATCACGCCGGAGGAGCGCTCGACGGCGGTGCGCGCGGCACGGGCGCTGGGGCTGAATGTCGCAGGGGTTGATATGTTGCGATCAAACCATGGTCCGGTGATCATGGAAGTGAACAGTTCGCCCGGGCTGGAAGGGATTGAAAAAGCCACCAACAAGGATATTGCAACGAAGATTATCCAGTTCATCGAGGATAATGCCGTCGCCGGTAAGACCGGGACCAAGGGCAAGGGATAAGGCCGAGATCCGCGGCTTGACACCCTTTGCGACTCACATTAGAGGAACGTCATCCGTCACACTGGTAAAGCCAGCAGCGCTCTTGTGCGCGAGCTGGTTTTTTCTGCGTTGTCGGATCCATCACTTTCGCGTTGAGATAGGGTGGCCATTGGCGGCCCTGTGGAGCAAGGAGCAAGAAATTGGCACGTATTGCCGGGGTTAACCTACCGACCAACAAGCGCGTAATCATCGCGCTCACCTACATCCATGGCATTGGCCGCACCAAAGCGGTCGAAATTGCAAATACGCTGGGAATCGACCACGCTCGCCGGGTCCAGGATCTTTCGGACGCCGAAGTCCTGAAGATTCGTGAAACGATCGACGCCGGTTACACCGTCGAAGGCGATCTTCGTCGCAACACCGCGATGAACATCAAGCGCCTGATGGATCTCGCCTGCTATCGCGGCCTGCGCCATCGCAAGGGCCTTCCCGTCCGTGGCCAGCGCACGCATACCAATGCGCGCACTCGCAAGGGCAAGGCAAAGCCGATCGCCGGCAAGAAGAAGTAAGCGCGGTTTTACCGCAGCTTCTCCCAGATACAGACAGGATAGAGCAAAATGGCACGCGAACCTCAGCGCATCAAACGGCGCGAACGCAAGAACATTTCGGCGGGTGTTGCCCATGTCAACGCCAGCTTCAACAACACGATGATCACCATCACCGACGCCCAGGGCAATGCGATCAGCTGGTCCAGCGCCGGCATGATGGGCTTCAAGGGCAGCCGCAAGTCGACCCCTTATGCCGCGCAGGTCGCAGCAGAAGATGCCGGCAAGAAGGCAGCGGAGCATGGCGTTCGCACCCTCGAAGTCGAAGTCAAAGGTCCGGGTTCGGGCCGCGAAAGCGCGTTGCGCGCACTGCAGGCTGTTGGTTTCACCATCACCTCGATCCGCGACGTAACCCCGATCCCGCACAATGGTGTGCGTCCGTCGAAGCGCCGCCGCGTCTGAACCGTTTTAAGGGCGTGGGCGTTATCGCCCACATCCTTCTTTTTTCAGGCGGTCCGGTACGGTGCACCCAACTGGCCGGTCCCGCCCAACCTAGGGGAAATCCATGTCCGTCAACATGAAGAACTGGCAGGAACTGAAAAAGCCCATGGGCCTCGAAACGAAGCCCGTAGGCGACGGTCGCCGCAAGGCAACTTTCGTCGCCGAACCTTTGGAGCGCGGTTTTGGCCTGACGCTCGGCAACGCGCTGCGCCGCGTTCTGCTCTCCTCATTGCAGGGTGCGGCCATCACCTCGATCAAGATCGAGAATGTGCTGCACGAATTCAGCTCGCTCGCCGGCGTGCGTGAGGATGTCACCGACATCGTCCTCAACATCAAGCAGGTCGCGCTGCGCATGGAAGGCGAAGGCCCGAAGCGCATGCAGCTCTCGGCTACCGGCCCTGCCACTGTGAAGGCAGGTGACATTGCTGTCACTGGCGACATCCAGGTGATGAACCCGGATCTCGTGATCTGCCACCTCGACGATGGCGCGACGCTCAACATGGAAATCACGGCTGACACCGGCAAGGGTTATGTCCCTGCTGTTGCCAACCGTCCGGCTGACGCGCCGATCGGCCTGATCCCGGTGGACTCGCTCTATTCGCCGGTTCGCCAGGTCGCCTACAAGGTCGACAATGCGCGCATCGGTCAGGAGCTGGATTATGACAAGCTCAACCTGACGATCGAAACCGATGGCACCGTGACCCCGGAAGACGCTGTGGCTTATGCCGCACGCATCCTTCAGGATCAGTTGCAGGTGTTCGTCCACTTCGAAGAAGCCATGGCTGCAAGTTCGCCGATGATCGGCCTTGCCGCTGCACCTGCTTCGAGCGACGAATCGGATGCCAACCAGCTCAACCGTTACCTCCTCAAGAAGGTCGACGAGTTGGAACTGTCGGTCCGTTCGGCCAACTGCCTCAAGAACGACAACATCATCTATATCGGCGACCTCGTTCAGAAGAGCGAAGCCGAGATGCTGCGTACGCCGAATTTTGGCCGCAAGTCACTCAACGAAATCAAGGAAGTCCTCAGCTCGATGGGCCTGCGCCTCGGCATGGACATTCCTGGCTGGCCGCCCGAGAATATCGAGGAAATGGCCAAGAAGCTTGAGCAGGAACTGCTGGGCTGAACCTAATAAACCTCTCCCCTTCAGGGGAGAGGAAAAGGGCAACTGGCAGCGGCCCGAATTGCTGCCTGGACTGGGGTACCTTGCACGGCCCTCTTACGAACGAAGGAAAAGATCATGCGCCATAAGGTTGGCCAACGTAAACTGAACCGCACCGGCAGCCATCGCATTGCGATGCTGCGCAACATGGCGGCTTCGCTCATCAAGCATGAACAGATCACCACCGGCGTTGCCAAGGCGAAAGAACTTCGCCCCTATGTCGAAAAGCTGATCACGCTTGCAAAGAAGGGCGGCCTTTCCAACCGTCGCCTCGCGCACAGCCGCCTGATGGACGATGCGCAGCTTGCCAAGCTGTTTGATGTGCTTGCGACCCGCTATGCTGATCGCAACGGCGGTTACACCCGCATCATCAAGGCCGGTTACCGCGCCTCGGACGCATCGCCGATGGCGATCATCGAACTGGTTGATCGCGACACCAGCGCCAAGGGTCAGGACTCTGGCCCGGTTGAAGCGGATCTGGAAGAAGCGGCCTGATCGCTTTCTTCGACTGAAATGCAAAAGGGCGGTCCCGGCTGGGGCCGCCCTTTTTCGTTTGTTTATGGTGATCTCGGCAATTGCCCTATGACGACAGCCCGCATCGCCAAAAACCAGACCGCCCAAAAAAATAGGTAGATGGCCAGCATATGTTCATACCACGCATAGGCCGTTCCCAAATCGATCATCGACAATGCCATAAAGGCGATTGCGCATCCGCCCAATGTGATGCTGGCGGTGCTTGAACGAATAGGCCGGCACCTATCCCATGCAAAGAAGCGGTTATTGGGATTGTACCGACCTAACATCAGCCATGTGAAAAAAAGCAGAAAAGGAGCCACAATCATCCAAACTACGAGATTGCCGATTATAGGGATGCCAATTGAATCCCCGTCCGCGGGCAACCGGCCGGATATTCCCAGATTCCAGAAAAAAATGTGGATGATGATCGGTTGGGTGATCACCAGTGCCCAAGTGGAAAGCCATAAAGGTGTTGGCGTCTTCGGCATGCATTAAGTCTCCCGGCTGGCGTGGAACAATGTTGCCGAGAAGAACCACAGGCTCGACAGGATCAGAGTGAAGATGCCGCCGCGCATGTCTGCGCCCAGCACGCCGAAGCCGAAGCCGATGGCTGCCTGTGCCAAACCAGCAAGCAGCATGGCCCGTGCCAGTGCCGTGTTGCGAAAGCGGCCCAGAATTGCACCGCCCAATGCAATCAGCAACACGGCGATGAACAGCAGGTTGATCGGGTTATTCTCATTTCCGATCATGCCTATGGCGAGGTTTGACCAGACGACCACGAAGCCGGAAAAAGTCCCGAAAAAGGCACCGATGCGGTAGAACCAGTTTGATGATAGCCGCACGGCCAGTTCGACAAGGCCGCCGACGATGGAAAAGATAAGGCCTGCGACGATGAAATCGGTTTCGTCCCAATTGACCTCATCGGTGAATTGCATTGCTACCGCTGGAAGCAGGAGCAAACAGCCCAATCCCCCCCAGCCGATGATTCGCCCGGGGGAAGTGCCGGATTTTTTTGCGTCCAGATTCTGCTGTTGCATTGCTTTTGCCTCGATACATGAATGAAATAGCGGGCTAAGTCAGGACGGCATGCAAAGGCATGAGCAACTTGTGAGTAATTGGTGAAAAATGCAGGTTGAAGCTTATCGGTTCGGCGAATTCCGGCTTGATCCTGCCAACCGGACGGTCAGCCGTGCCGGCGAACAGATCGATCTCTCTGGACGTTATTTTGATGCGCTGGCTCTTTTGGTGGCCGAGCCGGGGCAGTTGATCGCCAAGGAACGTTTCTTTGATGAGGTCTGGCACGGGGTTCCGGTAACCGATGAAGCCTTGACCCAGTGCATCAAGGAACTGCGTAAAGCGCTGGGCGATAATGCCGGAAGTCCCGATTTCATCCAGACCGTTCCCAAATATGGCTATCGCTTTGTAGCCGTTGTCGAAAGGGCGTTCGACGCACCCCTTTTTGCAATCGCAACCGCGGGCAGATTAACGCCGTTGCAACGGTTTTTGGTGACGGGACTTGCGGGAATGGCAGGCGGCGCAGTCGCAGGCTTTGTCGGCGGTTTGATCTACGGTTTTGCCGCTGCTGCCAATGTTGCTGCCGGTAGCGCGGCTTTATCAAGTTTTGTGATTTTGTGGCTTCTGACATTGCTGCTCGCCACATTGGGCGGCGCAGGGGTGGGCTTTGGCATTGCCGCGGCACGGCATTTTGCCGGCAGCGGTTGGGCCAGCGATCTGGCAGGAGGTGCCTTGGGAGGAATAATCCTCGGCGGCTTGGCCCGCCTGTTGGGGCATGATGCCTTCATTTTGTTATTCGGATCGGCACCGACGCATTTTACCGGCGCCTTTGAAGGTGCACTTCTCGGCGCCGCGGCAGCGGTGGCGGTCCGTTTTTCGCAGTTACTGTCGTTCCGCCGCGGGCTGTTTCTCGCGCTGGTCATTGGTCAGCTTGCAGGTTTGGCAATCATTCTTGCTGGAGGACATCTTCTCAGCGGCAGTCTGACAGCATTGGCAAAGCAGTTTCCACAGGCTCGGCTGCGGCTGGATGGCATGGGTGCGCTTTTCGGGGAGGCCGGGCTTGGCCCTGTCACCCAAGCCGTGACGACAGCGGCGGAGGCCGGGCTGTTCTGCCTTGCGGTCGCTGCGGCTTTGACCCTTGCGGGCCGCCATTTCGCGTTGGTCGAAAATCGGCGTGATGCTCATCCAAAAGCATTGGCTTGATCCTCCTGACGCATTAGGCAGTCCTCCTGTTTGATTGCATCGAAGAGAGGTTGATGCCCCCATGCGTTTCACTTTGTTGCTTGGCGTTGCTGCCATGACCTTGGCGCCTGCCGCTTATGCCGGCGAAACCGCTGCGACACCCGCGGCGCAGCTGGCCTATCCGGGAACCCGCAAGGTTGATCTGGTAGAAGAACAGTTTGGTGTGAAGGTCGCTGACCCTTATCGCTGGCTGGAGGATGACGTCCGCAACAGCAAGGATGTCGCCGATTGGGTTGCCGCGCAAAAGGCCGTCGCGGATGGCTATCTGGATAGCATGCCGGGTAAGGAAGCGCTGGCTGCAAAGATGAAGGCACTGTTCAACTATGAACGGTACAGCCTGCCGGAAAAAGCGGGTGGCTATTATTTCTTTACGAAGAATGATGGGCTGCAGAACCAGTCGGTGCTCTATGTGCGCAAGGGGCTTAAGGGTGCCGACCGCATCCTGATCGACCCGAACACATGGGCCAAGGATGGGGCGACCGCGCTTGATGCCTGGGTGCCATCGCAGAATGGAAAGCTGCTTGCTTATTCGATCCAGGATGGCGGGTCGGACTGGCGGACGATCCGCGTGCTGGATGTTGCAACCGGCAAACCGGTTGGCGATGACATCAAATGGGCAAAGTTCACCAATATCGCCTGGGTCGGTAATGAAGGCTTCCTCTATTCGCGCTTTGCCGAACCAAAGGAGGGCCAAGCGTTCCAACAGCTGAATTTCAACCAGACGGTCTATTTCCACAAGATCGGCACGGCGCAGAGCGAGGATCAGCTGGTCTATGCGACGCCAGACCGAAAGGAGTTGGGGCATTCGGCGCAAGTAACGCAAGATGGGCGCTGGGTGCTGCTGACCAGTTCGTCGGGGACCGACGAGAAATATGAGCTCAACCTGATTCCGCTCGGCAAGAAACGCGAATGGAAGGCACAGTCGCTGGTCGCCGGGTTGGACTATGACTGGCAACTGGTCGAGGGCATTGGCGACACGCTCTATTTCGTCACCAACAAGGGCGCACCCAAGCTGAAAGTGGTCAAGGCCAACCTGAAATCGCGGGTGCTGAACCGCGTTGCATGCGAAGATATGTCCGATCCCAACAATGTTTGCATGGGTGAGGCATATGAATTTACCGATGTCATCCCCGAACGGGCCGAAACCCTCGCCAGTGCGCAGATTGTCGGTGACCGGCTGGTGCTGTCCTATCTGAAGGACGCGGCGTCGATGGCGCTGATGACCGACTTGAACGGCAAACCGGTGCAGCAGATCAGCCTCAACAGCATCGGCACAGCCTCAGGCTTTTCGGGCAAGCCGGGCGATTCCGAAACCTTCTACGCTTTTTCCAGCTTTAACCAGCCGGGGGCGATTTACCGTTTCGATTCGCGCACAGGCAAATCGACGCCCTTTGCGCTGCCTAAGCTCGCCTTCAAGCCAGAGGATGTTACGCTCACCCAAATATTCTATCCCAGCAAGGATGGTACAAAAATCCCGATGTTCATCGTCCACAAAAAGGGACTGGATATCAGCAAGGGCGCGCCGACCTTGCTCTATGCTTATGGCGGGTTTAACATCTCTTCGCTGCCGGGTTACAGCCCGACGCGGATGGCGTGGATCCAGTCGGGCGGCGTATTTGCGCTCGCCAATATCCGCGGCGGCGGCGAATATGGCAAACCGTGGCACGATGCCGGGCGACTGCTCAACAAGCAGAATGTCTTTGATGATTTCATCGCAGCAGGCGAATATCTGGTGCAGCAAGGCATCACCACCAAGGACAAGCTGGCGATCGAAGGCCGTTCCAATGGCGGGCTCTTGGTCGGCGCGGTCGTCAACCAGCGGCCTGATCTGTTCGCCGCCGGCCATGCCGCGGTAGGCGTGATGGACATGTTGCGTTTCGACCGTTTCACCGCGGGCCGTTACTGGGTCGACGATTATGGCTATCCAAATAAGGAAGCCGATTTCCGCAATCTTTTGACCTATTCGCCCTATCACAACATCAAGTCGGGCGTGAATTATCCGGCGGTGATCGTATCGACTGCTGACACCGATGACCGCGTGGTGCCGGGGCATAGCTTCAAATATACCGCAGCCTTGCAGGCAGCGGATACCGGCAGCAAGCCGAAAATCATCCGCATCGAAAGCCGGGCTGGTCATGGCAGCGGCAAGCCGACAGACAAGCTGATTGAGGAATATAGCGAAATTTACGCCTTCCTCGCAAAATGGACGGGGCTTGATTTGGCGGCCGATGATAAGGTGAAGGTCAACTGATTTAGCCGGTAGGGCGGTGTTTCAAACGGGGGATATTATGGGTGCGGGTTTAAGGTCGCGGCAGGCAATTGCCGCCGCCGCGCTGTTGCTTGGCGGTGCGGGCAGCGTTGGTGCTGCGCAGGATGCAGTGGTGGCGCAGGGAGAAGGAGCGGTGCTGTCGCCTCCGCCGCCTGCTATGGCGATGCCACCATCGCTGACACCTGTGGAACCTGAACCCAAGGATTATGGCCCGCCCCCTGAGGCGAAGCCCATGGATCTTACCGATCCGAAAGTGCGCAAGCAGTTGAAAAAGGATCGCCGCGCGGCGCTGGCAAGCTGTTTCGGACTGCCATCGCGTTTGCCGGCGTCCAATCAAAAGGCGCTGGAAGCGTGCGACAAGCTCCTCGCTGTAACGGCCGATGAAGACGATGATTGGGATATGCGCGCCCGGCTTTTGCAACGGCGCGCGGTCTATCTCATTGCGCTCAAGGATCTTGATCAGGCAATCGCCGATCTCTCTGCGTCGGATGCAATCGGAGCAGCAGCAGCCGATCCGCTGTTCGACGGCGGCATTGCTATCGGCAATGGTATGTTGCGCGCAATTGCGTTGGGGCGCAGCGACAAGATTGAAGCGGCCAATGCGGAGCTGGACAGGATTGCTGTAATACGGCCACATGCAATCGCGCTGGGCGGGGCGATCGATCGTATCCGATTCCATTTCAGCAAGGATATTGACGCGATGCTGGCGCGCAATGCCGGCAAGGTGCGTTGGCAGCCTGATGTGATGCGGTTAATTGTGCCGCTCTATATCTGGCGCGGCAACCTTGAGGCGGCGAGCCGTTTTGCAGACGAAGTCTCACTGATCGATCCCAAACCGCAAAGCGGATGGGTGATGAGCGGGACGGGCGGCCTGGGCAGCGATGTTCAGAAGAAAATCGAACTCGATATGCAGCGCGCCTATATTTGGTCGGGGCTGGGGCAAAGCGGAAAGGGCGTAAGCCTGATTACAGATGCCCGCGCCGATGTGACCGAATTCGTCGGGGAAGCTCCGGTTGCGCTGAAAGGCGAGAAAATCTCCAAAGGGAAATTGCGCGATTATGAAGCGCGCAAGGCAAAGGGCGCGCAGCTTTCGGATCTGATCGGCCGATGGGAAAAGGCGATTGCACTGCGTGCAGATGCGCTGACCAAGTTCGCCGAGGAATTGACCGAACGTGATAGCACCGCGCTTGGCGTGGGTACTGTTGCCGGGATCGATATCATGCGCCAACTGAAGTTCAGGGGCGCAGACGAAGGTGCCGAGGTTGCCAAACTGATCAAGAATCTTGACGAGGCAATCGCCAATGACCTGTTCCGGATTGAAAATGCCGATCTCTCGAGGATGTTGCCCGAGGCGGAATATCTGAAAGATGTGCCCAATTTCGGTTGGGGCGGCAGTGAATGGCTGTTCGGCAATGGTAAGGGCTATTCGCAGGCGCGTGAAAAGGGCAGCGACATTAGCACGGTCCGCTTTGGCACGTTTAGCGGCACCGGCCCGATGGCTGACGAATTGGCGCTGCTGGCGGCGGCGCAATATACCGAGAAGGAAGGCAAGGACAGTTTCATCCTGCTCGCGCGCCGGTCGATCAAGCGGACGCAGACGATCAGCTATGGTTATGGCTGGGGTGGCAATGCCATGGATGCCGGTTTTGAATCGCAGCTGCGGATCGTGATGCTCGACAGTGCAAACCTGCCTGCGGAATGGGCCGCCAAAAAGAGCCGACTGATCAGCGTGAAAGAGGTGCGCGATGCGTTGAAACCGGGCTATGATGCAATTGAGGCACGTAAGGCGGCGGCGAAGGCAGCAAAAAAATAGGCTGACCTAGGTCGCTGGGGCAAGAGAGGACTTGGCGATGCAAGATGATGCACAGGCATGGCAACCACGGCCGGCAAGCTGGTGGGAGCGGCATATGGTGCCGCGCCTGATCGGTTGCGCCTGTGCCCAGCCGCAGATCATGAAGGCGCGCAGCCGGATCGTTCCGCAAGCGTCGGGCGACGTGCTCGAACTAGGCTGTGGTGGCGGGATCAACATGGCCTTTTACGATGCCACGAAAATCACAAGCTTTGCAGGGGTCGATCCATCGGCTGCCTTGCTCGACCGCAGCCGTGAAGCGGCGCAGGCCAAGGGCATGGTCGCCGATATTCGGGGCGGTGTGGGTGAGGCGATCCCCTTTGCCGATGCCAGTTTCGATACAGTGCTTGTCACTTTCACCCTCTGTTCGGTCGATGATCAGCGGCAGGTCTTGTCTGAAATGCGCCGCGTGCTGCGCCCCGGTGGCAAGGCGCTGTTCCTGGAACATGGCCGCGCCCCCGATGCGCCGGTGCAGACATGGCAGCGCCGCATCGAACCGGTCTGGAAGCGGATTGGCGGCAATTGCCACCTGACCCGCCCGATCACCGATGCCTATGCGGATGCGGGCTTTGCCATTGCGGCATCGGAAAAGGGCTATATGCCCAAAACGCCCCGGCCGTTTGGCTGGATCGAATGGGGTGAGGCCCGGGTGGGTTAACCTTATTTTTGCCGGTGGCGGCTACGCCTTCGGGCAATGGTATCGCGACCGATCGTCCAGCTTGTATGCAACCCCGATGCGGGGGGCTATTCGTCCCGCCGGATCGATGGGCTGCGTGCCGCTTGGGCTGCGCATGGCTTTGATACGCTGGTCTGCGAAAGTTCGCCGCGCAACGGTTTCACACTCGTTGATGATGTAGCGCGGATCTGCATAGCTGGCGGCGACGGCACGGTGCGCCATGTGCTAACCGATCCGGCGCTGCGCAATGCCGGCAAGCCCGTTGATATCTTCCCTGCTGGAACGATCAACCTCGCGGCACGCGAATGGCGGACAAGCCGGCAGCCCGGACGTTTTGTCAAAAGAGCGATCAGGCGTGAACCGCGCCCCGTCTATCCCGGCACCGTCAATGGTACTGCATTTCTGGTATGCGCGAGTATCGGGCCCGATGCGCGCGCGGTGGCGAATGTCTCGCTTGCGCTCAAGAAACATATTGGCCGTCTGGCCTATGGCGCATCGATGATACGCAGCTGGCTGAACTGGCAACGACCGCAACTGAACGTCGAGGTCGATGGCGAGACGGTAATTTGCGAGGCAGTGTATATCGCCAAAGGGCGTTTCTACGCCGGGCCATGGAGCTTTGCGCCCGATGCGCGCCTCGACTCGCCGTTGCTTCATGTCGTGGCGCTGCGCCGTGCGCGGCGGCGCGATTATTTGGCGTTCGTGCTGGCCATGGTGCTAGGGCGACCCTCGGCAATGGCAAATATATGCTGCCTGCAGGGGCGCAATGTCTGCGTCGAAAGCGACCAGGAAGAGCTTGTGCAGGTTGATGGTGATATCGCCGCGTCGCTGCCTGCCAGATTTCAGGTGAGCGGTGCTCCGATACTCGCCTGACTTGGCAATTGTTCATGCAAACGGCAATTTTTATGAACAATAGCTGACAAGTCGATTCAGCAAAGCATCAGGTCGAATCGCATAATCCTCCTTTTGACGGCGGGAATAATCCCGCTGCCGTTCAGGAGAAGACAGATGAGCTTTTTGACCAAAAGCGTGCTTGGCGCAGGTGCTGCAGCAGCCATGGTCTCGCTCGCCGCCCCTGCGCAGGCGCGCGATCGCTATCGCGACAATGACGGGATCAGCGCGGGTGAAGTTATTGCCGGGGCGCTGGTGATTGGCGGCCTTGCCGCGATCCTTTCAAGCGGCGACGATGACTATCGTGGCCGTGATCGCGACGATCGCTATGACCGCGGTCGCTATAATGGCGGCTATGATTACAACTATAGCCGGGGTGGCAGCCGTGCTGCGGTGAACCAGTGCGTCAATGCCGTTGAGCGTTGGGGCAGCCGTTACAGCCGTTCGGATGTGACGCGGATCTTCGATATCGACCGCACCCGTTATGGCTATCGCGTTTCGGGCAATGTAGTCGTCAAGGATGGCTGGCGCGGGCGCGACCGTTATGACCGCGGCTATGATCGTGGTTACGACAAGGGCCGCTTTACCTGCTATGTCGAACGTGGACGTGTGGTTGACGTCGATTATCGCGGGCTTGATCGCTGGCGCTAGGGCCATGGGGCAGACCCACCATTGAATGACGCAGGACGGTTCAGCCTGGCGACAGGCTGGACCGTTCATGGTGACAAAAAACGGGGTGTGACCCCTCCTTTGTGCAGGAGGTTTTAATGAAAATGACGATCAAGGCCGCATTGGCCACTGGCTTGGCCGCTATGGTGGTGACAACGCCATTACCGGTTATGGCTGCAACCGGCGTGCGCGAACATGTGCGCGTCCAGCATGCAGGCATTGCCGATGCCTCTGTTGCCGAATATCGCCGCCGCTATGGGCGCGACCGCCGGCTCGACGTTGATGCGGGTGATGTCATCCTTGGAATCGGGCTGATTGCAGCCATTGCGGCGATTGCAGGATCGGCCAACAAGGATCGAGCGCCCCAACGGGATTATGACAACGATTATCGGGGCCGCGACACGGATGAGCGCCCGGAAAGCGACCGTGACGATGTCAGCAGCGCGGTGCGCGCCTGTACCGATGCCGCAGAAGGTCGCGCCAATGATCGTGTTGACGAGATCGGATCGGTCGTGCGCGACGGCAATGGCTGGCAGGTGACCGGCTCTGTTGGCGCAGACAATTTCACGTGCGAAGTGAATGATGGCCGGGTCGAAACGATCCGCTTCGGCGACCGCGAAATCTAGGAAAAAAAGGCATGGCGGTGGGCCATTTCCGCCGCCGCCCGTTTCAGAACATCGGTTGGTTTGCGGGATCGTCGGGGTCAGCGACCGGGGTGTGGATGCCGCATTCGGTCTTGTCCCAGCCTTTCCAGCGGCCCGAACGGGGATCTTCACCCGGCGCGACCTTGGTTGTGCAGGGCGAACAACCGATGGAGGGATAGCCTTGCTCGACCAGTGGATGGGCGGGCAGGCCATGCTCTGCCGCATAGGCGTCGATACGCTCCTTAGACCAGTCGGCGAGCGGATTGACCTTCAATCGTCCGTCTTCGATCTCAAAACGGGGCAGTGCCGTGCGCGTTGCAGATTGGAACGCCTTGCGGCCGGTAAACTGTGCATCAAAACCGGCAAGGGCATGTTTCAGCGGCAAGACTTTGCGGATTTCGCAGCAGCCATCCGGATCATAGGACCAGCGCAGGCCGTTACCGTCTTTCTGCGCAAGCAGATCGGTATCAGGGGTCAGTGTGCGCAAATCGGTCAACCCCAGCCCTGTGCGCAATTCTTCCTTATAGGTGATTGTTTCCGGAAAATGCTTTCCGGTGTCGAGGAACAGTACCGGCACCGAAGGGTCGATGCTGGCAATGAGATGCAGCAACACCGCACTTTCCGCTCCAAAGCTGGAAACGATGGCGGCATCGCCCAGCATATTTTCCTTCAGAAGGATTTCCAGCATCTCGACTGTATCGCGGCCGCGAAACATATGGTTGAGCCGGATAGCGTCGGTTTCGCTGTAGCGCGGCCCGGTGTCGATACGGTCAGGCGAGCGCTGTTCCTCACCCACAGGGGATGCCGAAGCGAGCCTGAAGCCGCTTTCACGACCATCGCCGGCAGCTGCTGCTTCGCCAAGCGTGGGGCTCCCCGCAAGCGGGAAGGGGGATTTCCCCCGATCAGCCATGCCGTAACTTCCACACGGGGACAGCGGCGTCGGCCGCACCCTGATAGACATGGTCATAACGCGATAGCGCCGCATCGACATCGGCCGGGTTCAACGGGGCGTCGGACACGAAACTGTCAAAACCGCAACGCTTCATGAATGCGATCTGATCTACCAGAACATCGCCCTGCGCGCGCAATTCGCCAGTGTAGCCAGCCTCACGCAGGATACGGGCTGATGAATAGCCCCTGCCGTCGCGGAATTTCGGGAAGGCAATCTCCACCAGTGTGAGCCGGGTGATATGCGGGATCAGCGCGCGGGCATCATCGTCAGATTCCAGCCGCACCGCTGTCGCGTTGGTCTGGCCCAGAAAGGCATCGAGCGTGACGCAGGGTTCTTCGCCATCAGCGTGAATATGCTCAACCATAGATCGCCTCCTTGAACGGCGCCATGCCGACGCGGCGATAGGTATCGACGAAACGTTCGCCGCCTTCGCGCAATTCCTTATATTTTTCGGTGACGCGTTCGACCGCGTCGACAATGCCGTCCTCGTCAAAGCCGGGGCCGGTGATCGTGCCAAGCGACACGTCTTCGGCACCCGATCCGCCGAGCAGCAACTGATAATTTTCGACGCCCTTACGGTCGACACCCAAAATGCCGATATGGCCGGCATGGTGGTGGCCGCAGGCGTTGATGCAGCCCGAAATCTTCAGTTTCAATTCGCCCAGATCGCGCTGGCGATCGAGATTTTCGAAACGCTTTGCAATCTTCTGTGCGATCGGGATCGAACGGGCATTGGCAAGGCTGCAATAATCAAGGCCCGGGCAGGCGATGATATCGCTGATCAGATCAAGATTGGCATCGGCAAGGTCCGCTTCGCGCAGCGCTTGCCAAACTGCATAAAGATCGCGCTTGGCGACATAGGGCAGCACGATATTTTGCGCATGGGTGACGCGCAGTTCGTCAAAGCTGTATTTCTCCGCAAGGTCGGCCATTACGTCGATCTGCGCGGAGGAGGCATCGCCCGGAATGCCCTCAATCGGTTTCAGGCTGATATTGACGATGGCATAGCCGGCCTGCTTGTGCGGCTTCACATTCTGGTCGATCCAGACCGCGAAATCGGGATCGCTGCGGTCGATATCGTCGCTGAGGCCTGCTTCGAACGGCGGCGGAGCAAAATGGGCGGCAATGCGCTCCAGCTCTGCAGCCGGCGGGTCAATGCCGAGCGTCTTCACATGCGCAAATTCTTCCTCGACCTGACGGCGATATTCATCGGCGCCAATTTCGTGGACGAGGATCTTGATCCGCGCCTTGTAGATATTGTCGCGCCGGCCATAGCGGTTGTAAACGCGCAGGCATGCCTCGGAATAGCTGAGGAAATCCTCGATCGGCACATAATCCTTGATCAGCGGTGCGATCATTGGGGTGCGACCCATGCCACCGCCGACATAAAAGGCCGCGCCCAATTTGCCGTCGCGCGTCACCAGCTGGATGCCGATATCGTGGAGGCGCATCGCCGCGCGATCCTCGTCCGCTGCGATCACCGCAATTTTGAACTTGCGCGGCAAATAGCTGAATTCAGGGTGGAAAGTGCTCCACTGGCGCATCAGCTCGGCCCAGGGGCGGGGATCGGCCACTTCGTCGGCCGCAGCGCCTGCATATTGATCCGAACTGATGTTGCGGATGCAATTGCCGCTCGTCTGGATGGCGTGCATTTCGACACTGGCCAGATCGGCGAGGATATCGCCGGCATCTTCCAGCTTGATCCAGTTATATTGGATATTCTGACGCGTGGTGAAATGGCCATAGTCGCGGTCATATTTGCGCGCGATATGCGCCAGCATCCGCATCTGCCGGCTGTCCAGCGTGCCATAGGGAATGGCGACGCGCAGCATATAGGCGTGAAGCTGCAGATAGAGACCGTTCATCAGGCGGAGCGGCTTGAACTGGTCTTCGGTGATCTCGCCGGCAAGGCGGCGCTTCACCTGATCGCGAAATTCGGCGACGCGTGCATCGACGATCGCTTGGTCATAAGTGTCATATTTATACATGTCAGATCACCCAGTCGCCGACGCTCGGGTCGGCTGGTTTCAGCGAAAGGTCGAGGCGCACTGTTGGGCCAAGCGCGCGGACACGGTCCTTGATATGCGCAGGCCGCGGGCCTTCGGGTGTAGCCACCGCCTCGATGATATAAGGGGCATTGACGCGACGCGCACCTTCCTCGGCATGCAGAATGGCGTCGCCGCTTTCGCCCACATCGACGGCGTCCTCAACATGGACTGACCAGCTCTCGCCAGTCCACCAGGTTACCGCGCCCGAGGCGAGATCATTTCCTGTCAGCAATTTCAATTCAGATACTCCACTTCCCGGGCAATCGTCGTCAGCCGGTCTTCAGCATCGGCCATCATTACAACATCGCCCACAATGATGATGGCGGGAGAACGCACATTTTCGCGCGCGATCATATCGCCCAAGTCGGTCAAAAGGGTCCGCAGCGTGCGCCGGTCCTTTCGGCCGACACGCTCCAGCACGGCAACGGGCGTGTCGGGTGACAGGCCGTCGGAAATCAGTTTTTCGCAAATGGCGTCTGCAGTGGCGACGCCCATATAGATGACAAGTGTGCGGCCTTTGCCGGCAAGCCCTGCCCAATTCTGGTCGGTCAGCCCTTTGCATTGCCCTGCCACGAAAGTGACCGCGCTGGAGGCATCGCGGTGGGTGAGGGGAAGGAAGCTTTCCGCCCCACCTGCAATCGCCGCCGATATGCCGGGTATGACCTCGACCGGAACCGAGGCGTCACGGCAGGCATCAACCTCTTCGCCGCCCCGGCCGAAGATGAACGGATCACCGCCCTTCAGCCGGACGACGGCATGGCCTGCCCGCGCTTCTTCAACAAGGATTGCATTAATCCCTTCCTGCGGGACCGAATGGCGGCTGCGCTGCTTGGCAACCGAGATAAAGCGGGCGTCGCCGCGCGCGAGTGCGAGGATCGCATCGTCGACCAGACCGTCATGCACAATCACATCAGCGGCCGCGATCAGCCGTGCCGCCTTGACCGTCAACAGGTCCGGATCGCCGGGGCCTGCGCCCACCAGATAGACTATGCCTTTTTTCATGAAGAGCAGAATGGCGGGCAACCGAACAAAGGTAAAATCAGAATAGGTTGGCCGGGGGATAGGGCGACTTTAGCCCCATGCCATATCCCGGCCACCGATACGCTGCGACCTTAGCCCGCCTTGACTTTCTTTTTCGGCTTTTTCGGCTTTCCGGCCTTGGGTGCAGCAGGCGTAACCTCGAATGCAGGCTGCCCGTCCTTGATGCGGACTGCCACCTCGCCGCCATTGACCAGCTTGCCGAACAGCAGTTCCTCGGCCAGCGGCTGTTTGATCTTTTCCTGGATCAGGCGGCCCATTGGTCGTGCGCCGTACAGCTTGTCATAGCCACGCTCGGTCAGCCATGCGCGGGCTTCGTCGTCGAGCTTGATGTGGACATTCTGGTCGGCCAACTGCAGTTCCAGTTGCAGGATGAACTTGTCGACGACCATTGCAACAACCTCGGTCGGCAGATAGGCGAACGGCACTATCGCATCGAGGCGGTTGCGGAATTCGGGCGCGAACAGGTTTTTCACCGCATCTTCGCCGGCGTCTTCCTTGCTGATATTATTCCCGAAACCAATGCCTTCGCGCGCCATGTCGGATGCGCCGGCATTGGTCGTCATGATCAGGATGACATTGCGGAAATCCACCGTCTTGCCGTGATGATCGGTCAGACGGCCATTATCCATCACCTGCAACAATATGTTGAACAGATCAGGATGCGCCTTTTCGATCTCGTCGAGTAACAGCACGCTGTGCGGATTCTGGTCGACGGCATCGGTCAACAGACCGCCTTGGTCGAAACCGACATAACCCGGGGGGGCACCAATCAGCCGGCTAACCGAGTGGCGCTCCATATATTCGCTCATGTCGAAACGCTTCAGCGGAATGCCCATGATGCTTGCCAACTGGCGCGCAACCTCTGTCTTGCCGACACCGGTGGGGCCGCTGAACAGATAATTGCCGATGGGCTTGTCCGGATCGCGTAGGCCGGCACGGCTCAACTTGATCGCTGAGGACAGCACTTCGATTGCTTTGTCCTGCCCGAACACCACGCGTTTCAGATCCGCCTCAAGCGTACCCAGTGCGGTGCGGTCGTCAGACGATACCTGCCGGGGCGGGATGCGGGCGATGGTTGCGATCACGGCCTCGATTTCTTTGGGCGTGATCAGTTTGCGGCGCTTGGACGGCGGCACGAGCATCTGCATCGCGCCCACCTCATCGATGACGTCAATGGCCTTGTCCGGCAGTTTGCGGTCGTTGATATAACGCGCAGATAATTCGACCGCGGCTTTCAGCGCATCGGGGGTGTATTTCACCTTGTGATGCTCTTCAAACGCGCTGCGCAGACCAGCCAGAATCTTGACCGTATCCTCAAGCGTCGGCTCGTTCACGTCGATTTTCTGGAACCGACGCAGCAGGGCACGGTCCTTTTCGAAATGGTTGCGGAATTCCTTGTAAGTGGTCGATCCGATGCAGCGGATGGTACCGCCCGAAAGCGCGGGCTTCAGCAGGTTGGATGCGTCCATTGCACCGCCACTGGTCGCGCCGGCACCGATCACAGTATGGATTTCATCGATGAACAGGATCGCGTCGGGCAGCTTTTCCAGTTCGGAAACGACCGCCTTCAGCCGTTCCTCGAAATCGCCGCGATAGCGGGTGCCGGCAAGCAGCGCGCCCATGTCGAGCGAATAGATTACCGCCGGCAGCAACACTTCGGGCACCTGATGCTCGACGATACGCCGCGCCAGACCTTCGGCGATCGCAGTTTTGCCAACGCCCGGCTCACCCACATAAAGCGGATTATTCTTCGAACGGCGGCAGAGGATCTGCACCGTGCGGTCAACCTCTTCACTGCGTCCGATCAACGGATCAATCCGGCCCTGCTTCGCCTTTTCGTTGAGGTTGACGGTGAACTGTTCGAGCGCGGTTTCCTTGCCCTTCTTGTCCTTCGCGTCGGGCGCGGCTTCTTCTTTGCGTTCCTCGGCACCTTCAACCGGCTTCTGTTCGACCAGCTTGCCATCCTTGCCGATGCCGTGGCTGATATAGCTGACCGCGTCGAGGCGGCTCATATCCTGTTGCTGCAAGAAATAGACGGCATAGCTTTCGCGTTCTGAAAACAGCGCGACCAGCACATTGGCGCCCGTGACAACATCCTTGCCCGATGATTGCACATGCAGGATCGCGCGCTGCACCACGCGCTGAAACCCGCTGGTCGGCGAGGGATCGACATTGCCGCCGACTTTCAGGCTTTCCAGTTCATTGTCCAGATACTGGATTACCGCGTCGCTAAGCTCGCCAAGATCGACGCCGCACGCCTGCATTACCTTTGCCGCTTCTTCATCGTCAATCAGCGCCAGAAGCAGATGTTCAAGCGTCGCATATTCATGCGCACGTTCGGCCGCGTTCTTGAGCGCATTGTGCAGCGTAGCTTCGAGGGATTCGGCAAAACTCGGCATTCAAAAAACTCCAACGCAGTATGACCGACTACCGGCCACCCCGCTTTCATCAATGTCGCCCTTTTGACGACGCATTTCAACCGCAGTTGCGGCGAATGGTAAAGATAGCGAAAAAAACCGGTCGAAAAGTACGCGGGAAGTAGTGTTTGGTGTCACAAACCTTTGCGGAACAGGGCATCGGCGGCGCTGCGATGGCTTGTGGCAGCGGCCATTTTAGCCTCGCACCGGGCGATTTCTGTGTTCAGCGCGTCGATCCGGTCCTGAAGCTCATCCACAGATAGCCGGTCGATATCCTGCTTCAACACAATCGCAACCGGGTCTTCGGGCCGCTTGGCGAAAAGCTCATCCAGATCCATCGCTTCTTCTCCTGTCTGCAGCTATTGGCCCTGACCGGAAAATGGGGCTTGAGCCTGGCCTTGTCAATTCTTGCAGGCGGTGGCACGCAACATGCTGGAATCGCGACAGCTTGGCCGCTATGGTCTGACGCCTGAAGTGAGGGGACATGATGGCCGACTTTCCTGATATGATGACAGCGGTGGAAATTTCAGCGCCAGGTGGGCCCGATGTTCTGAAAGCGTGCACACGCCCCGTGCCCGAACCGGGTGAGGGTGAAGTGCTGGTGCGCGTTGCTGCCGCTGGGGTCAACCGGCCGGATGTTGTCCAGCGCATGGGGCTTTATCCGGCCCCGCCGGGGGCAAGCGATCTGCCTGGCCTTGAAATTTCGGGCACTGTGATTGCCTGTGGCGAGGGCGTGGGGCCGGAACTGCTGGGGCAGCATGTCTGTTCGCTGGTGGCGGGTGGCGGTTATGCCGAATATTGCATCGCCAGGGCCGACCTGTGTTGGCCGGTGCCCGACAGCCTTTCGATGGAAGAGGCCGCGGCCATCCCCGAAACACTGATGACCGTATGGCACAATGTGTTCGAACGCGGCTATGCGGTTGAGGGCGAGACCATCCTTGTCCATGGCGGAACCAGCGGCATTGGCAGCATGGCGATTAAGCTGGGCGGCCTTTTCGGTATTTCGGTGATTGCGACCTGCGGATCCGACGAAAAATGCGCAGCGGTAATCGCACTCGGCGCTGCACATGCGATCAATTACAAGAGCCATGACTTTGTCGAGGAAGTGAAACGCCTGACCGACGGTAAGGGCGTGCATTTGGTGCTCGATATGGTCGCAGGATCTTACGTGCCACGCAATCTTGCCTGCCTGCGCGAAGACGGCCGGCACGTGACCATTGCGGTGCAAGGCGGGTTGGTTGCTGAAATCAATATGGCACAGGTGATGAGCCGCAGGTTGACGCTAACCGGATCGACGCTGCGGCCGCGCAGCAACCAGTTCAAGGCATTGCTGGCCGACGAAATTCACCGCAATATATGGCCCGATGTGGTGGCAGGCCGGCTGCGGCCGACCATGGCGAAAAGCTTTCCGCTGGTTGAAGCAGCGGCCGCCCATAAGTTGATGGAAAGCGGCGATTTTGTCGGCAAGATTGTGCTTATCCCATAAAAAAACCCCGGAGTTTCCTCCGGGGTTTCTTTTTTGAGCTCAAGCCGATTTAGAATTTGGCGCGAACGGTAAGGCCGTACATGCGCGGTTCTTCAACGAAACCGATACGCGAACGTGTGCCTGCACCACCACGAAGCGGGGTGCTGGAGGTGATGCCACGCGTGATTTCATTGCTCAGGTTGGTACCCCACAATTCAAAGGTGAACTGCTCGTTCGGCGTCGTCAGGCCGATACGTGCGTTCATCTTGAAATAGGCATCCTGATAATCCAGCGGGATAGGCAGGTTGTTGGTATCCAACGGAACGGTGCTGGTACGGCGGCGATCCGAATAGTTGATATTGCCGTTTACCAGCAGGCCCCAACCCGAGTCATTGAGCGGACCATCATAAGTCAAACCTACAACACCGGCAAATTTCGGCGCGTTGGTCAATGACGATCCGCACAGGCGGTTGATTGATGCCAGCGCTGCTACAGCGACGCCAACATTACAGTTTTTGGGATAGCGGGCATCAGCATAGGTCGCCGAGACATTGGCCGAGATAGTATCGCTCAGCTTACCAAAAAGCTCCAGCTCCGCACCGGTTGAACGGGCCGAATGGACGTTAAAGGTAAGGAACTGAACGCCGGTGAATTCCAACACCTGGAAATCGCTCATCTTCATGTCGAACAAGGCCAGATTGGCTTTGATCGAACCGAACAAGGTCGCCTTTACACCGACTTCGATCTGGTCAACCTTTTCCGATTCAAAGCTGGGATCAGCATAGACCGGTGCCACGACCACTGGTGTGGGCGTTGTTGCCAGACCAGCCAGAATGGCGGCCGAGTTCTGCAAGGTTGCCGACTGCGGATCCAGATTGAAACCACCGGACTTAAAGCCATGGCTGTAACCTGCATAGAACAGCAGATCGTCATTCGCCTTGTACCCAACCTGTGCGGTATAGGTGATCTCGTCATCCTTGAACGTATCAGCCCATGCGCGCGGCAGAGGCAGCAAACGGCTTGCCAAACCACCGCCCAATGCCGCCGGTGCTGTCAGATTGACCGAAGTTGCAAAGGGGAAGCAGTTGATGCCGATCAGGCCCGCACGCAGCGGGGCCGGAACGGTACCTGCCAAGACGCCGTTGACGCTGGCCTGACAGGCGCTGGCGCCCGCACCCGTTGTGGCACCCAACTGGGTGAATGATGCTTCCTTTTCTTCCTTCACATAGCGTGCGCCCAAGGTCAGGCTCAGCTTGTCGGTGATGCTCAACACATTATGCGTGAAGATCGACCAGCTTTTGGCGTCCTGGAAAAAGCGGTTTTCGGCATAGTTGCCATTGGCATTGACCGGAACACCGGCATTGCCCAGCGCGGTAAGCGCGAACAACGGGTTGACGCCGGCGGCGCTACCAAAGTTGAATGCACCACCTGTGCGCTGGAAATCCGCATTCAGGGTCATGGTCTGGTCGGCGCGAATATTCTCGTCGCCATAGAAACCACCGATCAACCAATCCAGCTTGTCGCTAAAGGCCGTACCCTGAAGGCGCAGTTCCTGGGTCATGGTCTTGATGCGATCGCCTGACGGCAAAATGCCGGGCCGCGAAGTGGTAGCACCATTGCCAACAGTATAGGTGTCGTTGCTGGTGAAGCCACCTGTGGTGGTCGAGCTGGAATCAAATTTCCGATAGGAACCGATATAGGTCAGCTTTGCGCCGCCAAAATCCCATTTCAGTTCGCCCGACATGCCCCATTGCTTGGAACCGTTGAGATAGTTTTTGGCATTAATCGAGAGGTTGTTCAGTGCGGTCAAACCCGACTGATCAACACCGTCGGACGCCAGGCCATGAAAGGCTGAAAACGGTGCCAGCTCGGTTTCGCGAACGATAACGGCCTGACAGCATTGTTCATCGGTCTTGGCATAATCGGCAAGCAAACGGATGCTGACATCGGAATTGGGTTCGATGTAAAGCTGGCCGCGCAGCATATAACGGTCACGGTCATTGCTTTCGACGCCAGAGGGCGTTGTCAGATAACCATCGCGCTTGCGCCATGTGCCTGAAAGCCGAACGCCAGCGACGTCCTGTGCAACCGGAAGGCTGACGCCTGCCTGCACGTTCATGAAGTTGTAATTGCCATAGCTGGCATTCACAAAGCCTTCTGGGGTGGTCAGGCTGGGGCGTTTGGTGGTGACGTTCAACGCACCTGCCGAGGTGTTGCGGCCGAACAAAGTGCCCTGCGGACCACGCAGAATTTCAAGGCGCTCAAGGTCAACAAGGTCGCCAAGGGCAACGCCGGGGCGCGACTGATATACACCGTCGATGAACACGCCGACCGAGCTTTCAAGGCCGGTATTGTTGCCGGTGGTGCCGACGCCGCGAACCTTGATCGAGGTGCCCTGCGTTTCGGTCTGCGACTACTGGATGTTGAAGCTGGGCGAAATCGATGCCAGATTCTTGATGTCGTTGATGCCCTGGCGCTCCAGCGCCTCTGGCGCAACGGCCGTAACAGCTAGCGGAATGTCTTGCACATCCATCGCGCGCAGCGTGGCGGTAACGATGATTTCATCCGAAGCTTCTTCTTCGGTCTCCGGTGCATTTTGCGCATAGGCTGGCATTGCCAACGACATGGCAAGCGCAGTCGCACTGATAATTTGTAGCTTACGCATGGCCCTCTCCCTTAATTAAATTATTATAAAATATAGAGGTTTTTACAAATTCACTTTAGTAAGTCTTTTGAGGCCTCTGGGCGGAGGGTGTTAATCGCGGGATTAAATCAGTCAAGCCTTTCCTTCGCGGCCTATGCCATTGAGGGCATGGGAAAGATCGTGCGGTAACCAGCATTTATTGTGCGTTGCGCCAATAAAAAACCCCGGAGTTGCCTCCGGGGTTTTCAGTTTCAGACTGGTTGGAGGCTTAGAATTTGAAGCCTGCGGCCACGCCGTAACGGCGCGGTTCCAGCGTGAAGATGTTGGTGTACAGGCCCGACGACTGGTCGGTCACATACAGGCCGGTCGTGGCATTGCTGTTCGACAGGTTCTGGACGAACCCACGGACATACCAACGATCTTCGCGTCCGCTCAACTGGATCTGGGCATTGATCTGCGAATAGCCCTTCACCTTGTTGATCCGGCCATTGAAGATATTGCCATAGCTGTCACCGACATAGATGAGGTCGAGGCGCGGCACGAGTGTCAGGCCATTATCGAACTCGGTCGTGTGCTGGATGCCGACATTCCATTTGAAGTTCGGCGCCTGTGGCAGCTTGTTGCCCTTGATGTTCACAGGCACGCCGGCGGTGAGCACGTCAACACCGCCAAAGCTGCTGCCCACCGTTCCTGCAAGCGCCGAGAGGGCACCGCAGACGCTGAATGCGCCGGTTGCTGCAAGGCCGCTATCTGCCGGGAAGGCAGCTGTAGGCCGCAGGCCCGCACCCGCGCGCAGTCCGGGAATGGCGCCCGCATTGATCAGCGCGTTCACCTGGTTCACAAAGCCGTTTGCACCCGCAGCGCTGCCGCTACGGCTGGCCACGGCGCAGTTCGAACCGTTGGTGATGTCCTTGATGATCACGGCATCGGCACGGCCACCCGAGGGATCACGCTGATTGCTGAGCAACTTGTCCTGACTGACCTTGGTGTTCAGATAGCTGAGCCCGATATTGATCGCCAGTTGCCGGTCCGGACGGATGATGCTTTCCAGCTCAAGGCCATAGATATCGGCGTCAACATTGTCGTTGACCGACGTACGGGCGACGATGCGGCTCAACTGCAGTGCCTTATACTTATAGTAGAAAGCAGTTGCGTTGAGTGTGAACGTCCCGCCGGCGAAGCTGTTCTTCGAACCGATTTCAAAGGCATCGATGAATTCGGGGGCGAAGGATTCCTGTACAGCGAAGATCGGCTGCAATGGCGGGTTGATACCACCTGATTTATAGCCCCGCGAATAAGAGGCATAGATCAGATTGTCGTCGGTGATCTTGTAATCAAGCACCGCACGGCCGGTAAACTCGTCAAATGCGACATTGCGTTCCTGGAACAACTGGTTGCCAGCCAGACCCGGGTCGGCATCGTACAAGCCGACAAAGGGTGAACTGAAGGCGCTGGTCGAGTTATAGGGAACAAGGAAGCTCGCCAGCGTCGAACGGGCGCGGACAGCTTTCTTGTCATTGTTATAACGCAGGCCCAGCGTCAATTTCAGCTTGTCGCTGAAATCATAATAGGCCTCACCGAACATGCCGTAGCTTTTGACATGCAGGTTGTCCGTGTTGTTCCGGAAGTAGGGCGTTCCCAGGAATGACGGGGGAAGTCCGTTTGCGAAGGAGTTGAACGATCCGAGAATGCCCGTGACATAGTCGATGCCAAAGGAGTTCACGAAGTAGCTGTTCTCGCCCATCTTGAAGTCGGCATAGATGCCGCCGAGAAGGAAGTTGAACGGCCCGTCAAGATCGCTCGACAAGATGCCTTCAACCGACCAGTCCTTGCTGGACTGGTTCGAACGGTCGAAGTCTAGCGGGGTTGCTGCACAGATTTTCTTTCCGCCGAAGGAGCCCATGCCCGAAAACTCGGTGTCCGATGTGCACAGATTGCCATTCGGCCCGCCCGGGATAATTGCGGCTGCAAGCGGATTGAAATAGGCCGATGAACCGGGCACGAATGCGGGCGCTGCAAGACCGGTCGGGATGCCGTTAGCCGCGAACACGGCCAGCGTGTTGAGCGCTGGGGCAAAGCCCGCACGATCCTGGATCGACAGCGTGTAATCCTGCCGCGAATCAACCGATGACTTGTGATAGAAACCGGTGACCTGCAGTTTCATCTTGCCAAGATCCTGTTCGATCCGGGCCTGATATTGCTCCTCACTCGCCATATATTCCGGGTTAAAGTCTGTCCGCACCTGACGGACATTGGCCGGATTCACGAAGTTTGCATTGGTATCGGCGCCGTAAATGCTGCCAAGTGCCAACGCAGCCGGGATTCCCTGAGTGGTCAGGAATTCGCGTGACGACAACACGCCAACAAAGGTCGAGTTGGTGTTGGTGGCACCGAAATCGCGGCGGTTGGGCAGGCAGCCCAGAACGCCCGTGGGATCGCGCTGGCAAAGCTGTTTCTGGATGCGCGCGCGGTCGTCATTTTCTTTGAAATAATAGGCCATCAAATCGACGGTCGTCGATTCCGAAGGCTGCCAGCGCAGAGATCCACGCACGGCATACATGTCACGGCCGTCAGCATCACTGCCATCGTAAAGGTTTTCGGTGTAGCCGTCGCGCTTCAGATAAAAGCCGGAAACGCGCGCACCGAGCGTATCGCCCAGTGCCACATTGACCATCCCTTTGGCCTTCATCGAGTTGAAATTGCCATATTCGGCCTCACCCGCTGCGGCAAAGCCGTTGAGGTCAGGTCGGTTGGGGACAATGTTGACCACGCCCGATGTTGCGTTGCGGCCGAACAGCGTACCTTGTGGACCGCGCAGAACTTCGATGCGGCCGAGATCGAAGAACTCGGTTTCGAAGAGGCGCGTGCTCAGCAACGGCGTGCCGTCCAGATGGATCGCGGTTGCGCTATCGCACGATACGCCGACGCAAAGGTCGCCAATGCCGCGGATGGTGAAGCTGGATCCGGTAAAGTTGCCCTTCGAAAAGGTAACGTTGGGCAGGGTGAGCTGCAGGTCGCTCGAATTTTCGATCTGCTGTTTTTCCAGCGCTTCTTCGCTGAATGCCGATACCGCGATCGGAACATCTTGCAGGCTTTGCGCCTGACGCTGTGCGGTGACGACGATTTCGTCGTTAAAGCCGGTGTCTTCATCGGCTTGTGGTGCATTCTGCGCATAGGCTGGCATTGCCAACGACATAGCAAGCGCGGTTGCACTGATTAGATGTAGCTTACGCATGGTCCTCTCCCTCCATTAATGGCTACGAAAAATATAGGTGATGTAAGAAAATTACGTCTCAGAAGGTCTCCTCAAACCTTTGGTATCGGCGAGTGTTAAGTGCGCGATTAAGACAGTCAAGCCTTTCCTTCGAAGTAATGCAGAGTTTTCGGATGACTGTCGCACGAATGTCGCTTGCCGTAAGGGAGGCTTTGGCTTAAGCGGACGGCCATATCAGGCCGCTCCGGTAAGGGGCGGCCCTATTTATTGGAGAATCAGACATGGCCCAGAACGGACTCGTTCCCCTGATGCCGCATGCGACCGCTGCCTGGCTGGTCGACAATACTGCGTTGAGCTTTCAGCAGATCGCAGAATTTTGTGGCCTCCACATCCTGGAAGTGCAGGCAATGGCCGATGACATGACCGGGACCAAATATACCGGGCGCGATCCTGTGCGCGCAGGCGAACTGACGATGGAAGAAATCGAAAAGGGCCAGGCGGACGCCGATTACGCGTTGAAGATTTCCAAAGGCCCCGAACAGGTGCGTCGGACCAAGGGTCCGCGCTACACCCCGGTGTCGAAGCGTCAGGACAAGCCCGATGGCATCGCTTGGCTGCTGCGCAACCATCCCGAAATTTCGGACGGTGCAATATGCCGTCTGATCGGTACCACCCGCAACACGATTCAGGCGATCCGTGAACGCAGCCACTGGAACATCAGCGAGATCCAGCCCAAGGATCCGGTGACGCTCGGCCTATGTTCGCAGCGCGAGCTGGATGGCATCGTCTCGCGCGCTGCCAAAAAGGCCGGCCTTGAAGACAAGGCGGGCGAAGACAGCCGCTTTGCCGGCGACAAGGAAGCGCTGCTCGAACAGCTGCGCGCCGAGCGTGACGAAGCCAAGCGAGTCGCCGAAGACGCGGTGCATGGTGAGCCTGAGGCACCCGTTGAACTGACCGCCGAAACGCTCTTCAAGAAGAGCGGCGAATAAGAGGTGCAAACTCCTCTCCCCTCGGGGAGAGGATGTTTACCTTCCCTAACGTCACCATTGCGCATTGCGCCGGCATGAGGCACGGCAGGGGCATGACCTCTACCGAAATGCTCCGCGCCATCGACATGAGCCTTGAAGATCACGGCTTTGAACCGCTGGAGATCAAGGGATTGACCTATCCCTTGGGCGGACATGCGCCGGGCTATGGCGAAGTCTATCCGCTCGCCCCTGACATGGGCTGGACGCGGATGCCGGTGCCGGGCAACCTCAATCATATCAATATCTGGCTTCTCGACGATCGCGACGAAGAAGGTGATGGCTTTGCCATTGCCGATACCGGGCTGTTCATGCCGCCGGTGATTGAGGAATGGAAAGGCCTGCTCGAAGGCGCGTTGGGCCACAGGCGGATGACGCGGATTTTCGTTACGCATTTCCATCCCGACCATGTCGGCTGTGCGGGCTGGCTGGCGAACAGGGCCAAGGTGCAGGTCTGGATGAACCGAACCGAATGGCTGATGGCGCGCATGCTGGTGGCTGACCAGCGCGAAGAGCCGCCCAAGGATATTCTCGCCCGTCGCAAGTTTCAGGGCTATACCGACGAGCAGGTAGAAGACATGCGCCAGCGCGGTTTTGGCAACTTTGCCAAGGCCGTGTCGCTTCTCCCTACCGGCCACCGCCGTCTGGATGACGGCGCGCATATCCGTGTTGGCGGCCGCGTCTGGAAGGTGATGACCGGCGGCGGCCATACCCCCGAACATGCCTGTCTTGTCGATCACCACAATGGCGTGATTATCGCTGGCGACCAAATCCTTCCGCGCATCACCAGCAATGTATCGATCATGGACAGCGAACCCGATGCCGACCCGCTAGGCGAATGGCTCGACTCGATTGCCAAATTCCGCCGCGCGCTTCCTGCTGACATGCTGGTGCTTCCGGCGCATGGCGAACCGTTTCGCGGCGTCCATGTCCGGCTCGACAAGCTTGCTGACGGCCATAATGACCGGCTCGATAAACTGGAAGTCGCACTGCGCGAACGGTCTATGCGGGCAGTCGACACTTTCTCGCTGCTCTTCGACCGCCCAATCGACGAAAGCGTATTTGGCCTCGCAACCGGGGAATCGCATGCCCATCTTGTCCATCTTGTCGCGACCGGTCGCGCAAAAGTGGAGACAATTGACGGTGTAGGCTGGTATAGCGCTGCTTAAGGAATCAGGGTCGCTTCGATCAACCGCACGCCACCGGCAATCGCCGGGGTGAAGCTGCTGTACAATGGAGCCCTATGAACACTCCCGGTCCCTGGATTTCCAACTATCTCCATCCCGCTAAATGGGAACAGGCCTTTCCGCCGCTTTCGGTCCATGACATGTTTTTCCGGTCTGCCGAACGGATGGGCCAAGCCCCCCTGGCCGATTTCATGGGCCGCAAGTTCAGTTATGCCGAAATGGCCGCCATGGTGCGCCGTTTTGCCAAGGGATTGCAGGCGCGCGGCGTAGGGAAGGGGGATCATGTTGGCCTGTTCCTTCCCAATGTGCCCCATTATGTTGCGGCTTATTATGGCGCGATGGCGGCGGGGGCGACGGTGGTCAATTTCTCGCCGCTTTATACGGTCGACGAACTGACGCATCAGGTCGCCGACAGCGGGACGAGCATATTAGTCACTGTATCTGCAGTGGCATTGCTACCCACTGCGATCAAGGTCCTCGAAAAGTCCGACCTCAAACAGTTGATCGTCGGTAGCGTCGCAGAGGCACTGCCCCGCGTCAAAGGCTGGGCCTATAGGCTGTTCAAGAAAGCAGAGATTGCGTCCGTTCCGGACGATGCGCGAATCCTGCATTTTGGCGGGTTCATTGCCAATGACGGCGATTATGCGCCGCAACCCTGCGATCCCGAAACTACTGTTGCGCAGCTGCAATATACCGGCGGAACCACCGGCACGCCCAAGGGCGCGATGCTGACCCACCAGAATATCAGCGCCAATGCCCGGCAGATCAACCTGCTTGATCCGCACAGCAGCGCGAACAACCCGTTAGCGCCGGAACCCGATCGCATATTGGGCGTGCTGCCCTTCTTCCATGTCTTTGCCAATGCGACCGTGCTCAACCGCACGATCGACAATGGCGGAGAGATTGTGATGTTGCCCCGTTTCGAGGCGAAGGCGGCGTTGCAGGCGATTACACGCACAAAGGTGACATCGCTGCCCGGCGTGCCGACCATGTATCAGGCGCTGCTCGACAATCCCGAACTCGCAAAGACCGATTTCGGATCCTTGCGGGCCTGCATTTCAGGGGGCGCGCCACTCCCCGCCGAACTCAAGGCGCGGTTTGAGGAACGCAGCGGGTCGGTCGTGATCGAAGGCTATGGCCTTACCGAAAGTTCAGGCGTGATTTCCTGCAACCCCTATGAAGGCACGAACAAGACGGGCAGCATTGGCCAGCCGATACCCGGCACGCAAGTACGGCTGGTCGATAAGGAAGATCCGCACAAGGATGTGCCGCCTGGCGAGCCCGGTGAACTGGTTGCCAAGGGGCCGCAAATGATGGCGGGTTACTGGAACAAGCCAGAGGCGAGTCGCCAAGTTTTTGTCGACGGCTGGTTGCGCACCGGCGATGTTGCGACGATCGATGACGATGGCTTCATCTTCATCGTCGATCGTCTGAAAGACATGATTGCTGTCGGCGGGTTCAAGGTTTTTCCCAGCCAGATTGAAGATATACTCTACACCCATCCGGCGGTGAAGGAGGCGCTCGTCATCGGCGTGCCCGATAGCTATGCGGGAGAGCGTCCCAAGGCTTTTGTAACGTTGAACGAAGGTATAGCGGCGAATGGCGAGGACCTTGAAAAATGGCTCAATCCGAAGCTTGGAAAGCATGAGCGCGTGCTTGCGGTTGTCGTTCGCGAAAATTTGCCCAAGACGATGATCGGAAAGCTTGACCGCAAGGCGTTAAGGGCTGAAGTGGGCGCCTGATACCAAAAAGGGATACGGGTTATTGCCATGAAATTTGCCACTATTCTGATGGCCACTTGCGCCATGATCGGTGCCACTTCGGCCCGGGCCGAAACGTCCGCCGAGCCAACGGCGCCGCAGCCGAAACTGATTGTGGCGATTTCGGTCGACCAGTTCTCAACCGACCTGTTCAACGAATATCGCGCCAATTTCACCGGCGGTTTGAAAAGGCTTGCTGATGGCGTCGCCTTTCCCAACGGTTATCAAAGCCATGCCGCGACCGAAACCTGCCCCGGCCATTCGACGATCCTGACCGGCAGTCGCCCCTCGCGCACCGGCATCATCGCCAATAGCTGGTTCGACCCTTCGGCGACGCGGACCGGCAAGAATGGCAAGCCCGATTATGGCGTCTATTGTTCCGAAGACACCAGTGTCGCTGGCAGCACGAGCAGCAATTATACGGTTTCCCCCAAATTGCTGAAGGTCCCGACTCTTGGGGACCGGATGCGCGCGATCAATCCGGCGTCACAAGTCGTCGCCATTTCGGGCAAGGATCGCGGCGCGGTGATGATGGGCGGGCACAATACCAACTTGACCGTCTGGTGGGATGGCAAGGCGTTTCGCGGTTATGAAGGCAACACGCTTCCCGCTGCGGCAGCTTCGATCAATGCTCGGGCACAGGCTGCCATTGCAAAGCCGGCCATGGTTAAGCTTCCGCAGATGTGCGCTACGCATTCGCGTACTGTGCCGATTGGCGGTGACGCAACGGTGGGCACATTGCAGCCACGAAAGGCTGGCGATGCCCGCGCCTTCCGCGCCACTGGCGAATTTGACGCGCTGACCACGGATCTTGCGCTTGCCGCGCTTTCCGAACGGCAATTGGGCAAGGGCAGCGCTACCGATGTGTTGGCGATCAGCCTGTCGGCTACCGACTATATCGGCCACAGTTTCGGCACCGCAGGCGCGGAAAGCTGTACACAGATTGCGGCGCTGGACGCCAATCTCGGCCGGCTGTTCGCGGCGCTCGACAAAGCAAAGATCAATTATGTCACGGTTCTGACTGCCGACCATGGCGGCCATGACCTGCCGGAACGCAACAAGCAACAGGGCCTGCCCGCTGCCGAGCGGGCCGATATCAAATTGATGCCGCAGGGCGTTGGGCCGGCACTGGCCAAGGCCTTCGATCTTCCTGAAGCAGCGATCATGGGCGACGCGCCTTTTGGCGACATGTATCTGTCGAAGATGATCCCTGCGGAAAAACGGGACGCCGTGTTGGCAGCGGCGATCAATCATTACCGGTCACACCCGCAGATCGAGGCGGTTTATTCCAAGACCGATCTTGCCGCGATCCCCTCTCCTTCGGGCCCTCCAGAGGATTGGAGCCTCGCACAGCGTATCCGCGCCAATTTCGATCCTGAACGGTCGGGCGATTTCTATGTCGTGTTGAAACGCTATGTCACGCCGATTCCCAATACCGGTTTCGGCTATGTCGCGACACATGGGTCGCCATGGGGCTATGACCGGCGCGTGCCGATCCTCTTCTGGTGGAAGGGTGTTGCGCCGTTTGAACAGCCCAATGGTATCGAAACGGTCGACATCATGCCCACGCTTGCCAGCCTGATCAATCTGGACGTTCCCAAGGAAGAGATTGACGGCCGCTGTGTCGATCTGATCGCCGGTGCCGGGAGCAATTGTAAGTAATTGCACTTCCCCTCCCGCGCGGCGGGAGGGGGAGAGCATTATTTGCCCAAAGCGGCGCGCCGTTCTTTCATCCACCTTTTGTGGATTGCTTCAACCTCGCGCATTGCTTGGAAAACGCTGCGATCGGGGGCGGGGCGGCCCGTGCGGCCCAGCGCATATATCTGGCTGTAATACCAGAACTGGCAGGCAAAGCCGTCGATTGCCTTCAACGCCTTTATGCGGGTGAGGAACTGCAGCGACGGCGGGAAAAGCTTGAGCTCATTTTCCTTGCGCGGCAGCATTTCCATTCCGCCTAGCAGGCGCCTCGGCCCTTCGGGAAAATAGCAGAGCGGCCGCCCCAGCCCGATCACATCGGCCGCGCCTTGCCGCACCGCCTGTTCCATTGCTAACCGGCTGCGAAAGCCGCCAGTGACCATCAGGGGCATTTTGATTTCGGCGCGCATAGCCTTTGCAAAATCGACGAAATATGCTTCGCGGGCGAGCGTTGAGGCAGCGACATTTTGCGGTGCGGCTTCTTCCAGCCCTTCCATGTCCATCATTTTGGGCTGTTCATAGCTTCCGCCCGAAATCTCAAGAAGGTCGACACCCGCCTGTTCGAGCCATTTGGCAACTTGCAGGCTGTCTTCGAAGTCAAAGCCGCCGCGCTGGAAATCCGCGCTGTTTAACTTGACGGATATGGGGAAATTGGGGCCGACCACGGTGCGCACAGTGTTGACGATGAACAGCAACATACGGGCCCTGTTTTCAAGGCTTCCGCCCCAGCGATCGTTGCGCTGGTTGGAACGGGGGCTCAGAAATTGGGATAGCAGATAGCCGTGCGCCGCATGGATTTGCACACCGGTAAAGCCCACCTCCTTGCATATCCGCGCCGCAGTGCCGAAACGGCCGATCAGGTTGAGTATCTCTTCCTCGGTCAGTGCGACCGGCTGTCCGAACTGGCCGCCTGGCAGGCCGAGCTTGACGGCAGAGGGGGCCTTGGGATGCGGGTTGACCAGTTTCTGCGTCTGCCGCCCGGCGTGGCTGAGTTGGGCCCAGAAATGGTTGCCATTGCGCGTCGCTGCACTCGCCCAGTGCGACAGCGCGCGCTTTGCGTCGTCATCGGGTTCGCGGTCGATGATAACATTGCCCGGCCGTTCCAGATGATCGCCGTCGATCTGGATGTTGCCGGATAACAGCATTCCTGCGCCACCGTCGCTCCACGCAAGATAAAGGCGATCAAGGTCACCCGTCGCATGGCCATATATGTCAGCCAGCCCCTCGGTCATCGCCGCCTTGGAAAGGCGGTTCGGCAGGATGGCGCCACAAGGTAGCGTCAAAGGTTCGGCAAGTAGGGATGGCATTATTCGGCTTCGGCTTCGGTCTCGGACGTTTTGGCTGCGTCCTGACTCTTGTCATCTGCCTTGGGCTTGGCAGCAGCAGGGGCGGCGCTTGCCTCTATCGGTGCCATTTCGGTGTTTTCATCGGTCGGCACCATTTCATCGCTAATCGTACCTTCGACACTGTCGATATCGTCCATGCGCGTTTCGGTGACCTTGCTGTCAGCGCCGCCGCCCCCACAGGCAGCCAAAGCAAGGCAGGCAATCGGCAATATCATCAAGGGACGGCGCATAAGTTGACCTCTCTTCATTCTCAATTTTGCCGCATGTTACGGCCGGAAACATCTATGTGTTGCAAGTCCCGCTCGCCTTTTCAAGCGCAGCGAGAAAATCGGGCAATGTCGCCTCCAGTGCCGCATCAAAATCGCCAAGGCTGGCGGTGATGCCAAGGTCGGCAAGGCTGGTGACCGGATATTCGGCGATGCCGCAAGGCACGATGCCACCAAAATGCGATAGGTCGGGCGCGACATTGACAGCAAATCCATGTGCGGTGACCCAGCGGCGCACGCGTACTCCTATCGCGCCGATCTTTGCTTCCTGGCCAAAACGGTTGTCGCACCAGATGCCAATGCGTCCCTCTGCGCGGCGCGCCTTTATCCCGAACTGGTCCAGCGCGGCGATCACCCAGCCTTCGATGGCATGGACATAGCAGCGCACATCCTTGCAACGTGCCGCAAGGTCGAGCATCACATAGCCGACGCGCTGGCCGGGCCCATGATAGGTATAGCGCCCGCCACGGCCGGTATCATAAACGGGAAATTGCTGGCTCAGCAGCTCGGCCGGATCAGCGCTGGTGCCGCCGGTATAGAGCGGCGGGTGTTCAAGCAGCCAGATGAGTTCGCGCGCACTACCATCGCGAATGGCTGCTTGGCGTGTCTCCATCCTTGCCAACGCTTCCGGATAGGGAATGTGCGCGGCTGAAATGTCCCAGTCGATATTGCCAAAGGCCTGCATCGGATCGCCTTAGCGGCTGTGTACGCTGCTTGCCAGCCCTCCTGCCACAAGGTAACGCGTTGGGAAATTCGGAGACATTATGGCCAGACCGCTCGATTACTCACTCGCTTGGCAGGATGCCAAGGCATTGCTTCGCGGCCAGCGTGACGGGGTGATCGCCATTGCCGGCGCGCTCTGGTTCTTTCCGACCTGGCTTTCGGGATATCTGACCCGCAATAGCGAAATGGGATCAGGCGAAAACTTCGCTGACCTTATCATCGCCGTGCAGCAAATGTATGCCGCTCACTGGTATATCCTGCTGCCAACCATGCTGATCGGTCTGTGGGGTACGACCTCGCTCTACGCGCTGCTCACCCGTGGCGACCTTGCGAAAAATGGCGATGCCCTGCGTTTAGGGCTGGCTCTGCTGCCGGTCTATTTCCTTGCGCAACTTCTGACCGGCTGGGCGATCATGCTAGGAATATTGCTGTTCATCCTGCCTGGGCTGTATCTGATCGGGCGATTGCTTCCCGTTGGCGCGGTGATTGTTGCCGAACCGGCACGCGGCGTAATCGGCAGCCTGCGCCATGGCTGGGCGTTGACCGCCGGTCAGGGCTGGCGGGTGACGCTGTTTTTTCTGGTGATCATGCTGATTACGACGATCGCCTATTTTGTTGCCAGCCTGTTTATCGAACTTCCGGTGACATTGATGGCAGGGCGGGGTGGGGTACCTTTATTGTCGGCCGCGGTAGAGGCGGCGGGCAGCACGGTGATCAACCTGCTGTCGCTTGCCGTGACGGTGGCGGTATATCGGCGGTTGTCAGCAGACTGAGCGGCTAGTGGTTGTCGGTCTGGCCGGCATTTGCGGCCATCGATTTTGACATGCCGGCAAAGGCCGACACCATCGAATCCACGAAATCGGGATCGGCGGGGATGGTCTCCTTCGCCGCCTGTTGCATCGCCACTACCCATTGGGTGGCCACTGCATAATTCATTCCCGGCATCGCCCGATGCGCCGACATCACACAGGCCCCCGGGTGCTTTTCAAACCAATCGCGCGGGCCGCCCATCCATGCGACGAGGAAATCGGTCAAGGATTCGCGCATTGGTGCAAGGTCAGGGCCGTGCATCGCCCGCAATTCGGCAAAGTCGGGTTCGCTGTCCATCAGGTCGTAAAAGCGGTCGACCATGCGCGCGATCGGTTCACGCCCGCCGATACGTTCAAAGGGCCGTTGCGGCTTTGCTGCAGGGTCGGCTTCGCTCATGCTCTCGCTTTAACAATCAGATGTCGATTCCGTCTTTGCGTCAGATCAAAATCAGACGTTGAAACGGAACAGCATGATATCGCCGTCCTTGACCTCATATTCCTTGCCTTCGGAACGCCATTTACCGGCTTCCTTGGCACCGGCTTCCCCATTGTGATCGACATAGTCCTGATAGGCCATGGTCTCGGCGCGGATGAAGCCCTTTTCGAAATCTGTGTGAATGACGCCTGCGGCCTGCGGGCCCTTCGCGCCCTTGAACACGGTCCAGGCCCGCGCTTCCTTGGGACCGACGGTGAAGAAGGTGATGAGGTGGAGCAGTTCATAACCTGCGCGGATCACGCGGGCGAGGCCGGTTTCCTCTAAACCGAGATCGGCGAGGAAGACCTCCCGGTCTTCGTCTGGCATTGTCGAAATCTCGGCCTCGATTGCGGCGGAAACGACCACCGCTTCGGCACCTTCGGCCTTGGCCTTTTCAAACACCTTCGCCGACAACGCATTGCCGTTGGCTGCCGAGCTTTCTTCGACATTGCAGACATAGAGAACCGGCTTTGATGTTAGCAACTGCGCCTGTTTCAGGATGCGTTCTTCTTCGGGGTCGTTGGGCACGACCAGCCGGGCAGGCTTTCCATCGCGCAGCAGATCAAGCGCACGGCCCAGCACGGCCGCGGCGATCTTTGCTTCCTTGTCGCCGCCAGTCGCCTTTTTCTGAAAGGCGGGCACCCGCTTTTCTAGGCTTTCAAGATCGGAAAGCATCAATTCGGTTTCGACGGTGTCCGCATCCGAAATCGGATCGATCTTGTTGTCGACATGCTGGATATCGTCATTTTCGAAACAGCGCAGAACATGGACGATCGCGTCCACTTCCCGGATGTTGGCAAGAAACTGGTTGCCTAGGCCTTCGCCCTTGGATGCACCGCGCACCAGCCCGGCAATATCGACAAAGCTTAGCTGCGTTTCGATGATCTTGGCACTGCCGCCAATCTTGGCGATGGTGTGCAGCCGCGGATCGGGCACGGCGACTGCACCAACATTCGGCTCAATCGTGCAGAAGGGATAATTGGCCGCCTGCGCCGCCTGCGTCTCGGTCAGCGCATTGAACAGAGTGGACTTGCCGACATTGGGCAGCCCGACGATACCGCATTTGAAACCCATAATATCCTCTTTGGGAAAGATTTGCGGGCTCCCTAGCGGGAGTGCGCCGGAAAGGCCATAGCCACATCACCCCTCCCGCGTGCAGGAGGGGGAAGCGCTTAATCCAGCACGGCCTTCACCCAAGGCCCGACCGGCGAATTGCCGAGCATGGCGATTTGCGTTTCTGCCGAAACGCGATTGATCGCCTCTTGCGGCTTGGGCCCGGGATGCACCGCGCGGCGCAGCGGGCGGGTTCCGGCGGGCATGGCTGCAATCTCTGCAATCGCGCGGGGAATGTCCATCGGGTCGGCGGTACGGCGAGTGCCGTCTTCCTTGCCCATCCGGTCGACCAGCGCGGGGTAGGCCGCGGCTTCGTCTGCGGTCAGGCGCGCCTTTAATTCGCTGGCCAGTTCGTTGCGGTTCACCCAAACCTTGGTCGGATAACCACCGGGCTGGATCACGCAGACCTCGATATTGTGTGGCACCAACTCATACGCCATCGCCTCGCTCATTGCCTCCAGCGCGAATTTGGTCGGCGAATAATGGCCTGATGACGGGGTGATGACGCGGCCCAATTGTGAGGAAATGTTGAAGATCAGCCCGCGCTTCGCCTTGCGCATCCCGGGCAAAACAGCGCGCGCCATGCGGTGCGGGCCATAGACGTTGGTATCGAAGATCAGCTTGGTTGCCGCCATGTCCTGCAATTCGATTGGCCCGGCATAGCCGACGCCCGCATTGTTGATGAGGATGTCGATCGGCCCGCCCACTATCCGCTCCGCTTCGGCGACGCCTTTGGCGACCTGTTCGTCGGACGTCACGTCGATCTCGACGATATGCAGGTCCAGCTTTTCCTTCGCCGCCTCTGCCTTCAGTTCATCGGCTTCCTTGCGGGGAAGCCCCCGCATCGTCGCAATCACCTTTGCACCTTCGCGCGCAAGGTGCAGCGCTGCAAGATAGCCAAAGCCTGACGAGCAGCCGGTGATCAGCGCGGATTTGCCGGCGAGCGGCTTTGCGTTTGCCGAGGCTACGCCGGGAACGGCGGCAGCCGCGCCTGCGGCGATTGCGGTTTTCAGGATGGTTCGGCGTTCGATTGCAGACATCATGGCTCTCCTTCTGGTCGAAAGATTGGGTGCCGCCACATCGGATGCAAGTTCAGCCAGTCTTTAGGCTGTAGAGCCGGTCAATCCTGCAGGCGGAGCGCCACTTCGTTCATGAAGCGCACATCGTCGCCCTTGGCGAGCCATTCGGCCTCGGCAGCGATCGCGGCCAGCATATCGGCCAAAGGATCAATCTCGTTCTTGGCGAAATTACCGAGCACATAGGGCGTCACCCGGTCCTTATGGCCAGGATGGCCGATGCCCAAGCGTATCCGCCGGAAATCGGCGCCAATATGATCAATGGTCGAACGGATGCCATTGTGGCCGGCCGCACCGCCGCCGCGCTTCACCTTCATCTTGAACGGGGCAAGGTCGAGTTCGTCATAAAAGACGGTGACGTCTTCCGGTGTCAATTTGTAGAAATCGAGTGCGGCGCGAATGCTGCGGCCGCTTTCATTCATGAAGGTCGCCGGTTTCAGCAGGAGGATTTTGGCGGCGCCAATGCGCACTTCCTGTGCCCATCCCTGAAACTTCTTTTGGGCGGCGGGCGCATCATAGCGGTCTGCCATGACGTCAAGCGCCATGAAACCGATATTGTGCCGGTGCATCGCATATTGCGGACCGGGATTTCCGAGGCCTGCCCAGATCTGCAATTTGGCTCCCTTCCCACTTGCGGAAGGGGCTGGGGGAGGGCCCGATTTGGTGCCCCGTTACAGACCCTTCCCTAACCCCTCCCGCAAGCGGGAGGGGGATAAAGGGCTTATTAAGCGTCGGTCTTGCTGTTATCGCCTTCGGCCGAACGCATGCCCGAAGGGGCAACGATCGTCGCGATGGTGAAGTCACGGTCCGTGATCGCGCTCTTCGCGCCATCGGGCAGCTTCACATGGCTGATGTGGATCGAATCGCCGACGTCAAATCCGGCGACATCGATAGCGATTTCGTCAGGGATCTTGTCTGCAGCGCAAATCAGTTCGAGTTCGTGGCGAACAATGTTCAGCACGCCGCCGCGCTTCAAGCCAGGCGAGGCTTCTTCATTGGTGAACGACACGGGCACTTCGACGTGAATGGTCGAATCTTTGCCAAGGCGCATGAAGTCGACATGGATCGGGCGGTCGCTGACCGGATGGAAAGCCACATCCTTGGGAAGGGTACGCGTTACCGCGCTACCAACGGTGATCTCGACGATCGAGTTACCGAAATGGCCGGTCATCAAAGCCTTGATGAGTGCCTTTTCCTCGACATGGATGGTTTCGGGTTCCTTATTGTCGCCATAGATAACGGCGGGAACACGGCCTTCGCGACGCAATGCACGGGAGGCTCCCTTGCCAGCCCGTTCGCGCGGCTCAGCCGACAAAGTCAGCAGATCGCTCATAATATTTCTCCAGATAAATTTGCTTTTTGCCGCCACGCCTCCAGGGATGACCATCACGGCAAGCGCGCGCCACTAGGGCGAAACCTGCGCAAATGCAAGCCTTTTCGGGAATGTGCGCCCGTCAGTCGAGGATATAGTTGACCGATCCGCGATACCAACCTGCCGCATTGCCGCTGCCCTGGCGAATGCGCCCGTCCTGCGCAGCATAAAGTGCGGCACTTGCAGCGATGCTTTCAACCTCTGGGCAGCCAATCCGCTTCAACATCACCCGGTCGACTGAACCCGTGTCGCCAAACTGCACCAGGAACGGAATTTGCATGCGGATGCGTTTCTTGTTGCCAATCGCCTTGCACTTGCCAGCGGCAACAAGCCGGTCGACATCGGCCATCGCGCCGTCACCCAGATTGACCGTCATGCTCTTGGCAAGCGCCGGAAAATCCGCCCAGTCATTGTCTGCATCGGCAACTTCGACCCGCTGCGCCGCAAGCGGTGTTGCGGCAAGGGCAAACAGGGCGGTCAAAAGCAACGGACGCATGGACAATCTCCTTGAAAGGATCTTCTATCTTAAAGCAGCGGCGGCCGCCAGCGACCGCGCGACGAAGCGCCGATGCTGTTCGACCGGCCTCAATAGGCGATCCGCTTGGCCTCTATGCCATAGGCTTTCAGCAGTTCGGGTACACTGGTGGTACCCGAAAGATGCCCTGCACCCACCGCCATGAAGCTGGTGCCCGGCTTTTCCAACTGCTTGTTGATCCAGTGCGCCCATTGGGCATTGCGGTTGGTCAGCAGCGCGGCAAATAATTTGGGATCGGTCATCCCTTCATTCATCAATTTTGCCAGACCTTCAGGATCGGGCTGGCCCCACAGATCGACCATATTATCCATCATGCCGTTCAGGTCATCGATGCTTTTGGCGCCCTCGACCAGAAAGCGCAGTTGGGTTTCCTGCGACAGATTGTCGAAAATCTGCAGCTGCTGTTCCATCGTCTCCACGCCGATGATCGGCTTGTTTGCAGCCTTGGCAGCGGCCGTCAGCTGTGTTTCGACGCCACTATTCACATCAAAGCCGCTTTTCTGAAGGCCAACGACCTGCATTGTCACCGCTGCAGCCCATGGATCGAGCGGTTCGAACGCAGCGACCGGAAGGCCGACCTTCTCCATTGCCTTTGCATAGATCGCGCGCTCTTCCTCGGTCATTTTCGAGGTCAGTGCCTTGCCGCTATGGTCGATGCCATATTTGCCGAATAATTGCTGTGTTGTTGCCATGTCCGGCTCGACCAGTTCCAGCACAAGCCGTTCGGACCGGTCAAAGGCGGCCTTCACCTCTTCGTCAAACCACCCCATTCCCGGTTTCAGGATATGGACGGTGCCAAACATGTAGATTTTCGTATCGGCATCCTGAACGACCCAAAGCGCGGGATCGACATCCTTCACCGGTGCCGGCGCATCCTGCGCAACGGCGGGCGCTGCGGCTAGTGACAATGCGCCCAATGCTTTCAACAGGCGTGCGGGTTTACCAAATATCGACATTATCTTGGTCCTTTCAGCGGCTCGGGCCTTTCCACAAAATGGGATGCTCCGCAAAATTGTCCAGCTTTATGGGCAGATTGATCAGTAAAAAGAGGTAGCTGCCTTGATTTAGCCGGCTCCATCCGCCAAGGGCAGGCCATGTCTGATACAGGACCTTTGACCTTCCAGGACCTGATCCTGACGCTCCATGATTATTGGGGCAAGCAGGGCTGCGTCATCTTGCAACCTTATGATATGCGCGTTGGCGCGGGGACCTTTCACCCTGCCACCACTTTGCGCGCGCTCGGCCCCGATAGCTGGAACGCCGCATATGTGCAGCCCAGCCGTCGCCCGACCGATGGCCGCTATGGCGAAAACCCGAACCGGTTGCAGCATTATTACCAATATCAGGTGATCATGAAGCCCAGCCCGGCGAATTTGCAGGAGCTGTATCTGGGATCATTGGACGCGATCGGTATCGATCCGCTGAAGCACGATATCCGCTTTGTTGAGGATGACTGGGAATCGCCCACGCTGGGCGCCTGGGGTCTTGGCTGGGAAGTCTGGTGTGACGGGATGGAAGTGACGCAGTTCACATATTTCCAGCAAATGGGCGGCTTCGACTGCAAGCCTGTAGCCGGCGAACTGACTTATGGGCTGGAACGGCTCGCCATGTATATTCAAGGCAAAGACAGCGTTTACGATCTCGCCTTCAACAATGCCGGCGTGACTTATGGTGACGTGTTCCACAAGAATGAGGTCGAGTTTTCGACCTATAATTTCGAAGTCGCCGATACCGATCAGCTGTTTCAGGGTTTCAAAAATGCCGAGGCAGAGTGCAAGCGCTGCATCGAAGCGGGCGTGCCGCTTGCCGCCTATGACCAGGCGATCGAGGCGAGCCATTTGTTCAACCTGCTGCAAGCGCGCGGCGTGATCAGCGTGCAGGAACGCGCATCCTATATGGGCCGCGTCCGCGATCTCGCCAAAGGCAGTTGTCAGGCATGGATGGAAAAGAACGGTTGGGACGCGTGATGACCGATTTCCTCCTAGAACTTCGCAGCGAAGAAATCCCCGCGCGGATGCAGGCAAAGGCCAAGGACGATCTGGTCCGCCTTTTCACCGAAGCACTCGCCAAGGCCGGCCTCGCCGCCGAAACCGTCGAAGCCTTTGCCACGCCCCGCCGGCTGGCCTTGATTGCCAAGGGGCTGCCGCTGGAAACACAGGCGGTGTCTGAAGAAACCAAAGGGCCCAAAGTCGGCGCGCCGCCGCAGGCGATGGAGGGCTTTCTTCGTAAAACCGGATTGAACGAAGACCAGTTGGTTGAACGCGATGGCGTCTATTTTGCTGTGGTTGAAAAGCCTGGTCGCAAAACCGCCGATGTGCTGGCCGAAGCGATCCCGGCGATCATCCGCGCATTCCCCTGGCCGAAATCGCAACGCTGGGGTGCAGCATCGGCGAGCACCGAAAGCTTGCGCTGGGTGCGACCATTGCAGGGTATTATTGCCTTGCTCGGCGATGATGTGGTGGCATGCGAGATTGACGGCATCGTCAATGGACGTGAGACAATGGGCCACCGGTTCCATTCCACCGGCCCTGTCGAAATCGCCAATGCCGCCGCCTATGTTGAGGCATTGCGTGCCGCCCATGTGATCGTCCATTATAGCGAGCGCACCGCGATCATTCGCGATGGCGCCGCGGCCGCAGCGAAAGCGGCCGGGCTGACGCTGGTCGAGGATGAAGGTCTGGTCGCGGAAAATGCGGGCCTGACCGAATGGCCGGTGCCGATGCTTGGCCGGTTTGATCCTGCGTTTCTGGAAGTGCCGCAAGAGGTGATCCAGCTGACCGCGCGGGTGAACCAGAAATATTTCGTCTGCCATGACAAGTCCGGCAAACTGGCCAACGCCTTTGTCTGCACCGCCAATATCGTCGCCAATGATGGCGGCGCAGCGATTGTTGCGGGCAATGAAAAGGTGCTGGCGGCACGGCTTTCGGATGCCAAATTCTTCTGGGAACAGGATCTGAAAATCCCGCTCGACGAACAGGCGAAGAAACTGTCGCAGATCACCTTTCATGAGAAGCTGGGGACAGTTTCTGACAAGGTTGAACGCGTGGCACAGCTCGCCCGCTGGCTGGTTGAGCAAGCTATCGTCAACGGCGCTAGCGCCGATGATGCCGAACGCGCGGCACGCCTGTGCAAGGCCGATCTTGTCACTGGTATGGTCGGCGAATTCCCCGAACTGCAAGGCCTGATGGGCGGCTATTACGCCCGCGCCCAAGGCGAGGCAGATGCCGTCGCTGACGCAGTGCGCGACCATTATAAGCCGGTCGGGCAGGGCGATGATGTGCCCACCGCTCCGGTGACGGTGGCGGTTAGTTTGGCGGACAAGCTGGATACGCTGGTTGGGTTTTTTCAGATTGATGAAAAACCGACCGGATCCAAAGACCCCTTTGCTCTGCGGCGTGCGGCGATCGGGATATTGAGCCTTATATTGGAGAATGATCTGCGGGTTTCCATGCGAGACTTGATCACGGCGGCAGCTCATGCTGGCGGATCAAATGCTGGACTAGATATAGCCAACTTCCTGATTGACAGGCTTAAAGTTCAGCAACGCGATGCTGGTATTCGTCACGATATGATTGATGCCGTGGTGGCGGTTGCAAATGGCGGCGATAATGTCCTCATGGTAAAACGGGTGAAGGCTTTGCAAGGCTTTGTCGGCACCGATGAAGGCGCGAACCTGCTCGCGGGCTACAAGCGCGCGGCGAACATATTGAAGCAGGCAGACGTCGCCCCGGCGCAGGCCGGGGCCGCTGGAGGCGCTACTCAAACCGCACAGGATAAACCGACGGCGGCCCCTGCCTCCGCAGGGGCGACGGAATTAGCCCTGCTCTCTGCCCTCGACAGCGCCGAGCCCAAGGCCGTAGCCGCGATCGAGGCCGAGCAGTTCGAGGATGCCATGGCTGCGCTCGCCTCACTGCGCGCGCCGATTGATGCCTTTTTCGATGGCGTGATGGTGAATGACCCAGATCCCGAAAAACGGGCGTTCAGGCTGGGATTGCTGGCACGGTTCCGCGACGCGGTTAGCCAAGTTGCCGATTTCTCCAAAATCGAAGGATAGGTCTGTCCTGTAATCGGCCGCGATTGATCTGGATCATGGCGGCCGGCCCCGAAAGTGCCTCTGGTGGGTTACCTTTTATAAGGAGACCCGCATCATGGCCGTCATGCACCGAATTCGCATTTTTCATGCCTTTCTCGCGATCACCGTTCTTGCCGCTTATTTTTCCGCTGAAACCGGCCTGATCCACGCTTGGTTGGGATATGGCGTGGCGGCGCTTATCGCCTTCCGGTTGATTTGGGCATTGAGCGGTGCGCCGCAGCTCGGGCTTGAACGCTTTTATCCCTCGTTCAAGGACTTGCACCTAAAGGGCATCGCCACCCATCCCGCGATCAGCCGGCTGTTGCTAGCGTGCATCGCCCTTTCGGTCATCGGCGCGACGGGCACCGGGATAATGATGGACAATGGCCGTTCATTAAAGTCGGCTTCGCTCAGTTCCTTGTCCTTCTCGGCCGAAAGCGAGGAAAGCGAAGAAAGCGAGGACGAGTCGGGCGAGGCCTATGAAGAGGCGCATGAGTTGCTCGCCAATCTGGCCATGGCTTTTGTGGTCATGCATGTCTTATATTTGTTGGCATTCAAACGCCCCTTGGCGCGCTTCATGCTGTTTGCGAATAAATCCGCCAAATAATTCCCTTCTATGCTTGACTCTAAAGTGTTGCACTGCACAACGGCGCGCATCTTAGATGGCCACAAAGGAACCGGCTGCGCGATGACCCAATATGTTTTCCGTTTTGGCGGCGGTGTCGACGATAATGGCGCAGGCAATAAGAACCTGCTCGGCGGCAAGGGCGCGAATTTGGACGGCATGGCCGCGATCGGTCTTCCGGTGCCCCCGGGCTTTACGATCACCACCGAGGTTTGCACCGCCTATTACGCCAATGGGGAAGCCTTTCCTGACGGCCTTGCCGATCAGGTCGCACATGGAATTACGCATATTGAAGGCATGACGGACAAGCGTTTTGGCGATCCCGCCGATCCCTTGCTTGTTTCGGTGCGATCGGGCGCGCGGGTATCGATGCCGGGGATGATGGACACCGTCCTTAACCTTGGCCTCAACGATGTGACGGTCGAAGGGCTGGCAGCCTCATCTGGCGATGCACGCTTTGCGTGGGACAGTTATCGCCGCTTCATCCAGATGTATGCCGATGTGGTGTTGGGGCTGGACCATCATGCATTTGAGGATGCGTTGGAAATTGCGAAAGAGGATCGCGGGTTTTTTCTCGATACCGAATTGCAGGCTGATGACCTGATCGAACTGGTCGGCGAGTATAAGAAGCTGGTTGAGGCGGAATGGGGCAAGCCTTTTCCGCAGGATGTGCATGAACAGCTTTGGGGTGCAGTCGGCGCGGTATTTGCCAGTTGGGAATCGGATCGGGCCAAGGTCTATCGCCGTTTGAATGGCATTCCCGCCGATTGGGGCACCGCCGTCAATGTGCAGGCGATGGTCTTTGGCAATATGGGCGACACGTCGGCAACCGGCGTTGCCTTCACCCGCGACCCAGCGACCGGCGAAAATGCCTATTATGGCGAATATCTGATCAATGCCCAGGGCGAGGATGTTGTGGCTGGCATCCGCACGCCGCAATATTTGACCAAGGCTGCGCGCGAGGCGGCCGGTGCCAAGCCGCTGAGCATGGAAGAGGCGATGCCCGAGGCCTATGCCGAATTGGCGCGCGTGTTCGAGATACTCGAGCGGCATTATCGCGACATGCAGGATATCGAATTCACCGTCGAACGCGGCAAATTGTGGATGCTGCAGACACGTTCGGGCAAGCGCACCGCTAAGGCCGCGCTCAAGATCGCGGTCGATATGGCAGCGGAAGGGCTGATCACCAAAGAAGAGGCGGTCTGCCGCGTCGATCCGATGGCATTGGACCAGCTTCTCCACCCGACCCTCGATCCGCAAGCACCGCGCGATGTGTTGACCAAGGGTCTGCCGGCATCGCCGGGGGCGGCATCGGGCAAGATCGTGTTCGATGCTGACACGGCGGAAAAATGGAATGACCGCGGTGAGGCGGCGATCCTGGTCCGCGTTGAAACCAGCCCAGAAGATATTCACGGCATGCATGCCGCGCGCGGCATCTTGACCGCGCGGGGCGGGATGACGAGCCATGCGGCCGTCGTCGCGCGGGGCATGGGCCGGCCTTGCGTTTCCGGTGCAGGCAGCCTTGCAATTGACAATGCGGCAAAGCTGCTGCGCGTCGCCGGACGGACGTTGAGCGAAGGCGATGTGATTACCATTGACGGCGCGACGGGCGAAGTGATGGCAGGGTCTGTCCCCACGCTGCAGCCGGAACTGGTCGGCGATTTTGGCACGCTGATGGAATGGGCCGATGGATCGCGCCGGATGAAGGTGCGTGCCAATGCCGAAACGCCGCTGGATGCGCAGACCGCGCGCGATTTCGGCGCGGAAGGCATCGGGCTTTGCCGCACCGAACATATGTTCTTTGACGCGAGCCGGATCACCGCCGTGCGCCAAATGATTTTGGCCGAAGACGAACGTGGTCGCCGCGCCGCGCTGGAAAAACTGCTGCCTGAACAGCGCAGGGATTTTGTCGCGATCTTTGAAGTGATGGCGGGGCTGCCCGTTACCATCCGCCTGCTCGATCCGCCGCTGCACGAATTTTTGCCGACGCAGGAGGCCGATTTTGCAGAGGTCGCCGAGGCGGCCGGCGTCGGTATTGAAACGCTGAAACAGCGGGCGAACGAACTGCATGAATTCAACCCGATGTTGGGCCATCGCGGTTGCCGGCTGGGCGTGACCTATCCCGAAATCTACGAGATGCAGGCGCGGGCAATATTCGAGGCTGCCTGTGCGCTCGAAACCGCGCCAGTGCCCGAAATCATGATTCCCTTGGTTGCAACCAAGCGCGAGCTGGAGCTGATGAAAGAGGTTGTCGACAAAGCGGCAGAAGCGGTCTTTGCCGAACAGGGCAAGCGCATCGAATATCTTGTCGGCACGATGATTGAACTGCCGCGCGCCGCGTTGATGGCCGATGAGATTGCAGAGGTTGGCGCTTTCTTCTCCTTCGGTACCAATGACCTGACGCAAACCACGCTGGGTGTATCGCGCGACGATGCCGCGCGCTTCCTCATTCATTATGTGGATAAGGGCATCTATACGTCCGATCCATTCGTCTCGCTTGATGTTGAAGGCGTCGGCCAGTTGATCGAGATTGCGACAGCGAAGGGGCGTTCGGTGCGCCCCGAAATCAAGCTGGGCATATGCGGCGAACATGGCGGTGACCCCGCCTCGATCGCTTTCTGCGAAAAGACCGGCCTCGATTATGTCAGCGCCTCGCCTTATCGCGTGCCTATCGCCCGTTTGGCAGCAGCGCAGGCGGCCTTGCGTAGGGCGTAACCATGGGATAGCAGCCTCTTTGAGGGAGAGGCATTCATGAAGCCATGGTTACGATATGCGTTTTGCATCCTTTTGGGTGTCGGGGGCGGAACAGCCTTAGCCGTACACCAAGTGCGCGGTGCCGATCTTGGCCGGCAAGTCACCAATGGGCCATGGAGCACCAACACCGATAATGGCACCGCCGACGCCTCGGCGTTGAGCCGCGCCCGTGTTGCGCTTTTCGGCCTACTCGCGCTGCCCGCGAAGGAGGCGATGTATTACCGTGCGGAAAGCGATAGCGCCGGCGCTCCGCTCAACGGCAGTTGCACCTATACCGTCAGCGGCGGCGAAATGGATGCGCGCTGGTGGAGTATCACGCTTTACAAGGGCGAAGGTTGGCTGGTGAAAAATGAGGCAGACCGCTGGTCGGTGGGCGGCAATGCGCCGGCACGCGATGCGAGCGGCAACTGGTCGTTCACAGTTTCGCCTGAAAAGCCCGAAGGCGTTTGGCTGCCAACCGGACGGACGCCGCAATTTGACCTGACGTTGCGTATCTATCACCCGCGCGGTGCACTAATCGACAATCCGGCAAAAGCCACATTACCCGTCATCAAGAAGGAGCGCTGTGCATGATTCGCAATTGGCTCTTTCCCATCGCCGCAGGCCTGATCGTCGCAACGATCGCCTGGCAGGGCACTTTGGTTGCAACGCCTTATGTGCTGATGTCCACCGCAATGAAGCGCATCGGGCAGGGCGCACCGGTGAACAGTTTCGGATTTGGCGAAATGGCAACAGCTGATCGCCAGCCGATTGTGCGGCCCAGCCCCGATCTCAGCTATTCGACTTGCGTTTTTGACCTGTCGAAGGGACCGGTTCTGGTTGATGTTCCCTCTGTGCCGGGACGTTATTGGTCGGTCAGCATTTTTGATGCCCGAACCGACGTCGCCGCGGTCCGCAGTGATCGCGATACCGGCGGCAAGCCCGCAAGGTTGGCGCTGTTGCGCGAAGGACAAAAGGCCCCGGCAGGGTATGATGCTGTGCAATTGAGCTATGACAAGGGGCTGGCGCTGATCCGCATCCTGTTATCGAGTCCGTCGGACTTTGCCGAAATCGACGCGATCCGGCGCACCGCGACGTGCCGTGTCGCAAAAGCAAATTAAGGGCTTGCGAATCCGCCAGCGCGAGCCTATTGGCACGCCTCCACGCACCCATAGCTCAGCTGGATAGAGCACCAGACTACGAATCTGGGGGTCGGACGTTCGAATCGTTCTGGGTGCGCCATTTTCCTCTCCTTGTGCGAGAGTTGCCCCGAAAATGTCCTCAACAGCGAAATCCGCAATCGTTCTGCTGTCTGGCGGGCTCGATTCCATGGTTGTTGCCGCGCTGGCTCGTGAGGCGGGCTATGCAGTGCATGCGCTGACGATTGACTACAACCAGCGGCACCGTGTCGAACTGGAAAGCGCCGCGCGCATTGCCGCGCATCTGGGCGCCGCCGAACATATCGTCCTGCCGCTCGATCTGACCCGCTTTGGCGGATCGGCGCTGACGTCCGACATTGCCGTGCCCAAACATGGCGTCGACGAAAGCGGCATACCCGTCACCTATGTGCCGGCGCGCAATACCATCTTCCTTTCGCTGTGCCTTGGCCTTGCAGAGGCGCGCGGCGCGCATGACCTGTTCATCGGGGTCAATGCGCTCGATTATTCCGGCTATCCTGATTGCCGCCCAGAATTTATCGCGGCGTTTGAAACGATGGCCAATTTGGCGACAAAGGCCGGGGTTGAGGGTGCCCAATCCGGGGTAAAGGGTTTCACCGTCCACACACCGTTGCAGCACATGACCAAGGCTGAAATTGCGCGTGAAGCGCACCGGCTGGGCCTTGACGCTGGGATGAGCTGGTCTTGCTATGATCCTACGCCCGATAACAAGGCATGCGGCCAGTGCGACGCCTGCCGCCTGCGGGCCAAGGGCTTTGCCGACGCCGGCTTGCCTGATCCGACAATTTACGCATGAGCTACGCGGTCAAGGAAATCTTCCTGACATTGCAGGGCGAAGGCGTGCATGCCGGGCGGCGCGCTGTCTTCTTGCGCTTTGCCGGATGCAATTTGTGGAGCGGCCGTGAAGAGGATCGGAGCAGCGCAATCTGCCAGTTCTGCGATACCGACTTTGTCGGCATGGATGGTGAAAATGGCGGTCGTTACGAGGCGACCGCGCTCGCCGCGCTGGTTGCCGGCTTATGGGGGGAAGGGACCGCGCACCGCTATATCGTGCTGACTGGCGGTGAGCCCATGTTGCAGGTCGATGATGCGATCATCGATGCGTTGCACGCACAGGGTTTCACGATCGCGATTGAGAGCAACGGCACCTTGCCTGTCCATCCCGGAATTGACTGGGTGTGCGTCAGCCCCAAGGCAGGCAGTGATGTCGTGCAGCATCGCGGGAGTGAGTTGAAGCTGGTCTGGCCGCAGCCGGGCAGCGACACTGCCGCGATGGAGCAATGGGCATTCGACCATTTCCTGATCCAGCCGCTGGACAGCCATGATGCAGCGCGCAATGCCGGTAACCGGCAGGCCGCGATCGACTTTGTCCAAGCCAATCCCAAATGGCGGCTTTCGCTTCAAAATCACAAGGCTTTGGGGCTGCCCTGAACGGCTTCGTAAACCCCTTTGACTCGCTGCAACGATGGTGACAATATCATCGATGGAGAGAATGAAGGGGAGAGAGATTATGGCGTCAAAGGCGCAACCGATGATCCGTCGGGCCGAGCTGAAGGGCTATGGCAAGCGGATGAGCACCCACATTGCCTATGCGCTGGTGATGTACACACTCGCACTGATCTTTGAAGTGTCGCCGATGATCAAGGGATCGGGAATGGCGATCTGGCCTTATTTCCTGCTCGTATTCCTTGTTGGGTTGGTGATTCTTCCCTGCCGCAATTTTGAAAAGCGCTGGCAAATGCTGGAAGTCAGCGGTGAAGATGATTTGTCTGCCCAGTATAAGCGTGAGGTAAGGGGTCTTTGGCTGTGCGCCATCGGTGCTCCGACCGCGCTAATGGCGATCATCTGGATCATCCCCTGATTGACCCGTCTTCGCCCCCGTCCTAAGCGGGGGTATGCTATCCCCAAATGAAGCGCTCGATCGCGCAGTAAAACTCGTCGAACAGGCTCAAAAGGCCGGTGCCGACGCCGCAGATGCCGTTTATAGCTGCGATGCCTCCACCGAGGTGCAGGTGCGCCTTGGTGCGCTGGAAGATGTGGTGCGGTCCGAGGGCGAAGAGATTGGCCTGCGCGTTTTCCTGGGGCAGCGCTCCGCCACTATCTCCTCGTCGAGCATGAACCCGGACGTGTTGAAAAGCCTTGTCGAGCGCGCGCTGGATATGGCGCGTGAGGCACCCGAAGACCAATATGCAGGGCTTGCACCGCAAGACATGCTTCTGAAAGGCGCGGTTCCGGACGTTGATAGCGACGACGGGCTCGATCCCGATCCGCAATCATTGCGTGAAGTGGCGCTTGCCTGTGAAGATGCAGCGCGCGCCGTTGCAGGCGTTACCAATAGCGAAGGCGCGGGCGCAAGCGCCGGGCGATCCATCTTCGCCCTGGCCACCAGCCATGGCTTTGCAGGTGTCAGCCATGCGTCGGGCTATGGCATTTCGGCAAGCGTGCTTGCTGGCGAAGGCGATGCCAAGGAACGCGATTATGACTGGCGTTCGGCCCGCCACCGTGCCGATCTCGCTTCGGCCGAATCCGTTGGCCGCCGTGCTGGCGAACGGGCCGTGCGACGCATCAACCCAGGTGCGATCAAAAGCGGAGCGTTGCCTGTAGTGTTTGATCCGCGCGTTGGCGGGTCGCTTGTCGGCCATTTGATGGGCGCGATCAGCGGCGCGTCGATCGCGCGCAAGACCAGCTTCCTGCTTGAATCCGAAGGCGCGCAGCTTTTTGATAGCGGGCTGAGCGTCGTCGACGATCCGCTCCGCCTGCGCGGGCTCGGCAGCCGCGGCTTTGATGGCGAGGGCCTGCCCACGGCACGCCGCGCGATCATCGACAAGGGCGTACTTACCGGATGGCTGATGGAAAGCGCTGCCGCCCGCCAATTGGGCCGTAAACCCACCGGTCATGCCAGCCGTGGCGGCAGCGGTGCACCCGGCACCACATCCTCCAACCTGCATCTCGAGGGCGGCACGTTGAGCGTGGCAGAGTTGATCGCCGATATCGATTATGGCGTCTATGTCCATGAATTGTCGGGGCAGGGTGTGAACTCTGTAACCGGCGATTACAGCCGTGGCGCCGCCGGTTTCCTGATCGAAAAAGGCGAAATCACCGGCGCAGTCAGCGAGTTCACCATTGCATCGAATCTGAAGGACATGTTCCGCGCGCTGGTGGCCGCCAACGACATTGAATTCATCCGCTCGATCAATGTGCCAACGCTCCGCGTTGACGGTATGATGGTGGCGAGTGCCTGATCGCGATGCCGCGATAAGGATAGTTTGCGAGGCCGGGGAGCTTGCACTCGCCCATTGGCGCGAAGGTGCATCGCCTGTCGTTGATGTGTGGGAAAAAAGCCGCGACAATCCGGTCAGTGCGATCGACCTTGCCGTCGATGTCTTGCTCAAGGAACGTCTGGGCGCACTCGCGCCAAATATCGGCTGGCTTTCCGAAGAAACTGCCGACCATCCAGACCGGCTTTCCATGTCGCGCCAATGGCTGGTCGATCCGATTGACGGTACGCGCGATTATATTCGCGGGCGCAAGGGCTGGTGCGTATCAGTGGCGCTGGTCGAAGGTGCTGAAGTCGTCTTCGCCGTGATCCATGCTCCGGCGACGGGCCAGCTTTGGGTGGCGCATCAGGGGCAGGGTGCGACCTGTAATGGCCGACTGCTCAGTGCCAGCCAGCGGACTGACCTTGCGCGCGCGCGGGTGCCCACTGACGCACTACCCAAGGCGGACCGTGACCTCGAAATGGTCCACAAACCCAACAGCATCGCAATGCGGATGGCGATGGTGGCGTGCGACCGGGCCGATCTGGTCGCGACGCTGCGTTGGGGCAATGAATGGGATGTTGCGGCGGCCCATCTGATCGCGGCCGAGGCGGGGGCGATAGTAACAAGCGCGATGGGTGAGCCGATCCTTTACAACAAGCGCCAGCCGCTCGATTTTGGCCTGATCTGCTGCTCGCCGGGTATCCATGGGGCAGCGGTGGAGCGATTGAAGGGCAGGGCTTGGACGATACTGGCGAATACATGACGTCGCCGATTCCGAAGCGTCGCCCCTGCGAAGGCAGGGGCCGCTAGTGGTTTGCTAGGTCGACACTAATCGCCCGGGTTCAACCGCTCGCTTAACCGTTGAGCGTGGTGTAAAGATCATCCCAGTTCGGATTGGCATCAGAAGTCAGCCGCAATTTCCGTAGGTGGTTCCAGCCTTTCAGCCGCTTTTCTCGGATTATTGCCGCTTCGATGTCAATATGCGCCTCCATCCAGACAAGCCGTTTCAAGGCCCAGCGCCGACAAAAGACTGAGCCCCTGCCGTCGCGATGTGCGGTTATCCGTTCGGCGAGATTTGCCGTCACTCCAATATACAGGATACCGAACGGCTTGTTTGTCATAATGTAGACGTGGCCACCGCCCATGTCCGCTCTCCAGATCACCACCCTGGCTGAGATCGTGTCAGGGTAGCGGCGTCGGGGTAGACTTCAAGCGACCCCGGCCTCCGCCGGGGCGACGAAGTTTCGCGGCCGCGTCCATAATCCATCGCGGCACATTGCAGGCGGATGATTGCGCCACGCTTCTTGAAATGCCCGTGCCACCCACTGCAGTTTTTCCGCGCGAGAGGTGAATATCCGACCGTCCCAGGCATGGTCATCGGCTGCACGGACCTTACGCGCAATATCACCATAAATGCCCGCTGCGGATAGCACTGCCCAGCGCGCGCGGAACGGCAGGCGGGCTGCACCTATGCGCGCCGAGGCTTCATATTGTCCGGCTTCATCCGCAAGCCAGCGACCGATCAGCGCAAGTTTCTTGCGGTTATGCGGGCGCAGATGTTCGCCCGGCTCGATATCGAGTTGCGCCAGCCAGTCGTCAGGGATGTAGCAACGCCCGGCGCGGCCATCCTCGGCAATGTCGCGCGCGATATTCGCCAGCTGGAAGGCAAGGCCAAGGTCGCAGGCGCGGTCCAGTGTTTCGGTATCATCGGGTGATGCGCCCATCACGACAGCCATCATCACGCCGACCGCGCCTGCCACATGAAAGCAATAGCGATACAGATCGCCCTCATGACGCGGATGCCAGCCTGCGGTATCAAGCGCAAAGCCCTCGATCACGTCATCAGCCATTTTCTGGGTTAGGCCACATTCGCGTGCCACGATGCCAAGGCAGTCAAATGCGGCCTCGCCCGTTACCTCGCCTTGCAATGCTCTCGCGGTAAGATCGCGGATTGTTTGCAGCCGCGCATGCGGGTCGGCGATTTCGGACATCGCGCCGCCATGATCCTGCCCATCGGCCATGTCGTCGCATTTGCGGCACCAGGCATAGAGCAGCCATACCCGTTCCCGCGTGGTTCGGTCGAACAGCTTGCTGGCGGCGGCAAAGGATTTAGATCCGCGCGCGATACTCTCGCGGGCAAAGGCGACAAGTTCGTCCCTCCCACTTGCAGGAGGGGATGGGGGAGGGGTTGAAACAGTAAAGCTCACGCCCCTTCATGCCCTCCGCTGACCGCTGCCGCAAGCGGGAGGGGTAACTTCACAAATCCTCGGCCTTCATCTGGAAGATGTTCTTGTGCGGCACATGGCCCTCCATACGAGAGAGCAGCACGTCGAGTTCTTTCTCGACGATCATGATCCCGGCATGGGCTTCGCGGATGAAGCCGACCTCGATCATATGCGCGTTGAATTCGACTAGCCGGTCATAAAAGCCCGCGACGTTCAGCACCCCTACGGGTTTGGAATGATAGCCAAGTTGGGCCCAACTGATCGCTTCCCACAATTCGTCCATCGTGCCGACGCCGCCGGGGATAGTGACAAATCCGTCAGACAGGTCGGTGAACATGCGTTTGCGTTCGTGCATGCCGGGGACGACATGCAGTTCGGTGAGGCCGCGATGCGCAACCTCGCTGCCGACCAGCGCTTCAGGGATCACGCCGATAACCTCGCCGCCCGCTTCAAGACAGGCATCGGCTACTGCGCCCATCAGGCCAAGACGGCCGCCGCCATAGACCAGCCCGATACCGCGCGCCGCGAATTCGCGGCCGACCATGCGGGCGCTTTCCATATATACCGGGTCTGCGGGTGTGGCAGAGCCACAATAGACGGCTAGGCGTTTCAAATCAGGCCTCAAATAGATTTAACGTCGCCCCGCCTTCGCAGGGGCGACGGGATTTTTCAACCAGCCAAATCCGCAATCATCAATTCCGCTGTCGCCTTTGCGCTGCCGACGACCCCGGGGATGCCTGCACCGGGATGCGTGCCAGCGCCGACGAAATAGAGATTATCGATCACATCGTCGCGGTTGTGAACACGGAACCAGGCGCTTTGCGTCAGCACCGGTTCAAGGCTGAAGGCGCTACCCAGATGCGCGTTCAGATCATGACCGAAATCGGCCGGGGTGTAGTGGAACTTCGTCACGATCCGGTCGTGGATATCGGGGATCAGGCGGCGGCCGACCTCGTCAAGGATGCGCTTTTCAAAGACCGGGCCCATTTCCTCCCAGTCGATCGGCAGCTTGCCCTGATGCGCGACGGGCGCGAGCGCGTAAAAGGTAGAGCAGCCCTCTGGCGCCATGGACGGGTCGCTGACTGTCGGATGGTGCAGATAGAGCGAGAAATCCTGGGGCAACACGCCATGATCGTAAATGTCATCGAGCAGCCCTTTATAGCGCGGCCCGAACAGGATCATGTGATGCGGGATACCCGGCCAGCTACCCTTGATGCCAAAATGCACGACGAACAGGCTGGGGGAGAATTTCTTGCGTGAAAGCGCGCTTGCCGCCTTTTGTCCACGCGGATGATGGGCGAGCAGATCGCGATAGCTGTGCATGATGTCGCCATTGGTCGCAACCGCATCGCATTCGATCCGATGGCCCGACTGAGTGACAATGCCGGTGGTGCGATCGCCCTGTGTTTCGATCCGCTCGACCCCGTCATTCAGGATGATCGTGCCGCCGATGCGTTCGAACTGGGTCACCATTGCCGCGATCAGGCGGTTTGTGCCGCTCTTGGCAAACCAGACGCCGCCGTCCTTTTCCAGCTTGTGGATCAGCGCATAAATGGCGCTGGTTTTCATCGGGTTGCCGCCGACTAGCAGCGTATGGAACGACAGTGCCTCGCGCAATTTCTCGTTCTTCACGAATGAGGACACCATCGAATAGACGCTGCGCCAAGCCTGATATTTGGCAAGTGCCGGTGCCGCCTTGATCATCGAGGCGAAATCAAGAAATGCCTTTGTGCCGAGCTTTACATAGCCCTCGTCATGCACGCCTTTGCTGTATTCTAGGAATTTGCCATAGCCCGCCACGTCGGCAGGATCGAGCTTCTCGATTTCCTTGCGCAGCCCCGTCTCGTCATTTGAATAATCGAAATTGGTGCCATCGGGCCAATTCAGCCGGTAAAAGGGCATGACTGGCAGCAGCTCTATATCCTGCGCCATATCGTGCCCAGTCAGTGCCCAAAGCTGCGTTAGGCAGGGGGGATCGGTGATGACAGTCGGCCCACCATCAAAGATGAAGCCGTCCTTTTCCCAGAAATAGCCACGGCCACCAGGTTTGTCGCGTGCTTCGACGATTGTCGTCTTTATGCCCGCTGCCTGCAGGCGAATTGCCAGCGCAATGCCGCCAAAGCCCGCGCCAATCACTACTGCCGATTTCATCTTGCCTTCTTTCGCGACTGCAAAGCTTTCAACGCCTTTCCGACTGGCACCGGGGGTTTTCCCGTCAATATTCGTGCCTTGTCGCCCCCTGTGCTTTGGCCAGCGTAGAAGCGTTCGATCAATCCGGGCTTAAGCCTGTAGAAACGCTCGAAGATCTTGTAGCGCTCGCCATGGACCGATGCGCGGAACAGCATGCGGTTGAGTATGCGATAATATCTGCCATCTTTCCAAAGCGCTTCTGCACGTTGCCGCAGCAGCATGTTCAGCCGGTCGCCATCAAAATCGGTGAGTTCCGCAACAAAGGTGGCAAGCCGCACCGCATCGGGCAGCGAATAGCTGGTGATCGGGTGGAAAAACGCGCCGCGTGCACCTGCTTTTGCCGTTCGTCCGCTGCCGCTCGCCCAATAATTTTCAAGGTCGCCGCCCATCACCACCGGCAGCACGCCGGTTTCCTCGCGCAGCACCCGTTCAACTTCCCAGCCGCGATTGTCGGCATAAGCGGCAATGCGCTGTGCCATCACCCGCCTATCGAGATCCGGACGATCGCTGTAATAGGTATCCTCGACGAACACCTTGTCCATGCCAAAGGGCAGGACATAGACGAAGCGATAGCCGTCATGCTGGTCGACGGTTGCGTCCATCACGATTGGCCGGGTCAGGCTATGGGGCTCTGCCAGTTGCAGCAACTGGCCGGTGAATTTCTGCCAGCCGCAATCCAGATGATGATGGTCCGCGACCCCGCGCGCGTCGATCACGCCGCCGGCGTTGATCCGCTGTGCACCGTCAAGCACAACAAGACGCGGGCTGACCGCCTTCACTGTGCGCCCCGTCATCAGAGCCGATGCGGGCAGATTGTGCCGCAGCAGCCAATCGAGCCGTTCTGATTCAATTGTGTAGTATATCGTATCGAGCGTGCGGCTATGTTCCGGGAAGTGCACGTCATAGCCCGACCAACCATATGTAACGAGCGGCGCGGTCAGCCAGCGATGTTCAGGCGCAATGTCACTGGCAAAAAAGCTCCAGATATGATTGCCGCCAAAATGCTGTTCCTGTTCGATAAGGACAATCTTGAGTTCCGGTCGCGCCCGGGCAACCGCCAACGCGATCAACCCGCCGGCAAGACCGCCACCGACAATCGCCAAGTCGCATTTGATATGATCGGGAGCTGCCGAAGCCATGTAAAAAACCCTAGACGAGAGCGGGTCCAATCAAAAGTCGCGACCGCCACAAAGACGTGGATAATGCGCCGGTGAGGCCGGAAAATGTACCGAATGGCATCGGTGGCGGCGTCACCGTGGACAAGGCCAATGGTGCGCGATAGGGAATGGTCTATGCGTTTCGCTTGCCTCTTGCCCATCGCCTTGATGCTATCGCTCGCTGCCCCTTTCGGCAGCACAAAGGCCGCACCTATGCTCGCGCCCGGACAGATGGCAGCTGAGCAATGTATCGAATTCCGGCGAACCGGGGGTGCCGAATTCATCCTCTACAATGGCTGCGACGATGCCGTTAATCTGGCTCTGTGCGTGGAGGAGCGGGTTGGCACGGGTTGCGGCCGACCGGAGGATTTCGTAACCCACCGCGCCGCTGCAGGTGCCGACTATCCAGGCGTGTATCGCTCGCTGCAACTGCTGAACATGTTCGCCTGCCGCTCGCCCACTGTCGTGCAGTTTGCTGCAGGCGGGCAGGCGCGGTGCGAACGAGCCGAGGCATTATTGCCCCTGTTGCTGGCTTCCTCGCTCAAAAATCCCGGCACGATCATCACGGCGGCGGATTATCCACGCAATGTAAACGCCGAAGGGACGACGCGCTTCGAAATGTTGGTGGCGGCTGACGGCCGGCCAACAAGCTGCAATGTGACGGTGAGTTCGGGTACTGCAGCGCTCGACACGGCGACCTGCAATGCCTTCATGCGCCGGGCACGTTTCTCTCCCGCAAAGAACGCCAGCGGCCAACCGGTCGAAGGACGCTATCGCGGCAGCGTTACCTGGAAGGAACCCTGAGGCCGGCTTTCGCGTTGTACGCGGGCGCCTTGGCAAATCATGGCAGGCCGGAACAGTCCCCTCCGGCCTGCACGCCCCCCGCTGACGGACGGGTCGCTGAGTGATCAGCGAGGGACTCATGAATAGCAGTGTGATGCCCCGGGCACGATATGTGTGCACTACCCGAACGGGGAGGATTGCCGATTTTACAGTCGGTTAGACGGCGGTGGTTCCGGCAGCGTAGCGAGCGGTTTACCCCAACCTATCGGCACTTCGCGCAACATGGCAACCAGCTCGGTCTGGTTCGACAGGCCCGTCTTGGCGTAAATGCCCTTGAGCAGATATTTGCCGGCTTCTTTCGAAACGCCCCGATCTGAGGCATAGCCGCGCACGCCTGATCCCTGAACCAGGAATGTAGCCAGCCGCGCCTCGGCCGCGGTCAGATCAAAACTGGTTTGCAGCGCCTCTACCATGTCATTGGAAACCGCGATTTTCTGCCCTCCGACCAGCATCAGTGCTGTGCCGCCGACACCGTTGGCAAAGCTTTCGCCTTGCGCCGTAGGGACCGCGACTGCGCTCATCAACAATTGCCCGTCATCTTGGGTGCGGGCGTTGAAGGTAATCGATCGCGATTTGCCGTGGCCTGCCGCCATCTCGGCAAGGTCGCGCTGCGTGGCAGGGTCGTCGAGCAACAGCCGGCCATGGTGCAGCTTTATGCCACCACCGCGATCAAGCAAGGCTTGCGCCCGACTATTGGCCATCAACAGTTCAAGGCTGGGGCCAAGCGCGATGACACAATAGGGCGAGGAATCAATGAGGTCGGTTGCGGTCGCTGCGCGCAAATCCGCTTCCCCGATCCTACGGCTGATCCGCGCGGCACGCTGGATATGCGGGATCAGCATCGAAATTGCTTCCGGCAAATTGCCGGGGTCGCAGTCTGACGGTCCCGGGCAGACAATGCCCATATGATCGGGCCCTTGCCGGTCGAGCATGCCGAGGATTGCGAGTTCGTAACCCCAGGGGCCAAGGAAATGACGATAGAATTTCGTCTCCTTGAAATCATGCCGATCGATCAACTGATCGCTGAGCACGACATCGCCTAGCCGCATCTCGTGGCCGCGTATCGACCATTCGTGGCGGCCGGTAAAATGCTGCAGATAGGCGTCCCGCGCCAGCGGGTGGACCCCGGTAGAGCCAATGAAGCGGCCTGCAGGCGGATCGAGCCTTTCCCAGACGACAAAGGCCACATGCCATTCGCGCGGCGCGAAGAAATCGATCATTGAGGTAAGCGCAATATCCCAATGTGCGGGCACCAGTGCCGCTTCATAGATTTGGGAGACCACCCGATCATAGTTATCGAGTTCCAGCATAGCCTGATATTAGGCGCGTTGCTGCTGGAGTAAAGCCTCATAGAATGGGCGATTGCACTTACCGCGCACCAAATATAGACAGCCGGCCATGGCAGCCGTCCTTATCTCTGCACTTGCGATGACGCTGATCGTGGGGCTGCGCTATCTGGCGACCAGCGGTTTTTTCGCATGGCTAACGCAAAGGGTGCGTCCGGGGCTCTACGCTAAGCTTGGTCCGCAAATGCGGCGGGAAGTTTATTGGTCGTTGCTGTCTGCCGGAATTTACGGGATACCCTCCGGCATCGTCGCCTGGGGCTGGCAGAATATGGGGTGGACCCGCATCTATTCTGATATCAACGCTTGGCCTGTCTGGTATCTGCCGCTGTCGGTGCTGCTTTACCTTATCGCGCATGACAGCTGGTTTTATTGGACGCACCGCTGGATGCATACACCGCGGCTGTTCCGTATCGCCCATGCCGTCCACCATGACAGCCGCCCGCCCACTGCATGGGCCGCGATGAGCTTTCACCCATGGGAAGCGCTGACCGGCGCTGTTGTTATTCCGGCGTTGGTGTTTCTAATTCCGATCCATATCGGCGCGCTGGGTTTTGTGCTGTTCCTGATGACGCTGATGGGGATCACCAACCATATGGGTTGGGAAATGTTTCCGCGCTTCATGGTTCATGGCCGGTTAGGGAAGTGGCTGATAACGGCAACACATCATCAAAAGCATCACGATGCTTATAGGGGGAATTATGGCCTTTATTTCCGGTTTTGGGATCGCCTTTGCGGCACCGATCTTGGCCTTGGCAGTTTTGACAACAAGCGTCGCGGCGACCGCGTCAGCGGATAGCCAACTGGAAGTATCGGTTACGGGACTGCGCAACCAAAAAGGCAATGTGTTGATCTGCCTGACCGCCAACCCCAAGGCTTTCCCAGACTGTTCGAAAGATGCCAACGCCATCAAGCGGGTGGTTAAGGCAAATGCTGCCAGTTCGGTTGTCTTTGTTGGAGCCGCCCCGGGTACCTACGCCTTGTCGCTGATTCACGATGAAAACGGTAACGGAAAACTCGATACCGCGATGGCGATACCGCGCGAAGGCTTTGGCTTTTCGCGCAATCCAAAAATTGCGTTTGGCCCACCGAAATTCACTGCAGCAGCCTTTGCGTTCAGCGGCAGCGGCAGTCAGTCGGTGCGTATGAAATATATGTTCTGATCGCTTTCGACCTGTTTGAACGCCGGTGCTTGAAAGCCGGCGTACCAACGGCGGCGTTCCGGTTCAGACGCGTTGCAGTTGAACCGGATAGGCGGTGATGCCGTGGAGGAAGGGACTGGCGAGTCGTGTCGGCTTTTCCTGCGGCACGACATGCAGGCCGCGGTCGAGTAGTTCGTTGATCATTGTATCAAGCTGGATTTCGGCTAGCCGCGCGCCAACGCAGCGGTGGATGCCATGGCCAAAGGCGACGTGGCGGCGGGCGTTTTCGCGACCGATGTCAAATCTGTCCGCATCGGTAAAGACGGCCTCGTCGCGATTGCCGGAAATATACCAGAGGATGATCTTTTCGCCGGCCTTCAATTGCTGCCCCGCCAGTTCGACATCACAGGTCGTGGTCCGCCGCATGTGGGTGACGGGCGATTGCCAGCGGATGATTTCCTGCGATGCGTTAGAGACGAGGGACCGGTCCGCGCGCATCCGCTCGAGCTGTTCTGGATAGCGGGCAAGCGCATCGACCAGTCCGCTCATCGAGTTGCGGGTCGTGTCGTTGCCGCCGACGATCAGCAATGCGATATTGGCGATGCGTTCGATTGCAGTCAGATTGCCCATCGCTTCCGAATGCACCATCCGGCTCAATAAATCGTCTGCGGGCGGCTGGCTCCGCCGTTCTTCGAGCAATGCGTCGAAGCGTTGTAGCATGATGCCCATTTCGACGAAAAAGGCCTGCGCATAGTGCTCCGTCATCACCTCGGGCGAGACATTGCTCGCCATGTCGGACCATTTGCGCAAGTTCATCCGCTCTTCCCAAGGGAAATCGAGGACGATCGCCAGCATGCCGATGGTCAGCGGGATCGACACCTGTTCGACCCAGTCGAAAGTCTCGCCAATAGGCAATGCGTCGAACAACTCCTTCGTGCGTGCTTTGACCTGCTTCTCGCGTTGCGCCATCTGGCTGGGGCTGAACGCAGCCGCGACAACGCGGCGCTGTTCGGTATGGCGCGGCGGGTCCATCGCGATGAAGTTTGGAAATTCAGATCCCTCGGCACCCTCGGCGATGGTGATGTTGCCGGTTTCGGAGGAATAGGTCGCCGGGTCCAGTTCAACCTTCTGGATCAAATCATGCGTCACGACCGACCAATAGCCGCCATAGGGGCTGTCAGCACGCCAGCTGACCGGCGCATCGCGTCGCAGCGCGGCAAAGGGTTCGCGCCAGCTGCCTGCGGTATAGAGGCTGGTGTCGCTGAGATCGACGGGGGTAATTGCGCGGTCTGCCATGGCTTAAGCCTCCTCCAATTCGCGCGCTGCTAGCGGCGGGGCATGTCCCCGAGATGCAGCGCGTTTTGCGCCCTTTGCCAGTTCCTTGTTCAAGGCGCTGCAATAATGGTCGAAATCGAGCTGGATGGTGTGCCGGCGCGACTGATAGTAAAATCCGGTATAATAATCTTCGTCGGCCTGGATGATGCGTTCCATTTCCGCTTCAGGCGGCGGCGCATATTTGCCGGCGAGATAGGCGCCTACCAGTTTCGACTGCTGCTCTGCAAAATTGACCAGCGTCGGCAAGGGTTGCGCCAGTCCCATATAGAACAGGTCGGGCACGCCGGGTTTCATGATGCGCTTGAACAAGGGCGGCGGGCGGTTGTCGCTGTCAGCCAGAAATGCCGGGTCGTCGAAAAAGGGGAAGCTGATGTCATAGCCGGTGGCCCAGACGATTACGTCCACACTCTCGCGGCTACCATCGGTGAAGACCACGCCGTCGCCATCAAGCCGTTCGATCCCGGGTTTCATGGTGAGGTCGCCTGATCCGGCACGCAGCAGGAATTCCCCCGATACCGTGCCATGGCTTTCGAACATGCCATATTCGGGTTCAGGCAGGCCGTAATCGGGCATCGTACCGATCAGCTTGCGAACCATCCGTTCGCCGATCCTGTGACGCAACCAGCGCGGCATCCATGCCGGGGCAGGGTTTTTGTCACCGGGCTTGCCGCCGATATATTTGGGGAAGACCCAGACGCCACGGCGCGCCGATACAAAGAGTTTTTCAGCGATCGGGCGCGATGATAATTCGGATGAAATATCCATCGAGCTGTTGCCAAGGCCCACGACCAGCACTCTTTTCCCGATGCAGTCGATTGGATCGAAGGGAGAGCGATATTGGTGCGAATGGATTTGCGGTCCGTTGAAACTGCCAGGATATTCGGGGATGCGCGCGGCCCAATGATGACCATTGGCAACTACTAGCGCATCATAGCGTTTAGTCTCGCCGGTCGAGAGCGTGACATCCCAGCCACCGTCCGCGCGGCGCTTTGTCTTTTCGACGCGGGTGTTGAAGGTGATGTGCGGACGGATGCCGAAATGGTCGACATAATCGTGGAAATATTGAAGCAGTTGCGAATGGTGCGGATAATCGGGCCAGTCTTCGGGCACCGGATAATCTTCGAATGCCAGCCGCCATTTCGATGTGTCGATATGCAGGCTCTTGTAGCAGGCAGACATGCCATTGGGATTGTTGAAATACCAGTTGCCACCGATATCGTCCGACGCCTCATAGACGTCGAACGCGATGCCATAATCCTTGAGCCGCTTGGCTGTGGTAAAGCCAGAACAGCCAGCGCCGATGATACAAACCTTGGGCAGGTTCATGTCGCTCTCCCGTTTTTCCGCGCAATGCACGGTCTCCGGGAACGAGTATGTTTAAACGCGCGATTAAAGTCTAGCCCTATGCAAGGACCATACTGCTATTCTGCAGAAAGTAGAGCGATCGTTGCGGCATCAGACGCCGCAAGGCTGGTGGCGACCAGTTGCGTTTTCACGAAATAGGCGATCCAGCGCAAGATCTTGCCGGTGCTGCGCAATACGGTTGCAGGATGATCGCGTAGCGCACGCAGCAACAGGCCGAAGCGGATCTTGTACGGATCACGGCACAAGAGGCGGATATAGGCCTCTGCCCGGCGCGGCGAGCGCGGCAATGCCTTGATCTCCCGCAGCATGACCTGTGCGGCAAGCGCATGGATCTGCCGCGCCCGTGCACTGGTCAGGCTGCCCTTGTGCCGCCGGTAGAGGTACAGATCCTCGGCTATCGGAAAAAAGGCGAATTGCCGTGCGGCGCGCAGCCAGAAATCATAATCTTCCACACCGAACAGCGTCTCGTCATAGCCGCGCAGCGCCTGCTGGACTTCGCGGCGATAAAGGAAGCTACAGCCGACTGCATTACCGAACACCAGCTGGTCGGCAGGTGCGACCGCGACTTTCTGCCCGGGAACGCCGTCTTCATCGATCAAGCGGTAATCCGAATGGAACACCGCATGGCCCGGATTGGCTTTCGCCTCCGCGACCAGTGTTTCCAGCATGTGCGGGCGCAACAGATTGTCATCGGACGTCCAACTGAAAAGTTCGCCGCGGGCCAGTCTGAAACCGACATTGAGGCTGGCTGGCAGTTTGGAATTTGTCGCATTGCGATGAAGGCGGATGCGCGCGTCGCGGGCCGCATATTCGGCCAGGATTTCAGGCGTCGCATCGGTTGAACAATCATCCACCGCGATCAGTTCAAAGTCAGCAAAGCTTTGTGCAAGGATGGAATCAAGGGCATCGCGCAGATAGCATGCGCCGTTAAACACGGGCAGCACGATTGAAACCAGCGGCACAGTGCGTGCGCTGGCGGGTTTTGCATGATTGCCGTGTATTTCGACCCGATCATTCACGCTTCGTCGCATAGCAGCAAAGATTGAACGATTTCTTGATGGTAAGCGGGCAGGTGGGGCTTCGCCGATATGGCGGTTAGCCATGCCGGTTCTTATCTCCGGTATATGAAAACTGCCCCTTTTGCCATGCTGACCGGCGCTGCTTTGCTCCTGCTTCCTGCCATCGCTTCGGCGCAGCCTGCGGGCAGTGGCCGTCCGCCAGAGGATCGCAACAGCCTTGTCCTCGGATTGGGTGGCGGGATTGCTCCGGAATATGAAGGTGCAGACGACTATGGCTTTCAGCCCGGCGGTGTGATTCAGGGCAAGGTTGACGGTTTCGATTTCCAGGTGCGTGGGCCCAATATCTATGTCGATTTGTTGCGCGATGCCCCCGAAAGCCGATGGAACCTGATTGCCGGGCCGGTGGCGCAGGTGCGTTTTGAACGCAACAGCCGCAACGATATCGACGATCCGCGCGTCGCCGCGCTTGGCACGCGCGACACAGCGGTCGAATTGGGGGGCTATGTTGGCATTGGCCGCAAGGGTTTCCTTATTCCGCCCGCCAGCCTTACCTTTGATCTCGCCTTTGTGCGCGATGTTGCCGGCGCGCATGACAGTTTCATCCTGACGCCGGGCGTTGCCCTGTCCAGTCCGCTGTCGCAGCGCAGCTTTGCCCGGCTGGGGGTGACGGCTGACTATGTCGGCAAGGGCTACGGTCGCACCTATTTCGATGTCGCGGCCTTGCCCAACCCCGATGCACTGCCTGCTTATGCGACGCGCGGCAGCGGCTTGAAAAGCATCGGTACGACATTCCTCCTCACTCATGATCTTGGCGGCGATAACCGCAAAGGCTGGGCGTTGTTCGGCCTTGCCGGTTATAAAAGGCTGCTCGGCCAATATGCCCGGTCACCGATTGTGCGCGATGCGGGCAGTGCCGACCAGTTTCTGGGCATAGCCGGGATTGCCTACGCCTTTTGACCGATCAGATCGCGTTCACCGGTATGCGCAGATAGACGTGCCCCCCGGCTGACGGGGGCGGCATAGCGCCGGCGCGAATATTGACCTGCAGCGAGGGCAGTATCAATTGCGGCGCATCCAGCGTCGCGTCGCGCGCCGTCCGCATTGCGACAAATGCGTCCTCGCTGATGCCGTCATGGGCATGGACATTCTGTGCCTTTTGTTCGGAAACGCTGGTTTCCCAGTGAAAGTTGCTTCGGCCTTCCGGCAGATAATCATGCCCCACAAAGATGCGGGTTTGGGGTGGCAGGGCGAGTATCTTGCGGATTGACCGGTAGAGCGTCGCTGCATCACCGCCGGGAAAATCGGCCCGTGCCGTGCCATAATCGGGCATGAACAGAGTATCGCCGACAAAGGCGGCATCGCCGATCAGGTAGGTGACGCAGGCCGGCGTGTGCCCCGGCGTGTGCAGGACAACGATCTCCAATTCGCCCAAGGGCAGGGTTTCACCCTCGGAAACGAGATGGCCGAAGTCGCCGCCATCCGGCTTTACATCGTCGGCTTCGAACAAAGCGCCGAACACGCGCTGGACGTCTGTTATGTAAGATCCGATCACGATGGGCGCGCCGGTTTTCTCATGTAGATAATGGGCGGCGGACAGATGGTCAGCATGGGCATGGCTTTCGAGTAGCCACACAAGTTCAAGCTGCTGTTCTGAAACATAGCTCAGCAACGCATCGGCTGACGCGGTTGATGTGCGTCCATTGCGCGGACTGAAATCAAGCACGGGATCAATGATCGCGGCTTTTTTGCTGGTCGGATCATGCACGACATAACTCACCGTAAAGGTCGCGGGATCGAAAAAGCCTTTCACTTGCGGATTCATGAGTCGTCTCCTTACAGCCATTATATTAGCACTTACTAATTTAGAATCAATGAATATATTGGCGTCATGTTTGACCTCACCCGTTTTGATCTCGCCCTGTTTGAAGAAAATGCCGGACGCGCGGCGGCTTTGCTGCGACTGCTAGGCAATGAAAAAAGGCTGATGCTGTTGTGCCAGCTTGTCGATGGCGAACTGTCCGTTGGCGAAATGCAGCGCCGGATCGGCGTGTCACAATCGGCCTTGTCGCAGCATCTGGCCTTGCTGCGTGAGGAAGGCGTGGTCGCCACCCGCCGGGAAGGTCAGACGATTTATTACCGCATCTCGGATCATAGCGCGTTGCGGATCATTGAAACCCTGGCGGAACTGTTCTGCCCGCCGGAAATGAGGAAAACGCCATGACAGCCATATTGCACAAGCTCTCCCCCGCCGAAGTGCGCGCGCGGCTCGACGCTGGCCGGGCGGTGCTGGTCGATATTCGAGAGCCGGATGAATTTGCCCGCGCCCGCATCAAGGGTGCGCAATCACAGCCATTGTCGAAATGGGAGCAGGCGCATCTCGCCATCGATCCCGACGCCGATGTCGTCTTCACCTGCCGTTCGGGTATGCGCACTGCCGGGGCGTGCGACCGGCTGGCGGCAAGGGTTTCGGGTGAGGCTTTCATCCTCGACGGCGGGCTTGATGCCTGGGCGAAGGCCGGCCTTCCGGTCGAAAGCAACGCTGATGCCCCGATGGAGATCATGCGGCAGGTACAGATTGCCGCAGGTTCGTTGGTTCTGATCGGTGCATTGCTCGGCTTTTTCGTCGCGCCGGCATGGTACGGGCTGTCGGCCTTTGTTGGTGCCGGGCTTACCTTCGCCGGGGTGACGGGCTTTTGCGGCATGGCGCGGCTCTTGATGCTCATGCCATGGAATCGCGTGCGCAACGCCTGACATGGGCTGGGAACTGCTCCTGCTGGCGGCAATGGGCGGCGCGCTCATAGGGTTGCTGCTGACGCTATTTGGCGGGGGCGGGTCGGTGCTCGCAACGCCCTGGCTGATCTATGTCGTCGGGGTAGCCGATATCCATGCAGCGATCGGCACGTCCGCCGCTGCGGTTGCCGTGAATGCAGCAACGGGTCTTGCTGCGCAGGCGCGGGCCGGGCGGGTCAAATGGCCCTGTGCAATCACCTTTGGGATCGCAGGCCTTGCCGGATCGCTGGCGGGAGCACAGCTTGCACGGCAGGTGGATGGCAAAGCCCTGCTTGGCTGGTTTGCCTTGGCGATGATCGCGATTGCCGTGTCAATGTTGCTGCCGAAACGCGATGCGGGTGATCCGTCCGTTCGGTTGACGCCGCCGATGGTGCTCAAACTCGCGCCGGTTGGGTTGATCGCAGGCCTGGCCGCCGGCTTTTTCGGCATTGGCGGCGGATTTCTGATCGCGCCAGGACTGATGGCGTCAACGGGAATGACGCTGGCCAATGCCAGTGCCTCCTCGCTTTTGTCGGTGACCTTGTTTGGCGGTGCAACCAGCCTCAGCTATGCGGCATCCGGCCAGCTGATCTGGCCGCTTTTCGGCGCACTGGTTGCAGGCGGCGGGGTAGGCACGCTGGCAGCACTTCCGCTTGCCCGGCGGCTTGAAGGCAGGGCCCAGCTTGCGCGTTCGATCTTTGCTGTGATGGTAATCGCAGTCGCGCTTTTCATCCTACTGGACGGATAGCCCCTGCTGCCCTATCTACGCACCATCCCCGGGGAGCCTGCTGTGGCTGAGAGGGATGGGTAAGCTCCATCCGACCCGTTGAACCTGAACCTGTTAGCACAGGCGGAGGGAGGGAGCGGTTCATTCAAAGCCGCCCTTTCTCCGTCAAGATGGAGAGCAAAGATGGGCGACGCCCCCGCACGCACGGAACAACCCGCAGTCACCACTGGCCCGATCCGTGGATCGAAGAAAATCCATGTCGGGCCGTTGAAGGTCGCGATGCGCGAGATTTACCTCGAACCCTCCAGCGGCGAACCGCCGGTGCGCGTCTATGATACGTCAGGCCCCTATACTGACCCGCAGGCAAAGATCGACATTTCGCAGGGCCTTCCCGAATTGCGCCGCGACTGGATTATTGGCCGGGGCGATGTTGAACATAAGGAGCAGCGCGCCGTCCGCCCCGAAGATAATGGCCAGCTTGGCCCTGATCGTTCGGGTGGTGTTGCGCCTTTCCCCAATGTGAAAAAGCAGGTGCTGCGCGCAAAGCCGGGCATGAATGTCAGCCAAATGCATTATGCCCGCAAAGGCATCATCACCCCTGAAATGGAATATGTTGCCGAGCGCGAGAATCTGGGCCGTGCCCGCCTTGCCGAATATATCCGCGACGGCGAAAGCTTTGGCGCGGCCATCCCCGATTATGTGACGCCCGAATTTGTGCGCGATGAAGTTGCGCGTGGCCGGGCGATCATCCCCAATAATATCAACCACCCTGAAAGCGAGCCGATGGCCATCGGACGCAATTTCCTGGTGAAGATCAACGCCAATATCGGCAACAGCGCGGTTGCCAGCGACGTGGCGACCGAGGTGGACAAAATGGTCTGGTCGATCCGCTGGGGCGCGGACACCGTCATGGACCTTTCGACGGGGCGCAACATCCACGACACGCGCGAATGGATCTTGCGCAACTCGCCCGTCCCCATCGGCACCGTGCCCATCTATCAGGCGCTGGAAAAGGTCGGCGGCATTGCCGAGGAACTGACCTGGGAAATCTTCCGCGATACGCTGATCGAGCAGGCTGAACAGGGCGTCGATTATTTCACCATCCATGCGGGCGTCCGCCTGCCTTATGTGCCGCTTGCGGCAAAGCGCGTGACGGGCATCGTATCGCGCGGCGGCTCCATCATGGCGAAATGGTGCCTCGCGCATCACAAGGAATCGTTCCTTTACGAACATTTCGACGAGATCACCGAGATCATGAAGGCCTATGACGTTGCCTATTCGCTGGGCGATGGCCTGCGCCCCGGCAGCATTGCCGACGCCAATGACGAAGCGCAATTTGCCGAGCTTTACACGCTGGGCGAACTCACCAAGCGCGCCTGGGAACAGGATGTGCAGGTGATGATCGAAGGCCCCGGCCATGTGCCGATGCACAAGATCAAGGAGAATATGGACAAGCAGTTGGAGGCGTGCGGCGAAGCACCCTTCTATACGCTTGGGCCGCTGACCACCGATATCGCACCGGGATATGACCATATCACCAGCGGTATCGGTGCTGCGATGATCGGCTGGTATGGCACCGCCATGCTCTGCTACGTCACGCCCAAGGAGCATCTGGGCCTGCCTGACCGTGATGATGTGAAGGTCGGCGTTGTCACCTATAAACTGGCGGCGCACGCGGCCGACCTCGCCAAGGGCCACCCGGCGGCAAAGGTGCGCGACGATGCGCTGTCAAAGGCGCGCTTCGAATTCCGCTGGCGTGACCAGTTCAACCTCAGCCTCGATCCCGATACGGCCGAGCAGTATCACGATCAGACGCTGCCGGCAGAGGGCGCCAAGACCGCGCATTTCTGCAGCATGTGCGGGCCGAAATTCTGCAGCATGAAGATCAGCCAGGAAGTGCGTGAATTTGCGAAACTGCAAAATCAGCCCGCCGACGGCTTTGTCGCGGCGGAAGAGGCCGAGGCTGGCATGGCCGAGATGAGCAAGGTCTATGACGCGACCGGCCGTGAGCTCTATATGGGCCAAGGCGATCGGGAGCATGATTGAGTTGCCCGGTCGATAGACACCAGCTTACCAAAATCACACATCATCCGGGGGGAATGATCCTATGTTCGCACGCACCGCTACCATAACCATCAGCATCGCTGCCTTGGCGCTTTCAGCGATACCGGTGCGTGCGCAATATATGATGCACCTCGATCCCAATCTTTACATGTTCGTGGCGATGAACATGAATAGCGGGCCGAATACCTGCATGAACGGGATTGCGCCGCCGGTTAAAGAGATTGACGAAGCCCGCCTGCCAGCGCCGGGCATTATGCAGGCTTATTTCGCGGCAGCGCAGGGCGGCAGTGGCAAGGCCGCTTCGTTCCGCACCTCCAAAAAAGCAAGCTGGACCTATGGCGATATTGTTGCGTCGCTGGCGCAGATTGACGCGCAGACGGATCCGCTGGCCGTGGCCGGCAACCGGCTGGATAACAATGCGCTCCGCTTTTTCCGGTCCGGCGATTTCCAGACGGTGCAGGGGCAGTGGTTGGTCAAGCGCGCCGATGGTGAGGTTGCCGGGCTCTATGATGCCGTGTTCAAGCGTGAGAAGAAAATCTGGAAACTCGAACGGCTGACCATATTCAGTGCCGCCGATGCGGTTGTGCCGGCCATGCAATATTGCTCCACACCGGGGGATGTTGCCGAACATAATATGAAGTCGGCTGCGAACCAGATCGACTATCTGGAAAAGGAAATCGCCAAGGCCCAGGCAAAGCTTGAAAAGGCCAAGGAAACACTGGCCGCGGATGAGGCCGCGCTTGCCGCAAAGCCCAGCCGGGCTGAATTGAAAGAGATTGTCCGCCAATCCGCAAAACAATTGGAAGCGCGCAAGAAAAAGCTGGCCGATCTTCAAGAGAATCTGGTGGATGCCCAAAAATATCGGGATAATTCCAGCCGGGACAAGGCAGAGATTGCCGAAATGACCTTGCCCGCCGCGCAGGCCGCGCGTTTCAGTGGCTTTGAAACGACCACGGCGAAAGATTTGGCCGCGAAAAAGGCCGAAGAGGAAGCCAAGAAAAAGGCCGAGAAAGAAGCGAAGCAAGCCGCGAAGGCAGGCTGACCCCCAAGTGACGGGCCAGCGTTGCGAAAGCAACTGACTGGCCACTGTCAAACATCGCAAAACCCGCTTTCCCATAGGGTGCGCAGGCAATAGCGCGCGCCCGCTAATAATTGCGCCCCGAAAAGGCCATGTGCCTACAGCCCCGAATATTTAACGTAACCGAAGTTATACGAAAGTAAAACTTTGCGTGGACTCATTGCTGCAAGTGATGAGGCGTGCAATGCTTCAAGTCGGTGGCAGTTGAGGCCGAATATGCGCCGATGAGCAAGGTCTATGAAACGACGGGGTGCGAGTTTTAGTTGGGCGCTGGTGATCGGGAGTATGATTGACACCAGATAATGCGTCTTCCGAAATGGTGACATTAATGCGTCAGGGTTGCTGGGATGAATAATTTTAGCCGCTGTAGCTAGCGTTTCTGTGCGACAGTCGATCTAGAATATTATTGGGGGGACTTATGCCGATTACAAAGGCGTTCGCTTTTCTAATTCCGCCTGGGAAGGGTTCGGGTTCGGTTTCAGCAATTTCTAGCAAAGAAATTGCGATTGGAACCAACAAGCTGAGTGTCATGCTTTCCGATATCTTTGTTGACGATCCCGGGCCGCATGATTTTGCGATCACTTTCAATCACGCTCCGAACGGAACACAAGTCAACGAATGCCGGAATTTAGTGCTGGCATTCCAAACAGGGCCATCTGTCAAAACAGGCTTGCCGATTGCTCGGCGCCTTCAAAGCGTAACAGATAAGAGAAGTGGGACAGGGCTATTCTTTCTCATTGTCGGCAACAAAGGGATGAAGCAACGCGTGGTCATGTCTCGTTTTCCGACAGATCAAGCGATCAGGGCAGATACTAGCTCTGGTTCCCTTGACGTAGAATTCTTGGAGGAGGTGTTTATTAAACGCCTGTCATCATACAAGGCAGCGTTATTCGAGCATCCAAGTCCTGCAAGTGGCTTTTGGACAGGAACAGCGACAGACAGGCAAGCTGGCCAGTCAGGCGAGCACATCTCAGAGTACTGGCTCAAGGAATTCTTAAACGCCGATTTCTCCGAGACGCCGGAGCAAGGCACCGGTCGACTTGCGACTGCACTTAAGGATGCGCTGAAAACCAATCCTAGCGCGTCGGTCAAATCAGAAATTGCACATGCTTCGTCGCTTGCATCAGCAGTTTTTCGAGGCAAGGTAATGTCAATTGCAGACTTCTGCAAACACTTTGGATTTAGCAACGCTGCTCAGGACGCTGTCAAAGCAGCCCTTAAAAAGCCAAGTCTATTTGGCAAAAAATTCACATTTGATGCCGCTCGATTCAAAACTGTTGCGCCTTACCGAACCGTCGAAATGAATACAGGTGCGATATTGACAGCACCAAATGACCAGTTTGAAAACATTTTTCAGCAAACGTCTACTGACGGGATGGTTGAATATAAAACTAGAGGAAAAATCAGCGATCAGAGGCTTGCTAAGAAATGAGCGCTGATTACGGAATTCGCGACGAATATGCATCTCGATATCTGCTTCTGGTTGATACAGCAAGTGCACTTCAGACATACCTTAAGGAATTGACCGAAGGCTTGTTAAGAATTGATTCTATTGTCGCAAGAGCCAAGGATCCTGATCGATATTTCGTGAAGGCAAATAAATCCGACAATGAAGGTAATCAAAAGTACAAAGTACCAAAGTATGAAATCCAAGATCAAATTGGAGCGCGTATAAACGTATTTTATATCTCCGATATTAAAAAAGTAAGAGATCATATCATAAAATTCATGAGGTTTATAGAAGAGGTGCCGAAATATCCTTTGAAAGATGACGCTTTCGGATACGTGGGTCATCACTTCATATTTCAAACACCAGATGATATTATACCTGATGAACACAAAGACAGCATTCCCGAATTCTTTGAACTTCAGATAAAGACGTTGTTTCAGCATGCATGGTCAGAAACAAACCACGACATAGGATATAAGGCAATGCGCGAACTGACGTCTGATGAGCGTCGGCAGTTGGCCTTCACTGCTGCTCAGGCTTGGGGAGCAGACAAAATTTTTGAAGAGCTTTCCCAAGCATTTATTTCTAACGACAATGATCCAATTGCTTCCGAATAACAGTGATCGCTTGTTATAGGCGGACTTCAATTTTCAGTTAGATTACCCCCTCACCCCAACCTAACCAAAGCCTCATCCAGCGCCTGCAAAAATCTTGAGCGGTCCGCTTTGGCAAAGGGTGCTGGCCCTCCGGTGATGCCGTCCATTCCGGCGCGCAGGTCGGCCATGATCGCGCGGGTGGCGATGGCGCCGCCTATGGACGCGGTGGTGAAGGGCTTGCCATTATTGCCGATCACCACTGCGCCCGCCTTCAGGCACCGGTCGGCCAGCAATATGTCGGCGGTAATCACGATGCTGCGCGGGCCGGCTTGTTCCGCGATCCAATCATCCGCCGCGTCGAAACTGTCCGATACAATCGCCCTTGTGATCAGCGGATGGTCAGGAATGCGAAAGCGCGCATTGCTGACCAGCACGACGGCCACATTGCGCCGCCAGGCGACCTTGTAAATCTCCTCCTTCACCGGGCAGGCATCGGCATCGACCAATATGCGCGGTGAAGTGGGGGGTGCGGGGGCGGGGTTTTCAGTCACGGTTGGCCACCGCATTAGCAGGCTATGGCCGGCGCGCCACCCCGCGTCGCTATCTCCGCCCCGCGGCCATCGGCTGTCCATGGCGCGCAAAGCAGGTCGCGAACCAGCCGATGGCGTTTGCAACCAGTTGGTCGAGCGTGCCGGGTTCTTCGAATAAATGTCCTGCGCCGGCTATGACCTGGATCTTTTTCGGGCAGCGAAGGCGGGTGAAGGCTTGATGGTTCACATCGATTGCCGGGCCGTCGAGGCTGCCCACCAGCAATAATGTCGGCGCGCGCACCAGAGGCAAGGCGTTGAGCGCGAGATCAGGCCGACCACTTCGCGAGACAATGGCGGCTATATGCTGGTCCTTTGCCGCTGCGATCAGGGCGGCACCAACGCCGGTGCTCGCCCCGAAATAGCCAATCGGCAACTGTGCTATTTCCGGCTGTTCGCGCACCCATTGGGTCGCAGATGCGAGCCGGCTTGCGAGCAAATGGACGTCGAACATATTGGCCCGGCTTGTCTCTTCCTGCCCGGTCAATAGATCGATCAGCAAAGTTGCCATCCCGCCCCTCCGCATGGCCGCGGCGACCTGATTGTTGCGCGGGCTGAACCGTCCGCTGCCGCTGGCATACGCGAAGATGATAATTCCCGATGCAGCCGGGGGTACACCGATCAGGCCACCCAAATGGTATCGGCCAATGATGGCCTCATACGGTGCGGTATCGATACGGACTGACATGCCGTCACAATCCGAATGGATAGGTTTCGGGCGCGCCATGGGACTTTTTATGACCAAGCAGCGAGGCGGCTTGGCTCTGTTCGAACCAGACATACGCCTCGACCAGCCGGCGAGATGCGGCGCGCCGGGAACGATCGTTGAGCGTAAACATAGGCATATCCTGCTCCTTGCGATTGCGGGCTTAGTAGGCGTGCACATCGTGCGGCATCCGTTATTATGCGGAGAAAGCGCGCTTACGTAGGCTTACGGAGTTACGCCTTCGGACCTTCGGACTAGGTCATTTCCTTTACTGGCCATGCGGGAGATGCCAGATGCAGCAGCATCATTATGTCCGCTATGTCCGCTGGTTCGACGAGGTCGGCCTTGACGATCTTGCACTGGTTGGCGGCAAAAATGCTTCTCTGGGCGAACTGGTCGAAGCGATGGGCGATACGATCAAGGTCCCTGAAGGCTTTGCGATAACGATCGATGGCTATCGCGATATGGTTGATATGAACGGCCTGTGGCAGCGGATCATGGCCGTGCTCGATGACACCAATTGGCGCGATCCGAAGGTAACAGGCGCCGCATCGACAAAGCTGCGCAATATGATCAACACAGCGCCACTGCCTCAGGGCCTCGTCACCGATATTGAGATCGCGTACCAACGGCTTGAGCGCAAGTTTGGACGAGGCGTTGCGGTTGCCGTGCGCAGCAGTGCGACTGCCGAGGATTCGCCCGCCGCCTCTTTCGCCGGGGTCCATGAGAGTTTCCTCAACGTGCGAAGCGCCAAAGCATTGATGGAGGCTGTGCGTAGCTGTTTCGCCTCATTGTTCAGCGAGCGGGCAATCGCCTATCGCATCGACAATGGCTTTGCGCACCGTGCGGTGGCGTTGTCGGTTGGCGTGCAGCGGATGATCCGCGCCGACCGAGCGGCATCTGGGGTGATCTTCACACTCGATACCGAAAGCGGCAGCCGCGACGTTGTGCTGATTAGTGGCGTCTGGGGGCTGGGTGAGGCGATCGTGCAAGGCATTGCCGACCCCGACGAATTCCTTGTCCACAAGCAGACGCTGAAACGGGGCTTCGAATATGTCCTGCGTCGGCGGATCGGGGCGAAACAGGTCAAGCTGGTCTACGGGTCCCGCGCGGATGCTGGGCACACCAAATGGCAGAAGGTGCCCAAAAAGCTAAGGGTTATACAGTGCGTGACCGATGCAGAAATCCTCGATCTGGCGCGCCAGGCGGTTCAGATCGAGGAGCATTACAGCACATATTATCGCACGCCGATGCCAATGGATATCGAATGGGCGAAGGATGGCCCCAAAGGCGATCTGTACATCATCCAGGCGCGGCCCGAGACGGTGCACGCGAGCGCCGACAAAGCCATGCTCAAACTTTACCGGCTGACTGGCGATGGCCCGGTTGTTGTGTCGGGCCAAGCCGTGGGACAGGGCATCTCCGAAGGCGTTGTGCGGTTTGTTGCGTGCAAGGAGGATCTGGCTCATCTCAAAGAAGGCGATGTGCTGGTGGCAGAAACCACCGCGCCGGACTGGGAATCGGCGATGAAGCGTGCTTCCGCGATTGTCACTGAACATGGCGGGCGCACTTGCCATGCCGCAATCGTCGCGCGCGAACATGGCATTCCAGCCATTGTAGGTGCAACCGGCGCGCGCAAGCTGCTGAAACCGGGCCAAGAGGTCACTGTTTCCTGCGCCGAAGGCGAAACCGGCAAGGTGCGTGACGGCCATGTATCCTTTGCCATCGATACGGTCGATGTCGGCCATATCCGGCCTGCCAATGTCGAGATCATGGTCAATATCGGCAATCCGGATCTGGCCTTTCGAACTTCAGCTTTGCCTGTTGCGGGCGTGGGTCTTGCGCGGATCGAGTTTATCATTGCGAACGCCATCCGCGCACATCCGATGGCCCTATTATTCCCGGAACGTGTGAAAAGCGCCAAGGTGCAGCGCGCGCTTGCATCGCTGACCATGGGCTATAGCGACGGCGGGGATTATTTTGCCTCGAAACTGGCCGAGGGCATGGCTGTCATTGCCGCTGCCTTTTATCCGCGTCCGGTGATTGTTCGCACATCAGATTTCAAATCGAACGAATATGCCTCGCTCTTGGGAGGTGATGATTTCGAGATGGCCGAAGCGAACCCTATGCTCGGTTTTCGCGGGGCTGCCCGCTATTCGCACCCTGCCTACCAGCCGGCATTCGAACTCGAATGCGCCGCGATCCGCCGGGTGATTGAGGATATGGGGCTTACCAATCTGATCGTGATGATCCCCTTTTGCCGCAGCCTGCATGAAGCGAACGAGGTGCTGGGGATCATGGCGCGCTGCGGCCTCAATCGGGGCGAGAATGGCCTTAAAGTCTATGTGATGTGCGAAATCCCCAGCAACGTCATCCTGGTTGATGACTTTGCCAAACTGTTCGACGGTTTTTCGATCGGTTCAAATGATCTGACGCAGCTGACATTGGGGATCGACCGTGATGCGGAGATCTTGGCTTCAGCCTTTGATGAGGAAGATCCTGCCGTATTGCGCCTCATTGAACAGGCGATTGCTGGCGCGCATCGCGCAGGCCGCCATTGCGGCATTTGCGGGCAGGCGCCGTCCGACCGCCCCGGCTTTGCCGGTTGGCTGATAGAGCGGAAGATCGACAGCATCAGCCTAAACCCCGACAGCGTGTTGGACGTGATGCAGCGTTTGGCGAACCATGATGAAAATCCGAATGCACTCAGAAGGTGATGCCATGACCAAGAGAGAATGTAAGATCGCCATATTGGATGCGCACCCCGATCCCGATCCGGCTCGATACATGCATGCCTTGGCCGACGCCTACTGCGCTGGCGCCCGGGGTGCAGGGCATGACGTCCGCCATGTCCTGCTTGGCGATATCAACATGCCGATCCTGCACAGCCGCGAAAGCTGGTTGCATGAAGACACGCCCGAAGATGTGAAAGAGGGGCAGGAAGCCATGTTATGGGCCGACCATATCGTCTTTTTCTACCCGCTCTGGCTGGGCGACATGCCTGCTTTGCTCAAGGGATTTCTGGAACAGGCGCTACGCCCCGGCATCGCCTTGCAATATGGTGACAGCCCGATGCCGGAAAAGCTGATGAAGGGCAAATCGGCGCGGCTTGTGGTGACGATGGGAATGCCCGCCTTATTCTATCGCGCTTATTATGGCGCGCACAGTGTCCGCAGTTTCAAGCGCAACATATTGAACCTGCTTGGTATTGACGATGTCGCCTCATCGCTGATTGGCAATGTTGAGGGGAGTGAAAACCACCGCAAACGATGGCTGAAGTGGATGGAGGAATATGGCGCTGCGGGTTACTGAGAACGGATCAGAAAGAAGCCAGCCGCTACAATCCCCATAACGGCTGTCGCCAACCAGCCACCGACGGAGAGTTTGCCGGAAACACGCAATTTACCCATGACAGCGCGATTGGTGGCAATCAGCATCATCACCACCATCAGCGGTGCCGCCAATACGCCGTTGACAACAGCGGCCCAGTATAACGCCTTGATCGGATCTACACCCACATAATTGAGCGTCAGCCCCGCTATCGTGGCGACCGCAATGGTGGCGTAAAAGGCCTTGGCCTCGCGCGGCTTGCGGTCCAGCCCCTCCACCCAGCCGAAACTCTCGCTCACCGCATAGGCTGCGGATCCCGCCAATATCGGCACCGCCAGCATGCCGGTGCCGATGATCCCGATTGCGAATAGAGCAAACGCGAAATCCCCGGCGATCGGGCGCAACGCCTCGGCTGCCTGCGCCGACGATTCGACATGCGTGATGCCATGCGCGTTCAGCGTTGCAGCGGTCGCAATCACGATGAACAGTGCGGTGAGGTGTGAAAAGCCCATGCCAAGCATCGTATCGAGCCTGATCCGCCTCAATTCGCTGCCCGCCCGACGAGGCGCGACACATAACGGCTTTACATGTCGGCGATGCTGTTCCTCCACCTCTTGCCCCGCCTGCCAGAAAAACAGATATGGGCTAATGGTTGTCCCCAAGATCGCGACCAGCGCCATGGCATGTGCATTGTCGAACACGAAATTCGGGACAAGAGCACCAAAGGCCGCCTTGCCCCAGTCGACCCCGGCGACAAAGACCACGGCTACATAGGATAGCAGGGCGAGCGTGCTCCATTTGAGGACACGCGCATAACTCGTATAGCTCATGAAAATTTCCATCAGCACGCAGACAATCGCGAACAGCCCGGCATAGACCATCACCGGTCCGCCAATCAGCAATCCCAGCGCCGCGCCCATCGCTCCCAAGTCCGCACCCAAGTTGATGATATTGGCAATGAGCAGCAGGTTGACGACAATTTGTAGCAGCCAGCGCGGATAATGGCGGCGCAGGTTTTGCGCGACGCCCATGCCCGTCACCGAACCGATTTCTGCACTGATCGCCTGAATCGAAGCGAGCAGCGGATAACTGAACAGGATTGCCCAGCCCATGCCATAGCCGAACTGCGCGCCAACCTGGCTGTAGGTGGCAACACCGCTGGGATCATCGTCGGCGGCCCCGGTAACCAAGCCTGGCCCCAACTTTCGCAGGCCTAACCGGATTCGGTCGAAACGGGATCGGTCGCGTGGGCGACGATGCGGCGAATTTGCCTTTTCCATCCGCACCATCTGTCATGCCGGCCCTCGAGATCGCATCCGTATTTTCCCTGATATGGCGGTCATCAAGCGCCAGCTAGGCTGTTTGGATCAACGATTACGGTCGGTTTTTGCTTGAGGAGAAACCATCATGAAATCGATATTGCTCCACGTCCAGAGCGATGCCGGGATGGAGGCGCGATTGCAGGCAGCATTGGCGATTGCGCGGGCACATGGTGCCCATGTCAGTTGCCTGCATGTCACTCCGATCAATCTCTACATCGTATCCGATGGGGTTTATGGCGCTTATCTAGTGCCAGACTTCGCAACACGGCTGGACGCGATGGAGGCAAAGATCCGCGCCGACATCGAGGGAAGGCTGAAGAATGAGGATGTGTCCTCCGACTATCAACAGATCACCGGAGATCCTGCCCAGGAACTGATCAGCCGATCGGCCTTGGCCGATCTGATCGTGCTGGGACGCTACCATCATCATGAGACGCGCTACACTCCGCTGACGCTAATTGGTGACGTGTTGAGCAATGCACGCGTGCCGGTGCTGATCCAGCCGCAGGAAAAGGCGGTATTTGATGCGTTTGATTCTGCCATCGTCGCATGGAATGGCAGTCTGGAGGCAGCGAGTGCTTTGCGCGGTGCGCTACCGATGTTGCGCAAGGCATCGGCGGTCCATGTCGTCACCGTCGAGGAGCCGAAGGAACATGAATTGCCTTCGCTCGCTGCTTCGGAATATCTGGCGCGGCATGATATCAAGTCGGAATTGCATCCACTGACCAAATCCGAAATTCCCGTGGCTGAGGCGATTGTTTCGACAGCTCAGATCATGAAGGCCGCATATATTGTAATGGGCGGATATGGCCACAGCCGGGCGCGCGAATATCTCTTCGGCGGCGTTACGCGCGACTTGTTGAAGGAATCGCCAATCCCGCTCCTGATGGCGCATTAAGCCGCAATGTTTGCGGGTGATCCAGCCTATCGGGATTTTGCGGTCGCGCTTGTCGCCGACGTTTTGATCTGCATCCAAGCCAAATCCGACATGAACGTTCTCAACGCCGACTGGTCAAGAGGGCGGCGGTTCTTAACGCGAGCCGTGCTGCCTTGACCCATTCCGGCTCAGTTTTTGAAAAAAATGGAAGGAGGTGAAGGTGGATCAAGTGGAGATTGGATTTCACGGGGCCGCCGGAACTGTAACGGGATCATGCTTCGAAGTGCGGGGCAGAGGAAAGACGATACTTGTCGATTGCGGGATGTTTCAGGGCACGCGATCGCTGGAGGCGCTCAATCACGAACAACTGCCCATTGATTGCAAAGCGATCACTGCGGTCATCCTGACTCACGCGCATCTCGACCATTGCGGGCGACTGCCCTATCTGGTCGCCAGCGGTTGCCGCGCGCCTGTGTGGATGACCTCGGCTACTGCGGACATCATCGAGCCGCTGCTTCTGGATTCGGCCAAATTGGCTGCTGCAGAGGCCGCCCGGCGCAATCGGCGGCCCGACAGGATGGGGCTCACACCTTTTGTCCCGCTGTACACAGGTGACGATGTGACCGCATTGATGGGGCATGTCCGCGAGACTGCATTTTGCGAATGGAAGGATCTGGAAGATGGTGACGGCTTTCGACTTTGGGACGCCCGGCATATTGTCGGCTCTGCATCGGTTGAACTGAAACTTGCAGGGCAACGCATCCTGTTTTCTGGGGATATCGGCGGCGGCAGTTCCATCCATTGTGCAGATGCCGACTTGGGCGGCTATGACCAGATAGTGTGCGAGGCAACTTATGGGGATCGCACCCGTGAGCCAATGTTGCTGAGTGAACGGCGCGAACAATTGGCGGTTCATGTCGAAACGACATTGGCGCGCAACGGCAACCTTCTGATCCCTGCTTTTGCGGTCGAACGCACACAGGCTGTGCTGGAAGATCTGGCTGCACTTTTCGAAAGCCAGCGGCTGAAGAGGGTGAATGTCTTTGTCGATTCACCTTTGGCAGAACGGGTCACAAGGGCGACCTTGCGGCATCGCCATGCAGGATATGATCTGATGAAGGTGCCCAATATCCGTTTCGTCCATGATGTAGAGGAATCGAAGCAACTCAACAGCATGAGCGGCGTCATCATCATCGCCGGATCGGGGATGTGCCAGGGCGGACGAATCCGCCACCATCTGGTTCACAATCTGCCACATCCACGCGCGCGGGTGCTATTGGTTGGCTATCAGGTCACAGGCACATTGGGTTCCGTACTCCGCGATGGTGCGCGCCATGTACGCATTTCCGGGCAAGATGTTCCTGTAAGGGCCGACGTGCACAGCCTTGATGCCTACTCGGTTCATGCCGACCGTCCGGCACTGCTTGATTGGATCAAGGCACGCGGGCCGGTGTCAGGGTCGGTTTTTCTGGTTCATGGTGAGAGCCCGGCTCTTCAGGCGCTATCGGGTGCTGTTGAGGTCTCCGCCATGACGCGGGATGTGATTGTCCCTGTGTTGGGGGAACGATGGCAGGCGAATGCCGGTCACGCATCCAGGCGTAAGGTCGCCGCGCGTTCGGACGCGCATTTGCTGATTGCCCCTCGGGACTGGACGGCAAGTCTTGCCGCGCTCGAATCGAGCCTTGCCGACCGGCTGCGCGGTCTTCCGTCGGATGCTGCGCGCGAGAGGGCTTTGGCATCGCTTTCCCGGGCGCTTGATCGTGCTGAAGGTCGATAGGGGAAACACCATAAGTGTCATTCCCGATTGGCCGCTTTTCCTTAGTTCCCCACTAACTAATCCGTGCAGGGGACAAGATTTTTCAGGAGAATTGTCATGAAAACCGACAGTCAATTGCAAGACGATGTGATGGCAGAACTTGAGTGGGAACCCAGCGTCGACCATGCCAATATCGGCGTTGCCGTGAAGGACGGAATTGTTACGCTTTCAGGCTTCGTCAGCAGCTATTCAGCCAAGCTTGCCGCTGAGAATGCCGCAAAGCGGGTTAAACATGTTCGCGGTCTCGCCGAAGAAATTGAGGTGCGCTATCCCAGCGATGCGAAAACGTCCGATCCGGAAATCGCAAAGCGTATTGCCGACATGTTCGAATGGAGCGTGTCGATCCCCCAGAACAAGATCAAGATCAAAGTCGAGCATGGCTGGGTAACGTTAAGCGGCGAGGTGCCCTATCATTTCTACCGAGAGGCCGCACGCGACCTTGTTTCAAGGATCAGCGGTGTGAAAGGCATTTCCAACCTGATCGCGGTAAAGAAAGCGCTTTCGGCTTTCGATGTTCGGGATCGGATTGTGGCGGCGCTCAAGCGCTCGGCGGATATTGACGCCAGCACGATCACGGTCGTCACCGACGGCGATACCGTCAAACTCGGCGGTAAGGTACATGCCAGCTACGAACGCAAGGTGGCAGAACGGGCGGCCTGGGCGGCGCCCGGGGTTAACCGGGTTGAAGACAATATTTTAGTCATCTGACTTATGCAGCATACCCCCTAAGCGACCCGGGGGGCAGACTGGGCGGGCCTCGTTTCAATAGAAAATGAGGTCCGCCCTTTGTTTTTGCCAAACATGCATGCAGCCGGCATCACAGGTGTCTACAAACCAATGTCGGGTAAAGCCGCCAATGGCAGCTGCATTGTCAGGGCATGACTATGACACTGCCGACCAACCGTTCCGGGGCATTGACGGACAATGCCAAACGAACGTGCACAGCAGTGTAAGATTTTGCGCCGGTTACAGAAAAGCGGCAAGGTACAGGCGGCAGGTTCGCTATGGGGAGTGGGGGGGTAAGCGAAACCTGCCGCCTGTTAGGCCTGGCAGTTATTTACGTGCCAGGAATTTATGAACTGATCGGTATCTTGCGCTCGCGCTCAATTGCCGCAGCGCTTTTCGGCAGATGTACCGACAAAATGCCATCACGGGCGCTGGCCCGAATCTTGTCATGATCAATGCCTTGGGGCAGCTCGACCGCGCGTTCAAAGCGGCCATATCGGCGCTCGGAGAAGATGTAGCCTTCTTCCTTTTCCTCATGCACTTCCCGCTTCTCACCACAGAGACGTAAGATGCCGTCGGAAACTTTCAACTCGACATCCTCTGCTTTCATGCCGGGGATTTCGGCGATCAGCTCAAATTCCTTGCCCTTATCCTTGAATTCAAGTGCGGGGCCGGACAGCGCCTGAATGCGGCGCGTGAGGTTGAGACCCATCGGGCGAGACCAGAAGTCGTCCAGCAAATGGTCAAAATCTCCTCGCAGTTGGGCAAGCGGTTGCCAGAAATCATCACTGCGCTTCGCAGCGGAGCCGGACGTTACAACATCATGCTTGGTCATCGCATCCTCCAGTTGATGTAATCATTAAGAGAGTTTCTTACTGATATATGCACAGTGATAGTCTGGGTATCCGATTAAACCCTTACGCACTCCTACGTAATTGTACGCATTGTGCGATCTAACGGACTGCGTGACGACAATGGCAACATTTTACAAACAAGGGTGTCGTCAAGAGAAAAGGCGGTGAGACGCTTGAAAAGTTTTTACAAAACTTTACAATTGGGACCTGAAGATTTTCTTGATACTGTTCTTGATGCGATTCCCGATGCGGTGATCGTTATTGGCGTCGATAACAAGATTATTGCAGTAAATTCCGCAGCATTTGAAATGCTGGGTGTGACGTCACCTGCAGACCTGCCGAAAGGGGGGCTGTTGTCGCTGATCGCGCAGAACAGCGTCGTCACCTTCCAGCGCCATTTTGACCGCATTGCCGCAGGTGAGCTAAATGCTTCCCTGCAGCATTTGGCCGTCGATGTTCAGACGAAAGACGGCCTGCATCGCGCCGTTGAGTGCCAGATGACACCGCTGATGTCGCATGATGGCGTTATCGCAGGGGTGGTTTGCACGGGCCGCTATGTCACCAGTAGAGATGTCAATCTTCAGCCGCTGACCGATAACGCCGCCTTGTTGTCTGCTATCCTCGAGACGGTTCCCGATGCGATGGTGGTGATTGATGAAAATGGGCTGATCACTTCCTGCAGTGCGACTGCCGAAATGCTTTTTGGTTATTCTGCTCGGGAACTGCTCGGCAAAAATGTCCGCCTGCTGATGCCGGAACCTTATTCCAGCGCGCATGACGGTTATATCAGGCGCTACAGGGAGACGGGCGAAAAGCGGATCATCGGAAATGGCCGAACGATAGAAGGCCGGCGAAAAGACGGAAGCATCTTTCCGATTGCGCTTTCCATTGGGGAAGCGCGCACCAATTCGCATCGTGCCTTCACAGGGTTCATCCATGACCTCACCGAAAAGAATGAGGCAGAGGCCCGACTGCAGGAAGTGCAGGCGGAATTGCTTCACGCATCGCGATTGAGCGCGGCTGGCACATTGGCTTCAGCATTGGCGCATGAACTGAACCAGCCCCTTACTGCGATTGCCAATTATGTTGCCACCGGCAGTGATCTTGCCGTTCAGGCCTTGCCGGAAAATTCGGCAATAATTCAGGAAGCCTTGGGCGAAGCCGCGAAGGAAGCATTGCGTGCTGGACAGATAATTCGGCGGATGCGCGATTTTGTGTCGAAGGGTGAACTGCAAACCCAAATCCTTCCGCTCTCCAAGCTGATCAATGATGCGACGACTCTGGGCCTGATGGGGGCACGCGAAAAAGGTGTGAGTTGGTCGGTCGAAATCGAACCAGGGGTCGATCAGGTGATGGCTGATCGGGTTCAAGTCCAGCAGGTGATGGTCAATCTGATCCGCAACGCGATCGAGGCGATGGAAGGGCAGCCGACCCGGTCATTAACGATCACTGCGCGTCCCCATGGGGTTGATATGGTGGAAATCATCGTGGCGGATACCGGACATGGCATTTCTATGGAAATGCAGGATCAGCTCTTCCTGCCATTTATCAGTACCAAAGCGCGAGGCATGGGGTTGGGGCTTTCGATCTGCCGCACAATTGTCGAAGCGCATGGCGGACAAATGACAGTTGGGGCCGGAACCAACGGGGGTACGACGTTTAAATTCACGCTACCGCTTCCGCCCAAGGAGACCCTGCATGGCGACTGAAAAACTGGTCCATATCGTCGACGATGACGACGGCGTCCGTCGTTCCGCCGCTTTCATGCTCAAACATGCGGGGTATCGGGTCGAACTGCATGTTTCCGGTGTCGACTTCCTGAAACAGGCCAAATCATGCGAACGGGGATGCGTTTTGCTGGATGTTCGCATGCCGGATATGGATGGTCTGCAAATTCAGCAGGAAATGGTGAAACGCGGCATCGACATGCCGGTTATAATCCTGACGGGGCATGGCGACATTGCAGTTGCGGTTAAGGCGATGCGCGCCGGGGCAGTCAACTTCATCGAAAAGCCCTATGAGAAAGAAGATTTGCTGGGTTCAATCGAAGAGGCTTTCCATCGCCTGGAACGCACACATAATCGCGAGATGAAAGCTGATGAAGCACGCGTGCGGCTGGCCAGTCTGACGGGCCGCGAACGGGATGTGCTTGATGGTTTGGTCGCGGGTTATCCGAATAAGACCATCGCTTATGATCTCGGCATTTCGCCACGCACCGTAGAGATTTACCGTGCAAACATGATGGAAAAGCTGCGGGTACGCAGTCTGTCAGAGGCGTTGCGGATCGCCTTCATTGCTGAGCAAGCCGATGACGGGGTTTTGCAGATTTCCACTACAGCTGTTCAGACAGTGGAGTGATAATCTGATCGTCGCGTTTTGGGCGGTGATCCTGCACTGCAGAACATAGTATTGTTCCGGATTGCGTGCCGGGCTGCCGGAACGCAGTTGGAAATATGAATGGGGCGCATCACTTCTGACCAAGAGGCTCGCCCCATATGGATTATTCGTTTCAAACCCAAGACCCAGCCGTGCTCGGTGTTGAATGCGAGCCCGCCATCCCGCCGCACTTAGCGCCCGAATGCTGAACCTTTACCAATCCAAGCTGCGGTTGCGCGCTGATCCGTCACGCGTTGTACTGCGCCCCTTCCATCTTGCCTGGAATGCCGATGTTCCCAAGGAACGAATGCGCAAGCTGGTCGACGAAGTGCGTGCGCTCAACATGCGCGCCGCGCGTACCGAACTGGCCTTGGTCTATCATGATTTTGAATCGCGGCATCTGCAGACGCAGAATGTCTTCATGAAGCGTTATGAGGAGGTTGAGGCCGATCTGCAACTTGATGGCCGACGCATCCGCGAGGAAAAAAAGCTGCTGATCGGTGCCTATTTCTGCCACGAATACAGCTATGCCGCCGCCGCATTGATGAACCCCAGTGTCACCCTGCATCCCGACCAGGGTGAAATGTCTAATGGTTTTGTCCGCATATTACTGTCGATGCGCGCAGTGGGGGAGGGCCATATCTCCTCTATCGTGTTTCGCGAGGGTGTTGTGACTGGTGACCGCAAGTTTGAGCTGGTGCCGCAGCCGCGTTGCGCCATGTCGGCAAACACAGTCTCGCGGGAATCGCAAAACAACAGCAACATTGTGACGGTGCATCGCAATCCCGACAGCTCGCTGTCGGGCACAGTGATCTTTCCCGTCACCGACGCACAGCGCAACGGGCTGGAAGATTTGCGGCTCACGCGTTTCGAGCATGGCGACGGCAGTATCGAATGGATCGGCACTTATACCGCTTATTCAGGCCGCGAAATTCGCTCGGAACTATTGCGGACATCTGACTTCTGCCGTTTTGATCTGGTCCCGCTGGAGGGAAGCGCGGCGCGGAACAAGGGTTTGGCGTTGTTTCCGCGCGCCCTTGGCGGACGCTACCTTATGATCGGGCGCCATGACGGACAGAATCTTTTCCTGATCGATTCCGACGATCTTGGAAAGTGGGGCGAGGGGCAGTTGCTCCTCGAACCGCGCTATCCTTGGGAATTGATCCAGATCGGCAATTGCGGCCCGCCGATCGAGATTGATGAGGGTTGGCTGTTGCTCACCCACGGCGTAGGCGCGATGCGCAAATATTCGATCGGGGCGGTGCTGCTCGACAAGACGGATCCATCGCGCGTACTGGGGCGGACGAGCCAGCCCTTTCTGTCCCCTGCGGATGAGGATCGGGAGGGTTATGTGCCCAATGTCGTCTATTCATGCGGCGGAATGCGCGTGGGCAATGATCTGTTCCTGCCTTATGGCGTAGCAGATAGCTCGGTTGCCTTCGCTTTTGTCGCCATCAAGGATTTGCTCGAGGCGATGTAGCTGGAACCTGCATAAGCAGCCGTTCGACATCGGGCTTGCGGCACAGGTCGGTTCCCGGAGACAGGACCGTTGCCGTGGCGGCGGCAAGACCCAACCGGAACGCCTCTCCCATGGACTGTCCTGACGCGAGCGCATGGATCATGCCGCCGACAAAACTATCGCCTGCTCCAACCGCGCTGCTGGCATTGACAGGAATGGCAGGCAGGAAAAAGCTGCCACTAGCATTCGCCAGCAACGCGCCATCATGTCCCAATGTCACGGCGACATTTTCACATTTTCCGGTCTGCACCAACGCCAGCGCTGCTTTCTCAATGTCTTCAATTGTAGGCAGCTGACGGCCACAGAGCTTCTCCAGTTCACCGCGGCTGGGTTTGATAAGGAAGGTCGAGCTAGCGTCAACGGCCGCTTTCAGCGCCGGTCCAGAGCTGTCGACGATGACGCGTGCGGAGGATTTTGCCGCCAATTGCGCATAGAAATCATCCGGAGCCCCGCGTGGCAGAGAGCCGCTTAAAACGAGATAGTCGCAGTCGATATTGGCGAACAGTTCCCGACACGCATCCACATCGGCGGTGCTGATCATCGGTCCTTCAGGTACGAAGCGATATTCCTGCCCGCTTGCCCGTTCAAAAACGTTGAGGCTGATCCGCGTATGTCCCGCAATCGAGATGCGCTGTCTGTCGATATCGGCAGCATCGAGTAATTCATCGAGGACGCCGCCAGTCGCGCCGCCCGCCATATAGACCGCCCGCACATCTCCACCCAGCCGACTTACCACTCGCGCAACATTGATGCCGCCACCGCCTGGATTGTATCGATCATTGCGGGTGCGGATTTTGAGTGTCGGATGGACGACGTCCGTCTCGCTGGCGCCGTCAATGGTTGGATTTAGTGTTAAAGTGACGACCTGTCCCACCTCGTTAGCCGGGTAACTTGTCGAGTAGCTTAGCGATCTCCAGCGCAGTGCGTCCGGCATAATCTTTGTCGATCTCTGCGATCAGCCGGGCACGGGCATCGGGGTGAAGATATCTGCGGATTGTTCCCAACGTCCTAGGGGGAGCGATCAGGACACCTTTCCTACCATCGTCGTTCATGTGAAAGTTGAACAGTTCGGCCATCTCTTCGGCAAACTCGTCTTCCAGTTTCTGGTGCCAATCGGTTGTTTCATAGGCACCGCGCGTATGCCCTACACTTTGAAACATGCGCCCGGGCCGGTCGTCGCCCAGTTCAGATGTCGCAGGCGTTACGCGATGTTCTTGGGCAAGCAGCTCAAGCACCGTTTCGCGTTCGTTTCCCTTGTTCCGGAAGAGCGACATATGTCCACCATCGATAGCCATGATCAGGGCATCATGGGCGATCAGCATGATTTTCTCCTCGGCTTGGGGCTAAACGACGGGCTGTGCCGATGGACGTGAAGACCAGATTGCGAGGGCACCTGCTGCAACGACGACGGCTCCGGCAATTGCGGCGCCTGCAATAAGACTTTGGTTCGCCTCGTAAGAAGGCATTTTTGGCATGTGCGGCCGGTGAGACCACAACTCGCTACTTAGCCGCTTTTTGCGCCTTTTCTTACCCACCTTATTGTCCAGCAGGTCGTCCTTCAATTCGGCAAGATCGGAACCCAAGCGCTCAATGTCGGAGCGGACTGCGGCTAGCTGATCGGCATGGTCGCTTTTGAACTCGTCCTTTATGTCTGCGAGTGCTTTCATGTTGTTTCCTTCCATTCAGATTGTCGAGCTATCTTGCGTCAAATCGAGCTCGAGGAGCATCAGCGTCGCATCGCCCTGATAGCTGGAGGCTTTGAATCCCATCTCGCGTTCCAGTTCGATCGCTTGATGGTTTTCACGGTTTTCGATAGACTGAAGTATCTTCACGCCTTTGCGTGCTTCCTGTTCAGCGATGTAGCGCAGCAACGCCCACCCTACGCCTTTACCTTTATAGTCCCGGTGCATGGCGATCGCGACTTCGGCGCGCTCATTAGTGGTGTCCGCCGCAACAACGGCATTTGCGATCACCGTGTGGCTATCGGGCGCAACGGCAATGTAGCTTTCCTTGCGATCATGGTCGACATCGAGCATTTCTTTGAGCATTTCGTGGCTCGGTTTTCGCGGTGAGAGGAAGCGAAAACGCATGTCGTCTTTGTCTACATGGCTGAAAAGTTCCGCCAGCGCCGGCTCGTCAAATGGCCCGACCGCCCGCACGGCGAATTCAAAACCTGTCCGGGTGATCAGGAATCTAAGGTCGGCTATGCTGGGCACATGGCTTGCCGGCTTCGGTTGGGACAATGTTTCAGCCACGAGCTCCGCTTTCTTGGGGATCGGAATATTGGCCATGAATTTAGGTCATCAAAGGCAGAGCCGAAAATACGTAATGGACCTTAGCAAGCCGGACGAAAGGCAAGCGTCTTGAGCATCTGGGACAGCCCTAGAAGCGCTATCGCTATGCCGGCAATCAACATCCAGTCCCGCCAGTTTAGCGCTGAAAGTTGCAGCAGCCCCGTGACGCCAGGCACCAGCATAATGATGGCAGTAATTGTTGCGATGGTGGCTAGTACAATGGCGAGCGCAGCATTTTTTGGACGGAAAGTGGCGGCAAGCGCAGTGGTCCTCGATCGGTCGGCAAGGACGAGCGCGACAATCGATGCTATCAACGCAAAAAAGAGCAGCGCGCGCATATGCTCCAAGTCGAAGGCTTGACTGTTGCCCCATACATAAAGTCCAACGAGCAGGGAGAAGGCAAGCCCACCCTGGAGAAGGCTCCAGCCGATCATGTCCCATGAAAACAGCCGTTCATTCGGTGGACGAGGCGGGCGCTGCATATTGTCCGGATCGGCCTCCTCCGCTTCGAAAACAAAAGCGCAGACTGGGTCGATCACCATTTCCAGCAGCGCGATATGAATCGGCGTGAACAATATCGGCATCCCCATCATAAGCGGCAAAAGCGCAAAGCCGGCAATCGGCACATGCACTGCAAAAATGAAGGCCATTGCCTTTCGGATATTGCCGTAGATTCGTCGTCCCAGCGCGATCGCCTTGACGATCGAACCAAAGTCATCGTCGAGCAACACGATCGAGGCCGCCTCGCGTGCGACATCGGTGCCGCGTTTGCCCATCGCGATCCCGATATGTGCCGCCTTGAGTGATGGTGCGTCATTCACCCCGTCCCCGGTCATCGCCACCATTTCACCCGCCGCCTTCAACGCCTCGACGATGCGCAATTTTTGTTGGGGCATGATCCGCGCGCAGACGGACACGCTGCGCAGCCGTTCTGCCAGAGCTTCTTGATCAAGTGCCTCCATGTCCGCGCCGGTAAGCACGCTGCCATCGGCGATCCCGGCCTGCAGGGCAATTGCGCAAGCGGTCTTGGGATAATCGCCCGTTATCATGATCACGCGCACGCCCGCGGCTTGGCATTCCGCAACCGCGCGGGGAACGCCGGGACGCAACGGATCGGCAAGGCCAACTAGGCCGATTAGCCGGAAATCATAGTCGCGGTGCGAGAGTGCCGGTGTGTCATCTTCACTATCTGCGCACGCAACACCCAGCACGCGGATACCCTGCTCGGCCATCGCATCAGCGGCATCCAACATCGCCTTGGCTTTGGCGCCGTGAAGACGGCACAACATCGCTATGGCCTCGGGAGCGCCCTTGGCGGCGATCAACAATTTGTCGGGGGTTCGCCAGACATTGGACATTGCCAGCAGATCGGGCTGCAAGCCATAGCTATGCACAAGATCCCAATGCCCGTTTTGGGGGATATCAGTTGCCGCTCCGGCCTGATGGATTGCAACCTCCATCGGATCGACTGCCTGTTTCGGGCTGGCAAAACGGGCAGCTGCGATCAGTTCAGCGAAGCCGTCGGTGGCGGGGGCTGTGTCATTATGGTCCGACATCCCGTCGTCGGGACGCCACAGCCTTACCACCGCCATATGATTTTCGGTCAGCGTCCCCGTCTTGTCGGTACAAAGCACGGTGGTCGATCCCAACGTCTCGATTGCTGCCGCACGCCGAGTGAGCACCTGAGCCTTGCTGATCCGCCAGGCGCCAGCAGCGAGGAACACTGTCAACACCACGGGAATTTCCTCTGGCAGCATCGCCATGCCTGTCGCAATCGCGACCAGCACCGCATCGAGCCAGCCGCCTCGTGTCAGGCCATAAAGCATCGCCACGGCTAGTGCGATCAGCGCGCCGCCGGCAGCCGCAAGCCTAATGATGCGGGTTGCTTCCAGTCGCAATCGGGGCACCTCCGTATCAAGCGTCGCTAGCGACTTACCGATCTTTCCCATGAGGCTGTTGATGCCAATTGCCGTCACCAGCGCCACACCATGTCCGCGCGTTACGATCGATCCCGCAAAGACGAAAAGCTGCTCCTTTCCGTCCGGCGCGGTCGGGGGCGATGTTGCTTCGTCCGCCACACATTTTGCCACCGGCATGGATTCGCCCGTTAGCAGTGATTCATCGACCTCCAGTTCTCGTGCTTCGCAAAGCGTTGCGTCTGCCGCGACCCGATCACCCTGTCCGATCAGGATGACATCACCGCGCACGACATCGCACCCTGCAATCCGCAGTTGCTCCCCATCGCGGATCACCAGCGCACGCGGCGCAGAAAGATCGCGCAGGGCCTCCAGCACATGCTCTGTCCGACTTTCCTGAACTACCGTGATCACCACCGAGAATGTCGCCAAGGCAAGCAGGATCAATGCTTCAACAAGGTTGCCCAGCAGCAGATAGGCAAACCCGCCAATGAGCAGCAGCGCCAGCATAGGTTCGCGGACCACTTCTCCGATGATCTTGAAAAGCGATCGGCCATCAGGCTGTGGTAACTGGTTCGGCCCTTCGGCCTGAAGACGCGATGCGGCCTCGGTCGATGAAAGACCCTGTAAAGGAGTTATTGCGTCACTTGCCATGATGGACGGCATGCGCCCGACCTGCCAACATTCGCCATCAGGACTTTCCCGTATCGCGACCTATCTTGCTGTCGCGCCGGAAACCTCGATCGCTTGATCGTCTGTCCTTCGTGCGGGCAGACTCCAATCAATCATGGAGGAAGATCAGGGGGTCACCTCAGCAGGTCAATACGAACATTATCGTTTTTCGTCATAGACCGCTTTCTTTCGACTTTTTCAGCCTAATCAAGAAGTTGGCAGAAGAACACCGCTTTTTGTGCACGATTTGTGCATAGTGAAAATGCACATTTATAACCGCCTACCTGACCGGTACGCGTTTATATATTGTTATATATCAATGAGTTAAATGGCGCACCCAAGAGGATTCGAACCTCTGACCTCTGCCTTCGGAGGGCAGCGCTCTATCCAGCTGAGCTATGGGTGCGTGACGGCCTTAGCCGCGAAGCGCGGTTAGCAGGACGTGGCGGTGCTTGCTACCCCTTTTTGACGCGGTGCGGGTGATGCTTTTTCATGGGACGCAATTTTAATCGGACGATTAAATTGCGCTTGACTTGCAGGGGGGCTCAGCCGACTTTCTGCGTTGAGGAAAGTGGAGAGGCCCGCATGACGTTGTTTGAAATCCCCAAGCACATCACAGACTATCTTGCAGAGCTGGATGATTTTATCGAGCGCGAGATCAAGCCTATTGAAAATCGCGACGACAATATCCGCTTTTTCGATCACCGCCGCGAACATAGCCGCACCGATTGGGACAATAATGGCATGCCGCGGCATGAGTGGGAGGATTTGCTCCGTGAAATGCGTCAGGTGGCGGACCGTGCGGGGCATTTCCGCTTTGCTCTACCCAAGGAATTTGGCGGCAAGGATGGCAGCCATTTGGCGATGGCCTGTATTCGTGAACATCTGGCCGCCAAGGGGCTTGGCCTTCATAACGACTTGCAGAATGAAAGCTCGATTGTCGGTAATCTTGTCCAGCCGTTGATGGTCCGCGATTTCGGGACGGAGCAGCAGAAGCAGGATTATATTCCCGCAATGCTCGAAGGGCGGATGCGCTGCACCTTTGGGCTGACTGAGGAGCATCATGGTTCCGATGCCACCTGGATGGATAGCCGGGCGGTGCCGGAAAAGCGCGACGGTGTGGATGGCTGGCTGATCAACGGCAACAAGATGTGGACAACGGGCAGCCATGTCGCAACGCATTGCATGGTCTTTGCCCGGCACAGCGGCAATGATGGTGACGCAAAGGGTATTGGTTGCTTCCTTGTCCCTCAGGATACTCCGGGGTTCGAGGTTGGCGAATATCTCTGGACGTTCAACATGCCGACGGATCATCCCAAGGTCAGCCTGACCAATGTCTGGATTCCTGCAAATATGGTGCTGGGCGATCTGGATCATGGCCTCGCGCTCGCGCAGCATTTTGTCCACGAAAACCGCATCCGGCAGGCGGCAAGTTCGCTGGGTGCGGCACAATTTTGCATCAATGAGTCGGTAAAATATGCGCGGGAGCGCAAGCCATTCGGTAAGCCGCTCGCAGTCAACCAGGCGATCCAGTTCCCGCTTGTCGAACTGCATACAGAGGCTGCGATGCTGCGCCAACTCATCTACGCAACCAGCGCCAAAATGGACACCATGCCCAAGCCTGAGGTCGCCAAGCGCCTGTCCGATGTGATTTCAATGTGCAATTATCGCGCGAACCGACTGGTCTGCGATGCCGCCGATCGGGCGATGCAGGTGCATGGCGGGATAGGCTATTCCCGCCACAAGCCCTTTGAACATATCTATCGCCATCATCGCCGCTATCGCATCACCGAGGGAGCAGAGGAAATCCAGATGCGCAAGGTCGCAGGCCACCTCTTTGGCTTTATGGGTAAGAGCTGATGCAGCAGGCACAGGATTTCCGCGATGAGAGCGCGGCGTTGGCGGCGCTAGTCGCACCTTTGGCCGATGCCGATTTCGAACGCGAGACGCTTTTCAAGAGTTGGACAATCAACAATGTCCTGCGCCACCTGCATGTGTGGAATATCGCGGCTGCGCGATCGATCGAGGGTGACGAGGCCTTTGGTGCCTTCATCAAGCAGTTGATGGGCGGGGAACGAGGGCGGCGCTTCACCGAATATGAGCATGATTATCTGGAGGGGCTTTCGGGCCATCGACTGCTGGATGCCTGGGTCAGTGGGTTTGATGAACTGGCGGCGGCCTTTGCTGCAACCGATCCCAAGGCACGGCTGAAATGGGTCGGCCCGGATATGAGCGCGCTGTCATCGGTGACTGCACGGCTGATGGAGACATGGGCACATGCGCAGGCCGTCTACGACCTGTTGGGCGTTGATCGAGTCGATAGCGACCGGATCGGCAATATCGTCCGGCTAGGCGTGAATACCTATGGCTGGACGTTCAAGAACCGCAAAGAAGATGCTCCCGGTCCGATGCCCCGTTTGCGGCTTACCGCGCCGTCGGGTGCGATCTGGGAATATGGCCCGGGCGAGGGTGGCAGCGAAGATCTGATCGAGGGGAGCGCGACCGAATTTTGCCAAGTGGTCACGCAATGCCGCAACATCGCTGATACCGGCCTTGCCTTGCATGGCCCTGTTGCCACACGCTGGATGGCGATTGCGCAATGCTTTGCAGGTCCACCCAATGATCCCCCTTTGCCGGGTGCGCGGCGGCGCAATTAAGGCCGGCCGGCGTAAATTCGGCGACATTCTGCCGATAGAATCTGGACGCTTGCCCCAAATCCGTTAGAGAGGCGGGCGATGGACGATAATGCGCCGACCAGTATGAGCTACAAGCTGACCCGCAGTGCGGGCGGGCTGTGGGAACGTCTGCAGGTCTATTGGCAGAAAAAATGGTTCCGGCTGGGGGCCTATGCACTGGGCGCGGCCGTGCTTGGCTATATGCTGCTCTGGGCCGTATTGTTGCGCAACATGCCTGACGCCGATGCGCTGACGGAATATGAATCGCCCCTGCCTACAGTTGTGCGCGACATTAATGGCGAACCCTTTCACAGCTATGCGCGCGAACGCCGCGTGCAACTGGATTATGCCGATTTCCCGCCGATGCTGGTGCGCGCCTATCTTTCGGCAGAAGATAAGAATTTCTTCCAGCATGGCGGCATTGATTATGTCGGCATTCTAGTTGCCATCTACGACAATCTGACCAGCACCGGTCGGTCTCGGGGCGCATCGACGATCACCCAACAGGTGGCGAAAAACCTGCTGCTGACCAACGAATATAGCTATACGCGCAAGATCAAGGAGGCGATCCTCGCCTATCGCATCGAAAATGCGCTGACCAAACAACAGATCCTCTCGCTTTACATGAACGAGATCGCGTTGGGGCGGCAGGCTTTTGGTGTCGAGGCGGCGGCGCAAGCCTATTTCGGCAAGAGCACCGATGCGCTGGAACTGCACGAAATGGCTTTCCTGGCAGCCTTGCCCAAGGCGCCTGAAAAATATAGCCGCGCACGTTTTGAACGCGAAGCCATAGGCCGTCGCAACTGGATTTTGGGCGAGATGGTCTCGAATGGCTGGGTATCGCAGGCCCGCGCGACAGCCGCTCAGGCGATGCCGCTTGGACTTATCCCGCGTCAGGCGCAGGGCTTTAAGAATGACGGCGGTTATTTCGCCGAAGAGGTCCGCCGGCAACTGATCGAACGCTTTGGCGAAACCGCAGAAACCGGCCCTTACAGCGTCTATGCTGGCGGGCTGTGGGTGCGATCCTCGATGAATTCGCGCTATCAAGAATTGACGACCAAGGCATTGCGCGATGGCTTGCTGCGGTATCATGGTGGCCGTGGCTGGTCCAAACCGCTCGCGACGATACCTATGGACGACGGGAAGTGGCAATCGCGGCTGGCTGCGTCGAACATCGGCACAGACTATAGCAATTGGCGGATCGCCGTTGCGCTGCGCAAACGCAGCGGCGGGGCAGAAATTGGTTTTGCGAACGGCGAGACCGGCTTTTTGACAACCGCGCCAGCGGCGTTGAAGGCCGGGGATATCATCGCGGTCGCGCCTCAAGGTGGCAATAATTTCCAGCTTCGGACCGTTCCGGAAGTCGGTGGTGGCATGGTAGTGCAAAATCCGGTCAATGGCCGCGTCCTTGCCATGCAGGGTGGGTTTGACGTGCGCATATCGAGCTTCAACCGAGCAACCCAGGCACAGCGGCAACCGGGTTCAACGATAAAGCCTTTTGTCTATGCTGCTGCACTTGACAATGGAATGACCCCGTCATCGATCGTGGTTGATGCTCCTTATTGCGTTTGGCAGGGTGCTTCGCTGGGCCAGAAGTGCTTTCGCAATTTCAGCGGTGGCGGGGCAGGTCCGCAAACCTTGCGTTGGGGTCTTGAACAGAGTCGAAACCTGATGACGGTTCGTGCTGCTAGCGATGCAGGCATGGAGAATGTCGCAAATACCTTCCGGGCGATGAGCATCGGTGATTACCCGCCCTATCTTTCCTTCGCGCTTGGTGCGGGTGAGACGACCGTTCTGAAGATGACCAACGCCTATTCGATGCTGGTCAACCATGGCCGCGAATTGAAACCGACGCTGATCGACTTTGTGCAGTCGCGGACGGGTCGGGTTATCTGGCCCAAGGACTGGAAGCCCTGTCAGGGCTGCAATTTGAAGGATTGGGACGGAAAACCAATGCCGCGTTTCCGACCGGGCGGTAAACAGGTCATGGATCCTGTCACGGCTTATCAGGTCGTACATATGCTCGAAGGCGTCGTTCAGCGCGGCACTGCAACCATTCTGCGCGATCTCAACCGTCCGCTGTTCGGCAAGACCGGTACGACCAATGGCCCGACCAATGTCTGGTTCATCGGCGGCACACCGAACCTGATCGCAGGCGTCTATCTGGGTTTTGACCAGCCGCGCAATATGGGCGGCTATGCCCAAGGCGGCTCCATCGCTGCGCCGATTTTCAAGCAGTTCGCGCGCGACGCCCTGGCCGGAATGCCGCGGTTACCCTTTACTGCGCCCGAAGGTGTCCATCTGGTTCGGATTGACCGCAAGACGGGCAAACGCGTTTATGGTGCATGGCCCGACGATAATGATCCTAAGGGAGCGGTCATCTGGGAGGCTTTCAAGGCCGAAACTGAACCCAAACGCACGATCCGCAACGATGAGCTTGAGAAGCGCGGAGACAAGCCAAAACAAAAAGACAGTACGTCGGCTGCAGCAGATCCCGCCCGGGGCACCCAGGATGGTGCAGCGGCGGCTACACAGCGCGACCAGGAATTCATGACGAGCGAAGGTGGCATTTACTGAGCCGTCGCTGTGGGCTGACTTGTAAAAGGCTGTGAATTCGGGCACGTCTTAACACCTTATTAGGCATTATTCTTCACAACCGGACGAATGAAAAACGGGCTGATATGCCCCTTTTTAGGACCGAAGAATGACCCAGTCTTTTAAGAACAATCGCATCCTGATTGCCCTTTCCGCAGCGGCTTTTGCTGCCGCTATCCCTGCGATTCCCGCCATGGCGTCAAGCCCGGCGGCGATGATAGCCGCCAATTCAGTGCAATTGACCAGCGAAGCCTTTATCGAGCGCACCGAAGTCGCCGCAGATGGCAGCGAAAAGACTGTCACGAAACGCCCGCAAGACGTCATTGTCATTCCAGGTGATCGGGTTCTGTTTAAACTGGCTTATTCGAACAAGGGTAAGGAAGCCGCGAGCGATTTTCGCGCGGTTAACCCGATGCCCGCGCCTGTCCGCTTCGTCAGCGCAACCGAGGATTGGGCTGAAGTTTCAGTTGATGGCGGCAAAAGCTGGGGCAAGCTGGAAACTTTGACCGTTGCCGCAACCAATGCCGATGGCAGCGCTGCTAGCCGGGCCGCAACGCCCGAAGATGTCACCCATGTCCGCTGGGTTTTTGCCGCACCGATTGCGGCCGGCGCGTCAGGCACGCTGTCTTATCGCGGCGTGATCAAATAATTCGGGTATAAAACGCAACAATGGCTGGACCCTTTGTCCCGTGCTGGCACATGGTTGGCGCGGGGCAGGTTTATTTTACACGGTAAAGCTGAAGCGGTAGGCTATTAACCCTCTTTAGGGCTGGATTCCGTGCGTTAGGACGCGCAGCCTTGTTGCGTACCAACAATCGGAGCAGAGCCTGTGCGATCAAAGGCCAAGAATGTCCGTTTTATCGGCACCTTAGCGGCGCTGGCGCTTCTGCCGCTCACTTTGTCTGCCTGCGGCGGCGAAAAGAGCAGCGATGAAGTTGCCGCGCTCGACGAAAGTCTGGTGGGGAAGGGCGGCGATCCGGCCATGAATGCGGCGCTGCAGGACAAAATCCTTGTCGATCCCGACCTGACTGACAATGCCAACAGCAATATGGTGCGCACCGCTGACCAGTCGCTCGATGGCAGCACGCCCCCTGATGCTGGCTACGCAACGGCATCGGCAGAAGAGCTCGACAATGCAAAGTTGATGCGTGCACCCAAGCCGAAAATCGTCAGCGGCGAAAGCTGCACCGATTGCGCCGCACCGCGGGGGGAAACGCTGGAGGCACGTGCCGTGGCGCAGGGCGTCAAGCGCGGCAAGGGGACATGTGAGGCGAAGCTGCAATATGGCGCAGGCTGGGCGAACCGCATGCCGACCGAATTTCCGATCTATCCCAACGGCCGGCTCAAGGAAGCAGCCGGTGTCGATGGCGGAATTTGCGACATCCGGGTTGCAAGCTTTACGACATCGGCTGGGCGTCAGTCGGTGGTCGACTATTATTACACGCGCGCGCGCCGTTCTGGTTTCTCTGCGGATTATGAGGTGCGCGATGGCGAGCATATGCTCGGTGGCACACGTGACAGCGATGGCGGCGCCTATGTAATCACCTTCACCGCGCTTGCCGCGGGCGGCATGCAGGTCGATATTGTCGCCAATAACGGCCGATAGACCTCGCTTTACTGGTTCCGAAACGCCTTTGTGGGGCATCTGCCCCCCCCCCCCTTCTTCTTGTGTTGGCGGGGGCAGCGAAAACGGGTTGCGGCTATTTGGCGGAAATTGGGGTTAGAATTTTTCGCCAACTCTGGCTAAGCCGTGCGCCATGAAACCCTACCTTCTTGTCATGGCAGGCGGTGCTGTCGGCGCAGCGTTGCGTTTCCAGCTCGCGCGCGCCTTGCCGCTGTCATCCGGCGGCTGGCCATGGCCGACCTTCGTCGCCAATCTGCTCGGCGGCCTTGCCATGGGGCTGCTTGCCGCATGGTTGTGGCAAAAGGGGGACGTAGGCGAACCTTGGCGGTTGCTGATTGGTGTAGGGTTGCTTGGCGGATTTACGACCTTCAGTGCCTTCAGCCTTGAAATGGCGCAGATGATCGAACGAGGGCAGGCACCGCTCGCTTTTGGCTATGCGGCTGCATCGGTGCTGGCGGCGCTGGCGGCGCTGTTTGCTGGCCTCGCGCTGGGAAGGGTCTTGGCAGCATGAGCAAATCTGACGCATCGATCCGTCATTTTACTGTGGCCCTAGACGATGATGGTATCCGTCTCGACCGCTGGTTCAAGCGACACTTGCCCGACGCCAGTTTCAATCTTGTTTCGCGCTGGGCCCGTACTGGGCAGTTGCGCGTTGATGGCAAGCGGGCGACGCCCGGTGACCGAATTCTTGCCGGGCAGGAAATTCGCGTGCCCCCGGCTGAAACCGCATCTGCAAAACCTGCGCGTCCGCTGCGCAAGCGGCTGGAATTGTCGCCCGACATGATAGAATTTGCGCAAAGCCTTGTTATCCATAAGGATGCGAGCGCGCTTGTGATCAACAAGCCCCCCGGCCTTGCGACACAGGGCGGCACCAAGACTGAAAGCCATGTTGACGGCCTGCTCGATGCGCTTGAGTTCGAGCTGGATAGCCGGCCCAAGCTGGTGCACCGTCTGGATAAGGATACCAGCGGCGCATTGCTATTGGCGCGCACCTCGCGCGCAGCCGGCCATTTTTCCAAGGCCTTTTCATCGCGCACCGCGCGCAAGGTTTACTGGGCACTGGTCGTTGGCATACCCGACATCTATGATGGCATGATCGATTTGCCGCTCGCCAAACAGCCGGGCACCGGCGGCGAGAAAATGTATGTCGACGAGAAAGAAGGGCAACCTTCACGCAGCCGCTATCGCGTGATCGAGCGCGCAGGCAACCGCTGTTGCTGGGTTGAACTTCAGCCCTACACCGGCCGTACGCATCAGTTGCGCGTCCATATGGCGGCGATTGGCCATCCGATTGTGGGTGACGGCAAATATGGCGGTAAGGACGCTTTCCTTACCGGGACAATCAGTCGCAAGATGCACCTCCATGCGCGCCGTATCAGGATCGATCATCCGGATGGCGGCTTTGTCGATGTGCGCGCAGACCTGCCGGCGCATATGATCGACAGCTTTGCCGATCTGGGTTTCGATATCGATATTGGCGATGCCATGCCATTTGATGAACCCAAGCGATCAGAAACGCCTGAGGCCAAGCGACGCGCCGCGACGGCCCGAGCTAAGGATGCACGTAAGGAACGCAAAGGCGAACGGCGGTCGCGCGGTGCGGTGAAGGCACCACCCAAAGGAGGCAAGCCAAAGCCGTCGCCCAAAACGGGGTCGCGCAAGAAATAATGCATCCCGATCCGTCCTTCCGCCTCAAGGGCAGCGATGCGGATCAGCGCGCGACGATGGAAGCGCTGATTGCGGAGATCGGCTTCGGCATGGTCTTCGCGCAGACGCCCGACGGGCCGCGCGTGGCGCTAAGCGCGCTCTATCTAACCGGTGATGGTGCGGTGCAGTTTCATCTGGCAAACGGCAATGCCCTGACGCGCTATCTCAGCGGGCGGGAGGCACTGATCGTTGTCAACGGACCCGATGGCTATATCAGCCCCGATTGGTATGCGGGGCCCGATCAGGTGGGGACGTGGAATTATATCAGCGTAGAGATTGAAGGGCCTGTTCGGGCCATGGATCGCGAAGGGCTTGTCGGGCTGCTTGACGATCTGACTGCAGTGAATGAGGCACGGCTGGCGCCAAAGACACCTTGGACGCGTGACAAGATGGATGCCGGAAAATTCAATCGCATGTTGGGCGCGATCACCGGTTTTGAAATGGAAATCCGTGCATGGCGGCCGACATTCAAATTGTCGCAGAACAAGCCTGAAGCTGATCGTTTGCGCGCAGCTGACGCGCTTGAGAAAAGCGGTCGGCGAGCATTGGCACATTTGATGCGGGAATGGAGATCATGACAATCCGTCTCGCCATTTTCGATTGTGACGGTACACTCGTCGACAGTCAGGCTAATATCTGCATGGCGATGGAGCATGCCTTTGAAGAGGCCGGCCTGGTGCCCCCTTCGCGCCATGCAACCCGTCGGATTGTCGGGCTCAGCCTCGTTGAGGCAATGCGCCAACTGCTTCCCGATGCCGAAGATGCGCTGCACGTTGACCTGGCCGAGCGATATAAGCAGGCTTTTTTTACCCTGCGTGGTAACGGTCTTGTCGATGAACCGCTTTACGACGGGATCGCCGGTGTGTTGAGCGAGCTTGACGAGAAAGGTTGGCTGCTAGGCGTTGCAACGGGGAAGTCGGACCGCGGCCTGGCGCGTTGCCTTGACCATCATGGCATCAAAGGGCTGTTCGTTTCGCTGCAAACCGCCGACCGTCATCCATCGAAACCACACCCGTCGATGGTCTATGAGGCTATGGCCGATGCAGGCGTAGATGCCGGACAGGCAGTCGTCATTGGTGATACGGTTTATGATATACATATGGGCCGGGCGGCAGGCTGCCGCACCATCGGTGTCGGTTGGGGCTATCATCCGCTTTCTGAACTGGGTGAGGCGGGGGCCGACCATCTGGTCGAGACAATGGAAGAATTGAGATTGGCATTGGAGTACGGCGCATGAACAGCGACGAACGCGAACGGCAGGCGCGGCAGCGCTTTATGATTCTGAATCTGATCCGCTTTTCTGGCGTTGGGATCGTCATGTTGGGTGTTGCTAGCGTTGCCGGCAAGTTTTTGCCGGAACTGGGGCCCGAATTCGGTACATTGCTGATGCTGATCGGGATGGTCGAGTTTTTCTTCCTGCCCATCATCGTGAAAAAAGGCTGGCGCAAGAAAGACAGCGGGCAGGGCTGATCGATGCGGCGTTTCTGGAAAGAGGTTGCGCTCGAACAGAGCACCCACGGCCTCGGCATCCTTCTGGATGGCCGGGCGCTGAAGACGCCCAAGCGTAATGCATTATCCCTGCCAACACAGGCGCTTGCCGATGCAGTAATGCAGGAATGGATCGATGTCGGCGAAACAATCGATCCGCTGCAAATGCCGTTGACTGGTTTTGCTAACGCAGCGGTTGATCATGTTACGCCTGACCGTGCCGGCTTTGCTGCCGCGATTGCAGCATATGGCGAGAGCGATGCCTTTTGCTACCGCGCCGAGCCGGATGAACCGCTAGCGCCTCGACAGGCGGAGGTCTGGGACCCCTGGCTCGATTGGGCGCAGACACGTTATGACGTTTCGTTCCGGCGCGTTGCCGGCGTGCTGCACCAGCCCCAGCCCGAAGCCACTTTGGAAAAGCTGCGTATGGCGGTCAGTGCGCGAGGAACCTTTGAACTGGCGGCCATGGCAAAGCTTGCGCATCTTGCTGGATCGCTTGTCGCGGTGCTTGCACTTGTCGAGCGTGCGGGCAGCCCGGAAGAACTTTGGCAGGCGGTTTGCCTTGAGGAGTTATGGCAGGAAGCCAATTGGGGCGCAGATTATTGGGCGCAAAAAAACCGCGCCGACCGCGAAGCTGAGTATATGAGCGCGGCGCGCTTTCTGGATCTGCTGCGCGGTTAACCGGATTGACGCTTTTTTGCTCTATGCCGCACCTAAGAAGGTGCAGCATGCAAGAATATGTCACATCGTTCGAGTTGTTATTGGTCTGCGGTCTCGCGGCGGCAATATGTATTGCGTTATGCTGTTTGATATTCTCCATCCCGCCTAAGAAGCCCGGATGGATCATGGTCACGCCGGCACCCCTTCATTGGAGCGCCATAATCCTGAGCGCCGCGCTGTTCCTCTTCATCGGCTATATCTGGCTTTTTGTCGGATCGTCTCGGCCAGATGGAGCGTCACAGATGCGGATTGCATTCTGGCTGAGTGTGATTTTTGGCACGGGTAGCGTCGTTGCGGCGTTCCAGACAATGCGAATAATGCGGAGCGTACTCAGCCTGCGCGGCAACGAAATTGCCTTTCAAAAGGCTGGTGGCCAAATCCTTTTACGATGTTCGGATGTCATCTTCGGCGAACGCCGGTGGGGCGGCGAAATCCGCTTCGGCTTCGGCGATGGTACTATTCTGGATGTCGACCCTTATGCCCGTAATGCAGACCGGCTGATTGAACGGCTTGCCGACCAGTTGGCTGTTCCGCGTTGTTAGTCTGCAACCAGGTCTCGCACAAAGCCGATCAACCCCTTTTGTCGGCGGCGCTTCAGTCGTTCGGCGGTCAATATCTGACGGACCTGGGCAAAGCAGCGTTCAACATCATCGTTGATCAGAACATAGTCATAACCGTCCCAATGGCCGATCTCGGACTTGGCCCGCGCCATCCGCTCGCCGATCACAGCATCGCTGTCTTGGGCACGTGTATGGAGGCGGCGTTCAAGCTCTTCAATTGACGGTGGCAGGATGAAGACGCGAACAACATCGGGCCCTGCTTCCTGATAAAGCTGCTGCGCGCCCTGCCAGTCAATGTCGAACAGCACATCGCGGCCCGATGAAAGCGCAGCTTCGACCGGCTCCTTCGGTGTACCATAACGATGGCTAAAGACATGCGCCCATTCGAGGAACTGACCATCCTTTGCCATTTGCTTGAACGTTGGCACGTCAATGAAATGATAATCCTTGCCATCCACCTCACCGGGGCGCGGTGGGCGCGTGGTGCAGGATACCGACAGTGCGACTTCCGGCTCGGAAGCCAGTAACATCCGGGAAAGCGTCGATTTTCCTGCGCCCGATGGCGAGGAAAGCACGAACAACAGTCCACGCCGTTCAAGTTTTGCAGGGATTTGGGTGTCGCTATCGGCCATAGCCGCTACTGCGCGAAAGCGCAGCGAGCCGTCAAGCCTTTTGAAATCCTGATCCGAACCAGGGAGTACAGATCAGCCTTTGCGTTTCTTGCGCTCGTCATAGACTTTTTTAGCGATGAACGCTCCGCCGACGAGCAGTGCGCCGGGAATCGAGCGAGTTGCGACGCGGGCTGCCACTGCACCGATGCCAGCCCCCAGCAGTCCGTGGCCGCGCCGTTTGCCGATGACTTCGCCGACCAAGGCGCCTGCAATTGTTTTCAACAGGGGTATGTGGATAACTCCTTTTTCCACAGAGGGGTGTGGATAATTAAATCATGTCTTCCGGTATGACATGGGTATCGAACGTGTCCGCGTCAACCAGCCCGGATGCCAACGCGGCGTCGCGCAACGTGGTTCCCTCCTGATGCGCCTTTTTTGCGATTTTTGCGGCATTGTCATAACCGATGATCGGCACCAGCGCGGTCACAAGCATCAGCGACTGTTCCACCAGTCCTGCAATGCGCGCACGGTTAGGTTCCAGCCCGTCGATGCAATTCTTCGCAAAAGTCTCCATTCCAATCGAAAGAAGCTCGATAGAACGCAGCACATTCGCACCAATCAATGGTTTGAATACATTGAGTTCCAGATGGCCCTGTATCCCGCCGACCGTAACCGCCTGATGGTTGCCGATCACCTGCGCGGCGATCATCGTCAGCATCTCGCACTGCGTAGGATTGACCTTGCCCGGCATGATCGAACTGCCCGGTTCGTTTTCTGGCAGGATGAGTTCGCCCAGTCCCGAACGCGGACCTGATCCGAGCAGGCGAATGTCATTGGCGATCTTGGTGAGGGCGACGGCGAGAGTGTTTAGGGCACCGGAAAACGCGACTAAAGTGTCATGACTTGCCAATGCTTCGAACTTGTTATCGGCGGATTCGAAAGGTTCGCCGATAATATTTTCAATCTCATTTGCAAATTCATCGCCAAAACCGGGTGGAGCGTTCAGGCCGGTTCCAACTGCCGTTCCGCCTTGTGCGAGAAGTTGCAGCCCCGCACTCGCTGAAACGAGATTAACATGGCAGTGGATCAGCTGACTGGCGTAGGCCGAGAATTCCTGGCCTAAGGTAAGCGGTGTTGCATCTTGTAAATGCGTCCGACCGATTTTGACTAAGCCTTGCCAGTCAAGCTCTTTGGCCCGCAGCGCATCCTTGAGTCTTTCGATTGCGGGCTGAAGCTGTCTCGCAAACGCAAGCTCGGCGGCGATATGCATCGCAGTAGGAAAGCTGTCATTCGACGACTGGCTCATATTGACATGATCATTGGGATGTACCGGCGATTTGCCGCCGCGCTTGCCGGTCAGCATCTCATTGGCGCGGCCCGCGATCACTTCGTTGACGTTCATGTTCGATTGCGTGCCGCTGCCGGTCTGCCAGATGGTCAGCGGGAACTGATCATCATGCAGGCCAGCGATAACTTCCGCCGCCGCCGCTTCGATTGCGTCCGCTATTTTTCCATCCAGCCCGTGCTTGCGGTTCACCCGTGCGGCAGCCTGCTTCACCAGGGCAAGCGCATAGATGATTCCGATGGGCATCCGTTCATGCGGAGGGAAGGGGAAATTGCCGATGCTGCGCTGTGTCTGTGCGCCCCAATAGGCTTGGGCAGGGACCTCGATCGGGCCGAAACTGTCGCTTTCGCTGCGGGTTTCCCGCGTCACTTCTTTCGCCCGAAATCCACTGTCACGACGTTAGAGCCTTCATTGGCTTCGATTGTCGGGCCATCATTTTCGGCATGCTCATGATGTTCAGGGCCCGATTCCGCTTCGACATGGAATTGCAGGGCAAAGTCGACTGCCGGATCGACGAAAGATGTGATCGCCGAAAAGGGAACATGCAGATGCGCCGGGACTTGGCTGAACGAGAGGCCGACCTCGAAATGCTCGGGTCCGACCTTAAGGTCCCAATATTTATGCTGCAGGACGATCGTCATCTCGTCCGGAAAGCGCTCCATCAGATGCACGGGGATCGCAACCCCGGGCGCGCGGGTCTTGAAGGTGATGTAGAAATGATGGTCGCCGGGAAGGCCGCCCGCCGCTACATCACCGAGCACACGGCTGACTACAGCGCGCAGCGCCTCTTGCACGACGTCGTCATAGGGAATCAGGCTGTCGGGTGCATCGTCGGTCATACGCGCATTGGTGGACTGGGTGCGCGGTGAAATCAAGATGAACTTTTGACGGAGAAAGGGCGCACATGCTTGCCAAATCGCCATATCAGCCTATAGCGCTCAGCCATGCGCACCGCCTCGATCAGTCGAAATACCAAGGAAACCGAAATTGCGGTCGAGGTGAATCTCGATGGCAGTGGCCAGTATGAAATTTCGACCGGAATCGGCTTTCTAGATCATATGATCGAGCAGTTTTCGCGTCACTCGCTGATCGATATCAAATGCCACATCAAGGGCGACCTGCATGTCGACCAACATCACACGGCAGAAGATAGTGCGATTGCCATCGGTCAGGCCATATCCAAGGCGCTAGGCGACAAGGCCGGCATCATGCGTTATGGCAGCGCTTATTCGCCGATGGACGAAACGCTGAGCCGCGTGGCGCTGGATATTTCCGGTCGCCCTTATTTCGTCTGGAAGGCGGGCTTCACGCAGGAACGGCTTGGCGAGATGGATACCGAATTGTTCGAGCATTGGTTCCACTCGATTGCCGATGCCGTCGGGCTGACGCTGCATATCGAACTGCTGTACGGCAAGAATAACCACCATATCGCTGAAAGCATCTACAAGGGCTTTGCCCGGGCGATGCGCGCGGCGGTCGAGATTGATCCGCGCAAGGGCGGTGCTATCCCCTCGACCAAGGGGATATTGGGTGGCTGATCGGGTCGCGCTCATCGATTATGGCGCGGGCAATCTCCAGTCGGTTCGAAATGCGCTGAAAGCAGCGGGCGCCGATCAAATCGCCGTCACTGCCGATCCAGATATTGTTGCGCGCGCGGAGCGTATTGTTCTGCCGGGCGTAGGTGCTTTTGCGCATTGCATGCAGGGTGTTTCTGCCATTGCCGGAATGATCGACGCCCTTGAGGCGCGCGTGCGGTGCGAAGGCGCGCCTTTTCTTGGCATCTGTGTTGGCATGCAATTGCTCGCTGATGAAGGCGTCGAACATGGCAGCACCAAGGGGTTGGGCTGGATAAGCGGCACGGTGAGGGGGATCGAACCCGCGCCGGGCCTGAAAGTGCCGCATATGGGTTGGAATGATGTCAGCCCTGCCCGTGATCATCCGGTTGTTGCAGCTGGCGAAGCCTATTTTCTCCACGGCTATCATTTTGACGCGACCGAACAGGCCGATGTTCTTGCCACCACCGACCATGGCGGCCCGCGCGTCGCAGCGGTTGTAAAGGGCAATATCCTAGGCGTGCAATTCCATCCTGAAAAAAGCCAGGCCTATGGTATCGCGACATTGGCGCGCTTTCTAAAGTGGTGTCCTTGAAGAAAGATTTGGCATGATAGTCTTCCCCGCAATTGATCTGAAGGGTGGTCAGGTTGTCCGTCTTGCCGAAGGCGATATGGATCGGGCGACCGTCTATGCCGATGACCCGGCAGCACAGGCCCTTCTCTTTGCAGAGGCCGGTGCAGAGCATCTGCACGTTGTTGATCTTGATGGCGCTTTTGCAGGCAAACCGGAAAATGCCGAGGCGGTCGAGTATATCATCGAAAATTTCCCCGGCTATGTGCAACTGGGCGGCGGCATACGCAATCGTCAGACCGTGGAACGCTGGTTCGATCTCGGTGTGGCGCGATTGGTGATTGGCACCGCGGCGCTGAAGGACCCGCTATTCGTCAAGGATATGGCGCGCGAATTTGAAAATGGCATCGTCGTCGCCGTAGATGCGCGCGACGGTTTTGTTGCGACTGAGGGCTGGGCGGAAAAATCGGACATGCCGGTGATCGATCTTGCCCGCCGCTTCGAGGATGCAGGCGTCGCCAGCCTGCTCTTCACCGATGTCGGACGTGACGGGATGCTTACCGGTTGCAATATCGAAGCAACGGTCGATTTGGCCCGCGCGGTCGATATTCCCGTGATTGCTAGCGGTGGCGTGAAGGGTATCGACGAAATCCATGTCCTTGCGCTGCATGCGCAAGACGGGATTGAAGGCGTGATTACCGGCCGCGCGATTTATGACGGACGGCTCGATCTGGCGACGGCAATCAGGATGGCGAAACGCGGATGACAGTCCGCATCCGCGTCATTCCCTGTCTCGATGTTGCCAATGGCCGGGTGGTCAAGGGCGTGAATTTTGTCGACCTGAAGGACGCCGGCGATCCGGTCGAGCAGGCCAAGGCCTATGATCAGGCGGGTGCGGACGAATTGTGCTTCCTCGATATCACTGCAAGCCATGAAGGGCGCGATACGATCCTCGATGTCGTTCGCCGCACCGCAGAAGTCTGCTTCATGCCGTTGACCGTTGGCGGCGGTGTGCGCAGTGCTGAAGATGCGCGGGCATTATTGCTCGCTGGGGCGGACAAGGTCGCCGTTAACAGTGCGGCGGTCGCGCGGCCAGAGGTCGTTGCCGATATCGCCGAACGTTTCGGCAGTCAGTGTGTCGTCGCCTCAGTCGATGCCAAGCGCTGGTCCGACGGGCGCGACGGGTGGGAGATTTTCACCCATGGCGGACGCAAACCGACCGGAATCGATGCCGTCGAACATGCACTGAAACTGGCCGAATTGGGTGCGGGCGAATTGCTCGTGACCAGTATGGATCGCGACGGCACAAAGATTGGCTTTGATCTGGATTTGACGCGCACCATTGCCGATGCGGTTGCCGTTCCGGTGATTGCAAGTGGCGGCGTTGGAACGCTCGACCATCTGGTTGACGGCGTGACCATAGGGCATGCCAGTGCGGTGCTTGCCGCGTCAATCTTCCACTTTGGCACATACAGCATCGCCGAAGCGCATGCCGCGTTGCGGGCTGCGGGATTGCCGGCGCGAAGCTGAACGCCGGATTACAAAAAATTCGATTCTTCCCCTTGATCGAGCGCGGCAAACGCTTATCTGGGCTGCAGTTAGCACTCGATCTGCTTGAGTGCTAATCGCGATTCAGGTGCGGGGAGGGGCTTTCTTTTTCCGGAAAGCCCGTCGCGCCACCAACTGGAAAAAAAAGGAAAGGTTCAAAAATGGCATTTCGTCCGTTGCATGACCGCGTCCTCGTCCGCCGCGTCGAGGCCGAAGAAAAAACTGCTGGCGGGATCATCATCCCCGATAGCGCTAAGGAAAAGCCCCAAGAAGGCGAAGTCGTTGCCGTTGGTGAGGGAGCCTATAATGAAGATGGCGACCGCATTAAGCCCGATGTGAAGGCTGGCGACCGCGTATTGTTCGGCAAATGGTCGGGCACCGAAGTCAAGGTCGACGGTGAAGAACTGCTGATCATGAAGGAATCTGACATTCTGGGGATCGTTGGCTGAACCCAGCCCGGAACAGGGGGTGGTTTGCCCTCTACTTTCTGAAGAATCCGCCAATTTTTGAAGGAAAATGACATGGCTGCAAAAGACGTAAAATTTGGCCGCGACGCGCGTGAGCGCATCCTTCGCGGTGTCGACATCCTCGCCGATGCGGTGAAGGTGACCCTTGGCCCCAAGGGCCGCAATGTCGTAATCGACAAGAGCTTTGGTGCGCCCCGCATCACCAAGGACGGCGTTACCGTCGCCAAGGAAATCGAACTTAAGGACAAGTTCGAAAATATGGGTGCACAGATGCTGCGCGAAGTCGCCTCGAAGGCGAATGACGCAGCCGGTGACGGCACCACTACGGCGACCGTACTTGCCCAGGCGATTGTTCGCGAAGGCATGAAGTCGGTTGCTGCCGGCATGAACCCGATGGATCTGAAGCGCGGCATCGACCAGGCTGTTACGGTCGTCGTCGAAGATCTGAAGAAGCGCTCTACCCCGGTTGCCGGTACGGGCGAAATCGCCCAGGTTGGCATCATTTCGGCCAATGGCGATCGTGAAGTCGGTGAGAAAATTGCTGAAGCCATGGAAAAGGTCGGCAAGGAAGGCGTAATCACCGTTGAAGAAGCCAAGGGCCTCGAGTTCGAACTCGATGTCGTTGAAGGCATGCAGTTCGACCGCGGTTATCTGTCGCCCTACTTCATCACCAACACCGAAAAGATGCAGGTCGAGCTCGATAACCCCTATATCCTGATCCACGAAAAGAAGCTGTCGAACCTGCAAGCCATGCTGCCGGTTCTCGAAGCTGTGGTGCAGGCAGGTCGTCCGCTCCTCATCATCGCAGAAGACGTCGAAGGCGAAGCGCTGGCAACCCTGGTTGTCAACAAGCTGCGCGGTGGCCTGAAGATTGCTGCCGTGAAGGCTCCGGGCTTTGGCGATCGTCGCAAAGCGATGCTCGAAGACATTGCGATCCTGACCAAGGGTGAGATGATCAGCGAAGATCTGGGCATCAAGCTCGAGTCGGTTACGCTCGGCATGCTCGGTCAGGCCAAGCGCGTCACCATCGACAAGGACAACACCACCATCGTCGACGGTGCCGGTGACGCCGAAGCGATCAAGGGCCGCGTCGAAGCTATCCGTGCGCAGATCGAAACCACCACCAGCGATTATGATCGTGAAAAGCTGCAGGAACGTCTTGCCAAGCTCGCTGGCGGCGTTGCCGTCATCAAGGTTGGCGGTGCGACCGAAGTCGAAGTCAAGGAGCGCAAGGACCGCGTTGACGATGCGCTGCACGCAACCCGTGCAGCAGTGGAAGAAGGTATCGTCCCCGGCGGTGGTACTGCGTTGCTCTACGCCACCAAGGCTCTTGATGGCCTGAAGGGTGCAAATGACGACCAGACCCGTGGTATCGACATCATCCGCAAGGCAATCATGGCTCCTGTCCGTCAGATCGCGGAAAATGCCGGCCATGACGGTGCGGTTGTATCGGGCAACCTGCTGCGCGAAGGCAATCAGGAGCAGGGCTTCAACGCTGCGACTGACACCTACGAGAACCTGAAGGCTTCAGGCGTTATCGACCCGACCAAGGTTGTGCGCACGGCGCTGCAGGATGCAGCATCGGTTGCCAGCCTGCTCATCACCACCGAAGCGACCATTGCGGACGCTCCGGAAGACAAGGCCCCGGCAATGCCGATGGGCGGTGGCATGGGCGGTATGGGCGGCATGGATTTCTAAATCCACCGCTCAGTTCAGGCTGAAACGGAATAAGAGGCCGGTGGGGAAACTCGCCGGCCTTTTTCCTTGCCCACGTTGCTGTTAGAACCCTGCCTGTGTCCCGTCTGATCCTCTTCAACAAGCCTTATGGCGTGCTTCCCCAGTTTACCGACAAGGGAACTGAAGGATCGCCGCGTCCCACGCTGTCGGCCTTTATCGACGTCCCCAATGTCTATCCCGCCGGGCGGCTTGATATGGATAGTGAGGGGCTGATGCTATTGACCGACGATGGCCGATTACAGGCACAGATCGCTGATCCGCGACACAAAATGCCTAAATGCTATCTGGTACAGGTTGAGGGCGCAGTTGGTGACGATGCTCTCCAAAAACTTCGTAGTGGGTTCAAGCTCAATGACGGAATGACTTTGCCCGCATTGGCCGAAGCGATCGAGCCGCCCGCTCTTTGGCCACGCGATCCACCGATCCGCGTGCGAAAGACAGTTCCCGATAGCTGGATAAGGCTTACGATACGGGAAGGGCGCAACCGGCAGGTCCGACGGATGACTGCTGCAGTCGGGTACCCCACTCTGCGGCTCGTACGTTGGTCTGTCGGTGACTGGAGTGTCGAGGGGCTGCCCCCCGGGAAATGGCGAGACTTAAGACTTTAGCCGTCCATGGCATATCCGACCGAACGAATTGTCCGGATCGGATCGTCCTTGCCAGGCAGTTCGATCGCGCTGCGCAGGCGCCGGATATGAACGTCAACAGTCCGTAGTTCGATATCGCTATCATGCCCCCAGACAGCATCGAGCAACTGGCTGCGGGATTGCGCGCGACCGGGGCGTTCCATGAAATGCCGCAACAAACGGAATTCGGTGGGGCCAAGCATGATCTGTTGTCCGTCCCGCTTAACCCGCACTGCAACTGGATCCAGCTCGATATCGCCTACGACCAGCATACTGCCCGTCATCGCCGGACGTGTGCGGCGCATCACCGCTTCCACACGCGCTTTTAACTCACGCGGACTGAAGGGCTTGGTGACATAATCGTCTGCTCCCGTCTCCAACCCCCGGATGCGATCCTCTTCCTCACCCCGGGCGGTGAGCATGATGACAGGTATCTCCGCCGTTTCACGCCTTTTGCGCAGACGCCGACACACTTCGATACCCGGCATCTGCTCGATCATCCAGTCAAGGATGATGATATCCGGGACGAATTCCTCCGCAAGCAGCAATGCTTCCTCACCGTCGGCAGTCTGGGCCACTTCGTAGCCGGCGCTCTTGAAATTCCATTCGAGCAGTTCGGCGAGGGCTGGCTCATCCTCTACGATCAGGATGCGCGGTGTCATTTTTCGCCGTCTTCGATGAATCCGCGATCCGTGAAATAGCGCCCGGTTGCCGCGTAGAAGACCATTTCTGCAACATTGGTCGCATGGTCGCCGATGCGTTCCAGATTGCGCGCAACAAACAAAAGTTGCGCTGCGCTGCTGATTGTCGCGGGGTTTTCCATCATGTGCGAAACAAGGTTGCGAAAGATCGAATTGTAGAAGTTGTCGAGCTTTTCATCACGCTCGATAACGTCGACGGCAAGTTGTTGATCGCGTGACGCATAGGCATTCAGCACGTCGCGCACCATGCCCTGCGCAATCTCGCCCATTGCAGGGATCAGGGTAAGTGGTTCAAATTTTTTCTGTCGTTCGATCTCGCCGACGCGCTTGGCAATGTTTTTTGAATAGTCGCCGATCCGCTCGACTACGCCGGAAATCTTCAGCGCGGCGATCACGTCGCGCAGGTCGTCAGCCATCGGCGCACGGAGTGCGATGATGCGCACGGCCAGTTGGTCAACTTCTGCTTCGAGTGCGTCCAGTTTCGCGTCGCCCGCAACCACCGATCGTGCAAGTTCTTCATCATGATTGATCAGCGCGTCGACAGCGCGACCGATGGAGATTTCGGCGATGCCACCCATTTCGGCGATAAGGCCGCGCAGCTGGGTGATTTCATTGTCAAATGCCTTGACGGTATGCTGTTCAGCCATCGAATAAACTCCTAGCCGTAACGGCCTGTAATATAATCCTGGGTGCGCTGTTCGCGCGGATTGGTGAATATGTCCGAGGTTTCACCATATTCGACAATATTGCCGAGATGGAAAAAGGCAGTGCGCTGCGATACGCGGGCTGCCTGTTGCATGGAATGGGTGACGATCACGATCGCATAACGGCCTTTAAGTTCGTCGATTAATTCTTCGATGCGAGCGGTCGCAATCGGGTCAAGTGCCGAGCAGGGTTCGTCCATCAAGATGACTTCAGGGCTCACCGCGATTGCACGCGCGATGCAAAGGCGTTGCTGTTGTCCGCCGGACAGGGCCGTGCCGGCATCCGTCAGTCGATCCTTTACCTCGTCCCAAAGGCCAGCGCGGCGCAGCGATTTTTCGACGATGGCATCCATATCTGCCTTGGTTGCGGCAAGGCCGTGGATGCGCGGGCCATAAGCGACATTTTCGTAGATCGACTTGGGAAATGGATTCGGCTTCTGGAACACCATGCCGACGCGGGCGCGCAGCTGCACGACATCCATTGTGTTACCGTAAATGTCTTCGCCGTCCAGATCGATCGTTCCTTCAACGCGGCACGACGGAATGGTATCGTTCATGCGGTTCAGCGTCCGCAGGAAAGTGGACTTGCCGCAACCTGACGGTCCGATGAAAGCCGTGACATGTTCGGTCGCGATGTCGATCGAGACATTGTTGATGGCCTGTTTCGATCCATAATAGACGGATACGTCGCGGGCAGAGATTTTTGTTGTTTCAGTCATTGGTTAAACCCGTTCACCAGCGCGTTTCAAAGCGGTTGCGGAGATAGATGGCAAGGCCGTTCATCAACAGCAGGACGAACAACAGCACGATGATTGCGGCGGATGTATTCTGCACAAAACCTTGGTCGACTTCGTCGGACCAAAGGAAGATCTGCATTGGTAACACCGAAGAAGGTTCGGTGATGCTGCCCGGAGGGGTCGAAACAAAGGCGCGCATGCCGATCATCAGCAACGGCGCTGTTTCACCCAGAGCGCGCGCCATGCCGATGATCGTTCCGGTTAGAATGCCGGGCAGGGCAAGCGGAAGAACATGGTGGAAAACCGTCTGCATCGGGCTGGCACCGACGGCGAGGGCTGCATCCCGAATGGATGGCGGAACCGACTTGATAGCATTCCGGCCGGCGATGACAATGACCGGCATGGTCATCAACGCGAGCGTCAGGCCGCCAACGAGGGGGGATGAACGGGGCAGGTGGGCAAGCTGGATGAACACGGCCAAGCCCAAAAGTCCGAAAATGATCGACGGCACGGCAGCGAGGTTGTTGATAGATACTTCAACCAAATCCACCCAGCGCTTTTTCGGGGCAAATTCCTCCAGATAGATTGCGGCGAGAACGCTGGTCGGGAAAGCGAGACCAAGCGTCACGACCATAGTCAGGATGGATCCCTTGGCCGAGCTCCATACGCCGGCGACGTCGGGGTTGGTCGAGTCGGAACCGGTAAGGAATGCCCAGTCGATCCCCGCAAGGCCGTTTTTGAACATCGTAAAGAGCAGGAACGCCAGAAATGACAGCGATAACAATATCGCCGCAAAACCGATGGCCTTGAACCGCCTTTCGGCGGCGTAGCGTTTTTTCAGGCGCTTTGTGGCCTCAGGGGATTGCCAATTACTCATATGCCTCCCGGAAGCGCTTCACAACGCGCAGGGCAATAATGTTGAGAGCGAGCGTCACTAAGAACAGCACCAGGCCGAGTGCGAACGCCGCCAATGTCGTCGGATGATCGAAGCTGCCTTCGCCGGTCAGCAGTGCAGCGATCTGGTAGGTGACGGTGGTCATGCGATCGAACGGATTGGCTGACAGGTTGGCAGATGCGCCGGCCGCCATATAAACAATCATCGTTTCACCGATGGCGCGGCTGATGGCGAGCATGATCCCGGCGACAATCCCCGGCAGCGCCGCAGGAATTAGCACCCTTTTGATCGTTTCTGATGTGGTCGCGCCCATAGCCAGCGAACCGTCCCGCATGGCCTGCGGCACGGCAGCGATACTGTCATCGGCCATTGACGATACAAAGGGGATAATCATCACGCCCATCACCAAGCCTGCAGCAAGCGCGCTTTCGGTCGAAGGGTTGTTGATGCCAATTGCCAGTGCAAAATCGCGAATGAGCGGAGCGGCGGTCAGCGCCGCGAAATAGCCGTAAACGACGGTCGGAATGCCGGCGAGTATTTCAAGGATCGGTTTCAATATGCTGCGCGCGCGCGGGCTTGCATATTGCGTCAGATAAATCGCGCTCATCAAGCCGAAAGGAATGGCCACGACCATCGCGATTACGGCACCAATGAAGAAAGTGCCCCAGAAAAGCGGTACTGCGCCCAGATCCTTGCCCATATCTACATTGGCCGAAGCCATCGTGTCGGGCGTCCAGTTCGTACCGAACAGGAAGTCGATCGGGCTGACCATCGAGAAGAAGCGCCCGGTTTCGAAGATGAGTGAAGCGATGATGCCGAATGTCGTCACGATCGCCACGAAGGAAGCGATGAGCAGCGCGAACATGACAAGCCGCTCGACGCGTTCGCGCGCGGGGAAGGTCGCCCGGATGCGGGTGAAAGCGTAACCGCCGCCAGCCAAAGCAATGACAAGCGCCATCAGTCCGCCAATGATCCCATAGCGGCTTTTCGCCTCTGCAATGACTGGTGCTAGATCACGCGCCAGCGGATCCGTGGCAAATGCATTAGGATTTCCGGCGATCGAATAAGCTTCGCCTAGGATCGACTGACGCTGCAGATCAAAAGCCGGCAGTTGCTGGGCCAATGGATGCGCAAGTACAGCCTGATCGACCAGTGCTGGGGCGATAACTGACCATATCCACACCGCAATTAGAGCCGGTACGACGGTCCATATCCCGACGTAAAATCCATAATGCTGCGGCAGCGCAAGCCGAAGCTTGCCCCGTGTTGGTGCGAAATGCGCTGCCTTTGCACGTGAAATGGCCCAGGCGATAAAGCCCAGGCCAATCACTGCAAAGAGGACGAACGTTGTTGGCATTAGCCCCCTCTACGAACCGATTATTTCAGTTCCGATGTTTCCATAAGGGTCATCTTCTTGACCACCTCGGCATTCTTGGTGCGGACGTCTTCAGGAGCAACAACCATGCCCTTTTGCTGAAGCGCGCCATCTGGACCCCAAGATGTGACGAACTGGTTCAAGAACGAATCGATGCCCTTGATCGCCTTCACATGCGCTGCCTTCACATAAAGGTAAAGCGGGCGCGCACCGGGGTAGGAGAAATCGGCAACGGTCGCAAAGGTCGGCATCACGCCTGACATCGGCACAGCCTTGATCTTGTCGCTGTTTTCTTCAAGGAATGAGAAACCGAACACGCCGATTGACTTCGGGTTGGCAGCGATTTTCTGGACGATCAGATTGTCATTTTCGCCTTGGTCGACATAGGCACCGTCCGTGCGCACCTTGGTGCAGACTTCCTTATGCTTGTCCTTGTCGCTGTCCTTCAGCGCCTTCATTGCAGGGTCGGTATCGCAGCCCTTCGTCAGGATGAGTTCTGACAGCGCGTCACGCGTGCCAGAGGTCGACGGCGGACCGTAAACGAGGATCGGAATTGCCGGCAGAGCGGGATTCACGTCGCTCCAGTTCTTTGCGGTCTGCGGCTTGCCGAACGGATTGGCGGCGAGGGCCTTGTAAACGTCGGTCGGTGTCAGTGCCATTTTCGGACCGGCATTGGCTTCAGCAAAGGCGATCCCGTCCAGGCCGATCTGGACTTCGATGATGTCGGTGACGCCGCTTTTCTGGCACTCCTCGAACTCCGATTTCTTCATGCGACGCGAAGCCATGGTGATATCGGGGTGCTGCGAACCGATGCCTGCGCAGAACAATTTCATGCCGGCGCCGGTTCCCGTCGATTCGATCACAGGTGATTTAATTCCACCTTCGGCCTTGGTCGCTGCTTCGGCGATGATTTCTGCGAAAGGCGAAACGGTTGACGAGCCGACAACGCGGATGAAATCGCGCGTTCCCTCGCCAGTATTTCCGCCGCAAGCCGACACGGCTAGCGCCGCGACCGATGCCATTACGATATAACCCCATTTGCGCATTTGCTTGTCCCTTTCAATTTCGTGCGTCGCTCAAATGCGACAGTTTGATTACAGTTTTAAGACTCAATCCTGAATCAGTTGCGGCAGCATGATTGTAGCCGTGGTTCCTTCGCCAATCCTGCTCTTGATATCAAAGCGGCCACGGTGCCGTTCGACAATGTGCTTGACGATGGCAAGGCCCAGACCAGTACCCCCCGCAGCGCGGCTACGCCCGGCGTCGGCACGGTAAAAGCGCTCTGTCAGTCTTGGCAGATGTTCGGGCGCTATGCCTTCGCCATGATCTTCGATAGCGATGCTGACCCAGCCATGATCGGTGGCCTCGATCCGGATCATTGCTGCCTTTTCTGTCGTGCCATATTTTTCTGCATTGTCGACGAGATTGCGGATCGCTTGGGCCAATTGCGGCGCGTCACCTGCAACCAATACCTTGCTATTGTCGGTTTCCAGCGTGAATGCCGGATTGCGTGTTTGTTCTGCCAACACTTCGCGGCACAGTGCCACAATATCAACTTCGGTTGATGGTATTTCATGGCGGATGGCTTCGATCCGCGACAGCGACATCAGGTCGGAAACAAGCGCTTCCATCCGCGCTGCCTCACGCTTGATGGTCGTCAGGAATTGGTGGCGTGTTTGCGGATCGTCGCCGGCTTTCGGATCAAGTAGCGTTTCGACATATCCGCGAATGGCGGCAAGCGGCGTTCGCAGTTCATGGCTCGCATTTGCAACGAAATCAGCGTGCGCGCGCGCGACGCTTACCTGAACCGACTGGTCCTGCAGGGTTATCAGCCCGACTTTATCGTTGAGCATGCTGTAGCGCATTTCCCAGACGCTACCCTTTACGGAAAGACCTACCAGTCGGACGTTGCCGCTCTGCCCGGTCTTGATGAGTCGCAGTGCCTCCGGATCGCGCAAGGCGATGCGAATATCCTGCTGCTCGATATGGCTGCCAAGGAGGGCTTGTGCAGCGCTGTTGGCAAAATGCACCCTTTCGTCAATCACAAGCAGAATCGGCAATTCGATCAGGGCGAGATATTTTAAAGGGTCGTTAGCCATCACTGTCGCTATCCTCGGCCTTGCTGCCCGAATCATGTTCAGGTGAGCAGAACAGTAAGGCTATCACAACGGTTTAGCGCAGCGGAATGTTACAGCTTGATGACATTTATGCGACGATAGAAGGCCGGATTTGTCAAACTGGCAAAGCCGGGGTCAGGAAAAGGCGAAGCGCCGCATTATCGAATCGACAACTGCAACATTAAGGAGGCTTGCAAAAGCGCAGCCGACTCCCCCGCTATTGTTCCAGACCAGTTGCGCCTCAATTGGTGACAGCCCGGGCAAGGCCAGCCAGCAGCGGGCTCCCGGCGGCATTCCTGTCAGTGCCTCGCACTGAAAACCGGCGACCGACAGGTCGGTGACGACAACCGCAAAGCCGGTGCTGCCCGACGGACGCAGCAGAGCAGGAATTCGAATCTTAATGCGCGGAGCGCAGCGATCTTCGAGTGCAACGCTTTCGGGGCGCAGCAAGGCTGGATTAATGGTGTCGCTGGTATCCATGGCAATCATCCTTTCGGCCGCGAAAGAATGACCGGACAGGGTGAATCAACCGCGTCGGAACGCGGATAATGCAGGATTAACTCGCCAAGTTGCTGCGATCGGACGGGATTTTCCTGTTTGTCCCGGTGCTTGAAAAGCCACGCTGAAGCTGCCATATGCGCGTCCGGGAGTCGGATGGGCGTAGTCGTCGCCAACCCGGTCAGGTCCTGACGGAAGCAGCCGTAACGATATTTCTGCGGGTCATCCGGCTCCTATTATACCCCAAAAGGGCGCGCCTTCATTCAGATGTGAATATTGTTTTTGACAATCACATTGCGGTGTGAAAGAGCCCGCGGAGTAAAGGCTTCTATAGCCGACTCCGGGGGATCTCATGTCCAGTCAGTTAATTGATAAGCTTCGCCGCCTTGTAAATGAAGGTGGTTTGTCCCGTTCGGGTCTTGCGCGTGCCGCAGGCCTGCATGCCAATACATTGCGTGATCTTGATGCGCCTGATTGGAATCCTACGGCGGATACGCTGCGTAAGCTGGAGAGCTATCTTTTCTCGAATGATGACACGCCGGCGCTGGTGCCGATCGAGGAAATCATCGAGGAAGCCCGCAACGGGCGCATGTATATTCTTGTCGATGACGAGGACCGGGAGAATGAGGGCGACCTTATCATTCCGGCGCAAATGGCGACGCCCGATGCAATCAATTTCATGGCAACGCATGGCCGAGGCCTCATCTGCCTTGCAATGACCAGATCGCGTTGCAATCAACTAGGCCTTGCACCCATGACCAGCGAAAATCGCGAAAGCATGGAAACGGCTTTCACCGTCTCGATCGAGGCGAAAGAAGGGGTAACCACCGGAATCAGTGCTGCTGATCGCGCGCGGACCATTTCGGTCGCGGTCGACGCTTCCAAGGGGCCTGCCGATATTGTCTCGCCCGGCCATGTCTTTCCGCTAACTGCCCGCGATGGCGGCGTGCTGGTGCGGGCAGGCCACACCGAGGCGGCGGTCGACATCAGCCGCCTCGCCGGCCTTAATCCCTCAGGCGTGATCTGCGAAATCATGAAGGATGATGGTACGATGGCCCGGATGGACGACCTTGTCGCCTTTGCCCGGCTGCACCAGCTGAAGATGGGTACAATCCGCGACCTCATCGAATATCGTCGGCGCAACGATCATCTGGTTGAATGTGTTTCCGAAGCGCCGTTCCGTTCGGATTATGGCGGCGATTGGGTGGCGAAAAGCTATCGCAACAAGATCGACGGCAGCGTCAATATCGTGCTGCAAAAGGGACGCGTCATCGCCGACGAACCGACACTGGTACGCATGCACGGCATTTCTATATTTTCCGACGTGCTTGGTGCGCCTGGTCCGCGCAAGCGCATCCTGCAGCGTGCGATGGAGGAAATCGGCAAGGTCGGTGCTGGAGCGATCGTGTTGCTGATGCCGCATAATCCTGAAAGCCTGACCGCTGAAGTGGGCGGATCAGGCGGACGTCGTCCTGACATGGACCTGAGGGCCTATGGCATTGGCGCGCAGATCCTTGCCGATCTTGGCATTCACGACATGATCCTCCTCACAAATGCACACCGTAATGTTGTCGGCCTTGATGGCTATGGCATTCGCGTCGTGGGCGAACGGCCGATACCGGAGTAAGAGCAATGGCAAAATTTCTCATCGTAGAAGCACGATTTTACGATCATCTCAATGACATGCTGGTCGCGGGTGCACATGCTGCGCTGAAAGCTGCCGGGCATGAGGTCGATGTCGTCACCGTTCCAGGCGCGCTTGAAATTCCCAGTGCAATCGTGCTGGCCGATCAGAGCGACATGTATGACGGTTATGTCGCGATTGGCGTCGTCATCCGCGGCGAAACCTATCATTTCGAAATCGTTGCCGGCGAAAGCGCGCGCGGTATCATGGCGCTGACGATGGACGGACTCGCGATCGGCAACGGCATTCTCACCGTTGAAAATGAACAGCAGGCTCTCGTCCGCGCTGACCCGACCCAGAGAGATAAGGGCGGGGAAGCGGCGAAGGCTGCAATTGCACTGCTGGACCTGCGCAGCCGTTTCAGCTAGGCGGGAATTCAAGGGGAAATAGGGACCACGTTCACCGCGCAAGCGGTGGGCGCAAAGTTAATGGGCCCTTGAATGACAACACAATCGCAAGCATCTCCCCGCCAGCGCGGTTTCCTCGGCTTTGTCGAGCGCGCGGGCAATCTTCTTCCCGAACCAGCGATGATCTTCGTCTGGTTGATCCTGTTCCTGATGTTGCTGTCGGCACTGGGACAAGCCCTCGGCTGGTCAGCATCGCTTGCCTATACGGGCAAGGAATCACCGCAATGGGGCGTTCTCAAGGACGGGGTTCTCACTTATCGGGCCACCAGCCTCTTTTCTGAAGAGAATATCGCCCGACTTGTGACAGAAATGCCCAAGACACTCACCGGATTTGCGCCCTTGGGGCTGGTGATGACACTGATATTGGGTGCGGCCGTTGCTGAACGATCGGGTCTGTTTTCGGCGCTGATCCGCGCCAGCCTGCGCAATGCCCCGCGCATGATCCTGACCCCCATTGTCGCCGTGATCGGCATGGTTTCGCACCATGCCTCAGATGCGGCTTATGTCGTGTTCATCCCCTTGGCGGCGATCCTTTACGCAAGCGTCGGACGGCACCCGTTGGCTGGCTTGGCCGCCGCTTTTGCAGGCGTGTCTGGCGGTTTTGCCGGCAACATCACGCCGGGGCAAATGGATGTATTGTTATTCGGTTTCACGCAGGAGGCAGCGAGGATCATCGATCCCAACTGGACAATGAACCCGCTTGGCAATTGGTGGTTCATCCTGTCCATCGTTGTCGTCTTCACTCCGATCATTTGGTACATTACCGACCGGGTTGTTGAACCGCGCCTCGGCACCTGGGGTGCAGAGCCCGATGAAGAACTGAAAGCGGAGCTCGCCCGGTCGGAAGTGACGCCGGCTGAACGCCGCGGGTTGCGTGCTGCCGGTGTCGCCGCATTGCTGATAGCAGGGGCCTTTGCCGCACTCGCGCTGTGGCCGGGATACACTCCGCTGATCGACGAGACGAAGACCGGCACGGCGCAGTTGCAGCCCTTTTATGCCGCGCTAGTTGCAGGGTTTTTCCTGCTGTTCCTTATCACAGGTGTCGTATTCGGCCGCGCGGCAGGGACGGTGAAGGATTCGAAAGATGTGATCACGATGATGCAGGAAGGCGTGCGAATGCTCGCGCCCTATCTGGTGTTCGTATTTTTTGCCGCCCATTTCGTCGCAATGTTTAACTGGTCGCGGCTCGGGCCGATCTTTGCGATCGATGGCGCGCTGGTGCTGCAAGCGATGAACGTGCCAGCACCTTTGCTGCTTGCCGGCGTCCAGTTCGTGTCCTCTTTCCTTGACCTTTTCATCGGTTCGGCCGCTGCGAAATGGAGCGCGATGGCACCGGTTGTAGTCCCCAAATTCATGCTGCTGGGCATCAGCCCGGAAATGACGACAGCGGCCTATCGCATGGGGGATAGCTACACCAACATCATGACCCCGCTGATGAGCTATTTCCCGCTTATCCTAGCCTTTGCTCGGCGTTACGATAACTCGCTTGGTGTGGGTTCGCTGCTCGCGTTGATGTTGCCCTATGCGCTGACCTTCATGGCGTTCGGTATCGCGATGACAGTCGGCTGGGTCTATTTTGACTTACCCTTGGGGCCCGGCGCGCAAGTCTATTACGAGCCGCCGGTCGCAGGAGCGCGTTGATGGTCAAATTCTCCGTTCGAGCGCACGGACCATATGGTCCAACAGGCGCTCGGCGGGGACCATGACGCGCAGCAACATGCCGATACCCAAGCGTCTGCATACTGCTGTTTTGGTTTCTGGCGATGCGGCGCAGATATGGGCGATGCACCAACTTGGTGGCGACCATGAAGTCCTGTCGCAATAAAGCGTCGGATTTACAGCTAAATTTGAAATTCCTTCTGCGCCGGCGGTGGCTATAGTGGGGCTATGACCGCACCTGTGATTGCCACCGCTGTCCAGCCCGACAGCGCCGAGTATAAAGCCCGCGCCTTACATAACCGCGCCTTGGCTGCAGATTTGCGTGCCAAAGTGGCCGCGGCCGCGCTTGGTGGGCCGGAACAGCATCGCGAACGCCATATTGCACGCGGAAAGCTGCTGCCGCGAGACCGCGTCGAACGGCTGCTTGATCCCGGCGCGCCTTTCCTTGAAATTGGCCAGCTTGCGGCCAATGGCATGTATGAGGGCGATGTGCATGGGGCGAGCCTGATCACCGGCATAGGCCGCGTATCGGGACGTACCTGTATGATCCTATGCAACGATGCGACGGTTAAGGGCGGCACCTATTATCCGCTAACGGTGAAGAAACATCTCCGTGCTCAGGAAATCGCAATGGAGAACCGGCTGCCGTGCATCTATCTGGTCGATAGCGGCGGGGCCAACTTGCCGCATCAGGCGGAGGTTTTCCCTGATCGGGAGCATTTCGGACGCATCTTTTTCAACCAGGCGAACATGTCGGCAAAGGCAATCCCGCAGATTGCCTGCGTGATGGGCAGTTGCACGGCGGGCGGCGCCTATGTGCCGGCCATGTCGGACGAGACAGTGATCGTGAAGAAGCAGGGCACGATTTTCCTTGCCGGCCCGCCCTTGGTGAAAGCCGCGACGGGGGAGGAGATCAGCGCCGAGGACCTGGGCGGCGGCGATCTGCATGCGCGCAAGTCAGGTGTGGTCGACCATCTGGCCGAGAATGACGAACATGCGCTGACCATTGTGCGCGATATCGTCAGCCATCTGGGTGCGAACGAAGGATTTAAAGTCGAAGCCCGCGAACCACGACCGCCCAAATATGATCCGCAGGAACTCTACGGCATCATCCCCGAAGATGTCCGCGCACCCTATGATGTGCATGAGGTAATCGCGCGGCTCGTCGATGGCAGCGAGTTTCATGAATTCAAGGCGCTTTATGGCAGCACGCTGGTGTGCGGCTTTGCCCATATCTGGGGGACGCCGGTTGCGATCCTTGCCAATAATGGCGTGCTGTTTAGCGAGAGCGCGCAAAAGGGCACGCATTTCATCGAGCTGGCGCAGCAGCGCAAAATCCCTTTGCTGTTCCTGCAGAATATTTCCGGTTTCATGGTCGGTGGCAAATATGAGGCAGAGGGGATAGCCAAGCATGGCGCAAAGCTGGTCACTGCAGTCGCCACCGCGACTGTGCCCAAAATCACCGTGCTGATCGGCGGCAGCTTTGGCGCGGGCAATTATGGCATGTGTGGTCGGGCCTACTCGCCCCGCTTCCTGTTCAGTTGGCCCAACGCCCGCATCAGCGTGATGGGTGGAGAACAGGCCGCGAGCGTGCTGGCGACGGTCCACCGCGATGCCGCAAGCTGGAGCCCCGAACAGGCCGAAGCCTTCAAGGCCCCGATCCGTCAGAAATATGAGGATGAGGGCAATCCCTATTACGCCACCGCGCGGCTGTGGGACGATGGAGTGATCGATCCGGCACAGACAAGGGATGTGCTGGGACTAGCGCTGGCGGCGACGCTGAATGCGCCGGTTGAAGAGCGTAGCTTTGGCGTGTTCAGGATGTAATGACGATGATCCAATCCCTCCTTATCGCCAATCGCGGCGAAATCGCCTGCCGGATCATCCGCACCGCGCGTGCGATGGGAATTCGCACGGTCGCGGTCTATTCAGATGCCGATGCCGAAGCGCTGCATGTGCGCATGGCGGACGATGCGGTTCATATCGGCCCATCGCCGGCACGCGACAGCTATCTTGTTGGGCCAAGGATCATTGCCGCCGCGAAGGCTGCGGGTGCCGATGCGATTCATCCGGGCTATGGCTTCCTTTCCGAAAATGCCGAATTTGCGCAGAGCGTGATCGATGCGGGCCTCAACTGGGTTGGTCCCGATCCGGCCAGCATCACTGCCATGGGATTGAAGGACGCGGCGAAGCAATTGATGCAGCAAGCGGGCGTTCCGGTGACCCCCGGCTATATGGGAACCAATCAGGATCCGGGTTTCCTTGCCATTCAGGCAGATGCGGTGGGCTATCCGGTTTTGATCAAGGCGGTGGCCGGGGGCGGTGGCAAAGGAATGCGGCTGGTCGAATGGCCAGAGGATTTTGCCGATGCGCTGGCCAGTTGCCGACGCGAGGCGACGTCTAGTTTTGGCAATGACCATGTCCTGATTGAAAAATATATCCAGCGACCGCGTCATATCGAGGTGCAGATATTTGGCGACCGTCATGGCAACATCGTTCACCTGTTTGAACGCGACTGTTCGCTGCAGCGTCGCCACCAGAAGGTGATTGAAGAAGCGCCTGCCCCCGGGATGGATGCGGCAACGCGCGAGGCGCTTTGCGCTGCTGCCGTCCGGGCGGCAAGGGCGGTCAACTATGTCGGGGCTGGTACGGTTGAGTTTATCGCAGACGCCAGTGCGGGTCTTCGTGCTGACCGCATCTGGTTCATGGAAATGAACACCCGTTTGCAAGTCGAGCATCCAGTGACAGAAGCGATCACCGGTGTCGATCTGGTCGAATGGCAGTTGCGTGTCGCCAGCGGAGAGGTGCTGCCGATGACGCAGGATGATCTTGCGATCAATGGCTGGGCGGTCGAGGCGCGGCTGTATGCCGAAGACCCGGAAAAGGGCTTCCTGCCCTCGATCGGCGTGCTCGAACATCTGATATTGCCCGATCACCTCCGGGTCGACAGCGGCGTTGTGCAGGGCGGTACGGTTTCACCTTTTTACGACCCGATGATTGCCAAGCTGATCGCACATGGGGCTACCCGCGGCGAAGCCATATCCCGTCTAGAGGCAGGCCTCGATGACAGCGAGATCTGGCCGGTGCGCACCAATGCCGGATTCCTTAGCCAGTTGATGCAGCATCCCGATTTCCTGTCGGGCGATGTTGATACAGGTTTGATCGGGCGCGACGGTGAAGCGTTAGTCATGCCGCCCGAGGCGGAGGCAGAGGAACTTGTGGAAGTCGCCGCAAATCTGGCTTCTGCTGCCGGGCAGGGGCCTTGGAGCGCCGCACTCGGTTTCCGGCTCAATGCAGATCCGCACGCAATTGTGCGCTTGCGCGATGATCGGGGGACGCTGTTTGAGGTGCCCGTCACCGAAGTCAACGCCACTGCCCCTGCACATGACGTCCTTGTGTTTACGGCCGGTTTCGCCCGGCGTTACACGCTGGATCGGCATGAGAGCGCGCATGGCGGTGTCGCCGGCGATGGTACCATCCTGTCGCCCATGCCGGGGCGGATTATCGGGGTTGATGTGATCGTCGGGCAGGCGGTGACCAGGGGCCAAAAGCTGCTCACCCTCGAAGCGATGAAGATGGAACACACGCTGACCGCGCCGTTCGACGGAGTGGTTGCGGAGCTTAATGCCGAGGCCGGAGCGCAGGTGCAGGTCGATGCTTTACTCGCGCGGATCGAAGACGCAACTTGAGGCCAATGAAAAAGGGCCGCGATTGACGCGGCCCCTTTTTAATCACCCTGTTATCCCAGATTAAGCGGCAAGCTTCCGCAGCACATAGTGCAGGATGCCGCCGTTCAGGAAATACTCCAGTTCATTGGCGGTATCGATGCGGCACAGCGCGTCGAAATTGAAGGTTGAACCATCCTTGCGCGTCACCTTTACCGTCACCGTTTGGCGCGGCTTCAGGTTGGCGACGCCGGCGATGGTGAAGGCGCAATCACCGTCAAGGCCAAGGCTCTGGCGGCTCTCGCCATCCTTGAACTGAAGCGGCAGCACGCCCATGCCAACAAGGTTCGAACGGTGAATACGCTCAAAGCTTTCGACGATCACGGCCTTGACGCCGAGCAGATTGGTGCCCTTCGCCGCCCAGTCGCGTGACGATCCGGTACCATATTCCTTGCCGCTGATGACGACCATCGGTGTGCCATCGGCTTTGTGTTTCATGGCGACGTCATAGATCGGTTCGGCGGGGCCGCCATCATAGGATGACATGCCACCTTCGATTCCGGGCACCATTTCATTCTTGATTCTGATGTTCGCAAATGTGCCACGCATCATGACTTCGTGATGGCCGCGGCGGGCGCCGTAGCTGTTGAAATCAGATTTGCTAACCTGATGTTCCATAAGCCATTTTCCGGCGGGGCTATCTGCCTTGATGCTGCCGGCGGGGCTGATGTGGTCGGTGGTGATCGAATCGCCGAGTATCGCGAGCGGCTTTGCCTCGATGATGTCAGAAACCGGCGCCGGGGTCATTTCCAGACCTTCGAAATAAGGCGGGTTGGCGACATAGGTGCTGCCTGCGCGCCACTGATAGGTTTCCGAACCTTCGACGTTGATCTTCTGCCAATGTTCGTCGCCCTTATAGACGTTGGCATAGCGCGCCTCGAACATTTCGCGGCTGATATTCGCGGTCATCAAATCGTGGATTTCGGCGTTGGAGGGCCAGATATCCTTAAGGAAGACGTCATTGCCGGCCTTGTCCTGCCCGATCGGGGTGGTGGTGAAATCCTCGGTCACCGTGCCCTTCAGCGCATAGGCGACGACCAGCGGCGGCGAAGCGAGGAAGTTGGCGCGCACATCGGGTGACACGCGGCCTTCAAAGTTGCGGTTGCCCGAAAGGACAGACGCGGCAACAATGTCATTGCCGTTGATCGCCTTCGAAATCGGCTCTGCCAGCGGGCCGCTATTGCCGATGCAGGTGGTGCAGCCATAGCCGACCAGGTTGAAACCGATCGCGTCCAGATGTTCTTGCAGGCCCGCCTTCACCAGATAGTCGGTGACGACCTGGCTGCCCGGCGCAAGGCTGGTCTTCACCCAGGGCTTGGGCTTCAAACCGCGCTCATTCGCCTTTTTCGCAACAAGGCCCGCGGCAACCAATACGCCGGGGTTGGAGGTGTTGGTGCAGCTGGTGATTGCTGCGATCACAACATCGCCATCGCCGATATCATGGGCTTTGCCTTCCACCACAACGCGCTTGAAACCTTCATGCTTGTAAACTTCGGCAAGATCCTTGTTGAACACATCGTCGACGTTCGAGAGCACAACCTTGTCCTGCGGGCGCTTCGGCCCGGCAAGGCTGGGCTGCACGGACGACATGTCGAGTTCAAGCGTTGAGGTGAACACCGGTTCGACCGACGGATCGATCCAGAAACCCTGTTCCTTGGCATAAGCCTCGGCCAGCGCAATCGCCTCTTCGCTGCGGCCGGTAAGGCGCATATAATCGAGTGTCTTGTCGTCAATGCCGAAAAAGCCGCAGGTCGCGCCATATTCGGGCGCCATATTGGCCAGCGTCGCACGGTCGGCGAGTGTCAGCGAGGCAAGGCCCGGGCCATAATATTCGACGAAGCGGCCGACCACGCCATGCGCGCGCAGCATCTGGGTCGCGGTCAACACAAGGTCGGTCGCGGTGATGCCTTCGGGCAGCGAACCGGTCAATTTGAAACCGACCACTTCGGGGATCAGCATTGATACCGGCTGGCCCAGCATCGCGGCCTCTGCCTCGATGCCGCCCACGCCCCAACCCAGAACGCCCAGGCCGTTGATCATTGTGGTATGGCTGTCGGTGCCGACACAGGTGTCGGGATAAGCGACGGTCGTGCCATCGGCATCGGTTGAGGTCCACACCGCCTGCGCGATATGTTCAAGGTTCACCTGGTGGCAGATGCCGGTGCCCGGGGGAACCGCCTTGAAATTGTCGAGGCTCTTCGATCCCCATTTCAGAAAGTCATAACGCTCGCCATTGCGATAATATTCGATTTCGACATTCTGCTCGAACGCCTTGGGGTGGCCGAATTCGTCAACCATCACCGAGTGGTCGATGACCAAGTGGACGGGAACGAGCGGGTTGATCTTGCTGGTATCGCCGCCCAGCTTTGCAATCGCATCGCGCATCGCGGCCAGATCGACCACGCAAGGCACGCCGGTGAAATCCTGCAACAGCACGCGCGCGGGGCGATACTGGATTTCATTCTGGCTTTCGCTTGGGTTCTTCTGCCAATCGACCAGTGCCTGTGCATCGGCGGTCGAAACGGTGAAACCACCATCTTCAAAACGCAGCAGATTTTCGAGCAGCACCTTCATGCTGAAAGGCAGGCGCGAAACATCGCCCAGCTTTGCCGCCGCTTTTTTCAAGGAATAATAGGCATAGCTTTTGCCGCCCACATCCAATGTGGAGCGGGTGCCTAGTGAGTCTTGTCCAACGGCGGTCATGGTATTACCCCTTCTGTGTTCGGTGCCCATGCGCGGGATTGGGGAAGACGCTCAACGAACGCAATCACCGTTCGCCCTTAGCTTGTCGCAGGGTCTTGTCGAAAGGTGTCCGCTGACCATCAAACCAGCGCAGAAGCGGGAGATTCGATTATCGCGCGCGGCCTAGCGGAAGTGCGGGTTTGGAGCAAGAGGGGGAGGGGCGTTAGGTTGCAACGCTTCTCTCTCCTTTAGGGGAGTTGAGCGGGTGAGGGAGTTCGGCCTTTGCCGCACTACCCCTCTCCGCTGCGACTAGGCAGCAAGCTGCCAAGTCTCGCACCTCTCCCCTGAAGGAGAGAGGGGGAGTTATCCTTTAAACGCAGTTGAGAGGGCGGCGGCGATCGTTGCGATTACGCTGTTGACATTCTGCATCACATCGCGGTTGGCAAATCGAAGCACCCGATAGCCTCGATCTTCAAGATAGCGCGTGCGATCGGCATCGTGGCTTTGCTGGCTCGCATGCGTGTCGCCATCCAGTTCGATGACGAGCATCATCGGCGTCCTGCAGGCGAAGTCGGCGATGTAAGTTCCAATCACTACCTGCCGGCGAAACTTTGCGCCGCCCAATTGGTCGGCCTTCAGATATGCCCATAATCGGCGCTCGGGCGGCGTTGCCTCGCGTCGCATCTGTTTGGCCCGACTAATCAGCTTATGGCTGCGCAAACCCTCTCTCCTTCAGGGGAGAGGTACGAAGTCTTATTGCCAAAGGCAATTAGACGCAGTGGAGAGGGGGAAAGAGAGCATGAAGTTGCATTCTTAAACCACTGTCCTACATATAACCATATAGGTTATCAGTGATTCGTTTCGTTAACCTCGAAAGGAATCGCCCCATGCCCGTCGTTGCCCCTACCTGTCCCGATCCGCATCATCGCATCTGGGGCAACCGCTGATGGCGCGGCGTCGCAAGCCGGCGGATGATCTGGCCGATGCCTCTGCCAATCCGGCGCAGCATATCCCCGCAGGGCCGATCAAGGCGGATATTGCGACGATGATGCCGGGTTACCGCGCGCGGCATGATGGCTGGAACCAGCAACGATTGCAGCGCTTTCTGGATGTGCTGGCGCATAGCGGCTGTGTTGAGGATGCGTGCCGCTGTGCGGGCATGTCTGATGTGGCGCCTTATCGGGCTAAGAAGAAATATCCCCTCTTTGCCGCGGCGTGGGAGGATGCGCTCGAACGGTCGCGGCAGGGGTTGATCGCCATTGCCTGGCAGCGCGCGGTTGAGGGACGTGAGACGATCATCATCCGCAAGGGGGAGGAATATGAACGCAAGATCCAGCCATCGGATGCGATGCTTGGCCTGTTGATCAAACGCGGCGATCTATCGGGCGGGGCGCTTGCGGAAAAATCCGACGATGTGCTGACTTATGAAGAATGGAAGGACGGCTGGACCTTCAAGAAACATGGCGGCAAATGGAAACCGCCCAGCGCGGCAGAGGTGACCGCGCGCCTGTCGGCCAAATTTGGCCTGATGCACAAAAGGATGCTCACTGATGCCGACGCGCGCGGCGTGTGCATCCGTTGCGACGCGCCGTTGCGCCCGGGCATGACCAACGCGATGATGGAGGAAGGCGGCAGTGCATCAAAGCAATAGCATTGCGTGGATGGCCGCAATTGGGCAGGAGGGCGCGATGCACGATGCCCTTGATATCCGGCCGGCAAAGGCGTTGGACGCACAGGCGATTGCCGCGATTTACGCGCACCATGTCCGCCATGGGACCGCCAGTTTCGATACAGAGCCGCGTTCGGTTGCGGCGACCGAGGCAAAGATTGCCGAATGCGCGGCGCGCGATTGGCCCTTTCTTGTCTGCACGCAGGGCCCAACGGTCATCGGCTATGCCTATGCCGTGCAGTTCCGCGACAGGCCGGCCTATGGCCTGACCTGCGAGGATTCGATCTATGTCCATCCCGACCATCTGGGCAAGGGTGTGGGGCGGGCACTGCTCGGCGCGCTGATCGATGCGGCGCAGGCGGCGGGTTTCCGCCAGATGCTTGCGGTTATAGGCGGGGCTGAACCGGCTTCGGTCGCGCTGCATGCGGCGCTTGGCTTTACAGAGGCAGGGCGGATGCGCGGCGTCGGGCGCAAATTCGGTCGCTGGCTCGATTCGCTGTTCATGCAGCGGGCGCTGGGCGCAGGCGATGGCGCGCCGCCTGAAAAGGAGCCGGACGCAGCGCCAATCCGGCCTTGATTTAACCGCACGATTAAACCAGATAGTGGTGATTAGAGGAGGAGCGCGTCATGGATTTTGCGGGGCTGGGCTATAGCGAGGAGCAGATCGAACTGCTCGATGTGGCAACCGCATTTTGCCGCGAAAAATCACCGATGACAAAGGTCCGCACGCTGATGGAGAGCGAGACCGGCTTTGATGCCGATGTCTGGCGCGAAATGGCCGATCTGGGCTGGCTTGCAGTCGCGGTTCCAGAGGCGCAGGGCGGCGTCGGGCTGACACTGGCTGAGGTGGTGCCGATTGTCGAGCAGATGGGGCGGACCATGCTCCCGTCGCCCTTTGTCGCAACGACCCTTGCGCAACAGGCGCTGCTTGCAGGCGGCACGGCGGCGCAGCAGGGCGAATGGCTGTCCCGGCTGGCTGCCGGCGAGGTGGGCACGCTGGCCTTGAGCGAGGCCAATGGCGACTGGCAATTGACCAATATTGAGGCGCGCGCATCGCGCAGCGGCGATGGCAGCTTGACGCTTTCGGGTACAAAGCATTTCGTGCTTTGGGCGGAAAATGCCGCGCTTGTCATTGCCACGGTGCTGCTTGATGGAAAGCCCGTGCTGGTCGCGATTGAGCGGGCGGCGATCCCCGCAGGTGCGCTGCGCCGTGAGGGTATTGTCGATGAAACCAAGCGCAGCTTTGCGCTGACGCTCGACGGGATCAGTCTGCCCGAAAGCGCGCTGCTGGATACAGATCGGGCAACGCAGGCACTGGCTCAGGTGGAACTGGCGGCGAATCTCCTTCAGTCTGCCGAAATGTGCGGCGGATCGCAGGCGGTGATAGACTATACGCTCGATTATCTGCGCACGCGCAAACAGTTTGGAAAGCTGATCGGCGAATATCAGGCGCTGAAACATCCGATGGTTGACGCCTATGTCACCTATGAAAAGGCGCGCACGCATCTTTACAGCGCGGCCTACAGCCATGGCGAGCAGGGGCTGGGTGAGGTCGCCGTGCGCATGGCCAAGGCGGCTGCAGACGGCGCCTATAGCTTTGCTGCGGACCGGGCGGTGCAGTTTCATGGCGGCTTTGGCTTCACCCATGATTGCGATGCGGGGCTCCACCGGCGCGCCGCGATTTTCCAGGCATCGCAATATGGCGACGCCGGATGGCAGCGGGCGAAACTGGCTGACCTGCTTCTCGCTTGACCTTTCACGCCTGCACGGTTAGGGGCAGGCGCTTTCCGGGGATAGCGATTCCCGTTTATCGACACAGAATAGGATTTTCACGATGTCGCGCATTTGCGAACTGACCGGTAAAGGCCGCATGGTCGGCCACAATGTGAGCCACGCGAACAACAAGACCAAGCGTACCTTCCTGCCCAACCTGCAGAATGTTACGCTGATCTCGGACGCGCTGGAACAGAATTTCAAGTTCCGCGTCTCGGCGTCGGGTCTGCGTTCGATTGAGCATGTTGGCGGTCTCGACAACTGGCTGCTCAAGACTTCGGACGAGAAGCTGTCGATCAATGCACGCAAGGTGAAGAAGGCTGTCGCCAAGAAGCAGACGGCTGCCGCCGCCTAATCAGCGCGCTTCGCTAAAGAGTTTGAAAGCCGGGGGCGGGTTCCGCCTCCGGTTTTTTATTGGGCAAGGTCAGCGCGAATTTCAGCAGCAAGCTGCGCTGCATTGCCGAGAAATTATTGTCGGATAGCATCCAGACGATCAGTCGCCCGTCTTGCTGCGTCACGGCCAGCGCCTCCATATTGTCGACGAGCAACGGGGCGGCCAGCGCCGCCAGCAGTTGTGGCTGTGCGGCGGCATCTTCCTTGATCATGGCGGGATCAATCAGCGTCAGCTTGGCCGAAAAGCCGTCGGGAAAGGCGATCCGCCGGTTGAGTATCAATATCCGCCCGTCGGGCAATAATGCCGCGTCGGTGGGTCGGTATCCCTTGGGCGCGCGATAGCCAAAGGGCATGACCCGGCTTCCCGTTTCAACCGGATCGCCCGAAAAGAGATAGGCGCTGTGGCTGCCATCGGGGCGCGAATGGGTTTCGGATATGATCAGGAAACGGCCATCGGCAAGCCGCACCAATGTTTCGACGCCGCCATTGGCGCGCCAGTTTTTGGCAAAGGCCAGCCGCTTCACGCCGTCGATCCGGCTGAGCGATGCGGGCATCCGGCGAATGGCGTGGCGCGCTTCATAGCTGATCCAGATCCGCCCGCTATCGGGATCACGCGTCATCCCTTCGCTGTCAAAATCGCGATAGTCACTGTCTTCGCTGACGCCAGGCAGCGCGGCGATGAAGCTGTCCGCCATCTTGCCCGCCCGACCCGGTGTGAAGCCGATCAGCGTTCCCGCATCGCTCAACGCAAGGAATCGGCCGTCGGGCAGCGCCACCATCCCCGAAATCCCGCCAAAGCGGCTATTGTCGCTGCGCAATTCCCAACCGCCCAGATAGGTCAGCGCGCCGACGCGCCGCCGTTCGGGATTGGCGGCATCCAGCGGCAGCGGAACCATCGCAATCGTCTGGCTGTCATTGCGCCAATAGGCGCGGTGCCCGCCGATCGACAGCAGGGCGAGTAACAATATCGGCAATAGGCGGAGCATTCGCATCGCCCCCTCATATCATTCATGAAAAAAAGCAGAAGTCTGAACAGGAGATAACATTGGCATTCATGAAAGGCTCAAGTCGAATCGCATAATCCGGTTTCACAGACAGCAGACCGCCCAGCCAGAAACGGGCCCGGGTCAAAAAATGAAGAGGAGACAGGAAAATGCAGATCAAGAAAAACATCGGCGCACTGTTCGCCACCGCCCTTCTCGCCACGGGCTTTGCCGCAGTTCCGGCTGCAGCGCACAGCGGATATGACGATGATGATGGCTATTACAGCTACAGCCGCGACCGCGAATATCGCAATGACCGTGGCTATCGCGGAGACCGTGGTTATCGCGGTGACCGCAGCGACCGGGGTTATCGTAACCGTGGTGATCGCTGTGATCGCGGTACCGGCGGCACAATCATCGGCGGTGTTGTCGGCGGTCTTGCCGGTCGTGAAGTTGCCCGCCGCGGTAACCGCACTGAAGGCGCGATCATCGGGGCTGCCGTCGGCGCATTGGCGGGTCGCGCCATCGACAAATCCGACAGCCGCTGCGGTCGCCGCTGGCGTTGAAACTAAGGTGAAGGGGAGCGCGGTCAGTACCGTCCCTCCCCTCTCCGCTGCGACTAGGCGGCAAGCGGCCAAGCCTCGCCCCTCTCCCCTGAAGGAGAGAGGGGGAATTGGTAACAATTGAAACTTGCAGCAGCCTGCCCCCGGCGGCTAATGCCGCTGGCATGACTTCCTCGTTAGAAAAAGCGCGCATGGCGATACGGCCGCATTATCGTGCCGCCGAACCCGAAACACTGGCCCCGCTGGTGGCTGCGGCACAATTGCAGCATGGCGAACGCGAGGCGATTGTCGGCCGCGCGCACGGGCTCCTCGCCGATTTGCGCGGCGCACAGTCTGATGGCTGGGTGAACCAATTTCTCCAGGAATACCGACTAGGCACCGAAGAGGGGACGGCCTTGCTATCGCTGGCCGAGGCCTTTTTGCGCGTGCCTGATGCCGACACGGCTGATCTGTTGATCGCAGACAAGCTGGGCGATGCCAATTGGCGTGCGCATAAGGGGCAGTCGGCCAGCCTATTGGTGAATGGTGCGACCTGGGGCCTGGTGCTCGGCAAGGCGATGGTGGGCGATGAAAGCACGGGCGTGCTGCGCAAGCTGCTGTCGCGTGCAGGTGAACCCTTTGTGCGTCAGGCGGTTGGTGCTGCCATGCGGTTGATGGGGCAGGTGTTCGTCATGGGCCGCACCATTGATGAGGCGCGCAATCGGATGGAGGACAGCGAGAATCGCGGTTTCACAGCCAGTTTCGACATGTTGGGCGAAGCAGCGCGCACCCGCGACGATGCCGCCCGCTATTTCGAGGCCTATCAAAATGCGGTCGCCGCGGTCGGTGCCGATCCGGCGCGCGGCCACAGCGTTTCGGTGAAATTGTCGGCGCTGCATCCACGTTATGAAACCGCAAAGGCGGCGACCTGCGTTCCCGAACTGTCGGCGATGCTGGTCGAATTGGCGCGGCAGGCGGCCGATGCCGGCGTGCAATTGACGGTTGATGCCGAAGAAGCCGCGCGGCTGGAAATGAGCCTTGATATCATTGAAGCAGCGGCCCGCGACCGGCAGCTGAAAGGCTGGGACGGGCTGGGCATGGCGGTGCAGGCCTATTCCAAACGCGCGCGTCCAGTGCTGGCATGGGCGGACAGCCTTGGCCGCGAAACCGGCCGCGTGATGCAGGTCCGGCTGGTAAAGGGCGCCTATTGGGACAGCGAAATCAAATGGGCCCAAGAACGCGGCCATTCCGATTTCCCGCTGTTCACGCGCAAGCCGGCAACCGATGTGTCCTATCTCGCTTGCGCGCGCGACATGCTGGCGGCAAGCCATATCCGCCCGGCCTTTGCCAGCCATAATGCGCTGACCGTGGCGACGATCCTCGAATGGGCTGGCGATAGCCGTGATTTTGAATTCCAGCGGTTGCACGGCATGGGGCAGGGGTTGTTCGAACGGTTGGTTCGCGAAGACGGCTATCATTGCCGCATCTATGCGCCCGTTGGCGGCCATCGTGATCTCTTGGCCTATCTCGTCCGCCGCCTGCTGGAAAATGGCGCGAATAGCAGCTTTGTCCACCAGCTTGCTGATGAGGATGTGAGCGAGGAAGAATTGCTCGCTGACCCGGTGGAAAAGGTGATGCAAACAGGCGGCAGCCGTCATCCGTCAATCCGTTTGCCGTCTGACCTTTTCATGCCCGAACGGCGCAACAGCGACGGTCTGGATCTGGATGATGCCGCCATACTCGCTGATATTGCCAGCAAGGTTGTCGCGATGCCCGCGATGCCTGCGGGTATCGATGCCAATGTGTCCGGGGCGATTTCCGCCGCGCAATCTGCTTTCCCGACATGGTCGGCGACTCCGGTCGAAGACCGCGCCGCCTGTCTTGATCGGCTGGCCGACCTTTTGGAGGCGCATCGGAGCGACCTGATGGCGATTGCCGTGCAGGAGGCGAAAAAGACGATCCCCGATGCACTATCCGAAGTGCGCGAAGCGATCGATTTTTGCCGCTATTATGCAGCACGTGCGCGTTCAGACCTTCTGCCGATCGAACTGCCCGGACCGACCGGCGAGCGCAATGTGCTGCGCCATGAAGGGCGCGGTGTTTGGGCGGCAATTGCGCCGTGGAATTTTCCGCTGGCGATATTCCTCGGGCAGGTCGTTGCTGCTTTGGTCACCGGCAACGCCGTGGTGGCAAAGCCTGCACCGCAGACGCCGCAAATTGCGCGCTTCGTAGTGGCGCTCGCTTATCGTGCAGGCGTGCCTAAGGGTGCTTTGCAACTGGTGACTGGCGGCGGAGATGTGGGTACGGCGCTCACTGGCGATCCGCGCATCACCGGCGTTGTTTTTACCGGATCGGTGCCAACGGCCAAGGCGATTGCGCGCAACCTGCTGGCGGACGATTCCCGTCCGCTGGTGCCGCTGATCGCAGAAACGGGCGGTCTCAATGCCATGTTCGTCGATTCAACCGCATTGTCCGAACAGGTGGTGCGCGATGTTATCGTCTCGGGCTTCCAGTCTGCCGGGCAGCGCTGCTCGGCGCTGCGCTTGCTGATGCTGCAGGAAGATATTGCCGATGCGACGCTTGAAATGCTGGCGGGGGCGATGGACGAACTTGTCGTGGGTGATCCTGCCGACCCTGCAACCGACATTGGCCCTGTGATCGACAAGGCTTCCTATGACCGACTGATGGCCTATCGTGCGTCGCAGGCAGACCGGATGGTGCACAGCATCGCGGTGCCGGATGATGGGTTGTTCGTGCCGCCGACGGTGATCCGCCTCGATAGCCTTGATGATCTCAACACCGAATATTTCGGTCCCATAGTTCATGTTGCGACATGGCCTGCCGGAAAACTGGAAGAGGCGATCGCGGCGGTCAACGCCAAGGGTTTTGGCCTTACCATGGGGCTGCACAGCCGCATTGCGCGCATTTCCGACATGGTCGAGGCGCGGGCGCGCGTCGGCAATCTCTATATAAACCGGTCGATGATCGGTGCCGTTGTCGGCAGCCAGCCTTTTGGCGGCGAAGGGCTTTCGGGAACGGGGCCCAAGGCGGGCGGGCCCAATTATCTCCACCGTTTCTGTGCAGAGCGCACGACCAGCACCGATACGACCAGCGCAGGGGGCAACGCCTCGTTACTGTCGCTTGAGGACTGAAATGAAAAGGGGCGGTGCGCGACCCGGCACCGCCCCTCCCTACATCGCACTAGTCCGGCGCAATGCCGAAGGCGATGGCCCCCGTTCGCGAAAAAGCCGTCGCTTTATCGCGATCGTGACATGATCTTTCATCCGCGCGACAACATCGCGCGCCAGCTATTGAAAAGGCGCCCTATCTAAGGCCGCAGCCGCGACCGGATCCGCCTGAACGCCTTTTGCTTTAGCAGAAAAGGACTTTCGGCGCACTTAACAAAGCGCTCATTTAGGCGTCAGAATGGTAAATGGTTGTAAAGCGCCGGGGTGCTGCGCACTATTCCGCAGCGACGCTTTGGACAGCATCTGACAGCGGGTGGGTTAGCCGTGTGAGCATTTCCTTCGGGCAGACCTGCCAGAATTCCCCGCGCCGCCTTTCCCAATCTTCGATGATCGAATTTGACCATGGACTGTCGGTGGCCTGCGCATGTTCGGCGACGAGCGCCTTCAGCTGCGCTTCCCAATAGACGCTGTCGAGCCGTTGCCAGACGATGCTGTCAGGGTTGGCGCGCGATTCAAAGCGGCCATCGGGATCAAGGATGAAGGCCATGCCGCCGGTCATGCCCGCGCCGAAATTGCTGCCGGTCTCGCCCAGGATCACCGCAGTTCCGCCGGTCATATACTCGCAGGCATTGGCCCCGGCGCCTTCGACAACAACGGTCGCGCCCGAATTGCGCACGGCAAAGCGTTCACCCGCCTGCCCCGCGGCAAACAGTTTTCCGCTGGTCGCGCCATACAGCACCGTGTTGCCGATGATCGAATTCAGCTGGCTTTCCAGGTTCGAACTCACCGTCGGGCGGACGATGATCTTGCCACCCGAAAGCCCCTTGCCGACATAGTCATTGGCATCGCCAAATACTTCGAGCGTGATCCCTTGGCACAGGAAAGCACCCAAGGACTGGCCGGCCGATCCGCGCAGGCGGACCTGCACATGATCATCGGCAAGCCCCTTCATCCCGTATAGACGCGTGATTTCCGAGCTCAGCCTTGTGCCGACCGCGCGATGCGTGTTGCGGACATTATAGGTCAGCTGCATCTTTTCGCGCCGGTCGAATACGGGCCGCGCGTCCTTCAATATCTGCGCATCAAGGCTGTCGGGCACTTCGTTGCGGAACCCGTCAATATGGAAACGCCGCGCTGCATCGGGGGCGTCGACCTTGGCAAGGATCGGGTTGAGATCAAGGTCGTCCAGATGTTCTGCCCCGCGATTGATCTGACGCAGCAATTCGGTGCGGCCAATCACTTCGTCCAGCGAACGGAAGCCCAGCTTGGCCAGTATTTCGCGCACTTCCTCTGCAATAAAGGTCATCAGGTTGATTACCTTTTCGGGGGTGCCGGTAAATTTCGCACGCAGCTTTTCATCCTGCACGCAGACGCCGACGGGGCAGGTGTTCGAATGGCATTGCCGCACCATGATGCAGCCCATGGCCACAAGACTCAGCGTACCAATGCCATATTCCTCGGCACCAAGGATCGCCGCGATCACAATGTCGCGGCCGGTTTTCAGCCCGCCGTCGGTGCGCAATTTCACCCGGTGGCGAAGGCCATTGAGCGTCAGCACCTGATTGGCTTCGGATAGGCCCATTTCCCACGGCGTACCGGCATATTTGATGCTGGTCAGCGGGCTTGCGCCAGTGCCGCCAACATTGCCCGATACGAGGATCACGTCGGCATGCGCCTTGGCAACGCCGGCCGCGATCGTGCCAATCCCTGCGGCGCTCACCAGCTTCACACAGACCCGCGCGCGCGGGTTGATCTGCTTGAGGTCATAGATCAGCTGCGCCAGATCCTCGATCGAATAAATGTCATGGTGCGGGGGCGGGGAGATCAGGGTGACGCCGGGCGTCGAATGGCGCAGCCGCGCGATCATCTCGGTCACTTTGAAACCGGGAAGCTGCCCACCTTCGCCGGGCTTAGCACCCTGGGCCACCTTAATCTCGATTTCCTCGCACGCACCCAGATATTCGGCGGTGACGCCGAAACGGCCGCTGGCAATCTGTTTGATCACGCTATTGGCATTGTCGCCATTTTCATAAGGTTTGAAACGCTTGCTATCCTCACCGCCTTCGCCCGAAACGGCCTTGGCACCGATCCGGTTCATCGCGATAGCCAGCGTCTCATGCGCCTCGGGTGAAAGCGCGCCCAACGACATGCCCGGTGTTACAAAGCGCTTGCGAATCTCGGTGATCGCCTCAACCTCGTCCAGCGGCACGCCAGCCTTGGGATAATTGAATTCCATCAGGTCGCGCAGATAGACGGGTGGCAATTCCCGCACGCCGGCGGAGAATTGCAAATAGGTTGAATAGCTGTCTTTGGCGACAGAGCTTTGCAACAAGTGCATCAACCCTGCCGAATAGGCATGGGCCTCACCATCCTTGCGCTGCTTGTAGAAGCCGCCAATCGGCAGGCGTGCGACAGCCGCATCATAGGCTTCTGCATGGCGTTCAGCGGCGTTGACGAACAGCGACTGGTAACCTTCGCCCGAAATCTTGTTTGGCATGCCGGGGAAGAAATCATTGACGAGTGCGCGGCTCAGACCGACCGCCTCGAAATTATAGCCGCCGCGATAGCTGGAGATCACCGCAATCCCCATTTTCGACATGATCTTCAAAAGACCTTCGTTGATCGCGGTGCGATAATTTTCGAGCGCCTGAGCGAAAGCCATGCCGCCAAACAGGCCGCGTGCATGACGGTTGGCAATGGCGGCCTCTGCCAGATAGGCATTCACCGTCGTTGCGCCGACGCCGATCAGGACCGCGAAATAATGGGTATCGAGGCATTCGGCCGAACGCACATTGACCGACGCATAGCTGCGAAGGCCGGCACGCACGAGGTGGGTGTGCACCGCTGCGGCTGCAAGGATCATTGGAATGGCGACGCGGCCTTCATCAATGCCGATATCGGTCAGGAATAATTCGGTCTGGCCCGAACGTACGGCAGCCTCGGCAGCATCGCGGATGCGGCGGATTGCGGCGCGCAGACCCTCCTGCCCCTCGGCGACCTTGTAGGTGCAGTCAATTTCGGCGGCGGATTTGCCAAAGGCTGCCTTCAACCGGCCCCATTCGGCATTGGTCAGGACAGGGCTGTCGAGCACAAGGACATCGCTATTCTGCCCGGCCACATCCAGAATATTGGCAAGGTTGGAGAAACGCGTCTTCAGGCTCATCACATGCCGTTCGCGCAAAGAATCGATCGGCGGGTTGGTAACCTGGCTGAAATTCTGGCGGAAAAACTGGCTGATGATGCGCGGCTTATCGGAAATCACCGCCAGCGGAGTATCGTCGCCCATGCTGCCAACGGCTTCCTTGGCATCCTCGACCATCGGGCTGAGGATCATTTCCATATCCTCAAGCGTCATGCCTGCCGCAACCTGCCGCCGCGTCAGTTCAGCGCGGGTCCAGTCAGTCGCTTCATCCTTGCCCTCGGGCAGGTCGGATATGCGGCGGAAACCGCCGACCAGCTTGGCATAATCCTGTTCGGCGGCGGTCCTGTCCTTCAGTTCATCGTCGCGATAGAGCTTTCCTTCATCCAGGTTGACCGCGATCATCTGGCCGGGGCCAAGCCGCCCTTTTTCGACAATGGTGTTTTCGGGCACCACGACCATCCCCGTTTCCGAACCGATGATCAAAAGCCCGTCATTGGTGCGGCTGTAACGCAAGGGGCGCAGTGCGTTGCGATCAACGCCGGCAACTGCCCAATGGCCGTCGGTCATGGCGAGAGCGGCCGGGCCATCCCATGGCTCCATCACGCTGGCCATATATTCGTACATGGCCTTGTGGTTGGCGGGCAGATTGGGGTTGGATTGCCAGGCTTCCGGGATCAGCATCAGCTTGGCCGTCGGCGCTTCCTTGCCCGAACGCACCAGCGTTTCGAACACCGCGTCCAATGCGCCAGTATCGGATGCGCCGGCAGGGATCACGGGCTTGATATCGTCGCTATGGTCGCCAAATGCGATCGATGCCATTTTGATCTCGTGGCTTTTCATCCAGTTCTGGTTGCCGCGGATGGTATTGATCTCGCCATTATGGGCCAGCGCGCGGAATGGCTGTGCCAGCCACCATTGCGGGAAAGTGTTGGTTGAATAACGCTGGTGGAAAATCGCAACGCGGCTTTCAAAGCGTTCGTCCTGCAAGTCAGGGTAAAAGATCGACAGCGATTCCGCGAGGAACAGGCCCTTATAGACGATCGACTGGCACGACAGGCTGCAAATATAGAAATCGCGGATTTGCGCAGCGATCACCTTCTTCTCGATCCGGCGACGGATGAGATAGAGGTTCTTTTCAAACTCGGTTGCGTCGACCGAATCTGGCCCGTCGATGTGTGGCCCGGCAATCATGATCTGCTCGATTTCGGGGCGGGTGCGTTGTGCCTTGTCGCCAATCACCGAGACATCGACCGGCACCTGCCGCCAGCCATAGATGGTATAGCCTGCCTCGATGATCTCCGCCTCAACGATCGTCCGGCAGGCCTCTTGCGCGCCCAGATCGGTGCGCGGCAAAAAGACCATGCCCACCGCCAGCCGGTTTGGCCGCGGCTTGTGCCCGGCGGCAGTGATTGCATCGTCAAAGAAACGTACCGGCAGGTCGACATGCAGGCCCGCACCGTCGCCGGTCTTGCCATCTGCATCGACTGCGCCGCGGTGCCAAACAGCCTTGAGCGCTTCAATCCCCGCCGCCACCACCCGGCGTGAAGGCTTGCCATCGGTCGCCGTTACCAGACCCACGCCGCAGGCATCGCCTTCAAATTCGGGGCGATACATTCCTTCACGGGCAAGACGTTCATGTTCGGGAGTGGGGAGAGGGTAGGTCATGTCACGGCCAATCGGTCAGAGGCTTTGTTCGTCGCCCGCAGCGTCGGGCTTGGGCAGTGGCGGCAGATGGGCGGTTGCCGCTTCCACCTTCTTCATCATTTCGGGCATCGCTTCGATGATTTTGGGCATCTGCCCCATCATCGCCTGCATCATTTCTGGATCAGAAAATGTCGCCATGAAATCCGCTGCAAAGGCAGAGCCGCTGGGCGTTGCGAAAAAGACTTTCATGTCGGTCAATTGCTGCGCCGAATAGCGGCGGGCATAGACCTTGGCGAGGGCATCGCGCGCGACGGGCTCCATCTCGTTCATCATCTTGCCCATTTCATCAAACATCACCCGCATGGTGATATCCATCCGTTCCTTGAAATGGGGATCGGATGCAGCGGCGAGTTCGCCAACGGACTTGCCCTCTTTACCCTCCGCAGCATCGCCACCTGCCGTGCCCATCATGGTCGCTGCATCCATCCCCATCATCTGGTCAATCATCGCGGATGCCATCTGCTCGGATACATCCTTCATGATCTTCTGATAGGTGCCGGGCGGGATCAACTGGCCAGCTATGCCCTGTGCCAACGTCAGCCGTGCGAGATCAACAGGTGCTGCCTCGGTAGCCACCTCTTGCGCGAGAATGGGTGCGGGCAGGGTGATGGTTGCGGTACCTGCGGCCAGCGCAAAAATGCAATTACGGATCATGCTGCGGTCCTTTCATGATGCTGGTTCGCCTTCATCCAGCGGTGCATATGTTCGACGACGTCACGGCCGTCCTTGATCGCCCAGACGACGAGGCTCGCGCCGCGGACAATATCGCCGACAGCAAAAACCCCGGGCAGATTGGTCATGCCGGTGCCATGATCGGCGCGGATCGTGCCCCAGCGGGTGACGTTCAGATCGGGCGCGCCGAACAGATTGGGCAGATCTTCGGGTTCAAATCCCAGCGCCGTGATCACCATGTCGGCATCGATTATGAAATCGCCTTCCGGATCCTGTTCCGGGCTGCGGCGGCCGCTGGCGTCGGTCGCGCCAAGGCGCATTTTCGACACATGCATCTTTTCAACCGCGTCTGTGCCGCCAAAGGCTTTGGGTGCGGACAGCCAGATGAACTCAACGCCTTCTTCCTCGGCATTGGCGACTTCGCGCTGCGATCCCGGCATATTGTCGCGGTCGCGGCGATAAAGGCACTTCACCGACTTCGCACCTTGGCGGATCGCGGTGCGTACACAATCCATTGCGGTATCACCGCCGCCGATGACGACAACATGCTTGCCCTCTGCATTCAGCGTGCCGTCGTCAAATGCGGGGACGGGATCGCCAAAATTTTTGCGGTTTGATGCCGTCAGGTAATCAAGCGCGGCATGGATGCCCGAAAGACCGATGCCTGGCGTCTTGATGTCCCGCGCCTTGTAGACCCCGGTGGCGATCAGCACGCTGTCATGGCGGGCGCGCAATTCATCGAGGCTGGCATCGCGGCCGACCTCGAAATGGGTGTGGAAGATGATGCCCGCTTCTTTGAGCCGTTCGACGCGGCGCATCACCACGTCCTTTTCCAGCTTGAAGCCCGGGATGCCATAAGTGAGGAGGCCCCCGGCACGGTCATAACGGTCATAGATATGGACCGCATAGCCGGCGGTGCGCAGATATTCGGCGGCAGTCAGGCCAGCAGGGCCTGCGCCGATAATGCCGACCGACATTCCGTTGGCTCGTCCGATCTCAACCGGTTCGACCCAGCCATTTTCCCAAGCGGTGTCGGTGATATATTTTTCGACGCTGCCGATGGTGACGGCACCATGGCCGGAAAATTCGATCACGCAATTGCCTTCGCACAGCCGATCCTGCGGGCAGATGCGACCGCAGATTTCGGGCATAGTGCTGGTCAGGTTCGAAAGCTCATAGGCTTCTTTCAAGCGGCCTTCGGCGGTGAGTCGCAGCCAATCGGGGATGTGGTTGCCCAGCGGGCAATGCACCGAACAATAAGGAACGCCGCATTGTGAACAGCGCGAAGCCTGCTCTGCCGCTTTTTCGGGGGCATAACGGTTGGCGATTTCCTGAAAATCTTCGGCGCGCAAGGTCGCTTCCCGTTTTTCGGGGAAGGCCTGGCCGGTGCCGACAAATTTGAGCATGCGTTCGTGCGCCATCGTCTGTTCCCTCAATATAGAGGGACACATAGCGGAGCATCGGAGCTATGTTCAAGGCCTTTTGGGTAAGATAGGGCAAATATACTGTCCTATTTCAGGCTCTTTGAAGCATCCTTCCTGTGCTGTGTAATTTTATTACGTATTAATAGGTCCGTTTCGGCCCTTACCGCCCCTGCAGCCAGACCAAGGCCGCAATCCCCGCCGCGATTCGGTACCAGGCAAAGGGTCCAAAGCCATAGCGCGTCACCACCGCAAGGAAGGCCTTCACCACCGCCCAAGCGACAAAGAAGGAAACGACAAAGCCCACCGCAATCAGTTGCAGTTCACCGGCGTTAATCGCGTCGCGATGCTTGTACATCTGCAGCACGGTTGCCCCGGTCAGCGTTGGCAGTGCGAGGAAGAAGCTGAATTCGGCGGCCGTTTTGCGATCAACACCCATCGCCATCGCGCCCAATATCGTCGCGCCCGAACGCGACACGCCGGGGATCATCGCAAGGCATTGCACCACGCCGACCAGCGCGCTCCTTTGCCAGCTGATTTCGGAAACCCCGCCCATATCCTGCGTCTTGGCAAAACGTTCGACAATCAGGATCGCGACCCCGCCGATGATCAGCGCCCAGGCAACGATCACCGCATTTTCCAGCATCATTTCAATCGCATCGCCAAGGGCAAGGCCAAGGATCGCGGCAGGAATGAAGGCGAGCAAAAGGTTGCGGGTAAAGGCCACGGACTTGGCATCCCAGCGGAAAAGGCCGGTGAACACTTCCCAAAAGGTGCGCCAATAGAGCACGACGATCGCAAGAATTGCGCCCGGCTGGATCGCAATGTTGAACAATGCCCAGCGCCCGGCATCATAACCCATCAACTCGCTGGCAAGGATTAAATGCCCGGTCGAAGATACCGGCAGAAATTCGGTAATGCCCTCAACAATGCCAAGGATGACCGCGGTCCAAAATTCACTCATCGGTTTTGCCCCACTCCCTTTTGGTCATTCCCGCAAAGGCGGAAATCCATGCTCTGCCCGTTCGGTCTAAACGTTGCAGCAGGCCATGGCCCCCCGATCAGGTCGGGGGTGACAGTCTTTGTGTGTCTATAAATGCCTTGATCAAGCCGCAACCGTGCCGCTGAAACGGCCATGCTTGCGATACAGCGTCAGCCAGTCATGCGCGACCGCGTCCATCGGCGTCGCGACAATGCCAAAACGGTCGAGGCCATTGGCGCCCGACACCACATTATCCTTGGCCAGCATCTTATACTGGTCGGCGGTGATCGGCGCACCCGGCAGCCAGCCTGTGCCAAAGGCCAGCGCTTTGGCCGCCACATCGGGCACGGGAAGGAACAATTTGTTGTCCCGGCCGGTCGCAGCGGCGATCCAGCGGTTGAGATCGAGCATCGACAGCGTCTGCGGCCCGCCCAGTTCGAGCGTTTGGCCAGCCGCTTGGGCATCACCGCGCAGCGCCGCGACGACGGCACGGGCCACATCGCCCACAAATACCGGCTGGAATTTCGTATCCGCACCGATCACCGGCACCACCGGCAACAGGCGGATCAGCCCGGCAAAGCGGTTGATAAACTGGTCTTCACGGCCAAAAACGATCGACGGACGCAGGATGACTGCAGCCGGAAAGGCGGCGCGCACGGCATCTTCGCCCTGGCCTTTGCTGCGGCCATAGATGCTGTCGCTTTCGCTATCTGCGCCAATGGCAGACATATGGACCAGCGCGGCAAGCCCCGCCCCGCCATTTGCCTTTGCTGCGCATTGCGCCACAATTTCCGCGCCCACGCGCTGGATGGCATCCATATTGTCGAACGCGCCGACAAGGTTCACCGCCATATCCGCCCCGGCCAGCGCATTGGCGACCGTGCCCGGCTTGGTCACATCCGCGGCGCACAGCGATACCTGACCCAAATTGCCCAGCGGCTTCACATGGCCCGCCAGCGTCGGCTTGCGCACAGCCACGCGCACCCGCGCGCCCGCATCACACAAGGCCTGCACAACATAGCGGCCGATAAAGCCGCCGCCGCCAAAAACCGTTACCAATTTGCCGTTGAGATCGCTCATCGAAATGCCCGTTTATGCGTGGGAGAAACTGCCGCGCGCTTTGCACCATCCCCGCGCGCGAGGCAAGAGGGGTGGGAGGGGGAAGGGTGGGCGAGAGAGGGTGGGGACTCCTGACTGTGAGATGGAACCGCTTCCCGAACGGTCATTGCCAAAAAAGCCGCGCGCGCCCTGTTGACATGCGCGCCCCACCCTTTAAAGGAGCGCGCCTACCCTAGATGCGGAGCATAAGCGGCCCCGCATCCCGTGCCCAGATGGCGGAATTGGTAGACGCACCAGCTTCAGGTGCTGGCGCTCGCAAGGGCGTGGAGGTTCGAGTCCTCTTCTGGGCACCATACAGTCCCTTAACCGGCTGATCTCCAATGATGAAAGTCGCAGACTGGGCCCGAAAGGGCGCAGTTTTTGGTGGTTTTGTCGCGTTGGATGTTGCGCTGGAGACAGCTTCTATGTGCCGCCTTGGCGCATCTAAAATGGCACCAGTCTCCAGTGGCGGTTTTTCGGCCGCTTTTTGACATCGATAAATTGGAGACGTTAGCGCGAGATTCGCCTCTCTCGCGTTTTGTCGAGTTAGCTTATTTGGAACAAAGTTCGCTGCTCAGCCCAAGAGACCGGGATCGCCGCGGTGCGTAGCTTAGTTGTGGTCAGTGAGCTCGGCTGCTTGCCTGCGAGTATCGCGGTCACAATATCTGGGGCGAGACAGGATAGCTCGATGAGTTTGGCGAGATGCTTGCTAGACGTGCCTTGCTGTTTGGCGAGTTCTGCCAGCGAGGTATAGGGATGCGCAAGGACGAGCTTTCGCGCAGCATGAGCCTCGGCAAGCACAGCAATTAGGTTAGTATCGCGTTGCCTTTGCTGAGACAAAGCGACTTGGGCTGAGGGCTTCGGGCCGGCGGGCCCGGCTAATGCCGTCGAAGGTGGCCCATCACCTTCAATGACCAATCGGATCTGCCGCCCGTGCCGCAGGCGGTTGGCAGCCACACTGAGGATGGTGGGCGCGGATTGCGGGTTGGCTGGAATGCCGAGAAGTTGCGCAAGACCGTATTGCGATAGTGTAAGCTCTACCCGGTCCTCATGGAGCATAGCCTGTGCGAGTATCTGGGTAATGATCTGATGCTTTGCCTGCACAGAGCCATTGCGCAGCGTTGCTGCGGCTACGCTTGCCTTTGCGAGCGCCTGCTGCAAGGCGTGGGCATCAATGTCGCTGCTGGCTAGGTATGCGATGTTAGACTGTACGGCAAGATAGGCCGCTAGCCTTTGAGTGACGATCTGCTCCAGATCATGTGCTGAGATCCTATAGGCAGGCTGATCTTTGTACAGGTCAGGGCGGGTCACATAATAGCGGTAGCGCAATCTCTTGGTCTGGCCTTTGCTACCGGGCGCACCATCGCCTTGGCCGTTAGTTGTGCCAGTAACGCTGCTTTTACCCTTGCCCTTATCCTTGCTTGCATGGCTGGGGGTCATGGCCCGACCTTCACTATCGATGAGGATGCCTGTCAGCAGACTGGGTTGCTGACCCTTAAGCCGTCGCGATGAGCCTGCCGTATTGGCTTTGAGCTTGTCCTGTACCGCCTGCCAGATATCGTCAGTGACGATCGCATCATGCTCGCCTGGATAGACATCCTGTTTATGGGCGATGTTGCCCTGATAAATGGGGTTAGCAAGCAAGTGATAGAGCATGCCGCGTCGGAAGATACCGCCACCGCGCTGGGAACCATTGGCTCCAAGTTTAACCTTGGTCTTATACCCCTTGGCATTGAGATAATCGACAAGCTCTACAACTGAGCCCAGTTCCAGATAGCGGGCATAGATATGCCGGACGAGATCAGCTTCCGTCTCATTGATCACAAGCCGCCGGTCTTTGACATCATAGCCTAAGGGAAGTGGTCCACCCATCCATAGCCCCTTGCGCTTGGAGGCAGCGATCTTGTCCCTGATCCGCTCGCCGGTCACTTCACGTTCGAACTGGGCAAAGGAGAGAAGCATGTTGAGGGTAAGCCTGCCCATGCTGGTTGTGGTGTTGAACGCCTGTGTGATCGATACAAAGCTTGCCTTGGCCATATCCAAGACATCAACGATTTTGGCAAAGTCAGACAGGCTTCGGGTCAATCTGTCGATCTTATAGACAAGGATGATATCGACCCTGCCATCTGCCACATCCTCAAGCAGACGCTTAAGGCCAGGGCGTTCCATATTCCCGCCAGAGAAGCCGCCATCATCATAACGGTCGGATAAGAGATGCCAGCCTTCATGCTTCTGGCTCAATGCATAAGCCGCACAAGCCTCATATTGGGCATCAAGGCTGTTAAACTCCTGTTCGAGCCCATCCTCTGTCGACTTACGCGTATAGACAGCACAGCGCTTGAAACTCTCAGCCACGGCCTGCAATCCCGAAGAACCTGGGGCCTGACCAGCGCGTACCGGTGACGGTTCGCGCAATCTCGCTCAAGGAGCGATAACGCACATCATTCCAGACAAAGCCATCGCCCACCACATCGACGCTGATCGTGCGGCCATTCCACTCACGTACAAGGCGTGTGCCTGTTGCAAGTGTAACTTGGCGTAAAGGAGGGGAGGGCCGGGAGGGGCGCCTTGGAACGGGCGGTGACGATGAGAATGTTGGTGATGGATGTGCGCCTGTGGGGCATGCTGAGTGCTTCGATGATGCAGATGGTGAAGATGAACCAACAGCTATGCCGCTCTCATCCACATAGGCAGCTGCATCCAGCTTGCGCATTGCTGACGCTGAAAGCCCACCATAGGTCTGTTCCTGCACCAACTGTGCGAGCAGGCGCTTGACTAGGGGCAGGGGTAGCCGGGGTGCTTCACCAAAGCCAAGAGCGCGCCACTGCTCCAACAGATCAGGCAGGGATAAGTTGGGAATAGCGGTAAGCTGCAGCCCTATATCTTCATCCGCACCCCTCACCGCATCATCTCCAGATGATAGCGGCTGACGCCTGTCACCTTCGAACGCAGCAGTCTGTAGCGGCGGTTTGTGCGCACAGATGTGAGGAATGACCTACACGTACAGGCCTTCCAGCCAGTTACCTGCATGATCTCAGCGAGGCTCGCGCCATCTTCTGTCATGAGCATCGCCCGCACCATAGCGGCCTTGCTCGCTGTACTTTGTTCAGGATTGTAAAATCGTCTATCCAATGGGTGGTCTCCATTGCAGCAGCACCTTGCCGCTGCACCACCCAAAGCCCCGCCGGCCGTACCAGCAGGGGCGCGCGTCAGCCGATTAACAGCCTACCGCGACTCGTGCGCGGGTCCACTCGCTCCAGTCGCACCAGAAGTCGAGTGCTATGTGTATACAGGATCGAAGCCCGGCTGACTGCCAGCACCCGCCACCAGCCAAGGCCCTGGCGGGCAGGTCAGGACTGCCTGATCCACGGTCTGCTCGTGGACCGGACACATTCTAAGCTTTGTAAGATAGTCCAGCAATTCATCTGCAGCGAGAGCAAAAGCTGTGGCTAGACTTTTGGTCCACTTTACCCATGAACCGCTGCATCAATGAACAGGAACGGGACAGGATGGTTGCGCTGCTCGCGTGCATCGGTTCCGAGATGAACAATAACGGTACTGTGGGCGTTGGGCGGGCCGGCTAAAAGGCGCTGAACTTGCAGTTGCAGTGCGCGCGGTACTGGCATCCGCTGGGTACTGCACACCAAATGCCCGCGTACAATCCACTTCACGCCGGCGCAGAAATCATCGACGTTTGAAACTTTTTGAGTAGACGTTCTTTGTTTGTTCGGTCACAGATAGCAATTGACGTTCAAGCAAAGCTTTTGGACCATGATGCCAGCGCGGATGATTTGTTTCGGTAAAGGTTTGGAATGAGAGGAGATCGCGAGCACTCGCCAGATCTCCGGCGGCGCATGATACGGCGTAAAAAGAAAAATGCTAAGCTAGAGATGCGGACACTCTGGCTGTTAAAAATTATGGGCTCTCGCTACCATCTCAACCGGCGCTACGCATCAGGTTGCTACGACATCTCCTTGCCAGCGCGGCAGAAGGTCGTTGAGTTCATGGCATGTTTTTGGCATGAGCGTGGCCGACGCGTGGGTGGTGCCCTTAGGGCGAATCCATCATTCTGGTCCGCGAAGTTGGCTTCGAATGTCGCGCGAAATTGGCGCAAATTTGTGCTTAGTCGCCTTCCAAGGTTGAAAGAGGCTCGATGTGTGGCAATGTGAAATGAGTGACCTGTCCGTTTTAGCAGATCGGTCAAAGAGCGTCCTTGGCCCAGCCGGATGGAGCGTTGGTCGGATCAATCAAACCAGGCGCGATGCGAAGGCGCAGGAGCCCAGTGGCGACAGCTTCGAAGCCGCAGCTACGCGCTGTTGGGAAAAGAGCACGCTTATCACTGCATGTCGGGGCATCGTTGCTTGCAAATGAGCGACCGCCATGATCCAGATCGTGCTCACGAGAGCCACCAAAGTTCCAATGGGTATGATCCATCTTCGGACTTCGGCGATAGCTCGACACTTCGGACGGTGGATTTGTTTGCAGGCTGCGGCGGAATGTCGCTAGGGTTCCAGCAGGCTGGTTTCCAAATAGTCGCTGCATTCGACCATTGGTTGCCGGCCGTCGAGGTCTACACGCAAAATTTCTCGCATCCAGCCAAACTAGCAGATCTTAGTGATCCTGCCATCATTCCGGAAATAGTCCGATTGTCACCGGATGTGATCATCGGTGGTCCGCCATGCCAGGACTTCTCTAGCGCCGGCCCTCTGCAATCAGGAGGCAAGCGTGCAAACCTGACACGTGCATACGCGGACATCGTGATCTTATCGCGCCCTCGTTATTTCGTATTCGAAAATGTACCAAGAGCGAGGTTCAGCGAAGTATTCTTAGACGCTAAGCGCGCTTTTAAAGAAGCAGGCTACGGCCTCACCCAGGTGCAATTAGATGCTGCGTTCTGCGGAGTACCGCAAAGCCGTAAACGACTGTTTTTGATCGGTTGCCTCGGTCAAGTTGATGCGTTTCTCGAGAAAAGTCTGACCTCCAGCTTGTCGAACAAGCCGCTTACTATGAGAGAATACCTAGGCAACGAGATCAATATTGATCATTACTTTCGGGTTCCGACAAATTATAGTCGAAGGGGGGTTTTTAGTGTCGATGAACCTTGCGCGACCATAAGAGCTGTCGACCGGCCAGTGCCAAGAGGATATCCGGGGCACAAAGATGACACGGCTCCGATCAACGAATCTCTCAGAGGATTAACAGTTTTAGAGCGGAGCCGTATTCAAACGTTTCCCAAAAATTTCAAATTTGTTGGAGTTAAAACAAACCTAAACACTTTAATCGGAAACGCAGTTCCTGTAAACTTGGCTAAATACGTCGCCACTAAAATAAAGAATTTTGATTCTGATTTAGGTCAATTATAATGAGAACAGTTGATTTATTTTCAGGATGTGGTGGGTTTTCTTTGGGCTTTGAGCAAGCTGGTTTTCAGCTGGCTGCTGCTTATGAGGTTTGGTCTCCTGCTATTGAGACGTATAGAAGAAACTTCAAACACGCTGTACACGAACTTGATCTTTCAAATGCTGATTATTGTTCACATCATATTGGACAATACTTTCCTGAAGTCATAATCGGTGGACCTCCGTGTCAAGATTTTTCTATTGCAAACAATAAAAAATCAACAGATCGAGCAAATCTGACTGTTGAGTTTGCACGTATTGTTGCAAATTTAAAGCCACACCTTTTCGTAATGGAAAACGTTTACAACATCGAACGAAGTCAGTTTCTTTATGATGCCATAGACGTCTTCCGGGATGCTGGATACGGTTTGACGAGTAGGGTTATCGAGGCATGTCGGGTCGGTGTGCCTCAAATGAGAAAAAGATATTTTTTGATTGGCCATCTGTCGCTCCATGACGATGCCTTCGGTTCCGCGCTGGATGAAGGCCTGTCGGCCGAACGAATGACTGTACGTGATCACTTTGGGCCCCGTACGCCTTTTGACTTCTATTACGCACATCCTAGGAATTATAAGAGACGCGGAATATTTAGCGTCGACGAACCTGCTGCTACGATCCGCCGGGTTAACAGACCAATTCCGGCAACTTACAACCTGCATCCGGCGGATAAGGCCCCCGTCACCCAAGGTCTCCGACCACTTACAACGCGTGAAAGAGCAGAGATTCAGACTTTCCCTGGTACGTTTGAGTTTCAAGGCTCGGTATCACAGGTTGAGCAACAAATCGGGAATGCGGTACCCGTGAAACTGGCTTTGTATGTCGCGCACGCCATCTTGAAAACACTTAGCGAGTCTAAAAATGGCTCTCTAAATCACAATCTTACGATCCAAGAGACTAGATGAACCAAACGCGCGATCAAATGCGATTAAACTTAGTGTCCCTTGCAGCCGAATGGCAGAGTGCCAGCTGCGAACTGGCAGAAGCTCAGTTTTGTACATAGAGTTTGCTAAGTTTTGGGCGTCCGGCGTATGTTGGTCGCAAGGTTTCAGGAGCATTTCAGCAAGCTAGGCCCGGGTCAAAAAGAAAATCGGGGGAATGAAGTTGAACACAATCCAGATTGAGGAAGAACTCGATCAACTCGTCTTTGATGTATCGGCCGGCACGGTCTCGTTGCACGATTTTCCGTTCCGTTTAATGGAAGCCTATCAGGCTTCTCGCAACGAAGTGTCCAAGCTACGTATGAAGCACCCCGAGGGAGTGGTCTCTACCGATATCCTATGGCCGAGAAAACTGCTCTACCGGCCCGCAGCGCCTGGTCAAGCCCAGGCTGCTTTGGAAGCTCTGAAGGCGTCTCAGGCCGGAATAAAGGCTGCCGCAGCGAAGAATGCCCCCCGTTTTCTAGTGAGCACGGATGGCGAGGAGTTTGTAGCCGTCGACACCAAGACTGGGGAGACGCCAGACTTCGATGAGCTCTCAAAGCTGCCGGTTAACTATGACTTTCTAATGCCCATGTTCGGAGGCGAGCGGTACAAGCCGGTGCCTGAAACCGAGGCCGACGTTCGTGCCGCTCGCCATATGGCTAAATTTCATGATGCCATTCGTGATGCGAACCCTACTTGGGGCGCAGAGCGCGTCCATGATTTGAACTTGTTCATGACACGGCTACTGTTCGTCATGTTCGCCGAAGACACGGGCATCTTCGCTGAAAAGCTGTTTGTCAGAGCGATCCAACGAGAAGCGACGCAGATCGATGGATCCGACACCAAGCGCGTCATAGAAGACATTTTTCTTGCCCTCGACATCGCCGAAAAGGATACTCGACGAGCCAAGGGTGTCCGATCCCAGCGGATTGCTGCGGACTTCCCCTATGTCAATGGCGGCCTGTTTCGCGATCACACCGATGTTCCGAACTTTAACCGCAAGGCCCGACGCCTGCTTATTGAGGCTGCTTACCTGCAGTGGGACCAGATACACGCCGACATCTTCGGCTCCATGATCCAGGCAATCGTGCAGACAGATTTGCGCGCTGATTTCGGGATGCATTACACGTCGGTGCCAAACATAATGAAGGTCCTGGAACCGTTGTTTCTCAGTGGCCTTCGGGAACAGCTCATAGGCGCCGGCAACAATGTAAAGGCGCTGGAAAAACTGGTCGACCGAATATCACGTGTCCGTGTGTTCGACCCCGCGTGTGGTTCCGGCAACTTTCTTATCATTGCATATCGTGAACTTCGCCTACTCGAAACCGAAGTCTACAAGCGGATAAGGGATGTAAACCGTGAGGGCCAGGTTGCCTATACTGATTTCAAGACAGCAGTTAAAATAAGTAGCTTTTTTGGTATCGATCCAGTCGACTTCGCTTGCGAGACAGCGAAGCTGTCACTCTGGATTTCGCAATACCAGATGAACCGAAAGCTCGATGAGATTTGTTCAACCCCTACCGCCGTGCTGCCGCTAACGGACGCTGGCAGCATTGTGGTAGGAAATGCATTGCAGGAGGATTGGACAAGTGTCTGCCCCCCGTCTCGGGATAACGAGACTTATGTTGTTGGGAACCCTCCCTATCTGGGACGCGCGAACCAGACACCCGCGCAAAAACAAGAAATCATCAATGTTTTTTCTCCGCTTACTGACAAGTTTAAGAGGCTCGATTATGTTGCTTGCTGGTTTGCCTGTGGAACTAAGTACCTAAGAGCAGGTGGTACAGCATTTGCGTTCGTTTCAACTAATTCCATTTGCCAAGGGGAGCAGGTTGGTTTGCTGTGGCCACATGTCATTGACCAAGACCATCGTATCATTTTTGCTCACCAAGGTTTCAAATGGGCAAACAGCGCTGCTAAGAACCCAGGCGTGACGTGCGTAATCATCGGGGTTGGAGATAAGTCCGTTCCACGCAGGCTATACAGCGCGGAGCGTATAACGACGGTGGATAATATCAATGCCTATCTAGCCGCCGCCCCCGACGTGATTGTTAAAGGGTTATCTCACTCCAAAAGCGGAAAGCCGCTCATGAGGTGGGGGAATATGCCTGCAGACGGAGGAGCGCTCATTCTTAGTGCGGACGATCGTGAGAAACTGCTCAATGATTTTCCTCAGGCGTCTGTCCTCGTTCGTCCACTTTATGGAACCCAGGAGCTGCTGGACAGTCGGCCGCGTTATTGTCTCTGGATACCAGACAATAACCTGAAGTTAGCGCAATCGGTCCCACCGGTTGCCGACCGGATCGCCGCCTGCAAGGCCTTCCGTCTCAGTTCAACGGACAAGGGGACGAGGGGTTTGGCGGCTCGACCGCACCAGTTTCGCGAGATGCACACAGCCAATCGCAATCAGATTGTGGTCGCAATGACTGCATCAGAAAACAGGCTATACATTCCAGTTGAGGTCATGAGTGCCGAGCCAGTGATCAGCAATCTGGCTTTCTCCATACATGATGGCCCGATGTGGATCTTCGCAATAATCAGTTCTGCGCTGCATGTGGCTTGGGCCAAGGCTGTCGCAGGCGGACTGGAAACCAGACTGCGATATTCGAACACGCTCGTCTACAACACATTTCCCCTGCCTGACCTCTCGAAAGCACAGCAAGAAGCCTTGGAGAACTACGCGTTTGATATAATGCGTATTCGTGAGCCTTATATCGCGGATGGCAAGTCGATAGCTTGGCTTTACAACCCTGACACAATGCCGATGACACTCCTAAAGGCGCACCGAAATCTCGATGAATATTTTGAAAATGTATACATCGGGCGTCCCTTCAAAGATGACCATGAGCGGCTTGAACGCCTGTTCAAGCTATACGCTCGCATGACCAAAACCGCGGCTAAGGCCGCCTGAACCGGAGGGACCGATGCCCGATTTCATCACCGTCGAGTATGGTGCCTCTGGCGCCAGCAAGTCAAACAACGGGTCAGGCATGCGGGCCATCCAGGCTCGGGCGTATGACGCTAGGAATTCGCAGTACCTCTTAATCAAATCACCACCGGCGTCGGGCAAGAGTCGGGCTCTTATGTTCCTTGGTTTAGACAAGCTCCGCAATCAGGGACTGAAAAAGGTAATCGTGGCTGTGCCCGAACGTTCGATCGGAAACTCGTTCCGCTCGACCAATCTGAAAGGCCATGGCTTCTTCGCTGACTGGATTGTGGCACCGCAGAACAATCTGTGTGACCTGATCGGGGGCGAAGGCGGCAAGATCAAGGCCTTCATCAGGTTCATGAACAGCGATGATCAGATCCTCATTTGCACCCATGCCACTCTGCGATCCGCATTCGACCGCATGATGTGCGATGACAAGGGGATTGCAGCGTTTAACGATTGCGTTCTAGCTGTAGACGAGTTCCATCACGTGTCGGCGGACGCTGACAATCGACTTGGTGAGTTGATCCGCGCCGTCATGAACGCAGGCGCTGCCCATCTCATCGCAATGACGGGCTCATATTTCCGTGGCGATCAGGTGCCGGTGTTACGGGCCGAAGACGAGGAAAAGTTCACCCGTGTCACTTACACCTATTATGAGCAGCTTTCGGGCTATGAGCACTTGAAAACCCTAGGCATCGGTTACCATTTTTACCACGGGAGCTATCTGTCCGCGATTGGCGAGGTACTTGACCCAAACAAGAAGACGATCATCCATATTCCAAGTGTTCAATCGCAGGCCGCCTTGGGCGACAAGATCCGGGAAATGAACGGCATCCTCGATGCTCTTGGAGATGTGGTTTGCATTGATGCGGCTACCGGTTTCCAGCACTTGAGAACGCCGTGCGGCCGTATCCTCAAGATTGCTGACCTGGTGACGCCGGACACTCAGCAAACCGTCCTATCCGGCCTTCGCAATGTTGAAGCCAAGGATGACTTGGATATCGTTATCGCGCTGGGAATGGCAAAGGAAGGCTTTGATTGGATTTGGTGCGAACATGCCCTGACCATCGGCTATCGTGGCTCCTTGACGGAGGTAGTGCAGATTATTGGCCGTGCCACACGCGATGCCCCAGGCAAGAGCCATGCCCAGTTCACTAATTTGATCGCCGAACCTGATACCGATGACGATGTAGTCCGGACCGCTGTCAACGATATGCTGAAGGCGATTGCCTGCTCGCTTCTGATGGAGCAGGTCCTAGCTCCTAACTTCAATTTCAAGACGCGGCCGTCTGATGACCAGTTCGATGGCGCCGCCCGGCCAACCGTCAGAATCGACCTGCTCGCGGCGGAGCCGACCATCGAGATCAGCGGCTTCAAGGAGCCGACAAGCCAGCGAGCTCGGGAGATCATTCAGACGGATATGACGGACTTGATGGCAGCGGTGCTCCAGGATTCGCAGGTGCTTCGCGTCAGCTTGATCCCTGACGAGTTTCCGGCTGAGACCATCAATCAGTATCTCATCCCAGACATTATCGCGCGCCGTTATCCTGACATTGCCGAGAATGAGCATGATATCGAAGTAATCCGTCAGAATCTCGTCGCTCGTCGGGCGGTGCTGGCGACGCTTACCCAAAACAGTCGTGCATCTGGGCTTGCACGTTCTGAAGGTGATCAGGCTACCGATGGCCAGAAGGCGCATGCGCAATTGCTGAAGCTGACTTCGAGGTTCATCTCGATGCCAGATCTCAACATCGACTTAATTGATCAGGTCAATCCATTCCAGCAATCCTATGAAATCCTGTCGAAAGCCCTTGGGGAATCCGTCCTGCGGCGTATCCATCAGTCCATTGCTGAAACCCGCATAGACATCAGCGAAGCCGAAGCGCTGGCTCAGGTACCCCGTATCCGCGCCTTCAAGGAACAGCATGGCCGGGAGCCGGACATGAATTCGGCCAATCCGATCGAGAAGCGCATGGCCGAAGTTTTGGCGTGGATACGGGCGGCGGCCATTCGCCGGCAGCGTGAGAAAGGCCAGGCGGCCTGATGTCTACCGACAACAGCCGGTTCTATGAAGTGCTTGATGAGCTCATCGCGAACAAGGACAAACTCTTCGTTCCTGAGGTTAGGCGTGTGCCGACGCAATCTGATGATCAGGCCCGGCTTTTCCTCGAGATTGTAGCCTTCCAAGAGCGCCACGGACGTGCCCCTGAGGCCAGCGCCCGGACGCCAGAGGAAATGCGTCTTGGCGTGCGCTTAGACGCCTATCGGGCAGCTCCAGCAAAGGCGGCAGCACTGGCGCATCTCGATCAACACGGGCTGTTGGTTCTTGCTGCCAAAGCGGCTCCTCAGCTTCCCGCCAGTCTCGATGACCTAATTGCTGCTGGCGATGATCTTCTTGTCACCCCGGATGACCACATCTTCGAATTCCGGGCGACCCCCGAGCCGCAGATGAAGGCGGCTGCTGATGTCATCGCGGAACGCGTGCCTTGTAGGGACTTCGACCTGTTCGCTCCGATTTTCGATGAATGTGTCGCCGATGTGGCCGCTGGGTTCCGCGGGACTGTGCCAACGAATTCGACCTACCAGATCGCTAAAGGCGACTTGTTCATTATTGATGGGCAGTTCGCCTTGATCGCTGAGGTTGGCGCATGGCAAACCAGAGGTGACCAGAAGGACGCTAGACTTCGGATTATCTATGACAATGGCACTGAGAGTGATCACCTGCTGCGCTCGTTCGGCAAGGCACTCTATCGCGCTGATAATAGCCGACGTGTTTTGTCGGCGGCTGCAGGGCTGATATTCGATGGGCATGAGAGCCCGATCACAGGACGTATCTATGTGGCGAAGACGCTATCTACCGATCCAGCGTTAAACGATTTACGCAGTCACATCTTAAAGATCGGATCGACAACCGGGAGCCCTGCCGATCGCCTCGCAGGTGCCGCGGCTGATCCAACCTTTCTGTTGGCCAGCGCCGAAATCCTCGCAGAGTATGATACCCGCGGCGTTCACCCACGCAAGATCGAGACTTTGCTCCATCGTTTCTTCGCCGGGGCATGTGTCAACGTGCGGATCCCGGACAGGTTTGGCAGAGGTGTAGACCCTCGGGAGTGGTTCTTTGTGTCGCCTGGATCGGTTGAGCAAGCGATCCAAATGATCGCCACCAAGACGCTTCATCTCTATGAATATGTGATTGATGACGATACAATTGCCCGGCGTGATGTTCAATAATTGTACATTGTCAGATTATTTTAGCCACGAGGCGGCAAATATTAGCGGAGTTTCCGCCTAATCTAGGGGTTGATGTTTTGCGGCAAGCTTGCCGTGTTGCAAGCGCCGGTATGCGATAGTCTGTCGCCTAATCATTTCACGTTGTTTGATGATGGCCGCAGCCCTGCCGAAGCAGGCATCGGCGGGTGTCAAATTTTTCAAGGCTCTCATGGTAGCGTTGGTGATTGTGGTGCTCGATGAATGCCTCGATCTGGACCTCAAGATCACCGGCCACATTCAGTTTTCACGAGGCACGTCTGAGTATTTGAAATAGGCAGCTCTATTTTATTTCTTATCTCAATGCGCCGCCACCCATTCCAGTTTCGTTCTGGACAGTTCGATGTGGTGATATTCCCGGTGAACCTCGGGAGCCAATGAAGCTCTCCGCAAGATGATCTCGACAGTTTGATCTGACGATACACTGTCCAAATAGCTGTAGAGCGCATCTACCTTTTCAAAACTCTGACCATCGACGCTGACGATGTAATCGGAGACTTGAGCTCCTGCGAGTACACCCTCCTCACCGTTTTCATACCAATCGATGACAAGGTTGCGTTTCGGGTTCACCTCAAAATCATCTAGCTTCCAGGGCTCTGAAATGATCAGGCCAGAAAAATTGATGGCTCGTGCTTTAAGTGCATCCGGCACAATGCTGACGGGCGAGGTGACATCCAAAACCTTGCCCTTACGGTCCACGGTTATGTTGGTCACATTGCCCGCGCCGCGTAGCGAGGTGAGAAGATCGGCATAGGTCTCGAGATCTTTCCCGCCATTCGCGCGCAGAATGATATCGCCATTTTTGAGGCCACTTTTGTTGTCAAATACGTCTGCGACACGGGGCCGAAGATCCTCACCAGCCGTGGCAATCGCCACAGGCAGCAGCCTCAGCCTTGCGTCACCGCCTACTTTAAGCAGATCGAGGATGGTGCAAATGGAGGGAATAGGTTCTGCAAGACCAATGGCTGTTGAAGTGCCGCTGGCAGTATCCGGCTGATAAGTTGCAGTGTTAACCCCAATAACGCGCCCATCGGCAAGATTGATCAACGGGCCGCCAGAGTTGCCAGTGTTGATCGCTGCGTCTGTCTGTATCAACTGGTTTGGGTAGAACCAGGCAAGTCCTGACAAAATGCCGCGCGAGGCTGTGTAGGACAGTCCCCATGGGTGACCAAAGGCAAGGAGGGATGCGCCGGGGCTTGGAACTGCATCACAAGCCAGCACAGCTTGTATGGCTGTCGAGGGGATATCCGCCGGATCGATTGCTAACACAGCCAAGTCTTTAGCAGCGTCTATATGGATACGTTTGGCTTCAATCGCCGCCTCGCCCCGAAATGCAACCCGCAAGGTGCTAGGGGATCGTGTCGCAACATGGGCGTTTGTGACGATCCAGCCTCTTGCTCGATCCACAAGAAAACCTGCCCCAAACGCCGATCCGCCAGTGTCCTGATTGAGGGCGATCTCGTTCAACACTTCAATCTTGACGGTATATCGCGATGCCTCAGCTAAAATCTGTTCAGGCGACGGCGGAGCAGCAAACGCTGACGTGGCCACGCCAGAGGACATAAGCACAGCTGCAGCGACAATTTTGAAGTTCATTCTGTTCCCCCACGCCCCTGCGAGTAGAGACACTTGTTACGATAAAGCTTCTGAAAATATAGCTTTTATAAAAAGCACAATCGCATATCCGGCATGTAAGGCGCACACCAATGCCCTCATTTGGCATAGTTAGGTGTTACCGGAACGATGTTGGAGGGAACATGCGATACAGCCGGGCCGAACGTCTCATACAATTAGCACTAGAAATGCAGTCCACCCGTGGGGGGCTGACATTGGGTGAGATTGAAGAAAAGTTTGACGTTAGCCGTCGCACAGCGATCCGCATGCGTGACGCGGTTGTGCGGGCATTCCCTGAAGCAATAGAGGTGCCTACCGGCGACAGGACAAAAAGGTGGCGGCTTCCATCAGGCAGTGCCCAAACCTTTGCCGATCTGACGGCAGAAGATTTAGCGGCACTTGAGACGGCCGTGCAGGCCATGAGGCATGCCAATCTTGAGACGCATGCCAACGATTTGCAGATGCTTGGGTCAAAGGTGCGCAATATGCTCGCCGCCAATCGTCTGCGCCACATAGACCCCGATCTTGAAGCGCTGACTGAAGCAGAAGGTATTGCGCACAGGGCGGGGCCCCGTCCGGCCATTCCCGCCGCCTTGTTCGAGTTACTTCGAACCGCGATCAAGTCCTGCCGGTTGGTGACATTCCAATATACTGCGCGCTCGGGTGTGTCGTCGAGCCTGCGGACAGTTGCGCCGCTCGGTTTCCTTTATGGGCATCGCCATTACCTTGTGGGCAATGAGGTCGGGCAGACAAAACCGAAATTCTTCAGCCTGCCGTCAATTTCGAAAATCAAGCTACTTCAGGTCTCTTTCGAGCGTGATCCGGCTTTCGACCTGAAGGAACTCGTGTCTCAGTCCTTTGGGGTGTTTGAGGAACCTGCCCAAGATGTGGTTTGGCGGTTCTCGGCAGAAGCAGCTCCCAATGCTCGCCAATATCTCTTCCATCACAGCCAAGAGTTTCAAGATGCTCAAGGCGGCGAGTTGATCGTTCGATTTCGTGCAGGTGGTTTGCTGGAGATGGCCTGGCACCTCTTGCAATGGGGGGATCATGTTGAGGTCCTTGCGCCTGTACAGTTGAAGGAACTGATGCCCGAGGTCCGCCTGTCATGGCCTGCACTGCCATGAGTTCTGAGCCCCGAAAACACGGCCTTTCAAAATCCCGCACCACGGCTTTCGAGCAGTGTCCAAAGAAGCTCTGGCTTTCAGTGCATCGGCGCGATCTTGCTGAAACACAGGCGCAGTCAGAGCTTCGTTTTGCAGTTGGTCATAAGGTTGGCGCCATAGCCTGTGACCTTGTGCCCGGCGGCGTCATGATAGAAGCGCAGCCAGACCTTAGGGCGGCCTTGGAGCAGACTGCTGATTTGCTGGCGGCCGGCTACCGTGGTCCAATCTACGAAGCGACCTTTGTGCATGATGGGGTGCTCATCCAAGCTGACATCCTAGAACCAGTCGGCCAGAATGGCTGGCGAATGGCAGAAGTCAAAAGCTCCACAGGAGTGAAAGACTATCATTTTGGCGATCTAGCAACTCAAGTCTGGGTCTTGGAGCATTGCGGCATTGAAATTGATGATGCGGCTATCCGCCACATCGACACAGGGTTCATCTTGACCAATTTGGGAGACTATCGCGGCCTGCTGAAGGATGCGCCGCTGCTTGAAATGGTTCGCCCAATCGTTTCCATGCGAAATGAGGTGGTTGCGAATGCGCGGCAGACACTGGCTGGTTCCGAACCACAAATTGATACCGGGCCGCACTGTCTGAAGCCCTTTTCTTGCGAATTTCAGGGATATTGCAGCAAGGACATACCGCCCCCACCCGAATGGCCCATTGCTATTCTGCCGAGAATTGGCGGCCGCCTTGCTGATGAAATGGCCAAGGAGGAGATATTTGACCTCCGAGATCTGCCAGCGGAGTTTTTGAAGAAACCGCAACACCGCATTGTTCACCAAGCGACGGTAAGCGGCATTGCATATCATGACCCGGCTGGAGCAATACAGACGACAAAAGATTGGGATTTCCCTAGACACTATCTCGACTTTGAGACGATCGCGCTTCCGGTGCCTGCATGGATAGGAACCCGGCCATATGAGCAAGTCCCATTCCAGTTTTCCTGCCATGTAGAGACTGCTGACGGTGCTATAGAACACCATTCATTTCTGAGTGTGGATGGGTCTGATCCTCGGCGCAAATGCGCAGAGGCCTTAATTGCGTGTTTGGGAACGTCCGGGTCAATCATTGCCTATAACGCTAGTTTCGAGCGTAGCTGTGTAAGAGGCCTTGCGAAGGCCTGCCCAGACATCGCGGCGGAGCTTGAGGCCATTGCTTCGCGGTTTGTGGACCTTCTGCCCGTTACCCAGGCGCATTATTACCACAGAGATCAGCGGGGCAGTTGGTCAATCAAGAAGGTGCTTCCGACAATTGCGCCAGAGCTTGATTATTCCGACCTCGAGGTTGGCGATGGCGCAGCGGCCCAGCTTGTTTGGCTCGAAGCCGCGTCGCTCAATTGTAATTCGGAACGAAGAGTGGAAATTGGCTTATCCCTTCAAGCATATTGCGAGCGGGATACATGGGCGATGGTTATCCTTCTAAGGAGGCTCTTATCAGCATGAAATGAACTGACACAGTAGATGGAACTGCAGCCTGCCGGGCAGGGATACCCTGCAGGCAATTTTGCCTGTTTATTGAACCCTTGAAGTATATCGCTTTTTTAACTAGTTCGCCTGCGGTCAAAGCATTTGTTCATTCAGGCGGTCTGTGCCGCACGAGAGGTCTCCTTTCGTTGCTGATAACTTTGCGGCACAGCCCACCTGAGTGAATATGTCTGTGCCCTAGTCACAAAATTTGGCACAGTTCGTACCGGCGATGCGCTTCGTAAATTTCTGCGGCGAAGTTTCGTAATTTTGCGGCCGAACTCTGTGTGCATTCAATTACGGATGCCTTCGCAAGCATGCACACTAATCTCGACTGATGAAGCGCCAGATCTCACGTTCTGGGCGAATACATTTCTTGGACAGGGCCACCTCACGATTTCATTGGCCCATCTTCGGCATGATGTTTGCCTCACGCCTCTCCTCTTGCGCGCTCTGCTATCATGAGGAACCTAGCGAGGCTCTCGTCGGGAAGCTGCCGATAGATACGAATAAGTGTGCTATCTCCTGAGTTAAGCACATCTCGGCGGATAGGACCGGCCATCATCTCACCGGCGGCCACCTCGGCTTCGTCGAGCTCCATGCCGCGAACAATGGCACCCGTCCGAAGTGCTTCATCGAGGGTGAGCGAGAAGGATGAACCGAAAGAGGTGCCACATGCGTGACAGCTTGTCGCCGCTACCGGGTTGAGGGCGTCGCAATCACTGCATCCCTTGAACTGGGGCCCACCGCGGTCTGGAAACTCATGGCCGCAGCATTCGCACTCCTTAGCCTTGACGTCACACTCGGTGTGACAGGCGGGGCACTTCCGTGTGGCGGGTGTCCCCGTGTCCTTGCGCTTGCCGGGCGACATTTCGAGCTCAATTCGACGTGCGTAAGCCTCAAATGTCTCGGTGCAGGGCATCACTACATAGGCACGGGTATCATCGTCGTGGCCTTGCGTGCGCACGACGCGTCCAATGGCCTGACGGAAGGCTAGCTCAGTCAGCGCATTGGGCAAGTGGACCAGAACGCGGAGGCGCTTGATATCGACGCCTTCCGAAATCATCGCGACCGATACAATCCAGCGCTTGTCAGTGTTGCGAAATGCCTTGATGCGTGCATCCGGATTATTCATCTGGCTGTGAACAATCATGGGTACCTCGCCCTCGATTGCTGCGAGAAGCTTAGCCATATACTCAGCCATCTTGATATCAGGAGCGATGACCAGTCCGCCTGCTTCGGGCATGCGGAGACGAAGATCGTCCAGTTTTCTGCTGCCCCACTCCAGCATGGTTGCCTGATAGCCTGATATCAACGGTGTTACGCCATCAGCCTGATACTGGGGCGTGCAGGCGAGACGATAGAAATCTAGGGCGTTCTGGAGCCCGGGGATGCCCCTGAGTTCCCTAGTCAGCTCAGCGGGTTTGTGGCTGTCGACCTCGACACTCTCGCCGCCGTCTAGGTCCACGGTGAAGCGGCCCTCGTGCTTGTGAAAGGTAACTGGTCGGCAGTAGCCAAGGTCAACGGCCTCGCCATAGGTGAGTGTGTAAGTGCCCCCCTCAGGATGATCTATCGCTCCGGCATCGTCATATGCTAACCAGACCGAACGCTCTCCGTCGGACCGGATCGGTGTGCCGGTGAGCACCAGAACATGTTTTGCCTGGACAAAGGCACTGTCAGCGCTGTTTCCCCATGCAGCTTCGACTGCTGCATGGTGGTGCTCATCGCAGATCACAAGCGTCCTTGACGAATTACAAATGGCCTGCAGGCCATCCTGCAATCCCTGGACGGCAGCCCATGTCGAGCAGACATCGATCCCAAGGGCATCGATATCCCCATCAGATCCGGTAACCTTGCTCATGAAGCGGCCAGTAACCCGCTGAAAATCAGCTGACCATTGGTTCACCACTTCAGCGCGCGGCGCGATGACTACCACACGATCGATCTCGTCGCGGGTGATCAGCTCGCGCGCGATCACACAGGCAGCAATGGTCTTGCCTGCACCGGGTGCGGCATTGATGATGAAATGGCGGTCGCCTTGGCTCGAGAGCAACCAGGTGAGAGCCTTGTTGAGGGCTTCGACCTGCCAATTACGGAGTTTGACGGTCATCGACTTATTGCCTTTCTTGAGGTTGCAGTTCGGGCACAAAGCTTGCCCGTTCGCAGTGATGGTCTTGCCTCCCTTCGAGAAAGGCAGAATGTGATCGGCATGGAAGTTATGAGTGAGCCTGCAGCCACACGCCTGGCATCGACCGCCAGAGACAAGTGCGAGAATCTTTCGTTGTCGTTTGCTGAAACATCGCCTCACTTACTCATCCAGTATTCGGTGAGCTGTATCTCGCGCACCGGCAGGTTTTTGGGTGGTTCAAGGACAGCGTATTCATTTACGCGTTTGACGGCGGCGGCGAACGAGATGGACCGGGATTCAATGATCCACCCTTCCTTGCGCATCTCGCTGATGGCATCGGTTAGGTTCGATACGCCGAAAAGGATAAGCGCTTCCAAACGAGTGATGGGCTTCCCACTATGGAGGTGCTCTTTGACACCAAGCGTAATTCCAAAACGATTGTTTTTCATGTCACCAACTCCACTGGATCTGCTTCAGGGCGTTTGATTCCTGATAAAGTCCCGCATCGTCGTCATAGCTTTCAGCCACAAAGTCCCTTTCATATTTCATTATTTGCCACTGTCCGGAGTTCAGCACCTTGTCCACTGGCTGCTCATAGAATGCCGCTCGCTGCTCCCTGAACTGATCTGACAGTCCATGATCGAGACCATCCGCGACTTCGATGAGGTGGCTTGCCAGTCTCAAGGCCTCGTAGGCAGTGATTGCTGGCCCGAGGGAGCCCGTTATCTCTGCAAAGAGCCCCCTGACGCGTGCAGGGCGGTTCATCAGAAGACACTCTTGCTGTAATCGTAGAGACGGGTGACTGAGCATTCCCCGTCATCGATCAGTTCACCCACGCTGTTGGAAAGGGCCCACCAGACGCTTCCACCCGTTCGGTAATCTGCAGCTATCCAGCGGTCATGAAATTTTCTGTCGCTGTCGGAAGACATTTCGATAATCTCGAGTGGTATCCTCCGGCCAATCTTGTTGTTCCATAACTGCCGGAATTCCATCGCGGGAACTGCCCGATTTTCCGGATACTCCCGGCCCACGCTATTTGCATCGTAAGCCTCGATTCTTACGGAACTTACCGAGGCGCAAGCCTTCATGATCGTTCCAATGAGAGCGAAGGTTTGGTTCCGCCTCAAACTGCCGGCAAGCGCATATCTGTCCCGGATGACTAGGCAGCCCATTTCCTCGGCCCAGACAGCATCTTCGAAGATACTGAACTCCCTTGGTTGACTGGCTTCGAATGACACGAAGCTATCCACCATGAGATTGGCCTGATGAGGATTAAAGCTACTCTTACCTGCCGGGCAGGTAGGCTGATCCTTGGCCCCTTTTTTTATGGGCGGAAGAATAAGAGTGTCGGTAGCGTTGATCGAGTGTGCCAGTGCCGATGTCTGAAACATCAGTGACCAGGACCCCGCAGCAGGCTCAATATGGTTGCAGCCTTGGATCATGTCCGCACTGTGTGCGCCAGCTTCACCTTCAGGGTTCCCAATCAGCACCGGCAAGAAGGGGGCGCGGCTAGTTTTCCACTGCGATGCACCGCAATCCAAATATCCCATTATCAGTCTCCATACTTTAGAAGTTTGCTGTGGAGCTGATGGATATTGTCAGGTGTGTGTGGTTGGAACTTACCGATGCAGTAAGGGGTAATTCAGGCTTACTGAGGTGGCTGTGTCGAGGCCAATCGTGTTGTCATCTTCCGTCGCCGAGGATGGAGAAGGGAGCCCATGCGGAGGGGTGAGCGAACCGCGGGTCGGGTGAAAGGCGGACGTCTTGCATAGCTGTCTGGAGCGCTTGCGCCCGCGACATGCCTGTAGCCGAGTAGTTGATGGTGCTGGTCGTGATCCTAGCTGCGACGTCATCATAGACTGGCCAGTGACTTACCAGCAGGGTTGAGGCGCCTGCATAGAAGAACGATCGAGCAAGCCCTGACAGTCCTGCCTCGCCATCCTTTCCTGATGCAGCAGCCGTGCTGCATGCAGACAGGATGACCCAGTCTGTATTGGTGAGATCGAGGCCGATCACTTCCGATGATGAGAGATATCCATCGTCTGCAGATGTAGCCTCGTCCGGAGGCGTGAACACAAGGCCCGGCTCTGCAAGCGTGCCGCTCTGAACTGCAGTCAGACCATGTGTGGCAAGGTGCAGTATGCCGACACCGGTGAGGTTGCTGGTTCTTATGGAGCTTTCGGTCATCTGCTCTGCCAGACGCAGGGATGATGCAGGCGCTTTAAGGCTCAGGCGTACCCCTTCAAGCTCCGTTGCAGTGCCGGGCAGACGGGCAAGGCGGCGCAGCCGTTCCGGGTCCATCAGAAGCGCGCCATTGTCTGTCACGCCGGCACCCGTAAGGCTGTTCACGTCGACCGCAGGCAGTGAATCGGTTCTCGAACCTCTCTCAAAGGGCTTGCCGCCAAGAAGCGGATCACCGAACCCTGCAAAGCCGTTACTGGCGAGCGCCCCGATTGCCGGCCGGTTGTAGGTGCGCAAATAGGCGAGCGACTGCAGAGAGGGCAGCTGGACGATCGGCCATGCGTCAGCAAGCCATGCAGTATTGCGTAGGACGTCAGGATCAGCATCCTCCTCGCCCTCCATCGGCTCCTTGGTCACAAGGACACCAAAGGGTAACGAAGCCAAGGCTCCATCGGTGACAATGTAAACCTGTGAACTGCCATTCAGCAGTTCCGCCGCCGGCTTGATCAGGGCCGCATAAAGATCATGGGCACTCTTGCGGTCGAACGAGGGCATGGCGCCTGCCCCGGGCAAGGACATGTCCGGGCCGCGTGCGCCGGAAGTACCGGCCGGATCGAGGTCACTCCGAAGCCGGCTCACCAGTCTTTCAATATGATCGCGATTGAGTTCCGAGCGTTTCCAGGCGATGCCCTTTTCGGTAAGGACGATAACATGGGTGCCGAACGAGGTTGGCGCAATGAGGAGGATGGCCTCGCCCTTCTTCAACAGCCTTCTCGCCTCCAGAATGCGCAGGGGCGCTTGTTGCAGGATGGAGAAGTACCGCGGTGCCTGCTTTTCGAGCACGCTGTCGATGGCACGGATCTCGTTGCTGATCTCCTTCATCCTCTCGCCAAGAACTTCTCTTCTGGCTACATCTCTTTGACTGGTCGAACCCATAGCCTCAAGCGACTGTTTCTCGCTCGCCAGCCATTGACCGACCAAGTCACGCCGCCTTCTCGCTGCCTCCTCGACGCCTGAAGCCGCGGCATGGCGCAGGGCGGCACTGCTGGCTACAGCATCGGAGACAGTTCCGCTCGAGCCTCTCTGCAAAGCCTGAAAAACCTCCTCGACCGAGCTACCTGAAGAAGCTTTTCCCCGAGAAGATACCCACAGCGCATCAGCAAACAGATGGGACGAACGATCAAGCTTGATACGCTCTCGTCGCGCTTGATCTTCGCCGTGTGCCCCCAACCCTTCCAGTTCCGCGATACGCCCGATTTTCGCTTCATAAACCTCTCGTGCATACACAAGTGCCTCAGGCGAACCGTCAGGCTGCATAAGCAGAGACATGGTAAGTAAGTTCTTCGCCTCAAGCGTATTCGGATGATTTTCTCCCCAAGCCGGGCGGATAATCTCTAAAGTCTGCTTCTGGATGTCGAGAGCCTGAGGGGAAGCCTCGTAGATCGACAAAAGGGCGGCAAAACCATTTATGGAAAGTATTGTTGTTGGATGCCCTTCTCCAAGAACCTTGCGTGATTGCGCAACGACCTGCTGTTGGATTTCAAGCGCATCATCGAAGCGTCGAAGATTGATCAAAATAGCGGCAATGCCTTCCAAGGCGCTAATTGTATCTGGATGCTCTTCTCCGAGAACCTTGCGGCGCAGTTCAAGGACCTGTTTCTGCAACTCAAGAGCCTGAGCCGGATGCCCCTTTTGGGACAAGTTAATCGCAAGGCTTTCCTGGACCTCGAGCGTTTTCGGATGAGCCTCCCCCAGAAGCTTCTGGCACATTTCAAGTGTCTGTTTCTGCAGCTCAAGGGCCTCATCTGAACGTCCCAGTTTGGATAAAGCCTTCGCAAGTTCGTTCATTAAATGCAGGCTCGTCGGATGGCCCGGCCCATCAAACCTGCTGGAAAGTTCGAGAGCCTGCTTATAAAGCTCAAAAGACTCCTCGGCACGCCCAGCCACATTCAGCATTATGGCTAGCACCCCGATGATTGCGGGTCTGTTTCGGCTGTCTTCGCCGTTGAATTCAACGACCTCTCTCTGAAGCTCTAGAGCCTCCGCGTAACGCCCAATTTTGAACAGACTTAGAGCAAGGTTCTGCATGGCCACGATTGTACTCACCGCCGCCTCACCGTCGACCTTTCGCGATAGTTCGAGAACCCGCCTTTGGATTCCGAGCGCCTCGTCATAACGCCCAACACTCAATAGCGAGAGACCAAGCGCGGCCATGGGGAATAATGTATCAGGATGCTCATCCCCGTTGACCCTCCGGCTTACTTCAACGACCTGCTCTTGAATTTCGAGCCCCTCAGCATAAAGACCGAGTTCGGCTAGATAGATGCCAAGGAAAGACATTGCGAATAAGGTATCAGGATGATCCACGCCATTGACCTTGCGATGCCAGGTCACGACCTTCCTCTGAACATCAAGGGCCTCAGCGTAATGCCCAAGAGAATTCTGAATTCTACCAATAGCTTCCATCGCCTCTATAGTATCTGAGTGCTCATCACCCAGAACCCTTCGGCTTAAATCGAGGGCCTGCCTAGCAATATCGAGCGCTTCTTCATGTCGGCCCCCGTTAGAAAGAAAGTCCGCAAGCCTCTGCATGGCACGAGCTGTCACCAGACTTTGACCGCCTTCCGATGTCTTGATCATTTCGTAAGCCTGATGCGCAGCCTCAATCGCTTCATCAGGCCTCCGCTGGAGGCTGTAAGCATCGGCAAGCCGGAGATAGGCTATCGCCAATATAAAATAATTCCGACTTTGATATGATTGCTGTTTTGCAATCATATATTTTGCCAATTTTTCTAGTTTTTCTCCATCCCGTGCCGCTTCAGCGTTATTGGCATCCACTATCCAGCCCTGATACTCATTGTCATCGTCGAGAGGATTGGTGACCTCATTCGCCTCAATTCCCGATGCAGGGTTCGTCTGCTCTGCGGAGGCCGTGGCAGGCATGATGAATGCGCACATGAACGCAACAATGCAGAACGATGATATCTTAGCATTGGATATCAAGTTAAGAGGATATCGAAAAATATCAGCCACCTAGTTTGCTGCCACCCTGACTGGTCCTCGACCTGACTTTCGTTCGGCCGAAATCCGGAATTTCCCCTTTCGTCTCGGTACCCAGCGGCAATAGGCTGATTTGCTGGTCCAGCCTGTCTGACAGACAGGCGCACCGCTATCGTCCGAAACAATTATCCGGACTTCTCCATTTGCAGGTCGCAGATGGATGATTGCAGGTTGCCCTCCTTCATACTCGAGGTCTTTTCCCGAACTTGGCGCCGGGGCTATTTGCAGGTCTACTGGGCTGGACCCGACCAACCACTTGCCCGAGCGATGCCTGCGAGCCTCCAACTCAGCCTTTAATGCCTTTCTGTTTCCGATGACAGCAAGAGCATCTGCCCAGAACGTTTCAGGATAAACAGACACAAAGCGGCCCGTCTGCATGCCATCAGCCAGGCTCCCAAGCTCCTGATAGATGCCAGCAGCTGTAATGAAACCGTAGGGATCATTGTTGTCCTTGGCGTGGATGTAGATCTGGTCTGCAAGGGCCATGCGATCAACGCGCTCCTCGGCTCCCGGACTGGAAACGGTGGCTATTGCATCTCCGGTGTTACCGGATGTGTTGCCGGTTTCCTGAGCGCGGGCAGCGCTGCAGACAAATGCTGTCACGAAGATCAGGCACAGTGCATTGAACCATGTCATCAATACCATTCTCCTAGTGCTCTCGGCATTGCCCGCAATTGATGATAGTCTCTTTTAGACATGAAACCAAGATTCGGATTTTTTTCAATATTGCTCTCACCCGGATATTTTCTCTGGGTTGCCAATATTGTATTGGTTGTTGGTCTCTCGGCCCTTGGCTTCATAGCCTACTCAAGCCTTTCAGCCGATGCTCTGAGTAGGGCACGCTACGAAGCTTTCCGGGAGGTGGAGCAGCAAAGCTATATGGAGGATGCGGCCCGTTGCGAATTGCTTAAGTGGCGAGCCGAAGGGTTTACCCGAAATGCGAACAATAGCTTTTTTGTCATCGCCAGCGACAACGAAGCAGCCCGATTGATCAGCGAAGGACCTAATCCCGCCAGGTCTGAAGCTGTCCGCGTGCTCTCGTTCGATCGACAACCTGTGGTGGGTGCGTGGTGGTCTGGCGCGGATTGTGGCTGGTATTTCACAGGCTTTTACGTCGATACTTTCGAACGGCCAGTCTGGATTGCGCTGCGGTTCATTCTGCTGATTGGTGCGATTGCGGTCTTGGCCAATCTATTTATCGGTATTTTTGCACAGCGTCTGCTGAGAAGGGATCTTGTTGCAGTTCTGAACGATTGCCAGGCCATTGAAGAAGGCAATCTAGAGCACCCTGTGGCTTCGGATCTCACTTCTGCCGAGCTGTCTTCGATTGCAGCCCGGATCAATTCTATGACCGGCAGTATCAGGCACCTTGTTCTCAACCTCAGAACCATCTCCGTCACGCTGACGCACGATCTGCGCAATTACATAAACCACGCCCGGATAAGGCTTCGCTATGTAGCGAAGGATCTTGATGGCAAAGATGCAGATGAAATTGCTGCGGCCCTCTCTGCGCTCCAGAGGTTGGATGCCCTAGCTGTTCAGATTTCGAAAATTTCTGCAAATCCGGGAGGTTCCCTTGCTCTTTCTGTCACACCGCTTGATGCGGTTGCAAAGAGGGCTGTTGCCCTCTTCTCAGACAGCTTCGAGGATGCCGGAATCAGCCTTGAAACTGACCTTCGGGCATCAGCAGCCCGCATAAGCGAGCCTCTCGTCACGGAGGTTGTTGCCAATCTTCTTGGAAACACGATCAAGTATGGAGGCGAGGGAAAACGGGTTGCTGTCAGGACCTTTACAGAAGATGGCATGGCGGTCATCGAGGTCGCAGATTTCGGACGCGGCATCCCGGATAATGAGAGGGAGGCAATATTCAGGTTGGATCGTCGTCTGACGGAAGATGATGATGTGGAAGGAAATGGTTTCGGCCTCGCAATCGCGTCTCTTTTCACATTGATGAACAATGGCAGTATTTTGGTACGACAAAGCCGCGATGACGACGTCCTGCCCGGGGCTACTTTCCGGATCGAGTTTCCCTCAGCTTATCATACTTCGAGTGAATAACCGCCATCGACAGAATTGATGGTTATGGCTGCCCCTGCCTTGTCGATCTTCCGGCGCAGCCTCGAGAGGTTTGTCTGGATAGTTTGCTTCTGGGGGTCGATGCCCTGAAATTCGGGCCAGGCCTCCTTCCAGATCTGCTGATAACTTGCAGTACCCGGAGATGCTTCGGCGATGCATAGCAGGAGGGCAAACTGTTGTGGTTCAAGGTCAAGATCCTTTTCCATCCACATCGCGGTCCGCGCCGTTCTGTGTAATTCAAGGAAACCAATCCTCAATATCCGAGGGTGACCGTCGGCTGCCGACCGGCGGATTAGGTTTTGGATTTGGGCCTTGAGAACCATCGGTTCGAAATCCTTGCCCTCGTAGGCATCGGCCCCGGATGACCATCCCTCGATCTGATGGTCTGCCGAGTTCAGATTTGTGAGCATGAGAGCAGGCGTCCTGACGTCTTTTTCGCGCAGGGCGCTGACGAGGCCAAGTCCGTCACCTCCAATAACATTGCGATCCAATATCAGGCAGTCGAACTGTGTGCCGAGCGCAAGCGCCAGAGCTGCGTCATAGGTTCGAGTATGAACGACTTCTGCCTCGGGCATGACCTCGCGGAGTGATCCGATAACATGATCAGCCATGAACTGTTCGTCTTCAAGCAGGAGGAGTTGCAAAGTTGGGTTTTCCATACTTTTGATGTTTGTTGTGGAGTTGATGAATATTGTCAGCTGTGTGTGGTTGGAACTTACCGATGCAGTAAGGGGTAATTCATGATCCCTAAGGTTGTTGTGTGGGTGCCTCGTGTGTTGTCATATGTCGTCGCCGATGAAGTCCAACTTCGCGTCATTCGCGAGGTCCAAAAAGGAGTGGCAGCGAAATGAGTTGGGTTGAACCGACTTCCATCTGGCCGCCGCCCCTCAAGGCAGGAATGGCTATCTCTGACAACAGTCCTTCAAGAGTTTCTGTGGCATATTGGCCGTCAGCTGTTCGGAAAGTTTCATCATTCGTCGAACGCGCAAGCCATGCATAGTCCCTCACGGGATCCGACGCAGACCGGATCGCCGCAATGAGCATGATGTTCTCGCTGCCGAAAGGGTAGGGTATCCCCCCTTGCCTCGCTCTGATCGACCGCTGCCTTGCGATCAACTTGTCTCCGGCCTGGAGCCGGATGTTTTGCCCCGCAGACAGCATGCTCGCGATTGTTCCATCAGCGCCGATATAAAGCGCCGTAATATCAGCGGCGATATCGGGGTCCGCCTTGCCAGACATCGAAACGTTTATCTCCAGCTGGTCACAGTTGCTGACTGCAAGAACGCCGGGGACGGCTTGCGAAGAAGTTGTGTCGAAGAAAATTTGCCGTTCGGCGTCGGCTTGCCATTTTCCGCAGGGCCGCTCGTCACTCTGGGCAAGTTTCTGGATTGTGCCGCTGACAATGAGGCCACTGGCATCAAGTGCCGAGGTATTAAGCGAAAGGATACGGATAAGCTGGACCGCGCGTGACTGCCGCGCAACAACCCTAACAAGGCCGTCGAGACAAATGTCAGCCGGGCATTTGATCGAGACAACGCCATCCCCGGGCATGTCAGGTCCATCATTGGTTCTGAAGACGCGAACTTCGTCCCGCAAAGAAACAATCGTGAGGTCTGAAAGATGTTTCTTGTCGACAAGGCGAAGATGATGTCGGTCCTCGGGCGGACCGAGATTAAGCCGCTCCCGGATCTTTTCACGTAATAGCTCGTTATTGCCCTGATCGATGAATACTCGCACCGTGAGACCGGTCGGAGTTCCTGTCAATTCACCCGTCAGGCCCGAACGCGTGTCCGGGTTGAATGGCTCTGGTTCAACCGGTTCAAGAAAGGAGCGGCTGAGCATGGTTTCCGAAACCCGGAACTTGCGGGCAGGGCTATCACCAGCGCTCCCAACAACCTTTATCAGGTCACCTTCCTTGAGCAGGTCAAGGCTCCCGGCTTCCAGCATAATGGCATTACCCGAAATTGTAATCGGCCACCGTTTGCGTTGAATAACTGGGCTCCCAAGAATGCCCTTTTCCATGTTCCCTGAGAACTGGGGAAGCAATGTCGCTGGCTTCCGCTGCAGTCCATAGACCAGACTGGTCAGGCGGGCGAGTTCGCGATAACTGGAAACGCCCTCTTTCCGCATTGCTGCGTTGAGTGCGAAAGTGAGAAGCGAATAAGATTGCCCTGAAGGCTCTCCTCCATCCCACCAGATATCTGCAAATGCAGACTGGTTTGCAGGCGCTGCATAAAAGGCGGTTATGGCGCCGCCGACTTCTTCCATTGGCAATGCGGAGGAGGAGTGCGCGAAAGGAACCTTGATCGTTGACGGAATTCCCAGCGTTTCAGGCGAGATAGACTTGGCCTGCCTGCTGCCAGCCGATACGCCACGCATGAGCGTTCCGGAGTTACAGCTGTCCATCACAAGCCAGACGTTTGCGCCCCTTGATCTTATCCTGTCGAGCATCAACCCCAGCTCATCATCAGTTATGGCGTTGATGATGCTGCCTGTTTCAGAAGACCATATTCCAGCATCTACCGGCAGTATCACCTCATCCCAGCCATCAGCCTCATCACTGCGTGGATCATCGGGTTTCTGATCCGGTTGCTGACTGCCATGCCCGGTGAAATAGACGAGGACGTCATCCCCCGCTTTCGAAGCCTCAGCGAGACTTGCCATTGCAGCGAGTATATTTGCTCTTGTTGCGCGTCCCGAACGCCGACCGTTGACCTGTCGGTCTGAGTGACTGTCCGCAAGAATGATGACCTTGCTTTCAGAAATGGCCAGCTGACGGGACAGGCTGACCATAAGCTGCAGGTCGTTTGGGACAGCTTCAAGATCCTCGATTGCAGGGTTGTCATAGGAACCGGCAGCAACCAGCAAAGCCCTTTTTTCTGCAAGGGCAGGAGAGGCGAGAAACAAGCCAAGGACTAGAGCAACAAGCCATTTGTGCGAAGTGGCTAACAGCCCCGCGCGGGTTAAGGTCAGCAATCCCGTCATTGATTTAAATTGGTTCCTCTTCGAACAGTCTGTTTTGAGCTGCATGCAGCATTAGTCAGGTCTCCCGGATCAGAGCCTCACATCTTCTGTGTCGAGGACCTCGAGATCAAGAACGAAATTATCTTACGCCCCCCGCGGCCTCCTTCAGAACGCAAAGAATCTGATCTTCTGTAAACCTCGCTTGCTTCATCGTCTGTCCTTCCTTCAGGCCAGAGACTAATCAATTCCTTAGGAAAATCAGGGGATCATGGCACCCACCTTGCCCTTCAGCGACCCTGAATGCAATGTGACTACAATGCCGGCAGCTATCGGCCCGAAACACACAAGAATATGGCCAGCCTAAAAACATCAGGATGTCAGAGACAGAATGCTCAAAGGCAAATTCAATATATTCATTCTTACCGGCGCAGGAATATCCGCCGAGAGCGGATTGACCACATTCAGAGCGGAAGGCGGTCTCTGGTCCGGCCACAGGATTGAAGATGTTTGCACACCAGACGCTTTGGCAACAAATCCTGACCTTGTTTGTGGTTTCTATGACGAACGCAAGAAAGCCGCATCAAAAGCGCTGCCCAATCCGGCGCATGAGGCGCTAGCGGAACTAGAGCGCTTTTGGCGAAACGCTGCCTTGGGTAATTTCACCCTGATAACTCAGAATGTTGATGACCTTCACGAGCGCGCTGGTTCCCAAAATCTCATACACATGCACGGAGAGCTTAACTCTGCATATTGCATGGACTGCAGCGTCCAGTTTGTTCGCCATGGACCGCTTGAGGGCAATCGGGAATGTCCAAGTTGCAGCCAAGAGGCTCTGCGGCCGGACATTGTTTTATTCGGCGAAACGCCGAGATGCTTGCCAACAATTGAGGCGGCACTCGAAGCTTGCCACATCTTTGTTGCCATCGGCACGTCAGGCAATGTTGTGCCAGCAGCCGACTTTGCGGCCCAAGCCAAATCGCATGGCGCAGAGACGCTTTTGCTTAATCTTGAGATCCCTGAACTACCCGTGCAGTTTTCAGATTGCCGGATGGGTCTAGCAAGCCAGATCGTGCCTCAATGGGTAAGTGAACTCCTCCTCAAAATGAATGGCACCATGCAGAGATCAGGCGAGTAATGAGCGGCGCACGAAATGTTTACTACCTGCCTGGCCGCGGCGGCCGAATTGACGCCGGCCTCGGTTTGGAAATTCAATCTCGTGGCTTTTCTGTGTTCGGGCGCGATATGTCCGGAGACCTCCAACGTCTAAGGTTCTCAGATCAGATCCGGGTCATCGCTGACGATCTGAAAGCCGGTTTCTGGGCGGAGGAAGCATTAGTCATTGCAAACTCCTTTGGTGCTTATCTTTATCTTCATGCGCAAACTTTAGTGGACCCGTTCCCTGGCAGAGTGCTGCTACTTTCTCCGATCATTGGTGCTGCGGCCACCCTAGGAAACGGCCCCCGATTTTCTCCGCCGCATGCTGATCGGTTAGCAGGGCTGGCAGAGGCTGGTAAATTGCGCGTTGCTTCACGCTGCGAGATCCACGTTGGCGAGTTGGATTGGCAATGCCAGCCAGCATCATTGAACCGCTTTGGCGAGCAAGTCGGCATTGCAGTCTCTGTCGTGGCCGGAGGCGGGCACAGGTTAGATAAGAGCTACGTCTCTCGATTGCTTGATGGCTGGCTCCCGAACAGCGAACCCGCAACATAGCGAGCCCCTCTCACGTGCCAATGATGGCAATGATTACGCTTAAAGCGATCAAGGTGATCCACGGCCAAGGCGTTGCCCATGGTGACTGCATTTTCACTGCCTGCAGTTGGGCTATTGCCATTTTTACACTGGCTTGTTGGACGTGGAGGTTCTTGATGGCAGCCCTCATTACGTCGGCCTCGACATATGTTGCAGCGTCGTCCGCTAGAAGCTCTACCTCATCCAGTAACCTGAGCACTTCTTGCAGCCGTGGAAGCGCGTTTTGAACAGGCGTGCCCAGCAGTGCCATCGCCTCTTCATGCTTGCTCTTGGCTAGCGTCAACATCTGGCTGATATGTTCCACCGCAGTATCAGGCAGGTCAAGATGGTCAGTGTCCATGAAACTCACATTAGTTCGCCTTTGCTGCATATTTATCCCTGCCGGGCGGTGAAGCTAGGCGACAGCTTTCCCCGCGATACTTGCCTTTAGATATCTCATTTGGCCGAGTCCAGCAGCGCTGCTCCCTAGCGTTACCGAAGCACTTTTGAGCCTTAGAAAATAGACCCAGGCCGGCCGACGGTCATAAAGAGCGGGTAGTCCTAACATCTGCCAAGGCTGGCTGAATTTGCGGACAGGACAAATTTATGGGCTTGATACTTCGATAGCATCATGCCATCAATCAGCCATCGTTCAGAAGGGCATTGGGCCCTGCCAACCGACCAACTCCGGCACCGGTGGCAAAATAACGAGGCTCTTACGAGCAAACTGGGAGTAGCTTATGACTAAAGACGGCATTGCCTTGAGCGGGGAGCGGCCCCGCGCTTATGACATTATTCGCTCTGAACAGGCGCAAGCTGAAGCGCTGGCGGCCGAACTGCTATTGGCGGTAAGGGCCCAGCTATCTGCAGCTTCCTCTGATCTGGATAATGTGGGCGCTGACGCAATCATGATGAATGCGTTGCTTATCCGTGCAGGCACCCAGCGCTACTACTGGCCTACGCTGGAGTGGTTATTGCAAGCTGCTTATGATCATGGCCACCGGCCTTATACCAATCCGATATGTCGGTTGGTTGACGCTGGAACCGAGTTTGAGCGTTACAACTCCTTCGATTACTACCACCGTCAAGTTCCCGCAGTGGATGAGGACTATCAGGATCCTCCTCCAGGCTTTTACCGCCCGCTGCGCTTTATGCCTGCCGATCTTTACAAGTGGGAAGCAGAGTTGGGGACGGACAACGAAAATACTCGCCGTCTTTATGAGGGGGAGGACATCGATGGACGTGATGCTTGAGGGTTTTGCGCGTTATTATGGCCGTGGACCCCGCCCTAGTGTCATTTTGCCCTATCAAATGATCGCCGACACAAAAGGCGATATGATTGGACACTTGGCTGCCAAGCTTCTCGACACACCCGGCGGTTGGTCGCCTATAAAGGAGCGAATGCGTGAGCATCTAGAGCGTTTGACGCGGATGCATCAGTATGAAGGCGCTTGGTTGGACTACCGCCATTATCAACTGACCAGAGTGGGCCAGTCGTTCCAATATCAAGTGCCTGAAGGCAAGCGTGGTTTTCTCAGTCAGTTTTCTGGGCACCGTGTTCGCTTGGTATGCACGTACAACGGCCCATTTCGCAAATGGGTGCGTGTCGGCCGCGTGGCGTATCCTTCAGAGTGAAATGATGGGTTGCGGCCCACCTGTACCTGAAAATCCAGAGACAATCAGTGTCAGGGCAAATGCAAGAAAACGTCCAACTCTGTCGATACGATAATGCGGTTTCCCAAAAAGCAATTAATGGAAAGGACTAAATATGGTTTTTGTAAAAACGAAATGGGGCGGCTTCCATGAGCCGCCATACACTGAGGCTGAAATCCTAGAGGGTTCACGACGGTCAAACAGTGGGGTCGTAGCTTTTAAAAGCCATCAGCACCGTCAGCCTCCTCATCATCCTGATGCGCGTGAAGACCTTGAAGATCCAGACGTTCAAATGAAAACATAGCTGACATGACCTCAGCTTTCTAGCAACTGAGAGTAGAGCCCGACGGTGGTGCAGCCCCGCCCAACCTATGACCGCAGTTTTTCGCCTTGGTTTATGACCAACGGCCATTTGGCGCCTGTAAACTTTCAGGTCTTCATGCTGTACCCACTTGCCCTGCCGAGGATATCTGCAGCGGAAAACCTGACTGCGAATAGTCCAAAATTCGGGTGACGGAGCGTGAGCAGCTTAATTAATTTGAAGCCGGAGCGCCGCCTATGACACAATTTGTCGAGACAGTGTGATCAAACGGTCGTTGCCCTCTTTAGGCTCGATGGGGCGCCCCCAATACCCTTGGTCATCAATGCAGCTTTGATAAACACGTTCAGATAGTTTTTTGTCTACGCAGCTGCGGTCCACCGTCAAATTTTCTGCGGGAAGGAGGCAACCAAGCTCCGTTCTCAAGAAGGGATTACAGGCCTTCAACTGGGACCATTCGTTATCGTTCTTAATGGCTATGCACCGATCAATTATGTCTTCTTTGCGCTGTTCGTTAGCTGAGTGTGCTGTCGCGTATAAAGGTACCGCGCTGACAACAATCCAACTCAAGACATATAGTTTCATACTTCTTCTCCGACCTTCCAAACGGTGGCACAATCACCTCGCTTCGCTTGGAGATGGTTTTGGCTCTTTGCCTTCACAGAGGCATTCCCGTTCGAAGCTGACGTCTGCTCTTCCAAGGCTGCTACCCCTGAAATGCACTGACTTCTAGGGTGGCTGGGGGCAGAAGCTTTCCATATGCTATGGTCAAGAGCCAATCATGCCAATCCACATTATCAAATCTGTGCACCAATGCCTGGGTCAAGAGATCTTCTGCGTGATAGCCGTTTTCAACATTTTGATGACCTAGAACAATCGTCACATTGCGGACGATCGCTGCTTGGTCGCGCCATAGACCCAATTCGTTTTTTAGCCATGCTTTCCATTTGCGTTCAATAACCACTTCGCGGTCCGTTTGAAAAAATAGCGGCATCTCAGTTTTTAGACATTCAAATCGCCATGCTGCGGCTACTAAATCATGGGCGAGCTGCAGTGTTCGATGGTCAAATTGAAACACTCCATCCCATTTTTTTGGGTAGTCTTGACCGGCCAGCATGAATCCAGCTTTCATGTGGTTCAGGCATGCACTTACCATCAAACTCAACGAGCTTTGGTAAACATCATGCTGGATCAATGAGACCCTCACTGAAGGATCATTATCGCCATGGAAGTAGTCAGTAACCCACATTTCCGACGATGGTCCTTTTCTTTGACGGCCCTCGGCTCGCTAGCGTTCCCGATTAATCCTAGGTAGAGTATCAGGCGGACTAATTTGGCGGCTTAGAATTCTACTCTTGTGGCTGGCCTTTCCGATGCGCGATGTCACCACCTCAATCACAATAATCCGAATAACTCGAGTGCCGATTGAACTGGTATGATTGAAAGGGCCATAAAAACCATATTCGCGAACATTAATCCAATCGGAGCGCATAAAAATAATAATGCCTTTTTCCAGATTGATGGAGGCAATATTACAAAATCATCTACATTATAAGAATAATAAATAAAAACAATAAACCAATATATGTAGAACAATGTTATAAAATGTAAAAATGTTTCTTCATGATTTTGATCGCCATTTGAAATCATCGCAAGTGCTAAAGTCATCGGAAATTGAAGTATAATCAACTCCGATATGCTCGTAACTTTGCGTCTATCCATTGCGATCCTCCTGCACTTGAATATTTAAGAACGTCACAAATTGAGTGCGTCTACTATCAGTGTAACCGTAGGTTTGGGCAGATGACGTGACCACCAGTTGCGATTAGAGTCTGACGGCTTTGTTGCGCATAAGCGCGGTTGAAGCAATGGCCTGCCTTAGTCCGAATTGATCAACTTCAGACGTTACGAATTGTGCCAGTCCCATAAGTTTGGACCCAAAGTGATCATTCTTTCTGGGCAAGAAACGCACGGGCCCTAAGGGGCTGTTTTGTGGCGCAGGACCCATCAAGATGCCTCGGCACAGCGTAGGGGAGGGCCATGTCACCCCCAGCATTCCTGTGATCTTCAAATATACAAATGAAACAAAGACGCGCCATTATTAGCGATTAATATAGTTAACGAACGAAGCCAATGCTTTCGATAAAAAATGCCATTTCTCCAATCAAAGACATCAAGATTGCAAAGTGAATGCAATATCATGGTTAACGGATTTTAATCATAATCTTCCCGTTCCCTAGAACAGCTTCTTTGCGATTCTAAAATGAAAGTCCGTTCTCAGTCGGGCTGATGGGGAGTATGTATGGCCAGTCCGATCATTGTCGCTGCTTTAGCGACCAGTTCTCGAGCCCTTTCCGCTTCAGATATCACTAACCCAGTCACCCAGTTCTTCTGGGATCCAGCGCAAGGTGGGAATGGACATATCTATGAATATGTCAGCACCCAAACGTCATGGCAACAGGCTGCATCGCAAGCAACAAGTCGTTCTATTGCCGGCGTCCCCGGTTATCTTGCTACAGTGACGACACAGAGTGAGTTGGCGGCTGTTTGGGGCGCTTTTGGAGCCCTCTACAATCTTTCTGAGCGAGGCATTCCATGGGTTGCTGCCAGTGATAGCGCTGTGGAGGGGGTCTGGCGCTGGGTTGCCGGCCCTGAAGCAGGCCAACTGGTGGATGCGAGCTTATGGGCCGCAGGTGAGCCGAACAACCTTGGTGATGAAGATTATGCTGTTCTGCATTGGCAACGCGGCAACGGCCTATTTTTTGATTATCCAACTTCGCTCAATCAAGCCTCTGTAGTTGAGTATTCAGGCACTGTATCTGACAGCACGCCAGCAATCCCTGCAACATCGAGCGATTATGTAGAAGGTCGGGAGCTTTTTGCTGATATATCGCTAATCACAGATCCAGATGGCATGGGCGCTGTGAGTTTGGCGTGGCAGCGTTCGACCGACGGTGGGCTGACATGGATCAACATTCCGGGAGCAACCACAGCAAGCTACATGTTGGCACAGGCCGATGTAGGAAATTTAATCAGAGTGAGCGGAAGCTATACTGACGGCAGCGGTACGTCGGAAACGGTAACTTCAGCGAGTTCTACCCCAGTCATCAACATCAACAACGCACCACTGATCACTTCTAATAGCGGCGATAGCATTGCTAACATCACCGTCTCGGAGAACACCACGGCGGTCACCACCGTTGCGGCCACCGATGTCGATCCCAACACGACATTGAATTACTCAATTTCCGGCGGCGCGGATGCGGCACTGTTCATGGTCGATGCTGCAACAGGTGCACTGAGTTTCAAAACGGCCCCTGATTTCGAAAGTGCGGGCGATAGCAATGGTGACAATCGCTACGATGTCGTCGTTCAAGTCAGCGATGGAATTTTAACAGACACGCAGCAGATTGCGGTAGCTGTGACCAACGCCAATGACAGGCCGAGCGGGACCGTGAACATGCTATCGCAAGCTAGCCAAACTACTACTCGTGCTCTCAATGTTTCAGATATCACAAACCCTTCAATCCAATTCTATTGGGACCCTGCTCAAGGCGGAAATGGGCATATCTACGAATTTGTGAATACCGATGTTACCTGGCACACCGCATTTAGTCTCGCAAACCAGAGCACCTTGGCAGGCACGCAGGGTTACCTCGTAACCGTGACTTCGATTGCTGAATTGAACTTCATCGGGTCGCATATGAACCTGATTACCGTCGGGTGGGATGCAAGTGACGTTTGGATCGGAGCAAACGATAAGGCAGTCGAAGGAAACTATGTTTGGCTGAACGGTCCAGAGGAAGGGACAAATGCTCGAGAGTTTTTGGTCTCAACGGGCTGGAACCAGACTTACTCTGGCTGGCAGCCTGGTGACGACTATCTGTCTATCACGCGCGGCCCTGCCAAAAACATCCTAGCCATCCAGACACTAGACGAGCAATGGTTTAGAGGAGGCGCAGGCGGAAACAGCAGTGCTTATAGTTCGGTATTCTACGGAAATGGGTATGTAATCGAATACTCAGATACAACCACTACTGTTACGCCCGGGATCGTTGCCGGCACATCCGATTTTACGCAGGGGCGTACACTTTACGCCGACGCGAGTTTGATCAGTGATCCAGAAGGAGTTGGCTCAATCAACTGGCAGTGGCAGCGGTCAATTGATAGAGGGCTGGCTTGGCTTGATGTTACAGGCGCCAATGCAGCGAGTTACACGCTTGGCGATGCCGATGTTGGCAACCTAGTCAGGGTCGCAGCTGTTTACACCGACGGTCTTGGAACAGTTGAAACCGTCTACTCCCAACCCTCTAGCGCAGTCATCAATATCAACGACGCACCTGTGGTCGCAGCTGCGATTGCCGATCAGAGCGTCAATGAAGACACAGCCTGGAGCTATCAGGTTCCTGCAGGCACGTTCAGCGATGTCGATGGTGATTTGCTAATCTATAGTGCTACTTTGGCCAATGGCGCCCCGTTGCCTGACTGGCTTTTTTTTGATGCGCCAACCCGCACGTTTTCAGGAACACCGCCACTGAATGCGCTCGGAGTATTCAATGTTCTCGTAACTGTATCGGATGGCTTGGCCAGTGCTACTGATGTTTTTGCACTTAATGTGACAGGGGCTGTTGGACAGTTGATCGAAGGTACGGAAGCGGGTGAGACGCTGACGGGTTCTGCGGGAGCAGATACGATCAACGGCCTTGGCGGCAACGACACGATCTTTGGCCGTGCGGGTGACGACATCGTGAATGGTGGTGATGGATTTGATTACATCATCGGTGATGGCGGCAACGACATTATCTATGGAGGCGCAGACGGCGATTCCATCGATGGTATGGATGGTGACGATATTCTTGATGGCGGTGACGGTAACGACTTCGTCAACGCTTCTGCAGGTTCCGACGTGATGCGAGGCGGGGCCGGCAACGATAGCATGTATAGTTATAGTGTTGGGTCCGACAGTCGACAGATTGATGCCGGATCTGGTGACGATTCTCTTCGCCTGTTAGCCCTCGGTTCGGGGGCCTTGAACGTTGATCTTGGAGAAGGGAACGATGTTGTCTTTCTAGAGGCTTTGACCAACACAGGTGCGCAAATAGCCCTTGGCGCCGGCCAAGACCGTGTCGAGTTTCGTGTGGTCAATGGTATCGTGACCATTACCGACTTTGCAGCCGGTTTGCAGGGCGACATTCTGGACTGGTCGCAGTTGCAAAATGGCCAACTAGTCGGATGGGATGGTCTCAGTAATCCGTTCGGTCAAAGCGGCTTTTTGCGCATAGTCCAGTCAGGCGCAGATACACTGCTGCAGGTCAACAGAGATGGCGCTGCGGGCAACAGTGCAAACTTCACAACGCTGGCTATCCTCAAAAACGTCAATGCCGCAGAACTCACAGCATTCAACTTCGGTGGGTACAGCCCGGATGGCAGTTCAGCTGTTGGACAGTTGATCGAAGGTACGGAAGCGGGTGAGACGCTGACGGGTTCTGCGGGAGCAGATACGATCAACGGCCTTGGCGGCAGCGACACGATCTTTGGCCGTGCGGGTGACGACATCGTGAATGGTGGTGATGGATTTGATTACATCATCGGTGATGGCGGCAACGACATTATCTATGGAGGCGCAGACGGCGATTCCATCGATGGTATGGATGGTGACGATATTCTTGATGGCGGTGACGGTAACGACTTCGTCAACGCTTCTGCAGGTTCCGACGTGATGCGAGGCGGGGCCGGCAACGATAGCATGTATAGTTATAGTGTTGGGTCCGACAGTCGACAGATTGATGCCGGATCTGGTGACGATTCTCTTCGCCTGTTAGCCCTCGGTTCGGGGGCCTTGAACGTTGATCTTGGAGAAGGGAACGATGTTGTCTTTCTAGAGGCTTTGACCAACACAGGTGCGCAAATAGCCCTTGGCGCCGGCCAAGACCGTGTCGAGTTTCGTGTGGTCAATGGTATCGTGACCATTACCGACTTTGCAGCCGGTTTGCAGGGCGACATTCTGGACTGGTCGCAGTTGCAAAATGGCCAACTAGTCGGATGGGATGGTCTCAGTAATCCGTTCGGTCAAAGCGGCTTTTTGCGCATAGTCCAGTCAGGCGCAGATACACTGCTGCAGGTCAACAGAGATGGCGCTGCGGGCAACAGTGCAAACTTCACAACGCTGGCTATCCTCAAAAACGTCAATGCCGCAGAACTCACAGCATTCAACTTCGGTGGGTACAGCCCGGATGGCAGTTCAGCTGTTGGACAGTTGATCGAAGGTACGGAAGCGGGTGAGACGCTGACGGGTTCTGCGGGAGCAGATACGATCAACGGCCTTGGCGGCAGCGACACGATCTTTGGCCGTGCGGGTGACGACATCGTGAATGGTGGTGATGGATTTGATTACATCATTGGTGATGGCGGCAACGACATTATCTATGGAGGCGCAGACGGCGATTCCATCGATGGTATGGATGGTGACGATATTCTTGATGGCGGCGACGGTAACGACTTCGTCAACGCTTCTGCAGGTTCCGACGTGATGCGAGGCGGGGCCGGCAACGATAGCATGTATAGTTATAGTGTTGGGTCCGACAGTCGACAGATTGATGCCGGATCTGGTGACGATTCTCTTCGCCTGTTAGCCCTCGGTTCGGGGGCCTTGAACGTTGATCTTGGAGAAGGGAACGATGTTGTCTTTCTAGAGGCTTTGACCAACACAGGTGCGCAAATAGCCCTTGGCGCCGGCCAAGACCGTGTCGAGTTTCGTGTGGTCAATGGTATCGTGACCATTACCGACTTTGCAGCCGGTTTGCAGGGCGACATTCTGGACTGGTCGCAGTTGCAAAATGGCCAACTAGTCGGATGGGATGGTCTCAGTAATCCGTTCGGTCAAAGCGGCTTTTTGCGCATAGTCCAGTCAGGCGCAGATACACTGCTGCAGGTCAACAGAGATGGCGCTGCGGGCAACAGTGCAAACTTCACAACGCTGGCTATCCTCAAAAACGTCAATGCCGCAGAACTCACAGCATTCAACTTCGGTGGGTTCGATCCGGGGAGCATCACGTTCTTAGGAAGCGCAGGAGATGACCAGCTTGTGGGTAGCAATCGCGATGACGTCTTCGATGGTTTGACCGGTGACGATATCTTGACCGGCTCTGGCGGCAATGACAGCCTCAACGGCGGCGAAGGTATTGACACTTCAGTCTATGACGGTTCGCCTAGCGATTACACCGTTACAACAAATCCTGAAGGCAGCGTCACTGTAGCGGACAATCGTCCCGGCAACCCGAACGGCACAGACACATTGGTCGCTGTCGAGCGCCTGAACATTGGTGGAATACTCTATGCCGCAGATGGCAAGCCGCTGATCATTTCGAATGGCGGTGCGGATGCGGCGACAGTCAGCATTGCCGAGAATAGCACCTTTGTGATGCAGATGGTTGCAACTTCGCTCAATGTGAACGCTACTTTGGTCTATTCGATTTCTGGCGGCGCCGATGCAGCGCTGTTCCAAATTGACCATTCGACTGGTGCACTAGGTTTCAAGGTCGCACCTGACTTTGAGGCACCCGCTGATATGGACGCGAATAATGTTTATGAAGTCCAAGTTCGCGTTAGTGATGGGATCACATTCAGCGATCAACTGATTAGGGTCAGCGTTGCCGATCGCAATGAGATCATTGGTACAGTAGGGCCGGACAGTTTGTTAGCCGGCCCAGAGAGTGCGGACCTTCTCGGTTTAGAAAGCAATGACACGCTCACAGGCGGTGCTGGTGACGACAGGCTCACCGGCGGTGCTGGAAACGACACCCTCACAGGCGGTGCAGGACGCGATACCTTCATCGTAGATGCCGGTAGTGATCAGATCACAGACTTTGGCAACGGCAACGATGTCCTGACCGTTGCTGCAGGCGCTGGTGCCGGTTTGACGCTCGGCGCTGACTGGACCGCAGTAGCTGCCGACCTTCAGATAGATGGCGGCGTCAATATCAATGCGAACGGCTATAACGTCGACCTGTCAGCAATCACGACCGGCAGCGGGTTCGGCGTCTCCAATAATAGCAGTGTAGGTGTGACGCTGACCGGCTCCGCCTTCGATGACGCTCTCACCGGAGGCTCTGGCAACGACACGATCATTGGCCTTGCTGGCAACGACACGCTCCACGGCGGCTCTGGCCAGGACACGCTCACCGGCGGCGCAGGGGCTGATACCTTTGTTACCACCTATGACTACAGTGTCTTCAACGTCGACATGATCACAGATCTCGGTCTTGGCGCTGACGTGCTTCAGGCTAACGGCACCTCTGATGCCGAACGCCAGGGAATCTATCCGCGGCTAGTCTTTAACGCGACACTGGGAGCGGACTGGACTGCTACATCGGCAACCTACAACAACTATTCGACCGTCAACCTTACCAGCAACGGCTTTGCCGTTGACCTTTCGGCTGCCTCTGGCAATCGCGGTTTCACAGTCACTAATATCGGTGCTGCCACCCAGCTCATAGGCTCGACCTTCAACGACACGCTCACAGGCGGTGCTGGTGACGACAGGCTCACCGGCGGTGCTGGAAACGACACCCTCACAGGCGGTGCAGGACGCGATACCTTCATCGTAGATGCCGGTAGTGATCAGATCACAGACTTTGGCAACGGCAACGATGTCCTGACCGTTGCTGCAGGCGCTGGTGCCGGTTTGACGCTCGGCGCTGACTGGACCGCAGTAGCTGCCGACCTTCAGATAGATGGCGGCGTCAATATCAATGCGAACGGCTATAACGTCGACCTGTCAGCAATCACGACCGGCAGCGGGTTCGGCGTCTCCAATAATAGCAGTGTAGGTGTGACGCTGACCGGCTCCGCCTTCGATGACGCTCTCACCGGAGGCTCTGGCAACGACACGATCATTGGCCTTGCTGGCAACGACACGCTCCACGGCGGCTCTGGCCAGGACACGCTCACCGGCGGCGCAGGGGCTGATACCTTTGTTACCACCTATGACTACAGTGTCTTCAACGTCGACATGATCACAGATCTCGGTCTTGGCGCTGACGTGCTTCAGGCTAACGGCACCTCTGATGCCGAACGCCAGGGAATCTATCCGCGGCTAGTCTTTAACGCGACACTGGGAGCGGACTGGACTGCTACATCGGCAACCTACAACAACTATTCGACCGTCAACCTTACCAGCAACGGCTTTGCCGTTGACCTTTCGGCTGCCTCTGGCAATCGCGGTTTCACAGTCACTAATATCGGTGCTGCCACCCAGCTCATAGGCTCGACCTTCAACGACACGCTCACAGGCGGTGCTGGTGACGACAGGCTCACCGGCGGTGCTGGAAACGACACCCTCACAGGCGGTGCAGGACGCGATACCTTCATCGTAGATGCCGGTAGTGATCAGATCACAGACTTTGGCAACGGCAACGATGTCCTGACCGTTGCTGCAGGCGCTGGTGCCGGTTTGACGCTCGGCGCTGACTGGACCGCAGTAGCTGCCGACCTTCAGATAGATGGCGGCGTCAATATCAATGCGAACGGCTATAACGTCGACCTGTCAGCAATCACGACCGGCAGCGGGTTCGGCGTCTCCAATAATAGCAGTGTAGGTGTGACGCTGACCGGCTCCGCCTTCGATGACGCTCTCACCGGAGGCTCTGGCAACGACACGATCATTGGCCTTGCTGGCAACGACACGCTCCACGGCGGCTCTGGCCAGGACACGCTCACCGGCGGCGCAGGGGCTGATACCTTTGTTACCACCTATGACTACAGTGTCTTCAACGTCGACATGATCACAGATCTCGGTCTTGGCGCTGACGTGCTTCAGGCTAACGGCACCTCTGATGCCGAACGCCAGGGAATCTATCCGCGGCTAGTCTTTAACGCGACACTGGGAGCGGACTGGACTGCTACATCGGCAACCTACAACAACTATTCGACCGTCAACCTTACCAGCAACGGCTTTGCCGTTGACCTTTCGGCTGCCTCTGGCAATCGCGGTTTCACAGTCACTAATATCGGTGCTGCCACCCAGCTCATAGGCTCGACCTTCAACGACACGCTCACAGGCGGTGCTGGTGACGACAGGCTCACCGGCGGTGCTGGAAACGACACCCTCACAGGCGGTGCAGGACGCGATACCTTCATCGTAGATGCCGGTAGTGATCAGATCACAGACTTTGGCAACGGCAACGATGTCCTGACCGTTGCTGCAGGCGCTGGTGCCGGTTTGACGCTCGGCGCTGACTGGACCGCAGTAGCTGCCGACCTTCAGATAGATGGCGGCGTCAATATCAATGCGAACGGCTATAACGTCGACCTGTCAGCAATCACGACCGGCAGCGGGTTCGGCGTCTCCAATAATAGCAGTGTAGGTGTGACGCTGACCGGCTCCGCCTTCGATGACGCTCTCACCGGAGGCTCTGGCAACGACACGATCATTGGCCTTGCTGGCAACGACACGCTCCACGGCGGCTCTGGCCAGGACACGCTCACCGGCGGCGCAGGGGCTGATACCTTTGTTACCACCTATGACTACAGTGTCTTCAACGTCGACATGATCACAGATCTCGGTCTTGGCGCTGACGTGCTTCAGGCTAACGGCACCTCTGATGCCGAACGCCAGGGAATCTATCCGCGGCTAGTCTTTAACGCGACACTGGGAGCGGACTGGACTGCTACATCGGCAACCTACAACAACTATTCGACCGTCAACCTTACCAGCAACGGCTTTGCCGTTGACCTTTCGGCTGCCTCTGGCAATCGCGGTTTCACAGTCACTAATATCGGTGCTGCCACCCAGCTCATAGGCTCGACCTTCAACGACACGCTCACAGGCGGTGCTGGTGACGACAGGCTCACCGGCGGTGCTGGAAACGACACCCTCACAGGCGGTGCAGGACGCGATACCTTCATCGTAGATGCCGGTAGTGATCAGATCACAGACTTTGGCAACGGCAACGATGTCCTGACCGTTGCTGCAGGCGCTGGTGCCGGTTTGACGCTCGGCGCTGACTGGACCGCAGTAGCTGCCGACCTTCAGATAGATGGCGGCGTCAATATCAATGCGAACGGCTATAACGTCGACCTGTCAGCAATCACGACCGGCAGCGGGTTCGGCGTCTCCAATAATAGCAGTGTAGGTGTGACGCTGACCGGCTCCGCCTTCGATGACGCTCTCACCGGAGGCTCTGGCAACGACACGATCATTGGCCTTGCTGGCAACGACACGCTCCACGGCGGCTCTGGCCAGGACACGCTCACCGGCGGCGCAGGGGCTGATACCTTTGTTACCACCTATGACTACAGTGTCTTCAACGTCGACATGATCACAGATCTCGGTCTTGGCGCTGACGTGCTTCAGGCTAACGGCACCTCTGATGCCGAACGCCAGGGAATCTATCCGCGGCTAGTCTTTAACGCGACACTGGGAGCGGACTGGACTGCTACATCGGCAACCTACAACAACTATTCGACCGTCAACCTTACCAGCAACGGCTTTGCCGTTGACCTTTCGGCTGCCTCTGGCAATCGCGGTTTCACAGTCACTAATATCGGTGCTGCCACCCAGCTCATAGGCTCGACCTTCAACGACACGCTCACAGGCGGTGCTGGTGACGACAGGCTCACCGGCGGTGCTGGAAACGACACCCTCACAGGCGGTGCAGGACGCGATACCTTCATCGTAGATGCCGGTAGTGATCAGATCGACGGAGGTGTCGGTAATGATACTCTGATAGTGTCGGGTTTGCGCTCAAACTATACACTCACGGCTTTAGCAAACGGTGCTTATAACCTTATCGGTCCAGATGGGATTGACCATCTGGTTAGTGTCGAGGTTGTTCGCTTTGATGATCAGATCGTAAAACTTGTTAACACAGAGCCGGAGTTGAACTCGCCTGCAGTTGCAAAACAAATTACAGAGGATATGGCTTGGATTTACCAAGTCCCGGCTGATACATTCAGCGATGTAGACGGCGATGTACTTACCTACAGTGCCACCTCGGGCGATGGCTCAGCGCTTCCGCAATGGCTCAAATTTGATGCAGCTTCGCAGACCTTCTCAGGCACACCGCCGCTGAACTTCAACGGCAACATTAGCCTGACCGTCACAGCGTCTGACCCGAGCGGACTGACTGCTTCAGATACATTCGTGCTAACTGTGAACCCTGTTGAGGATGAAGCAACCGGTACGCTTGTCGTTGCTGGTGCGGTCGCTGAAGGCGGCTTGGTCACAGCTGATCTCTCGGCCAGCGATGTCGACGGTGCGATTGTGGCGACCAGCTATCAGTGGCAGATCTCAGCCAATGGTGTGGGCGGTTGGACCAACATCGCAGGCGGAACATCTGCAAACTATCAGATCGCCTCCGATCAAAGTGAGGTTGGCAAGTATCTGCGTGTGGTTGCAACCACCACTGATGCACTTGGCGGAACCACTGCGTTCACCAGCGCAGCAACTGCGGCAATTGCCAATGTGAACGATGCGCCTGTCGTTGCAACCGCGATTGCCGATCAAAGCGGCAATGAAGACACAGCTTGGAGCTATCAGGTTCCTGCAGGCACCTTCAGCGATGTCGATGGCGATACGCTCACCTACACGGCAACGCTCGCCAATGGCGACCCGCTGCCGACCTGGCTGAGCTTTGATGCAGCAACCCGCACCTTTAGCGGAACGCCGCCTCAGGATTTTAACGGTAATATCAGCCTCACCGTCACAGCCTCAGATGGCAGCCTAACGGCTTCGGATGAGTTCGTTCTCACCGTCAATGCGGTCAACGACGCTCCCGTGGTCGCAGCTGCGATCACCGATCAAAGCGTCAATGAAGACACAGCCTGGAGCTATCAGGTTCCTGCCGGCACGTTCAGCGATGTCGACGGTGATATACTCACCTACTCGGCGAAGCTGGCCAATGGCGACGCGCTGCCGGCTTGGCTGGCCTTCGATGCGGCAACCCGCACCTTTAGCGGAACGCCAACGCCGAACTTTAACGGCGATATCAGCCTCACCGTCACAGCCTCAGATGGCGGCCTGACCGCTTCAGACACGTTCGTACTGACCGTGAACCCGGTTGAGGATGAAGCGACCGGCAGCGTAGCTGTAATCGGAACGGTCGCCGAAGGCGGAACCGTTGGCGTTGATGTAAATGTTACAGATGTTGATGGAGCCATCACGGGCACCACATATCAGTGGCAGATCTCCGCCAATGGCACCGACGGATGGACCGATCTTAGCGGTGCAACTGCTGTAACCTACGCAATCGCGTCGGATCAGAGCCAGGTTGGCAAGTATCTGCGTGTGGTTGCAACAACCACCGATGCGTTGGGCGGCACGAGCGAGTTTGTGAGCGCTCCGACTGCGGCCATCGCCAATGTGAACGATGCGCCCGTGATCGCAGCGCTGATCGCCGATCAGTCTGCGACTGAAGATGCTCCGTTCAGCTTTGTGGTGCCGGCAGGCAGCTTTGCTGATGTGGATCCGGGCGATGTGCTGAGCTTGAGCGCAAGCCTTGCTGATGGCAGCCCGCTGCCGGCTTGGCTCTCGTTCAATCCAGCAACGATGACCTTCAGCGGTACACCGCTCAGAGGCGATGTCGGTACCGTGTCTGTGCGGGTAACCGCAACCGATGTTGGCGGCTTGACCGTTAGCGATGACTTCAACCTGACCGTGGCTCCAGAGACCATTGCGCCTACTGCTATCATTACAGATAATGTTCCTGGCACTGCGACAGGGACGGTTCTTTACACGGTTACGTTTAGCGAGACCGTCACCGGGCTTGCGGCCAATGACTTTGCCGTCACCAATGGTACGGTCAGCTCTGTGACCGGTAGCGGTACAAGCTATGTGGTTGCGGTTGCGCCTACTGCAGGCTTTGAAGGCAGCCTTGCGCTATCGTTGAACGCAGCAGCGGTCATCGACAAGGCCGGCAATGCGAACGCAGCTGTCAATGCAGCAGCACAGTTGGTTGATACCCGTGCGCCTGTGTTGACCACCATCACCCCTGTTGCAGACAGCATCGGTGCTGCAGTCGCAACCAACATCACGCTGGCATACTCAGAAGCCATACGTGCAGGCACTGGCGTGATTGAACTGCGCACTGCTGCAGGTGTGCTGGTGGAGAGCTTCAATGTTGCAACCAGCAACAGGCTGAGCTTTACAGGTTCGACCCTGACGATCGATCCGACCGCATCGCTGAATGGGGGAACGCAATATCGTCTGACCGTGCCGCAAGGCGCGGTGCTCGATACAGCAGGCAATGCCGCAGCCGCATTGGCAACCTATGCCTTTACGACCCAGGCCCTTGTCAACATCATCAACGGGACGGCTGTTGCCAACACATTGAACGGCACTGCAGGCGATGATGAGATTTATGGGCTTGGCGGTAATGACACATTGAACGGCAATGCCGGTAATGACCTTCTGGATGGCGGGTCAGGCGTTGACCGTATGACAGGCGGTGCAGGCGATGATATCTATATCGTCGACAATGCTGCCGATACGGTCACTGAGGCGGCCAATGCCGGTATCGATCTGGTGCGCACGACCCGCAACAACTACACCCTGACCAACAATGTCGAGAACCTCACTTATGTGGGTGATGCAACCTTTACAGGAACCGGCAATGGCCTTGCCAACCGGATCCAGGGCGGCATTGGCAATGATCTGATCGATGGCAGGGCCGGCGCGGACACGATGATCGGCGGCATTGGTAATGATCGCTATGTGGTCGACAATGTAGGCGATGTGGTCGTGGAACAGGCCGGTGAAGGCACAGACACGGTCACAGCATCGATGAGCTATGTTCTGGGCGCCAATGTCGAGAACCTGACGCTCAGCGGCAATGCTGCGATTAATGGTACCGGCAATGCGGTTGCGAACATCATCACCGGCAATAATGGCGCGAACATCCTTCGCGGCGGTGGCGGTGCAGATACATTGAACGGCGGCGCTGGTAATGACACGGCTGCATTCGAACAGGCTGTTGCCAACTATGCGATCGATCATAGTGGGACTGCGATCATCGTCAGCGATCTGGTTGGCGGTGAAGGCACTGACACGCTCACAGCCATCGAGACGCTGAGCTTCTTAGGATCAAGCTATAATGTGGTGGCAGGCACGGGTGCTGCCAATGTCATCACTGGCGGCGCAGGCTCACAGGCGATCTTTGGGCTTGGCGGCGCTGATACGATCAATGGCGGGGCTGGCAATGACATTGTCATTGGCGGGCTTGGCAATGACAATATCAGCATGGCCTCGGATACAGGTGGCCGTGACTTTATCGATGGCGGTGCAGGTGAAGATACCTTCACGCTGCTCACCGCTACCGGCGCTGAGAACTTTGTGATCTACACCAGGGCTGCCGCCCAACAGGCGATTGCAGGTTTGGTCATCAACCCCAACAGCGAGATTGTGGTTACCCGCAATGGTGCGGTCATTGCTGAACTTGATAATGTTGAAGAGATTGTGGTGAGTTCGCTCCGGGTCACCTCGCCTGCAGGGGCCAATGGCGGCACAGTTGCAGGTGATACGGTCCAGGTTGTGGGCGACTTCAACCAGACCAGCCTCAACTTCAACACGATCACAGTGAACGGGACAACGGCAAGCGATACGGTCGACATTACAGGACTTCAGTCTGAGCATCGCATCGTGTTCACCGGCAATGGCGGCACAGACAATGTTGTGGGCAACTTGCGGCCGCAGGATATCTTTGTGACAGACATTGAAGCTGCCACAACGAGCCTGACTGCCAGCCTTGCTGCCAGTGCTGCAACGAGTGCCACAACAAATGCCGCGACCAGTGCAGCAAGCGTCATAACCAGTGCCATAACCAGCACATCTGCCTCGCTGCAGGCCCTGAAACAGGCGGCGGTTGTATCTGCCGAGCCGCTAACAGATGACGCATCGCCCCAAATGCATCGTCTCCATCACAAGGAAGTCGATGACAGTGTAACCAGCCTGCTGCGCGACATGTTCGATGACAGCAAGACAGGCTCGCTGTTCCGCCATTGGGATGCAACCGATAAGCGCCAAGAAGCCAAGATCGACGATCATCCAGGCCTCGCCCATGACGCCGACGAAGACGCTGTCAAACTCTATGATGATAGCTGGAGCGATGTCCTCATCCGCAGACCAGATAGCTGGCATGCAGAGTTTGAGCATCTGATGTAAGGCACGCTCAACCAAACGCTACGCCGCCTGCCAGACATGGCCGGCGGCGTAGTTGTAAAGTTCAAGATTGACGCTGTCGGTAGAATGCAACTGCCGGTTGTCATTAGAGCCACGAGATGCATCGTCAATTTTCGGGGTAAAGAGCGGGTCAGCCGGGTAGGGCGGTGCGCAATATGTAACTTGTGCTGCGCCCTCCAGCCGCTTCTTTTTCCAAAACGCCAAGGGTGATCAAGGCCTCAATATCCCTGAGCGCTGTATCGTGCGAGCATTTGGTAAGTTGCGCCCATTTTGATGAGGTCAGCTTGCCCTTGAAATTGTCGAGGAGCTTATTCAGCATCAAGCGCTGGCGGTCATTCATCGGCTTTTCGCGAAAGCTCTCCCAGAAGCGTGCTTTGAACATGACATTTTGCAGTTCATCTTCGGATCGGGTGATCGCACCATTGAGACAGTCAAGGAACCAAAGCAGCCAGCTTGTGATATCGAGATCGCTCTTTTGGGTTTTTTCCAGAATATCATAATAGCTTTTGCGGCGCTGGCGGATCTCAGAGGACATGGAATAAAATCGCTGGGAGCTGCCTTCTGAGCGCGCAAGGGCAATATCGGCGATGGCGCGCGCAATGCGTCCATTGCCATCATCAAAGGGATGAATGGTCACAAACCATAGATGCGCAATCGCAGCCTTAATCACTGGGTCATGCTTGTCATTACCGTCAAACCAATCCAAAAATCTGTGCATTTCTTGGGCCAGTAAGCTGGCGCTTGGCGCCTCATAATGTATTTTTTCTCGTCCATAGGGGCCTGAGACAACTTGCATGGGCCCTTCGTGATCGAGACGCCATGCGCCTACAATGATCCGGGTCATGCCGCTGCGGCCTGTCGGAAAAAGGGCCATATGCCAGTCGAAGAGGCGCTCTTGGGTCAGGGGCTTGGCAAAATTTTGCGTCGCATCGAGCATCATTTCAACCACGCCTTCGACATTACGGTCTGAATGTATAAGGCCCGCAATATCCATGCCCAATCGGCGCGCAATTGAGGAGCGGACTTGATCATGGTCGAGATCTTCGCCCTCTATTTCGCTCGATTTGAGAACGTCTTGGGTGAGGGTTGCGAGTATGGCCTCATTGCGCAGTTCAAAGCCTAGACTTTCCATCCGGCCGATGAGGCGGCCCTGCCGGTGTCTGACTGTTGCCAATAGGGTGGAAATCGCATCTTCTTGCCATTGGAAGTCGGGCCATTGCGGCAATTGATGAATATAGATCATATTTTACGCATCCTTTGCGTGTATTATCGCCTTTTTTCTCCGCATGGCAAGCGATATTCTACGCAAGCGATGCGTATCAAACTGGCCTTTATCTCCTTATGAGGCAGTTAGCTTCTCCCCATGTTGCGCTCGGCATGGCTCAAAAATGCAATTTATACTGATGTAAAATGAGAGCTATGCGAGGCCGCTCAAATGGCTATGACGGGGCGTCTTATGAAAACATCTCTTCCAGTTATTCGGCTACTCAACCTTTTGCGGGCAGTACGCGAACTCTCGCCATTTGACGCATTGGCAGCCGATGAAGAGCTGTTGTTAAATGATATCATTCTTAGGTGGCATGTTCAGGATCGGCTGACCATAAAGGAGGTTATGGATGACATACGCTACCCCTCCCGAACCACAGCCTATCGCCGCCTGGTCCAGATGAGAAATAAGGGAATGATCACCCTCGACACGGCAGATCATGATGGCCGGATCAAATATGTTTGCCCCACAGAGGCGTCGCTCAGCTATGTGGCCAGTCTCGAAGCGGGTGTCGCACAACTGGCACGCGGCCAGTAATTTTCTATGGCTGCAACCCTTGAACGCTCGTTGCGAGCGATATTGATTGTCGGCGGCACCGCTGTCTTGTGGTGGGCCGTGTTCAACGTCAACATGTGGCTGTTTGCGCACACGGCCTTTTCCGAGCGAGCGCATTGGATATTTCTGCCAGCAGCATTTCGCGTCATGGCGGTGTTGATTTTTGGTGGTCGGGGCGCAGCAGGGTTGATGTTAGGTGCCTATCTCACCCAGCCTCAAGATGATCTCTTCTATGAGATATTGCTCTCCATTTCGTCAGGCTTAGCGCCATGGGTGGCCATCATGTTGTGCCGTCACTATTTCAGGATCGACAATGATCTTGTCGGTTTGAATGGCTGGCATGTGATCGCCCTGTCGGTCAGTTGCGCTGCTGCCAATTCTATCGTCCTGAACACACTCATGTGGATCATGGGCACGCAGCAACCCGATTTCCGGGCGATCAGCGCAATCTTTGTGGGCGATGTATTGGGCGCAGCGATCATTTTGGGGGCAATTTCGCTTCTGCTCTCTATCGCCTTAAGGATCATGCGCCGAGGGCAATGAACGCCGGGAAGCAAAGCCGCACGAACCTGCCTCGGCAAATCATCAGCAATTTCTAACAAGGGGAGCGCGGCCCGCGCTCCCCGTTCGTCAGGATCATTCATCATCAGGTGGCTGGTTTGCCAGCTTCTCCCGTGCGGCTTTGATACCATCTTCGATCATGCGCTCCTCGATCCTGCGGGTCACTTCTTCGTCACCGAGATTGAGGGTCACAACCACCTTGCGCCTTTGTTCGGGCTCTGGCGGTTGCGCCGGCGCATAGCGAAGACGCTCGCGTTCATATCGCAGGATATCGCGGATCGCCTCGGCCTCACCTTTAGTCGCGCGCATGGCTAACTTTTCGCTGATGATCTCACAGCGTGAGAGACGTTTGCAACGTCCATTGACGACCACCTTTTCCTTTTTCATCAGCGCATTATGCAGCGCCTGTGATATCGACCCAGGTGCGGCCTTGCGTTTGGCCCCTGCCGGATTTCCGGATTGGCCGGGCTTAAACTGCGTTGCAACCGGTGGCTTGCAATAGCCTATTTCATAGGCGCCAGACTTCTTCTTGCTCATTGGCTGTCTCCCTGCGCGAGATTGCCCACGCGTGCGTCGGCGACTTCTTCTGAGGTCTGCCCGGTTGAGACGAGGATCGCCTGCTGGCCTGTGAGCTTTTCAAATCGCTGGATGATCACATCGCAATAGCCCGGATCATATTCGATAAGGCGGGCTATGCGCCCCACCTTATGCGCCGCGGCCAGAACAGTCCCCGAGCCCGCAAAGCAATCCAGAATTATATCGCCGCGCTTTGAACAATCGAGGATCGCGTCCTTCACAAGCTCCACCGGCTTGACCGTGGGATGCATGGCAAGGTCATCCTCCCTGTTGGCCCCAAAGCCATTGGCGCCTGCATAGTCCCAGACATTGGTGCGATAGCGTCCATTGGCGCCCAGTCCAAAATTGTTGACGTGGGGAGCCGTGCCGACCTTGAACACAAAGACGAGTTCATGCTTCGAGCGGTAGAAGGTACCGTTCGATCCCAAACTCTTGTTCCAGACGCACAGGTTCTTCAACGCACTGAACACCCGGCGGCCTGCAACGAGCAGCCCGTCCATATGCCGCCAGTCCATGCAGATATACGCAATGGCACCGTCCCGGCAGCGTGCGGCCGCCAGGCCCAGACTGGTCTCTAAGAATAGCGTGAACTCAGCCTCGCTCAGTTCACCTGTGGCTAGCGCAAAATTGTCGTGACGCACCTTGCCTTTGCCCGAGACATTGCGCTTGATCGGAACATTATAGGGTGGGTCTGTAAAGATCAGCCCTACCTCTTCATTACCGAGCAGCGCATCATAAGCGCTTGCATCGCGGGCATCGCCGCACACAAGGCGATGGCGCCCAAGCTGCCAGATATCGCCGAGACGGGTTACCTCAGTCTCGCTGATCGCAGGGACCATATCATCTTTGTTCGCTTTCGAGACCAGAGTGGATGCATGGCTCTCGAGGATGATGTCGATCTCAGGAACATCAAAGCCCAAAGGCTCAACCTCAAAGTCGAGATTGATTAGCGCCTGCACTTCCATTGCCAGAAGTTCCTGATCCCAACCGGCTTTCAGGGCAAGCTGATTGTCTGCGATGACATAGGCCCGCCTTTCGTCTGCATTGAGATGCGACAGGCGAATGACTGGGACTTCTTTCATGCCAAGTTCGTGCGCGGCACGCAGCCTTGCTGAACCTGCAATCACTTCCATGTCGTCACTGACAAGCAGTGGGCTCGTAAACCCGAAACGCTTGATGCTCGCTGCGATCTGGCGGATCTGTTGTTTGGAGTGGGTACGTGGGTTGCCCGGATATGGGCGCAAATGGTCAAGCGGGATTAGCTCGACCAGACGGTCGATCAATGGGCTCATTCAAGCCTCCTTACTCATAATAAGAGCTTGAGGGTGCGTGACCCCCGGCTTGCCAGCCCTGTGAGTGCGCTCATTGGCCCACTGGGCGAGCGGTCCGCTACACAGCTGACATGGTGCTGCTGCGGTATCGCTTGTCCTCACATTGACGCGATTAGGAGCATCGCGCAAGTGGTATCATTCAAAAAAGCGTTCGTTATCATGGGCTTGATACTGAGATGCCGTTCCGGGCCCCAATAGGCGGGCAAGACGCACACAGATCGCCCCGGTTTGCGATCAACCGGGCTGCCAAAACGAATCAGTCGAGCGGACTGGAGCCAGGGCTGCCTCTCTTTGAACCAGATTCAGTCCATATTGGTCTGGCTCGGCCACGAAAATTCCCTGCTCAATTCCCTGCAAATTCCCTGCTCGCTGTACGCCCCATAATGGCCAAGCCATCCAGAAGTGCCCAGAATAGCTCATTGATAGAGCGAGCAGCCGCCTTGCCGCACCAAATACCCAATAATTGCAGGGAATTTCCAAGGAGACGGCTTCGCCCAGGACTGCAATGCGCACCATACAGTCCTTTAACCGGCTGATCTCCAATGATGAAAATCGCAGACTGGGCCCGAAAGGGCGCAGTTTTAGGGGGTTTTGACGCATTGGATGTTGCGCTGGAGACAGCTTCTATGTGCCGCCTTGGCGCATCCAAAATGGCACCAGTCTCCAGTGGCGGTTTTTAGGCCGCTTTTTGACATCGATAAATTGGAGATGTTAGCGCGAGTTTCGCCTTTCGCGCGCTTTGTTTCTCTAGCTTATTTGGAACAAAGTTCGCTGCTCAGTCCAAGAGACCGGGATCGATGATCATCCAGGCCTGCGTCACGATGCCGGCGAAGACGCTATCAAACTCTATGATGACATCTGGAGCGACGTCCTCATTCGCAGACCAGTTAGCTGACATGCAGAGTTTGAGCATCTGCTGTAGAACAAATTAAAACAAACACTACGCCGCCCGTCAGACATGGCCGGCGGCGTTGTTGTCATGGCGTTGAAATTTGTTCGCAAAAGAAGCGATTTTTCTGCGCAAGTCATGCGTATAAAACTCGCCTTTATCTCCTTATGGGGCAGTTGGCTTCTTCCCATGTTGCGCCCGGCATGGCTCAAACATGCAATTTATACTGATGTAAAATGAGAGCTATGCGAGGCCGATCAAATGGCTATGACAGGGCGTCTTATGAAAACATCTCTTCCAGTCATTCGGCTACTTAACCTTTTGCGGGCAGTACGCGAACTCTCGCCATTTGACGCATTGGCAGCCGATGAAGAGCTATTGTTAAATGATATCATTCTTAGGTGGCATGTTCAGGATCGGCTGACCATAAAGGAGGTTATGGATGACATACGCTACCCCTCCCGAACCACAGCCTATCGCCGCCTGGTCCAGATGAGAAATAAGGGAATGATCACCCTCGACACGGCAGATCATGATGGCCGGATCAAATATGTTTGCCCCACAGAGGCGTCGCTCAGCTATGTGGCCAGTCTCGAAGCGGGTGTCGCACAACTGGCACGCGGCCAGTAATTTTCTATGGCTGCAACCCTTGAACGCTCGTTGCGAGCGATATTGATTGTCGGCGGCACCGCTGTCTTGTGGTGGGCCGTGTTCAACGTCAACATGTGGCTGTTTGCGCACACGGCCTTTTCCGAGCGAGCGCATTGGATATTTCTGCCAGCAGCATTTCGCGTCATGGCGGTGTTGATTTTTGGTGGTCGGGGCGCAGCAGGGTTGATGTTAGGTGCCTATCTCACCCAGCCTCAAGATGATCTCTTCTATGAGATATTGCTCTCCATTTCGTCAGGCTTAGCGCCATGGGTGGCCATCATGTTGTGCCGTCACTATTTCAGGATCGACAATGATCTTGTCGGTTTGAATGGCTGGCATGTGATCGCCCTGTCGGTCAGTTGCGCTGCTGCCAATTCTATCTTTCGGAATATACTCCTGTGGATGATGGGCACGCATCAACCGCACTTTGACGGAATCACGGCAATCTTTGTGGGCGATGTATTGGGCGCAGCGATCGTTTTGGGGGCAATTTCGCTTCTGCTCTCTTTCGCCTTAAGGATTATGCGACGAAGGCATTGAACAGCGGGAAGCAAAGTCCTGCCGCCCGGCTCAGCTAAATCACTAGCAATTTTCAACAGTCTGTAACCAATAGTATTTTACACTATTTTACATAGTTGTTGACGCTTATTAAGCGTTATCAATAATTGCTGATGTCGATCAACTGTCATTGGCTGAATCATGATAGATGCATTAGACAAGATTATAAAATTTCAGTCTGGCACCAACATTAAGTGCCTGCATAACGAAATCAGAATAATCTATGAGCTGGCGACCAACGGCCCCCTCCCATCGTTCGAGATTATGCGGCGGACGGGGCGATCCATGTCTGCACATAATGTCGATATACAAAAGCTTCTTCAGACGAACGCCTTATTCGCAAAGCAATGTGACATTGATAGGCGAAAGAAGCTTTTCGACCTCTCGGACGATGTAAAATCCTATTTCCGATAATCATTATGTGGCAGGTTTGGGACCTGTTTCATCCGTTCAGGTTGTGGCTATGAACAACCTGCTGGCTCGTCAGCCTTTCAAAGCGCTGGATGATCACATCGCAATAGCGCGGATCATATTCGATAAGGCGGGCCGCGCGTCCCACTTTATGCGCTGCGGCCAGCACCCTGCCTGAGCCTGCAAAGCAACCGAGACGGTTGTGTCAGAGCAAACGCGCCAGTTGGGCGGAAGCGCGTTAAGCGATCAGTGGGCGCGATGTCCTGTTCCAGAAAACCAGCCAGCCGTTCCGCTATTCACTGTCTTGCGCATTAAATCTTGGCGGCGTTGGAATGGGTGGGTGAGCATATCTGCCAAGCGATCCTGACTTCGATATGCGTGCTGGCAATATTCCTCTTCTCTCGCATACGGCCCAATGCCCATGCTGACAGCGCATTGCTTCAGCTTTAGCGCCACCCAGATGGGAAACTTAATCCATTGGTTTGAAAAAAGCTGTCTGCTTTGCGCTTGGGATAATGCGCATTTGCGATGGCTTGATGTCTGGCCATGCACGCAACGCGCAATTGTGCGGTGATGACGGCCGACTTTCATTGCGCCGCCACGCGCGCCGATGGCTTGAACCGGCTCACGCAATTCGTGCCGGATGCAGGGGCAGCATACGCAACTGGCCGTAACACGGATCACGGCCCTGATCAGCCCGGTGCGGTTTCAAGGCTTTCCAGCTATTTGCGTTATCGGCTGATTACCGAACAAGAAGTCTTCACTCATGTTCTCGCCCAGCATCCTGACGGATCGGCGCAAAAATTTTTGCAGGAAGTTTTCTGGCGGACTTACTGGAAAGGGTGGTTGGAAATGCGACCAGCAGTCTGGTCGCGCTATCTGGCAGAATGTGACATGCAGCGCAGGGAATTTGCTGATCACAGTGCGATCACTGCTGCCGAAGAAGGACGTACCGGGATCGACGGGTTCGACCACTGGGCCCGGGAACTGGTTGAAACCGGCTATCTGCATAATCATGCACGGATGTGGTTCGCTTCGATCTGGATATTCACCCTGCGTTTGCCCTGGGCGTTGGGTGCCGACTTTTTCCTGCGCCATCTGATTGATGCCGATGCAGCCAGCAACACGCTATCCTGGCGGTGGGTGGCGGGACTGCAGACCGTTGGCAAAACCTATCTTGCCGCGGCGGACAATATTTCCCGCTATACCAATGGACGGTTCGCCCCGGTTGGACTGGCAAAATCCGCTGTGGCGCTTACCGAACCGCCAGTTGAAGCGGCGCGTGCACTGCCTGACATGGCGCCATTTGTTGCCGAACAGCCTTCGCTCTTGCTGGTCACGCATGACGACATGCACCTGGAATCACTGTTCCCGGCCAATGCTATAATCAGAGCAATACGCATCGCTGCAGATGCGGACTTGCTGTGGGGCAAGTCTGCGCGAAGGTTTGTGCAAACCGCCGCGGCGGATACCGCAACACGGACATCTGCCTATTTCAAATGTCCTGCCGATATATCGTCCAAGCTTGATGCCCATATGCTCATCTCTGCGGCAGAAGCTGCGGGTGTGCGGCAGATTATCACGCCATATGCGCCCATAGGACCAGTGGCGGATGCTTTGGCGCGTGTCCATCCGGTGCTTGCCGAAAATGGCATTGCGCTAAGGCAGGTGCGCCGCAGTTGGGACAACCAGTTTTGGCCCCATGCGCTTAAAGGCTATTTCGCCTTCAAGCAGTGCATGCCGGCCGCGTTGCAGGACTGCAATCTGCCATGACCCGGCCGCTCAACATCGTTTGGTTCAAACGTGATCTGCGGATCGACGATCACCGTCCTTTGGCAATGGCCGCACAGGCTGGATCGGTGCTACCCCTATATATTGTCGAGCCTGAACTATGGGCGCAACCCGACGTATCGGCCCGGCAATGGGCATTTGCGGCAGAATGCCTAGACCATCTCCAGCACGCGCTTGCAACGCTTGGTCAACCCTTGTGTCTGATGGTGGGCGATGCGGTATCCATTCTCCAGCAACTGCATAACAGCCATGGTATTGCAGCCTTGTGGAGCCATGAAGAAACCGGCAACGGATGGACTTATGCCCGCGATCGCGCAGTGGCGGCATGGGCTAGGGCGGCAGGCATCCCTTGGCATGAAATGCGGCAGTTCGGGGTCGTCCGGCGCCTGAAATCACGCAACGGCTGGGCTCAGGCCTGGGACCGTGACATGGCCCAAGCCATTACGCCGCCGCCGCAAATGCTCTCGCCGGTCGTGGGGGATTGGCCAACTAACATCCCGACTGGCGATGACCTGCGGCTTGCACCAGATCCATGCCCTTACCGCCAGCGCGGAGGCCGTGCGGCGGGGTTGGACATATTGGCCAGTTTCCTGAACCAACGCGGCCGCGATTATCGCTATCAGATGTCGAGCCCGGTCACCGCCTTCGACGCCAGCTCACGCCTATCGCCGCATCTGACCTGGGGTACAATTTCCATGCGTGAAGTGGCGCAGGCCAGCTGGACGCGCATGCGCGCTTTGAAGCTTTCGAACGCACCCGATTCCAGCAGGTGGCGGGCCTCGCTGCGCTCTTTCACCGGTCGGCAACACTGGCATTGCCACTTCATGCAGAAGCTCGAAGACGAACCAAGGCTCGAATTTGAAAATCTGCATCATGCTTATGATGGTCTGCGCCCCGCCGTTGCCGATAGTGAGCGGCTATCCGCTTGGAGCGAGGGTGCCACGGGGTTTCCGTTTATCGATGCTTGCATGCGCGCACTTAATCAGCATGGCTGGATCAACTTTCGCATGCGCGCAATGCTGATGTCGTTCGCCAGTTATCATCTCTGGCTGCCCTGGCGCGATAGTGGGCTTCATCTTGCGCGCAAATTTGTGGACTATGAGCCCGGCATTCACTGGCCGCAGGTCCAGATGCAATCCGGGACAACGGGCATCAACGCCATGAGGATCTATAATCCGGTCAAGCAGGGCTATGATCATGACCCCGAGGGTAGTTTTGTGCGCAGCTATGTGCCTGAACTGAATATAGTCCCTTCGGCCTTCATCCATGAGCCCTGGCGATGGGAGGGTGCAGCCGATTTGTGCTATCCGGCCCCGATTGTCGATAACGTCGCAGCGGCAAAAGCGGCGCGAGGAGCGCTCCATGCCATTCGTAAAGGCGCTGGTCACAAAGCTGGCGCACGCAAGATTGTTGCCAAACATGGCAGCCGCAAAGCCGGTATAAGGATGAATGGCAAGGACCGTCGGTTAAAGGTCGAGCCGGCAGCTAGTGGGCAACTTATGCTCGATTTATAGTGGCGAAGTTGTTGAGAGTTACGTCACCAAAACCGGCGACAAAGCGGCAGCCTTGACCTTCATGAGGAAGCCTCTGAAGCGCGACGGCAAGGCGAATGATACCGCCGCCAACGGAATGCGGAGATACCCAGCAGCGATGCGGGAACTGGGTGTGTTGATCGTGGCGAGATGGGCTGCTGATTGAATGATGGGGCTGAGAATAGCTACGTCCCTGTCCGACGAAGAGAGCGGGCAATGCAGCGTTTATAGGTGGCGATCCTCTTCCCCGGCGCGACCTTGGCGGCCATTTGCGGCAATGCGTAACTGCCCGTGCGGTTAAAATGGGTCATCCTTCAAATCTTGGTGCTTGATTCTGACGGAACTTCGGGTATTTCCAAAATTGAGAACGTTATCAAAATTGGGTGCGTGCGAGGGATGATGTATAATAGGTGTTTGGCAGCGGTATTGGCGATGAGCTTGCCGAGCAGTGGTTCTGCCGAGAAACGCGTGGAAATTGCCGCCCCCGATTTGCAGACTGCCGATGCCACCGCCGAGCTTTGGCCCGCAGCGTCCAGTCCGGAGGCGATCACGTCGCCCGCGACCGAGGCCGCCATTGACCGGTTGCTGCAATCCATGACTTTGGAGCAGAAGGTCGGGCAGCTTATTCAAGCCGATATCAGCGCAATAAAGCCGGACGATTTGGTCCGTTATCCACTGGGTTCGATTCTGGCTGGTGGCAATTCCGGTCCCTATGGCGACGAGCGGGCCAGTGCGGCCCAGTGGAGCAAGCTTGTCACCGAGTTTCGCGCAGCTTCCCGCACATCCGGGGCAGGCATTCCGATATTGTTCGGCGTTGATGCGGTTCACGGCCATTCCAACCTGCCGGGTGCAACGATCTTTCCGCACAATATCGGGTTGGGCGCGGCACGCGATCCTGATTTGATCCAACGCATTGGGAAGGCAACCGCGGCAGAAATATCCGGCAGCGGTATCGAATGGACTTTTGCGCCGACGCTTGCCGTGCCGCAGGATTTGCGATGGGGACGCAGCTATGAGGGCTATGCGGCCGACCCCGCCCTTGTCGCCAGCTATGCAAAAGCGATGACATTGGGCCTGCAGGGGCCTTTGTCACCGGACAAGCCGCTGGACACGGAGCGGGTGGCCGCCACTGCTAAGCATTTCCTTGCCGATGGCGGCACGGTGGATGGGCGCGATCAGGGTGACGCACGCATAGGCGAGGCCGAATTGATCGCCAAGCATGCACAAGGCTATCCGGCGGCGATCAATGCAGGTGCCCTGACTGTCATGGCCAGTTTTTCGAGCTGGAATGGCACAAAGCATCATGGCAACAAAACCCTCCTCACCGATGTTTTGAAGGGGCGAATGGGTTTTGCGGGCCTGATTGTGGGCGACTGGAATGGCCATGGCCAGATCCCCGGTTGTTCGGCAACAAATTGTCCGCAAGCGATCAATGCCGGTCTCGATCTTTTCATGGCTCCGGACAGTTGGAAGGGGCTTTTTGACTCCACATTGGCTGCGGCAAATGATGGCCGTATCCCGATGGCGCGCATCGATGATGCGGTTCGGCGCAATTTGCGCGTGAAATTCAAGCTGGGCCTGATGGGGGCAATGCCGACGCAGCGCGGAAATACGGCGTTGGTTGGCGCAGCCGACCATCTGGCTTTGGCGCGCGAGGCGGTATCCAAGTCGCTGGTTCTGCTGAAGAATGAAAAATCCACTCTTCCCATCCGCAACGGCGCGCGCGTCCTGATTGCGGGTTCGGGCGCCGACAATATGGCTATGCAAGCGGGTGGGTGGACGATCAGTTGGCAGGGCACAGATACCAAGGCATCGGATTTTCCCAATGGCCAGACGATCGGGCGTGCCATTTCGCAGGCCGTGTCGGCGCGCGGCGGTTCGGCAGAAATCGCAACTGACGGTCGTTCGGTATTGCGGCCTGATGTCGCCGTTATTGTCATTGGTGAAAAGCCTTACGCCGAATTTGAAGGCGATGTTCCCGACCTTGCTTTCCGGATAAAGCCGGAGGAGGAAGAACTGGTCGCGCGGCTGAAGTCGCAAGGCACAAAGATTGTCATATTGTTTCTTTCGGGCCGGCCGATGTTCGCCGGTAAGCTGATCAACCAGGCAGATGCTTTTGTGGCAGGCTGGTTGCCGGGCACGCAGGCACTGGGCGTTTCCGACGTGCTCGTCGCAGGAGCTGGCAACAAGCCTGTCCGCGATTTCACCGGGCGTCTCCCCTTCGCCTGGCCCGCCGACGGCCGTTCACCGATCAACAAGCCGTTGTTCGCCGAAGGTTATGGTCTGTCTTACGCCAAAGCGGGCCGTGTCCGTCGGGTAAACGAGGATCCGCGGGTTATGCTCTCGATGCAGGCGCATGAAACCCATTATATGGTGCGTGGCAAAAGCCCTGCGCCGTGGCGCCTTGATATCGATGGAGCAGTCAGTGTGCGTGCGGTGGATATCTCCGCGCAGGAAGATGCGCGCCAATTCAGTTGGAACCGCGAAGGCATGCTTTCGATTTATGGTCCGCCGGTGGATTTGCGCCAAAAACTGGAATCGGGATCGGCATTGGTGCTGGATTGGCGAGTAGAACAGCCCGCCAATGGAGCGCTCAAGCTTTCTTTGGATGAAGCGACACTGGATATTGGCCGTCTTGCGGATGCGTCGCCAGCCGGCACGATCCTGCGAACGCAGATTCCGCTGCGATGTTTTGCGCAAGCGGGTGCGAAGCTGAACGCGGTTGGCGTTCCGTTGCGCCTTGCCGCTCCAAAAGGATTTGTTGCGACCTTGCGCAATGTACGCGTTGAGGCAGCGGAAGGATCCGCAAGCTGTCCTCCAAAGGCAGAATAGTTTCGGATAGGGGAGAGAAGAAATGGCATTGGCACCAAGCGGCAACGCGACAGCCGGCGACGGTATGAAGATAGAGGGTAAAGCGCGGAGCGTCTTGTTCCTGACTTTTGCGGTGTTTTTCATCCTGGGCGGGGTGACGAACATCAACGATGTCCTCATCCCTAAATTGAAAAATCTTTATCAGCTGAGCCATTTCGAGGCGAACCTGGTGCAGTTCGCGTTCTTCATGAGCTATGCCTTGTTTTCCATTCCTGCGGGGATGCTGGTTGCGCGGATCGGCTATGTGCGGGGCTTTGTGGCAGGCTTTCTGGTCGTCGCAGCCGGCGCTCTGCTTTTCCTGCCTGCTGCAAATTCGGGCATATATGGCTCATTTCTGGCCGCGCTATTCGTGATTGGTGGCGGGATCACATTGTTGCAAGTTGGCATGAACCCGGTGACGATTGCATTGGGGCCAAAGGAAACGTCACACAGCCGTCTGACCTTTGCCCAGCTTTTCAATTCAATCGGCGTTTTCCTGATGGTCTATGGCGGCGCCGAACTGATGCTCGGCAAGGAAAGCGGGGTCGACCCTTCCACCTTGTCCGGTACAGCATTGCAGGCACATCGCGTTGCAGAATCCGCTGTGATCGGCCACGCTTATATGTGGTTGGCGGCAGCAATGGCAGCCATAGCCGGGCTCTTCTGGTTCTGGCGTTCGGCGCTCGACAAGGCTGAGGCTGCGGATGTGAAAGTGGGCGGAACGCTGGCCCTTTTCCTGAATAACGCCCGGGTGCGTTTCGGCGCACTTTGCATCTTCACTTATGTGGGTGCAGAGGTTGCTATTGGCTCCAATCTGATTGCCTATCTGACCGATGACGGGGTGATGGGCATTACTGCCGTTGAGGCGGGGCGCATGCTCGCGCTTTATTGGGGCGGTGCCATGGTCGGGCGGTTCTTTGGCGGTTTTGTCCTCAGGATGTTCAAGCCGGGGTTGGTGCTCACCGCCTTTGCGGCGACGGCCATTGCGCTGATCTTGCTGTCGGGCATGTCGTCTGGTGCGATTGCCGGTTGGTCACTGGTCCTTGTGGGCTTTTTCAATTCGCTGATGTTCCCGACAATTTTCAGCCTTGGCACAGAGGGCCTGACCGATGATGCACCGCGGGCTTCGGGGATCATGTGTACCGCCATTGTGGGTGGGGCTCTGGTTCCGCCGCTGTTCGGGCTGGTTGCCGATGGTGCAGGCCTGAAGTTTGCCCTTGTCGTTCCGATTATCTGCTATGCCATCATTGCAACCTTTGGGCTTTGGGCCGCGAAAAGAGCCTGATTTACCCAGCTGGCCTGCGCGGCATCTTCGCAAGCAAGATTGCCGCACAGGCCGATAAAATGGCGAGCAAAAGGAACAGCATGTTGAAACCATAGACGGGCACCATGGCCAGAGTAATCCACGGCATGATTATCGATGGAACGGTGTTCGTCAGGTTGAAATAACCAAGGTCGCGTCCTCGCGTGGCAGGCGCTGGCAATACGCCTAACGTCCGGCTGGCATGGAGTGACAGAAAAACGGTGCTGGCAAGGCCAAAAATGACATAGCCGCCAATGCCTGCGAAGAGGGTGGTCGAGATGGCCATCACAATCAGGCCGGTCGATGCGACAAGCGCACATATGGTGAGTGGCAGGATGGGGCGATTGCTATGGTCGGACCATCTGCCGATAAGCAGCGCCAGAATGACTGCGGCGCACAGCACAGTCGCAAATATCGTGGCGGCGTCATTGTCAGCAAATTCAGGATCTATGCTGCGAAACCACAATAGCAGAAACGCAAACAGCGATGCTTCGGCAATTTGCACCAGCAGGCGCGCCGACCACATCTGCGCGACTGCGGATCGGTTATACTCAGGCTGCGGGTAAGTCGCGTCCTGTTTCTGTCCCTCGCCAATCAGATGCGGCATTTTTTTTGGCCGTCCAACGATCAGTGCCGGGCTGACCATGATAATGACAAGCGCCGAGACGATTGCCAGTCTGCCGCTGTCGCTTGCAAGGCCAGGAAAAGTTATCAATGCACCCGAAATCGCCCCCAGTGCCGGGGCAAATGCAAGCAAACCGCCCAGAAATCCTTTTTGGGCATCGGGAACAGTATCGCCAGCCCATGCCGCTAATGGCGCCAGCATCATGTTGAGACCGAATTGCCAACATGCGATCATGAAGATCATCATGGTTGCGTCAGTGGCGAGCGGCATCAGAGGCAGCATGATGCAGCTCAGAAAGAGGCCGCCTGCAATCCAAGGACGCCGGTTGCGTGTCTTGTCACTCGCCCAGCCAAAAAGGATGTTGGCAATGCTGGCGGTGATCGCGCCTGCAAAGGCAATATGTGCCAACAATTCCAGTGCAGCTTTGCCATTCAGCATCGTGGCCTGGTTGGGCAGCAAGATGGTCAGGAACGGAACATATGCGACCGAGCCGCCAGATACGGCCAAAGCATAAAGATACAGGAAGCGTTTTGACTGCCTGTCCGAACTCAGCTGGTCAGTGGCTGTCATTGCTACCCGGTGGGGCAGTGCTGCTCCGTTCGATCAGTTCGCCTGCAACGATGACCGGATCTTGCGGCTCAGGATCAATGCCGCCGGTGATCAACAGTTCGACGGCTTTCGCAAAGGTCGCTGCGATCGGTTGATCGATGGCGGTGAGTTGCGGCGTTGCAAATCGCACCACGGGGCTGTTGTCGAAACTGATCAGCGACAGCGCATTGGGAACATCAATACCCCGTGCTGCGGCTACATCCAGCACGGCCAGCGCCATCTGATCGTTGCTGGCGATGATGGCGGTTGGTGGTTGCGGCATATCGAGCAGGCTCGCGGCCGCCTGTTCGCCACTTTCATAACTGAAATCGCCTTGGATCAGCAGCCCGTCTGCATCCAATCCGGCATCGCTCATCGCCCTTTGCCATCCCTGCACGCGCCATTCCGAAAGACTATATTCGCGTGCGCCTGCGATGAATCCGATGCGGCGGTGGCCCAATTGGATCAGATACTCGGTCGCCATTCGGGCCGAGCCTTCATCGCCCATGGTCATCGCAATTCCGGGACCCGGCAATATCGAACCGATGCGGGCAAAGGGAATATTACGTTCAGCCAATAGCCGCGTGATTTGCGTGTTTTCAGAGTGTGGAGGCGTCAGAATGATTCCGTCAGGTTGCAATGCAGCGATGGCAGCGCTCAACTCGCGCTCGACATGGTCGCTGTGCGTATCGACCAGCTCGAAGATCATCCGATAACCGTGCTCGGCGCATTTGAGCATGCCTCCCAGCAGCATTTGGCCGACCCAATCGCTGCCTTGGCGCTCCTGCCAATCGGCAATTGTGCGGTCACGATCATTGATCGCAAGGATCAGATAGGAACGCGACCCGCTCATCCGTTGAGCAGCGATGGAGGGCACATAACCGAGCTTGTCGATCGATTCCTGTACGCGCACTTTCATCGCCGGGCGCACATTGGGTTCATTATTGATCACACGGCTGACGGTCTGCAGGGAAACACCTGCATCTGCGGCAACATGCTTGATGGTTACATTCTGGCGGCGTCTGCCCATGATTTATTCGCCCCCTTTGGCACCCTTGATGCAAGCAAGTCCGCTCTCCCTGTCATCTTTGCATTGATAGACACGGATCCAGTCGATCATGAACTCCGCTGGGACGGAGTTCATGATTATTCCCTTGTCATTGTTTTCTTCTGACAATTTCCCTCCGATGGCGAGGTTCGCCATGATGTAGAAGGCCTTGTCAAAAGGCGCAACGGGATTTGATTTTGCGCGTGGAGAGGCCGTATTCCATTGATCCGGGGTGACTTCCCAATAGAGTTTGTTGTCCAGATAGAAGCGCATCAGCCCCTTTGCCCATTCCAGCGTCCAGATGTGAAAATCGTCTGAAGGCAGGGCTTGGTCGGGCAGGGCCACCCGCTGGTGAACATGCTCGTTCTTTGGCGCCTTGTCGCCGAAATGGATGGCGCTGAGTGTGCGATTTTCCCCGACATTGCCCTTACACTCGTCACAGGTCGCGCCGAGGTTGACGGCTTCCAATATGTCGATCTCGCCTGACAATGGCCATCCGCCATAATGATCGTCCGCCGGCATCATCCAGACTGCCGGCCAGGTTCCTTGACCCTTGGGCACTTTGGCGCGGAATTCAAATTTTCCATAGGTCCAGCTGGCAAGCTTGCGCGTGCGTATCTTCCCCGAAGTAAAGGGCTGCGTCTTATTGGGATTGGGCATCGATGCAATTTCAGGCGGACGATCCGGCCCTGTAAAACGCTCTTCAAGCGCCGTCAGGTAAAGCAGGCCGCCGCTCACCCGAATATTCTTCGTCCTGTCAGTGTAGCATTGGCGTTCATTATTGCCGCCGCCCCAGCAGGATTTTTCGGGCTTCCATTTTTTGCGATCAAGTTCCGTTCCGTTGAACTCATCAGACCAGACAAGTTCCCATGCCGGCTTGTCGGCACCGCCTGTTTCCGCCCTCAATGGATGGATCGACAGAGTGGCAACAAGCAGCGCGAAACAATATGATATTCTCATAGCTAGATCCCAATGGCTCCCAAGCAGCGCGAAAGCATGCGTCCTCTTGTCATGCTTCAAAACGAAGAGCGGGCCCCGGTCAATGACAGAGGCCCGCTCGTTACCATATCGGCAAACGGATGCTTAAAAGTCGAACCGCGCCAGGAAGGTGTAGCGCCGGTCATTGCGGAAAGCAGAGCGGGTTGCCCGCGTTCCGTCAAAGTCGATCACTTGCGAGGTTTGGGTGACTTCATCGAGCAGATTGACCCCCTGGATACCCACTTTCACATTCTCGGTCACCTTGAAGAAGATCGAAGCATCCAACTGCCCCGTGCTTTCTCCATAAATGGGCGAGAATGGGAAGATCACGTCCCGCGGTGTTTGCAGGAAGTCAGACCGCCAATTATAGGCGGCGCGCAAACTCAGCGGCCCCTTTTCATAAAAGGCGACGGCATTGACGGTGTGCTTCGAAACGCCGGCCAAAGGCAAACCGCCAGCCAAGGGGCTCTGTTCGGCACCCAGTGATGCGTTGTTGAAATCGCCGGCATCGACATAGGTGTAGGTCAATCCTGCCCCCAAGCCGCTGAGCAATCCGGGCAGGAAGTCATAAGCCTGCTGATAGGCGACCTCGACGCCCTTCAATGTGCCGCCGTCGCTGTTGACCGGCGTATTGAAGATGATGTCGGTGGTGCCAGCGCGGGTTTGGAAAGGACGCACAACCGCACCGCTGTTGATGATGTTTGTGATGTCCTTGACGAAACCGGAAACGGTCAGCGAGCCGACATTAGCCCAATACCATTCGAACGAGAGATCGTAATTCCACGATTCCACCGGGCGAAGGAAGCGGTTGCCCGTGCCGATACCAAGCAACGGACCAGTGGCCAGAAGACCGCCTGCACGCAGGTTGTTGGTATTGTCATAAGCGCCGCCGCCGGATGTGAACGCTGAGAGATCCGGCCGCGAAATCCCCTTGGACGCTGCGGCACGCACCAATATCCCATTACCGAAATCAAGCTTGGCGTTGAAGCTGGGCAGCCAGTTTTCATAACGGATGTTCAGCGGGTCAGGAATGATTTCACCGGTAAACAAAGCGGCATAGGCGGCTTGGCGGCTGGGTGACAGACCGCAATAGCCTGGCACCGGCGTGATATTATTGGCCAGAATGAATGCGCAAGATCCTTGCACTTCTGCCAACTGGACTACGCCGTCACGATTGCCGTTATTGTCGAAGAATTCCGGCGTAGGTAAGCTGAACGAACCGCCGCTGCGGACCGATGTGCTGATGTAACGCAGGCCGAAATTGCCGCTAAGCTCGGCATTGTCCCCAAAACGGGTGCCGAAATCGACGCGTGCATAAGCGCTGGAGGTGCTTTCCTCGACATCAGAGATTTCGCCGGTGGTCCAAACGCCGCCGGGCACGTTGCTGGCGCGTGCAGAGATCGGGAACCATGCATTGGGCGTCAGAGTTGAAGCGGTGATTGCATTGGCTTGCGTACGGATCGCACCGCTCAAATAGTCGGCGACCATATTGTCGCCGCCGAAGAAGAAGGCCGAGCCATTCCCGAGGGGAACCGGAGCATTGCCGCGCTGGAAGCCATCACCAAAGGGATTGCGCAGTTGTGCCGAATTCGGGAAATCCCGGACATAAGCGCCGCCGCAACCAAAGGCCTGGAAGTCGCCGCAATTCCAATTGCCGCCACGACCAGTCCATGGTGCGCCCAAATTGCCCCAGTTCGAGAAGTTCGCGCTGCGGGTTACGCGGCTGCGATCACCCCAGCGTGCGCCAAAGCGGGCTTTTTTGAAGAAGCCTTCATCGCTGACATCATATTCAGCATCGAAACGCATCGATGTCAGCTCGCCCTCATTCTTGACCTGGTTATCGATCAGGAACCAATAGAATGTCCGCGACGGGTCGTTGAAATAAGACGCAGGTGAAGTGGTCTGGCCGGGCTGCAAAAACTCGACCTGCGGCGTGCTGCCGGTGTTGTCGATGCGCACGTCGGAGTAGGTTTGCATCGCGGAGATGAAACCATCTTCGGTCCGGTCCGATTTGATGTGCTGCACTTCAAAGTTGAACCGCAGTCGATCCGAAGGGCTGAGCTTCAGATGCGCCGAAAAATCTTCGGTCATTGCGGTGTCTTCGCGCTGGAAGCGGAGCAGTTCGGTTGGAATGCCGCGTCCGCCCGTGAAGGGCTGCAACTGCGTCAATGTGCCCGCGACGAACTGGTTGTCGTCATAGGTTGCTGTCGTGCCCGGTGCCAGTACCGGGAAAAGACCATCGTCGTTGACGAGGGCGAGAACAGCATATTCGTTCAGCGTCGCATCGGTTTCGGCACGCAGATATTCGACTGTCAGCAGAGCGCGACCGTCGTTGCTTTCCCATTGCCCGATTGCGGAAAGCGCATTGCGATCACGCGTCAGATCGGTGGTGCGAACGCCGGCACCCTTGGGTACAAAAACCGCTCCGGCGGGGGGGAAATTGCTGGACGTGAACTGCTGGTCGCCGCCAAACCCGCCCGAACCGACGGGGCGAACGCGCAAACATGGGCCGTTGAGGGAGGGCGCGCGATAGCAGGGATCGGTAATCTGCGACGCATCGGTGCGCGTTACCAGTTCGGATTGTGCATAAGCGATTTGGACGCCAAATCGGCCCATGCCGGTTTCGAACGTGTTCGATCCCAGAATAGAAAAGCCAGGCGACCATTTCTTTGCCATGTCGCCATAATTGCCTTCGATCGTGCCAGCAATTTTCAAACCGGGAGTGTCCAGCGGTTTGCGGGTAATCAGGTTGACCGATCCTGAAATGCCGCCATCGATCATGTCTGCCGTGCTGTTCTTGAACACTTCGACCCGGCCAAGAAGTTCCGGCGAAACGTCGTTGAAGGACAGTTCACGTCCGCCATTGGCTGAGAAAATGTCGCGACCGTTCAGTTCAGAACGCACGAAGGGCAGGCCACGAATGATGACGCCCGAACCTTCGACAGAGAAACGGTCCGGATCATTCCGCTGTTCAAAACGCGAGATATTGATGCCGGGGACGCGCTGCAGCGCTTCTGCGACTGATCTGTCGGGCAGGGCGCCGATATCTTCTGCGGTGATGACGTCAACAAAGGTGTCTGCATCGCGCTTTTTATTCTGCGCGCTTTCAAGGGCCTTGCGATAGCCTGTGACGAGGATGACTTCCTCTTCAGCCTTGCTTTCATCGGCCGCTGCGGTTTGTGAGTCGGCGTCTTGCGCCAGCACCGGTGTCGCAATCAGCGCGCTCAGCGCCAGGCTTGAAGCAGTCGTTAACGCCGCAAATCTGCGAGCGTGCGCAAAAGTTGAAATCTTGGCCAAGGCAACCTCCCATTTCCCCAAAATATTGCGGGCGTGATTCTCCCGTTAATTTGGCGGCATAATTTAGAATGTGAGCGTTCACAAGGTGTAAAATGAACGTTCACATTTTGATGGAATGCGTTATTGCAATTGGACAGTCTTTCGAGTGGATAGGGCATATGGCGATCGAAAAAATCATTATTGTCGGCGGCGGAACAGCAGGCTGGATGGCCGCCGCAGCCTTGTCGCGAATAAAGGCCGGGCGCGCTGTCGATATTACGCTTGTCGAGTCGGAGCAGATTGGCACCGTCGGGGTCGGCGAAGCCACGATTCCGCCATTTCTCGATTTCAACAAATTGCTGGAAGTCGATGAGCGTGAGATGCTTGCCGCCGTGCAGGGCAGTTTCAAACTGGGCATCCAGTTCGTCAACTGGGGCAAATTGGGCGACAGCTATATCCACCCGTTCGGCAATTATGGCTACCAGATGGAGGGCATATCGTTCCACCATATTTGGCACAAATACCATCAGGCGGGCGACAAGCGGCCCATTCAAGTCTTCAATATGGAAACAATGGCCGCACATTTCGGCCGCTTTGCACGGACAGAAGATTATCAGCGCGAAGATTTGCCGCCCGTAAATTATGCCTATCATATTGATGCTGGCCGCTACGCCAGATTTTTGCGCAGCTATGCGGAAAAGCGCGGCGTGGTGCAGAAAGAGGGCAAGGTCACCAGTGTCGCGCAGGATAGTGAAAACGGCTTCATCACGTCGATTACCCTGGACGATGGCAGCGTTTTTGAAGGCGATCTGTTCATTGATTGCTCCGGTTTCCGCGGCCTGTTGATCGAACAAACGCTCAAAACAGGTTATGAGGACTGGACGCATTACCTGCCCTGTGACCGTGCGGTCGCTTTGCCCTGCATGCGTGAAGACGGCAGCCCGCCATTGCCCTACACGCGCGCCACAGCGCATAGCGCAGGCTGGCAATGGCAAGTCCCCTTGCAACATCGCAATGGCAACGGACATGTCTATTGCAGCAGCTATATGGGCGACGATGAGGCGCTTGATATCTTGGTCAAGAATATGGCCGGAAAACCGGGTGCGGATCCGAACTTCCTGCGTTTTACAACGGGCAGACGGAAGAAGTTCTGGAACAAGAATGTCGTGGCACTCGGTCTTTCGGCGGGTTTTATGGAGCCGCTGGAATCCACCTCGATCCACTTGATCAACACCGGCATCAACAAGCTGATCGCGCTGCTTTCACTGGATGGAATAACGCAGGCGCAGGAAGATGCTTTCAACCGGCTGACCGGGAAAGAATATGAGCGTATTCGCGACTTCCTGATCCTTCATTATAATTCGACCACGCGCAGCGATAGCGAATTCTGGAATCATTGCCGGACTATGGCAGTGCCAGATAGCCTCACCGAAAAGGTCGAATTGTTCCGTTTGAATGGACAAATCTTCCGCGAGGATGATGAACTTTTCACGGAAACAAGCTGGGCAGCGGTGATGATGGGGCAAGGTATTGCGATGGGGGGCCATAACACCATGGCGGATGGTCTGAAGGAGCCTGCGACTGCAAAGGAAATGGACGCCATTGAGCAGTCTATTCGCTTTGTGGTCCAGCATATGCCGGGCCATGGCGAATATCTCAGCAAATATTGCCCAGCGGTTTTGTAACTAGATAAAAGCCAATGAAATTGGGGGCATGCTCTCTATCGCGTTCAGACGCGGAAGGAGCATTCTGCACCCTGCGCCACCATTGCCGTTTGCGCCTGCCATGCGCGGCTCAGCGATGGTCCATCCGCAGCGCCGAATAGATAGCGGTCCGGCCGGATGAGGACCGCATCGGCGCCGGTCTGGTTCAGCCAATCCCGCAAAGCCGGGGCAAAGGGAGCAAGATCCTTCCGGTCGAGATCCTCTCGACTGAGGAGCCATGGCTCCGCTCCCACCACATCATCGAGCCGCGCACCCTCGCTCGACACAAATTGCGGGAAATAGCTGCCGGCAACTGCGCAGCCAGTGAGGATGATTCCGGCAGTGATTGGCGGATATGCCGGCGGCCCGTCGGGCAATTTCCCAAGGGCGCGGGCGAGCTTGAATTTGAGGTCGCGCATCCACGCACCCCATTTGCTGGTGATGCACACTGTGCGCCCCATCATGATCGCCATTTCGATGGTTGCGCGGACATTGGGTTCGCGTTCCGGCTGGTAACTGTCGAGCAGGCTGTCGGGCGCTTTGCCGGTGACAACCTCTGCCAGTTTCCAGCCGAGATTGGCGGCATCGCGAAGGCCCGAACACATGCCCTGTCCCGCAAAGGGCGGCGTCTGGTGCGCGGCATCGCCTGCCAGCAGCACGCGGCCCTTGCGCCATTGGTTAGCGATACGCGCTCGAAAGGTATAGATCGCCTTGCGTTCGATCCGCACGGCACCCTTCACCTTCCATGGCTCCAGCAGCTTTTCGATAAAGGCATCGTCGCTGACCTGCTCGGCGCTTTCGCCCGGCTTGATCATAAATTCCCAGCGGTGCCGGCCTTCCCCCATCAGCACGCAGGTCGTCGGGCGTTCAGGGTTGCAGATCTGCAGATTTTTCTGGGGCAGGCGCGACGCATCATCGACCAACACATCGACAACCAGCCATGGCTCTTCAAAATTCAAATCATCAAAGGCGATGTCAGAGGCTTTGCGCAACAGCGATCGTGCACCATCGGCGCCGACAAGATAGCGGGCCTGTATCGCCCGCTCGCCATCGGGCGTTGCAATCATCGCCGTCACTACGTCCCCGTCATCAACAAAGGATGTGACCTCCCAACCGCCATAGAATTCGGCATTGGCATAGGCCGACAGCGCGCGCCGCAGCGCCGCCTCTACCGAAGGCTGGTGGATCATGTTCGCCACCGGCCAGCCGCCCGCGCCGATCTGTTCCGCGCCGTCGAAACGCAGCAGGACTTCGCCCTTTGCGTTGAGGAAATCATAGCGGGAGGCCCGCCGGCTTGTCGCCATCACCTCATCGGCGACCCCCGCCTCCTGCAGGATGCGCATGCATTCATGGTCGATATGGGCTGCACGGGGCAGCGGATAGATCGCGGCTTCCTTCTCCGCGACGATCACCTTCACCCCGCGTCGCGCAAGAAGCACCGCCAGCGTGACGCCGGTCGGGCCACCGCCCGCGATCAACACATCGCAATCAAAATCCGTCATCCGAACCCTCCCCCGGATTAGCGAGCCAATTTGCGATCAAAGCACCAGGATCATCCCGTCCTGCGCAACTGTCAGCTTGCCCTTAAACTGTTGCCCCATCCCCTCAGTGTACATCTGCCGGACCACGAAACTGTCGGGATAGGGTATGAGGTGCGTGAGCAGCAGGTGCTTCACCCCAGCCTCCTGCGCCTGCTGGGCGAGCGCCATATTGTCGGCATGGTAGGGGATGGTGCGTTCGGCCACGGTTGCCTCAAAATCCATTCCCAGTTTCCGCATTTGCGGGATCGCGCGGCGCACCATGTGCGCGGCATAGGATTCATGGATAGCCAGATTGGCATCGCGCATCGCATCCATGTTGACCGGACTAACCTCGGTATCGCCGCTGATGAAGACCTTTTTGCCCTTATATTTGAGGACGTAGCCCAAAGCGGGTTTCACCGGATCGTGTGCAACGAGCGTTGCATCAATCGTCACGCCATCCTTGTCATACACCCGCACCACGCGCTGACCCTCGGCAAAGGCGATTTCGAGCGGCACGCCAAAGGCGACAGCGCGGTTCTTGGCCAGATGCGGCATATTGGCGCTGCGATAACCTTCATCGAGAGCATAAGCCTGTGCGAAGCCATCGAGCACTTGCTTAATTCCGACCGGACCTTGCACCTCCAGCGGTGTTCTTCGACCCCAAATCCAGCCGGCATTAATCAGCGTGGCAAGGTCGTTGAAATGATCCGAATGGAAATGGGTGATGAACACGCGTTCGAGCTGGTTCACCGGTATCTTGGAATGCGCGAGCGAGCGAACTGCGCTGTCACCAACGTCAAAGAGGAACATCTTGCCGCCCGCCGACACCAGCGTGCAGGCCTGTGCCTTGGCCGAGCTGACTTCGGGCGAACCGGTACCGCAGATCAGCACGCGGACATGCTCTTTGTCTTTAAGGAAGCTGCGGTCAGGCTCTTGCTGCAACCTGCCTTGGATCGCCCGGTCAACCAGTGCATCACGATTGATCCACGCCAGCACCAACGCGCCTACTGTTAGCGCCAGGACAGCGTAAATGATTTTGCGGATCATCGGGCTCAGCCTTCCGCGACCATGGTGCCTTCGATGTGGCCGAGCCCGTCCACTTCACAGCGCACCACGTCGCCGGCCTTCAGGAACTGGCGCGGGTCCATGGCAGCGCCGACGCCGCCCGGGGTGCCGGTAAACAGGCAGTCGCCCGGCTCCAGGGTCATCCCTACCGAGAGATGCTCGACCTGTTGCCAGATGTTGAACACCAGATGCGCTGTGGTCGAGTTCTGTCGCACTTCGCCATTGACGAGGCAGCGCAGGCCCAGCGCGTGCGGATCGTCCACTTCATCAGCCGTGACGATCCACGGCCCCATGGGTGCATGTGTGTCGAAACTCTTGCCCAATGACCATTGCGGCGAGGCGTGCTGCCACATGCGCTCGGTCACATCATTGCCGATACAATAGCCGAAAATGGCCGCAGGCGCGTCTTCGGTGGTAAGATGCTTGCCGCCCTTGCCAATCACGGCCACCAGTTCGACCTCATAATCATTGGCCATCGTGCCGGTTGCGATTTCGATGTCATCATAAGGCGCATTGACGCTGGTCTGTGCCTTGGTGAACCAAACCTGCCGCTGCGGCGTTTCCATCTTTGATTCCGCGATATGGTCAGCATAGTTGAGGCCGATCGCGAAGATTTTGCCCGGACGTTGAACCGGCGCTTCCAGTCTGACCGAGGCGAGCGGCAGGCCGCCGCCGGCAGCCGCCTTTGCCTCAAGACCGGGCTTCAGCGCGTCCCAGTCGCGGATCAGGTCGATCATCGTGCCTTCGACACCGCTGTCGACGATCTGGTCACCCAAGACGATGCCGGTACGGGTTTGGCCATTAGCCGTATAGGTGGCGAGTTTCATGCGGGATTTCCTTTTGGCTGGCGGCTGAACAGCCGTTTGATGCGGATATTGAGGGCAGTGAAAAAAGCGATGAGGCCTGCAGGGGGCGGCATTTTGCTGGCAAACATTGGATGCGGTGCACCCCATTGCACGGCGAGCAGCGCGCTTATCGGCTGTTTCTGTGGCGGATCGGCGGCAGTGAACAGGTCGCCATCGGTCCAATGTTCGAGTTCATTGCCGAACGGATCTTTCCAATAATCGAATATCTGGCTTCCCATTATGTGACGGCCAACGCCCCATGCGGCTTCGCGCTTCTTCGCCTTCAGATGCTGGTGGCCAAGCATCAGGTCATCGAGATTGGCGACCTCGAACGCCGCGTGCAGCAGTCCGAGTGGGCCGGGCAGTTGCGCGAGAAATAGTGTATGATGGTCCGCGGGCTTGTCTCCGCGGTCGCAGCGCATGAACGCCCCGAGCGCAACATCCTTGGCCGCTTCCACTTCGTCGGATGTCAGAAATCCGAAACGATCCTTGTACCATTTCTCCGACGCGCGGAAATCGCGCACCTTCAAAACAGCGTGACCGATGCGGCGGACATGGGCGGGTGCGGGGTCGAGCCTTATGGTGGAGCGGAAACGCGGTTTGGCGGATGCCGTGTTTCGCTCTGGGTCAGCAAAAGCGGGCGTTGCTTCGCCTTTGCACTGGCCGGCGACAACCTCGACGCCATAGCCATCGGGATCGATCAGGCGGATGATCTTGCCGCCGCCGGGTTCTTCCAAATCGTCAATCGCGACGCCTTCGGCTGCGGCAAGCTTTTCCAGATCGGCAACAGTCTCAGCGCGGAAACCAACCGCGAGGAACTTCGCTTCACCCGGCTGTGTCACATGGACGAACGGGCGTCCGTCGCTGCCCTTGCCGTAAAGCCGCCCGTCCGTTTCAAATGTATGCATCCCGAAATCGTTCAGGAACGCGCGCATCGCAGCGAGGTCCGGCGCAGCAAAGCGTACATGCGCAATATCTTCGATCCGAATGATCGACATCGCCTCTCTCCCGCGATTCAGTTTTGACTATTTGGTCAAATAACTTGCGATTGACCAGATAGTCAATTAGAATTGGCGCATGGCCACTTCGTCTCAATCGCTTGCTTCATCGCCGCGTGTCGCCCGTACCCGCGCGGCGCTTATCGCTGCGGGTTTTGACCTTTTGGTCGATCGATCGATTGACGCCATTCCGATTGACGATCTGGTCGCAAAGGCGGGTGTCGCGAAGGGCAGTTTTTTCAATCATTTCGCTGACAAGCAGGATTTTGCCAACGCCATCGCCACCGAAGTGCGGCTCGAGCTTGAGGATCTTGTGGCACGGTGTAACGCGCGGATTGACGATCCGGTCGAGCGGATCGCGCGGGGCATGCGCGTCGTTGCTGAATTTGCCATCACAAACCCCAAAAGATCGGCCGTGCTGCTGCGGAGCCATGCAAGCTCGACTGCAAGAGATCATCCGCTGAACAAGGGTCTTGTCGAAGACATGGAGGCGGCCAGCGCGCTCGGATTGGTCAGGGCCGAAGCCCGTCACAGCGGCGTGCTTTATTGGCTGGGTCTTTGCCAGGTTCTGATGATCAACCTCGTCGAGCGCAAATTCCCCCGACCAGATGCCGACCGGCGGATTGAAGACATGATTGTGCTGGGATTGTCGGGGCTGGGTGTGGACGCAGAGCGCGCGACCCGGCTGGGCGACCAATTGCGCAACTTCGCAACGTGACATGCGTCTTGGTCGCAAGATCATAACATTGGGTTATGGCTATCACATAAGTTTTTATCACATTTGCCATTTCAAAGCAGAAATTTAGTTGTAACACCCTTCGCCATATTAAAATCACATCAGGGGGCGGTAATGTCAGAAACGATGAAATATGTGCGTAATGGCCTGTTGGTCGGCGCATCGACGTTGGTCTTTTTATCTCAAGTCTCGGTCGCGCAGGATACCGCAGCCGAAACTCCACCGCCCGCAAATGCTGAGCAGAAACAGCCCGAAATCGTTGTGGTTGGCAGCCGCATTGAAAATGCGAAGATTGCCGAAGCATTGCCGGTTACCGTCGTGGGTGAGGACCGTATCGCTGCAACGGGCAGCGTATCCGGCGACGATCTTTTCCGTTCCTTGCCGCAGGCAGGTGACGTCCAGTTTCAGGAATCGCGCACAACGGGCAACCTGAACGATGCGCGCGGTGACAATGCATCGATCAACCTGCGCAGTGTCGGTACGGGCAACACGCTTGTTTTGGTCAACGGACGGCGCATGATTTTGACGCCGGGAACGCAAACGGAGAATTTCGTTCCGGTCCAGACGGCAAATACCAATGCCATCCCGGTTGGCGCGACGCGGCGCATTGAAGTGCTTCGCGACGGCGCAGCCGCTATCTACGGCGCCGATGCCGTTGCGGGTGTTGTCAATGTCGTGCTCGACGACCGTTATGAAGGCTTCAGGGTCAATGGCCGTTATGGCTTTGCAGATGGAACCAGCGAGGCAACCGTTGCTGCAAAGGCAGGGATAGAAACCAAGTCCGGCGGACGGTTCATGCTGTTCGGCAGCTATACGCGCCGAACGCCCCTGTTTGCCAGCGAGCGCGATTTTTCCGCCAGCGAAAACCATCTTGCTGATGTTGCCGGTACGCCCTGGGAGGCAGACACTGGCTTTGACAACCGTTCAACCTCTTCACCTTGGGGCAGCTTCACGACCGTACCGGTGACGACGGTACGCCAAGGCACTGCGACGCTGACAGCATCGGGTGTTTTTAACATTCAGCCCACTGCGAACACGGCGGCGGGATGTTCAAGCACCGTTATCAACGGCAATCTGTGCCTTCGTTCCGGTACGATCACCGGGGCCACCTCGCGCGTGCTGCGCTATGACGAAAATCCGGATCGCACCCTGCGTGGCGGGCTGGACCGTGTGAACGTCTATGCCAGCGCAAAGCAGGAATTTGGCGCAGTCGAAATGTTTGGCGAGCTTGGCTATTATCATGCCCGCTTGCGGGGCCAGCGTGAGCAGTCCGCGCCCATTTCCAGCGCGGTGATTACGGTACCGGCGACGTCTTATTGGAACCCGCTGGGTCCGACGCTGTTTGGGACAACGCCCAATCCAAACAGGCTTGCCGGTTTGACTGGCGTGCCGACTGGCGGCCTCCCTCTGAGAATAACCACGTATCGCCCGGTGGATACCGGACCGCGGAAGTTTGAGGTGACGGATGATATGTTCCGCGCACTGCTCGGCCTCAGAGGAGAATTTGGTGACTTCAAATGGGAATCGGCGGCGACCTATGCCTGGGCACGCACCGACGATTTCACCAAGAATGCGATCAGCAACACCAAGTTCCAAGAGGCACTCGCCCTTACCACTCCTGACGCCTACAACCCCTTCAACGGTGGCAACCAGACCAATTTCTCGCTCGGAGATGGTACGCCGAGCAATGCCAATACGATAAACTCGTTCCTCGTCGGGGTTCACCGCATCAGCAAAACATCGCTGACCACCTGGGATTTCAAGGTTACAAATTCGAACCTGTTTGAACTTCCCGGCGGTTCTGTCGGCTTCGCAAGCGGTGTCGAAGTGCGTTATGACAGCTACAGCGACAACCGTGATGCGCGTCTGGATGGGACGATCACCTACCGGGATTCGGTGACCGGTATCGTCTATGGCACCGACGTTATGGGCGCCAGCCCGGCACCCGACGTGAAGGCAGATCGTACGGTTGCAGCAGCCTATGTCGAATTTGCGGTCCCCGTGATTTCCGAGGATATGAACATTCCTCTGATCAGCTCTCTCGATCTGCAGCTGGCGGCGCGCGATGAATATTATTCGGACTTTGGCAATGTGCTGAAGCCGAAGGTTGCCGGCTTTTTGAAGGTTGTGGATGGCCTGCGGTTCCGTTCTTCATGGTCGCAAAGCTTCCGCGCCCCCAATCTTGCGCAATATTACAGCGCTGGCACCCAGGTCGCGAATACCCGCACCGACTGGGCGCAATGCCGTATCAATGTCACGACTTGCAGCGGCATCAGCACACTGGAAGTTCGCTCGGGTAACCAGCAGCTGAAACCGGAAGACGCAGAGACGATTTCATGGGGTGCGGTGTTCCAACCGCTCCGCAATCTGACGCTTACGGTCGACCGTTGGTCGCTTAAGTCAACGGGCGTGATCGGTCTGCAAGGCGCGCAGAACCAGATATTGTTTGACTATCTTGAGCGTCTTGGCGGCCGCAGCAATCCGAACGTAGTGCGCCTTGCACCGGTAGGAACGCAGCGGGTTGGCGATATCTCCTTCGTGCAGGATGACTATTTCAACCTTGGCCCGCGCAAACTTCGCGGGATCGACATCGCCCTCAACTATGATTCCGGGAAAACGGATTTGGGGCGGTTCAGCTTCGATCTGGGCGCATCCAAACTTTTGAAATGGCAGCAGACCCCGTCTGACCTGCAGGCGCAGTTGATTGCTGCCAATGCTGCAGGGACTCTGGGCACGGGTATCAATATTACCCAGGCCGGGGATCAGGTTAAGCAAAACGGCAATCCGGAATGGCGCTTCAGCGGGAGCGTTACCTGGAAGTCGGGTCCTGTCACTGCTGGCGCGCAGTTGGACTATATCGGGTCGATATTCGACACCGGAACGACGGTTGTGAACGGAAGCTTCTACGAGGCACCTGCCTTCACGACGATGAACGCTTACATCCAGTTCCAGGGCAGAGAGCAAGACAAGCTGTTGCAAGGAATGCGCTTCCGGGTCGGTGCGCGCAATCTGTTCGACCGGGATCCTCCGCTGACTTCGTCTAACTTCGGCTTCAACGGGGCGATTGCCAACCCAACCGGCCGGTTCGTCTACTTCGAAGCATCCAGAGATTTCTGATCTTCTGTTGACACGAAACATGCTGGTCGCATGGCGCAGGATTTGTAAAGGATCCTCGCCGTGCGACTAAGGCAGATAGAAATCTTTCACGCAGTATATGCGAATGGCTCGATAAGCGCAGCTGCCCGGGCCCTTAATGTTTCGCAGCCTGCGGTCAGCAAGGTTTTGCGGCACACTGAATCCTACCTCGGCATCCGGCTGTTCGATGTGGTTCGCGGCAGGCTTGCCCCGACTGACGAAGCGCATGCTTTGTATCGCGAAGTTGATGAAGTTTTCCGGCGCGTGTCTTCGCTAAAGCAGGCTGCTGCCAATTTACGACGTTCGGGCGCTGGGCATTTGCGGATTGGCGTCGTCCCGTCACTCGGTCTTGAACTATTGCCACAAGCAATCACGGAATTCCGGTCCGCAAATCCAGATGTGACGTTCGACATCAAGACGATCCGGCACAGCGATATATTAAGATCGCTCTACGAACGTGAATGCGACATCGCCTTTGGTTATGATCCGCCGCCGCATCCGCGTTTGAACCAACGCAAGCTGTCAAAGGGTAAAGTCGTAGCGATCGCGCCGACGGGGGTGTTTGATCCGGCGAAGGAAGCCGTCGGCTGGCACGAAATCAGCAATTTGGATTTGATCGGTGTTTCGACCAGTGGCCCCATCGGCGATGTTGTGGCCGCCGCACAAACCACTGCCCAAGCCGATTTGAAAGAAATCGGGTCGGTCGACACTTATTATATCGCCGCTGCCTTGGTTAAGCATGGATCAGGCGTGGCGGTGGTCGATGAATTCACCGCCATGGCCATGAAGACCGGCGGCTTGGACGTGTTCCCCATTACCCCTGCCGTGACATTCACTGTTCAGGCTGCTTGGTTGGAGGATCGTCCGCTTTCCAAGCTTGCAGAGCGGTTGATACAGGTCATGAAAAGCATTCTCGACCGGCAGTCGAACCTGTAAAACATAACTCACGGTTATACGTTCAGCCCCAGATTATTGGGTCATCATACTTGCCTAGGCGTGCACGTTGCCTAGCATGAGAACATGTTAAATGTTCCGCAATCAGCCAATATCAATGACCTACCTTTGGGACGCGGCCCAATCATTGGGAGCGAACGAAAACGCACCGCAATCATTATTGGTGCCGGGGTGGTCGGGATGGCGACTGCCTATGCCCTGGCCCAACGGGATATTCGGGTGACGGTTATCGAGGGGAAGGAATCCCCCGGACTGGGAGCCTCTTTCGCCAATGGAGCGCAGCTCAGTTATGCCTATACCGATGCACTCGCCAGCCCGGCCTTTTTGAAACAAGCGGCAAAGATTGTTGTCGGGCTTGATCCGGCCATACTGGTCCGGCCGACGATCGATCCCGGCCATCTGATTTGGTTTTTGAACTTCCTGCGCAACACGACATCGACCAAATATTTGGAAAAGACATTGGCCGGCCTGTGCCTTGGATTTGAGTCTCGTATTGAAATGGAGCGGTTGGTTGCCGCGCATGGATTGGAATTTGGCCGCAAGGCTACGGGTAAGCTGCACATTCACAGCAATGAAAACAGCTTTGCGTCGGCGCGAAAGCTTGTCGAGGCTAAACGCTCATTGGGCGCAATTCAGCATATATTGAGCCGCGCGGACTCCATCAATCTGGAGCCAGCACTTGCAGATTATCGGGGCGATCTGGTCGGCAGTATTCATTCGCCGGATGACGAGGTGGGCGACCCGCACAAATTTTGCCGCGAAATGCAAAGGCTGCTTGAAGAGAAATATCAGGCTGTAATGTGTTTTAGCACCCCGGTGCGCACGCTTGAAGATGATGGTCGTTCGGCCTGGATCGAGACTGAAGCAGGCGAGAAAATGACTGCCGACGAAATTGTGCTGTGCGCCGGCATAGGGGCCGGAAGGTTAGGACGAAAATTCGGTCTCTACGGCGCCGTTATGCCGATGAAGGGCTATTCATTCACGGCAGCTCGCGGCGAGGTATCTTTGCAGCTCAGCGTAACGGATGTTGCGAAAAAGGTTGTTCTGTGTCCGCTCGAAGGAAAAATCAGAGTGGCTGGTCTTGCGGAAATTGCAGCCAATAATAACGAAGTCGATGATCCAAAAATCAGTAAGTTAATCGGCACTGCGGAGAATATTCTTCCATCGGCAGCGAATTATGATGACATTGAATCGGTGTGGGCCGGGGTGCGACCAATGTCTTCGGATTCTCTTCCGATCATAAAACGGATATCAGGCCGCATTTCAGCGAATGTCGGGCATGGCATGCTCGGTTGGACCTATGCCATGGGATCAGCGGAACGGGTTGCGAAAATCGTTACAGGAGAGAGAGTTTGATGTTTGGGATCTGGAAACCGGTACGTAAATTTGCGCTGGTCGTCGGGCTCGCGGCGACTTTGGCATTGCCGGCGACGGCCCAGAAGAAGCAGCTTCTTGAATATCCGAGCATTCATTCCCCCGTTGTTGGTGAACGCGGGATGGTGGTTTCGCAAAGCGCCTTGGCGAGCAAGGTCGGTGCCGACATATTGAAGCAGGGCGGTAACGCTGTTGACTCGGCCGTTGCCATCGGTTTTGCGCTTGCGGTCACCTTACCCCGTGCCGGCAATATTGGCGGGGATGGCTTCATGCTTGTCCATGACGGCCGGACAGGCGAGCAGATGTTTTTCGATTTCCGTTCCGTCGCGCCCGGAGCAGCGACCACTGCCATGTATCTCGACAAGGATGGACGCGAAGCGGACATAGCAAGCAGGGGCTATATCGCCCCAGCCGTGCCTGGAACTGTCGCAGGGCTGTTTGCTGCGCACAAGCGCTTGGGCAAGCTGCCATGGTCCAAAGTTCTGGCCCCTGCCATCAAACTTGCGCGCGACGGCATAGCGCTGACCCCGGACGAAGCCTTTGTGTTCAGCTGGGGACAAGAGCGATTGTCGACGAGCGCAGCGGCACGGCAAGCCTATTACAAGGCAGACGGTTCGCTCTATCGCGCCGGTGAAATCTTGAAGCAGCCGGATCTTGCATGGACCCTAAAACAAATCGCTGAACGCGGTGCAGATGGTTTCTACAAAGGGCCGGTCGCAGAACGCATTGCTGCGGATATGAAAGCGAATGGCGGGCTGATCACATTGGATGATCTGGCAAATTATCGTGCCGTAGAACGGCAACCGTTGCGCGGCACCTATCGCGGTCTCGAAATTGTGACGGCACCGCCGGCAAGCGCGGGGGGCGCCACGCTTATCAACATGCTCAACATACTCGAAAATTTCGATCTGGCGGCCAATGGTGCCGGTTCCGCCAAATCGTTGCACTTGATGGCAGAAAGCATGAAGCTGGGTTATGCGGACCGGTACCGGTTCATTGGCGATACCGATTTTGCGTCTGTGCCACTAAAGGGATTCACGTCCAAAGATTATGCGCGGCAGAGAGCCCGGCTAATCGATCCTGACAAAGCGGGTTCGTCTGATGTGATGGGCGTGGGCGATCCATGGCAGTTCGAAAGTCCATCGACCACGCATTATTCGGTTGCCGATGCAAATGGCAATGTCGTGTCGACCACTTATACGCTGGGCGCCGATTTCGGTTCCGGAGTGATGATTGCAGGCACCGGTATTCTACTCAACAACCAGATGAACAATTTCAGCCATGTGGCAACGGCAAAGGCGCTCTCCGAAGGCAAGCCCGTGCCGCCCAATGCCTTGCTGCCGGGCAAGCGCATGGTGTCGACCATGATGCCCACCTTCGTCATGAAGGACGGGAAACCTTGGTTGGTCACGGGAACGCCGGGCGGGAGCACGATCATCAACACCGTCATGCAGATCATCGTCAATATCGTCGATTTCAAGCTCAACGTTGAAGAGGCCACGCATCAGCCCCGGATCTTCCAAGATGCGGGAAGCAAGCTGCGGGTGGAACCCAACTTCAACCCCGATACGGTGCGTTGGCTGCAATCCATGGGGCATATCATTACGTCTGATGAGACCATGGGGAGCGCACAATCAATCATGATCGATGGCAAGCTTTATCTTGGCGCAGCCGACCCACGGCGCCCGGGCGCTCTGGCGGTAGCGCCCTGAGCAGCTCTCTTATTAAACTCGAATGGCCGCCACACGGGGTAAAGGCCCGCCCCTTGGTTGCGCCCGAAAACATATCGCTGATTGGAGAATGAATATTATGGCTGACAGTCTGCCGCTTTCGCGGGTAACCCAAGCGGGTCAAATGATCTTTACCTCAGGCCAGCTTGGCCGAGGTGCTGACGGGCAAATCGTCGCAGGGGGATTTGCCAATCAAGCACGGCAAGCGCTGGAAAATCTTCGTGCTGCAGTGGAGTCTACCGGGTGCAATCTGGCCGACGTGGTCAAAACAACTGTATGGCTAACCGACCGGGCCTATAATGCCGAATTCAATATGGTGTATCGGGAATTTTTTGCGCACCCTTTCCCCGCCCGATCAGTGGTCATTTCGGATCTTGCAGCCCCCGAGGCCTTGATTGAAATCGAAGCCATCGCTTGGCAGGAAAAATGATAATCGCCGCCCCGGCTGATGGGCGGACGCAGAAATCAGGTTGGTGAAGAGGGGATTGATTGTGGCAAGAAAGCGAATGCGTTTCTGGATCGGCTCCGCAGCTTTGGCCTTTTCCTCACTAGCCATGGCCGGCGCACCATCCGCCTCTTCTGCACCCGCATATGATACCGTGCTGAAAGGCGGCACGATATACACCGGCGACGCTCCGCCTTTTGTTGGCGATGTCGCCATCAGCGGCGACAAAATCGTCTATGTGGGGCGCAAAGCGCCGGGCCGTGCTGGCAAGACCATCAATGCCCATAATCTGGTTGTGGCGCCGGGCTTCATTGATCCGCATACCCATGCCGGTGACGCCCTTTTGTCTGAAAATCCTGTCGCACGCCTTCTTCTCCCCTTTCTGACCCAGGGCGTGACCACGGTGTTCATAGGGGGCGATGGACTGGGCAGCCCTAACATCGCCAAGACATTGGGCACGATTGAGGGAGCAGCGGCCGGCGAAACCAGATCGGGCTATGGGGTCAATTTCGCAACCTATGTTGGCTTTGGGGCGGTTCGTTCTGCCGTGATCGGCCAATCGGATCGGGCACCGACTTCGGATGAACTCGGGCAGATGCAGACGATTGTAGCGAACGCAATGTGCGAGGGTGCGATGGGTCTGTCTTCCGGGCTATTCTACGCGCCGCAAAGTTTTGCCAAGCGTGACGAGGTTACCGCATTAGCCCGCATAGCCGGTTCGGCTGGCGGGGTTTACGACACCCATCTGCGCGATGAATCGAGCTATTCAATCGGTCTGCTTGCCTCAATCGATGAGGCATTGGCGATCGGCCGTGATGCAAGCCTTCCGCTACATATCGCCCATATAAAGGCGTTGGGCGTCGACGTTCAGGGGATGGCCCCCCAAGTCATAAGCAAGATCGAAGCCGCGCAGGCTTCCGGGCAGATAGTGAGCGCCGATCAATATCCATGGTCGGCATCGGGAACCGGCCTGTCTGCAGCCTTGATACCTCGTTGGGCGCAAGATGGCGGCCGCGCAGCCATGCTTGATCGCTTTGCCAATCCCGAAACACGATCGCGGATGCGGCCCGAGATTGAGGATAATCTGCGCCGGAGGGGAGGGCCTGCCGCACTTCTCATCACTGCTGGCCCCAACTGGGCGATAGGCAAAACCTTGAAAGAGATCGCTGAAGCAAGGGCGACTGACCCGGTTGTTGCCACGATGGACCTGCTGTCGGTTGACGAGGTAAAAGTCGCGTCATTCAATCAGAGCGAAAGCGATATAGCGCAGTTTATGCAACGCCCTTGGGTTGTGACGAGCTCGGATGCCTCGTTGGGGCATCCCCGCTATTATGGCTCATTCGCGCGCAAATATGACACCTATGTTCGCGACCGGAAAGTGATCGATCTGCGGACATTCATTGCATCGAGCACGATCCGGCCTGCCCGCATTTTCGGGCTTAAGGACAGGGGAGAATTGCGCGCGGGTGCATATGCCGACATTGTCGCCTTTGATCCGCGCCGTTTCCGGCCGCGGGCCGATTACATGCATCCCACCGCGTTTTCGACCGGGGTAGTGGCCGTACTTGTGAACGGTAAAATCGCTATCGAAGATGGCGCCGCAACAGGCATGGGTTCAGGATTACCCTTGCCGGGCAAGGGACGCGGTACCAAGTGTAGCGCCCCCGAATAAGGCCTGCAGTGCATCGTCCTGCCGGTTTTCGAAAGCGAGCTGGCGCCGGCCCTTTAAGTTCCGATCAATGCGCCTCTTGTGCATTGGCCAGCACGGCTTCGCGCGTCTTTCCTCTATAGGCCAGCAGGATGATGACTGCGAGCAGATAGAGACCGGCCAGCGACGTCAAGCCAGCCACCATGCTAAAATGGTCCGATATCTGGGCTACGAAGATGGGCGTGATCCCGGCACCGAAAAAGCCGATCATGGTCATCGCGCCAACCGCAGTTGCACGTGCGTGGGCTGGCACGACGTCGTGCATCGCCGAATAGATGCAGCCGTCGAAAAGGCCCTTGCCGAAACTGGTTGCGATCAAGACAAGGCTTACGCCGGTTGCAGTGGTGACGCCGATCAGTGGCACAAGCATTACAGCAGCAATGGCAAGGCCGATGGCTAGCGTATAGAAACGGCCAATGGGGCTGCGTTTTGCCAGCATGTCGGCAAGATAGCCGCCCAACGGCACGGTGAGAAACCCGGCGATGTTGATCGTTGCCGATCCGACCAATGCCGATCCGGCAAGATCCAGTTTCAGGGCGTCATGGACATAGGTAGGCGCCCAGACCATCAAACCCGTTGATGCGCCAGTGCCCAGGAAAAAGACGATGCAAAGCATGATTGCGGGTTTGATCCGCCAGATGACGCCGAGCGGTTCTTCCTTCACTTCATGTTGCACAACAGCCGGCGGATCGCGCAGCAGGAACCACAATATCCCGGCATGGACGATGCCGATGCCCGCGAAGATCAAGAAGGGCGTGTGCCAACTGAACGTATCGGCCAGATAGCCGGCAAAGAAGGCGCCAAGGCCGGCTCCTGCGAAAACGCCGGTCTGGTGCAGCGAAAGCGCACGGCTGCGCCATTTGGGCTGATGCCAATCGCTGATCAATGCTGTGGCGCTGGGATAATAAGTGGATTCGCCCAATGCAACGAGAGCGCGGAAACCGAGGAGCATGGCAAAGCCAGTGGAAAGCGCGGTCAGGCCTGTCGCCATGCTCCAAAAAATCAGGCCATAGATGATGATCCGGCTGCGCCGGACGCTGTCACCCATGCGACCCGTCAAAAATGCCGCGATGGCGTAGATCCAGAAAAACACCGAATTGATCAGCGCCAGTTCGGTGGTCGTCAGGTTGAATTCGTCGCGCACCGACGGCATCACAGCGATCAGGATCGAACGGTCTGCGGCATTCAGGAATGCGACCAGCCAGAGGAGGCCGATAAGGATCCACGGATAGTCCGAATGTCGGAAAGAGCGTTCGCCTTGCATAGTCAATCCTTCCCCTCGGGCCTTTCATTTTCGATCAGTATCACCCGGAAATCATTCACATTGGTCAGTGTCGGGCCGGTGATGACGAGATCGCCCAGCGCCTCGAAAAACAGATAGGCATTGTTCGATGTCAGATGCTCGGCCGGGTCAATGCCCGCACTGCGGGCCCTTTCCAGCGTATCGGGTGTGATGATCGCCCCTGCGGCATTTTCAGTTCCGTCAATGCCGTCGGTATCGCAGGCCAAAGCAAATATCCCCGGCGCACCGTTCAGCGCGATGGCAAGACCCAGCAGATATTCCATGTTGCGGCCACCGCGCCCTGCCTTGTTCTGGACAGTCACAGTCGTCTCTCCGCCGGAGATGATAGCGCGCGCGTGGCCGTCCTGTGCAAGGCGCCGGGCCAGCGCTGCATGGCTTGCCCCCAAATGGCGGGATTCCGCCTGAAGTTGGTCGCCCAGATCGGTCACGCGATAGCCATGGCTTTCAGCCGCCGTCCGCGCTGCGGCCAGCGCATCGCGCGCCCGTGCGATCACCACTGTGTCGGAGCCGGCCAGGCCCAGACTGTCCGCCGCAGGCGTTTCGTTGGCCGGATCGTTCAGCGCCCGCATCACCGGTTCCGGGCAGGTGATTCCATATTTGGCAACAATATCGCGCGCCATTTCCAGACTGGTATCGTCGGCAACGGTCGGCCCGGACGAGACAAAGGAAGGGTCGTCACCGGGAATGTCGGATATGATCCATGTCGTAACCTTGGCAGCGCCAGCTGCAACCGCCAGTCGCCCGCCCTTGATCGTCGACAGATGCTTGCGAACGCAGTTAATCTCTTCGATTGTCGCGCCAGATTGCAGCAAGGCGCGTGTTACCTGCTGTTTATCAGTCAGGGATACGCCATCGGCAGGCGCAGCCAGCAGCGCCGATCCTCCGCCCGAAAGCAGGAACAATAAATGATCGCCAGCCTCCAATTGCGTGGCGATGGCCAGCGCCTTTTGTGCGGCGAGCACACTATTGTCGTCAGGATAGGGGTGGCCGGCTTCGATGGTTTCAACCCCGGGCCAGGCGGCTAGCCCTGTAGGCAGATGGCCATGGCGGGTGACCAAAAGGCCGGGCAGGGGATTGGCTGCGCGCGATTGCGCCACGCCCATCATGTCGGCCGCTGCCTTGCCCACGGCGATCACGGCGGTGCGTCCGTGCTGCGATGTTGGAATATTGCGCGGCATCGATCTTGCCGCCGATACGGCATCGACGGCTGCGTCAAACAGGGCGCGCAATCGGTCGCGTGTCGATGCGCCCCGTGTTGCTAGGCCGACTAAAGGCTCAGAAAAGCTGATGGTTTCCTCCCGCGTCATTCAAAGGAATAACGGCCAAGAAACTGACGCCTGCCGCCACCAGCGGCTAGCATCGATTTGCGGAACATAGTGTTCCAAAATCTGCAACAGATTAAATTTCCCACGACAGGGTGGGACGCAGATTTTCCGCCAGATAGTCGATCAGCGACCTGACGCGCAGCGGAACGCCTTTGGGATCGGGGAATAACGCAAAGAATGTCATGTTCGCGGCCTGCCATCCGGGCAAGACTTCGACGAGCCGCCCCTCGGCCAGATCATGCTTGCACAAAAAGGCTGGCAGGCTTGCAATGCCCAGTTCGGACAATACGGCATCGCGCAGCAGGATAAGGTCGTTGCAGATCAGTCGCGGCGAAAATTCGACTGAAACCTGTTCATTGCCGCGATGCAGTGCCCAGCGGTGCCGGCGATCAACAATGCCGGAGGCCAACAGGTCGAAACGCGGAAGCTCGACATGGTTTTGCGGCGAACCCTTGCGTTCGAAATAGCCCGGCGATCCGAATATGCCGCAACCGGTGGTGCCCAGTTTCACCGCGACCAGTTCGGAATCCGAAAACGGGCCGACTGCCAGTGCGACGTCAAAGCCTTCACGCAGCAACCCCACGGCATCATCGGTCAGCGCACTGACAAGCCGCACATCAGGATATTGTTCCAGAAACCCTGCAAGCAAAGGCCCGATAAGGCTTTGCCCCAGAACATAGGGGATGGCCACGCGTACCACGCCTTGCGGCACATTTTTGCGGTTCAGCAGCGCCCGTTCGCCATCCCGCAAGACGCCTAGCGAACGCATGCAATATTCAAAAAACATTGCGCCATCTTGCGTGATTGTGACCGCGCGGGTGGAACGGTGGAGCAATTGGACGCCCAGATGTTCTTCCAGTCTGGATATCCGGCGACTGATCGTCGATTTAGGTAAGCCGAGCAGCTTGCCAGCCTTGGTCAGGCTTTCGGTTTCTACGACTTTTGAAAAAACCTGCAAATCGCCCAAGTCCAACATGGCCGCCTCCCTCGTCGCGGCCGATATTCCATTGTTGCGAAACTGGCAACATATTGTTGCGCGATTAAAGGCTATCGAAATTACCGCTTCGGCCACAATTTTCGCGCAACAGCGCGCATTTGTCGCGTGATCGATCAGGGAGAGGTTTATGTTGAAGATCCGAAACCGAATGGGAATGTCAAGCCGCGTCGCGTTGCTCTGCACCGGGGCTGCGATTGCATTGGCAATGCCTGTTGCAGCCGTTCAGGCCCAAGACGCCGGCAATGAAGACGCCGCTGAAGAAGCTGCCAATCCGGAAATCATCGTGACGGCAACGTCGCGCGGGCGCATCGCGCTCGATACCCCGCTTGCCGTCAGCCAGGTGAGCGAAGAATCGCTCTCGCGCCTTGGCGTTAGCAGCCAGGCCGACGTGCTCAACTCGATCCCGACGATCAAGGCTGACGCTGGCGGCGGTGAAGTTGCATCGAATGTGTTCGTGCGCGGCCTTCCATCTGGCGGGCAGTTCCAGTTCACCCCGCTGACCTATGACGGCATCACAGTCCTGTCGACTTTTGGCCTCAACTCGTCGGCCTATGATGTTTATTACCGCAACGATCTGGGCATCAGCCGGATGGAATTCGTCCGTGGCGGCGTTTCCAACCTGTTCGGTGCCGGTTCGGTCGCCGGCATGATCAACTATATCAGCAAGACTGGTGGCGATACGCTCGAAGGCACTGTCCAACTCGAGGTTGCTGAAAAGGAACGTTACAAGGGCGACTTCGCTTTGAGCGGTCCACTTTCCGAAAACATGTATTTCGCGCTCTCCGGCTGGTACCGCACTGACAAGGGTCCGCTCAAGACGGGGCTCGATACCGAAGGGTTCCAGCTGCGCGGCAATTTGAAATATGAATTCCCCGATGACAGCGGGTCGGTGACGCTGTTTGGTCAATATATTGACGACCAGGCGGTCTTCTACCTGCCGATCCCGCTCGACGGCACGACCCGTAACCGCACCGCCGGCAATGACGGCCGCAAGGTGTTTTCGGTGCAGAATCCCAATGTCGCCGGCTTGGGCTTCAACACCCCTGATGGTCCATTTGTTACCGACATCACCGATGGCGTTTCTTCCAAGGGCAGCCAGATCGCCATCGCATTCGACAAGGATTTTGGCGACAGCGGTTGGGGCATTAACGGCCGCATCAAATATAGCGACTATAACCACAAATTTGGCCTCTGGTCGGATGGCGACGGCGTGGTCAATGTGCCCGAAACGCTGGCTGCATTCGTTAGCAACAGTGCCCGTCGCGGCCAGATTGCAGAGCTGAACGGCATCGGCGCGGCCAATGCGAACTTCACCTATGTTGGCGGCGGTGCGGTGGCATCCAATGCGATTTTGTTCGCAAACCGCTTTACCGATCGTGACCGGCCGATGCAGGATTTCACCGCCGAGGCGAACCTGACCAAGGACGCCACCACCGGCAATGTTGAGCACAGCTTCACGCTGGGCGGCTTTTACGCCAATGCCACTGCAGACGATATCAACGTCACGACGACCTATCTGGGCGAGTTCAACAATGAAGCGCGTCTGGTCAACCTGACCGTTACCAATCCGACCTCGGGCGCCAGCACGATCATTTCGCGGAATGGCTTGCTCAATGCGGGCGGTGGCTATGTGAATAACCGTCATAAGGCGGAACGTTATGCGGCCTATTTTGCCGATCAGATGCAGATTGGCGAACGCTTCAATTTCGACATCGGCGGCCGCATTGAACATTTCAAGGGTGACATCAGCCGTGAACGTACGTCAACGACTGTCACCGATGCCACCACGACGCAACTGTCAGCTGCGCTGCGTGATGTGATCTGGGGCAATGACGGCTATCTGACCGGCAAGGTTTCGACCACCGAATGGGCGCTGGCCGCTGGTGCGCTGTATAAGCTTACCGACCGGGTTAGCCTCTATGCCAATGCCAGCCGCGGATATTTCTTCCCTGAAATCCGCTCGGTCGGCTTCCGCACGCTGCCCGCTGGCACCGCTGCCAATGCCAGCCTGTCACCGAGGAACCGCCAGCTATGAAGGCGAAGTGATCAAGCAGGCGCAAGGCGGCATCAAGATCAGCCAGCCGACCTTCAGCTTCGAAGCTGCGGCCTTCTACACCAACCTCAAAAATCGTCGTCAGGTGTTGTTCGTCAACGCGCCGGGCGGTGGTTTCCAGGAACTGGTCAATCTCGTCGCGACCGAATCCTATGGTGTTGAGGCGGTTCTCGATATCGAACTGGTGAACAATCTGCGCTTCAACGGCAATTTGACGCTGCAAAAGGCGAAATACACTGAGTTTCAGGCCAATGTCGGCGGCGTTCCTACATCGAACCCCGCAATCATCGGCAATGATCTCGAACGTCAGCCGGAAATGTTGTATAATGCAGGTCTCTATTATGATGATGGCGCACTCGATGTGTCCCTCTTCACCAACTACACTGCAGACAACTACACCGCTTCGAACAACGCCATCCGGTTGGACGGCTGGAATGTCGTGAATTTCGATGCCGGCTATACGTTCAAGCTTGGTAATAATGATGCTCGGCTCGGTCTCAACGTCTTCAACCTGTTGAACAGCGACGCCGTTACCGAAGGCTCGCCGCGCCAGGATAACAACCAGACGGTTGCGGGTGCCTATTTTGTAGGTCGTCCGGTGCTGCCCCGCCGCATCATGGGTCGCCTGACCTATAACTTCTGATATCCCTTTGCCGGGCGCGCTTGTTGCGTGCCCGGCTGTTTTTCGGATACCAAATGACCAATATGATTTCGAATGAAGCTGCACGTGACATTTTGCGGTCGAATGACCGTGGCGGTTACACAGTCCCCAATGGCCGGGTTTATCCCTTTCAGTGGAACTGGGACTCTGCCTTTGTCGCGATCGGTTTCGACACGTTCGACCATGACCGTGCCTGGCAGGAGGTTGAAACCCTTTTTAGCGCGCAATGGGAAGACGGCTTCGTCCCGCACATCATCTTCTGGCAGGAAGATGAAGGATATTTCCCCGGCCCCACTGTCTGGGACACAAAGCGTAATCCGATAACATCAGGGATCACGCAGCCGCCTGTCGCAGCCAGCATGATCTACATCCTCTGGGAAAATGCGAAAGCCCGTGGCGAGGGCGATACATTTAAGCCGCGCATGGTGGCGCTGTTTGACCAGCTGCTGGCTTGGCACCGTTGGTTCCGCGATCATCGCGATCCGGACAAACGGGGGGTCGTCGTTGCGATGCACCCTTGGGAAACGGGGCGCGATAATTCCCCCGAATGGGATGCGCCGGGTGAACCGATCGATATTTCCAATGTCGGTGAATATGTGCGCCGTGATACCGGGCATCTGGATGCAAAGATGCGCCCGACAAAGCTGGAATATGATCGTTATCTAGCGCTGGTCCAATATGGGCATGCGCAAGGCTGGGATCATGCGAAGATCGCTGCAGGCAATCCGTTCAAGGTTGCCGATGTCGGCATGTCGATGATGCTACTGCGCGCCAATCGTGACCTTTTGCTGCTGGCACAGGATCTGGGTCGGAACGCCGAGGCTGAGGAAATCGCGGCGATGGTCGCCACGGCAGAGGCAGGCATTGACTGGCTGTGGGATGAGCAGAAGCATGCCTGGTGCTCGCGCGATCTGATTAGCGGAAAATCCTCTGGCTACATCACCAGTGCATCGTTTCTCAGCTTTTATGCCGGCCTTTCCGACCCTGCGAAGGATGCGGCGATGCTGACGCATTTTGCCCGGATCGGCAGCAAGGTTGAATATCTGATGCCCAGCCTTGATCCGGATGATTCTGGTTTCCAGATGATCCGTTACTGGCGCGGCCCGGTTTGGGCGGTGGTCAATTTCATGATCGGCAAGGGCCTTGCCGAAATGGGGTATGACGCCGAAGCTGAACGGATGCGGCGCGATACATTGGCGCTGATCGAACGGAATGGCTTCTACGAAGCCTTCAGTCCGATTGATGGCACTGGCAGTGGCGGGGACGATTTCAGCTGGACAGCGGCCATCTGGCTGGCGCTTAACGAAGCGTGACGGGTGAGGGGGCTGCCGTGCATCTGACCCCCGAGCAAAAGGCCTTTTACGACGAGAATGGCTATGTGCTGGTTCCGGGGCTGTTCACCCCGGAGGAGGCCGCAGCCTATCGAGCGGAAGTCCACGCCATTGACGCTCGCCAAGGCGAGACCAATGCGACATGGGCAAGTGTGAAGGGCGACACCGCGATCGCGCACAGCCATGATGTACATTTCAAGAGTGGCGCATTTACACGGTTGCTGACCGACGCCAGGCTAACCGGGATTGCGCAGGACATTATCGGCCCGAATGTCCAACTGCACCACACCAAGATGTTCATCAAGCCGCCGGAACGCGGATCGCCCTTTCCGATGCATCAGGACTATCCTTATTTCCCGCATCGCGATCATAGCATGATTGCGGTCATCCTGCATTTTGACGATGCGCCCGAGGAAAAGGGGTGTTTGTGCGCCTATCCGGGATCGCATAAATTGGGGCCGCTGCCTGCGGAAGGTGCCGACCATCATGTGTCGCAGACAGACTTTCCCTTCGAAGGCGCAACGACCATCCCTGCCAAGGCGGGCGATGCGATCTTCTTTAACTATCTGACCGTCCATGGATCGGGCATTAACCGGTCCGATGAGCCCCGCACCACCCTGTTGATCCAGTTGCGTGATCCCGCTGATCCGCCGCTCAACAACCGCCACGCATCGCGCGGGCAGGGGATGATGCTGGCCGGGATCGACCCGACGATCGGGGAATTCAAATTCGCTTGGGAAAATGGCGACGCCTGATCGTCCGCCAGCGGTTGTGATGCTGCGTATAATGCACCGCCGAACCGGATAGGTGGCCGTGCCTGCACAATAAGGCGTCAGGCGTTGCCGGCTTTCCAGTCGCGCTTGATCTTCTTGGCGAGGCTCCATTTATGGACTTCTGTGGGGCCGTCATAGATGCGGAAGGCGCGGATTTCGCGGAAGACTTGTTCAACGATCGTCTTGTCGGTCACTCCGGTGCCGCCCATCACCTGCACGCAACGGTCGGCGATGCGCATCAAAGCCTCGGATACTGCGACCTTGGCCATGGAGCTTTCCGCAGTGCCGAGATCGCCGCTGTCGAGCACGGCCGCACACCATTGGATCATCAGCTCGGCCTGTTTCAGGTCGATCAGATTTTCCGCGAGCATGAAGCCGACGCCCTCATGGTCGATCAACGTTTTACCGAATGCCATGCGGCGATTGGCATAATCGGTCGCAATTTCATGGGCCCGCTGGCAGGCGCCATGCCAGCGCATGCAATGTGAAAGCCGGGCAGGGGAAAGGCGGATCTGCGCATATTTGAAGCCTTCGCCCGCGTTGCCGAGCATCTGGTCGGCCGGAACGCGCAGATTATCGATCAGCACGGTGGCATGGCCGCCGGGCATCGAATTGTCGATTGTGTTCGGCACATGCTCAATACGGATGGCAGGATCGGGCAGGTCGACAAGGAACATGCACGCACCTTCGTCTGCCTTGGCCATGATGATGCCGACCTTTGCACCCTGCGCCCCGGTGATGAATGCCTTGCGGCCGTTGATGACCCAATGGTTGCCATCCATATGGCAATGGGTCTGCATCATTGATGGATCGGATCCCGCGCCGCCTTCGCTGGCCGGTTCGGTCATGAAAAAGGCAGATCGGGCCCGGCCTGCGACCAACGGCTCGAGAAATCGTTCCTTGATTTCTGGGCTACCCACCTTGCCAAGCAGATACATATTGCCCTCATCGGGCGCACCTGTGTTGCATGCCAGCGGCCCCAGCGGCGACAGCCCGGTCTTTTGCAGGACATAGGCCGTTTCCACTTGAGTCAGATGTCCGCCATCGGGCAGGATATGCGGGGTCAATACGCCTACCGCGCGGGCTTTCTCTTTCAGCTCCGCGACCAGATCATCGGTCGGCGCGCCATGATGGTCGCGGCGCGGATCGCTTTCATAAGGCGCAACAACTGTGCGGACGAATTCTTCCACCCGGGCGCCAATATCCAGTGCGCGTTGCGTCATGCTCATTCAAACATCGTCCTTATCTTGCGCCACAATGGCGGCGCCGCTTCTCCAAGCAATGCATCTGCCTGTGTCGAGGCGTTTTGCCAAGCTGCATTGGCGGATGCGGGTGGTGCGGTTATCGCTTTCTACATTGCCCCAAGGCTGGCTATAGGCCGCCGCAACGATTTTTTGCGCAAAGTGGGGCAATCATGGGAAAACTGACCGGCATCAAAGTTATCGACCTTTCGGTGTTTCTTCCCGGGCCGATGATGACGGTGATGATGGCAGATCAGGGCGCGGAGGTTATCAAGGTTGAGTCCATGGCGGGCGATCCGTCGCGTGAGCAGGCCCCGTTCGAGGCCGGCCAATCGGTCTGGTTCCGCAATCTTAATCGGGGCAAAAAGAGTGTTGTTCTTGATCTGAAAAGCGAAGCCGGCAAGGCCCGGCTGTGGCGGATGATCGAGGATGCAGATGTTTTTGTCGAAGGTTTCCGGCCCGGCGTGATGCAGCGACTGGGTTTCGATTATGCAGCGGTCGCCGCGCGTAATCCGCGCATCGTCTATTGCTCGATTTCCGGCTTTGGCCAATTTGGTGCGCTGGCCCACCATCCCGCGCATGACATGGCGACGCAGGCGCTGGCCGGTTTCCTCTCGGTCAATGACGCGCCCGATGGCACACCGGTTGTGCCAGGCGTCGCCGCCTCCGATATGGCTGCCGGGCTGACTGCGCTTTCCGCCACGCTGATGGCGCTGATCGGGCGCGAACGGACAGGGCGGGGCGACTATATCGATTGCGCGATGTTTGATAGCCTCTTGCCTTGGTGCGTTCATACTGCGGGCAGTGCAATTGCCGGTGGTCCGTCGCCTGTTTCGTCGCAGCAAAGGTCGCTTGGCGGGGCTGGCTTCTATCAGATTTATCGCACCAGTGATGCAAAGCATGTGGTGCTCGGCGGGCGGGAGATCAAATTTGCCGAAAATCTGCTCCATGCCCTCGACCGTCCCGACCTAGTCGAACATGCGAAGCGTGAGGCGGGCGAGCAGGTGGAATTAATCGCCTTTCTGCGTGCCACCTTTGCCCAAAAAACGCGCGATCAATGGGTCGCATGGTTCGCCGACAAGGATGTCGCCTTTGCGCCGATACTGGATTTTCGCGAAGCGCTCGATCAACCCCATATCGCCGAACGGGGGCTTTGGGTCGAACATGATGGGGCGCACCATATGGCGCCCGCCATCCGCTTTGCATCGGAACAATGGACACCGGCAAAGGCGCCGGACCTTAATGGAAATGGTGATGAACTGCCCTAGGCCCTAGGATAATCGGTATAGCCCTTTTCTTCCCCGGTATAGAGATGCGCATAGTCGGGCTTGGTCAGCGGCACGCCAGATCTTAGTCGCGCCGGAAGATCGGGGTTCGATATGAACGGGCGGCCAAAGGATACGGCATCAGCGCGCCCGGCATCGAGTATCGCGGCCGCGCTGTCCGCCTTAAGATTGTTGTTGGTGATGATCGGGCTGGACCAGTTGGCGCGCACCATGGCGAGGCTATCGAGATCGGCAAGCGCCATATCGACCAGATGGACATAGGCGAGGCCTGCCCCTGTGCGCGGATTTCCAATCCCTTCTGCGGCGCGCAACAAGGCTGCAAACACCGGTTCGGGATCGGATGGATCCATGCCGTTATAGGGATTGCCGGGCGATATGCGGAAGCCGACCCGGTCAGCCCCGATGCTGTCCGCCATGCGCCCCAACAGCAGTTCGGCAAAGGCCACCCGATTTTCGGGTGAGCCGCCAAAGGCATCGTCACGATGGTTGCTTGCGCTATTCAGGAACTGGTTCACCAGATAGCCACTGGCACAATGCAATTCCACGCCGTCAATGCCCGCGGCACGGGCATTTTTGGCGGCCTGTGCAAACTCCTCGGCAACACGGAAGATATCCTCCGGCGTCATAGCGCGCGGCGTACCACAGTCCGCAGGAATGCCATCGGGGCCTGGAACCTTGTCTGGGCAGGAAATGGCCGAAGGGGCGATGATATCGGCTGCATAGCCGCGATTGGCCTCAACGACGACGCGCCCGCAATGCATCAATTGCATCACAATCCGGCCGCCCTCGGCGTGTACGGCGTCTGCCACCTTTGCCCAGCCATCAACCTGCTGCTGCGACCATATGCCGGGTGTGCGCCAATAGCCTTTCCCCTCAGCGGAAGGCTGGACGCCTTCGGTGACGATTAGCCCGGCACTTGCCCGTTGACGGTAATATTCGACCATCAGATCGGTGGGTACATCGTCCGGCCCGGCCCTGTCCCGGGTCATCGGCGCCATGACGATGCGGCTGGACAGTTCGAATGCGCCGAAACGAACGGGGGTGAAAAGGCTTTCATGCATATGGGTTAAACGTCCTTGACCGCGATTTGCGTAACACACTATGTCGATTATTACGCAAATCAAGGAAGGAAACGCGCAATGAACTATGGATTCGATGGAAAAGTGGCGTTGGTTACCGGTGCCGGCAGTGGTATCGGCCGTTCGGCGGCACTAGGCTTTGCCGCATCGGGTGCGCGCGTGGTCGTTTCCGACGTGAATGAAGCCAGCGGAACTGAGACGGTTGACCTGATCGCGGCGGCTGGCGGCACTGCGGTTTTCCAGAAATGCGACGTATCCGACGGCGATGAGGTAAAGGCGCTGATCGCACGCGCGGTTTCCGAATTTGGCGGGCTTGATTTCGCCCACAACAATGCGGGCATCAATTCGATGATGGCCGACGAATATCAGGACGATGTCTGGGCCAAGAGCGTGGGCGTCAACCTGACCGGCGTGATGATGTGCATGCGTGAGGAAGCGGCCGTGATGCTGAAGGCAGGGAAGGGCGCGATCGTCAACACGGCTTCGATCAACGGGCTTGTCGGCAATGGCGCGCAACCGGGTTATGTTGCGACCAAACATGGCGTCGTCGGCCTGACCCGCCATGGCGCACTTCGCTGGGCGCAGGCGGGTATCCGTGTCAATGCTGTCTGCCCGGGGGTTGTCGAAACAGGGATGACGGCGCCGCTCGCCGCCAATCCCGATATGCGCAAGGTGCTGGATGGGATGACCCCAATGGGCCGCATGGGTCGGCCAGAGGAAATTGCCAGTGCGGTTCTCTGGCTATGCTCGGATCAGGCCAGCTTCGTGACCGGCCACGCGATGGTGGTCGATGGCGGTGCAACTGCGGTTTAGGCTGATGCCGCGCCGCGCAACTCTGTCTTGAGCACTTTGCCAGAGGCGTTGCGCGGCAGGTCTTCGACAAAGACGAAACTGCGCGGAACCTTGAAATTGGCCATATTGGCCCTGCTCCATTCGACCAGTTCCGCCTCGCTTGTGGACATGCCCGAACGCAGCACGACATAAGCGCGGCCAATTTCGCCCAGCCGTTCGTCGGCAATGCCGATCACGGCGACCATGGCAATGGCGGGATGTGCGGCGAGCAGTTTCTCGACCTCTGCCGGATAGACGTTGAAGCCGCCCGAAATATAGAGGTCCTTCTTGCGATCGGTAATGCGGACATAGCCTTGTGCATCCATTGTGCCGATGTCGCCGGTGTGGAGCCAGCCTTGCGGGTCAATGGCCTCGGCAGTCGCCGCCGGATCGTCAAGATAGCCGAGCATCACCCCTTGGCCGCGCACCAATATCTCGCCGGTTTCGCCGCGCGGCACTTCGCGCCCGGCATCGTCGGCGATGATCACATCGTTTCCGGGGATCGCCGCGCCGCAACTATGGGCGATCAGTTCGACCGGGTCGCCCGGCCTGCATCCAGTGATGTTGACGCATTCGGTCATGCCATAAGCAGTGATGATATCGCCGAGGCCTAGTTCACTGCGGATTTCCTCGATCAGCACAGGCGGAACGGTTGCGGCCCCGGTGGTGCCGCCGCGCAGCGATGAACTGTCGAACGGATGTTGGCGCTTGTGTGCAATCAGCATCTGGAAAATGGTCGGCGCACCGGGCAAGAAATTGATCTTTTCGCGCTCGATACACTGCGCCGCCTCTGCGACATCGAATTGCGGCATCGGCACCATCACGGCACCGGCCATCAGGCAGGCTACCCAGCCGACCTTCATGCCGAAACTGTGGAAGAAGGGATTGACGATGAGATAGCGTTCGCCCTCATGCAGGCCGGTGTTGCCGATCCACACCTTCACCTGCGGCAATACCCGGGCATAACTCATCATCACGCCCTTGGGGCTGCCGGTGGTGCCGCTGGTAAACAAAATGTCGGAAAGGTGATCGGCGGTGAGGCCAACGAGGACGGCATCAACATCATCTGCCTTTGCCGTCCCTTCCGCGATGAAAGCCGGCCAGTTATCGGCCCCTGCCGCGATGTCGGTCAGCAATAGGGTGCGTTCCAGATCGGGCAGATCTTCACCTGCCAGCAGGGCGGGGTAATCGGTGCCAAGAAAATCATCGACGGTGAACAGGATGCGTGCCTTGGTGCGGCGCAATATGTCGCCCGCCTCGCGGCCCTTATAGCGGGTGTTGAGCGGCACGACGGCGGCACCGGCACCCATTGCGCCAATGGCGGCGAGCACCCACAAGCGGCTGTTTGGGGCCCAGATTGCCACCCGATCGCCCTCGCCAATGCCTTGCGCGAGGCAGGCGGCAATTGCGGCACGTGCCTCCGACCAAAGCTCGGCAAAGGTCCACTGCCGGCCATTTTCGATCAGCGCGGGGGAATCGGGCCATTTGAGCGCCGCAGTTTCGGCAAGATGCGGGATGGTATCGGTACGCATCAACCTGCCTTCATATTCTCCGGCCCCCAATAGGCACGCATTTCGACGATCTTGCCTTCGTCATTCAGGCGGAAGGTATCGATCACCTCGATCACTGATTTCTGGCCCTGCCATTCGAGCCGGACGGCGAAAGGAAAGGCGACATAATCGGCTGCGCAACGCGGTTCGCCCAGCAGTTCCAGTTTCGCGCCGGTGGCCGTCGAACCTTGGTAGAATGCGCGAATTTCGTCATGGCCCTGCTTAATGGGAGTGCCTATCGGGTCTTCTACGGTCGCATCCGCGTCAAAAAGCGCGACGATCGCTTCCGCATCGCCAAGGGCAAAAGCATCGATATAGCCATGGACGGCGGCGAGTTTCTGTTCGGTGGTGGGCATGGTCAATTCTCCGGGAAATAGCGGCTGATGGTATCAACAACGCAGGCGGGCTTGTCGCTGCCTTCTATCTCGACCGTGACGCGCACGACCGACTGGATCGCGCCCTTCACTTCCTCAACGCCGACAATCTCTCCCACGCCGCGGATGCGGCTGCCGACCTTTACGGGACTAAGGAAACGCAGCCGGTCTGCGCCGACATTCACTGCATGGGCAAATCCGCGCACCTCGATCAGTTGCGGCAGGAAATAGTTCACAAGGCTCATCGTAAGATAGCCATGCGCGATCGTGCCGCCAAAGGGGCCATCCTTGGCCCGTTCGACATCGACATGGATCCATTGATGGTCGCCCGTCACCTCGGCAAAGCCGTTGACGCGGTCCTGATCGATGGTGAGCCAGTCGGTCGGACCAAGCTTCGTGCCTTCGGCACCGATCAGCGCGGCTGGTGTCTCAAAAATGCGGGTCATGCAGCCACTCCTATGCCCGTTGACTGGAGACCGAAACAATCTCCCCTGTCATGTAAGAGGAAAGGTCAGACGCTAGGAACAGCATCACATTGGCCACCTCCCACACCTCGGCCGGGCGACCAAAAGCCTCTTTCGCCGACAATTCGGCAAGCAGATCGTCAGTGGTCACCTTTGCAAGAAAGGCGTGCATCGCAATTGATGGCGCGACAGCGTTAATGCGTACCCCATGCTCTGCCGCTTCGACGGCGGAACAGCGGGTAAAGGCCATCACGCCGGCCTTGGCTGCGGCATAATGTGCCTGTCCCTTTTGCGCGCGCCAGCCCAGCACCGAGGCGTTGTTGACGATCACGCCCGATTTCTGGGTATACATGGTCGGCAGGAAGGCGCGGCTCATGCGGAAGACGCTGTTCAGTGTCACGTCAAGGACGCGCGACCATTGGTCATCGGTCATGTCGACGACATCGGCCTCTCCGCCCAATCCGGCATTGTTGATCAGGACATCGATCCGGCCAAGTTCGGCCAGCGCGGCAGCATGGAGCGCGTCAACCTGATCCTGCGCGGTCACGTCGCACACAAAGGTTGCGGGCCGCGGCGTGCCGGTTTCTTCAGCGATCCGGTCTGCGGCTTCGCCGAGCCGGCGTTCGTGAAAATCGCTGATCAGTACGGTGGCACCTTCCTCTGCGGCACGTTTGGCCGCCGAAAAGCCGATGCCGGTGCCGGCGGCGGCGGTGACGACGACAGTCTTGCCCTTCAGCAGGCCGCGCGGTTCGGGATAAGCAGGTATTGTCATACGTCTCCCCTCGGTTCGCGCGGCATGGCGAGGCCCCGTTCTGCGATCAGGTTGCGCTGGATCTGGTTGGTGCCGCCATAGATGGTGTCGGCCCGGCTATAGAGGAACAGATTGGGCAGCATCGACCATTCATAGTCGGGATTGTCGGTGACTTCACCAGCCTGACCGAGAATATCCATTGCCAGCTCGCCGAGGCTGCGCCGCCAGCTTGCCCATTGGATTTTGTAGGTCAGTGCAGCACCATCGACCTTGCTATGGTCGGTGTTGGAAAGCATGCGCAGCGCGCCATAGCGCATCAGCCGCAGCCCGATTTCGGCCTTTGCAAGGCGCTGGCGGATCAGTGGATCGCTGGCCGCGCCATTGGCCTTGGCGGCAGCGATGATCTCGTCCAGTTCGTTGCGGAAGGCCATTTGCTGGCCCAGTGTTGATACGCCGCGTTCAAAAGCGAGCAAGCCCATCGCGATCTTCCAGCCATCGCCGACAGCGCCGATCAGGCTGTCTTCGGGGCAGGTGGCATCGGTGAAGAAGGTCTCGTTGAATTCGGCGTCGCCGTTGATCTGTTTGATCGGGCGGATCTCGATACCCGGTTGGTCGATCTCCATCATAAGGAAAGTCAGGCCCTTCGGTCCCTTTGATCCTTCCTCGGTACGGGTAACGACGAAGATCCAGTCGGAAATATGCGCAAGGCTGGTCCAGATTTTCTGGCCATTGACGATCCATGCGCCGTCTTCCAGCCGGCCCTTGGTGCGCACACTGGCAAGATCCGATCCTGCGCCGGGTTCTGAAAAGCCCTGGCAGAAAATCGTATTGCCCGCCGCGATATCAGGCAGAAAGCGCTTCTTCTGCTCTTCGGTACCAAAGGCGAGCAGTGTCGGCCCGGCAAGTTCGATACCGATATGATTGACGCGGCCGGGAACGCCAGCACGGGCATATTCCTCGGCAAAGATAACCTGCTGCGCAAGGCTGGCCCCACGGCCGCCCCATTCCTTGGGCCAGCCGATACAGCCCCAGCCATGCGCGCCAAGATGCTGTTCCCATTCCTTGCGCCGCTCGGCCTTTTCGGTAAGCGTGGTGATGCCTTTGATGTCGCGGAATTCACCCGCCATCTGGGCGTTGAGCCAGTCGGCGCATTCGGCGCGGAACGCTTCTTCCGCTGGCGAGAAACCGAGTTTCATGCCGCTTCTCCCAAAATCAGCTGTGCCACCTGTTCGCGGTGGAAGTCGCCTTTGCCCAGCATCGTCTGGATCGAACGGGCGCGCTTGAAGTAAAGGTGCGCGTCATGCTCCCATGTAAAGCCGATGCCGCCATGGAGCTGAATCATATTGCCTGCACACATGAAGAAGGTATCGGCGCAGAAGCTTTTCGCCGCATGCAGTGCAATCGGGGCCTCGTCTGACGCCTCATCGACCGCGCAGGCCGCCCAATAAACGGCCGAACGCGCCTGCTCGATTTCGATCATCATGTCGGCCAGCCGGTGCTTATAGGCTTGGAAAGACCCGATTGCCCGGCCGAACTGTACGCGTTCCTTTGCATAGGCAACGGTGCGGTCAAGCGCGGCCTGCGCTCCGCCCAGTGCCTCGGCAGCAAGGCACACCCAACCGCCTGCGTGAAGCGCATCAATCGCCGCCTGCGCGTTGGGAAGCGGGTCGGCATCGGCCGCAGCCAATGTCACCTTGGAAAGCGGACGGGTCTGGTCCATCGAGGTATAGGCTTGCACCGAAACCCCGGGGGCGTCAGCGCGTACGATCCATGCATGGCCCGGAGTGACGAACAGAAACATGTCGGCCGCCGCGCCATGCGGCACCAGATCGAATGTGCCGGTCAGCTTTCCGTCTGCATATTGCGCGGTTGCCGTGCCTTCGGCGGCGGCTATCGCTTCACCGCTGGCGAGTTTCGGCAGCCATTCGGCCTGTTGGGCATCGCTGCCGCCAGCGGAAATGGCACGCGCTGCGGTTGCCAGGCCGAGCAAGGGCAAGGCGGCCACTTGCGCGCCGGCGGCTTCAGCGACCAGCGCAAATTCCACAAGGCCGAGTCCCGCCCCGCCATGCGCTTCAGGCAGTGCTATTCCTGCAAGGCCCAGTTCGGTGCAAAAGGATTGCCACAATGCGCGGTCAATGCCGTCGGCCGACATCGCCCGGCGCGTGCGTTCCGACGTCGCATTTTCGGCGAAAAAGGCTTTCGCGGTCTCGCCAATCATGGCCTGTTCTTCGGTAAAGGCGAATTCCATCAGCCCGTACCCCATACCTTGCGGGGCGCGATGCGCTCCGAAAGCAGTTTGTCGACGGCACCGCCGACATCGGCCGGATCCCAGCATTGCCCCGCATCGACAAATGGCCCTTCGCGCCATCCATCTTCGAGCATGATCTTACCGCCTTCGAGTTCAAAGACGCAGCCGGTGACATGCGCGCTTTCGCCGCTGCCAAGCCACACGACCGTGGGCGCGATATTGGCGGGGTCCATCACGTCGAATGCCTGACCCTCGGTCGCCATTTTGTCGGCAAAGGCCTGTTCGGTCATGCGCGTGCGCGCCGAAGGGGCGAGCGCGTTTGCCGTGATTCCATAGCGTCCCAATTCCGCCGCCTGCACCAGCGTCAGCGAAGCAATGCCGCCCTTGGCAGTCGAATAGGCCGCCTGGGCAATGCTGCCCTGCAAACCCGCGCCCGACGAGGTGTTGATAATCCGCGCATCGGGATTGGCGCCGCCCTTTTGCTTTTCGCGCCAATAATTGACGGCATGACGCGACAGGCAGAAATGGCCGCGCAGATGGACATGCATCGTTGCATCCCATTCCTCGAGCGTCGCGGACACGAACATCCGGTCGCGGACGATGCCCGCATTGTTGACGATGACATGCAGGTCGCCAAAGGCATCCAGTGCTGCATCGACGATCCTCTTCGCGCCATCCCAATCGGTGATGTCTTCATAATTGGCGATCGCCTTGCCGCCCGCCGCCTTGATCTCTTCCACCACCGCATCTGCGGCCGATGTGTCACGGCCTTCGCCCTGAAGCGAAGTGCCGATATCATTTACGACGACATTTGCACCTTCCGCGCCAAAGGCAAGCGCATAGGCCCGGCCCAATCCGCGTGCGGCGCCGGTGATGATCACCGTTCTTCCTTCACAAATACCCATTACAGCCTCTCGATAATCGTCACATTGGCTTGCCCGCCGCCTTCGCACATTGTCTGCAGCCCATAGCGGCCACCGGTGCGTTCCAGCGCGCCCAGCATAGTTGTCATCAACCGTGCACCGGTACCGCCCAACGGATGGCCCAGTGCAATCGCACCGCCCTGCACATTGACCTTCTCATGCGGGATGCCGAGTTCCTTCATCCACGCCATTGGGACTGAAGCAAAGGCTTCGTTGCATTCAAAAAGGTCGATATCCTCGATGCGCATGCCCGCTTTCTGAAGCGCATATTGCGTCGCCGGAATGGGCGCGGTGAGCATCCAGACCGGATCGTCCGCGCGGACCGAGATATGATGAATCCGCGCGCGCGGGTTCAGCCCATGATCCTTCACCGCCTGTTCGGATGCGATCAGCAATGCTGCTGCGCCGTCGCAATTCTGGCTGGCAACACCGGCGGTAATCACGCCGCCTTCCTGAACGGTTTTCAGGCTGGCCAATCCTTCGAGCGTCGTTTGCGGACGAATGGTTTCATCGCGTTCCAGCCCGTTGAGCGGCGACACTTCGCGGTCGAACCAGCCATTGTCCCAAGCGGTCCGCGCCCGCAGGTGCGAGGCGAGGGCGAATTCTTCCATGGCTTCGCGGCTGATGCCCCATTTGCCCGCGATCATTTCCGCCGAATTGATCTGGTTCAACAGGCCGTCGCCATAGCGGGCAACCCAACCGGGCGAGGTGTTGAACGGATTGGAGAAACCATAAGGTTCAGCAGCGAGCATCGCCGCCGAAATCGGAATGGCGTTCATCGCCTGGCTGCCGCCCGCGACAACCAGATCCTGTGTACCGCTCATCACGCCTTGCGCGGCGAAATGCACTGCCTGTTGTGATGATCCGCACTGCCGGTCAATCGTGGTTCCCGGTACATGCTGCGGCAGACCTGCGACCAGCCAGACGGTGCGTCCGATATCGCCCGCCTGTGGGCCAATGGTATCGCAGCAGCCCCAGACAACATCGTCCACCGCGCCCGCATCAATACCCGTGCGCTCGACAAGCGCCTTGATCGGGGCTGCGCCCAGATCGGCTGGATGCAATTCTGCAAGGCTGCCTTTCTTGCGCCCAATAGGGGTGCGGACAGCATCAATGATATAGGCTTCGGCCATGAATTTTCCTTATGCGAAAGTGGCTTGCGGGCCAATTTGAAGAGCGCTTCCCAGCACAGCTTCATCGATCCGCTTCAGATGGAAGGCGCGTGATCCCCATGCCCCGGCCAGCGCCCAGCTGCGTTTCATCCAGAAATGCAGGTCAACTTCATAAGTGTAGCCCATGGCGCCATGTACCTGGATGGCAGTTTCGGCGGTCAGCATTGCTGCGTCGGTCGCGGCGACCTTGGCATGGCTGACATGGACCGGCGCAGAGGCCAGCCCGTCCTGCATTGCGGCGGCGGCGCGCCACACCACGGGCTTGGCAAATTCGATCGCGACGGCACAATTGGCCAATTGGTGTTTGATCGCTTGGAAAGCGCCGACCGGCTGACCGAACTGGGTGCGAATTTTCGCATAGTCGACCGCCTGTTGCAGCATCGCATCGGCAATCCCGACCAGCTGGGCGGCGGTCATCAGCGCGGCAAGATTCAAAAGCTGGGGGTCATCGTCCCCACCGCCCCTGACAAGCAAACGCAACGGATCTACGCTGGTCAGCGCCTCGCCGTCACTGCTATCCGCAACCCAAGGGTTGATCGCATGATGCAGCGGATATTTGACCACGCCTGCCGCAATGGCAGCCAGTTGGCTATATTCGCCCTTGGCCAAAAGCCAGGGCACCGCCACAAAGGCGGTATCGACCAACGGCTCTGTGAGGCAGTATCGTCCGCATTCAGCCGCTATCGGTGCAGCGTCGACAAGGTTGAGACCCAATCCGCCATGTTCTTCGGGAACAAGCAAGCCGGGCAGGCCCATTTCGACAAGCCCCCGCCAGATCGCCGGATCTCGTTTGTCTCCCTGATCGAGGCGGCGCAGCACTTCCTGTCCGTGAATGGCGGCCAGATAGTCGCGCACACTTTCGGTCAGCAGCAGTTGGTCTTCGGTGAAGCGGAAATCCATCTCTCTGTTCCCTTCAGCCATTACCGATACGTGGCAGGCCCAAAAGCCGTTCCGCGGTGATGTTGCGCTGGACTTCGTTCGATCCCGCATAAATCGGACCCGACAGCGAGAACATATAGCCTTCGAGCCACTGGTTGACCGAACCGTCTTCAAAATGCTTGAGTTCGGCATAAGCACCCAGAAGCTGCATCGCGGTGCGGTGCATCGAACGGTCAAGTTCCGACCAGAAAATCTTGTTCAGACTTGCCTCGGCACCGATTTTCCCGCCGGCCATGATTTTCGCGGCAACAGCATAAGTGTTGTAGGCATAGGCCTGTGCCGCCATCCATGCTTGCAGGACTGCTTCGCGCGCCGACGGTGCGGCATCCTCTTCATGCTTGCGATATAGTTCGACCAGCCGTTTCGCTGTTGCCTGGAACCTGCCGGGCGAGCGCAACATCAGGCCGCGTTCAAAGCCGGCCGTTGCCATCGCCACATTCCAGCCTTCGCCTTCGCCGGCGAGGCAATTTTCCACCGGCACGCGTACTTCATCGAAGAACAGTTCGGCAAAACCCGTGTCGCCATGCAGTTGTCGGATCGGGCGGCGGGTGATGCCGGGCGTGTTGAGGTCAAACAGGATGAAGGTCAGCCCTTTGTGGCGCTTGCTCTCCGGATCGGTGCGGAAAATGCCGAAGCCCCAGTCGGCAAAGGCGGCACGGCTGCTCCACGTCTTTTGTCCGGTGATGACATAATGGTCACCATCCCGCACGGCCTTGGATGAAATTGCGGCCATGTCGCTGCCCGCGCCGGGTTCCGACCAGGCCTGCGCCCAGATCACCTCACCCCGCGCCATCGGCGGCAGGAAACGTTGTTTCTGCTCTTCTGTGCCAAATTCCATGATCGTCGGGCCGAGCAGGAATATGCCATTCTGGTTTGCCCGGTTGGGGCCGCCGGCACGGAAATATTCTTCCTCGAAAATCAGCCACTGGATCAGGTCAAGCCCGCGTCCGCCATAGATTTCGGGCCAGGTGACCATGCCCCAATTGCCGCTGGCAAGGGTCCGTTCCCATTCGACATGGCTGTCAAAACCTTCGCGGCACTCCAGGGTAACCAGCGGCTCCTTGGGAACATGCGCCTCCATCCACGCGCGCACTTCGGCGCGGAAGGCTTCCTGTTCGGGGGTATAGTGCAATTGCATCAGAATTCGGCTGCCTTGCCCGTGTCGACGAAAGCGTCGCGTGATTTTTGGCTGTCTTCGTGCATGTACATTTCGAGGGTGAAGCCCTGTTCCCAGCGATAGCCGCGATCAACGTCGCGCGGTTCAAGGCCGTTCAATGCTTCTTTTGCGATGACCAATGCCTTGCGCGATTTGGACGCAATGACGGCGCAGAAGGCGCGTGCTTCGGTTTCCAGTGTTTCGCGCGGCACAATCTTTTCCACCGCGCCAAGGCGATAGGCCTCTTCGGCAGGGATATTGCCGCCGGTGAAAAAGGCAGCGCGCACCTTGTGCAAGGGCAACATGCGCGACAAATGGCTCGCCCCGCCCATTGCACCACGATCCACCTCGGGAAGGCTGAAATAGGCGTCGTCGGCAGCGATGATCGTGTCGCTTGCCCCGCAAATGCCGATACCTCCGCCGATCACGAATTTGTGCACCGCGCTGACCACGGGCACTTCAGCGTCGCGGATCGCCTTGAAGGTCAGATAATTGCCGCGGTTCAAAATGGTGATGCGTTCGGGATGCGCCTGCATCTCCTTGATATCGACGCCGCCACAAAAGCCACGGCCTTCGGCACGGATCAGGATGCAGTTCACGTCGGGATTGCGCCCGGCATTGGTGATGATGTCGGGGATCGCCATCCATGTGTCGCTGTCAAAAGCGTTTACGGGCGGCACGTCGAAGACGATTTCCGCGATTTTGTCCTTGATGGTGCAGGTTATGGGCATGGATTTCCTCTCAGGCCTTCAGGGCAGCAAGCGCCGTCAATCGGGCTTCGGCCTCGGCCATGATGCTATCAATCAATTGCTGGCAGTCGGGCAGGTCGGCGAGCCGACCGGCGACCATTCCGGTGGCCATCAAACCATTATTGGCGTCGCCTGAAACGACGGCGCGCTGGATCATCATGGGTGCTGCGGCGGCCATCATTGCCTGGGCAAGCGGCATTTCGCCATGTGCCGTCATGCTGCGGGCTGTTCGCAGGACATCGGCCCAGCCCATGCCCGTCTGGCGTTTCATTTCGAGGCCCGCCTCAACCGCGCGCAGCCACATCGCCGTCTTTCCTGACGCTTCGATCCGGCGGAGCAGAGGGTTCAATATCATCCGCTGCGGAATGCCATCGACCTTGGTCGATACGACAATGTCGGCGGTGCCGGCTTTGACATAGGCCGTCTTGGGACCGGTCGGCACCGGACTGTCGCTTGTCATCATGAAACGGGTGCCCATGGCAACGCCGACCGCGCCATAGGCCAGCGCCGCTGCCAACCCTCGGCCGTCAGCAAAGCCGCCCGCTGCGACCACCGGTATTTGCACGGCGTCGAGCACCTGCGGCAACAGCACAGTGGTCGGTACCGATCCGGTGTGCCCGCCGCCTTCGCCGCCTTGCACCGTCACCATGTCACAGCCAAGCTCTGCCATTTTCTGTGCATGTTTCACGGCGCCTACGGTCGGGATGCAAAGGATGCCTGCATCCTTGAACCGGCCGATCATTTTCGCATCAGGACCGCGGCCAAAACTGACCGCGCGGACACGATCCTTGTTGGCGATGATGATATCGACAATTTCGGCGGCGCCCGGCTGGAAACTGTGGAAATTGACCCCGAAATCATGCGGTGTCAGATCCCGTAGCCGGGCGATTTCCTCGCCAAGCTCCGCCGGTGACATCACCGCTGCGGCCAAGAAACCAAAGGCGCCGGCATTGCTGGTTGCGGCCACGAGCTGCGACGTCGCGATCCAGCCCATTGCTGTCTGGATAACAGGCACGCGGCAACCCAGCGCATCGGTAAGCGGCGTTTTCAGCAACGGCTATTATCCCGCTTTGTTGGAGGCAGCGGCCGATTTGCCGCTGACGCCGCCGATAGAATCGCCGGTGACAAGGTCATTTTGCGCATGGGCGAAATGGTGCATGTGGAACACGGCATCCATCGCGCTACGCTTTCCGCGCAGTTCCTCAACATGGTTGACCGCCTGTTTCGTCAGCCAGTTGCCCAGCCGCGAATTTTTCGCGAGTTTGGCCGCGATTGCGGCTGCGGTATCGCGCAGTTCCTCGCGCGGAACGACGCGGTTGACCATGCCGAAACGTTCGGCGCGGCTTGCCGGCATCCGTTCGCCTAGCAACAGGAATTCCTTTGCGACACGGGGCGGCAATTCATAGGCGTGCGCGAAATATTCAACGCCGGGAATGCCCATCAGCGGCACAACCGGATCCTGGAAAAAGGCATCCTCGCTGGCAACGATCAGGTCGCAGATCCATGCAAGCATCAATCCGCCGGCGATACAGGCGCCTTGGACCATTGCCACCGTCGGCTTGGGAACATCGCGCCAGCGACGGCACATGCCAAGATACTGCTCCTGTTCGCGGGTGTAGAGCAACTCGGCCGCTGGCTTGTTCGTATGCGGCGCGACCATCAGCCGCTTGTCGAATTCATGATGCAGATCGCGGCCCGGGGTGCCGATGTCATGCCCTGCCGAAAAATGCTTTCCAACGCCGCCCAGAACGATGGCTTTGACCGCATCGTCGTTGACTGCGCGCTGAAAGGCATCATCCAGTGCGTAGGTCATCTGACCGTTTTGCGCATTGTTGAAATCGGGCCGGTTCATCATGATCCACGCGACCCCGTCTGCCACTTCATACAGGATCGGGCTGTCGGTCTCGTAGGTGATGTCGACTTTCTTTGGTTCGACCAGTCTGTCCATCTCAGTCTCTCCTCGCGGGCGGATTGTCTTTTATAACCGATCCACGGAAATTATGCGGATCGAGCCCGTTGATGATATCCATCTGTTCTGCGGTCGGCATGGGCGTTTCGCCAAGATCGCCTTTCAGCAGTTCAAAACCCGTCGCTGCCTGCACCTCGTCAAAGCTGACACCCGGATGCAGCGATATGACGCGGATGGCGTGATCGGGCCCGCCAAAGTCCATCACGCACAAATTGGTGACAATCCGGCGTAATTCGACGCCTGAGAAATTGCCGCCGGCAACGCGCTTGGCCGGATTATAACCGACGCCCGAGACCATATCGACTTCGCCTTCTACGAATATGCGGGTCGAATGGGCAGGGAAGAAGAAGCTGTTCGGGTGGTAAATCCCGTTTCCGGGGAAGCCGCGCACGCCCAGCATCTGCGTCTTGGGCTGGGCATGGGTGCCGCCAAGATAAGACAGGTTGATCTGGCCGAAGCGGTCGATCTGGGTTGGTGTGACCATGGCATGGCGGCGGCCTGTCCACACCGCGCTATCGAAAAAGCGCGAGAAGGGCAGATGGCCTGCGGCCTTGCGGTCGTCATAGCCACGCGGACCAAGCGGCACCGGCTGTTCGACCAGATAGGCCTCGCCATCGGTCATCATCAGTTCTGGGGTATGGGTCAGCTTGGCAAGGCCAGCGCCCAGCCGCGGCACGGGGCCGATGCCGGTTGCGATTACCTCTCCGCTGCCGCGAAAGGCATCGGCGCAGGCGACGATGCAGAGTTCAGCCAGTGTTGCCATCAGTAAATCGCCAGCGGGATGTTCATCACCGCTTCCTTTCCGCCCAGACTATCCAGATAAGCCGCCTCGTTGTCGCCGACAAAACGGTCAGTCACCGCGCCCCAGTCACCCGGGTCGCGCGCTGCATCGGCATAGGCCTTGAACGCCTTCATGTCGGGCCCGTAGAGTGGCGGCATCGAACTGGGATGTGCGCCACATGCGATTTCGGTGACGCCGCTGACAAAACAACGTTCGAAGACATTGGCCCGCGCATCCTGCGGGTAATGGTCTTCCATTCGGTCGACCAGTTCCTCACAGCTGACATAGGTATTGGTCGCCGCCTTGGCGAACCATTCGTCATAATAGGTATCTGCGCCCAGCAGTTGCACATTGCCCCGCCAGTCGCAGCGATTGACGTGAAGCAGCGCCGCATCAAGCTTGAGTGCGGGCATCGCGATCAGCGTTTCGCCATCGGCATAGGGCGACTTTACCGTCTTCAGTCCCCCCAATTCGGCAAGATCGGTGCCCAGGCCCACCCGCGTCGGCAGAAAGGGCAGGCCGAATGCTGCGGCTTTCAGACCCCATTGGAACATGCCTTCGTCCAGTTCGAGCACGTCGATCTGCCCGGCCTCACGAGCTTTGCGAAACCATGGTTCCAACGGGATAGCGTCGAGCGAGACAAAGGCGAATACCAGTTTCTTCACCTTGCCAGCCGCGCACAGCATCCCGACATCCGCACCGCCATAAGCGACAATGGTAAGGTCTTTGAGATCAGACCGGAGGATTTCACGGATCAGCGCCATTGGCTTGCGCCGGGGCCCCCAGCCGCCGATTCCCAATGTCATGCCGTCGCGGAGTTGGCCGACAATGGCGGCCGGTGTCATGCGTTTATCAAGGGTCACTCGGCTGCCTCCGCCTGGGCGTCTTTCATTGCCTTTTGCCAGGCCCATTCATGGCCCCAGATGCTGATGCCTTCATGCCGGGTGACTTCCCACTTGGCTGGGTCGATCACCAGACTGTCACAGCCGATCTCAAGGTCAAAGCCTGATGGCGTCTGGACGTAGAAGCCTACGGTTTCGTCGTTGAAATGCTGCCCGATCGAGGCGGATTCGGCATATCCAAAGGCTTTCATGCGATCATGTGCTTTGCCGACTTCGATCAGGTTTGGATATTCGAGCATGATATGCACCGCGCCTGAGGGCGGCACCGGGCCTTCGCCAAATGCGATGCTGTGGTGGCGGCCATTTTCCGCGTGGAGAAATGCGAAATGCATGGGCGGCGCTTCCGGCCCCATCAGATGGAAGGCGGGCATATCGGTTTGGTGGAAGCCGATAACATTGCAGTGGAAATCGCGCACTTCGGCAAAATTAGGCGCGCTGAAAACCGCATGGCCCATGCCCATGTCGCCGGTGACAAAACCGGGGACGCCGACGGGTGAGGCAAAGGCTTCGTCCGTTGCGCTATCGCCATAGTAGAATTCCAGCCCGTTGCCGGCAGGGTCGGTTGTGCGGAAGCCTCCGGTGACGCAGCGCGATTGCGCTTCGGCATCCGTAAAGGTTTCGACCGGCTGGCCAGCAGCCCTTATCCGGTTAGCGAGATCAGCAAGGTCTGCGGCATCGGCCACTTCATATCCCGCAGCCTTGAACCAGTCGCGATGCGACTTTTCGAGGCGGAAACGAAACGGCCGCTGGTCGATGCGATATTGCGCTGCGCCGTCCAAGGCATTGTGCGTGCGCATCACACCCGCCACCTGAGTTAGGAAATGGTCCCACTTATCAGGCTGCGCGGTTTCAATCACTACATAGCCAAGCGCCTTAACCCCCATCGCTTAGGCTCCTTTCACAAGATCTAGAAAATATGGACGTTCGCCGCCGCCATCGACCTGAATGCGCGCGCCGCTTACCCATTGGGCAAGATCGGAAGCGAGCCACAGAACGGCGCCTGCAATATCATCGCCCGTGCCCATCCGGCCGAGCGGCATCGAGGCCCCTACCTTTGCCTGAGATTCGGCATCCCCATAGGTAGCTTCGGCATTTTCGGTGGTCATCAGGCCAGCAATGATTGCGTTCACGCGGATGCCGTCTTTGCCCCATTCCTGCGCAAGGCTTTGCGTCAGATTGAGGAGGCCGGCCTTGGATGCGCCGTAAAGGGCAGTGCCGGGCGAGGGACGTGCGCCGGAGACGCTGGCGATGTTGATGATGCTTCCTGATCCGGCGCGCGCCATGTGCGCATATGCGGCCTGTGCCATATATAGGGGGGCAAGCATGTTCAGCTTCACCAGCGCATCGACAAAGCGTGGCGATGCAGTTGCGGCATCATGCGAGGGCGATCCGCCGGCATTATTGACCAGAATGTCCAGTCTGCCCTTGCTGGATGCGACGCCGTCGACAAAAGCTTTTGCAGCATCGGGATCGCGAATGTCGCAGGGTATGAAATCGACGCCGTCAGGCAGCGAATCGGGCGCGTTGCGTCCGCAAATTGCTACGCTGCATCCGGCCTGCGCCAGTTGCGCCGCAACGTCGCGACCAAGGCCGCGGGTTCCGCCGGTAACGATAGCGACCTGACCAGAAAGGTCGATCCTCGATTTCATTACATCTGACATGTTATTTTTACTCGTATCGAAAGTGAAAGCGCTTTTCAATTGACGATTTGCGTATTGAATGGCAGAAAAATTTACGAATGTCGCTTCTCAATATGGTTTGAGTCGACAAACTGCGGGAGAAACGCAAATGGCAACGGTTGTCGCCATGCAGGACCGTTCTGTGTCCATTCCTTCGGCCGAAGAGCTTGTTGCTCGTGCAAAGGCCATGATTCCGACATTGAAGTCGCGCGCCAAACAATGTGTCGCGCAGCGCAATGTCTCTGTCGAAACGATCGCTGAAATGCAGGAGGCGGGTTTTTTCCGCATTCTTCAGCCCAAACGCTGGGGTGGTTTCGAAATGCACCCCAATGTGTTTTTCGATGTTCAAAAGGCATTGGCCGAAGGCTGCATGTCCACAGGCTGGATGTATGGCGTGCTTGGTTGCCACCCCTATGAAATGGCGCTTTTCCATGACGAGGCGCAGGTCGAGGTGTGGGGCGAGGATGCCTCCATGCTGGTGGCGTCCACTTATCAGCCGGTCGGCCAGGTAAAGACTGTCGAGGGCGGCTTCCGCCTCTCCGGCCATTGGGGTTTTTCCACCGGTTCGGTGCATTGCGGCTGGGTGTTGCTCGGCGCGCTGGTGTGGCCGGATGACGTTCCGGGTTCGGGCCCGCCCGACATGCGCACCTTCCTGTTGCCGCGCAGCGACTATGCGATTGGTGAAGATGCTTGGCACACTTTCGGGCTGCAGGGCACCGGCAGCCATGACATCATCGTCGACGACGTATTCGTTCCGGAATATCGCACCCATCGTGCGATCGACGGTTTCCTGTGTCAGAATCCCGGGCAGGCGGCCAATGACGGTCCGCTCTACACATTGCCTTGGGCGCAGGTCTTCACCCGTTCGGTCTCGACTGCGGCCTTTGGTGGCGCTCAGGCTGCGATCAATGCGGGTATGGCGATCATGCAGGATCGCGTGTCGACCAACACCGGAAAGGCATCAAAGGCCGATCCCATACTCCATGCTGCACTGGCACGCGCCATTTCAGAGAAAAGCGAAATGGAGACGACGCTGCGCCTGACGTTCGAAGAACTGATGGGCTATGCCGAGCGTGGTGAACCGATCCCAATGCAGAAGCGCGCCTTCTTCACCTATCAGTCGAGCAATGTTGTGCGTCGCCTTGCTGATCTGGTTGACGATATCGTCAAACTGCTTGGTGGCCGGGCAATCTACATGACCAGCGACATCATCCAGCCATGGCTGGATCTGCATGCTGGCCGCGCGCATGTTGCCAATGATCCTTCGAACCGCACGGCTGACGTTATCGGCACGATGCTGGGTGAAGAGCCCGCTTTCACCTTCCTCTGAAACAGGGACCGTTCATGGCCGAACTTGCGCTGAAGGATTATCGGGTTGCTGGCGATTATGACATAAGGATCGCTGAGGCAGGCGAGGGGCCTGTTATTGTCTTTATGCATGGCAGTGGCCCGGGCGCTTCTGGCGCTTCGAATTTCAGAGACAATTGGCCTGCTTTTGTGGCGGCCGGTTATCGTGTGATCCTGCCTGATCTGATTGGCTATGGTGCATCGTCCAAGCCCGAGGGCATCGACTATACGCTGCAGCTGTTCACCGACACGCTTTACGATGCGCTGCGCCAGCATGGCATCGAAAGGGCAAGTCTGGTGGGCAATTCCTTGGGTGGCGGCATCGCTATCCAGATGACGCTGGATCATCCGGAGTTTACCGATCGACTAGTGTTGATGGCGCCGGGCTGCATCGAGGAACAGGCGAGCTATTTCACCATGCCCGGCATAGCCAAGATGGTGAGCGGCTTTGGCAGCCCCGATTTCAATCTAGAGGAACAGAAACGGCTGGTGTCGAACCTGGTCCATCCCAGCTTTGCGCCAAAGATTGCGCAGGCGCTGGTCGAGGAAAGATTTGCCGTCGCCCGCACCCAGCCAAAGGATGTCCTGGCGCGGATGCGTACGCCCAATCTGGGCCCGCGTCTTGGCGAACTTAAACAGCCCATATTGGTGATGTGGGGCCTGCAGGATGAATTCTGCCCCGAAAGCGGCGCACGCCATTTCCTCGACGCCGGTTGCGATGTGCGCACATTGACCTTCAACCATGTCGGCCATTGGGTGCAGGTGGAGCGGGCCAGCGAATTCAATCGTTATTCGCTCGAGTTTTTACGTGATTGATGGCTATCCGCTGATCCCCGAAGAATTGCCCGCGCAGTTCAAGGCGGCGATGCGCCGGCTGGCGGCGTCGGTTTCGATCGTTGTTGCCAAGGGGGATGACGGCCCTGTTGGAATAGCGGCCACATCGATCACGTCATTGACGGTGGACCCGCCAGCGTTGCTGGTTTGCGTCAATCGTACAACCAGCCTGCACGCATTGCTCGTGCCCACCGCGCCCTTATCGATTAATCTGCTTGGGCGTGACCAGAAAATGATTTCTGCCGCATTTGGCGGCGGCACCCCGCGTGAGGAACGGTTTGGCATCGGCGAATGGGTGGAAGGCGATAACGGCCTGCCAAGCCTTTCGGGTGCGCAGGCCAATCTTGAATGTGTGATCGACGCAATGCTTGCTTATGGCACGCACAGCATCGTTATCGCCCGCGTGTTGCGGGCGCGAGTGAGCGACAGTGTTGACCCGCTCATCTATCAGGACGGGGGATATTTGTGAGCGTCCACAGCCAATATGGATCGGCCCTTTATGAAGCGCTGCGCGACCGTAGGACGCTGCCGCCGCTGATCGAGCAAAATGCCGCGCTGACCATGGATGATGCCTATGCGATCAGCCTCGAATTCCTAGCGCTGCGCCGCAAGGATGGCGAACGTGTCGTCGGCAAGAAAATCGGCGTCACCTCCAAGGCGGTACAGGATATGCTGGGCGTGCATCAGCCCGATTTCGGCTTCCTGACCGACTGGATGCACATAGACGGCGACATCGATGTCGACGCCAAGGCCCTGATTGCGCCGCGCGCAGAGGCAGAGATTGCCTTTGTCTTGAAAGAAGGGCTGGCGGGTCCGGGCATCACGGCAGAACAGGTGATCGCCGCTACTGACTATATCGCGCCCTGTTTTGAAATCGTCGACAGCCGGATAAGCGACTGGAAAATTTCGATCGTCGATACCGTCGCCGACAATGCAAGCTGCGGCGTTTTCATTCTGGGCGACGCCAAGGCTGATCCGCGCGATCATGATCTGCCGTCGCTGCATGTGACGGTGACCAAAAATGGTGCGCCGCTGTCTGAAGGATATGGCAATGCGGTGCAGGGCGATCCTGCGCAGGCGGTGGCTTGGTTGGCCAATACATTGGGCACTTATGGCGTCACGCTGGATGCAGGCGATATCATTCTGTCGGGTTCGCTCGTGCCACTGGAGCCGGCGGTCAAGGGCGATGTGTTTGAAATGACGTTGCACGGCGTGGGGACGTGCACCGCCAAATTTATATGAGGGAAACAGCGTGAAGCGCGTCAAGGCGGCAATCATCGGTTCGGGCAATATCGGCACTGACCTGATGATGAAGATGATCAAATATCCGCAGAATATGGAACTGGCGGCAGTGGTCGGTATCGATCCAGAGTCTGAAGGGCTTGCCATGGCACGCGAGCATGGCATTGCCACGACGCATGAAGGGATAGAGGGGCTGAAGAAGCTGCCCTGCTATGCCGAGATCGGCATCGCCTTTGACGCGACCAGCGCCTATGCGCACAAGGATCATGATGCAGCCCTGCGCGCGGACGGTATTCAGGTCGTCGACCTGACGCCCGCCGCCATCGGCCCGTTTACGGTGCCTCCGGTGAATATGGAGGCGCATCTCGACCAGCCTAATGTTAACATGGTGACCTGCGGCGGGCAGGCAACAATCCCGATGGTCGCTGCGGTGGCGCGGGTTTCCGATGCCGTCCATTATGCAGAGATTGTCGCGTCTGTATCTTCGCGCTCTGCTGGGCCGGGGACCCGTGCCAATATTGACGAATTTACCCGCACCACGGCGCGCGCGATCGAGGTTGTTGGTGGCGCGGCCAAGGGCAAGGCGATCATCATTCTCAATCCGGCCGAACCGCCGATGATCATGCGTGATACGGTGTTCACCCTATCCGAAGGCGGCGACGAAGATGCGATCCGCGCATCTGTGAAGGCGATGGTCGCCGAGGTGCAGAAATATGTGCCCGGTTACCGCCTGAAACAGGAAGTGCAGTTCGAACGTTTTGGCGACAACAACCCGTTGAAAATTCCTGGGTTGGGTGAGTTTACCGGCATCAAATCAATGATCATGCTCGAGGTTGAAGGGGCCGGCGATTATCTGCCGCCTTATTCTGGCAATCTCGATATCATGACGGCTGCGGCCAAGGCTACCGGCGAACTGCTTGCCGCGCGCCGCATGGGTCAGGAAGGGGCAGCGGCATGACGGCGCAGTTCAATGTCGAGGCGGGCGACAAGCTTTATATTCAGGACGTAACCCTGCGCGACGGGATGCACGCGATCCGTCATATGTATGGCATCGATCATGTTCGCGATATCGCCAAGGCGTTGGACGAGGCCGGCGTCGACGCGATCGAGGTGGCGCATGGCGATGGCCTGAACGGCCTCAGTTTCAATTATGGCTTTGGCGCCCATACCGACTGGGAATGGCTGGAGGCCGTCGCTGAGGTTTTGACGAAAAGCGTGCTGACCACGCTGATCCTGCCCGGCGTCGGCACGGTTGATGAATTGCGCCGTGCTTATGATCTGGGTGTACGCTCGGTGCGCGTGGCAACGCATTGCACCGAGGCGGATGTATCGAAACAGCATATCGGCATCGCCCGCGACCTTGGCATGGATGTCTCCGGCTTTCTGATGATGAGCCACATGATCGAGCCGGATTTGCTGGCAAGCCAAGCCCTGCTGATGGAAAGCTATGGCGCGCAATGCGTCTATGTGACGGACAGTGGCGGTGCGCTCGATATGGATGGCGTTCGCGCACGTTTCGAAGCCTATGACCGCGTGCTGAAGCCCGAAACACAGCGCGGCATGCACGCACACCATAATCTTTCGCTTGGTGCGGCCAACAGCATCGTGGCAGCGCAATGCGGCGCAGTGCGTATCGACGCCAGCCTTGCCGGTATGGGCGCAGGTGCAGGCAACGCCCCGCTGGAAGTCTTTATCGCCGCCGTCGACCGCAAGGGCTGGAACCATGGCTGCGATGTGATGAAACTGATGGATGCCGCCGAAGAACTGGTGCGTCCTTTGCAGGACCGTCCGGTGCGCGTCGACCGCGAGACATTGAGCCTTGGCTATGCGGGCGTCTATTCCAGCTTCCTGCGCCACGCCGAAAAGGCGGCAAATGATTATGGCCTCGATACGCGCGAAATTCTTGTCGAACTTGGCCGGCGCAAGATGGTCGGCGGGCAGGAGGATATGATCGTCGACGTCGCACTCGATATGCTGAAGGCGAAAAATGGCTGAAATATCGCTACACAAACCTTTCCCTGCAGCCGAGGTCGCAGGCTGGGACTTTGAAACCGACGTTGCGATTATCGGATTTGGCGCGACCGGAGCTTGTGCGGCGATTGAGGCAGCAGATGCCGGGGCGCAGGTGATGTTGTTCGAACGCAATTCGGGCAGCGGCGGCGCATCGGGGCTTTCGGGCGGCGAAATCTATATCGGCGGCGGTGGCGGCACCGATGCGCAGCGCGCGGCGGGTTTTGAAGACAGCACCGAAGATTTCATCGCTTATCTGAAAGCCGCCGGAGGGCCATGCGTAGACGAGGCAAAATGCGAACATTATGGGCGCGAGGCGCTCAACCATTTCGCATGGCTCAAGGCGCAGGGCGTGCCCTATCGCGGCAATTATCTGCCTGGTAAGCATATCGAACCAACCGACGATTCAACATTGATCTGGTCGGGTAGTGAGGCGGCAGCCCCCTTTTGCGACATCGCAAAGCCTGCTCCGCGCGGCCATACCATCCAGCATATGGGCTGGGGCGGCGGACGTCCGCTTGTCGACACGCTTGAAGCAACGGCGCGCGCAAAGGGCGTAGAGGTGGTGGTCGATGCCCGGGTCATGGGGTTGATCGAGGATCAGGGTCGGATCGTCGGTCTGGTGGTGCGGATCGACAACCAGAACCGCTTCGTCCGCGCACGCAAAGGCGTGGTGCTTGCGACCGGCGGCTTTGTGATGAATGAAGAGATGCGGCGCAAATATTGCCCTGAAACCTTCAAAATCACGACACCGATCGGCGACAAGGACGACGGCATGGGCATCATGCTCGGTCTTGGTGCCGGGGGTGAGGCGATCCATATGGAGCAGTTCTTCACGACCTGTCCCTGGACGATGCCTGAGCCCCATGCCTATGGCGTGTTTGTCAATGTCATGGGCCAGCGCTTCATCAATGAGGATTGCTACCATGGCCGGGTCAGCCGCTGTGCGGTCGACCAGCCGGGTGGCAAGGTCTATCTGCTTCTCGACAATGCGCATTTCATCCAGCCGATGGACTTTGCCCAGATGACCATTGCCGGCACTGGCGATAGCTGGGAAGAGGTTGAGGCCGAGCTTGAAATGCCGAAAGGCACGTTGTCGGCGACCATGGCGATCTACAACGCCCATGCGCATGAAGGGCGCGATCCGCTCTTTGACAAAAAGCCGCCAATTCTCACTGCGCTGGATCAGGGGCCGTTCATCGCGCTCGAGCTCAACTTCCAGACGAGCTATTTCAGCTTTTTCACGCTTGGTGGTCTGAAAACATCTGCCCATGCCGAGGTGCTGGATCGCACAGGCGTGCCGATTGCCGGCCTCTTTGCTGCGGGCCGTTGCACATCGGGCCTCCCCGCCTGGGGGCATGGCTATAGTTCAGGGATGAGCCTTGCCGATTGCACCTTTTTCGGGCGACAAGCGGGCATAGGGGCCGCGCGGGGATGAGCGGGGAGCTGGCTGTCAATGCGCTTCTCCAACAGGCGCGAGAGGCAACCGGGCTTTCAGATTTTGGCGACGATTGGTTTCTGCGCCCGTTGACGCGGCTGGTTGACGATGTGAACCGCGAGGCGGGGCTCGTCTCGCCGGAAAGTAGCGCCGGCGCACGTATCCAGGGTGCGCTCGCCGACCGGCTGCAATTGGAGCAATATTTCAAGGACCATCCAGAAGCCGCGCAAGAACCGATTGATCTTGCCTGCGCTATCATCGGTCTGCCGCGCACCGGGTCGACGATGGTCCACCGGCTGCTCGCCGCTTCACCGAAACTGACAGCCTTATGGTGGTGGGAAACCGCCTTTCCGTTCCCGCTGCCCGGTGAGGCGATGGATGATCCCGCGCCCCGGCAGGAGGCAGCAAAGGGCATGGTTGATTGGTTGCTTTCCGAATGGCCCGATTTCGAAAGCATCGATCCGATGGATGCAATGGCGATCAATGAAGAGGTGGTGCTGCTCGACCGCACTTTCCTGTCGACCACTTATGATTCCATGATGCCGATTCATGGCTATGGCCATTGGCAGGCGGAGCAGGACCATGAACCGGCGATCCGCGATCTTTACCGTTTCATGCAGGTGATCCAGCACCAGCGCGTGGCGCGGGGCGAGGAGCGGCGGCCGTGGGTATTCAAGACACCACATTATGTGATGGGTGCGCTGGCCGGGCTGCTGAAGGTCTGGCCTGACGTAAAGCTGGTGATGACGCACCGCGATGTCGGTGACGTGCTGCCTAGCTATTGCAGCATGTGCGCATCGCTCTCGGTCAATTCGTCGACCAGTTACCGCAAGGAAGAGCAAGGCGCGCATTGGACGCGGCGCTTCCGCGATGGCCTGAACCGGCTGGAAGCCATCCGGGCTACATTGTCAGAAGGGCAGGTGATCGATGTCGCCTATCGCGATACGGTGACCGATCCGCAGGGCACGGGCGAAAAGATCCTTGCTGCATTGGGTTATGCGCCGGATGCCGACGACCGGCAGGCGATGCGGCAGGCAATTGCGGCCAATGGGCGCGAGGCGAGACCGAAACACAAATATTCGGCCGCCGATTTTGGGTTGACGCCTGAGGGCATTGCCCAAGATTTTGCCGATTATCACAAAAAATATCTAAGCTGAGGAGAGAGCGATGATCCTGAAGGACAAGGTGGTGATTGTCACCGGGGCAGGGCCGGGAATGGGACAGGCGTTATGCCGAGGTGCGGCCGCCGAAGGTGCGAAGATGGTTGTGTCCGCCCGTTCGGTCGACGCGATCGAGGCGATTGCGGAGGATATCCGTGCAAAGGGCGGCGAGGCAATCGCAGTGCGCTGCGATGTATCTAGCAGCGATGATTGCAATGCGCTGGCCAAGGCTGCGCTCGACAAATGGGGCCGGATCGACGGCGTCGTGCATTCGGCCTATTACCATCCCGACTGGGCCAATCTTGAGGCGCACAGCATCGCGCAACTGACTCAGGTGCTGGACGTTGTCGCCGTCGGCGGATTGCGGATGGCGCAGGCGGTGATCCCGACAATGAAGGCGCAAGGATCGGGTTCCATCGTCAATATTTCTACTCTTGCGACGCGCAAGCCCATGCCGGGCGAGGGCGGCTATGCCATGGCTAAGGCAGCGCTCAACCAGCTCAGCCGGCAATTGGCGGTTGAACTGGGCGGCACGGGGATCCGCGTGAATACCGCGCTGATGGGCTGGATGGATGGCGTTCCCCTGCAGCAGTTTTTTGCCAGCATGGGTGAAGGTGGTGATGCATTCCGCAAGCAGCGCGCATCGGAAGTTCCCGTCGGCCATATTCCTGTCGATGCCGATTGTGCCAAGGCGGTCTATTTCCTGCTTTCCGATTATGCGAGCGAGGTGACCGGCGCGATGTTGGACGTCAATGGCGGGGATTGGGTGGCGGCGTGACCGACCCGGCGCAAAGCTGGCGCGATTTTTGCGCAAAGCTGGCCGAGGCGGGGGACCTGATCCTTGCGCCCGACGTGCCCGAAGATCCGCTGATCCGCGCCGAAGGATTCCGCTATCTGTCGCGGTTGACCAAGCTTGCGCTGGAACAATATGTCGAGGCTTCGGACCCGGACTTCCCTTTTTTCTACAAGCTCAGCCATGAGACTGCGAAGATCGGGGCGGACAATCCGGACAATGTCTATTGGAATGCCTCGATCCGCGGGACGAATGATTACCGGATTACCGGCAAGCGCGGATCGATGTTCTATTTCTCGATTGTCGCCAATGCGATGCGCTACCATATCGATGGCAGCGCGCATGCCACCGGCCAATTGCTCGACAGCGATATCATCTGGGGTCCGGATGGCGAAGTGGAGATCATTGCCAGCTGTAACCCGCAACCCGGCAACTGGCTGCGGCTGGAACCTGATGCCAGCGTGATTGTGCTTCGTCAGTCCGCGCTCGACCGCGCAAATGAACGCGGCGGTGAGTTTCGCATCGAACGGATTGACGGGCCCGCCGTGCCGGAGCCGCTGACGGGTGAGAGACTTGCAGCGGGGCTTGCCACTTCGGCGCAATTTGTGCGCGGGATTGCAAGCACCTTTGCCGACTGGACCCGGCTGTTCCGGCAACATCCCAACAGCTTCCCGTCGATCGATCAGTCGATGTTCCAGAAAGGCGGCGGCGCAAAGGATATCTATTACGCCCATGCCTATTGGCAGATCGCGGAGGACGAGGCGTGGGTGATCGAGGTGACGCCGCCCGAATGCTATTACTGGAATTTCCAGCTCGACAATTGGTGGATGGAAAGCCTCGACTATCGCTTCCGCCAGATCAGCGTGAACAAGCAGAGCGCGAGGCTGGAGCCTGACGGCAGTTTGCGGATCATTTGCGCAGCGCGGGATCTCGGCATCGGCAATTGGATCGACACGTGCGGACATAAAGAAGGGACCGCGCTGCTGCGCTGGGCGGGGGCGCATGAACACCCCCTGCCGCAGGCGCGCATCGTAAAACTGGAGGAATTGTAATGCTCGACTGGATGAAGCAGGCGAAAAGCCATGAGGAAGACCCTGTATTTGGCTTCAACCCCGATGCGGTGACCCGTTCGGAGACGGTCGATATCGATGCGCCGGCTAGTGTCGTTTGGGATGTGCTCACCGACCTGCCGCGCTACAATGAATGGAACCCGTTCTGCATCCGCGCTGTCTCCACGCTTGAAATGGGCGCACCCGTCGAAATGACGCTGATCAACTATGCGACCGCAGGCGGACCGACGGTGCCCAATCTCGAATATATTTGCGGCTTTGAACCGGAAAAGCTGCTTAGCTGGGAATTTCCCAATCTCGACTTCTGGCCCTATCCCGCGCGCCGCGATCAAGTGATCGAGGCGACGGGCGCATCATCGTGCCGCTATTATTCGACCGACGCCTTTCTGGGTGCGAACGGCATTCATGTATTCCGCTTTGCCGGACCTTGGGTGAAGCGGGCCTTTGATGACAGCGCAATCGCGCTGAAGGCGCGTGCCGAAGCGTTATATGCCGCCGCCAACGCTTGAGGCGCGGCTGCGGGCAGTCGAAGATCGCGAGGCCATCCGAGATCTGATTGCCAGTTATGGCCCGCTGGCGGACAGCGGCAATGCCGAAGCCGTTGCAGAGCTCTGGATCGAGGATGGCAGCTATGTCGTCGGCGGAATCGCAGAGGCAAAGGGCAGGGCGGCGATTGCCGCGTTGCTGACGAGCGAAACCCACCGTGCACTGATGGCAGACGGCTGCGCGCACTTGCTTGGCCCGGTTGTGATTGACCTTGAAGGGGACATGGCAGTGGCGCGCGGGCATAGTGCCGTTTTCCGCAATAGCGCGACGGGCTTTGAGGTCTGGCGGGTATCGGCCAACCGCTGGGAGCTGGTCCGCACCGCCGATGGCTGGCGCGTCGAGCGACGCTTCAACGCACCACTTGATGGCAGCTATGCCGCGCAGGCATTGCTTGGGATCAGTGGATAGGCACGCCGTCGATCGTAATCCGGTGCATCAGGCGCCGATGACCATGATAATCGTTGAGCGCATAATGCCATGTCGAGCGGTTGTCCCACATGGCGACTGTGCCCGGCTGCCAAATGAGGCGGCACTGGAATGCACTTTGCGAGCCGACGCTGTACAGATAGTTGAGCAGCGCGAGGCTTTCGTCGCGCGTCCAGCCTTCGATGTGGGTGGTGAAGGCCGAATTGACATAAAGCAGCTTCTGCCCGGTGACGGGGTGGCGGATCACCAGCGGATGCACTGCACGCGTCTTTAGTTCACGGCCCTTCAGGTCTGCGCCTTGGTCGGAATTGCTGAGGAAGCCTTGCGGTCCATAGATATGGTCGGCGGTGTGCACCGCGCGCAGTGTTTCCAGGGTGGCTTTCAGCCCGTCGGAGAGGGACTCATAAGCGGCGGCCATGCTGGAAAATAACGTGTCGCCCCCGACTGGCGGCAATTCGCGCGCAACGAGGATCGATCCCATTGCGGGTATCTGGTCATAGCTGTGATCGGTGTGCCAGCCGCCGCCAATATTGACCATCTGCGTTTCCGCTTTGCGGACTTCGGCGATTTCCGGGAATGCCCCGTTTTCCGGGAAGTAATTATTGACGACAATCGGCCCGATTTTCTTCGCGAACGAGATATGTGCCCGCTCATCAATCTGCTGGTCGCGGAAAACGACGAGGCCGCGAGCCGCGAGCTCAGCCTTGATCGCCGCAACGTCCCCGTCCGACAGATTATTAAGGTCCAGTCCCAGCATCTCGGTGCCGACATGCTCGGACATTTTGACCATCTGGATTGTCGTCATCTCCCTCTCCTCGTCCGATCAGACTAACCGGCGAGTTGCCCGCCGTCTATCGTGAACAGCGAGCCGGTGATCTTGCGCGCCTCATCGCTCGCCAGATAGGCAAACATCGCGGCAATGTCAGATGGCTCGCAGCTGCCGTCGACCAGCTTCGGGGCGTTGCGCATGACAAGGTCCCAGTTGACGTCGCCTGATGGCGGCGCAGCGTTGCCCATCGGCGTATTCACATGCCCGGGGCAGATCGCATTTACCCGGACACCCTTTGACGCGAATTCGATCGCCAGACCCTTGGTGATGGCGGCGACCGCATGCTTGGATGCCGAATAGGCGATTGTGTAAGCGATGCCTTGCAGCGCGGCCGTCGACGCGGTGTTGACGATATTGCCCTTGGACTCAATCAGGTGTGGCAGCGCGGCTTGGCACAGCGCGAAGACGCTGGTGGTGTTGATTTTCAATATGCGCTCGAAATCATCGATGCTGAAATCGAGGCTGAGTCCCCATTTCAAAATCCCCGAAATATTGCAGAGCACATCAAGTCCGTCGGTTGCCGCGGCATCGACCAGCGCGCGGCACGATGCCGTATCGCTCGCATCGAAAGTGCAGATGCGCGGCGTGCTCGCCATCATCTCTGCCGTTTCGGCAAGCCCTGCTTCGTTAATGTCGCCAATCGTTACCTGTGCGCCTTCGCTGGCGAGCCGGATTGCCGTTGCCCGGCCAATGCCCGACGCTGCACCGGTGACCAAAATCTTCTTGCCGTGAAAGCGCATCTAACCCTCCAATAAACCTTGATTTGCGTAATAACTGACTTCATTCTCTACGCAAAGGAGAAAGCGGGATGGGAATTGAAGAAAGATTGCAGAGATTGGAGGATGATCGCGCGATCCGCGACTTGAAGGCCCGCTATCTGCGCGCCTGCGATTCCAAGGATCCCGAAATCGTGCGTGACTGCCTGCTGCCCGATGGTGCCGTAATTGCCTATGACGGCTTTCCGGCTTTCGACAATCGTGATGATTTTGTTGCCATCTATGCGCAAATGGGCTGCGCACCGGGCATCTATGATATCCACCATGGCGCCAATGGCGTCATCGCATTTGAAAGCGCCAATCGCGCCACCGGGCAATGGTCGCTTTTCTTCCACAATATCAATCTGGCGGCGCGAACGTTGACCCAGATGGGCGTCGAATATGACGATGTCTATGTGCAGCAGGATGGCAGGTGGTGGATTGCCGAAACGCGCTCGCGGCGGCTTTCCTGTCTGGTCCATACCGTCGACGATGCCGGTCAATCCAATGTCGTCGTTATGGGCGATCCGCCAGCGCAATTTGGGGAGGCATGATCATGAAGTTCAGCATCGAACAGCTTTCTGATCTGGAAGAGATCAAGCAGCTCAAGCATCGCTATTTCCGCTGCATCGACACCGCGAATGAGGCAGAGCTGGCGACACTCTTTATCGAGGATGTGACCATCGACCTACGCGGCGGCGCCTATCGCGCGCAGCTAAAGGGACGGCAGAATATGGTCGATTTCATCGGCAGCGCCTTCAACAGCGATGTCGTCGCCCAGCATCATGGCCACTGCCCCGAAATCGCCTTCACCGGGCCGGACAGCGCAGAGGGCAGCTGGTATCTGGAAGACCGCTTCATCGATCCGGTTCGCGCCCAAGACACGATCGGCACCGCCATCTACCGCGACCGTTATGTGCGCACGTCAGAAGGCTGGAAAATCGCGCACAGCGAATATGACCGCATCTACGAAATCGTCCGCCCCATCCCGGAGGAGGAAAAGCTGACCTATCATCTGCTGGCTAAGACCGGACGGAAGCCGGAGGCGCGGGTGGATATGATGCAGTGGCTGGAATGGTATTGAGGGGGCGATTAGCCCCCTCTCTCACACGATGTCGTAAGCGTCGAAATCGGGCTTTGCCATCGCATCGGCAAAAGCATCATAATCCCATGGCCAGGTGATCGGCACACCCGTCTTGTCGAGATACCAGCTGGTGCAGCCAGAACCAAAAACCGTTGCTTTTGCAGCTTTTATGCGGCGATCTTCATAATCGTCAAAAGCAGCCTTGCTGGCGACGATGCCGCTGGCGTTGCTGTTCGATACGCGGTCCAGCAATTGTGCGACATAGTTCCATTGCCGTTCCGCAACATCGATCAATGAGAAGTTGCCAACCGGCGAACTTGGCCCGTTGAAAAGGAACAGGTTAGGGAAATCGGGGATGGAAATTGCCATATAGGCGGCGCAGCGCTCCGCCCAGGCATCCTCGATATCGCGGCCATTCAGCCCCTTGATCGATATCGGTCGGACGAAGCGGTCGGTATGGAAACCAGTTGCCAGCGCCAGCACATCCAGTTTGTGCAACACGCCCTCATTGTCGATTACGCCTTCTGGCACAATCTCGCTTATGCCGCAGACGATGGTTTCGACATTGGGCTGCTGTGCAACGCCATAATAATCATAGCTGTAGATCAGTCGCTTGCATGCCGCCCTGTAGGTCGGACGCAGTTTTTCCCGCAGAACCGGGTCGACGACCGCATTTTCGAGCCAATCCCGGCAGATATCCTCTATCGCCTGCATCTCCGGCCCGTCGATCTCGGTGATGCCAGTGGTGAAGCGGCGGATACTCGCCCAATAGTTTTCGTCATAGCGGATTGCGTCAATCGCCTCGACACTGGCGCGGAACTTCGCCTTGTCTTCCTCGCTATATTCGAAATTGGGATAGGGCATCATCCATTGCGGGCTGCGCTGGAAATGGACAATGTCATGCCCGTCCTTGCCCAGCTTGGTGACCATTTGCACACCGGTCGAGCCATTGCCGATGACCCCGATGCGTTTTCCGGTCAGGTCAACATCTACGTCCCATTGGGCGGTATGCATCGCGCGTCCGGCAAAGCTTTTCAGCCCCTTGATATCGGGAAATTTGGGAAAATGCAGAACGCCGGTCGCCATTATTGCGACATGGGCATTGTCACGTTGCCCGTCGATGGTTTCAATTTCCCACTGGTCACCCTTCCAGACCATGCTGGCAATTTCACTGTTAAAGCGGATTAGCGGCCGAACGCTGTAATCATCGACTACCTTCTCAAAATATGCCTGTATCTCTGCGCCGCCGACCAGATAGGCCGACCATTCGGGATTTGGCGCAAATTCGTAAGTATAGGCGTGGGCAGGAACGTCGCAGGTCAGGCCTGGATAGCGATTGTCGCGCCATGTGCCGCCGATGCGATCAGCCTTTTCATAGATGACGATGTTTTCATGGCCTGCCTCGCGCAGCTTTATGGCGCACAATATGCCGGACATGCCTGCGCCGATAATGGCGAAGCGTTTCTCGCTTTTACTCACAATATTCCCCTAGAACCGAACGCCAAGTGTTGCGCCCCAAGTGCGCGGATCGGGGAAATAACCAAGCGTTAGTCCGCCAAATCCTGGGCCGAAATCGATGAAGTTGCTCGGACTGTCTTCTTTGGTCAGATTGCGCACCCACAGGCTGAATTCACCCTTTGCCCCGCCAAGGTCGAAATCGGACAGCCGCAAATTCATGTTGATGATGTCGCGGCCCTTGGACTTGGTGTTGCCAGCGATCGTCTGCGCTGCAGGGTTGCCCGTCAACGCGAAGGGGAAGGTGTAGTAAGATGAGACATGGTTCCAGTCACCGGTCAGGCTCACCTTGCCCCAGTCGCCCTGCAAAAGCCGCCAGTCAAAACCGAGTGCTGCCGTGGCCTTTGGTGTATGCGGGAAGGCGCGGTTGTTCGATACATCGACGCCGCCATCGATGAAGCGCCCATAATCTGCATCGAGAATGGCCAGCGACCCGTTGATCGTGAGGCTGTCGACCGGACGGGCGACGGCTTCAAATTCGAGTCCGCGGATACGCGCTGCAGCCGCGTTGAGTACGACCGATGCAGCCGCACCCTGCGCGGTGAATACCGAAAGCTGGATATCCTTATGTTCGTCCCAGAAGCCCGCGACGTTAAAGATCAGCTTACCATCGGCGAGTCGCGTTTTTACGCCGACTTCATAGCTGTCGACCTTTTCGGGGCGATAGGGGTTGCACAATTCGCTGGTGCTGCCCGGCGCGGTCGTACAACTGAACGGGCGGCCGATCAGGCCCCCAACATCGGTTTCGCCGTTAAAGCCCCCTGATTTGTAACCCCGGGCCCATCGGCCGTAGAGATTGATGTCATCGCTTGCTGCATAACTTAGCGTAACGGTCGGGCTGAAATTGTTGAACTTGGCGTCGGGTACGCCGCCATAAGGCAGGTTGAACAGCACGGTGCGCGGAGTGCCGACGGCAAAGGAACGACGGATATCCTTTTTCTCGTTGGTGTAGCGGCCGCCAAGCGTCAACTTGAGCGCATCGGTCAGTTTGTAATCGAGCTGAGCGTAAAGCGCGAGGGCGCGGGTGTGCGATCCATAATCAGACTGCAGGTCGGCAGCGCCTGGAGCACTAATCTGATTCAGGAAACCGAAGAAACGTTGCGGTCCAAGTGTTTCGGCCTTTTCCTTATAGTAAAAGGCCCCGGTTACATATGTCAGCCGGTCGTCCATCGCCGCGCCGGTCAGTTGTACTTCCTGGCTCCAAGCGTGGAAGCTGGTATCGCGCTGCGTTTGCGCGATGTCGAGCGGCGAACCATCAAGATCGGCCGAATCCTGCCAGCGCAGATCGCGATAGGCTGTGATCGATTTCAGCGTTGCTGCACCCAGATCAAGCGATAGTGTGAGGCTGTGCCCAAAGGTGCGCGATTTTTCGTAAAGCGGATTGCCGTCGACGCTTGCTCGGTTCTGGCGATCCGGATTTGCATAGAGTCCGAGCGGGGCAATTGCGCCGAATATCGCTGGATTGGTGAAAAGGTTGTTCGGTAACACGCTGATCAGTTGCGAAAAATCGGTGCGCTGATTGTGCCGGCTATAGTCGAACTGATAGTCTGCCGTGAAATTGCCTTCGGGCTTGAAACGCACCTGCGCCATGGCGCTGTGTGTGTTCAGGTTGCCAAGATCCTTGACCGAGGTGGGCCGCGCCAGAAATGCCTGCGGAAAGGGATTGGGCTCCACTTTCACAAAACCGTCGCGCTTCTGCATTTGGCCGGACAACTTAACCGAAAACGGGCCAAAGGCGGGAAGGTCGAGTGTTGCCTTGCCGCGCCGATAGTTGAAATTGCCATAGCTGGCCTCGGCAGAGCCGCCAAACTCGCCTGACGGTTTGCGCGTCACCAGATTGATCGCGCCGGCGAGCGCATTACGGCCATAGAGCGTGCCTTGCGGGCCGCGCAGCACCTCGACACGCTCAAGGTCGGCGACGTCAAAAATCGATCCCTGCGCCTTGGCGATATAGACACCATCAAGATAGAGACCGACGGCCGGTTCCCAAGTGACTGCCGGGTTGATCGTGACTGATCCGCGAATGGCGATTTGAGAGATGGTCTTGTTCGACGGAGCACGTTCGATCTTCACATTGGGCGCGATCGTGCCGAGCGCGTCGATCGAATTGATCCCGCGCGATTCGAGAAACTCTGAGCCTACCGCCGAAATGGCGATCGGCACGTCTTGGATGTTCTCCGCGCGCTTCTGTGCCGTGACGACGATCTCGCCAATGCCATCATCGGAATTCTGTGACTCCTGTGCCATGGCGGGCGCCCATCCAGCCAATGCTGTCGACGCCATTATGCATCCGATTACCGCTTTGCGCATGTCTCTCTCCCTCATGCCATCAACCTGCAAAATGCGTAATTAATGTAGATCAAGTTTACGATAAATTGAATTTACGAGCAATGAAAATTCGATTAGCGTATTTTGATAGCTTTCAAGTTACGCATATGGAGGGGTTTGATGCGATCATTGGAGGAGCGGATTGACCGGCTGGAGTCGCTCGATGCGATCCGCCAGCTTCCGGCAAAATATGCACTCGCGCTTGATATGCGCGACATGGACGCAATGGTTTCGCTTTTTGTCGAGGATGTCCGCGTTGGCAAGGATGCCAGCGGACGGCTGGCTCTGCGTGCCTATATGGATCGCACGCTGCGGTCGCCCTTTACCGGAACGTCCCACCATATTGGCGGGCATGTGATCGAATTTGACGATGCTGATCACGCCCATGGCGTCGTTTATTCAAAAAATGAACATGAGACCCCCGTTGAAGGCGGCGCAGACGAATGGGTGATCATGCAGATGATGTATGTCGATGATTATGTGCGCCGCAACGGCAGCTGGCATTTCGCCCGTCGCTTGCCGCTATACTGGTACGCGACAGATCTCAACAAGCCGCCGGTTGGCGACAGGAAAATGCGATGGCCGGGAACCGAGTGGGTCGAGGGCAATTTCCACAAATTGTTCCCGAGCTATGACGAATATTGGGCCCGCGAAGGCGATCATGGCGGGCCGGTGGCCGAACCTGCGCCGCTCGAGAAATTTCTGGAAACGATGCGGCGCGGGCAGGCCGCACCCAAGGTGAAAGTGCGGGCGGACTGATGCGTAAACGCTCGATCGGCCTCGCGATCGCCGCAGCGCTCCTAATCGCAGGCGCTGGCTTTTGGACCAACGCCAATCGCGAAATCGGGATGGCGCGGCCGATTGTCGGGGCTGCATCGGGGGGCATAGTGCGTGACGACACTTTTGTGCCCGCACCGGTTGAGGGCCAACTTAACACCAATCCTTTTCTGGCCGCCGATGCCAATGGCACAATGCACGGCGACGGTAGCCAATCGGATACGCATCTCGCCGACGGTCCCTTTGCAGGCGCGCTTGAAGTGCGCAGCCGCCGGTCGGGCAATGGACTGCCGCGGCAATGCTCTACCTTTGTTTATCGCAGCGATGGCAAGCCGGTGGTGATGTGCGGCGGCCTTTCGGGCTTCCGCATGGTACTGCTCGATCCAGATACACTTGATGCGCTTGCCCATTTCGATCTGCCGGTCCGCCCCAGTTCGTTCGAAGCTTTTGTGAAGCGCGACATGGGTATCATGATGAACGACAGTTCGGGCGGCGCCTATATGTTCCTCGACAATCGCGACCGGCTTGTCTTTGCGAACAGCCAGTGGGTCGTGCAGCGGCTGGTCGCCGAAGAACGCGACGGGAAATGGAGCTTCCGGGTCGAACGCGAGTGGGATTTGAAACCCTATGTGCCGAACGACTGTTTCAACTGGAACAATTGGTCGACCGATAGTGAATGCGACAAGATCACGACCGTGATGCCCGATCATCAAGGGCGTTATTGGTGGACGACGCGCAACGGACGGCTGGGTACGCTCGATTCCGAAAGCGGTGCGGTCAAAGTGCACAAATTGGCAGGCGAGGAAATTCAGAACGCGCTCGCGATGGATGCGCGCGCGGTCTACGTTCTTTCCGACCATGCGCAATATGCCTTCACCGCCGATGGCGCGGGCAAGCCGGTGCAACTCTGGCGGACGCCCTATGATCGCGGGACAAAACGCAAGATAGGTTCGATCAACCAGGGAAGCGGAACCACGCCGACATTATTGGGTGACCAATGGATCACCTTTGCCGATAATGCCGATGGGCGGATCAACATCGTCGTCCTGCGGCGCAGCGATGGCAGCCGCATCTGCGCCGTTCCGGTGTTCCGTGATGGGGCGAGCGCCACGGACAACAGCATGATTGGTTGGGGGCGTTCGATAATCCTTGAAAATAATGCCGGCTTCAAAAGCGCGCATGAACAAAAGGACTGGAATGCCATTGCAGGCGGTGTGGTGCGGGTCGATGTGCGCGCCGATGAAAGTGGGTGCGACACGATCTGGAACGCGCCGCTCAAATCGCCATCGGTGGTGCCCAAGCTGTCCGCGGCCAGCGGTATCGCCTATTTTTATAGCTTTGATCTGGCACGGGATGCGGACGGCAAGCAGGTGCAGGACTGGTCGATTGTCGGCCTTGATTTCCGAACCGGCAGGCAGGTAATCAAGATACCGACCGGGCGCGGCAGGCCGTTCGACAATAATTGGGCGTCAATGTCGATCGCGCCCAATGGCGATTTCTATGCCGGCATGACCGGCGGACTGGTTCAGGTGCGGCGCAAGCGGCCCTGACCGTCAAAAGAAATAGCTGGCACCATTTGCGACCAACACCGACCCGTTGACGAAGCTCGCATCGTCGGATGCAAGATAAGCAACGGCAGCCGCGATTTCCGACGGATCGGCCATGCGGCCCAACGGAATGCTTGCCTCCATCGACTTGATCCAATCATCCGGAATGCCGGCCATGACAGGCGTGTTGGTGGGACCGGGGGCGACGGCGTTCACGCGGATCTTGCGCGGGGCAAGCTCGCGCGACAATTGCCGCGTCAAACCGATAATCGCAGCTTTTGAGGCGCAATAATGCGGTGATCCTTCGCCCGATTGGGCGCTTGTTGAACTGATGTTGATGATCGCACCGGGATTGCCATCCTTTGCCAGCACGCGGACAAATTCGCGCGCAAGGCGAAAGGCGCCGCCGACATTGACTTCCATCACCCCGGCCCAGCCGCGGTCTTCCATATAGATCAACTGGTCGACGATTATTGCCGATTGGCCATCCTTGGCGAGTTCCGCATTGCGCTCGGCCATGGCTCCATAAAATTGTTCGGACCCATCGCCCTCGGCGGCACCGATGCCGGCATTGGCGACGGCGATATCGAGCCGGCCGAAGGCCTTGCGCGCCTCGCGCACGGCGCTGGCGACCGATTCAGCATTAGTGACGTCACAACGAAGCGCCAGTGCGCCGCCGCTCTGTTGTGCGTCCGCGAGGTTGAGGTCGAGCGCGGCAACCTGGGCCCCTTCGGCAGTTAGCCGCTGGACGATGGCTCTGCCGATCCCTCTGCCTGCGCCGGTGACGACCGCGCCTTGCCCCTGGAACCGCCCGCTCATTCATTCGCTCCGGTCATGTGCCGCGCCGCTATATAGCCAAAGGTGAGTGCAGGGCCGATTGTCACGCCTGCGCCCGGATAGCTTTCGCCCATTGCCGATGCTGCATTGTTGCCCACTGCGTAAAGCCCGGGGATCGGCTTTCCATTGGTACCGATGACCTGAGCCTTGTCATTGGTTTTCAGGCCACCATTGGTGCCGATATCGCCCGGATACATCGGCATTGCGTAAAACGGGCCTTTGGCGATCGGGCGCAGACAGGGATTTGGCGTCACGGATGGGTCGCCATACATTTTGTCATAGGTGGCCTCGCCGCGTTGGAAATCGGGGTCCTCACCCTTGGCCGCATATTCATTGTAGCGCGAAACGGTTGCCGCCAGCCGCGCCGGATCGACACCCATATCGGCGGCCAGTTCTTCGATTGTATTGCCCTTTTTCATGATGGAGCGGACTTCGCCGCGTTGCAGCCAATCGGGCATCAAGGGAAGCAAGGGGCCAACCGGATATTTGTGGCGATAGACATGGTCGAACACAAACCATGTCGGGCTGGCGTCGCCATGCTCGGCCTGGCGTCGGGCCATTTTCTGCCCGACGATATGATAGGACGCCGCCTCGTTCAGATAGCGTTCGCCTTTTTGATTGACCATCATGCAGCCCGGCAACGCGCGTTCGATTGTGCACAGACGTCCGCGATCTTCGCCCGGAACATAAAAGACCGGTGCTGCCCAGGCCGAGTGCATATTCATCGTTTCGGCGCCCACCGCAGTTCCGGCGCGGATGCTGTCGCCAGTGTTGCCCGCAATGCCGCCGGAATAAATGGCATTTTTATACAGCGGCGCGCTGGCATCGCGCATTTCCTGGTTCTTGTCGAAACCGCCGGCGGCGAGCACCACGCCCTTGCGCGTGCGGATCCGCATTTCTTTGCCTGCGTGCCGGATGATCGCTCCGGTGACCTTGCCCTTTTCGCTGACCAGATCGACCAGCGGACTGTTGAGCCAGACGGGAACATTGCGTTGGTTGAGTGCAAGGCGCAGCCCACCAAGCAGGGCATTGCCTAGCGTCAACCGGCGATCCTTCCGGCTCTTGAAGCGGAAGGGCAGATCGAACCAATAACGGGCGAGACTTTTGGTCAGATGCCACCACCAGCCCGGCGCGCGAAACAGGATGATATAGGTTTCGTCAAAATGCCAATTGAGATAGCCGAAAAGGCTGGCTGCAGGTGAGGCAAACCGTAGCGTTTCGACATCCTTGCCCAACTTGCGTCCGTCAATCGGCAGCGGCATGTGCGTGCGATACCCCTGCGGCGATCCGCCCGGTTCCTCCGCATGATAATCAGGATAAGGGAACGCCTGATAATCGAGTTCGGTGTTGGAACTGACCCAGCGCAGCATTGGCGCAGCATTTTCGACATAAGATCGGATATTCGCATCCGGCACATTGTCAGCAGATAGCTTGCGCACATATTTGAAGGCATCGTCGACTTTGTCATCAAAGCCTGCCGCACGTGCCTGATCGCTGGCGGGAATCCAGATGCCGGCCCCTGATGTTGCCGACGTGCCGCCCCACAAGGCTTCTTTTTCAATGATAAGGACATCAGCCCTATTGTCAGCCGCAACCAGCGCCGCAAGCAACCCGCCTGCGCCCGAACCGACCACCAGTGTGTCGATTTCCTTATCCCATTTGTCGGTCATTTTTCTTCGCCTGTCTGGTAAAAAGAGGGTGGCTTTCGGGCCGTTATCGTTGCGTTGCGCGCCGCGAAGGCTTCGTCAAGCGCATCGGGTTGCGGGATGATCCAATAATCGCCCCGTTCAATTGCGTCGAATACAAGCGGCGCGAATGCGTCCGCTGTCATGCCATTGGCGTCGAGCATAGCCGTCATTGCGGAATGGAAATCCCGCGACGAAGCATCAGGCTGTTCCCGGAAAATTTCACTTTTCACCGGTCCCGGCGCAAGCAGCGATACCCCTATCGGGCTGCCCAGCATGGCCAGTTCGCCGGCCAGAGACTCTGTCAACGCGACAACGGCAAATTTGGTAGCGGAATAGGGTGCCATAAAGGGGGAGGGTAGAAAGCCGCCAACCGAGGCCGTATTGATGATCCGTGCAGGCCGGCCTGCTGCGATCAGGCGGGGAACAAATGCGCGCAGGCCGTTCACTATGCCGCCGATGTTGACGTCCAGCGATGCTTGCCACCGTTCAGCCGGGATTTCCCAGCTTAGCCCCGTGGAGAGCACTCCGGCATTGTTGAAGACCATGTCGACATTGCCATGGGCATCATAAGCGGCGACAGCCAGAGCCTCGACCGACGCCGCATCGGCAACGTCGGTCGGAATGGCGAGGGCGGCCTCGCCCAGTTCAGTCGCAACTGCGTTCAGCGCGGCTGCATCGCGGTCTGCTAGAACGACCTTCATCCCCCGACGCACAGCTTCGCGCGCAAGGCCTGCGCCTATGCCGCTGGCTGCACCGGTGATGACAGCAACGCTCATGGATTGGCGAAGACCATGTCAGGACGGCAGGTAAAGCTGCGCTGCTTTGCCGCCATCTACTGGAAGCGCGACGCCGGTGACATAGCTCGCCGCGTCGGACAGCAAAAAGACAATCGCCTCTGCCAATTCATGCGGTTCGCCGCCGCGCTGCATCGGGATGGCGCCTGCCGTTTTCGCGGCTGTTTCGGGGGCCTTGGTCGCCCAGTCTTCGGTTGCCGGTGTCATCACCTGGCCGGGCACGATGACGTTCACGCGCACGTTCGAGGACGCGGCCTCCATCGCGGCAACCGCACTGAACTGGATCAATGCAGCCTTGGATGCTGAATAGCTGGACATATAGGGTGCCGCGCGGATTGCCGTGGTCGAGGCGATGTTGACGATCGAGCCTGACTTTTGCGGGACCATGATGCGCATGGCGGCGCGTGTTCCAGTGAATACCGCCTCTGCATTGACGGCAAAATCTTTGCGCCAATGATCCATCGTCAAATGCTGGATGGGGGCATAATGCACTGACATCGCATTGTTGACCAACATGTCCAGTCGGCCATGGCGCTTGGCCACATCCTCGACCAGCGCGTTGAAAGCCAGTTCGTCCGACACGTCGAGTTGGTGGGCCTCGACACTGCCATGCTCGGCGATCTCGATGCGAGCCGATTCCAGCTTTTCGGGGCGGCGGGCGCAAATCACGACATGCGCGCCCCGGCTTGCAAGCAGCTTTGCCGTAGCCAAGCCGATACCGTCGCTGCCACCCGTGATGATTGCGACCTTGCCGGCCATATCCTTGCTCATGCTGCTGCTCCTGCCTTTACGAAGTTGAGTTTGGCGTCGCTGGCCTTGCCTTCGACGCAGAAAGTGCCGTTGGGGGTGTACATCATAGTCACGCAACGGTTGCATGCGGTGCAGGCCGATTTGGCGACTTCGCCTGATTGCAGCTTGTTGACGAAGCCCGGATCGAACACGAGGGCGCGGCCGAGTGCGATGCACTCAAACCCGTCAGTCATGGCCTGCTGCGCGCCGTCAAGTGACTGCACGCCGCCCAGATAGGCCAGCGGCATGTCGACTGACGCACGCACCTTCAGCGCCAGTTCGCGCAGATAATTTTCGCGGAATACGACATTTTTCGGTTCAGTCAGCGATTGCAGCCACATGCCTAGCGCGATGATCGGGTTGCCCACCGTGCCGCGATTGGATTGTGGAAAGGATGATCCGAACATCGCGGTGATTGATTCCACGTTGAGGCCGTTTGACAGCACCGCCAGATGCGCGCCGTCGGCCTCAATCGCCTTGGCGATGGCCACGCCGTCTTCGATGCTGTTACCCTTGCCGCCATCGGTCATCGAATATTTGACGATAACCGCCATATCTTTGCCAACGGCGTCGAGCACACGGCCAAGGACTTCGCGGGGGAATTTAAGGCGCTTTTCGATGGTGCCGCCATAAGCGTCCCAGCGCTTGTTATAGATTTTCGACAGGAATTGGCTGAGCAGATAGCCATGGCCCATATGCAGTTCGATGGCGTCAAAACCCGCTTCGCGGGCCTGTTTTGCGGCAGCGACAAATTCATGGGTCATCGCGTCCATGTCGTCACGGTTCATTTTCTTTTTGAACCAGCGACGCGACATCACTCCTACCTTGTTGAAGCCGCCGCTTGAGGAGAGGGGACGCGAGGTTTTCAACGTTTCATGGTCAAGGAAGGTGAAGCTGCCTGCATGGGTGATCTGTGCCGACGCTGCGCCGCCATGGCGGTGGACAGCATCGGTCAGTGCGCGAAAATCGGGAAGCGAATTCGCGTCGAGAACTGCCTGATCGACAAAGGTGCGGCCATCCATTGATGTCGCGCAATAGGCCACGGTGGACAGTGCCGCTCCGCCTTCGGAAACCCGTTCGTGGAACTGGGCGAGGCCCTTTGAAACGATGCCGCCCTTGGCCATGCCCTCATTAGTCGCCGACTTGATGAAGCGGTTACGCAACGTGATCGGGCCGATGTTCACCGGACTGAACGGTGAAGCCGCGGATGTCGATTGCACTTTTTAACTCCCCTTGGTTTAACGCATTTGACGTTTTGTGTAGCAATTTGTCAACGCCATGCGTAAAAAACAGTCGAATAAATTACGAAAATTGCGGATGAGGACGATATGGTGCAGCTTTCCGGCAAAATAGCATTGATCACGGGTGCGGGGCAGGGGGTCGGCCAGGGTATCGCGCTTGCCATGGCGGCGGCTGGCGCAACCGTCCTTGTCACCGGACGCACCTTTGAAAAGCTGGAAAAGACAGTGGCGATGATCGTCGAGCGGGGCGGTGTCGGCCATGCAATGACATGCAATGTGAAATCTGCCGACGATCTGGCGCACATCGTTGCCGAGGCACAAGAGCGGTTCGGCGGCATAGACATCTTGGTCAATAATGCGCAGGAAGTGCCCAACGGCCCGTTGCTTGACGTGACTGACGAAGCTTTTCTTGCCGGTTTTGAATCGGGGCCGCTCGCCTCTTTCCGGCTGATGAAGCTGGTGCAGCCGATTATGAAGGCGCGGGGCGGCGGGACGATTTTCAATCTCGCTTCGTCGGCGGGCATCCGCTGGGACATGTCGGGCTATGGTGCCTATGGCGCGGTGAAGCAGGCTACCCGCGTGCTGACCCGTGCTGGCGCGGCCGAATGGGGGCGTGATAATATTCGCGTGCTGACCATTGCGCCGCACGCGGAATCGCCGGGGCTGAAATGGTGGGTCGCAAATAATCCGGAAGAGGCGAAGGCCTTTTTCAAAACCATCCCGCTCGGTCGCATCGGCCGGTTGGAGGAAGATATCGGCCAGGCGGTTGTCGCGCTGTGCGCCCCGGAAATGGGCTATCTGACCGGCACGACCATTCCGCTTGACGGTGGGCAGGCGAATTTCGACTGAGGATGTCAACGGATGGAAAAGGTTATTGCTGCCCTTTGGGGTGTTGAGAATGAAGCGCTGCTGGCAAGGCTGCCGGTGGCACTGCAGGACGCCGGGGCAAGCAAAGTCCGGATCAATATCCGCGATGCGGCGGTCGACGCGGGCGCAGGTCTGATCCAGACATGGCAGGATCCCCAACAGCAGGCGGTGGTCCAATATTGGTTGCCCAGTGCCAATGCTCTGTTCCGGGCGAAGGCCGACGCAGCGATCGCGGCTCAATGTGAGCGCTTCCACGCCTGGCTCGTTGCTGAATCGACGATTATCCCCAATCGCGACCATCCGCCGGTTGCGGGAGATCGGACCTGGGGGTGGAGCCAAGCCAGTTTCATCAATTTCCGCGATGACCTGTCGCACGCCGATGCCGTCGCCGTCTGGCATTCGCATCACACAAGGGTTGCCATCGATACGCAGGCCAATTTCGAATATGTGCAAAATCTTGTCGTCAGGCCGTTGACCGAAGGTGCGCCGGAATATCATGCTTTTGTAGAGGAATGTTTCCCGATGGAAGCGCTCAGCGATCCTTTTGCCTTTTTCGATGCTGTTGGTGATCCTGCAAAGTTCGAGGCCAATCTCAATGTGATGATGGACAGTTGCGGCCGCTTCATCCAGTTCGGGAAAATCGATATCATCCCTACCAGCCAATATGATTTCGCCCAAAATGACTGAGGGCAAAGCCATCCGCATCGGCGGCGGCTCCGCCTTCTTCATCGACAGCGCGCTTGCCGTGCCCCAGCTTTTGGGAGCCGGGGTAGATTATATCCTGCTCGACTATCTGGCCGAAGGGGCCATGGGGCTGCTTGGCCGGATGAAGCAGGCGGACCCGGATAGCGGCTTTACCGGCGATTTCATGGATGTGCATATCGGGCCGTTTCTTGCCCAGATAGCTGCAAAGCGCGTGCGCATCCTTTCCAATGCCGGCGGTGTCAACCCGGCCGGGCTGGCGGCAAAGCTGCGTCATCGCATCGCCGAACTCGGCCTCGACCTGTCGGTCGCCTGTGTCGATGGTGACGATTTGATGCACCGGCTGAGCGATTTCGCCGATACGCGCGACATGTTTACCGGCGCACCTTTCCCGCAAAAGGGGGTGACCAGCGCAAATGCCTATCTGGGTGCATTTCCCATCGCACATGCATTGGGGCAGGGGGCCGATATCGTCATCACCGGGCGTGTCGTTGACAGCGCGCTGGCTTTGGGACCGTTGATCCATGAATTTGGCTGGGGACCGGGCGATCTCGATCTGCTGGCCGGTGGCACACTGGCCGGGCATCTGATCGAATGCGGGGCGCAAGTGACGGGCGGTACCTTTACCGACTGGCGCGAGGTTGAAGGCTGGGCGAATATTGGCGCGCCTATCGCCGAATGCCATGCCGATGGCAGCTGTGTGATCACAAAGCCGGAAGGCAGCGGCGGATTGGTCAGCTTCGGCACGGTCGCCGAACAATTGCTGTATGAAACGTCAGACCCGGCCGCCTATATCGTGCCTGATGTGACCTGCGATTTCACCCATGTGACAATCGAACAGGTCGGCAAGGATCGGGTGCGTGCGGCCAATGCCCGGGGTTTGCCTGCGCCCGCCACGCTGAAAGCCTGCGCCACCTGGGACGATGGTTGGCGCGCGGTTGCCTATCAGCCGGTGATCGGCCCCGCTGCGGCGGAAAAGGCAAGCAAACAGGCAGAGGCGCTGTTCGAACGTGGTCGAATGATGCTGCGCGGCCGCAACATGGCCGATTGGCGCCACACCGAATCTGTGCTGATCGGCGGCAGCGACCCGGCGTCACAAGAGGTGATTGCAAAGCTGGTCGTCGAGCATGACGAAGCGCTGGCCGTGCAGATGTTTGCACGCGAACAATTTGCTGCGATTTCCGCGATGGCTCCGGGGACGAGCGTTGCCTTCGGGCTCCAGATCGCACCCTGCATGGGGCTGATGAGCTTTCTTGTCCCGCGCGACGAAGTGGCGGCGCGGGTCGATGGTGTGGAATTGCTCTCTGGCGAAGTCGAGGACAGGAATCCCGAACCGTTGCCCGAACCGGCGCCTCCCTCCTCTGTCAGTCCTGCGGACTGTCACCTTCCCACAAGCGGGGATGAGCTTACCGTCATGGACCTCGCTTTCACGCGCAGCGGCGAAAAGGGAGAGACGATCAATATCGGCGTGATTGCGCGTGAGCCGGCATATCTCCCGATCCTGAAGGCCGCCATTACGCCAGAGGCGCTGCGTGCGCATCTGCCGGACCTTGGCGATTTCAGCGTGACGATTTACGATCTGCCCGGCATCCACGCGATCAATATCGTGCTCGACGGCGCATTGCCCGGTGGCCTCAACGCCAGCCAGCGGCTTGACCCTGCGGCCAAGTCTATCGGACAGCGGCTGGCGGGGATGCAATTGGCGGCAGTTTAGGCCGCCTGCGCCCCCCGCACCAAACGGCCCGGCCGTGCACCGGTGCTTTCATCCATGCGGCGGATGATTTGGCCCGACACGATTGTTGCGTCATAGCCTGTTGCTCGCTGATGCAGGCGTCGGCCGCCAGCGGGTAGATCGTGCACGATTTCGGGGATGTGCAGGGCGAGCCGGTCCATATCGATGATGTTGAGATCCGCCTTTGCCCCTACTTTCAATGTGCCACGATCGTTGAGGCCCACCGCCTGTGACGCCTTTTGCGTGAGCATATGGATCGCCTGTGCAAGATCGAGGCCGCCATCGCGGCGATCACGGACGAAATGTTGCAGCAGGAAGGTCGAATAGCTCGCATCGCAAATCGCACCATAATGCGCGCCACCATCGCCCAATGCCGGGATGCAATGCGGGTGGCTGAGCATTTCATGCGCGCTCGAAAGCGAGGCGCCTTCGAAATTGCCGAGCGCAACCAGAAACAGGCCTGCGCCTTCAGTCGCGAGCAGCCGTTCATAGGCGATTTCCTGAGGCGTGCATCCGCGCGCGCGCGCCTGATCGGCCATGCTCAGGGATTTGGGCGGGGCATAATCCGGCGGATTGTCGAGCGGGAATATCCATTCCCAATTGCGGGCAAGTGCGTTGAACGGATGACCCTCGCCAAATTCCTCTGCCAATAATGCGGCGCGCAATTCCGGGTCACGCATCGCAGCGACCTTTTCTACAAGCGGCAGATCGGCGATCTTCGCCCAGCTTGGGCAGAGCACGAAGGGGTGGACGGTGAGTTCAAGGCCGGCGATGAGGCCGATCGGGCGCGGCATGACTTGCGCGGTGACTTGTCCGCCACGGGCGTTGCTCGCCTCCATCATGTCGAGCACCGCGCGCCAGCGTGGCGGGCCTTCATTGCCGCTGGCGAGCGTGAAGGTTGCCGGACGCCCTGTTTCCTCAACCACCGCGTCGATGACCTTATATTCCTTGTCCCATCCGACAAAGGCATCGAGAACGATCTGGAATGTGCCGGCATTGGCATCCTTCATTCCCGAACAGATCGCCTTCAATTCCTGCACATCGGCGTCGAAAGATGGAATAGAGCCGCCATCGGCGGTGCGGTGGATCGAAAGACGCGACGTTGCGAAACCGAGTGCGCCTGCCTCGATCGCTTCCTTGGTCAACGAACGCATCCTTGCGAGATCATCGTCATTGGCCGGTTCACGCCGCGCACCGCGTTCACCCATTGCATAGACGCGTAAGGGGGAGTGAGGCAAATAGGCGGCGACATCAATGTCGCGCTTTCCGGCGTCGAGCCGGTCGAGATATTCGGGGAAGGTTTCCCAGTCCCATGGCAAGCCTTCGGCCATGACGACGCCAGGGATGTCCTCGACACCTTCCATCACGTTGATCAACATATCCTGGTCCGACTTGCGGCACGGTGCAAAGCCGACGCCGCAATTGCCCATGACCACCGTCGTCACGCCATGGGCAGAGGATGGGGCCAGTTCCTCGCCCCAAATTGCCTGCCCGTCATAATGGGTGTGCACATCGACAAAGCCCGGCGTAACAATCCGGCCACTGGCGTCAATCTCTTCGCGCCCGGCACCCAGCCCCTTGCCAATGGCGGCAACGCGACCATCCTGGATCGCGATATCGCCCTCGATTAATGCGCCGCCAGTACCATCGGCAATCGTTCCGCCACGAATGACCAGATCAAATTCGCTCATAGGCTTGTTTTCACCCCTCCCCAGAAATCGCCTTCTTTTTGCGTGTCGAGATCGACCGCGCCGCGCACACCAAGCTGGGCGCGCGCCTCCTCAAGCGGAGAGTGCCAGACGTCTTCCATCTTGGCCATCCAGAAAGGTTCGGATTCGCGACCGATACGGATGCCCTGCTGGATGCAGTCGAGCGCGCATTCCCAAATTTGCGGATAATGCAGCATCGTGCGTATGACATAGCGCGTCGTGCCCAGAATCGACAATACGCTCATCTCGCCGGCCAGTTCCTTGTTCTGGATGTGCGTATGGATAGTTGCGAGGCGGAACCAGTAAGGGATGAGTTCACCCATATAGTTGAAGCCGCCACCCGTCAGGATATGCTCATAATCATGGGTCTGGCCCGATCGCAGCGAGTAATATTCCCATTGCGTGCGCGGCTTGTAATTGGGGACAATCTGGATGTCGTAATTTCCCTCTGTCGCGGTCTTGTAATAGATGCCGCCGACCGTGCCGGGTGCGCAGTCTTTTAGGTCTTCGATGGTGTAATCGGAAACAAAACCTTCTTCGAACCAGGCGTCAAAGCGCGGGTTCACCTTGCGCTCTTCGGTGATCATATGTTCGATATGATCGAAATCGCGCAGTTCGTTCAATATCGGCAGTAACTGATACATTTCCGCCGCTGGCGGGAAATCGGGTCCGTTTTTCTTCAGCGCAATAAACGCTATCCACTCTCGCAGTCGGGGGCTGTTGAGATATTTGGAGGAAGAAACCAAAACGCTGGAGTCAGTGCCGAGTAATTGCACGCCTCGTGCCAGGTAAGGGATGTCGTCCAATGGGCTTCCTTTCGCGAAATGCGTAAAACATAGCCCTTTTAAATTCGCAAATCTAGGTTATTTGTAAGAATGAAACGCAAAACGCGTCGAATCGGGAGGGTTTGAAATGGCGAAGGACAAGGTGGTTCTGGTAACGGGTGCCAGCCGTGGGGCAGGAGCCGGGATCGCGCGTGGCTTTGGAGAACTGGGCTATACTGTTTATGTCACCGGCCGGACCGTCACCCCGGGCGATGCCAAAGGGTGGGACGGCACTGTCTTGCCCGGAACCGTGGCGCAGACTGCCGCCGATGTGACAGAGCGCGGCGGCAAGGGCATTGCCGTGATGTGCGACCATTCCGACGATGCGCAAGTTGCAGCATTGTTCGAACAGATCGAGCGCGAGCAGGGCCGTCTCGACATTCTCGTCAACAATGCCACCTATATCCACCACCAGTTGATCGAGAAAAAGCCCTTTTGGGAAAAGGAGCTCGACGCGGTGAAGATCCTCGATGTCGGCCTTCGTTCGGCCTATGTCGCCAGCTGGCACGCGGCACAGATGATGGTGAAGCAAGGGCGCGGTCTGATTGGTTTTGGATCATCCTTTGGCGGAAGCTGCTACATGCACGGGCCGGCCTATGGTGCGCAAAAGGCGGGTGTCGACAAGTTTGCCCATGACATGGAACATGACCTGCGCGGAACCGGCGTGGTCAGCGTATCGATCTGGATGGGTCCGCTGGTAACAGAACGCAGCTTGATCGCGCGGGATACCAATCCCGAACAATATGAAGGTTTCATAGAAACTGCAGAAAATCCTGAATTTACAGCGCATATCCTGAACGCGATCGATGAAGCACCCAATCGTGATGCGCTTTCGGGCAGCACACTGATCGGCGCGGAGATTGCAAAGGAACTGGGCGTTGCCGACAAAGGTAATGAGCGGCCCTCCTATCGCGAGATGCTTGGCAATCCACCGGTGAAAAATCCCGCAGCGGTGTACTGACGCAATATGGCCAGCCAGTTTCATCTTGCCGACCTGTTCGAAACCGTTGCCCGCACGGTCCCCGACCGGGTCGCTTTGATCGGCGACAGCGCGCGTTACAGCTTTGCCGAACTTAATGATCGCTGCGACCGCCTCGCGGCCGGGCTTGCGGCGCAGGGTGTCAGGCGCGGCGACGCCATCGGCCTTTATCTCTATAATGCACCCGCCTATCTCGAAGCCTTTATCGCGGCGTGCAAGCTGGGTGCCGTTCCTTATAATGTGAACTATCGCTATCGCGCCGACGAGTTGCGATATCTGTTCGCCAATGCAGACAGCGCGGCGATCATTCACGGGGCTGAATTTTCGCCCATCATTCGCGACGTGCGCGCTCACGTCCCGACGCTGAAGCTCACCATTGCGGTTGCGGACGGATCGGGCGAGGATATTTCCGGGTCGGTCGATTATGACAGTCTGCTCGCCCATGAACCGGGCGGGCCGTGGGAACGCAGCGAACAGGATTATCTGCTCTGCTATACCGGCGGCACCACGGGTATGCCGAAAGGCGTGATGTGGCCGCATCGGGCATTCTTCTTTGCCTGTGCGGGCGGTGCCGGCTTTTTCAATCCGCATGGCCCGGCGCAGACCCCTGCCGACATCGAAAGCCGTGCGCGGGATGGCTATCCGTTAAAACTGTTTCCGCTGGCCCCGCTGATGCACATGGCGGCGATGTGGGCGCTATGGGGCGCGCTGCTCAACGGCGTCACGATCATCCTCGACGAAGGCCGGGCATTTGATCCCGAACGCATGCTGGATACAGCTGAGCGCGAAGGGGCGAATATGATTCAGTTCGTGGGCGATGCGATGGCGACGCCGCTGCGCGATATGCTGCGCGCCCATCCGGGGCGCTGGAACCTTGCCCATGTCGTCAATCTCGGTTCCGGCGGAGCCGTCTTTTCGCAGCATCTGAAGGATGATTTGAAGCAGCTGGTCCCCAGCGCAGGGATCACCGACGGGCTCGGCGCGTCGGAAACCGGCATGTCGGGATTGGCCGAAAAATCGGACGAAGGCGTCATGCGGCTTCCCGCTAATGAATATCAGCAGGTGGTCGTCGATGGCCGGATCGGAATTGTTGGCGAAACGGGTTTTGTCGCGCGTACCGGAAATACGCCGATCGGCTATTATAATGATCCCGTCAAAACTGCGGAAACCTTCGTCACCATCGATGGCAAGCTATGGGCGGTATCGGGCGATGCCGGGCGACTTGATGACGACAGCAAGATCACTGTTTTCGGTCGCGGTTCGACATGCATCAACACCGGCGGCGAAAAGGTTTTCCCCGAAGAGGTTGAAGAAGCCCTGCGCACGCATCTCGCGATCTTTGATGCTGTCGTGGCAGGCCAGCCCGACGAACGTTGGGGCGAACGGGTGATTGGCATTGTCGCGGCGCGCGCCGGGGTTGCGCAGCCGGCCTATGAGGATGTGAAGGCGTTTCTGGCAGACAAGCTTGCCGGTTATAAACTGCCCAAGGCGCTGGTGTGGGTGGATGAGGTCAAGCGGTCGCCCGCCGGTAAACAGGATTATCGCTGGGCAAAGGACATAGCGGAGAAGGCATGACGAAATCCGACCCGATCTTCGATGCTGTAACCGGGCCGGGTTCGCCATTCGAAATCGGCGAGCGTGATGGCATGCGCCGTTTTGTCAACGCGCCCTCCGATCTCAACCAGATGATCGAACGTGCCCGGGCCTTTGGCGACCGCGAGATGATCGTTGAGGGTGATTTGCGTCTGACCTATGCCCAAGGCTTTGCAAGGCGCGATGCACTGGCGTTGATGTTGGACATCAACCAAGGCGATCGTGTTGGGCTGTGCATGAAAAACAGCGCCGCCTGGATGATCGGTTATCTTGCGATTTTGGCGCGCGGTGGCGTCGTGGTTGCGGTCAATAGCCGCGGCGCACCTTCCGAACTGGCGGCGATGCTGGATGATGTTGGCGCAGCGCTGGTGCTGGCCGATGGCGATCGTGCCGAGCGATTGCGTGAAGGTGGCTATGCAGGGCGGATTATCGAAGCGCAGGATTTTCCGATGGAAGCGTCTGCTCCGCTTGATCCGGTCGAACCTGTAGCGGCAGATGATGCGGCGGCCATCCTGTTCACGTCCGGCACGACCGGGCGCGTCAAGGGTGCGGTGCTCAGCCATAGCAATTTGATCCACGGCATCATGCTGATGCAATTGTCTGGCGTGATGATCCTGCACAGCATGGCGCAGAAATATGGCACCGATGTCGAGACGCTGCGTTCGCACATGCCGCAGTCGTCGGTGCTTCAGGTTTATCCGCTGTTCCATATTTCCGGAATGGGCAGCGCCTTCCTGTCGCCGCTGCTTGCCGGATCGAAGATCGTTGTGATGCACCGCTGGGATCCCGAAGAGGCGCTGCGGCTGATCGCGGCGGAACGCATCAGCATGTTCACTGGCGTTCCCACTATGCTGTGGGATGTTCTCAATCGCGCGCACCTTGAAGATGCCGACCTGTCTTCGCTGACCAATATTGGTACCGGCGGGCAGGCCTTGCCGGTCAATCTGCTCGATGCCATTCGCGCCGCGTGTCCGCAGGCATTCATGGGAACCGGCTATGGTCTTACCGAAACCTCGGGCAGCGTCGCCCAGGCGGTGGGTGAGGATTTCATCCGCAATCGCGCCGCTGCGGGAAGGGTGCTCAGCCTTGTCGACATGAAGATCGATGCGCCCGAGGGTGAGGCCGGAGAGATCATGGTCCGCGGCCCGATGGTGATGAAAGGCTATTGGAACCGGCCCGAAGATACTGCCGCCGTGCTTTCACAAGACGGCTGGTTCCGCACCGGGGACATTGGCCTGATTGACGAAGAAGGCTATGTCTTCATCGTCGATCGCAAAAAGGACATGGTGATTTCCGGCGGCGAGAATATTTATTGCGCCGAGGTCGAACGGGTGATGGGTTCGATGGACGGCGTTGCCGAATGTGCGGCTTTCGGCATAGCCGATGAACGACTGGGCGAATTGCTGGTCGCGATTGTTGTCGCCACGGATGTGACCGCAGACGCCATCAAAGCCGAGGTCGGTGAAAAACTGGCGCGGTACAAGGCGCCGGGCCATATATTGTTCATTGACGAACCTTTGCCGCGCAACGCCGTTGGCAAGGTCGATAAAATCAAATTGCGGGCAATGTGGCCCGATCTCGCTGGAGCTTAAAGACATGGGCATGCCCACTGATATCAAGATTGTCGATTGCATGCTGGGCATTCCCAATGCCGAGGACCGGTCCGACTGGTTTGCGGCATTCCGACCTTTGATCAAGGATGCCCAGACGCTTGAACAGTTTTCGATGCCCGCCCAATATATGTTCAAGGATGTCCCGACCACGGGCAATCCCGGCGATTTCGTCAAATGGACGGTTGAGCAGATGGACCGGTTCAACATCGAAAAGGCGCTGGTCGGCTGGAATGACGATGATACCTCGCGCCGGGCGAAGGAACTGTATCCCGACCGTTTCTTTTTCGATGTGCCTTGTGATCCGAACAAGGGCGTCGATGAAGTGCGCCGTATCAAGCGGCTGCACAGCGAAGTGGGAATTTCAGCAATTAGCGTGTTCCCCAGCGGAACGTTGCCGCAGGTTGCGATCAACCATAAATATATGTTCCCGCTCTATACCGCAGCGGCCGAACTGGGCATTCCGATCTGCCTCAATGTCGGCATTCCTGGCCCGCGCATCCCAATGGAAACGCAAAAGGTCGAACATCTCGACGAGGTCTGCTGGTTTTTCCCCGATCTGAAGATCGTGATGCGCCATGGCGCTGAGCCTTGGGAGGCACTGGCAGTGAAGCTGATGCTGAAATGGCCGAACCTCTATTATTCGACCAGCGCCTTTGCGCCCAAGCATTACCCGAAGGCGATCATCGACTACGCCAATACACGCGGGGCCGACAAGATCATCTATGCCGGTTATTTTCCGATGGGGTTGAGCCTCGATCGCATTTTTGCTGATATGCCGCACGTTCCGTTCAAGGATGAAGTGTGGCCAAAATTCCTGAGAGAAAACGCCATGAAGGTGTTCGGCCTGTAAGGGCATTGGGAGGAGGGGGAGCCGGGAAGTCTGCTCCCCACTATACACAGTTATCGGCCCGGTGAGACAACCCCCCGGCCCGGCCTTCTGATAAAGGGAAGGTAAAGCATGGAGACCGATGATGTCCGAAGCTGAAAACAAACCCGCAGGCGACGCGCGCACCGCCCCCGTGGCCGTGTGGCAGATCCTTGAAAAGCTCAAAGGCCAGGACTTGCTCGACTGGCGACTGGCCGACGTAAAGGGCCGCGCCTCGATCGAGGAACGCAACCTTGACATCGGCTTTCCCTTTGGCTGGTACCCGGTCGTCATGGCCAAGGACCTTGCCGTGGGTGAGGTTAAGCCGCTGCGCTATTTCTCCAAAGACCTTGCCATCTGGCGTGGCGAGGATGGTCAGGTGCGCATGGTTGATGCCTATTGCAAGCATCTGGGCGCGCATATGGGCCATGGCGGCAAAGTGCATGGCAATCTGCTTGAATGCCCGTTCCACGCCTGGCGCTATGACGGCGAAGAGGGCATCGTTAAAGAGATTCCCTATTCCAAGTCGATCCCGCCGCAGGTGAAGCGCAAATGCACGCGCACCTGGCATGTGACCGAGGCCAATCGCTGGGTATGGGCATGGTATCACCCGCAGGACATCGCACCTTTGTTTGACGTGGTGCATATCCCCGAGACGACAGACCCTGAATGGACTGACTATGATGTCCATGAATGGAACGTCTATGGTTCGATCCAGAATATGGCTGAAAATGGCGTCGACGTGGCGCATTTCAAATATATCCATGGCACGGCCAATGTGCCGCTGGGCGAATTGCGCTGGGGTGATTGGGGCCGCGGCGCCGATGTACGGGGCAAGATGGGCACGCCTTGGGGCGAGGTCGATGGCTGCATCAGCTATGATACCATGGGTCCGGGGCAGAGCTGGACGCGCTTTACCGGTATTTCGGAAACGCTGCTGGTGGCTTGCATCACACCTATCGAACTTGATCATGTCCACGCCCGCTTCTGTTTCACCCAGCCAAAGGCGCAGGCCGAAGGCGAGCGGGCAGGGGTGGCGCGCGCCATCATTCGCGACATTTGCAAGCAGTTTGATCAGGACAAGGTGATCTGGGATCGCCAGAAATATGAACCCAATGCCCTGATCTGCGAAGGCGACGGGCCGATAGCGCAATTCCGTAAATTCTACAGCCGCTATTATGCCGGGCCAGATCAGGCACCGGACAGCGGCAATGTCACGCCATTGAAAAAGGCCGGATAGCCCGACCGGAATAAGGGGAGCGAGAGATGCTCGAAACAGTCGCGCCTTGGGCCGGATTATTGGGCTTGGTTGGTATGGCCGGCTTGCTGGGCATACGTAACCCTGTGGCAAAAGGGCGCGATGGTGCGGCAATCCGCTTGCTCGGTCTGTTTGGCATTGCCGGTCTGGTCGGGATCTGGATCCCCGGGGCTGGTGCGGTTGGCGCTGCCGGTGCGCTGAGCCTTTGGAATCACCAGACACCGCGGCTCGCATTTTTGGGCAAGCTCGGCTGGTTGTCGCTGATCGGCATTCCCTTCCTTTACATGTGGGGCTTGGCATGACTGTCCCCCGTTTGCACGATGAACCGTCGGCGCTTGAACTTGCCGGGCAGATTGCTGCCGGGGAGTTGAGCGCCGCCGAGGCAGTCGACGCCGCGATTGCGCGCATCGAGCGGCTGGATGGTGACATCAACGCCATCGTCGTTCGCGATTTCGACCGGGCGCGCGAAGCCGCAAAAGCGGCTGACGCGCGGCGCGCTCAGGGCGTTGCCGGGCCGCTCAACGGCGTTCCGATGACAGTCAAGGAAAGCTTCAATATTGCGGGGCTGAAAACCACATGGGGGTTTGAACATGCCCGCGATTTCGTCGCCAGCGAAGATTCCCATGTGGCGCGCAAGCTGAAAGAGGCCGGCGCGATCATCCTTGGCAAGACCAATGTACCCGTTGCGCTGGCTGACCTTCAGTCGGTGAACCCGATCTACGGACGCACCAATAATCCGCATGATGTCACCCGCGTGCCGGGCGGATCCTCGGGCGGTGGGGCAGCGGCGTTGGCCGCCGGCATGGTGCCGTTGGAATTCGGGTCCGACATTGGCGGATCTATCCGCACGCCCTGCCATTTTTGCGGCGTCATGGGGCTGAAGCCGACCTATGGGGCTATCCCGAGCGATGGCCATTTTGCACCGGGCACCAGTGGCGCGGCGCCCGTGCTTTCGATGACCGGGCCGATGGCGCGTACCACGGAGGATCTGGCACTTGCGCTCGATCTGACCGCGGCCATGCCATTGCCGCGATCACGCCAAGCAGACTTTAACGGCATGCGTATCCTGCTGCTCGATAGCCATCCACTTGCAGAGGTGGACGCGCCCGTTGCTGCCGCATTGCGTGCCGCCGCAGACGCAGCGGCCAATGCCGGCGCAATTATATCCAGCGACAGCGCGCTGCTTCCTGATCGCGCCGCGATGCACCCCGCCTATGTCAAGTTGATGAGCAATGCCATGGCGGTGCGGATGCCGCCAAGCGAGCAATATCCCGATATCGGGATGCGCGGTTGGCTTGGTCTGCTGGACCAGCAGGCGGATTTCACCCGCCAGTGGCAACGGCTGTTCAGCAACTTTGATGCCATCTTCACGCCTGTATTCGGAACATCGGCCTTCATGCACACCGATGAACCGGACTGGCAGAAGCGCAGCCTGACGATCAACGGGCGACAAACGTCATTCGTTCCGCAAATCGCATGGATCGGACAGGCGACCTATACCGGCTTGCCCGCAGTGTCGGTGCCAGTCGGGCGCGACGGCAATCTGCCCGTCGGTATTCAGGTGATTACACCGCACTGGCAGGACCACAGCGCAATAGCGATTGCCGGCATGCTTCACGCCATGCTTGGCTGAACGAACGGGAATGAAGAGGAGAGAAGAATGACAGCGGCGACCTTACCCACCATCGAGGGCGGGAGCCCGCTGTTAGGACATTTGCTGCCATTTTTCCGGGATCCGGTTGGTGTGCTTCGTCAAGGCTACCAAAGCAAGGGCAGGCTGTTTTCGTTCAACATAATGGGCCGGCGGATGAATGTCATGCTCGGGCCAGAACATAACCGTTTCTTTTTTGAAGAGACAGACAAGCTGCTTTCGATCCGCGAATCCATGCCTTTCTTCCTCAAGATGTTCTCGCCGGATTTCTACAGCTTTGCCGAGATGGATGAGTATCTGCGCCAGCGCGCTGTCATTATGCCGCGGTTCAAAGCGGCGGCAATGAAGCAATATGTCGGGGTGATGGCTGAGGAGAGCCTCAATCTCGTCAACCGGCTGGGCGATGAAGGCGAGTTCGACCTGATCTCGACCCTCGGCCCCGTTGTCATGGATATTGCGGCGCACAGCTTCATGGGCAAGGAATTCCACGAAAAATTAGGACATGAATTTTTCGATCTTTTCCGGGATTTTTCGGGCGGGATGGAGTTTGTCCTGCCACTCTGGCTGCCCACGCCGAAAATGATCAAGAGCCAGCGTGCGAAGAAGAAATTGCACAAGATTTTGCAACGCTGGATCGACAAACGCCGCGCGACGCCGCTTGATCCGCCGGATTTCTTCCAGGGAATGGTGGAAAGCAAATATCCCGATGGTCGTCCGATACCCGACGAGCTTGTCCGCCATCTGATCTTGCTGTTGGTATGGGCAGGGCATGAAACCACCGCTGGTCAGGTCAGCTGGGCGCTGGCCGACATTTTGCAGAACCGGGATTATGAAGCCGTTTTGCGGAACGAGCTGGAAGATGTGTTGGGCAATGACGCTGGCGGCAGCCTTGGCTGGGAACAGGCGGTCGCCATGCAGAAGATGGACCTTGCCCTGCGCGAAACCGAGAGATTGCATCCCGTGGCCTTCATCCTGTCGCGCAAGGCGACCACCGATATTGAACGGGATGGTTATATGATCCGCAAAGGGGACTTCGTGCTTCTCGCGCCGTCGGTCACGCACCGGATGACCGAGACCTGGGTCGAACCCGACCGTTACAATCCTGAGCGCTTCAACCCCGAGCGTGACGATGCACAGATCGAATCCAACTCGCTTGTCGGTTTTGGCGGGGGCGTCCATCGTTGCGCCGGCGTGAATTTCGGGCGCATGGAAATGAAGGTGGTGCTCGCCGTGCTGCTGCAGAATTACGAGATGGAGTTGGTCGACGAGGTCAAGCCGATTGCCGGCGCGGGAACATATTGGCCAGCCCAGCCTTGCCGGGTCCGTTATCGCAAGCGCGATCGCGGAACTGCGTCCGGAGCTGACATGGCCGAACGCGCCAAAGCCGCTGGCTGCCCGGTGCATCAGTAATGGCCAAGATCACCTATATCCAACCTGATGGCAGTGAGCGCACCTGCGTCAATTTCGAGGGCATGACCGTGATGCATCTGGCGATCGGCAACCTTGTCGACGGCATCGATGCCAATTGCGGGGGAATGATGCAGTGCGGCACCTGTCATGTCTATATCGCACCGGAATGGGCCGACCGGGTCGGGCCGCCATCCACCGATGAAGCCACCATGCTTGAAGCGCTAGACGGTGTTGAAATCCGACCGACGAGCCGGCTGTCCTGCCAGATCCAGCTTGGTGAGGAGCTGGACGGCCTTGTCGTGGAGATACCGCCCGACCAGCCGGGAATCTGATCATGCGCAGCTTGGTCCTGTGCTTGGCCCTTCTGATCGGCGCTCCGCTTCTTGCCGACGGATTTCCGCCTTCGTCCGACGATTTGCTGGCGCAACAGGGGCGCCCGATCCTTGCGCGCGAATATCCTGAAATCATGAAGCATATGGCCCGGCAGGATGGCTTTGGCGGGCCTTCATCGCCCAAGATCGCGCGGGCGATGCTTTCCGATGCACCCGAACTGGTGGCAGAGGCAAAGGCGAAGATGACCGTTGAGGCCGTGGGCGAGGGGATGTGGCTGATCCGTTTTCCCTATGTCAATGTCGCGCTGGTCGAGACTCGTTCGGGCCTTGTCCTGTTTGATACAGGCTATGCCGCAATCGGACCGGTGCTTGCAGAGGTCATCCCAACGCTCAGTGCCAAACCGCTGACACACATTGTGATCAGCCATGTCCATGTTGATCATGCCTATGGCTGGCCGGCGCTGAAAGCCAAATGGCCCAAGGCGAAGACGATTGCGAGCGACCTTTACCCCGCGATGGCCGCGAAAGAGGTGCGGCTGGGCGGATCGATCGGGCGACTGAACAACCAGTCATTGTCGCTGCAACCCGCCGCACTAGACCGGCTTCCCAAGGCGGATATCACCTTCCGCGATCGCATGGCGATCCAAATTGGCGGGGAACGGTTCGAATTTTTCCATGCGCCCGGCGAGACCGAGGAGCAGATCTGGATGGCCATGCCGGGGCGTCGCGCGATCTTCACCGCCGACTATTATCAGGGCTTTCTGCCCAATGCCGGCAATGGAAAGCGCATATTGCGCCATGTTGACGAATGGGCGGCGGCGCTGCGCATGATGGCGGGGGTGAAGCCGGCGATCCTGATGCCGATGCATGGTGCATTGCTGACCGATGAGGCCGAGATCGACCGACGGCTGACGGTGTTGGCAGAGGCGTTTGAATATCTGTCTGATGAAACCGTGCGCCGACTGAACGCAGGTGAACGGCGCGATGCAATTGCAGCTACGATTGCTTGGCCCGAACGTTTTGCCAAGGAACCCAGCTTGGATCCGCAATATAATCGCCCCGAAGATATTTCCCGGATGGTGGCGATGCGTTGGACCGGCTGGTGGGACGGCTTGCCCGCACATTTTGCAGCCTTGCCGTTCGAAGCTGAGGCAAAAGAAGCGGTGCGACTTGCCGGCGGTGTTGAAGCGATCGACCAGCGCGCACGGGCGTTATTGCAAAGCGATCCCAAACTGGCGGCCCGGCTGGCTGACTGGGCCTATTATGGCGCACCCGATGATCCGCGCGCGCTGCGTCTGACGGTCGATGTCTATATGGCGCGGCTTGCAGAGGCCGATATGCCGGTTCAGGAAGGCACGGTCTATTTTGACCATGCGGCGAAAGCGCGCGCGCAACTGGAGATATTGGCCAAAAGCCCCGCTGCCATTCCCTAAGGCCGCAGACGATCCAGCCCCGAAAGGTCCAGTGTGCGCATCACGGCAAGGGTGGCGATCCATTGGCCGGGCAAGTGGGCCGTGTCGCGATCATGGCGGGTGATCGCCTGCACATTGCGGCGAAATTCTTCGATCAGTTCGCCCAGCGCGGCAATACCTTTTGGCGACAGTTTGACCATTTCTGACGCATAGACGGTTTCGGGCGCCGAATAGTCAATTGTAGTAAACTGCACCTTCATCCGCGCTTCGAACAAGGCGCGCATCGGGGCCTTGCGCCAGATAACTGTGCGATCAACGCGTGCGCGCACCCTTCCGCCTGGCAGACGGTCGATCAGAGCCAAGCGTTCCAGCCGGATCAGCGCTGCTTCCACCATGCGTGGTGGTAGCAGGAAATCGGTGGCGGTCTCTTCGGGCGGGCTGCCAGACAGGATCGTGAAGAACATGAGCGCCAGAAATTCGTCCGATAGCAATGCCTGCTCTTGTGCCAGCGTCAGTTCCTGCGCGAGGCCATCGCCCGGCCGCTCGCTTTCGCGTGCCAGATCGGAAAGCGTGTGGCCGCATAAATGCGCCAAGCGCTCTAGCCGGTCGAGCGTCAAGGCCTTGCCTGCAAGCCAGCGTTTGGCGGTCGGCTCGCTGATTGAAAGTTCGCGCGCGATCCGTGCACTTGTGATTCCTTGCGATTTCAGATGGCGTCGCAATGTCGCAATTAGGCGCTGTGCATCGGTATCGGATCGTTTCATGATATGATTTAGATCGAAATATGATCCAAATGCAACCGTACCATTCGGTGTTTGCAAAGCTTCTGCTTAGAATTTGCGCCGGAGATTCGCGGACGTCCAAGTCCGAAAAAAATAGAAGGAGGAGAAGATGACCGACATTCTGATCAAGAATGGCACTGTCGTGGATGGAACCGGTGCCGCCGCATTTGCAGCAGATGTGCGCATTAAAAATGGCGTGATCGCCGAAGTCGGGCAGAACCTGGCCTCGGGTGGTGAGCGCGTGTTCGACGCCGATGGCTGCATCGTCTCCCCCGGCTTCATTGAAAGCCACACCCATTATGACGCATCGATGTGGTGGCAGCCGGATCTTGATCCGCTGCCCGGCTATGGCGCGACAACGATGATCCTCGGCAATTGCGGCTTCTCCATGGCGCCGCTGCACCCTTCCAAGCAGGCGCGCGATGAGGTGATGGGCATCTTTTCCTTCTTTGAGGACATCCCCATTGGTCCGTTCCAGCAGAATGTGCCGTGGGACTGGACGACATGGTCCGAGTATCGCAAGTCCTTCGAAGCGAACGTGAAGGTTCCTTTGAACTATGCCAGCTATGTCGGGCACATCCCGCTGCGCCTCGCCGCGATGGGGATGGACGCTTGGGATCGCGCCGCGACGCCCGAAGAAATCCAGAAGATGTGCGAATTGCTGGACGATGCCCTCTCCGCAGGTGCGCTCGGCCTGTCTGACAATATGCACGACCATGACGGTGAGAACCGTCCTGTTCCGTCGATGCTTGCCGACGATGCCGAGTTCTCCGCGCTGTTCGATGTGATGAATCGTTATCCCAACACTTGCTACCAAATCATCGTCGATACCTTCATGCGGATGAACGGTCCGGCAAATCTCAAGCGGCTGGAAGGCCTGCTCGCGGGCCGCAAGATCCGCGTCCAGATTGCTGGCGGCATCCCGACGCTGTGGTTCCAAGCCGGAATCCTGCCCGAAATGCAGAAGACGATCGACGAGATGCGGGCAGCCGGCATCGATGTCTGGCCGGGCTTCGCGCACGTTTCGCCCACGTCCGTGCTCTCGATTACCAAGTCGCTGATCTTCGCCCAGTCGAACGACTATGTCTGGCATGAGGTCGTGCTCGCCGAAACCCATGCGGAAAAGGAGCGCTTGCTGCGCGATCCGGACTGGCGGGCACGGGCACGCGAAAGCTGGGACACGCAGGCCTGGGATCACTCCCCGCTGAAGAATCCGCAGGAACTGCTGATGCTCGACAGCGAAAACGGTGTGGGGCCAATTGGCGGCACACTCAAGGAATTCGCCGACAGCCGCGGCATCCACCGCTCCGACGCAATGGCCGACTGGATCCTCGAAAACGGCCTGCTCTCCACCGTGCACATGGCGCCCTTTCCCAAGGATGAAGCGCTGACGGTGGCGTTGATGAAGGACCCCAAGACGGTGGGCAATATCTCCGACGCTGGCGCGCACCTTCAGATGTTGTGCGGTGGCGGCGAGAACGCGCTCCTCCTCACCAAATATGTTCAGGAAGAAAAATCCCTGACGCTGGAAGAGGCCATCCATGTGATGACCGGCAAGTTGGCCGAACATTTCTTCTTGCCTGATCGGGGCGTGATCTCTCCGGGCAAGCGCGCCGACATTGCCGTGTTCCACATGGATGAAGTCGGTTACCGGCAGTTCGAAAAGGCTTGGGATGTGCCCGATGGCAAGGGGGGCACCACCTGGCGCTTCACCCGTCCGCCGTTACCGACACGCCTGACCTTGGTCAACGGCGTTCCGACGTTCGAGAACGGCGCCTATACTGGCGAGAAGCCAGGCACGTTCCTGTCCCCCCAAGCCGCGAATGACGACGGGCCGGTCGCCATCGCTGCCGAGTAAGTGCAAAGCCCCTTCCGCATATCACGGGAGGGGCATTTTTTCCGGGGAGAGCGATAATGACAGCCGAAGCGAAGATAAGTGCTGCAGACAATGCCTATTTCAATGCTGCGATCCAAAAGATCGAAACTGAAAGTTCGGTGCTGGTCAGTTCATCTAAATATCTGAATGACGCCAATTTGCGGCATTTGATCGCGCAGGAAATGCTGCGCCGTAATGGCAATGATCTGCCCAATACGGCCTTTATTCCCGAAGTTGCCCAAATCCTGCACATGCTGGAAGATGTACCGGCGATCATCGGCCTGTTCGAAGAGGAGAAGCTGCGGCTGCCCGAATTTCGGACATGGCTGGAACGGCGGGAACTTGCCGATTTCACGAAGGACGAACTGAAGGATTGCGCACCGGGGACGCTGGGTGCCGAGATTCACGACTTCATGGTCCGCACCGGCTATGAGCTTAACTTCTTCTTCCGCGAAGTTCAGGTGGTCAACGATTACACCTTCTACCTGCGCCAGACCGCACTCTGCCACGATATCGAACATATTGTCACCGGCTTTGGCCCCAATCATGGCGGTGAAGTCGCGTTGCTGAATGCGAATATGTATTCGAAGGCGCGCTATTTCCGGGCTGAACTGGCAGCCTTTTTCAACCGCATTCCGACGTACCTTAAGGCCAAGACGATCATGAAGGATGGGTTATACTATCCAGCGGCGGCGGCGTTGCATCTCGAAGCCGAATATCGGGGTGCGCAGCAGGCGCTGAACTGGAAATATCCGATCATGCTGGTCAATTGGCGCGACTATACCGACTGGCAAATTGCCGATATCCGCGCCGAATTGGGGATCACCCCCTTGCTCGATCCGATCGATCTATGGGACGATACAACCCCGTGGGCAGAGGATCCAAGGCATGATACATCCTCGATGTCCATTGCCGCTGAATAATCTGCCCTCACGCATTTGCGTGTTGAAATTAAGCCGGAACCGCAATATGCGTAATTATTGATAATTTACATTACGCAAACTTTGGGAGAGCGGCTTGCGCGGGTTGTCGGGAAAAGTGGTGATTGTGGCCGGTGGCGGCCGCGGTATTGGTGCTGCAACCGCACGGCGTCTCGCCGATGAAGGCGCGCATGTTGTCATCGGTGATCTTATGGGCGAATGGGCCCGTGAGGTTGCGGACAGCATCACCGCCAATGGCGGCAAGGCAGTCGGCGTCGATCTGGATGGTACCAGCGCTGAATCACAGGCAGCGATCGTGGCCAAGGCGGTGGAGCATTTTGGCGGCCTTGATGCCTATCATTCGAACCTTGCAGGCGGCACGGAAGGCGACATTGATGCGCTGAATTGCCCCATAGAGGTTCTCGATAAGAGCTTTGCGATCAACACCAAGAGCCACTTTCTTGCCACTCAGGCAGCACTGCCGAAGATTATCGAACGTGGCGGCGGCGCGATGATTTACACCTCGAGCGGCGCAGCCTCTGGCGGCGCGGCATGGCAGGTTGCCTATCCGATGACCAAAAATGCGATCCACGCGCTCGCGCGCCATGTGGCCAGCAAATATGGAAAGCAGGGCATCCGCGCCAATGTGATCTGCCCCGGCCTTGTGCTGACCGAGGCGGTGAAGCAGCATCTGACTGACGAATATGTCGAGCGTGGCCTGAAGGCGATCCCGCACACCCGATTGGGCGACCCGGATGATATTGCCGCAGCGGTGACCTTCCTTGCGTCGGATGACGGAGCATGGGTCAATGGCCAAGTCTGGCACGTCAATGGTGGAGCCCAAATGCGTGACTGATGCCACCGCCCCCCGATTGTCGAACCGCTGGCTGGTCCTATTCCTGCTGCTGCTCATTTATATTTTCAACTATGCCGACCGGTTCCTGATTTCGGGGTTGGTCGGGCCGATCAAAGCCGAGTTCGGGCTTGGCGATGGCTTTATGGGGCTGTTGATGGGGCCGGCCTTTGTCGTGCTCTATGTGCTTGCCGGCATTCCGATCGCGCGCTTGGCCGACCGGAAATCGAGGGTAGCCATCATCTGTGCCGGCTGCGTCATCTGGAGCCTTTTCACAGGGCTCACCGGATTTGCGACAGGCCCCGTTTCATTGGCATTGTGCCGCGTCGGTGTGGGCGTTGGCGAAGCTGCCTTTATTGCGCCCGCTTACTCGCTGCTGTCGGATTATTTCAAACCGGAACGGCGTGGATTGGCCTTCGCCATCCTTGGTCTTGCCACCTATTTCGGGCAGATCGCCGGATATGCTGGCGGCCCTGCCATTGCGCATGCCTATGGCTGGCGGATGGCCTTTTTTGCCATGGCAGTGCCCGGCATCGTGCTGGGAGCGATTACATGGTTGATCGTTCACGAACCGCCGCGCGTGAATGCCGCCAAGGTTCAGGAGGCCTTTGCGCCGATCATCCGCCGCCTTGTCAGGATGAAAAGCTATCTTGCCCTGATGATGGCAATGGGTCTTGGAACCCTCTCCGGGATATCCTTCGGTTTTTGGGGGCCGACGCTGTTCGTGCGCAATTTCGGCATTAGCGAAACAGTCGCGAGCACTACCTTTGCTGCCTATTTCGGCCTTGCCGGCCTCACCGGGATGCTCGCTTTCGGTGCGATCTCGGACAGGTTGGCGCGTAAGGGCCCAGAAGGTCCAGCCACATTGGCGGCACTCTCGCTGTTTGCTGCGTCAGGCTTTATCCTGATGGTCACTTGGGCCGACAGTTTCGATCATGCCAAGCTGCTTGCCATCCCCTCCGGATTGCTTGGTGGCGGATGGTCCGTCGGCGTCATGGCGGGCCTGCAATATTTATTGCCTGATCGTTACCGCGCGACCGCAACCGCATCGTTCATAGCCGTGACCACGTTGATCGGCCTTTTGGTCGGCCCTTGGCTGGCCGGGGCGATCAGCGAGGCATTTGGCGATGCTGCGGATTCATTGCGTATGGGTTTGAGTTTCACCATCCCGACAGGGTTCGTTGCCGCCATCTTCCTCTATTATGCCGGACGCAGTTTGGCATCCGAACGGGAAAAGCTGGCGGCAATCGAAAGCTGAAGCCGGGATCAGCGCTGCATTGACGGCGGCGCGCCCGGCATCATCGCATAATAGTGGCCGGCCACCAGTCCGCCATCGACCAGCAGTTCGGTGCCCATGCAATAGGCGGCATCGTCTGACGCCAGATAGGCTGCGGCTGCACCGATATCGTGCGGATCGCCCGCGCGCTGCGCCGGGTAGATTTTATAACCCTGGTCAACAATTTCGCGCGGCAAGTTGGTCGGGTTGGAAATTGCCGTAACGATACCGCCCGGATGGATCGAATTGACCCTTATGCCGCGATGCCCCAGTTCGAGCGCCAATGATTTGGTAAAGCCGCGCACCCCGAATTTTGAGGCGCAATAAGCGGTTAGCGAATTGGCGCCGACAATGCCGTCGGCGGAGCTCATATTGATGATCGAACCACCACCGGCCCTTTCCAGCGCCGGGATCGCTGCCTGTGCGCCGAAGATGGTGCCGAGCAGGTTGATATCGATGATCCGTCGGATATCGGCTTCACTCAGGTCGTCGAGCCGATTGAAAACCAGCACGCCGGCATTGTTGACCAGACAGTCCAGTCGGCCGAACCTGGATTCTGTAGCTGCGATAGCTTCGTCCCAAGCACTGCGCGATGCCACATCAAGATGCAGATAGGCTTGCTCCAGTTCATCGGCGAGCGCCTGACCCTCCATATCCAGTATGTCGGTGATCATCACCTGCGCGCCTTCCTCGACGAAACGCCGCACAATTCCTTCACCAATGCCGCGCGCGCCGCCCGTAACCAACGCCACTTTCCCGATCAGTCTCTGCATGTCTGTTTATCCTCTCCCTTGCCGATTTAACGCTGGATTTGCGGCCCACAATACGCAATTATCGGATCGGGAACAGGATTAATCGCCATATGCGAAAGAAAAGCCATGCAAGATAACGCACTTTTTCCGCCGGGGGGTGCTCTGGTTGTCGGGGCTAGCGGCGGCATCGGCGGGAAGGTCGCTGAAATTCTGGCTGCCGACGGCAGCGATCTGGCGCTGGTCTATAACCGCAAGTCCGAAGCGGCGCAGGCAATTGCCGGCAAGGTTGCGACGCAGGCCAGTGTCCATCGCTGCGATGTTACTGACCAGGCGGCGATTGCTGCTCTCGTTGAGGATGCGGTGGCGGCGCATGGCCGCATCCATACGTTGGTCTGGGCGGCAGGTCCGCTGGTTGACCAGCTTTATCTTGGCGAAACGCCGATGGACAAGTGGCGCAAAGCTTTCGAGGTTGAAGTGCATGGCTTCTTCGCGCTGACAACGGCGCTGCTGCCGCACATGCGGGAAAATGGCGGCGGATCGATTGTTCATCTCGGGTCGGCCGGGCATTTGCGCTGGCCTGACAGGGATGGGCTGTCAGTTGCGCCCAAGGCGTCGAATGAAAGCTGGCTGAAAGGCATCGCCCGCGAAGAAGGGCGGCACGGCATACGCGCCAATTCCGTTTTGGTCGGGGTGATCGATGCGGGCATGTTCCATGAATTGATGGCGCAGGGCGCTTTCCCGCCTGAATGGATTGCCGAAACGCAGAAAATGCTCGCGCTGAAGCGTTGGGGCCAGCCCGAGGAAATCGGCTATGCAGTTAGTTGGCTGGCGTCTTCGCGCGCCGCCTATGTGACCGGACAACAGATCAACGTGTCCGGCGGATTCGGAATTTAAGGAGGAACCATGCCGCTTAACCCCCATGTCGAGGCCCTGTTGCAGTTCATGGCGCAGGCCCCGCAGATCGATTTTGAAACGGCAGTTCCCGACGAAGTTCGGGCGCTGTTTGATAACCCGATGCCGCTTGCCGTCCCGCCGGCGGTTGGCCGGGTCGAAGAAATTTCGATCCCGCTCGATGGCCGGACACTGGATGGGCGGCTTTATGTGCCCGAAGGGGCAGGCGATAATCCGCCCCTGACCCTCTTTTTCCATGGCGGTGGCTGGGTGGTTGGTACGCTGGATACCCATGACGGTACCTGTCGCGCACTGGCGAGCAAAAGCGGTAGTACGATACTCTCGATCGCATACAGGCTTGCACCCGAACATCGCTATCCGGCGGCCGCTGAAGACTGCCATGATGCGTTGGTTTGGGCGGCCGCGAATGCCGCAGACTTGGGCGTCGATGGCGCTCGACTTGCCGTGGCGGGCGATAGCGCCGGCGGCAATCTGGCAGCGGCGGTTGCGATCATGCTGCGCGATCGCGGTGGCCCGGCCTTGCGGCACCAGCTTTTGATCTATCCCGTCACCGACCAGGATTATTCGTCCGCGTCTTATGCTGAAAATGGCAGCGGCGAATATTATCTGAGTGAGGCGGGTATGCGCTGGTTCTGGGGGCATTATCTCGGCGATATTGCGACGGACGCAGCCCCGCTTGCTGCCCTATTACACACCGCTGACCTTTCGGGACTTGCCGCGGCAACGGTGATCACGGCCGAATATGATCCGCTGCGTGATGAAGGCATGGCCTATGCCGAGCGGTTGCAGGCGGCCGGAGTTTCAGTGGATGCAGCGGTTGCTCCCGGTATGATCCATGGCTTTTTCAGCATGTTCGAGGCTGTGCCCGACGCATGGATATGGATTGATCGCGGCGCGGCCAATCTGAAAAAGGCATTTGCATGACCGCCTTTACTGCACCGCAGGAACTGCACGACCTTGCTTTTCGCTATGCACTGGCGGTCGATACGCTGGATCCAGCAATGCTGGCCTCTGCCTTTACGACCAACGGCGTCCTTCGCGGGCATGGCGAAAACCCCATCGAGTTTCGCGGGGCAGAGGGGCTGGCGCGCATGGTCGGCCAGTGTGAGGCGGCTTTCCAGAAAACGATGCACAATGTTTTCAACCAGACGTTTGAGCTTAGCGAGGATGGCACTGTAACCGGCCATACCACCTGCATCGCCAGCCATGTGCTCAACGGCGATGATTGGAAACTGCTCGACATGGCGATGCGCTATCATAATCTTTATGCGCAAGAGGATGGCGTTTGGAAGTTCGCAGAACGACGGCTTGAAGTCGTTTGGGTGGAAACGCGTCCGGTACAGAAATTCACTTCTGCGATGATGGATGCTGATCTGAAGGAGTTCCGGTGATGCATTCGATGGCCGGCAAGGTTGTGATGATTACCGGCGCGGCTTCGGGCATCGGCCGGGCGACGATGGATGCTGTGCATGAGGCAGGCGGCACAGTCGCTGCGGCGGATCGCGCGACCATTACCGATCTTCAACCCGGCGATAGCGCCCATATCCTTGATGTCAGCGATGCCGGTGCGACCGATGCGGCGGTGGCCGACGTGATTGCCCGCCACGGCCGGATCGACGGGCTTGTCACATGCGCTGGTCTGGCCATTGAAGGGGCTGTGACCCAATTTGACCTGGCGCAATGGGAGCGCGCATTAGCGGTCAATTTGACGGGCACGATGTTGAGTTGCAGGTCCGTCCTGCCGCACATGCAAGCGGCTGGTAAGGGCGCAATCGTCACTATCGCCAGCATTTACGGGATGACCGGCTCTCCGGGAAACACGCCCTATAATGTGACCAAGGGTGCCATCCTCCAACTGACGCGCAGCATTGCGTCTGATTATGCTGGCTATGGTGTACGTGTGAATGCCGTCAGCCCGGGCTATATTGAAACACCTATGACGGGCATGCTTGAACATGCAGGGCCGGTGCGCGATGCCTTTATCCGCATGCATTTGATGAACCGACCCGGCCAACCGTCTGAAGTGGCGCGGGTTATTCGCTTTTTACTCTCTGACGAGGCAAGCTTTGTTACCGGCGCCAACATTCCGGTTGACGGCGGCTTTTCTGCCGCGCAGGTGATCCGGGTTTGAAAGGGGCATGATGGGCGACGAATTCATTGCAGACGAAATTGACCGCACGATCGTCGAGCAGTTGCGGCTCAATGGTCGCGCGACCAATCAGCAGATCGCAGATCGGCTGGATCTGACGGCCGCCACGGTTTCGGCGCGCATCCGCCGGATGGAAGATGAAAACAAGCTGCGCGTGGTCGCTGTATCTGATTTTTCGGCGCATGGTTATAATGTGTTGATGGAGATTGCGATCGAAGTCGATGGCCGGCCCGCATCCGAAGTGGCAGCCGAACTGGCCGCCTTTCCGGAAGTGTTCGCGGCGCATCTGGTAACGGGCCGCTATGACATCGACATTCTGGTCGCCTTGCATGATTTCGACGAATTGTCGGATCTCATGCTGAACAAGCTTTCGAAGGTGCGTGGCATTCGCTCCATGAGCCCCGCAATCGCCGTTGATGTCGTGAAGTATAAATTCGATGTCGCGCCGATTGAAGCGAGGGAAACGGTATGAGCGCCCCCGTCATTGACGATCTGGATCGGCAACTGATCGCAATATTGTCGAACGATGCGCGGGTTTCTAACCGCAAGATTGCCGCTGATCTCGGCGTGACCGAAGGTACCGTGCGCGGGCGTATCAAACGGCTGCAGCAGGAAAGGCTGATTGCCTTTACCGCGATCACCAGTTTTGGCCTCGAAAATTCGACCAAGATGGCATTTATCGGTGTGTTGGCCGAAGTTGAAAAGGTGCGCGAAATTGCACAGCAGATCGCCAATCTTTCATCGGTCAATGGCGTGATGATCACCATGGGCCGGTTCAACGTGCTGGCGATCTGCCTGTTCAATGAACTCGACGCGCTGCACGCCGTCGCCTCCGACCAGATTTTGGCCTTGCCCGGCGTACACCATGTCGAAACCTCGATCGCGGTCAAGACGATCAAATATAATGCACGGGTGGTCCGCATCACCGAAGCCGACCATGTCGTCGAGGGCGATGACTGAAATCAAAATGCGTAAAATGCATTGCATGTGATTACGCATAATGCGGTAGTCTAGCTTATCTATTGCCAAGCCTACGCAGTTTAGGCTAGTTATCCTTGCGCGATTCAAGGAGAGGCATGGAGCATGGCAACAACCGCTGATTATGGTTTGGGCGAATTCACCTTCCCGCGGGGGTGGTTCATGGTGGCCACATCTGAGGAAGTGACGACGACGCCCACCGGCGTGCGCTATTTCGGTGAGGAAATGGTGCTGTATCGCGGCCAATCCGGCCGGGTTTTTCTGGTCGAGGCATATTGCCCGCACATGGGCACGCATCTGGCGAAGAACACCACATCCTATGTCGTAAAAGACAAGGAGCATGTTGAGGGCGATAATATCCGCTGCCCCTATCATGGCTGGCGTTTCGGCCCCGATGGTCGCTGCAACGACATTCCCTATTCGCCTTCGCCGCCGCCCAAGGCTGCTTGCCTGAAAAGCTGGAAAGTGGTCGAGCGGGCCGGGGTGATCTGGGCCTGGCATGATGCCGAAGGTGCCGAGCCCGATTATGACGTGCCGCCTTTCGAAGCCTATGGTGCGCCCAATTGGGTCAATTGGAATATCGAATGCCTCGGCGTGCTCAATTCGCACCCGCAGGAAGTGCTCGACAACATGACCGACAAGAGCCATCTCGAACCGGTTCACGGATCGATCGATATGGTGTCGTTCGAGAATGAATTTGATGGCATCGTTTGCCGCCAGATCCTTGCCGCAGGCCATAAGACGCTTGCGGGTTCAGGCGCTGAGCCGATGACCAATGACACTTGGTACACCGGTCCCGGCATTCTTCAGTCGGTGATGATCGGTGAATATCCCTCGCACATGCTGATCGCGCATACGCCGGTCGACGATGGTTCGATCAAGGTCTGGTACGGCCTGATGGTCAAGGTCAAGAATGCCGTTCCAACCGATGAGGATGTCGCGCTCGCCAAGGGCTATGAAGTTGCCGGCATTGAAGCCTTTGCACAGGATTTTGAGATTTGGTCAAACAAGCGGCCTTGCCTCAATCCGATGATGGTCAAGGGCGATGGCCCGTTCGACAAGCTGCGCATCTGGTACAAGCAGTTTTACAATCCGCGTGCGCGCGCCGGTGAATATCAGGCACGGGTAAACGGCCATTACACGACGCGGGGTACAATCTCCGCGCCATGGGATGCGGTTGCGTAAATAGGTTGCGAAACTCAGTTTATATTTCGCATATTCAATATCGAAAAGCAGACGAATGCCATAATGCGTAAAATGAATTGACATTCATTACGCTTTTTGGAATTCACTGATAGGCAAATGAGAGAGCCGTGCTGTCGGGGAAGGTAGTACGGACTAAAGATTAGGGGAGGGCTAAATGAAATCATTCAATCGTGTCGTGTCGGCAACTCTGCTTGCTGGCGTCAGCATGGCTGGCTTCGTTGTTCCGGCATATGCTCAGGATGCCGACGAAGGTAGCAGCGGTCTTGAAGAAATCGTGGTTACCGCGAACAAGCGCGAGGAAAATCTGCAGCAAGCGCCTCTGGCCATTTCCGCTGTCGGTTCCGAGCAGCTTGAATTGCGCGGGCTCTCCGAAGTCAAGGACCTCAGCGCCATTGCGCCAAACGTGTCAATCGTGGGTGGCACCACCAACGCGACTGCCGCCGTTGTTTCGATCCGCGGTATCCCAAGCCCGGCTGACGAAACGCAAGGGTATGATTCGCCGATCGGCCTGTACCAAGATGGCGTTTATCTCGCACGTTCATCGGCCGCGTCTTTCGAGGTTGCGGATATCGAGCGTGTGGAAGTCTTGCGCGGACCGCAGGGTACCTTGTTCGGACGCAATACCACCGGCGGTGCGATCAACTTCATCACGAAAAAGCCTGACAATGAGGCGAGCCTGAAGCTGAAATTGGGCGCTGGCAATTATGGCCAGATGCTTGGTCGCTTCGTTCTCAATTCGGGCGACCTTGGCGGTGCGCGGATGTCGCTCGGTTATTTGCGCCGGGAGCGTAATGGCATCGTCGACAATCTTCTGGAACCAAAAGACAGCCGCGATCCTGGCAGCAGCAAGGTGGATTCGGCCCGTTGGGCAGTTGAAATCGACCTGGCCGACAATATCACCGCTTATAATGTTCTCGACTGGACCCAGATCACCGGTCAGCCGCATTTCCAGCAGTTGGCAGAGGTCGGCATGGGCGTTTTCCGCCCGAATATCTCGTATCAAGGCAATACCTTCGCTCAGGTCAATCCGGCAAATGTTGGCGGATATCTGGCTCAGTCTTCCATTCTAGAGGCTGGCTGCAGCAAGACGGTAACGCGCACGCGTCTATCGCAAATCTGTAACGAATCGGACGGTTTGTCGACCGACCGGATCTGGGGCAACATGTTCCGGATCGAGGCAGAAGCCGATGGCGCTACGCTTCGCACCACCACCGCTTACCGTAGCTGGAAAAACAACATCCGCGGCAGCGACCTTGATGGCCTTGGTTCGCTTCGCGGTGCCCTGTTCAATATCGGTCCGACGAACACGCTGAACGGTTTCCCCGCTGCAATCTTGTCGGGTAACCCGCTTACAGGTTCCGGCCTGGGCTTGCCCGCAGGGACCGCCGCCTTCCTGTCCAGCCAGGCGATTCCGCAGATAACGCAGTCTTTGTTCACCGCAACCAATGCGCGCCAGCAGCATCAGTGGAGCCAGGAAATCGAACTGGTATCGAACGGCGATGGCCCGTTTCAATGGGTTGTGGGCGGGTTCTTCTTCCGTGAAAGCGGCAAGGAACGGAACGTCCAAAGCTTTGGTTTCGTTCTAGATACCAATCAGGCGGTATACAATTCGACCAATTTTGGTGGACTTGCGCCGTTGATCCAAGCCAACAACCCTGCGCGCTTCCGCATCATTCCGCAGGCGTCCATTCTGGACTATAAGGCCGATGGCACGTCGAAGGCGGTATATGGTCAGGCAAGCTATCGTCCCGGTGGAGAGGAAGGCGCCTTGGGCGTCACCTTGGGGCTTCGCTATTCGTGGGATGAGAAGGAAGTTCTCAGAAGACAAAATGGTGCGGCGCCTTACACATCCGGTACCGATAAATCGGTCAACTATGGCAAAAAGAAATTCAGCGCACCGACCGGTCACCTGACGATTGACTATCGCGCGAATGAAGACATCAATCTTTATGCGCGCGCAGCACGTGGCTATCGTTCAGGTGGCTTCAACCTGCGTCAGGCAACAACCCCGTTGCTGCCGCTGACCCCGTTTAACGAGGAAACAATGGACTCGTTCGAATTGGGTGCCAAAACCGAAATCGGTGGACGCATCCGTTTGAACGCTGCGATATTCCACAATGTCTACAAGGACCAGCTGGTTACGGTTCCGGTTCCCATCGTTGGCACGGGCAGCTTTGGTACCATCACGGTCAATGCCGGTAAGACAAATTATACCGGCCTTGAACTTGAAGGGCAGTTCAAGGTTACCGACAATTTCTCGATTGATGGAAATTTCGGTTATATTGATATCAAGGTGAAGAACTTCCCCGGTGCAGACATCACCAACACGCCGCGCAATATTGCCGGTTTGCTGCGTGGTTCAGGCTATGCGCCCAAATATACCGCTGCGATCGCAGGTAATGTTGTTGTTCCGCTATCGGGCGACAGCAAGCTTACCGGGCGTCTTGGCTATAACTACACTGCCAAATACCAGATGTTCGCCAATACGCTTACAGCGCCGTTCTCGGAAACAACCGACGGTGATGCGCGTGGGCTGGTCGATGGCCAGATCCGTATCGATGGCATCAAATTGGGCGGATCCGGTAACGGTTTTGGCCTGACTTTCTGGGGCAAGAATTTGACCAATGAGAAATATGTCACGCGATCGGTCGATTTCGGTCAGTTGGGCTTTGCCGGGGTGATCTTCGGCGATCCCCGTACCTATGGCATGACGCTTGATATCGAATTCTGATCAATAGCATCAGGGAAACAGGGAAGGGCCGGGCGCAAGCCTGGCCCTTTTCTTTTACGGTATGCGTGGCTGTGTGCCGCGCAGGCGACGTCGAGGGGCGTCGCCCTTTGCACAAGCCCAGGCAGCGCTGAGACAAGGTGAAGGAGCCGCAATCCTCGCTGCAGCGGCTTATTGTTGTGCGACGAGGCGGCTCTCTGCGCTTAGTCTTCTAGGCTGATATATTCGCGATTGACGTCGTAGAGCTTCACGCGGCCATCGCCATCATGATCTACCTGCCGAATGGCACCCAAGGCCATCAGCCTTTTCAGATCGCTATTATGCGCCGAAATTGACCTGTTCGTTTTCCGCATAATTGCGAGCGAGGATGTTGGGCCGTTTCTCAAAAGTTCATAAATAATTTTTAATTCATTATGCAGGCACTTTATCTTTTTCTTATTTTCAAGTTCAAAGAGAAATTCTATTTTATCAAGCATAACTTGAATTTCCTGCGCGGATATTATTTGAATATTACAAATTAATGTTTAATATTAAAATATCCATGTATTTTATCACTCGCAATTTAAGATAGCGATAAATATATTTATTTTCTCCCATTTGGCGACGAGACCCTTTTTTTTATTCCTTAAATATAGGGGAAAATTTCAAGGCGGATTGTATAAAATATTCAATTATATATTCAAATTGGTTGCATTTGAAACTGAATTGAATGCAAGTTCGGCATTTATTCGAAATATATTAGTTTTAATCACTTGGGATAATGATGTTAAACTAAGTCATTTTTGAATTTATGATGATCAAGTAAATATGAAGAATAATCGAGTATTTATGAAGTCTTGATCTGGATAGTGAAGATCGCAACATGAAGGCTATTTTTAGGCGAATATTCATGTGCCCCCCTGGGATGGAGCATCCGCAGCCGCTCTCGCGTTCAGATCATGGAATCCCAATCCCGCCGCTCGGTTTTTAGATACTGCGGCAAACAAATGGCCAACGACCGCAGAAGAGGCTGGATCGTACCAACGATCCGGTCAGCATAAAAGTACAGCGAACCCTACCCGACCTTGCAGCCCCTCCCTAGGGGCTGTTTGTTGTGCGGATCAGCCTTGGCGGATTCGTTCGTGGTGGCGGATGACTTCGTTGATGATGAAGCGCAGGAATTTCTCGGTGAAGTCGGGATCGAGATCAGCTTCCTTGGCCAATTGCCGCAGCCGCTCGATCTGCCGTTCTTCTCGGCCGGGATCTGCGGGGGGCAGGCTGGTGCTCGCCTTATATTCGCCCACGGCCTGCGTGATCTTGAAGCGCTCAGCGAGCATGAACACAAGGGCGGCATCGATATTGTCGATGCTTTGGCGGTAACGGTTCAGGATTTCATCAGCCATCGTAATCTATCCATGCCGCCTGCTTCAGCGTCCGACAAGCGCTTTTCAACCTTTTGCACTTGCGCGCGCGGTTGCCGCTTGGCAGGGCAAGCCGGATGACGGCTTCAATTCACCAGATCGGCGGCAATCGCGCGCCTTCGCTGCAACCGATGCTCAATCTTGTCGCGCCGGGGATGAACCGGGTGAATGCCGTGATCCTCGATCGGATGCAGTCCGAAATTCCTTTGATCCCCGAATTGGCCGGACATCTGATCGCCGGCGGCGGAAAGCGGATGCGGCCGATGCTTACGCTCGCCTGTGCGTCGTTGCTCGACTATCCGGGCGAACGCCACCACAAGCTGGCTGCTGCGGTTGAATTCATCCACACCGCAACGCTGCTGCATGATGATGTCGTTGACGGCAGCGAGATGCGTCGCGGCAAGACCGCCGCAAACCTGATTTTTGGCAATCCGGCCGCGGTACTTGTTGGCGACTTCCTGTTCAGCCGCTCTTTCGAACTGATGGTAGAGGATGGATCGCTCAAGGTATTGAAGATCCTTTCCAGCACATCGGCGATCATCGCCGAGGGCGAAGTCAACCAGTTGACCGCGCAGCGCCAGATTGCGACTGGCGAGGAAAAATATCTCGACATTATCGGCGCAAAAACTGCGGCGCTATTCGCGGCTGCTTGCCGGATTGCCGCCGTGGTTGCCGAACGGCCGGAAGCGGATGAACTGGCGCTTGATAGCTATGGCCGCAATCTGGGTATTGCATTTCAGTTGGTCGATGATGCGATCGACTATGTCTCTGACGGCGTGACAATGGGCAAGGATATTGGCGACGATTTCCGCGACGGTAAAGTAACCCTGCCGGTCATTCTCGCGCACAGTCGCGGGACAGCTGAGGAAAAGGATTTCTGGCGCAATGCTATGCTCGGCCACCGCGTCAGCGATGCCGATCTTGCCCATGCAACGGCCCTGCTGCGCCAGCATAATGCGATTGACGATACGCTGGAACGGGCGCGCCATTATGGCCAGCGTGCCATCGACGCACTCGGCCCCTTTGCTGGCGGCGCTGCCAAAGACGCGCTGGTCGAGGCTGTGGAGTTTGCCATCGCCCGCGCCTATTAGAGGCTGCGATGACGACGCCTCAATCCGAACAGGACAGGCTCTGAGGCGTGTGACCCTTCCTGTCGAAGCTGTTCTGTCGCAATTAAAGGCCGCGCTTGCCGCTGGCCCCAATGCCGTGCTGATCGCGCCGCCGGGTGCGGGTAAGACAACAATGGTGGCGTCAGCCTTGCTCGAAGAGGCTTGGTGCGACGGCCAAATCCTGCTGCTCTCACCACGCCGGCTTGCCGCAAGGGCTGCCGCAGAACGTATCGCAGAGCTTTCGGGCGAAGCGGTTGGCGGACTGGTCGGCTACGCAACGCGCATGGACAGCAAATTGTCGGCGCGTACCCGCATATTGGTGCTGACCGAAGGCATTTTCCGCAACCGCATACAGGATGATCCTGAACTGACGGGTATTTCTGCCGTGCTGTTTGACGAGGTGCATGAGCGCAGCCTTGACAGCGATTTTGGCCTTGCTTTGGCGCTGGACGTGCAGGCGGGATTGCGGTCTGACCTGCGGCTGGTGGCGATGTCGGCGACGCTTGACGGCAGCCGCTTTGCCAAATTGATGGATGCGCCGCTGATCGAAAGCAAGGGGCGTTCGCATCCGTTGACGTTGCGTCATGTTGGTCGCCGGGCCGAGGCGCGGATTGAGGATGAAATGGCGTCCGCTATTCGCCGTGCACTGGCCGAGGAAGCCGAGGGCGATCTGCTCGCTTTCCTCCCCGGTGTGGCCGAGATCGAACGCACCGCAGAGCGGCTGACAGGGATTGCAGCGGACATCCACCGCCTGCACGGCAGCCTAGATCCCGCTGAGCAGCGCGCCGCGATCCGCAAGGGTGCAGGCCGCAAGGTGATCTTGGCGACCTCAATTGCCGAAACCAGTCTGACGATCGACGGTGTGCGCATTGTTGTCGATAGCGGGCTTGCCCGTCGCGCGCGCTATGATCGTGCCGCAGGTTCGACCCGTCTTGTCACTGAACGGGCGAGCCAGGCCGCCGCCACCCAGCGTGCCGGCCGTGCCGCGCGCCAAGGACCGGGCATTGCCTATCGCCTGTGGGAAGAGGCCGCGACTGCCGGCCTGCCGCCCTTTGATCCACCCGAGATTATGGAGGCGGACCTTTCGCCATTGCTGCTCGATTGCGCGCTATGGGGCGTTACTGATCCAGCGTCGCTGCATTGGCTGGATGCCCCGCCAAAGGCCGCGCTCGCTGAGGCCCGCGAACGCCTGTCCAGTCTCGGCGCTCTTGATGAAGGCGGCCGGCCCACCGGGCATGGCCGTGCGATCGCAAAACTGCCCCTGCCGCCGCGTCTTGCCCATATGTTGGTGGCGGCAGCCCAAATGGGGCTTGGCGAACTGGCCGCGCAGGTCGCTATGCTCTTGTCCGAACGGGGGCTTGGCGGTGACGACACCGATCTGGAAAGGCGGCTGGAGCGCTGGCATCGTGATCGCGGCAAACGCGCCGATGCAGCAAAGGGCTTGGCGCGCAAATGGGCGAAACAGGTGGCCGCTGGCTCCGGGGATGGGCGGGTCGGGGCGATGGTCGCGCTCGCTTACCCAGAACGGATCGCCAAACGTCGCGATGCATCGGGCGAATATTGGCAAAGCGTCGGGGGCAGGGGCTATAGGCTCGATCCTGCACATGCGTTGGCCCGCGCAGAATGGCTGGCTGTTGCCGACATTCAGGGCGCTGCATCTGGCGCGCGCATCCTGTCTGCCGCACAGATCGATTTTGCCGAGATTGAGGCGCTTTTTGGCGACCGCATCATCAGCGGCGCGCATGTGACCTTTGATCCGGCGACAGGCGGTGTGCGTACGACAAGCGGTCGACGACTGGGCGCGATCACCTTGTCCAAGGGGCAAGATGCAAAGGCTGACCCAGCCGATATCGTCGCGGCATTGCTGGAAGGGGTGCGCGATCATGGCCTCGCACTGCTCCCCTGGACCGATGCCGCGATCCGTTTGCGCGAACGTGCCTTATGGGCGGGGGTGGATGGCCTCGGCGATGCGGATTTGCTCGACAGCCTCGAACTCTGGCTTGCGCCGTTGCTGAACGGTAAGCGCCGGTTGGCAGATGTTGATGCCGGCGCGCTTTATAACGCGTTGCTTGGGATTGTCGGATGGGACGGGCAGCAGCAGGTCGAACGGCTGGCCCCTGCGCATTTCACTTCGCCTGCGGGCACGACCCATGCCATCGATTATGCCGCAGAGGCGGGGCCGACGGTCGAATTGCGGGTGCAGGCGCTGTTCGGATTATCCGAACATCCGTTGATCGGTGCAAAGCGGACCCCGCTTGTCCTTTCGCTGACCTCGCCTGCCGGGCGGCCGATCCAAACGACGCGCGACCTGCCCGGTTTCTGGAAAGGCAGTTGGGCCGATGTCGCGAAAGACATGCGCGGCCGCTATCCTAGGCATCATTGGCCCGATGATCCTGCCGCCGCCGCCGCGAGTTTGAAGACGAAGAAGAAGCAGGGGCTGTGAAGGGGCTTGATCCACGCCTGCAAATAAGGGAAAGGCGCAGTCATGACTCAGGCACGCATCATCCAGAAATCGAAAAATGCCATGCAGTCGGGCCGTGCCGGCTCCGGCGAATGGGCGCTCGAATATAATCCGGCGGATGCACAGCGTCCCGATCCGTTGATGGGTTGGGCAGGGTCTGCGGATACGCGCCGGCAATTGAACCTCAAGTTCAAATCGCTCGATGCGGCCAAGGCCTATGCCGAGAAAAACGGAATCAGCTACACGGTGATCCCGGCAGCGCCCAAGGTGCTGAAGCTGCAGGCCTATGCTGACAATTTCAGATAAGCTGGCTGCCCAATAGCAGCAAAAGCCGCACGTCTATGCCGCAGCCATCTGCGCGTTTGTCGTCCAAAAACTGCTGTAGATCGGCGATACGCACGCGGTGGGGGGTAATGCCTTCGTCGTCTACGCCGCCGCCATCACCAACCTTTTGCAGGCCAGTGGCGCGCACCAGGGTGAAACTTTCGCTGACCATCCCAGGCGAGGAATAATATTCGCCCAAGCTTTCCAGTCGGGCGGCGCGATAGCCGGTTTCTTCTTCCAGTTCGCGGCCGGCGGCAACCAGGGGATCTTCGCCCTCGGTCTCGTCGCCGATCAACCCCGCGGGCAATTCAATGCAGTTACGGCCCAGCGGCACACGATATTGTTCGACCAGCAGCACATGATCATCTTCGACTGCGACAATCACCGCCGCCTTGATGCCGCGCGCGCGGCCGACATATTCCCACCGACCTTTGCGCTTGGCGGTGACGAATTTGCCCTGCCAGACAATTTCTTCGGGTAAGTCGCTGTCAGCCATCAGATTTCGATCAGCCTGTCGGGTAATTCATTGGGATTTTCGCTGCCCTTGGGGAAATGTTCAGCAAGCACACCGCCCATTTGGCGGACCGCCTCTGCCATGCCCTCGCCGGGTCTGCCCTCGCGGACATGATCTACCAGGGCGATCATCGCGTCGCCCCAGATTTCGGGCGCGACCTTGCCGGCAATGGCTGCGTCGGCGACGATTTCGGCCCGGTGCTCACGCATCGACAGATAGAGGAGGACGCCGGTGCGGCCGGTCGTCTTGCTTTCGGTGCCGACCCGGAACAGCTCAATGGCCCGTGCGCGTACGCGGCGCATTTTGATATGTTTGGGCGTCAGGGCGAGGCGGAGCGGCGTCCATTGCATCAAGGCCCAACTGCCAAGCCACTTGCCACCCAGAAAGAGGAAGAGCAGTGCCAGATATTCGCTGGCCGTCCAGTCATGGTCCCATCCGCCGAACAGACCATGGAGCAAGCCCAGATAGAAATCGGGCATGAAGGCGATGACCGAAAGGGCCAGAAATGTAATGACGCTGGCCCAGACTAGCGCTGCATCGTCATAATCATCGGACATGTCGGACACGATGGTGACGATCTCGCCGCTTGTATGCTGTTCGGCCTCCGCCACTGCGGCGCTTACAAGCCGGTGGTCGTCTTCGCTGACATGGCTGATCTTGCGGATTGCCATCATTTATTCCTTACCATCCGCCCGACGCGCCGCCGCCGCCGGATATGCCGCCGCCAAAGCCTCCAAAGCCGCCGCCTCCAAAACCGCCGCCGCCGCCCCATGAAGAGCGTGACGAACCGCCCCAATCCGAACCGCCGCCCCAGATGATCACAGGCCCGCCCCAATGATCGCGCCGCTTGCCGCGATATTTGCGCCCGCCGCGCGATAGGGAACCAATAAGAGGAAAGACGAAGAAGAAGAGGATGAACAACCAGAACAGCACCATGCCCCATCCGCTGGCACCGCGCCTGTCTGATCCGCCTTGCTTGGCTGCACGTTCGGCGGCTGCAGCCACGGCCAGCGCATCAGTGGGTTCGCGTTTCAGCTGAGCGATGACTGCGTCGGTCGCCTGATCGATGCCGCCGCCGAAATTGCCCTCCTTGAAGCGGGGGATCATCTGCTGGTCGATTATGCGACCAGCCAGTGCATCGGGTAAAACCGCCTCGGAACCAAGGCCAACCTCGATCCGCGTGCGTCGTTCATTGGGCGCGACAAGGATCAGCGCGCCTTCATCCTTTTCAGCATCGCCAATGCCCCATGTTTCGTAAAGTTCGACCGCATATTCCTCGATCACGCGATCATCGAGCGAGGGCACAGTCGCCACGATCAGCGTCTTGCCCGTTTCCTTGCTCAACGCACGCAATTTCGCGTCGATTCCGGCTTCCACCGTATCGGGAATGATCGCTGCCCCGTCATAGACCGGCCCTGCCGGACGGTCGGGCAGCTTTGCATGCGCCATGCTCCCCGCAAGAAGCGCAACCGCAAGCGTGAGGGCGGCCAATAGCCTGTTCATGATTGGGTTGCCTGCTGCTCCATCTGGCCTAGAACTTCACTTCAGGCGCTTTTTCTGCACCAGCCGCGGCGCGGAAGGGCGTCATGGGTTTGGCACCATGGATGACCTTTGCGCCGATGATGTCGGGAAAGGTCCGGATCGTTGTGTTATATTGCTGCACCGCCTCATTATAACGCATGCGGGCGGTGTTGATCCGGTTTTCGGTGCCGGCCAGTTCGATATTCAGATCTTTGAAACCCTGCTGGCTCTGTAACTGCGGATAGGCCTCCACGACGGTGCGGAGTTGACCCAAGGCCTGGGTCAGCTGGTTCTGCCCTTCCTCAAATTTGCGGAAGGTTTCAGGATCGGACAGATCGTCGGTCGTGATGTTAATCGATGTTGCGCGCGAACGTGCCTCGGTCACCTGCGTCAATATCTGCGTTTCGGATGCAGCAGCGGCCTTGACCGTCGCAACCAGATTGGGGACGAGATCGGCGCGACGTTGATAGGCGCTCTCAACATTAGCCCATTTGGCCTTGGCATTTTCTTCGGCAGTAGGAACGCTGTTGATTCCGCAGCCCGACAGCGAAACCGCCGCAATAGGCACCAGCAGAAACTTGGCATAATCGGAACGCATAAGCTGAACTCCTTCCCCGCAGGACAATGTGTATTGTCTACATAGGGCAGTGCGTTGGGCAATTCAATCGCTGCAAAAATTTACACGTCATTACATCGACTTGCGGTCGAATGCGCGTAACCTTCCAATTCTCGAGGTGGATTATAGGGAGAATTAGCATGTTCAAGGAATTTGGAGCCTTTGTAGCACGCGGGAATGTGCTCGATCTTGCAGTAGGTGTTTTGATTGGTGCGGCATTCGGGACAATTGTTGCCTCGTTGACCGACGATATGATTATGCCCTTCATCTCGCTGCTGACTGGCGGCGGCGTCGATTTTTCGAATATGTTTGTCGTTTTGGCCGGGACAGCCGCTGATGGAGCTTCGCTGGAAGAAGCCCGCAAGACGGCGACGGTGCTTGCCTATGGCAGTTTCATTACCAAGTTGATCAATTTCCTGATCCTTGCCTTCATCATCTTTCTGATCGTGCGCAAGGCAAATGGCTTCTTTGCGAAAATGGCACCGCCCGCCGGGCCGAGCGAAGTCGATCTGCTCACTGAAATCCGGGATGCGTTGAAGAAATAGCGCGTAGCGATTAAACCGGTGACATGACCGCACCGGAGCATGACAGAGGCCGCCATCTCGTCCGGCAGATCAATTTGCCGGGTTCGAAGGGCGGCCTTTTTGCCAGCATGCAGGTGAAGCTGTCGGCCCGCTTCATCAACGCCATCCTCGCCCGCATTGATGCGGGGTTGCAGGACGGTGCCATTGAGGGTCATCTGCCTGACGGGACGAAGCGGTTGCTCGGTAACCGCCGTCCGGGGCCCCAAGCGATCGTTCATGTCCATAGCTGGCGGGCGCTATTGCGGCTGGTCCGAGGCGGTTCGATCGGCTGGTATGAGGGTTGGGCCGCGGGCGAATGGAGCAGCCCCGATCTTGTGCCGATATTCGATCTGTTTATGCGCAACCGCGTTGCGCTGGGCGCGGTAGGTCGCGCGTCGGGGCTTGCCAAACTTGCCGGGCGCTTGGCGCAATGGCTACGCCGCAACACAAAGGCGAAGGCGCGCGATAATGTTGGCGCGCATTATGATCTGGGCAATGATTTCTACGCGGCCTGGCTCGATCCTACGATGACCTATTCTAGCGCGGTGTTTGGCGCGCCGACCCCGCAGGGCGCATCATTGGAGGCAGCACAGCGACGCAAGATCGATCTTGTCCTTGACCGGCTAGATCTCAAACCGGGTGACCGGTTGCTGGAGATTGGCTGCGGCTGGGGCGGTCTTGCAGAGGTAGCGCTGGCACGTGCCGACATTGTCTATCATGGCATCAGCCTCTCGCCCGAGCAGATTCGCTTCGCCAAGGAGCGGCTGGCGGACAAGCGGCATTGGGCGGTCAGCCTCACTGACTATCGCGATATGGGCGACCAATATGATGCCATTGCCAGCGTCGAAATGGTGGAGGCGGTGGGGCAGGAATATTGGCCCGCCTATCTGGATTGCATTGCCCGTTGCCTGAAACCGGGCGGGCGGGCGGCGCTGCAATATATCCGCATCGAGGATGATATTTTCGATCAATATGCGAGCGGACAGGATTTCATCCAGCGCTATATCTTCCCGGGCGGTATGCTGCTCTCTGAAAGCCGCTTCCGTGCGCTGGCCGAAGCGCGGGGACTCGCTTGGCATAATCAGGTCGATTATGGTCTGCATTATGCCGAAACACTGAAGCAATGGCGCATCCGTTTCGATGCTGCGGCGGCACAGCGACAATTGCCTGCCGGTTTCGATGCGAATTTCGTTGCGCTCTGGCAATTTTACCTGATGTATTGCGAAGGCGGATTTCGCGGCGGCGGCATCAATGTCGCGCAGGTAACGCTGGTGAAGAGTTAGGGAGAGGAAAATCATGAAGAAATGGATCGTCGGGCTGCTGCTCGTGATCGCGGCAGCGGGCGGGATCGGCTGGTTCAGCATGGACAAGGACATGCGCAGCCTTGCCGCAAATCTGCCCACCGATCGCAATGTCCTCTTCTGGTCAATCGCCCAGCGCGACGCGGCATTCCGCGCGATGGACCGGCTTCCGGTCTTGGCAAAGGCGAACATCATCGATGCCGGCGACAGCGTTTATCCGCTACCCAAGGGCGCGCCGCTCTCGATCGATGTCGATGCCTATATGAAGGCACAGCGCACGGCCGGCCTTGTGATCGTGCAGGATGGCAAAATCCGGCTTGAAAAATATGGCCTCGATTTTGATGGCAATGGCAAATGGACGAGCTTCTCTGTCGCCAAATCCTTCACTTCGACATTGGTCGGAGCAGCGATCAAGGACGGTTATATCAAGAGCCTGGATGACAAGGTGACGGTATATATCCCCGAAATGAAGGGGTCGGCCTATGACGATGTGACGGTCGCGCAATTGCTGACCATGACATCGGGGATCAAATGGAATGAGGATTATGAAGATCCCAAGTCCGATGTTGCGCTCTTCAACGAACATAAGCCCGAGCCCGGGATCGACACTACGGTCAGCTATATGCGCAAATTGCCGCGTGAAGCTCCGGCCGGCAGCAAATGGGTTTACAAGACCGGCGAGACAAACCTGATCGGGGTGCTGGTTAGCAAGGCGACCGGCAAGACGCTCTCCGCCTATCTGACGGAAAAGGTCTGGATACCTTTTGGCATGGAGCAGGATGCAAGCTGGTTGCTGGGTTCTACCGGAGCTGAAATCAGCGGTTGCTGCCTGCAGGCGTCGACCCGCGATTATGCCCGCTTTGGGCAGTTCATCCTCGGCGGTGGCATGGCGGGCGGCAAGGCAGTGCTGCCTGAAGGCTGGATTGCCCGGGCAACGACCAAGCAGGCCGATATCGGCAATCCGGGCAGGGGCTATGGCTTTCAGTGGTGGACCTATGATGACGGCAGCTATGCCGCGCAGGGCATTTTCGGGCAGGGCATCTTCATCGATCCAAAGCGGCGGTTGGTGATCGCTTCGAACAGCAACTGGCCGCGCGCGAGTGATCCCGTAGCGGGGCCTGCGCGCGAGGAATTCTACAAAAAGGTACGTGCGGCGATCGACGCCGAAACAGCAAAGGGTAGCAAATGAGCGGGAAGACAGCTTGGATAACCGGGGCATCGTCAGGCATTGGCGAGGCGCTGGCAAAGGAATGGCTGGCCCGTGGCGGGCATTGCGTGCTTTCAGGCCGCAATGTTGCCGCGCTGGAGGCGGTGGCATCGGTTGCACCCGATCGTTGTCTGGTGCTGCCGTTTGAGAGCACCGATTATAGCGCAATACCGGCGCTGGTTGATCAAGCAGTGGCCTTTGCTGGTGGCGTTGACGTGCTGGTCAATAATGCCGGGATTTCGCAACGCTCGCTCGCTGTCGATACCGCATTTCCTGTCTATCAGAAGATTGTTGACGTCGATTTGCTCGCGCCGATCGCGCTGACGCAGGCGCTATTGCCGCATATGGTCGCACGCGGATCGGGGCATGTCGTGATGATTTCCAGCGTTGCCGGCAAGGTTGGTTCGCCGATGCGCACGGCCTATAGTGCGGCAAAGCACGGGCTGATTGGCTATGCAGACGCGCTGCGGGCTGAAACCGACGGGCTGGGACTGCGCGTGCTGGTGGTGACGCCGGGTTCGGTGCGGACCGGCGTTTCAAAAAATGCACTCACCGCCGATGGCTCGACCCGTGGCGTCAGCGATCACGCGATCGAAAATGGCTATCCGCCGGAGGTCGCTGCGCAGCGGATCTGGGACGCGATGGACGCAGGGACGCGCGAATTGCTGATCGCAGAGGGGATGGAGGCTGCCATTGTCGACCTGCGCGCAAAGGAACCTGAAAAACTGTTCAACATGATGGCTGCTTCCGTTGCGGCCGGCTATGCGCAGAAAATGGCGGCAGAGAACAACTGATCAGTCGCGCGCCGCCCGCAAGGCGGCGCCGGCGGCGAAGGGCGACAATGCGGTGATCGCAAGGCTGGTGGCGGCGAGCAATTCCATTGCCGCGCCCGGATTGGGATCGAGCGTCCCGGCGCCGAAGATCAGGATAGGTATCGCAAGCGGAACCAGCAGCAATCCGCCAAGCGCGGACGCCCCATTCAACCCTGCGGTCAGCGCGGCAATCGTTACGCCAAGGCCGGCAAAGGCGGGAAGCGCAAGCGCAAGGCCGAGCACCAGAGTGCCTGCCTGCGCGTCTGGTACGCCGAGCAAGGCGATGGCAATCGGCGTCGTCAATAGCAAGGGCAGGCCGAAACCGGTGATATGCCCTGCGATCTTGGCGGCCGCGATCCATTCATCGGCCCATCCGCGCAGATATAGTTGGTCGAGCACACCCGCCTGACGATCAGGCAGGACAAGGCGTTCAATCGGCAACAGGCTGGCAAGCAGCGCGGCGATCCACAATATGCTGCCGCCAACGCGTGCGAGCAATGCCTTGTCCGGGCCCGCTGCAAAGGGGAAGAGTGTCGCCACGGCGAGGTAGAAGACAATCGGCAGCCAAAGGCCACCGCCCGTCCATGCAAGCCGCACGTCCCGCCATGCGATCGCCAGAAAACCGTTCATGCGATCTCCTCGCGCGCACGATCGAGCAGGATGCTGCGGCTGATATTCACGGTTGGCGCAATATGCGATGCGACAAGCGCGATCCCGCCGGCGTCGACATGTTTGCTGAGCGCGGTATCGAGCCGTGCAACATTGGCTTGGTCGAGGCCGTTATAGGGTTCGTCCAAAAGCCAGATTGGCGCCTGTGAAGCCAGCAGCCTTGCCAGCGCGCCGCGCTTTTTCTGGCCGGTGGAAAGCAGGCGCATCGGTAGGTCGCTGAGCTTTATAAGGTCGAGCGTTTCGAGTGCTGCCTCGAGACGGGCAGGGGCGATGCCATCAAGGCGCGTCCAGAACTTGATCGCATCTTCAAGGCTCTGATCGAGATCCAAGGCAAGATTGTCGTCGCACAGCGCGATCGCGCCCTCGATTACCATTGTTCCGGAAACAACTGGCAAAAGACCCGATAATGCCCGAAAGAGCGTCGATTTTCCGCTGCCATTTGCCCCGCGCACCCAGATCATTTCGCCTGCGCCGACGTCGAGGCTGAAATCGCGCAGCACCAGACGCCCGCCGCGCCACAAAGCGATGCGGGATAAAGAAAGGGCTGGTGTTACGGCTTGACCGCGCTGCATTGGCCGACATAGGCACGGCCTGCGCAAAAAGCAAAGACAGGAGAGTAGGATGAGTGTCCGCGAATTGGACGAAGGCGAACGCATAGCGGCACTGGCGGCATTGCCACTCTGGACTTATGACGCCGATGCCCGCGGTATCCGCCGCAGTTTTCGCTTTGCCGATTTTGCCGAAGCATTTGCTTTCATGTCGCGCGTGGCCATCCTCGCCGAAAAGGCCGACCATCATCCCGAATGGTTTAACGTCTACAATCGTGTCGAAATTCTGCTGACAACCCACGATGCCGGCGGCCTATCCAAACGCGACATCGCGCTGGCCAGCACAATCGAGGGGTTTGCCTGAAAAGGGCCGCTCCCCGACCGGGGGCCGGGGAGGCCAGATTCAGTTTTTGACGATCGATTCGATGCCCGCCATTGCGCCCATTTGGCGGCGCAAACGCCCGGGGAACCAGCGCGCGGCAAAGGCGAGTTGCTTTGCGGTCTTATTCACTGTGGTGTGCACCTTGTCGCCATGCACCGCTTCCCATGCCGCGGGGCCGATGATCGAAACCGGGCTAACTGGAATGCCTGCCTCTTCCAGCTTTTCCTTGCCGGTCTGGTTGGTGCCAGGCTGCACCGCACCGATGATATTGGTGTCAATAAATCCAGGCATTAGCGAGCGTGACTTGATGCCCATCGGTCGCCATTCAATGTCATGCGCCTCGGTCAGCCCGCGCACGGCAAATTTTGTCGCGCTGTAAACGCTCAGGCCGGCCGCGCCGTAAATCCCTGCAGCCGAACTGGTGTTGAGCACGCAGCTGCCCGATTTGAGATAGGGGAAGCCTGCGCGGATACCGTTGATCACCCCTGTCAGGTTGATCGCAATCATCCGGTCGATATCCGCGTCCTCCATATCCTGGATCGCGCCACCCGTGCCAACGCCCGCATTGTTGAACAACACGTCGATCGTGCCGCCGCAATGCGGCGCAAAATCGGCGAGTGCGGCTTTCCATTGCGCGCGGTCGGTCACGTCGAGTTTGTGGATCGACCATTGACCGGCGGGCAGCATGGCCGCGGTTTCCTTCAGGCCCGCCTCATTCACATCGGCCAACCCGATGAACCAGCCGCGTTCGGCAAAATAGCGTGAAATTTCACGCCCCAATCCCGATGCAGCACCGGTGACGAAGATGCTCTTGCGATTTGCAGCCATGCCGCGACTCTCCCTTTTATTTTCAATATTGTCAGCACAGCAATTCGCTCGCGTGGTCAAGCCCCTCTTGCAGCGCGGCGGGCGCGGCGATAATCGGGAACCGATCATGCCATTTGCCCGCCACCTCTCCGCCTTATTGTTTGCGCTTCTGCTTGCCTTCCTGCCTGCACATGCCCATGCACAGGTCGTTGCGACCTTTTACAGCCATGATTTTGGGGATCATTTCCCTCATGCTTTCATAAAGTTGAAGGGTAAAATTGAGTCATCAGGTGAGGTTGTTGACACCAATTATGGCTTCACTGCGGTCACGGTTTCACCGGCAATATTGATGGGTTCGGTCAAGGGGATGATCGAGACCAAGGACGCCAAATATGTCGGCAAAAGCAATGCGCATTTTTCGCTCCAGCTAAGTGATGACGAGTATCGCAAGTTGATCGATCATGTCGAAAAATGGCGCAACATGGGCGGGAAGAGCTATAATCTGAACAAGCGCAACTGCGTGCATTTCGTGATGGAAGCTGCGGCGTTGCTCGGGCTTTCAGTCAATCGCAACAGCAAGTTTTTCAAGAAGCCGAAATCCTTCCTGTTCGAAGTGATGCGGCTGAATCCAAGGTTGAAACTGTAAAGCGGAGATCTTGGCGATCGGTTCAGAGCGCCTCAAATCCCGTCGCATAATAGTGCCAGGTAAAGATCGCTGCCGCGCCGCGATGGGGTCGCCAGCCCTCAGCCAGCGCGCGCGTGGGCTTTTCCGTCGGCCGCGTTTCCATGGCAAGGATGCGTTTGACCCCTTCCTGCACGGCAAGGTCGCCTGCGGGCCAGATATCGGGACGGCCTTCTGCAAAGAGTAAGTAGATCTCTGCTGACCAGCGCCCGATCCCCTTTACCTGTGTCAGATAGGCAATCGCCTCCTCATCATCTTGGGGGAGAGAATCGAGCGGCAATGCGCCCGTCACCACCAGTTCGGCCAGACTGCGCGCATAGCCTTGTTTCTGCCGACTGAGGCCACAGGCACGCAACGCATCATAATCCTGTTCAAGCAGGGTTTCCGGGGCGCATTCCGGGCCAAGTTGTGCCTGCAGCTTTGCCCACATCGATGCTGCTGCGGCAACACTGACCTGCTGGCCGACAATCGTCCGCAGCAGCGTTGTGTAGCCCCGTTCGCGTATACGCGGTTCGGGATAGCCTGTCTGCTCCAGCGCCCGGGCAAAGCCCTTTTCCCGGGCTGCCAGGGCGTCGAGGGACTCCTTGATCTGTGCTGCTGTAAGCCCCATCAGTCCATTTTCAGCAACGCCATTGGCGGACCATAGGTTTTGGGGCCAATATCCCAGCGCAGCACCTGAAGGCCGCCTTCATTTGCCGGACCTTCATCAGTATTATTGGCAAGGATGCGGGCGTTGGTGCGGATGGTGAAGCTGCCCTTCACCTCGACCGGCTCGAACTTGTTGTTTGAACCGCCCATGCCGGGGATTATCCCGCCGCCTGCGCCCATCAACGACATCAAAGAAACATCGGCGTCATTGTGAAAGGTCGGCGCCTCGATGCGAACGCGGCCATTATCCCAGCGGGTGATGTGGATCATCGGGTTGCCCAGCGCATAACGCGGGATCACCGGAAAAGCGAAATCATCGGCAAGCCTGCCCTTGGTCGCGTAATCGATCAGGAACACGCCATTGCCCTGATGCTCGACCTTGTTCCACGCTGCCAGACGCTCGACTTCCTTGGTGAAACGCTCGATTGTCTTCGGGTCGCTTGGATCGATCCCGCCCAGCATGGCGGCGAACATTTTTTTGGCCGCTTCTTTATCTTTCTTGTTCTTGGCCTGCTGTTCGTCCCATTCCTTCTTCTGCTGCTCGACCTCTGCCGGCGTGCAATCGCGTTCCTCAAAATCCTCGCTCGCGGCCTCGACTGTAGCAATTGCGGCATCTTCGGACACGCTTTCGGAGCCGTCGGTCGTTCCGCTATCTGTTTGAGACGATTTTGAAGCTGCCGTGCCGCTATCATCGCCGCCAATCTCGGCGATCCCGGCCGCAGCGGTGGCAGTATCGGCCTCTGCCTTCTGCTTGGCCTTTGCCTTGCGGTCGTCCTTCGCCTTTTTGGTTTCGTCGGGCAGTTCGCCGTAACAGGATGCTGTAAACTCGGTCTGGGTGGCGTCAGCCTCCAGCGTGTCGTTGATCAGATTGGCAAGCCCGACCAGCTGAATCTGGCCCTTATAGGTAAAGGCAAATTGCCCATCGGCCATGACGTTCAATTCGGAATCGAACTGGCCGGGCAGCAAAAGGCAGCCCGACAGACTCATCGGTGCGATGATCGCAAGACCCAGTGCGGCGAATTTCTTTGCTTGCATGTCAGCCTCCTTTGGGTTGGCGCAGCGTCGCGGCGGCATAAAGTGCCACAGCTGCTGCGTTGGAAACATTCAGGCTCTCCATCCGGTCACTGATGGGCAGCTTTGCCAGTGCGTCGCAATGCTCGGCGACATTATGCCGCATACCTTCGCCTTCCGCACCCAGCACCAGCGCGTTGCGGCGCGGAGATAGCGCCTTGTCGAGGGTCATGTCGGCATGGCCGGTTAGTCCGATCCGCCAATAGCCATGGTCGGCAATTTCTTCCAATGCGCGCGACAGGTTGACGACGCGGATCCACGGCATGGTTTCCAACGCGCCGGAGGCCGCCTTGGCGAGTACGCCCGATTCCGGCGGTGCATGACGATCCTGCGTGACCACCGCGATCGCATCAAAGGCCGCGGCCGAACGGAAAATCGCGCCGACATTATGTGGATCGGTGACCTGGTCGAGGATCAACAAGGGGCGGTCATCATCCTCATGCCCTTCGAGCACGTCAGAAAGCCATACATCTTCAAGCGGCGCGACCTCGGCGACGATGCCCTGATGGGGCGCATCGCGCGGAACGAAGCGTGCCAGATCGGTAACGTCGCAATATTGGATCGGCATTGCCGACGGGACATCCATCTGCGCAAGAGCCTCCCGCGTGCCCCAAATTTTGATGACCCGCCTTTCAGGATTGGCAATGGCGGCAAGCACGGCGTGGCGTCCCCAGAATTTTGGATTGCCGTTCAATTGGGCCGCTCCGCGGCGGCGATGACTTTTATGTGAGCTCATCAAGCCGCTATTCCATCTCGGCCATTGACAGGCAAGCGGCGTTTCGCCAATAGGCCGCTTCTTCTTGGGGAATGGCCCTTTGTTTTACAACAAAGTCCCTTGGAAATGTGGACAGGTGGCCGAGTGGTTAAAGGCAGCAGACTGTAAATCTGCCCGGTTTTCCGTACGCTGGTTCGAATCCAGCCCTGTCCACCATCTACCCCTTCAGTTTCCGGCATGGCTATCTGTGTAGATCGTTCGATCGATGCGGGAATTTGGCGTTTGGTGATGCAGCCCTAGTCGTTTTTGGTGCGTGATGGTAACATAGCTTATGAAGAAGAAGCGGCGCTATCTCACGGCCACCATGGCGGATGGTTATGTCAAAACCATCGGACCAACCGCCGATAGCTTCACCCATTATTGGCGGATCGTGGCCGAACTTGAAAGCGGCCAGACCGAGGTTTTCTGGGGACATTGCCGGTCGCTTGCGGAAGCCAAGCGCAAGCGCGTACCGGCCGAAGAAGCTGCAAGGATGCGGAAATGGAAGAGTTTCGCGTTCGAAATTGCGGAGCTTGTTGAAACCCCGGCCTGAAATTGCCCGGTAGGCTTATCGAGCGGTTTTCTGTCGGATTTTTTCGACGAAAAGCGTCAGGAGCAGATGCGGGGCAGCCAGTACGGAAAGGGTGCGAAAAGCCTCCGCTGTCATCAGCGATGATTGCCCTGTAAAGAAGGCCGGCGCGAAGACAGCCATTCCCAAAGCGCAGATGATGCAGATGGCGCTGCCATAGACCCAGAAACGCTGCACGGGCCAATTGGGTAAGTCGCGTACCAAGCTTCGCATGTGCAAAGGGGAATGCAGAAATACGAAAAACAACAGGAATCCGAACTGGGGCGGCAGAGTTGCAAGGGCGGCAAAAGCGGTAAGTTGCGCCAGTGCCCAGCCGATATTTCCGGATCGGGCGGCTTGGCCCATGCCCACCAGGGTCACCAAAATGGCGACAGGCGTGATGGCAACCAAGATGCGGCGCAGCCATTCCGCTCCATCGCCGGCCAGCACGTTGAAAATGAAGCTCACCTCTTGCGGATGGGCAATTGCAGGTATGCACAGGATGGACGCACCCGCCATGATCCGCAGCAAGCCCGATTCGATCATTCGCCAATCTTCACCGAAGTGCGCAGCGGAAAGAGCGAGGAATAGCCCCAAGGCCAAAAGTGGTTCGAAAAACCAAGTTGCGGCCATTGCAGCGGCGACGCCCAGATAGGCGGCAACCAGAATAGCTGCAGACGACCATTTCAATTGGAGCGCCTGCTTGGCCAACGCGATATCGAACGCGCCATGCGGCAAACCGCCGATAAGAATGAGTGCCGCAGCAGCGGCCAAGGCGATGTTGCTGGACAGAGAAACGTCCAACATTGCCAGCGCGATGATGACAATCAAGGCGGGCCAGAAAAACATGGGGACCGGCACATTCTTTGGAAATGCGCCGGTCCCTTCAGCGGAAGGCGACCAGTTTTCTGTGACTGATCGGCTGAGTTCCATTTGTTATGCCGAGGCGGCTTCTGCTTCCGACTTGCGGACAGCGATCACCCAGATCAGCACGCCAACGGCGGCCTTGGCGACCAGGTCAGCAATTGTGTAGCCGATCTGGATTGCGGTTTCGGCCGTTCCGCCCGAGATATTTGCATAGGGTGCCATATAGACAATCGGGTAGAAACCCCACGATGCGAACGTCAGCAAACGGGCTTTCTTGACCAGTTCGCGCACGCTTTCGGGTTGGCGTTCGATCGATGCGCTCAGGCCGCTGAACAATTCCCAGATGATGTAGAGGAACGGAATAGCAGAGAGCGTGCCCCACAGAGCGCGGGTCGGGATGTCGGTGGCGATTTCGCCGGGATAACCCAATACGATCATCAGCGCCGCAGCAAAGCCGAGCTTGGTTGCCTTGCTGACAGTTTCTTCACGGCTCAAACGCATGACCAGCACGAGTTCGATCAGCAGCAGCGGCACAGTTAACAGCCAGTCAACGTAGCGATAGGCATCGTTAAAGGCGTAACCGGTTGCGGTAAGGACGCCATTTTCGAACATATATGCTGCTTCCCAGCTTTCGAAAATGCGCCAATAATGGTAGGCTGCAATGGCGCAAACCAGACCGGAAATGGTTACGGCTGTCTTATAATTGTCTGAAACTTGCGACCGACCAAGCCAAAGAAACAGCGTTGCCGCCGCCATGGTCGCAAAGGTGAATGAAAAAGCGTTATAAACCAGTAGATACTGGAATGGACTAATCAACTCCATGTTTTCCTCCTTAAGTAGCGGAACATAGGTTTCGCTGCATTTCGGAGAGGTCCCTGTTGAGCATACCCCTCTCCCCTATTTGCTGAACCTCAAATGTAAAAAGGGGTATCAGCGGGTAACATTTTTCACGTGTGGCCGATATTAACTATACGGCTTTTTCTTGGGCGGGCTTTGCCCCTACGGGATTCCAGAGGGGGCCGCTTTTCAAACGCAAAGCAGCGGATTGGCTTTTGCTGGATTGAGGCCTGTCAGATTTCCCAATTTTCTGCGACGCCACGATATCCCGCAGGCGCTCTCTCACATGAAACTATAGGGATCCACATCAACGCCGATGCGCACGCCGCGCGGGAAATTTAGGCTGCCGAGCCATTCGCGCAGTATCGCCTGCAGTTCGACCGTACGTTGGGCATGGACGAGGAGCCGCTGTCGGTGGCGGCCGCGCAGCATGGCAAGCGGTGCGGGTGCAGGGCCATAGACATACATGCCATCGGTCTTGGGGGCGCTGCCGCCAATGGCGCGGGCTGCTTGAATGGCCTCGCCTTCATCTTCGGATGACACGATAATTGCGGCATAGCGGCCGAAGGGCGGGGCCCCGGCGCGTTGGCGTTGCGCCGTTTCGGCGTCATAAAATCCGTCGCGGTCGCCATTGACCAGCGCTGCGATAACCGGGTGCGAAGGGTTGCGCGTCTGGATGAAAACCTCTCCCGGCTTTTCCGCACGCCCGGCGCGGCCGGCGACCTGTGCGATTTGCTGGAAGGTTCGCTCTGCGGCGCGCAGATCGCCGCCTTCCAATCCCAGATCGGCGTCAATCACGCCAACAAGCGTCAGGTCCGGGAAATGATAGCCCTTGGTAACAAGCTGCGTCCCGATGATGATATCAATCGCCTTTTCTTCGACCATGGCGACAAATTCGGCAGCCTTTTCGGGCGACCATAATGTGTCAGAGGTGGCGACGATGGTGCGCGCATCGGGCAACAGCCTTTTCACCTCTTCGCAAATCCGCTCCACACCCGGGCCGCACGGCACCAGCGCGTCTTCAGTGCTGCATTCGGGGCAGGCGTCGGGCGGTGGCATCACATGGCCGCAATGGTGGCAGGCAAGGCGGCGCACCAGCCGGTGCTCGACCATCCATGCGGTGCAATTGGGGCATTGGAAACGGTGGCCGCAACTGCGGCACAGCGTTAGCGGCGCATAGCCGCGACGGTTGAGGAACAACAGGCTTTGTTCGCCGCGTTCCAGCCTGTCTTCGAGTGCGCGCAGCAAGGTGGGAGCAATCCAGTGTCCGCGTTCGGGCGCATCCTGCGTCAGATCTATAGCGGCGACCGTGGGAAGTTGTGCTGCGCCAAAGCGGGAGGGTATTGCAAGACCGGTATATCGGCCGATGGATACCATATGCCGACTCTCAATAGCGGGCGTCGCACTTGCCAGCACTACCGGAAAGCCCTCGAACTTGCCGCGCATAACGGCAACATCGCGTGCATGATACCGCACGCCGTCTTCCTGCTTGAAACTGATTTCATGGGCTTCGTCGACGATGATCAGGCCCGGCTTCGCAAAGGGCAGGAACAGCGCGGATCGCGCGCCGGCAACAACTTGCACGCGCCCCTCTGCCACGCCGCGCCAGACGCGCCGGCGCTGCGTCTGCCGCATGCCGCTGTGCCATGTGGCAGGCTCTACACCAAAGCGCGTCTCGAAGCGCTGGAGAAATGGTTGCGTCAGGGCAATTTCTGGTAATAAAACAAGTACCTGTTTGCCATATTTCAAAGCTTCTGCGACAGCTTCGAAATAGGTTTCGGTCTTTCCAGAACCCGTGACGCCATCAAGCACAATCGGTTCAAATTGCCCGGTGCGCACCGATGCGCGCATCGCTTCTGCGGCTGTTTCTTGTGCGGCGTTCAGTTCAGGCTGGTGATGGCCCGGATCGGGATTGGTGAAAGGGCTATCGACGGCGACGCTGACCGGTTCGAGCGCGCCGGCTTTGACCAGCCCACGGATCACCGCTTCGCTCACACCGGCTTGCTCTGCCAGTTCGCGCACCAGCCCCTGGGCATCGACCAGTGCATCCAGTGCCGCCGCACGTTGCGGCGTCAATCGTGCGGGCTCCACCCCGGACGGACGATATTCGGTGATTGTGCCGCCTGACGAGAAGGCTGCTGATGATGACAAAACCATGCGCAGCACCGCGGCATGGTTGGCGAGATAATAATCGGCCACCCAATCGACCAAGCGGCGCAGCCCTGGCGCAATGGGCGGTACGTCGACCAGTTCGATGATGTTACGCAAACGGGTTTCGTCAATCGGCTCGTCGGCGAAAAAGCCCTCGTCCCAGATCACGCCGATCAGTTTGCGCGGGCCCAGCGGAACCACCACGACTGAACCGGGTCCTGCATCCATCCAGTCAGGCAGGCGATAGTCCAGCGGCCCGATCGCCTGTGTCAGGAGGATAACGCGGACGCGCGTTCCAGTCGGGCGGGGGCGATTCATCGCTGCGATATAGAACGCAAGGCCAGTGTCGTCATCCTCCACCTGCAGCAATCGTTCATCGTGCGGCCATCAAATGAATGATAACAGAAAGATAAGGACCAGAGGAGCTTTGCCATGACCATGAATTTCGACCGTCGCCAATTGATGCTGGCAGGGCTTGCCGGCACGACATTGCTGTTGCCGGGTTGCCAGTCGGCGCCACGCATCAGCCTGACCGAGATCATCCGCAGATTGTTGACCTATTCGTCACAAAATGCCTTTGCAATGCTGCTCCAGCCGGGCGGTTTTTACGATAATTCTGTTGCGCGCATCGCCTTGCCCGACGAATTTGGCGGCGGTCGGGGCACGACCCTGTTGTCCGCGATCTTGCAGAGCCAGACGTTCCGCGACCGCTTGCAGCGCCAACTTAACCGTGCAGCAGAACGAGGCGCAGAACGGGCGGCGCCGCTTGTTGCGGACGCGATTCGCACAGTCAGTATCGACGCCGCTCAGGAAATCGTGCGCGGGAACCCGCAAGCCGCAACAGCCTTCCTGCGCGGACGAATGGGGCCCGCGCTGCTTGATGCGATGCTGCCCGGGGTTAGCGACGGCCTGCGGGTTTTTGACGATCAGGTCATCAATCGCGCCGTGCAGTCGGTGACCGGTTTTGACATGGCAAAGCTTGGGCGCGACATTACGCGCCGCGCCGAAGATTCAATATGGGCCGCAATCGGTGCCGAAGAGGCTGCGATCCGCGCCGATCCGCGCCGGACCAATGATCCGTTGCTGATGGGTGTGTTTGGGGTGACGAACCGGCTTTAGCGCTGCGGCGGGGAGGTTGCGTCGCCACCCGCATCGCCCAGTTCAGATCCGCCATCGACATTGATGATAGCGCCCGTCACATAGCGTGCGGCATCGCTGGCCAGCCATAGGCAGGCATCGGCGATGTCGTCCTTCGTACCCCAATCGCGGAGCGCGATGCGGCCTTTGCTGGCTTTGACATAATCCTCATTGGGCGCCAGCCGCGCCATGCCTTCAGTATCGCCAATCGGGCCAGGCGAGACGGCGTTGACGCGCACGCCTGCAGGGCCCCATTCCATGGCAAGACATTTGGTAACCTGGTTGACGCCGGCCTTTGCCGCACAGGCGTGAATTTGGTTCATCATCGGCCGCACGGCCTGGCCTGCGGTAATGGCCACCAGTGAAGCGCCCGGTTTGCGCAGATGCTGATAGCTGGCGTGGAAGACGTTGAAGGTACCGAGCAGGTCGATATCGATCACCGTCTTGAAGGCATTGGCGCTCATTCCGAGCGCTGGCGCAAGGAAATTGCCCGCTGCACCTGACAGCACGATGTCGATCTCGCCAAATGTGTCGCGGCAATGGGCGAATGCCTCGGCGACCTTGGCATAATCGCGCACATCGCAGGCCATGCCGATTGCGTCGCCGGAAATGGTTGCGGCGGCGGCGGCGATCTTTTCTTCGCTGCGACTGATCACCATCACTTTCGCGCCAGCTTGGGCATAACGTTGTGCGATCCGCAGGTTGATCCCCGATGATGCACCTGCGACAAAAGCCACCTTGCCGGCCAGTAATTCAGGGTTGAAAGTGTCGGTCATCGCTTGATCCTCTCTCCGTCGATTATGCGCTGTGCATTAGGCGCAAGTTTTGCCAATAGGCAATGCAGTGATTCCACCCGCAAAAGAAAGAGCCGCTGGCCCATGAAATTCTTCGCCGATACCGCCGAAATCGCCGACATCCAGGAACTGGCTGCTACTGGTCTTCTTGACGGGGTGACGACCAACCCGTCGCTGATAGCTAAGTCGGGCCGCGATTTTATCGAGGTGACGCGCGAGATTTGCGGTATCGTTGATGGGCCGGTGTCGGCTGAAGTCGTCGCGCTTGACCATGTAACGATGATGAAAGAAGCCGAAGTGCTGCGTAAGATCGCAGACAATGTCTGCATCAAGGTGCCGTTGACGATCGACGGCCTCAAGACTTGCAAGGCGCTGACCAGCGACGGCACGATGGTCAATGTCACGCTCTGTTTCTCTGCCAACCAAGCGCTGTTGGCAGCCAAAGCCGGCGCGACCTTCATCTCGCCCTTTGTCGGCCGGCATGATGACAATGGTTTTGACGGTATGCAGCTGATCAGCGACATTCGCCTGATCTATGACAATTATGATTTCGCGACTGAGATCCTTGTCGCCAGCGTGCGTCATGGCATCCATGTGCTTGAAGCCGCCAAAATAGGCGCTGATGTGATGACCGCGCCGCCATCGGTGATCAAGGGGCTGTTCAAGCATATCTTGACCGACAAGGGCATCGAAGGCTTCCTCGCCGACTGGGCAAAGACCGGACAGGCGATCGGTTGATTTTGATCTAAATGCATGACCTAATGCCCTATCGGCAGGAGGCGGAGCATGCAAAAGATCGACAAGCGGTTTCTCGGAGTGGGTGTTGCTATAGGCGCGGGTTTGGGCGTTGCCACTGGCAACTTGGCTATCTGCCTTGCACTCGGCGTGGTTTTTGGGCTGGTAGTGGGCAGGTTTAAGGCGCGAAAACCCTGAATTTGCATCGGGCCTACTAGAAAAGGTTGGAAAACAGATATGGTGTTGACCGCGCGCATCGCCCGACAGGGTGGCCCTGAAGTCATAGAATGGGTGGATGTCGAACTGCCGCCGCCCGGCCCGGGCGAAGTTCGGATGCGCAACCATGCAATCGGCCTCAATTTCATCGATACCTATCATCGCAGCGGCCTGTATCCGGTAAAGTTGCCGAGCGGCCTCGGCGTTGAGGCTGCCGGAGTGATCGAGGCGGTGGGCGAAGGCGTGACCGGCTTTGTCCCGGGCCAGCGTGTCTGCACCTTTGGGCCGATGCTGGGCGCCTATAGTGAAGCGCGCAATATTCCCGCCGCCGCCCTTTTTGCAACGCCCGACGGGATTAGCGATGAGGTGGCCGCCGCCGCCTTGCTCAAGGCCTGTACGACAGAGTTTCTCGTCGAACGGTGCGCACGGGTCGAGGCAGGCTGGCCGGTTCTTGTCCATGCTGCGGCGGGCGGAGTGGGCCTGCTGCTCGTACAATGGCTCAAACATGTCGGTGCGCGGGTGCTTGGCACGGTCAGTACGACGGAAAAGGCGGAACTTGCCCTGCGGGCCGGTGCAGACGAAGTGCTGGTTACATCGGCTGGCGTCGATGTGGCCGCTGCTGCGCGGGCATTTTCCGGCGGTAAGGGCGTGCGGGTCGTCTTTGACGGGATCGGCCATGATACATGGGAGATTTCGCTCAACAGTCTCGCGCCACGCGGCCTGATGGTCAGCTATGGCAATGCCAGCGGCGGCGTGACCGGCGTGGAACTCGCGCAATTGTCGAACAAGGGCTCATTGTTCGTCACGCGTCCGGGGCTGTTCCATTATTATGCCGATCGGGACGAGCGCAAGGCAGGCGCGGAGCGCGTGTTCGACATGCTTGCAAGCGGTGCAATCAGCGTGAGCATCCACCAGCGTTATGCTTTGCAGGATGCGGCGCAGGCGCATGTCGACTTGCAGGCGCGTAAAACTTCTGGTTCGACGCTTCTGTTACCCTGATCGGCTATTGACGGCAGCAGAAAGTCTTGCGCACAAAACCCTAAAGGCTATTGGCCGTATAGCAAGGAAAGGCGGGTTGGGCCTAGCATCGGGGAAATAAAATTTCCCGAGGACAGGTCAATGAACAAGCCCGAAATGGTGTTTCCCATCGCACATATCCATTATGATGACGAGATTGACGACAGCGGCAAGGTTGTCGTTCCTGACGATGTGCTGGATGCAATCAAGACGCTGATCCGCTGGACCGGCGACGATCCGGCGCGCGAAGGCCTTATCGATACACCGCGCCGCGTCGGCCGTGCTTGGCGCGAATATTGCGCCGGTTATGCCGAAAATCCGGCGGAGCATCTGTCGCGGACTTTTCAGGAAGTCGGCGGTTATCACGAACTGGTGCTGCTGAAGGACATACCGTTCCAGTCGCATTGCGAACATCATATGGCGCCAATCATCGGCAAGGCGTCGATCGCCTATATGCCGACGGATAAGGTTGTAGGCATTTCCAAGCTGGCCCGCGTGCTCCACGGCTTTGCCCGCCGGTTGCAGGTGCAGGAACGGCTGACCGCCGAAGTAGCCAATTGCATCTGGGAACATCTGAAACCCGAAGGCGTTGCTGTCGTGGTTGAGGCGCAGCATGGCTGCATGACCGGGCGCGGCGTAAAGGTGCATGGCGTCAACATGGTCACATCGAAACTGCATGGCTGTTTCCTTGAAAATGAAAGCAGCCGCAGGGAAGTGATGAGCCTGATGGGTTATTGAAGGCTTCCCCTCCTGATGCAGAGCGGTTAAAGACCGCGCATCAGAGGGGGCTGCCTTGAACGACCAGAATTTGCATCCCGAACAATTGGTTGGACGCCTCGCGGTCGGTACGCTCGATCGTCTCGTAAACCTGCTCTTTGCCCGGCCGGTGCAGATCGTGCCGTTGCTTTTCTTCATCGTGTCGCTTCTCGGCGCCTTTGCCCTTTCGCGAACCGCCGCGACGGAATCCGGCGAGGCAACCCGCTTTGTCGATGCCTGGTTTACAGCAATTTCCGCGCTCTGCGTGACCGGCCTATCGACGCTCGACGTGCCAAATCACTGGTCGTGGATGGGCGAACTAACGATCATGCTGCTGATCCAGCTGGGCGGGCTGGGGCTAATGAGCGCATCGGTCCTGATCGTCGCCCTGTTCAGCAGGACCATAGGTTTTGGGATCCGCCGTGGGGTGGCGGCCGAAAATAGCGGTATCACACCGGGCAATGTAAGGCCGCTGCTCAAGCTGATTATCATATTCACCTTCACTTTCGAGGCAATCATCGCCCTGTGGCTCGCCGGCTGGCTTTGGCTCGGCCATGGCCTGCCGCTGGGCGAAGCGGCGTGGAAAGGGCTGTTTCACGCCGTCTCTGCCTTCAACAATGCCGGCTTTGCCTTGTGGAGCGACAGTTTGATGGGCTTCCAGTCGGACTGGATCTTCCTTTCGCCGATCATGCTGGCGATCATCGCTGGCGGCATCGGCTATCCTGTTTATCGCGACCTGTGGACGCAGCGCGGCTGGAAACGGATCAACTTGCACGGAAAGCTGACGCTTTACGGCTATGCCTTCCTGCTGGTGGTCGGCGCGTTGCTCTTCATCATTCTTGAATGGAACAATGGTCGGACGATGGCACCGATGGGTGCATCAGGCCATATTCTCAACAGCCTGTTCATGTCGGTTACGTCGCGCACCGCAGGTTTCAATACCGTCGACATTGGCGCGTTGAGCGACCAGTCGCTAATGCTCACATCGATGCTGATGTTTATCGGCGGCGGCAGTGCGGGGACGGCAGGCGGCGTCAAGGTGGCGACGGTGGTCGTCATCCTGTTGATCGTCTGGTCGGAAATTCGCGGCAAGCCTGATGTTGAGGCGTTTGGCCGCCGTATCGGTGACCATAATCAGCGCCGTGCGATTTCAGTGGTCGCTTTTGCCGCTGTGCTGGTGTTGGGGCTTGGCTATCTGCTTGTTGCTCTATCGCCACATCTGAAGCCGCGCGACGCGATGTTTGAAGCGGTATCGGCTTTTGCCACGGTTGGGCTGTCCACCGGAGTGACCGCCAAATTCACAGATTCCGGCAAATATCTGCTGATTGCACTGATGTTTATCGGCCGGGTCGGGCCGATCACGCTCTTTGCGGCGCTCGCTTCCCGGCGAAAGCCGGTCCGTTACCATTATCCGAAGGAGGATGTGCTCGTTGGCTAGAAAAGCAAAGGCAGAGAAAAAGAATGTCGCGGTGATCGGTCTTGGCCGTTTCGGCGAGGCTGTGGCGCTGCGGCTCAACGATCTGGGGCATGAGGTCGTCTGCATCGATGAGAGCCTCGATATCGTCCAGCATCTGGCCGACGATCTGCCGCATGTTGTGCAGGCGGATTCGACCGATGCGGAGGCGCTACGTGCGCTCGGCGTCAATGAGGTGGATTATGCCGTGGTCGCCATTGGCGCCAGCCTGGAGGGTAGCGTGCTATCGGTGCTCGCGCTGCAGGAACTGGGCATAGCCGAAATCTGGGCGAAGGCCTCAACGCGCCAACATGGCCTGATCCTCGAACGGCTGGGGGTGTCGAAAGTCGTCTACCCCGAAGCGGACATGGGCAAGGCGCTGGCGGAGCAATTGTGCGGGGCGTGAGGGGAATGGAGCGGGGAACCGAGCCCAGCGATCGATTAGAAGTCGATGGTTGCTGCCAGAAGGCTTGCCGCAGATATTGGCACCACGGTTGCCAGACTAGCTATCATTGTGGCGCGATAAAGGTAGCGCGCGGGTAGCCGCTTTCCTTTTCGCCAACAAAAAGGCCGCCCGGTCTTGCGACGGGGCGGCCCTTTGGTGCGTTTGGAAGCGATCAGGCTTCGTCGGCGTCGGCCGAAAGACCTTCGGCAGCCTTGGCGGCAGCCTGTTCTTCCTTCAGCTTTTCGATACGAGCAGCGTCGGCAGCATCGGCTTCGTCAGCAGCAGCTTCGCGAGCTTCAGCCATTTCGATTGCCTGTGCAGCCAGTTCAGCCTGTTCGTCTTCGAACATCTGGTCGATGACGTTGACGCCGTCCTTCTGCAGTTCGGCTTCATCGTCCGAACGGGCGACGTTGACGGTGACATTGACCGAAACTTCCGGGTGCAGAACAACTTTGACGTCGAAAACGCCAAGGGTCTTGATCGGGCGTTCGAGCACGATCATTGCCTTTGCGACCTTCGCGTCCTGTGCATTCAGGCCGTCGACAATGTCCTTCACCGAAACCGAGCCGTAAAGCTGGCCGGTGTTCGAAGCAGCGCGGATCAGGACGATCTGCTTGCCTTCGACATTGGCTGCATGCTTTTCGGCATCGCCGCGACGGTTGGCATTGTCGGCTTCAATCTTCGCACGGTTGGCTTCGAAGACCTTACGGTTGGCTTCGTTGGCGCGAAGTGCCTTCTTGTTGGGAAGCAGGAAGTTACGTGCATAGCCGTCCTTGACGTTCACGACGTCGCCGATGTGGCCCAGCTTTTCCACGCGTTCAAGCAGGATGATTTCCATGGGTTCTACTCCTTACTTGACGACATAGGGCATGAGGCCGAGGTGCCGGGCGCGCTTGATCGCCTGGCTCAGCTCACGCTGCTTTTTGGCCGAAACGGCAGTGATACGCGACGGGACGATCTTGCCACGTTCAGAGATATAACCCTGAAGCAGACGGACATCCTTATAATCGATGCGCGGGGCTTCCTTGCCCGAAAAGGGGCAGGATTTGCGACGGCGGAAAAACGGACGTGCCATGGATCAAATCTCCTCTTCGCGGCGGGGACGGGGCGCGCGATCGCCACGGTCAGGGCGGTCGCCACGATCACCACGATCACTACGTTCTTGCTTGCGCATCATCACCGACGGGCCATTTTCATGCTCTTCGACGCGGACAGTCATGTACCGGATCACGTCTTCGTTCATGCGAGTCTGGCGCTCCAGTTCGGCAATTGCCGGGCCTGATGCTTCGACGTCAAGCATGACGAAATGCGCTTTGCGGTTCTTCTGGATCTTGTAGGCAAGGCTACGAAGGCCCCAAGTTTCGGTCTTTACGACCTTGCCCTGATTCTCTTCGATGATCTTGGTGGCATTTTCAGCCAGCGCGTCTACTTGGGCCTGTGACAGGTCCTGGCGCGCCAAAAAAACATGCTCGTACAACGGCATGGGCGTTTCCTTACATTGGCCGATCGCTGACGCCGCCCCATGCGGTCGCCCCTCCGGCTTTCTTTACTTCGGCCGGGAAAGCCCGGTCGAAGGCGCGCAGATAGGCGGATTAGCGTTGGAATGCAAGGCAATTCCGGCTTCAGTTGCCGTTGATCCGTTCCACCCGGCCGATCGCCGGCAACGCCCTTCCGGCAACAAGCCAGGCGGTGAGGGCTTCGATATCGGTTGGCCCGACCATGGCTTCACTGCCATCCTTGAACAGAGTGAAGGCATCGCCGCCATTAGACAGGAAGTCGCTGACCGTGACGCGGTAGCTTGTGGCATCGGCCAGCGGCTGGCCGTTCAACGTCGCGAAAACTACGCGCTGACCTACCGGTTTTGACAAGTCATAGCCAAAGCGGAACCCGTTGGAGGGCGACAGGATGCGTAGCCAATTGGCGTCGTTGAACTGCTGTTCCAATAGTGCACGGATCTGCTGTCCGGTCATCGTCTTGGTGACCAATATGTTGCCGAAAGGTTGGGCAGCGAAGATCGAACCAAATGTTACCTTGCCGTCAGCCCCCGGCACCACATCGGCGCGCAGGCCGCCGGGGTTCATGAAGGCGATTTGCGCGCCGCCATTTTCCGGCGCTGCGGTTGCCGCAAGCTGGGCATCGGCAATCAGATTGCCGAGCAGGCTTTCGCCATTCTTGCCGCCATCGCGCGTTGCCGGGCCAGAAAGACTGCCGATTACCCGGCTTTCGTCGGCCTTGGCTGCATCGCGGTAGCGCGCAACGAGCGCCGCAACGTCAGCACGAGGGGCGAATTTGGGATAGGCGTCTACCAGCGGAACGGCGCCGCGCGCACCCGTAAAGGCTTCGCTTTGCACGACAATATTGCGCGCGCTCTTCGACAATACCCGGCCGCTCGCCGCGTCGACCTTGAGATCGATGCCCGTCACCAATCGGCCGAAGGAACCGGCGCTGGTCAGCAATATGGGTTTTGCAGGATTGATCAGGCCATAGTCGCAGACATAGGCTTGGTGCGTATGGCCGGAAACCACGACATCGATTGCCGGATCGAGCCGATCGAGAATGGGGATCAGTGCGCCGGTCAGGCCTTCGCAACGCGGATTGTTGAAATCGCCCGGATTGGTGACACCTTCATGGATAAGCACAACGATCACGTCTGCCCCGGCGGCTTTCAGCTTGGGAACGAGCGCATTGGCGGTATCTGCCTCATCAGCAAATTGCACGCCCTTGATCCGACTGGCTGAAACCAGATTGGCTGTACCTTCAAGCGTCATGCCGATGAAGCCGACAGTGACCTTTGCCTTACCGCTGCCGAAATCCTTGAGGCCATAAGCCGGGAGGAGCGTTTTGCCCTCTTTGAACGTGTTCGCTGTAAGGATCCGGAATTGCGCGCCGGGAAAGGGGGTGTCGACACGGCATGGCTCGGCTGTCGTATGTTTTTCGCAGCCGCCATTTTGCATGCGCAGCAATTCGTCGGTGCCGCGATCGAATTCATGGTTGCCAGCAGCGTTAAATTCCACCCCGATCATGTTCATCGCAAGGATCGCGGGCTCATCGAGAAACAGCGAGGATGAAAGCGGAGTTCCGCCAATAAGATCGCCTGCCGCCACGACGACATGGTTGGGGGCATCGCTTTTCAGCGCGTCAACTGCAGATGCCAGATAGGCCGCACCGCCGGCGGGAATGCGCAGTTTGCTGCCATCGGCTTGGGTCTTTTCAACCACCTGTTTCGGTGGATCGAGATGGCCGTGGAAATCATTGATGCCGATGATCCGGATGTCGACCGGCGCGGATGCGCCCGTATCGCCCATAGTGGTGCATCCGGAAAAGCCGAGGGCGGTCAGCGCAAGGAGGGTTTTTCTCATCGCGCTTCATTGGCAAAGCCGCAACGTCGGCGCAAGCGCGCCGTCAAGATGCAGTGATGACCTTGTTTCGGCCGCTTTCCTTTGCCCGGTAAAGTGCATGGTCTGCGCGCATCAGCAGGGCGGAGATATTCTCGCCTGACCGCAGTTCGGCAACGCCGCCCGAAAAGCTGACACAGCCGATTTCGGCTTGTGTATCACGGGCGAGCAGATGCCGTTCGACCAACGCCTCGCGCGTCCTGTCCAGCATGCGCGCCGCCTGTTCTGCGCCGATATTGGGAAAAATCAGCGCGAATTCCTCGCCGCCATGGCGGGCGACATGGATTTTTGGCCCGGTCACCTTGCGCAATGCGTCGGCGACAAAACGGATCACCCTGTCGCCGGTCGCGTGGCCATGCGTGTCGTTGATCGCTTTGAAATGATCGATGTCGCAAAAACCCACGCACAGCGGATGGTGTTTACTGCGCGCGAGTTCGACGGCCTCCTTCAGGTTGATATCAAAGGCGCGCCGGTTGGGAAGTTCCGTCAAAGGGTCGCTCATCGCCATTTTCTGCGTCTGCACCAGCCGACTGCGCAAATGGCCCATGACTTTTGAACGTTCCTTCAACTCGGCCTCGGCCCGTGCCGCGCGCTCCATCATCTCAGCGGTCAGCTTTTGCAGGCGAACCACGGCCGCCTTGCTGCGTGCCGGATCTTCAAGATCGACAATCGAGACACCCAGATTCGCCCCGAAACTGGCCGCGTCGCGGCTGGATTGTTCAGTTGTGGCGCGTGCTTCGCCGATCCGGTCCTTCGCCTCTTCGACCATTTTTGAAAATTCGCGCTCGCTTATCGATGTACGGATTTCATCGAGCAACCGGATGGCATCGACCGGATCGATACGCCCGAATTCCAGAAGGTGGGTATCAATATGCAGCCGCTGAATGGCTGAACTGCCCGCTATGTAAAGCCACGCCAATTCATAATGATCAGGGATCGGATCAAGCCCGGCATCAGCCAGGAAGTCGGCGATCTGTTCAATCATCGCGCCGTGGCGCATCCGGAACCGTTCAGTTGCCGATAGCGCCGTCCGGTCGCGATCGGGTTCATCGGTCCGCGCCAGTCGAAGCAACCATTCCATGAATTTGGGAGCGGTTGCAGACGGCGTACGAGCAAGATTGGCAGGTTGGATCGTCATGCCTGTATTAACGACCGACGGAGGCAGCGATTAACCCTTATCCCTCGATTCGGTCCAAAGTATCAGACGCTCGCCTTGACCAGCCGCGACAGCAGATCGGCTGCAAAAGCGCTCAGCGTGTCGTCACGCGCGCCCATAACAACGATGCGGTCGCCGGGTTGGGCCAGTTCGACAATCCGGTTGCCGCAATCTTCACGGCTGGGGATATATTCGGCCTGCTTGCCCGCAGCGACCACAGCATCAGTGATCGACTGGCTGCCCAGTGTCTTGTCCACCGTGCCGCCAAAATAGACCGGATCGCACAGGATCAGATGATCGTCGCGGTTTAGGTGCCGGGCAAAGACGGAGGCCAGTTCACTGCCCATCACGCGGATCGGGCCATAGCCATGGGGTTGGAAAAATGCGATCACGCGCCCCGGAAACGCCTTAAGCGTTGCCAGTGTTGCTGCTGTCTTGTCGGGATTATGACCGAAATCATCAATCACGGTAATGCCGCCAGCGATGCCGACAATGTCGAAGCGGCGTGCAAGCCCGGTAAAGCGTTCAACGCCGTGTACGGCCTGTGCCACCGGTACATCGAGCGCAAGTGCGGCAGCAATTGCGGCCAGCGCGTTCGAGATATTGTGCCGTCCCGGCACTTGCAGCGTTACCGGCCAGCTTTGCCCATTGGCTTTCAGCGTAAAGCGGCTGCCGATCGGCATTTCGACGACGTCGACCGCGCGCACATCCGCGCGATCGGTAAAACCGAAACTGATGGAATTGGATAGTGTCATTGGTGCGATCAGCGCGACACTTTCAATATCGTCAGCGTTCCAGATCGCCCGCTTTGCGCTGCCTGCAAAATCGCCGAACAATTGGCGCAATTCGGTCAGCGACTTGTGGTCAAGGCTGATATTGTTGAGCACGGCAACCTCTGGCCGGAATAGCGCGATCGACCCGTCGCTTTCGTCAACTTCGGAAATGAAAACCGCGCCATGACCGACGCGTGCGCTGGCAAAAGGTGCGTCGGCGGACACGAAATTCTTCATCACCCCGCCATTCATGATCGTCGGATCAAGCCCCGCATCGGTCAAAATCCAGCCAATCATGCCGGTTACCGTCGATTTGCCGCTGGTCCCGCCAACTGCGACCGAGCGGCGGCTGGCGTTGAACAATTCAGCCAGCAGTTCGGCGCGGGTCATCCGCGCGCAGCCTAATTCCTTTGCCTTGGCGACGTCGGGCACGCTGTCTTCAACCGCAGCGGATGCGACAAGGATCTGGTCGCCGCTGACGAGGCCGCTGCCGTCCTGCGGGAAGATGTCGATGCCAAGACTTTTGAGCCATTCGAATTTGGGGGCAAGCCGACCTTGGTCGAGCGCCCGGTCCGACCCGGCAACGCTGGCACCACCATCGCGGACGATATTGGCCAGCGGCAACATGCCCGATCCGCCAATGCCGCAAAAGAAATAGGATTTGTTTTTTGCCATATCGCCCCGCTATTGCGCAGGGGCAGTTTTGGCAATCGGATATCAAGGGAGGGGAGATGCGAATAGGAATTTGTGCGCCGTCGACGCCCTTTACCCGCCAGGATGCCGACCGGGTCATCGCCCTTGCAGCGGAACATCATCCAGCGGTCGAACTCGTCTTTGATGACCAATGCTTCATCGAACAGGGCCATTTTGCAGGGAGCGATGCGCAACGGCTGGAGGCGCTTGTAAGGCTCGCCAACGATCCGGGCTTTGATGCGATCTGGTTCGTACGAGGTGGCTATGGTGCTTGCCGCATCGCGGCGGACGCCGTTGCCGCAATGAAGGCCCCCGCGCGAAAAAAGACCTATCTCGGCTATAGTGACCAAGGCAATCTGCTTGCCGCGCTTTACAAGGCAGGCGTGGGCTGGCCGGCGCATGGCCCCATGCCTGCCGATATTCGCAGGGCAGGGGGGGAGGCTGCAGTACTGCGGGCACTTGGTTGGCTTGCCAAAGGCGATACCGCTGCGCTCGAACCCAATCTGGTCAAGGGCCGGCGCTATGCGGCGTTTAATCTTATGACGCTCGCGATGCTCGCTCCGACGCCATTGATGCCCGATTTGTCGGGGCATGTGCTGATGGTCGAAGAGGTTAGCGAATATCTCTACGCTTTTGACCGGGCGATGTTTAGCGTTACAACTGGGTTGAAGGGCGCGGCGCTTTCCGGACTGATGCTCGGTCGCGTGTCCGATATTCCCGAAAACGACCGGCCATTTGGCAGTGATGAAGAAGCCATCGCGCAGCATTGGTGCGCCAAAAATGGCATTGCATATCTCGGCCGCGCCGATATCGGCCATGACAGCGGCAACCGGATCGTGCCTTTTGGCATGATCGGTTGAGGGCGGGACAAAAAGCAAAGGGATTTCATTGATGCGGGCATTTGTTTTTCCGGGCCAGGGCAGCCAGTCGGTTGGCATGGGCAAGTCACTGGCCGAGGCGAGCCCGGTGGCGCGCGAGGTTTTCCAGGAAGTGGACGATGCGCTTGGCCAGCATCTGTTCCGTCTGATGTGCGAAGGTCCGGAGGGCGACCTGACGCTTACCGAAAATGCCCAGCCGGCGATCATGGCCAATGCGATTGCAACGCTGCGCGTGTTTGAAAAGGAAGGCGGCGTTGTGCTGGCGGAAAAGGCGCATTTCGTCGCTGGGCATAGCCTTGGCGAATATAGCGCGCTCTGTGCGGCTGGTGCGCTCGACCTTTCGACCACGGCAAAGCTGCTGAAACTGCGCGGGCAGGCGATGCAGGCCGCAGTGCCAGTGGGCGAAGGCGCAATGGCGGCGCTGCTGGGTGCCGATATCGAAAAGGCAGAAGCGCTGGCTGCTGCAGCTGCCCAGGGCGAAACCTGCACCGTTGCTAATGACAATGATCCGACTCAGGTGGTCATCTCCGGCCATAAAGGCGCGATCGAAAGGGCGATCGAGTTGGTAAAGGAACATGGGATCAAGCGCGGCATTTCTTTGCCGGTATCCGCGCCCTTCCACTGCCCGTTGATGCAGCCGGCAGCTGACCGGATGGCAGAGGCGCTAGCGCAAACAAGCATCAGCGCGCCTTTTGTGCCGGTTTTTGCCAATGTTGTTGCCGCGCCGGTTTCTCAGCCCGATGATATTCGTCGCCTGCTGGTCGAGCAGGTAACCGGCCGCGTTCGCTGGCGCGAATCAGCGATCGCGATGCGTGATGCGGGCGTTACCCATTTTCACGAATTTGGCGGAAAGGTGCTGTCTCCGATGATCAAGCGCAGCGCAGGTGATGAGGTGATTGCGACGAGCATTTTGTCGATGGATGATATCGAAGCCATTTTGAAGGAGATTTAAGTCATGCTGCTGCAGGAACGCGATGGCTCAATTCTGACCATCACCCTTAATATGCCCGAAAAGCGCAACCCGATTTCGGACGTCGCGGTGGTCGATGCGCTATGCGACGCCTTTGATGCCGCTGATCGCGATATCTCGGTCCGCTGCGTCATTCTGACCGGTGCCGGTACTGCCTTTTCGGCGGGTGGCGATCTGAAGCAGATGCGCCCCGACAGCGGGGGCTTGCGTTCCGGCAATCCGGTCGAAACCCGGCGCAATTACAAATATGGAATCCAGCGCTTGCCGCTGATGTTTCAGGCATTGGAAGTGCCCGTCGTGGCGGCCGTAAACGGTCATGCGATCGGCGCAGGGCTTGACCTTGCGACCATGTGCGACGTGCGCGTCGCCGCCGAAAGCGCGAAATTTGCAGAAAGCTTCGTGAAGCTTGGCATCATACCCGGCGATGGCGGGGCATGGTTGCTGCCACGCATTGTCGGCTTTAGCCGCGCGACCGAACTGGCGCTGACCGGGGAAACGATTGACGCGGCCGAGGCGCTGAAAATTGGCCTTGTCAGCCATGTCGTTGCCGATGGCGATCTAATGGCCAAGGCGCGGGAAATCGCAGCGAAGATCGCGGCCAACCCGCCGCACGCGGTCCGCATGACGAAGCGGTTGCTGCGCGAAGGCCAGATGGCAGACCTCAAAAATGTCCTCGAAATGTCTGCCGCGATGCAAAGCCTAGCGCACAACACACGCGACAATGATGAAGCGATCAACGCTTTTATTGAAAAGCGCGCACCCAAGTTCACGGGAGAGTAAGATGTTTGATCTCACAGGGATGACCGCCCTTGTCACCGGCGCATCCGGCGGCATTGGCAGCGCGATCTGCCATGCATTGGCCGGTCAGGGCGCGCGACTGGCCGTTTCAGGTTCCAATGTCGAAAAGCTCGAAGCGTTTCGCGCCTCGCTTGCCAAAGAACACCCAAATGCCGATCATGTCGCGGTGCCGTGCAATCTGGGCGACAAGGAAAGCGTTGAGGCACTGGTGCCTGCCGCACTTGATAAGCTGGGGCAGATTGACATTCTCGTCAACAATGCCGGCGTCACACGCGACAATCTGGCGATGCGTATGAAGGATGAGGAATGGGAGGAAGTGATCCGCATCAACCTCGAAGCCGCCTTCCGGCTCATGCGTGCGGCAACCAAACCCATGATGAAGGCGCGTTTTGGGCGGATCATCACCATCACTAGCGTCGTCGGGGCCACCGGCAATCCGGGACAGATCAATTATGCTGCGTCAAAAGCAGGGCTGGTTGGCATGTCCAAGGCATTGGCGGCAGAGCTTGCCAGCCGCAATGTCACCGTCAACTGCGTCGCGCCCGGTTTCATCCGCACGGCGATGACGGACGTGCTGCCCGATGCGCAGAAAGATGCGCTCAACGCCCGTATCCCGATGGGCCGTATGGGCGAGGGCAGCGACATCGGTGCGGCTGTGGCCTATCTCGCGTCGCGCGAGGCCGGATATGTCACCGGTCAGACGCTGCACATCAACGGCGGCATGGCGATGCTTTAGGCCATTTGGCCACTCCCCCCTTGCCAGCCGCGAAGCAGGGCATTAGGGGCGGTCTTCGAAATCTCGAATCCCAAAGAAGAAGGGGCAAAAAATGAGCGATACTGCGGACCGCGTTAAGAAAATTGTCGTCGAACATCTCGGCGTCGAAGCTGACAAGGTGACCGAAGGCGCAAGCTTCATTGACGATCTGGGCGCTGACTCGCTCGACATCGTTGAGCTGGTCATGGCCTTCGAAGAAGAATTCAACGTCGAAATTCCCGACGATGCGGCTGAAAAGATCTCGACCGTCAAGGACGCGATCGATTTCATCACTGCCAACAGCTGATTTCGCGCTGCTTCGTGCAGCCGTTACGGTTCTGAATTAAAACGGCTTTCCGGTTCGCTGGAAAGCCGTTTGCATTTCCGCCTGCTATCCCCATAAAGGGGAAAATCGACACGATGGAGAAGAGTGCATGCGTCGCGTTGTTGTAACCGGACTTGGCCTTGTCACGCCGCTTGGCGGCGATGTGGAAACCACATGGGCCAATATCCTCGCGTCCAAATCGGGAGCAGGGCGTATCACCCGCTTCGATTCGGTGGCGGGCGGCCAGAAATGTCATATTGCCTGCGAAGTGAAGCCCAAGGACCATCCTTGGGGTTTTGATCCTGACCAGCGAGTCGATCATAAGGTTCAGCGCCAGGTTGATCCTTTCATCATATACGGGATTGATGCAGCCGGGCAGGCACTTGAAGATGCAGGCCTGACCGAAATGAGCGAGGCTGACAAGCTGCGCACCGGTTGCTCGATTGGTTCGGGTATTGGCGGCCTTCCGGGTATTGAGGAAGAATCGATCAACCTGCACGAGCGCGGCCCGGGCCGCGTTTCCCCCCATTTCGTGCATGGCCGCCTGATCAACCTGATCACGGGTCAGGTGCAGATCAAATATGGTCTGAAGGGCCCTAACCATGCGGTTGTAACTGCCTGCTCGACCGGTGCACATTCGATTGGCGATGCGGCTCGAATGATCCGCGATGATGATGCCGATATCATGCTCGCTGGCGGCGCAGAATCGACGGTCAACCCGTTGGGAATCGCCGGCTTTGCCCAGGCTCGCGCGCTCAATATGACCTATAATGATCGCCCCGAAGCAGCCAGCCGCCCTTATGACAAGGATCGCGACGGCTTTGTAATGGGCGAGGGTGCTGGCGTTGTCGTGCTGGAAGAATATGAGCATGCCAAGGCGCGCGGCGCGAAAATTTACGCTGAAGTGGTCGGCTATGGCCTGTCGGGTGATGCCTATCATGTCACGGCACCCCATCCCGATGGCGACGGCGCTTATCGGTCGATGGAAATGGCGCTCAAAAAAGCCGGAATGACCCCGGCCGATATCGATTATATCAACGCCCATGGCACATCGACCATGGCGGACACCATCGAACTGGGAGCAGTGAAGCGGCTGTTTGGCGATGCGATGGCCAATGTTTCGATGAGCTCGACCAAATCGGCGATCGGCCACCTTCTCGGCGGCGCTGGCGCGGTCGAGAGCATTTTCTGCATTCTTGCGCTGCGCGACCAGATCGTTCCGCCGACGCTCAACCTCGATAATCCTGATGAGGGCACCGAGGGTGTGGATCTTGTACCGCATGTCGCGCGTAAGCGCCCCGTGCGAGCGGTGCTGAACAATAGCTTCGGCTTTGGCGGCACCAATGCCAGTCTGATCATGAAGGCGATCTGACGCGATGGGGCGGCCTCTGAAATGGCTGCTCATCGCGGGCGGCCTGCTATTTCTAATCGTTGTCGGCAATTTCGTCCATGGCTGGACGGCGGACGGCCCGTCAGAACGCGAAGTCACCGTCATCATCAAACCTGGATCAAGCATCCGGCTAGCGGCAGGGCAGCTTGAAAAAGGCGGCGTGATCCGGTCAGCTGACGCATTCGTCAATCGCGCACGCATTTTCGGCGCCACGAGCACGATCAAGGCAGGTGAATTCCTGATTCCGGCTCATGCCTCTAATTCAGAAGTGCTGTCGATCCTGACCGGCGGTAAGACGGTCCAGCGCATGGTGACCGTTCCCGAGGGTATGCCATCGATCATGGTCTATGAACGGCTGATGGCGAATGAACGTCTGACGGGTGACATTCCGATCCCTGCCGAAGGGTCGATTTTGCCGGATAGCTATGCCTTCCAGAAGGGAGAAGCGCGCGCCGCAGTTGTAATGCGGATGCAAAAGGCGATGGAGAAAACGATAGACGAACTCTGGCCGGAACGCAGCCGCGATACGGTTGTGAAAACGCCGCAGCAAGCCATCGTCCTTGCCTCGATCGTTGAGAAGGAAACGTCGAAGAAATCCGAGCTGCGCATGGTCGCCGGCGTTTATTCAAATCGGCTGCGTACAGGAATGATGCTGCAGGCTGATCCGACGATCATCTATCCGATCACCAAAGGCAAGCCGCTGGGCCGGCGCATTCGCCAGTCGGAAATTTCCGCGGTCAATGATTACAACACCTATTCGATGGTTGGTCTGCCCAAGGGTCCGATTGCCAACCCGTCCCGTGCGGCGATCGAGGCGGTGCTGAACCCCGAAAAGACCGATTATCTGTTCTTCGTCGCCGATGGCAAAGGCGGGCATATCTTCGCCGAGACGCTCCAAGAGCATAATGCCAATGTCGAAAAATGGTATGCGATCCGCCGCGAACGGGGCGAGATGTAAACCTCCCTCCCGCTGAGGGGAGGGAGGCAACATTCGTTAGGGCTCGACGATGTTGAATGCGCCGGCAATGGGATCAAGCGATGCCTGCAACGCTTCGACTGCTGCCTTGTCGCCCTCCACCTTCAGTCCGGCCATTTCCAACTGGGCAATCGGCATTTTCAGGAAGAGCATAGCGAGGAAAAGCTGGCGGGGTCCTGTAACAGTTGCCTGCGGTTGATCGTGTAGCGCTCCCGTTTCGCTTATCATCACCGCATTGCCGACACTGACCTTCACCATTTCCTTGCGATCACTGATCGCGAAATTAATGGCCAGTTTGCGATCGCCGATTGTCGCAGGGTTCAGGCGCGTCGCGATTGATTCCATCAGGAGACCTGTCGGGATGGCTGCGATCATGTCCGGGCTTTGAATCGTTGCGCTCGCCTGCACACCCTGGCGCAGGTCACGCGCGGCGGACAGGAACTGGTTTCGCCAGATCGCGCTTTCCGCCTGATAGCCCTGCTGTTCATAGCTGTCGGCAAGCAGCGCGCGGCCTTCGGAATGTTTGGGGTCTGCGAAGATCAACTGGTTCAGAAGGTCTGATGACCAGCGATAATCGCCGGATGCCATTGCCCGTTTCGCAGCCGCCACCACTTTCTTGGCACCGCCCATGTCTGCGACAAAACGCTTCGCCCGCTCGGTTGGTGGGTGTGGGTGGAGATTTGCGGGAATGGCATCATACCAGCCCAGATAGCGCTGATAGACCGCCTTCGAATTATGGCTGTAAGTGCCGTAATAGCCCTTGTTGTACCATTGGTCGGAAATCGCTGGCGGGGCTTTGATCGCTTCGGCAATTTCCGCCTGCGTCATTCCTGTGTTCATCATCCGCACCGTCTGATCATGAAGATAGCGGTAATTGTCGCGATGCCCTTCAAGCCAACTGCGCACCTCGCCCGAACCGAAACGTGGCCAGCAATGGCTGGAAACCACCGCGTCACTTCGATCGGCATAAAGGTTGACCGCCTCGTTCAGATATTGCGTCCATTTGAGGGCATCGCGCACCTTGGCGCCGCGAGGCGTCAGGATATTATGCAAAGAGCAGGTTGCGAGCTCCGCAGAAACAAAGGTCTTAGCCGGCTGGATATAGACGTTCATTTCCGACGGCGCTTCGGTTTCGGGCACCATCTGGAATTCCAGCGTAACGCCATCGATCAGCCGTGTTTCGCCGGTTTTCCGAATGATATCGGTTGGCGCGATCAGCGTGATGGCTCCACCTGCAATTGCCCTGCCGATGCCGCTTCCCATCTGCCCTTGCGGACCCGGAACCAAGCTGCTGCCAAACTGGTATGCAGCACGGCGGCCCATGGCAGGTCCGGCAACGACGCTTTCCGATGTTGCCTCCTCGACCAGATGTTCGGGCGCTACTATGGCGACTTTGCCCGCCTTCACATCGGCCTCGTCAATCACACCGCGCACGCCGCCATAATGGTCACCATGGCTGTGGCTATAAATCACTGCGGATACCGGGCGTGCGCCCAGCTTCTCATTTGCCAGTTGCAATGCGGCGGTGGCAGCTTCCTTGGTCGTTAGCGGATCAATCAGGATCCAGCCGGTTGTTCCGGCGATGATTGTCATGTTCGAGATATCGAATCCGCGCACCTGCCATACGCCATCTGTAACCTTGTACAGCCCATGCTTGCGCAACAGCTTCGTGTGTCGCCACAGGCTAGGGTTGACTGTCGGGGGCGCTGCGCCCTGCATCCAGTCATAGGCGGCAAGATTCCAAATTGGTTTCCCATCCGTTGCACGGATCACCGGATCGGCCAAGGTGGCGATAAAGCCGCGATCGGCGAAATCGGCATCTCGGCCATCTTCGGCGGGCAATTGCGCTGCAATGGCCTTTTGCGCCTCGACGGTGGCATTGCTGGCAGGCTTGGGCTCCAACGCACCCGGCGCAGCAGCCGCGAGGGGGCTGGCGCTGGCAAGCAGGATAAGTGGCAATAACTTCATTTTCTCTCTCCCTTAATCGCTTAGTTAAACGAGAGGCGGTGGGAGAGGCAAGTGTCGAGCGATCATTTCGTTCAATCAACGGGCTCTGCCATTGCTGCTTTGTGCCCTGTCGGTTAGCGTTGGCTGATGAACGCTTCGGCTCCGGTAATAGTGACTGCGCTTATGGGCAAATCCGACCAAATATGGGCCGATGGGTTGCGCACCGCGCATTTCCCGCCCGAACGAAACCATCTGGCAGCACATATCACGCTGTTCCACCATTTGCCGCCGACGCATTTGCCTGAGATTAAGTCCCGGATTGCGGCTGTTGCCCGCGAATGGGCCGCGCCGCCTGCATGGCTAAGCGACGTAATGATGCTGGGGCGTGGCGTGGCCTTTCGCGTCGACAGCCCGGGCCTGTTGGCGATGCGCGATGAATTAGCCGATGGTTTTGCTGGCCTGTTGACGCCGCAGGATCAGGCACGACCACGGCTGCATATCACGGTCCAGAACAAGGTCGAGCCGCCGGTCGCAAAGGCGCTCCATGCCGAATTGTCTATCATGTTCCAGCCGCGCCCGCTTCGCATAACCGGGCTTTCCGCCCACTTCTATCGCGGCGGGCCTTGGGAGGCGATACAGTCTTGGACGTTCAGCGGGCGCCGCAAGGATTGATGAAGCGCCCGCTTGATAGTCAAATCAGGTGTGGGTCTGGAGTGCTTTATCACCGATAGTGCGGGACATGACAAAACGCAGCGCGATCAGCCCGGCAAACCAGAGCGCATCATTGATGGCAACGCCGGTGACGATTTCGGTCGAGAAATTCTCCGCGCCGCCGCCAAATTGCGCATAACCGCGCAGCATCAGTTGATAGACCACAAAGGCAGAGATGAGCGCCGTCACGCCGCCAAGAACAGCGTTATCGCCCATTTTTGCGGCAGTGAAACGCGCCGCGCCAAAGCTGGCAATTGTGGCAGCCAGAATCGCGATACCATGGCCCACCGCCTGCGCGTCCCATGGGAATGACAGGAGAAGAAAGCCGACCGCTTGGTTAGCCGCCCATACAGCGGCGACCAAGGCAAGGCCGTTGCGAGGGCGCATGGTCAGGGCGGCGAGCGTTGCGAAGGCCGCAAAGGGGAAGATGCACGCCAATGCAAGGCTGCCGAGCACGGTCGCGCCCGCGAGTGTTGCAGGCCATGCTGCGGTTGTGGGGTTCATGCTGCGTATCATCTTCATTCCCTTCCTTGATCCATTTAACGGTAACGGGCTTTGCCTGCCCGTCAATTCCCTAAAAGCCGGTCGTAATGCCGATAAACGCGGCGCGCCCGTAATTGCCATAGCCAGCCACGGTTTCGTAACGCACATCACCCGCATTTTCGACGCGGCCGTAAAGTGCAACCTTGTCTGACAATTGATAGGACGCGCGCAGGTTGAGCAGCGCATAGCCATCCATGCGCACCGCCCCGCCAAAACCATCGACGCTATCGCTGGCGAGCCTGATATCAGCGCCGAGTTTCAGTCTGTCGATCGGCCTCCAGTCTGCCATCAGGTTTAGGCTATGGGCCGGAATTCGGATGCGGCGGATGTAAGCACCACCATCATCCTGCCGTCCCTTGCTGTTGGTATAGCTGTAATTGACCATGATTGTCAGCCGGTCATCGGGATGCAGTTCGACAAAGGTCTCTACGCCGCTTGCCCGGCTGCCGAGGATGTTGCCGTAACGATAGAGCAGCAGATCAAAATCGATCATGTTGCGCGTGCGCCGCCGATAGGCCGTCGCGCCAAAGCGCAGCTTGTCGCCGATTAATGACTGCTCGATCCCCAGTTCGTGACTTTCCGCCTGTTCGGGTTGCAGCCCGGGATCGCCAAAGAAACTGAACAACTGGAACAGGGTAGGGGCCTTGAAACCCTCACCATATGCGGCGCGGATGATCGTGTCCGGGGCTGGACGCATAACGGCATTGGCGCTGAACGTCGCTTTGCTGCCATAATTTTTATGCCGGTCGATGCGCGCGCCTGCCGTCAGTGTCAGTGCGGGAACGAGATCTACAACCGCCTGCGCATATGCTCCGCTATAATGCGTCCGGGCCGGCGAAAAGCCGTCGGTGAAGCGGCTTCGTTCATGTTCAGCACCGAATATGGCGCGAAAGCTGCTGCTAACACGCCAGTCGCCTTGATATTCAATCCGCTCGCTACGTCCGCGGGCGAGAAAGTCTGCGGCAACGGCACCGGGGGCGGAGAAATTGGCGCGGTTGATATCGTTGAGTGTCAGCGACAGACGGCTGGCAAGCCTGCCGATGGCGGCATGAAGGCCGGCATAGCCTGTCGTCTGCCCGGTCGTTGAATATTCCGCTGTATCCGTCAGCATATAGGATGGAGCCGGGAAGCCATCGAGTTCGGCCCGGCTGTCGGCATGGTAGCCGCGCAGATCGAGGCGGATCGCTTCGGACAGGTCGACTTCAATGCGGCCATTCGCGCCATATTGACGGAAGCCGTCGCGCTCGTTGCCCGATGCCGCCGCTGAGATGCCATCATCGCGAAACCAGCCGCCGCCGAGACTATAGCGTATGGGGCCGCTGCGCCCGCTCAGATTACCCGCCAATGTGCCACGATCATTGCCGCCATATTCGGCGCGTAGATTGGCCGCGATGTTTTCGGTCGGACGCCGCGTAACGATGTTGACCACACCGCCTATCGCTTGGCTACCCCAAGGAACCGAATTGGGACCACGCAGCACTTCGACCTGTTCGATATTACCGATCAACAGATTGCCGAAATCAAATCCGCCGCCGGGCGATGCAGGGTCGTTGATCCGCACGCCGTCGACCAGCGCCAGCGTCTGCTCTCCCTCCGCTCCGCGAATGCGGACTGCGGAAAAGCCGCCAATAGGGCCGGTGTTGGAAATGGTGACGCCGGGGGTGCGTACTAACAGTTCGGCAATTGTTGCCGGCTGCAACCGGGCAATTGCATCACTATCGAACAGCGCGATGGCAAGGCCGCTTTCGTCAGATTGCTGGACGGCACCCGTTCCGGTTACGACAATGACGGGCTGGTCTTGATCATCGCTTGCGGCGCAATCGACGGGTGAGGGGCAAGGCTTGGCTTCGCCTTGCGCCCATGCCGGCACGGAAAGCAGCGCAAACGGCGCTGCCAATCGGTAAATATGTTGCATAACCTTTCCTTCAATCGCGACGTTCATCCAGATGCCGTCACGCGAAGGAAATCCCGAATGGGATCCTATCGTTCGCCCGTGTCTTCCCGCACGCGCAAAGGAACAGCCGCTACAGGCAGGTCTCCTGGCTCCCGGGTCATCGCCTTTGCCCGCCTTCCCGAAAAAAGGTTTATCCCCCTTTCAGTGGCATATGGAGCATTGGCTCACCGGTCACAGTTGCGGGAACAGCGCTGGATTTGAACCGGCTTCCCTTTTCACCCCGGCTTCCCGGGGCACCTGTAACGCTGCTTGGGTAGGAGCGAAGCTGCGAACGGTCAATCCCCGCCTGCATTCGCAAGGGCGTGCGCTTAACGCTCGACGCCTTTCACCTTCCCCCATTGGCGGGCAACCGTATATCCAAGATAACCGGTCCCGAAGAGGGCGTAGAGCGGTTCGGGTAGTCCGCCCAGATAGGCATTCATGCCCGCAGCGATATCAAGCGCAGCCTGCGGACGCACCGCCGCGATCAGCCCCATGGGAATTGCCCAGAGAATGATAACATACATCACGTAAAGGAAGGATGGCCTAGCGCGGCTCGTCCAAGGGTCGGATGACTGCGCTTCGGCGAGCACAGCCGATAACTGCGTACGCAACGTTTCCATTTCCTGGCTGCCCTGTAATTTGAGCAGTTCCAGCTTTGCCGCATCGCGGGCTTTCGGATCGGGGATTAATTTGTCGATTAGCGCCCCAATCGGGCCGACCAGGGTTTCGATAATAGCCATTATAAGGGTGCACTTTCAGATTGAGGGGGTGTGTGCATCGGGACGGTCAGTGCAGCGGGGATTTCCGATGCGGTTCGAAAGCCAGCCATAAAGAAAGGCCTCTTGTGAGGGGCGCGCTTCGGCCAATATGATATAGTGCGCGCCTTGCAGCGCTTCGATGGCCTTCAAAAGGACGGTTTCAGCGCCGCCGCCACGTTTCATAAGAAATGCATCCAGTGCCGCCAGCGTTGCCGGTCCTATGCGCCGGTCGACTGCCAGATCGGCATAATCGCGGGTTTCGCGGTTCAACGCATTGAGTGCGCGTTGCAGAAATGCGGTTGCCGTGCCCGTCCCCATATTGACGCCGGTGTCGAAAAGTTCGGCCGCCAGTGCCGGCGCACGCGCGGCAACGGCGTCAAACTTAGGGTTTTCCCAATATAGCTTTTTGTAGATTGCCGCGGCATCACTGCGCGGCAGGGTGCGCATATCATCCATATAGCCCTGCCGCCGGGCAACGGCTTCGGTAATGCCCCATCGCGTGGCTCCGCCGCGATCGGCCGGATGGTTTGAAAAGCCGCCTTCACGTGCGATCACTTCATCTATCAGTTGGTCGATGTTGGGCTTCATGCCGATTCCTCCATGTCTGGACGAATCAATTAACCTATGTGGTTATATGTAGGAAAGTTTTATATCCATTTTGTGTGTTGGCGAGCCCCAGCATTTGGTCATGCTGTCGAAGCTCAAAAGTTGGCAGCTATTGTTGCCAAATGAGAGTAATCAGAATGAGAGTAATCATATAGATATGCTATGAGATTCGTGCGCGGGCAGCAAGCGCCACGCGGGCCGCGTCACAATAGGCTTGAGCAGCGGTCAGGCATTCAGCGAGGTTCATGCCCTTTCAAACACGGCTGCGATACCTTGACCGCCTCCGATGCACATGGTTTCGAGACCATAGCGTATGTCGCGGCGTTGCATCTCGCGGGTGAGGTTGGCAAGAATGCGGCCGCCGGTTGCGCCGATGGGATGGCCGAGCGAGATGCCCGAGCCGTTGACGTTGAGCATGGCGTGCCGGCTGTCATCATCCGACCAACCCCAGCCCTTGAGGCAGGCAAGCACCTGCGGTGCAAAGGCTTCGTTCAATTCAACAAGACCGATATCGTTCCATGACAGGCCGTTGCGCGCAAACAGCCGCTCGGTGGCTGGAACAGGGCCATAGCCCATGCGGCTGGGATCACAGCCGGCGGCTGCCCAGCTGTGGAAAAAGGCGATGGGTTCAAGGCCCAGTTCTTCCAACTTGTCTTCCGCCACAACCAGACAGGCGGCAGCGGCATCATTCTGCTGGCTGGCATTGCCTGCGGTTACAACCCCGCCTTCGAGCGCCTTGAGCGCGCCGAGCGTATCCATGCTGGCATCGGCGCGATAACCTTCATCATGCGCGAAGACGACTGGATCACCTCTCTTCTGCGGGATCTCGACCGGCACCAGTTCATCATCGAACAGACCATTGGCCCAAGCGGCGGCCGCGCGCTGATGGCTGCGCGCAGCATAAGCGTCGCAGGCCTCACGGCTGATATTCCAGTCCTTGGCGAGATTCTCTGCCGTCTCGATCATGCCGCTGATCACACCATAGCGCTCCACAGGCTGGCTCATCACCCGGCCGCGGGTCAGGCGATCATGCAGCGTCAGATTGCCGGCGCGCACACCCTTGCGGATATCGGTGCTATAATGTTCAACGTTCGACATGCTCTCGCAGCCACCTGCGACCACCACATCCGATACCCCGGTCTGCACCATCATCGCGGCATTGACGATCGCCTGCAGGCCCGATCCGCAGCGCCGGTCAAGCTGATAGCCGGGAACCGCTTCGGGCAAGCCTGCCAGCAGCCATGACCAATGGGCAATACACGGTGCCTCGCCATTGCCATAGCCTTGGGCAAAGACCACATCGTCAACCCGCGTCGGATCGATTTTTGTGCGCTCCATCAGCGCCTTGAGGATCACAGCTCCCAACTGACCTGCGGTCATGCCGGAAAGGGAACCCCCGAATTTGCCGACAGCGGTGCGGATGGGCGCGACAATGGCGGCGCGTCTAAGTGTCATGATGCTGCTCCTATGGTTCCAGAATCGATAAGGCGCGCGATTGCGCCCGAAGAAAGGCCTAGACGTTCGGCCAATATCTGTTCGCTATGTTCGCCATTGCGCGGCGCGGCTTGTGGTGTGCCGCGCGGCTGCTGCGGGATCGTGCCAAAAGGGCCGGCTGCCGGATAAGCAAAGCCCGAAGGGTTGGCATCGAAGGGTGTGAACATCGGATTGTTGCCAACCAGCCTTGGATCATTGGCCGCATCGAGCATAGTACGATAGGCCGAATGCACGATCCCTGCTGCATCAAGTGCGGCGGCAAGGTCTGCATGGTCACGCGCGCCGATCGCTGCCTCGAACAATGGAAACAGCGCATCGCGATGCTCGAACCGCAGCCCGTCATCCTTGGCAAAGCTGACACCGCGCGCGGTCTCGATGGCCGCAACCGCAGCCTCTATGCCCAGCGCGGCCAAGAGTTGCGCCCATTGCCGGTGGGTCACCACCACGATCATCGTGCGCACGCCGTCGCGCGTCACAAAATCGCGGCCGAACAGTCCATATACGGCATTGCCCAAACGAGGGCGGTTCGCGCCGCTATGCAGCACCTCGGCAACGCCGCCCAGATTGGCGACCGTGCCGATAGCCACATCGGACAACGGAATGCGAACCTCGCACCCCTCGCCGCTGGTATCGCGCTGCCGGATCGCCGCCAGCATCGCAAAGGCGGCATAAGCTCCAGTCAGCAAATCCCAAGCAGGCAGCACATGGTTGACAGGCTCAGGTCCCGCCCCAGTCATCATCGGATAACCGACCGCATTGTTGACGGTATAGTCAAGCGCAGGCGAACCATCGGCCCAGCCCATCACCCGCACCGTGACAAGATCAGTCCGCCCCTCTGCCAGCTTTGCGTGGCTCAAAAAACCCTCTGCCGGGAAATTGGTAACAAACTGGCCTGTGACCCGCACCAGTTCAGCCAACAACTCGCGCCCTTCACCCGAACCAAGATCCAATGCGACCGACTTTTTGGCGCGGTTCAAGTTTTCCCAATAGAGCGAGTCATTCGCCTGCGTGACCGGCCAGCGGCGAAAATCCGGACCGCCCCCAATCTGGTCCACACGAATAACCTCCGCCCCCATCTGCGCCAGATACAGACCCGCAGAAGGAGACGCAACAAAGCTCGACGCTTCAATAACAGACAGGCCGGAAAGAAGGTTGTACATGGGTCAGGCCTGCGCTGCCCATTCACGCAACATGTGCTTGGCGATCTGGAGTTGCAAAATCTGGGTCGTGCCCTCGTAAATCCGATAGACACGCGCATCGCGGAAGAAGCGCTCTGCATCATATTCCGCAAGATAACCCGCGCCGCCATAAATCTGGACAACCCGGTCAACCACACGTCCACACATTTCTGTGGCGAACACTTTTGCGGCAGCAGCTTTGCGCAGGATGTTTTCGCCGGCATCGGCTCGGCGCGCGGCATCATCCAACATGCATTCAGCAGCGTAGATTTCGATCTCGCTGTCGGCCAGCATTTGCTGGATCAACTGGAAATTGGCGATTGGTTCACCAAAAGCCTTGCGTTCATTGGCATAACGCAGTGCGCTATCCAGCGCACGACGCGCATAACCCGCCGCTGCCGCCCCTACCGAAAGGCGGCCATTATCGAGGCTCTGCATCGCGAACGCAAATCCACGGCCTTCTTCACCGCCCAATATCGCGTAGGCCGGCAGCTTGACGTCTTCCATAATGATATCGGCAATATGGCTGCCCGCCTGGCCCATCTTCTTATCTGATTTGCCAACCGTCACGCCAGGCGTATCCATCGGAACAATGAATGCGGAAACATGCGCATTTTTCGGAAGCGCTTCCTTGCTCGTCCGGGCCATTATCAACGCCACCTTGGCGAAGGGCGCATTGGTGATGTAACGCTTGGATCCATTTAAAACCCAGCCATTGCCCGATTTGACTGCACTGGTCTGCATCGCTGCGCTGTCTGATCCGCTACCGGGTTCCGTAAGGCCGAAAGAAGCGACTTCGCCTGCCGCAAGCCTGGGCAACCATTCAGCCTTTTGCGCCTCGGTGCCGCCATTTTTGAATGCCGAGCAGATCATGCCAATGTTAATTGATGTGATCGAACGATAACAAGGCATCGCGTAGCTCAACTCACGGATCGTGCGAATATATTGCTGAATATTCATGTCGGCACCGCCAAATTCCTCTGGCATGGTAAGGCCGAACAGGCCCATATCCCGCATCTCTGCCATGATGGCATCGGGGATCACGTCGGTCTCCAGAATTTGCTTCTCGGCTGGAATCAACCGTTCACGAACATAACGCTGCAGTTGGTCAATGAACTGCTCGAAAATATCATTATCCATCATGTTTCCTCTCGCTCCGGTTCAGCAAATTTCCGCTTCAGAGGCGGCGTTTTGTGATCTGGATCATCGTTGAATTTCAAAAAATCCATTCGTCAAAATGGTAACTTGGCGCACAACATGCAGACGTTGTTTCGCTTAATAAAAGGCGGGTTTCATGACCCTGTCTGAAACTTTTCAGATGGGGTCATAAGGGAAAACATGTGCCGAAACTTCATCCGCGCAGGCGAAGCTGGGTTTGAAGGCGGGGATCAACTCGTCGGCGATGCTTTCCGGCGTCCAACCCTCCAATTTGGTCATCGAACGGATCGGCCGGGGCTTGTTGTAGAGCACAATTTCATTCTTGCGGACCGAGAAGATCTGGTTCGAAACTTCCTTGGACGCATCGCTTGCCAGATAGACAACCAGCGGCGCAATTTTGTCCGCGCTCATCGTCTTCAACCGTTCGACACGAGCCTTCTGTTCAGGCGTTTCAGAAGGGATTGATGCAGTCATGCGGCTCCACGCAAAGGGCGCAATGCAATTCGACCTCACGCCGGCGCGTGCCATGTCGAGAGCGATCGATTGTGAAAGACCGACAATGCCCAGCTTCGCCGCCGAGTAATTGGCCTGCCCGATATTACCGATAAGCCCGCTGGTAGAGGTGAAGTGGATGAAGCTACCCGATTGCTGCTCCCGGAAATAGGGTGTTGCCGCCTTCGAGACATTGAAGCTGCCATTTAGGTGCACGTCGATTACCGCACGCCAATCCTCATGGCTCATCTTGTGCCAGATGGTGTCGCGCAATATGCCCGCATTGTTGACGACAGCGTCAATCCGGCCAAAGCGCTGGACGGCATCCTCAATGATCGAGGCCGCGCCTGCCGGGTCAGCAACACTTGCCAAATTGGCGTGCGCGTTGCCGCCCGCTGCGATGATGTCATTTGCGGTTTCTTGTGCCGGGCCTTCATCCCCACCTTCACCGCCGCCGCCGACACCGGGATCGTTGACCACCACGGCGGCGCCATGCTTGGCACAAAGCAATGCAATCTCGCGTCCAACGCCACGTCCCGCGCCAGTTACCGCAACAACTTTCCCTTCAAGCATCCCCATTGCTTATCCCTTCAATACGCTCATCAAGTTTGTTCCCGGTTCGCTCGGGCTGGCAGCAACCCGGATTCCGGCGGCTTCCATCGCTGCGATCTTGGATTCAGCGTCGCCCTTGCCACCAGACACGATCGCGCCGGCATGGCCCATACGACGGCCCGGAGGCGCAGTCCGTCCGGCAATGAAGCCGGCCATCGGCCTTTTACGGCCGCGCTTGGCTTCGTCAATCAGGAACTGGACAGCCTGTTCTTCGGCATCGCAGCCGATTTCACCAACCATGATGATGCTCTCGGTGGCATCGTCCGCCAGGAAGAGTTCGAGGACGTCGATGAAGTTGGTGCCATTGACCGGATCGCCACCAATGCCGACAGCCGTGGTTTGGCCAAGGCCTTCATTGGTCGTCTGGAACACAGCTTCATAAGTCAGCGTGCCCGAACGCGATACGACGCCGACCGAACCTTTGGAAAAGATTTCCCCGGCATGATGCCGATCTTGCATTCACCCGGCGTCAGCACGCCCGGGCAGGTCGGGCCGATAAGGCGCGATTTCGAACCCGAAAGCGCGCGCTTCACGCGCACCGGAATGCCTTTGGTGATGCAGACAAACAATGGAACTTCGGCATCAATCGCTTATACAGCGCCCAAGAAAATTTCGATAAGCTATTGGGAAAATTGGTCGGGACGAGAGGATTCGAACCTCCGACCCCCACACCCCCAGTGTGATGCGCTACCAGGCTGCGCTACGTCCCGACCGCCAAAGCTTGCGCTGCAAGCGATGGAAGCGCGCCTATATGGGGCGGCTGGCGCAAAAGCAAGGGGCCTTGTGCGCTGCAATTACGCTTTGACGTTGCGCGCACTTAGCCTTGGTGGTAACCGCGCGCCTTGGATTTCCGGGGTGGGCTTCTTATCTGCCCAACCAGTTAAGTTTATCGGGGAAAAGCAATAATGACATCGTCCATGATTTTTGCGACAGCCGCCAGCGCAGGCACAGGCTCGACTGGGGCAGCCTTTTTTGTTCAGATTTTGCCGCTGCTGCTGATTTTCGTCGTCTTCTATTTTCTGCTTATTCGTCCGCAGCAAAAGCGCGCGAAAGAACATGCAGCTAAGATCGAAGCTGTTGGCAAGAACGACGAAGTGGTGACGGGCGGCGGCCTCATGGGCAAAGTGACCAAGGTCGCCGATGATCATGTTGAAATCGAAATCGCCCCCAATGTTCGCGTTAAGGCCGTAAAATCGACCATCGCTGACGTAAAAAGCCGCAATACGAAACCCGCCAACGACTGAGCCTGATCGGCCCGGGCTTTCCTCATAGGGGACGATAATGCTCGATTTTACGCCATGGCGGATCTGGATGCTGCGGGCGCTTATTGTGCTTAGCCTCTTGGCTGCGCTGCCCAGTTTTCTGCCCAAGGTCTGGTTCGACCAAATTCCGGAAGGCGTGCCGGCGCCCAAAATCAGCCTCGGCCTCGACCTTGCAGGTGGCAGCCATATCCTGCTTGAGGCGGATGTGGCCCAGTTGGAAAGGGATCGGCTGGAATCGCTGGAAGATAGCGTGCGTACCGCGATGCGCCGGGCTGAACCGCGCATCGCCATTGATAATGTTACGCGGACAGGCGGCAAATTGAGCTTTGCTGTCACCGATCCGGCCCAGATCGACGCCGCACGTGAAGCGCTTTTGCCGGTGACGGCGAACAATACGGGCGGGCGCGACTGGTCTATCGAAGTAACAGACGGAAACCGCATCACGCTTGCTCCCAACAGCGGGACGGAAAGCACTGTCCTTGATCAGGCGATGCAATCGGCAAAAGATGTCATCGATCGACGCATCAACGCGCTCGGTACGCTGGAGCCGACGATCATCCGCCAGGGACCTGACCGTATCGTTGTGCAGGTGCCCGGATTGCAGGACCCGCAGGCGCTCAAAGAATTGATCGGCAAGACAGCGAAGCTTGAATTCAAGTTGGTTGATGAAAATGCCGATCCCGAACAGACCGCCCAGGGCAAGGCCCGTGTCGGCAGTCAGGTTCTGCCTTATCCTAATAACCCGACGGGTGTTCCTTTTATCGCGGTGCGCCGTTTGGGCGGGATTGCGGGGGACCAGTTGACCGGCGCGCAGCAAAGCTTTGATCCGCAAGACAACCAGCCCGTCGTGAACATCCAGTTCAACGGCGAAGGTGGTCAACGTTTCGCCCGCATGACGCAGCAGAATACCGGAAAGCTGTTTGCCATCATCCTTGACGGTCAAGTGATCTCTGCCCCGCAGATTAACGAACCTATATTGGGCGGCGCTTCGCAGATTTCCGGCAGCTTCACCGTCGAATCCGCCAGCCAGCTTGCCATCTCGCTCAATTCGGGCGCGCTGCCAGTTGATCTGAAGGTGGTCGAGGAACGCTCTGTTGGCCCCGACCTTGGTGCCGACTCAATCCGCAGCGGCGTCCTCGCGGCGTTGATTGGTACGACAGGTGTGCTGATGTGGATGATCCTGTCTTACGGCCGCTTCGGCATCTATGCTAGCTATGCACTGGTCATCAACGTCGCCATGATCCTTGCGGTGATGGCTTTGTTCAACGCGACGCTGACCTTGCCAGGGATAGCGGGCTTCGTTCTCACCATTGGCGCTGCGGTTGATGCCAACGTGCTGATCAATGAACGTATCCGTGAAGAGCGGCGAAAGGGCAGGCGGGTCGTACAGGCGCTCGAAAATGGCTATAAGGAAGCCAGTCGTGCGATTTTTGACGCGAATATCACCAACGTTATCGCTGCCGTTCTGCTGTTCATTTTCGGTTCGGGCCCCATTCGCGGCTTTGCTGTGGTATTGATGATCGGCATCGTTACCTCGGTCTTCACCGCAGTCACGCTGACCCGGATGTGGGTGTCAGGCTGGGTGCGCAAGAACCGTCCGCAAGACATCAACATTTGAGACGAGGGAAAGACATGAAACTTCTGAAACTCGTTCCTGACGATACCAATATTGGCTTCCTCAAATGGCGGAATATCGCCTTTGCGATTTCAATTTTCTTCATGGTTGCGTCGATCATATTGGTTGCTACACGCGGGCTGAATTTTGGCGTTGACTTCATCGGCGGCCAGATGATCCGCACCACCTTTGTCGGCGAAACGACGGCACCGGTGGAAGAACTTCGCGAAAGCGTGGGCTCGCTAGGCTATGGCGATCCTACAATCCAGCGGTTCGGAGCTGAAAACCAGGTTTCGATCCGCATGAAGCTGCCTGATGGAGCAGATCAGAAGCCCGAACTCGCGAATGAGATGGCAGACAAGATTGTTGCCAAAATCAAAGAGCAGCATCCCAATGTTCGGATCGACGGCGTTGATTCGGTCTCGGGGAAAGTATCGAGCGAGCTATTCGAAAAGGGATTGTTTGCGCTGATTGCCGCGGCGCTGGGGGTTGCAACCTATATTTGGTTTCGGTTCGAATGGCAGTTCGGCGTAGGCGCGATCTGGGCCTTGGTGCATGATACCACGCTGACATTCGGGCTGTTCGCGCTCACACAGATGGAATTTGACCTCAATACCATCGCGGCATTGCTGACCATTATTGGCTATTCATTGAACGATACCATCGTGATCTATGATCGGATTCGCGAAAATCTGATGAAATTTCGTAAGATGGCGATGCCCGCGCTTCTCGACCTCTCAGTCAACGAGACGCTGTCGCGCACGGTAATGACCAGCTTGACCATCCTGACACCGCTGGTGATATTGGTTGTCTTTGGACCCGATGTGATATTCGGCTTCAGCGTCGCCATGGCCTTTGGCATCTTCGTTGGCAGCTACTCGTCAATCTATCAGGCTTCGCCATTCCTCGTGTGGTTTGGCGTTACGCCAGACAGCTTCGTGCCGGAAGAGAAAGTTGCCGATGCGAAGGTCGAACGGATCACCGAAGGGCCGCTGAGCTAATTCTGTTTAACGAGGTGCCGCTGCCGTTCAGGCGGCGGCGCCCATTTTTTGCCAATGCGCGACCAGCGCCGCCCCATTGGTTTCCCAGCTATATTCTGCAACGCAAGCCGCCACCGCTTTGCGGGCTGGCGGATCGGCGAGCAGCGCCTTTATGGCGCGCGCAATGGCATCGACGCTGCGGTCAACGATCTGGCCTGCTGCCGGATGGTTTAGCACTTCGCGCGCTCCGCCGCAGTCTGTAATGACCAATGGTGTTCCGCAGGCGAGAGCCTCGATCCACGCATTGGCAAGGCCTTCGCTCGACGAGGGCAGCACGGCAAGATCGGCGGCCTGTACGATGCGGGCGATATCGGCATGGGGCTGCGAACCAAAGAAATGGACACGATCTGCGACCCCCATTTGGCCCGCTCGCTCGCCGAGCATGGCGCGATCCTCGCCATCGCCGATCAACACCAGTCGCGCGGCCGGAATTTGGGCCAAGGCCTCAATCGCAAAGACCTGCCCCTTGCGCGGGATAAGTGCGCCGACAGAAACAAGCAGCGGTTCTTCCGTGCACAGCTCAGTCATTTGCCGAAGTTCCGTCCGGGATTGAGCCGGGACATGAAAAAGACTGCGATCAATTCCGGTCCGGTGCACGGTAATTTTGCCCGGATCTGCGCCGAGTTGGATTAGATCGTCGGCCATGGCTTGCGAAACTGCAAGCAAGCCAGCAGCAGCGCCGATTGTTGCCCGTAAATGCGGCGCACAGCCATCTATGGTGGACCAATGGTGGATATCTGCCCCACGCGCCTTGACCGAGAAGGGCAGGCCGAGTTCTGCCGCTATCGCCATCGCAGCGGGGCCATCGGGCCAGAAAAACTGGGCGTCGATAAGATCGAATGGCTTTTGCGCATGCAGGTGCCGGACGAGCGGTAACATGCTGCGCACGATGGAGGTAGGATTACGCGCAGGCAGAATGCCGGGAAAAAGGGTGAAGCGCGGACGCAATATCCTTTTGCCGCGCCATTCATCCTCGGTCGGCAAATTGCCTTTCTGGCGATAGCTGGGCAATATCTTGGCCATTGGCCAGGGCGGCAATCCGTTGGGGCTCATACGCACGATTTCCGCGCCACCAACTGCCTCTGCCGCATCAAGCGACAATTCTACAAAGCGACCGAAATTGGGTGAAGCAGCGCTTGGATAAAGGGTCGATAGGGAAAGAACGCGCAAGGCCATCGCGCGACCTACAGGCTTCTTATCAGCTTTGTGGCGCGGCCAATCCAGACAGGGTCGGTGATCACCTGCTGTCGCGCGCCTGCCGCTAGCGGGAGCAGATGCAGTTTACCGTCGTTGCGCCCGATAAGACGCCCGAAAAGAAAACGACCCGCCGGGCGCGGCAGCAGCACATCGCAATTCAGCGCCTCTGTAAAACGTTCGGGCGGCAGTTTTTCGCACCAGATTTCGTCACCACGCCGGTAATCCCCGATGCTGTCATTGACGCGCATGCCGACCATTTCGCCCAGAAGTCGTGGCGCAATCATCCCGTCTGGCTTTGAAGGGGCGTGCGTTCCGTCAATGCCCAAATGAGCGGCGACCGACAATTCTTGCTGATCCGGCAATTGCACAAGTTCGCTGCTGTCTACACCCAGCGCATCGGCAATGCGGTTCAACCAATCTAGCGACAGTGTACGCGTGCCGGTTTCAAGTCTGCCAATGGTCTGGGCCGTGGTTGGCGGATTGCAGCGTTCAGCGACGTCAAGCAATGTGAGGCCCTTGGCGCGACGGACATCACGGATACGGTGCAGCATAAGAAAGGCCTTGGATAACCAAATAGGTTTTCACTGTCCTACATTATTCTCCAAATGGCAAGAGGGCTTGTCAACGATTCGAAGGAGCTCTTATGCCGCGCCGTGCAAATGTCAGCGGGTCCACCGCTTTCCGTGATCCCCGTATTTTGGTCGAACGGGCACTTCCCGACCCGGCGGATGACGCATCGCGCCGCAAGCCGAGGCGGACGGTAACGATCAACCTGTCCGAGTCACCGCTCTCATGGCTGCATGCGCATGGCAACCTGTCCGACCGGCAATTGCTGGCAGGTGAAAAACTGCGCAGTGACTATGAAAATGCCAGTCTTGGACCGCGCACAACGATGGTTTGGGATTCCACTCCAGTATCGCGCGGTAAGCGGGGCGTGCCGTCGCCATTCACGCCCACCGAACGTTCGCTGCACGCAAAGCAGCGTTTCGATGGTGCCTTGTCGGCACTAGGTAGAGACCTTGCCGATATTGCATGGCGGGTTATCTGCGCGGGAGAGAGTGTTCCTGTCGCCGAGAGGGCTCTGGGTTGGCCATTGCGTTCGGGAAAACTTGTGCTGAGGATCGCACTCGACCGTCTAGCCGAATATTACCGGCTGCCGGGCTAAAGATCTTATCCTGCCAGCCCCTCAACCATTTCCGCCAGCATCAGCCATCGTTCTTCGGCGGCGTCCTTTTCGCCGCGCAATGCATCGATGTTAGACGTCAGTTCCGAAAAGCGGCTTGGATTGCGGGTGTAAAGGCTGGCGTCCGCCAATTCCGCCTCTGCCTTGGCGATGGCTGCATCGATTTCTTCTATCCGCTTGGGGAGCAAGTCATAATCGCGCTGGTCTTTGTAAGACAGCTTGGCGGATTTGGTGGGCGGCGGGGGAGGCGGTGCGGCCGTCGGCTTGTCAGCCTTTTTGCGGCTTTCGGGTTTGTCGCGGCGGTCGCGCTTTGCTTCCCAGTCGGCATAGCCGCCAGCAATGATGTCGACCTTGCCCGAACCGTCGAGGCCCAGCGTCAGTGTCACGGTGCGATCCAGAAAGTCGCGGTCATGGCTGACGATCAGGACGGTGCCATCATAGTCGGCGATTACTTCCTGCAGCAGGTCTAGCGTTTCGAGATCGAGATCGTTGGTCGGCTCGTCGAGTACGAGAAGGTTCGCCTCGCGAGCGAATTCGCGGGCCAGCAACAGGCGGCTGCGTTCACCGCCGGAAAGCGTGCCGATCCGCGCTTCGACAAGGCCGGGGTCGAACAAAAACTCTTTCAGATATCCCTGAATATGCTTTTTATGGCCGCGCACCGTGATCCAGTCGCTGCCATCGGCTAGCACGTCGCGCACCCGTTTTTCAGGAGATAGCAGCTTACGCTGCTGGTCGATAACAATGCCGCTCAGCGTCTTCGAAAGCGTGATCTTGCCTTCGTCAGGTTCCAATTCGCCGGTCAGCATGCGAATGAGCGTCGTCTTGCCGGCGCCATTTGCCCCGACAATACCGATGCGGTCGCCGCGCTGGATACGCAAGGTGAAGTCGCGGATGATCCGCCGGTCGCCAAAATTCTTGCCTACGCCTTCAGCCCCAATCACGGTCTTGGTCTTGGCCTCGTCGGTGGCTGCAGCAAGCTTGGCTGTCCCTTGCGGCCCAAGCATTGCCGCACGCTGCGCGCGCATTTCCCACAATTTGGCCAAGCGGCCCTGGTTGCGCTTGCGCCGCGCGGTCACACCCCGTTCCAGCCAATGCGCCTCGATTTTTAGCTTTGCATCCAGCTTCTCGGCCGCACGTGCCTCTTCCGCGTACACTGCCTCCATCCAGGCTTCATAGCCGCCAAAGCCGATTTCGTTACGGCGCAGATTGCCGCGATCAAGCCAGATGGTCTGTCGCGTCAGCCGGGTCAGGAAGGTTCGGTCGTGGCTGATCACGACAAAAGCGCCCTTATAACGGGTCAACCAGTCCTCAAGCCATTCGATTGCCCCAAGATCGAGGTGGTTGGTGGGCTCGTCGAGCAAAAGCAAATCGGGTTCGCTTGCCAGCGCCCGGCAGATGGCAGCGCGGCGGCGTTCACCGCCAGACGCGGTTTTTGCTTCGCGATCAAGATCGATGCCAAGCTGGTCGGCTATGGCGCGCACTTCATGCTCGGGCGGGGCACGATCGCCGGCCACGCAGAAATCGACCAGCCGTTCAAAGGCGCTGAAATCCGGATCCTGTTCCAGAACGACAATGTTTGTTCCAGGAACAACTGTCCGCTTGCCCTTATCAGCGTCAATCGACCCGGCGATTAGCCTCAACAATGTTGTCTTGCCGGCACCATTGCGGCCAATCAGCGCTAGCCGGTCGCGCGGACCGATATGGACGTCGATGTCGGTAAACAGCCAGCCTGCACCCTGTTGCAGTGAAAGGCCTTCATAAGAGAGGATGGGTGGGGCGGACATGCCCGGCGGCGGATAGGGGGAAGGGGACAGTGCGGCAACCCCATTTCGGCTATTCGGTCATTCGCGGCAGAGACATTCCGACGGGCAAGATGGTTGACGCGGTTTCCCCGCTGCAGCAAGGCCGGCGCATGCGCACTGTCTTTCTCAACGGCACCTATCTTCCCGAAAACGAAGCAAAGGTCTCGATTTTCGACCGCGGTTTTCTATTTGCCGATGCGGTTTATGAAGTGATTTCGGTGATCGACGGCAGGCTGATTGATTTTGATGGCCATGTCCAACGGCTGCACCGCTCAATGGCCGAACTCAATATGATGCAGCCGCCGACGTATCAGGCCTTGCTGGAAATGTGCCGTGAACTGGTGCTTCGCAACGGCCTCGTTGAAGGCATGGTCTATTTTGAGGTAACTCGGGGCAATCCGGGCGATCGGGACTTCCTGTTTCCTTCCGCAGATTTGGCCCCGACTGTCGTTGGCTTCACCCAAAATGCTGCGCTGGTCGATCGGGTGCAGGCCGAAAGCGGGATTTCGGTGCTGACCTTCCCTGATCGGCGTTGGCAGATGGCGCATGTGAAGACTACGCAGTTGCTCTTCGCTTCGCTGATGAAGGCAGAGGCGAAGGCGCAGGGAGCGGACGATGCCTGGCTGGTGCGCGATGGATTTATCAGCGAAGGCACCTCGCAAAACGCCCATATCGTGACCCGTGACGGCGTGCTCATCACCCGGCCGCTCGATAACAACATTCTTCATGGGATCACGCAGGCCTCGGTGCTGGAACTCGCCCGGCAGGGCCCCGTGCAAATAGAGACTCGCCTGTTCACGGTCCAAGAAGCCAAAATGGCAGCGGAGGCATTGGTAACCTCAGCTTCCTCCTTTGTGCTGCCGGTCACCCGTATAGACGGCGTTCAGATTGGGGATGGCAAATGTGGCCCGATCACACGGCGGTTGCGTGAAATTTACATCGAATTTGCCCGCAGCGCCGCGATCTGATCGCAGCAAAGGAGCAGATATGCGCAAATTGATCACCGCCGCCATTCTGGCAGGCAGCACGCTTGCCGCAGGACAAGCCATGGCAACCGAGGTCATGCTGACAGCGACAAGCCCTGTGATCGACCTTTCGGTCACCGAATATATCGATGCAGTTCCCGACGTGGCCAGTTTTTCAACTGGCGTGCAGACAATTGCACCTACTGCGAATGAGGCGGTCCGGCTGAATAATGTTCAGATGGCGGCAGTCATATCGCGGCTGAAGGCGCTCGGCATTGCCGACCGGGATATCCAGACGACACAGCTCTCGCTTAACCAGCAATTTGATTATGAGGAAGGGCGCCAGATGTTCCGTGGCTTTGTCGCCAGCAATATGGTCACCGCAAAGCTGCGTGAACTGAAGAAAATGCCGGCTTTTCTTGATGCATTGGCAAGCGATGGTGCAACCAACTTCAACGGTCCGATCTTCACGGTTGACGATGACAGCAAGCTCGAACAGGCCGCAAGCGACAAGGTATGGGATAGCGCCATGGCGTGGGCCAATGCGATTGCTCGAAAGGCAGGTTATGCCAGTGTACGTGTTTTGCGCGTGCAAGAGCAGTCTAACGATTTTGGCGGCACTCCCATGCCGATGGCGGAGATGCGTTCCGCCGATGCGTCGTCCAAATCCAGCCCGATATCGCCTGGTTTGGTGCGGATCGCTTCCACGATGAATTTCACCTTCGAAATGGTGAAGTGAGTGTCGAACGGTGCGTCAATGCTTACCAAAGCATTGACGCACCGTTCAGACTTGGTTCAATGCAAGCAGACTAACTGGATGCCATGCAAAAGATCGTTCTCTCTCTCATTGCTATCGCGTTCGTCACTTCTGGGGCGACGGCCCCTGCGCATGCCCGAAAAGGCGATGATCAGGGCAAGGCGCGCGAACAGATGCATTCGGGGAAGGTGCTTTCATTGCGTGAAATCGAAGGACGGATCGTCCCGCGGATGCGTGGGATGGAATATCTGGGCCCCGAATATGATGGCAATGCACAGGTCTACCGGCTGAAATTCATCGATGGCGGACGCGTCATCTTTGTGGATGTCGACGCGCGCTCCGGGAGCATATTGCGTCAGCGCTGACAGCGCTTATTCGCCTTTGCTTTGCGCCGCCGGTCCAATCTGTTATCTCGACAAAATCAATAACCGAACAAGGGAGCAAGGAAGCGATATGCGCATCCTGATCGTGGAAGATGAGCCGACTTTGGGCCAGCAGCTCAAATCAACGCTGGAAGGTGCAGGCTATGCCGTCGACCTTTCCAATGATGGCGAGGATGGCCATTTTTTGGGTTCGACCGAGAATTACGATGCTGTCGTGCTTGACCTTGGATTGCCAACAATCGACGGCTTGACGATTCTTGATCGCTGGCGTCGCGAAGGCAAGAAATTCCCGGTCCTTGTCCTCACCGCGCGCGATAGCTGGTCTGATAAGGTTGCAGGCCTTGATGCTGGCGCTGACGATTATCTGGCGAAGCCGTTCCAGACTGAGGAACTGATTGCGCGCTTGCGTGCGTTGATCCGTCGCGCTTCAGGCAATGCCTCGTCGGAACTGACCGCGGGCGAGGTGCGCCTCGATACCCGTTCGGGCCGGGTGACGCTGAACGGCGAACCGGTGAAGCTAACGGCGCAGGAATATAAGCTGCTATCCTATCTGATGCACCACAAGGGTAAGGTCGTCAGTCGCACCGAATTGATCGAGCATATTTACGATCAGGATTTCGACCGCGATTCCAACACTATCGAAGTGTTCGTCACGCGTATCCGCAAGAAACTGGGCCAGGATGTGATTTCGACCATTCGCGGTCTTGGTTACAGCCTGGAAGAACCGCGCGGATAAACGATGGCAGAGGGCGATCGCACATTGATATCGTCTTCGGGGTTAAACAAGCCGCGCATCGGCACCGGATCACTCAGCCGCCGCATGATCATCATAGCGGCGGCATGGATTTCGCTGCTTTTGCTCGCGGGAGGTATCGCGCTCGACAGGGTGCTCACCAACGCTGTTTCTGACAATTTCGATGACCAGATGGAATATGTGCTGACGGCGATGATCGCGTCGTCAGAAATAGGCCCTGATGGCGAGATACGTTTGAACCGCCCTTTGGGTGACCAGCGTTTTCTGGAACCCAATAGCGGACTGTATTATCAGATCAGTGGCCAAGGCAAAGAACCTTGGCCATCCCGTTCGCTATGGGATCGTACGCTGAAGGTCGATTACAGCCATGACGATACCGAGCCGCATTTTCGCAACAGCGATGAATTTCAGGGCGAACCGCTGCGTATCTTAGAGCGTGTGATCGTATTGCCCGACAGCGATACGCGCTGGATCTTCATGGTCGCGGCCAGCCGTGAAAGTCTGGACGCCCAAATCACTGAATTGCGCACTGTGCTGGCGACTGCCTTTGCCGTGCTGGCCTTTGGCCTTATCATCCTCGCCGCTTTGCAGACTTTTTACGGGCTATGGCCCTTGCGTGATGTGCGGCGCGAAATTGCCGCGATGCGCAGCGGCCGGCAGCATAGACTGCACGATGCCTTGCCGGATGAAGTTATGCCAATGGTCAATGAACTCAATGCATTGCTTGATCATAATGAGAAACAGGCTGAAGAAGCTCGGCGCCATGCGGGCAATCTGGCGCATGCGTTGAAGACTCCATTGACGGTGATCATGAACAGCGCGACCGCGCAGGCCCCCGATCTTGCGGAAACGGTGATCCGCGAAGCGACGACGATGCGTCGGCAGGTGGATCACCATCTTGCCCGTGCCCGGGCGGTGGGCCGGCGCGGGCACAGCCATAGCCGTGCTGAGGTCTGGCAAAGCCTGGAATCGGTCGAGCGTGCGGTGGGCCGGCTTTACCGTCATGTCCGGCTTGATATGGCGGGCAGCAAGGATCTGGCGGTGCGTGTCGAACGGCAGGATCTGGATGAAATGCTCGGCAACCTTGTCGAAAACGCAGCCAAATATGGCGGCGGCAGTGTGTTCGTGACGGTCGAGGATGCGGGTGATATGGCGCGCATCCTGATTGAGGATGATGGTCGCGGCATTCCCGAGGTTGAACGCGCGCGGATTTTCGATCGTGGTGTGCGGCTGGATACCAGCAAGCCGGGTACCGGGCTTGGTATGGCGATCGTACGAGATGTCGCCGAAATCTATAATGGTTCGATCGAGTTGGACGAAAGTGAAGATATGGGCGGGCTGCTGGTGCGGCTGGAATTGCCCAAGGCGGCCAGTTGAGCGGTTCAGTGAAAGTCCCGCGATTTGGGCAGAATACGGACATTGCGAGGATGACTGCGGGTCTGCACCGGTGTGCGCGGCTCTTGCTGGCGTGTGACTTCATCGGCGCGTGACAATTGCGGCCGGGCACGATGGCTTTCCGACAATCTGTCTAGCCAGCCGGTATAGTCGATGATCCGCGCGGCCATCAGGTGGACGACGCCTTCCTTGCTGCGCTGGATTTCACCGTCGATCCGCATCAGCCGCGATGCCATGACTGCGCGGCGTTGTTTCTCCATGTCGCGCGCCCAGAGGAGAGCGTTGACCACGCCGGTTTCATCTTCGATCGTGATGAACACGGCATTGCCCTTGCCGGGGCGTTGGCGGATCAGGACTATGCCGGCACAGGCCACCCGCCGTCCGTCAGGTGCTGCATTGGTGTCGGCACAGCTCAGCACCCCTTCGCGCGTAAAGGCATCGCGCAGGAACTGCATCGGATGGGCCTTCAGCGACAGGCGCAGCATCTGGTAATCGGCAACCATTTCCTCAGAAAGCGGCATGGCGGGAAGTTGTGCATCAGGCTCTGCTCCCAGTTCGGTAGTCTCGGCAAAGGCGAAAAGCGGCAGTTGGCCGGCCGGGGTGCGCCGCGCTTCCCACAGCGCATCGCGGCGCCCCTTGCCAAGCGAGCCCACGGCATCGGCATCGGCCAGTTTGCGCAGTGCGGCAGGCGGTAGCGCGGCACGACGGGCCAGATCCTCAATTGAGGTGAAGGGCCCCGCAGTACGCGCAGTTTCGATCGCTTCACCCCATGCCTGCCGGAAGCCGTCAATCTGGCGAAGACCAAGGCGTAGGGAGAGCCGGCCTGCCGGCATTGCCTCTACCCCATTGTCCCAGCCACTCGCATTCACATCGACCCCGCATATCTCGACACCATGTTCCTGCGCGTCGCGCACCAGCTGCGCGGGTGCGTAGAAGCCCATAGGCTGCGAATTTAACAACGCGCAGGTGAACACTGCCGGATGATGGCATTTGAGCCAGCTCGATACATAGGCAAGCCAGCCAAAGGCCTGGGCATGGCTTTCGGGAAAGCCATATTCGCCAAAGCCCCTGATCTGGCCAAAACAGCGTTCGGCAAAGTCGCGGCTATAACCACGCGTAACCATGCCATTGATCAGCATTTCTTCGTACCGGTGCATCGTGCCGACATTGCGAAAAGTTGCCATTGCCCGCCTGAGGCCATCGGCCTGCGCCGGGGTGAAATTGGCAGCGACAATGGCAAGCTTCATCGCCTGTTCCTGGAACAGCGGCACACCCAGTGTCTTTTCGAGCACGTCGCGCAGTTCATTCGGGTTATGCGGTGCCGCGGGGGACGGATATTCGACCGCTTCCTCACCATTGCGGCGGCGCAGATAGGGATGCACCATCCCGCCCTGGATCGGCCCCGGCCGCACGATCGCCACCTGAATCACCAGATCGTAAAGGCATTTGGGCTTCATCCGCGGCAGCATGTTGATCTGCGCGCGGCTTTCGACTTGGAATGTCCCGATGCTGTCGCCCCGGCGCAGCATGGCGTAAACCTTCGGACATTCGGTGGGAATGGTGGAAAGGCTGAGGAGATTGCCCTCCCGCTTACGGGCAGCCGAATGCGTGCCGGAGTCACAGCGGTTAGGGGAGGGTCTGTTCATCATTTTCAAGTCAGGCCTTCCCCCGGCCTCTCCCGCACGCGGGAGTGGAGGGCCTTCATTCAAAATATCAAAGGCCTTTCTGATGCAGGTCAGCATCCCGAGCGCAAGTATATCAACCTTCATCAGGCCGAGTGCATCGATATCGTCCTTGTCCCATTCGATGAAGGTACGGTCGGGCATTGCCGCATTGTGGATCGGGACCAGTTCATCAAGCCGCCGCTCGGTCAACACGAAACCACCGACATGCTGTGACAGATGACGCGGAAATTCGAGAAGCTGGTCAACAAGCGTCTTCAATCGCACCATTTCCGGATTGGTAGGGTCGAACCCGGCTTCGCTAACCCGCGCCTCGGGTACATCACCGCCCCAACTGCCCCAGATGGTACTGGAGAGGCGGGCGGTCACATCCTCGGTCAGCCCCAATGCCTTGCCAACCTCGCGGATCGTGCTGCGCGGGCGGTAATGGATCACCGTTGCGGCGATCCCCGCCCGGTCGCGGCCATAGCGGCGGTAGATATATTGCATCACCTCTTCGCGCCGCTCATGTTCGAAATCGACATCGATATCGGGAGGCTCATTGCGCTCTTCAGAGAGGAAGCGGCTGAATAGCAGCTTGTTTGCCACCGGATCGACCGGCGTGATACCAAGAAGATAACAGACCACCGAATTGGCCGCACTGCCGCGCCCTTGGCATAGGATCGGCGGATCAAGCCCGCGCGCAAAGCGCACAATGTCGTGTACGGTGAGGAAATAATAAGCGTAATTCTTGGCGCGGATCAGGCGGAACTCGTCTTCGATCGTTGTGCGCCAGATATCGGGCAGGCCTTGGGGGAAACGCTGACTGGCGGCCTCCATCACCATATGTTCCAGCCAGTCCTGTGGTTCCCAGCCCGACGGCACCGGCTCATGCGGATATTCATATTTAAGATCGTCTAGGGTGAAGCTGATGCGCGAGAGCACATCCTGCGTTGCCGCGATCGCATCCGGATAATGGCGGAACAGCCGCGCCATTTCGGCAGGCGGTTTCAAATGCCGTTCGGCATTGGCAAGAAGGCGCCGACCCGCGCTGTAGATCGTTGTGCCTTCGCGAATGCAGGTGACAATGTCGTGGAGCGCGCGCGCTTCGGGCCTTGCATAAAGCACATCATTGGTAGCGATAAGGGGGATCTGGGTAGCGTGGCTCAACCCAGAGAGTTGGGCAGTCTTGCGGGCATCTACGCCACCCCTGGGCATGGTCGCACCCAGCCAGAGGCGATCCGGGAAAGCCGCCTTGAGACGGCCAAGCCATTCCTGCTCCCCGCCTAGTGCGATCAGCAACAACTCTTCGCCATATTCCAGCAGATCCTCGAAATGGAGGATGCAGTCGCCCTTCACTGCGCGGCGGTTGCCCAAGGTGAGCAGCCGGGTCAGCCGTCCCCAGCCGTTTCGGGTCATGGGATAAGCGACGATATCCGGCGTATCATCTGCAAAGACCAGCCGCGCGCCGACCACCAGCCGGAAATCCGGAAACTGGGCGCGCACCTCCCGCCAGGCGATATGGGCGCGGACGACGCCCGCGACGCTGTTGCGATCGGCGATGCCGATGCCCTGCATCCCCAGCAGGGCTGCGCGCCACACCATGTCTGCCGGATGCGAGGCACCATGCAGAAAGCTGTAATTGGTTGCAGCGACCAATTCGGCAAAATCTGCGCTCATGCGAACAGGCCGTGCAGATACCATTTTGGCTGTGCCTTTTCTTCATACAGCCCGTGGCGGAAAATCCAGTAGCGCCGCCCGCGAACATCCTCGACGCGGTAATAGTCGCGGGTCAAATCCCCCTCCTGTTTGCGGGGGGGATTGGGGGAGGGCCTGTCTTTAGTTTCGGGCCCTCCGCCTGCCTCTCCCGCAAGCGGTAGGGAGGAGGCAGGTCGCTTCCACCATTCACTTGCGATCCGTTCCGGTCCTTCAAAAAGCCGAACCTCATGTAATTTGCGTTTCCAGCGAAAACGGTGCGGCGGGCCGTCTGGCACTTCGGCAATCACCTCCACCGCTTGTGGCGGATCGAAGAGAAAGAGCGGACGCAGCGGCGGCTCTCCCACAGACGGGGAAGGCCAGGGGGCAGGAGTGCGCGCCTCGACCGCAGGCAAAGCAAGCTGCGCCTGTTCGGGAATATGGCTGTCACGCGGAACAAGCCGACGCACCGCGCCGGGATCAAGCCGGGTGCTCAGCCGGTCTATCAGTTCGGAAAGCGCGCCTGTTGTCTGTTCCTCCCCGTCAAAACCTTGCTGTACCGGGGAAAGCGGGTCGCTTTGCACTACATGCAGTTCGATCCGGTCATAACCAAAGCCCGGATCAAGCGGATCGGACAGGGCGGCAATGCGTTCGTCAAACAGCCGGAGCAGCGGCGCGGGATCGCGTGTGGGTGCGCCTGTCGCAATTTCGAGTTTTCGTTTCTTGCCGTCACTGCGATCGAAAACCAGAACGAAACGGCGTCCGCCTAGGCCCCGCTTTTCCATGGCTGCTCCGGCCTCGGCGATCAATTCGGCGAAGGCCGCTGCGACCGCACGTTCATGCGCCACAGGCTCTGCAAAGCGCCGCTCGAAACGCAAGGGTCTTTCTTGCTGCAAAGGGGTGCCGGGCCGCTCTTCCTCGCCCAGAAGCCATTCGATCGCATGCACCGCCTCAATTCCGAAGCGCGCGGCGATCGTGGCCCGTGGTCTGCCGGCAACCTCACCCACGGTCTTGAGGCCCGCGCGCAGCAGTGCCAGCGTCGCTCCATCACCAAGCCCTAGCGCCACCACCGGCAGAGCACGGATCGCCTTGGCCTCGTCACTGACCGGCAAAGGTGCATGGCGGGCAAGCGCAAGCGCCGCCTCTGCCGTTGCCGCACAGGCCATGCGCAGGGTCATGCCGCGGGCGTCCATATGCGTTGCAACCGCGTCGCACAGCGCCGCTTCGCCGCCGAACAGATGCTCGCACCCCTTGATGTCGATGCAGATGGCGTCGGGTGCGTGCGGCACCACATGCGGGGAAAAGGCGATGCACGAATGGGCCAGCAGGTCGAGCCAGTCCCGATCCGCTGCATCGTCTGCCTCAACCGCAATCAGATCGGGAATGCGGGCCCGCGCATCGGCAAGCGCCATGCCGGGGGTAAGACCCAGATCCTGTCCGCGTGCATCTACTGCCGCCAGACGCAGCGCGTTCTTCGCCTTGGCGACAAAGACGACAGGCGGCGTTTGGGCGGAGTCAGGCTGCGCGTTGGCCGAAGCGAGCAGGGTTGGTTCCTGCTGCCGCAGACGGTCTGCGGACAGGTGCGGAAACCAGAGTGCCAGCTGTCGCCGCGTCGATGAAAATGCCCCGGTCACGGTCCCACTCCAATTGCCAGCGCATGCCCGAAGGGCCTGATCGCTGGCGCAATAATTCAAGGTCAAAAACAGGTGCGCCCGGGGCCTGTGCAGGCAGGGCGCGCGAAGGTGCTGCGGCCACCCGCCAGCGGGTTTCGGCCGCGCTGGGGTTTGCCCCTCCATCGCCGCGCAGCAAGAACAGCGCGATCCCGGATTTTTCGGCGGCCAGTGAAAGGCGGCGGCTGGCGGTCAGATCAAGTTCGGGCAGATTGCCGACGGTCTCGGCGATCAGCGCGCCTATGCTGCCGCTGCGCAGGGCATCGACGGTGGCGCGTAGCAACTGCTTTGCATCACGGGTGAGGACGAACAGGCAATTGTTGGGGGTGCCGCCCAGATCGCGCCAGCCTTCACCCTGGATCATTCCGGCGGCCCGTGCGGCCTTTGCCGTTCTCAGCCAGAGCAATGGCCGGGGCGAATCCTGTGCCTCTCCAATGGCCATTGCGCCTGCAACTATGGCGGCAAAGCCGGCTGCGCCTGCCAGATCATCTGCCTCAGCCGCATGGATTTCATGCACCTGGCCATAAGCAATCCCGCCCGCAAGCGCGGCATCAACCGACGGAACCCCAGTTGCATGGCGGCGCAAGGGGGAAGGGGGGCTTAGTCCGAGGGAATGGATTGCCAGCATGGGTTCGAATCACACAATTGTTCACTATATGTTCCATTATGTGCGAAATCGGGAACGGGTCAAGCATTGGCCGCTCGACCCGTGCGTCAAATGGGGATGGTGTTAGCTGCGCCGGATTTCTGGCAACAACAGGTGCAACCAAGCAAGCGCCAGCAGGTAGGAGACTGCGGCGAACAGGAACAAGGGGGTAAAGCCCAGTCCTGCAGCCAAAACGGCGCCCGTCACCAGTTGGATCAGCGCTCCGCCCATATTGCCCATGAATGCACCGAACGCCGTCACACGGCCGACCTTGGCCCGCGGCACGACATCGGTGATGGTTGAGAAAATCGAGAGCGAAAAGCCCTGATGCCCGGCCATGACGACGCCCATCATGATCGCAACTGGCCAGAAGGAATCGAGGCTGAGCACGAAGGGCAGCGGCGTCACGATCAGTGCGGATACCAGCATCACTGTCTTACGCACGCGGTTGACGCTCCAGCCTTTTTCCAGAAGGCGGGTGGATATCCAACCGGCAAAGAGCGCACCGCCGCCCGATCCCAGAAAAGCGATTGCGAGAGGGACAGCCAGCTCCTCGGTCGAAAGGCCGAAAGTTTTGCGATAGAAATCGGGCAACCAGAAACCCATCAACCACCAGGTTGCATCAGAAATCGCCTTGGCAATCACAATCGCCCAGGTACGTTTTTCCATCAGGATCGGGCCGTAAGGGGCGCTATCATCCGAAAAATCACGATTTGCGTCTTCTGCGCCGTCGTCAAAACGGATGCCGCGCGCAAACCAAAGCCAGAGCCCGAGTATGGCAAAGCCGGCCACCCCGCCAAAAACCAGCGCTCCGCGCCAGCCCATATAGGCGGCGAGAACGGGAATGAAAAACGGCATGGCGATCGTGCCAAGCCCGGCAATCGCCGTTCCCACACCAAAGGCAAAGCTGCGCTTGTCAGGAGGAAAGAGCGTCGCCACGGTCTTAATCGTCAGAGGGGTCTGCACTGCTTCGGTTGCGCCGAGGCCGATGCGTGCACCCACCACCTGCCAAGCGGCAATCGCCCAGCCATGTGCGATGGCTGCAAGACTCCAGGTCGACACGCCGGCGATCATTGACCGCCAGACACCCAGTTTATCAACCAGCCAACCGGTAAACAGAAAGGAGAAAGCCGCCGCCATTTGTGTGACGAACGCCAGATTGGCAAAGTCGCTATCGCTCCAGCCAAGGTCAGCCGACATATCGGGTTTGAGGATGGCGATAATCGGCCGGTCCATCGCGTTGAAGATGCCCGCGACGCAGAGCAATCCGAACAATGTCCAGCGCAATTGCGGTGTAATGACCTTCATGGCCCTGTCTCCTCCTCCCGGCAAAAAAATGGGGTCGGGAAGCATGCTCCCCGACCCCGCAGACTTATTCCGATTGCATCAGAAATTCACGCGGAACGATGCACCCATATAGCGGTCGGCATCGCGCGGAATGTGCAGGCGCTGACCGGCGCTGGTGTTCAGCAGAACATAGCTTTCATCCGAGATGTTGCGGATGAAGAATGTCGCACGGTAATTGTCGTCGGCATCCGAGAAGCCGATGCTTGCATTCCACATGCCATAGCTGTCGATCGGACCGCCCAAGCCGAGATCGGAGAACTGATCATCGGTGTAGCTGTAATTGGTCCGCAGATAGATTTTGGCATCAGCGCTGAACAGGTTGAAGCGGCCTTCATATTCCGCCCCGACATTCCAGCTCCACTCTGGCGCGAGCGGCAACTTTGTGCCGTTGCGCGCGTCGGGCGCGTTGGTCAGCGGGTTGGGGTTGAAGCGCTTCACCTTTGCGTCGGCATAAGCAAGGTTGCCGAAAAGGTTCAGGCCCTCTGCAGCATTGACGATCGCATCAAGTTCAAAGCCCTTGGTCCGCACCGTGCCTGCATTGGTCAGGTTGGTGATCGTCGTGCCGTTCAGGAGAACGAAGTTGTTCGCTTGGAAACCGTCATAGGTTGCCTGGAACAATGCTGCGTTCAGCTGGATACGCTTATCAGCAAACTGGCTCTTGAAACCCAGTTCGAAGGCGTCCGAGGTTTCTTCATCGATCGGTGTCGCGTTGGTTGGCGCTGTGTGGTTGAAGAAGATATTGAACGCCGGGCCCTTATAACCGCGTGTATAGCTGCCATAGAACATCAGGTCGTCGCTCGGCTTCACGGTGAGTACGCTCTTGCCCGAGAAGTTGTTGTTCGATGAACCGCCGGTCGACAGCACCGTGCCATTGCCCGGAGGGGTTGCGGTCAGCAGGCCGCCGGCCGGGTTGGCGTTGACGCCCGTACCGCCCAGCGCGCTTGCGGGAAGCGGAAGGCCGGTGGTGCGATTGATCGCAGGGAAGCGGCGATGCGCATAGTCGATCGAGTCATGCGTGTAACGCAGGCCGACGGTGAGGCCGACCCAGTCAGTGAAATCATAGGTTGCCTGGCCGAATACTGCATAGTTTTCGATATCGACAAGGCTGTTCGACGTCGCGCGCGGGAACAGGGTGTTAACGGTATCGTTGAGGTTGCAGGGCTGGGCGCCTGTGCGTGTATCGACCGGCAGGGTCGATGTGGTGCAACGGATCGACTGACGCGTGAAATCCTGGGTGTTTTCTGATTTCCAATAGAAACCGCCCACCTGATATTTGAATGCCTTGTCCTGGGGCGAGGCGAGGCGGATTTCCAGCGACTGCTGATCGGTCTCTACAAAGCCGGTGTCGTGCAGTTCAGGCGTGCCGACGATTGCGCGCGGCAGAAAGTCGCCTTCACGCAGTTCGGTGTTGTTCCAGCTGCGATAGCCATAAATCGCGCTCAGCGTATGGTCACTGAACACATCGAAATCACTGTTGACGGTGATGCCCCATTGACGGTCAAGCGACTGGGTGACGAGGTTGTGGTTTACATAACGCTGGTCCTCGCCAAGCGCGACGCCGTTGGGCAGATTCAGTTCGGCATCAAGTACGGCACCGCGTGACACGCCGGTGACTTCACCGCAGCAATCATCATCGGCTTCATAATAGTCGGCAATGATCTTGATGCGCGCAGGGCCATTGTCATAATCGAGAAGACCGCGGAAACCGACACGCTTGTAACCGTTGATTTTCTCATCGCGGGTCAGGTTCGGTAAAACATTGGTGATGTTGCCGGCATAGCTGCCGAAGAAGCCGTTGACGCGGAAATTCAGGTTTTCGGCAACAGGACCGGTCACGGTGCCGCGTACGCGTACTTCATTGCCTTCTGCAAATTCCACTGCGGCCGATCCGCCGAACGTATCTTCGCCGCCCTTCGACACGATGTTGATCAGGCCCGCCGACGCGTTTTTCCCGAACAATGTGCCCTGCGGACCGCGGAGAACTTCGAGGCGCTCGATCTCGACGAGGTCAGCAAAGGCCTGGCCCGACCGGCTCAGGACAACGCCGTCAACGACGGTCGATACGCTGGGCTCAGCTGCAATCGAGAAGGAGATGGTGCCGACGCCGCGCAGAACGACGGCGGAGTTTGCGTTGGTGGTGCCCTTGCGGAAGGTCACTGAGGGAACCAGCTGGCCCAGATCTTCAAGGCTGTTGGTGCCGCTGTCAGTCAGCGCGTCACCCGAAACTGCGGTGATCGCGATAGGAACGTCTTGGACGTTTTCTTCAACCTTTTGCGCGGTGACGACGATCTCTTCGACCTGCGCCATTGCGGGCGTTGCCACGCCGGCAAGTATAGCAGCACCGATGAAGGTGAGCGCACTCGTTGATTTCAAGTAAGATTTCATAACTTCCTCCTGAACAATTATCTTCTTTTAAGGGCTCAAAAACCCAATTCACTCATTTCAACCACACGCTTTTCGCGCGCACTTATCTCTGCGGCCATGCCAATGGCGACGGCGCGCAGTCCATCCTCTGCGGTGACTTCTACTTGTCCTTCACCACGCACGGCAGCCAAGAATTTCTGGTGCTCATAATAGGTGGAGCCATGGTGGCTACCTGCCTTGAGTGCGGTTTCGTCCACAGCGACATGGCTGCGCTCGACAGCCTTGGGCTGCATGAACCCGGTACGTGGGCTGAAAACAAGGCTGCCTTCGGGGATCAGGCAGTCGAGACGCGCCTTGTCGCCAACTGCGGTGATTTCTTCCTGATTTTCGGCGCCATCAGCAAACATCGACAGATCGAGCATTGCGCGAACACCATTGGCGAAATCGACGGTCGTATAGCTGTTGTCGATAATGTCAGGCGTGCGCCCACCATAATTTTCGTCGATATGGTTCACGTCCATCGCGCCTGAACAATAAACGCGCACCGGTTCGCTCTGCACGATCAGTCGCATCAGGTCGAAGAAATGGCAGCATTTCTCCACCATCGTGCCGCCAGTGTTTTCGGCAAAACGGTTCCAGTCGCCAACCTTGGGCAGGAAGGGGAAGCGATGTTCACGGATTGAGAGCATCCGCAAATTGCCAATGCGGCCGCCATGCACCTGCGCGATGAATTCCGCTGCGGGGGGCATGTAGCGATATTCCATCGCCGTCCAGAATATGCCGGAGCTTTGCGCCGCACGCTCGACGATCCAGCGCGCATCTTCAATCTTGGTGGCCAGAGGTTTTTCGCACAAAATGTGGAGGCCGGCATCGAAAAGCGGCTCCAGCACGGAGCGGTGGGTGTAATTGGGGCTGGCAACGATCACTGCGTCGCACAGGCCGGATGCCGCGAGTTCGGCCGCGCTGGAAAAGGCCTGAACGCCCTCTGCCGTTGCGCCAAGGGCGTTTTTTGCCCAGCCGAGAGAGTTTTCCGTGGGATCTGCCAGTGCCGTAACAACCGCGCCTGATGTAACGGCGAGGTTCCGGATATGCTCCACGCCCATCATGCCGGTTCCCACCAGTCCGTAACGAACCACCTCGGTCAAAATGCCTCCAACGTCTTCTGATAATTTTCTGACAGCCCTGTCACAAAATATGCAATGCTTGGCAAGAGGGGGAATAGAAGGCTTGCGGTTTTTGGTCTGACTGTTACCCAAATGCCATGCGCGTCACGATCAAGGATGTATCCCGCATGGCGGGCGTTTCGATCAAGACGGTCTCGCGCGTCCTGAATAAAGAGCGTTATGTCCGCGAAGATACGCGGCTCAAAGTTGAGGCAGCGGTGGCTGCGCTGAATTTCAGCCCCAGCCTTGCCGCGCGCACATTGGCCGGATTCCGATCGTTCCAGATTGCGCTAATCTACGACAATCACAGTCCTTATTATATTCATGCCGTGCAGGAAGGTGTCTGGGCGCGCTGCCGGGAACAGGGCGTGCGGATGCTGGCGCAACCGGTGGATGTCGATTCCCCTGGATTGGCACAGGAAATTGGCGGTCTGATCGATGAAACCCACGTCGATGGCGTCATTCTTTCATCGCCTGTTACCGATGCGGCTGCTGCGTTGGAAGAGCTGGAACGGCGCGGCATCAGTTTTGTTCGCATTTCGCCCGGGACCAACCATGCACTGACCAGTTCGGTCTTTATGGACGACGCGCAGGCGGCCGATGACATGACCACATTCCTGATCAATCAGGGGCACCGGCGGATCGGCTTTGTCATGGGTCACCCCAACCATATGGCAAGCGACCAGCGCCATTTCGGATATCGCCGCGCACTGGACAGGGCAGGGATTTCCTACGAGCCTTCAATTGTCCGTCCGGGCACATTCGATTTTGAAAGCGGTATGACGGCGGCAGAGATATTGCTCGGCCTGCCCAAGCGGCCGACTGCGATCTTTGCGAGTAATGACGATATGGCCGCCGGCGTGCTGTCCTTCGCGCATAGGATCGGCGTCGACGTGCCGGGTGAATTGTCGGTTGCCGGTTTTGACGATACGCCACTTGCCCAACTGGTCTGGCCGCCGCTTACGACCATAAGGCAGCCAGTGCGTGAGCTGGCCTATGCTGCGACCGAACGTCTTTTTTCTGTCGAAAAAGGCGTATTCCACCAGCGATTGCAGCATGATCTTGTGGAACGCGGATCAACCGCCCCCGTCGCCAAAAACTAACAATGCAGCCTTGACGCGACTCCGCTTTAACGTCCAATAAGACATCGTTGTCATAAGGGGAGCCCAGTTTACCGATGAACGCCAATCTGACATTGCCGAACCCGCCGCGCAGCCGGATGCTGGGCAAGAGCGGGATAGAGGTGTCCAGCCTCGCCTGGGGCATGTGGCGCTTCGCAGGCCGCGACATTGCCGAGGCCGAACAACTGGTCAACGCGGCGTTTGAAAGCGGCATCACCTTTTTCGATACGGCCGATATCTATGGTTTTGTGTCGCCCGGTGTCGGCTTTGGCGATGCTGAAGAATTGCTTGGTCAGGTTTTCGATCGCAATCCGGGAATGCGCGACCAGATGGTGCTGGCAACCAAGGGCGGGATCATGCCGCCGATACCCTACGATAGCAGCGCCACCTATCTCTCCTCGGCTATTGATGCGAGCCTGAAACGACTGAAGACTGATCGGGTCGATCTGTGGCAAATCCACCGTCCCGACGTGCTTACCCACCCGCAGGAAATTGCGCGCACAATCGAAAATGCCATGAAGTCGGGCAAGGTCCGCGCTTTTGGCGTTTCCAACTACACCCAGGCGCAGATTGCAGCATTGGCGCAGTTCGTTGATGCACCGATCGTATCGACCCAGCCTGAAATCTCCCCGGTGCGGATCGATTGCATTGAAAATGGTGAGCTTGATCAGGCAATTGCCATGGATATGGCGGTACTCGCCTGGTCGCCGCTTGGTGGCGGAAGGATTGCCGACCCGCAAAATGATCGCGAGCGTGCAGTTGCAGCTGCGCTGTCAGGCGTGGCGGCGGCGCATGGTGTTTCGCGCACCGCCGCTGCCTATAGCTGGATCATGGCGCATCCCGCGCGTCCGATCCCCATTGTAGGTTCGCAAAACCCCGCGCGCATCACCGAGGCGGCCGATGCCTACAAAATCCAATGGACCCGCGCCGATTGGTATGCGGTGCTGGTCGCTGCTCGGGGAGTGCCTCTGCCATGACCAACCAAAAGCCGGATGGGCAGCTTGAGATCAGCTGGTTTTCAGCGCTTTGTGATGATGATTACGAATTTCTGGGTCGCCCGGATCCGGCGCTTGCGTCCAGCTGGGAACATTGCCGCAATATCGTATTGCGCGCCGAAGAAGGCGGGTTCGACAATATCCTGCTGCCCTCCGGCTATGCGCTTGGCCTTGATACCACGGCGTTTGCCAGTGCGATCGCAACGCTGACCAAGCGTATCAAATTGCTGATGGCGGTGCGCATCGGCGAATGTTGGCCGCCGCAGCTTGCCCGCCAGATTGCAACTTTGGACCAGATCGCCGGTGGCCGTCTGAACATCAACATCATCTCGTCCGACATGCCCGGCGAGAAGATGGACAGCGAGCCGCGTTATCGCCGTACGGTTGAGGCGATGAAGATTCTGAAGACGCTGCTTAATGGCCAACATCTGTCGCATCAGGGCGAACATTATCAGTTCGATCTCGATCCGCCGCGGATGAAGACGGTTAGCGGCAAATGCCCTCCGCTCTATTTCGGGGGGCTTTCGCCGGCAGCTCGCGAAGCTGCGGCCGAGGGGTGCGATGTCTATCTAATGTGGCCGGAAACGCTGCAAAGTGCAAAGGAACTGATTGCAGACATGGATCAGCGCGCCGCGAAATTCGGTCGCACGCTGAAATATGGTTTTCGTGTCCATGTTGTGGTGCGTGAGACAGAGGCCGAGGCCCGGGCCGCGGCGGATCGGCTGCTGTCCAAGCTGGATGCTGACACCGGCAATGCGATCCGTAACAAGTCGCTCGATGCCCAGACTTTCGGTGTCGCTCGACAGGCAGAGTTGCGCGAACAGTCGGCCGCCAATGAAGGCTATATAGAAGATAATCTCTGGACCGGGATCGGACGCGCCCGTTCCGGCTGTGGTGCGGCGATTGTCGGCGATCCCGATCAGGTGCTTGCTAAGATCAAGGCCTATCAGGCGTTGGGGATTGAGGCTTTCATTCTTTCGGGCTATCCGCATATGACCGAATGCGATCTATTCGCGCGCTATGTATTACCGCAACTCAATCATGGTCCATTGACGCTGGACTGAGAAAAACCGCCCTTAAAGGCTGGTCGGACACCGGCTCGCCCAAATATCGAGTGATGGATGAACGACCCGAAAATCCCTGCCGATCAGGCCGTGCAGCAGCAGTTTCGTGCAGCGATGCGCCGGCTGGCTGCATCGGTGTCGATCGTCGTTGCGCAAGGCGATGATGGTCCGGTCGGCATGGCGGCGACGTCGATCACGTCGCTGACGGTTGATCCTCCCGCAATCCTTGTGTGCGTTAATCGCGCGACCAGCCTGCACGCGCTGCTGGAGCCAGCGGCGCCACTTGCCATCAGCCTGTTATCGCGGGATCAAAAGGACGTGTCGGCTGCATTTGGCGGCGCATTGCGGGGCACGGAACGATTTGGTGTTGGCATCTGGAACGCCGGTGCGAATGGCTTGCCGCAACTGGAAGGCGCCCAGGCCAATCTTGAATGCGTGATCGACGCGATGCTTGCTTATGCAACGCACAGCATAGTGATCGCACGGGTGTTGCAGGTGCGTACCAGCAAGGATGTTGACCCACTCATCTATCAGGATGGCGGTTACCTCTAAACGAATGCAATCCTTGCCCTGAAGTCAGTCGCAAAACCGTTGCAATATCGTCCGGCGCGCGCGCGGCCCGCTTCCGGTTTCACTTCTTCGCCATAAGCCGTTCTGCGATTGCTTGATAAGCAGGAAGCGAGATGTCGTCGAAGCGGAGATTTGACGCTTGCGGGTTCGACGCAAAGCGGGCGATGACCATCTCTGCCTTGGGATCAATATAGATCACCTGTCCATGGACGCCGCGTGCGGCGTAAGCACCATGTTCATTGTGCGACACCCACCATTGGCTCTTATAGCTCCACCCAGATAATGTCGTGTAGCCCGCCTTAGCGAAATCTTCCTTGCTCGCTCCTGCTCGCACTTTGGCGACAACCGATGACGGGATAATCTGCTGCCCGTTGAAACGACCCTTGAGGCGCATCGCCTCACCAAAGCGTGCCATGTCGCGCACCGTCAGGTTCAGGCCACCAGCCGTGAAAGGCGATCCCGCTGCGTCAACAGTGATTTGCGCATCATGCTCCATGCCCATTTTAGACCAGATACGTTCGCTGAGTACCTCTTGCGGACGCTTCCCGGTAACGCGGGCGATCATCCAGCCGAGCACTTCTGTGTTGACCGACTTATAGGTAAAGCCATCGCCATGTGCGCCCATTTTGGGAACGGTTGGCAGATAGTCATAAGCGGCACGGGGCCCGGCATAGCCTGGTGGTGCGGGTGCGAAGCCTACCGCAAGCGAGAATTTTGCAATGTCGGCATTGGGATCGGTATAATCTTCGGAATAGGCAAGGCCTGTGGTCATATCGAGCACTTGCCGCACCGTTGCATCGCCAAAACCGCTAGTGGCGAGTTCGGGAATGTACCGGGAGACCAGCGCATTTTCATCCAGCTTGCCCTCCGCGATCAACATTTCGGCAAGCGTTCCAAAATAGGATTTGGTCACCGAAAAGGCGATGTGTGGCTGGTCGGGCCCCATCGTGCCGTTATACCGCTCATATACAATCCAGCCCTTATGCAGGATGACGACTGCATCGCCGTAAACGGCCTCAAATGCCTGTGCCCAGGTCATCGCTTCACTGCGACCCAGCGGCATGAATGTCACAGTATCCAGATCGTCGCGTAAAGCTTTTGGTAGCGCAGAGACAGGCCCTTGCCCGCGCTTGATGGTGGCGGTTGGCATCAGTTCCTGAATATGCGCAAAGGACCAGCGGATCTGCGGGAATTGGTAATGGCTGCCATCGCGGAACAGTACCCGCTTTTCAGGTGGCGGCGGGCTCCCCTGCATCCAGCCCATTTTTACAGGATCGGTGTCGGCCGGGCTGGCGGGTGCCTGCTGCGCTATTGCACCGACGCTGGCCGAGAGCAGAAACAAACCAATTACAGACTTGAACATTGAGGTCCTCATTTTTTCGAGCCGGTTAGTGGCTCTATGGGGTAGGGGCATTATTGGATGTTGCCAATGCTTAGCCTTTCGACTGGTTTGCCATTAATGCACAGGTGCCTTGCGTAACCCAGAGGTCGTCCCGTGGCCAAGAAAGGTTCAATCACGAAAAGGCAGATGCAATTCGACACGAAGCCCGCCCAGCGGCGACGTTTCCAGCCCCACCGAGCCCCGATAATGCAGCAGCAGGTCCTTGACGATTGCAAGCCCCAGCCCGGTACCGAATTCAGACCGATCTAGTCTCTCTCCAACCTTGAACACAGCTTCGCGCTGAATTTCTGTTATGCCGGGTCCATCGTCATCGATCAGCAAAACAGCCGCACCTTTATCAAGGTGCCAGGTGACTTCGACCCTTGTTGTCGCCCATTTGCATGCATTGTCGATCAGGTTCGAAAGGATCTCGGCCAGATCCACTTCGTCCATCGACACGTCGATTTTGGGGCCATAAGTTACCATCAATTCAAGTCCGCGATCCCGATATAGTCGGCGCATCGCATTGATGATCGGTTCAAGAACCTTGTCCAGAGCAGAGCGATGGCCGGGAAGGTTTGCTTGCGCGGCCATGCGGGCACGGCTGGTGTAATAGTCGATATAGCGCTGCATCTGCTCGCAGCTCTGCAGGAGCACGGCGGCGCTTTCGTGTCCACCCTTATCGGCCAGCAGTTGCGCCTCGTCAGCGATGATGGCGAGCGGGGTTCGCAATCCATGTGCCAGATTTCCGGCTTGAACCCGCGCCGATTGCAACATGTCCCAATTGGAGGTCAGCAACTGGTTCAGGTCCGACACCAGCGGCATTATCTCGCTGGGATAGTTGCCCATCATGCGGCGCTCGCGCCCGTTGCGAATGGCGGAAATCGCTGCCTGCATCTTGTGCAGCGGCCGCATACTGTAATTGATCTGGATTGCACCGATCAGGATCATCACGATCGCGAAAGCGCCGAGCGAGTAAATGAGCGGCCAGTCGATTTCGGCAAGCACTTCGTCGATAAGCCGCTGGTCGGTGGCGACGTACAGCTTGAGCGGGGGGCCGCCGTCTGTCATCGGTTTGGTCATCGCATATTCGAGTGTGCTTCCTGTTGGACCAAGAATGAATTGCCATAGCGGCTGCGGGCCTTTGGCAAGGCCGACCGGAAGGTTATTTCCATCGAGCGATGGCGATCGGATCGTTGTATAACCGGCGCGTTCCACCTCCCAGTAAAAGCCGGAACCGGGCGGAATGAAGCGCTCGTCGGAGAGGCGGCGCAGCAGATAAGGCTGTCCCTTTGCATCCACCGCCGACAGATCCGCCAGTTCCTGAATATGGATTTCCATCTCTTCATGGAAACGATCAACCACATAGGACTGGATCACCCGCGCCACGACCAGACCGGTCAGAATTGTGCCGATGATGACCGACACCATCATCGCCATGATGAAGCGCGTGCGCAGGCTGCCGAAATCAGGCCTCATCGTTCAAACCGGTAACCCAGTCCGCGAATGGTGGCGATCGCCGTTTTGCCGACCTTCTTGCGCAGCCGCCCGATATGCACCTCGACCGTGTTGAGATCGCGTTCTTCGGCCATCGGATACAGATGATCGAGTATCTCTCCCTGCGACAATATGTGCCCCGGCTTCAGAAGGAAGAGGTGAAGCAAGCGATATTCGATCTGTGTCAGTTCGATTTGCGATTTGTTACGCCAGACCATCCGTGCGCCAGGATCCATCATAATCTCGCCAGCTTCCAGCTTGGCATGGGTTTGGCCCGCGGCTCGCCTGACCAGCGCATTGAGCCTGGCGAGCAATTCCTCTCCGCGTACGGGCTTGACGACATAATCGTCAGCACCCGCGTTGAGGCCCTCCACTTTTTCCTGCCAACTGCCCCGCGCCGAGAGAATGATGATCGGCGTGTCAAAACCCTTTTGCCGCCAGCGGCGTACAAGGTCAAAGCCATCCATCCCGGGCAGGCCTATATCTACCACAAGTGCCGACCAATTTTCAGGATCGGGAAGATCAAGCGCACTTTCCGCACTCGCTACACTTTCAGCCACAAACCCGCTCGTTTCCAGCCGGTCGCATAGCCTGCGGGCAAGTTCATCTTCGTCTTCAACAACCAAAATACGCATTCAATTCCCTCGCGGTATCGCGGTTTCTATGCGTCAAATACAACCAAAGCCATACGCATTTAGGTGCCGTTACGGTTTCAATTTCGGGGAACTTGTCAGGTTGGTGACAGCTTTCGCTTCTAACGGGTCCGCAGCATTTAGAGATGAATCGGCTGTCCGCTAAAACGGCACTCGACATCAAGCGCTAAGCGCCTTGATTTCCGCGCAACCTGACGCGAAGCTGACATGAAGATAAAATTAGGCTGAATATTATATTCATGGCCGACTTTTATTTCACTATATTACATTCAAATTGGCATAATACATTTAACCGTGAATCGATTGCGCTGATTCGCGGAATCATTATTCATTTTTGAAAAAAACTTATCCGCATTCGGATGCCGCTCCATCGCATATCATGGCCAGATTTCTGCGTACGCCCTGAAATGCTTCCGGCTGTTAACCATCTATATCTCTAGATATATGCAATAAATATATCCAAAAATTGGCTTTTTCACTTTCGTGGTTAACGAAGTTTACGGACCTGTGATCGCTTCACTAAAAAGTAATCGATTGGGATGGGTCTCGATAACGCATAATAAACGCGCTGAAACTCCCCCATCAGAATTATTTATTTGATCGCGGAAAGCCATGTGTTTCCCGCGGCGCTGTCTGGCGAGCATCTTCGGGCTTGGGTTGGCAATGCCGTGACTGGTGAAGCGCAAAAAATGAGGTAGAGAAAATGACAACCAATATTTGGGGTTCGGACGCCCAGTCACCGCTTATTATTGCTTCCGGGCTTCCCCCTGCTGGGCAAGCCTTGTTTGATGCGGCTGACAGTGGCGGCGCGGAAGTGGGTGTTATTTCCTATAAGAACGGGCAGGCATCCGTTTCGTTCTTTGACCATATGGGCGTGCCAACAGCAGCCCGTCCTTCCGCCGTTCTGGCAACGGGCGGCGCTGCGCTTTCCGAAGTCGCAATCACGGCCACGGGTATTCTCGGTTATGGTGCGGGCTGGATCGAAGCTGACACCAATGTGATCAAGGCGCAGTATTTTGGTGCCGTTGGCGCTTATGGTGCGCCGGTCACCTTGGGCACAGGCCATGGACTCGACATGGCCGGCTATTCGCGCAGGGACGCAGCGGGCAAGAAGCCTGCGGTGGACGGGTTCGTCGCATCTTGGATTGGCACCGACGGTAATGTCTATTTCCAGCGCGCAGGGGTCCATCTGAACAATGCTGCCGATTCGATTGGCAGTGTCAGTGCCGCCGGCCTCGATGGGATCCCCGGCAGTCGCCCGGTCGGGGCGACATCTAGCGCGAACACCGATAATGACGCTGCCATCAAGGTTACCACCAGCGGTCAAGCGTCCGAGGCGTCGGTTGCGGTTACCCATAGCGGCGAAGTCATCCTTGCCTGGACTGAACATGGCGCGACCGGTGACACCCTCAGCTTCAAGGTTTTGAACGCGGACGGGACCGAGAATTTCGCGGCGACGCTGCCGACAGCCCTGCCTGCTGGTGCCCATGTCGACACGGCGTGGCTCGCGGGTGGTGGTTTTGCCATTTCCTGGAATACGGCGGATGCGATTCAGAGCATCATTTTCAATACAGCTGGCGGAGTAGTCCCCGGCTTCGGCGCGGTGTTCACTTCGACAGGAACGAACACGCTGCACAGCTTCGCGCCCGGCAGCTTTACCGGCGATTTTTCATTGGGCACGATGCTCGACACAATCGGTGGCTTTACCCTGGCCTACACCGAAGGCAGCGTGTTGAAGGAGCAAAGCTTCAACAGCCTTGGCGGCGTGCTTGATCCGGCGCAGTCGCAGCCAATCACGATTGGTACCGTTGATCCTTTGACCTCGCTGGCCTCTGCCAGCCTGGTTGGAGAGCGGGTCATGGTGCTTTCCGAACGGATTGACGGCACTGTCACGGCAACCGTCGTTGATCCGCGTGCCCAACCAATTGGTACAGCAATTGTGCTGAACGGGGTTGGTTTGGTCATCAATGGTATCGACACGCCCACCAGAGCCATCCCCGACGTATTGGTCGGCACCATCGGCAATGATACCATCAATGGCGGCGCTGGCGATGACATCATGTCAGGCGCACTCGGACATGATCGGATTTTTGCTGGCGTTGGCAATGACACCATTGATGGCGGCGGCGGCGTCGATACGCTCGTCCTGTCTGGGCGGCAGTCTGACTATACCATCGTCAATCTCGGCGGAACATTGTTCCAGATTACCGACAATCGGACGATTGCGACCAACGACGGCGCTGATATCGTCCGCAATGTGGAGGTGTTCGAATTTGCCGGGCCGACCGTCTTTGATCCCAGGGTGACGGTGGCTGCCGCGACGCTTGGTTCGCTGACACGCAATGTCGATCCCACGGCATGGGGCCTGAGCAACGAAGATGTCGACTCGCTGCCGTCACCCGTCCGTACGCCGGATGTTGATGGTTTCATCGTCAATGACGGAGCGGGCCGGGCAGGGGTGCAATCCGCGCCGGTCGTATCGGACAGCATCGGCGAATTCGTCTCCATCCTGTGGGAAGACCATACGGGCGGTGGCTCGCGGATTCGTGGTAACTTTTACAGCGTCGAAGGCACTCCGGACATAGAAACCCCGCTGCCAGACACCTTTACCATCGGTGATGGCCAAGGTTACGAATTCAACGCCCGTGTTGCGTCTGGCGCGGCCAACTCCGGCTGGGGTGTAGTCTATTCGGAAAAGATCGATGCGACCACAGAAACGCTAAAGACCAACTTCTTCGGCCTGAACCTGACCGGGACAGAGCAGCTGGTTGATGCCAGCGGTCTGCACCAGCATTCTGCATCCATTTTCGGATCCTATCTCGACCATCGACTAAACCCTGTAACGGGCCAGATTGATGGGCCGGCGGTCATTCTGCCGGCTGGCATGAACGACGGTTATAACGTGATTTACGTTGAAGGTGGTCAAGTCGGCGATAGCTACGGCGCGATCCGTCTACAACGTTTTGAAGTCAATCTGGATGCCTTGGGCCAACCCGGTGCGCCGCGCGCGGCCGGTCTCGACGGTCTGGCAGGCGTCGGCAGCGATGCCGCGGTGACGCTGTCGGCGTCCGGGCGTGATCCTTCGATCACAGGTCTGCACACGTTTGAGACCATCGCAGTTTGGATCGAGAAGGATGCCAATGGCGTCGAGCATGTCGTCGGGACAGCGCTGGACGACCTTGCCCAACCGATCGGTATCGATCTGACCAACATTTCCGGCACCGATGTCATTGCGGCAGGATCCAAGGTGATTATCGCACAGGCTGAAGCCGTAAACGCGGCCATAGTTTGGGTTGCCGATGTCGGCACCAATGGCAATCATGTCTATGAACTGCATGCGACCATGCTGTCTTCGCCAGGTACAGGCATTGACGGTCAGGGTTTTGCACTGGTGCAGCCCGCCGCTCCGTTTAACCTGATGACCCTGCCTGCGGGCGTTGACCTTGCCTCGATCAAGGTTTCGGGCATCAGCGGCGAAGGCAGTGCGGACATCATCGTGCAATGGGATGGGGTGACTGCAGGGGACACCAATGTCTATGCGCGCCACTTTGGCACCATTTTGGATCCGGCGACCGGGGCCGCTTTGGCCATGACACCTGTTGGTAATACCATTCAGGTCAATGCGAACAGCCAGGGTGACCAATCGCACAATGGTGTGGCTGGCCTTTTGGGGGATCGCTTCATCTCGGTCTGGCAAGACAGCAATGCGGCCGTGACTGGCGGCAATGGTACAGACATTGTCGCCCAGATTTTCGACACCCGCGCCCCGGGTCAGCATATTGTCGGCGACTTTGTGACACCCACGGGCAGGGTTGCAGCGCGGCCTGACATTCTTGTCGGCACCAATGGCAATGACTTCATCCTGGGCGACATCAGTGATAGCGACGGTGCCGCTGACTGGATCTTTGCCGGCATGGGCGATGACATCATGCAGGGTGGACCCAGTGATCGAGCCGTCGCGGTTCGCAGCGAGATTCTCGACGGCGGCCTTGGGACAGATACGGCGGTCTATACCGGCAACTTTGCAGATTATGAGATCACTGCGATCTTCGACAATGATCGAGGTCCGGGTTTCCAGATTACCGACCTGCGGCCGACACAGGATGCCAACAACAACCCGTTGCAGAATGACGGGATCGACTTTGTTTACAGGGTTGAACGGCTGGCATTCGCGGATCAGGTAATCGATGTTGCTGCTGACATCTACAACCCGCCAATGCCCGCTCCTCTGGCAGGGTGGGATGGAACCCCCAATGCCTGGTCGCTGACCGACACCTCGCAATATAAGCTGCAGACGCTGGCGACCGGGGTTGCAGCGCAGAGCCAGGTTGCAGTGACCAACCTGCAGGACGATACGGCTTTGGTCTGGATTGAAGGTACTGCCGGTGCAGGCAGCCATTCAGTAATAGCCGAACGGCGTCTGGTGACTGGGGAGATCGATCCGCTCTGGCAGGGGCCGGGTGCAGCGGCAGCCGGTCCGATCGAAATGACCGATGGGACCTTCGCGGCCAACACTGTCGGCAATCCTGTAGTGGCCAGTGCCGGCCTGCTCGGCGTGCTGGCTGCTTGGGAATCGACCAACGTAGATGGCCAGTCGAGCATCCACATGCGCCTTGGCAGCACCGCCAGTGCCACGCCGTTCAATACGGGCGCTGGTTTCCCGGCTTATGGCTTTACCGGTGGCGAACTGGTCGTGCCCGGCTCCGCCGGTGGCCGCTCACCCTCTGTGATGGGCTATGAAATCGTCAATACGGCAAACGAAACCGTGGAACTGGGTTTCCACGTCGCCTTTGTCGATGACGCCGGCCAAGTGCGTTTGGCGCGCTATGAAATTCCGGTGTTCGAAGTAGATCCGCTGACCGGTGCCGTTGGCAACCCGGCACTTCCGGCCAATTTCGGCATTAGCGGCCAGACGCAGCCGATCCTGATTGGCGCAGATGGTCTTCGCAATCACGATCCGGTCACTGGCGCATTGATCGATGATCCGGATGGTGCGATTTCGCTTGGGGCGGGCGGAGCGCCCTCGCTGACCTCGTTGCACAATGGCGAACTGGTGGTGGGCTATACCGACGCCGCGGGTCACTATACCGTTACGCGTTTCGATGTGACGCATACGGCCGACAGCCGCGATGAGACGATGTTTGTCGCGGACAAGATCACTTACGCCGCAGCGCAGACCGATACTTTGGGAACAAATGTTCTCTCTGGTCAGGTTGTCAGCCAGTTGAATGGCAGCTTTGGTGCCTTCTGGACGGAAAACGACGGCATTGGCGGCGTAGTCCTTAAAGGCAATGTGTACAATGCAGGCGGGACGACATGGCACCAGAGCGGGACGCTTGACCTGCAAACGGGTCTGCCGGCTGGCGTTGACGTCACGGTCGTATCCTCCGGCATTAATCCGAACGGCGTCGAGGACGGCTTTGTCGCGCTTTGGCAGACGGGCGGTCATATCTCTGGCCAGCGCTTCGACATGGCCGGCGCGAAGGTTGGACTGGTCTTCCAGGTCGATGATCCGAACGGTGTGGCGCATGGCGGCCTTTCGGCTGCAGGTGTCGACAATGGTCTGATCATCATCGGTCATGAACTCGCGGCCAACAATGGCGATGTGGGATATAGCTATCTCGATACGCGCCAGCCTGGTGCAGAAGTCCTTGGGACGACGACCAGAGCCGGTGTTGCCGGGAGCATTGCGGTCGGCACCGTTGGTGACGACGCGATGGATGGCCGTGCCGCTGATGATCAGCTCTTCGGCGGGCTGGGCAATGACGTTATCACTCTGGGCGGCGGTTCCGACCTTGGTGACGGCGGCGAAGGCAACGACATCATTCTCGGCGGGGCTGGTCAGGACCAGATCTTGGGCGGTAGCGGTAACGACCTGTTGATGGTCGGCACCAGCGGTCCGGCTGATGTCCGCAAGGACGCAGCATTGGTGGCCGGCTTGACCGCCTCGCTGTCCGCAACCGCCCAGAATGTCGCGATTATTGCCAGCAATAATGGTGCAGATATCGTGTCGGGCGGCCTTGGTGTGGATACCCTATCGTTCCGCTCGGAAGCGAGCCCGGTGCGTGTGGATCTCAACACTGGTCTGGTTTACCGGGCCGGTACCGGTGCGAACACCGTCAACTTCACCGATAATGGCACCACGGCCAGCTACAATCTGACCGCTGCCATTGGTGAACTTGTGTTGGATGCGGCTGGCTTGCCGATCTTCCAGTTCACCCGTGACATCGAGCGGGTTGAAGGCGGGCGCGGGGCGGACGTTCTGCTCGGCGCTGCGAGCAATGACGTGATATACAGCGGCGGCGGCAACGACTTTATCGACGGTCGCGCTGGAACGCAGGACATCGGCGTGTTTGCCGGTGCTGCGTCTGGCTACACCGTGGCACGCACCCCGACCGGAATTTCGGTGACCCATACCATCCCGGCCACGGCGACCAGCCTGGCAAGGACCGAGACGGCAATCCTGAACAATGTCGAATTCGTGCAGTTCGGTGATCGCCGTATTGCCGCCGCCGATGTGCAACCGGGGGCAGCTGTCTCCGCTGCATCACTGACTAACCGCAACCCGGGGCCGGCGCTCACCAACGATACCGCGACCTTGGCCGAAGACACTTCGGTAAAGATCAACGTGACCGCAAACGATGTGGCCAACGAATTTGCGTCGCAGCCTGTCTTCATCACGGCGATCAATGGTCAAGCGGTCACCGCTGGCGGGCCGGCGATCACGGTGGCGAATGGCAGTGTGTCTCTGGGCCTTGACGGCCAGCTGAACTTCACGCCGGTTGAGAACTATTTCGGCACGACAAGCTTCACTTACACCGCACAGGATGGCGGCGGGATCGCCAAAACGGCTACGGTGCAGTTGAACATCACGCCGGTAGCCGATACGCCGACCGCCGTTGCTGATGCCTATGAAGTGGTTCTCGGTTCGACCACGCAGCTGAATGTGCTTGCCAACGACATCAACCCGGATGCTCCGCTGTCGGCACTCAGCATCGGCACGCTCAACACCACAGGCCTCGTTGGCACTGCGACCAGCACTGGCAATGCCATCACCTTTACGGGCAATACGGCGGGAACGACCACGCTGACCTATACCGCCAACAACGGTCTGGAGAGCACGCCTGTTACCGTGACAATCAAGGTCCTGGTTCAGAATAATACTCCGACGCTGACCGGTGATCTGAACGCAACGGTTGTCGAAGGCGCGCGTGTTGCTCTGACGGCTGCTGATATCGGCTATACCGATCTCGACGCCGCGGATGTCCTGACCTTCACGGCATCTGGTGCGGTCAATGGTGCGGTGCAAGTCAATGGCGTGGACGCGACCAGTTTCACCATGGCCGACGTGACGGCCGGTCGGGTGTCGTTCCTGCACAATGGTGCGGAAACGCCAACGGCCAGCTTCTCGATGGTCGTGACGGATGGAAAGATCGTGACCGCCCCTGTAACGGTTCAGCTTGCGGTGACTGCGGTCAACGACGCTCCGATCCTGACCGGTGCGGTTGCAAATGCAACCTATGTCGAAAATGCGGCTGCGCTTACCATTGCCCCGGCACTTACTTTGACGGATGCGGATAGCACCAGAATGACCGGCGCCACGGTGACGATCTCGGGTGGTCGTGCGGAAGATGTCCTGACCTTTACACCGCGTGCCGGCATCACCGGCAGCTACGCTGCAGGCACCCTGACGCTGAGCGGTTTGGCAACCGTTGCCGCTTATCAGGCTATCCTGCGCTCTGTCGCTTACAGCAACAGCTCGGATCTCCCCGATATAGCGCCTCGCACCGTAACGTTCACTGTCAATGACGGTGGCGCAGTCAATGCGACGGCCACGGCGTCGACTACAATCGCGGTTCAGTCGGTCAACGATCTGGCAACCGGAACGATTGCGATTGCCTCGGCTGCAGAGGCAGGGGCGGGCGTGATCCTGACCGCCGCCGGTAACTTGCTGGATGCCGACCTCGTCAATCCTGTGGTGGTGCCAACATACGCGTGGCAATCAAGCACGACCTTGACCGGTATCTACACCAACCTGGTCGCCAGTGGGACGTCTGTCCTGACGGCGAACACGGCGACTGTGACGCCCGCTGCGGTGACCTTCTATCAAGTCCGTGGAACCTATACCGATCCCTTTGGGGCCAATGTGGTTACCTCGACGGATCGTGCCGTGGTCGGTACTGCAGCTGCGAACGCGATGTCTACGGCAGGTGTAAAATTCCTCTCAGCATTGGGTGGCAATGATACAATCACCTATGCAGCGACATCGTTGCCCGATCTCATCATTGATGGCGGGGCAGGGACAGATACGGTGAGTATTGCCGCAGCTATCTCGAGTTTCGGACCTGTTTCGGACTCCGCTTTGGTAGGGGTTGAAACTGTAAGCGCCGCAGCACTGCTGACCGCGATTTCGATGGATCTGTCCGTCCAGACGGAAGCCCTCACGATCACTGGTGGCGCTGGTAACGATACGATCCGGGGTGGAACCGGAGCGGATGTGATCAATGGCGGTAACGGCAATGATCTGATCTTTGCTCTCATCGGCAACGATACCGTGAACGGCGGAGCTGGTACTGATACCCTCGACTATTCGGCCAGCACGGGAACGTTGACCGTCAATTTAGCAGCGGCGACAGCGCAGGTCACCGGTTCGCTGACCGGCACCGACACTGTCACTGCAGTTGAAAACATCATTGCGAATGCTGCGGACAACAGCATCACGGGCAGCGCTGCAGCCAACCTTCTGGATGGAAATGCAGGTAATGACACCATCCGTGGTGGAGCCGGAAATGATGCGATACTGGGTGGCCTTGGCAATGACACGCTATATGGCAATGCTGGGATCGACAGGCTTGCTGGTGGTGCCGGTGCGGATCGCTTTGTCTTCGATGCGGCGACGGCGGGTAGCGCGGACACCATCACCGATTTCGAAATCGGCGCGGTGGGTGGCCGGATCGACAAGATCGGGATCTCTGCGGCCGCTTTCGGTATCGGGGCTGCTGCTGCTGCAAGCGGAGGTTGGCTATCGCTGACGGGAGCCTTCACTACGACAACCCAGCGGATCGCCTACAACGCCAACACTGGATCGCTCGATTATGACAGCAATGGTAGCGCTGGCGGCGGCACCCGCTTCCAGATCGGCGTTATCGACATCAATAACGACGCTGCACTGCATCCGACACTGGCTCTTGATCACTTCATTCTGATGTAAGGGACAGGTCTCAATTAAGCGCCTGCGCGGGCAAATGCTCGCGCAGGCTCGCGCTCGATCCGCAACTTGCAGCGACAGTCGGTCACCAACCTTACATCCGTCCAAGGGGCGACGCCCGGCGTCGGGAACCCGTTTTCATATCAGGATGCACGGCAATATATGATGACGTCCCCGCGCCGCTTGACCTTGCAGCTTCGCAAGGACTTTTGAGCGGTGCATTGCGCGTTTCAACGGGGTTGATGCCAACCTTCGACGTCATTCATAGCAGCGTGAAACAAGCGCATGCGCATGTAACGCCAAAATGACAGATCAAGTTTTACCGAAGGTGCGTTAACGGACCATAGAGCCAGCGCCTAGGTCATTGTCGGTCAGTCCGTTACCAGAACATAGCCTTCATTCGGCAGGGCCTCAATCCGGCTCCCGACGACGAGTTTGCGTCGCAGCTTTGACATACTAACCCGCAGATTCATGACAGAGATCGGGTCTTCATCAATTCCAGCAACGCGTTGAAGCCGCTGAAAGGATACGCACCATCCTGGCCTGTCCAGCAAACATTCAATCAAGCGCCTTTCACGCCCGGTCAGTACGCTTGCATCGCAGACTTTGCTCAACATGTCGGCGCGCTGATACTGTTCACGCTCCGCACTAGTCCTAACGCAACGTTGCCGCCAAATTGCACGAAATCTGGCAATTCCCTCCAACGGATGAACCTTGCCGATATCAAGAACCTCATCGAAACCAGCCCGCAGCATTGCCGCCCGAGTTTGCGGTGTGGACCCGGTAACAATAGCCACAACGACCCGATTCCGAAGCAACGGCTCAAATTCCCTGTACAGCGCGGACATGCGCCGGCCATCGTGACCTCCCAATATCAGGAATTCGGAGTTGGCATCGAACAAGACTGAATTTGCAGCAATCGTGGAGCCATATTCTTGGATATCGACCGCTTCGAACACGTCGCTTAACCACGCATGCCGACGCTTAGCATCGCGCTTGCCAATGGAAACGAGGCGTGCCGGGATCTCACCGGCCCCAATAAACTGTCGATTGGCGACACTGGCTATCTCAACGGTCATTGTTTGATATACTCCCCAACATGCAACGGAGCTGCGGGCGAGGATATAAAGGTCGACTAAAATAAATGAATTAGTACAAAAGTTTGGCGGCATAGCCGAAAATGCTATGCCGGTCCGTAATCCGCTTACTGCATCCACGCGACGATCAGATTGATCATTTGCCGCACCGACCAGCGTCCGCGATCTATGCGCCTCAAATATTGATCAGTCTTTTCAAATGTTTGCGTCTGAAATACCATATACACTGCGCGCTCATGCATATGGGCTACATATATAAACCAATGATTTATATATTTATTCTGGAAATTTGACACTGTCATATGTGCGGTACGTTATTGTAGCCGCATCTGGGCTCGCACCGATGACATTGAATTTTGCAAAACAAGACAAAAGTTCAGAAAGTTCAGCCGGGTGCGCATCGCAGCCCAATCGGCTTCCGACCCAAACTTCCGGACTGCCCCTCCAGACTTGTCTTTCCGAGGCCGGGGTTCGGATTGTCGGCATCCGGGACAAAGAGTATGATTTGCGGGCGTCGTGGCTGCGCAGCTGGTTGCCGCACGCCCCCATGCATCAATTTGATCATAACGACAGTAAACCGCTTTCGCAGGCAATCAACTCTTTCGAGGTTCTCATCCTCCACGGCAAAGATGTTGAGCGGATGGGTCACATTATAAAGGACTGGCGCCGGCTCCTGCCAAGCAAGCTAATCGTCGCCGTACTAACTACGATGAATAGCGATAAGCAGAATGAGCTGCTTTACAGCGGCGCGGACGCAGTGCTCGATATAGATATGTCGGATTTTGTGGCTGTTGTTTGGCTGCAATCCTTACTCTCGCGCTTATCGGAGCGGCGAGAAGCCAATTTACGGCCATCTTTGGATGTTGACGTCGAACTATCGGACCTAAACGTTACGCCAATGGAGCGGATGATCCTGACATCGCTCTTGAACAAGGAAGGTACCGTCGTGGGTCATGCGGATATCTTGCATGCAATTGGCCGCGATAAATCCAAAAAAAGTCTGCACATTTTAAGCGCAGCTGTTTGTAATCTACGCAAGAAGCACTCGACCCAATTTAAAATATTTAACGTAAAAGGCTCGGGCTACGGAGCATTAAGAAGAAATTCTGATATAATGCGATATAGGCAATCATAGCGCTGTCGAATTATTCTATTTCAGTAACTCACGCACTTTCGCATGCAGCTCATTCGGTCGATAGGGCTTTTTAATGAAAGCCATGTCGTTCGGAAGCAGGGACATGTTGTCACTATAGCCGGAAGTGAGCAGCAGCGCGGTCAGCGGAAATTTTTCTTTTATCCAACGCGCAAGATCGACGCCGGTTTCTTCCGTACCCATGGCGATGTCGCAGATAACAAGCTTGTACCCTGCATCTTCAAGATACTCCTTCGCTTCGCTGATGCTTGCGGCACATATGACATGATGACCGTCGTCGACCAGCATCTCGCTGATTGATTCAGCGATCAAAGGTTCATCGTCGACGACAAGTATCGTTCCTGCATGAAGTATCGCTCCGGTCTGGCGCATAGCGCCCTTCTCCAACTCGGCGGAAAGCCCGGCGGGAAGCTCGGTAGGTGGAACGGTGTGCGGAAAGGTCATGCGGGCGATCAGTCCGCCACCAATTCGGTTAGAAAAGGACAAATCCCCGCCCGATTGCCTTACAAATCCCGCGGTAATGGCAAGGCCAAGGCCGCGGCCATTGGATTTCGTCGTAAAATAGGGGTCATTTGCGTGGCGTAGGACATGATCTGTCATACCCATTCCCGTATCCTCAATGCTGATCGACACACTACTATTGGGCGTGTCCGCCGTTTCAACGCCTGCCAACATGGGCAGGACGCGCGTTTTAATCATAATCTCACCGCCTTCATCCATGGCTTCCCGGCTGTTGGTGATGAGATTGATGATCGCCTGGCTCAGGCCAGACTTATCGACGTACAAAGGGCATGGCAGACTGGTGCAATCATAAATGACTTGGATATTTGGTCCAGCAAGAGTTGATATCAGCGGCCTCGTTTCGTTCAAAATTTCATTTAAATCTGCATAAACGGGATCTATTATCTTATTAGATGTCATCGCAAGTAAAGTATTAATGATATCCGACCCGCGATCAACTGCATAATGTATTGATTGAGTCTTTTTGATTACAAAATCATTATTATTATCACGCGCAATCCCATGTGCTGCTAGATCGATTATTGCTAACAGATTATTGAAATTATGCGCGAGATCTGCAGCAATCGCTCTGATATTTTCCGCGGCCTGCATGCGCGCCAGTTCAAAATCTCTGTTCTTACGTTCCGTAATTTCCTGCCCTACGCCGATATAGGCTATGAACTTTCCTTCCTCATCACGAAACGGATATCCCCGGTGGAAAATCCAAACGACGGTCTCATCTTCGAGCACGATACGATATTCCAATGCGAATGGAATTTCGGCCGCACGAGACTTGCGAAACTCCTCATACACTCGCGCCCGTTCATCCGGATGAATAATTTTTGTCCATTCCTCCACATTTCGAGGCATAACGGTTTTGAATTTACGAAAATATTCCACGCTGGCGGGACTAGTATAAGTAGTCTTACCGTCAGAAAGGCGGTTTACCCAAAAAAATGCATTGATAACGTTAAGAATTCTTTCAAACATTTCGAGGTTATGGGCCCTCAAAACGGGACGATTTTTGAGGTCGCCGATCTCAGTAAGGTTTATTTCATAACCACTTGATTTACTGTCATTCAAAACAGACAATTGGATATTGGCGCGCACCCATTTTGATCGGTCCGTCGCCTTTGCGATCTTAAAATCCAGCGTTAGCGGGTCCGTGGCAGTGGAGGCCTGATCGGACGACAAAGCGTCGCACCAGGTCGCCTCAGTCTCGGCGAATTCAAGGAAGGATCGGCCGATCAAATCCTCTTCAGCGCGACCCAGCAAACGGCAAAATGCCGGACTGACTGCTTCAATTTCGGATTGTGCACCAAGCCGGGCCACTGCAGCGACGCTGGAGTTTAAATAATCGTACACGACAACCGCATTCTGAAATTGAGATATTTCATCTTAAATCAACTGCAAAATTACATTTTTCATATTGCATCGGCATGATTAAGCAAATTTGCCAAACTGGCGGCAGAGTTTATCTTAAGTTTATTAAAAATCCGGCTTCTATGTATTTTTATAGTATTTTCGCTTCGTCCCATTTCACCGGCAATTAATTTCGTGGGATATCCCTTTGAAATTATCCGGGCGACGTAAAGCTCGGTAGGCGTCAGGCCTGCGATTGCCGCCTTCACCATTTTGGCGCTCTCGCTGTGGCAAAAATATTTGCGCGATTGGGCTATGCCGCGGTTTATCGCGCGTCGAAGCGCCATCTCCGAAATCGGCTTTTGCAGGAAGTCGATCGCACCTGCCTTCATCCCCTGCACGACGGTGCCAATGTCACTGGTTCCGGAAATGAAGATTACAGGCAGTTTGATGCTCGCGCTCGTCAGCCATTCCTGGATGGCCAAGCCGTCGAGCCCCGGCAATTTGATATCAAGAAGAATGCATCCACTCTGGAACCTCTGCGCCTTTTCCTGCAGTTCAGTTGCGGATCCACAGGCCAGAGCCTGATAGCCCAGCGATGCAACCAGATCGGTCAGATGTGTTCGCAAGTCCGGTTCATCATCCACAATCAGGACAGCTTCTGATGCCGTTGCGCAGATCGGCGTCATCGGAAATGCCGAGTCTGCCGTCTGGTTCAAATCCTCGGATTGGCATGGCCGCAAATAGCCACGCTGACCGCAGCGGGTCGTATCTAGTAACGACCAACGAATCGAATCCGGTATGCGTTCGATTTGCGGCCGGGGAGGCAGTTCATCGCGATTTTTTTTCAAAAGCGGCTCCCTTGCATCCAAATAATGTCAAAAATAAAACAAATATCTCAACATGAGTTCATTGTTTTTATTTTGAAAAAGAATGAACTGAAATTTTATTTACCTATTGAACAGAATATTTTTTCATTTTCCGCAGGGAGGGTAAACTTGGCGTTCTCCTATGTCTTTTTTTTGAAACATACCATAGATCGATAGTTTATAAAAATAGCCTTTTATTTTTCAAAATGGCTATAATTACTTTCGATTTGAATTTATTTGGGCTTCGGCGCCACTGCGCTATAGTGATGGCGCGCGGGTTGCCCGGGTGCCGGCCGGCCGATCGGCATGTGGGATAACCCCAAGCCGCACGGCTTCGTCGAAGCCTTAGCGCCGCCCATTGAATACCATAAACCGATAAGAAATATGGTGAGCCGTGCTGGATTCGAACCAGCGACCTACTGATTAAAAGTCAGTTGCTCTACCGACTGAGCTAACGGCCCATCACTGCGCGGATCGTTCCGCGCGGTTTGGAGCGCTCCCCCTAATGTGCTGCTTGACGGCGGTCAAGCGGCTTGGGACGGGTAAGGCGATGAAAAAGTTGCCGCAGTGTCAGCCCGGTCACTGGATCGCGCCAAGTGGGGGCAATTTCTGCCGCCGGTCCCAGTGCGAAGGTGCGATAGCGCAACGCGGGGTGCGGTATGGCAAGGGCAGGCGAATCCGATACCCACATGCCTTCGGACCATGCAAGGATATCGAGATCAAGGGTGCGCGCCCGCCAGCGTGCGCCGCGTCGGTCACGCCCGAAATGCTGTTCGACCGCATGCAGCCTGTCGAGCATGTCGGACGGAGAAAGCGGCGATGAGACGAGTATTGCGGCATTGGCGTAACGCCTTGCGGAAGGTCCCAAAGGTGCACTGGTGATGACGCGGGAGTCGGCAAATACGTCAATTTCAGGCATTTCCAGCGCCTCGATCGCGGCGGCAACGATGCGTCGGGGATCACCGGCAAGCGGGTAGCGCTGGTTGGATCCAATACCAATCAGATAGAGTGACGGTTTCAAATATCCTCCACCAGCCGCCCGTAAAGCTGCGGCCTGCGATCACGGAAAAAGCCCATAGAGGCACGGTGCAACCGGGCCTGGTCGAGATCAAAACTGGCGACCAACAGCCCGGTTTCGCTGTCATCAAGATCGCAGACAATATCGCCCCATTCATTGGCGATGAAGCTGGTGCCATAGAATTTCTGTGCAGAGCCGCCATGATCAGCCTCTGCGCCGACGCGGTTGGCGGCAATCACCGGCATGCAATTCGAAACTGCATGGCCAACCATTGCACGCCGCCACATATGCCTTGTATCCAGCGTAGCGTCTTGCGGCTCTGCTCCGATTGCGGTGGGATAAAGGAGCATTTCTGCACCCATCAGGGCCATTGAACGCGCACATTCGGGATACCATTGATCCCAGCAGATGCCGACACCGATGCGAGTGCCAAAAACGTCCCACACTTTGAACCCCTTGTTGCCGGGGCGGAAATAATATTTTTCCTGATAGCCTGGACCGTCGGGAATATGGCTTTTGCGATAGGTGCCCAGAATGTCGCCATTGGCGTCGATCATCGCGATGGTGTTGTAGAAATGCGAACCATCCCGTTCGAAAAAACTGGTGGGGATGGCGACACCCAACTTTTTCGCCAATTTCGCCATTGCCTGAACCGAAGGATGCTCAAGCGTTGGGCGAGCGAGCGCAAAATGGGCTTCTTCCTGTGTTTTGCAGAAATAAGGGCCAGAGAATAATTCGGGCGGCAGGATGATCTGCGCGCCTTCATGTGCCGCCTGTTCAACCAGGCCGGCGACAGCATCAATGTTTTCAGCCTCGCTGGCCATAAGGGGCAGCTGCAATGCCGCGACGGAGATAGAACGGGTCATGGCCTGCCTATAGCCGCACGTCCGAACGCGCGGCAATGCTGATTGTCAATAAAGGGGGCGGCAGAGCTGACAAGGCCAGCCCTGCCATTTTAGATCAAAGCCGCTTTTTGAACAGCAGGGTCATCCGGTCGGTTTCGCCAATCGCCTCATATTTTGCGCGATCGACATCCTTTTTGGCAAGCACCGGGGGCAAGGTCCACACGCCATCTGGCCAGTCGGCACTGTCCTTTGGGTTGGCGTTCACTTCGCTTTTGCCGACCAGTTCAAAGCCGTTGATTTCCATCATCTTGATGACATCGGCTTCGCGCATATAGCCTTTGCCGCCATCGGTGTAGCTATATGGTGCATCGGCCTTTGCGCGGTGCTGTTCGATGCCAACAAGGCCGTCGTCCCTCAGCAGTTCGCGCATCGCCTTCAGTTCGGAATCAGCAATGTTCCAGCGGTTGATATTGTGCATCATCCGCATGATCAGGATGCGGTCGAATGTGCCTTTCTGGCCTTCGGGAATATCACCCAGTGTGAAAGCGGAATAATCGGTCGCCGGGCGTCCGGTTACCTTCGCAACATCGGCGGCATAGCTGGCCGCGCCTGCCTTAATGCCTTCCTGCCGCTTGGGATCCGCAAAGCCTGCCGGATTGAAATAGAGGCCGACCAGCTTGCCGGGGCCATCGACATAACGACCGAGCAGGCGCGATACCCATTCGCCGCCAGGTGCATATTCGCCGATCTTGTGATCGGGATGAACACGGAAGAATTCGAGTGTTTCGGCAGGGTGGCGATATTTGTCACGCTTTGCGTCTTCGGCACGCGAAGGGTCTGCCAAGATCTGGCCGAGGCGTTGTTGGTGCGCCTTGTGCATTTGCGCATGGGCGGCGGAGTCCTTGCCTTTGGCATTGCCATGATCATGGGCGTAGACGCCGCTACCAAGCAATGTTGCCGCCGCAGCGGCAAGCCATATCGTCTTTTTCATCGGGAAGGTCCTCTCGTTTCAACAGGGAAGCCGCAATATGGGCTGCCTATGGCAGATTGCCAATAGGGTCAGGCTGGCAGTTGCTGGCTTGAACAGTGGAAACTGCCGCCGCCGGTCAACACGGCATCTGCACGCACGCCAACGATCTTTCGTCCGGGGAAAAGTGGTTCGAGTGCGGCCAACGCGTCTTCATCATGGCGGCTGCCATAAATTGGAACGACGACAGCACTGTTGCCGATGTAAAAGTTCATATAGCTGGCCGGGACCGCTTCGCCATCTTGCTCGAACCTGCCGACTGAGGGCAGGGGTGTCACGCGGCAGCCAAAGGCTTCGGCCCGCGCCCGCGCATCGACGAAGACTTCGGCGTTCGGATCATTACTATCGCGCGCCTCGGGGATCACCAGATGGTTGGGGCCGACGAAGCGGGCAAGATTATCGATATGGCCATCGGTGTGATCATTGGCGAGGCCATCACCGAGCCACAGCAAGCGTTCAATGCCGAGGTCGCGGGCAAGCCGTTCTTCGATAGCTTTTTGATCGAGCGCGGGGTTGCGATTGGGGTTCAACAGGCAATCCGCGGTGGTCACCGCAAGGCCTGCGCCATCGACGTCAATCGATCCGCCTTCCAATATCCAGTCGCAGGTGCTGATTGTCAGGCCAGCCGCGCGCGCCAGTTCGGCGCCGATGGTCTGATCGCCTTCATAACGGAAACGGTTGCCCCAGCCGTTGAAACCGAAATTGCGGGCGATCCGGTCTGCACCCGAGCCAACAATGATGCAGCCTGTATCGCGCAGCCAGACATCACCGATCAGTCTGTCTTCTATGACGACACCATCGTCGACCAGTGCGCGGGCGATGCCCGTTGCCGTCGCGCCCTTGGCAATCAGGTGCACGCGTTCCCCGCTGCCGCCATCATGCACCGCATTGGCAAAGGCCGCGATTTGCTTTTGGGCTGCTGCCAAAGGCTCGCCCCAGGCATCGGGATCAGACGGGAAGCCGATCCAGACGCCTTCGTGCGGAGCCCATTCAGCGAGCATGCGAATGGTCATGGAATACTACTTTCCTGCCCGGCTCTTGTCGCGAATGGCACGGAACTCGTCACCCTCAACCCAATTGGGCCAGGCGTCGGTCATCGCCAGCATCCGGCCGACGCGGTAATAAAGCCGTAAATCGGCCATTACGCCCGACCAGTCCCAATTTTCGTCAAACTCGTCGGCCGGGCCGTGGTAGCGATTGGCTTCATAATCCTTCGCTGCGGCTTCCCCTGCGGCGCGACCGCCCTTCACCAAATCGTCGCCGCCTTCGAAATAGACCATGGGTACGCCCAGCTTGGCGAAACTGAAATGGTCGGAGCGGTAATAGAAACCCTTTTCCGGCGTTGGTTCGCGATCTGGCGTGCGGCCTTCGATCTTGGCGGCGGCATTCAAATAATCGTCAAGTTGCGACTTGCCCATGCCGATGACCGTCAGGTTCTTTGCCGGCCCGGTCATCGAAAAGGCATCCATATTCACGCCGCCAACCGTCCGCGCGAGCGGGTAGATCGGGTTTTCGGCATAATATTTTGAACCCAACAGCCCTGATTCCTCGGCGGTTACGGCTAGGAAGATCACGCTGCGGTCGGGGGCGCCGCCTTTCTGGAAGGCCTCGGCCAGCGCGACCAGCGCGGCGGTGCCAGTGGCATTATCGACTGCACCGTTGCAGATTTCGTCGCCATCCTTGGGTGTACAGCGGCCCAGATGGTCCCAATGCGCGCTGTAGAGGACATATTCGTCAGGCCGCTTTGCGCCCTTCAATATGCCGACGATGTTGCGGCTGTTCTTTTTGGAGATGCTATTCTCAAAACTCATGCCAGCTTTCAGGCCCAACGGAACGGCTTTGAAGCCTTTTTGCTTGGCCGCTGCCATGGCTTTTTCCAGATCCTGTCCACCTGCGGCCATGATCTGCGCAGCGATATCCTTTTGAACCCAGCCATTGGCTTCGGTCTGGCTTGCGCCGCCATCCTTTGACTGGGCAAGGAATTGCGGGCCGGTCCAGCTGGAATTGACGACATTCCAACCATAAGCGGCAGGTGCGGTATCATGAACGATTAACGCCGCCGCTGCTCCCTGACGGGCGGCTTCCTCGAACTTGTAGGTCCACCGGCCATAATAGGTCATCGCCTTGCCGCCAAAGGGGCCTTCAAGGCCTGTGCTTTCGAAATCAGGGTCATTGACGAGGATGAGGACGGTTTTCCCCTTCACGTCGACACCGGCATAATCGTTCCAGCCTTTTTCAGGGGCGTTTATGCCATAGCCGACAAAGACGACATCGCTGTCCTTGATGTCAATGCGCGGCTGTTCGCGGTAGCTGCCGGCGACAAACTGATCGCCATAGGTAAAGCTCAGCGTCTTGCCATTCTTGCCGCTGACCGTCAGCGGAGAGAAGTTGGCGCCAGCAATCTCGACAAGCGGGACATCCTGCGTCCAGCCGCCATCCTTGCTGCTCGACGGGTTGCCCGGCGAAAGCCCCGCCGCCTTGAACTTCTCGATCATCAGCGCGACCGTCTTGTCTTCGCCGGCGGTTCCGGGAGCCCGACCTTCAAAGGCATCGGACGACAGCGTGCGGGTGATATCCTTCATTGTCGCTTCGGACATTTCGGGCACCGAAACTTGCGGAAGGCCGGCAGCGGATGGGCCATCGACTGGCTTGCAGCCCGAAAGGGCCAGGGCAGAAACCAGGGTAAGCGTCAACAGGCGCATCATCTTCTCCAATTCTTAGTTGCCGGGCTTCTGCCAGAGCGGGCAGGGAGGCTCAAATGAAATCTGTGGGTGGGGAGTCTCCCTCCGCGGTTGCGGTCCGGCAACGGTTCTTGGTCGCCTGTTACATATGGAAATCATTGTTGCTTGCCGCGCCGATTCCGTCAGTCTGAAGACAGTCATGAAGGGACGTCGAATGATGAAAATTTCTTTGGCAATCACACTGTGCCTATTGTCGTGTGGCGCGATGGCGCAAGCAGACGATATGGCAAAGGCATTTGGTAAGCGTGAGGGCATTGAAGACATTTCGCTTTCGCCCAATGGCAACAAAATAGCTTATATTGAACCCGCGAGTGGCCAAGGCAACCGGCTCTATACTGTGGATCTTTCCGGTGATGGTACGCCAGTTGCAGTCCTTGCGGCCAGCGGCGACCCCGAACGGCTTAACAATTGCGAATGGGTGTCCGACGTCAGGCTGGTTTGCTTGATTTATGCGGTTTCGGAAGTGGCAGGAGAGCGTTTTGGGGCAAGTCGGCTGATAGCCGTCAATGCCGATGGTTCGGAACTCAAGATGTTGAGCAAGCGACAAGGCCAGAATGCGGAACGATTCTCCTATTTTGGCGGAGCTCTGATCGACTTGCTTCCGGGCGACGATGGGGCGGTGTTGATGGGGCGCGAGTATGTTCCTGAATCGGCCACTGGAACCATGATTTCGAAGGACGAAGATGGTTATGGCGTTGACCGGATCGACACCTTGCGCCTGTCGAGCAAAAGAGTGGTCAAACCCAGCCGTTTGGCAATGGATTACATTAGCGACGGACTGGGAAACGTCCGCATCATGTCAACGATGATTCAAGATGGCGGCTATGACAGCGGTCGCCGCCGCTTTCAGTATCGTGCCGCAGACGGCAGCGATTGGCAGCCGCTTGGTGAATATGATTATAACGATGATAGCGGTTTCCTTCCGGTCGCTGTCGATCCTGCAGAGAATGTCGCATATGGTTTTGAAAAGACCGGTGGTCGGCAGGCACTTTACAAGATGAAATTGGACGCTGGTCTTGCAAAAACGCTGGTTAATGCGCGCGACGATGTGGATGTAGATGGCCTGATCATGCTCGGAAGGCGCAAGCAAATCGTGGGGTTCAGCTTTGCAACTGACCGCCGTATGGCCGTTTATTTCGATCCTGTGCTGACGAAGATTGGCAGGTCCTTGACGAAGGCATTGCCGGGGGCTGCACAGGTGAGCTTTGCTGGCGCGAGCGCCGATGGCAGCAAAATGGTCGTGGGCACCTGGAGCGACACCAACCCTGGCGTCTATTATCACTTCAACCGGACAACGAACGAAATCAGGCCGCTTGTGTCTGCAAGACCAGATCTGGAAAAATATGCGTTGGCCGATGTGAAGTCCGTGACGGTTACTGCCGCCGACGGGACGTTAATTCCCGCCTATCTGACGGTACCGGCAAACGCTCTCGGGAAAAAATTGCCTGCCATTGTCATGCCGCATGGCGGCCCCAGTTCCCGCGATGAATGGGGTTTTGACTGGCTTGCACAGTTTTTCGTGCAAAAGGGTTTTGCAGTGCTGCAGCCCAATTACCGCGGTTCGAGCGGTTATGGCGACCAATGGTATCAGGACAATGGATTTCAGAGTTGGCGGACAGCTATCGGTGACGTGAACGACAGCGGCCGATGGTTGGTGGAGCAGGGGATAGCGGATCCCAGCAAGCTGGCAATTGTCGGCTGGTCCTATGGGGGCTATGCCGCCTTGCAGTCCGCCGTGTTGGATCCCGACCTTTTCAAGGCCATAGTCGCAATCGCGCCCGTGACCGATTTGGGCAAGTTGAAGGACGAAAATCTGGGCTATTCCAACTACCGGGTTGTGCGTGACTTTATTGGCAGTGGTCCGCATATCTCGGAAGGCTCACCGGCGCGGAATGCGAACAAGTTCAAGGCTCCGGTGGTGCTCTTCCATGGCGACCTCGATCTGAATGTTGCGGTGTTTCAGTCGCGATACATGGCCGAGCAGTTGAAGGCCGAGGGAAAACCCGTCGAATTGACAATTTATCCAAAGCTCGACCATGGGTTGCATGACAGCGCGGCAAGGGCGGACATGCTGACGAAAAGTGCAGCCTTTTTGTCGGCCGCTTTAGGGCTGTAAGGAACCAACAAAAAAGGCGGCCAGTGGCCGCCTTTTCGTAACTTTGATCAAACCGATCAGCGCGAATAGAATTCGACGACCAGATTGGGTTCCATCTTTACCGGATAGGGCACTTCGTCGAGCGTCGGAACGCGCGTGAAGGTGATCTTGTCGTTGCCATCGGGGCTGACATAATCGGGAATGTCACGTTCGGCGAGGCCCTGGGCTTCGATAACGAGAGCCATTTCCTTCGCCTTGTTACCAAGACTGATCACATCGCCGGCATCGATCTGGCGGCTTGCAATGTTGCACTTCACGCCATTGACGCGGATGTGGCCGTGGCTCACGATCTGGCGCGCAGCGAAGATCGTCGGAGCAAATTTTGCACGATATACGATCATGTCGAGGCGGCGTTCCAGCAGACCGATTAGGTTCTGGCTGGTGTCACCCTTCATGCGGTTTGCTTCCTGATAGGCGCGCTTGAACTGCTTTTCAGTGATGTCGCCATAATAGCCCTTCAGCTTCTGCTTTGCGCGCAGCTGCAGGCCATAGTCGGAAATCTTGCCCTTGCGGCGCTGACCATGCTGGCCCGGGCCATATTCGCGGCGGTTCACCGGTGATTTAGGGCGGCCCCAGATATTTTCACCAAGGCGACGGTCGATTTTATACTTCGAATTCTGACGCTTCGACATGAGGGTCAAAGTCCTTTCAATTGCGTTACATTCATGTTCCCGGAACCGCGCGATACCCGGATATGGGCACCGGACACCTGCTTCACCGGAAGTGCAGGGTCAATTGCGAAGGTCGCGCCATTAACGGCGTTGCCCCGAAAGTCAAGCGATTGCTATCGCGGTGTAGCGGTCAGCCGTTGGCCGGTGCACGTGTGGTCCGCTGGATTTCGCCAACATCCTGCCGGGCCTGCGCCTCGGCAGCATCCCATTCTGCCTTAGTGCGGCAGATTTTCTTCGCACGGACCAAAGATCCGATCTGCTTTTCGCGTTTGCAGATCTTTTTGTCGGCATCGGCAGATGCAGCAGCGCCATCTACAGCTGCTGGGGCAGCCTGCATAAGCAACAAGGCGCTCGCCAAGGACAATATCATTTAAATCTCCGTCATTCTCAAATTTACTGGATCGGTATCCGATCGATGCCTCTTCTGATAGCCTGTTTCGACGAACAGCAACAGGATAGAGGCCTCCAAGGCTCGACAGTCAGCTGCTGAGGGCCTAAGGACGCGGCCCATGACAGCACAATCCGTCCCTGAAATGGCCAAAGATCCTGCCCACTGCATGACCATGGCGGAAGTACGCGCCGGCGTTGATCAACTTGATGCAGAAATCGTTGCGTTGCTTGCCCGTCGCTTCGCTTATATGAGTGCTGCAGCTCGTATAAAAGATGATCGCAACAGCGTGCGGGACGAGGTTCGCAAGGCCCAGGTGATTGCTAATGCGCGCCGCGCCGCGCTCGACCTTCGTATCCCGCAGGACGTTATTGCTGCAATGTGGGAAACGCTGGTCGAAGGTTCGATTGCGTATGAATATGATCGCTGGGATGCCCTGCGCGGTTGATTGAACCGCAGATCGGCCGGCCTCAGGGTTGGCCCATACCGCCTACATTTTCCATATCCGCGCGACTGGTTTGCGAACGCACACCGATTTCCTGACCGTCTTCCGGCGTGTTCCATTCTTCTTCGGTCTTACAGATGCGCTTGGAAATGCGCGTCCCGGTCCTCCGCGGGTCATTCTTGCAGATCTTTTTCGCTTTGGCTTTCGCTTGAGGCGCTGCCGCCATGGTGGGCGCTGCCTCTGCAGCATCGGCCGCAGGCGCAGCGGCAGGGGTCAGCAGCAACAGGGCGATAGTTTCAATCACGGGCATTCGGAATTCTCCAAGAGGAAAGAGGCGGGATAGGAGGAAATGGGATGCGAGCAAGTCTGAATCGTAAAGCGCTTACGGCCTACGGCGATCCTCTAGGCATGTCAGAACCCCGCGCAAGGTGCGAACTTCAAGGCTGTTCCAGGCGGGCTTTGTCAAAAGGTTGCGCAAAGTGCGCTGCGTTACCTGCGTGCGTTCAGGCGGGAAGAAAAACTCGCGTTCTTCCAGCAGACCAAAAAGGTGGCCGATCATTCCGTCAAGTTCGACCTGAGGGGCAGGGGGATCAAGATCGACCTTGGGCGGGCTCGCTAGATTCTGGTGTTTTGACCATTCATAGGCGCAAAGGATTACTGCCTGGGCGAGGTTGAGCGACCCGAATTCCGGATTGATTGGAACGGTTATGATCGAGCGGGCAACCGCAACATCGTCGGTTTCCAGCCCCGACCGTTCGGCCCCGAAAAGAATAGCGCTATGCCCCGGTGCGACAACGATCTCGTTGGCCGCTTCCTCCGGCGTCAAAACAGGCTTTGTTACCCCGCGCTTGCGCACCGTGGTTGCATAAATGTTCGCAACATCGGCGGTCGCATCGGCGAGTGTTTCAAAGACTTCAGCCTTTTCAAGCACGATATCCGCGCCTGCCGCCGCCGGACCGGAATCTGGGTTGGGCCACCCGTCGCGTGGTGCCACAAGGCGTAACTCGGTCAGCCCGAAATTGAGCATGGCGCGGGCAGCCTTGCCGATATTCTCGCCCAGTTGCGGGCGGACGAGAATGATAATGGGCGGCTGCGTCATTTCTTCGCGGCTTCGGCTACGGCACCTGCAAATTCCTCGAAATCCCGAGCTTCGGCGAATTCCTTATAGACGCTGGCAAAGCGGATATAGGCAACAGTATCAAGCGCCTTGAGACCTTCCATCACGAACTGCCCGATGCGCGCGGATTCGATTTCACTATCGCCCAACGTTTCCAACTGGCGCTGGATGCCTGATACCAGCTTGTCGATCCGGACGGTATCAACCGGACGTTTGCGACATGCGATCGACACCGACCGCTCAAGCTTTTCACGGTCGAACGGTTCGCGTCGACCTTCGCTTTTCAATACGGTCAACTCGCGAAGCTGGATGCGTTCAAACGTTGTGAACCTTGCTCCACAGCCCTCGCACTGGCGACGACGACGGATCGATGCCCCGTCTTCGGTTGGCCGGCTGTCTTTGACTTGGCTGTCGTCATGTCCGCAAAAAGGGCAGCGCATTATCTCTCTTTTTCTTGGTTCTTTTTCTTGTTCATATGCCGATATGCGACAATTCCGGCGCCGATTGCCGCGCCGGTGACGATCCCTATCGGGGCGATAAGCGCGGCGGCAGCACCCAAGGCAGCACCACCGGCAACCTTTTTCGCACTGTCTGCATCGGCAAGGTGCTTGCCCTTGTGATAGGCGTCTTTCGTCGCCCCCCACAATTCCTCTGCGGCTTCACCGACATAATGTTTGGCTTGGTTGGGGATGCTTTCCTCAGCCAACCTTTCCGGTGTTTTTGCACCGCACCCGGGACAAAATTTCATGCCGTCGCTAATCTCGGCGGCGCACTCGTTACAGGTTTGGGACATCATATCCTCCCTTCATCTGTGTATTAGATGAGTAAGTCACCAACCCGTTTCAAGTGCGATCTTAGCTTAGCCCGGATAAATCGGAAAGCGCGCGCAAAGCGCTTCGGCTTCTTCCTTGACGCGTGCTTCGATTTGGCCGTCGCCGGCTTCGCCATTTTTGCGCAGTCCTTCGACGACGTCGGCGATCATGCGGCCAACTTCGCGGAATTCGGCTGGGCCGAAACCGCGGGTCGTACCCGCAGGGGTGCCAAGCCGCAGACCCGACGTAACAAAGGGCTTTTCAGGATCATAGGGGATCGCATTTTTGTTGCAGGTGATCGACGCACGGTCGAGCGCATGTTCAGCATGCTTGCCCTTGGCTTCCTTTGGACGGAGATCGACGAGCATCGAGTGGTTGTCGGTGCCGCCCGAGACAATATCGAGTCCCTGTTCCTGAAGCGAAGCCGCGAGCGCGCGGGCGTTTTCGACGACGCTGGCGGCATAGCTTTTGAACTCCGGGCGCATCGCTTCTGCAAAGCAGACCGCCTTGGCTGCAATAACATGCATCATCGGGCCTCCTTGCAGGCCGGGGAAGATTGCCGAGTTGAACTTCTTCGCCAGCGCCTCGTCGTTCGACAGGATGATACCCGAACGAGGGCCGCGAAGTGATTTGTGCGTCGTTGATGTCACGACATGTGCATGCGGGATCGGCGATGCATGCGCGCCGCCTGCCACCAAGCCGGAAATATGGGACATGTCGACCAGCAGATAGGCGCCAATTTCATCGGCGATCTGGCGGAAGGCAGCCCAGTCCCAGGTGCGCGAGTAAGCAGTGCCGCCTGCGATGATCAGCTTCGGCTTGTGCTCACGCGCTGTTTTGGCGACTTCGTCAAGATCGATCTGATGGGTATCGCGCCGCACGCCATAGGCCACTGGATTGAACCACTTGCCGCTCATGTTCACGGGCGAACCGTGCGTAAGGTGCCCGCCTGCAGCAAGGTCAAGGCCCATGAAGGTGTCGCCCGGTTGCAGCAGCGCAAGGAACACTGCCTGATTCATCTGGCTTCCCGAATTGGGCTGCACATTGGCGAATTCGCACCCGAACAACTGCTTGGCCCGTTCGATCGCGATCGTCTCTATCTCATCGACATATTCGCAACCGCCATAATAGCGCTTGCCGGGATAGCCTTCGGCATATTTGTTGGTCAGGATTGATCCTGTCGCCTCCAGCACCGCTTTTGAGGTGATGTTCTCCGATGCGATCAGTTCAATCTTGTCTTGCTGACGCCCAAGCTCCTTTGCAATCCAACCGGCAATTTCCGGGTCACGCTGGCTAAGGCTCTCGGTGAAAAAACCGTTGGTCTGGACGTCATTGGCAGCAGCGCTGGTCATGCGGATTCCTTGGGCATGGGAGGGTTGGAAAGCTTTCCGACGCGGCGGGCATGGCGATCGCCGCCGAAATCGGTTGAAAGAAAGGCGTCAAGGCAGGCCTTGGCCATGTCTATGCCGGTAAGGCGGGCGCCCATAGCGATCACGTTCGCGTCATTGTGTTCGCGCGCCAATTTGGCCGAGAGCGGTTCGGAAACCAGCGCTGCGCGGCAGGCTGGATTGCGGTTTACCGCGATGGAAATGCCAATGCCTGATCCGCACAGAGCAACGCCGCGGTCAGCTGCGCCAATGGCAATCGCGTCTGCGAGTTTATAGCCATAATCGGGGTAATCGACCGAACTTTCATCGGCCGGGCCAAGGTCGGAGACGTCATGCCCTGACGCTTCAAGATACGCCACCAGCGCCGCTTTCAGTGCGACAGCCGCATGATCGGAAGCAATGGCAATGCGCATCTCGCCGGCCCTTATAATGTCTTGTGACTCGGAATGGCCGCGCTTTAGGATAGGTCGGCCCAAAAGGCCATTGCAAATCTGGGTGATTTCGCGGCTTGACCGCAGCCTTCCACAGCTTTTATCGCAAGTAGTATGACCAGTGCATTTCTATCTGTTGCAATGCTTGGGGGCTTCGCCCTGATCTGGGGTGCTTGGCGTCTTTGGCAGCGCGAAGGGCTGGGCCAGAAAGTATGGCTGATGATTGCGGCCGCGCTGGTCCTGTTTGCGAATGTCGCGATCTGGATCGTGCCTGACGAGGCCGGGCAAACACTTGTGAATAGCAAGAATGGTTAAGGGCTGTCCACATAGGGACAGCCGCTTTACAGGATCACTTGATGGGGCAGGCCGGATCAAGCCGCATATCGAGATAATTGTCCACCGACGCCATCAGCAGGTCCATTTCATTTTCGTAGAAATGGTTGGCACGCGGAATTTCATCATGGTGGATGGTGATGTGCTTTTGCGTGCGTAGCTTGTCGACCAACTTCTGGACCGAGTTGGGCGAAACCACCTCGTCTTGCGTGCCATGGATGATGATCCCGGACGAGGGGCAGGGTGCAAGGAAGCTGAAATCATACATATTGGCGGGCGGTGACACCGAGATGAAACCACGCACTTCCGGGCGGCGCATCAAAAGCTGCATGCCGATCCACGCACCAAAGCTGAAGCCTGCAATCCAGGTCGAGCTGGCTTCGGGATGGAAGGCCTGCACCCAATCCAGCGCAGCTGCAGCGTCAGACAATTCGCCAATGCCATTGTCAAATTCACCTTCGCTGCGGCCAACACCGCGGAAATTGAAGCGGATCGTTGCAAAGCCACGCGCGACAAATGTTTTATACATCGCCTGCGTAATCCGGTCGTTCATCGTGCCGCCGGCCTGCGGATGCGGATGCAAAATCATGGCCACTGGAGCCCGTGGGCGCGGCGGCGGAGAGAAACGGGCTTCGATACGGCCTTCTGGGCCGGGAATTGCAATGGCGGGCATAAGATGTTTCTAAACAGAGGAATCATAAGGCAGCCTCACCCTTCGGGCTAGGCAGCGGTCGACCTGCTATATAGAAGCGAATGCGATTTTCGCAACTGCCATGGGTGTCAACGCGCGTTATGGGGCCTGACCGTATCTATCTCGATCATGCAGCGACCACTCCGCTGGTCCCCGCAGCGCGTGATGCAATGGCTGGCGCGCTGGAGATGTGGGCCAACCCGTCGAGTCCGCATAGCGAAGGCCGGGCAGCGCGCGCGGCGCTTGAACAGGCGCGTGCGCGTGTCGCGACGGCACTGGATTGGGATGGCGAGATATTGTTCACCAGCGGCGCGAGCGAGGCGATCGCGCTTGCGCTCAAGGGATTTGATGCCGTTGCAAGCGCGGTCGAACATGATGCCGTGCTGGCCGCTGTCGGCGATGGGCCGCATATCGGGGTCGATGCCGATGGAATGGTGCAGTTAGATACCATCGCAAAGGGCCGACGCTACGCCATTCAACAGGTCAATAATGAAACCGGTATGATCCAGCCACTGGCCGAATTGGGTAAGATCATTCGCGAAGGCGGCGGGCTGTTGGTCGCCGATTGCTCGCAGGGTGCAGGGAAACTGCCGCTGCCCGATGCTGACCTGATCATCTTGTCGGCGCACAAGCTTGGCGGACCGCCGGGGCTGGGGGCGTTGCTGCTCCGTGATCTTTCCCTTCTGCATCCGAGTGGCGGCCAGGAAAAAGGTTATCGGCGCGGAACGGAAAATCTGCCTGCGATTCTAGGACTTGCGGCAGCGCTTGAGGCTGGCTTTGGCTGGATGGATGCAGTGCAACAATTGCGTGCGAAACTTGATGCGGCAATTCTGGCCGCAGGTGGGCAGGTTGTCGCTGCGACTGCGCCGCGGCTCGGCACGATCGGCAGCTACCGGATGCCGGGGATTTCGGCATCGAGCCAGCTCATCTCTTTTGATCTTGCCGGCATAGCTGTTTCGGCAGGCAGCGCCTGTTCGTCGGGAACGCTCAAGACGAGCCATGTGCTTGGCGCGATGGGCTGGGATGCAAAGGCGGCAAGTGAGGTGGTACGCGTCAGTTTCGGTCCGCAGACGTCGGAAGCTGATATTGATCGTTTTGTGGCCGCATGGGTCACAATCCGAAATCGGGCACTCACAGCATGATCTATCTCGACTATCAGGCGACCACACAAATGGCGCCAGAAGTTTTTGCGGCGATGGAACCCTGGCTGAAAGAGAATTTTTGGAACCCGCACAGCGCGCATGCCGGAGGGCGAAAGGCTGCTGCAGCGGTTGAGGCGGCGCGGACGCAAGTGGCGGCGTTACTTCCAAAAGGTGGCAAGCTAATCTTCACTAGCGGCGCGACCGAAGCGATTAATCTTGCGATCAAGGGCAGCGGGCTTCCTGTGTCGGCCTATGCAACCGAACATGCGGCAGTGCTCGACTGTGTTGCGCTGTCAGGGGGCGACATTGATCCCGTAAGAAATGATGGCATGTACATGGCTACGCCGGTGCACAATCGCGGTCTGGCGGTGGCGATGCTTGTCAACAATGAGATCGGCACCATCCAGCCCATCGCTGAAATCGCGTCAACAGTGCATGCGGATGGCGGCCTGCTATTATGTGATGCCGTGCAGGGCTTTGGCCGGATGCAAATTCCCGATGGGGCAGACATGATCGCGATTTCTGCCCACAAGATCCACGGTCCAAAAGGCATTGGCGCGCTTTGGGTGCGTGACGGGGTAAGGCTTGAACCACTGATCCATGGCGGCGGGCAAGAACAGGGGCTGAGATCGGGCACCTTGTCGCCTGCGCTCTGTATCGGCTTTGGTGCAGCGGCAATGCTCGCTAAAGAGCGGATGGATGAAGACTGGGCGCATGTCGAAGGACTTTGGGGCCGGGCGTGCGAACTGTTCGCCAAATGGACGGTCAATGGCTCAACTACGCAGCGCTATAAGGGCAATCTCAACATCCGCCGCGACGGTCTTGATGTCGGCCGGTTGATGAGTGAATGCCGCGAAGTGCTGTTTTCCGCCGGCAGCGCCTGCGCCAGCGGATCGGGCCGACCCAGTCATGTGCTCCGTGCGATCGGGTTGTCCGATGCACAGGCGAAATCCTCTATTCGGCTCGGCTGGGGTCGCTATACAAGCATCGAAGAGATTGAACGCGCGGCTGAAATGATCAACGTCGCAGCGGAAAGGCAATTGGCGTGAAAGTGCATTTCATCAGTCCGGATGGCGAGACGACCCAGACGGTCGACGCCAAGCCCGGCGACAATCTGCTCGAATTGGCACAAAATGCTGGCCAGCCTCTCGAAGGGACATGTGAGGGGCATATGGCTTGTTCAACCTGCCATGTGATCATCGATAAGGTGTGGTTCGACAAGCTGTCCCCCGCGAGCGACGATGAGGAGGATATGCTCGATCTTGCCAGTGGTGCGCGCCGGACAAGCCGGCTGTCCTGCCAGATCGACCTGAGCGAAGATTTGGACGGCCTTACGGTGCATATCCCGGCGGAGAGCCGGAATATGCAAGGCGTCTGATCCTGCCGGCAGGAGCAAGGACGAGGGAATATCTCGTACCTTCACTTCCCATTCAGCAAAAATCGCCTATATAGGATTTTGCCGGGTTCGCCCGGCTATGGCGATAAACTGCCTTGTGTAATAGATGCAGCGGACCCGGGGGCGGTACCCGGCGGCTCCACCACTTTCCTCGTGAAATCGGGGAAAATGACGGGGCCGAACTAGGATCGACGTGTGTTGAAAAACAATGTTTTCGCTCGGGCTGAGTAACCCGTTCAAGGCTCAAAACTCATAAGTGCCAACGATAACGAAGCACTTGCTCTCGCAGCATAATTTCGGGCCTCACGGTCTAGAATTATTCTAAAAGAACGCGGCCGAACCGGCCGGGCAACAGAAAGGTTACAGCGGCTTGGGGGGTGCCGGGCAACAGAAACCCCCTACCTTTCCGAACATTGTCACAGAATAGCTGAAACCGGTTTTCCGGTTGCCCAACGCGTCAGGCGACGGCTTTCCGGAAACGAGAATCGGGGGGCTATTCCTGCCCAAACATTTGCTGCAATTCGACAGCCTGCAACATCTTTGCAGAGGCGAGGAACACCGCGCCACAGGTCAGTGCCAAGAAAAGCCAGCCGATCTTTCCGGGATATTGCACCATATATTCCTGCCCCCGCTTTACCGCACCCAGTGCGAGCGGGTAGGTGATGAGGAAGACCTCCACTTTGGTCTTGATCTGGAAAAGGCGTGCGACTTTTTTCATAAGTTAACACGGGTATAGGCAAAGCCCATGCCAGTTCAGCAAAGCCGCGCACTTCGATGGTTAACGCCATCGCGGTTTGTAAAATCTTTCGACAGTCAGGCGAGTTCGGAAAGATCGCACGCGCTCAGCAAGGCCGTCCGGGCAGCCTGGACCTGTTCGACCATTTCCGGTCTGCCAAGATCAGAGGGCGCTATCGCCTCAGGCCAGTGGCTTGCTACCACATCTGCGATCCGGTCCAGCTTCGCTTCGTTGGCAATGAAGCGCGGGTCGACCGTCGCGGGATCGGCGACAACGCGCAGTCGCAGGCAGGCTGGCCCGCCGCCATTGGCCATTGACTGACGCACGTCTACCGGGATGAGCCGTCGTATCGGGCCATTGCCGGCGACATGCTCCTCCAGCCAACCCCAGACGCGGGGATTGGATTGCGCCTCGGTTGGCAGAATCAATGCCATTTCGCCAGACGGCAGCGTCACCAGTTGGGCGTTGAACAAATAGCTTTGCACAGCATCGGCAAGGCTGATTCTATCGGCCGGTACGATGACAATCTCTATCTCGGGCATTTTATCCCGAATGACCCTATAAGCGGCTTCTGGCTCTTCAAACGCCTGTTCATGGGTGAAGAGAATACGTTCATTCGCCACTGCAACGACATCATTGTGGAAGGCCCCGGCGGCAATCGCGATTTCGGATTGCTGGATGAAGAGGGTGCGCTCCGGATCAAGACGGTGCGCCCGCGCAACGGCTTTCGACGCCTCGAGATGCTGGCGCGCGGGGAAGGGGCCACCCGATTTCCCATAGACAAAGATTTCCAGCCCTGCCTCGCCATGCGACGGGCAGAGCCGCATAAAATTGGCAGCGCCTTCATCGCCATAAGGCGAAGGTACCGGCGCGTGCACGGCAAAATGCCGCTCATCGGCGAAGGCAAGCCGGAGTTGCGCCAGCGTCCCCGCCCATTCATGGCTGCGATGCGCCATGGTTAGGAGGTTTGCGGCTGACAGATGGCATTTGCCATCGGCGGTATCGGGTGCAGGTGAAACCGTCGCCGCATTGGCCGCCCACATTGCGGACGCTGAAAAGGCGGTGGCGCGGATATGCGGTTCGGCATTCGTCATATCGGTCGAAAGCCCCGACAGCCATTGACGGTTCGGTCGGTCGAGCGGCATGAAATAGCCCTGTGCGAGGCCAAGTCGCAGATTGGCCCGCATTTTCTCAATGCCTTGCAAGGCAGCGGCGCGCGGCTGCGAAATGGCGCCGGCATTACTGGCTGAGGCGATGTTGCCCGGGCTCAATCCCGCATAATTGTGGGACGGACCAATGATGCCATCGAAATTGATCTCGACAAGGCTCATGGCGTTACCAGCGCGGAACCTGGGTGATTGTGTCGCCGACCGACAGGCCGAGCACCGCTGCGCTCACCTCATCGATTGCGACGCCGCCGTCGCGCGCCTCGGTCCAGCTATAGGCAGCGCGAAACTTGGCAAGTTCGCCAACCGCTACCAGCATCTTGTCCCCATCAATATGCTCGCCCAGCTTCTCGCTGATCTCGGTTACCACCACATCCTTTGCTTCACGCACGCTTCGGATCTGGTCGGTGCGCACTGTCATGGTTGGGCCGCCATCGAAAATGTCGACATATTTTTCCCAAGAAAAGCCTTCCTCCTCCAGCATCCGCATGGCGGCACGGCCCGAAGGATGCGGGACGCCGATCACGGCTTTCGCGCTTTCGGGCAGCATCGCGATATAGACCGGGTGCTTGGGCATCAGGTCGGCGATGAACTGGTTGCCATGCTTGGCATTGAATTCATCGGCATCCTGAAAGTTCATCCCGAAGAAACGTCCGGCGACGCCGTCCCAGAAAGGGGAGCCACCAGCCTCGTCGATGACGCCGCGCAGTTCGGCGAGCGTGCGGTCGGCAAAACGGGCGCGGTGATTGCGGATGAACAGATAACGACTGCGCGCGATCAGCATGCCTAGTCCGCCGGAGCGCTCGCCTGGATGCAGGAAGAGGCCGCCCACTTCGGTTGCGCCTTCCAAATCGGTGGAAAGGTTCAGAATGTCGGCTCGAAACGTCCTTTCGAGTTCCACACTGTGCTGCGTCAACGCCCCGATGCGATAGCTGTAAAAGGGCCAAGTCTGTCCCACGGCAGAGAATATCTGGCAGGTGCCGCGCACTTCGCGCGTTTCCCGGTTTTCGAGAATGAACACGAAAAGGTCATCGCCAATCCCGTCTCCGGTGCGCGCAAAACCTTCGGCCGAACGTTCAAGCTTCGCCGTCAGCGCCTTGCGGTCGGGCGGCAGGTTGGTGAACCCCCCGCCGGTGCGCTTGGCCATTTCGTACATGGGTTGCAGATCCGACAATATTGCCGGACGGATAAGAAAACTCATAACCCCCCTTTTTCAGCGATCCGCAAAAAGGTCAGCGCGGAAAGTCGCGCCCGTTCGACCAGGCTTTCGGTAATCAAATATTCGTCGCTGCTGTGAATGCTGCCACCGCGCACGCCCATGGTGTCGACCACGGGGATACCACATGCGGCTATATTGTTGCCGTCGCACACTCCGCCGGTCGATTTCCAGCCTATGGTCAGCCCCAGATCCTCACCACATGCCTTGACCAGGCCGAAAAGCTGTTCGGCCTCGGGAGTCAATGGCTTGGGTGGGCGGTTGAAGCCGCCATGCAGGTGGATGGCGACGTCATGTTCGACTTCAATTGCGGTGATCAGCGCTCTGATTTCTGCCAATGCAAACTGTTCGAGTTCCGGGCTGTGTGGACGAAGATTGACACGCAGCACGGCGTTTTCGGGAACGACATTATTGGGGCTGCCGCCGTCGATCCGCGCCGGATTGACGGTCAGCCCTTCGCGGGTCAGCGCTTTCAGCCGCAGGGCGAGGTCCGCTGCGGCTAGCAAGGCATTACGCCCGTCATGCGGGTTGCGCCCGGCATGGGCGCTTCGGCCCTTTACGATGATTGAGAAATTGCCGCTGCCCGGCCGAGCCCCAGCCAATGTGCCATCAGGCAAGGCCGAGGGTTCATAAGTGAATGCCGCAAGCTTGCCCTTTGCCAGCCGACGGATCAAATCAGCAGACGAGGCAGATCCAGTTTCCTCATCGCTGTTGATTATGACCTGATAACCGACGGACGCGAATTCAGGCGCGGTTTCGGCTGCCGACAGTGCGGCCAGCATTACCGCAATACCACCCTTCATGTCGGCAACGCCGGGACCGTTGAGTACCCCTTCATCCAGCCAGCTAAGCTGTTGAAAGCTATGGTCCTCGGCAAAAACTGTGTCCATGTGACCGGTGAGCAATAGCTGTATCGGCGCTTCAGGGCGAACGGTTGCTACCAGATGCCGGCCATGTTCGACGTCGACGATGTGGCCATCGGGTAAGACGCGCTCGACAGGTGCCGGATCGAAAAGTTGTACATCGCCATGCAGCGAGGAAAAAGCGTCGGTCAGCAGGCTGGCTGTGGTCGCCAGTCCGCGCAAATTGCCGGTACCGCTGTTGATTTCCGACCAGATCTGTACCTGGGTCAGCATGCGATCAGGGTCGGGTCTTTCAAGCGCAGCCTGTTGCGATGCGGAAAGCGGTTTCATCTGATATCTTTAGCGAGATTTGGCTGGCAAAGCCACCCTCAACACTTGCCAATCGATCACCGCTGGGCGTCGTTCTCGTTTATCCTAGCGTTTTTGCGATGCTGATCCATTCATCAAGCGCAAGCGTTTCGGGGCGCCGGTCTTCGGCAATCCCGACGGTCCGCAGTGCATCAAGCGCGCCCGACACCCCTTTCAGGCTTTGGCGCAGCATCTTGCGGCGCTGGCCAAAGGCTGCAGCCGTCAATGCCTCAAGCGTTGCCATGCGCACGCCGTCTGCTTGCGCATCGGGAACAATATGGACAACGGCCGACATGACCTTGGGGGGAGGTGTAAAGGCGCTGCGATGAACGGGCATCGCGATCCTGGCGACGCTGCGCCACTGGGCGAGGATCGCAAGACGGCCATAGGCATCGCTGCCTGCGGTTGCGACAATGCGGTCGGCCACTTCGCGCTGAAACATGAGCGTCAGCGATTTCCACGCAGGTGGCCATTGTTCCTTGCCGAGCCAGCCAACCGCGAGCGCAGTGCCGACATTATAGGGCAGGTTAGATGCGATATGGAAAGGCGCACCGATTTCCTGCGCTGGGTCGATCTTCATCGCATCGCCCTCGATCACCCGCAACTGGCCGGGAAAAGCCGATGACAGTTCCTCAAGCGCCGGCAGGCACCGCCGGTCACGCTCGACCGCGGTAACGATCGCGCCAGCTCGGAGCAGAGCGCGTGTCAGTCCGCCGGGTCCCGGACCTACTTCGTAAACCTGCTCGCCTTTGAGTGATCCGGGAATGGCGGCAATCCGGTCGAGCAATTGTTCGTCGAACAGGAAATTCTGGCCCAATGCCTTGCTGGCCGAAAGCCCGTGTTTCGCGATAACCTCGCGCAGGGGCGGCAGTGCAGGGGCGCTCATGCCGGGCAGGTGGCGGCAAATGCCATGCGATGCGCGGCGGCCTCACCTGCCATACGGATCGCGGCGATCATTGAATCGGGGCGTGCCTGCCCCTTACCCGCAATGGCAAAGGCGGTGCCATGATCGGGTGATGTGCGGATGATGGGAAGGCCAAGCGTGATGTTGACGGCTTCGTGGAAATAGAGCGTCTTCAACGGGATCAATGCCTGATCATGATAGGCGCAAAGCGCGGCATCATATTGGCCGCGCGCCTCTGCATGGAACATGGTGTCAGCAGGCAGCGGGCCGACCACGTCAAAACCTTCTTCGGCGATGGAGGCAATGGCCGGCTCAAAGATATCAATTTCTTCGCGGCCCAGATTGCCCATTTCACCAGCATGCGGGTTGAACCCGGCAACGGCGAGGCGCGGATTGGCAATGCCGAAATCGCGTTTCAGGCCCTTGGCTGTGGCGCGGATACGGCGTCGGATTAGGCGCATGTCAAGCTGACCGGCCACATCGACCAGCGGTATATGTGTGGTCATGGGAACGACACGCAGGTCTGGCCCGGCAAGCATCATCACGGCGTTGCGCCGTTCGACACCGCAACGTTCGGCGACAAATTCGGTTTGTCCGGGATAATCAAAGCCGATCGCATAGAGCTGGGCCTTCGATACAGGCCCGGTGACTACAGCCGCAACGGTTCCCGAACGCGCAAAACCTGTTGCCGTTTCCAGTGCCTGCAACGCACAATGAGCACCGTCAAGATCAGGGGAACCAGGGGTGATTGTTGCACAGCTATGGACGTGGAACACGGGCAGCGCCGTGCCGAAATGCTCGATTGCCTGATCGGGATTGTCAATCCGCGCCAAGGGCACATCCCAATGGTGGGGTATGCTGGCCAGATCGCCAATCGCGAAAAACGGCGGGAGTTTTTCACGTTTCCGCGCTTCCCACGCCTTGGCAATGATTTCGGGTCCGATCCCCGCAGGATCACCGATCGAAATGGCCAGCGGAAGATCGGTCAGGTTCGATGCCATCAATTATATTCGATGATCGCATCACGGCGAAGATCGCGCAGGTAAAGGCGTGCACGCTTGTTGATGCGTTCGTCCTCAAGTCGCGACATGACCTCGTCGAACGATTCCTGGCTGGTAATCTCGGGCGCATCGCGGCCGCACAGAACGAACACGCGCACGCCGTCTTCAAGCGATCCATAAGGCGGGGTCGATTGGCCGATTTGCAGATCGAGCATGATCTGTTGCAGCGGCCCTGGCAGGTCGCGCACCTTGATGCCGTCGCGATTGACGACATCCGCGTTCAGCGTGCGGGCGATATCATCGGCAGTTCCGCAGCCACGGATTTTTTGGGTTTCCTCGTTGAAGCGCTTCACGATCGGGCCGGCTTGCGCCTCGCTCGTGCCTGCCGGGAAGTTGATCGCGATCTGCTTTAGACTGAGCGTCGCATCGCGCGGATCGCTGGTCGCGACTTGACGCTTGTCGATCATCAGCAAGAGCGAGATACCGCCGGGAGCAGGGACGGCAACAATTTCATTGCTCGACATTTGGCCCGCAGCGGTTGCCAGCGATGACGGCAGCTGTTCAAGCCGCACCCAGCCCAGATCGCCGCCGACGGCTGCCGTCGACGCTTCAGAGAATTGGCGTGCATAGGCCACGAAGGAGCCGCCCTTTTGGATTTCCTCAAGGATCTTGCGGGCGTTGGCAAACACCTGTTCCTGATTTTCAGGCGTGGACGAAAGATAGATTTCACCGAGACGATATTCGGTAGTGCCCTTGGTCGTGTTTATCCGCTCAATGATTGCATTCACTTCATCGTCGGAGACGTTGATGAATGGGCGAACATTGCGACCAAGCAGGCGGTTCCAAGCCAATTCTGCCTTGATCTGTCGTTTCAGCGTCGCGATCGACGAGCCGCGCGACGAAAGATATTTTTCGGTTTCCGCAACCGGGCGACGGAAATTCTGTTCGGCGACACGATTGAAATACTGATCAACCTCATTCTCGCTGACCTCGATTTCGTTCGCAGTCGCTTCCTGGATCTGCAGCGCTTCGTCGATCAGGTTGGAGAGGATCTGAACGCGGAAACGCGCGACTTCCTCGGGCGGTAACTCGCCGTCATTGGCCATCAGGATCAGCGCCAGTCGCTGATCGACATCGGTACCCGTAATGATTTCGCCATTCACAACGGCTGTCGCGCGGCGGACATTGGGATCATTCGGTTTTGCCAGCAATTGACCGCCGCCGGGAATGTCCAGCGACGCGGAGGGAAGTGATTCGTCTGCAACCGACTGGCTGCTTGCCGGCGATAGCGCCAGCACGGCTGAGGCCGAGGTAAGCAATGCGAGACGCGTAAATATGTTCATTTTCAACTTCCACGATGGCGTGCACAGGCCACGCCGATTAGGGGGGCGTGGCTGAACGCTAGCTGAAAAGCCGGTCGCCCCCTTCCGATCTTTCCTTAGACGCCCAGATTCCGAAATGCCAGTCGGAACAAGAAGGTATTGCCCCGCCGTGCGTCACCCGTTGGCTGGTAATCGCGCCGCCAAGTAACCGCCAGTGACAGGCAGTCATCGTCATAGGCAACGCCAAGCCGATGGCGGATTGGATCAAAGCCATCGGATAATGCCAGCACATCTTCTTTCTGGTCAGTAAGATCGATGATCGTCGAGCCGAAAAGCGACCAATAGCGGGCGAGACGCAGACGCCCTGCCAGCCTGACTTCCTCACGATCGGAAAGATCCTCCAACGCGGGGCCGATATTGCGGTTCAGCCTCAGATAGCCAACCTGCACATAGGTGCCGCGGGTGCCGATAGTCGCGTCCAGCTCATTGCGGCGGATCGCGAAATTATCTTTGTCCAACCGGAAGCGATGGGTCAGCTTGACGATGTCGCGGAACCGGATTTCGCTGCGCCCGACAATATCCGATATCTTGTCGGTCAGGCCGGTTCCGTCGGGAAAGATAGTCGGCTGATCAGACAGCCTGTAACTTTGTCCCATGGTGAAATCGAAAGCGACCGCCTTGCCGCGCACAGACCAGTCAAAACCATAGGTAATGCGGGCATTATCCTCGATCCGATCATAGCCGGGGAAGCGATTAAGCGCGAAGAGGTTGCTGTCTTCAAGATCGACTGCGCGCGCATCCTCATTCGGCATGTCGAGGTTCGAGGAGGTGTAAGCCGCGACCAACTGTACGCGTGGCGTCAAGATCTGCGTGCCGCCAAAGGCGTTGCCCGCGAAGGGCCAGCGCATGTCGACCGCCGCAGCCGCACTGCCGCGCGCCTGCCAACCTTTTTCGCCACGATAGATCGGCGTGATCGTGCTCAGATTTTCGTCGCTATGATAAACGTCGCCGCGGCTGAGCAGCGTGAAATTCACTTCCTGGCCCAGCCCGGTCAGACGCCGCAAATCCCAACGGGCTGCGCCAAAGGCGCGCTGCGTATCCTGACCTTCTGTGCGGCCGATGAGCAGGCTGTTCGCCTGCACCTGCACCCGCCCGCCCAGAACCGGGTCTGTCAATCGCAGCCGATAATCAATTTCGGGCAGGGCGATGGGCTGCAAGCCTTGCTGGTCGCCCGATCGCAGCGTCTGGACAGCCCAGCCGTTGAACGCGAAATAGCTGTTCGCGTCGATCCGTTCGAGGTTGATATTGCTGCGTAGCCGGTCATCGCGGCTGATGTCATAGCGGCGCAGGAAGGTGCGATCGCTTGCTAGGCGAATCGATGCCGATGTTGACCAAGCCGGATTGAGCTGGAACTTTCCGACACCATCGAAATAACCGCGGAAAACATCTTTTCCGACCGCCGGCCCGCCCGCCGTCGACACCCGGTTGCTGTAGGTTGCATATCCTGTCAGCTGAAAGACGCCCTTGTCTTCCAATGCCCGATATCGAACTTGGCCCATGGGCGCGACATCGCTGAACACATGCCCTGAAACCAGCAGATCGCGATTTTCGGACAGACGCCAGTAATAGCCCTGTTCAACCTCGATGCCGTTATTGCGCGAAAAACGCAGATTGGGGACAAGAAAGCCACTGCCCGCATCGGTTTCTGCAGGGTGCGAAAGACCGGGCAGCGGAATGACCGGCAGACCGAACAGTTCGATACGTGCGCCGACATAGCGGACCCGCTTTTTGGCGGGATCGTAAACGACTTTGACCGCCCGAACCTGCCAGCTCGGCTCCTTCGGGCAGCCTTCGGGCGTTTCGACCGCGCAGGGCGTATAGGCCGCACCTTCAAGCGTAAGCTTACCATCGGCGAGGCGACGACCGGTGTTTGCAGCCAGCCTGCTGCCATCATTCATCACAAGCAGCAGATTCTGGATGATGCCGTCACGCAGACTGTCGGTGACTTCTATCGAATCGCCATAGGCAACATCGCCCTTGGGGCCAACGGACCGGATATTCCCCGATGCCGTCACCTTGCCGCTGCGCCTGTCCCAGACGATCGTGTCGGCGCGTAAGGTGTAACCTTCGCGTCTTGCAACGACATTGCCGCTGGCGGTCACGGTGTCGGTTGCGGTTTCATACTCCAGCTTCTCGGCGGAAAATGCGATTTCTTCTGCCGATTTAACGGAGACGTCAGCGGCATTTTGCGCCCAGGCATTTCCGCCAGGAACGAGCGCAAGGGCCAGTGCTGCGCACAGGGTGAAAGCCGGCTTCGAAAGATGAGGGGGATGGAATGCCATGATTATGGCTCGCTCCTTTATCGCCCCGTTTCGCGGCGGTCCAGTGCTGCTGACCGTCCGGATTAGTCATTGGACGATAAGAGAGGTGAACCGCAACCATCTTTTGCTTTAATCACGCCCGAATGTTTGCTTATAGCGAGCACCAGAATTTATGCGGCCCAGTGTCGCGCTTCCATTTCCTATTTTCTTGCTGAAAGGCAGTTTCCATGCAGGTTCATTTTGCCGCAGAGCGCCCCGCCGATACCGATGTGCTCGCTTTCATCGTCCAAAAAAGCGCATGGGACGGTTTTGCCCTTCCGCTCGATAATCCGGCGGCCGCCCGCGAAACTGCCAAACTTGCGCGTTTCGAGGCCAATAGCGGGCAGAGCTTCCTTTTCTTCTCGCAAGAAGGCGGGCGGACCGTGCGCATCATTTTGGTCGCTGTCGCCGATGGTGATGCGGCAGACTATATCCGCGCCGGCGGCGAAATCCTTGCCAAGGTACAAACCTGCGGCGCAAAGACCATTGCGGTGCATGCCACCAATCTTGATGCAAAGGCAGCGGCGGAGGTTGCCTATGGTGCTGTGCTGCGCAACTGGCGCATGGACAAATACCGGACCAAGTTGCCCGAAACGGCAAAGCCGACAATCACCGATATCACTTTGTTTGGCGCCCCGGCCGGTGCGGAGGCGGCATGGCAAACGCATAGCGCGATCGCCAATGGTGTTGCCCTTACCAAGGAACTGGTGAGCGAGCCTGCCAATGTGATCTATCCTGAAAGCTTTGTGGAGCGCTGCCGGCATCTGGCCGAACTGGGCGTTGAGATAACCGTGCTTGACGACCAGGACATGGCAAAGCTGGGAATGGGCGCGCTGTTGGGCGTTGCGCAGGGTTCGGTCCGCCCCGCTCGCCTGATCGCGATGCGCTGGGATGGAACGGGCGGCGCGCAAGAAAAGCCGGTCGTTTTCGTCGGTAAGGGCGTGACGTTCGATACGGGCGGCATTTCGATCAAGCCTGCTGCGGGCATGGAAGACATGAAGTGGGATATGGGCGGTGCCGGTGCCGTCGCAGGGACGATGAAGGCGCTCGCCGGTCGCAAGGCCAAGGCGCATGTCGTCGGCATTTGCGGCCTTGTGGAAAATATGCCCGATGGCAATGCCCAGCGCCCAGGCGACGTCGTCACAACGATGGCCGGCCAGACGGTTGAAGTGATCAACACTGACGCTGAAGGGCGCCTTGTCCTGTGCGATGCGCTGCATTGGGCCCAGGAAACCTATAATCCCGATACGATCATCGACCTCGCAACTCTGACCGGCGCGATCATCATTTCGCTCGGCAAGGAACATGCCGGGCTGTTTTCGAACAGCGACGAACTTTCGGATAAACTCATCGCGGCGGGCAAGGCCAGTGGTGACAAATTGTGGCGGATGCCGGTCGGCCCCGCTTATGACAAGCTGATCGACAGCCCGATTGCCGATATCAAAAATGTCGGTCCACGCGATGCGGGTTCAATCACCGCTGCGCAATTCCTGCTGCGTTTCATCAAGGATGGCGTCAAATGGGCGCATCTCGACATTGCTGGCACTGTCTGGGGTGACAAGGACGGGCCGACCTGGGCGAAGGGCGCAACCGGCTATGGCGTGAAGCTGCTCGATCGCTTTGTCGCCGACAATTACGAGCAATAAGTTTGAATAGCCCCTCTCGCCTGCGGGAGGGGGTATAGGCCATGCAAGTCGACTTCTATCAATTGACCCGTGATCCTGCCGAGCAGGTCATCCCCGCCATTGCGCAGAAAATTGTTGGCGATGGCGGACGGTTGCTGGTGATCGTTGGAGACGAGGTGCAAGCTGGTCACTTGTCTGAAGCTTTGTGGGCGCTGAAACCGGAAACTTTCCTAGCGCACGGTTTTGCAGGGTCAGAAGGGGATGCGAACCAACCCATCCTCCTTTCGCTGGACACTGACCCTTCCAATGGCGCGCGCATGGTCGCGATCGCGGACGGTGAATGGCGCGATGCCGCGCTGCAATTCGATCGCGCATTCTATCTTTTTCCGCCGGGAAAGACCGATAACGCGCGGGCCGCATGGCGCGCATTGGCCGGTAATGCCGATGTCGAGTGCCGTTATTGGAAGCAGGATGGCGGCAAATGGCGGCAGGGTCCTTAGGCAGGCTGCCTTGATACTTGCCATTGTGACGAAGCGCCGCTAGACGCGCGCCCAATCATTTTCCCCAACAAATGGAGTTCTCCCATGGCGGTTACCCGCACCTTTTCGATCATCAAGCCCGACGCCACCCGTCGCAACCTGACCGGCGCAGTCACCAAGATGCTTGAAGAAGCCGGCCTGCGCGTCGTTGCTTCTAAGCGCATCCACATGAGCCGCGAACAGGCCGAAGGCTTTTACGGGGTCCATAAGGAACGCCCCTTCTTTGGCGAACTCTGCGATTTCATGATGAGCGAACCGGTTGTCGTTCAGGTGCTCGAAGGTGAAGACGCTGTCGCGCGCAACCGCGAAGTCATGGGTGCAACCAACCCTGCCGATGCCGCTGAGGGCACGATCCGCAAGACCCATGCCCTGTCTATCGGTGAAAACACCGTCCATGGTTCGGACAGCGACGAGAATGCCGCGATCGAAATCGCCTTCTTCTTCAAGCCTGAAGAAATCGTCGGCTGATCCGGCGATCAGGCCAATTCAAAGGGGCTGTCCGGGCGATCGGGCGGCCCTTTTTGTTGCACCCGCCGCGCCACGCGCTATGCCGACGGGGCAAAGGAGACACGCATGTTGGGAATGGGTGAGGGCGAAGACTGCCCCTTTCAGTTCAATTTCGATTCCGCGACCTTTAAGGTCGGCGATACCGTCAGCTATCGCGTTACAGGCAGCCTTGCCGACTTCCCCTTTGTTGGCACTCTGCTTGAAGTGCATGATGACCATGTGATCATCTCACCGGGTGAAAGCGAACCCAATGCGCGTTACAAAGGAACCCGGGAGAGCCGCCCGTTGGTTGATGAAAGCGAGATTTAGAGGCAGGCCGCTATATTTCTAAGCGGTGTAGGCGTCGTGTCGGCTTAGCGCGCGATGTAGGCTGCCAGCGTGCGGGAATAAAGCTGGTGCTCGGCAATCAACACGCGTGCTGCTAGTTTGTCTGCAGTATCACCTTGCAGGATCGCAACCTGTGTCTGGCCAAGTATTGGGCCATCATCAAGTTCGGCGGTGACGAGATGAACGCTGCAACCGCCATGGCTATCGCCTGCCTCAATGGCCCGTTCATGGGTGTGAAGGCCCTTATATTTGGGCAGCAGGCTGGGGTGAATGTTGAGCATCCGGCCTTCCCATTTGCTGACAAAGCTAGCTGAAAGGATGCGCATATATCCGGCGAGAGCAACATAGTCTGCTTTTGCCGCGACCAGCGCTTCGTGCATGATCGCGTCATGCTCCTCGCGCATCAGGCCTTTATGCGGATGGGCAAAGGTAGCGATCCCCTCTGCTTCAGCCAGCTTCAAACCGGCTGCATCAGGGTTGTTGCTGGCAACCAATATAATTTCATACGGGCAGTCTGCAGCTTTCGCGGCATAAAGCAGCGCCGCCATGTTGGTTCCGGTCCCCGAAATCAGCACGGCGATGCGGGCCTTAGCCATGATGTGTCGCGCTCCACTCTGCCTTGGCGCTCCAGGTTTCAACGGAACCTGTAACCGTGCAGCCCTTTTCGCCGCTAGCGATATGGCCAATGCGATAGACGGTCTCGCCAGCTGCTTCGAGTTCTGCGGTTGCAGACGTAACGTCGGCTTCGGCAACGACAATGGCCATGCCGATCCCGCAGTTGAAGGTGCGCGCCATTTCTTCTGGCTCGATATTGCCCTGCGCTTGAAGGAAGGCCATCAGCCGCGGCTGGACCCAAGCGTCGGCATCGACATGCGCGTGCAGCCCTGAAGGAAGAATGCGCGGGATGTTTTCCAAGAGGCCGCCGCCGGTGATATGCGCCATGGCGTGCACCTTGCCACTGCGGACAAGCGGGAGGAGCGATTTCACATAGATGCGCGTAGGTGCCATCAATGCGTCGATCAACAGTGTTTCGATGTCAAACAGGGCAGGGCGATCAAGCTTCCAGCCCTTGTCTGCCGCCAGCCTTCGCACAAGCGAAAATCCGTTGGAGTGCACACCGGATGAGGCGAGGCCAAGAATGACATCGCCCTCGGCAACCTTGTCGGCTGTCAGCACCTGATCACGTTCAACCGCGCCGACGCAGAAACCCGCAAGGTCATAGTCGCCGTCTGAATACATGCCCGGCATTTCCGCTGTCTCGCCGCCGATCAGGGCGCAGCCGGCCTGCTTGCACCCTTCGGCGATGCTGGCGACGACGGCAGTTGCGACATCGTTATCGAGCTTTCCGGTCGCATAATAATCCAGGAAGAATAGCGGCTCTGCCCCCTGTACGATCAGGTCATTGGCACACATGGCCACCAGATCGATTCCCACGCCATCATGCTTGCCGCTTTCGATCGCAAGTTTCAGCTTGGTACCGACACCGTCATTGGCGGCAACCAGCAGCGGATCGTTGAAACCGGCTGCCTTCAGGTCGAAAAAGCCGCCAAAGCCGCCAAGGTCGGCATCTGCTCCTGGACGGCGGGTGGCCTTGGCAAGCGGCGCGATTGCCCGCACCAGGGCGTTTCCGGTTTCGATCGAGACGCCCGCTTTGGCGTAAGTGTAAGACTCATTGTCGCTCATTTTACCGCCGCTAGCGACTTCCCCCTTGGATTTCCAATCATAAGTCGCCAAAAGGGCCCCCGATGAGGGTCCGCCTGTCCAAATCCTTTTGGAAATATGCGCTTGCACTGCCGCTGCTGGCAGGCGGAGGCGTGCTGGTACATGCCCAGATTGAAGGTCCAAAGCGCGGAATTCCGCCGATTGCGAGCAGCGGCGACTTTGAAGTCACTGGCGTGATTGTGAATGCAACCGGCAAAAATGCCGATGAGGCGCGTCGCGCCGGATGGGAAGAGGCGCAGCGCAAGGCATGGACCATGTTATGGGCCCAGACTCATGGCACCGCCGGCGCAACGCTTGCGGACACGACCCTCGACGGAATCGTATCGGCCATCATCGTTGAAGAAGAACAGATCGGTCCGAGACGTTATATCGCGCGGCTGGGGGTTTCGTTCGACCGCGCGCGTGCAGGCCAGTTGCTGGGCGTGCAGGGCGTCGGCCGCAAATCTGCGCCATTGCTCGTCATTCCGGTGATGATCAGCAACGGATCGCCCTATGTGTTTGAACGGCAAACGCCTTGGCAGGCCGCTTGGGCCAAGTTCCGTACTGTTGATAGCGCGATCGATTATGTCCGTCCCTTTGGCGGTGGTGCCGAATCGCTGCTGCTCAATGCCGGTCAGCTTGACCGCCGCAGCCGCAGCTGGTGGCGGGTCATCCTTGATCAATTTGGCGCAGCCGATGTAATCTACCCGATTGTCAGGCTGGAACGGCAATATCCGGGCGGGCCGATCATTGGTAAATTTGCCGCGCGCTATGGCCCTGAAAACCGGTTCCTTGGCAGCTTTACCTTGCGTGCCCAGAATGCGGCTGGCATTCCCGCGATGATGGCACAGGGCGTGCAGAAAATGGATGCCTTGCTGCAGGATAGTTTCCGCAGCGGCCGGTTGCGTACTGAAGCCTCGCTTCTGCTCGAAGACACGATCGACGAGGAAGATTTGGAGGAACTGGAACAAGCCACTGACGAAGCATCGCTAGAGGCGAGGGATCCTTTGGCAGCAGCCGTGGATTCGCTTTCGGATGAAGCGCGCACGGAACAGGCAAACCGCCCTGCTGCCGCGTCGACAGTGAACCAGCAAGTGACGGTGACGGTTCAAGTGAACACGCCTAACCCCGAGGCGGTTGATCGCGCCGAGGCCGCGCTGCGCGGCATTCCTGGGGTGCGGTCGGTGGTGACGACGAGCCTTGCCCTTGGCGGAACGTCGGTGCTCCGCGTGACATATCAGGGCGATCCTGAGGTGCTGAGCGCAGCGCTGCGCGCGCGTGGTTTCCGCTAGATCTGTGCCGGCGCCACAGGGCGGGTTATATTGATGCAGCAGATTGCCCTTCCATTTGATGAGCTTGATCCCGGCCGCACTGACGACTGCCTGATCATCACGGCGGCCAATGCCATCGCCTTTGCGGCCTTGGGCAATCATTCAGCTTGGCCCGGGCATTGCGCCATCCTTGTTGGCCCGAAACGATCGGGGAAAAGCCTGATGGGACGCTATTTCGCGGCGCAAGGCGGGCAGGCGATTGACGATGCTGAAACATTGGGTGAGGTGGATCTGTTCCACCGCTGGAATGCGGCGAAAAATGCGGGGCAGGGGCTGTTACTGCTTTCGGGTAAGCTGCCGGGGGACTGGCTTGTGGAACTACCCGATTTGCGTTCGCGCTTGGGGGCTGCGCAATTGCTCGAAATAGGAGAGCCGGATGACGAGTTGGCCGAACAGTTGCTCCTGAAATATCTTCGCGATCGCGGCACCTCAATCGGGCCAGAGGCGCTTGCCTTTGTCTTGCGGCGTATCGAGCGCAGCTATGCGGCGGTTGAGGATTTCGCGAAACGTGCAAACGCGCTGGCACTTGCCGAAGGTTCGGCAATCACCCTGCCGCTGGTGCGCCGTCTCGTCTGAACATCAACCGCAATTGATGCGGACGATTTTTCGCTGGCTGTCGTAGAAGATGTTCAGTCGCCCAGCATTATAATCCATCGTGATCGGCCCGCCTTCGGGTGCGGTGCGCAGAACTTCGGCCCCTGCTTCGCGGCGCATCGTTTCGCCGAGTGCGGCATCTAAGGTCTTGCCCAGATTGCGCTGCACCGGGCCGGCGTCACATGGTCCGGAAATAGGTGGGCCGGCTTCAATTTGAGGGGGCTGCGGCTCCCGTGATGCCGGGATACAGGCCGACAGCCCGGTTGCAAGCATTGCAACCGGCAGGGCACGCCATTTGTTCATGCTTATTCCTCCGCTGTACGCGTCATCTTCAGCTTGCCGTTGACTACGGCGAAGGCAAGTCTCCCCTCGACAAGGTCAAGCGCGTCGCGGCCGAATTGTTCAAAACGCCATCCGGACAGAAGTTCCAGACCTTCACGGTCGCCGGCGGCAAGCCGTTCCAATTCGTCGCTGCGCGTGATCAGACGCGATGCGACATTGATCTCGCGTGAACGGATCTTAAGCAGCAGCTTGAGAAGATCGGCGACAAGTGCACCTTCCTTGCCGCCGCCGGGGCCATTGCTGCCCCGGTCCGGCATCTCGGATTTCGGCAGCGGCGGCGCATCGGCAATTGTCGCCATTAACCGGGCGCCAATTTCATTGTCGCGCCATGCGGGCGAAAGTCCGCGTACCTTGGGCAGTTCGGCCTGCGCCTTTGGCGGGTGTGAGGCGATGTCGGCCATCGTCTCATCCTTCATGATCCGGCCCCGCGGGATGTTCTTGCGCTGCGCTTCGCGTTCCCGCCAGGCACCCAGCGCTTTCAAGCGGCCAAGCACGTCGGCCTTGCGCGACTGCAATTTGATCCGTCGCCATGCCGTTTCAGGATCGTTGCGATAGTTATCGGGATCGGCGAGTCGCTCCATTTCATCGTTTAGCCATTCGCCCCTGCCGGTTTTGACCAGTTTCTCCAGCATCATCGGGAAAAGCGTGGCAAGGTGCGTCACATCGCCAACGGCATAATCGATCTGTCTTTTGTCGAGCGGCCGGCGTGACCAATCTGTGAAGCGAGCGCCCTTGTCGAGTTGGATACCCAGCCATAAATCTACAAGGTTCGAATAACCGATCTGCTCCCCTTGGCCCAAAGCCATCGCTGCAATCTGGGTATCGAACAGCGGGTGGGGCGTCCGTCCGCTTAAATTAAAGAATATCTCGATGTCTTGACCGCCGGCATGAAAGACTTTCAGAACATCTTCATTGTTGGTGATCAGTTCCAGCATCGGGGTCAGATCGAGGCCTTCGGCCTTCGGGTCGATTGCGGCCGCCTCATTTTCGTCGGCTAGCTGAACGAGGCAAAGTTCGGGATAATAGGTATTTTCCCGCATGAACTCGGTGTCGACAGCGACGAACCGCGACCGAGAAAGACGGGCGCAAAATTCGGCAAGTCGTGCGCTGTCCGTGATGAGTGGAAGAATCTGCATGCCGCGCGCTCCTAGCACCGGTCATTCCGCTCCGCCAGACCCCTGCGTTACATTCCCATAAGGTGTGCATGCAAGGGCAGCATAAACTGAACCAAATACTCGCGTTTCAATGGAAAAGGCGGGGTAATCGCTCCCCTTTTTCTTGACAAACAGCCCCTTCGTCGCGCTTAGGCGGCTGCATGCATCCTTATCGTTCACATAACTGCGCCCAGTTGCGCGCTGCCGATGTCGGCACCACCATCCGCCTTTCTGGCTGGGTTCACCGCAAGCGCGACCATGGCGGCGTGCTGTTCGTCGACCTTCGCGACCATTATGGTATGACGCAGATCGTCGCTGACAGCGACAGTCCGGCGCTGGAAATCCTTGAAGGACTGCGCGTGGAAAGTGTTGTGACCATCGAAGGCGAGGTGAAGGCCCGCAGTGCTTCGACTGTCAATGCCAACCTTCCCACCGGTGAGATCGAGGTGTTTGCGCGTGGTGCAACCGTGCTTAGCCGCGCGGATGAACTGCCGCTTCCAGTGGCTGGAGAGCAGGAATATCCCGAGGAAATCCGCCTCAAATATCGCTTCCTCGATTTGCGCCGTGAAACGCTGCACGCCAACATTATGACGCGCACCGCGATCATCCGCGAAACGCGCCGTCGCATGGAAGATATTGGCTTCACCGAATTTTCGACCCCGATCCTGACGGCGTCGTCGCCCGAAGGTGCGCGCGACTTTCTGGTGCCAAGCCGCATTCACACCGGCAAATTCTTTGCGCTGCCGCAGGCACCTCAGCAGTATAAACAGCTGCTGATGGTCGCTGGCTTCGACCGTTATTTCCAGATCGCCCCCTGCTTCCGCGACGAAGATCCGCGCGCCGACCGTCTGCCGGGCGAATTTTATCAGCTCGACCTTGAAATGAGCTTCGTCACCCAGGAAGAGGTTTGGGAAACGATGGAACCGGTCATGGCCGGTATCTTCGAAACATTCGCGAATGGCAAAACGGTTACGCCCGCAGGTGAATTCCCGCGCATTCCTTATGCCAAGGCGATGCTCGATTATGGTACCGACAAGCCCGACTTGCGCAATCCGCTGATCATCCATGATGTCAGCGAACATTTCCGCAAATCCGGTTTTGGTTTGTTCGAACGCATTGTCGAAGGTGGCGGCGTGGTCCGCGCGATCCCGGCCCCGGCAACTGCCGAAAAGAGCCGCAAATTTTTCGACGACATGAATGACTGGGCGCGTAGCGAAGGGCATGCGGGTCTTGGCTATGTCACGCGGAAGGGCGGCGAGTTTGGCGGTCCGATCGCCAAAAATCATGGAGAGGAAGGCATGCAGGCGCTTTATGCGGCGCTTGGCCTTGGGCCCGACGATGGTTGCTTCTTCGCTGCCGGCAAGGAAGAACAGGCCGCAAAACTCGCTGGTGCCGCACGCACGCGCGTCGGCGACCAGCTCGACCTGATCGAAAAGGATGCCTTCCGTTTCTGCTGGATCATCGACTTTCCCTTCTACGAATGGGACGAGGACGAGAAGAAGGTCGACTTCGCGCACAACCCGTTTTCAATGCCGCAGGGCGGGCTTGATGCGCTCAACAATCAGGATCCGCTCACGATCAAAGCCTATCAATATGACATGGTCTGCAACGGCTATGAGCTCGCATCGGGTTCGATCCGGAACCAGCATCCCGATTTGATGGTCAAGGCGTTTGAACTGGTCGGCCTCTCAAAGGCCGATGTAGAAGAACGTTTCGGCGGCATGTACCGTGCCTTCCAATATGGCGCGCCGCCGCATGGCGGTATGGCGGCAGGTGTGGATCGCATGGTGATGTTGCTGTGCGGTGTGCAGAACCTTCGTGAAATCACGCTATTCCCGATGAACCAGCGTGCTGAAGACCTGCTGATGGGTGCGCCATCGCCGGCGACCATGAAGCAGCTTCGCGAACTTGATCTGCGCATTGTGGAGCAGCCAAAGGCTTGACCGGGCCGACCGAGCATCGCTTCGCTGCCGCGAACGGGGAATTATGCTGGTTCGAATGGGGCTATCCCGCTGACCACCGGCCAACCCTGTTGTTACTCCACGCAACGGGCTTCCATGCTCGCTGCTGGGGTGCAACCATTGCCGCGTTGCCGACCGATTGGCATATCATAGCGCTCGACCTGCGGGGCCATGGCCGCAGCTATCGCCCGGCCTCGCTGTCGGACTGGCTGGTAACAGCCGACGATGTTGTCGATTTTGTGCAAGCTAACTGCGCTTCGCCGGTTTTCGCAGTCGGTCACAGCATGGGTGGCTATGTCGCCGCCCGAACTGCGGCGCTTGTCCCAGAAAATATTGCCGGATTGCTGCTAGTCGATCCGGTAATGATGCCCCGCGAATTTTATGGTGACGTACCGCAAAATCTCGATGGAGAGCTTGCCGACCATCCCGTCGCGCGTCGCCGCGCCCGCTGGGAGAGCGCAGATCAGATGAACGCGCATTTTTTTGCACGCTCACCTTACGCACAGTGGCGCCCTGATGTGCTCTCCGATTATTGCCGTTTCGGTCTGGTTCCTGCGCACGATGGTGACGATTGGGAACTGGCCTGTCCGCCTGCGTTGGAAGCATCGGCCTATATGGGTTCATGGCGCAACAACCCCTATGACTGGATTGGCGGCATCGCCTGTCCGACCACTATCCTGCGTGCGCGCAATGCCGAACGCCAAGGTCCGATGGATTTTTCGATTAGCCCGACCGCGCCCGATCTTGCCGCAGCGATTGCCGGTGCAAACGATCTGCACTGGCCTGAAATTTCTCATTTCATCCCAATGGAAGTGCCTGACCGGTTGGCTGCGCTGATCGCCAGCCTCGCTCAGCCGGGATAGCGGATCTCGACGATTTCCCATTCCTTTGCCCCGGCAGGCAGCTGAACCGTGCGCAGATCGCCGACAGAGGCGCCGCGCAAAACGCGAGCAAGCGGCGAATTCCAGCCGATCAGGCCCTGACCAGCGTCCGCCTCATCATCACCCACCAGTGTCACGCTGCGCTGATTGTCATCTTCATCAGCGATGGTAACGGTTGCGCCGAAAAACACGCGATTACGGTCAGGCTGCTGGGTGGGGTCAATCACCTTGGCCGCTTTCATCTTGCGGGAAAGCCGGCCGAGTTCCCGGTCGATGGCGCGCAATTTCTGTCGACCGTAAATATAGTCGCCATTTTCGCTGCGGTCGCCATTGCCCGCGGCCCAGCTGACAATCTCGACCACCGCCGGACGTTCGACGGCGAACAGCCGCTCATATTCGGCATGCAGCGCGGCAAAGCCCGCGGGCGTGATGGGATTGGTGCGTTCGGTCATGCGCTGGCCGCGTATCAGGTTGCGGGGCGCCGTCCCAGATAATTACTAAGCGGGGTTGCCGTGCGATAGCGCGCCTTGTCCGGATTGAGATGTTCATACATTACCGCATTCTCCAAAACGCGCTGGACATAGTTGCGCGTTTCGAAAATCGGGATCTGCTCGATCCAGTCGAGGATGTCGATATTGCCGGTTCGCGGATCGCCATTGCGGGCCAGCCATTTGTTCACATTGCCCGGCCCAGCGTTATAGGCTGCGACGGCGAGCGGATAACTGCCCTCATAATAGCGCAGCATCCGCTGAAAGTAAGTCGAACCCAGCTGGATGTTATAGGTGATGTCGCTGTTTAGCGCTTCGGGCCGATAGGCTAGGGCAATTTTGCCCGACGTTTCACGTGCGGTGCCGGGCATCAACTGCATTAGGCCGCGCGCGCCGGCATGGCTGACCGCGTTGCGGTCAAACTGGCTTTCCTGCCGCGCGATGGCGTGGATGAAGGTCCAATTGTCTGAATGATCCGGTGGTACATCAACCATGGGATAGCCCAGGCGGATCAATCCGCTATGCCCCTCAATCCGCGCGCTGCGTGCTGCAATCACGGCAAGGTCCGGGCGACCGATCATATTGGACCAGGCAAAAAGCTGCTGGAAATCGCCTTCGCTGCGCGCAGAATTGGAAAGTGCGCGCATGAAACTGTTTGAATCGCGCCATCCGGGGAAAGATGAGGACATGCGAGCCGCGATATAGGTCGTTGGCACGGCATTGGCGGCAAGTTGTGGCAATGCGGGTGCGGCAGGAACTGGCGGCAGGGGTTTGTCCAATGCTTCCAGGGCGAGTTGCCCATGGAAGAAATCGTAAAAACGGGCAGCATCGTTCCAATATTGCTGCGCCATTGCCATGTTGCCGGCCTTTTTGGAGGCGCGGCCCGCCCAATACATGCCCTTTGCGCGGGTCTGCGGGCTGCGGGCGCCGGCGGTATAAGCCTTGAACATTGAAACCGCATCATTGGGGCGGTTCAGCTTGTAATAAGCCAGTTCGCCGGCCAGCCATGCGACGCTGGTATAAGTGTCGCGGGTTGCAAGATCGAGACGGGTGATATCCGTGCCTGCAGGAAAGACGTCGCTCAATTTCGACGCAATCCGATAGGCAAGTTCGGGCTGACCTTCGGCTTCTGCCGCCTCGGCATTGGTCAAAAGCATACGCAGCCAATCGCGCGCGACATGCGGTGGTGCCGACAGCGGCGGTCGGCTGGCGAGCAATTCGCGCGCTGCGAGCGGATTGCCGCCGGCCCGCAGCGCGGCAACGCGCTCCATCACTAGCCCGGCATCGGTCAGCGCGACATTGCCAGCGGCAGCAAATTTGTCTGCTGCGTCGGGCGCCTTGAGCTCAAAGGCAAGCTGTACCTCGAGCACCGAACGGCGCTCTGTCGATATATAAGGCATCCAGCGCTGTGCTGCGCGGATGGCATTCGACCAGAGCAACCGGCTCACCCTTGCATCATGATCAGCGGGCGTCAATCGGCCAGCCATAAGCTGAAAAATGCGGTTTTCATCTTCATCGGTCAGCGTGCCTTCGCGCCATGCACGGCGGCCCCAATTTTCTGCACGCGCCCGATCACCGGTGGCGGCTAGGGCGATCGCATATTTCGCACGCCCGCCATTGGTCACAGGTTCAAGCCGGTCGAAATAGGCGACGGCCTGGTTTGGGGAATAGCTTTGCAGGTTGATTGCCTGCTCGGCATTTTTGCGCATTTCGTCAGTGTTCGGCCAGTCGGGATAGGCCATCAGGAAGGATGCATAGTCAGAGAAGCTGTAATTGCCTGACTGACTGAGCATTCGCCAGCGCTGCAATGCCGCCGAAACGGTACCGCCACTCGGGTCGGCATTGGCCAAGGCGCTTTGTTCGCCCGCCTCTCCGGTGCCCGCGCGCCAGATTATCTCCTGTTTTTCAGGGGTGGTCGAAGAGGCAGTAGCTGGAATTGCCAACAACGAAGCGGAAATCAGGTGCTTTACCATGCGCGACATATTAAGGGCTCACTCCTTGTCGGTAGATGAACCAAACACCCCCGTTGGCTCTATCGACATATGTGTGACCATTTATTGAGGCGATTTCCATGTTTTCGGGCTCGATTCCGGCTCTGGTGACTCCTTTTTGCGACGGAGCGTTTTCCGAGTCGCATTTTCGCGCGTTGGTCGATTGGCAAATTGCCGAAGGATCAAGCGCGCTCGTGCCATGTGGCACGACCGGTGAAGCACCGACGCTGTCATATGACGAGCATTATCGCGTCATCGCGCTGTGCATCGAACAGGCTGCGGGCAGGGTGCCGGTGATCGCCGGATGCGGATCGAACGATACAGCAACGGCGGTTCGGCATATGGCGTTTGCCAAGGCAGAGGGTGCGGCCGCAGCCTTGGTGGTGGCACCCTATTACAACCGGCCAAGCCAGGAAGGCATCTACGCCCACTTTGCCCATTTGGCAGAGAAAAGCGACCTGCCGATCATCGTCTATAATGTTCCGGCGCGCACGGTGACCGACATTCAGCCGGCAACGCTGGCTAGGCTGTCGGAAATCCCTTCGATTGTGGGGGTGAAGGACGCTAGCGGGCAGGTTGCGCGGGTGGGCGAGCATCGCCTGGGCTGTGGTGCCGATTTCAACCAGTTGTGCGGAAATGATGATATGGCGCTGGCATTCAACGCGGCCGGCGGATCGGGATGTATTTCCGTGACTGCCAATGTGGCCCCCCGGTTGTGCGCCGAATTCCAGGCGGCAACATTGGCTGGGGATCTCGGCAAAGCGCGTGAATTGAACGAGCGGTTGCTCCCGTTGCACGGTGCGCTGTTTACCGATGCCTCGCCTGGACCTGTAAAATATGCAATGTCACGCGTCATTAACGGCTTCCCCGAGGAGGTTCGTTTGCCGCTGGTTCGTGCCTCGGCCGCCAGCCGAAGTGCGGTGGATGCCGCGCTGGAGATTGCAGGATTGATTTGATGGCCCGCCCGAAGCCGGAAGCATTCAACAAGGTCAAAACCGTCGCCGAGAACCGGCGCGCGCGCTATGATTATCATATTGAGGACAAGTATGAAGCGGGGATTGCGCTGACCGGAACCGAGGTCAAATCCTTGCGCTTTGGCGAAGGGTCGATTGCCGAAAGCTATGCCGAGGTAAAGGACGGGATGGAAATATGGCTGATCAATGCCAATATCCCCGAGTTCAGCCATGGAAACCGTTTCAACCACGAACCCAAGCGCCCACGTAAATTGCTCCTTAATGCTCGCGAGATATCAAAGCTGCATGGAGCGGTGGCGCGTCAAGGGATGACGCTTGTGCCGCTGTCGATTTATTTCAATGCGCGCGGCCGGGCGAAGGTCGAGCTTGCCCTCGCAAAAGGCAAGAAAGCCCCCGATAAGCGGGCAACCGAGAAGGAACGCGATTGGAAGCGCGAGCAGGGACGATTGATGAGGGAACGCGGATGAGCAAGTTCGCGCGTTGGGTTCATGAACAGGCCCCCACTCGAGACAGTTTCGAGCGGAGCCGTTTCCTGCGTCCCTTTGCCCATCGGGTTTTCCATCCGGCGCTATGGCGCTTTACCCGCCGTTCGGTGCCGCGTGGCGTTGCCTTGGGACTACTCGTCGGCATTTTTCTCCTGATTCCGGGGGTACAAATCGCCGGCGTCGCATTGCTGGCACTGCCGTGCCGGGCGAATATCCCCATCGGTGCGGCGATGACTTTCCTGTCAATGCCTGCGACGACGCCATTCATTCTGGCAGCGTCGGTTTATGTTGGTGAATCGGTGCTCCGCCTCAGTGGTGGATCAGAACGGATCTACGAATTGATCCAAACGGGTGCATCGCTTTCCCAATGGCTCGATTTCATCTGGACCGAGGCGCCCATGGCGATGGTGCAGGGGCTTGCGGGGCTGGCGATTATCTCAATCATTGCCGCAGCGATCGGCTATGTGATTGCCGCTGGGGTGTGGCGCTTGCGGATTACCCGCAAATGGCGTCGCCGGTCGAAATCACATGCAATTGGTGGATAAGGGCTGATCCGCCGCAGCGGAGGCACTACAATCTCCCCATCAGGGATTCGCGCGCTTTGCGATCCATATTCTGGGGAGAATATTCATGACGTTCCGTAAATTGGCGCTGGCAGTTGCAGGCGTTTCGCTGGCTGCGCTGGCCGCAGCCGCGCCCGCATGGGCTGAAGACAAGCCTGCAGCAGAGCAGAAGGCCGGGCCGCAGCTCGGCTCGTTCGGTTTTGACGCCGCCGGAATGGACAAAACGGTCGAACCGGGCGACGATTTTTATGCCTTTGCCAATGGCGAATGGGCAAAGCGCACCGAAATCCCTGCCGACAAATCCAATTATGGCATGTTCACCGCGCTTGACGACCTGTCAAAGGATCGCGTGGCCGAACTGCTCAAGGCCGAGTCCGCTAAAACCGGCAACAAGGCCGGCGATGTTTATGCGAGCTATATGGACGAGGCTCGCGTCGAAAAATTGGGGCTGAAACCGATCACGCCATGGTTAAAGCGTGTGCGCGCGGTGAAGAGTCATGCCGATTTTGCGAAACTGATGCCGGTTGCTGCACGCAATGGCGTGGGGGCGCTGTTTGGTGGCTATGTCGGGCAGGACGACAAAAATCCTGACGTTTACATCTTCCAGATTTTTCAAGGTGGCACCGGGCTGCCGGATCGCGATATGTATCTGGTCGGCAACGCGAAATTTGAAGCGATCCGCACTGCCTATCGCAAATTCCTTGCCGATATGCTGACCCATGCCGGTGAAAAGGATGCTGCTGCGCGCGCAGACGCGATTTTCACAATGGAGAAAAAAATCGCGGAAGTTCAATGGACTCGCGAAGATAGTTCCGACGCGACCAAAACCTATAACAAGATGAGCATTGCGCAGTTGGACGCGATCACACCCGGCCTGAAAATGTCGCCGATCCTGAAGGCATTGAGCCCGAAGATTGACGAGGTGATCGTCGGCCAACCGAGCGCGATCACTGCGACCGCAAAGATTTTCAGCAGCACCGATGTCGGCGTCTTCAAGGATCAGATGATTGTCGGCAGCCTTGCCGGCTATGCCGATGTTCTGCCCAATGCAGTGGCCGACACCGCTTTTGCCTTTTACGGCACCACTCTTTCGGGGACCCCCAAGCGTCAGGAACGCTGGAAACGCGCTGTCGATTTCACGCAAGGTGCGGTTGGTGAGGAAGTCGGCCGTTTATACGCCGCCCGCTTTTTTCCGCCTGAAACCAAAGCCGCGATGAACCAGTTGGTTGAAAATGTGAAAGCGGCACTGGGGCGACGAATCGAAAAGCTGGAATGGATGCAGCCCGAAACGAAAATGCGGGCAAAAGCCAAGCTTGCCAATTTCACCACGAAAATTGGCTATCCTGACAAGTGGAAGGATTATTCCGACCTGAAAATTGTTCGCGGTGACCTGTTCGGAAACCAGTTGCGCGCGAACAACTGGTCGTTTGCTGACAATATTAGCCGCCTCGGCGGTCCAATCCGTCGCTGGGAATGGGGCATGCTGCCGCAGACGGTGAATGCCTATGCCAATTTCGGCATGAACGAGATCGTATTTCCAGCCGCAATCCTGCAGCCGCCCTTTTTCGATCCCAAGGCCGACGCCGCCGTCAATTATGGCGGTATCGGCGCGGTGATCGGGCATGAGATCAGTCATCATTTTGACGATCAGGGGGCAAAGTATGACGAAAACGGACGCCTGGCGGACTGGTGGACAGAAAGCGACGTCGCCGCGTTCAAAAAGGCGAGTGAGGCGCTGGTTAAACAATATGACGGCTATGAAGTATTGCCCGGCGCCTTTGTGAAAGGTGAATTCACGCTTGGCGAAAATATTGGCGATCTGGCTGGCCTGACCATCGCCTATGATGCCTATCACGCATCGCTGGGTGGCAATGAGGCGCCGGTGATCGACGGTTTTACCGGTGACCAGCGCTTTTTCCTTGGCTGGGCACAGGTTTGGAGGCGTAATTATCGCGAAGCAAATTTGCGTAACCGTCTGATTACCGATCCGCACAGCCCCTCGATTCAGCGTGCTTGGGTGATGCGCAACCTTGACAAATGGTATGAGGCGTTCCAGCCCAAAGAGGACGACAAGATGTACCTCAAGCCTGAGGATCGCGTCTGCATCTGGTAATATTTAGGGACAAGCTTTGGCTGGCAGCCTTTCATCCTCGATCACCGCAATTTTCGGCCAAGAGGATGGCAAGGTTGCTGGTGAAAAGCGGCTGGCCGCGCTTGGCATAGGCGCGGCACTGGCCGTGTCATTGCTGCTTGTCCGGTTGGCGAGCAACGATTGGCAGGTCGTCGGTATTGCCGCGGCAACGTTCACCCTTTTGGGCGCCATCCTTTTTCTGACGCGCACACGTGGCGAAGGCACGCCGATTGCAGGCGATCGCTTGCCGCCCGACTGGTCGGTAACATTCGCGGCGATTGAATATGACAAGGCAGCCGTCGCGATTTGCGACCGGGCAGGGCGGTTACTGTGCGCCAACAGTCGGTTTGAGCTGTGGTTTGAAGGGCTTCGTGCGCCCCCCGATCTCGGACTTAATTCCGCTGCTCAGGCGCAGTTGATGGATGCCGGGCGCTGCGCATGGCGCGATGGTTCCGCTTCGATCGGCAGCCTTTTTAAACGCGATTCCGAATACCATGTCGAAGTACGCAGGGCGGGCGCGGGCGATGAATATCTTGTCTGGCGATTTAGCCCGGCCGAAGCGGTGACTGCCGAATCGCAAGCGAGCAGTTTTGTCGGCGGGCGCGTTGGCCGCGCATTGGCGCAGGCTGGAATCATGGCCGTGCTGGTTGGTCCCGAGGGCCGCATTCGTGCCTGTAATCCCGCCTTTGCCATGCGCGCTGGGGGTAGCGAAACGGCCAATATTGCGAACCGGGAATGTGCGGCCTTCCTGACGGTGGATGAAAAGGGATCCGTGCATTTCAGCCGTGAAGGCAAATTTGCACCACCTGTTCGGTTGTTGCATGTACCTTTGTCCGAAAATGCGAGCGATGGCCCCGCACTGCTGCTGGTCCTCGATGGCGATGTGCATCCGGGTGGTACGAACAGCCAGCCGCATGTCCAGCAGCTCCTGTCCAACTTGCCCCTGGGCCTTGCGCTAGTCGATAGGGACGGGCGTTTCCTTTTTGCCAATGATGCCTTTGCCCGTGTTGCTGGAATAGAGCCTGATCGATTGCCGCCTTATCCCGGCGATTTGGTGATTGCCGAGGACAAATCGGCGGTTGCCGATACGATCCGGCGTTATACCCGCGGGCAATCCATGTCTGGTGACATCGCCGTCAGGCTGAAAGGCGATCCCGACGAGGCGGTTGCGTTGTCGATTGCGGGCGTCCGCGGGCTGGGCGATGCGGCGGTTCTGCTGGGCCTGAAGGACAATAGCGAGGAAACGAAGCTTAAAAGGCAGGTCGCCCAAGCTACCAAAATGCAGGCGATCGGTCAGCTTGCCGGCGGCGTGGCGCATGATTTCAACAATATCCTGACCGCGATCCTCGGATATTGCGATCTGATGCTGCTGCGCCATCCTCCCGGCGACAGCGATTATGATGATATCCAGCAGATCAAGAACAACTCGAACCGTGCGGCGAGCCTGACACGGCAATTGCTCGCCTTTTCACGGCAGCAAACATTGCGCCCGCAAGTGCTGCAACTGCCCGATGTAGTCGCCGAGGTATCCCATCTATTGAAGCGCCTATTGGGCGAAGGCATCAAGTTGGAGGTCGAGCACGGACGGGGCATTGGGCCTGTCCGTGCGGACCCAGGCCAGCTTGAACAGGTGATCATCAACCTTGGCGTCAACGCCCGCGATGCCATGCAGGCTGCGGGCAAAGGGGGCAGTGTGCTGCGCATCGAAACGCGCGCGGTTCTGCCCGCAGAGGTGCGCGCGATGCGCAGTGAGATATTGCCGATCGGCGAATATGCTCTGCTGTCGGTGCAAGACAGCGGCGTGGGCATCCCTCGTGAAAATCTGGCGAAGATATTCGAACCCTTCTTCACGACCAAGGAAGTGGGCAAGGGCACCGGGTTGGGCCTTTCAACCGTTTACGGCATCGTCAAACAATCTGGCGGCTTTATCTTTGCCGATTCCGAAGTGGGAACGGGAACCCGCTTCGACGTCTATCTGCCCACAACTGCTGCAGCGGCGCCCGCGCCCGCCCCGGCTGCCAATCGCGATGATGGGGCAGGCGAGGAGTTGTGGGGCAATGCATCGCTGTTGCTCGTCGAGGATGAGGATATGGTGCGCGCAGTGGCTGAACGTGCGCTGGTACGGCACGGCTATAGTGTTGAAACGGCGCGTGACGGGGAAGAGGCGCTCGAACTGTTTGCGGCCGGTAAACGCTATGACCTTGTAGTGTCTGACGTTGTCATGCCCAACATGGATGGGCCCAGCATGGCGCGGCAATTGCGCGCGGAATATGGGGTGATGAAGATCCTCTTCATGTCGGGCTATGCGGAGGAACAGCTGCGCCAGTCGATCAATCTCGACAATGTGCATTTCCTGCCCAAGCCATTTTCGGTACAGCAGATCGCTGCCGCAGTGCGCGATGCGCTGATAAAATGAAGTCACTGTAATTAAAGGTTTAAATTTTATTGTTCCACTCTTGTTCTAAAAGAACAAAGGCGATACATATGATCATGTTCTGATAATGTTCTGGTGGTGGACAATCGGAAACATGGCACGCTGACTAAGGAGTGGAACAATGGCGGCAAGTCTCAAGGTCATTAATGGGGATCAGGCAAAGAATATGAACAACGCAGAACGTGAACGCGCGCTCGAAGCAGCGCTGGCGCAGATTGACCGTGCATTTGGCAAGGGGTCGGCGATGAAGCTGGGCAGCCGAGAGGCGGTTCAGATGGAAGCAATTTCGACGGGGTCGTTGGGTCTTGATATCGCGCTTGGTATTGGCGGCCTTCCCAAGGGACGTGTTGTCGAAATTTTTGGCCCGGAAAGCTCGGGCAAGACGACATTGACGCTGCATGCCATTGCCGAAGCGCAAAAGGCAGGCGGTACGGCGGCCTTTATCGATGCCGAACATGCGCTCGATCCGGTTTATGCTAAGAAGCTGGGTGTCGACATCGATAATCTGATCGTCTCACAGCCTGATACAGGCGAACAAGCGCTGGAGATCGCTGACACACTGGTGCGTTCTAACGCGGTCGACATTCTTGTGATCGACTCGGTCGCTGCACTGGTGCCGCGCGCGGAAATCGAAGGCGAAATGGGCGACAGCCATGTCGGCCTGCAAGCCCGCCTGATGAGCCAGGCGTTGCGCAAGATTACCGGATCGATCAGCCGTTCGAATTGCCTTGTTATCTTCATCAACCAGATCCGCATGAAGATCGGCGTGATGTACGGTTCGCCTGAAACCACGACCGGTGGCAATGCGCTCAAATTCTATGCCTCGGTACGTCTCGACATTCGCCGCACCGGCCAGATCAAGGATCGTGAGGATATTGTCGGCAATGCAACCCGCGTGAAGGTGGTGAAGAACAAGGTCGCACCGCCGTTCAAGCAGGTCGAATTCGATATCATGTATGGCGAGGGCATTTCGAAGACCGGCGAGCTTCTTGATATCGGCGTCAAGGCAGGCCTTGTCGAAAAATCCGGCGCTTGGTTCAGCTATGACTCGATTCGGATTGGTCAGGGCCGTGAGAATGCCAAGACCTGGCTGCGCGAAAACCCCGATCATGCTGCCCGGTTGGAAGCCGCAATCCGCGGTAAAACTGCCGAGGTGGCCGAAGAAATGATGGTGGGATCGGATGCAGGCGACGATGCCGACGACGCCGAAGGTTAAATACCCCTAGGCTCTCTCCCAAGGAGCCGCTTGCGCGCCGCGCCTGATCGGCGCGCCGGCCCGCCCTGGACCACCCCGGGGCGGGCCATTTTATTGCGCCTCTGCACTTACCCAGCGTCGGCACGTGACTGTGATTGACATTGGCGGAGGCTTTCGCCCTAGTGGCTCAATGCGCCCTGCAATCCACCTTATCGGCCTTCCCACTGACGTTAACAGTTCGTTCGAGCGCGGAGCCGCTAAGGGTCCGGACGCAATCCGCGCGGCTTTAGCGAGCGACAGAGGTAATAGCGCGAGTGAGAGCGGGCTTGAACTTGGCACCGATATAGACCTTGTCGATTGTGGTGATCTGCCGCTGACTGACCATGATGTCGAAATTGACGATCGTACAATTGCCGCGGCAGTTGCGCACGCGCCGCTACCTATCCTGTTGGGCGGCGATCATGCGATAACCTATCCGGTCGTGGCGGCGCTAGCGGCCCGCCATGGCCCGCTCAATATCCTGCATTTTGATGCCCATCCGGATCTTTATGCTGATTTTGAGGGCAATCCGCGCAGCCACGCCTCACCTTTCGCCCGCATTTTCGAAGGTGGGTATGCGAAACGACTTGTGCAGGTCGGCATTCGCACGCTCAACCGCCATTGTCGCGAACAAGCTGACAAATATGGTGTCGAAATCCTGCCAATGGCTGATTTTCACGCGTCACACGTACCGGTACTTGATGGCCCACTCTATATCAGCGTCGACCTTGACGGGATCGACCCCTCCGAGGCCCCTGGTGTCGCGCATCCCGAACCCGGCGGGCTGCGGCTGCGCGAAGTGCTGACGGCGATCCACCGGCAGACCGCGCCGATCGTCGGCGCAGACATTGTCGAACTCAATCCCGCCCGCGACATTGGCGATATCACCGCCATCCTAGCGGCAAAACTTGTCCGCGAACTTGCGGCCCGCATCACGCTCAATCACGAAGGAGAGTCCCGTTGACCTTGAAAGTTCATCATCTCAATAACAGCCGGTCGCAACGCATCCTCTGGTTGCTCGAGGAACTGGCTGTTCCTTATGAAATCGTCCACCATCAACGTGATGCTGTCACCAACCTTGCTCCGCCCGGCCTGCAGGCAATCCATCCGCTGGGTAAATCGCCGCTGATTGAGGACGATGGCAACATCATCTACGAATCGGGGGCGATCGTAGAATATTTGTGCGAACGGCATGGCGGGGGCCATTTCGTGCCGGCGCGTGGCAGCGACGACCATATCCGTTATCTGGAATATCTGCACTTTGCCGAAGGGTCTGTGATGACGCCGATCCTGCTTAACCTCTATGTCGGCCGGCTGGGTGAGGCGGGCGCGCCGCTGCATCCGCGCATCGACGAACAGCTTGAAAGCCATTTTGGCTTCATGGAAGACCGGCTGCTGCCGTCAGGCTGGTTTGTCGGGGAAACGCTGACCGGCGCGGATTTCATGATGAGTTTTCCGGCCGAAGCCGCCGTCAAAAGCGGCCGCGCAGCCGATAAGCCGAAACTGACCGCTTATGTCGAGCGCATCCACGCCCGCCCGCAATGGCAGGCGGCACTTGCGAAGGGCGGGCCATATGCTTTTGCCTGACCGAAGTGGCTGCGATCGTTCAGTCTAAACAATATATCCCGCTTGCAGCCCGCTTTGCCGTGTCCTAAGTCGCGCGGGCTATGAGTTCGACCAATGATATCCGCCGCTCGTTCCTCGATTATTTCGCAGGACAAGACCATGATGTGGTGCCTTCGGCGCCGCTGGTGCCCTATAACGACCCGACATTGATGTTCACCAATGCCGGGATGGTGCCGTTCAAGAATGTCTTCACAGGCCTTGAAAGCCGCGCCAAGCCGCGTGCCGCTTCAAGCCAGAAATGCGTGCGCGCAGGCGGTAAGCATAATGATCTCGACAATGTGGGCTACACGGCGCGGCATCACACTTTCTTTGAAATGCTCGGGAATTTTTCCTTCGGCGATTATTTCAAGGAAGCGGCGATCACCCATGCCTGGACGCTGCTGACGAAGGAATGGGGCCTTGATCCCGATCGGTTGACGACGACCGTTTATCATACCGACGACGAAGCCTTCGCCTTGTGGAAGAAGATTGCCGGGCTGCCCGATCATCGCATCATCCGCATCCCGACATCCGATAACTTCTGGTCGATGGGCGATACCGGGCCGTGCGGGCCTTGCAGCGAGATTTTCTACGACCATGGCGATCATATCGCCGGCGGCCCTCCGGGCAGCCCTGATGAGGATGGCGACCGTTTTGTCGAGGTGTGGAACCTCGTCTTTATGCAGTTCGAACGGCAGGATGATGGCACTGACGTGCCGCTTCCAAAACCGAGCATCGATACCGGCATGGGGCTCGAGCGTATCTCTGCAGTGATGCAGGGTGTGCCTGACAATTATGATACCGATACCTTCAAAGCCTTGATCGCGGCGTCGGAAGAATTGACGTCGACCAAGGCGCAAGGCGCGCAAATGGCCAGCCATCGCGTGATTGCCGACCATCTGCGTTCAACCAGCTTCTTGCTTGCCGATGGTGTGATGCCGTCGAACGAAGGCCGCGGCTACGTGCTGCGCCGGATTATGCGCCGTGCGATGCGTCATGCGCATCTTCTGGGCGCGAAAGAGCCGTTGATGCACCGTCTGGTCGGCAGCCTTGCGGCCGAGATGGGCGCTGCCTATCCCGAATTGCTGCGCGCGCAGCCGTTGATCGAAGCGACGCTGAAACAGGAAGAAACGCAGTTCCGCCGGACGCTCGACAAGGGGTTGAAGCTGCTCGACGAGGCGACCGGCGGAATGAAGCCGGGCGATGTGCTGCCCGGCGAAACCGCGTTCAAGCTGTATGACACTTATGGCTTCCCTTATGACCTGACCGAGGACGCTTTGCGCGCGCAGGGTTTCGGGATCGACCGCAGCGGTTTCGATGCCGAAATGGACCAGCAAAAGGAACGCGCCCGCGCCGCCTGGAAGGGCAGCGGTGCGAAGGCTTCGGATGAAGTGTGGTTCGACATTGCCGAACGCGTCGGTTCAACCGAGTTTACCGGCTACACCGCCAGTGAGGGCGAAGGCCAGGTTGTGGCATTGGTTAAGGACGGCGGAGAAGTTGACTCGGCGAAGGCCGGCGACAGCGTGACCTTGATCACCAACCAGACGCCTTTTTACGGCGAAAGCGGCGGCCAGATGGGCGATGCCGGCAGCATTACCAGCCTTGCCGGGTTCAAGGCAGTGGTTGCCGATACGTCCAAACCGCTTGGCAGGCTGCACGCGCATCAATTGATGGTCGAGACCGGCGAGGTGAAGGTGGGCGACGTCGTCCAACTGAAGATTGATACGGTCCGCCGTGATCAACTTCGGTCCAACCATAGCGCAACGCATTTGCTGCACGCTGCGCTGCGCAACCGCCTTGGTGGCCATGTGACGCAGAAGGGCAGTCTTGTCGCACCCGATCGCCTGCGCTTCGACTTTTCGCACAATCAGGCGGTAACCCCGCAGGACATCTCGGCTATCGAAGCCGAGGTCAACGCCCAGATTCGTGTCAACAAGGCGGTCAGCACCCGTTTGATGGCTCCGGATGAAGCCGTTGCAGCTGGCGCATTGGCACTGTTTGGCGAAAAATATGGCGATGAAGTCCGCGTCCTCAGTATGGGAGACGCCGATGGCAGCAATTATTCGGTTGAGCTTTGCGGTGGCACCCATGTCAATGCATTGGGCGATATTGCGATCTTTTCTATCGTGTCCGAAGGCGCTGTCGCCAGCGGTATTCGCCGTATCGAGGCACTGACCGGAGAGGCAGCGCGGCTGCATCTTGCGGCGCGCGAAGGCCAGATCAAGGAACTGGCATCGCTGTTCAAGGTTGCACCCGAAGAAGTCGGTGCCCGTGTCGAAACATTGATCGCCGAAAGGCGTGCACTCGAAAAAGAACTGTCAGAGACCAAGACCAAGCTTGCCCTTTCCGGCGGCGGTGGTCCCAAGGCAGAGGCTGAGACGATCGGTGACGCGCGCTTCATGGGGCAGGTGATCGCTGGAATCGAGCCCAAGGCGCTGCGCGGTCTTGCCGATGACCAGATGAAGGCGTTGGGTGGCGGCGTGGTTGCCATCATTGCCGCCAATGAAAATGCCAACACCGTGGTGGTTGCTGTTTCCCCTGAACTGCATGGCCGTTTCGACGCGCCCGCGCTGGTTCGTGCTGCGACGGCTGCAATGGGCGGGCAGGGTGGCGGAGGCCGGCCTGAAATGGCGCAGGGCGGAGGCCCTGCCGGATCGGATCAGGCGCAGGCGGCGATTGATGCAATCAAGGCTGTGCTTGCGGGTTAACCCGGGAGCGCAGCTTTAACCGCGGCGCTTCATCTAATTCCCCAGCTTCCTTGATGGCACGGCGAAATTCGTCGCGCTTTTCATGGATTGATTTGATTACTGGCCCCATCGCAATGCCGAGGTCAACCAGCACGGCTTCCGATAGCTGCAATGAGCTTTCCAAGGTTTCTGGCACGGCATCGCTTACCCCCGCCAGATACAATTCGGCGGCATGATCTGCGTCACGCGCGCGCGCGATAATGGTCAAGTCGGGATAGTCTGCCCGGGCGCGTTTCACCGTCTTGGCGGCCAGCACCGGATCGTTCATCGTTAGCACCAGCGCCTTGGCGCTATCCAGATTCAGCCGGTGGAGCGTTTGCGGTTTGCCAACGTCGCCAAAAGCCGTCCGATAGCCATCCCGGCGTGCCGCAAGGACCGAATCGACGTTATTCTCCACCGCCAGATAAGGCTCGCCATGCACTTTCAGCATGTCTGCCACCAATTGGCCGACGCGGCCGAAACCGATGATCACGGTGCGCTGCTCGTTTGAATCGTCGATCACATCATCCAGCACAATGCCTGATGTGCGGATTTCGATCCGGCGGGAGATATCATTTCCGATGCGCGCCAGAATCGGCGTGATCAGAAGACCGATCGCGGTTGCCACTTGCCAGAATTTGGCGGTTTCGGGATCAATGATCGCGGCAGCGCTGGCGGCGCCCAGAACAATCAAGGTTGTTTCCGAAGGGCTCGACATCAACAGCCCCGTTTCCGCCGCGACGCCGGCCCGTGCACCTGCGAGCTTTAACAATCCACCGACGACAATGGCGTTGATCGCGATGGCCATGATGATCGCGGCTGCCAGTTCGTGCCAATATTCGACGATAAATCCGATATCGATCTGCATCCCGATGCTGATCAGGAATACGCCGAGGGCAAGGCCCTTGAACGGCTGCACAACGGTTTCAACTTCACCTCGATAATCGGTTTCAGCAATCAGCAGGCCCGCAATCAAGGCGCCTACAATCGGCGACAGGCCGACTGCGGCTGTGGCGAGACTGGAAACGAGCACGACGAGCAGCGTCGCTGCAATAAACAGTTCCGGGCTTTTTGTTCGTGCAGCCTGCCCGAAGAGTGGCGGCAGTAGGAAGCGACCTGCAACGAGCATCGCGATGATGACGGCAAGACCCTGCCAGACCAGCGTGAACAGCCCGTCCCAACCTCCACCGCTGGCCGCCTGCGGGCCAAGGACGCCGAGGACGAATATAATGGGGACGATCGCTAGGTCTTCGAACAACAGCATCGCGAAAGCCGGTTTGCCAACGGAGGAAGTCGTTCCGGCAATGGGGAGAACAAGCGCGGTTGAAGAAAGCGAGAGTGCAAGGCCAAGGCCTGCAGCCTCAGTCGGGCTATAGCCAAAAGCAAACAATGCACCGCCGATAAGAAGCGCGCCGCCAAACAATTCGGCTGCACCCAGCCCGAAGACCTGCTTGCGCATACGCCACAGACGGCGAAAGGAAAGTTCGAGCCCGATACCGAAGAGAAGCAGGATAATCCCGAACTCACCTACTCGGTCGACACCTTCCGTATCGTAGATGGTGATCCATTTTAGCCAAGGGTAATCGCCGGTAAGGAAGCCAAGCCCCATGGGGCCGACGAGCACGCCCACAAGCAGAAAGCCGATGATGGGCGTGATGCGCAACCGGGCAAAGGCGGGGATGACGATCCCCGCTGCGCCGAGGATGATCAGCGCATTTTGCAGCCCGTCTGTGTTGAGTTCGGCGGCCATGCCCTCTTATTAGAGAGAAGGGGCCGCCGATGTCAGCAGCTTATTTCCAGCTACCCATTTTTTGTTCGAGGTTGACGCGAACCTGTTCGAAGAACTGCTCGGTGGTCATCCACGCCTGATCGGGGCCGATCAGGATGGCAAGGTCCTTGGTCATCGCGCCGCTTTCAACGGTCTCGATGCAGACCTGCTCCAGCGTTTCGGCGAAGCGGGTTACATCGGGGGTTTCGTCGAACTTGCCGCGATATTTCAGGCCACCGGTCCAAGCGAAGATTGACGCGATCGGATTAGTCGAGGTTGCCTTGCCCTGCTGATGCTGGCGGTAATGGCGGGTTACCGTGCCATGCGCGGCTTCGGCTTCCACTGTCTTGCCGTCGGGCGTCATCAGGATGGAGGTCATCAGGCCGAGCGAGCCAAAGCCTTGTGCGACCTGATCCGACTGGACGTCGCCGTCATAATTCTTGCAAGCCCAGACGAACTTGCCGCTCCATTTCAGGGCCGATGCCACCATGTCATCGATCAGGCGGTGTTCGTAAACAATGCCGGCCGCACCGAACTTTTCCTTAAAGCCTTCGGTCTCGAATACCTCTTGGAACAGATCCTTGAAGCGGCCGTCATAGGCCTTGAGGATGGTGTTCTTGGTCGACAAATATACCGGCCAACCAAGGCCAAGGCCGTAGTTGAACGAGGCGCGCGCGAAATCGCGGATCGAATCGTCAAGATTATACATCGCCATGGCGACGCCCGAGCTGGGGAATTTGAAGACTTCGAGGTCGATATTCTTGCCATCGTCACCATCAAAGACGAGGCGCAGCGTGCCGGGGCCGGGGATCAGCGTATCGGTTGCGCGATACTGGTCACCAAAGGCATGGCGGCCGACAACAATGGGGTCGGTCCAACCCGGGATCAGCCGGGGCACATTTTCGATCACGATGGGCTCGCGGAACACAACGCCACCCAGAATGTTGCGAATCGTCCCATTGGGCGATTTCCACATCTTTTTCAGGTTGAATTCTTTGACGCGGTCTTCATCGGGGGTGATTGTCGCGCACTTTACGCCAACGCCATATTCCCGGATCGCATTGGCACTATCGACGGTGATCTTGTCGTCGGTCGCATCGCGCGCTTCGATGCCAAGATCGTAATATTTCAGGTCAATATCGAGATAGGGCAAAATCAGGCGTTCGCGGATCCATTGCCAGATGATCCGGGTCATTTCGTCGCCATCAAGTTCGACGACGGGGTTCTTCACCTTGATTTTTGCCATGATGCTGCTGCTTTCCTTGGGGATGTCGTTTTTGTTTACGGCTGCGCCATAGCAAAGTTTGAACGGCAATCAACTGCCTGACCGGCCAGACAGGTATAGCAGCAAACGGTTGTATAGTGCGGTCGCACCGCCTAAATGCAACTCAATGTCAAAACAAGAACTCACCAACCGGGGTGCCGGGGTCGCAAAATGGTCCTTCCCGCCAGTCCATCCGGAAGGCCGGAAATTCGGCCTAATCGCAGCGGCAATCACCGCAATCTTTGCCTTCATGGCTTGGGAAACGCTGGCCTGGCCGATGGCAGGTGTCACGATCTGGACGCTTGCCTTTTTCCGTGATCCCGCACGCGCAACACCGATTGATGATCGATTCATCGTGTCACCAGCGGATGGCCTTGTCACTCTGATCGAGAAAGTCCCGCCACCGCCCGAATTGTCGGGGCCTGCTGGTTTGGGTGATGAGCCCATGATCCGCGTGTCGATTTTCATGAGCGTCTTTGACGTGCACATCAACCGTGCGCCGATCCGTGGCACGATCAAGCGGGTGGCCTATATTGCGGGTAAGTTCCTCAACGCCGATCTGGACAAGGCCAGCGAAGAGAATGAACGCCAGCATTTTCTTGTCGAACGCCCTGACGGCGTCCGTATCGGCTTTACCCAGATTGCAGGGCTTGTGGCCCGTCGAATCGTCGCTTTCGTAAAAGAAGGCGATATTGTTGCCGCAGGGCAACGCGTCGGCCTGATCCGCTTTGGCAGCCGCGTCGATGTCTATCTGCCGCATGGCACCGCGCCGCGCATCATCAAGGGGCAACGTTGCGTTGCAGGCGAAACGATCCTTGCCGATATCGGTGTCGATCAGGATCTGCGTGCGATCGCCCATTGATGTGCGACCATTGACAAGCGCGGTCCTGCGGCCGAAACCGCACCTATGAGTGATATTCAGAACCGGCCCGGCATTTCGTTGCGCGCGCTTGCTCCTAACGCCGTCACGGCCATGGCATTATGCACTGGCCTGTCGGGTGTCTGGTTTGCCTTGCAGCAAAGGTGGGATGCCGCGCTGCTGGCGATTGTGGTTGCCGGCGTGCTTGATGCTATGGACGGCCGAATTGCGCGGATGCTCAAAGGCGAAAGCCGTTTTGGCGCTGAGCTGGATTCGCTTTCTGACGTGATTGCCTTTGGCGCTACCCCTGCGCTGATCGTCTACAGCTGGGCGTTGCAGCATATGCCGCGTTTCGGCTGGACTATCTGCGTTTTCTTTGTCCTTTGCGCCGCGTTGCGGCTGGCACGGTTCAACGCGCACATCGACGCAGATGAACAGCCGCATAAATCCGCCGGGTTCAACACGGGCGTGCCGTCACCTGCCGGCGCCGGCCTGATGTTATTGCCGTTGACAATATGGCTCGAAACCGGGGCGGACTGGGCACGCGACTATCGCCTGATCGGCCCTTGGGTGCTGTTGATTTCGTTCCTGATGATTTCCAACGTGGCTACCTTCAGCTGGTCCTCGATCCGTATTCGCCGTGCCTTCCGCTTCATGGCACTGGCCGGGGTCGGATTATACGCTGCCGCGCTGATTGCAGCACCCTGGGTTGCGCTGATTGTGGCCAGCCTTGTCTATGCATTGCTGATCCCGTTGAGCATCGTCAGCTATGCAAAGGTCAAACGGGCGAGGCGCGCGCAAAGCGCTTGACGCTCTGGCCACTTTGGCTAAGTTCCATTTTTGTTCTTGCAGCTGGAGCTTGAATTGGACCCGTTGATTATCGTTTTCGTTGTTATCCTTGCGCTGCTGGCAGGGCTCGGTCTGGGTTGGCTGATGGGCGGGAAGGCCGCGCGCGCGGGCGGCGAAACGACGCTGCAACTGCGCGCCATGCTTGATGAAGTCGTGGCGGAACGCGATCGCGCGAAAGACCGTCTGGCACGGATCGAAACCTCTTTGGAAGAGCGTGAGCGCAGTTTCGATGAGCAGCTGCGCGCATTGGGTGAAGCGAAGGATCTGCTCGCTGCGCAATTTGGCGAGATTGGCCAGAAATTGCTCGGCGAGGCGCAGCAGGCCTTTTTGCAGCGCGCAGATGAGCGGTTTCACCAGGCGGGTGAAAAAAATGAAGAACGGCTGAAACAATTGCTGGCCCCGGTGGGGGAGCGGTTGAAAGCCTATGAGGATCAGGTCGGCCGGATCGAAAAGGACCGGACCGAAGCCTATGGTGCGTTGACCGGTCTGATCGATCAGATGCGCGCCGGGCAGGAAAGGGTGCAGAGCGAGGCAGCGCGCCTCGTCAATTCGCTGCGCAATGCGCCCAAGGCACGCGGCCGTTGGGGCGAACAACAGTTGAAAAATGTTCTGGAAAGCTGCGGGCTTGCCGAACATGTAGATTATGTCACTGAAGCCAGCGTCACAGTTGAGGATGGACGGCTGCGCCCCGATGCGATCATCCGCATCCCCGGCGGGCGGAGCCTCGTCATTGATGCCAAGGTCTCGCTGAACGATTATCAGGACGGGTTTAACGCCGATGATGACGATGCCCGTCAGATCGCGATGACGCGCCATACCGCATCGATGAAGGCGCATATCGATGGCCTTTCGCGAAAGGCCTATTGGGATCAGTTCGACGATGCGCCGGACTATGTAATCATGTTCGTGCCGGGCGAGCATTTCCTGGCTGCCGCACTGGAACATGAACCGGCCCTATGGGACGTCGCCTTTGAAAAGCGGGTGCTGCTGGCGACGCCGACCAACCTTGTGGCGATTGCCCGCACGGTCGCCAGTGTCTGGCGGCAGGAAGGGCTGGCGCGCGAGGCGAAACAGATCGGCGCGCTGGGCAAGGAAATGTATGATCGCATCGCGGTGGCGGCGGGGCACTTGAAATCGGTGGGGTCGGGGCTTTCCTCTGCGGTGAACAATTACAACAAGTTCGTAGGCAGTTTCGAACGCAATGTGATGTCGACAGGGCGCAAATTTGCCGAGTTGAATATCGAGACCGGCAAACGCGACCTTGAGGATGTGCCCTTGGTAGAGGCGTTGCCCCGCTATGGAAGCGCTGGCGAAGCAGCGGTGGGCGAGGAGATGCCCCAGCTGCCGAACGAGGCAGCCAGCGCCTGATTAGCGCAGACGGAACTGGTTCAGAACTTCATAAGCCATCACCGCTGTCGCCACTGCGGCGTTCAAACTGTCCGCCTTGCCGCGCATCGGCATTTTCACCAGTAGGTCGCATTCGGCTTCATAGGTTTCGGGCAATCCTTGCGCCTCATTGCCGGTGAGGATGAAGCAGGGACGCTGATAATCGGGGGCTTGATAATCGACGTCTGTTTGCAGGCTAGTGCCGACAAGCTGTCCGGGCCCAGTGCGTAGCCATGTGATAAATTCATCCCAGCGGCACTGCACGATTTTCTGCGTGAAAATTGCGCCCATGCTTGCCCGCACAGCCTCGACTGAAAAGGGATCGGTACAGTCGTCGATCAGGATCAGCCCACCTGCGCCCACGGCATCGCCTGTACGCAGCATCGTGCCCAAATTCCCGGGATCGCGCATCGCCTGCGCAACCAGCCAGATGTCGGCACTTTTTCGGTCGAGCGTTTCGAGCGTGGTCGAAAATTCCTTATAGACCCCCAAGATTGTCTGCGGATTTTCTTTGCCCGAAAGCTTGCCCAATATGTCGGCCGAAGTTTCGATTACATCGCCGCCCGCAGCGAGCACTTCGCCTTCCAACGCAATTTCAAGTGCATGGGCATCACGCCCGGCAGCGCGGAATAGCATATCCGGCAGAAATCCTGCTTCGCGCGCCTCTGTCAGGATGCGTAGCCCCTCTGCCAGAAAAAGGCCCTCGCGCCTGCGATGCTTTTTGTCACGCAGCGAACGTATCCGCTTGACCAGCGGATTGGAAAAGCCGGTAATTTCCTTACGCATCAGTCTTCGCCGAAACCATCGGTCACAAGGCCGGCCAGTTTTTCGAGCGCCATTTCCGCCTCTTCGCCTTCGACATGGATGGTGATGGTGCTGCCCTTGGCCGCACCGAGCATCATCAATCCCATGATCGACGTACCGGCGACAGATTGCCCGTCTTTTTCAACATCGACCTTAAGTCCATCGGGCAAGCGGCTGACGAAAGTGACAAATTTGGCGCTGGCGCGCGCGTGTAGCCCCTTTTGATTGACGATGGTCAGGCTCCGGCTGACCCCGCTCACCGTGATGCCTCCAGCACTTCGGATGCGACGCTGATATATTTGCGCCCAGCATCGCGTGCGGCCAAAACCGCTTCGGATACGGCCATATTCTTGCGCGCGCTTTCCAGCCGGATCAGCATCGGCAAATTCACCCCTGCGATCACCTCAACCTTGCCAACATCCAGCAGCGAGATTGCCAGATTGGACGGGGTGCCACCGAACAGGTCGGAGAGGATGATCACGCCATCACCGCTGTCGACGTCGCGTATCGCCTGCGAAATTTCCTTGCGACGTGTTTCCATATCGTCGCGCGGACCAATGCAGATCGTTGCAATCTGCTTTTGCGGGCCCACGACATGCTCCATAGCGACAACAAATTCGCTCGCCAGAGTGCCGTGGGTAACCAAAACGAGTCCGATCATGGGATATCCGGTTCCAATCCTGTCGCTGCCTGCTTGCAGCTTCAGTCGTTATACATGGGGCGCGCCTGATTACCTTGCCATTCGAGCGCGTCAACCGGCCTTGTGTGCAGGTTGCGATGATTTACGCTTGGCGCATAGCCTTCTTCACGCAGCAATGCCGAAAATTTCTCGGTTACAAAGACCGACCGGTGGCGGCCGCCGGTGCAGCCAAAGCCTATGGTGACATAAGCCTTGCCCTGCGCTTCATAGAGCGGGAGGAGATAGAGCAGTAAATTGGAAATCCGCTCGATCGCCCCGTCGAAGGCGGGGTCGGCTGCAACATATTCCCCCACGGCGGTGTCCAGCCCCGTTAGCGGGCGCAGATCGGCGATCCAGTGCGGATTTTGCAAGAAGCGCAGGTCGAAGATCAGGTCGGCGTTGGGCGGCACGCCGCGCGAAAAACCAAAGCTGACAAGCGAGATGGTCATCCGGCCATCGGGCAGGCGAAAACGGTTGCGGATTTCGGCTTGCAGGTCACTGGCCGACATGCGGCTGGTATCAATCACAAGATCCGACCAGTCGCGCAGAGGAAGCATCAGCGTGCGTTCTTGTGCGATGCCGTCAATTGCCGGGCGATCCTGTGCCAACGGGTGACGTCGGCGCGTTTCAGCATAGCGGCGCTCGATTTCGGCACCGGCGCAATCCACGAACAGCGTCATAATTTCAAGATCGGGACGTTTTTGCAGTTCCTTGATTTCTGCAATCAGTTTGGCTGGTTCAAAACCGCGCGTCCTGCTGTCAAATCCAAGCGCCAATGGCATGTCGGCTTCGGATTGCGCATCGGCAGGCGGCAGGTCGAGCAGCGGCCGGGCGAGGCGGACAGGGAAATTGTCCACCGCTTCCCAGCCAAGATCCTCTAATGTCTTGAGCACCGTCGACTTGCCGGCCCCGGACAGTCCCGTGACCAGCAAAATGCGCTTTGTTCCGCCTTGCATTATTTTACACCTTGTTGCGAACCAGTTTGATTCCATCGCACCGGTTGTCGTCCCGCGTCAACCACATGCCGCAACAGATACTCCGCCTTGATAGGTGCAGAGGCCTCAAATGGACTGAGGGAAAATGCCGGAACGGTCCATTCGCCGATGTGCATCACGCCATTTTCCTCGGGCAGCCTTTCGGGCGCTGCGCCGAGCAGCAATGCCAGACGAAGCGGTGCTGAGGCGATATGGGCTTGCGTGACAATGCCGATACCGCGCACTTCGATCTTGCCTGCAATTGCGGTTGCAACGTGAATATGCGGCGCGCCATCAACCTCTTCGACATGGCAATAATCATCGCTGATCAAAATGGCCCCGCGATCAATTAAGCGGAGTGCAAGATCGGATTTGCCGCTGCCTGACGCACCTAATAACAGAACGGCCTGACCATTTATCGCAATTGCGGTGGCGTGGATCGCGGGTGCGGTCGCCACCACCGTTATTCCTGCTGTGCCGGCCGGCCGGCGACGGGCAGGCTGATGTGGAAACATGCACCCTGCAGGCCGTCGTCGCGATCATCGACCGAGATGCTGCCATGATGGCCTTCGATAATTGTGCGGGCGATGGCAAGGCCAAGGCCGCTATGCTGCCCGAATCCTTCGCTTTCGGGTCGTGCGCTGTGAAAACGGCGGAACACAGTTTCGCGTTCGTGCCGGGGAATACCCGGCCCCAGATCGCTGATTCGCACGATGACTTCTTCGTCGCTGCGGGTCGCAGAAATTTCTACAATCCCGTCCGGCGGCGAGAAGGATACGGCATTATCGAGAAGGTTGGTCAAAACCCGTTCGATCCGAATGTCTTCGCCCAAAAAGACGGCGACACCCTTGCGCGGCCGGGCAAATGCGATGCGGACGCCGCCATCGGTGCCGCGGCTTTCGCGGGCAACCAAAAGCTGTTCGATCATGTCGCCCAGATCGATTTCCTCAAATTTGGCTTTGGCAAGCTGTGCATCGATGCGGCTCGCATCAGAAATGTCGCTGATCAGCCGGTCCATACGCTGCACATCGGCGTGGGCGACTTTCATCAATTGCGCCCGCAGATCAGGGCGATCGACATTGTCGATGCCATCAAGCGCCGAACGCAGCGAGGCGAGGGGGTTCTTAATCTCATGCGCAACATCGGCGGCAAAGGCCTCGGTTGCATCGATCCTCTGGCGCAGCGCGCTACTCATGTCGGAAAGCGCCCTTGCCAGCATGCCGATCTCGTCGCGCCGTGTCGGCATGCGCGGAATGGTTACATCGGGCGATCGGCCGAGGCGGACGCGAACGGCAGCCCGTGCCAGATATTGCAGCGGCTTTACAATTGTGCGCGCCAGAAACAGCGACAACAGCACCGAAATCGCCAGAACCGCGAGCATGAACATGCCTATTGAAAACCGTTCAGCGCGGATTAGCGAGCGGATGTCCCGCGGATTGGCCGTGGTCATGATTATCTGGCCGGTTGCCGGAAGGGGCGCTGCGGCGGTGATGACATGGCTCAGGTCGGTGGCGAAGCGCACCTGTGATACCGAAGGACGACCGCTAATTGCCGCCAGCTCAGGCCATTTTCCTGCTATATCGCGTGCAGGTTCGCGATAATATTGCAAGTCGGGCGCGCCAACAACGAAATCGAACGCTCGGTCTATCCATCGCGCCGCCGTCTTGCGCCAGGGCTCCTTTGCCGGATCGTTCAGCCGATAAGTCGGACCTATGGATGCAAAGCTGTCATAGCTTTTTCCACCGTCGGCGTTGTAAATCCGTATGCGCATTTTGCCGGTGCGCGCGCTTTGTGCGATCAACGCTTGGGCCTCGCTGCCGTCGACCAACGGGAGGCTGGCAGCAAGCAAACGTACTTGCGCCTCGGCCGCAAGCTGCCGTTCGGCGACCAGCCTGGTCCGATAGCTGTCCAGAAAGAACAGTCCGGTCGCCATCAAAACCAGTGCGAACAGGTTGACTGCCAAGATGCGGGCGGTGAGGGTCAGGCCCCGGCTCCAGCCCAGATTGAAACGATCGACGTCAGCTTTCGGCAAAGCGGTACCCAGCGCCATAGAGAGTGTCGATTGCGGAAAATTCGGGGTCGACCTCACGGAACTTGCGCCGCAGGCGTTTGATGTGGCTGTCGATTGTACGGTCATCGACATAGACATCATCTTGATAGGCGATGTCCATCAACTGGCTGCGCGTGCGGACTACCCCCGGCCGGGTCGCTAGAGCCTCAAGTATCAGGAATTCAGTAACGGTCAGCGTGATGGCGCGACCCTTCCAGTTCACATGGTGACGGGCAGGGTCCATCTGCAGTGCGCCGCGCACCATGGGTTCAGGTTCATCCTGCGCTTCTTCCTCGCTTGGTCCGGCGCGAACCGCTGTCCGGCGCAATATCGCCTTTACCCGCGCGATCAGCAAGCGCTGCGAAAATGGCTTGGTGATGTAATCGTCCGCGCCCATGGCCAGGCCCAGCGCTTCATCCAGTTCTTCATCCTTTGATGTCAGGAAGATCACCGGCATGTCGGATTTTTCACGCAGACGGCGGAGCAATTCCAGCCCGTCCATACGCGGCATCTTGATGTCAAAAATGCCAAGATCGGCGGGGTTTTCAATCAGCGCCTTCAACGCCGCCTCGCCATCGGGGTAGAGCCGTGTGACAAAGCCTTCGCCCTGCATCGCGATCGATACAGAGGTCAGGATGTTGCGGTCATCATCGACCAAGGCAATATTGGCGGCCATGTGCAGTCTTATAGGTTCGCATCGCGGCGGCATCAATCGAAAGGGGAAGCGCAGGCACATCGCGTTACATTTTTTCTTTACTCCATATGGCTTGCAGCGATTTGACGCGTGGGGCAGGGTAAGTTACGGGGCCTATAACAGTTAGGCATACCTATGCACAAACAGCATGAAGGAATAAGAACGTGTCCGTAACGCCCAAATTTACACTTGAAAATCAAGGTATTAAAACGAGCGCCAGCATCGACTGGAATCTCGGCACGGCACATCTTGTCGAATCGGCCCTTGCCAATGGCGAAGGCATGCTGGCGAAAGACGGCCCGCTGGTGGTTGCGACGGGCAAGCATACTGGTCGTTCGGCGAAGGACAAATATATCGTTCGCGACGCTGAAACCGAACAGACCATCCATTGGGGCAAGACCAATGTTGCGATGGACCCGGCGCATTTTGCTGCGCTGAAGGAAGATTTCTTGGCCGCACTGGCCGAAAAGAAGCAGCTTTATGTTGCCGATCTGTTTGGCGGTTCTCAGCCGGAATATCGCGTCAATGTGCGTGTGATCAACGAGTTTGCCTGGCACAATCTGTTTATCCGCACGCTGCTGGTGCGTCCCGACCAGTCGGAACTGGCCGATTTGGTTCCCGAATATACCATTATCGACCTGCCCAGCTTCCGCGCTGATCCGGCGCGCCATGGCTGCCGCAGCGAAACGGTGATCGCCGTCAACTTCAGCGAGAAGCTGATCCTGATCGGCGGCACCGCATATGCGGGTGAAATGAAGAAGTCGGTGTTCGGCATCCTCAACTATCTGCTTCCCGAAAAGGGTGTGATGCCGATGCACTGTTCGGCCAATATTGGCGCCAATGGCGACACCGCGATCTTCTTCGGTCTTTCGGGTACCGGTAAAACGACGCTGTCTGCAGATGCCAGCCGTACGCTGATTGGCGATGACGAACATGGCTGGTCGGACACGGCGGTCTTTAACTTTGAAGGCGGCTGCTATGCAAAGATGATCCGCCTTTCGCCCGAAGCAGAGCCTGAAATCTACGCAACGACAAAGCGTTTCGGCACTGTCCTTGAAAATGTGGTGATCGATGCCGAAACCCGCGAACTGGATTTTGATGACAATAGCCTCGCTGAAAACAGCCGCGGTTCTTATCCCATCGATTTCATCCCCAACGCTTCGAAAGACAATCTGGGGCCGGTTCCCAAGAACCTAATCTTCCTGACCGCGGATGCCTATGGCGTGCTACCCCCGATCGCGCGGTTGTCGCCTGATCAGGCGATGTACCACTTCCTGTCGGGCTATACTGCACGCGTTGCCGGCACCGAAATCGGCGTGACCGAACCTGAAGCGACCTTCAGCACTTGTTTCGGCGCACCTTTCATGCCGCGCCACCCCTCGGTCTATGGYAACCTCTTGAAGGAGCGCATTGCCARGGGCGGCGTGAAATGCTGGTTGGTCAACACCGGCTGGACGGGCGGTATGGCGACACARCCGGGAATCAGCCGCATGCCGATTAAGGCGACYCGCGCGCTGCTCAACGCTGCGCTCGATGGAAGCCTGAATGATGCCGAGTTCCGCAAGGATCCGAATTTCGGCTTTGAATTCCCAGTCGCYGTTGCTGGYGTSGATTCAAAKATTCTCGACCCGCGTGAGGCTTGGGAAGACAAGGCACTTTATGATGCGACCGCCCAAAAGCTGGTCCAGCAGTTCATCGACAATTTCGCCCAGTTCGAACAGCATGTCGATGCCGGCGTGATCGAGGCCGCCCCCAAGGCAGCCTGATCAAAGCAGAAATTGTGAAAAAGGGGTGCCAGCGATGGCGCCCCTTTTTTGTTTTGGTTGGGCAGGCTGGCGCGCTTGGCGGCTGTCGATCAGGTTAGCACTTCAACCAGAAGCACGGCACCTTCGGCACCGGTAACGCGGACATGCGCCCCCACGGGGGCATCATCGCCGCGCGCGTTCCATTCGCTATCACCAACACGCACGCGGCCCCGGCCATTTTCGATCGCCTGCACGACGGTGACGATCTCTCCTGCCAATCGTGCGCCGCGATCGTTCAACTTGGGATCGTCGGAAACGATCGGATTATCTTTCAGAAAGCGTTTGCCGGCGTAGACGGCGAAGATCGAAGCGATTGCGAACAGGCCTACCTGCATCGGGATTGAAACCGGAAGCAGGAAAGCAAGTGTACCCACGCCGGCCGCAGCCAGCGCGAGCCAGATCAGAAAAAATCCGGGGGCGAGCATTTCTGCCGCGCCAAGTATGGCTGCCAGCGTCAGCCAAAACCAGTGTGCGGAAATCGAACCCAGCGATTCAGGCATGTCACTTGTCCTTCTTTTCGAGCGCGTCTTTCGCAAGCTCGCTGATACCGCCCAGCGTGCCGACCAATTGCGTCACTTCGACAGGGAAGAGGATCGTCTTGCTATTGGGCGAAGTGGCAAACAGGCTGATGGCGTCGGTATATTTCTGCGCGATGAAGTAATTCAGCGCCTGCGTACCCGAACTGGCAATCGCCTCGGACACCATTGTGGTCGCTTTGGCTTCGGCTTCGGCCTCGCGCTCACGGGCTTCTGCATCGCGGAAAGCGGCTTCGCGTCGGCCTTCTGCCTGCAAGATCTGGCCTTGCTTTTCGCCTTCTGCACGCAGGATTTCTGCGGCGCGCAGGCCTTCGGCTTCAAGAATTTGGGCGCGCTTTTCGCGTTCCGCCTTCATCTGGCGGGCCATGGCGTTGGAAATATCGGCGGGCGGGCGGATATCCTTGATTTCAACACGGGTGATTTTGACCCCCCAAGGCGAGGTCGCATGATCAACGACCGACAATAGCCGCCCGTTAATCTCGTCACGCTTGGAGAGGGTTTCGTCAAGATCCATGCTGCCCATCACCGTGCGCAGGTTGGTTGTCGTGATCTGCATGATCGCGACATACAGATCGGAGACTTCATAAGCCGCCTTTGCTGCATCGAGGCACTGGAAAAACACCACGGCGTCGACGCCCACCATGGCGTTATCCTTGGTGATGATTTCCTGACCCGGAATGTCGAGCACCTGCTCCATCATGTTCACTTTGCGACCGACGCGGTCGAAAAAGGGAATGATGATCGTCAGGCCTGGCTGGGCTGCGTGGGTGAAACGGCCAAAGCGTTCGATGGTGTAGACAAAACCTTGGCGCACCACGGTTACACCCATCATCAGGAAGATGATCACCAATAGCGGCAGCGCAAATAGAAAAAATTCCATGCTATCCTCCTGTTTTTCCTCTGGACCGGATTGTGGGAAATTCGCATGGCAGGCACAAGTAAATTCGGACGGAGCGACGCCAGCGATGAACCTTGTAGAACGGCTGAAACGAGTGCGAACGGCGCTGTATGTGCCTGCAATCAATTCACGTGCATTGGAAAAGGCACGCGCATTGCCCGTCGACATGCTGATCATCGACCTTGAAGATGCCGTTCCTGCGGACCGCAAGGCAGAAGCGCGCTCAGCCGCACTGGCAGAGGTTGCAGCGGGATTTCCGGGAAAACTTGTTGCAATCCGGCTGAACGGCATTGGCAGTTTGGATCTTGAGGCTGATCTTGACGCATGTGTGCGTTCGCAGGCCGACGCATTTGTGCTGCCCAAGGTTGAAGGCACAGGCGGCCTTGATCCCATCCTTGCGCGGCTGCCCAGTCCGCTGTTGGCGATGATCGAAGGGCCCCTCGGGCTTTACAATGCCCGTGAGATTGCGGCGCATCACGGTGTTGTCGGGCTGATCGCCGGCGTGAACGACATTTGTGCGGACATCGGCATCAAGCCAGGGTCGCAGCGGCAGGGGCTTGAACTTGTGCTGCAAACCATCGTGATGGCAGCGGCCTCGGCCGGGAAACCCGCTTTTGACGGCGTGTGCAATCGGCTGGACGATATGGACGGTTATGAAGCCGAATGCGCACAGGGGCGTTGCTATGGCTTTGTCGGAAAGACCCTGATCCACCCGAACCAGATTGCCCTAGCCAATGCGGTTTTTGGCCCCAGTGCGCAGGAACTCGCCGAAGCTGAAGCGTTGATCGCGGCCGCAACCGGCGGGGCTCACCGCCACGAGGGTAAGATGATCGAATCCATGCATGTCGAAGAAGCGCGCCGGACGATAGAACGTGCTCGACATGGGACGGGCAGTTAGGGTAACCGCGGGCATGCGCGTTTTACATGCCCTTTTCGTCACCCTGGCCGTTCCGGCCGCCCTTTCCACCGCAGCAGCACGCCCCGTCACCGAGAGCGATCTGCGCAAGCATATCGAAATCCTCGCGTCTGACGATTTCGAAGGGCGTGCGCCTGGTACCGAAGGTGAACGCAAGACGCTGGATTATCTGCGTAACGCTTGGTCAAAAGCAGGGGTCAAACCAGGCGCTGCCGATGGCAGCTGGCTGCAACCGATTGAATTTGTGAAACGCGGACCCAAGACCGCCGACGTCCAGTTTTATTCCCGTGGCGAAAAGATCCGCGTTGTTGGTGACGAACTGCTGCTGATCGGACGCGAAAGTGAATATCAGCGGGAAAAGCTGCCGGCTGTGTTTGTCGGTCATGGCGTGAACGCCGCCGGAGAGGTGAATGCCGATGTCTCCGGCAAGTTGGTTTTCGTTCTTTCGGATAGTGCAGAATTCCTTCCCCGCGAATTGCGCCAGATGCGGGCGCGCCGTGAAAAACTGCTCAAAGCTGGTGCAGAAGGCGTGATCGCAATTTCGGGCGAGCAGTTCAACTATCCCGCTTATCGCCGCGCGCTGATGTCACGCCCCATTGTCTGGGCCGAAAAGGATCTTGCATCTGGCGTTGAGGGTGTTGCCAGCCCGCAATATATGGTCGCGCTGGTAACGGCTGCCGGTGGTGATTGGGACAAGATGCGCGCAGCCGCGCAGGCCGCCGACTATGGCGGACAGACGCTGCAATTGTCTGCTGACCTCAGCGTGACGAGTGATGTGCGCCGCTTTACCAGTTCGAATATCATCGGAAAACTGCCGGGGCGCAAACCGTCGACCGGTGCGATCGTGTTCATGGGCCATTGGGATCATCTCGGAATTTGCCGTCCGGAAGGCGAACCTGACCGCATCTGCAACGGTGCGGTGGATAATGCGAGTGGCATGGCCGTGATCACGGAAGTGGCGCGCCGGCTGGCGCGGCAGCGGCATGACCGGGACATTTACTTYATCGGCACTACCGCAGAGGAGAGCGGCCTATGGGGCGCCTATGCCTTTGCTGCAAATCCGGTGGTGCCGCTTGACCAGATCAAGGCGGTTTTCAACATYGATACCATTGCGATTGCGCCTCGCGGGTCCAAGGTAGCCATCATCGGCCGGGGTAAGACGTCGTTCGATCCTGACATCGAACGTGTAGCCCAAAAGCTTGGCCGGAAAATCGAACCATCGACCGATGCCAACTCCTTCCTGCAGCGGCAGGACGGTTGGGCATTGATGCAAAAGGGCGTGGCYTCCTTCATGGTCGGCGGTTCTTTTGCCGATCTSGGGAAACTCGATGCCTTTYTGAAAGGCCCCTATCACGGSCCTGAAGATGAGGTGACGGCAGACCTGCAATTGGGYGGAGCGGCCGAGGATTCAGACCTTCACGTTGCACTCGGCCAATATTTTGCAAATGCCCGCAAATTCCCTCCGAAAAAGCCCGAGAAGGGGACTGGCGGATAATCGCCTCACTGTTTACATGGGCCGCCACGACTCGACCCATAGACTAAAGCGAAGTGGCGCCATGAAATCCGATAAAATCCGCCTTGGACTGACCTTTGACGACGTGCTGCTGCAGCCGTGCGAATCGGATATTCTGCCAAGTCAGGCGAACACGCAGACGCGGATCACCAGCGGYATCACGCTCAATATYCCGATTATGTCGTCGGCTATGGACACYGTTACCGAAGCGCGCATGGCGATCGTCATGGCSCAGCTAGGCGGTATTGGCGTGCTCCACCGCAACCTTTCGATCGAAGAACAGGTGGCCGCTGTCCGTCAGGTGAAGCGCTATGAATCGGGCATGGTCGTCAATCCGATCACGATTGCGCCCACAGCAACGCTTGCCGAGGCRCAGGCGTTGATGACCGAAAATCGCATTTCGGGAATTCCCGTAGTRGAGGCGAGTGGCAAGCTTGTCGGCATCYTGACCAATCGCGATGTGCGCTTTGCYGAAAACCCGCTGCAGCCGGTCGCCGAACTGATGACGCACGATAATCTTGCGACYGTAAAAGCCGGCGTCAGTCAGGAAGAGGCGCAGCGCCATTTGCACCAGCGCCGGATTGAAAAGCTRCTGGTCGTCGACGACTCYTATCATTGCGTCGGCCTGATTACCGTGAAGGACATTGAAAAGGCGGTTACCTATCCGTCGGCGACAAAGGATGGTTCAGGCCGTCTGCGSGTGGCGGCGGCTTCGACTGTTGGCGAAAAAGGAATTGAGCGCACCCGCGCGCTGGTCGATGCGGAATGCGACCTGATTGTCGTTGATACAGCGCACGGCCATAGCAAGATGGTGTCAGCGGCAGTGGCCGAAATCAAGCGCATGTCGAGCAAGGTGCAGGTCATCGCGGGTAATGTCGCGACCGCAGAAGCGACCCGCGCGCTGATTGACGCAGGCGCTGATGGCGTCAAGGTTGGCATCGGCCCGGGGTCAATTTGCACAACGCGGGTTGTCGCCGGTGTCGGCGTTCCGCAATTGACGGCGATCATGGATGCTGCCGAGGAAGCCGCAAARTCCGGSATTCCRGTGATTGCCGATGGCGGTCTGCGTACATCGGGCGATGTTGCCAAGGCACTTGCGGCAGGGGCCGCCGGCGTGATGGTAGGATCGCTTTTGGCCGGCACCGAAGAAGCRCCTGGTGAAACSTTYCTYTATCAAGGCCGCGCCTATAAAAGCTATCGCGGCATGGGTTCGGTTGGCGCAATGGCGCGCGGATCKGCCGACCGCTATTTCCAGCARGATATCAAGGACCAGCTGAAGYTGGTGCCCGAAGGCATTGAAGGCCAGGTTCCCTTCAAGGGTGCAGCGGCGGACGTGATTCACCAGCTCGTCGGCGGCGTTAAGGCTGCYATGGGCTATACCGGTTCGGCGACGATTGCCGATCTGCAGGAACGCGCCCGTTTTGTGCAGATCACCAATGCCGGCTTGCGCGAAAGCCATGTCCATGATGTCACCATCACGCGTGAAGCGCCCAATTATCCAACCCGCTGATATTCCGGTTTTTGCCTGCAGARGCAGAATAARGCCATGATCCCTTCGGCACGTGTGCAATCGGCAATCGATTTGCTCGATGCAATCATCGTGGCRACACGCGACAAGGGSGCATCGGCTGACCGTGTCGCAGCTGCCTTTTTTGCYGCGCGYCGYTATGCGGGATCGAAAGACAGGCGCGCTATTCGCGACCTTGCCTGGCGTGCAATCCGTACCTTTGGGGAGCGGCCCGAAAGCGGGCGCGCCGCCATGGTTGCACTGGCTGCGCGTGATGAAGACCTTGCCGTCCTTTTCGATGGCAGCAGCTATGGCCCCGCGCTGCTAAACCCMGATGAAGCGCGCGCAGTGGAAGGCGTACTGCCCGGCTGGCTGACGCCGCTATTCTCGCCGTTACTGGCTGAAGCCGAATGGCCCGCKTTGCTTGAACGCGCCCCACTGGATTTGCGCGTTAACAGCCTTGCGGCAAAACGCGCTGATGTTGCAGCGCAATGGCCTGWAGCCGAAATCCTCGKGCAAAGCCGTGATGGGCTCCGCCTGCCGACGGGCTTTGCGATCGAAACCAGTGCCGCCTATGGAGACGGCCATGTCGAAGTGCAGGATCTGGGCAGCCAGTTGATTGCCGAAGCCTGCGGTGCGCGCCCTGGTWTSACKGTGGTCGATCTATGCGCAGGGGCAGGTGGCAAGACGTTGGCGCTGGCTGCACATATGACAGGGCAGGGGCGCTTGATCGCAGCYGACACCAGCCGCGATCGGTTGGCGCAACTTCCRCCGCGTGCTGCGCGGGCRGGCGCGGGCTTTATCGAGACCCGCCTTTTGAACCCGCATCGCGAAATGGCTGCGCTGGAYGACCTTTCTTCCGCCTGTGATGTTGTGCTGGTCGATGCGCCTTGCTCTGGCACCGGTACATGGAGACGCAATCCCGAAACCCGCTGGCGGCTTGATCAGCGCGATTTGCAGCGGTTGGTATCCGAACAGGCGCGGCTGATGGATCTGGCCGCCGATCTGGTCGCGCCTGGCGGCTGCCTTGTTTATGCGGTCTGTTCGCTGCTGGCCTGTGAGGGCACGGCGCAGGCGGCAGCCTTTCTTGAACGCAATGGCGGGTTCAAGGCTGAACGGCCGTCGTTTGACGCAGGACGCGTTGATGGTGCSGGCCTCTTGCTAAGCCCGGCGCATGACGGTAGCGATGGCTTCTACATGGTGTGTTTGCGCAGGCTGTGATAGCGGGGCCYTAAGTGAATAATTTCTGGAACATTGTCATGCGCTTTTCGCCGCCAGTCATTGCCCTTTCCGCTGTCTTTCTSGTCGTTTCAAGCGCGAGCWTAGGTAAGCGCGCCGATCAGGATATMGACCCGCARTCGGCGGCRTTGGTGGCTGAGGGAATGGTSGCGAAAAAAGCRGGGCAATTTGATGAGGCGCAAGGCTGGTTCGAAACGGCGCTCGCKGTCGATCCGCGYAACCGGGCTGCCTTTGTTGGCCTTGCCGAAGTATCGGCGGAACGCGGCMTGAAAGGCAAGGCCATCGGCTTTTACAAAAGCGCGCTCGATATCGAACCCAATGATTTRTCCGTTCTGGCTGCCCAAGGTGAGTTGATGGCGGAAAAAGGTGCGGTCGATGCCGCGAAGAAGAACCTCGCCCGGCTGAACATATTGTGCCGYTCAAAATGCAGCGAAACCGAGCAACTCTCGGACGCGATCGMAAGGGCCGGGCAGAAACAGGCTTTGCAGGCCAGCGCGGTTGAAATCAAACCTGTTGTTGAAAAAGCGAACTGATCGCGMTTTAGATCAGCGGTCCGAATTCGCTGACCAGTCCTTCATAGATCCGCCGTTTAAACGGCACAATCAGCCTTGGTAGTTCGGCAGGCTCCGCCCATTTCCATTGCGAAAATTCGSGATGATGYCCATCGATGCGGACATCGGCRTCGTCGCCTTTGAAGCGCATGAGAAACCACCATTGCCTTTGYCCGCGCCAGCGTCCGCCCCAGATATTGCCCTGAAGTTCGGGCGGCAGATCGTAGAAATATTCTTCCTTGCTGCGCGCGATCAGATCGACATGGTCGGGCAATAGGCCSGTTTCCTCGCCCAGTTCGCGAAAGGCGGCGACCTCTGGATCTTCGCCCGGGTCGATCCCGCCTTGCGGCATTTGCCAGGCRTCGCCCGGATTGTCGATGCGCTGGCCRACAAACACCAGCCCGTCACGGTTGGCGAGCATGATGCCCGCACAGGGRCGATAGGGRAGGGTATCGCTTTCGCTCATGCTTCTGCCATTGCYTCTGCGATCATGGCCTTCAGTGCGGCCAGATTTCCGGCGACATCGGCCTGCGACGARGGGATGGCTTTGCGCAGCGTGATATGGCCGTGAATGTTGCCRTCTGCRCTGCGATACTCGGCCCGCACGCCGGCGGCCTTTAGCGCTTCATAATAGGCAATACCCTGATCGCTTAACGGATCGAGACTGGCTGTCGTGACGAGGCTGGGGGGCATGCCATGCTGCGAGAATTTGATTGGCGCGCCCCGATAGTCGTCGGCGTCGGCCTGATAGGCTGCGTGGAAATAGGCCATGGAATCGGCGGTCAAAAGGAAACCTTCGGCAAAATCGCGCATGCTCTGCCAATCGTCGCTGTCGCTGACAACGGGATAGATCGGGTGTTGCGCAATCACCGGAACAGCCGCTGGATTGTCGCGCAGCGCCATGGTGGTGACGATGGTAAGGTTGCCGCCGGCACTGTCGCCTGAYGTGACCAATCCGGTGACCTGAAGGCCSAGTTCGGCGGGGCTGCCTGCAATCCARCGCGTTGCTGCCTCGCAATCGATCGCTGCTGCCGGAAARCGATGTTCGGGTGCGAGGCGATAATCGATCGAAATGACCGGCATGTCGAGTTGGCGCGCGGCTTCTGCGCAATAAGGGCCGTAAACATCGAGATCGCCGATCACAAAGCCGCCGCCATGATAGAAGACCATGACTGGGCCTGCACTGCGGTTTTCCTGCGCATCATATAGCCGTGCCGGGATCATGCCTTCAGGGCCGGGGATGGATAGGTCGCGCACGACCGCGATTTCGCCCAAGGGTTCTTCGGCAAGCGAGCCCATGGCCGTCATCATCATCCGCGCATCCTGCGCAGAAAGTTCATGCATTTTCGGGCCGGTTTGGGCGTTCAGAAAATCGAGAAAGGCCCGCACATCGGGCCGCACAAAATGTCCGCTCATTGTCACTCTCCCATCATCYMTTTTGCYAMAGGCATAACGGGAAGSCAGCGGGGCGTCCATGGCAAAGCCAGCCTGTTGTGATGCACAGATTTCCTATTTGGATTTGGCCCAATTGCGCGCATAAGGGCAGCTTAACAGACCAATTAAACCTGCGGGACTAGATTAATGGCCACTGCCGCGCGCAGCATCGACAATGATACCCAAGCCGAAGCCATCCATAACGAAGCCGTGGTCGTGCGATTCGCCGGCGACAGCGGTGACGGGATGCAGTTGACCGGCGGGCAATTCACCCTCTCGTCGGCGCTTGCCGGCAATGATTTTGCGACTTTCCCGGATTTTCCAGCTGAAATTCGTGCGCCACAGGGCACGCTTTTCGGTGTCTCGGCCTTCCAGATCAATTTCGGTTCGACAGAGATTACCACGGCGGGCGATGCGCCCGATGTGCTGGTGGCGATGAACCCGGCTGCGCTGAAGACCAATGTGAAGGATCTGAAGCCCGGCGGCCTGATCATCGCCGACAGCGGCGAATTCAACGCGCGCAACCTTGCCAAGGCGCAATATGAGGTCAACCCGCTGGAGGATGACAGTCTCGGCAAATGGCARCTGGTCCATTTCAATATCAGCCAGTTGACCATGGATGCCGTGAAGCCGTTTGGGCTTGGCAACAAGGAAGCGCTGCGCTGCAAGAACATGTGGACGCTCGGCCTCGCGCTATGGATGTTTGACCGCGACCGCGCGCCGATCGAACAATGGCTGCGCGATAAATTTGCCAAAAACCCGATCCTTGCRGATGCCAATATCGCCGCGCTTAATGCGGGCCATGCCTATGGCGAAACCGCAGAGATTGGACAGCCKGGCACGGTCGCCATTCCGCGACAGCATGTTGATGCAGCCCCCGCCGAAGCYGGCCTTTACCGAACAATCAATGGCGCCGACGCCGCCGCGCTTGGCCTGATTGCCGGTTGTCAGCTTGCCGGTGTGAAGATGTTCTTCGGYGGCTATCCGATCACGCCCGCCAGTTCGATCTTGCATGCGCTTGCTCGCTACAAGGAATATGGCGTCACGACCTTTCAGGCGGAAGAYGAGATTGCYGCCATCGCATCGGCAATCGGTGCAAGCTATGCGGGCCAATTGGGCGTGACCAGCTCGTCGGGCCCCGGCATCGCGCTCAAGACCGAGGCCATCGGCCTTGCGGTGATGACCGAGCTTCCGCTCATCATCATCAATTCACAGCGTGGCGGACCTTCGACCGGCYTGCCKACCAAGACGGAGCAGTCGGACCTGTATCAGGCGGTCTATGGCCGTAACGGCGATGCCCCGCTGCCGGTGATCGCGGCGCGCAGCCCYGGCGATGTGTTTGATTGTGCKATTGAGGCGGTGCGCATCGCGACCCAATTCATGACGCCGGTAATGCTTTTGACTGACGGCTATATTGCCAATGCGGCGGAGCCTTGGAAAGTGCCCGATATKGCGGATTATAAGCCGTTCCCGGTGACCTTCCGYACTGAGGCGCAGGAMGGCGGTTTYAAACCCTATGGYCGCGATGAAAAGCTGGCGCGCCCTTGGGTCAAGCCCGGTACGCCCGGTCTGATGCACCGCATCGGCGGGATCGAAAAAGAAGTCGATACCGGCCACCTCAATTATTCGCCTGCCAACCACCAAGCGATGACCGACATCCGCAAGGGCAAGGTCGACGGCATTGCTGCGCACATTCCCGATCAGGATGTCTGYCTTGGTACCGAAGGCGGCAAGTTGGCGGTTGTCGGCTGGGGTTCGACTTTCGGTCCGATCCACCAGGCCGTCCGCAAGGCCCGCGCCAAGGGACTGGATGTCAGCCACATCCATGTTCGCAATATCTGGCCGATGCCCAGCAATTTGGGCSATCTGCTTCGCAAATATGATCGTGTGCTGGTGCCAGAAATGAATACCGGCCAGTTCAAAACAGTGCTGCGCGATCAATATCTGATCGATGCCAAGCCGTTGAACAAGGTGAGCGGACAACCCTTCCGCATTGCCGAAATTGAAGCYGCCATTGAAGAGACACTCGCATGAACGACATGACCCCCATCCAGAAATCGAGCCCCAAGGATTGGGAGACCGATCAGGAAGTCCGCTGGTGCCCGGGATGCGGTGACTATGCGATCCTGAAGGCGGTGCAACGCACCATGCCCGAAATYGGTGCYACACCGGAAAACACGGTKTTCATCTCGGGTATCGGCTGCTCCAGCCGCTTTCCTTATTATATGGAAACCTATGGCTTCCACACCATCCACGGCCGTGCGCCGGCGGTGGCAACGGGCGTAAAGCTCGCCAATCCCGAACTGGATGTGTGGATCATCACCGGTGATGGCGACGCACTGTCGATTGGCGGCAACCACACGATGCACCTGCTGCGCCGCAATCTCGATTGCCAGATYCTGTTGTTCAACAACGAGATTTACGGTCTGACCAAGGGGCAATATTCGCCYACCAGCCGTGAAGGCACGACCAGCCCGTCGACGCCCTTTGGTTCGGTGGACCGKCCGGCRACGCCCTGCGCCTTTGCGCTGGGATCWGGCGCCCGCTTCGTGGCGCGCGGCTTTGATGTATCAAAGCATCTGCCCGACGTGCTGAAGGCYGCCCATGCGCATCGCGGYGCCGCCTTTGTCGAAATTTTCCAGAATTGCATCGTTTACAATAAGGATGTGTTTGAAGATTTCGCCNGCGCCCAAAGGGGCCGAGGCGCGTCAGCTCTGGCTCGAAGATGGAAAGCCGATGCTGTTTGCCGGCGGTACCAAGGGCATYGCGCTCGATCATGCAACACTCAGCCTCAAGGTTGTCGATGTTGCCGATGGCGACTGGCAGGCGGTCGGCGTGATCGTGCACAATGTGAAGAACCGGGCAGTTGCCCATATGCTGGTCGAAATGCCTTTTGGCGAATTTCCGATGGCGCTTGGTGTACTTTATGACGATCCGCGTCCGACTTTCGATGCTGCCGTGACAGAGCAGAACGCCAAATTGTCTGAGGGCAAAACYCCGAATCTGCAAAAGCTGATCAGCAAGGGGCAGACCTGGACGGTCGAGTGATATTGGCTCGCACGAAGACATGATGGCACCAAGTGCGAGCCTAAACATTGGATAATCTTACGCACAGCCTGGCAGGCGCAGTGCTTGGGCAAATGGGGYTCAAGCGYAAGACSGGTCTTGCCATGCCGACCCTCATCATCGCCGCCAACATCCCCGATATCGATGCGGTGGCGACTTTGCTGGGCGGCGTCCAGCATCTGGGCATCCGCCGCGGGATCACGCATGGGCCGATCGCGCTGCTGCTGCTACCTATTYTGCTATGGKYGATCATGYTGGGCTATGATCGTTGGCGGCCCAAGACCGATCGACCACCGGTGCACAAAGGCTGGCTTCTCGCGCTCGCCTTCATTGGCACGGCCAGCCATCCTGCGCTCGACTGGCTCAACAATTACGGTATCCGTCTGCTCGAACCCTTTTCGGGACGTTGGGCTTATGGTGATACCATCTTCATCATCGAYGTCTGGATCTGGGCTGCGCTGATCGGAAGCGTCTGGCTTTCGCGGCGGCGCGAGAAGCGYGGGCAGGGCGATTGGCAGCGACCGGCCTGGATCGGCTTTGYMGCRATCTGCGSCTATATCTTCACCAATGGYCTGATCACCGGCCGCGCCGARGCGCTCACCGGGCAGCATGTAGAGTCCGAACTGCAGGTCACGCCCGATCTTGTCGTCGCCAATCCGGTGCCGCTGCAATTCTGGAAGCGCGAGATGCAGTGGCGCAATGCACAGATCTATGGCGAAGGGGAGTTCAGCTTGCCGGGCCATATTCGYCTTATYGGACCTCCGCGCAAGCATGGCATGGATGATCCCCATGTGGCTGAGGCGGCGCGGCAAAGCGCCGATGGACGCGCTTTCCTTGTCTGGTCACGCATGCCAGTGGCGGCGCAAGCGGGCSAGGGTTCCAAAGCCCGCACTATATTATTCGATCAGCGCTTTGCCCATCCGATGGCCCGTGACCGTTTCATGGTCGAACTGCCGGGTCCGTCTTTGCATTCGAACAATACTGGAAAGCCGTAACGGGTTACGCCCGTATCCCATTTTTCAGATGATCGGGGTAGTGCGCCCCCATGACAACAATCATTTGGTTCCGGAGAGACCTGCGGCTGGAAGATCAAGCCGCAGTGCTCGCAGCGGTGCGCCGTGGGCGTCCTGTGGTTCCGGTCTATATCCTTGACGATGATACGCCCCGGCATCGCCGGATGGGCGSCGCTTCCCGCTGGTGGCTGCATMATAGCCTTGTCTCGCTCGACCAGTCGCTACGAAAGCTGGGATCACAGCTGATTCTGCGTCGCGGCCCTGCCGCACAAGTTCTTGCTAGGCTGGCACGCGAATGCAAGGCKTCGGCGATCCACTGCCTTCGCCACCACGAACCTTGGTGGCGCAATGCCGAACGGAGCCTGCAGGAATTRCTGCCGGTCGGTACCTCGCTAATCCGCCATGACGGGCTGTATCTTCTTCCCCCCGGCAGTGTTACCACAGGTAGCGGGACACCATTTCGCATCTACACGCCTTTTTGGCGCGCGATGGCACAGGCAATGCCGCCCGCATCGCCGCGTGCAGCGCCCCACCATTTGCCTGCACCAGAAAGCTGGCCSGAAAGCGAGAATCTGGAAGATTGGGGCCTGCTGCCACATTCGCCAGATTGGTCGACCGGAATGGCAGGTTTCTGGACGCCGGGCGAAGATGGCGCGCACGACCGGCTTGATGAATTCCTGCACAGAGCGCGCGGCTATGGCGATACGCGAAACTTGCCRGCGCAGCCGGGNTACCAGTTTCCTGTCACCGCATCTGCATTTCGGCGAAATATCGCCCGCGATGGTTTGGCACGCGACCATGAATGCGGGTGGCAGYGTCGAAACCTTCCTTAAGGAACTGGTKTGGCGCGATTATGCTGCCAATGTCATCCTGCAATTCCCCGATTATGGATCKGCAAATGCGCGCGAAGCCTTTGATCGTTTCCCGTGGCGTGATCCCGTTGAGCGCGACGTCAATCAGGACCTGATGGCTTGGGGCAAGGGTCTCACYGGTTATCCGATTGTCGATGCCGGCATGCGTGAGCTTTGGGCAACGGGCTGGATGCACAATCGGGTGCGGATGATCGCTGCGTCTTTCCTGGTGAAGCATCTGCTGATCGACTGGCGCGTGGGTGAACAGTGGTTCTGGGACACGCTGGTCGATGCCGATTATGCCTCCAACGCGGTCAACTGGCAGTGGACGGCGGGGACCGGCGTCGACAGCAATATGTTCGTGCGCATCATGGCACCGNTAACCCAGTCGGAAAAGTTCGATTCGGCTGACTATATTCGCAAATGGNTGCCTGAACTGGCGCATCTTTCAAAGATGCACATTCACGATCCCGAAGAATAKRGCATGCGTCCCGCCGCTNATCCKTCGAAGATCATNCGGCCACCGTGAAGCGCGTGAACGGGCTCTGGCSGCCTATGCAACGATCAAGAGCGCAGGTTCAATCGATGAYGAGGCGATGGCCCGTTTCGAAGCCGCTGCGTAGCAGTTCGGCGATTTGGTCTGCGACAACCGACGGTAACTTCAACGTTGCCGGATCTTCGCCGGGATAGGCYTTTGCCCGCATCGCGNGNTGCGTGTGCGGCCGGGGTCGACAATGGCAATGCGCAGCGAAGACAGGTTGCGAACCTCTTCGGCATAGCTGAGCGCCAAATTCTNCCAGCGCSGCTTTTGACGCGCCATAGGCACCCCAATAGSSACGGGGGCGTGCCCCGACACTGCTGGTYAGCACGATCATCCGCCCAATCTCGCTGGCGNCKCAGCAGATCATCAAAAGATGAGATCAACGCCTGTTGCGCAAGCACGTTCAGCGTCAGCACCCGATTGAATTCGGCGGNNCATCRATCATCGGCACCGGCGTCAGCGTACCTAGCMTCGCTGCGTTCATYACGAGGGYGTCAAGCCGACCCCAACGTTCGCGCACGGCTGCAGCCAGCCGGTCAATGCTGCCCGCCTCTGCAAGATCGAGCGGCGCAATYGTCGCATTGCCGCCCGCTTCGAATATMCGCTGTTCGACCGTTTCGAGATCTTTAGCCGTGCGCGCAGTCAGRATGACATGTGCGCCGTCGGCCGCCNAGCCGTTCGGCAATTGCGGCACCGATACCCCGACTTGCGCCKGTRACCAGCGCAATCCTGCCCTGCATTTCACTCATGATATCAGCCTACCGCCTGCAATTTAAGCTGGTCGCGCGCCGACGCTTCATCATGGTCGGTCAAGCGCGTGGGATATTCGCCGGTAAAACAGGCGTCACAATAGCTCGGGCAAGCCGGATCGCGGCTAGCCTCGCCCAGCGCCMGATACAGGCCCTCGATCGTCAGGAATGCAAGGCTGTCGGCATGGATATAGTCGCGCATTTCGGCAACGCTCATCCGGCTGGCGATCAGTTTTTCGCGTTCCGGCGTGTCGACGCCGTAGAAACAGCTGTTGGTGGTCGGCGGGCTTGCGATGCGCATATGCACTTCGCGCGCACCRGCTTCACGCATCATCTGCACGATCTTCAGGCTGGTGGTGCCGCGCACGATTGAATCGTCGATCAGGACGATCCGCTTGCCCGCGACGAGATTGCGATTGGCATTATGCTTCAATTTGACGCCCAGATGGCGCACGCCGTCACCCGGCTGGATGAAGGTGCGACCAACATAATGCGAACGGATGATGCCCAATTCAAAGGGGATGCCMGATGCTTCGGCATAGCCGATCGCCGCCGGTGTTCCGCTGTCGGGAACGGGTATGACATAATCGGCATCGATGCCGTTTTCACGCGCCAGTTCGGCACCGATTGCCTTGCGCACGGCATAGACGCTGTTGCCGTCGACGATCGAATCCGGNTCGTGAAAAATAGACATGTTCAAAGATGCAGGGGCGNSCRCCGACYGAYTGGAAYGGTTTGTGCGATCCAATGCCGCCATCGCGTACAACCACGATTTCACCCGGCTCGACACTGCGGATGAATTCCGCGCCAACAATATCGAGCGCGACGGTTTCCGACGCGAAAATGATCGATTCGCCAAGGCGGCCCATAACCAGCGGCNGAATGCCGAGCGGATCACGGCAGGCGATAAGGCCTTCGGTGGTCAGGCAGATGAGCGAANTAGGCGCCTTCGACCTGCTTCANGCGCRTCGATCAAGCGATCGAGCANCCCGCGCNTGGGKGGATGTSKCGACCAAATGGATGATAACTTCGGTATCCGATGTGGACTGGAAGATCGAACCACGCCGYACCAGTTCACGTCGCAGGTTCGTCGCGTTCGAGATATTGCCATTATGCGCCACGGCAAAACCACCCGTGGCGAGATCTGCATAAAGTGNCTGGACATTGCGCAGCGTTGTCTCGCCCGTGGTCGAATAGCGSACGTGGCCTGCGGCGATATTTCCGGGCAAACTGCGAATKACATCTTCGCGGTCAAAATTGCCGGCAACATGGCCCATCGCACGGTGCGTATGGAAATCGCGACCATCGAAGCTGGTGATACCCGCAGCTTCCTGCCCGCGATGCTGGAGTGCATGGAGGCCAAGCGCGACCATGGCAGCCGCGCCGNTCGGCGTCGTGCACACCGAAAATGCCGCATTCCTCGCGCAGTTTATCGTCATCAAATGGATTAGTGGTGAGCATGTCCGAACGAATCCGTTCCGCCAAAAGTTGGGCAGCCTATAAGCCTGCCTTCCACCAATGTCTTCCCCTTGTAACACCGATGTTTNGAATTTCTGCACAGATTGCCAGCCGTGCGGTGCTCGGCTAGATATTGCGCTATGACGGATCCTCGCGAAAACGGGNCTGCAGCTCGACCCGAAATTTGATGCAAACGGACTGCTGACCGCAGTGGTGGTAGATGSSCAGGATGGTGCTGTGCTGATGSTCGGGCATATGAACCGCGAGGCGTTGGCCCTCACCCAACAGAACGGAAANGGTTACCTTTTTCNTCGCGCAGCCGCCNAGCGNTCTCTGGACCAAGGNCGAAAGTAGCGGCCATTTCCTGCACTTGGTCGAAATGCGTATCGATTNGCGATCAGGATGCGCTGTTGGTGATCGCAAGGNNCCGGATGGCCCGACTTGCCATACGGGTGTTCNGCAGTTGTTTTTNACCGCCGCGTCGAGGGTGACCAGCTGGTGCGTCTATGAAGCGCCACTGGGCGTTCGCTGCGCTGCTGCTGGCCGGATGTGGGNCAGGGTGAAAATGNNCGTCGAACGGCGAAGGCGGTGGTGCGGGCGCWGCGCTTGACCAACTGGCGATCAGCAAGGGATTGCTWCCCGATCCGCGCAACCGGTCTCTTGCCGGACGTTTTGAAACGTCGAGCGAACTGGGTACTGACAAATTTTGCGCGGTCGCCGAGAATGATGATGGCTACCGCATGGGTTTCCTTGCGGTGTTCGGCCCTGAAAGCAAATGCGAAGGGCAGGGCAGTGCTAAACTTGAGGGCGACAGTGTCGTTATCAACCTGACCGGCAAGGAAAGTTGCAGCTTTACTGCCAGTTATGACGGCATCGTGTTGCGCTTTCCCGGATCGGTGCCGGAAGGCTGCACCGCCTATTGCTCCCGTAACGCAAGCATGAGCGGTACGCGCTATTATTTTGTCGACCCGGGCGATGAAGCGGCCAAGCGCACGCTCGGCCGCGACATCGAAAAGCTATGCGATTGAGGCAGCAGGTCTTGGCTTAGTTCGCAATGACCAGGCAGGCTTGCCCGGCGGCAGCGGCCTTTACTTTGGCGCACATATCGGCAGCCGAACTGCGGCTGGCAAAGGGGCCGGCCTGCAGGCGTGTCACGGCACCCGCGCTATTCAGATAGGGTGTCAGCGCAGATAGTCCGCCAACACGGCCCTCCAGCCTATCCCAAAGGCGCGTGGCGTTGGCTTCATTGCCGAACGCGCCAAGCTGGATACGCCAGCCACCTTTGACAGGCGCAGTGGCCGCAATTTTTGTCGGCTTTGAAGGCGCGGCGGGTTTGACTACCGGCGCGGCGCGGGCCGGCTCAGGCGCGCCGTCGATCGGCGGGATCGCCCCCGGAAAGCCCGGCGCGGCAGCGGCCGTCGCCGGCGCTGCTTGTGATGGAGGAACCGGCACGGGCTTCACCGCGGCCGGCGGAGCTTTGGTATCAATGGGAAAGCCTGCAACCTGAGCGGAGCGGGCCTGCGCCGATGACTGTTCCAGCACGCCTGCAAGCGCTACGCCTTGCTGGCGCTGTTCCAGCGGGATATATTTGTCCATCTCGGCCAGACTGCGCGATGCAGGTGCAAGGCCAGCGGACGAAGCGCGGGTCATCAGCGCATAGGCCCGGACCCAGTCTTTCTGGATTTGCGTTCCGTTGAACAATTCGGTTGCCAGCAAATATTGTCCGCGCGGTTCACCCCGTTCGGCCGAGGCTTGCAGATAAGGCAGCGCTTCGGGGACCTTGCCCTGATAATGCAGCAAATGCCCGATATTGTCTGCGGCCTGCAAATGGCCCTGTTGTGCCGCCTTGCGATACCATTCGAGCGCCATGTTCAGATCCTGTTTGACGCCGCGCCCCAGCTTATAGGCCTGACCCATGTTGAACTGCGCGTCGGGGTCGCCCTTGATTGCGGGATCATTCCATTGCTGGACTGCGCCGGCAAAATCCCCATTGGTCCAGGCGTCGACGCCTGCTTTGACGTCTGCAAACGCAGGCTGGCCGGTAAGGGCGATCGCTGCTGCGATGGGAAGGGCAGTAAAGGCATAGCGGCGCATCATGGTCTCCAATTCGATTGGACAGAGCGATAAAGCGCCAAAACTGAGATTTGGTAAACGCCCGGAACCGCTCGTTTAACTATCGCTGCCAATCTGAACATAATTTGCCGTGATGCGCAATGCTGCGGTCGCAAACGCATAAACGGCAAAAGAGGCCCCCACGTTAACCGATTTTTAGCCCTGTTCTGCCAGATCATCTCCAAACAGCTTGCAAAAGGGGAATAATGTGAGGGTTCTCGCATTGGCATCACAAAAAGGCGGATCAGGCAAAACCACATTGTCTGGCCATCTTGCCGTCCAGGCTCAGCTTGCAGGGGCGGGTCCGGTCGTCCTGATCGACATTGACCCGCAGGGCTCGCTTGCCGATTGGTGGAACGAACGTGAAGCTGACCTTCCGGCTTTTGCTCAGACAACTGTAGCGCGCCTTGCATCCGACCTCGCCGTGCTGCGCCAACAGGGCTTCAAGCTTGCGGTCATCGATACGCCGCCTGCCATCACCATGGCGATCCAGAGTGTTATCTCGGTTGCCGAACTGATCGTCGTGCCGACACGCCCCAGCCCGCATGATCTGCGCGCCGTCGGCGCTACGGTCGACCTTTGCGAACGGGCCGGCAAGCCGCTGATCTTTGTCGTCAATGCAGCTACACCGAAGGCCAAAATTACGTCAGAGGCCGCAGTCGCGCTTTCCCAGCATGGCACTGTTGCCCCGATAACCTTGCATCACCGCACGGATTTTGCCGCCTCAATGATCGATGGCCGCACGGTGATGGAAGTTGACCCTCAAGGGCGTTCGGCTGAGGAAGTCCGTCAGCTCTGGTCTTATATTTCCGACCGTCTTGAAAAGAATTTCCGTCGCACGGTGTTCAGCGCACCTGCGGCCGTAAATTCGCAAATGCCCCAGGCACGACCCATGGGCGGTTTCGGTCGCCGGGTCATCGGTTGAGCGGGGGATGATCATGAGCGAACCCAAACCGATAGCATCACTTTCATCCGGCCTGCTTGCCCGCAAGGGTGCAGCACGCCCGGCCATGCGCCGCCAGCTGGTGCAAGGTGCAACTGCCGCAGTGGCTGTTGTCCATGATGACCTTGGCTGGAATGACATGGGCTATGATGTCGATCCCGATCCCTCGGCGCCGATGGATTATGACCATGACGCAGGATATAATCCGCTTGCCAATGCTGTTCCGGAGGTAAAGCCCGAGGTAAAGCAACAGCAGGATCGCATCGCCGAACAGTTACAGGTGCAGGCTGATGAAATGGCTGCGTCCGAACTTTACGAAACATCGGCCGAGGTGGTTTCGATCGTTCCGCCGCATGCAGCAGGGCCGGTTGTTGAAACACAACGTCCGCGCGCCGCACCGGGCAGCAAGGGCAAATCGGCATTTACCTTGCGACTTGACGCTGATCGCCATCTGAAATTGCGGCTCGCATGCGCAATCAGTAACCGGTCGGCGCAGCAGCTTGTCACAGCAGCGCTGGACGCATTCATTGAGGGCGTCCCTGAAATCAGCAATCTTGCCGCGCAAGTTCCGTCGAAAAAACAGGCCTGATCGCCTGACCGTCACCTTTGGGGTAAAGTCATGAAGAACAAGACAATCGTAAAACTGGCATTGTCGACCGCGATGGTCGGTTTCACTGCCTTGGGCGGTGCTAGCGTCGTGGCTTCGAATACGACCACTGAAATTGCCGCGCCGGCGCAATCGAAAAAAGCGCATGGCTGGGCAAAGAAGGCTGAAAGGCTGTTTGCCAAGGGTCGGACCGACAAGGCTTTGGGCTATGCCGAGGCTGCGGTTGGCGCCGATCTGACCAATGTCGAATATCGCAACCTGCTGGCCCGCATCTATATGGCGCAAGGCCGCTTTAATTCAGCCGAGCGCACCTTTGCAGATGTGATGGAATTGGGCCAGGTCGACGCGCGCACCGTTGTCGGTGTTGCTTTGTCGCGTATCGCGCAGGGCAAAGCCGATTCGGCGATTGCGCTTGTGGATGCCCATCGTTCGCTGCTTCCGGCTAGCGATTATGGCCTTGCACTTGCTCTTGCTGGCGACAGCAAACGATCGGTTGATGTCCTTGTTGAAGCTATTCGCGGTGACAATGCCTCGGCACGCACACGGCAGAATCTGGCGCTCGCTTATGCGCTTGACGGCCGTTGGCGCGAAGCCCGCATCATGGCGGTGCAGGATATGCCGCAGGATCGCGTCGATACGCGCATTGCCGAATGGGCCCAATATGCCCGGCCGGGTGCCTATCAGACACGCATTGCTGGCCTTTTGAAAGTCACGCCACGTGAAGACGCCGGCCAGCCTGTGCGCCTTGCATTGGGCGGCGCTATATCAGCACCCGCAATGGCCTCGGTCGAGGAAGCCGCGCCTGTCGCCATTGCAATGGAAGCAGCTGCACCTGTCGGCGAACTGCCGGCAATCGGCGCTGCGCCGGACGTGGAGGGCTATGCCGAAACCAATGTCCGCGTTGCCGAAGTGGCACCGGTCGCTGCGGTTGAAGCGCCGTTGATCCGCGCGCCGGAAGCGCCCGTCAAATCGGCAGAAGCCGCACCTGCTGCCAAGCCGGTGAAGCTCGCTCTGGCCGATGTTCCGGCCCCGCAAGCGAGGTCATCAAGCAAATTTCTGGTCCAGCTTGGGGCATTTTCCTCAACGGCCAACGCAACCCGTGCCTGGAGCCAGCTTAATCGCAAGCATCGCATCCTGAACGGTTTCGACTCTGCAAGTTCAACGGTGACGATCAAGGGCAGGACGCTGACGCGGCTCGCCGCATCCGGGTTTGGCAATTATGAAACCGCCGCTGCTGCGTGCCGCCAGATCAAGATGTCGGGCGGCGAATGTATCGTGCGTTCGACTGATGGCTCCTCGCCGGTGCGGATGGCCGCAAAAAAGCCGGTTCGCAAAGCGGTGCGTATCGCGGCCCGCTGATTTTCAACAAATAGCAATTCCTTGAAGGGCGGCGGATCAGATGATCTTGCCGCCCTTCATGATTTTGCGCACCCGGCCTTGAACGGGCAGCTTGTCGAACGGTGTGTTGCCGGCAAGCGCGGTCATCCGGTTGCTATCCACCTGCCATGGGGCGTCTGGGTCGATGAATATCAGGTCTGCCTCACGCCCCGTTTCAACCGAACCGGCATTCACTTTCAGGATGCGCGCGGGGTTTGTCGATAGCAGTTCAAACAGGCGGCCAAGCGATACATGCCCGTCGCGCACAAGGTTCAGTGTTAGCGCCAGCAATGTCTCCGCACCCGCCATGCCGGGGGCCGCATCGGCAAAGGGCAGTCGTTTGTCTTCGGGACCACGTGGGTCGTGTCCAGACGCGATCACGTCGATCGTTCCGTCCGCCACGGCTGCAATGCAGGCAAGGCGATCATCCTCACACCGCAGTGGTGGCGAAAGCCGGGCAAAGGTGCGGAAACCGGATAGCGCTGTGTCGGACAGAAAAAGATGGGCAGGGGTTATCCCGCAACTGATCCGAAGGCCCTTGTCCTTGGCTCGGCGGATGAGGTCGAGGCCGGCAGCTGTCGTCACCTGACGGAAATGGACATGCGCCCCGCTTTCGGCTGCGAGCGAAAGATCGCGCTGGATGGACAGCGCTTCGGCGACTGGCGGCGCACTCGGCAGGCCAAGCAGCGTCGCGTTTAGCCCGGTGGTCGCAACGGCGTGCCCGGTAACGCCGCCATCCTCGCTATGCACGAACAGCGGCAGATCGAGCATCTCGCAGTAGCGCAGCAGCCGCAACATGACGCCTGAATCGGCGATCCAGCGCCTTCCGGTGGCAACGCCCAGTGCGCCTGCTTCCTTCATCAACGCGATTTCGGCGATGTGCTGGCCGTCCATTTCCTTGGTGGCCGCTGCCAGAGGGTGAACCCAGAAATCGGGTTTGCCCTTGCGCCCTGCAAAGCGGATCGTTGCTGGATCGTCATGCGCAGGGGATTGGTCAGGCATCAACGCGGCGCGGGTAATTCCGCCAAAGCGGAACGCCGGCTTGTCGGTGGCGAATACGCCAAGGTCGATAATGCCGGGGGCAACAATCAATCCATCTGCATCGACCCGCTCGCCCAGTGGGTCGGCCTTGCCGACATAGGCGATGCGTTCACCGCTGACATGCAAATGCGTGATTTCGCCCTCGCTTTTGCCGGGAAGGATAACCCGCCCGCCGAGGATGTTGATGCCGCTCATGCGCCTGTCTCCTTGGCCCAGCCCTCAACGCCGCGTGCGCGCCGCGTTAAAATGTCGAGGCAGGCCATGCGCACCGCGACGCCCATTTCCACCTGCTCGGTAATGGCTGATCGTTCCAGATCGTCGGCGATATGGCTGGCGATTTCGACGCCGCGGTTCATCGGGCCGGGGTGCATCACCAGTGCATCGGGTTTCGCGAGCGCCAGTCGGCGCGAATCGAGCCCGTAAAGATGGAAATATTCCCGCGGCGAAGGGATGAAATCGCCCTGCATCCGTTCATTCTGCAGCCGCAACATCATCACCACGTCGCTGTCGGGAAGGGCGTCGTCGAAACGGTTGAATGCCTCTACGCCGAAACTCGCAATGCCCTCTGGCATCAAGGCTGGTGGAGCGACGACGCGCACCCGGGCGCCGAGGGTTGTCAGGCTGATCATGTTCGAACGCGCGACGCGGCTGTGCAATATGTCACCGCAAATGGTCACCGTCATGCCATCAATCCGCCCTTTGCGGCGGCGGATGGTGAGCGCATCGAGCAGCGCCTGTGTGGGATGTTCATGCGTGCCATCACCTGCATTGAGCACCGGGCAATCGACCTTTTGCGATATCAGATCGACCGCACCGGAACTGCCATGGCGGATTACGATCGCATCTGCGCGCATCGCATTCAGCGTCATGGCCGTATCGATCAGCGTCTCGCCCTTTTTCGTGCTCGATTGCGCCGCGTGCATGTTGACGACGTCTGCACCCAGCCTTTTTCCTGCGATCTCGAACGAAAGAAGGGTGCGTGTGCTATTCTCGAAAAAGGCGTTGATGATCGTCAATCCGCGCAGCCGGTCATCGCGCTTGGCGGCACCGGAACGGTTGAGGGCGACCCACTGTTCGGCCTCTGCGAGGACGAATTCGATCTCCCACGGCTGGAGCCCGGCAATGCCGAGCAGGTGCCGGTGCGGGAAGGCGGCGGAACCGGCTGGAAAGCGGCCCGATGAAGCGTTGGATGGCGATGTCATTAAAGCCAGTGCCTTAGGCGCGTTGGTTCGCATACTCAAGCGTTACGATTCACATTGTCACCCCCGACGAGATAGGGGGGCACGGTCTGATCATTCAATTTAAACTTAACATCGATCCATGGATTACCGCTTTCGCGGGAATGACATGACCGCTCAGCTGGAGGTAAGTGCGTCGATTGCACCTTGCAGGATATGCGCAGCTGCCGCGCTGTCGATACGCTCGGCCCGCTTGGCTCGGCTCAGATCTGCTTCGATCATCGCCCGCTCGGCCGCTGCGGTGGACCAGCGTTCGTCCCACAGGAGGATAGGCAGGCCCAGATCGATGATGTTGCGGGCAAAAGCGCGGCTTGATTGGCTACGCGGGCTTTCGCTGCCGTCCATGTTCAGCGGCAGGCCGATGATGATGCCGGCGGTCGCGCGTTTCGCAATCGCCGCCTGCAAGGCGGTTTTGTCCTTGGCAAATTTGCTGCGCAGGATCAGGTCGGCGGGCGAAGCAAAGCTCCACCCGGCATCGCAAAAAGCGGTGCCAATCGTCTTGCTGCCAACATCCAGTCCGATCAACACGCCGCCATCTGGCAGGGCGTCACGAAATTCCGGGGCGCTGGTGGTAATCACCGCGCCAAGAATTTTTCGATCCTCCACAAGGCATCGGCGCGGATATTGGCCCAGAATAAGGGGATGTCATAAACATGGTAATTATTGCCCGGCAGCACATAGGGGCCAAGTTCGGGCGGATCGCCGATCAGCAGAAAGCCGCGTTGATCACAGCGTGCAGGAACTGCGCCGGGGATCAGTTCGCCTGCCTTCATTTCGGCATCAGGTTTGAGCGTACCTAGATTGGCCACCATTTCGGCCGCCGGAGCTGCCCCGCCGTTAAGGGGGTTGGTGCACAGCATCGCGCTGTTCGCGCGGGAATTGCCGTCAAAGCCGGTGGTTCCATCATAAACCTGCAGGATGCGCTCATATTCGGCCGGTTCGGCAAAGCTCTGCCAGCTCATGATGCAGCCGGTCTGGTCGGGGGATGTGCACGCGGGAAGACCCATGGCCGCAAGGTCGGTGTCGATCGATATCGGCCAGCCAACCGCATAAACGGCAACAATACGCTTTGCGATCGGCTTGCCCGCAACCCTGTCTTTCAGCAAATGGGTCAAGTGCAGGGCGCCCTGGCTATGGCCGGCAAGGATGATCGGCCGATCTTTCTGTACCTTGGCGACAAAATCGTCAAAGGCGAGCAGCACATCGCGATAGGCCGCATTCAGCGCCATCTGGCCTTCGGGCTTGTCGGTCAAAAATGCGCCGATTGCCGCCTGACGGTAACGCGGTGCCCAGATTTCGCCAGCCGCTGCAAAGGGCGAGGCAAGACCCTGAAGGAAAAGCCGCGCCCGATCCTGCGATGTCTTATCATCCAGCGGGGCGTTCCAATGCGTCTTTTCCATATAGGAGGTCGGGTGGATGAAGAATATCGCTGCCGGGCCGGGAATGTCGATAGCGGGGCTGCCCTTTGGCTGCCAGCGCGTCACATTTTGGGCATCACTGCGTCCGCGCGCGAACCACATGGCTGGATCGTCGTAAATGGTCGTCGCCAGCGCCTTTTGTTCCTCAAACTTTGTCGTTGGTACAAAGGCGAGCTGGGTCAATTCCCGTTCATAAATGCGAATGACAAAGCCGCCGGCAATGACCAGCATGATGATCGCAGCGACGAGATAGAGGAATTTGCGGGCCACTTTGTTCGTTCCAAAAATAGTGTTTGATCCTTGCAGAGAGAAGGTCGCTGCGCCGATCAACCGTTCAAATAGTCTTCCTGACGAAAATAGCACCGCAAATTTGAACCTTGGCTGAAAACCCGCTGCTTTGGCGGTTGATGCTGCGCATGCACAATGCTAGCGGCCAAGCCATGTCAGTCGATAAAGATACAGTGAACAAGATCGCGCGGCTCAGCCGTATCGCGATCAGCGATGAAGAGGCCGACAAGATGGTCGGGGAGCTGAATGGCATCCTCGCCTGGGTCGAGCAATTGGGTGAGGTCGACGTCACCGGCGTCGAGCCGATGACGGCGGTGATTGCCAACCATTTGAGGTTGCGTGACGATGTCGTCACCGATGGCGATGTGCGCGAAAAGGTGCTCGCCAATGCGCCCGCGCGTGAGGGCATTTTCTTTGGCGTGCCGAAGGTGATCGAATAATGACCGACCTTACAAAACTCGGCGTTGCCGCCATCCGTTCTGGCGTTGCCAGCGGTGACTTTACTGCCGTTGAAGTCGCGGAAGCTTTTAACGCCAATGTCGCGGCTGCCAAAGTGCTCAACGCATTCATCGTCGAAACCCCTGAAAAGGCGGTTGAAGCTGCAAAGACCGTAGATGCCGACCGCGCTGCCGGAAAGCCACTGGGCAAGATGGCCGGTGTGCCGATTGGCATGAAGGATTTGTTCGCGACCGAAGGCGTGCAAACGACTGCGGCGAGCCATATTCTTGAGGGCTTTGTGCCCACCTATGAATCGACCGTTTCGGCCAATTTGTGGAAGGCCGGCGCCGGGATGCTCGGCAAGCTGAACCTTGATCAGTTCGCCATGGGTTCATCGAACGAGACCAGCTATTTCGGCAATGTGATTTCGCCCTGGCGGCGCAATGACGGCAGCAATGCCGCGCTCGCCCCGGGTGGGTCGTCGGGCGGATCTTCGACGGCAATTGCAGCGCGGCTTTGCCCTGCGGCAACCGGAACCGATACTGGCGGTTCCATCCGCCAGCCTGCAGCCTTTGTGGGTATTTCGGGCATCAAGCCGACCTATGGCCGTTGCAGCCGCTGGGGCATTGTCGCCTTTGCCAGCTCGCTCGATCAGGCAGGGCCGATGGCGCGGGACGTGCGCGACTGCGCGATCATGCTGGAGGCGATGGCCGGGTTTGATCCGAAGGATTCGACCTCGCTTGATCTGGCTGTTCCTGAATGGGAAGCTGGCCTATCCGGCGACCTGCGCGGCAAGAAGGTCGGCATTCCCAAGGAATATCGCCTTGATGGTATTGACGAAGATATCGCCAACATGTGGGACAATGGCATTGCCTGGCTGAAGGATGCCGGCGCAGAGATTGTCGAAATCAGCCTGCCACACACCAAATATGCGCTGCCGGCCTATTATATCATCGCGCCAGCAGAGGCATCATCAAACCTCGCCCGTTATGATGGCGTCCGCTATGGCTTGCGCGATCTGCCCGATGGCGCTGGCCTGCAAGACATGTATGCCGCGACCCGTGCCGCCGGTTTTGGTGCAGAGGTGCGCCGCCGCATCATGATCGGCACTTATGTACTCTCGGCCGGCTTCTACGATGCCTATTACACACAGGCGCAGAAGGTGCGGGCGTTGATTGCCCGCGATTTCGATAATGCCTGGAAGCAGTGCGACCTGATCCTCGCTCCGACTGCGCCGAGCGCGGCTTTCGGTCTGGGCGAAAAGACCAGCGATCCGCTGTCCATGTACCTGAATGACGTCTTCGCTGTGCCGGCCTCTTTGGCTGGATTGCCCGCCATGTCTGTCCCCGGTGGCATCGACAAGCAGGGTCTGCCGCTGGGCCTACAGATCGTGGGCAAGGCGTTGGACGAGCAGGGCGTGTTGAACGCGGGTCTGGCAATTGAGGAACGTGCCGGCTTCACGGCGGAAGCGGAGAAGTGGTGGTAATATGAGCGAATACCGCATCCAGGGTGTAACCGGTGAGTGGGAGGTCGTGATCGGCCTCGAGGTCCATGCGCAGGTCACGTCGAAAGCCAAGCTCTTTTCGGGCGCGTCTGCCGCTTATGGCGGGGAACCGAACAGCCATGTGAGCCTCGTCGATGCCGCAATGCCGGGCATGTTGCCCGTGCCGAACCGCGAGTGCATCCGCCAAGCGGTGCGCACCGGCATGGCGATCAATGCTCAGATTAACCGCTATTCCCGTTTCGACCGGAAGAATTATTTTTACGCCGATCTGCCGCAGGGTTACCAGATTTCGCAGCTGTACCACCCGATCGTGGGCGAGGGCGAAATCGAGGTGACGCTGGACGAGAAAGATCCGGATAGCCCGCGCAAGATCATCGGTATAGAGCGCATCCATGTCGAGCAGGATGCAGGAAAGCTGATGCACGATCAGCATCCGACCATGTCTTATGTCGATCTCAATCGTTCAGGCGTAGCGCTGATGGAAATCGTCTCGCGCCCTGACATGCGTTCTCCTGCAGAAGCAGGGGCTTATGTAAAAAAGCTAAGATCAATCCTCCGCTATGTCGGCTCTTGTGACGGCAATATGGAGGAAGGCTCAATGCGCGCCGACGTCAATGTGTCGGTTCGCAAGCCGGGTGCCGAATATGGCACGCGCACCGAGACCAAGAATGTGAACTCGATCCGTTTCGTGATGCAGGCGATTGAGGTTGAAGCGCGGCGTCAGGTCGATCTGATCGAAGATGGCGGCACGGTGGTGCAGGAAACCCGGCTGTTCGATCCCAATAAGATGGAAACGCGGTCGATGCGCAGCAAGGAAGATGCGCATGATTATCGCTATTTCCCCGATCCGGACCTGCTGCCGCTTGAACTGGATGATGCGTTCCTTGACGAATGCAAGGCTTCGCTCCCCGAATTGCCCGACGCCAAGCGCGCGCGTTACGAGAATGCGCTTGGCTTGACAGCCTATAACGCGGCCGTGCTGACTGCGGAGGCAGAGACCGCTTTCTGGTTCGAGGAACTTTTGGCCCATGGCGTCGATCCCAAACAAGGGTCGAACTGGCTGCTTTCCGAACTGTTCGGCGCGCTGAACAAATTGGGCAAGACGCTGGACGAAAGCCCTGTTAGCCCGGCACAGGCCGCAGAACTGCTGAAACTGGTCGCTGATGGCACGATTTCGGGCAGCATCGCCAAACAGGTGTTCGAGATCATGCTCGAAACCGGGCAGGGTGCTGCGGTGATCGTCGAGGAAAAGGGCCTGAAGCAGACGAGCGACACCGGCGCGATTGAGGCGGTGATCGCCGAAATCCTTGCGAACAATCCCGGTCAACTTGAACAATATCGTGGCGGCAAGGAGGCCCTTTTTGGCTTTTTCGTCGGCCAGACGATGAAGGCGATGCAGGGCAAGGCGAACCCGCAGGTGGTGAATGACCTGCTGAAAAAGGCGCTGGCCGGTTAACGCCGGTCATAGCGCTGCGAACAGAGCGGTTTTACACAATAGCCCCTTGCCTTGGCGCAGCATTGCGGCAAGATAATCGTTAGAGCGGCCTTCTGCCGACCGGAGTATCTATGCTGTCACTGCGAGCCTTGTGCGCAAGCCTGTTGGCTGTTGCCCTTGCGCCTTCGGTTGCCGCGCAGACTCCGCCTGTCACCGAAAAGCATGTCGTTAGAGAAGGCTTTCGCTTTCCCGCCGATCGCGCGCCGCGCGTCTTGCTTTTCCGGCCGGAAATCCGGGTAGGGGAGCAGACCACGGCCGGTCTGTTCCAGCCAAATGCCGAATGGAATGAAAGCGCGCGGGCGGCACTGTCCGATGCGTTGCAAAAGGCCGCCGTGCAACGCGGGATAGATCTGGTGATCATGGCCGAGCCGCAGGCCGAACAGGCCGCGCTCTATTCTGAATATCGCGCATTGTTCCGCTCGGTCGTCAGTGCGGCAGTGCGTCACAAGATGTTCGGCCAGGATCCCTTGCCGACGAAGGCAGACCGTTTTGACTGGAGCCTTGGCACAGGATTGGCGCAGTTTTCGCCTGATGCCCGGCCCGAATATGGCCTGTTCCTGTTCAGCCATGATGGTTTTGAATCGCCAGGGCGAAAGGCGGCGCAACTTGTCGCTTCATTGATGGGCGCAAAGGATCCGCCGGGCTCCCATTTGGGTTATGCTGCGCTGGTCGACCTTGCGACCGGCGATTTCCTTTGGCTCAACGTCGATCTGAAGGCGACCGGCGATGTCCGTACCCCTGAAGGTGCCGTAGCGCGCATGGAGCAGTTGTTGGTCGGGCTGCCGGTGCGCGCCGGCGAAGAGGTGCGCCCATGATCCGCCGCCTTGCCGTCATTTCGGCAGCTTTGCTGGCCGCGGCTACGCCCGCTGCCGCTTACACCAATACGGATGCAGCGCTGCTGCCTTCCTCTGTCGGTTACCAGCCCAAAGACGCCCTTGAAAAAGGGCTGTGGCTGGAAATGAACGAACAGGAACGGCTGATGCGCGGGTCAAAGTTCCTGATCACCGAACCCGGGATCAATGCCTATTTGCGGTCCGTATTATGCCGCGCTGTCGGCAAGGACAAATGTGGGTCAGTGCGGATCTACCTGTTGCGCACGCCGCAATTCAATGCGGCGATGGCACCCAATGGTATGCTGATCGTTTGGAGCGGTCTGTTGCTGCGCGTTCGTAACGAGGCGGAACTGGCGACCGTGCTGGCGCATGAATTCGCTCATTTTGAAAAACAGCACTCGCTGCAATCCTTTCGCGACATCAGGGCAAAAACCGATGCGATGACCTGGCTGGGCTTTGTTCCCGGCGGAACGCTGGCCCAGATAGGGCTGATCGGGTCGGTGTTCCGGTTCAACCGTGAGATGGAGAAGCAGGCGGATATGGCCGCGCTCGATTATCTGGGCGCGAGTGGATATGACGCCATGGCGGCGGCGCAGATCTGGGAACAGCTGCGCGGCGAAAGCGAAGCAGCAGCAAAGCCTTCCAAGTCGGGCGCGGTGAAAGAGGAGGATAATGATTTCTTCTCGTCGCACCCAAATACTAAAGAGCGGATGGAATATCTGCAGGCGGCGGCCGCCAAAAAACCGTCCAATGGTGAAAGCGGTGCTGAACGGTTTCATGCTATGATCAGCCCGTGGTGGCCCAGCCTGATCGAGGATCAGGTGAAGCTGAGCGAGTTTGCCGCGACAGAATATCTCCTCGGCAGTCTCGCGCGCGATGGCTGGACGGCAGGCCTGCTCTATGCGCGTGGTGAGCTTTATCGCGCACGCGGCAAAAAGGGCGATTTTGAAAGCGCCGAATCCTATTATCGTGAAGCCATCGACAAGGATGAAGCCCTATCTGAAAGCTGGCGCGGTCTTGGTCTTGCATTGCTCCGTCAAGGCAAGGCGGAGGAGGGGCGCAAGGCGTTGCGCAAATATCTGGCGCATACACACGGCGCAGGCGACAGGGCGATGATCGGCATGATGGCGCAGGAGCCTTTGAAATGAATCTGGCGCGACTGGGCATATTGATGATTGCGCTGACGACGGCGGCCATCCCGATACGCGCCGAATGGAAGGCGCTGCCTGCCAATGAGGACGTCCAGATCGCCAATAAGCTCATGGTGGCGACACCGGCCGATGGCTGGAACCGTTCAACCGCCCGGCCATCTGCGCGCAGCGAAAGATGGACACGGGACGGGTTGGCCCTGAATGAGCTTACCTTCTTTGCGGGTGTGATGGATGGCGAAACCCTGTATTTCTCGCCCTTTGGAACGGCCAAGGAACTGCCCAAATTCCGTTCCGCGATGCTGCCCACCGACATTGTGGAATTATTCGAATCATCGAACCGCATCGTTCTGGATTCCTCGGTGTTCAACATCACCAACGTCGAACCGGCAAAACTGGGCAAATATCCCGCCGTGCGCTTCAGCTATAGCTATGCCGCGCAGGATGAAGGTTTGACGCGCAAGGGCGAGGGCGTGGCTGCAACCATCAATGGCAGGCTGTATCTCGTCAATTTCATCGCGCCGGCCATCCATTATTTTGATCGCGACATTGGCGAGGTGCGCCAGCTTGTCGCCGCGATGGAGCTTCGCCCTCCGAAACTTCCCTCGGCCAGATAAGGGCCCGTCGATCATGGCGTGAACCCCGCCATTTTCCGCACTTGCCCTTGGCCCTCTTTGCCGTTAGAGGCACCCGACCGCACGGCCGGTAAGGGTGTGACGGAGCGGGCGTGGCGGAATTGGTAGACGCGCTGGTTTTAGGTACCAGTATCGAAAGATGTGGGGGTTCGAGTCCCTTCGCCCGCACCACTTCCGCGAAATGCCCGGCCCCATACCGAGGTCGTCCAAAGATTTTTTGCAGCGCCAGCCGGCGCAGATTTTGAGGATTAGAGTTTCTACCATGCAAGCCCAGGAAACACAGAATGAAGGCCTGAAGCGGGCCTATCGCATGACGGTTACCGTTGCCGATATCGAAGCGCGGATCGACGCCGAAGTGAAGAAGATCGCACCGCAGGTGCGCATGCCCGGCTTCCGTCCCGGCAAGGTGCCGGCGAACCTGGTCAAGAAGATGCACAAGGATTCGCTGCTTCAGGAAGCGCTGAACAGCTCTATCCAGGAAGGCGTTCAGAAAACCATCACCGATAACAAGCTGCGCCCTGCAACCCAGCCGCATGTGCATCTCGACAATGATTATGCACCGGGCAAGGATGCGGTCGTGGACTTTCATTTCGAAGTGCTGCCCGCCATTCCCGAAGTTGCGATTGACGGACTTGAACTGGAACGCCTGACGGTTGAGGCCGAAGGTGCCGAAGTCGATGCGGCGATTGCCCGCCTTGCAGAAGGCCACAAGAATTTCGAAACCGCCGCCAAAACCTACAAGGCTGCGAAGGGCGACGTTGTTGTCATCGATTTCGAAGGTAAGGTTGATGGCGTGCCGTTCGAAGGCGGCAAGGGTGAAGGCATGTCGGTCGAGCTTGGCTCGGGTCAGCTCATCCCCGGTTTTGAAGACCAGCTGGAAGGCGTCAAGGCCAATGACAGCAAGGTCATCAACGTCACTTTCCCCGAAGATTATGGCGCCAAGGAACTTGCCGGCAAGGCAGCGACCTTTGACATCGTCGTCGGCGAAGTGAAAAAGCCGACTGAGAGCAAGGCTGATGACAGCCTGGCCCAGGCATTCGGCCTTGACGGCATCGACAAGCTCAAGGAGCTTATGAAGGCGCAGGTCGAGCAGGAACTGAACGGCCTGACCCGCACCTATATGAAGCGCCAGCTGCTCGACCAGCTTGCCGCTGCTCATGATTTCGAAGTTCCGCCCTCAATGGTCGAGGCTGAATTCGACCAGATCTGGGCTCAGCTTGAGCAGGAAGCTACACGTGAGGAAGATCCTGAAGCGGCCCGCAAGGAAATGGAAGCCGAACGCGAGGATTATCGCGACATCGCGGTCCGCCGCGTGCGTTTGGGGCTTCTGCTCTCCGAAATCGGCCAAGCCAATGGCGTCGAAGTCAGCGGTCAGGAAATGAACATGCTGGTGACCCAGGCTGCCCAGCAATACCGCCAAGAAGACCGTCAGCGTTTCGTGCAATATTTGCAGGAAAACCCGATGGCCGCAGCCCAGCTGCGCGCGCCTTTGTTCGAGGACAAGGTTGTCGACTTCCTGTTCGATAAAGCGAAGGTCAGCGAAAAGACCGTGACCCGCGCCGATCTGGAAGCAGCGATCGAAGCAGAGCCCGATGCCAAGCCGGCAAAGAAGGCCCCTGCGAAGAAGGCTGCCGCCAAGAAGGAAGCTGCTGAAGAAAAGCCCGCTAAAAAGGCGAAGGAAGCTGCCAAGGACGAAGACGAAAAGCCTGCGAAAAAGGCTCCTGCCAAGAAGGCCGCTGCCAAGAAATAATCCGCCGCTAACGGTGAATCAAAAAAGGGCCCGGTGAAAACCGGGCCCTTTTTCTTTGCCTTGCGTCGGTTCAGACCTTTTCCTTTGGAGCCATAATCAACCCTTTCGGGCTGACCGGAAAATGTCTGTTGGCGCAGGCTGAAAATTTTCCGGCCGCGCCCGGTTAAAGGGGCGCGGCCGGCGATATTTGCTTAGAAACGGTCGGCGTGCATCACCTTTGCCCATGCAGCGGTGAAGGCGTCGACAAAGGCCTTGCCGGCATCGGCAGTGGCATAGGCTTCTGCCAGAGCGCGCAGCTGCGAGTTCGAACCGAAGATCAGGTCGACGCGGGTACCGCTCAAGGTTTCCGCGCCGGTCTTGCGATCGCGCGCGGTGAAGCTGCCGTCGGCATTTTCGGTCCACTGCGCCTCGTAGCTCGACTTCAGCAGGTTGACGAAGAAGTCGTTGCTGAGCACGCCGACACGGTCGGTGAACACGCCATGCTTCGATCCGCCATGGTTTGCACCCAAGACGCGCAGGCCGCCGACCAAGACGGTCATTTCCGGTGCGGTGAGGCCAAGCAGCTGGGCCTTGTCGACCAGCAGCTCTTCAAGCGACTGGCGGGTGGTTCCGCTTGCATAGTTGCGGAAACCGTCGATCTTCGGCTCCAGAACGGCAAAGCTGTGCGCATCGGTCATCTCTTCCGAAGCATCGCCACGGCCCGAGGTGAACGGAACGGTTACTTCAAAGCCTGCATTTTTGGCAGCCTGTTCAATTGCGGCATTACCGCCCAGAACGATCAGGTCGGCCATGCTGACGGGCTTTCCGAAAGCAACGCGGACGGCTTCGAGCGCGCTCAGCACCTTGCCGAGCTCTTCAGGCTCGTTCACTGCCCAATCCTTTTGCGGCGCAAGGCGGATGCGGGCGCCATTGGCACCGCCGCGCTTGTCCGAACCGCGGAAGGTCGAGGCCGAGGCCCAAGCCGTCTTCACCAGCTGGCTGATCGAAAGACCGCTTGCCAGAACCTTTGCCTTCAGATCAGCAATATCTGCATCGCTGAGCGTCGGGCCCGCCGGAACCGGATCCATCCAGATGCGCGGTTCAGCCGGAGCGTCCTTGCCGACATAACGGGCAATCGGGCCCATGTCGCGGTGGGTCAGCTTCAGCCACGCTTCGGCAAATGCCTTTTCCAGCTGATCCGGGTTTTCATAGAAGCGGCGCGAAATCGGACCGTAGATCGGGTCGAAACGCAATGCGAGGTCAGCCGTGGTCATCATTGGCGCATGGCGCTTGTTCGGATCCTGAGCATCGGGAACAGTGCCCTGGGCTTCAGGGTTCTTCGGTGTCCACTGCTTCGCACCGGCGGGGCTTTCCGTCAGTTCCCACTCATATTCGAACAGGTTCTTCAGATAGTTGTTGTCCCACTGGGTCGGGGTTTCGGTCCATGCACCCTCGATGCCGCTGGTGATGGTTTCATTACCCTTGCCCGAGCCGAACGTGCTGAGCCAGCCTTGGCCCTGCGCCGTGATGTCCGCACCTTCGGGTTCACGACCGACGTGCGAATCGGGACCAGCGCCATGCGCCTTGCCGAAGGCGTGACCGCCAGCGACCAGAGCGACGGTTTCTTCGTCATTCATCGCCATGCGGGCAAATGTTTCACGAATGTCGCGGCCCGATGCCACCGGATCGGGGTCGCCATTGGGGCCCTGCGGGTTGACATAGATCAGACCCATCTGGACTGCGCCCAGCGGATCGGCCAGTTCACGGTCGCCGCTATAACGCTGGTCGCCAAGCCATTCGGCTTCCGGACCCCAGTCGATATCCTGTTCGGGTTCCCAAACATCGTCGCGGCCGCCGCCGAAGCCGGCAGTCTTGAAGCCCATCGATTCCAGTGCGCAGTTGCCTGCAAGGATCATGAGGTCGGCCCAGCTGAGCGAACGGCCATATTTCTGCTTGATCGGCCATAGGAGGAGGCGGGCCTTGTCGAGGTTGCCGTTATCGGGCCAACTGTTGAGCGGGGCAAAGCGCTGCGTGCCGCTGCCTGCGCCGCCACGGCCGTCATAAATGCGATAAGTGCCGGCGCTGTGCCATGCCATACGGATGAACAGCGGGCCATAATGGCCATAATCCGCGGGCCACCAATCCTGCGACTCGGTCATCAGGGCATAGATGTCAGACTTCACGGCATCGAGGTCGAGTTTTGCAAAGGCTTCCGCATAGTTGAAATCTTCGCCGATCGGATTTCCTGCCGGGGGGTTCTGATGCAAAACCGCGAGGTTGAGCATGTTGGGCCACCAAAGCTGGTTGTTCATACCCCATACGATCGCGTCACGGCTCACTTTCGTGTGCACGGGACATTTGCTTTCTGCGTTCATAAAACCTCCGTTTTTCATTCAATGGGAATAACTGATGGTGCCGCTATCGGACAAAAGCCTCAATCGGTCCAATCAATGATTATCTACACACTGATCGATTTTATCGCTGGTCAGTGTGTTGTTAATGACGTTTGGGTTAGTCGCATTGACGACGCTCATCCATCCTTACCGCAAGGAGATAGGGGCCTTTGCCCTTTCATCAAGACCGAGAAAATACTGTGTCAGCGGCAAAGTCGGCGTTCAGCTTTGGTCCACTGCACGAATGCTTAACCCTTTTGCGCTTGAAAATGGGTGCGTCCGCGCCGATGTAGGGTGCAGCACGTTTTTTGCTTTTTGTTTTTGAGGATTTCATGCGCGATAATTTTTACGATCCCGTTCAGGCTCTTGTCCCCGTCGTCATCGAACAGTCGAACCGGGGTGAGCGCAGCTGGGACATTTTTTCGCGCCTTTTGCGGGAGCGGATCATCTTCGTAACCGGCGAAGTCGAAGATGGCATGGCCTCAATCATCACCGCCCAGTTGCTCTTCCTTGAATCGGACAATCCGAAAAAGGATATTTGGATGTACATCAACTCGCCCGGCGGCGTTGTGACCGCGGGCATGGCTATCCATGACACGATGCAATATATCCGGCCGCGCGTTGGCACGGTCTGCATCGGTCAGGCGGCGTCGATGGGCAGCTTCCTTCTGGCAGCAGGCGAACCGGGCATGCGCATCGCGCTTACCAACAGCCGGATCATGGTGCACCAGCCTTCGGGCGGCGCGCGCGGGATGGCATCGGATATCCAGATTCAGGCTAATGAGATCCTTCGTATCCGCAAGCGGATGAATGATCTTTATGCAAAATACACGGGCAAGTCTTTGAAAGAAATTGAAAAGGCGATGGATCGCGACACATTCCTCGAGGCAGAAGAGGCGAGGGCCTTCGGCCTGGTGGATGAAGTGTATCACAAGCGTCCGGCTGCCAATGAAGGCAGCGAAAGCTGAGTATCGAAGCAAAAATAAACCGAAAATCCACCGCATATTGCAAGCGGAATGACGGATGTTTCGGCTATTGCGAAATTGTGACGTGGCGGTAGGATGGCCGATACAGGTGCATCCCTGATCTTCTGCGCACGGGAAACAGGTAGGTTATGACGAAATTGAGCGGCTCCGACACCAAGAGCACCCTTTACTGCTCCTTCTGCGGCAAGTCACAGCATGAAGTGCGCAAACTGATCGCGGGACCGACCGTGTTCATTTGCGACGAATGCGTCGATCTGTGCAACGACATCATCCGTGAGGAAACCAAGGGTGCGTTGACCGGCAGGAAGGATGGCGAAGTCCCGACACCGCAGGAAATCTGCGAAGTCTTGGACGATTATGTCATCGGTCAGCCGCGCGCCAAGCGCGTGTTGTCGGTTGCGGTGCATAACCATTACAAGCGCCTGAACCATGCCCAGAAAAGCAATGATGTCGAACTTGCAAAGTCGAACATCCTGCTCATCGGCCCCACGGGTTGCGGCAAGACGCTGCTCGCCCAGACACTGGCGAAAACCTTCGATGTTCCCTTCACCATGGCCGATGCAACGACATTGACCGAGGCCGGCTATGTCGGTGAAGATGTCGAGAATATCATTCTCAAGCTGCTCCAGGCGTCCGACTATAATGTTGAGCGCGCACAGCGCGGCATCGTCTATATCGACGAAATCGACAAGATCAGCCGTAAGGCAGAAAACCCCTCGATTACGCGCGACGTATCGGGTGAGGGCGTCCAGCAGGCGCTGCTGAAACTGATGGAAGGCACCACTGCCAGCGTGCCGCCGCAGGGCGGGCGCAAACATCCGCAGCAGGAATTTCTGCAGGTCGATACGACCAACATATTGTTCATCTGTGGCGGCGCTTTCGCCGGCCTCGAAAAGATCATTTCCAACCGGCTTGAAGGCAAGTCGATCGGTTTTGGCGCGCATGTTGCCGATCCCGATGAACGCCGCACTGGCGAAGTTTTGAAACAGATCGAGCCCGAGGATCTGCTGAAATACGGCCTGATCCCGGAATTTGTCGGTCGTCTGCCGGTCACGGCGACGCTGGAAGACCTTGATGTGCCTGCGCTGGTCAAGATCCTTGCCGAGCCGAAGAATGCCCTCGTCAAACAATATCGCAAGCTGTTCGAAATGGAGAGTGTCGGCCTGACCTTCACCGACGACGCGCTTGAGGCTGTCGCGAAGAAGGCGATTGAGCGTAAGACGGGCGCGCGCGGCCTGCGTTCTATCCTTGAAGCGATCCTGCTCGATACGATGTTCGAACTGCCGTCGATGCACGGCGTTAGCGAGATTGTCGTTGACAAGGATGTCGTGGAAGGTCGCAAGGAACCTGTGCGGGTGTTTTCCGAGCAGGCGAAGGAAGACGCGGCGTAATTTTTTCGTCGCCTGTTGCAAGGATGCAACAGCAGCTTTTGTTGGTTAACAAATAGATGAAAAACAAGCGCTTACTGAGCGCTATGTTGACCCCTGCGTCGCCATTTCGGCATGTTTCATGCTGCATGGCAGCAATTGTCACCAAGCTGACTTAATCAGCGGCCAATGCAGCCATAAGCCTGGCTTTGCCGAATCGGCATTTCAAGCTAACGGCGCGTCATTGGGGCGGCTGCCCCATGAAACATAGGGGTTTTCCAATGCAGATTCGTGGTTTTCTGGTCGCCAGCGTTTCGCTCGCTGCGCTTGCTATCCCGGCTTCCGCTTTCGCCCAGTCAACGGGTTCGATCGAAGTCGAAGAAGAAGAAATTGTCGTAACCGCCGCGCGTTCGACGCAGGGCGTCGATGGCGTTGTCGTTCCTGACGCTACCAAGCCGCGCGCGGTTCTCACTGAAGAGTTCATCGCGAAGCAGGCTTCGGGCCAGTCGATCCTGAACACCATCAACCAGGTGCCGGGCGTCAACTTCACCAACTCGGACGCTTATGGCTCGTCGGGCGGTAACCTTCGTATCCGTGGTTTTGACGGCAACCGTATCAGCCTTACCTTTGACGGTTTCCCGCTGAACGACACCGGCAACTATGCGATCTTCTCGAACCAGCAGCTTGATCCCGAGCTGATCTCGACCGTTAACGTCAACCTCGGCACCACCGACGTTGACTCACCGACTGCTTCGGCCGCTGGTGGTACCGTGAACTATCTGACGCGTATTCCTTCGAGCGAATTTGGCGGCCTTGGCGTTGTGACGCTGGGCGGTGCAAATTTCTCGCGCATTTTCGCCAAGGTCGAAACGGGTGAATTCACCAGCTTCGGCACCAAGGCGTTCCTCGCTGCATCGCGCACCCGTTATGACAAGTTCCGCGGTCCGGGCGAAATCTACAAGCGTCAGATCAATGCCGGTATCTACCAACCGATCGGTGACAATGGTGACTTCATCTATCTGAAGGGTCACTTCAACAAGAACCGCAACAACTTCTACCGCAACGTTTCGCTGGCCGACCTTCGCTCGATCACCGGCCGTTCGTTGATGGCAAGCGTCGGCGCCTTCACCAAGGCGCAGGAAGAAACCATCACCAACTTCGAAAACCTCGACGTCTGCACCCGCGCGCCCGCGGGCGCTGGTACTGCGCAGAATGATGGCGGCACCGTTGCCGGCGCCGGCGCGATCTTCGGATCGACCAACAACAACCCGCTGAACCCGGGATCGTGCACCAACTTCTATGGCCTGCGCATCAACCCGTCGGATACCGGTAACGTGCGCATCAACTCCAAGTTCACGATCAGCGATGCGCTGACCCTGACGATGGACGGTTCGTACCAATATGTCCTCGCCAATGGCGGTGGCACCAGCACGATCGCTGAAAACGCAGCCAGCGTGCGCGGCGCTTCTGGTCTAGCTGGCAAGGATCTGAACGGCGACGGCGATATCCTTGATACGCTTCGTTTCTACACGCCGAACACGACCAACACCAACCGCTTCACGCTGATGACCTCGCTGATCTGGCAGGTTGCCGAAGACCATCGTCTGCGCGTTGCCTACACCTTTGACCGCGGTCGTCACCGCCAGACCGGTGAGTGGGGCTATCTCGACGGTCGTGGTTTCCCCGAAAACGTTTTCGGTGGCCGCAATGGTCGTCCGGTGCTTTCGGCTGACAATGTTCCGCTGCGTCAGCGCGACCGCCTGTCGATCGCTCTGCTCAACCAGCTCTCGGCTCAATATGTCGGTAACTTCCTTGACGACGCACTGCGCGTTGAATTGGGCCTTCGTATGCCGTTCTTCCAGCGTGACCTGAACAACTATTGCTACACCCAGACGGGCGGCAGCGGCTTTGCCACCTGCACCTCGCAGGTTGTCGGCAATGTTGCGGTTCCCAATACCAATGGCGCGATCTTCACCGTCGCTCCGACCGCCGTTGGACCTTACGCGTCGAATGCTGTTTGGGCACCGTTTGAAGAGACCTATAAATTCTCGCCGGTTCTGCCGAGCGCGGGTTTTGTCTATAAGTTCAACCCTGATCTCGCGCTGTTCGGCAGCTACGCCAAGGGCTTCTCGGCTCCGCGTACTGACAACCTGTACCGCTCGCCGATCGTGAACGTCGATCCTGAAACGACCGACACCTTCGATATCGGTCTGCGTTACACCACCAACCGCGTGCAGGCCCAGGCTACTGTCTGGAACACCAACTTCAAGAACCGCATCGTGACCTCGTTCGACCAGGCCCAGGGCATTTCGGTTGACCGTAACATCGGTAAGGTTCGTGGCCGCGGTGTTGACGTAGGCGTTGCAGTCCGTCCGCTCGACTTCTTCACCTTCCAGGGCAATGTGTCGTACAATGACTCGACCCTGCGTGATGATATCGCCGTGTCGAGCACCGTCACGCTGCCGACAAAGGGCAAGCGCATCGTCGAAACGCCGAAGTGGACCGTGGGCTATCGCGCACAGGTTGAATTCGAGCCCGTTTCGGTTGGTCTGCAGGTTAAATATGTCAGCGATCGTTTCGCGACCGACCTGAACGACATCAAGTCGCAGGGTTATACCACGGCTGATCTGGATGCCCGTTTCGACCTTGAGCGTTTCGGCATCGAAAACAGCTGGTTCCAGATCAACGTGTCGAACATCTTCGACCGTTTCTACCTTGCCAACATCGGCACCCAGATTGCAGGTACGAACAACAACGGTCTGGTGCTCGTCCCCGGTCTGGCTGCCAATGCCTCGATCCCGGGTGGTTCGTCGCCGAACTGGAGCATCGGCGCGCCGCGTACCTTCTCAGCAACGCTGCGCTTCGGCTTCTAAGCCGGACACCGTCCAAAAAGTTCAGGCGCGGGAGGGAAACCTTCCGCGCCTTTTCTTTTGCCCCGATGCCGTGATCTTATTTGTAGATGCAGCTGTCTAGGCCGTCGCGCTTTACGATATTGATCCGTGCGGCGATCCGGTTGCCATAGCGTTTGGTAAAGCCGCTCGCGCCGTTGACCGCGCGCTTTTTGGGGAGGGGCAGGGCGGCAGCAATCCGTGCGGCCTCGATACGGGTAAGGTTCTTGGCGCTTTTGCGGAAATAACGCTGTGCGCCGGATTCTGCGCCATAAGTGCCAATCCCCGTCTCTGCGACGTTAAGATAGACTTCCATAATCCGCCGCTTGCCCCAGATGGTTTCGATCAGGAAGGTGAAATAGACTTCCGGAACCTTGCGGACATAGCGGGTCCAGCCGCTACCCTGCCAAAGGAAAACATTCTTCGCGGTCTGCTGGCTGATCGTTGATCCGCCGCGCAGGCGGCCGCCGCGTTGGTTGCGTTGCAGCGCCTTTTCAATCGCTTCGGTATCAAAGCCGCTATGCGTGCAGAATTTCCCGTCTTCGGCCGCGATCACTGCGCGCACCAGATTAGGCGAGATATTGTCGAGCGGTTCCCAATCACGCGTTGCGCCCTCGCTGTCGAACAACATCGTCGCTGTCGTCGGCACCGGCACGAAACGGTAGATCAGGACAAGCGCGAAAGTGATCGCGAGATACCAGAGCAGGCATCGCCAGATAAAGTGGAAGAAACGGGCGGCGGACGAACGCTGAACTTTGGCCATGCGCCGGAAGCTAGCGTGCGCTTAGCCGCCCGTCATCAATTTTTACAATCACTTCAGGCGGTAGCGAGCAAGCGCTTTTCGCCGGCAATGCGCAGCATTGCCTTTTGCAGCTTTTCAAAGGCGCGCACCTCGATCTGGCGCACACGTTCGCGGCTGACATTATATTCCTGGCTCAATTCCTCAAGCGTTCGCGGTTCGTCGATCAAACGGCGTTCGGTCAGGATATGGCGCTCACGCTCATTCAGGCTACCCATGGCTTCCATCAGCAGGCGGTGGCGAACATCGCTTTCCTGCGCGTCAGCAACCCGTTCATCCTGCAACGGTTCATGATCGACCAGCCAATCCTGCCATTGGCCATCACCATCTTCGCGCATCGAAACATTGAGCGAGGTGTCCCCGCCCATCGCCATGCGGCGGTTCATTTCGATCACTTCGGTTTCAGACACGCCAAGGTCGGTCGAAATCTTCGCGACATCTTCGGGCTTCAGATCGCCATCCTCAAACGCCTGCATGTTGTTTTTCATACGGCGGAGGTTGAAGAACAGTTTCTTCTGGGCGGCGGTGGTGCCGATCTTGACCAAGCTCCAGCTGCGCAGGATGAATTCCTGCATCGACGCCTTGATCCACCACATGGCGTAGGTAGCGAGGCGGAAGCCGCGATCGGGATCGAATTTCTTGACACCCTGCATCAGGCCGACATTGCCTTCGGAAATCAGTTCCGAAACCGGCAGGCCATAGCCGCGATAACCCATCGCAATCTTCGCCACGAGGCGCAGGTGCGATGATACCAGCTGCGCTGCAGCGGCAGGGTCTTCATGCTGTTGGTAGCGCTTGGCGAGCATATATTCCTGCTCGGGGCTAAGCACCGGATATTTCTTTATTTCCGCCAAATAGCGATTGAGGCTGACGTCTCCCCCCAAGGCAGGGATTGTTGCCGGAACATTTTTTGTCTCTGACATTTTTTCCTCTTTTCTGTCCGACCCGGGCCTCATCAAGCACCCGGATCCAAACTCTACGGTGAATTCATAGACTCAATGACATTAGCAGTTCCTGAATATCGCCAGGCAAACTGCTTTCGAAATCCAGCTTTTCACCGGTAATGGGATGAATAAAGCCCAAGGATACCGCGTGCAAGGCCTGTCTGACGAAATAAGACTGATTTGGTCCGAATTTAAAGGCTTTTTGTCGATTGTTATAAGTGGCGTCGCCGATCAGCGGATGGCCGATATGCGCCATATGGACGCGGACCTGGTGGGTGCGCCCGGTTTCAAGGCGGCATTCCACCAATGCGCAATTTTTGAATTGCTCCAATGTCCTGAAATGGGTGACGGCATGCTTTCCACGTCCATCGGGGAGCACTGCCATTTTCTTACGATCATGCTGGGATCGCCCGATCTGTGTCGCAATCTTGCCGGCGGGCGGCGCGGGCTTTCCCTGTACAACCGCGAGGTAGCGCCTTTCGATATCATGCGCGGCAAACAGCTTGGCGAGGCCTTCATGCGCCTTGTCGGTTTTGGCAACCACCAACAGCCCCGATGTATCACGATCGATCCGGTGGACAATCCCGGGGCGTTCGACGCCGCCAATGCCCGATAGCCGGCCCTTGCAATGATGCAGCAGCGCGTTGACCAATGTGCCGTCGGCATGGCCAGCAGCGGGGTGGACGACCAAGCCTGCGGGTTTGTTGACGATGATCAGATGCGCGTCTTCAAAGACGATATCCAGTGCAATATCTTGCGCCTGCGCCTTGTCAGGCCGCGGCGCGGGAACATTGAGGCGAAAGGCGCGCCCTTCGAATTTTTTGCTGGCGGCATCATGCACCGGCTGTCCGTCGATCAACAGGGCGTTGTCGACAAGCAGTGCCTGAATGCGGGCGCGCGACAGATCGGGCAGGGCTTCTGACAGGGCGCGATCAAGTCTGCCCGGCCCCAAAATGCCTTCATGCACGATTGTCTGCCCCTCCATATCCGGCAAATGGGGCGTAGAACCCCGCTTATCAAGGCAGACTTTATGTTCGGATGACCCATTTCGGCGAAAAGGATCGTAACGAGGGTTGAACAGCCGCTTTTCTCAGTCCATTGCGGCGATCGTTGATAGCGAAAGGGAATTGGGCTTACATGTCCGACAATGATATCGATTTGGCCGCGTTGCTTTGCTCCAGGCTGTGCCATGATCTGTTGAGCCCGGTCGGCGCAATGAATAACGGGCTGGAACTGCTCGCCGACGAACATGATCCCCAGATGCGCCAGCGCTGCATGGATCTGCTCGCCGAAAGCGCGAAGTCGGCTGCCGACAAGCTGAAATTCTTCCGGCTGGCCTTTGGCGCTGCGGGTGGCTTTGGCAGCGAAGTTGACCCGGCAGAGGCGCTTGCAGTCATTGAGCCGCTGGTGACCAGCGATGGCCGTACCCGGCTGGAATGGTCGGTTCCGTCGGCGATGATGCCGAAACGCGCGGTCAAGATTTTGCTCAACCTGGTGCTGATCGCAAAGGACGCACTGGTACGTGGCGGGGTTCTGCATGTTGGCGCCGAAGGCAATGGCGGCCAGCATGAAATCGTTATCCGCGCCGAAGGCCCCAAGATCATCATGGACGAATCGGTGCGCGATGCACTGACGGGCAAACTTGTCGCCAGCCAGATTGATTCGCGCACCGCTGCGGCATGGATGGTCTATGGCCTGTGCAGCCCCAATGGCGGTCTGGTGCAAATAGCCGGCCCTGAAGCCGAACAGATGATTGTTGGTGCATTGGTGCGTTGACGCCGCGCACTGGTTGCGCTGCTGCCTTTGTCCCGGATCATCGCCGACAGGCAATCTGTCGATTTAAGGTGGGCAACATCTTCACTTACCCCCAGAATTTCACCTGCAATCGGGAAATTTTGTTGCGCAGCACGGATTAGCGTCTAGTTTCTCCCCAGCCATAAATATGGGGAGAATCTTATGATATTCGGGCGCGTAAAGCCGCTTGACGCGATTTTGGCGACAGCCGAGAAGAAATCGCTCACGCGCACGCTCGGGGCGTTGCAGCTTACGATGCTGGGCATCGGGGCGATCATCGGCACCGGCATTTTCGTTTTGACTGCAGAGGCTGCCAACAAGGCCGGCCCTGCGATGATGATCAGCTTTGTGATTGCAGCAGTTGTCTGTGCGCTTGCTGCCCTCTGCTATTCTGAACTGGCGTCGATGGTGCCGGTTTCGGGATCTGCCTACACCTACAGCTATGCGACATTCGGGGAGATTATCGCCTGGATTGTCGGCTGGGCGCTTGTGCTGGAATATGCCATCGCCGCAGCGGCAGTGTCTGTCGGCTGGTCTGGCTATATGGTCGGGCTGGGGAAGGAATTGTTCGGGATAGCGGTTCCCAACGCGCTCGTCGCCGGGCCTTTTGATCCCAACCCCGGCATTATCAACGTCCCGGCGTTGCTGATTGCGCTGGTGTGTATGGCGCTTTTGATCATCGGAACCAAGGAAAGCGCACGGTTTAATGCGGTGCTTGTTGCGATTAAGGTGTCGGCGCTTCTGCTTTTCATCGCGCTCGCTATCCCGGCAATCAATTCTGCCAATTTCGAGCCCTTTAGTCCCAACGGCTTTTTTGCACGGGAAATCGTGAATCCGATGTCCAATGAGATGATGACCGTCGGCGTTTCGGCGGCAGCGGCCTCGATTTTCTTTGCCTATGTCGGCTTTGATGCTGTCTCGACAGCTGCTGAGGAAACGATCAACCCGCAACGCAACATCCCGATCGGCCTTATTGGTTCGCTCGCGGTTTGCACGATTATCTATCTGTTGGTTGCAGCAGGGGCGATCGGCGCTGTTGGCGCCCAGCCTTTTGGCGAATTGTCGCAATCGAAAGAGGCTCTGGCCTTTGTTCTGCGTGAAATTGGCCATGGTTGGGCCGGTGATCTGGTGGCGGTTGCTGCTGCGGTTGCACTGCCGTCGGTTATCCTGATGATGATGTTCGGTCAGACCCGCATCTTCTTCGTGATGGCCCGCGACGGTCTGCTGCCGGAAGTGTTCTCGAAGCTGCACCCGAAATATGGCACGCCGCATGTCGTGACAATGTGCACGGGTGTGTTCGTGGCTCTGTTCGCTGCACTGTTCCCAGTGGGCAAGCTGGCCGACATCTCTAATTCGGGTACGCTGTTCGCCTTCTTTACCGTTGCGGTTGGCGTGATGATCCTCCGTCGTACCGATCCTGACCGCCATCGTCCGTTCCGCACGCCGCTTTTCTGGCTGGTATGCCCTCTGGCGGCAGCAGGGTGTGTCTTCCTGTTCTTCCAGCTCTCCGGCTATACCGAACTGATGTTCCTTGGTTGGACGTTGATCGGGTTGGTGGTGTACTTCCTCTACAGCCGTTCGCGCAGCCATCTTGGCCGTGGCAGCGTCGAGGTGCATGAACTGGACAGCGATGTCCCGCCGACCTCGGTGCCGCCGATCAACTGATCGGACGGATAGAGTTAAAGGGAAGGGGGGCTTTGGCCCCCCTTTTTGTTTTTAAGGCAGCGGCAGATGTTTCGTCGTACCCGGGCGGGTGAATAATTGTCCGCGTTCCCCAAAGGCGACCAGTGCCAGCGCGGCCAAGCCGCAAAGCAGAAAGCCTGACGCCATCGGTACGACGCTTCCGGTGAATTGCTGACCGATCCATGCGCCGATCAACGCTGACATTATCGTGCGCACAAAGCTTTGAAACGAGGATGCAGAGCCCGCCACCGCGCCAAAGGGCTGCATTGCGATCGACGAGAAATTCGATCCGACAAATCCGATCATCGCCATGTTCAGCGTGATCAGGATGAGGAAGAGTGGCAGTGACTGCGGGGCAAGCCAAGCGGCGAGCAGTTGCAGCAGGCCGAGCAGAATGAAGCCCACCAGTGCGCTTTGCGATAGGCGGCGTGCGCCAAAACGTTCGACAATGCGGGCATTGGTGAAATTGGCGCAAGCAATGCCGATGGCGACAATGGCAAAGCCGAAGGGGAAGAATTCGGGAACGCCAAAGCCTTTGTCGAAAATCTGTTGTGAACTATTGAGATAGCCGAACAGCGCGCCATGCGCGATGCCGCCGGCGATCAGATAGCTGTTGGCAGTGCGGTGGGTGACGACCATGCGCCAGGCACGGGTCAGCGCGCCGAACTGAATGGGCGTCGCCGCGTCAGGGTGCAGCGTTTCGGGCAGGCGCAGTCCGACCCAGATGAGCATCGCGATTGCAAGGAAGGCCATCATGTCGAAAATCGAACGCCAGCCTGCAAAAACCAATATGGCAGAGCCGACCAGCGGTGCGATGATCGGTACCGCCATGAAGATAAGGAAGATTGTCGACATCCGCTTGGCCATCGCATCACCTTCAAACTGGTCGCGGATGATCGATGTGACAAGGACACTAAGCGCAGCACCGCAAAGCCCTTGCGCAATTCGGGTAGCCATTAGCATGTCGAAACTGGTCGCAAATCTGCACGCAAAGGCGGAGAGGATATAGCCGACAATCGCCCCGATCAGGATTGGTCGTCGTCCGAAACGGTCAGAAAGAGGGCCATGAAACAACGAGCCGATGCCATTGGCCAGTAGATAGATGCCGATGACATATTGCACGTCATTGGGGTCTGAAAGGCCAAGGCCGTTCACCATGCGCGGAAATGCAGGGAGCATGGCGTCGATGGCGAGCGCGTTGAGCGCAATGATTGCCGCCATCATGACGGTAAGCTCGCTATTTCCGATTTTGGGTTTTTGCTTGGGAGAGTGCATGGTCCGCCTTATGCGGCGCAGGTCCGCCTTATGCCAGCGCGAAATCCCTTATCGACCGGCCTCGGCAATGTTAGGGCGGGTGCCAAGGCCCATGAACGAAGCTGACCATCCCGCGCCGCGAAAGATCATCCATGTCGACATGGATGCCTTTTACGCGTCGGTTGAACAGCGCGACAATCCCGATCTGCGCGGCAAACCGGTTGCCGTGGGCGGGTCCTCAGGCCGCGGTGTTGTAGCAGCAGCCAGTTATGAAGCCCGTACCTATGGCGTGCGGTCGGCTATGCCTTCCGTCAGCGCGCTGCGCAGGTGCCCTGACCTCATTTTCGCAAAGCCCCGTTTCGATGTCTATCGCGCCATTTCGCGCCAGATTCGGGATATTTTTGCCCGCCATACAGATTTGATCGAGCCGCTGTCGTTGGATGAGGTCTATTTGGATGTCACGCAAGACAAGCAAGGCATTGGTTCGGCGGTGAAGATTGCCCGCATGATAAGGGCGACCATATTTGAGGAAACCGGTCTGACCGCCAGCGCCGGAGTGAGCTATAACAAGTTCATCGCCAAGCTGGCGAGCGACCAGAACAAGCCGGACGGGATGTGCGTGATCCTGCCTGATGAAGGGGCAGCCTTTGTTGGCGCCCTGCCGGTACGCCGCTTCCATGGGGTTGGACCGCGGACAGCCGAGAAGATGGAGCGGCTCGGCATTCGCACCGGTGCTGACCTTGCCGCGATGAGCGAGGAATGGCTGGCGCGCAATTTCGGCAGTTCGGCGGGCTATCTCTACAAGGCCGCACGCGGGATTGACGACCGGCCTGTTAACCCGTCGCGGTTGCGCAAATCGGTCGGCGGTGAGCTGACCTATGCGCAGGACAAGCAAAGCAATGCTGAACTGCGATCCGCATTGGATGACATTATCGATATCGTCTGGCGCCGGGTCGAGGCAGCACAGGTTTCAGGGCGAACAGTGGTGTTGAAAGCCCGCTATGCCGATTTCCGCACACTGACCCGCAGCAGGAGCCTGACGCGCAATATTGCCGACCGTCAGGAATTTGCATCGCTCGGCCACGCCTTGCTTGATCAGATCCTTCCCGTGCCGATGGGAGTAAGGCTGCTAGGCCTGACATTGTCCGGCATTGATCGTTCCCCGCTTAATGCTCATTCGGGCGCACATGCAGCACCTTTCGTCGGCGTTCAGCAAACGCTGCCGCTGGGGTTTGTTGAATAGTGAACAAATGGGCCATATATTCACAAAAATGCTTTAACCGGGCAACACAGGGAAGGTGTCATGGCTCGTCCGCATACGGATATTGAGGCTGGCCGGCAGCAATTGCTGGATGTTGTAGAGGATATTGTTCGCCAAAGAGGCGGCGTAGATCTGTCGATGACCGATCTGGCCGTTGCGGCCGGTATGTCACCGGCCAATCTGTACCGATTCTTTGAAAGCAAGGAAGCCTTGCTGGAGGCAGCGGCAGGGCGTTGGTTCGCACCGAATATTGCAATCATGGAAGAGGTTGTCGCGTCTGATCTGCCGGTGCGCGACAAGATGTACCAATTTTTTGCCCGCCGTTTTGTTCAGATGCGCGATCAGTATCGCGAAGATCCCGATTATTTCCAAAGCAATCTCGAACTGGGCAATCGCTATTTCGAAGTTGTGCGCGGTTATGTCGATCTGGGTGATCATTATCTGGCGCAACTTGTGGCAGAGGCAATGGCCGAGGGTTATTTCCCGGACCTGTCGATCGACCATACGGTGTCGCTGATCAATCAGATGGTGCATTGTTATTGCAATCCCGACGCGCTGCTCCATCTCGAACCGAGACTGTCGGAGCACAAATTGGCGCGGATCGTTGATACAATCTTCATCGGTCTGGGCCGATCCTTTGAAGCCAGCAGCGGCCCAGGCACGCCCCATATCAAGATTGTTTCCTGAAGCCCCAGCAAACAGGGTTGCGCTTGCGCGCAAGCTCTGGCAGAGGCGCGCACCTGAAATGGACGGCGGGCGATTAGCTCAGCGGTAGAGCACACCCTTCACACGGGTGGGGTCACAAGTTCAATCCTTGTATCGCCCACCATTTCAGCAGCCTCTCCAACATTTCGGCTCGCATCCCGCATCCGTCGCGCTAAACAGGGCGCATTCGGTGGAGGATGTGATTCATGAAAAAACTGGCGTTTCTTTTGGTCGGCACGGCGATGGCTGTATCGGCTGCGCAGGCTGAGGATGTGGTTGCGATCGAGGCTGGCCAGTTGCTCGACAAGCCGGGCAATGCGCCGCGCGGGGCATCGACGATCATCGTGCGCGATGGCAAGGTTTCAGAAATCCGCGCAGGCCATGGCAATGCACCTGCAGGTGCGCGGCTGGTCGACTTGCGCGACAAATTTGTTCTGCCGGGGCTGATCGACAGCCATGTTCATCTTGATAGCGATGCCGGCGGCAATGCGGCGCTGGTAGAAGCGGTGACGAGCAGCGATGCCGCGACCGCTTACCGTGCAGCGGGCAATGCCAGAAAGACGCTGATGGCGGGCTTCACCACGGTGCGTAATCTGGGCGATGGCACCGGCGCGACGCTGGCGCTGCGCGATGCCATTGCAGCAGGCGATCTGCCCGGGCCGCGTATCATCGACGCCGGGCGCTCAATTTCCACCACCAGCGGCCATATGGATGGCACGCTGAGCATGAGCGAGGATCTGCACGCCAGCATCGATCAGGATAATCTGTGCGACGGCGTCGAAAGCTGCCGTCAGGCCATCCGCAAGCAGATCCGCCGCGGAGTAGATGTGATCAAGATTGCGACGACCGGCGGGGTCAACAGCCGGATCGGCGCGGGGCTGGGCCGCCAGATTTTTGACGATGAGGTCAAGGCGCTCGTTGATACCGCGCATCTATATGGCAAGAAGGTTGCCGTGCATGCCCATGGCACCGATGGCGTCAACGCTGCGCTTGCAGCAGGGGCCAATTCGATCGAACATGGAACGACGCTGGATGATGCCAGCCTGAAGCTGTTCAAGCAGGCCGGGGCCTATTATGTGCCGACGCTCTCGACGGTGAACGGTTATCTTGAACGGCTTGCGGCCAACCCCAATGCCTATCCGCCCGATGTTCTTGCCAAGGTCAAATGGCGGATCGAAGTGACGGGCAAAAGCCTTGAAAAGGCCTATCCTGCAGGCGTGAAGATCGCCTTTGGCACTGATGCCGGCGTGTCAAAGCATGGCCGCAATGCCGACGAGTTTGAACTGATGGTTAAGCATGGCATGTCGCCCGCCGCTGCCATTGAAGCGGCCACGGTGAATGCGTCACAGTTGCTGGGTGTTGATGCCGAAGTCGGCACGCTGGAGCCCGGCAAGGCCGCCGATATCATTGCCGTTGCAGGTGATCCGACCCGCGATGTGACCGTGCTGAAATCGGTGCGTTTCGTGATGAAAAATGGCGTCATCCATAAGGATGAACGCTAGACCGGGGCGTCAGCCGACGCCGCAGGAGGTGCAGTCGGTATCCTTTGGCAGGCTGATCGTCCGCATGGCGGGCTTCAGCCCGTCAAAGATATGCAGCTTGCCCTTGGCATCATCGCCAAAGCCGGTGAGCAGGCGGATCGCCTCCATTGCGGCAAAACTGCCCATCAGGCCGCACATCGCGCCGAGCACGCCTTGCGTCGCGCAATCGTCGCAATCATCGGGATCATGCGCGTCGCCGACAAAACAGCGATAGCAGGGCGCATCGGCTTCCCATCCGCTGAAGGTGCCAATTTGCCCGTGAAAGCGGCCTATTGCTGCGCTAACTAGCGGAACACGTGCAGCCAGGCACAGGTCATTGACGATCAACCGCGTGCCAAAGGTGTCGCTGCCATCGATCACAATATCGACCCCGTTCAGGAAATCGGATGAAGTATCGGCACTAATACGCTGATTAAGAGCATGGAATTTTATATCGGGGTTCAATCGTGCAACAGCGGCCTGTGCCGCATCAACCTTTGCCATGCCGATTTGGGCGTCGTCATATAATATCTGGCGTTGGAGGTTGGATAGAGAGACAACATCGTCATCCACGACGCTGATTGTGCCAACGCCCGCCGCCGCGAGATATTGGATGGCAGGGCAACCGATGCCGCCCGCGCCGACAAGCAGCACATGGCTGCCCAGCAGCCTTGCCTGGCCCGCGCCGCCAATATCATGGAGCACGATATGGCGGGCGTAGCGATCCAGTTGGTCGTCGCTGAGCGTCATACCCCTGTTGAGCCAAAACCGCCCGCGCCGCGCGCCGTATCGTCGAGTGCGTCAACCTCGACAATCGCTGCCTGCGGGGCTGCGGCTACGACCAACTGGGCGATGCGGTCTCCCCGTTCGAACTGGACATCTTCATCGCCCAAATTCGCAAGAATCACCTTCACTTCGCCGCGATAATCGCAATCGATCGTTCCGGGCGTGTTGAGGCAGGTAATGCCATGCTTCAGCGCAAGGCCGGAACGCGGACGAACCTGTATTTCAAAGCCATGCGGTATCCCGAAGGCAAAGCCTGTAGGCACTGCGGCGCGCTTACCGGGTTTCAAGGTAACAGCCTCGGCTGCGCAAATGTCCATACCGGCCGCACCTTCGCTGGCGTACACAGGCAGGGGCAGGCCAGCACCATTGTTCAGCCGCTTGATCCTGATTTCAACCTTGTCCGAGGGCATGGGCGATCTTCTCCATCAATTTGCGGGCAATGGCGTCCTTGGGGGCATCGCCCCAACTTTCGACGCCGTCGCGGGTCACGATATGCACGGCATTGTTGGCGCCGCCCATGACATCGCCCGACACATCATTGGCAACGATCCAGTCGCAGCCTTTTTTGCCAAGCTTTGCCTGCGCATGCTCGACGACCTTTTCGGTCTCTGCGGCGAAACCGATAAGCAAACCGGGCCGCTGCGCATGTTGGCCCAATGTAGCAAGAATGTCGGGATTTTCGGTAAGGGCGAGGGGAGGGACGCCCTGACCGTCTTTCTTGATCTTTTGATCAGGCACATCGGCGGCCCGCCAATCGGCGACTGCCGCAACCATGATCGCAACATCGGCGGGAAGTGAATTTTCTACCGCGGCCAGCATTTCGCGCGCGCTTTCCACATCAATGCGTATCACGCCCGGGGGCGTTTCAAGCTGCACCGGCCCTGCAACCAGCGTCACTGTCGCGCCCAGTTCGGCGGCGGCCTGTGCAATCGCAAAACCCTGTTTGCCAGAGGAGCGGTTGGCGATGTAGCGCACCGGATCGATCGCCTCATGCGTCGGCCCTGCCGTCACGAGCACATGCCGGCCATAAAGCGGGCGGTGGCTGATGTCGGCAAAATCGGGCTGTGCAGAAAGCGAGGCTGAAGCAGATTTGGTTGTCGGCGCCCGGCCTGCCGTCAGCGTTGAGTCAAAGTCATGGCGGAGCATCGCGCAAATATGCTCTGCAATGGCAGGCGGTTCTGGAAGCCGTCCGGGACCATATTCCCCGCAGGCCATGGCGCCTTCATCAGGGGGCATGATCGTCACGCCATCCTTTTGCAATTGCGCCAGATTGCGCTGCGTGGCCGGGTGGTTCCACATGCGAACATTCATCGCCGGAACTGCCAGAACCGGCTTGTCGGTTGCCAGCAAGACGGTCGTCGCCAGATCATCGGCAATGCCCGATGCCATCTTGGCCAAGATATTTGCGGTGGCGGGACAGATAACGACCAGATCGGCCTGACGGCTGAGCTGGATATGGCCGATTTCGCGTTCGTCTTTCAGGTCGAACATATCGCCATAGACCTGATCTTCGGTCATCACGCCCATGGACAGCGGCGTCACAAATTCGTTCGCGCTTTTCGTCATAACCGCGCGCACGGCAAGACCTTGCCGTTTGAGCAGGCGGACAAGTTCCAGCGACTTGTAAGCGGCTATCCCGCCCGCGACGATAAGAAGGATGCGCTTCTGGGCCATCCCTTTATCCTAGCGCCCACATGGCCGCTGCGCCAGCGGCCGCTGCAATCAGGGCGGTCAACGCAAGGCGCCAGCCATTGGCGTCGCTTCGCCGTCTGTCCCAGATCAGTTCAATTTCGGGCAGCGGCGGCGGCGGCGGAGCACCGCCCTTACGGGGCAATTGATCGTCGAGGCGCTTGATAAGGTCAGGGATAAGCGCGAGCGTTTTAAATCGATCGCGCAGGCCATCGGCAATCGCAGCTTCGGGGCCAAGTTCGCCGCGGATCCAATCGCCGACATAGGGTGCGGCCACATCCCACATGTTGATCGCCGGGTTCAGGCTGGTTGCGACGCCTTCGACCATCACCATGGTCTTTTGCAGCAGCAAGAGGTGCGGCTGGGTCTGCATGTCGAAATCGCGGGTGATCGCAAACAGGCTGTCGAGCATCTGCCCGACCGAAAGCTCGCTGACGGGCTTGCCGCGCGTTGGTTCACCCACGGCGCGCAGTGCGGTCGCGAATTCGTCGACATTGTGATAGTCGGGCACATAGCGTGCCTCGAAATGGATTTCGGCGACACGGCGATAATTGCCGGTTGTCAGGCCATAGAGGATTTCGGCAAGCCACAGCCGCGCCTGCCGGTCGATCCGTCCCATGATACCGAAATCGATCGCGACGATACTGCCGTCAGGGCGGACGAACAAATTCCCCTGATGCATGTCGGCATGGAAAAAGCCTTCGGAAATCGCCTGACGCAGGAAGGTGAGCACAAGCCGCTCGGCTATTTTGGCCCGATCATGCCCTGCGGCCTCGATCGCGGCGACATCGGAAATCTTGATCCCGTCAACCCATTCGAGTGTCATCACCCGGCCGGAGGAGCGGTCCCAGTCGATTGCGGGGATATAATAGCCCTCGACTGCCGTCATCGCCTCCTTGAGTTCGGACGCGGAGGCGGCCTCACGCCGCAGGTCCAACTCGCGCAAGGACCAGCGCTTGAAATTGGCGATCACCAGTTGCGGTCGCAGCCGGGCCGCTTCACCGCCCATGGCTTCAAGATGGGCCGCCGCCCATTCATAGGTTTCAATGTCGCGGGCAAACTGTTCGCGAATGCCGGGGCGCAAGACTTTTACGGCGACTTCGCGGCCGTCGCTGGTGCGCGCACGATGCACCTGGGCAATCGATGCGGCACCGACCGGATCCGGATCGATATGCTCGAACAGTTCGGCAGCCGGCCTGTTCAGGCTCTGGTCGATTTCCTCGTAAATACGGTCATATTTTTCGGGCGGCAGCGAATCCTGCAGCGTCAGCAGATTACGTACAGCATCCTCGCCGACAAGATCGGGGCGGGTGGCCAATGTCTGCCCCAGTTTAATCGCAGCAGGCCCGATTTCGCGAAAGGCACCCGCATAATCCGGAACGCGCGGTTGGATCGTGCCGATGCGGGCAATGCGGCACAGACGCTTGACCTGGGGTGGGGTGTTGCGATCATTCTCTATGCCGCGCAGCGCGCCATGGCGTGCGAGAATGCGGCCCCATTTTAACAGGCGAAGGATGTGCGTGGTCGGGCGGGTCATGTGCGGTGGATCACACCTTCCATCCGCTATGGATGGCAACCAGCCCGCCGAGGATCGGTTCGACCTTGGTCTGCACGAAACCGGCCTCTCCGATCATGCGCTGGAAAGTCGGCATGTCGGGGAATTTGCGGATCGATTCGGCCAGGTAACGATAGCTTTCTTCGTCACCGGCGATCATCTTGCCCATCTTGGGAAGCAAGTGGTGCGAATAGACGTCATAGACCTTTGACAGCCCAGGCCATTCGACGGTCGAAAATTCCAGGCAGAAAAAACGTCCGCCAAAACGCAGCACGCGGTGCGCTTCGCGCAGGGCGGCAGGAATGTCGGTGACGTTCCGGATCCCGAACGCAATTGTATAGGCATCAAAATGGCGATCGGGAAAGGTCAGTGTCTCGGCATTTTGTTCGCTCCAGACGAGCGTATCAATGCCGCGTTCAACTGCGCGTTCCATGCCGACAGAGAGCATGTCCGGGTTGATGTCAGACACGGTGACATTTGCGCCGGCCGCTTCAAGGCGAAAGGCAATGTCGCCGGTGCCGCCCGCCATGTCGAGAATGTCCTCGCCCGGCCGGGGTTTGACGCGGCGGACAAATTGGTCCTTCCACAGCCGGTGCATCCCGCCCGACATGGCATCGTTCATAATGTCATATTTGCTGGCGACGCTTGAAAATACACCACGTACCCGGCGGGTCTTTTCCTCGCGCGTGACCTGTTCGTAACCGAAAGAGACAGTTTCATCCATATCTGAGGCCTCTAGCCAAGTGTCGATGCCCCCGCTAGCGGATTCGCCATGCCAGAGCTTCCCGAAGTCGAAACCACTGTTGCCGGACTGCGTGCCGTGCTCGACGGCGAAATCATTGTCCGTGCCGAAGCGCGTCGGCCGGACTTGCGCTGGCCGATTCCGGTTGATCTGCGTCAGCGACTGACCGGGGCCCGGGTGACCGGGCTGGGGCGGCGCGCGAAATATGGGCTGGTGCATACCGATCGCGATGATGTGCTGATCTTTCACCTCGGCATGTCCGGGCGCTGGCGGATCGACCCGGCCGAAATAGAAAAGCATGACCATTTCATCCTGGAAACCGGATCGGGCAGGGTGCTTGCCTTAAACGATCACCGCCGTTTCGGTTCGCTCGACATTGTTCGCGCAGATGAACTTGCCGGTTTCCGGCATTTCAAGGCGATGGGGCCAGAGCCGCTCGCCAAGGATTTTGATGCCAAAGTGCTGCATGCGGCGTTGAATGGACGCAACGCGCCTATCAAGGCGATGCTGCTCAACCAGTCGATCGTCGCGGGGCTTGGCAATATCTATGTGTGCGAGGCACTGCACATGGCGGGCATATTGCCCACAATGCCTGCCGGGAAGATCAGCCGCCCCCGTCTCGAAAAGCTGGTTATTGCAATCAAGAATGTCCTTGCTGCCGCCATCGAGGCTGGCGGATCGACTTTGCGCGATTTTGCTGCGCCCGATGGCGAGCTTGGTTATTTTGCCAAGGATTGGCTGGTTTATGGTCGCGAAGGGCAAACATGCCATTGCGGCACCACCATCGAACGGCGTGTGGATTCCGGGCGTTCGACCTTTTTCTGCCGCAAATGCCAGCGTTAGGGCCAGTATTCGCGGTTGACGAATCTGGAAAGCCTAGTTAAGGGCGGCGCTTCACCGGACAAGGTACTTATTCCTCTGCCCGTAACTATCTGATTTTTCGAGGACTGAAATGGCAAATACGCCGCAAGCACGTAAGCGTATCCGTCGCAATGCGCGTCGCAACGAAATCAACGGCAACCGCGTTGGTCGTATCCGTACCTTTGTAAAGAAGGTCGAAGCCGCGCTCGCCGCTGGCGACAAGAGCGCAGCTGCTGATGCTTTGAAGGCCGCCCAGCCTGAACTGGCGCGCGGTGTTGCCAAGGGCGTGCTGCACAAGAATATGGCGTCGCGCAAGTTCAGCCGCCTCACCAAGCGCGTAGCCGCGCTCGCCTGATTCGCCGAATCGGCCGGTGTTGTCCGGCCGTTCGAACGCTGATTTTGATTAAGGCCTGCCACTTGTGTGGCGGGCCTTTTTCTTATGCGTTTTCGGTGCACTGCAGCGAAGCCAGCTTTCTCCGCGATTCGGCGGAGGCGACTTGTAAAATCGTCAAAAAAATCGATATAAAACAATAGCATAAAAAATAGTCACGGAATTTCAGCGTATGGCCGGAGTCAATGCGAAATATTTCACTTTTTTTGCAGCAGGCCTCTTGAACGATTCGGTCTGGCATGGTTGAAAGAACCTTCCAGCAGCGTGCGACCACCATCGCGCCTGTCTCACTCAGTGATAGCACAATGGTCGCTTCTGCTTTGCGTCGCAGAAGGCAATAATCTTGTGCGCTCTGAAGGGGCAAGGTGCGGCAAATATAAAAGGCGTGCGCAGTTGGTTGGGGTGAAAGGGGTGGCCAGTGACGCTGAATGTTGTGCGCTCGGAGCAAGTAGGTACAGGGGGCTCCGTGTTTGAATCCGATTGGCAAAATGTTGCTTCGCGCTTGCGTCGCGATCTTGGTGCCCAAGTCTATGGACAGTGGATCCGGTCGATTGCGCTCGGCGATTTTTGCGAGCTGACGGGTACGCTTGAACTTCTTACGCCTTCCGATTTTTCGGCAAGCTGGGTGTCGGATCATTATGCCGATCGCATTCGCCTTGCCTGGACCAGCGTGAACCCGCAGGTTCGCCAGCTGAAAATCCGCACCAAGCCGGGCGCTGCCCGTGTTGAAATGCTGCAACCGGCCAATATTGTCGAACGCCCCGCCGCCGCCCCAATGGGCGAGGGGCTGCCAGCGCGCAGCCAGCTTGATCCGCGGATGACGTTTGCGAATTTCGTGAAAGGCCAGACCAACGCCCTCGCATTGAGCGCGGCGGAACGTGTTGCTGCGGCGGAACGCCCGCTGTTCAACCCGCTTTATCTGCAGGCGGCAACCGGGCAGGGCAAGACCCACCTGATGCACGCGATCGGCCACGCTTATGCCGAAATCAACCCCGCCGCGCAGGTAATCTACATGTCGGCGGAAAAGTTCATGATGGAGTTTGTCTCCGCCATGCGCCGCAAGGAAGTGATGGAGTTCAAGGCTCGTCTGCGCGCGGTCGATGTTCTCCTGATCGATGATATCCAGTTCATCATCGGCAAGGTTTCGACGCAGGAGGAATTCCTCCACACCGTCGATGCGATCATCGGTGCGGGCAAGCGCCTTGTCGTTGCCGCCGATCGGGCACCGCAGGCGTTGGACGGCGTTGATCAGCGTATCCTTTCACGCCTTTCGATGGGCCTGGTTGCCGATATCCAGCCGGCAGACCTCGAACTGCGTCGCTTGATTCTGAACCAGCGACTGGCAGCCATGCCCGACACGCAGGTGGGCGAGGATGTGATCGAATTCCTTGCGCGCACGATCAGCCGCAATGTCCGCGAACTGGAAGGTGGCTTGAACAAGCTGATCGCCTATTCGCAGCTGACCGGCAAACCGATCACGCGCACCTTGGCGGAAGAGCAGCTCAAGGATATTTTGAGCGCTTGCCGCCGCCGCATCACGATTGACGAGATCCAGCGTGCCGTGTGCGAATATTATCGCATCGACCGTAGCGAAATGTCGTCGAAACGCCGCGCCCGTGCCGTTGTACGCCCGCGTCAGGTTGCGATGTATCTGGCGAAGGTGATGACACCGCGCAGCTATCCTGAAATCGGGCGTAAATTTGGCGGTCGTGACCATTCGACGGTGATCCATGCCGTGCGTCTGGTCGAAGATCTCCGCCGGATGGACAATGACATGGACAATGACGTCCGGGCATTGCTCCGCCAACTGGAAGCCTGATTAGTCAAGACCTTTAGCCGGTTGCCGCTTTTCTTGCGCACCGGCTGACGGTATTCCTTCCGGTAACGAGAATCGGGAGTCGGCAACCCTTGGCACAATATTGCATCCAGTGCGGAGAGACGCTCGGCGCGCAGGCTCGCTTTTGCGGGGCTTGCGGTGCGTCTGCTGATAATGGGGCCAACGATATGGCGGACGGTACTGCCAAGCACAAATCGCGCCCCAACAAGGTGCTGATCGCTAGTGCTGTTGTGATAGTTGCGCTGGCAATCATCTATTATGCACTCTTCCTGCACGATGATCTGTCTCGAGGCAGCCTGGAAGACCGGGTGAGCGGAGGGCAGCCTGCAGTCGAGCAGGCCGCGCCGCAAATCTATTATACGACAGCTGATGCCAATATCCGCGACCGGGCGACAACGCAGGGCAGCAGCATCCTCGGCAAATTGCCGCGAGGTAGCACCGCCGGTGGTAAGGTGATTGCGGGTGAAGATGGCACCAGCCAGTGGCTCGAACTGGAAGATGGAAAGGGTTTTGTCGCCTTCGCAAATTTGAGCGAGTTTGAGCCGCCACAGATCGTCAAGCCGCTCGATGACAAGGTCTGGATATCCGACCGCGCAATTGAGATCTGGGCACAGCCCGATATCACATCGACATTGCTCGATCGGGTTGGTCCCGGCACGCCGCTGACGCTTGCTGGCATCACACCTGGAGACTTTATCGAGGTGAAGTTGGCACAAGGCGGCGTCGGCTATATTGCCGATGGCGAACGGATAGCGCGTTTGGCCAATGGCAAACCCATCAGCATTGCCTTCAACCCCAATAGTTGCAGCTTTGGCAGGGAAATTGATGCCATGTTTGAATCGATCGGCGCCCGGTTGCAGGCCCAGTATAAGGCGATCGAAAACAAAGATTATCCCGATGAAGCGGCGCGCGAAAAGGCATTAAGCGCGATTGACGGGCGTAGCGCCTATCAACGCGTTAAGCTCAGCTTTGAAGGGCTGACGATTACGGCAATCGCCCAGCATTATGAATCGCAGTCAATCTATTTTGCCGAACCTGCCGCCCAAGTGATTTCGGTGTTCCGGTCCAAGGGCCTTAGCATTGATCGCAGCGGTGCGTTCAAAAGCCAGGATCTCTACGCTGGCATTGGTGCAGCGTCAGGAGAAGGTGCCCGTTACGGCAAGTCAGACCTCAGCTGCGGCGTTTAACTGATCCTCTGCCATGGGTGGCAGGCGGGGCAGATTTGTCGATCAAGCCGCGATAATGTTATTTGCGGGTGCGCGGGGCTTCTTCGGGGGCAACCGAGATGCGCACGGTTTCGCCGCTATTACCCGGGAAACCGGTGAACATCGCTGTCACCAGATTTGGAACCAGATAAGGCAGCCGGTTTGAGCGTGATTTGGCCTCTGCCTTGCCTTCGAACAGCCGCTCTCCGCTTTCGCTCTTCTCAATCTTCAGATCGATGCCGCTCGAATAGACGGTGTAGCTGCGCACATCATAGCCACGCCCAAAGCCTGAGCCGTAAAGGAACGGATCGTTCCAGCCATAGACATATTGGAAGCCGCGGCGGGTGCGCACGATATAGGGCCGGTAATAGCCGGGGCCAAAGCCATAGCGGCCATGGCCCCAAAAAGGATCGTAAAAGGGATCGTCATAGACGACGGTCCGTTTCTTGCCCTCATCCACGCCATAATCAAGCGTGACGGTCAGGTCCGATGTCGCCCCTGGCGCTGCCGGAGCATAGCCAATCCGCGCCATTTCTGCTGAAACAAGTGCGGCATATTGGCCAAATTCAATGCCGCCCTGCTTTTCGGGATCGGCGGCCTTGACGGTAAAGGTCTGGCCCTGGGGAACGGGAAGCTTTTGGAAACGCGATACGTCAGCCTTGAACGGCGTGGCGCAGCCGGCAAGCGCAAAAAGCGTAATGGGCGCCAATGCCTGTGCGGCCTTGCGGAAAGAAATGTCCGAAATCTTCATCGTCTTTATCCCATGCAGGGCATAGCCAGAATATTCACTGTCGCTTAGCCCGACTTCGCTGAACAGAGTTTGAATATCGCGGGCATTACCGGCTTTGGCAAGCGCGGCTTAATGGGGTCAGCGCAATAGGCCGAGAGCGCGATAAGCAGCGTCGAGCGTCGGGGCAGCCAGAGCACGCGCTTTTTCCGCGCCGCCACGAAGTGCTGCGTCGATTGCGACATGGTCGTGGCGAAGCGCGTTGAACCGTTCGGCAATGGGGCTAAGCTTTGCCACCAGTAATTCCCCCAGCGCGGGTTTGAACGCGCCAAAGCCCTGGCCGCCATATTGGGCGAGCACGGTGTCGATACTGCTGCCTTCCAGCGCTGCAAAAATGCCGACAAGATTTTCGGCTTCGGGGCGGCCGGCAAGGCCCGCTTTTTCGCTGGGCAAGGGCTCTGGATCGGTCTTTGCCTTGCGCACTTTCTGCATGATCGTGTCGGCATCGTCGGCAAGGTTGATGCGGCTCATGTCTGACGGGTCAGATTTGCTCATTTTCGCGCTGCCATCCCGCAGGCCCATAATGCGGGCGGCCTCGGGCGGAATGATCGGCTCGGGCAGGGCAAAAATTTCTTCCCCATTGCCGAAATCATTGTTGAATTTCTGGGCAATGTCGCGGGCCAGCTCCAGATGCTGCTTCTGGTCTTCGCCAACGGGGACATGTGTTGCCTGATAGAGCAGCACGTCCGCGGCCTGCAGCACCGGGTAGGTAAACAGCGCGACCGACGACCCCTCGCGATTCTTGCCGGCCTTGTCTTTCCACTGCGTCATGCGGTTCAGCCAGCCCATGCGAGCGGTTCCGTTCAGCAGCCATTGCAACTGGGCATGTTCAGGAACCTGCGTCTGGTTGAACAGAATCGCCTTGTCGCTGTCGATGCCGCAGGCGATCAGCGCGGCGGCCATTTCGCGGGTGTTGGCAGTCAGTTCAGCCGGATCGTGCGGCAAGGAAATGGCATGCAAATCGGCCAGGAAGAACAGACACTGGCCGCCCTCACTCGCCATGGCATCCTGCATCTTCACCCAGTTACGGATGGCACCGAGATAATTGCCGAGGTGAAGATTGCCGGTGGGCTGGATGCCGGAGACGACACGCATGTCTGTTCGATTCATTCGGTTGGGGCTGGATCGCCGTCAGCAGCAGGGCGACGACGGACCAGCGATTTGAGTTCGGCTGGCCGATACGCGCCGAACAGGAATATGGCTAGAGCATAAACGCCCCCACCAGCCGCGCACAGCGCGCTTAGAACGGCCACGCGCCGCCACAGGCCATCGCCCAGCAATCCTTCGGTCAGCTCGTTGCCAAACCATAAAGCGACGCCCATCGCTGCTGCCGCAGCGACAATCCGCCATGCCTTCGCCCGAAGGCGGGTGTCAGCCGCGATATGACCGCGTCGGCGCAGCACGATCCAGAGCAGCAGCACATTGACCCAGGCGGACAGTGCGGTCGCGATTCCGACGCCGACATGTTGCAGCGGCCAGATCAGCACGAGATTGCCGACAAGATTGACCAGCATCGACCAGAGCGCAAGCCGCAACGGCGTTTTCGTGTCATTGCGCGCATAGAAGCCGGGCGTCAGCACCTTGATCAACACATAGGCCGGAACGCCTAGCGAAAAGGCCGCCAGCACGGCTGCTGTGCCTGCCGTATCGCGGCGGGTGAATTCGCCATGTTCGAAGACGCCATGGATGATCGGACCGGCCGCAACGATCAGTGCGACGGCAGCGGGCAGGGCAAACAACAACGCCAGTTCGATCGCCCGGTTCTGTGTGTCAGAGGCTGCCTGACGGTCGCTGCCTGCAATCTGGCGTGAAAGCGCGGGAAGAATTGCTGTGCCGATTGCAATGCCAATCAGGCCCAGCGGCAACTGGTTCAACCGGTCTGCATAATAGATCCACGACACCGATCCTTCGGGCAGGAAGCGCGCGGCCAGTGAGGTCGAAACGAGCAGGTTGAACTGTATCGCGCCTTGGCCAATCGCGGCAGGTGCGATTAGCGCGAGCATCATCTTTACGTCGGGTGACAGGCGCGGGAAGGAGAGTTTAAGGCTGACACCCGCCTTGCGGCAGGCCCAGATCAGCCAGAGTAATTGCAATACGCCGGATATGGTAACCGCGATCGCCTGCGTGACCGCGGTGTCCAATGCAGTGTCGCCGCGGAAAAACAGCAAGGCGACGATCATGCAGATATTGAGCAAGATGGGTGCTGCAGCATTGACCCAAAAACGGTTGAGCGAGTTCAATATGCCGCCCAGCAAGGACACGAGCGAGATCAGCCCCAGATAGGGAAAGGTGATGATTGTCAAATGGCGGGCGAGCTCGAACTTTTCCTGCCCGCCATCAGGAAAGCCGCCGGTCATCGCCCAGACGACGGGGCCTGCAGCCAGCATCATCACGACCGTGAAGACAATAAGAAACGGGAAGAGGACCGACAGTACCTGGCTGGCAAATGCGCGCGCGAGCATCAGGCCGCGCCCTTCACTTTGGGCATCGCCCTCGGCAAGTTTGCGGTTGAACATTGGCACAAAGACTGCCGCGAAGGCGCCTTCGGCAAATAATGCCCTGAACAGGTTTGGAAGCCGCCATGCGATCAGGAAGGCGTCCGATGCAAGACCCGCGCCTACATAACGCGCCATCAGCATGTCGCGCACAAGGCCCAAGACGCGGCTGACCAGCGTCAGCCCGCCAATCGTCATCGTGTTGCGGACGAGCCCCATCTCGTTCCGCCCGGCGGCCTTACCGTCAGGCTTCGCCGGCGGGCTGCGCCTCGGCGGTTGCCTGCGCCTGGGCGAGCTGCTGCATATAGAGGCCGTTAAAGTCGATCGGCTCGAGAACCAGCGGCGGATAGCCGGCATCGCGAACGGCATCGGCGACAACGCGGCGCGCGAACGGGAACATCAGGCGCGGCGCTTCGCCGAAGAGGAACTGGTGCGCATGCTGCGGTTCGACATTTCGCAGCCCGAAAAGTGTCGCATATTCCAGCTCTACGTTGAAATGCACGCCCTGTTCGGCTTCTGCCTTGACGCCCAGCTTCAGCAGGACTTCGTTGACTTCATCGCTGACCGAATGGACTTCGATATTGACCTGCACATCGATCTGCGGGCTGCCTTCCCAGCTATAGCTGTGTGGCGCATTCGGATTTTCGACCGAAAGATCCTTGATATACTGGCTCAACATGCCGACCGCGGGCGCGGTATCCTCGCCATTCGCCTTCAGATTATCCGAAACGATATTGCCCTGTAGTTCGGCCATTTTTGTGTGCTTTCCCTCAAATTGCCCGGCCGCAAATGTCGCCGGAAGTTGGCAGCGCGCCTAGCAGTGGGCAGGCCAAAGGGCAATGCTTTAGTCTCTTGTTCCAAGGGAAACGAAGCCACCATTCGTTCAGTATTGCAAAATTGCAGAGGCGCCCTTTGAAACTGTCCGTGCAAATACCTATCTTGACGCCGTTGGGGCGGGGTTTCATGCCCTTTAACCAGAGAGTCCGGATATCGGTGATTTTGACGCTGATATTTTCGGGCAGTTTGTGATAAGGCACGGATTATGGTGACTGTTGAAATCGTATTGCTTGCCATGGTTGCCGCTTTTCTCGGCCTCCGGCTCTATTCCGTGCTTGGTAAACGCACCGGGCATGAGCAGGAGCCTCTGGCACGTCCGGCAGGTGAGGAGCGCCAGCCGGCTGCCATCCGCACGTCCTCCACACCGGGTGAAAAGCCCGCGGCTTCGGTCACGTTTGACAGTCCGATGTTTGAACCTGCCGCACAAAGCGGCCTGCGTGCCATCGCCAATGCCGATCGCACCTTTGATGCGGGTCTTTTCGTTGAAGGCGCCAAATCTGCTTATGGGATGATTTTGGAAGCCTATTGGAAGGGCGAAAAAGATCAGCTGCGCTATCTGTGCGACGACGATGTCTATGAAAGTTTTGCCGAAGCCATTGATGGCCGCGTCGCCCGGGGCGAAGTGCTGGAAAACCGGCTTGTCCGCATTGACGAAGCGCGCATCGTGGATGCGAGCTATGATCATCCGATGGCGCGGATCAGCGTCCGTTTCGACGCTGACATTGCGGCGCTCGTAAAGGATGCCGATGGCAACGTCATTGGCGGATCGTTGACCGATGCGGTTGAAACGCATGACGTCTGGACTTTCTATCGCGACGTCAAATCTGGCGATCGCAACTGGAAACTTGACGAAACCGACGAGGTCTGATTCACGCGGGGTATGAAGAAACCCGCTTTCGCCTTCGCACTTTCATCTTTGCTCCTCTCCGCCTGTGCTGGCGGGATCATTCCCAATGGCGGCGCCGCCACTGCGGCGAGCAAGCCTGTTCCACAGCGCGTTGGAGATGTCGCAGCCCGTCCAATCCCGGCAACACCGGTTCCACCGATGGCTGCTGCTGCTGTGAGCGGAGAGGTGCTCTCTGCCGCGAGCGCGGGTGTGCTGCGCGGTCCTGCGATCGGCAGCCTGCCCGTCGATGCACGCAAGGCCGATCTTGCGCTCGCTTCGTTCCGTACATCCTGCCCCGGCCTTTTGCGCCGTAACGATGCATCGGGCCTGACCCAGCCTGCGGATTGGCAAGCCGCCTGCGATGCGGCGAAAAGTTGGGACGGCGATGCCATCTCCTTCTTCGCAACGCATATGGAGGCAGTGCAGGTGGGCGAAGGCAAAGCCTTTGTCACCGGCTATTTCGAGCCCGAAATCGCCGGATCGCGGACGCGCCAGCCCGGTTTTGATGTGCCTGTTTACCGCCGGCCACCCGATTTGATTGATGTCGACCTCGGTCAGTTTTCCGACGACCTGAAGGGTAAGTCGGTGCGCGGCAAGGTAGAGGGCGCAAAGCTCATCCCTTATGACGAGCGTGCTGCAATCGTCGATGGATCGCTTGCCGGGCGGGGACTCGAAATCGCCTTTGCGGCCGATCCGGTCGAATTCTTCTTCCTTCAAATTCAAGGTTCGGGTCGATTGCGGCTGCCCGACGGCAATGTGATGCGCATCGGTTATGAAAGCCAGAATGGCCGGGGTTATACCGGGATCGGCAAGCTGATGAAGGATCGCGGCCTGATCACCGATGGCTCAATGCAGGGCATTGTCCGCTACCTGCGCGAAAACCCCGAAGAGGGGAAGAAGATCATGAACGAGAATAAAAGCTTCATCTTCTTCCGCGAATTGACCGGTGCCGGGCCGCTTGGCGCGATGGGTTTCCCAGTGGTTGGTGAGGCAAGTGTTGCCGTCGACCCGCGCTTTGTGCCGTTGGGCGCACCAGTTTGGCTCTCGCTCGACCGCGCCGAACCCAATGGCGTCTGGGTCGCGCAGGACACCGGCGGCGCGATTAAGGGCGCGAACCGTTTCGACAGCTTCTGGGGTGCAGGTGATCGCGCGCGCGCCATTGCCGGCGGCATGGCCGCACGCGGCAGCGCATTGATCTTCCTGCCCAAGCCATCGGTCGCCCGGCTGATTCCGGGGACATGAGCCAGCGTCGCCTCCATCCGGAGGAACGCGTTTTGTGGCAAAGGGTGATTGACACCGTAAAGCCGCTCCATCCGTTGAAGGTGGCTTTGCACGCAACGCCGGTTGTTGAGCCTGCTGCCCCGGCAAAGACGGCGGCAGCAAAAAGCCCGGCTCCATCGCTTGGAGCGGCGGGTCAACGCAGGGCCGAGGCGAAAAAAACGCCACTACCGCCGCCGATTGTGGAAGGCAGCCTGGATTCGCATTGGGACCGCCGTTTCCAAAAAGGCGCAATCATTCCCGATATCAGCATCGACCTTCATGGTCATGGCCTGGCAGGCGCACATGCCCGGCTTGATCATATGCTCGACCAGGCGATCCGCCAGAATCTGCGCGTCCTGCTGCTGGTGACCGGCAAGCCACGCGGCCATGATCGCGCCAGCGGGCAGGGCAGGGGCGCGATCGCATCCGTGGTGCGCGATTGGCTCGCCTCTTCGCGTCATGCCGCGCATATTGCGTCGGTGCGTCAGGCACATCCGCGCCATGGGGGCGAGGGCGCCTTATATATTGTGCTGAAGCGCTAAGCCCCCTGCCGCAGGCGGGAGGGATTTTACGCCGCCAATAATCGCAGCGTTACCCGGCGGTAAATCTCTGCCAGCGCATCAAGGTCGGCAATCGCCACGGCTTCGTCCAGCTTGTGCATCGTTGCATTGCACAGCCCGAATTCGACCACGGGGCAAAGCTTTGAAAGAAAGCGCGCATCCGATGTGCCGCCGGTGGTCGATGCCTCGGGCGCAATGCCGGTGACCTCCTCGACAATGGCCGCCATCGCCGCGCTCAGTTCGCCCGGCGGCGTCAGAAATGCTTCCCCCGAAATCATTGCGGTCAAAGTGCCGCTGCCCGGTTCGACAATCGCGCGGATCATCTCCACCAGGCTTTCGCCGCTATGCAGATCATTGAAGCGGATAGATAGCCGCGCCAATGCTTTGGCAGGGATCACATTGGTCGCCGGGTTGCCCGTGTGCAATTCGGTAATCTCGATATTGCTTGGCTGAAAAAACTCTGTGCCTTGGTCGAGTTCGATTGCTTTGATCTGCGAAAGGATCGCGATCAGTCTGGGGATCGGATTGTCGGCAAGATGCGGATAGGCCACATGGCCCTGCGTCCCTTCAACGGTGATCCACATATTCACCGACCCGCGCCGGCCGACCTTCATCATGTCACCCAAGCGGTTGACGCTGGTCGGCTCCCCTACAAGGCACAGCTCGGGAAGGGTGCCGCGTGCCTTCATATGATCTATCAATGCGCGGGTGCCATGGATGGCCGGGCCTTCCTCATCACCGGTAATGATCAGGCTGATCGTCCCAGCATTTTCGGGAATTTTTTCGACTGCAGCGACAAATGCCGCGATGCTGCCCTTCATATCCACCGCGCCGCGCCCATAGAGCAGATCGCCCCGGATTTCAGGCGCAAAGGGTTCGCTCGTCCAGCCGGCGCCAGGCGGAACGACGTCGACATGGCCGGCAAAGGCAAAATGCCGCCCACCTTTTCCACGGATTGCAAACAGGTTTTCCACAGGCCCGCCATGGGCCGGATCGGCATCATCCGCGCCTGAAACAAAGCGCTCGACGGCAAAGCCCATGGGAGCGAGCATCGCCTCCAGCGTATCGAATACCGCGCCGTGGGCGGGCGTGACGCTTTCGCATGCAATCAGGCGTTGGGCGTAAGTGAGAGCCAAACTCTCGGTCATAATTTCTGTTATCCCCACTTGATCGACAAGCCATGGTCAAGCGCCGATGTTCAAACCAGCAGTTAAGCCCATGGATTCCCGCTTTCGCGGGAATGACAAGCTGGGTAGGATTTGTCCAACATTAAGGAAGCCAAGCCATGCCCAAGATCGATATCGAAACGATCCCCCAATCAAACGCCACAGGTTATCCGCCGCCCTTTGACGATGCGGTCAAGGGGCGGTGGTGGCGTCGGCTTGCGCCTGTTGCAGGGTTGACGGCGATGGGTGCCAGCCATGTCGTGCTGAAGCCCGGCGGCTGGTCGTCACAGCGTCACTGGCATGAAGGCGAGGACGAACTGCTGGTGATGTTGTCGGGAGAGGCTGTGCTGATCGAGGATAGTGGTGAGACCATCCTACACCCGGGCGACGTAGCCGCGTGGCCGATGGGCGTCGCCAATGGCCACCATCTCGTCAACCGCAGCGATGCCGATTGCAGCTTCATTGCGATCGCCGCGGGTGATCGCAGCCTAGGCGGCGCCTATTCGGATATCGACATGACCTTTGCCGGAGAAGGCTATTACCACAAGGATGGCACGCCTTATGAAGCTAAGCGGCTGAAATAGGGTTTCCCCTCCGGTAAGCGGGAGGGAGATATTCACTTGGCTGGTGCTGCCTCAAATCTTTCTATCACCCACTGCTCGTCCCGCGCGGCGGCGTACCATTGCTGCGTCCAAGGGTGGGCGAGTATTGCCTCGACATAAGCGGCGGCAAAGCCGGGCAGAGTGAAGCCATAGGTGACAAAGCGGGTTACGACCGGGGCGTACATGATATCTGCAGCGCTATAGGTTCCAAACAGATAGGGCCCGTCATCGCCAAAACGTGCGCGTGCCTCTGCCCAAAGGCTGAGGATACGCAGCGCATCGTTGCGCGTTTCCTCGCTGATTTTCACATCTTCATAGGTCTTGCGCAGGTTCATCGAACATTCGCGACGCAGCGGCAGAAAGCCTGAATGCATTTCCGACGACATTGCCCGGGCCATGCCGCGCGCGACGTCATCCTTGGGCCAGAAACGGTCGCGGCCGACCTTATCAGCAAGATATTCCAGGATCGCCATACTGTCCCAAATCACGGCATCGCCATCCCACAGGATCGGTACCTTCCCGGATGAAGGCGCCAGATCTTCCTCGCGCTTCCGTTCGTCCCAGCTTTCATCGTAAAGCGGAACGGTGAGTTCTTCGAAATGGAGGCCGGACTGCTTGCAGGCAAGCCAGCCGCGCATCGACCAGCTGGAATAGGCCTTGTTGCCGATGATTAGTTTGAGGGTCATGCCGCTTTAATGGCGGGTGAAGCGGTCGGTGTCGAGAGCAGACGTCGGCCCTGATCAAGTCGGGGACGACATGATTGGCAAACTGTCTAACTGACAACTGCCTCGAGCACTGCATCGCGAAGCGCTTCGATCCCGCCCTTTTTCTCGGCCGATGTTGCGTTGATCAGCGGAAAAGCGGCGCTGTGCTTGCGCAATTCGGCAAGCGTTGCCTCTTCGACGGCGGCAAGTTCGCTGGCCTTGATCTTGTCGGTCTTGGTAAGGACAACGCGATAGCTGACGGCCGCGCCATCGAGCATTTTCATGATTTCGCGATCGACTTCCTTTACGCCATGGCGGCTGTCGATGAGGAGAAAGGTGCGTTTCAGCACCTGCCTTCCGCGCAGATAGTCATTCACCAGATAGCGCCATTTCTGCACGGTCTTGATCGGTGCCTTGGCATAGCCATAGCCGGGCATATCGCAGATGCGGAACAGCGGCGGCTCGCCTACATCGAAAAAATTCAGTTCCTGTGTGCGCCCCGGCGTGTTCGATGCGCGGGCTAGGCCGTTGCGGTTGACCAACGCGTTGATCAAGCTCGACTTGCCAACATTCGACCGGCCGGCAAAGGCGATTTCCGGCACATCTGCATCGGGCAGGAATTCAAGACCCGGGGCCGATTTCAGGAAGTTGACCGGGCCTGAGAAGATTTTCGTATCCATAATGATCTCCGTCACGCCGGTGAATGCCGCTGCCGCCCCGGTCTTGACCGGGGCGACGCGGCGCTCAGGCTTTCGCCTTTTTCTTTTCGGCTTCTTCCTTCGCCATCTGTTCCTTCAGGATCGGGTGGCGCGAATAGAGCCATTTCTGCTGGGCGATCGAAATGAGGTTCGAAACGACCCAGTAGAGTTGCAGGCCCGCTGCGAAGGGTGCCATGATGAACATCAGGAACCAGGGCATGATCGCAAAGACCTGTTTTTGGACTTCGTCCATCGGCTGCGGGTTCAGGCGCTGCATCAGCCACATGGTGATGCCCAGCAGGATCGGCAGCACGCCGATTGCGATGAAGGCCGGTGGCGTGAAGGGCAAAAGGCCGAACAGGTTGATTGGGGTCAACGGGTCGGGTGCCGAAAGGTCCTTCAGCCAAAGGATGAACGGCTGGTGGCGCATTTCCACCGACAACATCAGGATTTTGTACAGCGCGAAAAAGATCGGAATCTGCAACAAGATGGGCAGACAGCCGGCAAGCGGATTGATCTTTTCTTCCTGATACAGCTTCATCAACTCCTGCTGCATCTTCGGCTTGTCGTCCTTATAGCGCTCCTGAAGCTCTTTCATCTTCGGCTGCACGGCGCGCATGCCTGCCATTGAGGCAAATTGCTTTTGCGCAACGGGGTACATGAACAGGCGGACGATAATCGTCAGGCCGATGATCGCGACGCCGAAATTGCCGACCAGATCGAAAAGCCAGATCAGCAGTTTTTGGAAGGGAATGGCGATGAACCAGAACCAGCCCCAATCGATCGAATAATCCAGATAGGGAATGCCGAGCGTGTCGGTGTAATTGCGCAGTTCTTCAAATTCCTTCGCACCGGCAAAGAGACGCGATGTCTGGCTGACGGTCTGGCCGGCATCGACTGCGGTCAGTTGCGCGTTGCGCACATTGGCCCAGTTGAAGCCGCCTTCCGACCGAAACTCGGCCTTTACCGGCACCTTCTGGTCAGGGATCAGCGCGGCGAGCCAATATTTGTCAGTCAGGCCGTTCCAGCCGCCGGTGGTCGCAAAATCCACCTTGCCGCCGGGCGCTTCGGCAACCTGGTCATAACCCCATTCATAATTGGGCTGGCCGTTGAACACGCCCATCGGGCCGATATGGATCTGGGTGAAGATCGAACCGCCCTTGGTCGCATCGGCGGGGGCACCTTTGCGGGTGATCAGGCCGAACGGTGCGACATTGGCGGTCGGCAGGCCAGCGGCGTTGGTAAAGCTCTGCTCGGCGCTGATCAGATAATGTTCGTCGATCGACAATTTGATGTCGAACCGCTGCCCTTCGGGATTGGTCCATGTCAAGGTGACGGGCGTTTCCGGCGTCAGCGTCTTAGCGCTGGGCGTCCAGACTGTCTTGTCAGTTGGCAGAGTCGCGCCGGTGCCGGTCCAACCAAAACGGGCGAAATAGGCACTGGCCGTGCCCGAGGGAGCGAAAAGACGAACGGCCGGCGAATTTTTCGACAGTTCCTGACGGTGCGCGGTGAGAACGATATCGTCAATCCGCGCGCCTTCAAGGTTGATCGAACCTTTCAGCTTCGGTGTTTCGACCAGAACGCGCGGGTTAGCCGCCAGAGCTGATGCGAGTGTTACGGTTTTTGCAGGTGCGGCCGGGGTTGCAATATCGGCGCTTGGAGTCGTGGGCGTGCCATCGGCGGCAGGCGTTGCTGCGCTGGTGGTGCCGCTTGCGCTCGCCGTTGCGGTTTTCTCCGCAGGCGGGGTCGGGAAGAAATAGCCTGCGATATAGGGCCAGCCGAAAAGGATAAGTCCTGTCAGCACTACCGCCAGGATGATGTTACGCCGGTCTTCCACTCAAAAATTCCCCGTCAATTCAAGTCTTGGAAATAGGTCAAGGTACTGGATCATATCCGTGCCCGCCCCAAGGATGGCAGCGCAATAGCCGTTTCATCGCCAGCCAGCCACCCTTAATCGCGCCATGTTTCTGCAACGCCTCGATCGCGTAGGCCGAACAGCTTGGCGCATAGCGGCAAGTGGGCGGCAGGATACGCGAAGGCCCGATTTGCCACCCTCGAGCAACCAGAATCAGCAGGCGGGCGATCATTGCGCCACCTTTTTCAGCGCCTTTGTCATCTCTTCGCGCAATTGACCGAAATCCCGCTCAATCCCGCCATCGCGGCCGATCAGGATATGGTCGGCGCCGGATTTGCCAAGTTCGGGGAGCAATTCGCGCGCCAGCTCGCGAAAGCGCCGGCGCATCCGGTTGCGGATCACCGCATTTCCGACCTTCTTGGTAATGGTGATGCCCAGCCGCTTTGCCGGGTCGGCATCGCCCCTGTCGTGGACCAGCAAAACAAAACCGGGAGTTGCATAGCGCTTCCCCCGGTTGGCGGCCAGAAAGTCCGGCCTTTTCTTGATGACCAGATAGCCGCGCATGGTGCGGCAACCGGGATCGTGTCGAATCAGGCCGACAGCTTTTTGCGGCCGCGGGCGCGGCGCGCATTCAGGATCGCACGGCCGCTTGCCGTCGACATACGCAGACGGAAACCGTGGCGACGGGCGCGGACGAGATTGCTCGGTTGAAAGGTGCGCTTCATGTGCGTGATCCTTGGAATTTTCGTTGTTCAAAATGAAAACAGCCGCCGAATCTTGCGGCGACCGCCTTTGTTGAGCGCGCCTTTATGGACAGGGCTGTCAAAAGTCAACATCGACTAGAGCAGTCGAAGGCGCTTTTTCATGCGCCCGAACCAGATTGCAAGGTCGCGCTTCACCGGCGGAAAGGGCGGCCTTTTGCGAAACCGCTTGCGCCGCAAAAGCCAGTTCAACCATTCGCCATATTCGGGGTGGCGTTTGCCGTGCCGTGCATATTGCTTCTTCGCCCATAGCGAATTTTTGAGGATCAGCACCGATCCCAGAAAGAAACAGGCAAAGCCTGCAGGCCCGGGCAGCGGGCTGACGATTGGGGCGAGCAAGAGCAGCATCCAGCCGAGCACGATCATCACCCACTGGAATGGGCGCATTTCGCTCAGCTTTTTAGGCGTCTGCCTGAATTTGCCGTTCATGTTTGCCCATGTGGGCAATGATTGTGGCGAAACAAGGAATATGCGCGCGGCAGCAATATAAACAGGTGCGGACGCGCCTGCTCGACCTTTAGGGTCAACCTTAAGACACCATGTCGAGGACGGGCGTAAATCCGCCAAAGATCATCCGCTTGCCATCGAACGGGACGGGATTTTTTTCCGGGTCCATGCGCGGGTCGGCATTGGTCGGGTCCATCATTTGCGCATAGGCCTTGTCCCGCGTCGCCTTGTCGGGCCATTCGATCCAGCTAAAGATAACATCCTCATCCGGTTCGGCCTTTACGGCCATGCGGAAATCGGTGAGCTTGCCTTCGGGGACGTCATCGGCCCAGCATTCGATCACCCGCAACGCTCCCATTTCGATGAACATTCCATCGGACCGGCTGGCATGGTCGATGAAATCCTGTTTTTTGGCCTTGGGGCAGGCGATCACGAAACCGTCGATATATGTCATGTCAGTCCTCCTTCGCCCCGTGCAGCGAAGGATATCAAACTTTGTCCTGCCGCCCAAAGGTCTTTGTGGCGAAAATTTCGATTAGTTCAGTGGCACAAAGCGGGCCAGATCGTGCGGGCCGAGATAGAGTGCATCGTCATGCGCGGCGCTGTTGGTCAGCGCGTAAAAGGCGCGGGCTTTGGCATCGCTCATCCCTATTTCGCGGTAGAAAGCGATATATTCGAGATGCACGGGATCATCGGCGGCAAAGTCTTCGGCCTCATAGCCATCCTCGTCGCGCCAGCTATGCACGGCAAATTCGGCGCTGGGCGCGGCGCTGCGCCGAACGCCGGCAAGGAACAACTCCACACCGCCAGAACGCACCGATCCGCCGGCAGGGACGTGCATGGTGACGCCCTGACGCCGTACCATCCGCGCCAGCGCAAGATTGGCGCTATCGTCACCCGTGCCCGGGCATTCGACCATGTCGATCTGGCGCAATGTGGGAAAGGCACGAAGCAAGGCCGAAAATTGGGCCGGCGTATCGCTTTCGATGCTGCCGATCAGTTCCGCCCGGTCGGCGGAGATCATATGGAACGGGCCGAAACTTGCCAGTGGACTGCGGCTCGGCGCTATTTCGCCAACGACGGGTGCAATTGACCGCTCAGCCACCGAAGCGTCGGCATCTTCTGACGTGATTGCGACATCATAAATCTCAACCGCTGTTTCCAGCGTTGCAGCATGGCAGGGCACCACTGAAAGGATCAGGGCAAGCAAGCCGGCAAGGCCGATTGGAAAGGGCTGTTGATACGCCATGGCCGGATGATCATGGCCGCAGGCAGGTTGCAAAACCCTCTGCACCAACGGTTAAGGCGGGCTTAGCGATGATTTGCCATCAAGCGCTTTCATGCTATCAAGCGCCCAGCGCGTGGTGGCCAAAATGGCGCAAGTTCAAACCCTTTGTCCGGGATTGCTTGGCCATGGTCGCAACCGTTTCCACCGTCGCTTATCTGGGCCTTGATGCCCGCGCCGTAGAGGTTCAGTGTCAGGTGGCGCCCGGCATGGTGGCCTTTACCGTTGTTGGCCTGCCCGACAAGGCCGTCGCAGAAAGCCGCGAACGGGTGCGTTCGGCCATTGCCGCGTTGGGCCTGTCGCTGCCGCCCAAACGGATCACCGTAAACTTGTCGCCGGCTGACTTGCCCAAGGAAGGATCGCATTACGATCTGCCAATCGCGCTGGCGTTGCTTTCGGCCATGGGGCTGATCGATGGGGAGGCTTTATCGCATTATGTCGTGGTTGGCGAACTTGGCCTTGATGGGCGGGTTGCCGCATCGCCCGGTGTGCTGCTCGCCGCGCTCAATGCGTCATCGCGGCAGATGGGTTTGATCTGCCCCGCCGTGCAGGGTGCCGAGGCCGCCTGGGCAGGGCAGATAGAGGTGGTCGCCGCGCCCGATCTCCTGTCTCTGCTCAACCATCTGAAAGGGCAGGGGCTGTTGCGTCCGCCCGAACCGGGCCATGCTCAAGCGCCTTTACGTGGCCCCGATCTGAAGCAGGTAAAAGGGCAGGAAACGGCGAAGCGTGCGCTCGAAATCGCAGCGGCAGGGGGGCATAATCTGCTCATGATCGGCCCGCCCGGTGCCGGGAAATCGTTGCTTGCTTCTTGCTTGCCGGGAATATTGCCCGAATTGACCCCGGCAGAGGCGCTGGAGGTTTCGATGATTGCGTCGGTCGCGGGCATGCTTGAAGGCGGGCGCATTTCCCGTAATCGGCCTTTTCGCGCTCCGCATCACAGTGCATCCATGCCAGCGCTGGTCGGCGGCGGGCTGAAGGTGCGGCCGGGTGAAGTCAGCCTTGCCCATCTGGGTATATTATTCTTGGATGAATTACCCGAATTTCAGAGAGTTGTACTCGATAGTTTACGCCAACCCTTGGAGACGGGTGAGGTTAGTGTGGCCCGCGCGAACAGCCATGTGACCTTTCCAGCCCGGGTGCAGCTGGTGGCGGCGATGAACCCTTGTCGCTGCGGCCATCTGGGCGATGCCGCGCTTGCTTGCAGCCGGGCACCACGCTGCGCCGCCGATTACCAATCCAAGGTTTCAGGCCCACTGCTCGACCGGATTGACCTGCATGTTGAGGTAGAGGCTGTCAGTGCGGCTGATCTGGTTCTGCCATCCCCCGCCGAAGGATCCGACCAGGTTTCTGCCCGCGTGCTCACCGCGCGGCAAGTGCAGACCGAAAGACTGGCCGGTTCTGGCTGTCGCACCAATGCCGAACTGAACGGAGAGTTGCTGGATGCCCATGCCACGCCTGATGAACCGGGGCAGCGATTATTGGCACAGGCGAGCGAGGCGATGCGGCTGTCTGCCCGAGGCTATACCCGCATTTTGCGCGTCGCGCGCACCATCGCCGACCTTGCCGGCTGCGCGACAACCGGACGGATCCACATCGCCGAGGCGCTATCCTATCGCAGGCAACCGCCGAGGAACTAACCAGATAATCCCCCTCCCGCGTGCGGGAGGGGTTAGGGGAGGGCCAATCGTTATGAAACGCCCTGAATTTCGGAAGCGCGACATAGATCGGTCACGGGAATTGCGGCTCGGCGCATCGCCAGCCGAACGAAAACTCTGGCGCGCAGTTTCCGGAGCTAAGCTATCAGGTCATCGCTTTACCCGGCAGTTTCAGATTGGACCCTATTTCTGCGATCTCGTTAGCCGTTCAGCTAGGTTGGTTGTCGAGATTGATGGTTTTTCTCACGATATCCGGCACAATTACGATGCGAAACGGGATCAGTTTTTGAAAACACAAGGCTATCGCGTTTTGCGATTTACAAATGACGATGTGACGCAAAATCTAGAGGGCGTAGTTGAGACCATCATGCTCGCTCTCGGGCCCTCCCCTAGCCCCTCCCGCAAGCGGGAGGGGGACTGAATACGTTACTTAAACATCAACGTCCCGCAAGCGGGAGGGGGACTGAATACGCTTCTTAAATATCCCCCTCCCGCGTGCGGGAGGGGTTAGGGGAGGGCTGGTTTACACTATGGCGTTAGCATCCGCCGGGCCGTAAGCACTTTAACCGGTTTCGCAATCATCTGTCCGCGCATCGCGCCTTCGCCAAGCGTTGGGGAGATGGGGGAATCAAAAATCTGCTTTACGATATCCATGCCTGCGGTAACCCTGCCGAACGCCGTATAGCCGGCCCGGGCTTCGGGATCGGTCGATTTCGGATCGGCATCAAGGCTGGGCATGTCCGACAAGAGGATCGAGAAATCGCCACGCGCGGTCCCGGGTGCCCAGCGCGCCATCGAAATGCTGCCGGCCCTATGCAATATCCCGGTTTGATCGGTTGTCTCATGCGCGATTGGCGGCAGATCCCGCCTCGGATCGCCGCGCGTTCCCGCCTGGATCAGCCCATTGGGCTGTTCGCCCCATGCCAATTTCATCGCACGGTAGAATGTGATGCCATCGAAGCGGCGCTGGTCGACATAACGCACGAAATTGCGCGTCGCGATCGGGGCCCGCTTCGCGTCGAGTTCAAGCTCTATCGGGCCCAATTCGGTCGCCAGCACGATCTTCACCAGATCAGGCAAAGGCGCAGGCGGTACGGCTGGCTTTTTCGGCGGAGTAGCGGCGGTGAGCAAGAAGATCAGCGGCAGCGCCGCAAGGACGAATCGGCGGTTCATGGCTTCAATCTGCCTCCAAAACTGTGCCTGGCAAAGCGGTGACATATTTGCGTGCAATTTCGAAATCATGGCCCGCACGCAGGAAGGCCGCGAATTGTTTGCGTTTCAGTTCGTCCGTTGCAGCTTCGGTCGCATAAGGGCCAATGCGCTTGCGTTCGGCAAAACGGTCTGCCGATTGCCATTTTTGCGCATCGGTTTCGCTGCGGGCGTCTTCGGCGTCGTTTTCGGCTATCCCCTTGGCGCGCAGATCTTCATGCACCCGGCGTGCGCCAAGGCCGCGGGCCGCCATGGTGCGGGCGCGGGCGGCGGCAAAAGCGGCGTCGTCGATATAGCCAAGTCTTGCAAAATCGTCGATCAGCGCATCGATATTGACTGCCTCTTCGCTGTCCCAGCCGCGCTCGTGCAGCTTGCGGCCAAGATAATCGGACAGCTTCTTGCGACTGGTTGCATATCGGCCAACATAGCGCAGCGCGAGATCGCGCAGCTTCAGCGGATTCAGGGGCTTGCGCACCTTATTGGGTCTGCGTTCTTCGGCCACGCCGCATTGTTGCCACAGTCGGGTCGAATTTTGAACTCCAAAGAGCGGGTAAAAGAAGGTCAAATCGGGGTCGCAATAATAAGGGAACGCTCATGACCGGTCTAACACCTACGCCCTCCTGCGATACGCTGGAGCGCCGGTTTTCAGACTTTGAGACATTGGGAGATGCGCTGGACTATGCAGCGCAGGGCCAAAGAGGCCTGAACTTTCATGACATGCGCGGTCAACTTGCGCGTTCCTATCCGTTCAGCGAGATGCGCAAGGATGCGCTTGATGCAGCTTACCGGCTGATCAGCCATGGTGTTAAAAAGGAAGACCGGATCGCGGTGATCGCCGAAACCGGGCCTGAATTTGCCGCACTTTTCTTCGGTTGCGTCTATGCTGGGGCCTGGCCGGTGCCGCTGCCTTTGCCAACCAGTTTTGGCGGCAAGGAAAGCTATATCGACCAGATCATGGTGCAGTTGAAAAGCTGCGATCCGTCGATCCTCTTTTTCCCGCCCGAACTGGCCGAAATGGCTGGCGAAGCAGCCAAGCGCTGCAACGTCGAAGGGATTGATTGGGCGGAATTCAATGATCGTATTGCGTTGAAGACCGATTTGCCGCCCGCGAAGACTGACGAAATTTGCTATCTGCAATATTCCAGCGGTTCGACGCGTTTCCCGCACGGTGTTGCCGTGTCGCACCATGCGCTGCTCAACAATCTTTCGGCGCATAGCCATGGCATGCAATTGCAGGCGATGGATCGCTGCGTATCCTGGTTGCCCTGGTATCATGACATGGGGCTGGTGGGGTGCTTCCTCTCAGTCGTCGCCAATCAGGTGTCGACCGATTATATGAAGACCGAAGATTTCGCCCGCCGTCCGCTCGCATGGCTCGATATGGTCAGCCGCGCCGATGGCACGGTAATCAGCTATTCGCCGACTTTCGGTTATGACATTTGCGCGCGCCGCATTTCCAGCCAGAGCCAGGTTTCAGAACGCTTCAAGCTCGACCATTGGCGGCTTGCGGGCAATGGGGCGGACATGATCCGTCCCGATGTGATGCAGGCCTTTGTCGATGCATTTGGCGATGCTGGCTTCAAGGCCAGTTCCTTCCTGCCCAGCTATGGCCTTGCCGAGGCGACACTTGCTGTCTCGATCATGCCGCCGGGTGAAGGGATACAGGTCGAACTGGTCGAGGAAAGCGAATTGACCGGCGTTCCCGGGTCCAATGATCGCCCGACGCGCTATCGTGCGATCGTCAATTGCGGCAAGGCTGCAAAGGATATGAAGATCGAGGTGCGTGATGCCGACGGCAATATTCTGCCCGACCGCGTGATCGGAAAGGTGTGGTGCACAGGGCCGTCCTTGATGGTTGGTTATTTCCGTGATCCGGAATCGACCGAGGCATGCATGCAGGATGGCTGGCTCGATACTGGTGATATGGGTTATCTTTCAAACGGTTATATCTATATTGTTGGCCGTGCCAAGGATATGATCATCATCAATGGCAAGAATTATTGGCCGCAGGATATCGAATGGGCGGTCGAACAATTGCCGGGTTTCAAGGCCGGAGATATCGCGGCTTTCGCTGTCACCAATGGTGGTGAGGAAACCCCGGCTGTGCTCGTGCAGTGCCGTACGTCCGATGAGAGTGAGCGCGCGAAGTTGCGCGAGCAGATCAAGGACAAGGTCCGTTCGGTGACGGGGATGAATTGCTTGGTTGAATTGGTGCCGCCTCGCACCTTGCCGCGGACCAGTTCGGGCAAGTTGAGCCGCGCAAAAGCTCGCAATCTGTATCTGTCGGGCGAGATTCAGCCTTATGCGATTGCTGCCTGAATAGATCTTAAGTTGGTTTCTGAACGGGGCGCTTACGATTAAGTAAGTTTCGGCAGTTATGCCGCACCTGTGAGCAAGCAAGAATCATCGGGCGACCTGCCAAGGGACATTTCGGCAAAGGCATTGCTGGGCTTTGACGCGCCCAGCGGTATCGAAACCGCGCAACTTTTCGAAATCCAGGCGCGCAGCCTGCGCGACCGCAGCGGTGCGCAGCTTGCAGCGACGGTGATATCCGGCGCGCTGATCGTGGCGATTGCGTTCGACACAGCCCCCTATTGGGCCTTGGCAGCGTGGGTCGCGGCACTCATCGGCTGCAGCATCCTCATTCTCTCGCGCCGTTCGCCATTGGGTTATTTTGAATCCGGACAGGCGCGTCAGCGCGATTTCCTGCTGATCGGCCGCCATTCGGCAATTGGCGGCGCGGTGTGGGGCGCGGCACTTCCTTTCCTTGGTAGTTTTGGCGCCATGCCCCAATGGCTGGGGATATGGTCAGTCAACCTCGCCATGATGGTGTTCGCCTCGCTTTTACTTCCCAGCCTTCCCATTGCCGGGACGGCCTTTGTCGCCGCCGCAACCATGGGCGGTGTGGCTGGCTGGCTGGTCAATGGTGAAATCTACCTCGCGCTGGCCAGCGCTGCGCTCGGCGGCTTGATGGCTGTGGGCGTTTTGCGCAGCGCAAAGGCGCAGGTGCTTTACGAATTGGCGAGCAATGTGCTCCACGAAAAATCCGAAACTGTCAGCCTGTTGCTGCGCGAATTTGAAGATAGCGGCGCAGACTGGTTGTGGCAGACCGATACCAGCCGCTGCGTCAGCCATGCCAGCCCGCGCTTCGCCTTTGCGCTGGAGGCAGAGCCCAAGGCGATTGAAGGCCAGCCCTTGCTGAAACTGATCGCCGGTGACGCTTGGGATACCGGCCGCTATCCCGAAGCACTGCATGATTTGGCTGATCGGTTGAAGCGCCGTGAGGCCTTTTCCAACCTGATCGTCCCTGTCACCATCAATGGCGTGCGCCGCTGGTGGGAATTGTCCGCATCTCCCCGCCATGCCGAAAATGGCAGTTTTCTAGGCTTTCGCGGTGTCGGATCGGACGTGACGGAACAGCGCGAATCGGCAGAGAAAATCTCGCACCTTGCGCGTTTCGATACGCTGACGGGGTTGCCCAATCGTCTGCAACTTACCGAGGCATTGGGACAGGTGCTTGCCGACGCGGATCAATGGCGCCGTCGCTGCGGCTTCATGATGATCGACCTCGACCGGTTTAAGGCGGTCAATGATACGCTTGGCCATCCGGTCGGCGACCGGCTGCTCGCACAGGTGGCAAAGCGGCTGAAGATGATCATGTCGGCGAACGAATTGTGCGGCCGTCTGGGCGGAGACGAGTTTGCGGTTGTGCTGAAGGATGCATCGGACTCAACTTATGTCGCAAGAGTCGCCAAAAAGATCATCGAAACGCTGTCCAAACCCTATGAGGTCGATCAAAACACGCTGTATATCGGTGCGAGTGTCGGCAGTGCGGTAGGCCCGGTAGACGGGCGCACAGTTGAATTGCTGATGCGCAGCGCCGACCTTGCCCTTTACCGTTCAAAGGATGATGGCGGTAACACGCATCATAGTTATCAGCACAAACTGCATGCCAGCGCGGAAGAGCGCCGCGTGCTGGAATTTGAACTGCGCAATGCGCTGGAACGCAACCAGTTCCACCTTGAATATCAGCCGGTGGTTGAGGCTGACGACGGCCATGGCATTACCGGTTTTGAAGCTTTGTTGCGTTGGAATAACCCCAAATTCGGCAATGTTTCGCCGGCGAAATTTGTTCCTGTTGCAGAAGAAGCCCGGCTGATCGTGCCGATTGGCGCATGGGTGCTGCGCCAGGCCTGTTCGGATGCGATGCAATGGCCTGAAACGATCAAGGTCGCGGTAAACGTATCGGTCGACCAGCTAACCAGCCCGGCCTTCGTCGAAACAGTGGTCCAAGTGTTGCACGATACCGGCCTTCCTGCGTGGCGGCTGGAAATCGAAGTCACCGAGAGCATTTTTGTTCGCGACGGCGGGCTCGCGGTGCAGGTTCTGGATCGTCTTCGCAAACTGGGTATCAAATTGTCGCTCGACGATTTCGGCACCGGCTATTCCTCGCTCGGCTATCTCAGCAATATCCGTTTTGACACGATCAAGGTCGACCGCAGCTTTGTGACAGGTGCGGCCAAGGCCAAGCCGGAATGTATCGCGATCATCCGTGCTGTGGTCGCCATGGCCGACGCGCTGGACATTGCGACGACTGCAGAGGGCGTCGAGAATGAACAGGAATTGCAGATGATCCAGCAATTTGGCTGCGACAAAATCCAAGGCTATTATTTCGGCCGGCCGATGGTGTTTTTGGATGCTTGCGCGCTGTTCGGATTACCAACCCGCCGTGAGGTCGGTTAATCGCGAATGCCACGATCGCATGAGTAGCGTTTCGGGTTCATGGCTGCATGACGAATATCGCTTTGCCGCACACCGCGCGCGTCTGGACCGCATGATGAATGCGTTTCGCGCAACTATTCATCGGGCAGACAGGTTTTGATCAACAGGCTCTTGGTGACACCCCGTCAGCAGGAGAATATATATGCGTTGCAGCACAAACGGAACGGGATTGCTGGCAATGGCTGCGGTCGCAACCGCGCTTGCCTTTCCCGTCAGCCTTTCAGCCCAGTCGCAAAATCCCGACCCCATCATCGTCGATGGTGCCGTCCAGTCCCAGCCTGCAGCGCTGGTGAAGGGACCGGAAATCAAGGGCGTGATTACTGCGCGTAGCAATGATCGGTTGCAGATCACGACGGCCGATGGCCAAAGCACAATTGTCACTTTTGATGCCAATACGCGCATTCGCACCAGCGGCGGCCTTTTCGGTGGCCGAGGCAAGCTGGCGCAGGATTCGCTGCTCAACGGTTTGCCGGTTACGGTGAAGACCTGGCAGTCGGGCAACGGGCTGATCGCCAACCAGATCAGTTTCCGCAATGGCGACCTGAAAACCGCAACGATGATCCGCAACGGCACTGCGCAGCAATTTGCCGAACAGACAGCGGCGACCGAGGCGCTGCGCGGACGCATGGGCGATATCGACAAATATAATATCAAAGGCACGACCAACGTCTATTTCGATACCGGCCAAGCGGTGCTCTCATCCCAAGCCAAGGCAGAGCTATGCTCTGCGGCAAGCCAGGCCGAGGCAACCGACAATGCGCTGTTGCTGGTGGTCGGCTATACGGACTCGGTCGGCAGCGAGGAATATAACCAGACACTCAGCGAGAAACGAGCGGCCCGTGTTATCAATCATCTGCAGCAGCAGTGTCGCTGGAAGCCCTATCGGATGCTGACCCCGACAGGCATGGCCGAATCCGATCCATTGGCGAGCAATGACACCGAAGAAGGCAAGGCGCAGAACCGCCGGGTTTCCGTCAATGTGCTGGTCAGCAAAAGCGTCGACGGAATCTGATATGCATGCGGGGTGAGGGGGGCGCCCCTGTCACCCCGCCGCAGAATTTGCGGAAAGCCAGGCGCGAACGTCCGAAGCACTTTGTTCGGCGGTCTCTTCCATCGGAAGGTGGCCAATCCCTTTATAGATGTGCGTTTGATTGTTCGGGTAAATGCGCCCGAACCATTGGGCGGCACTCACCGGAATCAGCTTGTCTTCGTCACCCCACAGGATGAGCGCCGGAATGGCCCTTGTGGCCGCACCGATATCCTTTTCGGCAATCGGCGTACGCGGGGTGCCGAAACGTTTCAGCGTGGCTTCACGATTGCCCGGATGGCGGAGCAATTCCCAATATTCATCAATCTCTGCGGGCGTAACCACCGCCTTGTTGCTGACGCTGCCATCAAGGCTGCGCTCGATCAGGCTGCGCGGAGTGAGGATTGTGGCCAATTGGTTGACGCCGGGCATCGCCGCAAGGCGGAAGCCGATGGGAAGTTGGCGCGGCTTGGCATCGGGTGCGCCCGATGGATCAACCAGGATCAGGCCGGCAAGCTTTTCGGGATGGGCCACCGCATAGGCATGGCTGATTCCGCCACCCATGCTGTTACCGCCCAAGTAGAAACGGGTCAGGCCGCGATTGCGCGCGACACGGTCTACGGCATCGACATAGGCGGCCACGCTATAGTCGCCCTTGGGGTGCGGACCGGTAAGGCCATGCCCCCATTGATCGAAACGGATGATCCGATAATCCTTGCCCAGCCGGTCGACCCATTGCTGCCATGTATGGAGCGAGGCGTTGGAGCCGTGCAAAAGGATGATCGCGGGCGCATCTTTTGGCCCTTCGTCGCGTAGGTGAACGGTGAGGCCGTCGCCCAGATCGACAAATTCGGATTCGGCATTTGCATATTTTGTGCGCAGATCCTTTACGGGAACATCAGCGGCATAGCCCCAGAATATGATCCCCCCGATTGCGACGATCAGGAAAAAGGCGAGGCCTTTCAAGAATCTGCGCATAATGTTTTTCCCCCTTTTGCGGCCAGCCGTAAAGCGATGCCTTTGTTGCGGCCGATGGTAATGCAGAACGGACGTCAACGCCATGTTCTGTGTCGGCAGTTACAAAATCTCATGCACCTTGTCTTGAGGGCGGCAGAGGCGGACACCTTTGTCGGTTTCGACAAAGGGGCGCTCGACAAGGATGGGCTGCTTCGCCATTTCATCAAGGATGCGCTCGCCATCAGCGCCGTCGATCAGGCCCAACTCCTCAGCAGGCGAGCCCCGGGTGCGCAGCGCCTCACGCGGGGATAAGCCGGCATCGCGGAACAACTGCTCCAGCTTTTCCCGAGTGAACGGTGTCTTCTTATATTCGATAACGGTCAGGTTGATGTCCGGCGTTTCCTGAAGAATGGCCATCGTCTTGCGCGATGTACCGCAATCGGGATTGTGCCAGATGGTTGCTTTCACGACGAATTCCTTTTTACTTTCCCTTTCCCCCGCGCAAGCAAGAGGGGGCATGTGCGTCGTTGATATTGGCATTTCAAAAAAGTTCAACCAGATGTCCTTTTTGCATTTGCAACTGATAACGATTCTCAATAGGGAGGCTTTGGGGATTTGAGAATCTTTCTCAATAAGGGCTGTAGAAGAGACGATGACGATGTTGCGAGTTTCGGGCATTTCCGCCCTTGCGCTTTGCGCCGCATTGGCGGTCCCGGCCCAGGCCTATGAATATGGTGGTGAGTTGGGCGACCAGTGTGAAGACTGTCGCGCGATCATCGTTACTGGTGCATCTACGGGCTATGTCGCGCAGGATATCGTCACCGCCACCAAGACCGACACCCCGTTGATCGACGTGCCGCAGACGATTCATGTCGTCACCCGCGAACAGTTGGACGATCAGGCGCATTACAGTCTTGGAGAAGTGCTCCGCTATGTCCCGGGAACCACGGTGGGGCAGGGTGAAGGCAATCGCGACCAGATCACGCTGCGCGGCCAGAATACCACCGCTGATTTCTTCCTCGATGGCGTGCGCGACGATGTGCAATATTATCGAGGGCTATATAATGTCGAGCGTGTCGAGATATTGAAAGGCCCTTATGCGCTGATCTTCGGGCGCGGTGGCGGTGGCGGCATTATCAATCGCGTGCAGAAAACGCCGGTTGCCGATGAAAGCTTTGGCAGCGCGCGCAGCAGCCTCAACAGCTTTGGCGGCTGGGATGTGTCCGCCGATATCAATGCCCCATTGGGCAGCCGGGCGGCCATAAGGTTGAACGCGACCTATGAGGCGATGGAAAGCGACCGCCGCTTTGTCGATGGGCGCCGCTATGCCTGGAACCCCTATCTTGCCGTGGATCTTGGCAATGATTGGAAGTTGGGGCTGTCCTACGAATATGTGAATGATGAGCGCGTGCCCGACCGCGGCGTGCCATCAGTCGCAGTCTCAGGCAAGGCAAACGCCCCGTTGCGCGGCTATGACCGGCTGTTTTTCGGTGTCCCCGGCATCAACCGTTCCACTCTGGAGGCGCATGTCGCCAAGGCACGGCTCGACGGGAAATTGGCCGATAATCTCAGCTTCACCGGCACATTGCTCTATGGCGATTATGACAAATTCTATGTCAATGTTTACGCCAATGGCCCCGTTAACTTGGCCAATAACAGCGTGCAGCTTGATGCCTATTCGGACCCGACCAAGCGCGAAAATCTGATCGGTCAGGCAAATCTGATCTGGGAGGTCGCGACCGGCGCGGTTGAACATAAGCTGTTGTTCGGCATTGAATATGGTGATCAGCAGACGCGCAACAATCGCCGCCTGCCGGCCTTCATTCCGGGCCGGACGTTCAGCCTTGCTAACCCGGTTTACCCCGCGGTTGCGATGACTACACTGTCGCGCGATACCGTGTCGCAGGTGCAATTTGTCTCGGCTTACATGCAGGACCAGATCAGCATCGGCGATCATTTCGATGTGGTGGCGGGCTTGCGCTTTGACCATTTCGAAATTGATGGCGTCGATTTCATTCCTGCGGTCGACCGGCCCTTTGCGCGCAGCGATGACAAGATCAGTCCGCGCCTTGGCTTGATCTGGAAACCGCAGGAAAATGCGTCCGTTTATGCCAGCTTTAGCCGGTCTTTCCTGCCACGGTCTGGCGACCAGTTCATCTCGCTATCGACGACGACGCAAAATCTAGCGCCCGAAAAATTCACCAATTATGAAATCGGCGCCAAATGGGATATCCGCCCCGATCTTAATGTCACGGCGGCGCTGTTTCAGTTGGATCGCAGCAATGCGACCACGCCCGATCCGGCCAACCCGCTGACGACGATCAATATCGGCGAAACGCGGATAAAGGGGCTGGAACTGGCTGTTACCGGTAAGCTGTTGCCCGGCTGGCAGATGAGCGCCGGCTACACCCTGCAAGACGCCAAATTGCGCGGAAATGATTTCGTCGCGCTTGGCCAGGTGCCAAAGCACCAGCTATCGCTGTGGAACCGTTATGACGTCAATGATGCCGTCGGTATCGGCCTTGGCATTATCCACCAGTCGAGCCAGTTCGCCGCAATCCGCACCAGCGCGACGACAACCCGGCTTCCCGCCTTCACTCGCGTCGATGCGGCCTTGTTTTATGACATTAGCGAGAATGTGCAGTTGCAGGCCAATGTCGAAAATCTTTTCGACACGGACTATTTCGCCGATGCGCATAATAACAATAACATCACACCGGGCGCACCGATCAATGGCCGGGTAACGGTAAGGGTCAAGTTCTGATTTCGGCGCTCTCCCTCGCGCTTGAGGGAGGGGAGCGACTATTCCAAACCCGCCACCGCCTCGTCATGGGCCTTGCCGTTCTGGACATAATGGGCGACGCCCATGCGCATGCCGACCAACGCAGGTTCGGGCAATTCGCGCACCAACTTCGCCGGGCGACCGACCCATAATTCTTTGGGCCCGATCGTCTTGCCTTCGGGCAGCAGCGCGCCCGCGCCCAGCATGCCGTCTTCTTCCACCGTGCAGCCGTTCATGACAATCGCGCCAAGGCCGATGAAACCGCGATTGCCGATCGTGCAGCCATGGATCATTGCCATATGGCCGATCAGCACATCGTCGCCGATGATCGTGGGATAGCCATCAGGTGCCCCGGGCATCGGGCTGTCACAATGGACGATGCTGCCGTCCTGAATATTGGTACGGGCGCCGATGACGATGCGGTTGGAATCGCCGCGCAGCACGCAATTATACCAGATGCTCGCCTCCGGTCCGATGGTGACATCGCCGATGATCCGGCATCCCGGCGCGATGAAGGCGCTGTCGTCAATCTCCGGGGTTTTGCCCTTGAACGGTATGATGGTGACGTCAGGGCGGTGTTTCGGGGTGGTGTGGTTCATCGCAATATCTTCCAGAATGACAGATAGGGCAGGACAGAGGCATAATCATCGGTCCAGCGATTGTCCGACCGTGGCGGTTCAAGCCTGATCCAGCGATCGGGATAATAATAGGCAGGGCGTTTGTCATAAACCCGACCGGTCAATTGCGCGAGACGGGCAGGGTCGGGGCTCATCGCGACCCATTGTGACGCGCGCATCCCCTTGTTGGTCAGCATTTCGGGTGGGCTGTCAAACCGCAGCGCCGCCGTCCATCCGCCTGCCTTGGCTTCTGCCGCGATCACCGGATCCAGATCGAAATAACGGTTCGAGATGTGGACGAGCAATATGCCATCGGGCTTCAGTGCGCGGCGATAGACGGCAAACGCCTCTTTGGTCAGCAGATGCAGCGGGATCGAATCCGATGAAAAGGCATCGATTGCCAGCAGGTCGAACTTGCCCTTCGGCTGTTCTGCCAAAGTGAGACGGGCATCGCCTATATGCATGCCCGCATCGGGAGCGCATTTTTCAAGGAAACTGAAAATCCGCCGCTCGCGTGCAATTTCAACAACCAGCGGGTCAATTTCGAAGAAATCCCAAACCTGTCCGGGTTTTTTGTAGCAGGCGAGCGTGCCGGTACCGAGGCCGACCATGCCCACCTTTGCACCGGGGCCGAACAGTTCCTCAGCGCGGCGCGATGCAATGCCTATGCCCGAATTGGCGCCATAATAGCTGATCGGCAAGGTCGGTTCATTCAGCAACTGCATGCCATGCATCGTGGTGCCATGGCTGAGCCAGCGGACCTGGGCCGTATTATCCTGGCTGATGGTATAGGTGCCGAAATAGCTGCGCATCCGTGCGCCGCTGGCGCTCAGCTCGATATTGCTCCAGCCGCCATTGGCGATCATCCCGGCTGCAACAACGACCATCAGCGCCAGCCTGCGCCCGGTGACAAAGGTGCCGATGATGAGGATTATCGCGACCAATGCGGTTTTCATCCGGCTGCCTTCGCTGCCAAATGTCATGCCGACATAGGCGGCAAGCCCAAGGGCGCCCAATGCGAGGATCATCGCCGCAAATGTCCAGCCGCGCTTTCCGAATGTATCTTCCTCGCCAAGGTCGAACAGCCGGAATTGCGGCAGCAGCGCGGCGGCAGCGACCAGCAATATCGGATGTTCCCAAGTCCAGTTGAACAGCAATGGCGCGACGATCGCGCAGAAAAAGCCGCCAATCACCCCGCCCACCGACATCATCAGGTAAAATTCGGTCAATTGGGCCGGATCGGGGCGGGTGCGATACATTTCCGAATGAAGCGCAACGGCGATCACGAAAAGCAGCGCGATGCTGACCCCGGCGCCAACATAGGCGGCCTTGCCCCATATCACGAAGATCATTGCCCCGCCGATCAGCAGCACGGTCGGCGCAATGCGGGAAATGATATCGGCAAGTAGTCGGTTGTCGGCAAAGGCGACCGAAAAGCTCAACAGATAGAGGCCAAGCGGGATCACCCAGATCAGCGGCATCGCCATCAGGTCGGTCGTCATGTGCGACGTGGTGGAGAGCATCAGGCCCGAAGGCACGGCGGCGAGGGCGATCCAGTAAAGCCGCTGCCGCCATGCAATCGGGGGCAGGGCGGCGATTGCGCCTTGGGCATCGGTCGAAGATTTTACGTCGGCGCCATGATCGCCGCTGCGCCAGATTGCCCGCGCGCAAACCAGAACGAGCAGGAACAGCAACAGGTAAAGACCGCTCCACAGCCAGGTCTGGCCGGCAATGGGCATCGCTGGTTCGACTAATATCGGATAGGCGATCAGCCCGCCGAAACTGCCAAGGTTCGATGCTGCGTAAAGGGCATAAGGTTCTCCTTTATTGCCCGCGAGGCCGAACCAGCGCTGCATCAGCGGTGCTTGAGCCGCCACGGCAAAGAAGAGCGGCCCAATGGAGGCGAAAAGCAGCCATGGTACCCAGAATATCGGCGAGCCATCTGCGGGAATGGCAAAGCTTGCCAGTCCGATGGGCAGCCAGAGCGCCGCCACCAACAACACGCCAATATGCACCATCGCCTGGCGCTGCGGCGTTGTGCGGGACAACCGGTGGGCATAGGCATAGCCTGCGAGCAGCAGGGCCTGATAAACCAGCATCGCGCTGTTCCAAACTGCCGGTGCCCCGCCCAGCTTGGGCAGCGCCATGCGCGCGATCATCGGTTGCACCAGGAAGAGCAGGAAACTGCCCGTCAAAATCGTGATGACGAACAGTGCGCGACCGCCGATGCGATCCTTCGCCTGTGTTACCCCTGTTGTCGATTCTGCATCCATGCTGTGCGATCAATGCGATAGGTGACATGCCTTAGCAATGGGCTATCTGCCGGAACGTCGGGATGATCGAAATCGAGACGCGGGTCATGCGCCATGCCGACCCGTTCCATCACCGCGCGACTGCGGTGGTTGTCGGTGTTGGTGATCGCCCAAACCGCGTCATCCGCCAGATGCTCGAACGCCCATTGCACCGATGCCAGCGCCGCCTCTGTCACATAGCCCTTGCCCCAGGCCGCAGGCGTCATCCGCCAGCCTGCCTCTGGCATTTCATGGATCGAGGTGCCGGGCCGGCCCCGGATGATCCCGCACCAACCGATCAATTGCGCGTCCTCTTTGCGCTCCATCGCCCAGAAACAATGGCCCTGATCCGCCTGCATCCGATGCATCCGCCGTACCAAATCGGCGACCTCATCACGGCGCATCAACGGGCCAAGCGTTTCCATAACCACCGGATCGGAACAGATGGCGTGAAAGGGATCAATATCCTCCTCGCGCCAGTCGCGAAGGATGATGCGAGGGGTTTCAATGCGGAATAAGGTCATGCGCGCGCTCGTGGCCTATTTTTTTCTATGCGGATAGGCCTTCGTTTCGTCAAAGTTTGTCATTTTGATAAATGCCGAAATGAGCTTGCGTTTGCACTCAATATCCTTCATTTCGACTTTTAACGAAATGAAGGGGGCGAAATGCAGGCCTATAATGCTGTCGAAGCGCTGGGCGCGCTTGCGCAGGAACATCGGCTGGCGCTGTTCCGGTTGCTGGTGCAGGCCGGAGAAGGCGGAATGGCGGCAGGCGCGATTGCCGATGCATTGGCAATTCCCAATTCATCACTGTCTTTCCATCTAGCCCAGCTGAATCGTGCTGGTTTAATCCTGCAGGAACGCCAGCACCGATCACTGATATATCGCGCCAATTATCCGGCAATGAATGCGTTGGTCGCCTATCTTTTGGAAAATTGTTGTGAAGGCGCAGACTGTTCGATCGCGATCCCGTGCGCGCCCCTGCAAAGCGAGGGGAAAGCAGCATGAAGCGGCTGCATAGCCCGCCGCGCCCTGAATGGTGGATAATTGCACAGAAAGGGAATGGGTGATGATCAACATCTTGGTATTGTGCACAGGCAATTCGGCGCGAAGCATTTTGGGTGAGGCCATGATCAACCAATTGGGTGCGCCGCAAATCCGTGCGTTCAGCGCGGGGAGCAAACCCAAAGGCGAACCGCATCCCGGTGCGTTACGGCTCTTGGCCGCCAAATCTATCGATACCGCTGATTTCCGATCCAAAAGCTGGGATGAATTCGCCATTCCCGGTTCTCCGATGATCGACATTGCATTGACGGTGTGCGGAAACGCTGCCGGAGAAATCTGCCCGCTTTTCACTGGAGCCCCCATTCGTGCGCATTGGGGTTTGCCTGATCCTGCCGATGTAGGCGGCAGTGTCGCCGAAGTTGACGCGGCCTTTGCCGAAACCTGGCGCTTTCTGGAAATGCGTGTGAAAGCCATGATTGGATTGCCACTCGAGCAAATGGAGCCGCGCGATATTCAAATGAAATTGAACGCAATCGGGAAAATGGAAGGAGCGGCATGATCAACCGGGCTGTATGCGCCGAGGCGGTCGGCAGTTTCTTTTTGTTCGCGACTGTGATCGGTTCCGGAATCATGGCAGCCAATCTGTCGCAGGGGAATTTGGCCATTGCCCTGTTGGGAAACACTATGGCGACCGCCGCCATACTTTTCGTGTTGATTGCGATTCTCGGCCCGGTGTCAGGCGCGCATTTCAATCCGGCGGTCAGTCTGGTTGCTGCTTGGCGGGGTGAACTGTCTGTCCGACTGCTATTTGCCTATATCGGCGCGCAGCTGCTATTTGGCATCATGGGGGTTTGGGCCGCGCATCTTATGTTCGAAATGCCGGTGCTGCAGCTTTCGACCACAGCGCGAACCGGTCTGGGGCAGTGGCTGGCAGAGGCGATTGCGACGTTCGGCCTGATATTGACAATATTGGGTACGGTTCGTCACCGGGCCGAATGGGTGCCGGCCAGTGTGGCCTTATACATTACCGCTGCCTATTGGTTCACCTCCTCCACCAGTTTTGCCAACCCGGCGATTACCATCGCGCGCAGCTTGACCGATAGTTTTTCAGGAATTGCGCCTTTTGACGTACCGATGTTCCTATTGGCACAGCTGGTCGGTGCCGCCTGCGCAGCGGCTGTAGCGCGTTTCCTGTTCGACAAGGTGTAACGGACCGGCGCGCGAAACGCGCACCCTTCGCTTGGTAAACCTACCCGTTCAACAAACGTGCCGCATGGGCCGCATGATAGGTGAGGATGCCGGAACAGCCCGCGCGCTTAAAGGCGGTGAGGGTTTCCAGCACGAGCGCGTCGCGATCGCCAGCACCGGCCGCAGCAGCAGCTTCAATCATCGCATATTCGCCCGACACCTGATAGGCGAAGACCGGCACCTCGAAGCTGCTTTTGACGCGGGCAATGATGTCGAGATAGGGCATGCCCGGCTTCACCATCACGCTGTCCGCACCCTCGGCGATGTCCATGGCAACCTCGCGTAGCGCTTCGTCGCTGTTGGCCGGGTCCATCTGATAGCCCTTTTTGTCGCCTTTCAGCAGACCGCGTGATCCGACCGCGTCACGGAACGGCCCGTAAAAGGCGCTCGCATATTTGGCGGCATAGCTCATGATCTGGACGTTCACATGCCCGTCCATCTCCAGCGCGCGGCGGATTGCGCCGATGCGCCCGTCCATCATGTCGCTCGGCGCGATGATATCTGCGCCGGCACGCGCCTGATTGACTGCCTGGTCGACCAGTACAGCGACAGTATCGTCATTAAGGACGTAACCGGCTTCGTCGACCAGTCCGTCCTGCCCATGGGCGGTATAGGGGTCGAGCGCGACATCGGTGAGGATGCCGATGGCATCGCCATGCGCCTGTTTGATCGCACGGATCGCGCGGCACATCAGATTGTCGGGGTTGAGCGCCTCTGCGCCATCGTCGCTGCGCCGCTCTGCCTGCGTATTGGGGAAGAGCGCGATGCAGGGAATGCCCAGATCGATGGCTTCGCGCGCGCGCACGACGATCTGGTCCACCGACCAGCGTGATACGCCGGGCAGGGCAGCAATCGGTTCCTCCACCGCACTGCCTTCGGTGATGAACAGCGGCCAGATCAGATCGGCAGGGGTCAGCACGGTTTCGCGCACCAGCGCGCGGCTCCAGGCGGTGGCGCGGCTGCGGCGCAGGCGGGTGTTGGGATAGCTGGGCGTTGTCATGATCGCGGGCTTAGCGGACGATGCCGCGCTTCTCAACCATCCATGCCCTAGGCCAGCGGCTAAAGCGGTTTGTTGCCGACCTTGATCTTCGCGGCTGAAATACGGTCAATCTCGCGCTTCGGTTCTTCAACGGCGCGTGCAGCAACCGGCATGGGGGCAAGCGCGGCGCCAGGGCGGACCGCCTTCAACCGGGCAAGTTCGCGACGGAACCGCGCAAGATCGGCACCAGAAAGCTGGGCGCGCTGGGTGAAGGTGATCGACAGCGGGTTGATCGCCCGGCCATTGCGATAAAGTTCATAATGCAGGTGCGGGCCGGTCGACAGGCCGGTGGAGCCGACATAGCCGATGATCTGCCCCTGGCGCACGCGTTGGCCCGGCCGGGCGACAATGCGGCTCATATGGCCATAGCCGGTGGCGATGCCGCCGCCATGATTGAGTTGCACGAAATTGCCATAGCCGCCCTTGCGCCCGGCATAGGCGACCATGCCGTCGGTCGCGGCAAAGATTGGCGCGCCATGCGGGGCCTTGAAATCGAGGCCGGCATGCATCCGCTTATAGCCCAAAATCGGGTGGCGCCGCATGCCAAAGCCCGAACTGACCGGGCCGTTGACCGGCCGGCTCAATTGGCCACGCGATTCACCGACGCCCGATGCTTCGAACCATTGGCGGCTGTTGCCCATCTGCCAGCGCAGCATCTGGATCCGCGGCTTTCCGCCCCGTTCGATCCCGGCATAGAGAAGGTCGCCCACCCGCGTTTCTCCGGTCGCCGCGCGCTTGAAATCGACGACAAGGTCATATTCGTCGCTGGCACCGATGTTCGACAGCGCGGTGCGCCCAGATATCACCTTCAGAAATTCCTGCACCGCCTCTGCCGGGGCACCTGCAGCACGGGCTGATCGGTACAGGCTGGGGCCAACCGTGCCGCGCACGCGCAGCGGCGTGGTGTCGACCGCAATCGCTTGCCGCTCGATCCGCAATGGCCCACCCTCGGCGCGCGCCAAGGAAAGGCTCAGGTCAAAGCGCGCCCGGAATTCCAGGCTTTCCAGCGGCCGTGCCGCATTATTCGATGCCCGCCGGCCCAGCACGATCGAAATCGGCGTTCCGGGTTCTATCTGCGAAAGGTCGGTCGCCCCGCTGACCAGCGCCAGCGCGCGTGATGCATCTTCGCTGCCCACGCCGGCGCGTTGCAGCACACGGGCGAAACTATCCCCCCGGCCCAGCGTCGCGGTCAATTCTATCCGCGGCCGTTCGGGGCTGGCGGCAAGTGCGCGCACGGCATCGGTTGCCGCCATGCGCCGCCCGGTATCGCTGCCATAAGCGAGCGGCGTGATCATCTGCGCGCGCGCTTCTTCCATCTGGGCAGATGTCGGCATTGCCGGTTGCGCGCCATAAATCGGGCCAAAGTCGGGCAGCAGCGACAGCGTGCCAATCGTCATCAGCGTCAGCGTCGCCAGCCCGCGAAACCAGCGGGGGGAACCGATATCCTCACCCAGATCGGGCACCCAATCCATTTTGGAAAGCCGGTCGCGCCACTGCGCCACTTGCGCATCGGCGCTGGGCAGGCCGGCGGCAGACATGGCCTGACGTTCGACAAACAGTTCCTCACTGCCGACGCCCGCCATCACATAAGCGCTGTCTTTTTTGCCGAACACTACGACCCTGTATCCCCCGTTTACGGCCGGGCTTTTTGACCTTTGTCGATTGTAATCAGAAATGGTTAAAGTCAAATTGAGAAAGACTCATCACGGCTCCATCTGCGCCGCACCGTGCAAATATGCCGATGGCGGGCGATGCACGGCCCGGCCAGGCGCATCTGGGCCGCCAATAATCACTGTCCTACATCCCCGCCGATGCGATATCTGGCCTGCCTTTTCACCCGCCAAGGAGAAGGCGCATGGCCCAAGACATTATCGCTGCAGGCGCGGATCCGGCCCCACGGCAAGACCCGCTGGATCTTGATGGCATCCTTCCGCCCGAATTGTCCTTCACCCCCGTCACCACCAAAAGCGGACGGCAGAAATTCCTGCCTGAATTGCAGCGCAAATTCATCCAGGCGCTGTCGATCACTGGCAGCGTCACCCTTTCGGCGCGCGCGGTCGGCATGTCGATCGGTCAAGTCTATGGCGTTAAAAATGGCCCGCGCGCCGAAAGCTTTGGCACGGCATGGGAAAAGGCGATCCAGATTGGCGGCTATCGCGCCCGCGATACGATTGTCGATCATGCGATCAACGGCACGCCCGAATATTTTTACAAGGATGGGCAACTGGTTGGCGAACGCCGCCATTTCAATCTGCGCGCGATGCAATGGGTCGTCACCCATGTCTTGCCGCATTTGGGGGAGGGGGCAGGCGGCCTTTCCGCGCAAGGCGTTATGCCCGCCAGCCTTAAGAAATTGAAAGAGGCATGGCGCGCCGAATGCCGAAAGGAGTGGGAGGAAGAGGCCGCCGCACAAGAGGCGGAACTGCTCGCCCGATATCAGGCCGAACAGGAAAGCGTATCGGCAACACAGGCCCGTTTCCTGAAGAAATATCAGGGCAAGGTGCGTGAGGAATATTATTTCCGCGCCGAAGGAAACAGCATCGCCGCCGATTTCGCACTGCGCCAGCTCGCCTTGTTAGAGGTGGTGATGGATGTCGGCGGGATCAGCCATGATCTGATCCGCGATCATTTCCACAACGCCCCTTATGGCGGCCCATGGAGCACAAGGATCAGCCGTGCGCTGGAAGATGCCCGGCATGAAGCATGGGCCAAGGCGGTGGAGGAAGAGGCGCGCCACCGTGCGCGCGATGCGCAAGACGCGCTGCCCGCACGCCCCGCGCCGGATGCACAGCACGACCCCGGCAGCGCAGCGCCTGTGCCAGCAGATTCCTATGCCCGCCCGCGCATGCCCTTTTATTTGAATGAAGAGGATATGGTGAAAGACGAAGTCGCCCGCACGCGGCTGAACTGGCTATCCGGCGATCACAGACAACGCGCCGCCGCAGAGGCGGAGTGGCGAGCAAACCGGCGGATCGAGAGTGAGGAGCCGGGGGAAGGGGATACGTTTTTGCCTTAGGGGTGAACCCGCCCCCCTCCCGCTTGCGGGAGGGGATGGGGGAGGGCAACTACCTAAGCTTCGCCAAAACAATCCCATCCGCCTTGGCGCGATCTTTGACCGACTCCTCGCTGCGGGTCAGCGCCTTGGCGATGGCCTTGAGCGCCATGCCTTTTTTCGCCAGCGTGTGGAGCTTGTCGATCTCCGCTGCGGTCCATGGTTGCTTGTGCCGCTCGAAGATCGTCTTGCCCATTACTCTTCACCCATCCGCAGCGCAGCGATGAAGGCTTCTTGTGGGATGGAGACGGAACCATATTCGCGCATCCGGGCCTTGCCCTTTTTCTGCTTTTCCAGCAGCTTTTTCTTGCGGCTGATGTCGCCGCCATAGCATTTTGCGGTCACATCCTTGCGCAGTGCGGCGATGGTTTCGCGCGCGATGATCTTGCCGCCAATCGCGGCCTGGATCGGGATTTTAAACAAATGGCGGGGGATCAGGTCTTTCAACCGTTCGCACATGCCGCGGCCGCGCGCTTCGGCGGTGCTGCGGTGCACGATCATGCTCAGCGCGTCGACAGGATCGCCATTCACCATGACGCTCATCTTCACCAAATCGCCCTCGCGATGGCCGATCTGATGATAGTCGAACGACGCGTAACCCCTTGAAATACTTTTCAAACGATCATAAAAATCGAAGACGACTTCGTTCAATGGCAATTCATAGCGGAGCATTGCGCGACCGCCAACATAGCTCAGATCCTTCTGGATGCCGCGGCGATCCTGGCACAATTTCAATATGCCTCCCAGATATTCATCAGGGCAGTAAATTGTCGCATCAATCCAGGGTTCCTGAATCTCCTCAATCCGGTTCACATCCGGCATATCCGCCGGATTGTGCAGTTCCATTTCGCGCGCATCTTCGGTTTTCGAACGGCCGAGTTTCAACTTATAAACCACCGATGGCGCAGTGGTGATCAGATCAAGATCATATTCGCGGCTAAGCCGTTCCTGAATGATTTCAAGGTGGAGCAGGCCCAGAAAACCGCAGCGAAAGCCAAAGCCCAAGGCCGCGCTGGTTTCCATTTCGAAACTGAACGATGCGTCATTCAACCGCAATTTGCTGATGCTTTCGCGCAGCTTTTCAAAGTCCGCAGCATCGGTGGGAAACAGTCCGCAAAACACGACTGGCTGCACTTCCTTAAAGCCCGGCAATGCTTCGGCTGCCGGCCGCTTGGCATCGGTGATGGTATCGCCGACACGGGTCTGCGCGACTTCCTTGATCTGCGCGGTGATGAAGCCGACTTCGCCCGGCCCGAGTTCGGGAAGCGTATCGATTTTCGGCCGGAATGCGCCAACGCGATCGATCAGGTGGAGCGTGCCCGCCTGCATGAACTTTATCTGCTGGCCCTTTTTGATCACGCCATCAATCACGCGGATCAGGATGACGACGCCCAGATAAGGATCATACCAGCTGTCGACCAGCATCGCCTTTAACGGGGCGTCGCGATTGCCCTTGGGCGGCGGAATGCGGGTGACGATCGCTTCCAGGATTTCGTCAATGCCGATCCCCGATTTGGCGGATGCCAGCACGGCATCGTCAGCAGGAAGGCCGATGATTTCCTCAATCTCTGCCTTTACCTTTTCGGGTTCGGCCGCGGGCAGATCGATCTTGTTGATGACGGGCACGATCTCATGATCATGTTCAATCGACTGGTAGACATTGGCGAGGGTCTGCGCCTCTACGCCTTGCGCTGCATCAACGACGAGCAATGCGCCTTCACAAGCGGCAAGGCTGCGCGAAACTTCATAGGCAAAATCGACATGGCCCGGCGTGTCCATCAAGTTGAGGATATAGGGCTTGCCGTCTTTTGCGGTATAATCAAGCCGCACCGTCTGCGCTTTGATGGTGATCCCGCGTTCTTTCTCGATCTCCATATTATCGAGGACCTGCGCGGACATTTCGCGATCGGACAGGCCACCTGTGCGTTGAATCAAACGGTCGGCCAGCGTCGACTTTCCATGGTCGATATGCGCGATAATTGAGAAATTGCGGATCTGCGAAAGTTCGGTCATGCGCGGCCCCTAGCAGTGGGCGGCAATTGCTTCAAGCGCGGCCCGAAACCGCATGTCTCCTTCGCCTTGGATGAGCGCAAATGCGACCTTGCGATCGATTAGCTCGGCTTTGCATAGCTCGAAAAAGTGACGCCTTTCCTCGCGCTTTGCATAAACGCGCAGACCATCATCGACAAAGGGCAAGTCGATGTCGAGCAGCAGGTAAAGATCGGCATAGCCTTCAAACGTCTCGAACCATGGATCGCTCCGCCCGAACATCATTTGCGCCCAGACCTCGGTAATAAGCGGATCGGTGTCGAACAGAACAAGGGGTGCCCCCAATTCGCTCGCCCGAATGGCCGCTCCCCGGTTCATCGCATGTTGCGCCTCTGCAATATGGACAAGTTCGGCCATGCCGATGTCGGTGCCGTGCGCCTCGCAATAGGCGCGGCCATATTCGGGGACCACCTCGCAGCCGAAATGCGCGGCTAGGCGGGTGCCAAGGGTCGACTTGCCCGTGCTTTCCGGACCGTGCAGGCAGATGCGTTTCATGCCGTCGCTTTCCGGGCGCGCTGCCATTCGACTAGCCCGGCAATCGCGAGCGCGAGGAAAATCACATAAAGTCCGGCAGTCAGATAAATGCCTTTGGCAATGTAGAGCGGGATCGACACCAGATTTACCGCTATCCACCACCACCAATTTTCAAGATAGCGGCGTGTCATCAATATCTGCCCCGCGACCGAAAGCATCGCGACCGATGCATCCCAATAGGGCACGGTGGCATCGGTCATCCGGGACATGAATGTGCCCCATAGTGCGATCGCCATGGCGGAACCACATAGCCATGCATAAAGGCCGACTTTGCCAAGGCGTTCGACGACGACTTCGCCGGCGTTTGCACGGTTGCGGTTCCATGCCCACCAGCCATAGATATTGACGGCAAAGAAGAAGATTTGCAGTCCGGCATCGCTGTAGAGTTTCAAATCGCGAAAAATGAAAAAATAGAGGGTCACCATCGCCAGCGCGAAGGGATAGTTCCACACAGACCGGCGGATGATCAGCACGATGTTCGCAATGCCCAGCAGCACCGCAGCGATTTCAACTAGGGTCATTTCTGCAGCCAGTCGGTCATGATCCGGTTCACCTTGTCGGGCGCGTCCTGCTGCACCCAATGCGAAATTCCTGGCAATCTGTGTAGTGTGAGATGGGGTATCCACTGTTCCATGCCGTCCAGAAGGTGGATATCGAGCGCAAGATCATTCTCCCCCCAGATGACCAGCGTCGGCACCCAAACCGAAGCATCGCCCAGATCTCTATCGTCAGCATAGCGCATCAACGCGCGGTAATAGTTGAGCATGGCCTGCATTGCGCCCGGCAGTTGTGCGGCCTTTGCATAGACATCGAGATCGGATTTGGCGAAGCAATCCTTGTGCGCGGCACTTTCGAAAAAGGCGCGTCTCACGGCCTTGGCATCATTGGCCAGGAGCATTTTTTCGGGAACGAAAGGCAACTGGAAAAAGAAGATGTACCAGCTTTTCCGCAATTGCCGCCAACGCTTCAATTCGCGCTCTGCACATTTAGGGTGCGGCACATTCATGATGACGAGGCGGTCGATCGGGCGAATCTGACGGATTGCAAACATCCATGCAATCACTGCACCCCAATCATGGGCAACGATCATGATCTCTTCCGCCGGATACTCGGCCTTGGCTGCATCGATTAGTGTGCCGACATCTTCCAGCAGATTATGCAATCGATAAGCGGCAATGCCATCCGGCCTGTCGCTCATGCCATAGCCCCGTAAATTGGGTGCCCAGACGCGCCAGCCCTGTTCTGCCAGCAGCGGCATCTGGTGTCGCCACGAAAAATTCAGTTCCGGAAATCCATGCAGCAGGATGGCGAGTTTTGGAGATCGGGCCGTGCCCGCCTCTGCCAGTTCGAAGCGGAGGCCATTGGCCTCTATAAAGCGCTGTTGGATGCCTGACGCAGGATCTGGCGACCAAGAAAAAGACTTGTCTCGAGAAGGAACTGGCATGGATGCGGTTTATCGGGCGGATTGCGCAGCGTCCAGAGCAAGTGGTGCCATTGCCGATTCCTGCAAATCACGATGATTGACGTGCCTTGCCCTGCTGTGCATTCTGCTGAGGAGAGGTAGAGGAGAGGCGCTCATGACTGAAAAGAAAAGCAAAGAGAAATCTGCGGGTAAGCGCAAATCAGGCGCCACCTCATTTCCTGCATCCGCTTTCGATGCTGCCAATGATGCGACCATGGCGCTGGGTCCGCTAGCAGGTTTAGCGCGGGAGGATTTCGCCGGCGCCGTCGGCGTCATGCTGCGTCAGACAGCCGCTAATCCAAGCAGTGCGTTCAAGGCGGTTACCGGATTTACCGACGACGCCGTGAAGATAATGACCGGAAAATCGGATCTGGCACCCGATCCGAAAGACAAGCGTTTCATGGATCCGGCATGGACCTTCAATCCCTTTTTCAAAGCGGGCGCGCAATATTATCTAGCAGTGCAAAAGGGGATCAAAGGTTGGATTGATGAGCTTGACCTTGATGCGCTGGAGCGGGATCGCGCCAATTTTGTCAGCCAGATGGTGATCGATGCACTGTCGCCAACCAACACGTTAATCGGAAATCCGACGGCCCAAAAACGGCTGGTAGATTCGGGTGGCCTAAGCCTCATCAAAGGTTTGCAGAACGCCTATAATGATCTGGTCCATAACGATGGCATGGTCAGCCAGGTCAACAAGAAACCATTCAAGCTGGGCGAAAACATCGCCACGACGCCGGGCAAGGTGGTTTATCGCGATGAGCGGTTCGAGCTGATCCAATATGCTCCCGCAACCGACGAAGTATATGCCATTCCGCAACTCACCATCCCGCCGCAGATCAACAAGATGTACATCAACGATCTGTCGCCCGAAAAGTCGATTATCAAATGGCAAATTGCCCACGGCTTTCAGACGTTCGTGATCAGTTGGCGCAACCCGCAGGAAGAACAGGGCATCTGGGGCATGGCGGAATATGTCGATTCCTGCCGCAAGGCTATTGACGTTGTATGCGAAATCACGGGCAGCAAAAAGATCAACGTATCCGGCGGCTGTTCGGGTGGCCAGACAATGTCGGTGTTGTGTTCGAAACTGGCGGCCGAAGGCGATGATCGGATCAATGCGATTACGATGATGGTCTGTGTACTGGAACCAAAGCCCGGCGATACAGAGGCAAGTTCGATGGTCAGCCAGAATGGCATTACGCTGGCGAAGCAACGCGCCGCAAAGAAAGGCGTGATTGAGGGTAACAGTTTAGCGCGCGGCTTTGCATGGCTGCGCCCGAATGACCTGATCTGGAACTATGTGATCAACAATTATCTGCTCGGTGATGACCCGCCAGCCTTCGACATCCTCTTCTGGAATGCGGATGCGACCAATTTGTCGTCAAGCCTGCTTGGAGATTTCCTAGAACTGTTCGAAGCCAACGCTTATGCACAGCCGGGCACATTCGAAATTGCCGAACACACGCTTGATCTTACAAAAGTGAAGGGTGACCTTTTCGTTCTTGGCGGAACCACCGATCACATCACGCCTTGGCAGGCCTGCTATCGTTCGACACAATTATTTGGATCGAAAAATGTCGAGTTTGTTCTGAGCCAGGCAGGCCATATGCAGGCAATTTTGAACCCCCCGGGAAATCCCAAGGCCAAATATTGGCGCAACAGTAAGGGCAGGCCGCCTGCCGATGTAAAGGCTTGGATGAAGGGGGCAGAGGAAAATGCAGGCAGTTGGTGGCCATTCTGGACCGAATGGCTGGGCGAACGGTCAGGCAAGAAACTGAAAGCACCCGAAAGCTGCGGCAGTAAGGCGCATCCTCCCATGGAACCAGCCCCTGGTCTTTACGTTCTGGATTGACGCTTGCGTAACGCTTGCTGCTTGCTATGCTGCAGCGCAACAAAATCGGCGGACGGCCTGATGTCCGGACGAGCAGGGGAACTTAGATGAGCAAGCGAGGCGCGCCGCGTTTCAGCATGGAACAGGTTGATGGTCGCAGTTTGCGTGTCGCACACTGGCAGGCAGAGGATAAAGGCGACAAGCTGCCTTTGCTGTTTTTCAACGGCATCGGCGCCAATATCGAAGCGATGGCGCCGCTCGCCGAAATGTTGCCCGATCGGGATTTTCTGACCTTTGACATGCCGGGCGTCGGCGGTTCACCAGAGCCGTTCATTCCTTACAATGCCTGGATGATGGGACGGATTTCGGAACAGCTTCTCGACCGTTATGACATGAATCAGGTCGATGTCATGGGAGTCAGCTGGGGTGGCGCGATGGCGCAGCAATTCACCCTGCAGAACGGACCTAGGGTACGCCGGCTTATCCTTGCCGCGACCACAGCCGGGATGCTGATGGTACCCGGCAACCCTAAGGCGCTGGCGAAAATGGCTGACCCTCGGCGCTATATGGATCCCGACTTCATGCGAAAGCATTTCAATACCTTGTACGGTGGAAGTGATGATGGTTCCGAAGGCCATATCGGGCGGATCAAACCACCGTCAAAGACAGGGTATTTTTATCAGTTGATGGCGATGATGGGCTGGACCAGTGCACCCTTTCTTCCCTTCATGAAGCATGAAACGCTGATCATGATGGGCGGTGACGACCAGATTGTACCTTTGGCCAATGGCCGTTTCCTGCAGATGCTCATCCCGAACAGCGAATTGTTCGTGATTGAGGATGGCGGTCACCTGTTCATGCTCAGCCATGTCGAGGAGAGCATCGCTGCGATCCGTGCTTTTCTCGACAAACCCAAATATGAACGCAAGGCCGCTTAAAGCGGGTTAGACCCGTGCGGCGGTTTCTTTGCAGGTTTTGATTTCTGCGGGCGTAGGGGCGGCGCTATCACGCTCGAACCGGGCAAAATAGGCGCCGACTTCGGGCCGCTCTTCAAATTCCATTAGTCGGTAACCCACTGCGGCAAATTCGCAGAAAAGCAGCTTTGGCGGCATGCCATGCTGGCTGGTCGGCCTGTTGCGATCGACGACAATAATCTGCCCCCGGGGTTTTAACGCATCACGCATCCGCCAGGTGAACGCATAGGGCTCGGTCACTTCATGGTACATATGGACAAGGAAGATGCGGTCAAAACTGCCCTTGGGCAGGCGCGGATCATCGATCCCACCTTCCTTGATTGCGACGTTGTCCAGCCGGTCTCTGGCGATGCGTTCGCCTAGACGCTCCAGCGCGCCACGGTTGATGTCCTGTGCAAGGACACGCCCCTTCGCGCCAACCCGGCTGGCGAGACGTACCGTGTAATAGCCTTCACCCGCCCCGATGTCCGCCACCGTCATACCAGGCGAAATTGCTGCCCAGTCCATCAGCTTGGTGGCTTCGCCTGCTTCATCGCGTGCTGCCTCGGTTGAAAACTGTGTATCGCCTGACGCTGCAACTGCACGATCGGGACGGGGAAATGCCTGAGCGGTTTCGGGCCGGTCGCTGGTGGATCCGGTCGGCTTGCACCCTGTGCCCAACAGGATCAATGCAGCGAGTATCGCAAGGGAAAGGACATTTTTGCACTCGGCCGCCGTCATGGTTCTTGCATTAGGCGTTATTTGCAGCAGCGAAAAGTGCTTTCGACCTGAAATCAGCCAATTGCATTTGCGTCTACCCCGCTTATGCTTCGTATCTGGAGAGTGCCGGTTACTGGCCGGAGCAAGTCGAGGAGGTAGCGCTTGCGTCATATAGCGATTATCGGTTCGGGTCCGGCAGGATATTACACTGCCGAAGCAGCGCAGAAACAATTTGGCGACGAGGTCAGGATCGACGTGATCGATCGGCTACCGGTGCCCTATGGCCTGATCCGCTTTGGCGTTGCTCCGGATCATCAATCGATCAAGGCTGTTTCCAAGCGCTATGAAGGCGTTGCCCTGTCTGACAATGTCCGTTTTGTCGGTAATGTCATGGTCGGTCAGGATATTGCAGTTGATGAATTGCTGGGGATATATGACGCAGTAATCCTTGCCACTGGTGCGCCGGACGACAGGCAGCTTGGCATAGCAGGGCAGGATTTACCGGGTGTTTTCGGCAGCGCGGCCTTTGTCGGCTGGTATAATGGCCATCCCGACTTTGCCGATTTGGAGCCGCCGCTGGATGGCCGGCATGTCGTGATCATCGGCAACGGTAATGTTGCGTTGGATGTTGCACGAATTCTTTCCAAAACACGCAGCGAACTTGGGGGTTCAGATATTGTCAGCCACGCGCTCGACATGCTCGAAACAGCCAAGACCGAAACGGTGACGATATTGGGCCGTCGCGGGCCGCACCAGATAGCCATGACGCCAAAAGAATTGGGCGAACTTGGCCACCTAAGCCGGGCCGCGCCTTTCGTCGATCCGACCGACCTGCCCGATATCGGTGCCGACATCCTTCTTGAGCCTGGCATGCGTAAATCAGTGACGCATCTGCGTGAGTTTGCCGCCATCCCGCCACGATTTCTGGACGAAAAGCCGATATCAATTGAATTTGATTTTTTCGCGGCTCCGGTCGCGATCGAAGGTGAAGGCAAGGTCGAACGGATTATCATCGAACGAACCGCGCTCGACAATGATTTACGAAGCATAGGCACGGGTGAGACCTATGAAGTAGACTGCTCAATGGTGATAGCATGTATCGGCTATCAGACGCCCTCTATTGACGGCGTTCCTTATGAACATGGCCGTGGTCGCTTCGCCAATGTCGACGGGCGCATCCTGCCGGGGTTATATTGTGTGGGCTGGGCCCGACGAGGCCCTTCAGGCACAATCGGCACTAACCGGCCAGATGGCTATATGGTGATCGAACAGGTCGCCGCTGATATCAAGGATGGCAGCGGCAAGGCCGGTCGCTCGGCGCTGGATGCCCTGCTGGAAAAGCGCGGCGTGCAGATTGTCAAATTTTCAGACTGGAAGAAGATTGAGGAAGCGGAGGTTGGCCGGGCACGCGAAGGTGCCCCGCGAGAAAAATTCGTACGCATAGAGGATATGATCCGCGCCGCGAACTAGGATTGTTCCGCGCTAGATCGCCAGCGAAATGGCGTGGATTACTAGGCCTGCGACACCGCCTACCAGCGTACCGTTGATGCGGATGAACTGCAGGTCGCTTCCTACGGCATTTTCGACGCGATCGGTGATGGTCTGCGCATCCCAGCCGCCAATTGTTTCCGAAACCAGGCTGACGATATTGTCGCCATAATTTTCTGTCGTGCCGACAATGGCGCGTCTTGCGAACTGGTTGATCTGGCGTTTGAGACGTGCATCTTCCTGCAACGTACCACCCAATTTGGTCAGTGCTTCGCCAAAACTGCCGGCAAGCGCTGCATCCGGATTACGCGCAGCTTTTAGCAAAGCATCGCGTCCTTGGCCCCATAGTCCGTCGATCCATTTTGCGAATGCCGGATTGCGCAGCAGTTCTTGCTTCCACAAATTGACCTTTGCCTGCAATTCGGGGTCGTGCCGGAGATTGTGAGACAGTTTTTCAAGTCCTTCCTCTCCCTTTTCACGCAAGGGGTGATCGGGATCTTCCGCCATGTCACCAAGCAGCTTTTCAAGGCCGGTGACAATGGCATTGGCAAGGCGATCATCAAGGCCCGTCCAGCGCATGATCGTTCCCGCGCGCTCTTCGACCATGGCACGGATGACATGCTCATTGGCTTCCAGCGTTTTGGCGGCCCAAGCGATAATCCCATCCAGTACCGGGAGGTGCCGTCGCTCCTTGATCATGGCGGCGAGCAATTGGCCGAGCAGCGGCGCAATATCCAGTTTCTCAAGCTGAGTGCGAACCGCGCTTTTAGCGATACCGCCAAGGCGTTCGTCGTCCAGAGATTCGACAATGTCACCCAACAAGCGCGACGCTCCCATGCGCATCCGGCCTTCGCCCGAACCCGGCGTTGCAAGGAAGCGGCCCATTGCGCCGGACACATCCATATTGCGTATACGTCGCGCCACAATGCGCGTGGTTAGGAAATTGGTGCGCAAGAAATTGGCTAGTGTCCGACCAAGCCGTTCTTTGTTGTTGGGAATGATCGCTGTATGCGGGATGGGAATGCCTAAAGGATGCCGGAAGAGCGCTGTAACGGCAAACCAATCCGCCAGTCCTCCGACCATGCCAGCCTCGGCAAAGGCAACAAGAAACCCCCAACCGGGGTGAACATTGCGCTCAAGATGCAAGCCTGCGACGAACAAAAAGGCCATCAGTATCAGTAATGCGGTTGCGATCCGCCGCATTTTCAAAAGCTCTGCGTCACGCCATAGATAGCGATCCCGTTCGGACTGTCCGAGCTGGCTGACCGGCTTCACAACATCACCCGCTGCGAGGTGCCAAAATGGCCATTGCTATTCGGCAGGTTGCAATCCGCCGGGCAGGGCGGCTGGTCCGGAAGGAGGGTGGGCGGAACCTATCGAATCATTGCGGCGATTGTCTTCGTCGTCATCGCCCGGTTGGAAAGTAAGAAGGTTGCGGCGCAGCCAGGGGCCAACCCGCTTTTCAACGCCATCGGCAAGGCTGAAGCCAGCGGGAACGATCAAGAGTGTTAGAAGCGTGGACAAGGTTAGACCGCCGATCACCACGGTGCCCATCGGCGCACGCCATGCGCCATCGCCCGAAAGCGATATTGCAGTCGGAATCATACCGGCAGTCATCGCGACAGTGGTCATCACGATGGGCTGCGCACGCTTATGCCCCGCCTCCATGATGGCCTGATATTTTGGAATGCCGCGCTCCATTTCCTCAATGGCAAAGTCGATGAGAAGGATTGAGTTCTTGGCGACGATACCGAACAGCATCAATATCCCGATATAGACGGGCATCGATTGCGACTGTCCTGCAAGAGCCAATGCGATCAGCCCGCCCAGAGGTGCAAGTGCAAGCGAACTCATGTTCACCAGCGGTGACATGAAGCGCTTGTAAAGTAGTACAAGGACCGAAAACACCAGCAGAATGCCTGAAACCAGTGCGATCGAGAAGTTTGCGATCATTTCCTGCTGCCATTCGTCCTCACCAAAAGGATCATTCGACACGCCAGTGGGCAGGTTCTGCATGATCGGCAGCTTGTTAATCGCTTCCTGCGCGGTGCTTTTGACAACGCCCGGGGGCAAGTCGGCGCCCACGAAAATACGGCGGTTCTGCTTGTAGCGCTGGATCGAGGTAGGGCCTGCGCCAAAGCTGATGTCGGCAACGCGTTCGAGCGGCACCGAGCCGCCATTGGCGGTCGGAACAGGGAGATTGCGAATGGTCGAGAGGTCACGACGCGAAGCTTCGGGCAGCATCACCCGAATGGGAACCTGCCGGTCAGTTAGCGAGAATTTTGCACTGTTCTGATCGATATCGCCCTGCGTTGCGATCCGAATTGTCTGGCTCAAAGAAGCAGTCGTTACACCCAGCGAAGCCGCGAGTTCAGTGCGCGGACGGATGATGATTTCCGGGCGCTTCAAGTCGGCCGCGATGCGCGGTGCAACCACCACATCGAGTGTTTTCATCTGTTCGACCAGCGTGTTTGCTGTCGCCTCCAGCAGCTCAGAATTTGAACCCGAAAGCATGATGTTGATGGGTCTGCCGGTTCCGCCTCCGGGGCCGCCACCCATGCTCGCGAAGGATACCCGTGCATCGGCGATTTTTTGGAGGGCAGGCGTTAGTTCACGTTCGAATTCCATGCTCGAACGTTCACGATCTTTCTTGAGCGTGATGAAGATACGCGCGTTGCCCTCGTTGATGCGGGCAAGTGCAGTTTCGACTTCTGGTTCGCGGCGAATGACATCGGAAACCTCATCTGCCACAGCCTCGGTCTGACGCAATGTCGTTCCGGGCACCATTTCGATGCGGACTTGGCTGAAATCGGAATTTGTGTTCGGGAAAAATTGCATGGGGATCACTGCGAACATGACGCCGGTGAGGGCGAGCGCAACAACCCCAATGCCAACCATCCACATGCGATGATCAAGAAAGACGCTTACAAAGTTACGCCGCATGCTCCGCCGCGTGCCTTGTGCACGATAGGCCTTCGCCTTGCGCTTATCGAGTGTCCAGCCCAGAATCTTCATGTAAATGTCCATGAGACGGCCTGCGCCATGCTCTTCCTCGCCATGCGCCTTCAGGAAATAGGCTGCGACCATTGGTGTGATCATGCGCGCGACGGCAAGGCTCATCAGCACCGAGACAACAACGGTCAAACCGAAGTTCTTGAAGAACTGGCCGGAAATGCCGGGCATCAGGCCAACAGGCAGGAACACAGCGACAATAGAAAATGTCGTTGCGACAACTGCGAGCCCGATTTCATCTGCTGCATCAATTGACGCCTGGTAGGCTGACTTGCCCATGCGCATATGCCGCACGATATTCTCAATCTCAACAATCGCATCATCGACAAGGACACCTGCGACCAACCCGAGCGCAAGTAGTGAAATGGAGTTGAGGGTAAAGCCTAGCAGATCCATGAACCAGAAGGTCGGGATTGCGCTGAGCGGGATAGCGATCGCCGAAATGATCGTTGCGCGCCAGTCTCGCAGGAACAGGAAGACCACAACAATTGCCAGCAGCGCGCCTTCAATCATCGCAGCCATCGAACTGCGATACTGACCCTTGGTATAATCAACGCTGGTGAATAGGCGGGTGACCTTGATCCCCGGATTTTCCTTTTCAATCTGCTGCAGCCGTTCCCAAGCGCCATCATAGACCGACACATCGGACTCGCCGCGTGCACGCGTGATCCCGAAAGTAACGACCTGCTTGCCATTAGCCTTGCCTAAAGACCGTTGCTCACCATAGGAATCGCTGACATCCGCAACATCCGAAAGCTTTACAGATTTGCCGCCACCAAGGGATATCCGGGTTTGCGAAAGATCATAAGCGGTTGCGGCGTTCCCCAAAATGCGAACAGATTGGCGCGATCCAGCGATTTCAGCGCGTCCACCGGTGGCATTCAGATTGACCTGACGGAGGACGTTGTTGATCTGCGCCGCGGTGACGCCCATCGACTGCATCTTCGGAAGATTGATCGTTACGCGAATTTCACGGTCAACGCCGCCGGCGCGGGAAACTTCCGCCATGCCTTTAACGCCAAGCAAGCGCTTTGTGATTGTATCGTCGACAAACCAGCTCAATTGCTCGATCGTCATGTCATCCGCGGCAACCGCAAAATAGGCAATCGGATCAGACGACGTCTGCGCCTTGAATACCTGCGGTTCGAGAATTCCGTCCGGCAGTTCGCCGCGGACCTGATCGATCGCGTTTTTGACGTCATTGACCGCTTGGTTGATATCTTCGCCGATCTTGAACTCGATGACGGTATCGTTGCTGCCTTCACGCGCAGTCGAACTGATTGACTGCACTCCGCTGATCGTTCGGACCGCGGATTCTACGCGTTGCGTAATCTGTGTTTCAATTTCGGTCGGTGCAGCCCCAGGTTGCGCGATGTTGACGATAACGATCGGGAATTCGATGTCCGGATCGTTCTGCACCTTCATTCCGCTGAACGAAACGATGCCGGCAAGGATCAGTCCGACAAACAGGACGATCGGGACGACTGGATTGCGTATCGACCAGGCGGAAATATTGCGCATCGCGTTTCCTCTGTCTCAGGCCGGATCAGCGCGCGATCACGCCGGGCTTGACGAGTCGGGGATTGACGGTTTCGTCAGGGTTGAGGAAGCCGCCAGCATAAGCGACGACGCGCTCATTGCCCGTAAGGCCTTCCTGAACGATCAACCCGTTCGGCGTCACGTCACCGATTTTAACCTCTCGACGGACCACCTTGTTCTTTGCATCGATCAGATAGACATAGCTTCCCTTCTGATCGTTCTGTACGGCAGATTCCGGAAGCAGCGGCGCGGTGGTAGAGCCGGCCTTGATTTCGACATTGGCAAAACCACCCGGCTTCAGCGCACGATCAAAAGGCAGTGAAATGCGGGCGATGCCCTGGCGGGTTTGTTCGTTGATCATCGGCGCAATCTGCCAGATCGTGCCGTTGAAAACACGCTCTGTACCGACGGGGGAAACGCTGGCGGTAACGCCTGTCGAGAGGTTGGCAAGGTCGGCTTCGCCCAGTTGCGCCTGAAGTTCGAACTCGCCGCCTTGCGCAAGGCGGAACAGCATGCCGCTGCCTTGGCCAACGGTCTGGCCGGTTTCCACATTGCGTTCCAGAACAAAGCCGCCAACCGGCGCGCGAATATCAAGGCGAGCCGTGCGGGCCTGCATTTCGCGCAGTTGGGCATCAGCTACGCCCAGCCGCGCGCGCGCGCTGTCACGGTTGGCAGTTTTGCGATCGACGTCAGTTTTGGAGACAAAGCCGCGTTCAACCAGTTGCAGTGCACGGTCGAGTTCATTTTGAGCGAGGTTGAGATCAGCCCGAGCAGCGTTGATTTGAGCCTGCATGCCCGCAATCTGCTGTGTTTGGACCGAACGTTCGATACTGGCGAGAACCTGACCCTGCTGAACCCAATCCCCGGCATCAACATAGACGCGCAACACTTGGCCGCCTTCGCCGACGACCCCCACGGGAATTTCTCGGCGTGCGGCAAGAATGCCGGTCGCATTGATCTTACGCTCAACCACGCCGTTACCCGGTATGAGCACTGAAACCGTTTGAGCCTGCGACTGTTTGCCCTCAGCACCCGAGTCAGCACCGCTGCCGGCAAAAAAGAAATAATAGACGGCTGCGGCCAGCGCGATGACAACGACCAGCGCTACCGCAATGTTGCGACGCTTTTTGCTGTCGTCCAAGTCGCCGGAGCCGACATATCCATCGGCTGTTGAAATGGTAGTTTCAAAGTTCATCGTCCGGTCCAATCGGATCGCCCTTCGGGAGATTCTGGTTTTTGTTTTTGACAGGCTGTATTAGGTAAATAAATCACCCATAGCAAGCTAGGTTTACGTCCGTAGCTAGCGAACCTTAGCCGCTACGACGGCGCGAAAACATTAGAAAAAGCCACTGGACCAGAATTTTCGATGAACTGCATCAGAATGGCCGGCAATGCTCGACACTACCGGCCATAGATGTTCTACCCTAGAGTAGGGTCTTCAGGTTGAAGGTGGTGTACCACCCTTGTTATTGCGGACAATGCGATATCCGATCAGCAGGATAATTGAACCGATCACTGCGGCGATGAAGTCTGGGCCTTCGCCGGACGAATACCAGCCGGTCAGCCCGCCCAAAAGGCCCATCAATAGGGCACCGGCTATCCCAAGAATGATGGTGATGATAACACCGCCACCATCATTGCCAGGCATGAGAAATTTGCCAACCATACCGGCAAGGCCGCCGATGATGATCCAGCCGATCCAGCCATTTTCTGCAAAGAAATCCATATGTTTTCCTTCCTTCCCGTTGAAGGAGGCATCGTCCGGTTTTCGGGTAACGTAGGCAAGCGCAAAGTAACTGATTTTGGCGTGCAAATGTAAAAAATGCTCCCGGCATTTCTACCGGGAGCATGGCTTTTTTGGACTGGAATTGCAGATCAATATTTCTGCTGTCGCTCGTAAAGATCGCGATAATGCTGGATGCGTGTTACGCGCAGGCCCGGCATTCCCGAACGGTCAATTGCGCGCTGCCACGACGCAAATTCTTCAAGTGTCAGGCCATAGCGTTCGCATACTTCACTGACCGAAAGCAGTCCGCCGTTAACTGCGGCCACGACTTCAGCCTTGCGACGCACGACCCAGCGTGTCGTCGATGGCGGTGGCAGACTGTCGACCGTCAGGGGTTCGCCTAGCGGACCGATAACCTGCGCGGGGCGGATTTTCTGGTTTTCAATCATTCTGTCCTCGATGTTCCATGCCCCGCAAAGCGCCCGGATATTCCGGCTGGTCCGAATCTAGGAAACTGTCTTTGCCATTCGCTGAAGCGTTTCGGTTAACCGCGTCTTTATTGTTATCCGAAGCAAAGCCTTTGTCCGGAAAACCGGGAAGGAATGCGCCGCTAACAAAGCCGCGATCACGCTGCGAAAGCCCACTGAAAAACATGATCCGTCCAGCAATGCTGTTGCGATTTACCGAGGCAGGTGCTGGTACACCTGTTCCGGCGAGAGCGGTGGACCCGACCTGCCGATTGGCTGCATTCGCAACCAACGCGGCATAACGCCCTCGCGCAGCATCCCTCGCGGATGGAGCATGATTATGTGGAAAATCCAGTTTCATCGTCGACCGGATTACACACAGAGATATAACGTCTGGTAAAAAGGCGGTTCAAAAAGCGTTAGTCGAGGTTAACGGAAATTAGCATTTGCCACCTGATTTTCCGCTGTTTTCGGTCGAAATGCGGTCTGCGGTTCCCAAATCGGCAATTTCCGCCTATCGGGCGCACATGTCTGTTGATTTTTCTCCCGCCGATTTTCAACTGGGCGCCGACCTTCGGGGCAAGCGAATCGTTGTCGCCATGTCGGGCGGCGTTGATTCGTCGGTTGTTGCTGCGCTTGCGGCGCGTTCCGGTGCGGAAACGATTGGCGTAACACTGCAGCTTTATGATCATGGTAGCGCGGTCAAGCGCGCGGGAAGTTGCTGTGCGGGGCAGGACATTCGCGATGCGCGGTCCGTTGCCGACCGGTTAGGCATCAACCATTATGTCTTCGACCATGAGAGTCGTTTCCGCGATTCCGTGATCGATCATTTTGCGGACGAATATATGCGTGGTCGCACGCCCATCCCTTGCGTGCGCTGCAATATGGGGGTGAAGTTTACCGATCTATTCCGACTGGCAAAAGAACTGGGCGCGGATTGCCTCGCGACCGGCCATTATGTCAGACGGGTAAATGGAACGTCTGGACCTGAACTGCACCGTGCGCTCGATCCTGCGCGCGACCAGAGTTACTTCCTTTTCGCAACCACGATCGAGCAACTCTCTTATCTGCGCTTTCCACTGGGTGGAATGCCCAAGCCGCAGGTGCGGGCGATTGCGCAGGAACTAGGGCTCGTTGTTGCGAACAAGCCGGACAGTCAGGATATTTGCTTCGTGCCGGAGGGCGACTATGCATCGGTCGTTCGCAAGGTTCGGCCCGAAGCGGACAGCGATGGACCGATTGTCGATCTTCAAGGGCGAGAGCTGGGCCGGCACAAGGGCTTGATCCATTATACCGTCGGGCAAAGACGCGGTCTGGAGATAGGGGGCCTTGCCGAGCCCCTTTATGTTGTCCGGCTTGACCCTGAGAAGCAAGCTGTGGTCGTCGGACCGAAACGGGCGCTCGCAGTGTCGGCTGCCCGCATAATTGAGCCAAATTGGCTTGGCGCGGTTGAGGGCAGGGCGGTGATGGCTAAGGTACGCTCACTCGCAAAACCTGTGCCCGCAAGGATTGATGGCGAATGGCTGCGTTTTGATGCGGACGAATATGGTGTCGCGCCGGGGCAGGCGGCTGTGCTTTACGATGGCGATCGTGTGTTGGGCGGAGGCTGGATCGAGGAAACTGCCTCCGCGCTGGCGGATATTGCCGCCTGATTAATCGATCGCGTCAATTTCGGCCTGATTAAGCTGCAAACAACCGAAACTTCCCCGACGCTCGGCATAGGCTTCTGCAAGCAGCGGGATAGAAGCGCGAATACGCTGATTTTCGTCGTCGGCGGATAGACGCACCATTTCCATCCCCGGTTCGAAATCGCTTTCGCAGGAGGCAAGCTGTCGGCCTTCGATATAGCGGCAAGAGCAGGCAATATGTGCGCCATAGGAAGCGCCCAGTTTTGCCTGCGACTTGATGTGCGCAAAATTGAGGGCAAACCAAAGCCCCGCCAGCCCGATTAGCGCGGCGGCGGCATAGCCGATTTTCTTGCGCAGTGGCATCGGTATGTTCGCGCCGTGGTTTGAACTTGCGGTTGCCATTACATTCCTTCCTGGTGCATTCACCGTTCACGATGCCTAGATTCAAACTGCTGTACCATGCAACTGCGATTTCATTCATGCTTTCGGCGTGCGGGGAAAATGCGGATGTCGATCCGCTGCCAGCGGGGCCCGGAATCGAAACAATTGCTGCTGATGCTGCGCCCGGCCAGGAACGGCTCCGCTCGGCTATCGCACCGTTTTTCGAGGACCCGGCGCTGGCGGAAACCCGTGCGCTTGTTGTGATGCAAGGCGGGCGGATTGTCGCCGAACGCTATGCATCTGGTTATGGTCCCGAAACCCGGTTGATCAGCTGGTCAATGGCAAAAAGCGTTACCGCAACGCTGGTCGGCCTCATGGTTGCCGACGGGCTACTCGTTCTGGATGATCCGGCACCCGTTCCCGAATGGTCAAGCCCGGGGGATCCGCGCGCAAAAATAACATTGCGGCAGTTGCTGCACATGGCGTCAGGCCTTGATCACACCGAAATGGCCGAGGGCGAAAAACAAATCTACGATGCAGATACCACAAGATTACTATTCCTCGATGGGCGCGAAAATGTCGCCAGTTATGCTGAGAAACGTAATCTTGAGGCCCAGCCGGGTGGCAAATTTGAATATTCGACGGCCACTACGCATATCCTTGTAGACATCATGACACGGACATTGACCGACAGCCGGGATCCTGTCGTGCGCAAAAATACGATGCTCGATTATGCCCGTGGCCGTCTGTTTGAACCGCTGGGAATGAATAGCGCAGTTCCTGAATTTGATCGTAGCGGGACGATGCTGGGTGGAAGCATGATCCATGCAACGGCGCGCGACTGGGCCAAGTTTGGGGAATTTCTGCGTAACAACGGCTCGGTCCGTTCGGCGCAGATCATGCCAACCAGTTGGGCCCGCTTCATGAAAGCGTCAAGCGCGACGGACGCAGCTTATGGCGGGCAGCTTTGGCTGAACAAGCGTCGGCCTGCGGGAAGCGACCAGGTGCTGTTTCCCGGTAAGGCCCCGTCGGATGTGTTTGCTGCGCTAGGCCATCTTGGCCAGTTCGTAATCGTTTCGCCGCAGCATCGGCTGACCATTGTACGCCTCGGCAAAACGCAGGACGACCAACTCGATCCGATCAATGATCAGTTGGCGAAGTTGATTGCAATTTTCCCGCGATATTGAGGGGTGTCAGGCTTTGGCAACCGGTGCGTCGTCGCCTAGGTCTTCAAACCAGGCTTCAACCGGGCCCTTCAACATCAACTGCATGGGCTTTCCGTGACGATCACGACTTTTGCCGGCGGATACCTTGATCCAGCCTTCGGAAATGCAATATTCCTCGACCGTGGTCCGTTGCTGGCCCTTGAAGCGGATTCCGATGCCGCGCGAAAGTGCGGTTTCGTCGAAAAATTCGCTAAACGGGTGGATCGAAATCCGGTCGGGCGGCAGGTTGTTGCTGTCTGTCATTCCGCGCCTTTACCGTCCCGGCGCGGATTTTCAATAGGGGCTCAATCGAATGGCCACTTGGGCTTCACAAATTGCCGACGCGAAACAACCCCGTTTCAGTTCGTCACCGACGGTATGATCCACATTAGCGACATTGCGACAATCGCCAGAAACAGCGAAATGCCAAGAACATAGCGGACGCCATGTTCTTTCACACCGCCGCTGGCTTCGGTTTCTGTTAGTTCGTCATGATCATCTAAACGCTTCATGGTGCAGGGTCCTTCCCGAAACTGTCATCCAGAAGTATCAGAGCTATGTAGCAGCTTATTGGATCATTTGCGAATCGCTCGCAATATGCGCGATTACAAGGCGTTAGGGTCGCAAAATTCGGCGAACGGGATCTGGATGTCGCGGGTCGGATCAAAGTTGGATTTGCGCACCTCAAAGCGAGTCGAGCCGATTTTCTTCACCGCGTCCATGCAAAGACTGACCAGTTTGCAAGGCTTGTCCTTGCCGACGATAAGGACGCTGCTGTCATTGGCAAAAGATGGTGCGGCGCACGCACCCAAAGCGACAAAGGCGATAAACTCCTTCATGTTATTGCGATGCCATGCCAAGGGCGTGCAATGAAAGCTGGAAATTATGATGCAATAATATTGGGTGCAGGCGGCGCGGGATTGATGGCTGCCTTGACAGCAGGGCAGCGCGGGCACCGCGTGCTGGTGATCGACCATGCCTCTGGCCCGGGTAAGAAAATCCTGATTTCCGGTGGCGGCCGGTGCAACTTTACCAATGTGCACGCGACCAGCCAGAATGCGCAGGATCGCTATATTTCTGCCAATCCGCATTTCGCCAAATCGGCGCTGGGGCGTTATGAACCGCAGGATTTTATCGATCTTGTCGCGGCGCACGGCATCGCCTTTCACGAAAAGACGCTCGGCCAGTTATTCTGTGATGGCAGCGCGCGGCAGATCGTCGCGATGCTGATGGATGAATGTGACAAGGCAGTCGCCATGGGTGGCCGCGTTGATTTTGCCTTCGGCCTTGATGTGCGCGCGGTGTCGCATGATGGCAGCAATTTTGCGGTCGCCTATGGCAATCTGTCCGCAAGCGCGCCGCGTTTGATTGTTGCGACCGGTGGGCCAAGCATTCCCAAGATGGGCGCAACGGGCTTTGCCTATGATCTTGCGCGCCAATTTGGCCTGAAAGTTGTCGAGCCGCGGCCGGCATTGGTGCCGCTTACGCTGGGTGGTGACGATGTTTTGTTTCGCGAGCTTTCGGGCGTATCGGCAGAGGTGATTGCAGGTGCCGGCAAATCAGCATTTCGCGAAGCCGCACTTTTCACGCACAAGGGGCTGTCCGGCCCTGCCATTCTGCAAGCCAGCAGCTATTGGTCGAATGGTGATCCGATCCTGATCGATTTTCTGCCCGATGCCGATGCAGCCATGCTGCTCGCCGATGCCAAACGCGCCAATCCCCGTGCAACGTTGCGCTCGACGCTTGAACGGCATCTGCCTGCACGTCTGGCCGAGGCGCTGGCAGGGCAACTGGCAATGGCTGGTAATCTTGCAGATCAATCTGATCGCAAACTGGCGGATGCAGGCGCAAGGCTGGATAGCTGGATGTTCCACCCCAATGGCAGTGAAGGCTATGCCAAGGCCGAAGTCACCCGTGGCGGTGTATCCACTGACGGGTTGTCACAAAAGACGCTGGAAGCAAAAACGGTCCCGGGCCTCCATTTCATCGGGGAGGCCGTCGACGTTACCGGCTGGCTAGGTGGCTATAATTTCCAATGGGCCTGGGCGAGCGGTGTCGCCGTAGGCCAGGCCTTGTAACAGACGTCTGGTATCTTCGGCTGGTCGCCTCGCAAGGGCGCTTCAGCAACTATCATCGATCATCAATGCATCATTTCGGCGCCCTGAGGGTTGGCATCGCCACCACAACAAAAAGGGATACCGATATGAAACGTCTCGGCTATCAAGCAATATTTGCGTCTGCCCTATTGGGCGTCGCCATTACACCCGCTGCAGCTCAGGATCCGGATGAACATTGGGAAGGCGCCTATATCGGAGGCTCTTTTGGGCTTGGTGCCCAAAATAATGACCGTGGCGAGACCATATTGTTCGACACCAATCTTGACGGAACTTTCGGCGACACTGTGTCGACGTCGACCAGCGCTGCGGCTTTCGCACCCGGATTTTGCAACGGCGCGGCGGTAGGGACAGCGCCTATCGACTGTCGCGGCGATCGTGACGGTCTCGAATATTATATCAGGGCCGGTTACGACGCTCAAAACGGCAATATGGTTTATGGCTTTTTGGTAGATGGTGGCCGATCGGAATCCCGCGATAGCGTGAGTGCCTTCAGTTCGACCCCCGCATCCTACACTTTTACGCGAAAGCTCGACTATTCGCTCGGTGCACGTGCGCGCGTTGGTTATGCAGCACGCGGCGCCTTGTTTTACGTCACGGGCGGAGCGGCCTATGGCAAGATCAAAAACGGCTTCACTACGACCAATGCGGTCAACAGCTTCGCAACCAGCGGTAAGAACAGCAGTTGGGGCTATAGCTATGGCGGTGGGGCCGAGGTGAAAATTGCCCGCAATTTCTCTATGGGCCTCGAATATCTCTACACCAATTTCGTTGACGATAAATTTCGCGTCAATGTGGGTGCGGGCTCTGCGCCAGCAACCAATCCGTTCCTACTCATTAATCCGGCGGGAACAGCCATGCGCCGCAGTGACAGCGACTTTGATCAGCAGAACATCCGATTGACGGCTTCGCTGCGTTTCTGAAGCTGCGATACTGGTAAAACAAAAGGGCGCCGCACTGCGGCGCCCTTTTTGATATCAGGCCGCTTCCTTCTTCCGGCTGGCCTTCTTGCGCTCATGCGGGTCGAGTAGGGCCTTGCGGATGCGGATGTTTTTCGGCGTCACTTCGACCATTTCATCGTCATCGATATAGGCGATCGCCTGTTCCAGCGTCATGATCTTGGGCGGGGTGAGGCGGATGGCGTCGTCCTTGCCGGTCGAGCGGAAGTTGGTCAGCTGCTTCGACTTCATCGGGTTGACTTCAAGGTCTTCGGGCTTCGCATTCTCGCCGATGATCATGCCTTCATATAGCGCTTCGCCGGGCGAGACGAACAATATGCCGCGCTCTTCCAAGGGGCCGAGGGCGTATGCAACCGCTTCGCCATTGCCGTTCGAGATCAGCACGCCATTTTTGCGGCCTTCAATCGGGCCGCGATAGGGACCGTATTTTTCGAATAGACGGTTCATGATGCCCGTGCCGCGCGTGTCGGACAGGAATTCGCCATGATAGCCGATCAGGCCGCGCGAGGGAGCGCTGAACGTGATGCGGGTCTTGCCGCCGCCCGAGGGGCGCATATCGGTCATTTCACCTTTGCGCAGCGCCATCTTCTCAACGACGGTGCCCGAATGCTCATCATCCACGTCGATGACGACAGTTTCATAAGGTTCGGTGCGGTTGCCGTTTTCGTCTTCGCGATACAGCACGCGCGGGCGGCTGATACCGAGTTCAAAACCTTCGCGGCGCATCGTTTCGATAAGGACGCCGAGTTGGAGTTCGCCGCGACCGGCGACTTCGAACGAATCCTTATCTTCGCTTTCAGTGACCTTGATCGCGACATTCGATTCGGCTTCGCGTTCAAGCCGGTCACGGATCATGCGGCTGGTTACCTTGGTGCCTTCACGGCCCGCCATAGGGCTGTCGTTGACGGCAAAACGCATCGACAGTGTTGGCGGATCGATCGGCTGCGCCTGAATCGCCTCGGTGACAGAGGTGTCGGCGATGGTGTTCGATACTGTGGCCGTGGTCAGACCTGCGATCGAAATGATGTCGCCCGCGCTGGCTTCGTCGGTTGGCACGCGATCAAGCCCCTGGAAAGTCATGATCTTCGAGGCGCGACCGGTTTCAATAACCTTGCCATCCATATCAAGCGCGTGGATCGGCTGGTTGACCTTCACCGTTCCCGACTGGACACGGCCAGTGAGGATACGTCCCAGGAAATTGTCGCGGTCGAGCAAAGTCACAAGGAAGGAGAAGGGGGCGTCCACCTCCAGAGCCGGCGGCGGCACATGCTCGACGATCTTCTTGAACATCGGAGTCAGCGTGCCTTCGCGCAAATCCGGATTTTCGTTGGCATAGCCGTTGCGGCCCGAGGCATAGAGCACGGGGAAATCAAGCTGCTCGTCGGTTGCGTCCAATGAGACGAACAGGTCGAACACTTCGTCGAGCACTTCCTGGATGCGCTCATCGGGGCGGTCGATCTTGTTGACGACAACGATCGGGCGCAGGCCCAACTTCAATGCCTTGCCGGTCACGAATTTCGTCTGCGGCATCGCACCTTCGGATGAATCGACCAGCAGGATGACGCCATCGACCATCGACAGGATTCGCTCCACCTCGCCGCCAAAGTCGGCGTGACCCGGGGTGTCGACGATATTGATGCGCGTGCCTTCCCATTCCACCGAGGTCGGCTTGGCCAGAATCGTGATCCCGCGTTCTTTTTCCAGATCGTTCGAATCCATCGCCCGCTCTTCGACGCGCTGGTTATCGCGGAATGTACCGGACTGGCGGAAAAGCTGATCAACAAGGGTGGTCTTGCCATGATCGACGTGCGCGATGATGGCGATATTACGCAGGGACATTATCTTGCCTTTGGGAATAGGGGTGGTCAAAGCCACCGGATTGGGCGGGCCCTTAGCTGTTATTTCGCTGCGGCGCAACAAGCGTGCGATTCTGCAGGGCCATGACGGGCCCGGTTGCCAGCCCGGCAGGACTGGTTCATCAGGCCGACATGATCGCCCGCCTGTTCCCCGACCGTTTTGTGCTGATGCTTTTGGGTGCGATACTGCTCGGCTGGCTGATGCCGGCGACGGGCGGCGCCTTGGATGTCGCGCAGCGGATAAGCAATGTCAGCATTTTTGCGCTATTCTTCCTCCACGGCCTGCGTTTGCCGCGCAAAGAGGTTTTAGCGGCGCTGAAAAGCTGGAAGCTGCAGGTGGGGATGCTGGCATTCACTTTCCTGATCTTTCCGCTTGCAGGCTGGGGCCTTGCGCAAGCGGCTGGGTCCTTGCTGCCAGTCGCGCTGCTTAGCGGGGTGATGTATTGCGCGATGCTGCCCTCTACGGTGCAATCGGCGATCAGCTATTCCGCGATGGCGAACGGCAATATTGCAGGATCGGTTGTCGGCGCGGCGATATCCAATCTTCTTGGCATCATTGCTACGCCCTTGCTGGTCGCCGTCGTGATCGGGGCGGCAGCGGGCGTGTCGCTGCATAGCGAAACCATCATGCGCATTGCCACAATGCTGCTATTGCCATTCGCGCTTGGCCAGATTGCCCAATCCTGGATGGGTGCATGGGCAGTTCGGCAGAAAAGGCTATTGTCCTTTTTCGACCGGCTTGTGATTGTGATTGCGGTCTATGTGGCCTTTGCCGCGGCAGTTGCCTCGGGCAGCCTTGCAGCGGTCGATGGTGGCACTTTGCTTGTTCTTACGGTGGTGATCGGGCTGCTGCTGCTTGCGGCCTTTGCAGGATCTTGGGCCCTCGGTCACCTTCTCGGCCTGGATCGTGCCGACCGCACCAGCCTGATCTTCGCAGGCGCGCACAAGAGCATCGCGACCGGCGCACCTATGGCAGCGATCCTTTTTGGCAGCGGCGCAGGGCTGATCCTGTTACCGGCCATCCTTTACCATATGGCGCAGCTTTTGGTTTCAGCCCCGATTGCGGCCCGACTGGCTAAAGGCTCCTAAGCGCCTCTGCCGGACGCGCGGCGAGGATCGGCAGTGATCCTGCGATACCAAGGAGGAAGGTCAGCCCAGCCCCTCCCACAAGCGTCAGTGCCAATATCGCCGGGTCTGGGGCGAAATTGAAATCGAAAATCTGCACGACGACATACCAGGCCGCGCCCAACCCCAAGAGTAATGACAAAAGGCCGAGAATGACCGCGAGCAGACCATATTCAATCGCTTGCGCGCCCAATATCTGGCGGCGGGTCGATCCCAATAGCTTCAGGATCACACTGTCATAGATGCGCGACTGGCGCGCGGCGGCAATTGCGCCGACCAGCACCGCAATGCCTGCGAGGATCGCAATAGAGGCCGCCGCAGCGATTGCCTGCGCCATTTGCGTTAACAGGATCGACACTTGCCCCACAACTTCGCCGACTTCGATCAGCGAGGAGGATGGAAAGGCCGGGGGGATAGATTTGGCAAGCCGATCCTGCGCGGCTTTATCGACCGTCAGCGTTGCCACCATGTTGTGCGGCGCTGCATCAAAGGTTCCGGGCGAAAAGACCAGCGCATAGTTGAGGCCGAAATTTTCCCATTTCACTTCGCGGATCGAGGCGACTTTGGAGGCGATCTCTACCCCAAATACACTCACCGTCAGACTGTCGCCGACCTTGAGGCCCAGGGCGTCAGCGACATCCTTATACACCGACACCAACGGCGGACCGCTATAATCGGCGCCCCACCATTGACCTTCGGCAACAGCGCTGCCTTCGGGCACGGCGGCACTGTAGGTCAGCCCGCGATCACCCCGCAAAATCCATGCACCTTCCGGGATTTCGGAGAGGTCGGCGACCCGTTTGCCGGCAAATTCGACCACGGTACCGCGAAGGGCGGGGATCATGTTGATCTCGGCCTTGCTGTCTGCAGCGCGTACCATCGCTTCAAATTCGGCGCTGCGTTCACGCGGGATATCCAGCGCGAAGAAACTCGGTGCCTTTTCGGGAACCTGCGTCCGGATTTCGCTGGTAATGCTTGTCTGGATGGCCGCCAGCGTCACAAACAGCGTCAGTCCAAGCCCCAAGGCGACGACAAGCGCGCGGGTCTGCGCGCCCGGCCGGTGCAGGTTTGTCAGCGCAAGGCGGGGAAGCGGGGCCTTGGGCCGCGGCAGGCGCCGGGCAATGGCTGCCAGTGCCCAAGCGAGCAGCGACAGCAGAAGCAGCAAGGCGAGCGCCGCCCCGATGAAGGCGAGCGAAAATAGCGGCTCACGCGCCGTCACAACGGCGAGCAGGACAATCGCCGAAATGGCTGCTGCAACCATCAGGACTGTGCGCCGGTCGGGTCGCTGGCCAGCCTCGACGACCGAACGGAACAATCCCGCAGCTGGAACCGTGCGCGCCCGGGCCAAGGGGGGCAGGGCAAAGGCAAAGGCGATCATCAGGCCATAAAGCGCGCTGACTGCCAATGGGACAGGGTGGAATGAAAAGCCGGGAGCAACAGGCAATATGTCGCCTGCGACCCAGCCAATGACTTGCGGCATTAGGCTTCCAGCGGCCAGGCCCAGAATTATGGCACCGAGCGCTACAGTGAAAATCTGCAACATATAGATGCGGAAGATGACGCTGCTGTCTGCCCCTGTGACTTTGAGCGTCGCAATGCTGGCGCGCTTGCTTTCCAAATAGCTGCCGACGCCGTTTCCGACACCGATTCCTGCGATCACCAGCGCAGCCAGACCGACCAGCGTCAGGAACTGGCCCATACGTTCAATGAAGCGGCGGGTGCCCGGCGCGCCATTCGATCGGTCGGTGATTTCCCATCCTGCAGTTGGAAAGGCGGCCTCAAGCCGCTTTGCAACTTCGGTCGGGTCAGCGTCGACGGGCAGGCGGATGCGATACTTGCTTTCAAACATGCTGCCGGGCTGGATCAGGCCGGTGGAGGGGAGTGACGGCAACCCGATGATCGCGACAGGGCCAACGGTAAAGCCTTCGCCAAGGCGATCAGGCTCTTCTGCAATGATCCCGTTCACGCGAAACGGAGCTTCGCCGAACCGCACGGTGCCGCCGGGCTTGATGTCCAACCGGTTGGCAAGCGACGGACCGATATAGATTTCGCCTGCGCCGGGCCCGCTGACCGTGCGTCCATCGGTAAGGCGCAATTTGCCATAAAGCGGATAGGCGCCATCAACCGCCTTTAGTTCGGCGAGCACGCTGTCGCTGCCAATCGCCATGGCCCTCAGGCGTACCGTGTCCGAAACCCTGCCTTCGGCGGCAAATGCCTGTTTCTCTGCGTCGGTTGCTTCGCGTTGTGCGATGCCGATTTCGATATCGCCGCCCAATATGGTCTGCCCGCGGCCGGCCAATTCCTCGGCTATGCTCGCCGTTAGGCTGCCAATGGCAGCAAGCGTGGCAACGCCCAGAAACAGGCAGACTGCCAGCAACCTAAGCCCGCGTATACGCGCTGAAAGGTCACGTCGGGCAATCCGCCACAGCGCAGAAAATTTCATGCGTCCACCACCAGGCCATCCTGCATGGATATTACGCGGTCGCAGCGCGCGGCCAGTGCGGGGTCGTGGGTAATCATCAGCAAGGTTGAACCCAATTCTGCGCGCCGTTCAAACAAAAGGTCCGCAATCGCTGCGCCGGTTATCCCATCGAGATTTCCGGTCGGTTCGTCTGCGAATATGATCTTCGGATGCGCGGCCATGGCGCGTGCTATCGCCACCCGCTGCTGTTCGCCGCCTGATAGTTGCGATGGATAATGGGTCAGGCGATGGCCCAGGCCGACCGCTTCCAATTCGGTTGCAGCGCGACCGAACGGATCGTCAATCCCGGCCAGTTCCATGGGTACGGCAACATTTTCCAGCGCGGTCATGGTCGGTAGCAAGTGAAAGGCCTGCAATACGATACCGATCCGCCCGCGCCGCGCCCGCGCCAGCCCGTCTTCGTCAAGCTTGGTAAAATCCAGCCCATCGACCTGCACGGTTCCGCCGCTTGCGCGTTCAAGCCCGGCCAGCACCGCCATCAATGAACTTTTCCCCGAACCTGACGGACCAAGCAGTGCAACGCTTTTGCCGTAAGGCACGTCGAGGTCGACGCCGCGTAATATGTGAACGGGCGCTTCGGAAGAACCAAGCGTGAGGGTGACATTCGACGCGCGGATTGCCATATCCGCTTCATTATTGATTGGGGCGTGCAAGGAAGGAACCCTCATGCTGAAAAGACTAGCCCGATATGGGGCGTGTATAGCGCTTATCCAAGGGCTTGCCGCATGCGGGCAATCGCCCGTAGCGAACGAAGCCAAACAGGCTGAAAAGCCGGTGGAACAGGCGCAATATGACCAACTGGTCGTGGCTTTTGGTGACAGCCTTTATGCCGGATATCAGCTTGGCCCCAATGAAGGCTTTGCTCCGCAGTTGCAGGGGGCTTTGGGTTCAGCCGGTATCAATGCCCGCGTTCATAATGCCGGCGTTTCGGGTGATACCACTGCAGCAGGGCGCCAGCGTCTAACCTTCGTGCTCGATAATTTAGGCGAAAAGCCAGATCTTGTTGTTCTTGGCCTTGGAGGAAATGACATGCTGCGCGGCATCAAGCCGGAAGAGACGCGTACCAATCTGAAGGCGATGCTGGATGAACTGAAGAAGCGGAATATTGACGTGATCCTGACAGGGATGCTTGCGGCACCCAATCTGGGGCAGGACTATGCCCGCGCCTTTAATCCGATTTTTCCAGAGCTATCGAAAGCATATGGCGCCCCGCTTTATCCCTTTTTCCTCAACGGCGTGGTCGCCGATAGTGCGCTGATGCTGCCTGATAATATTCACCCAAATGCCAAGGGGATAGCGAAGGTTGTCGCCGGAATTGCGCCGTTGGTCGAAGCGGAACTGAAATAGCTGTTGCGAAGGTGTATTAAAAAAATAACACACCCGTAGCGGATTTGCTTGAAATCACTTTATTGCCAATCCATCTTTCTCCCCAGCTTTCCCAACAGGAGGATCGACAATGTCGACCGACACGCTGACTGCCACCGAAACCGAATTGAAGCTGACACCGCCTGATCCGGTTGCCGCGATCCAGGCCGAGCGCGCAGCTGGGCTGGTGCCCGTTGCCGACGAAGTGCAGACAAAACTGCAGGAAAAGGTCGAGGGATATATTAACGATCTGCTCGCACAGGATGTTAACAGCCCCGAATTCGGCAAGCGGGTCGATCAACTGACCAATATGGGTCGCAAGGAAATCATGGAGGCCGCAGGCCAATCCAACCGTTTCCTTGATCGGCCGATCCGGCAGATGGACGACCAGACCGGCGTGGGTGCGGATCTCGCCGAATTGCGGCGCACGGTTGAGGATCTTGATCCTTCCAAGCGCGGCAGCCTGACGACCAAGCAGAAACTTTTCGGCATCATCCCCTGGGGTAACAAGCTGCGAAACTATTTCGACAGCTACCAGAGCGCGCAGGGCCATATCAGCGCGGTCCTCGGCCGGCTTGCCAATGGCAAGGATGAATTGCTGATGGATAATGCCGCCATCGACGTGGAGCGGCAGAATCTTTGGAAAGCGATGGGCAAGCTGGAACAGATGATTGTCATTTCCAAACAGCTTGATGCCCGGTTGGAGGAAAAGGCCGCCGAACTCGAACTGTCGGATCCTGCCAAGGCAAAGGCGTTGCGCGAAACCGCGCTATTTTATGTGCGCCAGCGCCATCAGGATCTGCTGACGCAAATGGCAGTGACGGTCCAGGGCTATCTGGCGATGGACCTTGTGAAGAAGAATAATATCGAACTGGTCAAGGGCGTTGACCGCGCCTCTACCACTACGGTTGGCGCGTTGCGTACCGCAGTCACGGTTGCGCAGGCGATGACGAACCAGCGGCTCGTCCTCGACCAGATCACCGCACTCAACACGACCACAGCGAACATCATCGATGGTACTGGCCGGATGATGCGGGAAAATACAGCCGCGATCCACGAACAGGCTGCGGCGGCGACGATTCCGCTCGAAACGCTCAGCCGGGCCTTCCAGAACATCTATGACACGATGGACGCCATCGACACATTCAAGGTCAAGGCGCTGGAAAGCATGAAGCAAACATCGGATGCGTTGGAAAAGGAAGTCGAAAAGTCGAAGGGCTATATCGCGCGAGCCGAGGGCCAGAATCAGGCAAAGCTTGCCGCACAGGATCCCGGCCTGTTGAGCGCGCTGGAGGCCTGATTTGACCAGCCCAGCCTCGCAATCTGACGAAATCCTCCAAAGCGCGCGTCGATCGCTGCAAAATGTGCGGATGGGGCCGCCAATCGGCATGAAGTCGCGCGCGCTGCGCCGTGCCCATTTTTATGGGAAAGTTGCACGTGCGGCGATGGCGGTTGGCGTCTTGCTGGTTGGTGCAGGCATTGTCGGTGCGATTATTGACGGCATCGGTTTCTGGGGTGTGATGATCACCGGGGTGCTAGGTGCGGCGGCGGCCTATGTGTTGCTACGCTATCCCGACATGCCGATGCCGACGGTGGAAAGCCTGCGCCAGACCGATCTTGGCACGCTGGCGGGCAAGACGGAGATATGGCTGGAGGCGCAGCGGCCGGCGCTGCCTGCACCTGCCATCCCTATTGTCCAAGCGATTGGTCTGCGCCTTGATGCGTTGGCCTCCCAATTGCAGACGCTTGAAGAAACCAACCCCGCCTCGCGCGAAGTGCGCAAACTTGTGGGTGAACATCTTCCCGAGCTCATCAACGGCTATAAACGCATTCCGGAAACTCTGCGGCGGCAGGATAATGGCGGCAAGACGCCTGAACAGCAGCTGGTTGACGGCTTGACGCGCATCGATCGCGAGATTGAAACGATGACGAGCCAGATTGCGCGGGGCGAACTCGACAAACTCGCGACACGCGAACGCTTTCTCGAAATTCGGTATGATGGCGCTGGGGAGACGGCCTGAGGCCGGAATAATGGTTCCCCGGTAAGGATTCGAACCTCAATAGACGGAGTCAGAGTCCGTAGTCTTACCGTTAGACGACCGGGGAATGTGGGGGCCGCCATTAGGCAGAACGGGCCATGCTGTCAATGCGATCTGGCGATCAAAATGATCCTTTCTTTGGCTGTGCTTGAAAATTTAATCCTTTCGCGGTAGAGCGGTGCCTAGGTACCGACCTCACCTTTGGTGGTCGGATAAAAGATAAGAGAAGTAACGGCCATGGGCGATAGAATCGCACCATCGCCGCACAAGGGCGGAAAGGGCAAGGCTGCTCGAAAGAGAGGGCCAAACCGCCGGAAATCCGCCGATGCGGCACCAACGGGCGGAGCCTCGTGCGAAAAAAGCACGAGTAGCACTCCCAAATATTCTCACGACAATCGTTTTGATGGCTTTCCCGGTCGTGGAAGCTGGATCGGCAAAACCGCCTTTGCCGCACTCGATTTGGGGACCAATAATTGTCGCCTGCTGATTGCCCGTGCATCGCAGGATGGATTTACCGTTGTTGATGCTTTCTCGCGCGTTGTGCGCCTTGGCGAAGGGCTGGCAACGACCGGCAAGATGAGCGACGAGGCGATGGACCGTGCCATTGAGGCTTTGTCGGTTTGTGCTGACAAGTTGAAACGGCGTAATGTCGTGCTTGCCCGTTCTGTTGCGACCGAGGCTTGCCGGCAGGCTGTAAACGGCGCGCAATTTATCGAGCGGGTCAAGAAGGAAACCGGCATCGTCCTTGATGTGATCAGCCCCAAGGAAGAGGCGCGGCTTGCCGTCATGGGGTGCCATGCCCTTCTTGAACCGGGTGAGGGGCCCGCGCTGATTTTTGACATTGGCGGCGGTTCGACCGAGCTGGTGCTGGTGTCGACCAATGGTCTGGTGCCCGAAATTCTCGATTGGGCCAGCGTGCCCTGGGGCGTGGTATCCTTGACCGAAAGCGAGCCGCTGGAGGGCGAAGACGATGTTGCGCTGGGCGATGCCTATGCGCGTATGCGCCGCAAGGTTTCAGATGCCTTCGCGCCCTTTGCGGCGCGCTTGCCGATAGGCGAAGGGAGCCACCGGCTTCTTGGAACGTCGGGTACGGTTACAACGCTTGCCAGCGTCTATCTCAAGCTGCAGTCCTATGATCGAAAGCAGATTGACGGCCTGCATCTGCCCACATCGGCGATGCGCGATATCAGTCAGGAATTGGCTGCCTTGCCGCCCAATGGGCGCGCGAAATTCCCGACGATTGGCCACGAGCGGTCGGATCTGGTGGTCGCTGGTTGTGCAATCCTGGAATCGATTTTCGACATTTGGCCGGGGGAACGCCTGGGCGTTGCCGATCGCGGTATCCGTGAGGGTATCTTGCGGGCCTTGATGGCGAGTGACGCCAAGCGTCGCGACCGGCGTTGAAGCACGAACGGAGCCTTTCATGACCAAATTCACCTTTGGCGGTAACCTTTCGGGCCGCAGCGTTACCGGCAAAGAGCGGGTGAAAACCGCAAAGCGGCGCACGGCGCAATCTGCTCGTTGGCTCGAGCGGCAATTGAACGATCCCTATGTCAAACGCGCCCATGCCGACGGCTATCGCAGCCGGGCCGCTTATAAGCTGATCGAACTGGATGAGAAGTTCGGTTTCCTGAGAGGCAAGAAGGCCGTGGTCGACCTTGGCATTGCGCCGGGTGGCTGGGCGCAAGTTGTCCGCAAACGTTTGCCCAATGCGCGTGTGGCCGGAATCGACCTATTGCCGGTTGACCCGATACAGGGCGTCACCATCTTCGAGATGGACTTCATGGACGATGCCGCGCCCGATGCGCTGACTGACGCGCTGGGGCAGGCGCCAGACCTTATCATGTCCGATATGGCCGCCAATACCGTCGGGCATAAACAGACGGACCATTTGCGCACTATGGGGCTTGTAGAGGCTGCTACCGATTTTGCGGTGCAGGTGCTGCAGCCCGGCGGTGATTTTATCGCAAAGGTGTTCGCGGGCGGCACCGATCCTGAATTGCTAGCAATATTGAAGGCCAATTTCACCACGGTGAAGCACGCAAAGCCGCCTGCCAGCCGCAAGGGATCGGTCGAATGGTATGTCGTGGCGCAGGGGAAGAAGGGCTAGCCCTTTTTGCGTACCTTCTCGACTGCTGCCTTCAGCGCATCATAACCAACTGCGCCCTCGATCATTTGGTCGCCGATGAAGAAGGTGGGCGTTCCACCGAAACCGATTTGCTGCATCATCGACAGATTTGCATCAAGCTCCGCCTTGATCTCGGCCGAGGCGGCGTCCTTTTCGGCTTGGGCGATGTTCAGGCCTGCACGGGCGGCGGCTGCTCGAATGCTTTTCTCGCTCACCGGTCCGCCGGCAAAAAGGGCATCGTGAAAGGCTTTATACTTGCCTTGACGGGCCGCTGCTAAGGCCCAGCGCGCACCGTCGCGGCTGCTTTCGGCCAAGATCGGCACTTCGCGGAATATCACGCGAACATCTTTATTGCCTGCAATCAGGCGATCAATATCGGCCAAACTCGCCCGGCAGAAACCGCAATTATAGTCGGTGAATTCGACAATCGTGATTGCACCATCCGGGTTGCCTGCGACTGCGCCGGGAAAAGCCTTGGTCAATGCGCCACCGGCGGATTCGACCCGCTGCAAAACTTCGCGTTTCTGGAGGATCTGCACTGCCTCGGTGATGATCTCCGGGTTTTCGAGGATATAGGCGCGAACAATGGCTTCGGTCGCCGCGCGCTCGCTCTTGCTGATCCCCGCCGCTGCAATAGCCGCCTCTGCGTCGGATGAAGCGTCAGCGGCGACGTCATTTGTGTCGGACGCGCTGTTGCCCGCGAAGAGATAGACGCCGACGGCGGCAATGATGAGTACAGCAATCAGGCCCAGAAAAAGGGGTTTTCGATTGCGATCTTTGGGCTGTTCCATAAACTGAGCTTAGTTGATTTGACGCCGTGAAGCCACTGATATCGCCGACTATCTTTGGCGTTTGGACAGTCTTTGCACTTGCGCTTCGGCCACCAGCTTTACATCTTGCGCGCGGATCCAGTCATTGGAATATTCGGGCAGGCCTGCCATCGCCTTGGCCGCATTGGGCAGCGCAAGTTGTGGCGCACCCATCATCAAATAGCGTTCGGCACTGGCCAATGCAGCGCGCGGTTCGTCCCCCAACGCCTGATAGACCACACCCAGCTGGTACCAGGCAAAGGGGTTATTATTGTCCCGTGTAACTGCCGACTTCAGAACGCGCTCCGCCTCTTGCAACTTGTCAGGGTCTTCTGTTGCGATCAGTGCATGGCCCAGAATAGCCGCGATCAGGGGCTGGTTTCCGGTCAGTTCCGTTGCACGGCGTAGCGATGCCAGCGCCTCGGTCGGCTTTCCGGATTCGAGCAATATTTGGCCGCGTAGCTCAAGAAAATAAGGGTCATCGGGGTTTTTGGCTACCAATGCGTCGGCTTCGCGCAGCGCCTTGTCCGGATAGGCCGCCTTGTGCCAGGCATAAGCACGCGCATAATGGCCCGGCACAGTCAGGTCCGATTCCGGATAATCGCGCAAAGTGGCATTGGGTTCGGCGATATAGCCGAGCAGTTTGGCCTTCACTCGCTTGAAGTCAGCCTCCCATTTCGGGTGTAAGGGCGCCTCCCATGCAGGGTCTGCCTTGTAGGTGTCTTCCAATACGGTGATGCGTTCACCCGAAAGCGGGTGGGTGCGATCATAGCTATCAGTCTGAGGGATGCCGAGGCGAAATTCAAAATTTTGCAGCTTTTTAAAGAAGCTGATTGACCCACGACCGCTAATGCCGGCCGCTGAAAGATAGCGCGCGCCGGATGCATCGGCGACGCTTTCCTGAACCCGGCTGAATGCGAGGAATTTGCCCAGTGCTGCCTGTTGGCCCGCCTGCATGATCGCCATGCCCGCTTCGCCTGCGCCGGCGGCGACGGCTGCCGCTGCCAGAATCAGGCTGGCGATCGAGATATTGCCCGCCGCTTCGGCACCCTCGCTATAACGGATGACATGTCCGCCCTCGATGTGGCCAAGTTCATGCGCGATTACGCCCTGAACCTCATTCGCGGTTGTGGCCGCATGAATCAGGCCGGTATGTAGATAAACAGTCTGACCGCCGGCAACAAAGGCGTTGATCGATTTGTCGTTGATCAGGACGATATCGACATTGGCCGGTTCAAGCCCGGCCGCGCGGATCAGCGGTTCGGAAATTTCATCGAGAAAAGCCTCGGTTTCGGCATCGCGGAGGATCGACTGGGCATGGGCTGGCTGGAGTGCAATTGAAAAAAGCGCAAGCAGTGCCAGCAGGCGCGCAGTGAATTTTGCAGTTCCAGATTTAGACAGCATGGCTACGCTCTGATCGACGCCGGATGAATGACTGATGAAGCGTATAGGCCCGGCGCTGCAGATGCAATGCGCCGGGCCATATACCAGGCCCCTCAGCCAAAAGTGCGCTGCCACCAACCACGGCGTGGGCCGGACGTTTCATCGTCGGCTTCGGCCTCGTTTTCAGTCGCTGCAGCTTTCTTTGCAGAAGCGCGCGGCTTGCGTGTCCGCGTAGCGGGTGCTGCGGCAACTTCTTCTGCTTCCCCAGTTGCTTCGGCAGCAGGTTCCGCCGGAACGGGTGTTGCTTCATCCGTGTCCGCTTTTGCCTTGCTGCGGCGACGTGGCTTGGGCTTTTCTTCGGTCGGAGCAGCGACGGCTTCGGCAGTCTGCGGCTCCTCAGCGACAGCCTCGGTCTCGGCAACAGCCTTGCTCTTGCGTCCGCCGCGCCGCGGCTTGGCAACCGCAGGGACGGCCTCTTCGGCTTCAACAGCAGGTTCAACTGCTACTTCTGCCGCATCTGCATTCGCATTTTCTGCAGTCGCATCAGCCGCCACATCGGCATCGGCTTTCCTGCGGCGACCGCGCGACCGGCTCGGTTTGGCAGCAACCTCGCCTTGTTCGGGACCTTCGGCAACGGCGTCACCTTCCGGTTTGTCGCTAGCGACGACCTCTTCGGCTGCATTCTCGCCATCATTGTCGAGGGCAGGGCGGTCGTCACGATCGCGGTTGCGTCCGCCACGACGACCCCGACGACGGCGCTTGCGCTTTGCGTTGCGATCTTCGCGGCCACGATCATCCGCGCGATTTTCCTCGGCTTCGGCGTCCTCACCTTCAGCCTCATCCTCGAACTCTTCAACCTCGTCCTCATCATCATATTCGATGATAGGCGTCAGCAGTGTCGGGCGTTCGGGGCGGGGACCGGAAGCGGTGACAGCCATTTTCGCGCCTTCAACTTCGGCGTTCGGAAGTACTTCGACCTGAACATGATAACGGTCTTCGATCTCGGCGAGTTCGGTCCGCTTGTTGTTCAAAATATAGATTGCGGCTTCTTGGCTCGCCTGCAGCGAAATCTGGCTGCCATGGCCGCGTGCAGCCTCTTCCTCGATCAATCGTAGCGCTGAAAGTGCCGAAGAAGATGCGGTGCGCACCAGTCCGGTGCCTTCGCAATGCGGGCACTGCCGTGTCGAGGCCTCGAGAACGCCAGTGCGCAACCGTTGACGGCTCATTTCCATCAGGCCGAAGCTTGAGATGCGCCCCACCTGGATGCGCGCCCGATCGTTTTTCAGGGCTTCCTTCATCGCCCGTTCGACCTTGCGGGCATTGGAATGGTGATCCATGTCGATAAAATCGATCACGACCAGTCCTGCCATGTCGCGCAGACGCAGTTGTCGGGCTATTTCGCGCGCGGCTTCCAGGTTTGTCGAAAGCGCCGTCTGTTCAATCCCGTGCTCCTTGGTCGATCGTCCTGAGTTGATATCGATCGAAACGAGCGCTTCGGTGGGGTTGATGACGATATAGCCGCCCGATTTCAGCTGGACGACCGGATTGTACATTGCATTCAGTTGGTCTTCGACGCCATAGCGCTGGAACAGCGAAACAGGGTCGGCATAATGCTGCACCCGCTTTGCGTGGCTCGGCATCAGCAGCTTCATGAAATCCTTGGCGGCCTTATAGCCGTCGGTGCCTTCAACCAGAACATCATCAATGTCCTTGTTGTAGATATCACGGATAGCCCGCTTGATCAGGTCGCTGTCCGAATGGATCAGCATCGGTGCGGCTCCGCGCAACGTCCGCTCGCGGATTTCGTCCCACAGACGGGCAAGATAATCGAAATCGCGTTTGATTTCCGGCTTGGTGCGGGCAAGCCCTGCGGTGCGGATGATGCACCCCATGGTTGCCGGCAGGCTGAGATCGGAAATGATCGACTTGAGACGCTTGCGATCCGATGCGCTCGAAATCTTGCGGCTGATGCCGCCGCCATGCGACGTGTTGGGCATCAATACGCAGTAACGGCCTGCAAGGCTGAGATAGCTCGTCAACGCTGCGCCCTTGTTGCCACGTTCTTCCTTGACGACCTGGACCAGCAATACCTGGCGGCGATGGATAACGTCTTGGATCTTGTAGCGGCGGCGCAGGTTCATGCGGCGGGCACGTGCCTCGTCGCTGGCCTTGGGCGCATTGCCGCGGCCGCCCTTTCCACGCCGGCGACGATTGCCGCCGCGCCGACCGCGATCGCCATTATCATCGTCACCATTTGCGTCGGCGCCATTTTCGCCGTCCTCGTCGCCATGGGCTTCAAGGTCGGGTTCCTCGCCTTCGGACATGTCGATCGTGTCGATGCGGTCATCGCTGTCGACTTCGATGAAATCGGCGTCCTCGTCTTCGCGCATGTCCGAACGCATGATATCAGCCGGTTCGTCTTCCTCGGCTTCTTCCTGTTCGCGCAGTGCCGCTTCTTCGGCAGCTGCGGCAGCTTCCTCGGCGAGAAGGCGTTCGCGATCTTCCTTCGGAATCTGGTAATAGTCGGGATGGATTTCGCTAAAGGCAAGGAAACCATGGCGGTTGCCGCCATAATCCACAAACGCCGCCTGAAGCGACGGTTCAACGCGCGTCACCTTGGCGAGGTAGATATTGCCTTTTAGCTGTTTGTGTTCGGCCGACTCAAAGTCGAATTCGTCAATTACATTCCCGGTGACAACGGCGACCCGGGTCTCTTCCCGGTGGCGCGCGTCGATGAGCATACGCGTTTTCATTTTTAATTCTCCAGGCCGCAAAGCGCGCTCCTCCAAGGGGGCGCTGGGCGGCGATATTCACTGAAAGTGGAACGACGTCGGCTGCCGCAGCAACGTCTGACATCGTGATTGGTGCGAATGTGTCTGCTCCATGGGCACCGCGGGCGCGTATCGCGCGGGCGTAATTTACCGCCAACACACCGTACCCCGAAAGGCCGGCGGAAGGGGAAATTTCATGCGACATGTAACATCAACCTGTATTTCTGCTGTCAGGCAAGGCTGACGGCAAGTGCGAAGCAAATGCATTCATAATGATACCTTTGCTAATTGCTAGTGCTAGCAGGCGGCTGCAGCATCGGCAAGTGCATCATCATAATTTCTTGAAATGGCGCAAAAGGCCGGAAAGCCTGAACAGCCCGTTAACCGTTTCCGAAAACGCGATTTTTCGGAAGGGTGTTTAACGACGGTTTTATCATGAATTTTATAACGTGCCCCAATTCTTGCTCGACCGACGCCCGTCTTTTGAGACATATAGGAGTCATGTCGGTTCTATTCTTTTTGGCCGCTGCTATGGTGCCCGGATCTTTACAGGCCGGCCGGATCGAAAATGTCGCTGCTGAAGGCAATGCAGTTACGATCAAATTTGACGATAATGTAGCCGAAGCAAAGCTGTTCTCGCTCACAGGGCCGGAGCGCATAGCCGTTGACATCAGCGGTGCTACTATTGCCGCCGGCGCGCCGATGGCCAGTGAATTCGGATCGATCCGCCAGGCACAATTTTCGCCTGAGACCGCGCGGTTGGTTTTCGATCTAAATGGTCCTGCGGTCGTTTCCGATGCGCGTTTTTCTGCAGATGGCCGCAGCCTGACCATCGCTCTGCGTCCTGCCACCGAAAGCGAGTTTTCAGCAGCGTCGGCCCGGATGCCGCGTCGGATCGCTCCGATTGCGCAATTCCGTTCCGAACCGCCCAAGCGCCGTTATGAGGTTTCGGCCCCGATCGGTAAGGGGAATGCGCGCGGCTTGCCCAAAATCTCGGGTCCTGCCGACTCGCGTTTGCCGCTGGTGGTCGTCGATGCCGGGCATGGCGGCCATGACCCCGGTGCGATCAGCCCGGACAATGGCGCGCGGGAAAAGGATGTCACTTTGGCGATCGCCCGCGCAATCCGCGACGAACTGACCAAATCAGGGCGCGTACGCGTGGCCCTGACCCGGGACGGCGATCGATTTCTTGTGCTGCAGGATCGTTATGGAATTGCGCGGCGCATGAATGCCGACCTGTTCATTTCCATTCATGCCGATGCCGCGGAAAACCGCGAAGCCCGCGGCGGTACAGTGTATACGCTTTCCGAGGTCGCCTCCGACCGGGAAGCGCAGCGTCTTGCTGCACGCGAAAACAAGGCGGATATCATCAACGGTGTCAATCTGGGTGGGCAGGATAATGAGGTCTCGTCGATCTTGATCGACCTGACCCAGCGCGAGACGATGAACGTGTCTGCCGGCTTTGCCAAATTGCTGTTGCGTGAAGCACGTCCCAATATGTTGCTGCGCGGTACTTCGCATCGATTTGCGTCTTTCGTGGTGTTGAAGGCGCCCGATACACCGTCGGTTCTGTTCGAGACCGGCTATATCAGCAATGCAGAAGATGCCGCCTTCCTTGCCTCACGCGATGGCCAGCAAAAGGTTGCCCGTTCGGTGTCGAACGCGATCCAGGCGCATTTTGCGCGGCGCCTTGCGCAAAACTGACAACAGAGTGAATTAGACCTTCGACAAAATCGTCTGCCCGGCTTATCGGGATGCTATGGACGATTCCACAGAACCCGGCCTGACTTTGCGTGATCCGGATATGCCGGACGATGCACTTGGCCTCGGTCTGCCTGCCGCGCCGCCGCCAGCTGCCGCTGCATCGCCCTATCGTGTACTCGCCCGCAAATATCGTCCGCAGAATTTCGCCGAACTGATCGGCCAAGATGCCATGGTGCAGACACTGGGCAATGCGATCAAGCGCGGCCGCCTAGCGCATGCCTTTTTGATGACCGGGGTGCGCGGGGTCGGCAAGACGTCGACCGCCCGCCTGATTGCAAAGGCACTGAACTGCGTCGGATCAGATGGACAGGGCGGGCCGACAATCGATCCTTGCGGTGTCTGCGAACCCTGCCGTGCCATTGCGGAAGGCCGCCATATTGATGTGATCGAAATGGACGCGGCCAGCCATACCGGCGTCGATGACGTCCGCGAAATCATCGAAGCGGTTCGCTATGCGGCGGTATCTGCGCGCTACAAGATATACATCATCGACGAAGTTCACATGCTCTCCAAAAATGCGTTCAACGCGCTTTTGAAGACGCTTGAAGAACCGCCAGCGCACGTCAAATTCCTGTTCGCCACGACAGAGGTGAACAAGGTGCCGATCACCGTATTGTCGCGCTGCCAGCGTTTCGATCTGAAGCGGATCACCGTCGAGCTGCTTGCCAGCCATTTTACCGGAATTTGCGAAAAGGAAGGCGTAACGGCAGAGCCGGAAGCATTGCGCCTGATTGCGCAAGCCGCCGAAGGTTCGGTGCGTGATGGTCTTTCCATTCTCGATCAGGCGATCGCGCATGCTGATTTGGCGGCTGACGATAGTGGTGCCGAAGCGCAGGTCGAGGCCGCGCAGGTCCGCAATATGCTTGGTCTGTCCGATCGGGCCGCGGTGCGGCGACTATTTGCCTTGCTATTGGAGGGTGAGGCGCAGGCCGTTCTTGCGGAGGCGCGCCAGCAATATCAGTTGGGGGTTGAGCCGGCAGCAACGCTTTCTGGCCTGTTGCGCGAAGTTCACTTGGTTACGCTGTGCAAGATTGGCAGCCCGTCGGACCCTACGCTTCCCCAAGAGGCGCGCGCGCAAATCGAGGAATGGGCGTCTGCCTTGTCCTTCCCAAAGCTGCACCGCCTGTGGCAATTGCTGTTAAAGGGGCATGAGGAAGTACGCCATGCAAGCCTGCCGCTAGAAAGTTGCGACATGGCGCTGCTGCGTGTGCTGCATGGCGCGTCGATGCCCGATCCGGGTGAGCTTGCGCGTTTGTTGCAGGAAGGCGCGGGCCATGCCGCTCTTGCGCCGGCACCGGCAACCACGGCCAACATTCACGCCGATAATGGATCAGCGCCTGCATCGCAGATTCCAGCAGATTTTCGCACGCTCGTCGATGCGCTTGATCGGGGCGGGCACCCCAATATAGCAGCAACACTGCATGATGTTGTCAGGATTGTGGATTATGCGCCGCCACGGCTTGCCTATCAATTGGCCGGCCCTGTTCATCAGGGATTTGTTTCCGAACTGAACGATGCTCTTTTCCGTGTCACGGGTGCGCGCTGGGAAACGGCGCAGGAGGCGGGAGACGCTGCGCCCAGTCTTTACGAGCAAGAACAGGCCGAGCGCGCGGCACATGACAGGGCGATCCTTGGATCCCCGCTTGTCATGGCTGCGCTCGCTGCCTTCCCCGATGCGGAAGTGCAGGTCGAAGGCCGCAATATTTTTTCTCCCCATGAAGCAGAAGTCCGGAGCTTGAGAGCATGAAAAGCATCGAAGAAATGATGAAAGCAGCGCAGGAAGCCGCGCAAACCATCCAGAAGCAGATGGAAGAAGCACAGGGCAAGCTGGATACCATCGAGGTTGAAGGCGTGTCGGGTGGCGGCCTCGTCAAGGTGCGCGCAACGGCCAAGGGACGGATCATTGGCATTTCGATCGATGACAGCCTTGTTGTGCCTGCCGACAAGCAGATGATGGAAGACCTTATTGTCGCCGCTTTCAACGATGCGCGCGAGAAGGCGGATCTGGCCGGCAATGCCGAAATGGGCAAAATGACCAGCGGCCTGCCGCTGCCTCCGGGTTTCAAAATGCCTTTTTGAGGCGCTTTTCCCCAGCTTTTCTCCGATTCTGCCGGTTCCGCCGTTGAAAGCGTGAAAAAGGCGCTCATATTCACAACAAATGACCGCGCCGCCTTTCGGCGCGTTCCGGAGTGAATATGACCCTATCTATGCCCCTGTTGCCCCTGCGCGACATTGTTGTCTTTCCGGGGATGGTTGTGCCGCTTTTTGTGGGGCGCGACAAATCGGTCGTGGCTCTCGAAAAGGCGATGGCTGCAGACAAGGAGATTTTCCTTGTCACGCAGTTAGACCCTGCCGAAGACGATCCCGGTTATGATGATCTTTACACCGTCGGCGTGTCGGCCACGGTGATGCAATTGCTGAAATTGCCCGATGGCACAGTTCGTGTGCTGGTTGAGGGCAAGCAGCGTGCAAATCTGTTGCGCCTGCATGAGCGTTCGGCAGATTATGTCGAAGCCGAAATTGAAATGATTGGTAACGACCCGGTTGACGGGCCGGAAGCGACAGCTTTGATGCGTTCGATTGTCGAGCAATTCGAGAATTATTCGAAGCTGAACAAGAAGATACCAGCTGAAACCGCTGTCCAGCTTGCCGAAATTGACGATGCGGCCCAACTGGCCGATGCGGTTTCTGCGAACATCAATCTCAAGGTTTCGGACAAGCAAGCGCTTCTTGTTGAAACCGATCCGCTCAAGCGGCTCGAAATGGCTTTTGCCTTCATGGAAGGCGAGTTGGGCGTATTGCAGGTTGAAAAGAAGATCCGTGGCCGTGTGAAACGGCAGATGGAAAAGTCGCAGCGCGAATATTATCTGAATGAGCAGTTGAAGGCGATCCAGCGTGAGTTGGGCAATGCTGACGAAGACGGTTCGGATGAGTTGACCGAACTGCAGACCAAGATCGACACGCTGAAGCTTTCCAAGGAAGCAAAGACAAAGGCCCAGGCGGAAATCAAGAAGCTGCGTGGAATGGCACCAATGTCTGCAGAGGCAACGGTCGTGCGCAACTATCTGGATGCTTTGCTGAACATTCCTTGGGGCAAGAAATCGAAGCTCAAGCGCGATATAGCCAAGGCGCAGGAAGTTCTGGATGCAGACCATTTCGCTCTCGAAAAGGTCAAAGACCGGATCGTCGAATATCTGGCGGTGCAGGCCCGTACCAATAAGCTGAAGGGTCCGATTCTGTGCCTCGTTGGCCCGCCGGGTGTGGGTAAAACGTCGCTTGGTCAGTCGATTGCCAAGGCAACCGGCCGTGAGTTTATCCGGCAAGCGCTGGGCGGCGTTCGCGACGAAGCGGAAATCCGGGGGCATCGCCGAACCTATATCGGTTCGATGCCGGGCAAGATTGCAAGCAACCTGAAGAAAGCGGGTACGATGAACCCGCTGTTCCTTCTCGACGAGATTGACAAGCTGGGACAGGATTTCCGCGGCGACCCCGCGTCGGCTCTGCTCGAAGTGCTCGACCCGGAACAGAACAGCAAGTTCAACGATCATTATCTGGAGGTCGACCTTGATCTGTCCGACGTGATGTTCGTGACGACGGCAAACAGCATGAATTTGCCGCAGGCATTGCTTGACCGCATGGAGATCATCCGGCTTGAAGGCTATACCGAGGATGAAAAGCTGGAAATCGCCAAGAGGCACCTTTTGCAAAAGCAGGTTGACGCTCATGGGCTGAAGCCGGGCGAGTTTGAGGTAAGCGACGATGCACTGCGTGATCTGATCCGCTTTTATACCCGTGAGGCTGGCGTCCGTACGCTGGAGCGGGAGATTGCGAAGCTGGCACGCAAAGCGCTGCGCCGTATCTTGGAAGGCAAGGACAAGGCTGTGACAATCACGCCCGAAAATCTTGCTGATTTCTCCGGCGTCCGCAAATATCGCCATGGCGTGGGTGAGGAAGAGAACCAGATTGGCGCGGTGACTGGTCTGGCATGGACCGAGGTTGGCGGCGAATTGCTGACGATCGAGGCGGTGACTGTCCCCGGCAAGGGCCAGATCAAGACGACTGGCAAGCTGGGCGAGGTGATGAGCGAATCGATCCAGGCGGCGCTTTCATTCGTGAAGGCGCGTGCGCCCACCTATGGGATCAAGCCATCGATCTTCAACCGTAAGGATGTGCACATTCACTTGCCCGAAGGCGCTGTTCCCAAAGACGGACCATCGGCGGGTATCGGAATGGTCACGGCGATCGTCTCTACGCTGACCGGCAATCCAGTGCATCGCGACGTCGCGATGACCGGTGAGGTGACGTTGCGTGGACGGGTGCTTCCCATTGGCGGTTTGAAAGAGAAGCTGCTGGCGGCGCTGCGTGGCGGTATCAAGACGGTCCTAATCCCGATGGAAAATGAGAAAGACCTCGCGGAAATTCCTGCGAATATCAAAGAAGGTCTGGAAATCATTCCGGTCAGCCATGTTGATGAGGTGCTGGCTCGGGCGCTGACTGAGCCGCTTGCGCCAGTCGAATGGACCGAGGCGGACGAATTGGCGGCATTGCACCCGCCAACCGCTGCGATAGGGCCGATCGCACCGGTAACGCACTGAGCAGTAACGCGATTTTTGAAAGGAGGCGCATGGCTGAAAAGCCCGCGCCTCCTTTTTTACTCGGGCTCGCACATGCCTTCTGCCCATAGCTTTGGTCGGTTCGATTTGTCGGTTCGAAGCACTTATCGACAGAATATGCGTAAAATCGCGAAAATGCGCGGTTTCGTGCCGATTTTTCCTTTGACACGATAGGTGTTATCCTCCTTAGTCGAGGTCCGGACCGGCTGCGATTCAAACGCGGAGCAAGGTTCAGATGTTTTATAATGAGAGGGGGATCCCGAAATATGAATAAGAATGATCTCGTCGGCGCCGTTGCAGATGCAAGCGGTCTCAGCAAAACCGATGCGGGCAAGGCTGTGGAAGCAACCTTTGACGCCATCACCAGCGCCCTGAAAAGTGGCGGTGAAGTTCGCCTTGTCGGTTTCGGCACCTTTGCAGTTGCAAAGCGCAAGGCTTCGACCGGTCGCAACCCGCGCACTGGTGAAGAGATGAAGATCCCGGCTTCGAACCAGCCCAAATTCAAGGCTGGCAAAGCTCTCAAGGATGCCGTGAACTAAGCTTCACGCATTGGCGAAAACAAAAGGCGGGCCCGCAAGGGTTCCGCCTTTTTTTTGTTCGAAAAATTCAGGCTACCCGGGGAAGTTGGAACGCAAAGCTCCGCTGGTGAGCTTCTGTCTCCAGCGGATTGACCACGACCAGCCTAACCCGTTGTCCGGTGTAACGGACTTTGCCGACGCGGATCACACGCTCCGCAGCTTTGCCACGCGATGCGAGCACTTCTTCAATCCGCGAGCGATATTGCCCCATAGTGAGGGCGATTGCATAAGCTGAAAACAGAAATGCTGTGACGAACAGTGAGGCGACGAGCAGCGACATTATATTCTCCGAAATCTCTTATCTGGAACCAATGTTCTATATATGTTCTGTTCTGTCAACAACAAATTTTGTGGTTGTGCAGGCGGGCATGGGTCGATTACGGCCAGTTAAACCAATTCAGAGGGGAAATGGGCTCATGGGTATCGCTAAATTTATGATTGCGGCAGCGGCGGCTGTCGTTGCAACAGCCAGTGCGCAGGCGCAGGAATTACGCCCCGATCAGGCGGAGTTCCGCGAGTTATATGCCGAACTGGTGAACACCAACACCGCATTTTCGAACGGCAATTGCACCATTGCGGCCGAGCAATTGGCCAAGCGCATGTGGGATGCCGGCTATAGCAAGGATGATGCAAGGGTCATCGTCGTTCCCGGCTTTGAACGCGAAGGCAATCTTGTCGCTATTCTGCAGGGAACCTCGAAAACGCTGAAGCCGATGCTGTTGCTGGCACATATCGATGTGGTCGAAGCCAGGCGCGAGGATTGGACACGCGATCCCTTCACGCTGGTGGAAGAAGACGGTTTTTTCTACGCCCGTGGCGTGGCTGATGACAAGGCGCAGGCCGCCATGTGGATCGACAGCCTGATCCGCCTGAAAAAAGAAGGTTACAAGCCAAAGCGCACGATCAAACTTGCGGCGACATGTGGTGAGGAGAGTAATGCTGAGGCGCTGAACGGTGCGGAATGGCTGGCGCGGAACATGCCAGATGCGATTTCGGCCGAGTTTGCCCTGAACGAGGGCGGTGGCGGCCGCGTCGACAAAAATGGCAACCGTCAATTTCTGGCCATGCAGGTTGGTGAAAAGGCCACCCGTACCTTCGACCTTCAAACGACCAATCCGGGCGGCCACAGTTCGGTGCCCCGACCTGACAATGCTATCTACGATCTGGCCGAGGCCGTGGTTGCCATCAAGAATCTCGGTTTCCCGGTTCAACTCAATGCGACCACCCGGGCCTTCCTGCAGCAATATTCGGCCACCGCACCCGCAGCTGCGCAAAAAGCCATCGCTGATCTGCTGGCAGATGAGAGCAATGTTGCAGCGGGTGGCATTTTGTCAGCCGAGCCGGTGATGAATGCCACTTTGCGCACGACCTGCGTCACGACAATGTTGGAGGCCGGCCATGCCGCCAACGCCCTTCCGCAACGCGCGAAGGCGGTGGTCAACTGCCGTATCGTTCCGGGTATGTCGACCGAGGAGACCCAGGCTGCGATCGAAAAGGCCATTGCCAATCCGCGCGTCAAGGTAACGCTTCGCAAGCCGCATCGCCCGATGGCGGTGGCACCGCCACTCGACAAGCGCATCATGGACCCAGCGATGAAGGTGGCAGGCGAAATGTTCCCGGGCGTGCCGCTGATTCCGATCATGGCTACTGGTGCGACCGATGCAACGATGACAGCACTGATCGGCATTCCGACCTATGGCATCCCCGGCATTTTCTATGAAGCCGATGGCGGCGGTGTGCATGGTCTCAATGAACGGATCCGGACGAAATCAGTCTATGACGGCCGCGATTATCTGCACCGGTTGGTGAAGCTTTACGCGGAGAAATGATTGCGTGCCCCGGCAGGCTTGGTTTCAGGCGTGCCGGGTTTTCGCCATTAGCGGAAAGCCAGTTGTTTCCCGCCCAGATGTTAGTGACCTTGGTCGCCGGGCCGATTTTGGCTGTTCCGCAAGCAATATCGGCAGGGCAGTATTGACGTCGATACTTGACCTTTTGGTCGACTCCCGCTAACCGCGCGGCCATTCCACATGGAAGGCGCACATACCGGTGCCTGACGCAGTCTTAGGGCCAGTGTCGGGTTCTTGCCTTTCAGAGGACAAACCGGAAGGAGAAAGACTATGGCGGCACCTGTCGTCACCATGCACCAATTGCTTGAGGCCGGAGCACATTTCGGCCACCAGACCCATCGTTGGAACCCGCGCATGAAGCCGTATATTTTCGGCGCACGCAACGGTGTCCACATTCTTGACCTGTCGCAGACGGTTCCGCTTTTTGCACGTGCGCTCGATTTCGTATCGGCCACAGTTGCTCATGGCGGCAAGGTTCTGTTCGTCGGCACCAAGCGCCAGGCGCAGAGCCCGATTGCAGACGCAGCCCGCGCTTCGGGCCAGCATTTCGTCAACCATCGCTGGTTGGGCGGCATGCTCACCAACTGGAAGACGGTTTCGAACTCGATCAAGAAGCTGAAGACGCTTGAAGAGCAGCTCTCGGGCGATACTTCTGGCTTCACCAAGAAGGAAATCCTTCAGATGACGCGCGAGCGCGACAAGCTGGAGATGAGCCTTGGCGGTATCCGCGATATGGGCGGCGTTCCCGACGTGATGTTCGTGATCGACGCCAACAAGGAAGAGCTGGCGATCAAGGAAGCCAATGTTCTGGGTATCCCAGTCGTTGCAATCCTCGATTCGAACGTTTCGCCCGATGGTATCGCATTCCCCGTTCCCGCTAATGACGATGCGGCGCGTGCGATCCGACTTTACTGCGATGCCATTGCCACTGCGGCAACGCGCGGCAATGTCAGTGCAAAACAGGCTGCTGGTGTTGACCTCGGTGCCGAGGTTGAGCCTGTTGCCGAACCGGCGCTGGCTGAAGCAACTGAAGAAGCTTCGCCGGAAGCCTAATTCCATTGCGTCTCACCCCTGCGAAAGCGGGGGTGCATGGCCCGGTTAGTTCAAATCTACTGGCTGGCCATCAAGGGATAAATTAGTCGCCGGGCTGTGTAACCGCACCCGGCGCAATCACATTCGAAAGGACACAAAATGTCTGCAGTAACAGCCTCTGCCGTCAAGGAACTGCGTGAGCGTTCAGGCGCCGGCATGATGGATGCCAAAAAGGCTCTCGAAGAAACCAACGGCGATATGGAAGCCGCAGTCGATCTGCTGCGCGCCAAGGGCCTTGCCACCGCTGCCAAGAAATCGAGCCGCACTGCGGCCGAAGGTCTTGTCGGCGTAGCCGTCGACGGTACCAAGGGCACCGCGGTCGAAGTCAACAGCCAGACCGACTTTGTTGCCAAGAACGAACAGTTCCAGGATTTCGTCCGCAAGGTTACTTCGGTTGCGCTGGGCCTTGGTGCCAATGACGCCGAAACCATCCTCGCCGCAGCCTATCCCGAGGGTGGCAGCGTTCAGGAAGTTCTGACCAACAACATCGCCACCATCGGTGAAAACCAGGTAATCCGCCGTGCAAAGACCGTTTCGGTTTCGCAGGGCCGCGTGGTTTCCTATGTTCACAATGCAGCAACGCCCGGCATGGGTGCAATCGGCGTTCTCGTCGCGCTTGAAAGCAATGCCGACACAGCGACGCTCGACGGCCTTGGCAAGCAGATTGCAATGCACATTGCCGCTGCCTTCCCGCTGTCGCTCGACGAAAGCGGCCTTGATGCCGACACGCTGAAGCGCGAAGCTGCGATCGCCCGTGAAAAGGCAGCTGAGAGCGGCAAGCCTGCCGACATCGTTGAAAAGATGGTCGAAGGCGCGATGAAGAAGTTCGCGAAAGAAAACGCGCTTCTGTCACAGCTGTTCGTGATCGACAACAAGACTCCCATCGCCGACGTTATCGCGCAGGCGGCAAAGGGTGCCGGTGCCGACATCAAGCTGGTCGACTATGTCCGCTTCCAGCTTGGCGAGGGCATTGAAAAGGAAGTGTCTGACTTTGCTGCCGAAGTGGCAGCTGCGGTCGGCGCATAAAATTCGGGCTATCCCTGCTTTCGCAGGGATAAGCTCTTGGCGATATGGCGCTCCGCTCCTATAGCTGGGCGCCATAATTGCATCTGAAACTGCTTTGATGCACCAGCATGCCGGTGTTCAGCGCAAAGCCACATGCTGCGAACGGGATGAGGGATCATATGACCAAAGCCGGCTATCGCCGTGTTCTGCTGAAGCTCTCGGGCGAAGTGTTGATGGGGGATCAGCCATTCGGTATCGACCCTGATACCGTCGCCCGCGTTGCCGCCGAAGTGAAGGCTGCAAAGGACACGGGCCTTGAAATCTGCCTTGTCATCGGTGGCGGCAACATCTTTCGTGGCATGGCGGGGGCGGCCAAGGGCATGGACCGGGCGCAGGCCGACTATATGGGCATGCTCGCCACCGTGATGAATGCACTGGCGATGCAGAATGCGCTGGAACAGCTTGGCGTGCAGACACGCGTCCAATCGGCAATCGAAATGGATAAGGTATGCGAACCTGTGATCCGCCGCCGTGCTGAAAGGCATCTGGAAAAGGGTCGGGTCGTCATTTTTGCTGCCGGCGTCGGTGCGCCTTATTTCACAACCGATAGCGGCGCGGCACTACGCGCAGCAGAAATGAAATGCGACGCGTTGCTGAAAGGCACTTCGGTCGATGGTGTTTATGACGCTGATCCGAAAAAAGTTGCCACTGCAAAACGTTATCAAACATTATCTTATGATCGGGTATTGTCGGACAATCTGAAGGTAATGGATGCCAGCGCAGTGGCCTTGTGCCGCGATAACAGCATTCCGATCCTCGTATTTTCGATCCGCGAAAGCGGCAATATTTTGAAGGTGCTCGACGGAAGCGGCACCTATACCGTTGTATCAAGTGAAGGGAATTGAACCATGCCGCAATATGACAAGGCCGATGTCGAACGCCGCATGAAAGGTGCACTCGAATCGCTGAAAGGCGATCTTTCGGGCCTGCGCACCGGTCGCGCGAATGTGACGTTGCTCGATCCTGTGGTGGTTGAGGTTTATGGCGCGAATATGCCGTTGAACCAGGTGGCAACTGTCAGCGCGCCCGAACCGCGGATGCTCTCCGTGCAGATATGGGATCGTTCGAATGTGACGCCGGTTGAAAAGGCGATTCGTTCGGCCGGGCTGGGCCTCAACCCTATCACCGATGGCCAGACCATCCGTCTCCCTATTCCTGATCTGACCGCTGAACGCCGCAAGGAACTTGCAAAGCTTGCCGGCCAATATGCAGAAAAGGCGAAAATCGCCGTTCGCAACGTGCGCCGCGACGCCAATGACGCGCTGAAGACTGACGAGAACAAGAAGGAAATCAGCGAAGACGATCGCAAGCGCCTCGAAACCGAGGTGCAAAAGATGACCGACGATCAAATAAAGGCCATCGATGAGGCAACCGCTGCCAAGGAAAAGGAAATCCTGAGCCAGTGATCGGTTTCCGGTCCTCAAAGGCGAGGGCCGTTAAGGCCGCCGATCCCCAAACCAGCGGGGGCGGTGCTCATGGCGCGCGCCATGTTGCCATCATCATGGACGGAAATGGCCGCTGGGCGAAGAAAAAGCATCTTCCCCGTGCACTGGGCCACAAAAAGGGTGTAGAGACCGTCCGTGATATCGTGCGTCATGCGGCAACTACAGGCCTTGAGGCGCTGTCGCTTTACGCCTTTTCCAGCGAGAATTGGAAGCGGCCGGAGGACGAGATCAATGATCTGATGGGGCTGCTGCGCGGCTTTATCAAATCGGACATTGATGAATTCGCGGCCAATGATGTGCGGCTGAAAATCATTGGCAATTACAAAGCGCTGGCGCCCGACATTGTCGACATGATCGATGATGCACTGGCGCGCACCGCGCACAATCGGCGCACCACTCTTGCGGTGGCACTGAATTATGGCGCGCAGGATGAACTTGTCCGCGCGGCGCAGGCTGCTGCGGCAGAAGGCGTAATCAGCGCAGAGGCAATCGAACGGCATCTCGATACCGCGGATCTGCCGCCGCTTGATTTGCTGATCCGCACATCAGGCGAGCAGCGGCTATCCAATTTCATGCTCTGGCAGGCGGCCTATGCGGAACTGTGGTTTACCGGTACGCTTTGGCCGGATTTCTCTACAGCCGAATTTGATGCCGCGATTGCCGAGTTCGCACAGCGCGAAAGGCGTTTTGGCGGGCGATGATCGACGAGGTTAAACCGCGTTCCGACCTTGGGGTCCGCACACTTTCGGGTGTCGTGATGATGGGTGTGGCAGCGCTTGCGATCTGGATAGGGGGATGGGCTTTTCGCCTGTTCATCCTTCTTGTTGCTGTTGGGCTTTTGCGCGAATGGTTGCGCCTTGCCTGGAAGCTGCGCTCCGATATTGCAGGCCGCCTGGTCTGGGCATTTGGCGGGGTGCTCTATATTGGTCTTGCGACCGCAATCCTCGCCTTTTTGCGGGAGACGAGTGAACTTTACATGGTGTTGACCATCATCGGCGTCGTCATTGCAACGGATACTGGCGCCTATTTTGCGGGTCGCGCGATCGGCGGACCGAAAATTGCACCGAGGATCAGCCCGTCAAAGACTTGGGCAGGCCTTGCCGGCGGCATGGCAGCGTCGGCCGGGCTGATTACAGGTGTCGGCAGCTATGTCGAAAGCTTCGCGCTGTGGCAGCCCCTGCTTGGTGCGGCGCTCGCGATGATCGCTCAGGCAGGCGATTTTTTCGAAAGCTGGATGAAACGTAGGGCAGGCGTCAAAGATTCGGGCAGTCTGATACCGGGGCATGGCGGCTTGTTTGATCGGGCAGACGGTCTTTTGGCGGTTCTTTTCGCGGTCGCGTTAATCCTCGGCTTTGTGCATTTCGACCTTTTGTGGACTTCACTGGCGTGACGCGTTCGCTTTCCATTTTCGGCGCGACCGGTTCGGTCGGTCTTTCGACGCTTGATCTGGTGCGCCAGCATCGTGACAAATATCGCATTGTCGCACTGACGGCCAATGGCAACGCCGCCGATCTCGCCAAGCTTGCGCGTGAATTTGATGCTGAAATTGCGGTGGTCGCCGATGAAACGGCCTATGCCGCATTGGTTGAGGCCTTGGCGGGCAGTTCCACCAAGGCAGCAGCCGGCCCTGCCGCTCTCGTCGAAGCGGCGCAAATGGGCGCTGATTGGACGATGGCGGCGATTGTCGGCTGCGCAGGCTTGCCGCCCACCATGGCCGCGATCGAGGCCGGCAAGACGGTTGCTCTCGCCAATAAGGAAGCCCTGGTTTCTGCGGGCGATCTGATGATGGCCGCGGTCGAACGGTCGGGTGCAACTTTGCTCCCGGTCGATTCAGAGCATAACGCAATCTTCCAATGCCTTGCTGGCGGCCATATCGATCAGGTGCGAAAGATCACGCTGACCGCAAGTGGCGGTCCGTTCCGCACCTTCAGTCTGGACCAGATGCGTGCCGTCACGCCGGCCCAAGCCGTTGCCCACCCCAATTGGGATATGGGTGCGAAGATTAGCGTAGATAGCGCCACGATGATGAACAAAGGCCTCGAATTGATCGAGGCCCACCACCTGTTCCCGGTTGGCCTCGACCGGCTCGATATTGTCGTTCATCCGCAATCGGTCATCCATTCGATGGTGGAATATGTTGACCGATCGACGCTGGCGCAGCTTGGATCGCCGGACATGCGCATCCCGATTGCGAGCACGCTTGCCTGGCCGGCGCGGATAGAGACAAATAGCGAGCCGCTTGATCTGGCGCGCATTTCAAAACTCGAATTTGAAGTGCCTGATCTTGTGCGTTTCCCGGCCTTGCAGCTGGCGCGAACCTCCGCCGAACAAGGCGGGGCGGCCCCCGCCATTCTGAATGCCGCCAATGAAGTGGCTGTCGCGGCTTTCCTCAATGGCCAAATCGGTTTTCTCGACATTGCCAATGTGGTTTCGTCGACGCTCGACGGCTATTCGCCGAACGCCCCCCATTCGCTCGAACATTTGTTCAGCATTGATGCAGCAGCCCGCAGCTATGCGAAAAGCCTGATGGAAAAATTACCACATGCAGCTTGAATCGCCGAGCCTTCTCGTCACCATTTTCGCATTCATGATCCTGCTGGGAACGCTCGTCGTGGTCCATGAACTGGGCCATTATTGGGTGGGCCGCTGGTTCGGCGTGAAGGCAGATAAATTCTCGATCGGTTTTGGCCCGCAACTGTGGGGCCGCGTTGACAAGCGTGGCACGCTCTGGCGGATCGGCGCGCTGCCCCTTGGCGGATATGTGCAATTTGCAGGCGACATGAACCCGGCGAGCCAGCCCGACGCTCAATGGGCCGAATTGCCGCAGTCAGAACGCGACCAGACATTCCAGTCAAAGGCGCTGTGGAAGCGTGCACTGATCGTTTTTGCCGGGCCTGCGGTCAATTTCATTCTGGCGATCCTGATCTTGGCAGGCTTTGTCTATGTTTATGGTCAGGCCGTGAACCCGCCGGTGGTTGAATCTGTTGCTGAAGGAAGCGCCGCCGAGAAGATCGGCCTGCAACCGGGGGACCGTATTCTAGCTGTGAACGGCGTTGCCGTTGATAACTTCCCCGAACTGGCAACCGAAATTTCGGTCCATCCGGGTGAGACAATTCCGCTGCGAATTGAACGTGATGGTGCCGCCCGTACCGAACTGGCTGAAATCGGGACGCTGCGAGAAGTCGACCGTTTCGGCAATGAATATCGACGCGGCGTGCTTGGTTTGCCGATACCGCCGCCGGTGATCCGTGAAGTCAGCTTGATCGAGGCACCGTTTATCGCAACTCGAGAAACCGCCAACATCGTGCGTTTGACCGTAAAGACGCTTGGTCAGATCATCTCCGGCCGGCGGCCGATTACCGAACTGGGCGGCCCGTTAAAGATCGCAAAGGTATCGGGTGAACAGTTTGTTTTGGGGCTCAGCGCCTTTTTGTGGCTGACTGCGATGATATCAATTAACTTGGGGTTCATCAATCTGTTGCCAATCCCGATGCTCGACGGTGGTCACCTGCTGCTTTATGCCATTGAAGGCATAAGGCGGCGTCCCACGACTCCCGTCGTCCAGGAATGGGCTTTCCGCGCGGGTTTTGCTGTGCTGGTCAGTTTTATGCTGGTGGTCACGTTCAATGATCTCGCCTCATTCGGCCTGTTCGGCAAATGAGGCGTGGATAGAATATACAGATTGCTTGATTGCGAGCGGCGCTTGGGGCAATGCCCCAGAATATTTACCGTATGCGGGGCCAGAGGGAAGGTCGTCTTTCTATGAATAAATCTACGGTTACCGGCGCCAGGATGACTGCGTCGATCCTGGCGATCATGGTGGCAATGCCGATCTCCGTCGCATCAGCGCAGACCTCTGCGCCTGCACCTGCGCCCGCGGCACAGAATGAAACCATCCGTTCGATCAACATCGTCGGTACTCAGCGGCTCGAGGCGGATACAGTCCGGTCGTATATCCGTTTGCGCACCGGTCAGGTGTGGACGCAGGCGGCCGGCGACCAAGCGCTGAAAGATCTATACGCGACGGAATTGTTCGCTGACGTGAGTGTTCGCAACAGTGGCGGCGACGTGACGATCGAGGTGCGCGAAAATCCGGTAATCAACCGCATCATTCTTGAAGGCAATAAGCGGATCAAGAATGACAAGATCGAGCCCGAGATCAAGCTGGCACCGCGCCAGATCTATTCCCGGTCGAAAGTGCGCGCTGACGTTGCCCGCATTGTCGAACTGTACAAGCGGCAGGGCCGCTTTGCCGCACAGGTCGAACCGAAACTGGTCCAATTGGATCAGAACCGCGTCGATATCGTGTTTGAAATCACCGAAGGGCCGAAGTCGAAGGTTCGCCAGATCAACATCATCGGCAACGATCAGTTTTCCGATAATGATCTGCGCGGCGAAATGGTCACCAAGCAAGCGCGGCTGACGAGCATTTTTAGCTCGGGCACCAGCTATGATCCTGATCGCCTTGCCTTTGACCAGCAGAAATTGCGCCAATTCTATCTGACGCAGGGTTATGCCGATTTCCGTGTTGTTTCGGCTGTCGCGGAACTGACGCCTGACAAGCGGGACTTCATCATTACTTATGTGGTGGAGGAAGGGCAGCGTTACAAATTTGGTGACGTCAAGGTCGACAGCAAGATCCGCGATTTCAACTCGGACGCGCTGACGAAGAACCTGCGGATCAAAAAGGGCAGCTGGTATAACGCCAAAGAGGTGGAAGATACCGTTGAGGGGCTGACCGAGAGCGCTGGCCTGTTCGGCTATGCTTTTGCCGATGTGAGCCCGAATTTCCAGCGCGACAAGGACGCGCTGACGATGAGCATCACCTTTGAGATCGCGGAAGCGGAACGTGTGTTTGTCGAGCGGATCGACATCAACGGCAACACCGTGACGCAGGACAAGGTGATCCGCCGCGAATTCCGCCTTAACGAAGGCGACGCGTTCAACAGTATCCAGGTGAAGCGCACAACCGACCGCATCAAGTCGCTTGGCTATTTCCAGGAAGACCTTGAGGTTGAGCAGGAGCAGGGCAGCGGCCCGGATCGCATCGTGCTGACCACCAATGTCGAGGAAAAGGCCACCGGCGAATTGTCGCTTTCGGCTGGTTTCTCGTCGATCGAGAATTTCATCTTCCAAGGTGCGATCACGCAGCGCAACTTCCGCGGGAAGGGGCAGGAGCTGCGCGCGAACGTATCCTATTCCAGCTATTCAAAGTCCGTCGAACTGGGCTTCACCGAGCCTTATCTTTTCGATCGCTCAATCGCGCTGTCGGGCGATATCTTCCGCCGCGACCTGTCTAGCTTCAACTTCTTCAACAATGATCGCAACACGACTTACAAACAGGCGACGACCGGTTTCCAGATCCGCACGGGTGTGCCGGTTACCGAATATCTGTTCTTCCAGGCGCGTTATGGCATCAACTATGATGATATCTCGCTCGACCGGAACCTGTTCTTCAGCGATCCGGATGGCACCGGGCCATTGCCGCTCACCTGCGATCCTATTCTTGCAGGCCGCTTCTTGTGCGATGCCATCGGTAATCGCCTGACTTCTTCAATCGGCTACACGCTGGTCTATGATACCCGCGACAGCCGTTTGCGCCCGACGCGCGGTCACAGCGTTAGCCTGAGCCAGGATTTTGCCGGCCTTGGCGGCGATGTGAAATATATTCGGTCGCGTCTGTCGGCGAATAAATATTGGCGCGTGACCGACGGCGGCTTCATCTTCTCGATTTCGGGTGAGGGTGGATATATCCATCCGCTGGAAAATCGGGGATCTGCCGTGCAGGGCATTGATGATGTTCGTCTGACCGACCGTTTCTATCTGGGTGAACCCCAGATCAGAGGCTTTGACATTCGCGGCGTCGGTCCGCGGGTGCAGCGTATTTTCTTTGATGGCGCGATTGAGAATGGCGTCGCTGCGAACGTGCCGCGTTTGCAACGCAACCAGATCCAGGATGATTCCATTGGCGGCAGGGTTTATTATCTCGCCCGCGCTGAACTGGAAATCCCGCTGGGCAGCGGGGCCAAGGAACTGGGCTTGAGGCCATCGCTCTTCGTTGATGCCGGCGCGGTGTTCGATGTGACCCGTCCGCTGCTGCAATCGGTGCAGCGGCGCACTCAGGCGACTCTAACCGACCCCGGTCAGCCGCTTTACTATTTTGTAGATGCTACCGGCACGACGCCGGTGCTTCGCGAGTCGACGGACCGGCTCAACGCGGATGGTTCAGCCCGCTTGCCGGCGCTGCAATTTGAAGAACGCTTTTTCGGTGACAGCTGGAAGCCGCGCGTTTCGGTTGGTGTTGGCGTGAACTGGAATTCTCCCTTCGGTCCGTTCAGGATCGATCTCGCCAAGGCTCTCGTAAAGGAGCCGGGTGATGACACCAAGCTATTCACATTCAATGTAGGAACCCAATTCTAATGAACTTCAAATCAAAAAAGGTCGCCCTGTTGCTGGCTTTGTCGTCGGCTGCCACTCCTTTTGCTGCCAATGCCCAGGTTGCCGGTATCGGCGTTACTGAGCCCGTTGCTGTGATTACCAGTGCCAAGGCGTTGCAGCAGGGTTACAAGCAGATCGAGACGACCTTTGCATCGAACCTCGACCTGATCGACGCCCGCACGGCCGAATCCCAGCAGTTGCAGCAGCAGCTTGCAGTGCAGTTTGATGCCAATAAGGATAATCAGCTTTCGCCCGAAGAGCAGCAGAAGATGCAGGCTTCGAACAGCCCGTTGATCGCGCAGATCAATGCAAAGCAGGAAGAAATCGCAAAGCTGGTCCAGCCGATCCGCGCTGCGCAGATTTTTGTCGTCGATTCTGTCGATAAAAGCTATTTGCAGGCGCTGAAAGATGTTGTTGCCGCGAACAAGATCAATGTTGTTCTGGCGCCTGACGCGGTGCTGTGGGCCCCTGACGCGATCAATATCACGTCAAAAGTAACGCAACGTCTGGATGTGCTTGTTCCTGCGGTCTCGATTACGCCACCCGAAGAATATTCGGTCTCGCGCCGGGTGATGGCTTTGTATGAATCGGTGACACAGGTGCTGCAGGCCCGCGCGATGCGTGCAATGCAGCAGGCCCAAGCTCAGCAGGCTGCACAGCCTCAGGCACCCGCTGGAACGGCTGCGCCCGCACCTGCGCCGCAGGCCCCGCAGCCCGAGAGCCGCTAATCCAATATGGCCGGGTTCGAAAATTACGACGTCCGCCGGGTGATGGCGGTGCTGCCGCACCGCTATCCGATGCTTTTGGTGGACAGGGTAGAGCGGCTGGAAAAGGATGAACGCATCGTCGCGGTTAAGGCTGTGACGATGAATGAAGGCTTTTTTCAGGGGCATTTCCCCGGTCGTCCGATCATGCCTGGTGTGATGATCGTTGAGGCACTGGCACAAGCCGCCGGCGTGCTGGCGATGGAAAGCTTTGACCTCGCTGGTTCAGGAAAGCTGGTCTATTTCATGGCGATTGACAACGCCAAGTTCCGTGCGCCCGTTGAACCAGGCTGTCTGCTGCACCTTCATGTTGAATTCACTCAGAAGCGCCCGCGTGTCTGCAAATTTGCTGGTAAAGCAATGATCGGTGATCAGGTGGCTGCAGAAGCGGAATTCATGGCGATGATTGCCGATCCGCCTGCCTGATCAATAGGTTTTTCAGAAAACTTGCAATATCCGGCGACCGCCGTTAAGGGCGGCGCTTTCCATATCCTGGTCCGGTCGGAAACCGGGCCGCAACGGAGCCAAAGACATGAAAAGCGATATCCATCCCGACTATCACATGATCAAGGTGCAGATGACTGACGGCACCGTGTTCGAAACCCGCTCCACCTGGGGCAAGGAAGGCGACACGCTGCAACTTGACATCGATCCGACGTCGCACCCGGCATGGACCGGCGGCAACCAGCGCCTTTTGGACGCAGGTGGTCGCGTCGCTCAGTTCAACAAGCGTTTTGGCGGCCTTACGCTCAAGAAATAAGCTTGATTGCTACACTTTCGAACGGTGCCGGGTTGACGCCCGGCCTCGTTCCTACCTAAGGACGCGTCTGCCTTTCTTCAGGCGCTATGGCGACCGTAGCTCAGTTGGTTAGAGCGCTGGTTTGTGGTACCAGAGGTCGCGGGTTCGGATCCCGTCGGTCGCCCCATCATTCCCATTTTTAAGCTGACAAAGGCGCTGCGTAACTTTATTGCGCCGCCTTGTAATTTGACGCGACTCGCGAAGGAAAGCGACATGCCAGCGCTTTGGGACCTCCCCGATTTCGATGCCCATGAATCGGTGCATCTGTTCGATGACCTGAAAACGGGGCTCCGCGCCGTTATTGCAATCCATTCGACCCATTTGGGCCCCGCTGCCGGCGGAACCCGTTTCTGGCATTATGCAGACACGCAACTGGCTTTGACCGATGCGCTGCGTCTGTCGCGCGGTATGAGCTATAAGAACGCCATGGCAGGTTTGGCTGCTGGCGGCGGCAAGGCTGTGATTCTTGCCAATCCTGCCAAAACCAAGGCGCAGGACATGCTTGATGCCTTTGCCCGCGCAGTCGATTCGCTGGGTGGCCGCTATATCACTGCGCAGGATGTCGGCATGTCAGAGGCGGACATGGTCGCGCTGTCCGCCAATACCCGCCATGTTGCGGGGCTTCCGGGGCAGGGTGGCGATCCCGGCCCTTATACTGCGCGTGGTGTTTATCTGGGCATCAAGGCGGCGGCAAAACGTGCCTTTGGAAGTGACGATGTCACCGGGCTGCACATTGCGATTCAGGGTGTTGGAAGCGTCGGTGGCGGCGCCGCTCGCTATCTTGCAGTTGATGGCGCGAAATTGACGCTGGCAGATGTTGATACGGCACGTGCGGTGGCTCTTGCTGATGAGCTGGGCGCGCAAACCGTCGCCAGCGATACCGTGATGGCGGTCGAGGCCGATATACTCAGCCCGTGCGCGCTTGGCGCGATCCTGACTGAGGCAAGCGTTTCAGCGCTTCGTGTGAAGGCGGTCGCTGGTGGTGCAAATAATCAGTTGGCAACGATTGCTCAGGGCCGCCAGCTTGCCGAACGCGGAATTGTCTACGCGCCCGATTATGTGATCAACGCGGGCGGCATCATCAATGTGCTGCGGAATATTGACGGCGCAGACGATACCGCGATCAACGCCCGGATTGATAGCATTCCGGGGCGTCTGCATCAGATCTGGGACGAGAGCGAAGCCACTGGTGCCACGCCCGCTGAGGTGGCGGACCGGATTGCACAAAGACTTATCGGTCGTTGAGTCAAATCAATTGGCGACGGGTGCGGGCAATGCTAGAGGCTCACTCCGAGACATAAACATGCACCGCTTCGCAAATCCTGCTCGCTTTCTCGGCATCGCCAAGCCCCTGACTCCCCTGCTTTTGTGGGCGGGACTGGTGCTTGCTATTGGTGCCTGCGCCTGGGGTTTGACTATGGTTCCTGCCGAACGGCTTCAGGGGCATAGCGTCAAGATCATATTCGTCCATGTGCCTGCCGCCTGGCTCGGCATGGCGGGCTGGACGGGAATTGCCATTGCCAGCATCATTCAGCTTGTCTGGCGTCATCCGCTGGCAGGGGTTTCCGCGCGGGCCATCGCCGTGCCGGGTGCCATGTTCGCTGCGCTTTGCCTGATTACCGGTTCGATCTGGGGACGACCGACATGGGGCGTCTGGTGGGTATGGGATGGCCGATTGACGTCGATGCTCGTCCTCTTTTTCCTCTATCTCGGCTATATCGCGCTTGCCAATGCATCGAGCGAAAAAGGCAGTGTCAGCCGCACGGCTGCCGTTTTCGGGATCATCGGTGCCGTTAACATCCCGATCATCAACCGCTCGGTGGTCTGGTGGGAAAGCCAGCACCAAAAAGCGAGCATCACGCTTTCCGGTTCGACCATCGATGCCACCTATCTTTGGCCGCTGTTCGCCAGCGCGCTGGGCTTTTCACTATTGTTCGGTGCAATAACGTTGATGCGGATGCGCGCACAATTGGCCGAAATCCGGATCGAGGCGCGGATGCGCCGTCTGGCGGAGGATTGATATGGCTCATGGACCCTTCATTGCCGCTGCGTTTTTGATTACCGCAATCGGCGTTCTCGGGCTTTTGGCGCAGAGCTGGCTTGCGATGCGCAAAGCCGAGGCGTTGGCCGACGATTTGAAGAAATCCCGATGAAACCCAAGCATCAAAGGCTGCTTTTGGCGGTAATCGCCTTGCTGGCGTTGATCGGGGCAGGGCTGCTGGCGGCGTCTGCCCTTCGTGAAGAAGCGAGCTATTTTTACACGCCAACCACGCTTGCCGAGGCGGATGTTCCGGCAGGCCGTGCGATCCGGCTCGGTGGCATGGTGCAGCAGGGCTCGATCAAGCGTGAAGCCGATGGCGTGACCGTTTCCTTTGTCGTTCAGGATCGCGACAAGACACAGAATGTCCGGTACCGCGGCATTACGCCCGATCTTTTTGTTGAAGGATCCGGGGTGGTCGCCGATGGCAGGTTGGCCAGCGATGGCGTGTTTGTCGCGGACAGTTTGCTGGCACGCCATGATGAAAATTACGTACCGAGAGAGCTGGAAGATATCGACATGAGTGCGGCCCAGCATAGCAAGGATAGTCTAGCAGAATGATTGCCGAACTCGGTCTGGCCGCCCTTTGGCTTGCCGCGGCTTTTGCCGTGCTTCAGGCATTTGCAGGGATCGGGCATTGGCGCGGGCTATCGCCTGCGCTGGCGTCGCTGACCAAACCCGTTGCGGTTGTGCAAGGTGCGCTTTGCCTGTTGTCTTTCGGATGTCTGGTTTGGCTTTTCGCGATCACCGATCTTTCGGTCCTGCTCGTTGCAACCAACAGCCATGTCGATAAACCGATGATCTTCAAGCTGGCGGGCACATGGGGCAATCATGAAGGCTCTATGCTGCTTTGGGTCAGCGTATTGTCGCTTTCCGGCGCCGCTATCGCATTGTTCGAACGGCGCCTTGATCAGCAGACATTGGGAGCGGCACTTTTCGCGCAGGCCCTTGTTGCGCTAGGCTTCTTCGCATTCCTTTTGTTTTCGTCGAACCCGTTTGAGCGGCTCGACCCCGCACCTGCCAGTGGAGCAGGTCTGAACCCGTTATTGCAGGATATCGGTTTGGCGTTCCATCCGCCGACGCTCTATATCGGCTATGTTGGCCTTTCAGTCGCCTTTTCCTTTGCTGTCGCTGCATTAATGACAGGTCGGATTGGCCCTGCATTTGCGCGCGCGATGCGGCCTTGGGTGCTTCTAGCCTGGATTTTCCTGACCATCGGAATCGCTGCCGGCAGTTATTGGGCCTATTATGAACTGGGCTGGGGCGGATGGTGGTTCTGGGACCCTGTTGAAAATGCCTCGCTTATGCCCTGGCTTGCCGCAACTGCGCTGCTGCATTCGGTGGCCGTTCTGGCGACCCGGGATGCGTTGCGGGCATGGACGATCATGCTGGCGCTGGTTGCCTTTGCCATGGCAATGGCTGGAACCTTCCTCGTGCGTTCGGGGATATTGACCAGTGTCCACGCTTTTGCGGTTGATCCGGAACGCGGTGCCTTCATTCTTGGCTTGCTGCTGATCTATGTTGGTGGTGCCCTCGCGCTCTTTGCATTGCGTATCGGTGTCGTGCGTGAAGGCAAGACTTTCACCCTGTTGAGCCGCGAAGGCGCGATTGTGGGCAATAACATCCTGCTTAGCGTCATTCTCGCGATCGTATTGGTAGGAACGCTCTGGCCGCTCGCAGCAGAGGCGATGGGCGACCGTATTTCGGTAGGGCCGCCCTATTTCAACCGCACGACCGTGCCGATCGGTCTTGCGCTGATGGTCTTGTTGATAATCGGCCCGATGCTGCGCTGGCGCGGGGATGAGGCCCGCAGACTAAAAACGCTCGCGCTTCCTGCTCTGGCCTTTGGTTTGTTGACTGCCGGCCTGTTTGTAACGTCGCCCAGTGCCGGTTTCTGGTCGGTGTTGGCCCTTGCAGTGGCCATCGCGACCGCAGTCGGATCCTTATTGCCGCTTTATGGCAGAAACCTTCTGCGTACCCCGATCACCATGTGGGGCATGATCATTGCGCATCTGGGGATGGCGGTCAGCATTACCGGGATGGCAACCGAATCAGGCTGGAGCAGCGAAAAGCTGGCAGCAATGCGGCCCGGAGAAACGGTGACGATTTCGGGATGGCAGGCGCGGCTTGATGAAGTCCGCCCTGTCGTTGGCGAAAACTGGGTCGCACTTGAAGGCGTGTTGCGTGTCGAGCGGGATGGCAAAACGTTGATCATGAGGCCGCAATCGCGCCAGTTCATCGATCCTGAACAGCAGACGACTGAAGCCGCACTGCTCACACGTTGGGACGGGCAGCTTTATGCGGTGATAGCGGCGCCGGCAGAGGGTGAAATCCCTGATCGCTGGCAAATCCGGCTGTGGTGGAAGCCTTATGTGACCTTGATCTGGTATGGCGGGATATTGATTGCGCTGGGTGGAGCAATGGCTCTGGTCGGCCGATCGGGGCTGTTCGCCCGTTTGCGCCGCCGCCGCAAAAGCAATCCATGGAGCAATGCATGAAGCGCAACTGGCTGTTATGGGCGCCGTTCGCCGTTTTCGCCTTTCTGGGCGGGATTTTTCTGTTCGGCCTCGTCGAACCGAAGGATGAATATGTCCGGTCGCAACTGGTTGGAAAACCTTTACCGGAATTTGTGCTGCCCGCAGCGCTTGAGGGGGTACAAGGCCTGACGCATACCGATTTCGCCGATGGCAAGCCTCGGATGCTGAACATTTTTGCCAGCTGGTGTTTGCCGTGCCAAGCAGAAGCGCCGTTTCTGGAACAGATAAAGGAAGCTGGCGTCGAAATCCACGGCATCGCGGTGAAGGATAAGCCCGAAGATGTCAGCGCGTTTCTGGTTGAACATGGCAATCCCTTTGTCCGCATCGGTGCCGATATGGACATGCTGATGCAGTTGAAACTTGGATCGTCGGGTGTACCGGAAACTTATTTGATCGACGGTAAAGGGCGGATTATCCACCAGCATATCGGCGATATTCGCGCCGAGCATGTCGCGCCGCTTATTGAAAAGCTGAAGGCCGCAAAATGAAGCGGGGCATCGTCATCGGTGGCCTTATACTGTTGACGGCCCCGCTTGCCGCGCAGCAGGGTGCGCCGCCACCAAAGGCGAATGTGCAGCTTGAAGATCCGGTGCAAGAAGCACGCGCCCTTGAACTGATGGAACGACTGCGTTGCATCCAGTGCCAAGGCCAATCGATTCATGACAGCGACGCGCCGATCGCAGGCGCAATGCGCCATGAGGTGCGCGTGCAGATCGAAGCGGGCAGGAGCGATGCTGAAATCGAATCCTGGCTGGTGCAGCGTTATGGCGAATGGATAAGTTTCGTCCCACCAACGCATGGCAGCGGTCTGTTCCTGTGGATTATGCCTCTTCTTCTTCTGGCTGCGGCGTTGCTGGTGGCGCGCGGCCGTTTCCGGAAAGAAAAAAAATGAGTGGTTGGATCGCCATGGTACTGCTTGCCGCAATGGCCGGTGGGCTTGTATTGTTTGCGTCCAAGGCTCGGAAGCTGGTCTGGCAGCCATTGCTTGCGACTTTGTGCCTCGCGATGGCGGGTTTTGCCTGGCAAGCACGCCCGGCCTTGCCTTCGGTGCCAGCGAAATCCATCGAAGCAGAACGCGGCGCTGCCGATGCACTGTTGAAAATCCGCAGCGACATGGATGTTGGATTTGGTGTTGCGAAAATGTGGCTCGTCACTGCCGACGGCTTTGCGCGGAACGGCAATTACCGTGCGGCTGCAGGTTATCTTCAGGCAGGACTACGCGAGCATCCCGAGAATCCGGACCTATGGTCTGGCCTTGGGGTGGTGCTGCTTCTGGCAAGCGATGGCGAACTGACACCACCCGCGCAATTTGCCTTTGCTCGTGCGCGGGCGCTGGGCCCAGCCTATCCTGCGCCTGACTATTTTGAGGGTCTGGCGGCGCTTTTTGCACGCAAACCCGATGAGACGCTGACGAAATGGAGGGCCGTACTGGAGCGCGCGACTCCGAAAGCCAAGTATCGCACTGCTCTGGAGTCGCAGATTAGGGGGCTTGAAGCCATGCTGACGGCCTCCAACAATGCAGATTCTATGAATAGACCTTAAATAATTCAGATATTTAAGTGGAATTTATGGCCGCTTGCTTTCGTTTGTAAGTGTGGTGGAGAAGTGCTATTCGCCCGCGCTCGCTGACTTCTTATTGAATTTGGCGGTTGGACCATTGGTATCGCCTCGGGGGGCGCATGGCAGAAACACAGATCGAAACCGCCGATAATGGAAATGGTCAGCAAGGCCATGGCGGGCATGGCCAGAAAAAAGCTTCGATACTGACGCTTTGTGTCGGCACGGTCGGTGTTGTTTTCGGCGATATCGGCACCAGCCCGATCTACGCTTTTCGCGAAACCTTTGCCGGGCATCACCCGATCAATCCGGATCCCGTACATATTGTCGGCGTTCTCAGCTTGGTCTTCTGGTCGATGATGCTGGTGGTGACGTTCAAATATGTTTTCACGATCATGAAAGCTGGCAACAAGGGCGAGGGAGGTAGTCTGGCCTTGCTCGCGCTTATCAGTCGAAAGACCGAGGGCGAGAAATGGACCGCGCCGATCATCATGCTCGGCGTGTTCGCGACCGCCTTGTTCTACGGCGACTCCATGATTACGCCCGCAATGTCGGTGCTCTCCGCGACTGAAGGGCTAAGCTATGTCCATCCCGGGTTCCGCGAATGGGTGCTGCCGATCGCCATTGCCATATTGGTGAGCCTGTTTCTCATCCAGGCCCGCGGCACGGCCAAGGTTGGCGCCTTATTCGGCCCGATCATGCTGGTCTATTTTGCGACGCTGGCCGCGCTGGGGCTGGTCTACATCGTTCACATGCCTTCCATCATTTTGGAAACGCTGAACCCGCTCAACGCCATCTACTTCTTCTATATTGATGGCTTCCGCGCCTTTGTGGCGCTTGGCGCTGTCGTGCTCGCTATCACCGGCGCCGAGGCTTTATATGCCGATATGGGCCATTTCGGGCGCCGTCCGATCAAGATTTCCTGGCTGTGGTTCGTTCTGCCGGCACTGATGCTGAACTATATGGGGCAGGGTGCGATGGTGCTGTCACTCAGCCCTGCCGAAGCGCAGCAGGTGATCAAGGACCCGTTCTTCCTGATGCTGCCCGATGCACTGCGTCTGCCGATCGTTCTGCTGGCAATCATGGCGACGATCATTGCCAGCCAAGCGGTCATCTCGGGGGCATTCTCCCTGACGCAGCAGGCGATCCAGCTTGGCTTCATGCCCCGCCTTAGTATCCGCCACACCAGCGAGAGCGAGGCAGGGCAAATTTACATTCCGACGATCAACTGGGCGTTGATGGTTATGGTCCTCATGCTTGTGCTGGTATTCCAGTCGTCGAGCAATCTTGCCGCCGCTTATGGCATCGCAGTGACCGGGGCGATGTTCATCGACACCTGCCTGATTTCGGTCGTGCTGTTGTCGTTGTGGAAATGGCCGAAGTGGAAGGCACTCCCAGTGCTGGCGATTTTCTTCATCGTCGACATCGCCTATTTCGGGTCTAACTTGATGAAGGTGCCCAGCGGCGGATATTTCCCGCTCGTCGTAGGCCTTATCATTTTCACATTGCTGACGACTTGGTCGCGCGGTCGGCAATTGATGCGCGAGCGCATGGCAGAAGCGACCATGCCGATGGAAATTTTCATCAAGTCTGCTGCAGGAAGCGCACAGCGCGTGCCGGGTACCGCGATCTTCATGGCATCAGCCAGTTCGGGTGTTCCGTCGGCCTTGCTGCACAATATCAAGCATAACCGCATCTTGCACGAAAGGGTGATCATCCTGACTGTGGAAATTGCCGAAGTGCCTTTTGTAGACCCTGCCAACCGGACGAGTTGCAAGACCTTGGGTGAAGGCTTCTATCGTGTGATCATGCGCTTTGGTTTCCTTGAGGAAACCGATGTTCCAGCCACGCTGTCGACCGTCGATCTGTGCGGGCCACCATTTGACATGATGCACACCAGTTTCTTCCTATCGCGGCAGACTCTTATCTCTTCCAAGGTGCCGGGAATGGCGATCTGGCGTGAAAAAGTCTTTGCATGGATGCTACGCAACGCTGCCAATGCGATGGAATTTTTCAAATTGCCTACGAATCGTGTCGTTGAATTGGGCAGTCAGGTAGAGATTTGATCCATTTTGGATTGAACAGCGCCAAGCCGGTTGCAATAGATATATGCCAGCGATAAGAACAAAGATAGAACTATCGCTTGGATTATGACAGTGACATCTGCACCTCTCCTCAGTCTTTGCTTTGGCAAGTCCGAAGAGGAAGTGAGAAAAACTATATTGGCTGCTGTTGCCCGCAATCCTCTGCTGTTTCTGGATGAACATGCAGGGCGCGCTGGTCGCGATCAGACAGTCATATTTGAGGGTCTATCGTTCAAGCTGCAAATCGCGCGATCTCGCAAGCCAGCTTCGGCTCCCAAGACAATATTCATCTCGACCCAGCCCGATATGATCGCAACCAGTGTCGCTATCGAGCTCGGTCCCAATCTCGCTGGTGGCCTTCGCATCCCTGCGATTGTGAAGGCATATCTTGAGTTTGCCTCGATCCTGGCGTCGGAAATTGATGCTGCCGCTGTTCGTGTTCATGCTGCCAACCTGATCTGTGGCGTTGATTATTTTCTAGAGGCGGTAACCTCTTATGTTGCCGGCGGACCGTTTCCGGCACTGGCGCTCATTGCTTTTGATCCATTGGAAAGCGGTAAAGGGTTTCAAACCACCGGGCTTGCGGCTTTTTCTGGTCAGGAGCTTGCATTTGAGGCCGACACCATGCCCAAAAGCGAGATGATGCGCAGGGTTGTCCGGTTGGTGCATGATATCGCTGCCAATGGTCCAATTGCCCATGCTGAGACATTGCCCGATATCGACGAGGGTGCCTATATTGACGTGGTACCTCCTGATGCAGGCAGTTTGATGGTGTCGGCTTATCTCCGTTTTGGAGCAAAATAGGGATTCATCGCGGGACTGTTAACGCGCACAAGTTGGTTGTGAGCAACCAACACGTCCGTTCGCCAACAGCGATTTCCTTCCGCGAAGTGCGGGGGCGTTTTCCGGTTAGCGGGTTTCATTGCCATCACATCATTCCGATCGAGATTGTCGAGCGGCGCAGCCTTGCTGTTTTTTTCGGCCATGTCCGCGCCCACGGCTTTGATCCCAATGATTTCAGCATAAACGGCACGCATCTGCCCAGCACCGAACTGCAGGCGGCGGCTTTCGGGCTGCCGCTCCACAGGGGCGGGCACCCCCGCTACAATGAAATGGTCGGTGATATGATTGCGCCTTTGACGCGCATGGATCCGATGCTTGCCAGTGCTGGACTGCGGCAATTGCAATTCAGGCTGCGCACGGCACTCCGCCCGAATCGTGCAACACCCGTCATCAGGAGCAGGGGATGCTTCCCCGCAAATGCGGACTTCCGTCGCCTAGATGCCGCAGTGGACATGTTGTGGGGGACAGCAGCGCCAGTATTGGGTGCGCCTGACCCCGCAGTACTTTCCCGCTTGGCGATGCCTTAGCTGCGCAACCGCTCGATCGCTTGGGCGAGCGCGACGTAGAGTTTGCCAACATCCGAGGACAGGATGGTAACGCCAATGGCATTGCCGTCCCTTGTGCTCAACAAAACGCGCATCATGGCTTCAAAATCATGGATATAGCGGTTCACATTCTCGCGAAACTCGGCGTCATCATCATAATGGGCGCCGACCGCCTTTACTTCACCGCTATCGAGCAGACGCACCGCGCGGCGGGTGAACACTCCGCGATCACCTTTCAGATAGGCCGCCCATGACGTATCGGTGACATCGTTCGAGAGGATCTTGGCGACATCAATTGCCGCTGAATTTAGAGACTCTGTCAGCAGAGCCATACGCCGGGTAAAGCCTTCATCGTCGATCCCGGCAAAGCTGCCATGGGCCTGAGCAATGCGCTGTTCAAGATTGCCGACCATTTCCTGAAGCTGGGCAAGCTGGTCATGAATGCGTGTATCAATGGCATCAGAGAGCGTCAGATTGCGCTGCAACGCATCCTGCATAGCCGAATCCATCGCCTGCACTTGTTCGGCGACCGCCGCGGCGAGGGCGTCTTTATTGCGCTCACTGATCGAGCCTGCAATTTCATTGAGCTCATCCTCAACAATCTTGCGACTGGATTCGGCTGCCTGCCGCGTCGTTTCGCGCACACGCAACAGAGATGCGACAAGCTGGCCATTGGCAGTTTCGACCATGTCGTCGATGACCGTGCTTGTATGGCCAAGTGCGGCCGACAATGCATCAAGCTGCTCATGCCGCTGCCCCAATGCGGTATCGGTGGCCACTGACAGGTTTTCCACCGCGCTTTGCTGCTCAGCAACAAGCCCTTCGATGGCCGCAATGCGTTCCGACAGGGTAATGGTTCCTTGGTCGGCTGCCTCTATCTCGTCAGTCAGGGCGGCGAGGATGGAGCGGTTGGCATCAAATTGTTCGGCAATTTTCTCGATGGCTAATGGCACGACGCCGCCTGCATCCGCAGCAATGCGTTCCAATAGATCGATCAGGTTTTGCGAGGTCTTGATCAACTCACTGCTATGCAGCCGGTTACCTTCCAGCGCGCCGGACAGTTCGGTATTTTTCTCAACGAGCGCGCTGACCGCAAAGGCCAGTTTGGCAATGCGATCGGTGGCGTCACTATCCAGATCAGACAGGCTTTCGCGGCTTTGATCGATGAGTTCCGAAAGCCTTGCGGCTGCCTGGATCGACGCTTCATCTTGTTGAACGACCGTCGCGGTCAACCGTTCGCAAGCCGCCTGCATCGACGCCAATATGGCATCAAGTTGCTTTTCACTTTCTTCGAGGCGCCGGTCGACATTCCGCGTCGCATCGGAAAGCCGGCGCTCGATACTGGTGATATTCTTGTCAAAACCGTCGAATAGTGGCTTGGCCGCTGTCCGGCTGTTATCGACACTTGCCTGCAAACGTGCCGCAGCAATGGTCAAACGGCTTTCCAGGTCGACCGCAGACTTTGAAATATGGCTGCCAAGTGCCGTCATGGCGTCATTCGTTGTCGCTGTCTGACTGGCAACCTGCTGAAGCGTCGTCAATATCGCCTGAATTTGGGTATGGGCACTGTTGCCCGCGATGCCGATCTGATTGGTCGCGTCTTTCGCGGCGCTGGAAACAACCGGCAAATGGTTGCGCAATTGCTCCAGATTGGTGACCGCAGCATTGCTGGTAGCCTCAAGAATTCGGGCCTTCTCGTCGGCATCGCCAAGCGCGTGGCTCAATGTCTCAGCCGCTTCGGTCAGCCGCTGTGCAGAGACGCGGCCGACGCTTTCAAGTTCACGGGCATTTTCGGCAAGGAAGGACCGGGCGAGCGAAATCTCTCCGTTGATACGCTGCATGCGTTGTTCAAGCTGTTCGCTCTCAATCCGCAATTGCAACGCCGCATCTCCAAAACGGCGAACCTCGCGCCTACTCATGCGCATGGCAATCAACCAGCACACGCCAACCAGCGCCGCCGGCACCGACCATGATACGATCAGTTCGGATATCCGCGCCGGCGCGGGTATCGCACGCAATTCGGGAAAATGTGCCCAGATGAAGAAGCCGGTCCAGCCTAAAGCGGCGACGGTCAGCACTGTAATCAATAAGATCGTCGGCCAGTTGCGCGGCTGCGGTTCATCGACAGCCTCCCAGTCGATCGCATCCAGATCGGTCGTGAAAGCCTCGTCCCGATCGAGGTTCTCGATGCTTTGATCAGCTTCACTGGCGATCAATGCTGCGTCGTGCGAAGCAGTTCCATTGCCGGAACGGCTGAGATCGATGATTTTTGACCGAGCTGCCATGGTTGGTCATTTACCATATTTTTGGCGTATCGAAACGCAAAGTTAACGGCATGGGCGATATTGATCGATTATGTCGATGGATTATGGCGCTTTTGACACAGCCTTGAATCAGGCTTCGGGTAATGACCCGGCGCTTGCCGATGAATTGCGGCAGGTGTTTCTGGAAAGCGCATGGCGGCAGCTAGATCTTCTCGGCAGGGCGCGGTGCGATGCCAATTGGCAATATAGTTGCTATCGCCTGAAGGGGCTGGCGGCGAGTTTTGGTGCCATTGAGTTAATGCGGCTTGCCGATGCAGGCGGGGCGGGAGCGCCCGGCGATCCGGTTGTTATTCGCAGAATTGGAAAATGCATCACGGAAATTGAGGACTGCATGCCGGCTGGCCGCTGACGTCGTTGCGAAGTCCATCCATCGGATTTCGCTTGGCATTTCCGACTGTGTCGCCATATCGGGCGAATGTTTGACGAAATCGTCTCGACGTCCAAAATTGAAAAGGCATTGCTCTGCGTTGATGCAGCAACCGCGCAGGAACTGGCCGGTCGCACGGTGTTAGGACAGTCCGTTCTGTTCCATCAGATCAAGTTACTTGAACGCATTGGCGTCGAGGAAATTGCAATTGCAGTAGAGACGATACCTGCCGAATATCCGGGGTTGGTAGACCGACTGCGCGCCGAAGGGATGCATGTGTCGTTGCTGCGCAGTGGGGCAGAGGTTGCAGCCTATGGCCAGTCTGCGGGGCTTTATCTTGTTCAGGATGCCGCGATTTGGGCGAGCGCAGATATTCTTTCGGGATTCATGCAATGTAGTGCGCCTGTGGTCGCTGTTCTGCAGGAGGAGCCGGGTTGGGCCGCCTTCGAGCGAATCGACCTAAACCGTCGTTGGGCAGGCATCGCGGTCGTTGATGCGACATTGCTGAAGAACAGCAGCGCATTGCCTGATGGCTGGAGCCTTGGCTCCTTCCTGATGCGCAGCGCTTTGCAGGCTGGCTATCATGATACGATGATATCAGGCCAGGCCGGCACTATCTTGCTGTATCGGGCTTCGGCAGCCACGCAATCCGATCTGGAAATGCTCGCGCGTCCGAAACGCGCAACCAGCGGAATGGTTGAAGCTGCACTGGGCCAAGTTGCCGACAAGGGGCTATCGGTTCTGGGGCACCATGGCTGGTATCGCCCGCTTGCCCAATGGACAGGTGCCACAACTGCAGTTCTGGCGTTGGTTGCTAGTATATTTCACTATGTAACAATAAGTTATATTCTTGCCCTCATATCTGTTGTCGGGCTTTATTGGCGACGGCATTTGCAATCGTCGGAATACCGCAAGGAAGAGCCTTTGTGGCAAAGCGTCGCTGTGATCGCTATCTTGCTCGCAACCTTCGCTGTCCTTCTGTCCGCGGAAACTTACATCGGCGATGCCATTTTCCACTGCGCAGTCGCCGCCGGTCTGCTCTGGTTGCATCAGCGCAGCGTGCAATCGCGCCTCGGCGCTGAACTGTCGCCATTGGTGATCGTAGTTCTGCTGTTAGGCGGCCATCTTGCGGGTTTTGGTCTGTGGTCGGTGAAACTGGTAATTGCAGCCATGCTGGCGGCATTGTTGGTGTCGCAGAAGTTAAATCCAAATTAACTGTAAACCGCTAACGAGCACCAACGAAGATGCGGAAACGGAATCTGCCTTGATCCATTCCGAAGACAGGAATTGGCTGGCCGCGGGGCTAAGCGGTGCTGCGGCGATTCGGCTGCAGGCTGGCGATGTCGGCTGCGCACTGTTTCCGCAAAGCGGCACTGCACCCAATGAGGCGCTACTCGCGACCGTCAGGTTGACGCTCTACAGGTTGGTGGCGGGTGTGGAAACGCAGCTTATCGATGCTTCGGCGGCCGAGTATCTGCCCGCGAGTTGGGAGCCTTTGTGCACGGCAGGGTTGCTGCGCGACAATGGACTGATCGATTTTTGCCTCGCGCGGCATGCAGAGCGCCAGATCCGCCTGCGATTGGGCGAGGTGGCTTGGGGTTTTGAACGGCAACTGGCGGCAACCTTGCTACACGATGCCGACCCGATACTTTCGGAAGCCGCGGCGAATGTGTTGCGCGGCGAAAATCTGGAGTTGCAGGAAAGCCCGGAGGCGCTGACTTCACAATTACCAATCGATCTTGCCCACGCGCTTGCATGGAAAGTCGTAGCAGGTCTCCAATTTACAGATAGTCCGGTTTCGGCAACGCGCGGCGAACTTGTTAAATCCTGTCAGAAATTCCTGGCGGGCCATAATGAAGGCGCAACATTGCAGAATGCTGCTGCAAAACTTGTCTTTTTCCTGCCCGAAACACGCTTGCCCGATCTGCTTGATCCGTGCCGCTCTGGGCTTGCCATATTTGTAGCATCACTTTCCCGCACGACAGGCCTGCCGCAAGATCGGCTCTACCGCCTGTTGGATCATGATCATCCGGCAGCTGCAATGCTGGCATTGCGGGCATCCGGCCTGTCTGCCGATGCAGCGATTCATGCTCTTCAAGCACTTCGACACGGCCGCTTTGGCGATGATCGCTATGCCGTCAGCTATGATGAGCTTGCCGGAATAGCGCAGGCTGATGCGTCGGCTGCACTTTCCCAATTCATGTCTGGCGGATCGGATATCTGATGCGTCGGCCAGGCTTTCTCGCTTTCAGTATTGAGGCGCAAGTAGACGCCCACGGCAAGTTGTTGTCGGCTGATCCGCACCTTGCAAGGTTGCATCTGGCCAATGGCGGCATTGAGGGCGGCAAGCTTGCCATTCCGGGGCTCTTCAATCTTACTCAGCTCAGCTGGCGAACCGGGTCAACGCTGGAACGGCCGGTGCGTGCCGCAGACGGCGAACGTGACTTGATGCTTTGGACCAAAGCTGTTCGGAAAGACGACATCGTCCTGCTTTCGATTTCAGGCTGGCAGGAACAGGCCCCGTCTGCTGCCGTCCCATCTATGTCACATCAGGCGCACATTCGCGAACCAGCCGAGAGGCAGCGCGCCGACATGGCGCTAGATCAAAAGGGATATGTTCTTCAGGCGGCACCTTGGCTGACCAGGCAGTTCGGCGTCGCGATGGTTGCGCGCGAACTAGCGGATAGTTTCGAACGCGTTGATGGCGAGGCCAAACCGATCTGGGAAGCGGTGGCAGATCCGGTCCGCATTCGCTCTCGCCATACAGGCGAGGTCTATGATGTTTCGGCTTCACCGATCGAGACGGCTGATGGACGTGTGACAGGCTATGGGCTTACTTTTGCCGACATTCCCCATCAGGCCGAAGGTCAGGACTCGCCCGCTGCGCCAAAGCAGATCGGGTTTGGACGACATTTCGCAAACGCCGTGCGCCAGCCACTCAGCCGGATCATCGCGAACGCCGAAACCATCCGTTCGGTATCTGACGGACGGCTTCAGGAGAATTACCTCGCTTATGCGCAGGATATTTCGGCTGCAGCAACGCACCTAAACGAGTTGATTGGCGATCTGGAAGATCTGGACGCCATCGATCGCGAGGATTTTCGCGTCGCATCCGAACGGGTTGAATTGGGCGATATTGCCCGGCGTGTGGCAGGACTGCTGGCACTAAAGGCGGCGGATCATCATATCCACCTCGTCCTGCCTGATCCGGTTGCAAAGGTTGAAACAGTTGGCGAGTTTCGCCGAGTTTTACAGATTGTGCTAAATCTTGTCGGCAACGCAATCCGTTACGCGCCGGGAGGAAGCAGCGTTCATATCCGTTTGAGTAATCAGCCGCCGTCCATATCGGTTTGTGACGAGGGCAGGGGCGTTCCCATGGACGACCGGGAGCGGATTTTCGGGAAGTTCGAGCGTCTCGGCCGCAGCGGCGATGGCGGAAGCGGGCTTGGCCTTTATATTTCGCGGCGGCTTGCGCGCGCGATGAAAGGCGATATCGAGATCGCCGAGGCTCCGGAAGGCGGAGCGATGTTTACGCTCCACCTTCCGGCTTATTCGGCAAATTAGCGGCTTTCGACCGGGATATAGCTGCGCGGGGCAGGGCCGGTATAAAGCTGGCGTGGACGGCCGATCTTCTGACCGGGGTCCGAAATCATTTCATTCCACTGGGCCACCCAGCCGACGGTGCGGGCGAGGGCGAACAGAACGGTGAACATCGTGGTCGGGAAGCCGATCGCCGACAGGATGATTCCCGAATAGAAGTCGACATTCGGGAACAGCTTTTTCTCGATGAAGTAGGGATCGTTGAGAGCCATTTCCTCAAGCTGGAGCGCCACGTCGAAGATCGGATCACTGACCTTAAGGGCAGTCAGCACTTCGCGGACGGTTTTCTGCATCACAGTCGCGCGGGGATCATAGTTTTTGTAAACACGGTGGCCAAAGCCCATCAGGCGGAACGGATCATTCTTGTCCTTGGCGCGCTCGATATAATGCGGAATCTTGTCAGGTGTGCCGATTTCACGAAGCATATTCAGGGCCGCTTCGTTTGCACCACCATGGGCCGGGCCCCAAAGGCAGGCGATGCCGGCAGCGATGCAGGCAAAGGGATTCGCACCCGACGAGCCGGCAAGACGCACGGTCGAGGTTGAAGCGTTCTGCTCATGGTCTGCATGGAGGATGAAAATGCGGTCTAGCGCCTGTTCGACCGCCGGATGCACTTCGTAGGGCTCCGCTGGAACGCCGAACGTCATGCGCAGGAAGTTGCCGGTGTAGGACAGGCTGTTGTCAGGATACATGAACGGCTGACCAACCGAATATTTATAGGCCATGGCGGCGATGGTCGGCATCTTTGCGATCAAACGGTGGCTGGCGATCTTGCGCTGCACCGGATCGGCAATGTCGGTGGAGTCATGATAAAATGCTGAGAGCGCGCCGACTACGCCGCACATGATAGCCATCGGGTGCGCATCACGGCGGAACCCGCGATAAAATGTCGCCAGTTGTTCGTGCAACATCGTATGGCGCGAAATAGTATGGCTGAATTCGTCCAGCTCCGATTTCGAAGGCAGTTCGCCGTTCAGAAGAAGATAAGAAACTTCCATGAAGTTCGACTCTTCGGACAGCTCCTCAATCGAATAGCCGCGGTGAAGCAGCACGCCTTCGTCGCCATCGATATAGGTCAATTGGCTTTCGCAGCTTGCAGTCGAAGTGAAGCCCGGGTCGAAGGTGAAGCAATCGGATTGTGCATACAGCTTGCGGATATCGAGCACATCCGGCCCGACAGTACCCGAAATAACCGGCAGATCGATATTGGTGTTACCGATGCTGAGAGTTGCAGCCTTTTCAGTCATTATCATTCCATTCGCGAACCCGGCCGGGGAAAGCCGATAACCAAATCTGGCCAGTGGTGCAGTGCGATTCTATTTGCTTTTCATCGACTTGCATTCGCCACAGGCGGTGGGAGACGAAGACCGCATCATGCCCGGTTGATACCTGTCAAAAAGCGGTTGTCGGCGCTTCCATTGCGCAGTTTTGTGCGGCGCGTCAAGGGCGTCTGAAAGCGCTTGTTTATCGTTGAAAGACAAGGATAATGGGCGGGGTGGTGGCGTTTCGGTTTCCGGATGGATCGCGCCATGCCCAGCATCAATGAGACGGTTGAATTGGAGGCAGTGGGCATAAAGCCCTCGTCCTTCGGTCAACCGTTTCCAGCGGTGGATGATTGGCTCGATAGCGAGCGAGAGCAATTGCCGCTTTTCATTCCGGTGGCACTCGGCCTTGGCATGGCGCTTTGGCAGGTTCAGGGCGCAGCCGCCGCGCTCCCCCTGTTTCTGGTATGCGCAGGTTGCCTGTTTTTTGCAGCGTCAGCCGGCCACGAAACCCGCTTCGGATACTGCCTCGCCGTAGCTGCACTGCTGGTCGGCCTCGGCTTTGCGATAATCTCAGGAAAAGCGCACATGGTTGGTGCAACGCCGCTACAAAAACCATGGGTCGGCACCGTCATCGGAAAGGTCGAAAATGTTGAGGAAGTCTCGGCACGGGAGATGGTTCGTTTCCGGTTGCGCTTGAGTGAACATGGCGATTTGCCGGAGGTGGTGCGCGTCAATGTTCAAGAGGATGCGATAGGTTCAGATTTTGCGCCTGGAACGATCATCAAAGTGAAAGTCCGTTTGATGCCGCCGCCTGGCCCGCAACTGCCCGGCAGTTATGATTTTGCACGCACCGCCTGGTTTGCGCAGATCGGAGCGACCGGACGGGCTATCGGACCAATCACGCTTGTTGCCTTGCCCGAACGGGTTAGCAATTTCTGGAATGTTGCACGCAATGCCACGGCGGCGCGGATTGAACGCTCGCTTGGCCCCGAATCGGGTCCGGTCGGAGCGGCGCTGCTTGTCGGTGCCCGCGGGAGCATCAGCGAAGCCGACGCTGAGGCCTTGCGCAATTCTGGAATGGCGCACCTGCTATCAGTAAGCGGACTGCATGTAACGGCGGTTGTGGGCGCTGTCTTCATTCTGCTGTCCGGGCTGCTGGCGCTTTGGCCATGGCTCGCGTTGCGGTTGCCGGTGCCATTATTGGCCGCTGGTGGATCAGCATTGGTGGCAGTGCTTTACACGCTTTTGACCGGTGCGGAGGTTCCTACTGTGCGGGCCTGCATCGCCGCACTGCTAATCCTTATTGCCATGGCGCTTGGCAGAGAGGCGTTATCGATGCGCCTGCTCGCTGCGGGCGCAACCTTTGTTCTGCTCTTTTGGCCTGAATCGCTCGCTGGGCCGAGTTTCCAGCTGAGTTTCGCTGCGGTCGGCACGATCATCATGCTTCACAACAGCGGTTTTGCGCAGCGGTTTTTGGCCGGACGGGACGAAGCGATGCTGTTAAAACTTGGGCGCGGGCTTGTGGCGCTTTTGCTCACTGGATTGGCAATAGAGGCAGTGCTCGCCCCGATCGCGCTGTTCCATTTTCATAAGAGCGGTCTTTATGGGGCACTTGCGAACATCATTGCGATACCTGCGACGACATTTGTCGTGATGCCGGCAGAACTGCTGGGGCTGTTGCTCGATGCGATCGTGCCGGGGGCGGGTTCCCCATTCTGGTGGGTTGCATCGCAGGGAATCCAATTGATTCTGTGGATCGCCCATAGCGTCAGCGCTGCGCCAGGCGCGGTTGCGCTGCTGCCTGAAATGCCGCTTTGGTCCTTTGGTGTTGCCGCGATCTGTTTGCTGGTAATGGCGCTGCTCAAGACCCGGTGGCGTTGGGTGATGCTGATACCATGCAGCGTGGCGATTGTGGCGATGGTTTCGGCGCCGCGACCCGATCTGTTGCTCACCGGAGATGGCCAACATTTGGCAGTAAAAACCGACAAAGGCCAATTGGCGCTGCTGCGTGCGGGGGCAGGGGACTATGCGCGCTCAATTTTGGGTGAGACCGCGGCGATCGCAGGCGACGCTGTTCCACTTGATGACATGCCGGGTGCGCGCTGCAATGGCGACGGTTGCAGCTTCGTCCTAGAACGCGGGGGACGAAGCTGGCGCATCATCGCCATCCGATCTCGCTATATGCTGCCGGCAATGGAACTGGCGGCGGCGTGTCGGCGCGCAGATATTGTCATTAGCAGCCGGCGTTTGCCGTGGAGTTGCAAACCGCTTTGGCTGAAGGCTGATCGTGCAATGCTCGAACAAACGGGTGGTCTCGCCTTTTATCTTTCCCAAGGTCGAGTCACCACCGTCGCATCCGAAAATGCACACCACCCATGGTCGGCTTATGCGCCAGTCCGTATCGCGGAACGGGAAGCGGCGCGCAAAAAAGAAAGGGCGGCGAGAAATATCCCGCCGCCCAAAAGCTCACTCGAGATTATTGATCAGTGATAGCGGCGCAGCAGGCCGGCGAGACGTCCCTGAACCTCAACTTCATGCGGATCATAATATTGCGGATCATAGCTGCTATTTGCAGGATCAAGACGGATTTTCTGACCTTCGCGGCGCAGATATTTGAGCGTTGCTTCTTCGCCGCGGACAAGGGCGACTACGATTTCACCATCACGCGCAGTCTGGGTTTTGCGGATGAGCGCATAGTCGCCGTCGAGAATGCCAGCCTCGACCATGGAATCACCGGATACCTCAAGAGCATAATGCTCTCCGCTGCCGAGCAATGCCATCGGAACTGAGAGCGAATTCTGACCTTCCAACGCTTCAATCGGAACGCCGGCAGCAATTTTGCCATGCAGGGGAATTTCAATGACGTCGTTGGCGGCAACCGGAATGTGGCGCGCAGGTTGTGAATTGGCACGACGGTCTGCCAGACTGACAATCTTGCTGTTGACCGCCTCATCCTTGGGAAGAGGTCTGCTGCTTCCGCCTTCGGGCATTTTCACCACTTCAAGTGCGCGGGCGCGATTGGGAAGGCGGCGCAGAAAACCGCGTTCTTCAAGTGCGCCGATCAAACGGTGGACACCGGATTTGCTCTTGAGATCGAGCGCCTCTTTCATCTCTTCGAATGAAGGCGAAACGCCTGACGCCTCTAGCCTTTCGTGGATGAATGTAAGGAGGGCATGCTGTTTCGAGGTCAACATCATTTGTTCCTGCGCTGTTGAACAGATGTGGAACGATTAGGAAACAAAAGGGGTGGCTGTCAAGCCTTTCATCCAGAAGAACCAGAGCTATATTATCGGGTAATAGCCGACCTTCTGACCCGCTTGCACGGCGGGCGCAGAAATATCTCTTATTATCAGTGCATTAGATAAAGATAGCGCGGCCAGCATGGCGCTGTCATTTGCACCGACAGGCAGCAACTGCCCATCGACCAGACAGGCGCGCAAATGGTCCGTTCGCGGCCCGTTTGCGGGCAAATCCACACCCACAGGCGCGCTGAGTCGGAGTGGAAGCGGTGCAGCGCTGCCAGCCAGATGACGCACCAATGGCAGCAGCAGCAGGAATGCGGTGACAAAGGCTGATACCGGATTGCCCGGCAGGCCCAGCATGATGGCATCGCTCAACCGACCTGCAATGACCGGCTTTCCCGGACGCATCGCAATTTTCCAGAAATCGATATTGCCGCCTGCAGCCTTGAGAGCGGGAACGATCAGATCATAATCGCCCACCGACGCCCCGCCGGTGGTGACAATGATGTCATGGCCGGCAAGCACGGCAAAATGCCGGGTGAGCACCGCAAGATCATCGGGCACGGACGAAAATTCGGTGATATCAACCGGAAGGTCACGCAACATCGCGGCCAGCATGACGCCATTGGAAGAGGGTATCTGGTCATCGGCGCAGGGCAAGCCGGGCGCGATCAGTTCATCGCCTGTTGAAAGCAGCGCAATCTTCAGTCGCCGCCTAACCAGCAATTCCCCATGCCCCGCCATAGCCGCCAGCGCTAGGTGGCGGGCGTGCAACTCCGCCCCGCCAGGCACCAGGACCGCACCTTTTTGAAAATCACCGCCGGCGTGGCGCACATTATGCCCCGCCTTTTTGGAGGGTTCGCCAGTCAGCAGCACTTTATCGCCGTCGCGCGTGACATTTTCCTGAATGATAACTGTGTCGCAGTCATCGGGCATCACCGCGCCTGTGAAGATGCGCACAGCATCGCCTTGCCCGATCAAACCGGTAAAGCGCCGACCGGCGGCACTTTCACCGATCACCCGCCATGGGCCGTCGCCATCGGCAAAGCGTACTGCATAACCATCCATTGCCGAAAGATCGCAGGCTGGCTGGGTACGCAGCGCCAGCACATCCTCCGCCGCCCACCGCCCCGCGGCCTCTGCAAGGGGAACGCGCTCGGTTTCGACCGGGTCTTTCAGCGCAAAAATCCGCGCCTGCGCCTCTTCCAGCGCAATCATTCCGCGCGCCAGTCGCCCGATTTGCCGCCGCTTTTCGAAAGCAACCGTACATCTGAAATCACCATGGCTTTGTCGATCGCCTTGGCCATGTCATAAATGGTGAGGAGCGCGATCGAAGCTGCTGTCAGCGCCTCCATTTCCACTCCGGTCTGGCCGGTCAGCCGGGCAAGGGCGGTGACGCGGATGCCAGCTGCCTCAAATTCGAAATCGACCGCAACTTTGGACAGTGCGAGCGGATGGCATAGCGGGATCAACTCGCTCGTCTTTTTAGCCGCCATGATGCCCGCGATTCGCGCTGTCGCCAGCACATCGCCTTTCTTCACCGCGCCGTCACGGATAGCCGCCAAAGCCTCTGCCGACATGGTGATGCGTCCTTCGGCAATCGCTTCGCGCATCGTGGCATTTTTGGCGGAGATATCGACCATCGCGGCATTGCCGGCATCATCAAGATGGGTCAATTTGGTCATGCGCCGTTCAATAGCATATGGGTCGCATATTCAACATCATCTTGCCGCATCAGGCTTTCGCCGACAAGGAAGGTCCGCACCCCGCTTTGGGCCATGCGCATACAGTCGGCATGATTTGAAATGCCGCTCTCGCATACCAGCAGCACATCGTCCGACACCATGCCTGCCAAGCGCTCCGTGGTAGCCAGATCGACCTCAAAGGTCTTGAGATTGCGGTTGTTCACCCCGATCAGACGCGATTGGAGCCGCGTTAGCGCGCGCTCCATCTCTGCCTCGTCATGCACCTCCACCAGCACGTCTAGGCCCTGATCGCGCGCTGCCGCCTCGATCTCCGACATTTCAGCATCTTCCAGCGCAGCGACGATGATCAATATGGCATCGGCCCCCATCGCACGCGCTTCGGCGCATTGCCATGGATCGACCATGAAGTCTTTGCGGATCACGGGCAGGTCGCACGCCGCACGCGCCGCGATCAGATAATCCTCATGCCCTTGAAAATAGGGCGCATCGGTGAGCACTGAAAGACAAGCCGCCCCACCAGCCTGATAAGCGCGGGCATGGGCGGGCGGATCAAAATCGGCACGGATAAGGCCCTTGCTGGGGGAGGCTTTCTTGATCTCCGCGATCAGGGCGAAGCCGCTGGCGGATTTTGCGCGCAAGGCGGCCTCAAAGTTGCGCACAGGCATGGGCACAGACCAATGCGCCAAGCCCTGCAGCTTCCGCTGGGCAACTTCAAGGCGCTTTGTCGCGCAGATTTCGCTTAGCTTATCGGTCATTCAGTTTCGTCTGCCCATAGAATGATGCCGCGCACCACAAGTGCAAGGCCACTGAAAAAGCTAAGCCATGTCAGCCAGTTCAATTCGAGTCCCTGCGGCATATTGATACTGACAACACCGGCAATGTCAGAAATGGTGAAGATTATCGCACCAACAACCAAGGGCCAGAACGGGAATCTGCTCAGCATTGCAAGCCCCGCAACCACCAAAGAAAAAAGCGGAAATACCAGCTCAAGGGCAGACATATCCAATCCCTGTGTAGCATAAAAATGTATCGCCATCCCGACCAATGGAATGGCCAAGGCCCCTAGAACCGTGGTGAGGGTGCGCTTTTCGACAGACTGGCACTTCAAATAGCCAATAGCCGCGATGCAATGTGCAGTGGCGAAGATAAAGCCTGACACGAAAGCATATCCCATGGCCAATACTATGTCCGCAAGCCAAATGACCGCAAGGGAGAGCGTCAACAGCCGAACCGCCCGAGATTGCGCGACGACCCATGCGCTGATCACCAGTAGGCCAGTTGCGACTGCTTTCAATCCGATGATTATCGGCTTCGACCAGCTTGCAAATTCGTGCAATGCAACGCCAGATCGTCCTAGCGCTCCAGCCCAATAGATCAGGCCAAAGACGATGGCTGCAAACCAAAGATAAAGAGCGACGCGGTTGGCCTTACGCAATGGGATAGGGGTGCTGGTCATGCTTCGCCGTAGAATAGCGGATGAAAACTGACAATCGTCGCTGGCTCGGCTACGCCAAGCGGCAAAATCTGGTAAAATTCGGGAGGCTCTCCCTCGGGGGCAATGTCAGGGAAGCCCAACCAACCGAAACGGCTGTAGTAGGTGGGGTTGCCAACCAAGACGCAGCCAGCGGCGCTTTTCTCGCGCATCCATGCTTTGGCGGCTTCGATCATTTTTGTGCCAATGCCCTGTTTCTGTGTCTCTGGGGCAACCGATATTGGCCCAAGTGCAAACCAGCCTGGCGACTCGTCCGCTGCAAAGGCAGGCGTCAAAGTAAGCTGGCCGACGATTTTGCCATCCAGCTCTGCCACCAATGAAAGCGCCAGGGCCCCTGCTTTCCGGAAACGTGCAGGCAACAGTTGCTCGTCACCCCCCGCATAGGACATTGTCGCAAATGCGCGCTTTGTAACGTCGTGAATTGCCTGAATATCTTCCGGGCGCTCAGAGCGAATGAGGACGTCGGTCAAAACCGCACCCAGCAATCGAGCAAAGCTTTGGCCAAACCCTTGTCTATCACTTCCCGCGCTTCTTCTACACCCGAATGCCAGTCATCTGCATGGCCGGCGACCATCAGCGCCGCGGCGCTGTTGAGGAGGACGGCATCGCGATAGGCGGCATCTTGCGCAGTTTCCTGCATGCCGGCCAGCAGGCGGCGGAGAGCTAAGGCATTATATTGTGCATCCCCGCCCTTCAGCGCTTCGGCTTCATGGCGGTTCAGACCTGCGTCTTCCGGGCTTATCCTTGCTGCCATTTGGCCTAGCCGCACGACAGTGCTGGGCCCCGATATGGAGATTTCGTCCAGCGGTTCGTCGCCGGCCACAAGCATGGCATCCTCATAGCCCAGAAGTTCCAGCGCCCCGGCATAGACCGGCAGGAAATCGGGTCGGGCAACGCCGATCAACTGGCGTTTGACGCCAGCAGGATTGCAGGCGGGACCGCAGAGGTTGAAGATGGTACGTCGCCCGATGTCTTTGCGGATCGGGGCAAGGCGACCAAGGGCAGGGTGGTATTTCTGCGCAAAAAGGAAGGCGATGCCAAGGTCGGCAAGTGTTGCCTCGGCCGTTTCAGCAGCGCGGTCGAGATTCAGGCCCAAGGCCTCCAGCGTATCCGCGCCGCCCGCCTTGCTCGATGCCGCCCGGTTGCCATGCTTGGCAACTGGCACGTCGCAGGCGGCCACAACGATGGCGACTGCGGTCGAGACATTCAGACTATGCGCCCCGTCACCGCCCGTACCACAGACATCGATTGCACCTTCGGGTGCGGTGACACGGATCATCCGCGCACGCATCGCCCGGATTGCCCCTGCAATCTCTTCGGGCGTCTCGTTCCGATCTGCCATTTCGATCAAGACGTCCTTGATCTCTGCATCGGGCATTGCGCCGTCGAGCATCTGTCCGAACAGCGTTTCGGATTGGGTAAGGGAAAGGGTCATGCCGTCACACCCGTTCCTTTGGCGTCATTCCGGCGGCGCGCATGAAATTGGCCAACATCGCATGGCCATGTTCGGTGGCGATACTTTCGGGATGGAATTGCACACTGTGGATGGGAAGGTCGCGGTGGCGGAAACCCATGACATGGCCGTCGTCACTGGTCGCATTGACGATCAGACATTCAGGCACATCCTCTACAATCAGCGAATGATAGCGGGTGGCAATGAAGGGTGAGGGCAGGCCGGTGAAAAGCCCGCTGCCATCATGGCTGACGGGGCTGGTCTTGCCGTGCATCAACCCGCCGCGAACGACCTTGCCGCCAAAATGCTGGCCGATCGTCTGATGGCCAAGGCAGACGCCGAGCAACGGCATTTCCGCCTCGGCACAGGCGGCGACCATATCGAGGCAAATGCCTGCTTCATTGGGTGTGCAGGGGCCGGGGGACAAAAGAAAGGCCTGCGCGCCACTGGCAAGCGCCTCGGCAGCCGAAATCGCGTCATTGCGTACCACTTCCACCTCGGCGCCCAATTCGATCAGATAATGGACAAGGTTCCAGGTGAAGCTGTCATAATTGTCGATGACGAGGATTTTGTTGTTCATTGTCCGAAACCCGATTCTCCGGCGACGCGCACAGCTTCGCGCGCGGCGGCCATCAGAGCGCCTGCCTTGGCTTCGCATTCGCGTTGTTCATATTCGGGGTCGCTATCGGCGACGATGCCCGCGCCAGCCTGTACATGCAGCATGCCGTCCTTGACGATTCCGGTGCGCAAGACGATGCAACTGTCCATGTTACCGTCGGGGCTGAAATAGCCGACGCCGCCGGCATAGGCGCCGCGGGTTTCGGGCTCCAGTTCGGCAATGATCTCACAGGCGCGCACCTTGGGCGCGCCGCTGACCGTGCCTGCAGGGAAGCCTGCGAACAGCGCGTCGAGCGCGTCTTTGCCCTTGGCGAGCTTGCCGACTACGTTCGAAACAATGTGCATCACATGGCTGTAAAATTCGACCATATAGCTATCTGTAACAGTCACGCTGCCGCCTTCGGTGACACGGCCGACATCGTTGCGGCCGAGATCGAGCAACATCAGATGCTCGGCCCGTTCCTTTGGATCGGCGAGCAGGCTGTCGCGATTTTCGGCATCTTCCAGCGCAGTCTTACCGCGCGGGCGCGTTCCGGCGATTGGGCGGATGGTGACTTCATCATCGCGGACGCGGACAAGGATTTCCGGGCTCGAACCGATAAGGGCAAAGCCCGGCATATCCAGGAAATAGAGAAAGGGCGACGGGTTGATACGGCGTAGCGCGCGGTAAAGATCAACCGGCGGCAAGGTGAAGGGTAGCGAGAAACGCTGCGCCAGCACGACCTGAAAGATATCGCCTGCGGCAATATAGTCCTTTGCCTTCAGCACCATGTCGCGATAGCGCCCCGCGCCTAAAGCAGGCCGCGGCTCGGGCAGCGATGCAAGGCTTGCCTGTCTTTGGCTTGCGGGAACGGGCTGCGCCAGTTTCGCGGCGGTCGCATCGATCCGGTCATAGGCCGCCGCAATCGCACGATCCGGTTCACCGCTCTCGGGCCAGATCGGCGCTGCGATGTAAAGCCGGTCTGCAAGCCGATCGAACACCAGCACCACGGTCGGCCGCACAAACATCATGTCGGGCACGTCAATGGGATTGGCAGGCGGGCGAGGCAGTTTTTCAACGAGCCCGATCGTTTCATAGCCGAAATGGCCGACAAGGCAGGCAAAGGCCGGCGGCAGCCCTGCAGGCATGTCGATACGGCAGGAAGCAACAAGTGCACGCAGGCTGGCCAGCGCGCCTTCGCCGGTTGCTGTGAAACTGGCGCGATCGGTCTGCCAGTCGCGGTTGATTTCTGCCTTGTCGCCCTCGGCCCGAAACACAAGGTCGGGTGCCAGACCGATCAGGCTGTAACGGCCGCGCACCGCGCCGCCTTCGACCGATTCCAGGATGAAATCACCGCGTCCGGCTTCGAACAATTTGAGCGCTGCGGATACCGGAGTTTCGGTATCTGCGATCAATTCGCGCCAGACGATCGCGGCCTTGCCGCTGACAAGCTGTCTGCGGGCGTGGTCGATCGGGCGGTCAGGCTGAATATCGGTCATGCCCGCCCGTCAGCCTTACTGCACCGCGTCGCGATTGGTGAGGCGATTGCGCAGATCCTTGAGCGCATCGTCATTCTTGCTGACGCCGACTTCGGCGCGCGCGGCATTGATCAGCTGTGCGGCATATTCCTGTTGCAACAGGTCGAGCAGCTCCTGCTGGCGTGCGGCAAGCAGTTCCTTATTGCCGCTTGCATCGCCCTTGATCACCTCGTTCAGCTTGACAACGAACCAGCCACGATCACCACCGGCGTCGAGCGTTTTGGCCGTGCCCTTCTTCATCGCGAACATCATCGCGAGCGGCGGCGGCATTTGCTGGCCTTGGCGGTTAAGATCAGCGCGGCTGCCTGCAACCGATTCGACCTTGGGCAGCGCCACACCAACGGCCTGCATCGCCTCGGCAAGACCCTTGCCCGACAGCACGGCTTTTTGAACCTGTTCAGCCACCGACTTTGCCTTTTTCGCGCCTTCAGCCAGCGCCCATTGCTGCACGATGATATCGCGAACATCCTTGAGCGGCGGCGGTGCAGCTTCCTGGAAATCGGCAATGGAAATCATCGCAAACTTCTCGCCGGGCACGATCTCGATCAGCTGCGCTTCGCCATCGCTGTCCATTTCGAACGCGGCGGGAAGGATGCGCGCCATTTCGGCAATGGGCTTGTAACCGGGGGCAGCCGGGTTCTGGCCATTGGCAAAGAGCAAAGGTGTTGTTTCCACCTTCAGGCCATTGGCCTTGGCCATATCGGCAATGGTAGATCCGCCGGCAAATTCATCCTCGATTTCCGATGTCAGGTCAGAAAGCACCTCAACCCGCTTTTCCGCAGCGATGGTGCGCGCAATTTCCGCGCTGACCGAGGCCAGCGTGCGCGCCGGGATTTCCTTCACGGCATTGACGCGGACGACATACCAGCCAAGCCCGCCGCGAACCGGGGCCGCAGTCTTGCCGGCGGATGTGGCGAACACGGTGTCGGCGACGGCCTTGGAGGCGTTCGACGTCAAGGTTTCGCGGTCAATCCCATTGCTGACCGTAACGCTAAGGCCAAGCTCACGGGCGACGGCGTCCATTGACTGGCCAGCATTGATCTTGGCGAGCGCAGCCTTTGCCGCCGCTTCGGTCGGGAATACCAATTGGCTAAGATCGCGGGTCTGCGAAGCGGCATATTGCTTGGCATTGGCCTTGTAATAATCGGCAATTTCCTTGGTCGTGGCATCAGCCTTGTCGCCGATGATCGACGCGTCGAACAGAGCGTAACTCACGGCACGCTTTTCAGGAATGGTGAAGCGCGCGCTGTTCGCTGTGTAATAAGTCTGAAGCTGGGCGTCGGCAGGTGCGGTCCTGGGCAGGAATGCCTGTGCCGGAATTAGCGCCACATCGCCCGCCCGCTTTTCGAGGAGCAGCGAGGCATAAGGCAGGACATAGCTTTGCGAAACCGGTGCACCTGCACCTGCTGCGGGCAGGATTTGTTGGGCAAACAGATTTTGGCGGAAATCGTCACGAATCATTTCCTCGGTCAGATCAAGACCTTGCAGAAACGACGTGAAGGCTTGCTGGCTGAAACGGCCATCCGGGCCGTTGACGCCGGGCAGCTGGCGGATTTCGGAATCGACCAGTCGCTTGCTGACTGAAATGCCATGTTCTTCACCAAAGATTGAAAGTGCATAACGGTTGATCAGCCGGTCAAGCGTTGCATCCAAACCGCCGCTTTCGACAAATTGTGTCATGTCGAGCGTCGGATTTTCACGCCGCTCGGCGCGCAGTGCGTTCTGCAGCATATCGTCAAATTCGCCGAGGCCGATCTTGCGGTCGCCCACTTTGGCAACATGGCCGCCGCCAAGTCCGCCAAAGCTGCCCGAACCGGTGACATCGCTCAGCGCAAAGGCAAAACCCATCAAGACGACAAAGGCAAGCGCGATCGCTGCACCCCAACGCGAGGCCAACATTCTGCGGAAGGAACTGATCATGTCTGTCCTGACATTCTGGTTAAGGCGGAAACCGCGACGCTTTAGGCGGCGCGCGCGGGTCAATCAAGCGGAGAAGGGCAGAAGCAGAACAGCATTTGGTATCGGCGCGCCAATTTGCTAGCGCCACAGAATCAAATGAACGAAGCTGCTGGAGAGCTTGAAATGCGCAAATTGATCGCCGGAAACTGGAAAATGAACGGGTTGATGGCGGATGTCGCCCAAATCGAAGCCATTGCTGCGGCAGTCGCGCCGCATTCGGGAGTCGATACTGCGCTGTGCCTGCCTGCAACTTTGATCGGTCCTGCGGCGCAGAAGGTGCCATCCATGGTTATTGGCGGTCAGGACTGCCATATGTCGGTATCGGGCGCACACACTGGCTGCGTCTCGGCTGCCATGCTCAAGGATGCAGGCGCGGCGGTTACCATTGTCGGCCATAGCGAGCGCCGCGCAGCCCAGCACGAAAGCGACGCCGATATTCGCGGCAAGGCATTGGCGGCCAAGGCAGCAGGGCTATCGGCCATTGTCTGCGTTGGCGAGACAGAGGCAGAGCGCGATGCCGGATCGGCCGTTTCCGTGGTATTGAGCCAACTGGACGGTTCGCTTCCCGATGAGGCTGCATCGGCCTGGCTCGCGGTTGCCTATGAACCTGTATGGGCCATCGGCACCGGTCGAATCCCCTCGGCTGAGGATGTCGCCGAAATGCACGGCGCGATCCGTGCCAATCTCGAGGCACGTTTTGGCGCAGACGGTTCGGCCGTCCGCATTCTCTATGGTGGTTCGATGAATGGTGATAATGCTGCCGGGCTGCTTGCGATCCCCAATGTTGACGGCGGCCTTATCGGCGGCGCCAGCCTTGGCGCTGAAAAGTTTCTGCCGATCGTTGCTGCTGCTGCTGCTGCGGTTGGGGGCTGACTATGTCGAGCGGCGGCGGCAAGGGATGATAATGTTTGAAAATAGGTGCTGCCGCCCCTATGTGCGCTTCAACCGGGGCGTTTCCCCAGCTTAACATTCGGACAGGTTCATGGGTCTTTTTCACTTCCTACTCGTCGTTTTCGCCATCAACGCCGCCGCACTGGTGGGCGTGATCCTGATGCAGCGTTCAGAAGGCGGCGGTCTTGGAATGGGCGGTAGCCCTGCAGGCCTGCTGTCCGCGCGTGGCGCGGGCGATTTCTTGACAAGGACAACAGCGATCCTCGCGACGACGTTCATCCTGCTTGCGATTGCACTGGCTTTTGTTTCTGCAAAGCGTGGCACGCCCGGTGAGATTGACGAAAGCCTGCAGCGCGCGCCGGTGACCCAGCAGGCACCTGCGGGTCAAAACACACCGGCACAGGCTGCTCCTGGCCAGGCGGCACCCGCCGCTGCCCCGGCTGCACCGACCGAGGTCCCCCTCGACAAATAAGCGGGATAGGCGGAGCCCTCCGCCTTTTCCCCAGATTAATTGGGCAAATGCAGATTCATGCACTTGCCTAATCCCTGAAACACGTCTTAGGCCTTTTCTCCCATGGCGCGGTATATTTTCATCACCGGCGGCGTGGTCTCCTCGCTTGGCAAAGGTTTAATGGCTGCTTCTTTGGCGGCCCTTTTGCAGGCGCGTGGCTACAAAGTCCGCATTCGTAAATTTGATCCCTATCTCAATGTCGATCCGGGCACGATGTCGCCCTATCAGCATGGCGAAGTCTATGTGACTGACGACGGGGCGGAAACCGACCTCGATCTTGGCCATTATGAACGCTTTACGGGCGTTTCGGCGCGGCAGTCGGACAATGTGACATCGGGGCGAATCTATCGCGATATCATCGCAAAGGAACGGCGTGGCGACTATCTGGGCGCGACCGTGCAGGTCATTCCGCATGTCACGAACGAGATAAAGGCATTCGCCCAGGCCGATACTGACGGCCTTGATTTCGTGCTGTGCGAGATCGGTGGAACTGTGGGCGATATCGAATCGCTACCGTTCATTGAGGCGATCCGTCAGATGCGCAACGAACTGGGACGCGAGCAGACGGTTTTCGTCCATGTCACGCTCGTGCCCTACATCGCTGCCGCTGGTGAGCTTAAGACGAAGCCCACCCAGCATAGCGTCAAGGAACTCACCGCGCTTGGCGTGCAACCTGATATCCTGCTTTGCCGCTGCGAACATCCGCTGCCCGAGGGCGAGCGCGCGAAGATCGCAGCCTTTTGCAATGTGCGCAAAGAAGCCGTCATCCCTGCGCTGGATGCGAAATCCATTTATGCCGTGCCGCTTCAATATCATGCAGAAGGGCTCGACTATGAAGTCTTGCGTGCCTTTGGCATCACGCCAGGCATCGCGCCGGATCTGCGCCGTTGGGAAGATATTCTGGACCGGCAGCAAAATCCTGAAGGCGAAGTCACCATCGGTGTTGTCGGCAAATATGTCGGGCTGGCAGATGCCTATAAATCACTGAACGAGGCCTTGGCGCATGGCGGGTTTGCCAACCGGGTCAAGGTCAACATCAAATGGATCGATGCCGAACTCTTTGAAAAGGCCGATAGTGACATTGCGGCCGCGCTTGAGCCGATGCACGCGATCCTCGTCCCCGGCGGCTTTGGTGAGCGTGGTTCGGAAGGTAAGATTGCCGCTGTCCGTTTCGCCCGCGAACGCAAGGTGCCCTTTTTCGGCATTTGCCTGGGGATGCAGATGGCCTGTATCGAGGGTGCGCGGAACACCGCCGGCATAGCGAAGGCATCGAGCACCGAATTCGGCCAGACCGACGAACCTGTGGTCGGCATCATCACCGAATGGATGACCGAGGAAGGCCTGCAAACACGCGAAGCGGGCGGGGATCTGGGCGGCACGATGCGGCTCGGCGCCTATGACGCGCAGCTTACCGGAAACAGCCATGTGGCAGGGGTTTATGGCACCAGCGCCATTTCAGAACGTCACCGCCACCGTTATGAGGTGAACGCCGCCTATCGTGAGGCGCTGGAAAAGGGCGGTTTGATTTTCTCCGGCATGTCGCCTGATGGCCTGTTGCCCGAAATTGTCGAGCGCCCCGACCATCCATGGTTTATCGGCGTGCAGTTCCACCCCGAACTCAAGTCAAAACCCTTTGATCCGCACCCGCTGTTTGCAAGCTTCATCGCTGCGGCGGTTGAACAGAGCCGACTGGTCTGATCCCGTAAAGATTTAGCGCCATGGTCCTTCCCTTTGGCGGGTTCAGGACCATGGCGTCATGCTGTTTTGCGAAATTTGTTGGCTGCTCAGGCAGCTTCGCCAGCTTGCTTGTCACTGCCTTGCTCGACAAGCGTTGGCGTTGAAGATCCGATGGAGATTTTGCGCGGCTTAAGCTGCTCGGGAACTTCGCGCTCAAGGTGAACTGTCAACAGCCCGTCGGCAAGGTCTGCCGCTTTCACAAAAACATGATCTGCCAGCTGGAAACGGCGCTCGAAATTGCGGTTGGCAATGCCAAGGTGCAGGAAATCGCGGTTGTCATTGCCATCCAGCTGTTTCTTGCCGGCAACGACCAGCAGATTTTCCTGCGCAGTGATGTCGATCTCGTCGGGCTTGAAGCCGGCAACGGCAATCGTGACCAGATATTCGGTATCGGAGGTCCGCTCGATGTTGAACGGCGGGTAATTATCGCCCTGCGCGGCGCGCGTATTTTCCAAAAGATCGAACAGGCGGTCGAAGCCGACGGTTGTGCGGCGATAGGGCGTGAAGTCAAAACGTGTCATTCCAAATTCTCCAATCTGAGCAATTTGCGGTTTGAAAGCCTGCCTGTGCAGCGCTTTCTGGGTTGGTATTGAGGGACCGATTGGCTCCCTCAAACCGGGAAATGGGTTGGTGCCGCAAAAAAATCAAGGCCGCCCAACTGAAATTGGACGGCCCGATCGACGAAAACTCGTCTGGATCCTGCTGCCTCGCATCATGGCAAGGTCGTTGCGGGATCTATCCCCCTGAACCACGGCCATTCAGCGATGAAACCTTAGTCAGCGAGGTGAAAATGCCGGAAACTGGGGTATCCGCAACGATTCTCTGGATCGGATCAACGCTTTTTTGCCGACTGTGGCGTGGCTGCAACAATAGTGTAACAGGCGCGCGCCCCTTGCCTCGCCGACGGGGGCCGCCTAAAGACAGGGTCCTCATCCTGATGCCGGAACCGGACCGACATGATCCTCAATCGTTATGAACGCATGATTGCAAGGCGTTATGTGCTGCCGGGCAAGGGCGAAGGCTTCATCTTCCTCGTCGCCACGATCAGCCTTGTCGCTGTCGCACTCGGCGTTGCCGCGCTCATTATCGTGATGAGCGTGATGAACGGTTTTCGCGCCGAATTGTTTGACAAGATCGTCGGGCTAAACGGCCATGCCGTGGTCCAGGGCTATGGCGGTCGGCTGAACGATTGGCGCGACGTGTTGAAAGAGGTTCGGGCAACGCCGGGCGTGACCGAAGCCTCGCCGCTGATCGAACAGCCACTATTGGCGACGCATGAGGGGCGGGTCGAGGCCATTCTTGCCCGCGGCATGCAGGTTTCGGATATACGCTCCAATCCCACGTTGAAGGGCAAGACAGTGGCAGGCGACATGCGGCTGTTGCAACCGGGCAGCGAACGTGTCGCCATTGGCTCCCGGTTGGCGCAGAATCTTGGTGCGCGCGTCGGGCAAAGGCTGACGATCATCAATCCTGCAGGCCGAACAACGCCCTTTGGCACGGTTCCGCGCGAGATATCCTATGAAATTGCCGCTGTCTTTGAGGTCGGCGTCTATGACTATGACAAAGCCTTTGTCATCATGCCGATCGAGGATGCGCAGATATTGATGTTGATGGGTGACCAGATCGGGATGATCGAACTGACGACCACCGATGCCGATAGGGTGAATGATATATTGGCGCCGTTGCAGCCCAAGATAGCCGACCGGGCGTTGATCGTCGATTGGAAGAGCATGAACGCCTCCCTGTTCGAGGCATTGGCGATTGAGCGGGTAGCGATGTTCATTGTGCTGTCGATCATCGTGCTGGTTGCGGTGTTCAACATCCTGTCGTCGCTGATCATGCTGGTGCGTGCCAAGACCCGCGATATTGCAATCCTACGCACCATGGGTGCCTCACGTCAGTCGCTGCTCAAGATTTTCGTGACCGTTGGCCTGCTCATCGGTGCAGCGGGAACGGCAGCGGGCATGGCCCTTGGTTTTATTTTCCTGTTTTTCCGCCAGTCGATCGTGGCTGCAATCCAGTTTGTGACGGGGCTGGAATTATGGGATCCGTCGATCCGTTTCCTCACCGAACTGCCATCGCGCACCGACCCGTTTGAGGTGCTGGCGATTTGTGGCCTCGCGCTTTTCTTTAGCTTCCTTGCAACGCTCTATCCTGCGTTTAAGGCCGCCGGAACCGATCCTGTGCAGGTGCTTCGTTATGAATAAGACTGTCGCAGAAATGCGCGATGTCCGGCGCAGTTTCACCCAGGGCGAGGTGACGATCGAGGTGCTGCGCGGCGTCAATCTGTCGATCCGGGAGGGCGAATTGGTCGCCTTGCTCGGGCCTTCGGGGACAGGCAAATCGACACTTTTGCAAGCATTGGGGCTGCTCGAGGGCGGCTTTACCGGGTCGATCATGATTGACGGAGAGGAAATGCGCGACGCAGGCCCCGACCGGGCGACCATCGTGCGCCGGGAAAAGTTGGGCTTTGTTTATCAGTTCCACCATTTGCTGCCCGATTTCGATGCCTTCGAAAATGTCCTGCTGCCGCAACTGATTGCAGGCGTTGATCCGGAAGAAGCCGGCACCCGTGCTCGAGAACTATTGTCGACATTGGGGCTTGGAGCGCGGCTGGAGCATCGGCCTTCGAAACTTTCCGGCGGTGAGCAACAGCGCGTGGCCGTGGCTCGCGCCCTTGCCAACAAGCCCCGGCTTGTGCTGGCGGATGAACCGACCGGAAATCTGGACGAACATACCGCCGATATCGTGCTGGGTGAATTTATGGGTCTTGTGCGGGAACAGGGCTCAGCCGCGCTGGTCGCGACGCACAATGAACGGCTGGCAGCCAAGATGGACCGGATCGTCCGGTTGCATGACGGCATTCTGGCATAAAATTGCGGAGAGGAAGAGCAGATGAACGTTCATGATTTCACGGTCGATATGCCCGGCGGGGGCAAGCAGGATATGTCCGCCTATAAGGGCAAGGTTCTTCTGCTGGTAAACACGGCATCTAAATGCGGCTTCACCCCGCAATATAAGGGGCTGGAAGAACTGCACCGCAAATATGCCGATAAGGGGTTGGTCGTCATGGCCTTTCCCTGCAACCAGTTTGGTGCGCAGGAACCCGGCGATGAAGAAGAGATTAAGAATTTCTGCTCGCTCACTTATGATGTCAGCTTTCCGCTCGCCAAAAAGGTTGACGTCAATGGCGATGCTGCCGACCCGTTGTGGAAACATCTGAAAGACCAGCAGGCGGGGCTGTTGGGCACCCGCGCGATCAAGTGGAATTTCACCAAATTCCTTGTCGATGCCGATGGCAAAGTAGTGGGCCGCTATGGTCCGCAGGTTGCGCCGACTGCACTTGAAAAGGATATCCAGCGCTTGCTGGGCTGATACCGCTGTCGACCCCTGCTTTGTCCACAAAATAGCCGCGCCTTTTGATTGCAGAATCGGCGGCGCTGCACCACCTTGCCACCATGGCTTTCGCACCCTTCGTCCCGTTGCGGGTTTTTTCCGCTTACACCATGCTCGAAGGTGCGATTGAACCAAAGGCAATCGGCAAATATGCCAAGGGTCTAGGCTTTCCCGCTGTTGCGGTCACCGATCGTAACGGTCTTTACGGGGTGATGCCTTTTGAGGATGGCTGCCGCGGGGTTGGCGTGCAGCCGATCATGGGCTTGATGCTCGGCGTGGCCCGCCCGCCCGAATATAGCGGCGGTCAGGCGGTGCGCGATTGGATCGCGCTTTATGCGCAGAATGAGGTCGGATACCAGAATCTGTGCAGACTTACGTCGTTCGCGCATCTTGAAAGCCCGACCGACGGCGAAGCCCAGATCCGTTTTTCACAGCTGGAAGACCATGTTGATGGGCTGATCGCGTTGACCGCTGGCGGCGAAGGTGCGCTCGCCCGGCTGTTCGCCGATGGCCAGCTGGATAGCGCAGCCGAATATTGTACCCGGCTTGAACAACTGTTCCCCGGGCGGCTTTATATCGAGATTGCACGGCGCGGTAATGCGGTTGAAGACGCGGCCGAAGAGGCATTGATCGCGCTGGCCTATGAACGCGGCCTCCCTTTGGTTGCGACCAACCCTGCATGTTTTGCAGAGCCTGATTTCTACCCTGCGCATGACGCCATGCTCTGCATTTCCGACGGCGAATATGTTGAAAATAGCGATCGCCGCAAAAGCTGCCCCCACGCCTGGATAAAGACTTGGCAGCAAATGTCGGAATTGTTCGCCGACGTGCCAGAGGCGTTGGCCAATACATTGGTCGTGGCGCAGCGATGCGGAGTCGGCGCGCCGAAGCGCAAACCTATTTTGCCCAGCCTTGCCGGTGATCGCGCGGCGGAGGATGCGCAGTTGCGCCGGGATGCGCGTGAAGGGCTGATTGCTCGACTGGATCACGCCGGCATAGCCGCGGAGGATGCCCGAAAGCCTTATTTTGAACGGCTCGATTTCGAATGCGACGTCATCTGTTCGATGGGCTTTCCGGGCTATTTTCTGATTGTTGCCGATTTCATCAAATGGGCCAAGGCACATGATATTGCTGTGGGTCCGGGGCGCGGTTCAGGCGCAGGTTCGGTGGTGGCATGGGCGCTGACGATCACTGATCTTGATCCGCTGCAACTGGGATTGCTGTTCGAACGCTTTCTCAATCCCGAACGTGTGTCGATGCCCGACTTCGATATCGACTTTTGTGAAACGCGGCGCGGCGAAGTGATCCGTTATGTGCAGGAAAAATATGGCACGGGGCAGGTCGCGCAGATCATCACCTTCGGTAAGCTGAAGGCGCGTGCCGTGCTGCGCGATACTGGCCGCGTATTGCAGATGAGCTATGGCCAGGTCGACCGGTTGTGCAAATTGGTGCCAAACCACCCGACCGATCCGTGGGATCTGGAACGCGCCTTGGGCGGCGTTCCGGAACTTCGTGAAGAATATCGCCGCGATGAGCAGGTGAAGCGTCTGTTCGACCTTGCGATGAAATTGGAAGGGCTGCCGCGGCACAGTTCCACCCATGCTGCAGGCGTGGTGATCGGTGACCGCCCCTTGTCAGAACTGGTGCCGCTCTATCGCGATCCGCGGTCCGATATGCCGGTGACGCAGTTTGACATGAAATTTGTAGAGGCGGCGGGGCTCGTAAAGTTCGACTTTCTTGGGCTCAAGACGCTGTCGGTGCTGCAAAAGGCGGCACAGATGCTGGCGAAACGCGGCATCATCATAGAATATGACAAGCTGACGCTCGACGATACCGCGACCTATGAATTGCTGCAATCGGGCGATACCGTCGGTGTGTTCCAGCTTGAATCCGAGGGTATGCGGCGCACGCTGGCGGCGGTACGGCCGACCAATTTCGGGGACATTATTGCGCTCGTCTCCCTTTATCGTCCGGGTCCGATGGACAATATCCCGATGTTCGGCCGTCGCAAAAATGGCGAGGAGAAGATCGAATATCCGCATCCGCTTCTCGAAGGCATATTAGCGGAAACCTATGGCATCTTTGTTTATCAGGAACAGGTGATGCAGGCCGCGCAGATCCTTGCCGGCTATTCGCTGGGCGGTGCAGATTTGCTGCGCCGCGCGATGGGCAAGAAGATCAAGTCCGAGATGGACGAGCAGCGTACGATCTTCGTCAAAGGCTGCGCCGAGCATAATGATATCGATGCGACCAAAGCGAACGAGCTTTTTGACTTGATCGACAAGTTTGCAGGCTATGGTTTCAACAAGTCGCACGCGGCGGCCTATGCGCTATTATCTTATCACACCGGTTGGTTGAAACGGCATCATCCAGAAGCATTTTACGCAGCCTCAATGTGTTTCGATATGCACCAGACTGACAAGCTGGCGATATTTGTCGACGACATGCGCCGGTTGGGAACTGCGTGCCTGCCACCCTCGCTCAACCATAGCGAGGCGGAATTCAGCATAGAGGAAAGTGATGCCGGGCTTGCTGTGCGCTATGCGCTGGCCGGCCTCAAAAATGTCGGCGAAAAGGCGATGGAGGGTTTGGCGGCTGAGCGCGTGGCCAACGGACCCTATCGTGATCTTGATGATTTTGCCAACCGGACCGACCCTTCGCAGATCAACCGGCGAAGCCTTGAAAACCTTGTATCAGCCGGCACCTTTGATGCGTTTGAATCCAACCGTGCATCACTTTTCACGGGGATCGACACAATCCTTGCGACCGCACAGGCGGCTCGGGACCAGCGCGAAAGCGGGCAGGGCGGTCTGTTTGGCGGCGATGCTTCTGTTGGTGTAGGGCAGATGCGGTTTTCCAATGCCGAAAAATGGAGCGTCGCAGAAACTATGGAGCATGAGCGCGAGGCGTTCGGCTTTTACTTTGCGGCCCACCCGATCTCTCAGTTCACCCAGATTGCCAACAGTCATGGTGCGCAAAGCTATCTTGAAATTATCGACTGCGGCCCGATCCCGGAAGGCAGCCGCAAATCTGGAACAATGGCTGCGATGGTACAAGCGGTAAAATGGCGCGAATCGCGCCGCGGCAACCGCTTTGTTCAGGCCGAATTTTCAGATAGCAGCGGCCAGTTTCAGGCGAGCTGTTTCGATGAGGGCGTATGCGCCAGCCTTGCCGAATGGGCAAAGAGCGGTGAATGCATTTTGCTGACGGTTGAAATGGACCTGCCTTCAGGTGAGGAAATTCCTCGCATTGCCGTGCGCAGCGCAAAGCCGCTGGCGGGTCTTGTCGCCAACACCCAGTTCAAGATGTTGCTGGAGGTTGAGCATGTCGATGTCTTTGCCCGGCTGCAGCAATTGATCCTGCCTTTGAACGGCGGGCGCGGCGAAGTGGTGGCGCGGACGAAATTGCCGGATGGGGTGACCGCCGATATTGTGCTTGGCCGCAAATTCCGTCTTGACGTGGAACTGGTCGACAAGGTGAAAGGGATTGAGGGAGTCAGCCATGTCGAGCTGGCGCCGATCAAGCCGCATTTAATGAGTGTTCGCTAAGCAAAGCGAAACAGGGAGAGTGACTATGTTAGGTGGAATGCAGGACTGGGATCTTAGGGTCTCCCATCTGATAGATTATGCCGCGCGGGAGCATGGCACGCGCGAGATTGTGACGCGCTGGTCGGACGGCCGGATCGAACGTACCAATTGGGCAGGCGTCGCTGGCGAAGCGCGGCGCATGGCGCAGGCCTTTGTTGCCATGGGCATCAAGCCGGCTGACCGGATCGCTACTTTTGCCATGAACCACCATCGCCATCTGGCTGCATGGTATGGCGCGATCGGGTGCGGCGGCGTCATCCACACGGTCAATGTCCGCCTGTTCGACGAAGACCTGATCTACATCATGAACCATGCCGAAGACCGGGTGCTGATGTATGATGCCATGTTCCAGCCGATCATCGACCGTCTGAAACCGCATCTGAAGACGGTTGAACATTATATCGTTTTTGACAGCCCTGAATATGAGGCGTTGATTGCCGCGCAGGACGGCAATTTCGACTGGGTGTGGGGCGATGAGCGCGATCCGTGCATGCTCTGTTATACCAGCGGCACGACGGGCAATCCCAAGGGTGTGCTTTACCAGCATCGTTCGACGATGCTGCACGCAATGGCAGAGGTTGCGCCGACCATCTTCAGCCTGGCTATGACATCGGCCTTGCTTCCGATCGTGCCGATGTTCCATGCGGCAAGTTGGGGTCTGCCTTTTGCAGGGGCACTGGCCGGTGTGAAGTTCGTCTTTTCGACTACCAATGAAGCCGCCGTGCTGCACCAACTCATGCTCGAAGAAGGCATCACCCACAGTGCGGGCGTGCCGACCGTCTGGCTGGCGATGTTCCAGCATCTGGATGCAGAACAGGCGGCAGGACGTCGTTCCGATTTGGGCAAGCTGCAATTGGTCACCATTGGTGGCACAGCTGCGCCGCGTATGATGATCGAGCGGCTGATGAAGCAAGGTGTGCGCGTTTCCCATGCCTGGGGCATGACGGAAACCTCGCCCATCGGAACCATGGGTGCGCCCATTCCGGGCTGGGACGAGATGAACCTCGATCAGCAGATCGACGTTGTTTCCAAGCAAGGCAAGATTCCCTTTGGCGTCGAATTGCGCGTGATCGACAAGGACGGCAATGTCGCCCCGCGCGATGGCAAGACCGAGGGCGCGTTGCAGATTCGTGGGCCTTGGGTGATCAAGCGCTATTTCAAGGCAGAGGCGGATGCGACCGATGCCGACCAATGGTTTGATACCGGCGATGTCTCGGTGATCCACCCGGATGGCACGATGCAGATCACCGACCGCGTCAAGGATGTGATTAAATCGGGCGGCGAATGGATCAGCTCGGTTGAGCTGGAAAATGCCGCAGTGGGTTGCCCCGGTGTGGCACAGGCGGCTGCTATTGGCGTCTATCACCCGAAATGGGACGAGCGGCCGATCATCGTTGCCGTGAAAAAGCCCGGATCGGATTCACTGACCGAAGGTGATGTGATCGACTATTTGAAAGAACGGATTGCCAAATGGTGGCTGCCTGACGAGGTGCATTTCGTCGACAGCATGCCGATCACCGGGACAGGCAAGATCCAGAAGGCTGAATTGCGCAAGCTGTATAAGGATTATAAGCTGCGGAGCCTTGGCTGATGGCGGCCGAGGCTCATGTCGATCCAACGCGCGCGGCGTTCGATGCCTTCAAGGCGTTGCCGCGTGACGTGCCGATCAACATGCTGAACCTCATCCGCTATCGCGATCTTGCCGCCTATCCTGACGGCCATGACCATGCGGGGAAGGGCTGGAGCGGCGAACGCGCTTATCAGGAATATGGCAAGACAAGCGGGCCGATTTTTACCCGGGTGGGCGGTCATGTGGTCTGGCGCGGCGCGTTCCAGACCGTGTTGACGGGGCCGGCTGACGAACATTGGGATGCGGCCTTCATTGCCTTTTATCCGAATGCGGGTGCTTTCCTGGAAATGGTGACCGACCCGGATTACCGCCTTGCAGTCGTCAACCGTCAGGCGGCGGTGCAGACAAGCCGTCTCATCCGCTTTGCCCCGCTGGAAGGCGATCCAGACAGTTTTGCCTGATCAAAAGAGGGCCAACTGACCGTCGCTGCGCGGCGGCACGAACTGATCGCTGCGAAGCTGTATCTTAGTCTGATTGAGCCCATATTTGCGTGCGGCGATCCTGAAACGGGTCTGGATAAGATCTGCCCATGGCCCGCTGCCGCGCATCCGGCTGAAGAAGTTGGGGTCATTGTTCCGCCCTTCGCGGATTGAGCGGACGATCGCCATCACCTTGGCCGCACGATCGGGGAAATGGCATATCAGCCAGTCCTGGAACAGTGGCGCGACCTCATGCGGCAGGCGAAGGGGAATCCAGCTTGCGGTTTGTGCGCCCGCCTCTGCCGCGCGCTCAAGGATCGCTTCGATTTCATGATCGTTGATTGCGGGGATAACTGGCGCGACATTGACATGGGCAGGGATGCCCGCCTCGGCGAGCGCCCTTAACGCCGCCAACCGCTTTTCGGGTCGAGCGGTGCGCGGTTCCAATTTGCGATGCAGTGCCGGATCGAGCATCGTCACCGATATGGCGACCGTCACCAGACGCTTGGCCGCCATCGGGGCGAGTAGATCCAAATCGCGCAAGACGCGGTCGGATTTGGTGGTGATCGTCAACGGATGGTTCGCCTCTGCCAGCACTTCAAGGCATTGCCGCATGATCCGCCAATCCCGCTCGATTGGTTGATAGGCATCGGTGTTGGTGCCAAAGGCTATGGGCGTAGGGACATGGCCCTTTTTGCCTATTTCGATGCGCAACAGCCGGGCCGCATCCGGTTTCGCAAATAAACGGCTTTCGAAATCGAGTCCCGGCGACAGATCATGATAGGCATGGGAGGCGCGCGCATAGCAATAGATGCAGCCATGTTCGCAGCCGCGATAGGGGTTGACCGACTTGTCGAACGGAATGTCGGGTGAAGTGTTCCGGGCAATGATGGTCTTTGGCCGTTCTGTCGTAACCTCGGTTTTCAGAGGTTGGATATCCTCGTCAATCTGCGATCGTTCATCCAGCCAGTCGCCGTCATCTGTGCGTTGTTGCAGGTTGAAGCGGCGTGAAAGGCCGTTGACGGGCGCTCCGCGTCCAGCGACGAAATCGGGATAGCAGCTTTTTGACATGCCATGAGAATAGCAATCAAAAGAGAACATATAAAGAACATATTTCCCGACCTAGGCTATTGCGATTTCATATTCGCTGGGTGATATCCAAGGCAGAAAAGGGGGCACTATGTACAAACTAATTCTGGCCGCTGCGGCATCGATCAGCGTTTCAGGCGCCGCATATTCCAATGATGACAATATTTGCGAAAAAGGCCTGATCTGCGCTTCCGAGCCGGCAACGATCGTCGCTGCGATGCAGGAAGAGGGCTATCGCGCCAAGCTGGAAAAGGACAAGCGCGGTGATCCGATCATCCGCAGCGAAGTGAGCGGATATGAATTTGAGGTTTATTTCTACGGTTGCGTAGAGGGCAAAAACTGCAACACGATTCAATTCTACACCGGCTTTAGTGCAGAGGACGACAATACGCCTGACTATGCGAACAAGTGGAACACCGAAAAACGGTTCATAAAGGCTTATACGAACGAGAAAAAAGAACTGTTGCTAGAATATGATATTTCGACCGTGGGCGGAGTGAACAAACGCAATTTTGCCGATACACTCGACTGGTGGGCAACAATGCTGGGCGAGTTTTCCCAATTTGTTAAAGCGCAGAAGTCCAATACGAAATAAGGTGGCCGACCGGGCCGGCTCAGATTTCGCGCAGGCGCGGCATCAGTTCGACAAAGTTGCAAGGCCGGTGGCGGCTGTCGAGTTGGTGAACCAGGATTTTCTCCCATCCGTCGCGCACTGCGCCATTTGATCCGGGGAGTGCGAAGATATAGGTCCCGCGCGCCAGCACAGCACAGGCGCGGCTCTGGATCGTCGATGTACCAATGGTCTCGTAGCTGAGCATTCGGAACAACTCGCCGAAACCCGGAATATCCTTGCTCTTCACGCGGTCTAGCGCTTCTGGCGTGATATCCCGCCCGGTCAGCCCGGTGCCACCGGTAAGGATCACGCAATCGACATTTTCGTCATCGATATGCACGTGCAGGCGTGCCACCAGTTGCGATGTTTCGTCACGTTCGATCGCGCGATCGACAAGAATATGGCCTGCTGCGCTGATGTAATTGGCCAACAGATCGCCGCTGGTGTCGGTTTCAAAGTTGCGCGTGTCGGATACAGTGATCAGCGCGATGTTGATCGGCTTGAACGGGCGGCTTTCATCGAGCGGCATTGCTGCCTCCTGAAATACTGGCGGTACGGGGGATTCGAACCGAGGCGACGCGGCCATTTTGTGGCACTTTCGGCCAGAGATATTGGGCAAGCCCGGTCTTGCTGCCACCATTCTTGCCTGTCTGGATTTCATACATCCAATAATTGCGTAGGATCACCGACACATAGCCACGGGTTTCCCAGAATGGGATGGATTCGATGAACAATAGTGGATCACCATTGTCGCGAATTTCGCTGTTCCACCGCGTCACTGGCGTCGGCCCCGCATTATAGGCTGCGATCACCTTGGGCAGCAGTCCGCCGGTTGCGCTCATGTCACGCAGCCGTTCGATATAGCTTTGCCCATATTCAAGATTGACCGTCGGCCGGTCGAGATCGGAGGCGTTGAAAAAAGCGCCACGCGCGCGCGCCATTTCCTGCGCCGTTCCCGGCTTTACCTGCATCAGGCCGCGGGCACCTGCGCTGCTGATGACCGAGGTGCGGAACGCCGATTCCTGCAATGCGTGGGCATAGACCAGCGTCGGTTCAATCCGCCATCCCCCGGTCGGCGTCCAGCTTGGCATCGGATAGCGCGCCATCGGATCCAGATTTTCGCCCCGCGGGCCATAATGGCCTAGCCACAATTGCGTCGCGGGCAGATTAAGCGCACCGGCGAGCCGGGCGAGGGGGGCATGTTGGCCGGCATCGGCAATTCGGGCCTGATGGCGCAAGGCTTGATCGGAAAGGTCGGTCTTGCCGATAGCGGCAAGCGCGATGGCGCTGCGCACATTTTCTTTTGCGGTCAGCGCCTTCCAATCGGGTGCCACACGCTTCTGGACCTTGGCGGCAACCGCCTCCATGCCCAATGCTTCGGCAGCTAGAAGGCCGTAAAAGCTCTCCTGAAAGCGGGCTGCAGCCTGAAGCCGCGGTTGCACTTGCTGCGGCTGGCGCGCCGCCATGGCTGCGCGGCTGCTCCAGAACAGTGCAGCAGCACGCAGTTCGTCATTGTCGGCAATGCGCGATACGCGGTCAAAACCGGCAAAGGCTTCGCGATGATCGCCCAGCCGCCAGTTGGCGAGGGCGTGGACCCATTCGGCCTGCGTGCCCCATTCGCCGGCGATTGCGCGGGCAAGGCCGGCAACACGGCGAGCATTCACATCGTCATTTTCGATATAATAGGACCAGGCGACCCGGTAGCGCAGTTCGGCGATAGCTGCCTCATCAAGCAGTGCGACCTGTTCGTTCAGCAGGGCTTCTGCACCGGCAGGATTGTCCACCTTGATTTCCGCCTGCAGTTTTTCGCGTAAACCAGCAGCTGTGGCAACGCCATCAGGCAGGCCGCGCTTGGGTGCGCTGCCAAGGAAGGAAAAACGCCGCGTGCCGGGGCGCAACGGCAGGTCGGTCGCACCGCGCTTTGTCGCCATCCGTTCCAGCTGTTCGGCCTGGGGCAACCAAGGCGCATCGTTGAGTAAAGACTGAAGCTGTGCAGCCTCCACCTTGGGCGAACCTGCGGCGAGATATAGTTCCGCACGCGCCACATGCTGCATCGGACCGCGCGGGGCAGTATCGATCAAGCGCACCGCATCGGCCCATTTCTTGGCATCGATAGCGGCGAAAATGGCGGCAAAGCTCTCCCGCTCCTGCGCGCTCGGTTGACCACCAATATTGGCAAGTAAGTCGGGAGATACCGTTTGGCGGAAACTGTCGGTCGTTCCCGCGATTGCCGGCGTTGTGCACAACAGCGCAACAGCGGTAAGCGCGCAGCGGAAGGAGGCAGATTTGGTACCGATCACGGACGATCTTTCTTCACTATCGCCTGCAAATCCTGCCATGCTTGCGCTTTCAAGACAGGGCGCGCCAGCAGGGTCCGCGGGTGGAATGTCGCGACTGTCGCCATAGTGCGGCCATCTTGGTTAAAATCGGGTAAACCTGCACGCGCCGCCATCAATTCCTGACCCGTAAGCGCCGTGCTCACCGCAGTGCCGAGCAACAGCATGCGTTGCGGGCGCACGAGCGAAATCTGGTGCTGCGCGAATTTGGCGAGCAGGGGTAGGTCGGCAGGCGGCAACGCTCCGCTTGCAGGGCGGCTATGCGCCAGTGCCGTGATGTGCACTTGTCCGGAAAGATAGCCGCAGGCGGCAAACATTGCCTTCAATAATTTTCCTGTGGGGCCGTTACCCAATTGACCGGCAGCGATATCGGCCTCCTCCGGCAGATCGTAAATCACCATCAATTCCGGCTGAGCGATGGAAATGGGCGCGGCGATTTGCCGCCCATAGGCATTTCCGGGTAGCGCGGAATCACTGGATATTGCCGCCATCAACCCTTCAAATTCTGCGGGCCAAGCAATGGTCGGTGCTGGTATAGCGGGTGCAGCAGGAGGCGTTTTGGTCGATGCGGTTGCGCGAGCCACCTGCGCGGGTGCTGGCTCGCTTACTTCGGCAGCGTCATCCAGCCAGGACATCGGGTCATCGCCGCACAGATAATCAACCCCGGCGTCGCGCCACCAGGCGATGATCGAATCTGCAAGGATTTTTTCCCTATTGGGCTTTGCGACCTGCATATCGTTTTACAGTCACTGGTTGACGCGAAGGTCAATTGCTTGGCATGGCGAATCCTGCCAGTTGAGGCATATTCGAGACAGCCCGAAAGCAACGGGCAGAGAAGGAAGATCGGACATGAGCGAGCGGGAGTCGATGCCCTATGATGTGGTGATTGTCGGTGGCGGGCCGGCGGGCCTTTCAGCGGCCATTCGCCTGAAACAGATCAATCCCGATATCGCGGTCTGTATTCTTGAAAAAGGATCGGAAGTAGGCGCGCATATCCTTTCGGGTGCGGTCTTTGATCCCAAGGCCATTGATGAATTGCTGCCTGACTGGAAGGAACAAGGCTGCCCGATGGCCGATGTTCCTGTGACCGAGAACCATCACTGGGTGATGACCCGCACCGGCAAATATGCGATCCCGCACATCGCGACGCCGGGCTGGATGCACAATAAGGGCACCTATACCGGTTCGCTTGGCAATTTGTGCCGTTGGCTTGCTGGCCAAGCCGAAAATCTTGGCGTTGAAATCTTCCCGGGCTTTCCGGCTGCCGAAATCCTTTACAATGACGACGGGTCGGTAAAGGGCGTTGCGACCGGTGATATGGGTATCGCGCGCGATGGCAGCCACAAGGGCGACTATCAACCGGGCATGGAACTGCACGCAAAATATACCCTGTTTGCAGAGGGTGCGCGCGGACATCTTACAAAACAGCTGAAGTCCAAATTTGATCTTGAGCGTGATTGCCAGCCGCAGGTGTATGGTCTTGGCATGAAGGAATTGTGGGATATCGATCCCGACAAGCATGTTCCTGGCCGCGTAATCCACAGCCAGGGCTGGCCGCTTTCGGAAAGCGAAAGCTGGGGCGGCGGTTTTCTGTATCACCAGGCGAATAATCAGGTTGCCCTCGGCTTTGTCGTTGCGCTCGATTATCAGAACCCACACGTTTTTCCGTTCGAGGAATTTCAGCGCTGGAAGCAGCACCCCGAGGTCCGCAAGATCCTCGAAGGCGGAAAGCGTGTTTCTTATGGGGCGCGTGCCATTAACGAAGGTGGCTGGCAGTCGGTTCCGAAGCTTGCATTCCCGGGCGGCGCGCTGATTGGTTGCTCTGCCGGTTTCGTCAACGTGCCGCGCATCAAGGGCAGCCATACTGCGATGAAATCGGGCATGCTGGCAGCGGAAAGCATCGCAGTGGCGCTTTCGGCCGATCGTGCGCATGACGAATTGTCGGATTATCAGGCCAATCTCAACGAAAGCTGGATCGCCACCGAACTGAAACTGGTCAAGAACGCTCAGCCGGCGGTTGCCAAATATGGCGAAGCTTATGGCACGATGCTTGCCGGTGTCGATATGTGGATGCGTACCTTGAAAATCGGCCTGCCGATCGAGATGAAGCACCATGCCGATTATCAGGCGACTGGCCGCGCGGATATTTATCGCCCGATCAACTATCCCAAGCCTGATGGCGTGATCAGCTTTGATCGCCTGTCGTCGGTGTTCTTGTCGAACACCAACCATGAAGAAGATCAACCGGTGCATCTGCAAGTCCGCGATCTGGAATTGCAAAAGGTGAGCGAGTTGGGTGTGTTTGGCGGGCCTTCCACCCGTTATTGCCCCGCCGGCGTCTATGAATGGGTGACCGAAGCCAATGGCGATGCGCGTTATCAGATCAACGCGCAGAACTGTGTCCATTGCAAGACATGCGACATCAAGGATCCCAACCAGAACATCAACTGGGTGACGCCGGAGGGCGGGGGTGGCCCCAACTATCCCAACATGTAGGCTGCTGCTTGGCATCGCCGCCTTGGCGCTTTCGGGCGCGGCGGCGCATGCCGCGGCTGAAGCGCCCACCGACCTTTACTGGCATGGACAAAGGGCCGAAATTGCGCGACAGGATGAGAAGGCAATAGCCGCGTATCGGCGGCTGCTTTCCCGTTTGCCTGACAGCGCGGTGGCGTCTAGCCGCTTGTTCGATGCGGCGCTGCGCACCGGCAATATCGCTGAAGCCTTGCGTGCCCAGCGCGCTGCGGTCTTGGCCGGCAGCGCCGATGGGGACGCCCAGTTGCTGTTTTTTGTCGAGGCTTTTCGTGGTCGCAAATGGGATGTGGCCTCCAACGTGATCACCCAGTTGGAACGCGAAGGCGATTTTGCCTTCATGGTTCCGGTGATGAAGGGCTTGCTGGAACAACGACAGACGCGCAGCGGCGGGCTGGACCTTGATGATTTGCGAGAATCGCCTCTCGCCGCCTTTTATGCAGATGATCAGCTCATTTATGCCGATTTGGTGGCCGGTCGGCTGAAGCAGGCGCAGATGCGGCTACGTGCGTTTCGCGGATTTGACGAACCGCATGGCCGCGCGCTTGCGCTTTATGCGATAGCGGCGATGAAAAAAGGCGGTGAGGACGATTTTGCAGCCGCGCTGGAACGGCAGATCGGCGTTGAACCCGATCATCCGCAGGCAGGGCCTGTGACCCCCGAAATTGGCCTGGCTGCGCAATTTTCCCGTTTGGCACATGCGCTGGCTGAACAGAAACAGCCGGAAAAGGGCCTCTATTTCGCGCGCCTTGCCTATTGGGTCGCGCCCACCGATGACGCCGCGAAGCTAGTGTTGGCAGAAATGCTGGCAAAGCAGGGTGCGGTTGATGCGGCGCAGGCGATGCTTGCGTCGATAACTGAAAGCTCAGCTTTCTGGATGGCTGCGGTCGGCGTGAAGTTAGAGATAACGGCTGATCCCGCAAAGGCATTGGCGGTTGCGACTGCGGCAAGCACAGCCCGTCCGGCGGCGCAAAACCTCAAACTGTTTCGGGCACGCGCTCTGGAGCAAGCCGGTGACCGTAGCGCTGCGATCGCCATCTACCGCGAACTGACGGCACCTGCCGGCAATGGGGGTGGTTTGCGGCCGCGCGCTTATGTCTATCTGATGCTCGCCTCGGCGCTTGATGCGCAGGGGCAATGGCCAGACGCGCGCGCCGCATTGGAACAGGCGTTGCAGATTGAGCCGGTTAATCCGCAGACGCTGAATTATCTTGGGTATAGCCTGTTGGAAAGGCGCGAGGATATAGCGCGAGGTTTTGCGCTGGTTTCGCGCGCACACCAACTGGCCCCGCAATCTGCAGCGATCGCGGATTCGCTCGGATGGGCCTATTTCCTGACCGGAGACATAGAAAAGGCGATTCCGCTGCTTGAGGCTGCCGCCCAAGCTGAAGGTGGTGACGTCGCGATCAACGAACATCTGGGCGACGCCTATTGGCGCGTCGGTCGGCGGATCGAGGCGCGCTTTGCCTGGCGCGCTGCGGTCGTGCAGGCAAGTGGCGCAGCGAGTGATAGGCTGACCCGCAAAATTGACCTTGGCTGGAGTGAAGAGGTCGCCGCGCCTTGACCCCATCGCATGCGAGCGAAACGGCCTATGCCAAGATCAATCTGGCGTTGCATGTGCGCATGCGCCGGGCCGACGGTTATCATGAGTTGGAGACAGTCTTTGCCTTTGCCGAAGATGGCGACCGGCTGACCGTTGCCCCCGCCGAGGGCCTGTCACTGACGATCACTGGCCGCTTTGCCACAGGGCTGTCTGCCGATGCCGATAATCTGGTGTTGCGTGCCGCGCGCTTGCTGCAGCAACGCTGCGGTATAGGGCAGGGGGCAGCCTTCACCTTGGATAAGCAGCTTCCAGTTGCTGCTGGCATAGGTGGTGGCTCGGCCGATGCGGCGGCCGCGTTGCGGCTAGCGGCCCGCCTGTGGGGCCTTGATGCCACGCAGCTATTGACCGCCGATCTTGGCGCGGAACTGGGGGCGGATGTGCCCGCATGCATCGCGTCACAAACCTGCATTGGGACAGGGGTGGGCGAACAACTTCTGCCTTTCGCCGATGCCGCAATTTCGGGGCGTGCCGTCCTTCTCGTCAACCCGTTGATTGCCTGCCCGACAGGGCCTGTGTTTCGCCAATGGGACGGCATGGATCGCGGGCCTTTGGATTTTGCTTGCTGGCTTCATGGACGCAATGACCTGGAAAAGCCGGCGATAGCGCTCCACCCCGAAATTGCAGAAGTGCTGCGTCAGCTGGATATGACTAAGCCTGATCTGGCGCGCATGTCCGGCTCGGGCGCGACCTGCTTTGCACTTTATGCAAGTGTAGAGGCGCGTAATGATGCTCAACAGGCGATTGCGGCGGCTTGCCCGCAGTGGTGGACAATGGCATCATCGCTGAGATGAGCGAACCTTGGAATATCGTTGGAACGCCCCAGTCCGGCGGCATATTGATCATATGCGACCATGCGTCAAACCATGTGCCGCAGGATGTCGCGCTTGGCATCGATCCGGCTTTGCTGGAACAGCATATTGCCTATGACATTGGCGTTGCTGGCGTAGCCCGCTATCTGGTCGAACTTGTAGGGCATGCTGCCTTTCTGGCAGTCCATTCCCGTCTGGTTGTCGATCTGAACCGCTATCCGGGCGATGCGAGTGCGGTGCCCGCGTCAAGTGACGGACACATCATTCCCGGCAATGATCTGTCCGCCGAAGAACGGCAGCGGCGGCTTGATCATTATTTCCATCCCTATCACCACCGGCTTGAACATATTTTGGGAGAGGCGCGACCCCGGCTGATCCTATCGGTACACAGCTTCACCCCGCGTCTGGAAACCGATCCGCTTGCGGAACGGCCTTGGGAAATCGGCATACTCTATAATGATCATGCAACCGCATCGAGCTTTGCTATCGCCCATCTGGAGGGGGAGGGGCTGATTGTTGGCGACCAATTGCCCTATTCTGGCAAAATGCTGAATGCGACGATGAATCGACATGCTGAGGCAAATGACATTCCCTATGTCGGTGTCGAAATCCGGCAAGATTTGATTGTCGACGCCGCCGGACAGGAAAGATTCGCAGCAATTCTTGACGAAATGGCGCAACATGTTGCGGAAAGGCTTGCGTCTGAAGGGCTAAGCTGAATAGAGCCGAGCAGATATTGGCATCTCCCTGCCAGTCGGTTCTTCACTCCAGCGAGGCCCCATGACGCACACTTTCGACAAATCCAAACTGCCCAGCCGCCATGTTTCGGTGGGGCCTGAGCGTGCACCGCATCGCAGCTATTATTACGCCATGGGTCTGACCGAAGAGCAGATCATGCGCCCCTTTGTCGGGGTGGTGTCTGCCGGTAATGACAGCGCGCCTTGCAATACGGCGCTGGATCATCAGGCCGATGTCGCACGGCGGGGTGTTGATCAGGCAGGCGGGCTGTCGCGCCGCTTCAACACGATCACCGTCACTGATGGTATCGCCATGGGCCATCAGGGGATGAAAAGTTCGCTGGTTAGCCGTGAGGTGATTGCCGATTCAGTCGAGCTTTCAGTACGTGGCCATTGCTATGATGCGCTGGTCGGCTTTGCAGGTTGCGACAAATCGCTTCCGGGTATGATGATGGCGATGTTGCGGCTGAATGTTCCGTCGATCTTCGTTTATGGCGGGTCGATCTTGCCGGGCCGCTATCACGAAAAGGATGTGACCGTCGTTGATGTGTTCGAGGTTGTCGGCAAATATGCTGCCGGTGCCTGTCCGCTCGAGGAAGTGCATGCGCTGGAAAAAGTTGCCTGCCCCGGTCATGGCGCATGCGGCGGACAATATACTGCCAACACCATGGCCTGCGTGGCCGAGGCAATCGGGCTTTCGCTGCCCAATTCGAATATGGCACCCGCGCCTTACACCACGCGCGACCAGGTGGCCCATGCGGCAGGCACACAGATTATGGAATTGCTGGCACGCAATCTGCGCCCGCGAGAAATCTGCACGCGTGACGCGTTCATCAATGCGGCCCGTGTTGTTGCTGCAACCGGCGGTTCAACCAACGCTGCGCTGCATTTGCCGGCAATGGCAAGCGAGGCAGGCATTGATTTTGACCTGTTTGATGTCGCCGAAATCTTCAAAAGCACGCCCTATATGGCCGATCTGAAACCCGGCGGAAATTATGTCGCAAAGGACATGTATGAAGCGGGGGGCGTCTATATGCTCATGAAATCGCTTTTGTCCGAAGGTTTGCTGCATGGCGACTGTATGACGGTTAGCGGCAAGACATTGGGTGAAAATATCGACCAGATTACCTGGAACCCGGACCAAAAGGTCATTTACCCGGCCACCGCCCCGCTGTCGCCGACAGGCGGAGTAGTCGGCCTACGCGGTTCGCTTGCCCCCGATGGCGCGATTGTGAAGGTTGCAGGGATGAGCCGCCTGCAATTCACCGGCCCGGCGCGCGTTTTTGAATGCGAGGAAGAGGCCTTTGCTGCGGTTGAAGAACGGTCGATCAAGGAAGGCGAAGTCATCGTGATCCGCTATGAAGGGCCCAAGGGCGGCCCCGGCATGCGTGAAATGCTCTCGACCACTGCCGCGCTCTACGGGCTTGGTATGGGCGAAAAGGTGGCGCTGATCACCGACGGCCGCTTTTCAGGCGCAACACGCGGCTTCTGTATCGGCCATGTCGGCCCCGAAGCAGCCGAATGCGGGCCGATCGCGCTGGTCGAAAATGGTGACGAAATCGCTATCGATGCTGAAAAGGGGACAATCGACCTCAACGTTGCCGAAGAGGTGCTTGCGGAGCGGCGTAAACTTTGGAAGCCGCGATCGTCCGATTATGGGTCAGGCGCTTTGTGGCGCTATGCACAGACTGTCGGCCCTGCCTATAAGGGGGCTCTTACGCATCCCGGAGGCAAGGAAGAAAGGCATGTTTACGCGGACATCTAGTCTGGCAGCACTTGCTGCCGTCGCAACGCTTACGGCATGTGGTGAAGGCAACAGCCTTGCCGATGCAGAGCGTGGTGCTGCGGGCGATGCGGCGGCCGCGGGCAGGATAGAATGCGCGCTTGCAGGCGGCGCCGATTTTGAGCGCGTGTGCACTACGGAAACGCTTGCAGGCGAAAGGGGACGAATGCTGGTCATCCGGCATCCCGATGGCGGCTTTCGTCGTTTCGATATCCTGACAGACGGCCGTGGGCTCGCCCCGGCCGACGGTTTTGATGAAACCAGGATCAAGATCCTTGAAGGCGGCATGATTGAGGTGAAATCGGGCGACGATGCCTATCGCCTGCCTGCCGCGATCAAGGGGGCCGAGGAAAAGCCTGCCGCAAAATAGGCAAAGTCACCGCTTGCTAGTCGCGGCCTGCACGGGCAAGGCGCGACGATGGCTGAAGCACTAGATATCATCCGCATTGCGGCCCGGGGCGACGGCGTGACTGCCGATGGCCGGCATGTTCCCTTGGCAGCGCCGGGCGACCGATTAAATCCTGATGGCGGGCTGGTCCATGGCCCGCACCATGTAGAGCCACCCTGTCGCCATTTCCCTTTGTGTGGCGGCTGCGAATTGCAGCATATTGACGAGGAAAGCCTTGCGGTTTTCGTGCAGGAAAGGGTGCTCCACGCGCTTGCCTCCCAACAGGTGGAGGCCGAATCCGTGATGCCGGTGCATCTGTCGCCAGCGGCGACGCGCCGACGGATTGCGGTCCGTTCAGCATGGGCCGGTCGGAATTTCCAACTGGGGTTCAGCACGGAAAAAAGCCACCGCATAATCGATCTGCAGCAATGTGAGGTGATGGCGTCGGAGCTTTTCGCGCTGATGAAGCCATTGCGCGCCTTTCTTGCTCCACGCGTCGCGCAAAAGCGCAATGTCCAAGTGAAGCTGGCGTTGATCGATCAGGGCGTTGATCTGCTGATCGAAAACCTGACCATAGAGGGTCTGGAGGCGCATGAAGCATTATCCGCATTTGCGTCGGAAAACCGGCTTGCCCGTCTGTCACTTGATGATGGCTTTGGTCCCACGACATTGTGGGAGCCTGAGCCTGCAACGATCACGCTGGGCGGTGCGCCGGTCGCCTATCCACCCTATGCCTTTCTGCAGGCGACGCGTGATGGAGAGGCGGCGCTGATTGCGGCGGCACATGACGTGATTGGTGATGCGAAACTGGTTGCGGATCTGTTTGCCGGTCTTGGCACCTTTGCGCTGTCGATTGCCGAGGGACGTAAGGTCTACGCAGCGGAGGCTGATCGCGCGGCAACACTGGCGTTGAAAAGTGCGGCAGGCCATGCGCAGCGCAGCGTCTTTGCCGAGCATCGCGATCTTTTTCGCAGGCCGCTTGATAGTGCGGAATTGAACCGGTTCGGCGCGGTTATTCTTGATCCGCCGCGGGCAGGGGCCCGCGAACAGATTGGCCAGTTGGCATCATCACAAGTCGCCAAAATCGCCTATGTGAGTTGTAACCCCGGCAGCTTTGCCCGCGATGCCAAGCAGTTGGTCGATGCAGGTTATAGGTTGCAGCGGATCTGGCCCGTGGGCCAGTTCCGCTGGTCAACCCATGTCGAGTTGGTTGGCGAGTTCAGCCGTTAGAAGACCGCCAATATCGCGTGCAGTACCAATGCCATCAGCGCGAGGCTGGACAGCGTGAACAGCAAGAAGCGGCCTGCAACCTTGTTGACAAGCGACTGCCAGAGGCTGTGCGCAATGCGCAATCCAACATAGACCCATGCAATCGACGCATTAGCTCCACCCCCCTGGCCGATCATCGCCAGTACGATCGCCACCGCGTAAAACACCGTCGGCGCTTCGTGAAGATGGTTGTAATTATGTGCTTTCCATTGCGCACTGCCCGGAAGGATCGCGTCCAGCTTTGCCCCTGTCCAGCCCACATCGGCACCGGGCGCTCCATCCTTGGGCAATTTGCCAATGGCAGGAAGACGCGTTGCGTACATCCAGAGCCACATCAGCATCGTCCATCCCGCCAGGACGACGACCGGTTTCAAAATTTCAGCATTTTCCATAAATTCTCCTCCCCTTCGTTTGAATTCAGATTGTTGCGATCACCGCATGGATCGCCAAGGCGACAAGGCACAGCGATGATGCAAGGAATAAGGCAAAGCGCACGGAAACCTTGTTGATGCTTGCCTGATAGACCGAGTGGACGACGCGGATTGCGACATAGGCCCAGGCGAGGTTCACCATCAGAGGTGTCGCCGCATCGGCGAGATGCAGAATGATCACCGCAGCATAGAAAACTGTCGGCTGTTCCATCAGATGCGCATAATTATGCGAGGCCCATGCGGCCTGTGGTGTCAGCAACGGATCAATATCCTGACCGCGCAGCCCGGGCGCTGGCGGCGGGCGCTGCCCCAATTTGGATACTGCGCTAAAGCGGGCATAGGCCAGCCAGAACATCATCACCATCGACCATGCGACAAGTACCGCCGCAGGCGCAAGAATTGTACCACCCATATGAAAAACCCTCCCCGTTTTTGATACGGGAAGGGTGCTTCACTGACTGTAAATTGTCAAATGCAACTTGTTGCCATTGCAGGCCTTATTGGGCGGACCTTTTGCCTATCGCAACCACATTGCCGGCATCATTTGCCGCAATGCGGGTGTAGAGGCTGGCCATGGGCTCATCCTCGACGATGATATCTTCGGTGTCGCCAAAGCCGTTAAATTCGGTCCGCATTGCGCAGCCATAGGCGCCGAGCATGCCGACCTCAATATAGTCGCCTGCTTGCGTATCGGCGGGCAGGATGAACGGCCCTGCCATATAGTCCATGTCGTCGCAGGTCGGGCCGTAAAAGGCGAACTCGGCCATGTCGTCGCTGGCATTATCGCGGACAAGGTTGACCGGAAAACGCCAGGCAACATGGGCTGCATCAAATAAGGCGCCATAGCTGCCATCATTGATGTACAGTTCGTTCCCACGGCGCTTTTCCACGCGCACAAGTAGCGAGGCATATTCGGCGCACAGCGCACGGCCCGGTTCGCACCACAACTCTGCCGAATAGCTGATCGGCAGGTCTTCAAAACAGCGGTGGATCGTTTCGAAATAGCCTTCAAGCGCAGGCGGTTCCATGCCCGGATAGACCGAGGGGAAGCCGCCGCCAACGTCTACTACGTCAACGGTAACCGATGCCTCTACAATCGCGGCACGCACAAGTTCCATTGCCTCTGCATAGGCGGCAGGCGTCATCGCCTGGCTGCCGACATGAAAGGCAATTCCGAGGCTATCGGCCACCTGGCGGGTGGCGACGAGAAGGTCGGCAACCTCCGACGGATCGGCACCGAATTTCGCAGCCAAGCTTAGCTTTGCATGATCCGACGACACGCGGATGCGCACGCACAGTTCAAGGTCGGTCGCCAGCACGCCATCACTGGCGGTCGCGCGCACGATCTTTTCCAGTTCCTCGCGGCTGTCGAGGCTGAAGGTACGCACGCCGTGATTGTGATAGGCTTGGGCGATGGCACGCTCTGACTTCACCGGATGCATGAAGCACAGCTTCGCCTCTGGCAGGAATTTGTGCACCAACCGCACTTCGCCGAGCGAAGCCACGTCAAAATGCGTGATTCCAGCCGCCCACAGCGTTTCGAGAAGCGCAGGCGAGGGATTGGCCTTCACGGCATAAAGCGACTTGCCCGGAAACTTCTCAACAAAGAAGCGGGCGGCGCGCGTCGCAGCATGCGGGCGTAGGAGTGTTACGGGCTCGTCCGGGCGCAGGGCGCGGACTAGGGACGCAGCATCAGGATGTTCGTACAACTCAAGGGACCCCCAATAGTCTGTTAAACCGATAAAAAGCGAACAAGGCTGCCTTGCGGTTATTGGAAGTCCCCCTGGGGCAGCGGAGCGTGCCTATATGATTCGGGGGGGTATTTGTAAAGGGATAATAGACCCGTGTTGCGATCGGTAATTCGTCAGGAAAGTCGATCCCTGAACGTCTCCCACCCGAATTCCCGCACGCAGCGCAACTCGTCGGTTCCGCTGTTCCACAGCCAGATTGAGGGCAGGGGCACGCCGTTAAAGGTCGTGGTCTTCACCATCGAATAATGCGCCTGATCGAGGAAGGCAAAGCGCTGGCCGGGTTCTGCCGGGACAGGTAAGTGGTAATCGCCGATGATGTCTCCGGCGAGGCAGCTGGGGCCACCCAAGCGGATCGCGTTGCCATCCGCCAATTCACCCAGCATGGCGGGGCGGTAGGGGGCCTCTATCACGTCGGGCATGTGGCAGGTGGCGCTGATATCGGTGATGCCGATGGGCATGCCATTGTCAAACACATCGAGCAGTTCGCCGACCAATATCCCTGCGTCGAGGGCAATGGCTTCGCCGGGTTCCAGATAGACATCGCAGCCGGTTTCGGTGCGCACGGCCTTGATGAATTCGACCAGATCGTCGCGTTGGTAATCGGCGCGGGTGATATGGTGGCCACCGCCGAAATTGAGCCATTTCAGTTGGCCGAAATAGGGTGCGATCTCGGGCTTCAGGCTTTCCCATGTGCGTTTGAGAGGTTCGAAGTCTTGCTCGCACAATGTATGGAAATGCAGGCCCGATACGCCCTCAAGATGCTCTGGCCTTAACTGGCTTACAGGAAAGCCAAGACGCGAGCTGGGCTGGCAGGGGTCATATTTCGCGACCTCGCCTTCGGCATGTTCGGGGTTGATGCGCAGGCCGACGTCAGTTGTTTCGTCCAGATACTCCGTAAAGCGGACATGCTGCATCGGGGAATTGAAGATGACATGGTCGGAAATCGAAACGATCTCCGCCATGTCGGCGGCCTTGTATCCGGCGCAATAGGTTGCAATCTCGCCCTTGTAATAATCCCGGGCGAGCCGCGATTCCCAAAGGCCTGAACTGCACACGCCATCGAGATATTCGCCGATTACCGGTGCCAGCGACCACATGGAAAAGGCCTTCATGGCGCACAGCACCTTGGCCCCGCTGCGCGCCTTTACATCGGCAAGGATCGCAAGGTTCCGCCGCACCGCCGCCTCGTCCACGACAAAGGCGGGCGTTGGCACGCGGTTCAGGTCAAATCGGGCAAAGGCCCCGGGATCGCCGGCTCTGGTTTCCATCAGAAGTCCAGCGGCCCGTCCAGTTCCTTGATCTGCCAGGGAAGGCCGTGCTTGTTCAGCATTTCCATGAAGGGATCGGGATCAAACTGCTCCATGTTCCAAACGCCAGCGCCGGCCCAATTGCCCTGCACGACCAGCGCCGCGCCGATCATCGCGGGGACGCCGGTGGTGTAGCTGACTGCCTGATTGCCGGTTTCATCATAAGCATCTTCATGGTCGCAGATATTATAGATGTAGAGCGTCTTTTCCTTGCCATCCTTGCCTAGGCCAGTGGCGATACAACCGATGTTGGTCTTGCCCTTCGTCGTCGGGCCAAGGCTGGCGGGTTCTGGCAAAACGGCCTTCAGGAACTGCAGCGGAACGATTTCGACGCCATTATAAATCACCGGGTCGATTCGCGTCATGCCAACATTCTGCAGCACGGTGAGGTGCTTGATATATTCATCGCCGAAGGTCATCCAGAAACGAATGCGCTTGATTTCAGGCAGGTGCGTTTTCAGGCTTTCGATTTCCTCATGATACATGAGGTACATATTTTTGGGGCCGACGGCCTCAAAATCGAATTGCTGCTTCACCGACATGGGTGGGGTTTCAACCCAGTCGCCATTTTCCCAATGGCGGGCAACCGCAGTCACTTCGCGAATGTTGATTTCCGGATTGAAATTGGTGGCAAAGGCCTGGCCATGGTCGCCGCCATTACAATCAAGAATATCGAGTGTGTCGATCCGATCAAAATGATGCTTTTTGAGGTAGGTGGTGAATACGCTGGTCACGCCCGGGTCAAAACCCGACCCCAGCAGCGCCATGATCCCGGCGTCCTTGAAACGGTCCTGATAGGCCCATTGCCAGTGATATTCGAACTTGGCTTCGTCCTTGGGCTCATAATTGGCGGTGTCGAGATAGTCGGTCTTGGTCGCAAGGCACGCGTCCATGATCGTCAGATCCTGATAGGGCAGCGCCAGATTGACGACGAGGTCGGGGTTGATCGCCTCGATCAGCCGGATCAGCGCGGGAACCTCTTCGGCATCGATTTCATAAGTGTCGATTGAAACGCCCGTGCGCTCCTTTACCGATGCGGCGATGGCATCGCATTTGCTTTTCGTGCGGCTCGCAAGGCTGACATGCGAGAAGATATCGGCGTTCATTGCCATTTTGTGCACTGCGACCGAACCAACGCCACCTGCGCCGATTACCAAAACCTTGCTCATCTGATACGTCCTTCGACTTAAGATTCGTTATGGCGACGGCATATAGAGGGCTTTGATGACAGAACAAGAATTGCGCGATCCCAAACGCACACCCAGCCGTGCCGGCGTGTTGCGCGCGATGGAGAAAATCGCGCATATCCTTCCACCGACGCCATTATTGCCGCTAGAGGTTGATGGACGTACCCTTTGGTGCAAGGCAGAGATGCTGCAGCCCATTGGCGCCTTCAAGATACGCGGCGCTTGGCATCGATTGTCTGACCTGACCGAAGAAGAGTACAAGCGCGGCGTTGTTGCAGTGTCGAGCGGCAATCATGCGCAAGGCGTTGCTTGGGCTGCGCGCAGGCTGGGCATAATGGCAACGATCGTGATGCCGGAAAATGCGCCGCGCGCGAAGATTGAGGCGACGCGTGCGCTGGGTGCCCATGTCGTGCTCTACCAGCGTCCTGGACAGGATCGTGACGAAATTGCCAGGGGCATTGTCGCAGAAAGCGGCGCAACGATGGTACATCCCTTTGGTGATCCATGGGTGATTGAAGGGCAGGGGACAGCGGGCATCGAGGCCGAGGTGCAGTTGAAGGCACGCGGCATCGACGGGCCACTCCACATTATCGCCTGTTGCGGCGGCGGCGGCTTGTCAGCGGGGTTGGGGCTTGCCTGCCCTGATGCGACACTATCGATCGCAGAACCAGAAGGCTGGGATGATATCATTGCCTCAATCGCTGCCGGTGAGATAATCGGCGTTACCGATCAAGCGCATCCGACACCGTGTGATGCGTTGCAGACGCCGCGCACCTTCCCGATCAACTTTGCGGTGTTGAAAGAACGGGTGTCGAGCAGCGCGGTCGTCACCCCTGCGGAGGTTGCCCGGGCTATGCGTCTGGTATTCGAGCGTTTGCACCTGGTGGTCGAACCCGGCGGAGCTGCAGCGCTCGCTGCCGTGCTTGCGGGGAAAATCGAGCTTGTTGGAACGCCTGTCGTCACATTGTCAGGCGGCAATGTTGATCAAGGAACTTTTGTTCGCATGATCGGGGAAGTAGCATGATTGATAGACCGGTTGTTCAAGCCACCACCGCAGAGCATCAGGCAGTGATTGCTACTCTCGCCAATGCTTTCATGACCGACCCAGCGCTGAGCTATATCGTCCCGGACAAGGCAGCACGCGCGAAGATGCTACCAAAACTCTTTGAACTGTTGGTGCCGGCCGACGCAAAAGCAGGCACAGTCATGCGGTCCGGCAATGATGAAGCAGCAGCGCTTTGGCGCAATCCCGGGATGGCAAAGGATGCGGTTGGAACAAGCCTTGCTTTGATATGGAATATGTTCCGGATTTTCGGCCTTTCTATCGCACGAGCCAACAGCGTGGCGGATGCGATCGAGGCCCACCTACCGGAGGGGCGATATCACTATCTGCATTTTGTAGGCGTCCGCAGCGCGCATCAGGGCAAAGGCTGGGGCGGCGCAATCATTCGAGAGGGATTGGCCCGTGCTGATGCCGATGCTTTGCCAACGTGGCTCGAGACAGCAACTCCCGAAAACGTCCCGCTCTATGAGGGTCTCGGCTTTGTCACGCAGGTCGAATGGGATATCCCCAAGGGCGGGCCGCATTTTTGGGGAATGATGCGACCGGCGTAACAACTCCAGTTGCGGTTTACGCCGCCTCGGCCAACTGCAATTCCATCCGGCCCCAGATTTCGATCAGGGCCTCGGTCAGTTCGCGCATCATCTCTTCGCTATGCTGCGGGCCGGGCGTGAAGCGCAGCCTTTCGGTACCACGCGGGACGGTGGGATAATTGATCGGCTGCACATAGGCGCCATATTCGGCGAGCAGCGTATCGCTGATCTTTTTCGCCTTCACAGGATCGCCAATCATCAGCGGCACGATGTGCGTCTCGCTCATCATGACCGGCAGGCCGGCGTCGGCGAACAGTTGTTTCAACCGGGCTGCATTGGCCTGCTGTGCCTCACGCTCTTCGCTCGATTGCTTCAGATGGCGCACGGCTGCAAGCACGCCCGCAACCAATACCGGCGATAGCGAGGTTGTGAAAATGAAGCCGGGTGCATAGCTGCGGATGACATCGATGATTTTCTGATCGGCCGCGATATAGCCGCCCATCACGCCAAATGCCTTGCCCAGCGTTCCTTCGATGATCGTTACACGGTCTGATGCCTCATCGCGCTCGGTAATGCCACCGCCATGATCGCCATACATGCCAACCGCATGGACTTCGTCGCAATAGGTCAGGGCGTTATATTTGTCGGCAAGGTCGCAGATCGCATGGATCGGGGCAACGTCGCCATCCATTGAATAGACGCTTTCAAAGGCGATCAGCTTTGGCGCTTCTGGATCGTCAGCGGCCAGCAATTCTTCGAGATGCGCGACATCATTGTGCCGCCAGACGCGCTTTTCGCATCCGGCATTGCGGATACCCGCGATCATTGAGGCGTGGTTCAGTTCATCCGAATAGATGATGCAACCGGGCAGGACCTTGGCGAGCGTCGATAGCGTGGCTTCGTTCGAAACATAGCCCGAGGTAAAGAGCAACGCCGACGATTTGCCATGCAGGCTGGCCAGTTCGGATTCGAGCTGCACATGATAATGGGTGTTGCCGCCGATATTGCGCGTGCCGCCGGAGCCTGCGCCCACATCGTGCAGCGCTTCTTCCATCGCGGCGATGACTTTGGGATGCTGGCCCATGCACAAATAGTCGTTCGAACACCAGACGGTGATCGGCTTCGGCCCGTTATGCCCGGCAAAGCAGCGCGCATTGGGAAATTTTCCCTTGTTGCGCAAAATATCGATAAACACGCGATAGCGGCCTTCGGCGTGCAGCCGGTCGATCGCTTTGTCGAAGATCTGGTCGTAGTTCATGGCTGCCTTCGCCCTGTAGTTAAACGCCCCATAATGCCGGAAAGATTGGAAATCCAGCGCGAACGATTCGCATTTTTCGATCAGAGAGATGCAATATTCGCAACATTGTATTGCAGCAGTTGCGGGCCATAGGGTTTGAGCTGGATCAAATTACCGGTGGTGACAAACAATCCTGCGGCCGCATTTGCGGAAAATGTCTGGCCATTTAGAAGGTGGACGACGCGCCGCGCGATGCCGTCAGAGCCATCGACCAGTTCCAGATCCGGCGTCAAACCTTGGGCCATTGCCGCGCGGTGCAGTTCATCTGCGACGAGCGGGAAATGGGTGCAGCCCAACACAATGCGGTCCATGCGCTCTCCGCCCGCTTGGCTGGCCAGCCCTTCTATCGCTCGATCAAATATGGCGGGATCGGGTGTTTCGCCACGTAATTTTGCCTCTGCCGCTTCAACCAGATCGGGTGCGGCATGGCGAAGAAGCGTCTTGCCCTGCGCAAATTCGGATTCCAGCCGGTCGACATAGGCCTGCCTTATCGTGGCGCTGGTGCCGAGCAACCCGATCACGCCGGTACGGCTCTGTTCGGCCGCTGGCTTGATTGCAGGCACTGTGCCGACGACAGGGACACCCAAGACTGCCCGAGCATGGGAAAGCGCGATGGTCGATGCCGTGTTGCAGGCAATCACGATCAGACGTGGACGATACCGTTCGGATAACCGGCCCAAAAAGGCACAGACCCGCGTTGCCACCTCCATCTCGCTTTTCTGGCCGTAAGGCAGCCCTGCATAGTCGGCGGAATAGACAATCGGCGCGGTCGGCAGGGCAGCGCGGATTTTTGCAAGAACGGATAAGCCGCCAATGCCGGAATCAAAAATCAGGATGGGGGCGTCGCAATTGTCCATCGCAGGGCGGAATAGACCCGCGACCGGTGTGAGGCAACCGGCCTTGAGTGCATCACGCATAAGCGATAACCAGTTGCCAACAACAGGGAGTCGAACATGCCATCAGTCTGGATTGAAACGGGGACAGCCTTGGCGCTGGGTTATCTTCTGGGCTCCATCCCCTTCGGTTTGTTGCTTGCGCGTTTTGGCGGTGCAGGCGACATCCGCGAAGTCGGTTCGGGCAATATCGGTGCGACCAATGTGTTACGGACCGGCCGCAAAGGGCTGGCCGCCGCGACACTGCTACTCGATCTGCTGAAAGGTACGGTCGCCGTATTGCTTGCCGCGCATTTTTTCCCGGGGCTTGAAGTCATTGCCGCAGGTGCCGCCTTTTTCGGGCATCTTTACCCGATATGGTTGGGTTTCAAAGGCGGGAAGGGCGTTGCTACCTATGCGGGCATTTTGTTCGGGCTGAACTGGCCGTTGGGGCTGATTTATGGCGTGTGCTGGATCGGAGTGCTGCTTGCATCGCGGATATCCTCCTTGGGCGGACTGGTCGCAGCCGCCGTTGCTCCCATCGCCGCCGCATTCCTAGGGCAGACCCATTTGGTGATCCTGCTGGTGGCATGCAGCCTGATCGTGTTCTGGAAGCATCGCGAGAATATCCAGCGGTTGATGGCTGGCACCGAACCCAGAATCGGAAAGAAGTAAGGCGGCGCGGCGGATGGCCGAAGGCGATATCTTTGCAAGGCTGCGGCTGATCCGCACCGCGCAGATTGGGCCCGTCGGCTATCGTCAGTTGATCTCCCGCTTCGGTTCTGCGGCGAAGGCGCTCGACGCATTGCCCGAACTGGTCCAACGCAGCGGTGGCCGCCGTTTTACCATCGCGCCGGGGGCAGCCATCGAGGCGGAGATTGAACGTGTCGCGCGGCTTGGCGCACGCCATCTGTTTGTCGATGATGAGGGCTATCCCGGCCTGCTTGCCGAACTGGATAATGCGCCCCCCGTGATAACCCTGCGCGGTGATTCCGCCCTGTTGCAACGCCGGTCGGTCGCCATGGTCGGTGCGCGAAACGCATCTGCAGCGGGTTGCCGCATGGCGCAGACGATCGCGCAGGGGCTTGGCCAAAATGCCATCGTGGTTGTTTCCGGTCTTGCGCGGGGCATTGACGCCGCCGCGCATCGCGGCGCGCTAGCCACCGGTACGATCGGCGTGATCGCGGGCGGGATCGACTTTGTCTATCCGCCCGAACATTCGGAATTGCAGGAACGGGTAGCAGCCGAAGGATTGCTGATCGCCGAAATGCCGCCCGGCACGGAGCCGCGTGCCCGCCATTTCCCCTATCGCAACCGGATTATCGCGGGGCTGTCCGCCGGCACGGTGGTGGTCGAGGCTGTTCCCAAATCGGGTTCGCTGATTACCGCCCGGCTTGCCGGAGAGGCGGGGCGCGAAGTCATGGCTATACCGGGTTCCCCGCTTGATCCCCGCTCGCGCGGTTGCAATCAATTGATCCGCGAGGGCGCAACGCTGGTGCAAGACGCTTCGGAAATTGCAGAATTGATCGCGCCGCTCGATCATCGGGTGCAGCCCGCGCCCATGGCATCACCCCAGTTCGACTTTGTGAGCGATGCCGGCGATGCCGAACGCAGGGCGGTTTACGAACTGCTCGGACCCAATTTCGCAAGCGTTGATGATCTGGTGCGCATGTCCGGCCTTCCGACAGCCCAGGTGCAGATGGTGCTGCTCGAATATGAACTGGCCGGAAGGCTTGAACGTGGCGCGGGGGCAAGGGTGCGTTTGACAGGGTAATTTTTACCCGCTTGACGCAGCCAGAAGGGCCCCGCCATCATCGCGTGTACGTGAGAGCCAAGAAAAGAACAAAAAATCCATGAAGTTAGTTGTTGTCGAATCACCCGCCAAAGCGAAGACCATCGAGAAATATCTGGGTAGCGGATACAAGGTCCTCGCTTCCTATGGCCATGTGCGCGATCTGCCGCCCAAGGACGGTTCTGTCGATCCGGACAACGGCTTTGCGATGATCTGGGATAATTACCCCGACAAGGCCAGGCAGTTGAAGGCGATTGCCGACGAGGCGAAGAAGGCCGACAGCTTGATCCTTGCAACCGACCCTGACCGTGAGGGCGAAGCGATAAGCTGGCATGTTCAGGACGTGCTGCAAAACAAGAAGGCGCTTCCCAAAAATGTCGCGCGCGTAACCTTTAACGCGATCACCAAGGCGGCCGTCACCGAGGCCATGGCCAATCCGCGCGAGCTCGACCATGATCTGATCGACGCTTATCGCGCGCGCCGTGCGCTGGATTATCTCGTCGGTTTCACGCTTTCACCGGTTCTTTGGCGCAAGCTGCCCGGTGCAAAATCCGCCGGTCGCGTGCAGTCTGTCGCGCTGCGGCTGATCGTCGAGCGGGAGCGCGAGATCGAGGCATTCCGTGCGCAGGAATATTGGTCAGTTACTGCGCAGATGGAACATAAGGGGCAGGGCTTTGAAGCCCGCCTCATCCGTTATCAGGGCGAAAAGCTCGACAAGATGGCGTTAGGCAAGGAAGGCGAGGCAGAGGCCGCGCGTTTGGCTGTAGAGGCGGGGCATTTCTCGGTTGAAAGTGTCGAGACCAAGCCGGTAACGCGCAATCCCCAGCCGCCCTTCACCACCTCGACGCTACAGCAGGAGGCCGCCCGCAAGCTGGGTTTTTCGGCGAGCCACACGATGCGCATTGCTCAGAATCTCTACGAGGATGGCGCTATCACCTATATGCGTACCGATGGTGTGCAGATGGACGGCAGTGCCATTTCCGCGGCGCGCGGTGCGATCGCAAACCGCTATGACGCCGGATATCTTCCCGACAAGCCAAGGGTTTACCAGACAAAGGCGAAAAATGCCCAGGAAGCGCATGAAGCGATCCGCCCGACCGATTTTAATCGCGACAAGGTGGGGTCTGGCGATCATGCGCGGCTTTATGATTTGATCTACAAGCGGGCCTTGGCCAGCCAGATGGCCTCGGCACGGATGGAGCGGACCACTGTCGATCTGTCTGACGGCACGGGCAAGTTGGGCCTGCGTGCGACTGGGCAAGTCGTGAAATTTCCCGGATTTCTGGCGCTTTACGAAGAGGGCATGGACGACCGTGACGATGAAAATGGCGCGCTCCTCCCCGCGATGGACAAGGGCGATGTGCCTGCCAAAAAGGCCGTTGAAAAGGCGCAGCATTTCACCCAGCCACCGCCCCGTTATTCAGAGGCAAGCCTTGTCAAACGGCTTGAGGAATTGGGAATTGGCCGCCCGTCGACCTACGCATCCACCATTCAGGTCCTGAAAGACCGCGCTTATGTTCGAGTGGAAAAAAATCGTTTCTTTGCAGAGGAATCGGGGCGGTTATTAACAGCGTTTCTGGAACGTTTCTTCGACCGCTATGTCGCCTATGATTTTACCGCAGGTCTGGAAGACCAGCTTGATGAAATCAGTGCCGGCGATGCCAATTGGCAGCGTGTGCTTGAGGCATTCTGGCGCGATTTCAAACCCAAGACCGCAGAGGTCATGGAGCAGAAGCCGTCTGACATTACGGCCGAGTTGGACAAGTTCCTCGCGCCCTATCTCTTTCCCGAGCGCGAGGATGGAAGCGATCCGCGGCTTTGCCCCAAATGCGGCAAGGGCAAGTTGGCGCTACGTGGCGGCCGTTTTGGCGCTTTTGTTGCCTGTTCGGATTATCCGGAATGCAAGTTCACACGCAAATTTGCCCAGCCCGGCGGCGCCGACGGCATGACGTCAGATGGCCCGGAAGTGCTCGGCACGCATCCAGAAACCGGGCTTGAAGTCAGCAGAAAATCGGGACGATTTGGCCCTTATGTCGAAATGGGTGAGGGCAAGGAAGCGGCGCGCGCCTCCATCCCCAAGGATATTCCGGCTGAGGATTTCGGGCTGGAATGGGCGGTGAAGCTTTTGTCATTGCCGCGCACTATCGGGATGCATCCTGAAAGCGGGGAGCCCGTGACGTCCAGCATCGGTCGCTATGGGCCCTATCTCGCGCATCAAGGCAAATATGCCCGGCTGCAGTCGACCGCCGATGTTTTTGAAACGGGGATGAATGCTGCGGTGGTTAAGCTGGCAGAGGCTGCCTCTGGAGCAGGCCGTGCACGCGGCGGCGCATCGCGTGAGCCGTTGAAGGTGCTAGGCAAACATCCGCGAACCGATGCCGAGATTAAGGTGATGGAAGGCCGCTACGGCAATTATGTTACCGATGGTACGACGAACGCAACCTTGCCCAAGACAGTGACGGCCGATGCGCTGACGCTTGAAGAAGCGGCGCAGTTGATCGACGAGCGGGCTGCAAAAGGGCCGGCCAAGGGCAAAGCGAAAAAGAAAGCTGCACCCAAAAAGGCGGCACCTAAAAAAGCTGCGGCGAAAAAGCCGGCAGCCAAGAAAAAGGCAGACTAAGGCGTCAGGCCTGCTGAGATCGGGGCACCTTAGGGCCTACGCTTTGCCCATGAACAATTTTGCGGCCGCCCGGTTTCGATGCCGGGCGGCGGCAAATCAATCCACCCAGTCGAGCCCCATATCGCGGTAAACACCGCGATCTTCGTCCCACCCTGCCTTGACCTTGATGTGCAAGTAAAGGTGAACGGTGACACCCATAAGTTCAGAGATTTCCTTGCGCGCAGCGGCGCCTATGGCTTTAATCCGGCTGCCGCCCTTGCCAAGAACGATGGCACGCTGACTTTCGCGTTCGACAAAGATTTGCTGGTAGATTTCGACGCTACCGTCTGCGCGTTCCGAATATTTTTCGGTTTCGACCGTGCTGGCATAGGGCAATTCGTCATGCAACTGCAGATAGAGCTGCTCGCGCGTGATTTCGGCTGCGGCCAAGCGTTCGGAGGCGTCGGACACCTGATCTTCGGGGAAATGCCATTGCCCCTCGGGCATCACGCCTGAAATCGCGGTCTTCAATTCGGCAAGGCCGTCTGACGTCGCTGCGCTAACATAATAGACCTGCTCAAACGGGCACATGCCAAGCAATTTTTCGGTCAAGGCGAGAAGCTTTTCCTTCGCCGCAATGTCGACCTTGTTCAGAACCAGCCATTTCCTCTCCGGACGATGGACAAGGCCTTCAAGGATTTTTTCGACCTTCGGCCCTGCACCGCCGCGCCCGTCCACGACCATCAGGATCAGGTCGGCATCCGACGCGCCTTCCCATGCGGCCGCAACCATGGCGCGGTCGAGCCGTCGGTTGGGCGCAAAAATGCCGGGCGTGTCGACAAGGATGATCTGCGCATCGCCTTCAAGGGCAATGCCCATGAGCCTTGTGCGGGTCGTTTGCGCCTTGGGGCTGACAATGGCGACCTTCTGGCCAACCAGCGCGTTGGTAAGCGTCGATTTGCCCGCATTGGGGGCACCCAATATGGCGACATGGCCGCAACGCTGGCTCATGCGTTTTTCTCCAGAAAGGCTTTCGCTGCGGCGGTTTCGGCGGTTTGCTTGCTATTGGCCGTTGCAGCCACAGGTGCAAATCCCTTCACGCTTACCGTTACTTCAAACCGCATGGCGTGCGGGGGTCCTTCTTTTGCAGTCACTTCGTACACAGGCACCTTGCGATTATTGGCCGCGCACCATTCTTGCAGTGCGGACTTGGGATGTTTCGGGGCGGCTTTGGCCGATTCGAGCAGCGGACGCCAGTTGCGTTCGATGAAACTGCGCGCCTGATCGATGCCCAGATCAATGTAAATGGCGCCAATCAGCGCCTCGGCCATGTCGCCCAGGACATAATCGCTTTCGCGCGCACCATCATCGCGGGCCTGTTTCCCCAGCCGCATATGCGTTTGCAGGCCAATTGCGCGTGCGACATCTGCGCAGGCGCTGCCCGAAACAAGATTGTTGAAACGGTGCGAAAGCCGGCCTTCGGGCTCATCAGGAAAGCGGGCATAGAGCATTGATGCCACGATCAAGCCGAGAACCCGGTCGCCCAAAAATTCCAGCCGCTGGTAATGTGCCTCTCCGGTGCTTCCGTGCGTCAATGCGCGCTCGTAAAGACTGCTATCGCCGGGCTGTGCGCCGATCGTATCGGAAAGCCAGCGTGTAAAATCATCCATGGTCAAAGCTTCATCCCGATACGTTCCCAGCGCGCAGCCGAGAACCATGTCCAGGGAAGCAGCCAACGGGCCGAACCGTCGGTTGAAAAGACGATCCATTGTGCACGACCGATTAAATTATCGACCGGAACGAGCCCGATCCACACGCCGTCTGCGGGATAGCGACTGTCGGCACTGCGATCACGGTTGTCGCCCATCAGCAGAAGCTGGCCTTCGGGGACCATGATCGGGTCGGTATCATCGCCGCGCTGATACGGTTCGATATCAAGTGTGAGGATTGATTTGCCTTCGGGCAATGTCTCGCGAAACTGCGGGTATCGGCATTGCGAACCGCCATTTTTGGCAGGCTCTTCATATTGCGGTTTCCAGCAAGGGAAGGGCGTACCTTCCAATTCCGCTGCATTACGCATTCCCTGCGTCACCGGCGTAACAAAGTTGGCCACCGGCTGTTTCTTCACCGCCTTGCCATTAATCTCAAGTCGGCCAGCGCGCATTTGGATAACGTCACCGGGCAGTCCAATCACCCGCTTGATATAGTCGACATTCTTGCCCCCCGGGGCACGCACCACAACAACATCGCCGCGATCCGGCAGTCGTCCGAAAATCCGGCCCTCGAACAGATCGGGCGATAATGGAAAGCTGTAGCGGGAAATGCCATAGGGCCATTTGGAGACGACAAGATAGTCACCGATTAACAATCGGGGCTGCATCGATTCCGACGGGATACTGAACGGAGCAAAGACAAAGCTGCGGAAAAGAAGCACCAAAGCGGCAAGTTTTAGCAGGAATAGCCCATATTCACGCCATTCTGCGGCGCTGTTGCGGCCAGCGTCGCCGGCATGATTGGATGTTTCGTTAGTCAATGCTAATGCCCCGGCATTCGATTTCATAAGGCTGGTGCCTTCCAGCACTGGCCTTCTAATGGCCGACCACGCTAATGACCAGTGCCGAGATTCTCCGATCCAAGGAACATATATGACTGCTGCTAATTGGGCCGCCATTGATGGCGTAGCCGTAAAGCCCCTTCAAATACTGTTTGAAGAGGATGACGGTCGTGTCGAACGGATGACGATCGAGCAATCTGGACTGCATTTCGATTTCGCCAAGACCCATCTCCATCCGGCAATGATTTCTGCCTTTGCAGAGCTTGCGTCGGTCGTTGACCTCGATGGTGCGCGTGACCGACTTTTTTCGGGTGCTGTGGTCAATGTTACTGAGGGCAGATCTGCTGAGCACACCGCAGAGCGCGGAAATGGAGCAGCAGAGAGTGTTGCCCAGGCAAGGGCTTTGCAGGCCCGGATGCGCGGCCTGATTGATGTGATCGAAGCCGGAGCGTTTGGCGACATTCGCCATATCCTGCATATCGGCATTGGCGGGTCGGCTCTGGGTCCGAAATTGCTCATCGACGCGCTGGGCCGTGATGGTCTGCGTTTCGATACCAAAGTTGTCTCCAATGTCGATGCTTCGGCGCTGGCAGAGGCGGTACGCGGCATGGACCCGAAAGCGACGCTGATCGCCATCGCGTCCAAGACCTTCACAACCACCGAAACCTTGATGAATGCGGAAAGTGCGCTGGAATGGCTGCGCGATGGCGGAGTGGAAGATCCTTATGGTCAGGTCGTGGCTCTGACTGCGGCGCCCGACAAAGCGATCGAATGGGGTGTTGATGAAAGCCGCATCCTGCCCTTTGCCGAGAGCGTGGGTGGCCGTTATTCGCTGTGGTGCTCGATCGGCTTTCCGGTTGCTGCAGCGCTGGGCTGGGCGGCGTTTGAGGAGCTGCTCGAAGGTGCGGCCGAGATGGACCGGCATTTCCGCACCGCGCCCCTCGATCGCAATGCGCCCGTGCTCGCAGCCTTTGCCGATCTGCATTATGCACAAGCACGTGGTTGCCAGACACGGGCAATTTTTGCCTATGACGAGAGGCTGCGGCTCCTTCCCGATTATCTTCAGCAGTTGGAAATGGAATCCAACGGAAAGTCCGTGACCGCCGATGGCGCGCCGCTCGGGCGGCCCAGCGCGCCCGTCAGTTGGGGCGGGGTGGGTACAGATGCGCAACATGCGGTGTTCCAATTGCTGCATCAAGGAACGCACCTCATCCCGGTTGAATTTCTGGCGAGCAAGACGCCCGGGCATGATTTTGATCCGGGCCATCATGAAGCGCTGCTGATCAATTGCTTTGCGCAAGGCGCCGCCTTGATGCAGGGCCGTGCCAGCGATGACGGCGCGCGGTCCTATCCGGGTGACCGGCCATCAACGACCATCCTGATTGATGACGTCACGCCATCGATTGTCGGTGCGCTGATTGCATTTTACGAACATCGCACCTTTGCCAACGCCGTGCTGCTTGGCATCAACCCCTTTGATCAGTTTGGCGTTGAATTGGGCAAGGAAATCGCCAAGGGCATCGCACAGAACGGACCTGCAGGCTTTGATGCCTCGACAAGCGCGTTGATTGCGGCTGCAGGTCTGTAACCAGCTTAGGATGCTCAAGCGATGAACTATGACTTTGACCTTTTCGTCGTCGGTGCCGGATCAGGTGGCGTCCGTGCGTCGCGTATCGCCGCCAGCCATGGTGCGCGGGTTGCCGTGGCGGAAGAGTATCGCGTCGGCGGAACCTGCGTCATCCGCGGCTGCGTTCCCAAAAAACTGCTGGTTTATGGTTCGCATTTTGCAGAGGATCTGGCGGATGCCCGCCGTTTTGGTTGGGATACGACCGGCGCCACATTCGACTGGCCGACATTGCGCGACAATGTTGCCGCCGAGGTTGATCGGCTCGAAGGGCTGTACGGACAAACACTTGGCAATAACAAGGTGGAGATATTCCTCCAGCGGGCAACGGTCGCCGCGCCAAATCTTGTTCGCCTTGCCGATGGCCGTGAAATCAGCGCGAAGCATATATTGATCGCAACCGGTGCCTGGCCGGCAATCCCTGCGATACCGGGCGCCGAATATGGGATTACCTCGAATGAGGTCTTCCACCTCGAAAATCTGCCGAAACGCGCGGTTATTGCTGGTGCCGGCTATATCGCCAATGAATTTGCGGGCATCTTTCACGAATTGGGTGTCGAAGTGACGCTGGTGACGCGCGGCGACAAGATGCTGCGCAGCTATGATCAGGAAATTGTCGAAAAACTTGTCGGGATCAGCCGTGGCAAGGGCATAGACATCCGTTTCGATTTCAAATGCCCCGCTGTGCGCAAGCAGGCCGATGGATCATTGCTCATCGAAAGCGGCAATGGCGACGATGTTGAAACCGATTTGTTGCTTTTTGCCATCGGACGCGTGCCGAAAACCAAGGATCTGGGGCTGGAGGCTGCGGGCGTCGCGCTTGATGCTGATGGGGCGGTGATCGTTGACGCCCACAACGCCACCAATGTACCAAGCATCCATGCCGTCGGCGACGTCACCAACCGCGTTCAATTGACGCCGGTGGCGATCCGCGAAGGCCATGCCTTTGCCGATAGTGTTTTTGGCAACAATCCGCGCACGATCGATTATTCCGCCATCCCGACAGCCGTCTTTTCCAACCCGCCCATCGCCGGGGTGGGCCTGACCGAAGAAGAAGCGCGTGCAACGCTGTCCGACGTCAAGGTGTATAAAAGCGATTTCCGGGCAATGAAAAATGTCCTCGCTGGGCGCAATGAACGTGCGCTCTACAAGATGATTGTCGATGGTGCGACGGACAAAGTGATCGGGTTGCACTTGATCGGACCCGATAGCGCCGAAATCCTGCAGGCTGCCGCGATTGCGGTTAAGGCCGGTCTGACCAAGCAGGATTTTGACGATACCGTAGCGCTCCATCCCAGCATGGCCGAAGAACTGGTATTGATGAAATAGGCTTAGGCTATGCGGTAAGGCACCACGCTTCGCCGGTCAGGATCGACGATGATGTCACGGTCGCTGGGCGGAAAGGCGCGTTGATCGCAATCAGGGCGCGGGCAAAGCCGGCAACTGACGCCGATGCGCGTTGCGTTGCGTCCAGTAAGGTCAAGTCCGTCGGCATAGATAAATTCGCGCGCATGGTCGATTTCGCACCCCAAAGCGACGGCGTAGCGGCGCGGTGCACGTTCATAGCTGCCTGATGGTTTCACCAACCCCTTGGCCATTGAGACATAGCGCACGCCATCCGGCGTTTCCGCCAGCTGGACGAGGATGCGGTCGGGTATCGCGACGGCTTCATGCACGATCCATAAAGGGCAAGCGCCACCGAAACGGGCAAATTGCAGGCGGGTTGCCGAATGGCGCTTGGTGATGTTGCCGGCCATGTCGACCCGGCAAAAGAAAAAGGGGACGCCCCGGGCATTGGGGCGTTGCAATGTCGATAGCCGATGGCAGGCCTGTTCGAAACTGACGCCAAAGGCCTGACAAAGCCGGTCAATATCGTGGCGCATCATCCGCGCCTCTTCACGAAAGCGCGCATAGGGCATCAGGATTGCTCCAGCCGCATAATTGGCAAGGCCGACCGAAAGCAATTGGCGCGATGCCGGGCTGCGTAGCCGTGCAGCCTCCACCACGGCGCTAATTTCCTCGCGAAGCGCAATCGCGGCGAGTTGGTGCGCCAGTTGAAAGCGGCGGCTTTCGGCAGGTTGGCTCTGGTCGATCACAAGATGTCCCATTTGTGGATCGAAATCGCGCAAGCCTGAATTGTGCGAATAGAGCAATGAGATGGAGAGGGCGTTGCGGAGATAGAGTTCCAGCCCCTCAATGGCGGGCGTGAGTTGTGCGCCGCGCAGTCTGTCTCCTAATGCTTCGGCTGCCCGATCAAGCGGATCAACATAATTGCCGGCATTATGGAACCAGTCGCGCACCTCTTCCCATGGCAGGCGCGATCCGCCGGCATTTTCGCTGGATAGCGCCTCGTCCACAATCTGCAGGCGCTGACCGGCCTGCACATAGGCCTGGTGTAGTGCGACAAACTGGTCAGCCAATGCCGGTTGCTGTTCAGCGATGCGGGTGAGTTGATCTGCGGACAGGGGTTGGCTGAACAGTGGATCCGCCGCCGCTTCACGTAAAGCGGCAAAGCGACGGGTGGAGCTATCATCCTCATCGACATTCCAGTCGAGCGGAAAATGCCGCGCCAATATGTCCAAAAGGGCAGGGGTAAGTGGCCTGTCGTCATGTTCGATCTGCGAGAGATAGGAGACAGAAATGCCCAGCCGCTCTGCCATTTCGGATTGGCGCAGGCCATGTGCGGCGCGCAGAGCCTTTAGCTTCTCGCCGGCAAATAAGCGCCGCTTTGCCATGTCGCCTCTCCTTTGGAACTGAGCGTGTGTGACTGCGTTTAGCATTGCGGGAGCAGTTTTGCAAAATGAGAGTTTGCAACTTTGCAAATTCACATTGGACAGCGGTGATGAAATGCGCTTTCGAAACGTCAGTCACAGACGATGTGGGGTAAGAATGTCCGCAAATATCGCCGAATTGGAAAAACGTCGCGCTCAGGCCTTGTTGGGCGGCGGACAGAAACGCATCGATGCGCAGCACGCCAAAGGCCGCCTTACTGCGCGGGAACGGCTGTCGATCCTGCTTGATGAAGGCAGCTTTGAAGAGATCGACATGTATGTCGAACATAACTGCACCGATTTCGGCATGGAAGCGACCAAGTTTCCCGGCGATGGCGTGGTCACCGGCAGCGGCACGATCAACGGTCGCCTCGTCTATGTCTTCAGCCAGGATTTCACCGTTTTTGGCGGTTCATTGTCCGAACGCTTTGCGCAGAAAATGTGCAAGGTGATGGACATGGCGATGAAGGTTGGCGCGCCGGTGATCGGCCTGAACGACAGCGGCGGTGCCCGCATTCAGGAAGGCGTGGCGAGCCTTGGCGGCTATGCCGAGGTGTTTCAGCGCAATGCGCTGGCATCGGGCGTGGTCCCGCAGATCAGCGTGATCATGGGCCCTTGTGCGGGCGGTGCAGTCTATTCACCTGCGATGACCGACTTCATCTTCATGGTGAAGGATAGCAGTTACATGTTCGTCACCGGCCCTGACGTGGTGAAAACGGTGACCAATGAGGTGGTGACGCAGGAAGAGTTGGGCGGCGCAGTCACGCACACCAGCAAATCGGGCGTTGCCGACAATGCGTTTGAAAACGATATCGAGGCACTGCTTGCGGTGCGCGATTTCTTTGACCTTTTGCCCGAAAACAACCGCAGCGGCGTTCCCGAGCGGCCGACAATGGACCCGTGGAACCGTGAAGAGCCAAGCCTCGACACGTTGATCCCGGCCAGCGCGACCCAACCCTATGACATCAAGGAGCTGATTTCCAAGGTCGTTGATGAGGGCGATTTCTTTGAACTGCAGCCCAATTATGCTGCGAACATCGTGATCGGTTTTGGCCGGATCGAAGGGCGCACAGTGGGTATTGTTGCCAACCAACCGCTCGTGCTCGCGGGCGTTCTTGATATCAACAGCTCCAAAAAAGCCGGCCGCTTTGTGCGCTTCTGCGATGCCTTCGAAATTCCGATTATCACTTTTGTTGATGTTCCCGGCTTCCTTCCGGGCACGAGCCAGGAATATAATGGCATCATCAAAAATGGCGCGAAGCTGCTTTTTGCTTATGCCGAGGCGACCGTGCCAAAGATCACCGTGATCACGCGCAAAGCCTATGGCGGCGCTTATGACGTGATGGCGTCAAAGCATCTGCGCGGTGACCTCAACTATGCCTGGCCGACCGCAGAAATTGCGGTGATGGGGGCAAAGGGTGCGGTGGAGATCATCTTCCGTTCCGACATCGGCGACCCTGAAAAGATCGCCGAGCGGACCAAGGAATATGAAGATCGCTTCGCCAACCCGTTCGTGGCCGCGAGCAAGGGTTTCATCGACGAAGTGATCTACCCGCATTCCACGCGTCGGCGGATTGCGCTGGGGCTTCGTAAACTGCGCAACAAGCAGTTGGAGAACCCATGGAAGAAGCACGACAACATTCCGTTGTGAGGTATGGCGATGGAATGGCTTTGGGCGTTCTTTGGCTTTGTATGGACATATCTGGTTGGTGGCGCTGCTTTGTGGAGTTGGAGAGCGCCTGACCGCTGGGCGGAACGAGGTTTCGTAAATAATGGACTCGGCAACACGATTGTAATGAACGACAACCCTAGAGCCTTCCGTTGGGTAAGTTTTCAAATGAAAGTCTTTGCTTGTTTATTGGCAGCGATGGCGGTCGGCGGGGTAATTGTAACGATAGGATGGGTTTGGAAAGCATTATGAAACTAGGCCGTCTCAACCATATTGGCGTCGCAACGCCCTCCATTGCCGACAGCATCGTCTTTTACCGCGATGTAATGGGCGCGACGAAGATCCATGATCCGTTCGACCTGCCCGAGCAGGGCGTGAAGGTCTGCTTTGTTGATACACCGGGTGCCGATGGCGCGCTCAACGGCACGCAGATTGAACTGGTCGAGCCGCTGCCTGGAAACACCTCGATCCAGGGCTTCCTCGACAAGAACCCTGCGGGCGGGCAGCATCATGTCTGTTACGAAGTGCCCGATATTCATGTCGCGAAGGCTGAGTTTGAGGCGTTGGGTAAGCGCGTGTTGGGCGAACCCCGCATTGGCGCGCATGGGACGCTGATTTTCTTCGTCCATCCCAAAGACATGGGCGGGGTTTTGACCGAGATTATGGAGACGCCGAAGGAGCATTGATCCTTCACCCTCCCTTCCAAGGGAGGGACTTACAGTTTGGAGAGGACAGGAGAACGAGATGACCTACGAAACGATAACGGTGGATGTCACCGACAAGATTGCGACCATCACCCTCAACCGTCCGGAGCGGATGAATGCATGCAGCCTCGACATGGCGGGCGAAATCAATGACGCACTGTCAACTTTGGGTGATGCGCGCTGCCTGATCATCACAGGCGCGGGTCGGGGCTTTTGCTCCGGTGCAGACCTTCAGGCGCGCGGAGGCAGGTCAATTTCAGGCGGTGAGGGCAGCTACATTGCGCTGACTCGTCATTATAACCCCTTGATGGTCAACCTTGCCCGGCTGAATATGCCGATCATCACCGCCATCAATGGTGCAGCAGCCGGTGTCGGATGCTCGATCGGCCTTGCAGGCGATTTTGTGATTGCGGGTAAGAGCGGTTATTTCCTGCAGGCCTTCGTCAACATCGGCCTCGTCCCCGATGGCGGCGCAAGCTGGATGCTGCCGCGCATGGTCGGCAAGGCGCGCGCGACTGAGATGATGATGCTCGGCGAAAAAATCAGCCCGGAAAAGGCGCTTGATTGGGGCATGATCTACAAGGTCGTTGAAGATGCGGACCTGCTGGCTGAAGCCCGTGCGCTGGCCACCCGTCTCGCTAATGGCCCGACGCTTGCCTACGCCACGATGCGTAAGAACATCCTTGTCGCCATGGAAAACAGCTATTCCGAACAGCTCCTCGCTGAGGCTGAAGGGCAGCGGATTGCAGGTTCTTCGGAAGATGCGGTCGAGGGCGGCATGGCGTTCCTTCAGAAGCGCAAGGCTGAGTTTAAGGGACGTTGAATTGAATGATCCTTTCCCTTCCGGGGGAGAGGGAATTGAGGGTTAAGATGGCAAGCTACGACGACTGGAAAAAAGCGGCAGACAAAGAGGTCAAGGGCAAGGACCTGACCTTCCACACGCCCGAAGGCTTTGCGATCAAGCCGCTCTATACGGGTGAGGATGTCAGCGCCGATCCGGGACTGCCCGGCTTTGCGCCCTTCACCCGCGGCGTGCGCGCGTCCATGTATGCCGGGCGTTCTTGGACAATCCGCCAATATGCGGGCTTTTCCACTGCCGAGGAATCCAACGCCTTTTACCGGCGCAACCTAGCAGCCGGGCAAAAGGGACTGTCGGTTGCCTTCGATCTCGCCACCCATCGCGGCTATGACAGCGACCATCCGCGCGTCGTTGGCGATGTTGGCAAGGCAGGCGTCGCTATCGACAGCGTTGAGGATATGAAAATTCTGTTCGACGGCATCCCGCTCGACCAGATGTCGGTTTCGATGACAATGAATGGCGCGGTAATCCCGATCCTCGCCTTCTTCATTGTCGCGGGCGAAGAGCAGGGGGTGTCACAGGCGCAGCTTGACGGCACCATCCAGAACGACATCCTCAAGGAGTTCATGGTCCGCAACACCTATATCTATCCGCCCGAGCCATCGATGCGGATCGTTTCGGACATTATCGCTTATACCTCGGCCAACATGCCGAAATTCAACAGCATTTCGATTTCCGGCTATCATATGCACGAAGCCGGGGCGACGGCGGTGCAGGAACTGGCCTTCACCATTGCCGACGGCAAGGAATATGCAAAACGCGCCATGGCGTCGGGGCTGGATATCGATGCCTTTGCCGGGCGCCTCAGCTTCTTCTTCGGCATTGGCATGAACTTCTTCATGGAAGTCGCCAAGCTGCGCGCGGCGCGCACGCTCTGGTGGCGGGTTATGGACGGGCTGGGTGCCAAGGACGAACGATCCAAAATGCTGCGCACCCATTGCCAGACGTCGGGCGTGTCGTTGCAAGAGCAAGACCCATATAACAATGTCATCCGCACCACGGTGGAGGCGATGGCAGCGACCTTGGGCGGAACCCAGTCGCTCCACACCAATGCGCTGGACGAAGCGATCGCGCTACCGACGGACTTCTCCGCTCGCATTGCGCGTAACACGCAGATCGTACTCGCCGAGGAAAGCGGGATCACCAAGGTCGTCGATCCGCTGGGCGGTAGCTATTATGTCGAGGCGCTGACCCAGATGCTGGTCGATGATGCCTGGACAATCATCGAAGAGGTCGACGCCGCCGGCGGGATGACCGCCTATGTCGCCACCGGTCGCCCCAAGGCCATGATCGAGGAAGCCGCCGCTGCGCGGCAGGCGCGTGTCGACAAGGGCGAGGATGTGATCGTCGGCGTGAACAAATACCGCCTCGAAAATGAAGATCTGCTCCAGACGCTAGAGGTCGATAACCATGCGGTTCGGGATGCTCAGATTGCGCGGATCAAGCGGGTGAAGGCGGAACGGGATGCGTCGAAATGCCAGGCGGCACTCACAGCGTTGGCAGAAGGGGCAAAGGATAGCTCCAACCTCCTCGCACTTGCCGTCGATGCCGCCCGTGCCCGTGCCACGCTGGGTGAGATTTCGGATGCGATGGAGGCTGCGTTCGGCCGCTATGGCACCACGCCAACACCTGTGAAGGGCATTTATGGCAGCGCGCATGAATTCGACCGACGCTGGGCGCAGGTGCTTGATGGTGTAGCGGCCGTTGAACGCCGGCTTGGCCGCAAGCCCAAGTTGCTCGTCGCCAAAATGGGTCAAGACGGACATGATCGCGGTGCCAATGTGATTGCATCGGCCTTTTCAGACATGGGCTTTGACGTTGTCAGCGGGCCATTGTTCCAGACACCGGAAGAAACCGTGGTTCTCGCGCTTACCGAAAATGTCGACATTGTTGGCGCGTCCAGCTTGGCTGCCGGGCACAAGACGCTGATCCCTGAATTAATCCTATTGTTGAAGAATGAAGGCCGTAGCGACATCAAGGTGATCGCAGGCGGCGTCATTCCGCCGCAAGATTATGACTATCTGCGCGATGCGGGCGTGCAGGGCATTTATGGCCCCGGAAGCAATGTTGTCGAGTGCGCGGCAGATGTGCTGCGGTTGCTGGGGCACAATATGCCGCCTGCGGGAGAGGATGCTTGACCGTAAGAACCGACTGGACCCGCGAAGAGATCGCCGCCCTTTTTGATCTGCCGTTTGACGAGCTGGTCTTTCAAGCGGCGACCGTCCACCGCGCGCATCATGCCGTGGGTCAGATCCAGCTATGTACCTTGCTCAGCATCAAGACCGGCGGCTGCCCTGAAGATTGCGGCTATTGCAGCCAGTCGGTGAAGGCCGATAGCGGTGTTGAGGCGACCAAGCTGATGGAAGTGCAGGCTGTGCTTCAAAAGGCCGCACAAGCCGCTGACGCCGGTTCGCGGCGCTTCTGCATGGGTGCGGCATGGCGCAACCCTAAGGACCGCGATATGCCCGCGATTGTCGAGATCGTGAAGGGCGTGCGCGCGATGGGGATGGAAACCTGCATGACGCTTGGCATGCTTTCGCCAAAACAGGCGGATATGCTCGCAGAGGCGGGGCTCGATTATTACAACCACAATATCGACACATCGCCCGAGCGCTATAATGATATCATCACCACGCGGACGATGGACGACCGGCTCGATACGCTGGCCGAGGTGCGTCGCGCTGGCATCAATGTGTGCAGCGGCGGCATTGTCGGCATGGGCGAAACCCGCGCCGACCGCGTGGGCTTCATCCACACGCTGGCGACCTTGCCAGCCCATCCCGAAAGCGTGCCGGTCAACGCGCTGGTGCCGGTGAAGGGCACCGTGTTGGGCGACATGCTTGCCGACACGCCTCTGGCGAAGATTGACGATATCGAATTCGTCCGCACAATTGCGGTGGCGCGTATCACGATGCCGATGAGCATGGTGCGGTTGTCGGCGGGGCGTGAGTCAATGTCCGAGGCAACGCAGGCTTTGTGCTTCATGGCGGGTGCGAACAGCATCTTCACCGGCGACAAGTTGCTGACCGCCGCCAATGCAGGCGACGACAAGGACGCGGCATTGATGGCGAAACTGGGGCTGGTGCCTATGGAGGCAGAGGAACCGCTTAGGGCGTGTAAGGCGCTGGAGGCAGCGGAGTGATCGCAAAACTTACGAAATTGCTTGTTCTATCGGTTATTTGGTGGAGCTTTTCCGCGTTTGCCGTCCTGATTACAATCGTTGGACCCTGCGGTATGGGCCCTGACGCAACCTGCGCTACCCGCAGCTTCGTTCCAATCTGGCTACCGTTAATTGCGGCAGTTTCAGGATACGCCGCTCTTATATTTCTTATGTTACGACGTTGGAGTCGCTGATGTTCAAAAAAATCCTTATCGCCAACCGTGGCGAAATCGCTTGCCGGGTTATCAAGACTGCGCGCCGCATGGGTATTGCCACCGTCGCCGTCTATTCGGACGCCGATGCCCGCGCACCCTTTGTTCGCATGGCGGATGAGGCGGTGCATATCGGGCCTTCGCCTGCCGCACAGTCCTATCTGATCGCCGACAAGATCATCGAAGCCTGTAAGGCGACCGGAGCGGAGGCCGTGCATCCCGGCTATGGTTTCCTGTCGGAACGCACCAGCTTTGCCGAGGCGCTGAAGGCTGAGGGCATCGCCTTTATCGGCCCGCCGGTGAATGCGATTGCCGCGATGGGCGACAAGATTGAATCCAAGAAACTGGCGATGGCGGCGGGCGTCAATGTCGTCCCCGGATTTGTCGGCGAGATTGAAGATACCGAACATGCCGTGCGCATCTCGAACGAGATTGGCTATCCGGTGATGATGAAGGCCAGCGCCGGCGGCGGTGGCAAGGGCATGCGGCTTGCCTATAGCGAGCAGGAAGTGCGCGAAAATTTCGAGAGCGTGAAGCGCGAGGGCCTGAATTCATTCGGCGATGATCGCGTCTTTATCGAGAAATTCATCCTCAACCCGCGTCATATCGAAATCCAGATATTGGGCGACCAGCATGGCAATATCCTTTACCTGAACGAGCGTGAATGTTCGATCCAGCGCCGCCACCAGAAGGTAGTGGAGGAAGCGCCTTCGCCTTTCGTCACGCCCAAGATGCGCAAGGCGATGGGTGAACAATGCGTCGCGCTCTCTCGTGCGGTAGGCTATTATTCTGCCGGCACGGTTGAACTTATCGTTTCCGGCGCAGACCCGACCGGTGAAAGCTTCTACTTCCTTGAAATGAACACCCGTTTGCAGGTGGAGCATCCCGTGACCGAAGCGATCACCGGCATCGACCTTGTCGAACAGATGATCCGTGTGGCCGCCGGCGAGAAACTTGCCCTCACGCAGGATGATATCAAGATCGATGGCTGGTCGATCGAAAACCGCGTTTATGCAGAAGACCCCTATCGCGGTTTCCTGCCTTCCACCGGTCGGCTTACCCGCTATTGCCCGCCTGTCGAAGGCTGGACTGACGATGGCAGCGAGAATGGCCGTCGCGGCATTGATGGTATCCGCGTTGATGATGGCGTCTATGATGGCGGTGAAGTGTCGATGTTCTACGACCCGATGATTGCAAAGCTGATCACATGGGGCAAGACACGTGATGAAGCCGCCGACCGGCAGATTGAGGCGCTTGACCGCTTCGAAATTGAGGGGCTTGGCCACAATATCGACTTCGTCAGCGCGATCATGCAGCATCCGCGCTTCCGCTCCGGCGAACTCACCACCGGTTTTATTGCCGAGGAATATCCAGAAGGCTTTGTTGGTGCGCCTGCTTCTGAAGATCTGGTGCGTAAATTGTGCGCAATTGCAGGCATTGTCGCGACCCGCAATTCGGAACGCGCGCGCCATGTAGATGGCCAATTGGGCACGGTTCTTCCTGCGATCCGTCACTGGCAGGTGTCGGTCGATCAGCAGAAGCATGACGTCTTCGTCCATAATGGCGAAGTCACCGTAGATGGCGTCAAGATGGAGCTGGATACCGACTATGCACCGGGCGCACGGCTCATAAAGGCAGTGGCCGATGGCGAAAATATTGCGGTCAAGCTGGCTAAATCAGGCTCGGGTTTCAAAATGACCGCCCGGGGAGCAAGCCACAAGGTCGTCTGCTTGCCCGAACATGTCTCGCCGCTCGCCGAATATATGATCGAGAAGATCCCGCCCGATCTTTCCAAATATCTAATTTGCCCGATGCCTGGCCTGATCACCGCGATCCATGTCGAGGCTGGCGATAAGGTCGAGGCCGGGCAGCCGCTGGCAATTGTCGAGGCGATGAAGATGGAAAACATATTGCGTGCCGAAAAGGCAGGAACGGTGAAGAGCGTCAATGCAAAGGCTGGGGAAAGCCTTGCTGTGGATGCGATCATCCTGGAGATGGAATAACCGCGTGGCAGATGAGGTGCTGGCGATCAGAGCCGGTAACAGCATCTGCCATGTCGCGCCTGGCCTGGGCGGGGCGCTTGCATCGTGGGAAGTCGATGGGCAGCAAATGTTTCGCGCTGCTGCGGAGCAGGATATAGCCTCGGGCAATATTGCTGGCTGCGCATCCTTCCCCTTGGTTCCTTATTCAAACAGGATCGGCTTTGGACGGTTCGACTGGAATGGGCGGACCGTAAAGATTGAAGAAAATGCGATTTCGCGGCCACACGCCATTCATGGCGTTGGTTGGCAAGAGGCTTGGGCACCCGTTCATCATGGGGCGGCCGATCTAACGCTTCAGCTGGATTTCGCCGGCGATGCGCGCTGGCCTTGGCCGTTCCGTGCCGAACAGCAGATAGAGTTAATCGAAGACAGCCTCATTCTCCGCATGAAGGCGACAAATCTCGCCGACGAAATCGCCCCACTCGCCTTTGGACATCATCCCTATTTCGATGCCAAGGCCGCCAGTCTTCAGTTTTCGGCAGGCTTGTTTTACCAAAGCGGTGACGATCATTTGCCAAAGAGGGCGATCGCCCCCGCCGGCGAAGTGGATTTTTCTTACAAAAGAAGCGTTGGCGCATCCGCGATAGACAATGCCTATGCCGACTGGAGCGGTGTGGCGAGGGTTGCCTGGGAAGGGCGATCACATATGCTTCAAATCACATCGTCCCTTTCCAATGCCGTGCTGTACACGCCAAAGGGAGCCGATTTCTTTTGTTTCGAACCCGTGCCACATATCAATAACGCGCTTAACAGAGCCGATTGCACGATGCCGGCTATCGAGCCCGGATCAGCCTTTGAAGGTCATATCCGCTTCACAGCCATCCGGGTTTGAGCGCGTTTCCAACCCCGCAGATTGGAAAGAAAGCGGCGGGAAAGCCCGCCCCATGCACCGATCTAGCTATCGAGGATAGCTACGGCCCTGATCCAGCCTGCGCTGGCGCGTTCAATTTTCACGGGAAAGCAGCTGAACATGAAACCGGTTGCGGGAATTGCGGATAGGTTCGCCAGCTTCTCAATCTGATAATAAGGTTGGATGCGGCCTGCCTTATGCCCCTCCCAGATGATGGATGGATCGCGCTTTTCCGCCCAGCGTTTTGCAGTATGCGAAAAGGGTGCATCCCAACTCCAGGCATCGGTGCCTACCACCTGAACGCCGCGCTCGGTCAGGTAAAGCGTTGCCTCGGCGCCCATGCCGCAGCCCTGATCGGTGAAGTTGTCGGTGCCATATATTGCGCCGGACTGAACGAGAACGATATCGAGCGGTTGCAATTGATGACCAATCCGCGCGAGCTCCGCCTCCACCTCAGCAGCGCTGATGACATGGCCGTGCGGGCGATCCGAAAAGTCGAGTTTTACGCCGGGGCGGAAGAACAGGTCCAGCGGTGCCTCGTCGATCGACGGGGCAGGGGTGGCGCCACTATCGGTCGTCGAATGATAATGCCACGGCGCGTCCATATGCGTGCCATTGTGCGTGGAAAGCGTCAGCGTTTCGACCGCCCAACCCTCGCCATCGGGCAGGTCTTCGCGGGTTAGCCCCGGGAAGAACATCGCGATCTGCTCCCATGTGCTCTCATGCGTCATATAGGTCACTTGCGGACGCATGACGGGCGGGTCGGAAATCACATCATTGGTGATCGGGATCGACAGGTCGATGAAACGGCTCATGCAGGCAGCGCCCTTTCTTTATGATAGAGGACCATCGCGGCAGAGCGGCGCGCCATCGCAAGGAACATATCGTCGCCGCGATCAGTGCGCTCGACAACCATGGCTGCCGTTACGCCCATCAGAAAACCTGCAACCGAGGAACGGCAATAATCATCCTCGATATGGACCAGATCCTGTTCTCCTATGCCGCGTGCGAGCAGGCCATCGCGGTAGCGTTGTACCAGTTCGGTCTCGAGCAAGCCGCGGTTTTCCGGCTCAAATGCTGTGCCAGCATAGTAAGCAATATCGCCGACGCCCACACCGACGCCCGTGGTTTGCCAGTCGACAATGACGATAGGCTTTGCGGAATCGGCAGGGTTGAACAGCATGTTGTCGGGGCGGAAATCATTGTGCGTCAGGCAACGCGGGCTCAGTCGCCGCTCTGCATTGGCGTTGAGTTTTCCCAAAAAAGCCTCACCAACACGGCGCATGTCAGCGCTCACCCGATCGCCATAACGGTCGCAAAAGGAAGGCCAGAGCATGTTGAGCAGAACATCGCCATCAAGCGCGGGCGGCACAGCTTTGGTCCCATTGGGCCAGTCAAGCGTGTCAAGCATGGGGTCGCCCCACCAACCCGCATGGATGCTCGCGGCTGCATCAACAGCCAACAACGCCTCTGCGCGGGTCGGTTCGGCCAACTGGTTACCCTGCACATGATCAGGCAGGTCATGCATGATCAGGGTGAAGGCGTGGCTTTCATCGTCAAAGGCGATGTAGAGATGGTCAGGAACCGCCATCGGCCGCTTGCCCGCAAAGCTTTGGTAGAAGCGGCTTTCCCGCAAATAGGTAAGGTGCGATTTGCCGGTTGTGCGGCTGAGCTCGTCTTCGGATGGCAGCTTTGCGACCAGCGTCGGCGGGCAATTGCCGTGCTCGCCGGTGAAGCCCAATGTCAGGCGGTAAGTCGCGCCAACCTGGCCGGTGCCAATTCTGCGCGCCTCGACGGAGGACACTGTGACATCATGACCGCGCCCTCGGAGCAAATCGCTCAGCCATTCAGGAGTCAGATCTGTGAGCGTAAGGACCGGTTCGGTCATGCGCTCGCCCCGTCGATCAATCCCTTGAAGCCGCTGGGGCCATGCACGCCGATGACTAGCTGTTCGACAATGCCGATGCCATCCGCGCTTGCGCCGCCGCCTTCATGCCGGGCGCGTGCGACATGCTGGATGTGAAGGTGGGGCAGCAAGAGCGGATCGAGATCGGCGGGGCGGAAATCTTCCCGCGCAACCGCCAGCTCTCCCTTGAAACCTCCATGTGTCCATTCTGGGTGGCCATAGCCAAGACCTTTCATCATGAAGAGGTCGATCGGTTCCCAAGTAACGCAATGTTCACGCCCGCCATCGTCGCGCACATCCATTCGGGCTTGTGCGGCATGCCGCTTGCCCGGCTGCCAGCCGATATGGAAACGGTCATCATGCAGATGTTGCCCGCCTTCCTGATTGGCACCATCCATCATCAATGTCGCGCGCCGGTTCCATGGAACGCCTTTTTCGTCTTCATTGACATGGGCATAGAGGGACAGGTTTGGAAAATTGGTTGGTGCCCAGAGCCAGTAAAATTGCGGCATGACAGGCGGGACGACGGGTTGGGGATCTTGCGCACCGATTGGCCGGACGCCCCAGCTGCGATCACGCGTGCCAAATGCGCCTTCATAGCTTTCGCGTTTGCCATCAACCTCAACCCATCCGCTGACATGGCAATTCACGGTAAAACGGGTGAGATCCATGAACATGCGCGTACCGTTGCGCCGGGTGAAGCGGGGTTCCTGAATTGGTGCCGAACGGCCTTCGAACAGCAGATCGGCCGAAATGCCGTCATGGTTGTTGACTACCAGCCGGACCGATTTCAGCGGCTCAACCACTTCAATTCGGATAGGCCCACAATCCATGTCCATCCGCTCATATCCAAGGATGCGTGAGGCATGAACGCAATGCTGGGTGCCATCACGAATGATCGAAAAATGCGCGTCGGCAATATTGAGGTGGGGATAGACGCCAAATGCCGCGCCGAAATAGCCGGAGCCGTCGGATCGATACCCGCAAAAGAAAAAGCGATCGTAGAAATTCCGGTCGGTGCCCGAAAAGGCGATCGGTTCGGCTGTCTGGTGGATTGGATATTCGTCGCCCTTGGTCAGCATCATACTCTCCCTCGTTCTCCACAACGAACGTTAATCGCTCACTTAAACAAGCGCAACAAGGCTTGAACCGCGAAGCGTTGCAACTAAGAAGGAGACCAAGCAAAGTTTTAGGAGGGGCGAAATGGCGACCGCACAGACTGCGAATGAGGGCGTTATTGATCCTAAGCGGGACAGGCTGGTCATCACCGCCTCGTCGCTTGGCACTGTTTTCGAATGGTATGACTTTTTCGTCTACGGCATTTTGAGCGCGTTGATCGCCAAATTGTTTTTCCCTTCCGACAACCCGACTGCCGCCATGCTGGCCAGCCTAGCGGTGTTCGGCGCGGGTTTTGGTGTGCGTCCGCTTGGCGCGATTATATTCGGCTATCTGGGTGACAAGATCGGACGGAAATATACCTTCCTCGTCACGATCTCGCTGATGGGCGTTGCGACTGCTGCGATCGGCCTGCTCCCGACATTTGAAACGGCGGGTCTTTGGGCCGCAGGGCTGCTGTTGCTGCTGCGGTGCCTGCAGGGATTGGCGCTGGGCGGTGAATATGGCGGCGCGGCGATCTATGTCGCGGAACATGCGCCCAAGGGCAAGCGTGGGCAATATACCAGTTGGATCCAGGCATCGGTTGCGGGTGGCTTCCTCCTCGCTGTTGTTGTCGTACTGGCGACCCGCTCGATCATGACGCCCGAAGCGTTTGAGGCATGGGGATGGCGCGTACCCTTTCTGATCTCGGTCCTGCTTTTGGCCATATCGCTCTGGATCCGCTTGCAGCTTTCCGAAAGCCCGGTGTTCAAGGCGATGAAAGAAGCCGGCACGACATCGAAAAATCCCTTTGTCGAAAGCTTCCAATATCCCGGCAATATCAAGCGCATTTTGGTGGCGCTGTTCGGCGTCGCTGCCGGCCTGACGGTGATCTATTACACCTCTCAATTCGGTACGCTCTATTTCCTTACCGGAACTGCGCGTGTGCCGGAAACCGATGCGCTGGGCTATATGGCCGTCGGCGCGTTGCTTGCCGCCCCGCTCTATGTCGCGGCAGGCTGGCTGTCTGATCATTATGGCCGCAAGAAGATGCTGCTCATCGGCTACGCCTTGACCATGCTGCTCACCTTTCCGTTGTTCCACGCCATGGCAGATGCGGCAAATCCGGCTTTGGCCAAGGCAAGTGCAACATCACCGGTAACGATTGTGATGCCCGAATGCGACTGGAGCATCGTTGCCACCAAACAGACAACCGAATGCGGAAAGGCGCTTAATTTCCTTTCAAAGCGCGGGATCAGCTATGCAAAGGAAAGCGGCAGCGAGATTATTTTGAAAGTGGGCGCTGCCGAGGTCAAAGGCTTTGACGAAAAAGCCTATGTCGCAGCACTCGAAGCAGCCGGTTATCCTGATAAGTCTGATCCTGAACAGCGCAATCCCTGGATCATCATTGGCGCCGTTGCGGCGCTGGTTGCACTCTCGGCAATGACCTATGGTCAGGTTGCCGCTATCCTTGTCGAACTGTTCCCGGCCAAGATTCGCTATACCTCCATGTCGATCCCCTATCATATCGGCACAGGCTATTTTGGCGGATTCCTGCCCTTCATCTCGCAATATATCGTGGTGAAGACCGGCGGGGCGTTTAATGGGCTTTGGTATACCATCGGCGTAGTCGCGATGGCCTTCATCGTTTCGCTGTTCTGGCTGCCCGAAAACAAGGACAAGGAACTGGATTGAGCTTTTCTTCGCCTATCCGGCTGAGGCTCGATGGCGGGGCTCTGGCTGAAAACTGGAGCACATTGGCAAGGCTGAGCGGCAATGCGGCGACCGGCGCTGCCGTGAAGGCCAATGGCTATGGCCTTGGCGCGCGCGAAGTTGCTGCGCGGTTGTGGAAGGCCGGCTGCCGGGATTTCTTCGTCGCCCATTGGGCCGAGGCAGAAGCCATTGCAGACATCATACCCGCAGAACGGATCGCAGTGCTTAATGGTGCGGGTGCAGCGGATATTTCCGCAGCCATGCAATTGGGTGCGATTCCCGTGCTCAACACCCCCGCCCAGCTTTCTGCTTGGCGTCAGGCTCGCGGGGGGCGTTGCCATGTGATGCTCGACAGCGGGATCAACAGGCTGGGTATTGGTCCGGAACAGCTTAAGGCAGGGCTGTTGGACGGGCTTGATATCGACATATTGATGTCGCACCTTGCGTCCGCGGACGAGGATAGCCCCCAGAATCCCGCCCAATTGGCGCGATTTCAGAAAATGACCGCCGGCTTGCCCTACAAACGGAAGAGCTTTGCCAACAGCGCGGGTATCATTCTGGGTAGCGATTATCATTTTGACCTCACCCGGCCCGGTGTTGCGCTTTATGGCGGCATCGCGCGCGCCGAACTCGCCGGACTTATCCGTCCCGTTGTCGGCATCGAGGCCCGTGTACTTCAGCTCCGCTGCCTTCAGGCCGGCGATGCGATCGGGTATAATGCAACCCATAAATGCAATGCGCCCACACGGGTTGCAACAATCGCGATGGGCTATGCCGACGGCTATTGGCGGGGCTTCTCGTCAAAGGGCAGGGTGCGGACTGGCGAACATTGGCTCCCCGTGTTGGGCAGGGTGTCAATGGACCTTGTCACGATTGACGCCAGCGCAGCGCCCGGTCTTGCCGAGGGCGACTGGGTGGCAGTGGACTTTGATCTGACGGCTGCGTCAGCTGTGACCGGCAAGTCACCCTATGAATTGCTAACCGGGCTGGGGCAACGGGCCGAGCGGATCTGGGCCTGACCAACTGACATCGTAATTTCGGGTTTGAATGGGGCAGGTTGCTCCGCCGCGGCTTTTTAAATCTCCGGCGTTTAAGGACACAAAAAAAGGGCGCCACATGGGCGCCCTTTCTTTTTCAGGTTTTAAACCGCTTACCAGTTGGCGCTGAAGCCAAGGAAGAAGTTGCGGCCGAAGCTGTCGAACGGATCGCCACCAGCGGTACCGAGCAGGCCGAGCGGCGGCTGACGGTCGAGCAGGTTGCTAACACCACCGTACAGACGGAACTTTTCAGCAACGCTGAAGCCCACGCGGATGTCATGATAGATGACGTCCGGATACCATACCCGCGGGAAGGCGTCGGCATTGTTCGGCGCAATCTTGACCAGCGAACCGGCGGTGCAAGGCACTGCTGTACCGTTCAAAGTGCCACCCGTGTTCGGCGTCACACCCGAAGCCGGGCAAAGACCGGTGTAGGAGTTCTGCGTTTCGTAAGACGCAATCGTCTGCTTGCCGATGTAGCGCGCAGAATAGCGGATGTCGAAATCACCGAAATCATAGTCAAAGATGAAGCTGCCGGCCCACTGCGGGTCGCCAAGTTCGCTCAACTGACGGTTCGGTTCAGTCGGACGGGTCGGATCGGTGAAGTTGTTCAGCGCTTGAACGCGGGTTGCGATCAGGCTGAGACGGATCCGGTCACCATTGTCGAAGGTCTTACGATAGTCGAGATCGAAGTCCATGCCCTTGGTGCGCTGAGCCGCAAAGTTGACGCCGCCCGAAATCACAGCCGGTTCAGCGAACAGGCCGGTCGAGGGGTCACGATTGACGGTGGAGCAGAAGGGATTGGCAAGCGTTTCGCTATCATAGCAGAGGCTGATGATCGTCTGCGCACCGAGCGTAGCAATCAGGTCCTCAACCTTGATGTTGTAATAGTCGACGGTGAAGGTCAGGCCAGGGATGAACCGCGGCTTGATGACTGCACCAATGGTCAAGCTCTTGCCACGCTCTTCGGTCAGGGTCGGGTTGCCGCCTGATTCAAAACCGGTCGAGAATGCACGCGCCGTGCAGTTCACCCAAGGCGTACCGACAGTGGTACCGAAGGACGAACCGGCGCAAGCTGCTGCGGTTGCTGCAGTGATCGTGGTCGGAACGCCAGCGGCAGCACAGTTGGCTGCACGGTTCGGACCTGCGACGATGTTCACCGAGTCACAAGGATCGCTGATGAAGGCGAAGTTCTGCGACAGGGGCGAGAACAGGTCGCTCTGCGTCGGCGCACGGACCGAAGTCGCGTAAGCAGCGCGGAAGCGGATGTCCTCGATCGGAGCGTAGATGCCCTGGATGTTGTAGGCATAGACGGTTCCAACGCTGGCGCCAGCACCGCTATAGTCAGACACACGACCAGCAACATTGACCGACAGTTCCTGCGCGAACAGGGTGTCCTTCAGAAGCGGGAAGAAGACTTCACCATAAGCTTCCTTCACCTTCAGCGCAGGCGGACGGAAATCCTGGAGCGCGTTGAGGAAGGTACGGCCATCCGAGGTGATGTCGTCATAATCGACATTCGCCTTTTCTTCGCGATACTCGGCTCCAGCCGCGAATGCGATCGGACCGCCGGGAAGTTCGAACAGTTGCGACAGGTCACCACCGACAAATGCCGAACCAACCATCTGGCTGGCGAATTCGGTGTTGATGCTCGGACGATGCGAGAAAGCAATTGCTTCCGGCGTAGCGAGACCCGAACCGAAGATGTTGATCGGAACGCAATCCGGGCGAACGTTGGTCACGGCGTTGACGGCGCAGACCACATTCTGACCGGCAGCGTTGCGGGCAACGTTGGTGCCGGTGAAGCCGGCAGGTGCACGAACGGCATCAAGCGCGAGCAGATAGCCATCGGGGTTGCCGTTTTCGTCGAACAGATAGAGGTTGCGATCGTTGCGGCCAACGGCTTCGAAACGGCCATAGTTGAACGCGACTTCATATTTCCAGTCGTCGTTGAACGTGCCTTCAACACCTGCAACTGCACGATAGGTTTCGCGGGTTCCGAAGAACTTACGACCACCGAAATCGACGTTGAAGCGCGAAACGTTCAATGTGCCGGTTGCGGTGTTGGTGCAGACGCCGAAGCTTTGCAGCGTTGCGAGTGCAGCCGCGCTCAGGAAAGCGTTGCTGCAGCGCAGGTTGTTGCCGCCACCGAAGAAGCCGGGGATGGTGCCCTGCTGGAAGCTGGGCTGGCCTTCGCCGGATGCATTCACGCGAACATATTTGGCTTCGATGAACGGACGGAACGCATCCGAAACGTCAAAATGGCCGAGCACGTTGAACGCGTAACGATCAACTTCTGCAAGAAGGCTGCCGGTGTCGCGCAGGGTTGAGCCGATGCCGCCAATCTGGTTGCCGCTGCCGAAAGCAGAGAAAGCCTGGGTCGGGGTGTCGATGACAACATCACCAGCATCGTTGAAGCGCAGGTAACGGCGCGTTGCGCTCGAAGCTGCGTCAAGAGCACCGATGGTGCCAGCGTTGCTGATTGCAGCATTCTTCACGCCGCAGAAGAAGGTGTTGTCGGGGATGCCATCGCCCGCTGCCGGTTCGCCAGTTGCGATTTCCGAAGCGTTATATTGGCAACGACCGCTCAATGCACCGGTCAGCTCATCGCGCTGGCGGAAGTAAAGCGGCTGCTGACGGGTATATTCAACTGCACCCGTGATGTTACCACGACCGTCGGCAAAGTTGGTGCCGGCGAGTGCGCTGACAAAATAAGTTCCACGATCACCACGTGAAGAAAGACCGCTCTGGCCGTTCAGCTTGATGCCGTCGAAATCTTTCCGCATCACGAAGTTGACGACGCCTGCAACAGCGTCCGAACCATAAATGGCCGAGTTGCCGCCGGTGACGATGTCGATACGCTCAACAAGATCGATCGGAATGGTGTTGACGTCAAAACCATTGTCGCCGGGCGACGAAGTGACATGGCGGCGGCCATTGACGAGAACGAGCGTACGGTCAGTGCCGAGGCCGCGAAGGTCAAGAAGGCTGAGGCCCGCAGTACCGATGAAGCGGCTTGAGTTACCAGCCGAGAAGGTCGAGCGGAGCGACGGAAGGTCGTTCAGCGCGTCACCGAGCGAAACTTCACCCGTACCGGTGATGTCATCGACGGTTACCGAAGTCAGCGGAACCGCTGATTCGAGTGTCGGACGCGAAATGCGCGAACCGGTGACGAGAATGGGGGCGCTGCCCTCTTCCTCTTCGGCTGCGTCTTCGTCATCGTCACTGGACGACGCCGGAGGTGTCTGGTCGTCGGCCGACTGAGCCAACGCCGGAACGGCGGTAAACATTGCAAGACCGAGCAAAGAGCCGGTCACGAGCAAACGCGACTTCTTCATTCTTAGGAACTCCCCAGTTCGAGAATCAAATTTCCGTAATTTTTCGCCCTAAGACTAGAGCATGGGCGCGTGCAAGCGTCTTGGCCACTGCGATGGCCTTTTTGCAACGATGTTGCCAATGCGCCACACAGCAATAACACTGTGTGGATTTTGCGTGAGACAAGAAAGCTTCGCAACATCCCTGCCTGACGAAATTTCGTTTCAAATGATACGATAATGATATTCGGATGTTTCATTTGGTCGTTTGGGCATCCGTTCAGCGCAAATTCATTTTTTCTGCTCGAAAAAAAAGTGCTCTCAGCAAAGTTGCAACATTTGCGCCTTGCATGCGGTAATCGAGCCGGGTTTTGACGCTTTTCAGCGTTTTTGTTGCAGTGCACCACCGTCTGGTGCTAGGTGCCGCGCTCTTCGAGGGAAAACTGGAATGGCACGCAAAAGCGCAACCGTTGCGGATGGCGATCCGATCATCATCAAGAAATACGCGAACCGTCGGCTCTACAACACGCAATCGTCGAAATATATCACGCTGGACTTCTTGGCCGAGCTGACGCGCAAAGACGTTGAATTCAAGGTTGTCGATGCAAAGACGGGTGATGATATCACCCATAGCGTTCTGACCCAGATCATCATGGAAGAAGAAACCGGCGGGCAGGGAATGCTCCCCGTCAGCTTCCTGCGCCAGATCATCGCGCTCTATGGCGACTCGATGCAGGGGTTGGTTCCCCAATTTCTCGAAAGTTCGATGGACAATTTCCGCAAGAACCAGAAACAGGTTCAGAATGTGATCGAAACTGCGCTGACTTCTGGGCCTTTCGGACATATTGCCAAGCAGAATATCGAAATGATGCGCGCCGCACGCGATGCCTTCATGCCGAACCTTGGCGGTGGCAAGCAGGCCGGCGACGACAATATCGATGATCTTAAGCGGCAGATGGCCGAACTTCAGGCGAAGATCGACAAGCTGTCGCAACGCTGACACCTCGCCAGTTGCGATTGCGGCGGTGACCCGCTAGGGCCGGCGCCATGAAACACGCCTTATCCGTCACCCGCCAACAAAATTTCGCCGCCTGGTATCAGGAGGTCATATCCGAAGCCGATCTTGCCGAGGAATCGGGGGTTCGCGGCTGCATGGTTATCCGCCCATGGGGTTATGGCATTTGGGAACGCATCCAGAAATTGATGGATGCCGAAATCAAGAAGGCAGGGGTCGATAACTGCTATTTCCCCCTATTCATCCCGCTGTCTTTCTTTGAAAAAGAGGCGGACCATGTCGAAGGCTTTGCCAAGGAGATGGCTGTCGTAACACATCACCGCCTCGTCGGTGACGGCAAGGGCAAACTGGTCCCCGATCCGGAATCGAAACTGGAAGAGCCCTTGGTCGTGCGGCCGACATCGGAAACAGTGATCGGTGCCGCCATGAGCCGCTGGGTGCAAAGCTGGCGTGATCTGCCGCTGATGGTCAACCAATGGGCAAATGTCGTGCGTTGGGAAATGCGCACCCGTATGTTCCTGCGCACCAGCGAGTTCCTCTGGCAGGAGGGGCATACCGCGCATGTCGACCGCGACGACGCGATGAATGAAACCATGCGCGCCCTGGAAATGTATCGCGCCTTTGCCGAAGGCCCGCTGGCCATGCCGGTCATGGCGGGTGAAAAGCCCGAAAATGAACGTTTTCCGGGTGCCGTTGCAACCTATTCGATAGAAGCCATGATGCAGGATGGCAAAGCACTTCAGGCTGGCACCTCGCATTATCTTGGCACCGGCTTTTCTGAAGCCGCTGGCATTAAATATCAGGACAAGGAAGGCGGGCAGCAATTTGCCCATACCACCAGCTGGGGCGTATCTACCCGCCTGATCGGCGGCGTGATCATGACGCATGGCGATGATGACGGCTTGCGCTGTCCCCCGCAAGTTGCGCCTTGGCAGATTGTGATCGTGCCGATGTTGCGGGACGATGATGGCGATGCCGCCGTGCTTGAATATTGCCGTAACCTCTCGCGCGAACTTGGTTCGCTCAGCGCCTTCGGAGAGCCTGTGCGCGTCCTTTTGGATACCAAGGCAACAAAAGCGGCGAACAAGCGTTGGTCATGGGTGAAGAAAGGTGCGCCCCTGATCGTCGAGGTTGGCCCGCGCGATGTCGCCGACGGCAAGGCTGCGGTGCTGCGCCGTGACCGGCTTTACAAAGATGACGGTAAGCTTGCGACGGCCTTCACGCCGCGCGCCGAATTTGTTGCCGCTGCATCGGCAATGTTGGAGGATATCCAGTCCAATCTGTACAATGAGGCAAAGGCACGGCTTGACGGGAATATCCGTCGCGATGTCTCCGACCTTGCGGCGCATTATCAAGGCGATGAGGCCAAGTTTGCAGGCTGGGTCGAGGTGCAATGGGCCCGCCCTAGCGGCGACGCGCTCGACAAGATTGTCGAACAACTGAAAGCGCTGAAGTTAACGATGCGCAACGCGCCTTTGGATGCAGCGCCGGCCGACGGACCCTGTTTCTTCTCAGGCGCGCCAGCGGTGGAACGTATCCTTATTGGCCGGACTTACTGATTTGGCGCGAAAGCCGCGCCACCAGCCGGGACTTCCCACCCGCGAGCAGATACTCGAATTTATCGAGCAATCGAAAGAGCCGGCAGGCAAGCGGGAGATATCGCGCGGATTTGGCCTGCATGGCAGCGACAAGATCGCGCTTAAGGCTTTGTTGCGTGACATGACCGACGAAGGGCTGATCGATGCAGCTCCGGGCAGGGCCTTTCACAAGATGGGCGGGGTCCCGCGCGTTACTGTCCTCAAAATCGTCGATGTTGATGGCAATCAGTTGATCGCAATACCCGAACGGTGGGAAGCAGAAGGTGTGCCCCCACCCAAATTGCGGGTGATCGAACGCGGCCGCAGGGGCGCGTTGGGTATTGGCGATCGTATCCTTGCCCGCACTGAAGAGGCCGGCTCCAGCTGGATCGCCCATCCGATGAAGAAGCTTGCCAAAGCGAGCGAACAGATATTGGGCGTTGTCGAGGATGGAGGAAACGGCCGTTTCTGGCTGAAATCGACGGACAAAAAGGCCCGTTTTGACACTCCCCTTTTCGAATTGGGTGAAGCAAAGCCTGGCGATCTCGTCTTGGCGGAACTGGGCGGGCGCGCCGGACAGAAAAAGGCGAAGGTAACTGAACTGTTGGGTGATCCTTTTGCCCCCAAAAGTTTCAGCCTGATCGCGATCCATAAATTCGGCATTCCATTCGAAATTCCACAAGAAGTCGAGGATGAAGCCGCGACTGTCCACGATCTGCCGGTCACGGCTGAGCATCGTGAAGATCTACGTCACCTGCCCATTATCGCGATCGATCCACGCGATGCCCGCGATTTTGACGATGCTGTCTGGGCAATTGCTGATGACGACCCCAAAAATCCAGGTGGCTTTAACGCGATCGTCGCGATTGCTGATGTCAGCTACTATGTCCGTCCGGGAAGCGTACTCGATCGGGAGGCGGCTAAGCGCGGTAACAGTGTCTATTTTCCCGACCGCGTGGTGCCGATGTTGCCGCACGCACTATCATCGGATAAATGTTCACTGCGGGCAGGAGAGGATCGTGCAGTCCTAGCCTGCCATATGCAGATCGATGCTGGCGGTCATGTGACGTCATGGCGTTTCGCGCGCGCTATCGCCTGCATTTCTGCCAATATTCCTTATGAAGATGCGCAGGCTGCGATTGATGGCACATTGGATCACCCGATGCTCGAAAGTGCGCTCAAGCCATTGTGGGCCTGCTGGGCGCTTCTCAAAAAGGCTCGCGACAGTCGCAATCCACTTGGCATTGATATGCCCGAAAGGCGGATCGCGCTTGATGATAAGGGCAGGGTGATCGGCGTTGCTGTGCGCGCCCATCTTGATGCGCATCAGGTGATCGAGGATTTCATGATTGCCGCCAATGTGGCCGCGGCAAAGGCGCTGGAAGGCAAGAAATCGCCGCTTATTTATCGTGTCCATGAACCACCGGCGCGCGAGAAACTGGTCGCGCTGAAAGATTATCTCAAAACCTTCGATATTGAATTCACGCTGGGCCAAGTGATCCGCCCGTCCACCTTCAATGCGATTATCGCGAAGGTGCGGGATTCTGACGAGATATTGCCGCAAATCATGGAGGCGGTGCTGCGCAGCCAGACACAGGCTTATTATACTCCGCAAAATGCGGGCCATTTTGGCCTCGCATTGGGCAGCTATGCGCATTTCACATCGCCGATCCGCCGCTATGCCGACCTCATTGTTCATCGCGCACTCGTCAGCGCCTATGAACTTGAAATGCCGGCGCCGAAAGACAAGGTAATCAAGTCTGTTACAGGGCTTTCCTCGAAAGATTTCGAGCGGCTTGACGTCACATCGGAAATGATCAGCCGCGCAGAACGCAGGGCGATGGAGGCCGAGCGGGAGACGGTAGATCGCTATGTTGCAGCCTATCTTGCTGCGCAGATTGGCGAGATCATTGATGCCCGGATCACGGGCGTCCAGAATTTCGGCTTTTTCGCGACAGTGGAAGCGATCGGTGGCGACGGGCTCGTCCCTGTCTCGACGCTGGGTGCCGAACGGTTCAATTATGACGAATCCAGTCAGACATTGACCGGCGAAGAAAGCGGAGATGAGTATCGCCCGGGCATGCGTCTGAAACTCAGGCTGGCCGAGGCAAATCCGGTTTCCGGAGCGCTGCGTTTCGAATTGCCCGAAGGCGGAAGTTATGCCCCCTCCCGAATGGAGCGTCCGTCAGGTGTCAGGCACAAGGGTAAGCAGATAGCTGGCAAGCATATGGCAGGGAAGCGTGGACGGCCGGGTAACATCCGCCATCAGGGCAAGAAACGCCGCTAAATCAGCTTAGTTCGTCAATCTGTTCATCATTGAGCGACCCGGGAATGACCATTACCGGGCAGCGCATCGTGCCTGCATTATTGCCGGTGAAATGTGCTACCATCGGGCCGGGGTTACCCTGCGCCGCCGCACCCAGAACGAGCGCGGCGATTTCCGGATGGGCATCCAGCATGTCTTTCACGACCTCGACGCCTTCACCATCGCGGATCGTGATCTGTGGCTGCAAACCAAGTTCGTCAAAGATTGTACCCGCGGCTGTAGAGACAAGTTCTTCGGCCTTTTCGCGGTTTTCAGCCTCCATCGTGGCCTGCACGCCGCCCCATGCGACGAAATCCGCCTTTTCGATTAACGCAAGGATGTGCACTGCGCCGCCGGTTTTTGCCGCACGGCGCGATGCAAAGCGCAGCGCAAGACGCGCTTCTTCGCTTTCATCGATAACGACCAAATAGGTGCGCATGGTTGTTTCCCCGAAACCCCGCCCAATGTCATAAGACGTGAATTCGTATAGCCTGCGCGAAAATGGCTGGCTGTGCAAGCACAAGCCGCTTGACGCTGGGGAAAGCAAGCCCTTATGCCGCCCCGATATTCGAGACCATATTGACAGGATTCCTGCATGCCAATCGAGCTCAAAATGCCCGCTTTGTCCCCGACGATGGAAGAGGGCACGCTTGCCCGCTGGCTCGTTAAAGAAGGAGACAGCGTTTCGTCGGGCGATTTGATCGCCGAGATTGAGACTGACAAAGCCACGATGGAGTTCGAAGCGGTCGATGAAGGCGTGATTTCGAAGATCATGGTTGCTGAAGGTACCGATGGCGTGAAGGTCGGCACCGTTATCGCGCTGATTACAGGCGAAGATGAAGACGCCGCGCCCGTAAAGCCTGCAGCGGCTCCTGTTGCAAAGGCAGCAGCGCCAGCGCCCAAGGTTGAAGTGGCCGCCCCGCCGCCGACGCCCGCTCCAGTCAGTGCACCGGTTTCCGCAGCCTCTGCGGATGAACGTATCAAAGCCAGCCCCTTGGCGAAGCGTCTTGCGGCGGAACGCGGTATCGATCTCGCGACGCTGACTGGAACCGGTCCCGGCGGCCGTATCGTGAAGGAAGATGTCGATGCAGCCGGTTCTGGAACTGCATCTGCAGTTCAGGCAACGGCATCGCAGGCGCCAGTCGCGGCTGCCGCACCAGTCGCGCCAACTGTGGCGGCTGCACCTGCTGCAATCCCCGATTTCGGCATCCCGCACGAGGTGGTCAAGCTCAGCAATATGCGCAAAACAATTGCGCGCCGCTTGACCCAATCGATGCAAGAGGCGCCCCATATCTACTTGACGGTCGATATCCGCCTCGACGCGCTCCTGAAGCTGCGCGGTGAGCTCAACGCCAGCCTTGAAAGCCGCGGAGTGAAGCTGTCGGTCAACGATATGCTTATAAAGGCGCTCGCACTTGCGCTTATCCAGGTGCCTAAGTGCAATGTCTCCTTCGCGGGAGACACGATGCTGCAATATAGCCGCGCCGATATCAGCGTCGCAGTATCGATCCCCACCGGCCTGATCACGCCGATCATAGTCGATGCTGCGAACAAGTCGCTCTCAACGATATCGACCGAAATCTCTGCACTTGCTGCCAAAGCCAAGGACGGCAAATTGCAGCCGCATGAATATCAGGGCGGCACTGCCTCCATCTCCAATATGGGCATGATGGGCATCAAGCATTTCACCGCCGTCATCAACCCGCCGCAGGCGATGATCATGGCAATCGGTGCCGGCGAGAAGCGCCCCTATGTGGTCGACGATGCGCTGGCGATTGCGACCGTGATGAGCGCCACTGGCAGCTTCGACCACCGTGCAATCGATGGCGCCGATGGCGCCGAATTCATGAAGGTATTCAAGGAGTTGATCGAGAAGCCGTTGGGGTTGGTGGCGTAATATGGCAGATAATTACGACCTTATCGTCCTGGGCTCCGGCCCCGGTGGCTATGTGGCCGCTATCCGGGCTGCGCAGCTTGGGCTGAGAACCGCGATTGTCGAGCGCGAAAATCTCGGCGGCATCTGCCTCAACTGGGGCTGTATCCCGACCAAAGCGTTGCTGCGTTCGGCGGAAATCTATCACTATATGCAACATGCGGGCGATTATGGCTTGAAAGCGGAAAAGATCACCGCCGATCTGGATGCCATTGTCAAACGTTCGCGTGGTGTGGCGAGCAAGCTCAATCAGGGCATAGCCCATCTGATGAAGAAGAATAAAATCGACGTCCATATGGGCGATGGCGTGTTGAAGTCCCCCACGTCGGTTGCCGTGACCAAAGATGGTACTACAACCACGCTTGCAGCCAAGAATATCATCATTGCCACAGGCGCAAGAGCGCGGGATCTGCCGAAGCTGAAAGCCGATGGAAAGCGGGTATGGACCTATCGCCACGCGATGGTGCCCACCGAATTGCCGACAAAGTTGCTGGTCATTGGTTCGGGTGCCATCGGTATCGAATTTGCCAGTTTCTACAATGATCTGGGCAGCGATGTGACGGTTGTCGAGATGATGGATCGCATCGTTCCCGTCGAAGACGCCGATGTCTCAGCCTTTCTTGAAAAGGCACTGGCCAAACAGGGCATTAAAATCATGACCAAGGCGAGCATCAGCACTATTGCGGCGGATGACAGCGGCGTAAAGGCGACGATAAAGGACAAGGATGGCAAGGAAAACAGCCATGAATTCAGCCATGTCATCGTCGCAATCGGTATCGTGCCCAATGTCGAAAATATCGGGCTGGAAACGCTGAATATCGAGCCGGATCAACGTTACCACATCAAAACCGACGCGATGTGCCGTACAAATGTTCCGGGCGTCTATGCTATTGGTGATGTGATCCAGGGTCCATGGCTGGCGCACAAGGCGAGCCATGAAGGCGTGATCGCGGCCGAAGCCATTGCCCAAAGTCTCGGTAATATGGACGCGCACCCACATCCTATGGACCCGCGCAACATTCCGGGTTGTACCTATTGCCATCCGCAGGTTGCTTCCGTCGGGCTCACCGAAGCCAAGGCCAAGGAAGCAGGCTATGATGTGCGCGTCGGCAACTTCCCGTTCATCGGTAATGGCAAGGCCATCGCGCTGGGTGAAGCCGAGGGCTTCATCAAGACTGTGTTTGATGCAAAGACGGGTGAGCTTTTGGGCGCTCATATGGTCGGTGCCGAAGTTACCGAGCTTATTCAGGGCTATACCATCGGCAAGACCGCCGAACTGGTTGAAGAAGACTTCATGCATACCGTCTTCCCGCATCCGACGCTTAGCGAGATGATGCACGAGAGCGTGCTCGGAGCCTATGGCAAGATGCTGCATATGTAGGCCGATTTGACCGCCGATCGGTGTGTCACCCTGAACTTGATGCAGGGTCCACTTCGTCTCTCTGCGCTTCTGTTTGCGTTGCAAGATGGATGCTGAAACAAGGTCTGCCTGACGATTCTTGAGTTTGGGGGAAAGCATTGGCCAAAGGTACGCAGGATTTCACAGCCGATCCGCGCAACGAGCGCATATTGATCAACGTCAATGGCGTGCTGACACCGCGAGCTGAGGCGGTTGTTTCTGTGTTCGACAGCGGCTTCATGCTGGGCGACGGGGTTTGGGAAGGCATCCGGGTTCACAAACGCCGCATGGCCTTTTTGAAGGAACATCTCGACCGCCTTTGGGAAGGGGCCAAGGCGATCGCAATGGATGTCGGGATCAGTCGCGAGGAGATGGTGGCCCGGCTATATGATACCATCGAAGCGAACGACATGGATAGTTGCCATATCCGCTTGATGGTCACGCGTGGGGTGCGCTCAACACCCTATCAAGACCCCCGCGTAGTGGTTTCTCCCGCGACCATCGTGATCATCGCCGAGCATAAGGAACCGCACGCGGAGGTGATCGAAAAGGGCATCACGCTATTCACCGTTCATGTCCGACGCGGCGATCCAGCGGTGCAGGATCCTAAGCTCAATTCGCACTCCAAGCTCAACTGCATCACCGCCTGCATTCAGGCGACCGAGGCAGGCGCGAATGAGGGGCTGATGCTCGATCCCCACGGCTTTGTCGCCACTTGCAATTCAACGCATTTCTTCATCGTACGCAAAGGCGAGGTGTGGACCTCCACCGGCGATTATTGTCTCGGTGGCATAACGCGCGGCAATGTGATCCGCATCTGCCGCGAAGAAGGCATTCCGGTGTTTGAGAAAAACTTCTCACTGACAGAGGTCTATGGTGCGGAAGAAGCCTTTGTCACCGGCACCTTTGCGGGCGTTGTGCCTGCACATACCATTGACGGGCGCAGAATAAGTGAGGGCAGGGGCGCGATGGTCGAACGCCTGCAAACACTCTACAAGGCGCTTGTCGAGCGGGATATTGCGGGGTGAGCGTGCGGATCGCGATGTGGTCGGGGCCACGCAATATCTCCACGGCGATGATGCGAAGCTTTTCATCGCGCGCCGATTGTGCCGTCACCGATGAACCCTTTTACGGTGCCTATCTCAAACTGACCGGCGAACCCCATGCCATGGCGGATGACATCATCGCCGATATGAATTGCGACTGGCAGTCGGTTAGTGCGACCATGCGCGGGGCGATACCGGGCGGCAAGCCTGTCTGGTACCAAAAGCATATGTCACATCACATGGAGGGGCCGGTTGGCATCGACGACTTTCCCGATCATGTTCATGTTTTCTTGGTGCGCGATCCCGACCTGATGGTGGCTAGCTATCGCCAAAAGAATGAGCTGAAAAGCGCCGACCAACTCGGCTTTGCGCGGTTGGTGGAATATCATGACCGGATTTCAGATCGCCTGGGACGTGCCGCCCCCGTGGTCGATAGCAACCGGCTGCTCGTCGATCCGGAAAAAGGATTGCGCGCGTTATGCTCGGCAATCGGCATCGAATGGGATCCAGCAATGCTCAGTTGGCCCCAAGGGCCGCACCCGTCCGATGGCATATGGGCCACGCACTGGTACAATGCCGTATGGAACAGCAGCAGTTTTGGCCCGCCCACCAAGCCTACCGAATTGGGTGCGCGCGAACGGGCGATCGCCGATCAGTGCCGTGCGCATTATGAAACGCTTTGCCGCCATTGCATCTGACGCCTGATTTTCTGCTGTCCTATTCCAGACAAAATTGGCATCTGCTTGGGCATAATCTCTAAAATGAGGATGAATATATGAACGGCCGCAGCAAAGGAAAGCCGAGCTTTTTGGCGAAATGTCTGGGGGCATCATTTTTGACGCTCGCGCTGCCAATTTCGGCAGCCCAGGCACAGGATGCGGCGACGCAAGGCACCGTCATCACAGGTGCACGCATGCTAGACGTGCTGACCGGTAAGATGATCGACAACCCTGCGATTTTCGTCGGAGCCGATGGCCGTATCACGGGCATCGCCGACGCACGTACGGTCAAATGGGGCGGAAATGTTACCCATATCGACCTGGGCGATAAAACCTTGCTGCCCGGCCTGATCGACATGCATGTTCACCTCGACAGCCCGGCCGATATTGGCGGTTATCGCGGTCTGGAATTTACAGACAGCTTCTGGGGCATGACGGCAGTTGGCAATGCCCGTGCAATGCTTGACGCAGGCTTCACAACTGTGCGCAACGTCGGCTCCGACAATCGCAACGACATTGGCCTGAAACAGGCAATCGATAGTGGCTATGCCGTGGGGCCACGGATCGTTCCCGCCGGCTATGCCATTGGTGCCACCGGCGGCCATTGCGATTCGACCTTTCTTCCCCCCAGCCTTGAAAAACCGCAAGAAGGCATTGCCGACAGCGATGACGGCTTGCGTTATGAAGTTCGCCGCCAGCGCAAATATGGCGCCGAAGTGATCAAGGTCTGCGCGACAGGTGGCGTTTTCTCTCGCAATACCGAACCTGGACAGCAGCAATTGTCCGAGGGCGAATTGCGTGTGATCGCGGACGAAGCGCATCAATGGGGCTTGCGTGTCGCAGCCCACGCCCATGGCGCAGAGGGGATCAAGGCCGCGATCAAGGCGGGGATTGATACGATTGAGCATGCAAGCTTGGTCGATGATGAAGGAATCAAGCTGGCTGCGGCCCGTCCGCGCCCTGTCTGGTTTTCGATGGATATCTTCAACACTGAATATACCCAGGCCGAGGGCGCAAAAAACGGTGTGCTTGAGGATAATTTGCGCAAGGACCGCGAAGTCGCGCAGATCCAGCGTGATAATTTCCGCAAGGCCCACAAAGCCGGCGTGAAAATGGTCTTCGGATCGGATGCCGGCGTGATGCCGCACGGACAGATTGGCGGTCAATTCAAGACCATGATTGATTACGGCATGACGCCGCTAGAGGCGATCCAGGCCGCAACTCGCAACGGCGCACAAGCATTGGGCCGCGAAAAGGATGTCGGTGCAATTGCCGTTGGCCGTCTTGCTGACATTATCGCGGTGGATGGTGATCCGCTGGCCAATGTTCGCGAACTTGAGACTGTGGACGCCGTTGTAAAAGGTGGTAAACGGGTCCGCTAACGCATCAGGTTCAGGGCGCATTCAAGCGCAATCTGCATCATTGCAGGCTGCCCGTCCGCTGTGATATCGGATGTCCGGGAAGAATATCGTTCGCTAGAAACTGGGGAGCAACCGCATGTTTACAACTCTGGCGCTGGCCATGGCGCTCAACATGGCTGCAGCTAAGGGCGATCCTATGGATGACGCCCGCAAAGCATTGAACAACTGCCTTGTGAAAGAACATAATTCGGCTGTGCAGGCAAAAAAGGGGCCTTCTGAATTCAATGATGCAATTCAGGCCGCCTGTTTAACAGAGCGCAAGGCCTATTTCGACATATTGGTGAAGTCGGAGCGCGGCTACGGTTCCAAGCAAGCCGACGCTGAAAAATATGCCAATGAAGAAATCCAAATGATGGTCGACGGTGTTACCAGCGCTTTTGGCGAAAACCGCGACAATGGCGGGCAGCTCGCCGAAGAAAAATAAGGCCGCAAGGGGGCAGGGCGGTGTTCCGGATGAACCCGCCCGATGCTCCGTTTCCCTCGTTTAGGGTTCCGGTGATTTGCCGTTGGCAATCGCATTCGCAATAATTAGCATATTTGCCTGACCGGTCTTCCACCGCGCCGCGTCTTTGTTGCTGTTTCCGATGGCAAAAATGCAGGAATAAATGTTCCTGCGTCCTTTGTGTTTGCACGAATTATTAGTGTTTTCGTGAGATGGATCCAGAGAGACGACTGGTGGGTCCGTACCGATGGAAATGCTAATCACGGCAAGATCGATTGACGCAGCGCGGGCGGCATCAGAAAGCCGTGCCACAGAGGCTGAAGTCGACCAGCTTTCGCAGCGGAATTTTCTTCAGCACATTGCTCTAGCCAATGTCATCAACATCATACCGTTCGCTCTGGTAGCCATTTGCAGCCTTTATCTGCGTAACTGGGGTTTGATGACGATGTTGATTGCCCTCAACGCCGGATCGGTATTCGCAATGTTTCTGGTCAGTCGACGTCTCCAACGTTGCGCAGAAGAGAAACGCCAGGCCCTTTGGAACGTCTATGATTGTCTGGCATTTGTGTCAGGCGCGATCTGGGCAGGCATGATGTATCCAGTGATGGACATGCTGGGACGCGACATCGTGTCGCTTTTCGTCTGTGTCGTGATCATCGTGTCAATCGCTGTAACCAGCATCGTCGTCGCCTCTCAATGGCGCACATTCCTTAGTTTTCTAGCCGGCGTAATGCTCTGCCTGACCCCGCAAACGCTGGCCTATCTCGATACAATCGGACCGATACCGTTGATCGCCACAATCGGCCTTGCCCCCGCACTTATTGCTCTGGCCCATAGTATGCGGGTTCAGAACCGTCTGATCATCCGAACGCAGTTGGAAAAGCAGCAACTTGCGGATGATCTGGCGCACGCGTTGGCAGCTGCGGAATATCTGGCAAACAGGGATAGCCTGACAGGGTTGTACAACCGCAGGGCATTTGAGGATTTGGCTGGAAGGATCAGAAATGATGGTGCTGCAAATCCGTTGAGTCTCATCCTTGTGGATCTGGACCACTTCAAGAGCATCAATGATCAACATGGCCACGCCATTGGGGATAGCGTTTTGAAAAAGACTGCTGAACTGATGTCTAACGCAATAGGTCCATTTGATCTGGTCGGACGAGGCGATGGTGCGGCGGCGCGTTGGGGGGGCGAGGAGTTCATCCTTTTGCTGCGAAATTGCGCATTGGAGCAAGCGGCGGAATTGGCGGAGAAGCTTCGCCAGAACCTATCCGGTTTGCGCGACCCGTCATGGTCGGATGGTTTGTTGGTCACCGGTTCGTTCGGCGTTGTGCAATGGCAGGAAGACAGCCCATTGCACATGGCGATTAATCAGGCTGATGCCGCGATGTATGAAGCGAAAAATGCCGGCAGAAACAGAGTTCATCTCGGTGCAAACCGTTTGGCAGCGATGACCCTCTGACCACATATTGGCAGACCATAGTTGCGGATTCAGCGCGGGCCTCGCATCATCCCCCAAAATTGCGGACCGTCCGGCACCTGCCAGCTATGCATGATATGAAATCCGAGGGCGCGGTAGATCGGAATGTTATTCTCGTCCGCTGTCTCGAGATAGGCCTTGCACCGCGCGGCATCGGCCTGCTCCAGCCCCGCCCGAATGGCGGCCCCGCCAAAGCCTTTAGACCGGTGGCTCGAATGGCAGCCCGCATAATGCAGGTACCAATATTCCTCGACCGGTAGATGGGATTTGATCAGTTTCGCAACGAGCGAAGCGCGGCCAATCGCTGTGCCAAAGGCAAGCAGATAAGGCAGGCCAGTGCGGATTGCATCCCATTGGCTGTCCCTGACCAGGCCTGGCGTCCGCCATGCAGTGGCGGCTTCGGCGCCCGACGTCATCATGATGCTGCCAATTTTATGATCTTCGTCGACTATGATCCGGAACGCCTTTTCTAACGCCCGCTTTCGTGCGGTTGCATCGGGCACAATGAAGGAAAAGGCCGGCTCGTTAAAAAATGCATCTGATAGCGTTGAGACAATAGCGGGCTTGTCTATCGCGTTGGCGCGCCTGCATGTTTTTGCAGGCTCTGTTTCAACCGTTTGTTTTGTTGGGACATCGTGTCTGCCTGTAGCGTTGGGACACGTGCGTATTTTTGTAGTTGCTGCTTCAACCGAAGGCGTTGAGACAATGAGGGGGATACCCACTGCGTTGGCAGGGCTGCGTGGTTGCGCAGATGCTGTTTCAACTACCATCGGATCTCCTTTACTGAAGCCGCCGCATGATGCGTTTGTTGACACTGTCTACTGACTAACTTATGTGCGTAGACAGTGTCAACATCTTGGACATATCGATGGTACGTTTTTTTTCGGCAGTAACCGGGGTGGCACTCACCGCTTCGCCGATCATGGCACAGGAAATTGTCGTTACCGTCACAGGTGCCGAAGGTTCTACCGGCACGATCGGATGCAGGCTTTTCGCAGGGCCGCGTAACTTCCCCAACGGCCGTGCAACCGCTGGGGAACAGAGTGTTGCGCGTGGACCTGGCGGAGAAGCCTGCCGATTCAAAAATCTTGCACCAGGCACTTATGCGCTGGTTGTTGCAGCCTTGCCCGAAGGTCAGGAAGAAGTTACACGCGACATTCTTGGTCGGCCGAAGCAACCTTGGGGTGTTTCCAATAATGTGCGGCCTGCCATGCGTGCACCCCGTTTTCAGGAAGCTGCGTTTCAAGTGACTGCAGGACGGGTGACGCGTTTGACCATAAAGCTTTCGCGGTGATGTTATGGATGTAAGGCGCACGCCCGGCGATCTACGAGAGGCCTGCCTTGCCGAAGCCTTGGCGATTATCGAACAGGAAGGACTTGAAAAGCTCAGCCTGCGCGATGTGGCGCGGCGCTTGGGCGTTTCGCATCAGGCGCCCTATCGGCATTTCCCCAGCCGTGACCATGTCCTTGCCGAGATTGTTCGCCGGGCTTATGCCGATTTCGCTGCGGCGCTACGATCGGCGCCCGTAACGGACAATCCGGCGGGTGATTCCCTGGCGATGGGCTTCGCCTATGTTCAATTCGCCTTATCGCACCCGCTTCAATATCGGCTGATGTTTGGCGGCGCGTTGCCGGATCCGCATCAACATAGTGAAATGATGCACGGCGCCCGAGACGCCTTTGACGTGCTTAGGCACACGCTTGGTCGTGTATTTGCAGAGCGCCCGCAACCCTACGACCAGGAAGCAATTGATCGCGAAGCCATGTTTGTTTGGTCCAGCTTGCACGGTCTGGTCAGCCTGTTGCGCTCAGACGCGTTGAACACATTGGAACTCAGTCAGGAAACGCGCAGCGGCATTACAATGCATGCGCTGCAACGGATCGGCTTTGCAGTGGGGATAATACCAGCCGTGCCAACGTAGCTGAAAGGAGAGGTGAACGCATGAGCGAGATATTGAAGGGTCGCTGGACGGCCCGTCTTGACGAACCATTTGTCCTGTTCATCATCGGCATGCGTATCAACAAGCTTTGGCTGGTTCACCGGTGGTTGCCACTCATCATTCAAATGTCAGCGATGCTGCGCGAATTATACCCCCGCCCGGAGCTTGGTTTCATGGGGGGCAAGACTTGGTTCGGGCGCACAATCGTGCTGATTCAATATTGGCGCTCCTTCGAAGAGTTAGAGGCCTATGCAAAAGCCAAGGACAACAAGCATCTTCCTGCCTGGGCGGCCTTTAATCGCTTGATTGGCAATAATGGCGATGTCGGCATTTATCACGAAACCTATCGCATCGAGCCGGGGCAATATGAAAATGTATTCGTCAACATGCCGCCGACGCTGATCAATGCAGTTGCCCCAATGTCAGAGGCAAAAGGCGTGCACGCCTCTGCGCGGGGACGGATGGAACCGAGTAGGCCAAGCTGATGCCCGAATTTTCGCAGATGACGAACTGATTGCGCGGGCAAGCGCGACATTCCGTATCATTCAACCAGCGACGGGCAACCCGGGCTAACGCAAGCGGATAATTGCGTTGAAAAAAACCAAGGATAGCTGTCGGAAGCGACAGCATTTTTCGCAACTCAGTTTGCTGGCGGACAGGGTGGGATTCGAACCCACGGTGAGCTTGCACCCACGGCGGTTTTCAAGACCGCTGCCTTAAACCACTCGGCCACCTGTCCTTGCGCACGCCCGTTATGCAACTATTTGCGGTCTGGCAAGCGCTTGCGCGATGTCGGCGGTAGATTTAGGCGTCCCAACGTCATGTAACTTCTTGATGGCGCACGGCAGACTGGTGCAGTGATGCGACGGGCGGAGCGGCATTATTGGCGAGCCGGCTGCATCGATGCTATGCTCCGGCTATATTATGATGGGAGCGGCATGGGCGTGGCGAAAAACAGGCGGTCTTTTCCTTTTGGCGGGGCTTTGGCGGTTGCAGCATTTGCATTGGCCGGTCCGCCTGCAATGGTGAGCGCGCAAACTCCAACGGCCAGCCCTGCACAAAATGACAGCCATTCGCATGCCTTTGAGCAATATCTGCAGACGGTTCGTGCGCGTGCTGCGCGGGAAGGTGTGAGCAAGGCAACGCTCGACAGGGCGATGCCGTCGCTGGTCTATCTCCCCCGGGTGGTGCAGCTTGATCGCGGACAGCCCGAAACCACATCGTCAGCGCCGGCACCTCCGTTCGAACCTTATAAGCGGCGGCATGTCGATGCCGCGCGGATTAGCCGCGGGCGCGCCAAATATACCGAGCTGCGTCCATTGTTGCAGCGGATCGAAAATGAAACCGGTGTTCCCGAAGAGGTGATGATCGCGATTTACGGCCATGAAACCAATTATGGTGCGGTCATGGGCAATTTTCATGCCCCCGATGCGCTCGCTTCGCTGGCGTTTGAAGGTCGGCGGCGCGAGTTGTTCGAGGCGGAACTGATTGCTGTTCTTAAAATGATCGATCGCGGGGTTCCCTCTTATGCGATCACGGGAAGCTGGGCCGGAGCATTGGGTAAGCCGCAATTCCTGCCTTCGGTTTATTTGCGCCTTGCCGGCGACGGCGATGGCGATGGCTATGCCGACATCTGGAAGAGCGAGGTCGACGCCATGACGTCAATCGCCAATTACCTGCTTAACGCCGGTTGGCGGCGTGATGAACCTTGGGGTTTTGCCGTTGATGTGCCCTCATCGTTCGATCGAGGAAGCGTCAGAACCAATCTGGTCGCGCCTCGATGTGCCCGTGTATTTGCACGGCACAGCCGCTGGATGCGTGTTTCTGAATGGAAAAAATTGGGGTTGGTTCCGCAAAAAGGAGCCTGGCCCAATGACAATATGCAGGCCGCGTTGATCGAACCTGATGGTGAAGGGCGGACCGCTTATTTACTCGGAAGCAACTATCGCGCGATATTAGACTATAATTGCTCGAATTTTTACGCACTGTCTGTGGGATTGCTTGCCGATGAGGTACGGAATTAAAGTTGCACTCGCTGCCGGTTCAGCCCTGATGTTGGCTTCCTGCGGCGGGCGGGAAGAGGATATTGGTGCCATCCCAGTCGGCCAAGGCGGGCAAAGCGCTGCCGTGCAGGATTTTCCGGTAAAGTTGGGTGCGCCGTTCAACGTCGGCAACATTAGCTATACGCCCGAAGACACACCAAATTATGACGATGTCGGCTATGCCAGTTGGTATGGTTCCGAAATGGAAGGGCGGCCGACAGCGAATGGCGAGCCATTTGTGGCCGCCGGTATCAGCGGCGCGCACAAGACCCTGCCTTTGCCCAGCTATGTTGAAGTCACCGCCCTCGACACCGGGCGAACCATTCTTGTGCGGATCAATGATCGCGGACCCTTTGCCAACGATCGGCTGATTGATCTTTCCGAGGGTGCGGCGCGTCAATTGGGTCTGGTGGGGCAGGGCGTCGCCGGTGTGCGCGTCCGCCGGGTCAATCCGCCTGAACAGGATCGCTCTGCGCTTCGCGGCGGGTCTCCAGCAGCATCACGCATGGATACGCCTGAATCGCTGTTGAAGGTGTTGCGCGACAGGCTTTCAAAACAACCGCGCCCGGCTGCCATGGCACGGGCATCAACACCGGCAAGAACTGCTGGGCAATCTGTGTCACCCGCTTCGGCAGACAGTGGCGCGGGTAGTGATCGTTTTGTGCGAGAAGTCGCGGGAAGCCGCGCATCGGCGAACAGGCCTCCGGTTGCAGCAGCGCCTGCGGGCTATGTCGTCCAGATCGCTGCCTTTTCTTCGCGCGCATCGGCGGAAAGGCTTGCACGGCAATCGGGCGGAACGGTTTCGGCAAGCGCCGATGGACGTTTGTTCCGCGTGCGATATGGGCCATTTGAGAGTGAGGCAGAGGCCGAGAATGCGCTCAACGATGCGCGCCAGCGCGGCTATCCACAGGCGAGGCTGTTGCGCGACTAGCAAGCACTGGCGAAGCCGCCTTTGCCCCGCTAACAAGGCGACATGCGCGCATGTCTCTTCTTGCCCCTTTTGGCGATTGCTATCCCGGTAAAGGCCAACGCCCCCCTGCCGCAATCGACCGCGCCGATCGCCTATCTTGTCGATCTTAATTCGGGCACTGTATTGGTTGATCGAAAGAGTGGGAGGCAGGTGCCAACCGCTTCAATGGCCAAGATGATGACCGCCTTTGTCGCCTTTGAAGCGATCAAGGCCCGCAAAATCAGCCTTCAGACGGAGTATAAGGTCAGCGGCGCGACATGGATGCGCTGGAACAATCGGGGTTCGACCATGTTCCTGAAGGCGAACCAAAAAGTCTCGGTCGAAAACCTGCTTCATGGCGTACTTACGCTTTCGGGTAATGACGCATCCGTTGTTCTGGCTGAAGGCATCAGCGGCAGCGAAACCGCCTTTGCTGGTGAAATGAACGCGGCAGCGAAGCGGCTTGGCATGAAAGATAGCCGCTTTGGTAACGCCAGTGGCTGGCCTGATGGCGGCAAGACTGTTTCGACGGCCCAGGATCTATCGCTGCTCGCTGAACATATCATCGAAGACCATCCGCAGTTGTTCGAAATGTTTTTCGGACAGCGCAGTTTCCGCTGGGGCAATGTGGCGCAATCGAACCGCAACCCTCTGCTGGGTGCGGTGGCAGGCGCAGACGGCATGAAGACCGGGCATAGTTCAGAGGCGGGCTATTGCCTGGTGGGTACGGCCAAGCAGGACGATCGGCGTTTGCTGATGGTGATTGCGGGCCTGCCTTCTGCACAAGCGCGAATAGACGAGGCGCGGCTGCTGATGCGCTGGGGTTTTGACAATTGGGTCGAACAGCCCTTGTTTGCGCCGAACCAAATGGTCACCAATGTGCCGGTTCAATTGGGGGAGGCAATGGTTGTTCCTGTAGCAACGACGCAGCGCATTGCTGCGCTTTCACGCAAGGGGGCGATCGAGCGCCCTCGGATCAGCGTCAGTTATGACGGCCCCGTCAAAGCCCCAATTCGCAAAGGGCAGAAAATCGCGGAGCTCTCGCTGCTTTATGAAGGGGGCAAAGTACAACGCTTTCCGCTAGTCGCAGCGGATAGTGTCGAGCGTGCGAATTTTCTCGGTCGAGCCTTGAACGGCATGCGCCTTTTGGCAGAAAAGTTGTGATCATGGGTCGCTTCATATCGATCGAGGGCGGAGAAGGCGCCGGCAAGTCAACCCAGATCCGCATGTTGGCAGAGCGACTGGCTGCACATGGGCTTGCAGTTGACATCACGCGCGAGCCGGGCGGCACAGAGGGGGCAGAAGCGATCAGGGGATTGCTATTGGGCGGCGGTGACGACCGCTGGGGCGCAGAAGCCGAAGCGCTTTTGTTCGCCGCAGCGCGCAGCGATCATGTCGTCAAACGCATCAAGCCGGCGCTGGCAAAGGGTATTTGGGTAATATCCGATCGTTATCTGGATAGCAGCCGCGCGTATCAAGGCGCGAGCCTGGGGTTAAGCGATGCTGCCATCATGCAGTTGCACGCCATTGGCAGCGGGGGTTTTCTGCCTGAACGGACGATCATCCTTGACCTGCCCTTGGCGGATGCCCGGGAAAGGACGCAACAGCGCGACGGCGGCGAGAGCGACCGCATCGGCGGCCGTGATGATGCATTTCACCAGCGCGTACGCGATGCCTTTCTGGCAATTGCCGAGGCCGAACCGCATCGGATCCGCGTCGTTGACGCCCGCGGCACTGCAGACGACGTTGGCGACCGCCTGTTTGCGCAGATCGCGGATCTTCTGCCATGAGCCGGTTATTCGGGCATGACCGGCAATTGGCGCAATTCGTCAAGGCCGCTAGTAGCGGCAGGCTGCATCATGGCTGGATATTGTCGGGCCCGCGCGGGGTGGGAAAGGCCAGTTTTGCACGTGAAATGGCGCGCCAACTGGTCGATCCGCTGAACCATCACAGTTCAATGATAGAACAGCGAAGCCATCCCGATATTGTCTGGGTGCAAAGATTGCCCAAGGAGTTGCCGAAAGACGGCGAGCCCATAGATCCGGATGCTGAGCTGAAGCGAAGCATATCCATTGATCAGATACGCGAGGTTCAGCATCGTCTGACGACACGGCCGTCGATGGCGGACAAGCGCATTGTCATCATCGATGCTGCCGATGATCTGGAGCGGGGAGGGGCAAATGCCCTTCTAAAATCGCTCGAAGAACCGCCGCAGGGCACATATTTCCTGTTGATCAGCCATATGAGTGACCGTTTGCTGCCGACCATCCGGTCGCGCTGCCAGATGCTTCGGTTCGACCCGCTGAGCGACAATGACATGACATCGGCGCTGAACATCTTGTTGCCAGATGCGGGCTCAATCGAGATTGCGGCGCTGGTGCGAACCGGGCGCGGCGCACCGGGCGAGGCAATCCAGCTTTCGGGCATCGGTTTTGATGCCATTGAGCAATTGGCCGAAGACATATTGACCAAGGGTGACAGCAGCAACCAGATCCGCATGCAGATTGCCGAGAAGTTGTCGGTTAAGGCCGCACAATCGAGCTATGAAGCCTTTTTGCGCTATGTTCCGGGACGGATTGCTCGGGCGGCTTCTGATCTGCCGGTAAGTGATTTGCCGCGCGGTGTAGAGGCCTTCCAGGAAGCCGACCGCCTTGCTGCAAGAGCCATCGGGCTTTCGCTTGATAAACAGGCGGTCCTCCTCCAAATGGGCCATCTGCTCGCCAGCTTGGCGCAGCGCGGATGACATTTTGAACCTATTTTAAAAGCGGAACGATGCGCGAACCTTATTATCTGACTACTGCGATTGCCTATCCCAATGGTCGGCCGCATATCGGCCATGCCTATGAAGCGATAGCGACTGACGCAATTGCCCGTTTCCAGCGGTTGATGGGCCGCGATGTCTGTTTTGTGACCGGCACCGACGAACATGGTCTGAAAATGGCGCAGACAGCGCGCGATGCAGGGCGCGATACCCTTGAATTTGCAGATGAAATGTCATCCTATTTCAGGCAGATGTGTACAACTTTGAATATATCAAATGATGTATTCATGCGCACTAGCGACGCCGCGCACCATGCTGCCAGCGTGGCCTTGTGGAAAGCCATGGAGGCCAGCGGTGACCTTTATCTGGATCGTTATGAAGGTTGGTATTCGATCCGCGACGAAGCCTATTATGGCGAAGAGGAATTGGTCGACGGGGAGGGGGGCGTGCGTCTGTCGCCGCAAGGAACGCCGGTTGAATGGACCGTCGAGGAAAGCTGGTTTTTCCGCCTGTCGAAATATCAGGAGCCGCTGCTCGCGCTTTATCGCGACAATCCCGACTTTATCCGGCCTGAAAGCCGCCGTAACGAAGTTCTCCGTTTTGTCGAAGGTGGACTCAAGGATCTTAGCGTGTCGCGCACCAGCTTTGACTGGGGCGTGCCGGTGCCGGGTTCGCCCGGACATGTCATGTATGTTTGGGTGGACGCGCTGACGACCTATTTGTCGGGTATCGGCTTTCCGGATCGTGAGGGTAGCTTCGCCCGTTACTGGCCTGCCAATGTCCACATTATCGGCAAGGATATTGTCCGTTTTCATGCAGTATATTGGCCTGCTTTCCTGATGTCGGCCAATCTGCCATTGCCACAACAGATTTTCGGCCACGGCTTCCTTTTAAACCGCGGCGAAAAAATGTCGAAATCGCTTGGCAACGTCGTCGATCCGATCGAGTTGGCCAATCAGTTCGGGGTGGATGCGCTCCGCTATTTCCTGCTGCGCGAAGTCAGCTTCGGGCAGGATGGCACCTATAGCGCCGAGGCCATTGTCACCCGCGTAAACGCCGATCTTGCGAACAGTTTCGGCAATCTTGCGCAACGGACCTTGTCCTTCATTGCGAAAAACCTTGTGGGCAGGCTGCCGCAAAATGACGTCAAGACGGCAGAGGATTACGCGCTGACGGCTTTGATCGACGACGCCTGCATGAACGACGTTCCCGCCAACTTTGCCGCATTCAATTTTTCCGCCGGCCTCGATTGCTGGATGCGTGCGGTATTTGCCTGCAACCAATATATTGATGCCCAGGCGCCTTGGGCGTTGCGGAAGACCGATCCAGAGCGGATGGAGGCAGTGCTCGAAACGCTGGTTCGGGCGCTACGCTCGCTGGCGCTTGCGGTACAACCCGTGATTCCGGAATCCGCCGCAAAGTTACTTGATCAGTTGGGTATTGGCCCCAACGACCGTGATTTTGCGACTATCGCCAATCAGGATTATTATACTGAATTGGCCGCAAACGGCTTTCGCATTGCACCGCCAGCCCCCATCTTCCCCCGACTGGAATTGCCGCAGGAAGGTTGAGGTAGATGCTGATCGATTCCCATTGTCACTTGAATTATAAGGGTTTGGTCGAGCAGGAAGCGGATGTCTTGACGCGCGCCCGGGCCGCTGGCGTATCGGCAATGCTGAACATCTCAACCCGCGAGAATGAATGGGACGCGGTGATTGGCCTTGCAGAGCGTGAGGAAGACGTTTGGGCGTCGGTGGGCATTCATCCCCATGAGGCTGACCATCATGGCGATGTGACGGCGGATAAATTGATCAAGCGCGCCAGCCACCACAAGGTGATCGGGATTGGCGAGACAGGTCTTGATTATTATTATGACTATAGCGATCGCGAACAGCAGAAATCCTGTTTCCGGCAGCATATTATTGCCGCGCGTGAAACCGGCCTGCCGATCATCATTCACACACGTGACGCCGAAGAAGATACCGCGGATATACTTGCCGAAGAAATGGGGAAGGGGCGCTTTACCGGGGTCATCCACTGTTTTACCGCGAGTGCCGATTTCGCCCGCAAGGCGCTAGACCTTGGCCTTTATATATCGCTGTCGGGGATCGTGACCTTCAAAAATGCCCGCGATCTTCAGGATGTAGCCGCATGGCTACCCGCAGATCGTTTGCTGGTTGAAACCGATTGCCCGTTCTTGGCGCCCGTGCCGCATCGAGGAAAGACCTGCGAGCCGGCCTTTGTTGCCAGCACTGCGGGCTTTCTGGCAGATCAACGAAATATGTCTGTTGAGGAACTGATCGAGACAACCGGTCGGAATTTTTTCGATCTTTTTGCGAAAGCACGGCGCACTGAGGGCAAGGTAAGCTGATGGACGCGCTGGCTTCTCCCGAAGCTGTCTATGCGCTGCTTTTGATTGTGCTGATTGCTGCCGGTCTGATCGCGCGCCGTTTGCCTTTGCGGCAATATGCAAAGATGATTGGCGCCTGGATCGCAATATTTTTCCTGATTTTCGTGATCTTCAGCTTTCGCCCCGAAATGGCGATGATGTGGGATCGCGTTAAGGGTGAACTGACCGGCGCGCCACGGCAAAGCATGGAGGGCGATAAGCTGCGTCTGGTTCGTCAGGATGATGGGCATTTCTGGCTGCGGGCGTCAATCAATGGCGTCAATGCGGACTTCATGGTTGATAGCGGCGCTACGGTAACCGCCATGGGCGACGCTTTGGCGCGAAAGACCAATGTTGAACTCGATGGACGCAAGATCCTATTGGAAACCGCCAATGGCCAGATTGAGGCACGGACTGGTAACGTTGCCGAGTTCCGAATTGGTGATTTTCAAGTTGATGATCTTGACGTCGTCGTCGGGGACAATTTTGGTGACGTCAATGTTGTAGGGATGAACTTCCTTGACAGCTTTTCGAGTTGGAGGGTGCAACGTGACGTCATGGAGTTGACGCCTTAGGGAGAGCTCTCCTTAGGCATCGCGATTTTTGACTTAACATAATATATATTATCGTACTGAAAGATCGGCTTGATAACGATGCCCCCCCAGATTGAAAAACTTGCCGACATCATGAAGAAACTGCGCGATCCCAATGGCGGATGCCCTTGGGACCTTGAACAGAATTTTTCGACGATCGCGCCTTATACCATCGAAGAAGCCTATGAAGTTGCCGACGCCATTGAACGTGACGACATGGCCGCGCTGAAGGACGAACTGGGCGACCTTTTATTACAAGTCGTCTTCCACAGCCAGATGGCCAGCGAACAAGGCCATTTCTCGTTACAGGATGTCATCGATGCGATCAGCGACAAGATGCTCCGCCGACATCCGCATGTGTTTGGCGATGGTCGAGCGACCAATGCCAGCACGGTGACCGCCAATTGGGAAGCCATAAAGGCGGCCGAGCGTGCCGGAAAATCTACCGATACCAGCGCGCTTGCCGATGTGGCAGTGGCGCTGCCTGCCCTGATGCGTTCACAAAAATTGCAGAAACGTGCGGCGCGAACCGGTTTCGATTGGCCCGATATCGAAGGTGCAATTGATAAGGTGAATGAGGAAATTGACGAAATTCGAGCCTCTTCAACAGACGCGGAACGGTTTGAAGAGGCTGGCGACCTGTTGTTCGCAGCCGTTAATGTTTGTCGCCTGGCCGGGGTCGATGCCGAAGAAGCCCTGAAAGCGGCCAACCGCAAATTCGAGCGCCGCTTTCGTTCGATGGAGGCGCTCGCCGAAGGCCACTTCGAGCAGCTTGATCTCGACGGCAAAGAGGCACTGTGGCAGCGTGTTAAAACGGCCGAGAAAGCTTAATCTAAAACTATTTCAGGGAATTGCTTGCGGAACTTGCCCCATGATCTGGGCGGAAGCGAGGCCTGAATAATCAGCTTATCCCTGTCTTCCTTGACATTTTCAACCCGTCCGCGGGCATGAAGCCATGCAAGAATTTCGCCATTGCCACTATCGATTTGGAGGCAATGTTCCTCTCGACCTGTACCAATCCCATTGGCAAGCGCCGAAATGAACCGGTCAATCCCCTCGCCGGTCTGCGCTGAAATCAGGAAATGGCGGGGTGAATGGGCGGCCATCTGTGTCAGATCGTCATGCTGTTCGCTATCGAGCTTGTCAGCCTTGTTCCACAATTCGAATATGGGGGCAGCGTCTGGCTCATCGCTGTGGAGATCAAGGCCAAGGTCGCGCAAAATCGCCTCAACATCAGCCTTTTGCGCCTCAGTCGAAGGATGTGCGATATCGCGGACATGGATGATGATATCCGCGCTGGTCACCTCTTCCAGCGTCGCGCGAAACGCAGCGACGAGCTGCGTCGGCAAGTCTGAAACAAAACCCACCGTGTCGGAAAGGATCGCTTTTTCGATACCCGGCAAGCGCAACTCGCGCATGGTCGGATCGAGCGTTGCGAACAACATGTCTTCAGCCAGCACTTTGGCTTGCGTTAACCGGTTGAACAGCGTCGATTTTCCCGCATTGGTGTAGCCCACGAGCGCAATGGTCGGCCAGGGCGCCTTTTTCCGGCGTGCCCGATGGATGCCCCGGGTACGCTGAACCTCTGCCAGTTCACGGCGCAATTTCGCCATGCGGTCGCGTATCATGCGCCGGTCAGCCTCGATCTGCGTCTCGCCTGGGCCGCCCAGAAAGCCAAAGCCGCCCCGCTGGCGTTCAAGGTGGGTCCAGCTGCGAACCAGCCTGCCCGCCTGATAATCGAGATGCGCAAGTTCAACTTGCAGCCGCCCTTCGGCAGTTGCTGCACGCTCGCCGAAAATCTCCAGGATGAGGCCCGTCCGGTCAATGACCTTAGCCTTCACCTTGTCTTCGAGATTGCGTTGCTGGATCGGAGTCAGAGCACCATCGACGATCAGCAATGCGATTTCCCGCTCAGCAATGATCGAGGCAATTTCCTCTACCTGGCCGCCACCCAACAGCGTCGCCGCCTTGGGCGAGCGAACCCGATAATGTCGGCTTTGCAAAACATTAAGGCCGATAGCGGCGGCAAGGCCTGCAGCTTCTTCCAGTCGATATTCTGCGCTTTGCGAGGAGGTTCCCGCAATTTCAGGATATACAAGCAGCGTTGGCGTGCCGCGCGAAAAACCATCTTCCTCACTACGGTTGAAAAGGCTCAATCCCCTTCCCCGTCGGCTTCCTTGTTATACTCGGCGAGATTGACCGGACGCATCGGCTGAATGGTTGAAACGGCATGTTTGTAAACCAACTGCATCACGCCATCCCGTTCCAGCAATAATGAGAAGAGGTCATAGGCCGCGATCGAACCCTGCAGCATGACACCGTTTACAAGAAAGGTCGTCACCGGCTCCTTCTTGTCAAACATAGCATAAAGGAAAACATCCTGCAGCATGCCGGGCCGTTGATGTACATTGGCCATCATCTGCGTAAAGGCTGCGGAATCGGGCGATTGCGAAGGCATGATCGTCGAAATACTGTGCTTGTAGACCAGTTGCGACTGGCCATCGCGGCGCAACAGCAGCGAAAAATTGTCGAACCAAGTCACCACGCCCTGCAGTTTGACACCTTTGACAAGGAACATCGTAACGGGCGTTTTGGATTTACGCAGCGAGTTCAGGAACAGGTCCTGCAGGCCATTATTTTTTTCAGTCATTATCTTATCCTATTATGCTTTTGGGCTTGGATTTTTATTGCCTACAACGCCTTAGGCGGCGTCTGTTACAGTTATACCATCATCAAAGGCCGCAACGAACAGGAAAGTTGCGCCTAATACCAAAAATCCATCGGAACGTTTTGGCGTGTATCCGTCACATCTCCTCGTCGGCAAATTCTTCGCCATTTTTCCGTACGACGATCCCCAGCAGCTTCAGTTTGCGATGAAGTGCCGATCTTTCCATGCCGACAAAGGTAGCGGTTTTTGAAATATTCCCGGAAAAACGGCGGATCTGGACTTGCAGATATTCGCGTTCAAACGCCTCCCGCGCCTCCCGCAGCGGTGCACCCATCAGGGATTGGGCGGCATTTTCGGGCGATGAATAATTGCCGCTGACCTCGGTTGGAAGCATATCCGCCTCGATCTGCCCAAGGCGTTCGGCGGGTGCCAATATGATCGTTCGCTCGATTATGTTGCGCAATTGACGGACATTGCCGGCCCAGTCGCACGCCTGAAGCGCCGCAATCGCATCGTCTGCAATTTCCGGCGGTGGCACACGATGTTCTACCGCGAAACGCGCGGCATAATGCCGGGCAAGCGACGGAATGTCTTCTCGACGTTCAGACAGAGGAGGGATTGCGATCGGGACGACATTAAGCCGATAAAAAAGGTCTTCACGAAACCGCCCCAGTGCAATTTCATGCGCCAGATCGCGTGCCGTCGATGATACGAAGCGCACGTCGACGCGGACCGGACGCGTGCCGCCCACGCGGGTGAAGCTTTGATCGGTGAGCACGCGCAATATCTTGCCCTGCGTCGTTGCAGGCATATCTGCGACTTCATCAAGGAATAATGTGCCGCCATGCGCGCGTTCCAACATACCGGCCTGCAGCAACTGGCCATTTTCCTCGATACCGAACAGTTCCTCTTCAAACCGTTCGGAGCCAAGGCGGGCCGCACTAACCGACAAGAACGGGAACTCCGCGCGTGGGCTCCAGCTATGCAACAGGCGGGCCGCAACTTCCTTGCCGACACCTGCAGGGCCGGTGATCAGCACCCGGCTGCCTGTGCCTGCCACCTTTTTGAGCGTTGCGCGCACCGCATTGATTGCGGTTGATGTGCCGGTCAATTCCTCGGCCTGGCCAACCAGTGCTTTCAGCGTCGCATTTTCGGCCCGCAGTCTTTGCGTTTCGGTTGCCTTGGCAACCAAGTGAAGCAGCTTTTCCGCTTCAAACGGCTTTTCGAGGAAATCGACGGCCCCAGACGATATCGCCGCAACGGCGGTGTCGATATTGCCATGCCCCGAAAACACCACCACCGGGACGTTGGAATCCCGAGCCTTAAACAGTTTCAGCAGTTCAAGACCGTCCATCGACGAACCGCGCAACCATACGTCAAGGAGAACCAGTGACGGCAAACGGTCATCAAATGCGGCAAGGGCATCTTCAGCTGTGCCGGCACTTCGGGTTTCATAACCGTCATCGGAGAGCACGCCAGAAACAAGGTCGCGTATATCCTTTTCGTCATCGATTATGAGGATGTCGAGCGCCATTGAGGGTTCACTCCTGGTCGGGTTCGTTGGAAATGGTGATGGGCGGGTTTGCGAGGATCGAGAGCTTTTGCAGGTCGAACGTCATCCACAAGACCGCCCCACCGGCAAGATCATCTTCGAACCGCAGTTCGCCCATATGTTCTTCGACAATCTTGCTGACGATGGCGAGGCCAAGCCCGGATCCGGTTGCCCGCGTTGTCACATAAGGTTCGAAAATACGCTCACGCGAGTCAGGAAGCCCCTGCCCGTTATCCGCAAAGCGTAACAACAGTTTTTGCCCATCGCTGGAGATGTCGACGCTAATCCGCCCCTGAGGCCCGTCCGGCGCGTCTGCCAACCTACCACGGATCGATTCAACCGCGTTTTTAAGGATATTGGTTGCCGCCTGCCCGATCTGTCGCCGGTCCGCATAAAACAGAACCGGCTGTTCTGCGCGGTTGACGGTAAAATCGATGTCCGGATTTGCCACCTCGAACAAAAAGGCTGCATGGCCGACGATATCTCCAATATCCTCCTCACGGAAGACCGGTTTCGGCATTCGCGCGAAGGAGGAAAATTCATCAACAATGTTGCGCAAGTCACCAACCTGGCGGACAATTGTCCCAGTCAATTGGTCAACAATCTCGGCTTCTTCGCCCTCACCCTTGCCGAAACGTCGGCGCAGCCGTTCGGCGGCGAGTTGGATCGGGGTCAGCGGGTTCTTGATTTCATGCGCGATCCGGCGCGCAACATCAGACCATGCCGCCCGGCGCTGGTCCGATAACTGCTGGGTTATGTCCTCAAACGTCACAACCAGACCATTGCCGACGGCGTTCAGTTTGACCGCGAGTGTCTGCGGTTCGGCGCCATCACCGATCTGCACCACAGCCTGACTTTTTGCCTCTCGTCGCAGATCTTCAATATGGGGCGCAACTTCGGCAAAGGGTCGACCGACTATTGACGGACCATGCGGTGCCAACAGACGTTCAGCCATCGGATTGGCAAGTTGCACCATCCCTGCATCATCGACGCTCAAAATTGCAGAGGAAACCGATCCCAAAATGGTTTCGATGAAATTCTTGCGATCTTCGATCTGACGATTGGCGCTGATTAGGTTGCCCGTCTGGGTTTGCAACCGTTCGGTCATGCGATTGAAAGTGAGCGAAAGAAAGCCAACTTCATCCTTCGCACGCAGTTCTGCCTCTGGCACACGAACCGACAGGTCTCCATCGGCGATTTTTTGCGCGGCGCGGACAAGGTTGTTGACCGGGCTGACCAGCCGGTCGGCGACGAGCAGGGCAATCCAGACGGCAAGCGCGATGATCGCGAGCGATACGATATAGAGCGCTGCATTGAACTGGAACTGGAGCTTTCGTGACCGCGCCTCCATCGCGCGATAGTCCGAAAGGACGCTTTGCGCCTTTTCTCCCAACATGAATGACGGCACGGTCACCGTGCGGCTGGCATAGAGATAGGTGCGCGGCGCATCGAACAAGCGTTGCACCGCGACGATCCTGTCTGAATGTGCAGTGACAACCAGATCCTCACCCGCTTTCAACTTGGTCAGGTCAGCGCCGCTAATCCACTGCCTTTTGCCGCGATCATCGGGCGCGACGACGGCGATTGTTTGTTGCTGGCCCGATGGATCGACCTCGACAATGGCTGATTCGCTTAACTTGCGAAACAGCAACTGGTCATAATAGAAATTGAGAAACGCCGGATTGTTAGGTTTTGTGCGCTCCAAAGTGTAGCGGATGTCGCTTGCCATGGTGACAGTTTCGTCACCCACATCGCGCAGTTTTTCCTCATAATAGCCTTTGGCGAGCGCGCCTGCATTTTCGAGCATGCCCTGCGCCGAGTTCGAAAACCAGAATTGCACGCCGCTTTGGAACAAGACTGATGCGAAAATGGCGAGCACCAGCGCGGGTACCGCCGCAAGGAGCGAAAAGATAACGACAAGCCGCACGTGCAACAGTCCACCCTGCCCTTCGCCCAGCCCGGCCGCTCGTTTCAGCGCAACGCGGCGGCCGAACAGCATCAGTGCAATCGCAGCCGGCAGCAGATTTGCTACCAGCAACATGGCGGCGGCCAAGGGACTTAGCGGCTCGGCCTTTGGCGCCGCACTTGTCAGAACGAAGGTGGTCACGCCCGCCATCACCAAAAGCGCCGAAAAGCTGAAAAGCTCTAGGATGCGGATACGGCGTTCGTCGCCTAGCCAGCCCGCTGCGTCAGACAGCCGGCGACGCCAACTGGTATGTGCTTCCAAGGAACCGGGCTGAACCGTTGTTGCCATTAAGCAACTAATGCCAGCTTATGCGTTGCGCGAAAAGCACATTGTTGCAAAAATAACTCGCTTTGTCCGTTCAGGAGCGCGTTTCGCCGGTACGCGTCGCTCCAATCCCATAGTCAGACAGCTTTTTCCGAAGCGTGTTGCGATTGATACCGAGCATCGCAGCGGCGTGCAATTGATTGCCCTTTGCCTGCCGCATCACAGCCTGCAGAAGCGGCCTTTCAAACGCTGCTAGCGCGCGTGCATAAATTCGCTCGCGGCTTGAACCGCGCTGCTTCTGCTCAGCCATAAACTGCAAAACAGCTGCGTCGAAGGTGCAACCACCAATTGTCGGTTCCTGACCTTCGGCTTGCGGCAAGGCTATCTGACGAATGCTTGCTTCTGAAATCCGATCCTCACGTGTGTTGAGGGCGATGCGATAAACAAAATTCTTCAGTTCGCGGACATTGCCACGCCAGGGCATGGTGGTCATCAGTGCAATCGCATCATCGTCAATCTGCTTCGATGGCAGCCCTTCAGACGCCGCCAGCGACAAGAAGTGCCGGGTCAGCAGGCCAATATCCTCGGGCCGTGCGCGCAATGGGGGGAGTGCGACAGGAACGACGTTCAGCCGGTAATAGAGATCTTCGCGGAATTTGCCTTCCGCGATCAACGCCTCCAGATCCTGGTTGGTCGCAGCGATGATCCTGACGTCAAGCCGGATGCTTGCCTTGCCGCCAATACGGCTGATTGTGCCGCTTTGAAGGGCGCGCAGCAGGCGCGTTTGTGCATGATAAGGCATATCGCCTATCTCATCGAGGAACAGCGTCCCGCCCTGCGCTTGCTCAAACCGTCCAATTCCCTGCCCGACCGCGCCTGTAAACGCGCCTTTTTCATGGCCAAAAAGTTCAGCTTCGATCAGTTCAGCGGGAATGGCGGCCATGTTAACGGCCACGAATGGGCCAGTCTTGCGTTGCCCGAGGCTATGGATAGCCTCTGCCACCAATTCTTTGCCTGTACCGGACTCGCCAAGGATCAACACGCTAAGATCATTGCGCAACAGCCGGGCGACCATGCGGTACACATCCTGCATCGCGGCGCTTCGGCCAACCATCGGCATTGTCGCTTCGAGCAAGGTAGCGTTGTCGCTGCTGCTTTCGCTGCGACGTTTGGCAATGCCCTGTTTGACTGCCAGGATCAGCTCGTCCAGATCGAAGGGCTTGGGAAAATATTCAAATGCGTTGATTTCGCTGGCACGGACTGCGGTATCGAGTGTGTTTTGCGCCGACATAATGATGATCGGCATGTCAGGACTTAGCGCAATGACCTGATCAAGGCTCGATATCCCGTCGCGGTCTTTCAGCACGACATCGGTCAACATCAGATCATAGCGATTGGCTGAAAGCGCCGCATCGCGTGCACTTGCGCTTTCGCATATATCGACTTCTATTCCCTCGGATTCGAGCGCCGATCGCACAACCATGCCGATTGACGGATCATCTTCGACAATCAGGACCCTATCCGAATTCATATGTCATTCTTTCTGGCTGCAACGGGCAGGAATATCCGGAAAACTGTGCGGGCAGCCGCAGCGTCGCGCTCCACCGATATGCGCCCATGCATTTGGGAGAGATATTTGCGCACAATAGCAAGGCCGAGCCCCTGCCCCTCGCGTTTGGTTGTTACAAAGGGCGAGAAAATTTCGTTCTCAATATGCGGTGCGATGCCCGGGCCATTGTCGCTGATGGCGACCTCTACAGGCAATCGAAGCCCCTGATCGCCTTCGCTGCGAAGTGAAGCTCCCATAACAAAACGCGTGGTGATCCCGATCTGCGGGGCTTCCACGCCCGCCATGGCGTCAATGGCATTCTGGATCAGATTGATCAGCACCTGTACCATGGCGTCAGCCTCAATCTGCACGTCGGGCAAGGAGGGGTCATAGCTGATATCAATCAGCGGCATTTGGCGGTTCGCCGCACGTACCGAGCGAATTGCCCGTTCGATCAACTCATGGATGTTTTCTGCGCCCAATTGCCCCGGCATCACGCGCCCCAGATTCTGCATCTGGTCAAGCAATCGGGCTATCCGGTCGACTTCCTGCACAATCAGGTCAGTAAGCGGGGCCTGCTGGGGCTCTACGTTGCGGCTGAGCAATTGCGCGGCCCCCTTGATCCCGGCGAGCGGGTTTTTGATCTCATGCCCCAATATAGCCGGCGTCCCCATGGCCTGCATCTTGCCAGCGTCGGTCTGTTCACCGATCTGGTCGCGAACCGCTTGCCGAGGTACAAGCAGATAGAGCCGGCAATCCGGGTAACCGAGCGGTGTCGATATCATCAAGTCAACATAATTGGCCTGCGCGCCAGTCGTCTGAAAACGCATATTTTGCGCGCTGATATCGCTTTCGCGAACAGCGATCGCTCCATTAAGTCGATCGCTGGCAAATTGCAGCAGCGCGGGTGCAGGTTCACCGATCAATCTGCGGCGGCTGCGCCCGAAAAAGGCTTCTGCGGCTTCGTTGGCAAAAAGGATCGCATTGTCGGCACCAGAAAGCAGTAAGGGCAGCGATATGGTTGACAGCAAAAGCCCGTCTGGCGGGCGATCTGCCGCAGTCATAATGCTTTCAGGCGGCATCGCGCATCAGCAATGGTTCATAAAAACGGGCAAGTTCACCGAGCACTTGATCAGCATCTTCGATGCGGTTGACGTGGTTGCGAAACTCTGCCGACCCGACCAGTCCGCGTGTATACCATCCAATATGCTTGCGCGCGCACGGCACCCCGACCTGCCGGCCATAATGGTCCAACATCGCACGATAATGTTCAACGATCAGGGCATATTGAACGTCCAGCGATGGATCGGAAAGCCGCGTGCCGGTGTTGAACCAATGCATGACCTGTCCCAACAGCCATGGCCGGCCATAAGCGCCACGACCGATCATGACACCATCGGCACCACTTTGATCCAGTGCAGTGTCAGCGTCCTCGACATTGCAAATGTCACCATTGACGATGACGGGGATCTTCACCGCGTCCTTGACCTTGCGGACAAAGGCCCAGTCAGCACTGCCCTTGTACATCTGGTTGCGGGTGCGTCCATGCACGGTCACCAACTTCGCGCCAAGATCTTCGGCAATATGCGCAAGTTCAGGGGCGTTGAGGCTGCCATGGTCCCAGCCCATACGCATCTTGACTGTAACCGGCACTGAAACGGCTTTGACAGTGGCCTCGATCAGGCTTGCGGCGAGCGGCAAGTCGCGCATCAAGGCCGATCCGGCGTCGCCATTGACCACCTTCTTGACCGGGCAACCCATGTTGATGTCGATGATCGCCGCACCGCGATCCTCATTCAGCTTTGCCGCCTCCGCCATTTCCTTCGGCCCACATCCCGCGAGCTGCATGGAGACCGGTTCCTCGGACATGTGCCAAGCGGCCTTTTGCAACGATTGGCGCGTTTCGCGGATCATCGCCTGGCTGGCGATCATTTCGGTGACGTTCAAGCCCGAGCCAAAACGGCGGACAATCGTGCGAAACGGCATATCGGTGACGCCCGTCATCGGTGCCAGGACAACTGGACAGTCGATTTGTAGCGGGCCGATCTGGATCGGTTTAAGTCTCATCATGATACTCTGATGCTGTGACAGTCGGACAGACTGCCTAAAAATTAGGCAGCGCCCTAACGATATTCGGCTTGGCGTGCAAGGGGCGAGCGACTAAGCGCGCTGCATGATCAACGACAGGCCAATTGCTGCGATCATCGTTGCTGCCGGGACCGGAAGCCGCAGTGGCAGCGATGTGCCGAAACAATATCGGACGGTTTCTGGCAAGCCTATGCTTCGGCACAGTGTCGAAGCTTTTGCAGCACATCCAGCAATATCGCGCATCATCATTGTTATCTCTGATCGTCAAGCGCCTTTGGCGGAAGAGGCGCTTGCAGGGCTCTGCGGATTCGACCTGGTCATTGGAGGGGCCGAACGCAGGGATAGCGTAAGAAATGCGCTTCAACATCTTGAAAATAAAGAATTCACTGGATCAATCATGATCCATGATGCTGCGCGACCTTTTCTTTCTGCTGCCGTTATGGACCGATTGATCGCTGCCTTGGAAGAAAGCGAGGGCGCCGTACCAGCACTTCCCATCGTTGATAGCTTATCGCGCTGCGACAGTCATTTTCTGCGAGAAACCGTGGAGAGATCGGGACTTTACCGGATCCAGACCCCCCAGGCATTCCGTCACGAAGTCATTTTTGATGCTCACCGGCGCTGGAACCCCACTGAACCGGCAACTGACGATGCCCGCATGGCAATGGCGGCGGGCTATGACGTGGCGATTGTGGAGGGCGATGAGCGGCTGGCGAAATTCACTTTCGCCGATGACTTCATACGGGAAATAGGGCAATCGGCTCCCATGCAGGACGTGCGCACCGGAATGGGTTATGATGTTCACCGCCTCGCGGTAGGTGAAGAATTATGGCTGTGCGGGCTTCAGATAGCGCATGATAAGGGGCTTGCCGGGCACAGCGATGCCGATGTTGCGCTCCATGCGCTGACCGATGCAGTACTGGGCGCGGCCGCACTCGGTGATATTGGCGACCATTTTCCGCCCAGTGACGCCCAGTGGAAAGGGGCCAGTTCCGACCGTTTTCTGGCCCATGCTGTTCAGCTTGCCTCTGCTCAGGGTTTTGCATTGTGCCATCTTGACGTCACGATCATCTGTGAAGCGCCCAAGATAGGGCCGCATAAACAGGGAATGCGTGCCCGGGTCGCGGAAATCTGCGGCATCGCAATCGATAGGGTGTCGATTAAGGCGACAACCACAGAAAAGTTGGGCTTTACAGGGCGCGGCGAAGGCATTGCGGCGCAGGCTGTCGCAACATTGATCCGCGGTCAGACGGAGCAAACAGCATGATCAACCTTCTCCCGCCTGAAATTGCCGATCTTGCCGAGCATGTTATCGCCGAAAACAAGGCATCCGGACGCATGGTAAGTACCGCCGAAAGCTGCACTGGCGGATTGGTTGCCGCCGCACTGACGGAGGTGGCCGGCAGCAGCGCAGTTCTGCAATCGGGATTCGTCACCTATTCAAATGAAGCGAAGATAAGCCTTCTGGGCGTCAATAGCGAATTGATCGACACATTTGGCGCAGTGTCCATCGCGGTTGCCTGGGCAATGGCACAGGGCGCATTGAAGCGCAGCAGCGCCGACGTCGCGGTTGCGATCAGCGGCGTGGCAGGTCCGGGCGGCGGCACGCCCAACAAGCCCGTCGGAACAGTCGTTTTTGCATTGGCTGAACGGGGCAAGGACCCAGAGGATGTCGTTGCCGACATGATCCGTTTCGGTGAGGACAAAAGCCGCGCGGAAATCCGCATGGCGGCAACGCTGCGCGCGCTTCAGCTGCTCTTGCCGTCGCCGTAAAGAACGTCCGCCCGCTCGATAAAGGCTCCGGTCATCTTGCGCAGCGCATGATCGAAAAACTGGCCAGCCAGCGCTTCGAAAACACGGTTGCGGAATGAAAAGTCGACGGTGAAATCGACTATGCAACCTGTCGGCGTCGGTTCAAACAGCCATTGATTGTGCAGATGCCGCATTGGCCCGTCGAGATAATCAACCTCTATCTTGCTGTGCGGGTGCCGGATCACGCGCGACGTGAAGGATTCGCGCAAGGATTTGAAACCGACGACCAGATCGGCAAGCATTTCGGTTTCATTGTCAGAACGGATACGCACCGCTGCCACCCAAGGCAGGAATTCACCATAGCGGCGGACATCGGCAACAAGATTATACATCTGCACCTGGCTATAGGGCAGCGCGCGACGTTCGTGATGGTGCGGCACGCCCCTGCCCTGCCTCAACCGGCCTTGGCGAGCTGCGCCTCACGCGCGGCCTTCATTTTCGCAAAGTCATCGCCCGCATGATAGCTTGATCGGGTCAGTGGCGTGGCCGCCACAAGCAGGAAGCCCTTGGCGCGGGCAATTGCCGCATAGGCATCAAATGCCTGCGGGTTCACAAATTCGGCAACCTTAGCGTGTTTTGGCGTTGGCTGAAGATATTGCCCCATGGTCAGGAAATCGATGTCCGCACTGCGCATATCATCCATGACCTGATGAACTTCCATTCGCTCCTCGCCAAGCCCAAGCATCACGCCTGATTTAGTAAAGATCGAGGGATCATGGCGCTTCACCGATTCAAGAAGCCGTAGCGAGGCATAATAGCGCGCGCCGGGCCTGATGGTCGGATACAGTCTCGGTACTGTTTCGAGATTATGGTTATAGACGTCGGGGCGCGCCTCGATAATCGCCTCGACCGCGCTCTGCACCTTGTTGCGGAAATCCGGGGTCAGAATTTCGATCGTTGTCTTTGGCGTCATGAGGCGCAGGGCTTCAATCACCTTCACAAACTGGCTGGCACCGCCGTCGGGCAGATCGTCGCGATCAACCGAGGTAATGACGATATGTTCAAGCCCCATCTTCGCCGCAGCGATGGCAACATGTTCAGGCTCCATCGGATCAACTGCGCGCGGCATGCCCGTCTTGACGTTGCAAAAGGCGCAGGCGCGCGTGCACACATCGCCAAGGATCATCACCGTCGCATGCTTTTTGGTCCAGCATTCCCCGATATTCGGGCAAGCGGCCTCTTCGCACACAGTGTTTAACTTGAGATCGCGCATCAATTTGCGCGTTTCGTTAAAGCCGGCACTGGTGGGGGCCTTTACCCGGATCCAGTCAGGTTTGCGTTCGCGTTGTTGCGTGCGGACAGGCTTGGGATCGTTCATCGTCGTGCAGATAGCGATGCAATCCCGCCTTGCCAACAATTTCGCAGCGTCATAAGGCGCGTGGGCTAGCGGCTGAACGAAAAAGGGGGCGCCATGATCGTCGATACGTTGACTTCACCGGTCATCCTGTTCTTCGTGCTTGGTATCTTCGCCGCACTGATCAAATCCGACCTTTCGATACCCGAAGCCTTTGCAAAGGCGATGTCGATCTATCTGATGGCCGCCATCGGGCTGAAAGGCGGGATCGAGGTCGCTGAATCGGGTTTCACGGCCGAACTGGCTGCGGCCGCGGTCGCCGGCCTTGCCCTCAGTTTTTTCATCCCATTCTTTGCCTTTGCATTGCTGACACGTTTTGGCGGGTTAAGCCGCATCGACGCTGGCGCGGTTGCGGCACATTATGGGTCTGTCAGCGTGGTGACCTTTGTGACAGCGAAGGAGATATTGACCGGTCAAGGACTGTCACCAGCAGGTTATATGGTTGCCGTGCTAGCCTTGATGGAAACGCCGGCAATCATCAGCGGCCTTTTGCTTGCCCGCAAAGGACAAAATACGGCATCGGGCAATGGCAGTGGCGGGCTGCTTCATGAAGTTTTCGCAAATGGCTCGGTCGTCCTGCTGGTCGGTGCATTCGTGATCGGCTTGATCGCAGGCAAGGATGGGTTCGAACCCGTTCGTCCCTTGTTCGATACAGGTTTCCGCGGCGTGCTGTGCCTCTTCCTGCTCGACATGGGGCTAATCGCGGCGCGGCGGCTTACCCAGTCCAAGAAACTCAATGCGCGGCTAGTCTCGCTTGCGATACTGCTGCCTTTGATCAACGGCGGCCTTGGCGTTGCGATCGGCACGCTGATCGGCCTTGATATTGCCTCTGCGGCGGCCCTCGGAATACTGGCGGCAAGCGCGTCTTACATCGCCGTGCCCGCCGCGATGCGCATGGCCCTGCCAGAGGCGGACCCCGGCATTTATCTCGCCATGTCGCTCGGCATTACTTTTCCGTTCAACATCATCATCGGCATCTCGCTTTATACCCAGCTTGCCACTGCGATAGGATAATCCATGGTTGAAACCGTTTCGCGCAAGCGCATCGAAATCCTTGTCGACACGCCCCTCGTTCCGCGTGTTGTGAAACTGGCGCGGCAGGTTGATATTTCAGGCTGGAGCCTGATCCATGTAGACGCAGGCGAAGGCCGCGATGGCGCGTGGCAGCATGATGATGTGACCGGCGCAGGTGCAAAGACGATCGTGCTGATGATCGCGTCCGAGGCAAAATCGGCGGCCCTGGTTGACGCAATCGCGCCGCTGCTTGACAGTTATCGCCTGTTGCTGACCGTGGGCGATGTCCAGGTGGTGCGCGGAGAGCGTTTCTGATGCCTGAATTTGCCCATCTGGTAGACGGCTATCGCCGGTTTCGCAGCGGTTCCTATGTCGATCAGAAACAGCGTTATGACCAGTTGGCAAGTGACGGTCAGGCCCCGCCGGTCATGGTCATTTCCTGCTGCGACAGCAGGGTCGATCCAGCGACCATATTCGATACCGTCCCCGGGCAAGTCTTCGCGCTTCGCAATGTTGCCAATCTGGTGCCGCCCTTTGAAATCGGCGGCGGCTTGCACGGCACATCTGCGGCAATCGAATTTGGCGTACTCGGTCTGAATGTTAAGCATATCGTGGTTCTTGGCCACGCTCAGTGCGGCGGGATCAAGGCTGCGCTAGAGGGTGGCGATCTGGGCATGCCAGGCCACAGCTTCATCGATGGCTGGGTCGACATTGTTCGAGACGCCCGTGATGCCGTGGTCGCCAAGGCACCTGAAGATCCGCAGACCATGCTGGAATTGGAGGCAATCAAGGTCAGCCTCGACAATTTGCGCAGTTTTCCCTTCATTGCCGAGCGAGAAGAAGCGGGGCTTTTGAAGCTGCATGGTGCCTATTTCGGGATTGCACGTGGCGTGCTGTTCATATTGGATCGGGAAAGTGGCGAATTTGTTGCTGCTTGAGCCAAACCTGCGAAATAATCGCAAGGCCCCGATTTGTGATGAGTGCTTGATGTGACGGAAACCGGTTCTGTTCTGCCCGGCTTTTATGACGACCTGGCCGCTAGCCTGGAAGAGGCGCGATCATTGCTGGCAGAAGGTGCGAATAGCCGTCATTGTGCAGCACACACACCGGTGGTTGCCACGATCGGGTGTGACGGCATCCCGGCACAGCGGGTGATGATCCTGCGTGCCATGGATTGGAACGCAAGATCACTTCGCTTCCACACCGATCCGCGTTCCCATAAGACCGCGGAAATCATTACGAACGGCGCTGCATCGGTGCTCGTCTATGACCCGGGACCGAAAATACAGCTCAGGCTATCAGGTATTGCCCAAATCGAAACCGACGGCGCGGACGTGGATCAAGCTTGGCAAGAATCGACCTTGTTCGCGCGTCGTTGCTACCTGAGCGAAGCCGGACCGGGAACGGCGGTTGGACAACCTGTCTCGGGCCTCCCCTCATGGGTTGAGGGCCGCAGCCCCGTGGAATCGGAAATAGGATCTGCCCGAGCGAATTTCGCGATATTGCGCTTCAACTTTGCCCGGATCGAATGGCTTTATCTGGCCAATGCCGGCCACAGGCGCGCAATCTGGAACTGGGACTCAGTCGCCGGTCAATGGCAGGGCAGTTGGCTGATCCCCTAGCGGCGCGCAACCTTTCATATAGGCGTCGATCATCTGCCGCTGCGCCTCCGCAGCCGGAGCCAGATCATCACCACGTTGCGCCTCAAAATTGACATAGGCCTGCAATGGAAGGTTAAGCGCGACGTAATTGGATAGCGATCCATCGCTACGCCTAACCTTTTCGTGCCAGACATTGATGTTTTCGGCGTTAAGCGCAGCGCGGCATTTCTGATCGGCCGCCGCGATATCAGTCGCTGCGATATAAGGCAGGATCGCATAAACATCAGGATCGTCGAGCAATGGGTCTTCGCCTTGCCCGGCATGGCCATCTTCGCGGATGTCCAAACGTCCCCGCCGAAAGGCTGCAGCGTCCAGCATAGTTATATCGCCACGACCACCCTTGCCATCGCCCGAAAATCCGTCGTTATTGGTGTGCAATGCGATGATCGGCTGACCTTTGGGCAGTGCACTGAGGATTGCACTTGTGAAAAGCGGGGTACGTGCATCGAAATTACGATTGGGATCGCATGCGGCCACTGGCTTTGCGCGCACGCCGCATGGACCAAAACCTGTCTGGCGGCGCAAGCTTCCCGGACCGCTATTCACCGCTATTCCGACACCCCCATGCCGTTTCAACGCCGCGATCATCGCATCAAAGGCTGCGTTTTCGTCATCATGTGGAACCGCCCATAAAGGACCGACTGGTTGCGCCACATTTTCAAAGCGCAGCAAATGCCATTCAAAACCATTTTCAGAAAAGCGGCTCTCGCTGACATTGACCCCAGTCAGAAATTCGGGATCGGCGCGATGCCGATCAAGATCATCATCCTGAAGTGCCGCAATTTCAGGCTTAGCCAGCGGTTGCCAGTCTACGGCGACGCCCGCAGCCGATCCGAAGAAGAAAATGGCGGAAAGAGATACTGCAAAGCGCATGAACTCCCACTATAGCATCGAGACAGGGACAGAAAGCCTGAACAACAGGCACATATTTGGGGGATCGGATAATGTTGCAGTCAGGCGCTATTGCAAGTCTTGCCGTTTATTTTGCATTGATGCTGGGTATCGGCATTTATGCATGGCGCAAATCGACCGCCAGCAGCAGCGAATATCTGCTATCTGGGCGTCAATTGGGCCCGGCTGTAACGGCGCTGGCAGCCGGTGCATCGGACATGTCGGGCTGGTTGATGCTGGGCCTTCCCGGCGCGCTTTATGCGAGCGGCCTCGTCGAGGCATGGATAGCGATTGGTCTGTTCATTGGTGCGCTCGCCAACTGGATCATTGTTGCCCCCCGACTGCGCGAACAAACCGAACGTTTCGGCGACGCCCTCACCATCCCAGAGTTTCTGGGCAACCGGTTCAATGACAAGAGTCACATGCTACGTTTGACCGCAAGCATTGTGATCATCGTCTTTTTCGCGCTCTATTCTGCGTCAGGCCTCGTCGCCGGCGGAAAACTGTTTCAGAGCGCATTTGGCGCCGATTATCAAACCGGCCTATGGATCACCGCATCGGTGGTGGTTGCTTATGTCGTTTTGGGCGGCTTTCTTGCGGTCAGCCTCACTGACTTTGTTCAGGGCACGATCATGGCAATCGCACTTATTGTCGTTCCATTGATGGCATGGCAGGGATTGCCGGCGGGGCTTTCGGTCGGTGACACGCTGCGGGTGATCGATCCCAACATGACCAGCCTGTTTGCCGGAACCACTGCACTTGGCATCCTATCGACCGCTGCATGGGGTCTGGGCTATTTCGGGCAACCTCACATCATTGTCCGCTTCATGGCGATCCGTTCGGTCAAGGACATACCAATGGCGCGGAACATTTGCATGGCGTGGATGGCAATCACGCTTACGGGTGCGGTGCTGGTCGGGCTTATCGGTCGCGCTTATGTCGAGAGTAGCGGGCTAAGCGTTGCCGACCCGGAAACAATCTTCATTCTGCTGGCAGGCGAACTTTTCGCGCCCGTGGCAGTGGGCTTCCTTCTCGCTGCCATCCTTGCTGCGATCATGAGTACGATTTCGGCGCAGCTGCTCGTCACTGGCTCATCGCTGGCCGAAGATGTCTATCGCCTGTTCGTGCGCCGCGAAGCGAGCGAGGGTGAAATTGTGACTGTTGGCCGCCTTTCGGTGGTTGCCGTCGCGGGGCTTGCGATGCTTTTGGCAAAAAATCCGGAGAGCAGCGTCCTCAGCCTTGTCAGTAATGCCTGGGCCGGTTTCGGTGCGGCATTCGGCCCTGTAATCATTCTTGCGCTGACATGGCAGCGAATGACATTGGCCGGCGCAATGGCTGGGATGGTGACCGGTGCGTTGGTGGTGATAGGCTGGATTGCACTAGGCTGGAGCAGCGCGATGTATGAGATTGTCCCTGGATTTGTTGCCGCGATGCTAGCCATTGTTGGCGTCAGCCTTGCCGGGCAACGCTCCTAATCCAGTTCAGTTTCGATTGCTTCCATCTGTTCGTCCGAAAGGCCAAAATGATGGCCGATCTCATGGACCACGACATGGTTGACGAGTTCCGCCAGCGATAAGCCGGATTCCGCCCACTCATCCAGCAGCGGCCGCCGGAATAAAGTCACTGTGTCAGGTAATCCGGCAAAATCATCGAGTGATCTTTCACAGACCGGTCGTCCTTCATAAAGACCGGAGAGATCATAGCGGTTGGCGATGCCCAAATCATCGAGCAGTTCGGCCGATGGCCAATCCTCAACCATCAGGATGATGTTGGGCAGATGACTGGCAAATGGCTCCGGAATGCGCGTCAGCGCATCCCGAGCAAGCCGTTCGATATCTTCAAGGTTGGGCGCTCTTTCGCCCACCGACCTTAGCGCGTCAGCTTTTTGTAGCTGGTGCGATGAGGCTTCAGCGCATCTTCGCCCAATCGGCGGATCTTGTCCTCCTCATAGGCATCGAAATTGCCTTCGAACCATTCGACATGGCTGTCGCCTTCAAATGCAAGGATGTGCGTTGCCAAACGGTCGAGGAAGAAGCGGTCGTGCGAAATCACCACCGCGCAACCCGCAAAGCTTTCGATGGCTTCTTCAAGCGCAGCAAGCGTTTCAGTGTCGAGGTCGTTTGTCGGCTCGTCAAGCAGCAGCACGTTTCCGCCCTCTTTGAGCATCTTGGCCATGTGCACGCGGTTGCGCTCACCGCCCGAAAGCAGGCCGACCTTTTTCTGCTGATCTGCACCCTTGAAGTTGAAGGCGCCGACATAGGCGCGGGTCGGCGTTTCATGCTTGCCGACCTTCATATAATCGGCTCCGCCTGAAATTTCTTCCCAAACATTCTTGTTGGGATCCAGTGCATCACGGCTTTGATCAACATAACCCAGATGCACGGTTTCGCCTATGACGACTTCGCCGCTGTCGGGGGTTTCCTGTCCCGTGATCAACCGGAACAATGTCGATTTACCAGCGCCGTTCGGCCCGATGACGCCAACAATGCCGCCGGGCGGGATAGAGAAGGTCAGGTTCTCAAACAGCAATTTGTCGCCATAGGCTTTAGTCACACCGTTGACCTCGATCACCTTGCTGCCAAGGCGTTCTGGGTTCTGAATAACGATTTGTGCTTTGCCAACCGGGCGATTTTCGGCTGATTCAACAAGTTGTTCGAAGCTTTTAATACGGGCCTTGGATTTTGTCTGACGCGCCTTGGGCGACTGCCGGATCCATTCCAACTCGTCCTTGATGGCTTTCTGGCGGCCATGCTCCTCACGGGCTTCCTGCTCCAGACGCTTCGCCTTCTTTTCCAGATAGGTCGAATAATTGCCTTCATACGGGAAATAGCGGCCGCGATCGAGCTCGAGGATCCAGTTCACGACATTGTCGAGGAAGTAGCGATCGTGGGTGACGAGGATCACATTGCCCTTGTAATCGACCAGATGCTTTTCAAGCCATGCGACGCTTTCGGCGTCAAGGTGGTTGGTCGGTTCGTCGAGCAACAGAATGTCGGGCTTTTCGAGCAGCAGGCGGGTGAGCGCAATCCGGCGTTTTTCACCGCCTGACAGATTTTCCACCGACCAATCGCCCGGGGGGCAACGCAGCGCGTCCATCGCAATTTCCAGCTGGTTGTCGAGTGTCCAACCATCGACAGCATCGATCTTTTCCTGAAGGGTGCCCATTTCCTCCATCAGCGCGTCAAAATCCACGTCTTCCGGGGGATCAGCCATAATCATCGAGATTTCGTTGAAACGCTCGACCAGATCGGCGGTTTCGCGGACGCCATCCATGACATTTTGCTTGACCGTCTTGCTCGGATCGAGCTGCGGTTCCTGTGCCAGATAGCCGACCGTGATGTTCTCTCCAGGCCATGCCTCACCGGTGAATTCAGTATCGATACCGGCCATGATCTTCATCAGCGTCGATTTACCGGTACCGTTGGGGCCGACGATGCCGATCTTTGCATCCTGGTAAAATTGCAGGTGAATGTTGTTCAGAACGGGTTTTTGTGCGCCAGGGAAGGTTTTGGTCATCCCCTTCATGACAAAGGCATATTGTGCGGCCATCGGTCGTTTCTTTCGGTATCGCGATAAAAAGGAATTGCTCGGCCTCTAGCCAAGCATAACTCTTGCTGCAAGGTGGGAGATTGGCAGGCGCGCAAAAGCCGGTTAAGCGATTACGATGAACAACAGATATTTCGCGCTTTCGCTCGCCACGCTTTGCCTTTCCACCTCCGCCATAGCTGCATCAGATGATGCCAGCCCTTCGCAGAATGCGATGCGCGATACGCTGGCTTATGAAATCACCGAAGGGTTGACCACCGAGGTCGGCCAGCGTCAGGGCGGAACCGAAGCAGAGCAGCGCGGCCGTGACTGGGCAGTGGCGAAGCTGAATGCGCTGGGCTTTGCCAATGTCCGCGAAGAAAAGTTCGATATGCCGACATGGGTGCGCGGAGAGGAAAAGGCCTGGGTCATCAGCCCGTTCCAAAATGTGATGGCTGCCGCTGCCCTTGGCAATTCAGGATCGACCGGCGCAAAGCCTTTTGAAGGCGAAGTCATCTATTTCCGTACGCTTGACGATCTTGTCGCTGCGTCAGATGCGGGGGTTGCTGGAAAGATCGTGTTTGTTGATCACCAGATGAAGCGCGCGCAGGATGGCAGTGGCTATGGCCAATTTGGCCGCGCCCGCTTCATCGGCCCCAACATTGCTGCGAAAAAGGGTGCCGCGGCGATCCTGATCCGTTCGATCGGTACTGATAGTCATCGTGGACCGCATACCGGTAACACCAATTTCGAGGCCGGGGTAAAGCCCATTCCTGCTGCGGCCATTTCCAACCCCGATGCTGACAATCTGACCCGTCAGTTGATGCGCGCAAAAACGCCTGTGAAGGTGCGCCTGCTTTTGACTCCCCAGAATCTGGGGCAGCAGAAATCGGGCAATGTCATCGCCGAAGTGCCGGGCAGCGACCCCTCACTCCCGCCGATCGTTATCGCCTGCCATCTGGATAGCTGGGATCTTGGCACCGGCGCGATCGATGATGCGTCGGGCTGTGGTATCATTACTGCTGCGGCCAGCTATCTTCAAAACCGCCCTGCCCCCAAGCGTACCGTTCGTCTGCTTTGGGCAGGTGCCGAGGAGGTCGGCATCTGGGGCGGGAAGGATTATGCAGAAAAGCATAAAGGCACACCGCACGCGCTTGCGATGGAATCCGATTTCGGAGCCGATCGGGTGTGGCGAGTCGATTTCAAACTGCCAGATAGCGCAAAGCCGCTGGCCGACCGGATCGCATCAAAACTTGCTTCGCTGGGCATAACGCGCGGGAAAGATCCGGCAAGCGGCGGCGCCGATGTCGCGGCAATCATCGCCGCACAGGACCTTGCGGTAATTGACCTGCAGCAAGACGGCACGCGTTATTTCGATCTGCACCACACACCAGATGACACACTGGACAAGGTTGATCCCGAACAGATGCGCCAGAATGTCGTTGCCTGGACAATGGTGTTGGAAGAAGTCGCCAATTATGCGGGCGATTTGTCGATGGCACCGAAATCATGAAGATGCTTGCACCGCTTGTGCTGTTCCTGCTTGCCGGATGCGGCGTGCAATCCGCTTCGGACAAAGCCGGAACTGGAGAGGAAACCAGCACCGAAGCAGCCACTGACGAAGATCTGGATGCAGAGCAGAAAGATATTGAGGAAGCCGCCGACGAGGCCGCAAAGGTCGTGGAAGCTGATGCGGAGGAAGAAGTAGAGGCCGCCAAGGGCGAAGCCGAACAATAGCATTTTCCCTATATTCGCTCTTCAACCCTTCGCTTTAGAAGCATTTTGGGGGATGAGTTGGAGGGAAGATGACGCCGGCTTATCGAGCTGAGTTTAGCGCCAATTGGCGTGCCGTTATGGCAACAGCGCTAGGCCTTGGGGCCGGTGTTGCGCTCAGCATTTATCTCAACAGTCTTTTCCTGCCGCATCTCGCCCAAGAGTTTGGCTGGACCGAAGGGCAACTCGCTCTAACCGGCGTTGCCGCATTGGGCGCAACCGTTGGCGTGCTGATTTCAGGTCGTATGGCTGATCGCTATGGCGTGCGCCGTGTTGCGCAGATCGGTATCGTTGGAATGCCGCTGGTTTGGATCGCTTTTTCGCTAATGAGCGGCAATATCTACGCTTATTATGCGCTGTTCACACTTAAGATGTTTGTGGGAACTACCACGACATCGGTTGTTTACGCTCGGGTGACGGCCGAGCGTTTTACATCAGCGCGTGGCATGGCGCTCGCACTCGCCATTGGCGGTGGACCGTTGATAGGCGGGTTGTCCGCGCCGTTGGTCAACGCGGTCATCTATGCCGAAGGCTGGCGCACGGGCTATCTGGCCATCGCGGCGCTTAGCGCATTGCTGGGGATTGCGGCATGGTTGATGCTGCCCAAGGACCGTGGCGCGGCATTTCAGGGGACAACCCCTGCGTTGATTTCAACACGGCAAAGCTATGCGCTTCTAAGCAAGACACCGATGTTGTGGCTAATCTTAGTCGCAATGCTGCTCTGCAATTTGCCGGCATTGATGGTCAGCCTGCAAACGAAGCCGATGCTCGTTAGCCTCGGCGTTAATGCCACAGCCGTTGGCTACCTTGTTTCGGTTTACGCAGCTGGCGTGCTCGCCGGCCGACTGGGGTGCGGTCTTGCACTCGATCTTTACCCTGCGCATCGGGTCGCGACAGTAGCTATGGGGCTGCCGGCAGTCGGGCTTGCCTTATTGGTGATGCAACCTGACGCTCTATGGATCGTCGTGTTGGCGATGCTGCTTCTGGGGCTTAGCCAAGGCGCGGAAGGCGATATTGTTGCTTATCTGGTTGCAGGGCGTTTCACTTTTGCCCTTTTCGGCACCGTGGCCGGAATCATCACCGCCGCCATAGGTATTGCAGCGGCAATGGGCGGGTTGATATTGTCAGCCATGCTGAACGCAGGCGGCGGCTATGTTGGCTTTCTTATGCTTTCGGCGGCAAGCGTTGCTATCGGGGCGCTATTATTCCTCGCATTGGGATCGCCGGGCATGACTAGGAGGATCGGAGAGAATCTGCACTGACCGCCCTTGGCACATTCAGTTTGGGCTGCCATGCACCACCACATGAAACGCTTTTCGGCCGCTGTCCTTACAATTTTACTGGCCCTGAACGCCTGCGCGCATCCGCGACAGCAAGGGTTACAGGCGCAGTTTGAAAAGGGATTAGCCGCGCAGGCCAGTGCCACCGAAGCATTGCGGCTTTGGTGCGAAACGCGCGGCCTTGCAAAACCGGCGCAGATTATTGCGGAAATGGTACCGGGGAAGCAATTTGCTCCACCGGAAGACATCCATAACCTTCTGGACGTGCCCGTTAGCGAGCCTCTCGGCTATCGCCATGTGAAGCTAATCTGCGGGGATAAGGTAATGTCGCAAGCCCATAATTGGTATGTGCCCTCGCGGTTGACGGCGGAAATGAACCGCCAACTTGCTGAAACCGATACGCCATTTGGCAGGGTCGTATCCAGTCTCGGCTTCAAACGGAGGGGTATCGCCTCAACGCGACAGCGCGATCCGGCCTGCCCGAAAGGCACGATTCTCGCTAACCGTGCGATTCTCACTTTGCCCGATGGACGTGGATTGGCGATGGTTGTCGAATGCTACACGGAGGTCAATTTGCGGTGACGAGGCTTAACATTCGCGCCTGCGTCAACGTTACAAATTCAGCTCCAACCACCCGAAAAGGTGAGCCGTAAGCTGCAAAATAGAAAATAAGTGGTCGGGGAGACAGGATTCGAACCTGCGACCCTCTGCTCCCAAAGCAGATGCGCTACCAGGCTGCGCTACTCCCCGACACGGGAAAAGACTATAATCTGCTTCCAAACACTGGCGTTCAAAAGCGTGGTGGGCCCGGAGGGACTCGAACCCCCGACCTAGCCGTTATGAGCGGCCAGCTCTAACCAACTGAGCTACAGGCCCCCTGAGAACAGCGCCGATAGCGGAAGGCCGGTCTGAAAGGCAAGAGCCAAATGCGTCAGGCAAAGGCCAACTGTCGCAGTTGCGTCACCGTTACCGGTGTCACACCGCACTTTTCGAGATGGACGAAGACGGTTTCCCACCAGGAATAAAATTGCTCGAGGTCTGTATTGTTGCGAACATAGGGCGTGTGGCCGGGCGCGAGCGATGGTGAATGGAAGGAAAAGACCAACAGCGGCAGCTGCATCTTCAGCGCAACATCGATCGCCTGCACCGCCTTGCTCGCCGGGATCCCTTCAGGTGTCAGCGCGATCCGTTCCAAAAGACCGCTGCGCGCGAGCAAGGCCCGCATCGACGGTGTTTCAAAATAGCGGTCAAACATTGCCGTACCAATGGGACGCAACAATCCCCCGAAAACCGAAGTAAGGGGCAACTCCACCAGTTTACGGTCAATCGCCCAATAGGGCCGCAATGCCGCAGAAGTGAAATCGGGCCCACCCTGTGCCGAATAATCAAACAGCGACCGCACCGACGTATCGAAGGCAATATCGAGATCGATCAGCATCTCCGCAGTATCGGGACCGATGCCGTAGCGCCCGGCGCGATAGGCAACCGGCTTGGTCGCAAGGCGTTCCCGCACGATATCATGGAGCGCGCGCAGCTTTGCCCGCTCCAGCGGTTCGGGCAGGTTGCAGGCGTAGCTGTTATGACTGCTGACAACCTCGTCAAACGGCGGCGTCACCCAAGGATGGAGTTGCAGGCCGATCTCGGCCTTGTCGCGGCGCGCCAGATCACCGAACAGTTCAGCGCCCATTGGGTCGGCAGCGATCGGATAATCGACAAGGTAAAGCGGCTTCACCCCTCGGCCTTCGCACATCGCCTGAAAGCGCGGGATTGACGCGAGATGGGAAACCCCATGGGCGTCGCGGGAAAAAGGCCCGCTCCAATCAAATTCCTCTTCGGTGTCAACGGTTACAAGAAAGCGCGGGCCTCCCGCACCCATAAGGTCAAGCTTCGGGCCACCCCGAGGAAATGCCGGGGTTTCGACAATGTCTGCCGCCCCGCTATTTCCGATCATATCAGTCGCCCCCGGTGCCTTTGACATTGCGATCGCCATTCTGGATCGTAGGCAGGGTTAATAAGACTTGTTCCTTTTGAAAACGTAAATCGCCGCCTGCCTTACGTGCCAGATTGCGCACCAGCCGCAATGAAAAGCCAAGGCCGAGTAACGGCGACAGGTCAGAATTATCATAATGATCGTCGGCGGTCGCACCTGTACCCAGCAATTCCTCCTCGCTGAAGTGACGCAGCTTCTCAGGCAGGTCGAGGGTGAGGCAGTTCATCACCTGCGTTCCCAACAGCGTTTTGCAACGGCCATTAATAACCTCACCAGGCAAACCAGCGACGATGATGGCAGATATCAGGCGCGAGAACACCCGTTCGGCAAAATCGCGGTCGATCGCGAAGGGACGCACGGGATCGGCAAAGATCAGATTGACGATGACGCCGCTGGATTCGCTAATCGCAGCAAGCCGCTGGCGCAGGGTGCTGGCAAGCCATGCCCCATCGGTTTGCCCGGGATCGATTTCGAAATTACCGCTGTCGAGACGCGCGGCCGTCGAAATATCATCAAATCCACCAAGCAACTTGCGCGAATCAGCCAGTATTGCGCCGGCCAGCGCGCGATATTCTTCATCTACCGGGCCAAATAACTGCTGCTCGATAATCTCGGCAAAGCCCGAAATTGCCCCTAGCGGTGTGCGCAGTTCATGCACGATCTGCTGCATGCTTTCGCCCTGCCGTTTGCGATCGTCGATCGAAGACACAGCCTGTTCGTGAAGTTTCGGGCGGCGCATGATACCGCGAAAACCCCGGAAGCGCCCGGTCAATGCGTCAAAGAAGGGCGATGCCGTGATCCGCCAGTCGCCGTCGATTAACGGGCTGCCGCGCAAATTCATGCGCGCATTTTCCATCGGCATCCGCTGGGCAAAGGCAGCCGCGCCATAGGCGTCAGGGCCAGGCCCATGGTCATAAGCGGGGCGGGCGATATCGGTGCCAACAATCGCCCCACGCGGAGCACCCTCGACCCAAATGATCGTGCCGGAATCGTCGGTTTCGAAAGTGATTTCGGTTATGGGGCTAGCATAACCCTCTAATTCATCGTCACCGAGCGGCAACCGCGGAGACTCGCCCTGTCCGCGGTTCCGTTTCCATTCTTCGATGCGCTGAACGATCGCACCAATCTGCGAAACGGCCGGCCGTTCGACAGTCTGAATCGGGGTATCTGCAATCGGTTCTGGCAAAGACTGAGGTACTGATGCCGCAGCGGACAGTGGATCTGCAGATAGACGGAAATCGGCGCCGCCCCATGCGGCCAATGCCCTGCGGGTTTTTTGGCCAAGGTCTTTGCGGGCGCGCAAGAAACCACGCGCCCTAACGGGCAGTTCCGGTACCAGATCGCTCCATTCGTCGTCGCTAAGCCGCGCCGAGCGAATCGCTTCAGCAGCCACAGGCGGAGCATCGCCTGCGAGTAGTTGCAAAAGTGCTGGAGAACGTAGTCGCCCCGAAAGCATTGCTACGCCGGCGGCACGGTCCGCGACGCTGATCTGCAGGCCCAACCTGTGGGTTGCAACCAGACCCGCTGCAATTTTTTGCGGGGCGTGCCCGCTCGAATTTTGAGATATAATATCAATGAGTTGTCGCCAAACGCCGACGCTGGACGGGCCCGCTGATGCGGCCGCTCCCCGCAATGCCGTTTCTAGGCGATCGTCAATGCGCAACTAGCCTCTACCCGTGTTATATCCGACCCTGTCCGATATTTCGATAGCGCTCGGCAAACACTTCCAAAAGGCCGATTTTTGAGGCGTCACACTATGGGACACCAGTGTTTTTCCCAGTGCCGGTCGAGAACCAATGTCGAATTAAACAATTGCAAACTGCTATAATAATATTATTCAAAAGCGCCGGAAACTAATCGGGAAATATCAAAACATGGTAGCAATTGGTTTCGATGCGATCGATCTCAAGCTTTTGGCCGAACTGCAGGCGAACGGTCGCATAACAAATGTCGATCTGGCATCGAAGGTGGGGCTTACCGCGCCGCCATGTTTACGCCGGATGCGCACTTTGGAACAGGCTGGCGCGATCAAGGGCTATCATGCGGATATTGATCCGTCTGCGCTCGGCTATTCCATCATGGTGTTCGCGATGGTTAGCCTGAAAAGTCAGGCGGAGGCCGATCTGCGTGCATTTGAGGATCATGTTGGCAAATTGCCCAACGTCCGTGAATGCCACATGCTAAACGGCGAGATTGATTTTATTCTGAAGATCGTTGCGCATGATCTTCAATCTTTTCAGGAATTCCTGACATCGAAGCTCACTTCGGCTCCAAATGTTTCGAGCGTAAAAACGTCCTTGACGATCCGCACAGCCAAAGATGAGCCCGGGATCCCAATACCCCAAGAATAAGGCCCGCGACACACGCCGCGGGCCCCAAACTTTTACAGACTAGCTTTTGATCAGGCGGCAGGAGCGGCAGGTGCTGCTGCTTTTGCCATCTGCTGGTCGATATAGATTGTCCAATATTCCGCAATGCCCTTGCGCTTCTCTCCGCTGATCTGCGCGAGATCAGCTTTTGCACCGGCATAGTCGCCCAAATTGACCTTTGCGATTGCAAGGTTGGTCAATGCACGATCGGTCTGATTGACGCCGTCGCGGTCGATAATATTGCCCTTGGCGAGAGCGGCTTCGTAAAGCCCCTTGGCACGCGCAAACTGGCCGAAGGAAAGCAGATTGTCCCCAACCAGCAAAGCCGCAAAGCCCTTCGCATCAGCCTTTGCAGACTTTTCGTCTGCGTCCCAGCCAACCGAGAGTTCGGGTATGCGCGCCTTTGCACTATTGTAGATTTCAGAGAAGGTCAGATTGTTCTTGGAAATCGTGCCCTTGGCAAAACCTTCGTCAAGCACTGCAACCACCTCTGCAGGGTAACGGCGAGCGTCGGCATATTCGACATATTGCTTATATTCATGCTCAAAAAGGAGCGCGCTGTTGCGGCGCGCGAGGCGGAGCAGCGATAGAGATTCCTGACTGTCGAGGTCTGCAATCCGCTGATACTGGAAGATCGCGTCATGGAAAGTTTCCGCGCGCGGATCTGCCTTTAGCATTTCCCGACCCCAGTACAGGATCTTGCCATTATCCTTCAGACGTGTGGCGTAACTCACAGCTTGGGCATACCATTGCGTTTCCGCCTTGCCGCCACTTGCCTTGGCAGCATCAATTGCCTTTTGCAGCCAGTTGATCGCTTCTGGATAATTGTTCTGAAGGCGATAGGTGTTTGAAAGCTGGAGCTCGATGCTATTGCCTCGATAACCGCTGTTATAGGCCTCAAGCAGCTTCTTCTCGGCAGCCGGATAATCCTTGTCTTGATACAAGTACAAGCCTTGCTGCAATATGTAGACCGGAAGCATCTTAGGATCAGCAACCCCTGAGGCTACGACCATGTCGACACCTTTTCGCTGCAGACTCACGTCTTTCAGTTCCCGGCCAAGACTGATCGCAAAAATACCCGCCTCATGGCGGTCATCGGGGGTCGAAATAGCGGCTTCAGCAGCGGCAAAGGCTGTATTCGCCGCAGCGAAATCCTTTTTCTTGACCAACGCTTCCACGGCAGGCCGATAGGCACTTTCAAATGCTTTCGACAGGGTCCGCTTAACCGGCTTTGCTGCCTCTTCCTTTTTCTTCTTGTCGTCCTTCTGTGCATAGGCTGACGGAACAACAACCACGGCACCAAGCATGAAGGCTGCGGCAAATTTCGAAATGCGATTCATTCTACTCTCCAGATGAAAAAAGAAGCCAGCCAATCGCATAAATGGCGGCCCCAAAACGCGGGCATCCTTACGCGCCTAACCAAGCTTGCGCAATCGGGTTAGCGGCTTTCAGATGAATTGCCGTTGAATGAATGGGCGTTCGTCGGATTTAAGGCTGAATCTGTGGATAAACTGGTGAAAAGCGGCTCTTTGGAGGCTGGTTGGGTGGCTATTCCCCACCCCCTCGGCTAGGGTCTGACATCAAATAAAAGAACAGGAATTATACGGACGTGAGCGAAGAGAACCAACCGGTCGATCCCAAAGATGTTTCGCCGGTAGATATCACCCACGAAATGAAGTCGAGCTACCTCGACTATGCCATGTCGGTGATTGTCGCACGTGCCCTTCCCGATGTGCGCGACGGGTTGAAGCCGGTTCACAGGCGCATTTTGTTTGCGAGCCAGGAAGGTGGTTTTGTCGCCGGTCGTCCTTATCGCAAGTCCGCCAAGATCGTGGGCGACGTGATGGGCAATTATCACCCGCACGGCGATTCCGCCATTTATGATGCGCTGGCTCGCATGACCCAGGATTGGTCGATGCGCGTCCCGCTAATCGACGGTCAGGGCAATTTCGGTTCAATGGATCCCGACCCGCCGGCGTCGATGCGTTATACCGAAGCGCGCCTTAAAAAGGTGGCCAATGCATTGCTCGACGATCTGGACAAAGATACCGTCGATTTCCAGCCGAACTATGATGCCAGCCGCGAAGAACCCTCGGTTCTCCCTGCTCGCTTCCCCAATTTGCTCGTCAATGGCGCCGGCGGTATCGCGGTCGGCATGGCGACGAACATACCGCCGCACAATTTGGGCGAAGTGATCCGAGCTTGCCTTGCCTATATCGACAATCCGGCGATCACCATTGACGAACTGATCGAGATCATTCCGGCGCCCGACTTCCCCACTGGCCCGCTGATCCTGGGCCAAGGCGGCGCGCGCAATGCGTATCGCGAAGGGCGCGGCTCGATCGTGATGCGTGCCCGCCATGAAATCGAAGAAGGCAAAGGCGATCGCCGCTCGATTGTCTTGACCGCAATTCCTTATCAGGTGGGTAAATCCGGGCTGGTTGAAAAGCTCGCTGAAGCGGCAAAGGACAAGCGGATCGAGGGCGTCTCCGACATCCGTGACGAATCCAGCCGCAAGGGTGTGCGCGTCGTCATCGAACTGAAAAAAGATGCCACCCCCGAAGTCGTGCTGAACCAAATTTGGCGGCACAGCCCTGCGCAATCCAATTTCCCGGCCAACATGCTCGCCATCCGTGGCGGGCGGCCAGAGGTATTGACGTTGCGCGACATTATCGACGCATTCATCAAATTCCGTGAAGAAGTGATCACCCGTCGCACCAAGTTCGAGTTGAACAAGGCGCGCGACCGGGCGCACATCTTGCTCGGGCTGGTCGTTGCGGTTACCAACCTGGACGAAGTAGTAAAGATCATCCGCGGTGCCGCAAACCCCGCAGATGCGCGCGCGTCGCTGCTTGCGCGGCAATGGCCGATAGCTGAAATCGCACCCTATATCCGGCTTGTCGAGGCAATCGAGACTGAGGTGGAGGGTGACAGCTATCAGCTTTCCGAAACGCAGGTTCGTGCAATACTTGATCTGCGACTGCACCGCCTGACCGCGCTTGGCCGGGATGAAATTGGCGGCGAACTTAAGGAGCTGGCCTCCGAGATTGCCGAATATCTTGCAATTCTGGGCGACCGAGTGAAGCTTTACGCAGTGATGCGTGAAGAGTTGGAAGCGATCGACCGTGAGTTTTCAACCCCGCGCCTTTGCGAAATCGCTCCCAGTTGGGATGGCGTTGACGATGAAGACCTCATGGAACGTGAGGATATGGTCGTTACCGTTACCCATGGCGGCTATATTAAGCGCACCGCACTCGCCACTTTCCGTGCGCAAAATCGCGGCGGCAAGGGCCGTGCCGGCATGGCGACCAAAGAAGAGGATGCCGTCACCGAACTGTTCGTGACCAGCACGCACACACCGGTGCTCTTCTTCTCTAATATCGGAAAGGTCTATCGCCTAAAGGTATGGCGCCTGCCTGAAGGTGGTCCGTCAACGCGGGGTCGGCCGATGGTCAACCTTTTGCCTCTGGCCGAGGGTGAAACAATATCGAACGTTCTGACCCTGCCTGAAGATGAAGCCGAATGGGCTGGGCTTAGCGTCGTGTTTGCGACGGCGAAGGGTTATGCCCGCCGCAACAGCATGGATGCCTTTGCAAACGTGCCCAGCAACGGCAAGATTGCAATGAAGTTCGAGGGCGAAGATGCCGATGACCGTTTGATCGGCGTCGAACTGTTGACGCCCGATGACGACGTTCTGCTTGCCAGCCGCGCGGGCAAGGCAATCCGATTTGCCGCAGACGATATCCGCGAATTCCAGAGCCGGGCCTCCACCGGCGTGCGCGCAATGAAACTGGCGGCGGGCGATGAAGTGATATCGCTCTCGATCCTGCGTCGTGTTGGCACCACGCCGGAAGAGCGGGAAGAATATCTGCGCTTTGCCCCATGGAAGCCGGAGAAGGAGGGCGATCCCACTCTCTCACCTGAAAGGCTTGCCGAAATGGCGGAGCGCGAGCAATTCATTCTCACTGTTTGCGCCAATGGCTATGGCAAGCTGAGTTCGGCCTATGGCTATCGCCGCACAGGTCGCGGTGGTCAGGGCATAACCAACATCGACAATATCGAGCGCAACGGCCTCGTCGTCGCCAGCTTCCCGGCAACCAAGGGCGATCAGTTGATGCTTGTCACCGATCAGGCCAAGCTGATCCGCATGCCGCTAGAAAGCCTGCGCGTGCTTGGTCGTGGAACTGCAGGCGTGCGCCTGTTCAATGTCGACGATAATGAACATGTGGTCGGCGCGGCTAAGATCGAAGAGAGTGATGAGGCCGATGGCGTCGATGCTGAAGACAGCGGCGTCGAAACAGGTGATGCTCCACCGATAGCTGAATAGACCTAGGCCGGTCCAATACAGCAAAACTCTCTCCTCACGGAGAGAGGCGAGTTGGGCATCGCAGCGAGCGACGTGACCATTTCCCGGGGGCGTTCGCTCAGGGGCGGCAGCGGTTAGGCGTCACTATAATGGCCCCGCTTGACCATTGTCGTGACCACTCCGGTCGCCAGCATCAACACGCCGCCATAATAAAGATACCAGATCGCAAGGCTGACCCAGCCAGCCTCTGCGAGCGGACCCATGCGGGCAAATATTAGAAGGTCCGAAATCACGAATGCGACCGCACCGATGCCGACGCGATAACGCGGGAAATTGCTGTTCCACGCCATTGACGCCATGGCGGCTACGAACAGCGTATAGACCGCAGCCTGCATACCCCACATATGATCTATCGGCAGAAAAAAGGCGATAAGCGGCGCGACCAGTAACAGCGCGATCGCCAGCAGTTTCTGACTGAGCACCGGATGAACTCGCCGATGCCGAAGGAAAAGTGCGATGGCAACAACATGTCCGATGGCAAAGGAAATCGCCCCCCAGACCATATCGAGTTCGAGCAGCCCGTCACCCAATGCCCAGAACGCCATTACCGCCGCCAGCAAAACAAACTCGCCGCTATGATGTTTCCGCAAGGCGTACCCTGTTAGCAAACCGACGCCCGCCATCTTCCAGATAATCGCCGCATATTCGGGCAGGGCAAGCTGCCATGAAAATGGGTAGCTCAATCCGAACAATAGGCTGGCAAACAGCCAGGGGCGTTTATGAGCGAGATCTTTGGTCATTTGGCATTTCATCGCCGAGGCAACCCGCCAAGACAAGCGGAATCCATTCCGTCATGGAATCAGCGGTTAATCCCGGGCCGGCTCGTACGCCAATATCGCCGTGCAACCAGGTAGCGATACAGGCTGCATCGAACGCAGATCCACCTTGCGCCAACAGGCCGCATATCATGCCAGCCAGCACATCGCCCGATCCCGCGGTTGCAAGCCATGGTGCGCTATGCAGGTTGATGGCAAAGCGCCCGTCAGCCGCTGCAACAATTGTGTGCGCCCCCTTTAACAGGACAACCGCCCCTGCCCGTGCGGCAGCATCTCGTGCGGCCTTCACCCGATCTGCAAGGTCGATGTCGGGAAACAAGCGCGCAAACTCGCCCTCATGCGGGGTCAGCACTGCAGAACCATGGAGCATGGCGAAAAGCATTTCGGGCTTTGCCGCAAACACCGTTAGTGCATCAGCATCCAACACAATGGCAACGCGACGGAGCAGCAATGTGGCAACATCTTCGGCCACATCGTCTCGAACCCCTGCCCCGGGCCCTATGGCGATTGCCCGAACCCGGTCGTCAATTGCGTTAAAGCCTTCATCCCTTTCGCGCAGCATGATCGCAGTGACCTGTGCGGCATGCTCGTGCAAGGCATCACGGCTTCCGACGATCGTTACAAGGCCAGCGCCGACTGCGAGTGCTGCCTGCGCCACAAGTCGCGACGCGCCAGTTCGCAATATCGGACCGCTGATCACCATCGCGCTGCCACGGGCATATTTGTGCATGCCGCGCGTCGGTGGATGCAGATGGGGCCGTTCGATCACGCCTTCAGCTGAAAGGTTGCAACTGAAACTCATGGCCTGATCATGCGCCTTTTGCCTGTGCAGCCGCAAGCCTATTTGCTAGGCGCATCGCATTATGAAGCATGACGTCCATATCATCGGAGGCGGCCTTGCGGGCAGCGAGGCGGCCTGGCAATTGGCGAAGCGGGGCTTTCACGTGCGTCTGTCGGAAATGCGCGGATCGGGCGATATGTCCCCCGCGCACCAGACAGATGGGCTGGCCGAACTCGTTTGTTCCAACAGTTTCCGATCGGACGATGCCGATAACAACGCCGTGGGTCTGCTGCATCAGGAAATGCGGACGCTCGATTCCATCGTAATGCGCGCCGCCGAAGTGGCGAAGGTGCCTGCCGGTTCAGCGCTAGCGGTTGATCGCGATGTTTTTTCTGCCGAAGTCACACGGCTCCTGTCTGAACTCCCAAATCTTGAAATTGTTCGCGAACGGGTCGACTCTTTGCCCGCCGACGGGCTTACCATTGTTGCGACCGGCCCGCTGACCGCCGAGGCCCTGGCGCAGAGCGTGCTGGTAGCGACAGGTCAGGAAAGTCTGGCCTTTTTCGACGCGATCGCACCGATCGTCTATCATGACAGTATCGATATGGAAGTCGCCTGGTACGCCAGCCGTTGGGACAAAGGCGATGGCAAGGATTACATCAATTGCCCGATGGACAAGGAGCAATATCTTGCCTTCCATAAGGGGCTGATCGACGCCCCAAAGGCGGATTTCAAGGAATGGGAGAAGGACACGCCCTATTTTGAGGGCTGCATGCCCATCGAAGTCATGGCTGAGCGCGGGGTTGAAACGCTGCGGTTCGGGCCAATGAAACCGGTAGGTCTGGATAATCCCAAAACAGGGCGCTGGCCCTACGCCGTGGTGCAATTGCGGCAGGATAACAAACAGGGCTCAATCTGGAACATGGTCGGGTTCCAGACAAAGATGAAACATGCCGCGCAGGTTGAATTGTTCCGCACCATTCCTGGCCTTGAGCAGGCCGAGTTTGCTCGCCTTGGCGGATTGCATCGCAATACGTTCATCCGCTCACCGATCCTTCTCGACCGGCAGCTTCGATTGAAGTCCGCCTCGCACATCCGTTTTGCAGGGCAGATTACCGGCTGCGAAGGCTATATCGAAAGCGCTGCTGTCGGATTGATGGCAGGCATGATGGCAGCACATGAACTGGCTGGTCGTGAATTCACGGCACCACCGACAACCACGGCTTTTGGCGCGTTACTGGGGCATATCACCGGCGACGCAGAGGCCGACAGCTACCAGCCGATGAACATCAATTTCGGTCTGTTTCCGGCGCCCGAGGGCAAGGTTCACAAGAAAGAGCGCAAGGCCGCCCTCACCTCGCGCGCACGTGCAGATCTTGCTTGCTGGATAAGCGATCAGGGGATCAGCAGCGACATGCCGGCTTTGCAACCCGCTTAGGCCGGGTGTTCAGAAACTCTCTCCGGTTCAGGATTTTGTCGCCATTGCCATCGGCTTTTGCGAAGCGTTCGCCGGTTGCCGCGGCCCATTCTTCGAACGACAGAAGATTATTGCCGTCGCGGTCCAGCTTTTTGAAGTCCTTCGTCCGGCTCGACATCATTTCGATCCGGGAGACAAGATCGTCTCGGTTTCGGTCATAACGGTTGAAGCGCAATTCCTCCCGGCTCAATTTCGCCGCCGCTGGTGGATCGGGCGGCGGGGCTCCGAAAGCGGGCGCGTCCTCCGTTGGAGTGGGCAACTCAAGCGCCGCTGGCAGTTCAGGTGGTGCCTGAGGAATGATCGGGTCGGGCGCGGCCCAGCTTTGCCAGCCCCAATAGCCGATCGACGATGCGACAAGGGCAAGCCCCGCGCCAGCCATAAACTTTCTCACGGCCTAACATCCCGGCACCACCCTAGGTTGAACGCATATAGTGCGAAAAACTAGAAGCCCGTCAAGGCGTGCCAGAAAAAACGCAACATCGACAGGCGCGATGGTGATTGTTCGACAAGGCTGGCCCGAGCAAGAAGCGCAAACGCCCTGCCGCTTCGTGGCAGTGCAGGGATTTGGCTGTCTGCTAACGCACCAGACCAGGCCTGTCCGGCCAAACGCAAATTCTCTGCCTCGCCGGCGCGCCCTGCGAAATGAACAAAGACAGCATCACCGCGACCTTGCCTGTGACGCTCCAAAACTTTGGTATCGACCTGGTCCGGGTCAGCAACCTCTTCCCATGCATCAACAAGCAATTCCGCTGCCTGTGCGACCAAAGGCGCACCAGTAACCTCGAGCATGCTGATTTCTGCCAGCAACGGCTCGCCCTTGGGGCGTTGATCAGCTGGCTTGTTCAATGCTTCACGCCACCAGGCCAGCTTCATTCGCGTCAGTAACGGTTCACGGCCTGCGATCACGACCGACTGCATCCTTGCATCGAACAAAAGCAAAAACCGCAATTCGTTACGCCAAGAGATAGGCGCATGGCGCAAAGCAAGCAATTGCGGGGGTGTGAGTGCAGGGTCGCCAATAGTCATGTCGTGCCGGCAAAGCCCTGAATTCCAGCTGGATGCAAGCGAAAGCATATATTTACCATAGAGATTATCCGCAATTTACCATCCGTCGATTATTGCCTCCACTGTAACGTTGCATTTCCAGCCAGGGGCCGGCGGATGAAATTGCATAAACGGCCGGTAAAACGGCCAGGACCATTTGCGCGTTTGCGCAACTGCCAAGCAGGCAATGCCAGCCTGATCATTGCCGCGTCGGTCGTACCGCTTATCGGCATGATCGGTGGCGGATTTGACATGGGACGCATGTATGCAAGCAAAACGCGGCTGCAACATGCCTGCGATGCGGCAGTGCTGGCGGGCCGAAAGGCAATGGTGGGCAATAACTTTACCGCAGCGAATAAATCCACTGCTGAACGCTTCTTCAAATTCAATTTTCCAAACGGAAAATATGGAACGAGCTTTCCGGTCCAGAAAGCTTCCGGCGCCATTCCCGGAATCGCCTTTGACGCCGATAACGGCCGATTAGCGGCCAAGGCGCAGGCAATTGTACCAATGACGTTGATGTCGATGTTCAGTTCGTCCGAACGGTTGATCAGCGCCGAGTGCAAGGCAGAACTCAATCTGCCCAATTCCGATATCATGTTCGTTCTGGACACCACCGGTTCGATGCTCGGCACCAATCCCGGCGACAGCGCCACTCGTATCGAAAGCTTGCGGACGGCCGTTGGCGCTTTTCATTCGGCGATCACCAACGCCAATGCTGCAGGTGCGCGCATTCGCTACGGCTTTGTTCCCTACTCTTCCAACGCCAACGTCGGCTATCTGCTGAAACCGGAATGGATGGTCGACAACTGGACATACCAATCGCGCGTTGCCGACGGGATCGAAACCGAAAACAATGTCGCAGCGACGGGCACCTACAGCTATAACGATGGCTGGACGCCCGTTTCTGGCAATTGGGCCGATATTGCCCCGGTCCAACTGCCGGCAGGTTCCTGTACCGAGCCAGCGGATACCGTCGAATGGGGCGGCAGCGTAGTTGAAACACGCACCGAGGCCTATGCGGGCCCATCATCCGGCACCAAGACGATCGAAGTGCGGCAATGGACCGCAAATGGCATCGACTATTGGGTTGACCGTCAGACCCAGTCTCTCGAATCAAGCGTCGTTACAGCGGACTGCACGCTCCGCGGCCGCCGGTATAACAATTATGTCGAACAGTATAACTTCAATACGATACCCAGAGAAACGGCGGCTTCGAGCGCAAATGTCTTTTACTGGCTCTATCGTCCCGTTACATACAATGTCGCTGCCTTGCGTGGTTTGACGTCAGGTGGATCAATCGAAGCGCAAGTGGGCGACAACCACAGCATGCGCACCATCGCATGGCAGGGTTGCATCGAAGAACGACAAACCGTTCGCGCCGATGATTATGATCCGATACCCGCTGGCTCCTATGATATGGATATTGATCTAGTACCCGACCCCGGTATCCCAGCAACGCAATGGGCCCCTGCCCTGCCGCATCTTGTGTTTACCAGGACAGATCTGACCAATGCTGACAGTTGGGATGTGAACCCCGTTCGGTCGAAGTATAATTTCTCAAATCTCGGCGATTCAGGCTGGGCATCCTGCCCTAGCCGCGCGCGAAAGCTGGCAGAAATCGATGCGTCGATGCTGACTGCCTATATGAACTCGCTGCAGGCATCTGGTCCGACATATCATGATATCGGGATGATCTGGGGCGCTCGGCTGTTGTCGCCCAACGGATTGTTCGCAAACGAGAATAGCAGCGCCCCCAATGGAAATGCAATCGCGCGGCACTTGATCTTCATGACCGACGGTGAAACCGATACGCAGCCCTTTGCCTATGATGCCTATGGTTTGCCATCGCTCGATCGCCGCCGCGTCATGAACCCCACTGACAAGCCCACAAAGGATGACCAGGATGAACTGGTCGCAATGCGAACAGAGGCGATCTGTCGGTCGATCAAGGCAAAGGGAATTACGATCTGGGTGATCGCTTTCGGTACCGACCTTACCTCAATGCTCAGCGACTGTGCCAGCGAAGGCAAGGCCTTCCAGGCAAATAACGCCGCCCAGCTCAACGGTGCATTTGATGAAATCGCAGCCGGCATTTCGCATCTTAGGCTGACCCGATGACTCATGCTAAATCCGCAATAACCGCGTTAACAAGCGACAGCGAAGGAGCAACCATCGTCGAGTTCGCCTTTGTCGCACCTGTCCTGATCCTGCTGGTGATGGGCACGTTGGACATTGGCCATGCGATTTACACGCGATCAGTGCTTGAAGGCGAAATCCAGAAAGCGGCCCGCGCCTCGACCATGGAGACTGCGTCAATGGCGGTGCAACAGGCACAGATCGATGCCGATGTTGCAGCCATTGTCCGCAAGATTGCGGGCACAGACGCGCAACTGCAATTCGAGCGCAAGGCCTATGGCACCTATAAATCGACGCGGCGCAAAGCCGAAGAATATGTCGACACCAACAACAATGGCGAATGCGATGCTGGCGAAAGCTTTGAGGACAGCAATGGCGACGGCATTTGGAGCGACGACGCCGGAATAGCCGGCCAGGGCAAGGCTCGCGACGTTCAGCAATATACGGTCACGGTCCGCTATGATCGCAAATTTCCGACAAGTGCGCTGCTGGGATGGAGCGAGGGTGAAACCCTTATTGTCCGATCAGTGTTGCGCAACCAGCCTTTTAACGATGCAGCACCACCGGCGGTTGGCACATGCGATTGAACGGGAACAACATGTTGCAGCGCACCTCGGCCTTTATCGAAAAGCAGCGGATGCAGTGGAAAGCCCTCCGCCGCTGCCAAGCTGGCATTTCACTGACCGAATTTGCACTCGCTCTGCCCATTCTGATGGTGTTGGGCACAACCGGCCTGGAACTGGGTAATTACATAACCACCATGCGCAAGGTCAGCGATCTGACGGCGATGATGTCGGACAATGCCTCGCGTATGGGCGGTCAGTCTATTCTCGGCGCCAGGCCTATAACCGAAACTGAAATCAACGACCTGCTGGATGGCGCGGTATTGCAGGGTGGCCCGCTCGATATCCAAAGACATGGTCGGATCATCATATCCAGCATCGAGTTGAATGCCGACGGGGGCCAATGGATCCATTGGCAACGTTGCAAGGGTGATTTTGATTATACCTCACGAATAGGCTCCGCAGGTGACGGCGAAACCGGAACCGATTACGATTCCTTTGGCGAAGGCGAAGGCGTTGCAGCCTCGAACCAGAATGCGATCATGATGGTCGAATTTGCATTTGATTACAAAATGCTGGTTCCTGTCGTTGATCTTGATCTCGGCCCAATAACCGAAAGCGTTGCATTCAATATCCGCGATAAACGAGACCTGAGCCAGGTTTACAACCCGGACTCGGCCACCATTGCCAGTTGTAGCTGAGGGGCCGTCCAAACAATATTGACGAGGCTGTAACGATCCGCGTTAGACAATTGTTTAGACCCTCAATGCTATATCTCGCACCCTGACTTTAGCGTTCGACAAGGATGGGGCATGCCTTCAAAACATATATCCGCGAAGAAGCGAGGGTTTCTCGCATCGTTGTGCGCAGACCAATCGGGCAATACGATTGCGATGACCGCGGCGGCTACGTTTGTATTGATGGGTATTGTCGGAAGCGCGGTCGATATGTCGCGTTCCTATGCGGTCAAATCGCGGCTCCAGTCTGCCTGCGACGCCGGCGTTTTGGCCGGGTTGAAAGTGGTCGATGGTAACTGGACCGAGGACACCGACCAAAAGGCGAGCGCTGCCGCCGAACAAATGTTCAACGCCAATTTCAAGAGTGATGCCTGGGGCGCCAAAAATGTAAACGGCAGCTTCACCCCCGAAAGCAAAACGGCAACAGCCGATGTCCCGATGACAATCATGCAATTGTTCGGTCGGGAAAAGTCCGTGATCAGCGTCGAATGCTCGGGCGAACTGCAATTACCCAATGCCGACGTCATGTTCGTCCTAGATACAACGGGATCGATGGACTCTGTCATTCCCGGAGATCCAAGCAACACACTGAAAATCGATGGACTGAGGGTCGGGGTCAACTGCTTTTACGAGATCCTCGCGCGTCAGGACAACCCGGCGGTGACGAACGCCCAGTGCGACTATGACGCCGGTGAGGAGCCGTGGAACAGCGAAATCGATGAAAGCATCCAGCTTCGCTTTGGTTTTGTACCCTATTCGCAGATGGTCAATGTCGGTCGGCTTTTACGCCCGGAAATGATGGTGGACGTTTCCAACTATCAAACGCGCGTTCCCAATATTACCACCCAGCAAACCTGGACGAATGGCACAGCAACGCCGGTTAGCTGGAACAATGATTGGACGCCTGCCGGCATTCCAGCGAGTTATTACACGCGCCAAAGCTCGACCGGCTTTACCGACCAGACCACCAATGCAGCGACTGAACAGGGTACATTGGCGCCACGCCTCACGTCCGTTACCAGTAATGCACAATGTAACAGCCAGAACAATCTTGCCGGCAGCGGTTCGCAATTGGTGGCGCTCAGCCTTTCCGGTGGATCGCTGACGACCTCGGGCGGCACAAGCTGGACGCCGGCTGCCCCGGTGCATCCCCAAGGCCAGCAGAGCGCCATTTCCACGCAATCGCAAACGATTACAGTTACGCAATGGCGCTATATTTGGGAAACGCGTTTAAGCGTGACCGGATGCTTCCTGGAACGGCGTAACCACAGCTCCACCTATTTGAGATCGCAAAGCGGGTCCTCAACCCGGCCCGTGATCTGGACCGAGCGGCAAGTTGTGTCCAGCTGGACCTATCGCCAGAACCCCGTTGATGTCAGCACCCTGAAAAATGCAAATGGGGGGTTCAATGCCGACATCACCTTGCCGTTGAACGAAACTACCATCAACAATGTTCGTCTGTCAGGCCAATCAGGTACCACCAGTATCAGGGTGATCGCGCCGCGCACGATCACATGGCATGGTTGTATCGAGGAACGTCAGACCGTCCGCGTGCCCAATGGCACAACGCCTGCGGAACATTGGAGCCCGGTTCCGGAAGACGCGCTCGACATGCGCTATGATATCGCATTCAACCAAAATAATGACGCGACGCGCTGGCGCTTTGCCCTTCGCGATCTGGTTTGGGGCCGCACGTCTGGGGGCAGCAGGACAACTGCACCGGTTGTCGGCAACGCGTCGATGGCAACCAATTTCAGCTGGGCTTGCCCGGTTCCAGCGCGCAAGCTTGATAAATACACTGCGGACGACCTGAACGGCGACAATATTTCCGACGGTGCGAAAAGCTTCGCCGATTATGTCGCCACGCTCGATCCCGGCGGGAATACCTATCACGATATCGGCCTGCTATGGGGCGCGCGCCTGCTTTCACCCAACGGGGTGTTTGGAAGCCAAAATAAAGTCGCACCCAATGGCGGCCCAATTAACCGCCACATTGTGTTTATGACCGACGGTGAAACCGTCAACAGCGCGACAAACTACACGTCCTATGGGCTTGACTGGTATGATCGCCGGCAAACCGATCCAGGGTCGGCCCCGCTGAACTCGCTGCTTCAGGCTAACAACGATGCCCGCAGCAATGCGCTGTGTACCGCGATCAAGAATGAAAATATCGAACTCTGGGTGATCTATTATGGTTACGCCGACAATGCCACCTATGCCAGGCTGAAGAACTGTGCGACCGACGATAAGCATTTCGTCGAAGCGCAAAGCACCAGCAATCTGGTAAAGGCGTTCAAGGAAATCGCCAAATCCATCGCGGATCTGCAGTTGACTTCGTGATGGCTGCAACTGCCTCGAAACCCGCGCACACCCTTGCCTTGTTAAAGGATGAACTCGGCGCGACCATCTCTGAATTTGCGGTGGTCGCCCCCGTGTTCCTTTTGATGATGATGGGTACGTTTGACGCCGCCCATACAATGTATGTCCGCGCTGTCATGCAAGGCGCAGTATATAAGGCGGCACGCGAGACTGCGTTGAAAGCGGGTCAAAAAGAATTGCAGCAAATTACGATCGACAATGAGCTGAAAGACCAGATCCGCCTGCTCGTCCCCAAAGGTGCGACAATCAATGATCCTGTCCGTTCCAGCTACAAGAATTTTGCTGATGCGGCTAAATCGGAAGGCGAACCCGTCAACGATACCGTAACTGCGAATGGCGTTTGCGATCCGGGCGAAAGGTACGAAGATCGCAACGGCAATGGCCAATATGATGCAGCAAATACCGGCCAGGGTGGTGCGCGTGATATTGTCCGCTATTCGATCACGGTCAGCTATAAAAGCTTCTTCCCGATGCCCGCTGGCCTTGGGGAGCGGGAATTGACTGCAACCTCGGTGATCGCAAACCAGCCATTTAGTGATCAGAAAACCCGTCCCGAACTCGACTGTCCAGACGATTGAGCGGTGCAATCATGACCTTTAAAGATAATAAATCAGGCCTCGTGCCGTTCGCGCAAAATCTAGCCAGCGACCGAAGCGGACTTGCGCTCACCGAATTCGCCTTTTCTCTCCCCATCATGCTCAGCCTGATGGTGGGCGGGGCCGAACTCAGCAACTATGCCGTGGTGCAAAGCACAATTTCACAGCTTGCTGTTCAGGTCGCCGACAATGCCACGCGCATCGGCACCAAGGATCCATCTCAAATTTATTATGTCGCCGAATCTCAGATCAACGACATATTGGACGGTGCTGCATTGCACGCCGGCAACCTCGACATCTATGGCACCCACCAAGAAGGCAATACAACCGTCGGTAATGGGATGATTGTCATTTCAAATGTCTCTGAAATGCTTGAAAAGACAAATGATGGCAAATCGCAATATGAAATAACCTGGCAGCGATGCCGCGGCGCTGCGGACTATGAACCGCAATATGGAAAGTTCGGCGAAGCCAGTGGCACCGAGATGCTTGAAGGCATGGGGCCTAACGGACAAAAGGCAACACCGCCTGACCGCAACACCGATATGCTATTTGTCGAAATCCATTATCGCTACCAGCCGATCTTTTTCACGCCCAACGCGATCCGCAGCTATTCGGATATCCGCATGTCCGCCTCAATGCTGGTTCGCGACAACCGCAGTTCCGATCTGCCCTCAGCCAATGCGACAGCATATGCATGCGCCTGAATCCCGGCCAGTTTAACGGCCTAGGAGTTTCCTTACACCCGCGGCAATTTTGTCCGGATTGACCAAAGTCGCCCGTTCCAGATTGGCTGCATAAGACATAGGGACATCTTCATTGGTGATGCGCACAACCGGTGCATCCAGATCATCGAAGCCATGTTCCATACAGATCGCCGCTATCTCGCTCCCGATCGAACAAGCGGGCCAACCCTCTTCTGCAACAACGAGCCGGTGTGTTTTGGCAAGGCTCGCCAAGACTGTCTCACTATCAAGCGGGCGTATCGTCCGCAGATCGATGACTTCTGCATCAATCCCCTCGGCTGACAATTTTTCAGCAGCATCCAACGCCATGCCTACACCGATCGAATAAGACACGATCGTCACATCACGGCCTTCACGCACAATGCGCGCTTTGCCGATTGGCAGGACATAATCGTCAACTGCAGGCACCTCGAAGCTGCGGCCGTAAAGCAATTCATTTTCGAGGAATACCACCGGATCCTCGCAGCGAATGGCCGCCTTGAGCAATCCCTTGGCATCAGCTGCATCATAGGGCGCAATCACGATCAGGCCCGGAACATGCGCATACCAGGGCGCGTAATTCTGACTATGCTGGGCACCAACACGCGCAGCCGCGCCATTGGGGCCACGAAACACGATCGGACAGCGCATCTGACCGCCAGACATATAGTTTGTCTTTGCGGCAGAATTGATGATGTGGTCGATCGCCTGCATGGCGAAGTTGAACGTCATGAATTCGATGATTGGACGAAGCCCACCCATCGCAGCGCCCGTGCCAATACCGGCAAAGCCATATTCGGTAATCGGCGTGTCGATCACCCGGCGCGGTCCGAATTCGTCCAGCAAGCCTTGGGTCACCTTATAGGCGCCCTGATATTCGGCGACTTCCTCTCCCATTACAAAGATGCGATCGTCACTCCGCATTTCCTCGGCCATGGCGTCGCGCAATGCTTCACGCACAGTCAGCGTAGCCATTGCTGTGTCTGCGGAGACCGCTGGTTCGACCTTCACCGGGGCAGGCGTTTCTGGCTGCAATGCCGGTTTAGGCGCATCAACGGCTTTTTTCGACGCGGCAACGATCGGGTCGGCCGTCGTCTTCGGGGCAGCGGCTTTTTCCTCACCCTCTTCCGAAATCAATGCGATCACCGTGCCAACTTTCACCCCGTCGCTGCCTTCAGCGACCAAGATCTGGGAGACAATGCCTTCGTCCACCGCTTCGAATTCCATTGTGGCCTTATCAGTTTCAATTTCAGCCAGAATATCGCCTGACGACACGCTGTCGCCTTCCTTCACGAGCCAACGGGCAAGCGTACCCTCTTCCATCGTTGGCGAAAGCGCCGGCATTTTGAGCTCGATCGCCATCAGTAATTCTCCACCAAAACGTCAGTATATAGTTCGGAAAGATCCGGTTCTGGCGCCTGTTCGGCAAATTCAGCGGACGCATTGACGATGGCGCGTATTTCCTTTTCTATTGCCTTCAGACTATCTTCGGCAACGCCCATCGCCAGCAATTCATCTTTGCAGCCATCGATGGGATCGGATTTCTCTCGCACAGCCTGAACCTCGTCGCGGCTGCGATACTTTGCTGGATCCGACATAGAGTGACCGCGATAGCGATAGGTTTTCATTTCGAGCAGGATCGGCCCTTTGCCGCTCCGGACCCAATCAAGCGCCACCTCTGCAGCTCCACGCACGGCTAGAACGTCCATGCCGTCAACCTGCAGCCCCGGGATACGGAAGGATTCGCCACGACGATATAGTTGATCCTCGGCAGAGGCGCGATTGACGCTCGTCCCCATGGCGTACTGGTTATTTTCGATCACGAAGATGATCGGCAGCTTCCACAGCTCCGCCATGTTGAAGCTTTCATACACCTGCCCCTGATTTGCGGCGCCATCGCCGAAATAGGCAAGGCACACGCCGCCGTCATTGTTATATTTGTGTGCAAAGGCGAGACCCGCGCCCAGCGAGACTTGGGCACCCACAATACCATGGCCGCCATAGAATTTATGCTCGGTCGAGAACATGTGCATCGAACCGCCCTTACCGCGTGAAATCCCCGCAGCGCGACCGGTCAATTCGGCCATGATGATGTTGGGATCAATACCATAAGCAAGCATATGGCCATGGTCGCGATATCCTGTAATCACGCTATCCTTGCCCGGTGTCAGCGCGGATTGAAGGCCGATAGCGACGGCTTCCTGACCGATATAAAGATGGCAGAACCCGCCGATCAGCCCCAGGCCATAAAGTTGGCCCGCCTTTTCTTCAAACCGGCGAATAAGCAACATCTGCCGATAGAATTCGAGCAATTCGTCACGCGTCGGCTTGAAACGCTCGGGCGCTTGCGGCCGTTCGCGATTGGCAATTGCATCGCCGGAAATCGATGCCGCCTTGCCTTTTGCTGTTTTGGGCGCTGGGGTCTTTGCCAAGGGAGTCGTCCTCTCACGGGAATCTTGATTGACGTTAGGGCAAGCGCCTAGTCAATCACTGTAGCGCTGTGAAGAACTTTCGATCAAAGTAACCCACTTGCATAGCTATGCCTGCGGGCAGTTATTTTTCGTTATTCAGCGGAATGACGATTTCATCGGGGGCAACAACGTTGAGTTCTTTGCGCATCAACTCGCCCGCAAGGTCCGGATCGACATTATCACGGTCAAGCAGCCGTTGCCGGTTGCGCAACGCATCCCGCTCTTTTTCAAGCGCTGCCAGTTCCTTGCTGCGCTCGTTGATTGCGCTTTTATAATCGGCCCAGGCCAGAATGCCGGTAGGTCCAAGCAATGCATAAGCAGCAATCAGCAACAGCGCCACCAGCGCAGATACAGTGACCAGTTTCGCCCGAAATTCATCGGGATTCGTCTTTCGCCGGGGCCGTGCCATGATTTTTCATACCATGACAGCAGTGCCTTGCGCAATCACCGGAAAATGGATCGTCCGGCGTAAATCGCGCTGGAGCCAAGTTCCTCTTCGATGCGGATCAACTGATTATATTTCGCCAACCGGTCCGAACGTGCGAGGCTTCCCGTCTTGATCTGCCCGCAATTGGTCGCGACCGCCAGGTCGGCAATCGTCGAATCCTCAGTCTCGCCCGAACGATGCGACATGACTGCCGTGTAACCCGCGCGGTGCGCCATAGACACAGCGGCCAGCGTTTCGGACAATGTGCCAATCTGGTTGACCTTTACCAAAAGCGAGTTGGCCAGTCCTTTTTCGATGCCCATTGCAAGCCGCTTCGGATTGGTGACAAACAGATCGTCGCCCACCAGTTGGACCTTGCCACCGATCATGTCCGTAACGGCCTTCCAGCCTTCGAAATCGTCTTCGGCCATACCGTCTTCGATCGATTTGATGGGATAATCTGCGCATAGATCGGCGAGATATTGCGCCATCATCTGCGGATCAAGCGACAGGCCTTCGCCGGAAATTTCATATTTTCCATCACGGAAAAACTCGGTTGCGGCGCAATCGAGCGCCAACACGACATCTTCGCCAGCCTTGAAACCCGCTTTATCGATCGACGACATGATGAAATCGAGTGCGGCACGGGTAGAGGAAAGATTGGGAGCAAACCCGCCTTCATCGCCGACCGCAGTTGCCAAGCCCTTTTCATGCAGGCCCTTTTTCAGTGTGTGGAAAATTTCCGCACCCCAGCGCACCGCCTCGGAAAGACTGTCAGCGCCTACCGGCATGATCATGAATTCCTGGAAATCGATCGGGTTGTCAGCATGTTCGCCGCCATTGATGATATTCATCATCGGCACCGGCAGAACCTTTGCGCTGACCCCGCCGACATAGCGATAGAGCGGTAGGCCACGGGCATCTGCCGCGGCCTTCGCAACCGCCAGACTGACGCCGAGGATGGCATTGGCGCCAAGGCGTGACTTGTTCTCAGTGCCATCAAGCGCGATCATCGCCGCGTCGATATCTTCCTGATCCTCCGCTTCATATTCGGTCAGCAGCGGGTCAATTTCATTCAGAACCGCCTCGACCGCCTGCTGTACGCCCTTGCCAAGATAACGCCCCTTGTCGCCATCGCGCTTTTCGACGGCTTCGTGCGCACCTGTCGATGCGCCGGAAGGGACTGCAGCGCGGCCAAGACTGCCGTCTTCAAGAAGCACATCCACCTCAACAGTGGGATTGCCGCGGCTGTCCAGAATTTCGCGGGCGTGGATATTGATGATGGCGGTCATTTCATGCTCCTGGGCAGTTTTGTTGCCGCGCCTCTAGTCGTTATCGTCCATGCATGCAATTGCCTGCACCATTATCAAGCCAACCCACCAGCCAAAAACGGAGCAAAATTTTGCTGCTTTAGTTGACTAAAGCACCTTCCATCCCAATATTGGGTAGATTGTCCCGCAAAGGAGGATGAACATGCCCACTCCCAAGAAACCAGCGACAGCATCCAAAGCCGAAAAATCGGCCAAGCCTGCGCCACGAAAAACTGCAAAGCCTAAGGCGGCTGCGGCAAAGACACCCGCAAAAACAAAGCCCAACCGCGGCAAGGTGGAGGGTGAAACCATGACCGGCGTGAAAAATGAATTTGCCAATCTGAAAGGCAAGGCAGGCGATCGCGCCCGTGAAGCCGCCGACCGCGGAAAGGAAAAGGCGAGCGAGGCGCTTGGTGGCATCGGCAAGATCCTGCGCGACAGCGCCGGCACCATCGATGAAAAGGTCGGCGCTGAATATGGCGAATATGCCCGCAAGGCAGCTGACGCGGTCGATGAATTTGCCGGCAAGCTTGATGCCAAGCAGGTCGACGATATGGTCGAAGATACGCGGCAGTTCGTTCGCAAAAGCCCTGCTGTTGCCATCGGCGCGGCTGCTGCGATCGGCTTTGTTTTGGCGCGGCTCGTTCGTTCGGGCCGCGGCTGAAGCCAAAAGCGCTTCACCTGACCCTGCAACGCCGTTAATGGCGTGGAAGTCATGGAAAAAAACGCCCCCCCTGCCGATGTGACAGAAGGCGAGGTTATCTCGCCGCTGGGGCAAGTGCGCAACCTGATTGAGGAAGTTCGCGCGCTTGCAGAGGTAGAGGTTGACTATGTCAAGGCGCGTATCAGCTACAGCGGCGGCATTCTCCGTAAAGCCGGGCTATTCGCGTTGCTTGCACTGTTGTTTCTTTCCAGTGCGGTGATCGCCCTTATCATTGGCCTGCTCCTGATTGCGGCCAGCTATTGGGGCCCGATCGTCGCCACGCTGTTAGTCGTCGCCTTGTTTGCGGCTGCCGCCCTTGGTGCAGCGCTCTATGCTCGAAACACCGCGCGAAAACTTAAGTTCGAAGAAGATGCGGGCCATGGCTGATTCAGATCGAGAAATCGTGCGGGAATTGGATCAGGCTCGAAAGGCGATGCGTTCCTCGGTCCTTGCAGATGTGCAGCAGGCGCGACATGACCTTCAGCCTCGCGTGATTGCAGCCCGTTGGGCGGAACGGCAATTGAACCGCGCCGCAAGGGGTAAGGCCAATGCCGCGCAAACAATAACAAATAATGCGCCTGCAATCGGCGCCGGTATCGCGGCGGTCTTGTTATTCGCCGCACGCAAACCCATTTGGAAATTGTTCCAGCGCCTCGGCAACCGGCGCCTCCCAAGCAAGGATGATGTGCAATGAGCAAGATCGGTGATAATCTGAAGTCTGCTACTGGCGCTGCGAAGGAAAATCTTGCGGCTGCAAGCGAAAAAGCACGCGAAGCGGGCTCAGCCGCGCGGCGTTCGGCAACGAACGCAGCTGAAAAGGGCAAAGCCGCCGCTGCACGAAGCGCTGAGAAATCGCGCCAACTGGCCAAAAAGGCAGGCAAGGCATCAAGCGAAGGCATCGACAAAAACCCTCTGGCCATTGTCGCCGGGGGCCTTGCGCTTGGCGCAATTGTCGGAATGCTGCTTCCCAAAACCGAGCGCGAGGCCAAGGTTCTGGGTAAGGCCGGTAAGAAGATCAACGAAACTGCCAAACGCGCCGTTGACGCGGCAAAGGATGCTGGCAAGGAGAAGGTGAGCGAAGTCGGCCTTGATGGCGATGCCATGCGCGCGCAGTTTCGCGATCTGGTTGGCAAGGCCACCGAGGCGGTCAAAGCTGCCGGTAAGGCGGCCGCAGAGGAAGCGCGCAAACGCGGCTGAGATTGGGACTGGTTTTTGCTAGGCATTGCCGCTAATGGCGCCGCCAAGCCACACCGGCATCTCCCTATCAACCAAGGAATTGGCAGCAATGGCTGAGGCAAAACTGCATCTTGTTTTCGGCGGCCGCGTCAGCGATCCGCAAACTCTCGATTTCAAGGAACTCGACAAGCTCGACGTCGTCGGAATCTTTCCCAACTATAACGAAGCTGAAGAAGCTTGGCGCGCCGCCGCACAGCGGACCGTTGACGACGCCGAAATGCGCTATGTCGTCGTCCATCTGCATAAATTGCTGGACCCCGACCATCCCAGCAGCTGACGATCAGGCGTTGCGATAGCGCCAGTTGAGCAGCGGCCAGGTCAAGATAAGACCGGCGACAAACCCGCCAATATGCGCCCAGATGGCAATGTTCAGGCCTATGCCCGGGCCTGCAAAGCCGAGCATTAGGTTGAATGCCACCCAGCCGACCAGCAATTGCCCGGCATGAACCAATTTTCCGGGGATCGCCCCCCAATTGCGAGGGCGATTACGCGGGAAGAGCATCATATGAGCGGCGAACAAGGCCGATATCGCACCGCTTGCTCCAACGACGGGCAGCGGCGATTGCGGATTGGCAGCAACTTCTGCGGCGGCGGCGGCGGCAATGCCTGCTGCGTAAAGCAGAGCATAGGCCTTGCTACCAAGCACGCGCTCGATATTCGCACCAACCATCAACAGCATCAGCATGTTGAGCGATACGTGTAATATGCCGCCATGGAGAAATGCTGAACTGATCGGAGTGAGCCACACGGGCAAAACAAAGCCGACGTCGCCCAATATGGCGTCACCCAGCGTGAACCTTGCCGGGATCAATGCCCCTGCAATCGTAACAGCCGAATAAAGACCCGGAATAAGGACGACCAAAGCCAGCGCGATATTCACGCCTGCGATAAATTTGGTGACTGGTCCGGCAGTTGCGCGCATCGCCTGTTACTGCCTGATTAGGCTGATCAAATAAACTCGATCTTCTCGACGAGGTAATATTTGTCGCCAGATGGAACCGTAACCTCAATCTCTTCTTCGACCTGACGGCTGATCAAGGCACGACCGAGCGGCGAGTTATAGCTTATCCGGCCCTTTTTGGCATCAGCCTCGGCTTCGCCAACAAGCTGGTAACGCACGGGCTTATCATCTTCATCGATCAACGTCACCGTTGCGCCGAAAACAATCTTGTCTCCAGACAGGGTGGTCGGATCGATGATCTGGGCACGGCTGATCTTGTCTTCCAGATCGGAGATCGATGCCTCAACCTGGCCCTGGCGTTCCTTAGCCGCGTGATACTCGGCATTTTCCGAAAGATCGCCATGCGCACGCGCTTCTTCAATCGCCTCGACGATTTGCGGGCGCTCCTCACGTAGCCGCTTGAGATCTGATGTCAGCTTCTCAAAGCCCTCTGCCAGCATCGGCACTTTATCCATCGTAGCCATGCGTTTACATGTCCTTCGCAGTCAAAACGTCCTTGAGGGCTGGAAGGCCAGCCCGCAAATTTTCAGCATTAGGGGAAGTGCTGTCAGACCTTATGATAGTCTTGAAGTGGGCAAACTTCAAGTTTTCTCATACGCAGCGCCTCAATGGCCTGTGTTGCAGCGATGGAAGCGCTTGCCGTGGTGAAGTAACTTACCTTGTTCATCAGTGCCGATCGGCGGATGTCTTCGCTGTCTTTCAACGACTGCCAACCCTCGGTCGTGTTGAACACAAGGGCGATTTCGCCGTCGATGATTTTGTCGACAATATGCGGACGACCCTCGGCCACCTTGTTCACACGCTCGACGTTGATGCCCTGTTCAGCGAGATAGTCAGCCGTGCCGCCGGTTGCGCAGACGGTAAAGCCAAGCTCGATCACCTTTTGCACCGCAGCCACGATATGGGGCTTGTCGCTATCCTTTACGGAAACAAACAGCTTGCCCGATTGCGGCAGGACGACCCCTGCCCCCAGCTGCGCCTTGGCAAAGGCCGTTGCAAAATCACGGTCAATTCCCATAACTTCGCCGGTGGACTTCATCTCGGGGCTTAGTACCGGATCGACACCCTGGAACCGGGCGAACGGGAAAACTGCCTCTTTGACCGCAATATAATCGATGTCGAGATCAATGGCGGGCAGGTCTTTCAGCTTTTCGCCTGCCATCACGCGCGCCGCAATCTTCGCAATCGGCGCGCCAATCGCCTTGGCAACAAAAGGAACCGTACGTGAGGCGCGTGGATTGACCTCGATCAGATAGACCGAACCGTCCTTGACCGCGAACTGTGCGTTCATCAGGCCTTTGACCTTCAGATTGCGCGCCAGCAATTCCGCTTGACGGCGTATTTCGGCAATGATCGCATCGGGCAGGCTATAAGGCGGCAAGGTACAGGCGGAATCGCCGCTATGGACCCCCGCTTCCTCGATATGCTGCAAGATGCCAGCCACAACGACATCATCACCATCGGCGACACAATCGACATCAACCTCAATGGCATCGCGCAGATAGCGGTCGATCAAGACCGGGCTATCGCCGGAAACGCGCACGGCGGTTTCGATATAGTTTTCGAGTTGCGCCTGCGTGTCGACAATCTCCATCGCCCGGCCACCAAGCACATAGCTGGGGCGCATCAACACCGGATAGCCGATGCTATCGGCGACTTTGATTGCCTCTTCACGGCTACGCGCAATGCCGTTTTCGGGCTGTTTCAGCTTCAGCTTGTTGATCAGCGCGGCAAAACGCTCACGATCTTCGGCAAGATCGATCGCATCGGGCGAGGTACCGAGTATCGGAATACCAGCCTCTTCAAGCGCCTTTGCAAGGTTCAGCGGGGTCTGCCCGCCAAATTGCACGATCACGCCCTTCAACTTACCGCGCTGCTGCTCGACATGCAGGATTTCGAGCACATCTTCTGCGGTCAGCGGCTCGAAATAGAGGCGGTCGGACGTGTCATAATCGGTTGAAACCGTTTCCGGATTGCAGTTGACCATGATCGTCTCATAGCCAGCTTCCTCCAGTGCGAAGCAGGCATGGACGCAGCAATAGTCAAACTCGATCCCCTGCCCAATGCGGTTCGGGCCACCACCAAGGATGACAACCTTTTCGCGGTCCGAAGGCTGTGCCTCACATTCAGGCGCTCCAAAGATCGGCGCTTCATAGGTCGAATACATATAAGGCGTCTTCGCCTCGAACTCCGCCGCGCAGGTATCGATCCGCTTGAACACGGGGCGCACGCCCAGCTTGTGACGGGCCTTGCGCACCTCTGCCTCGGTAATTCCGCCTGTCATGGCGACAATGGCGTCGCGGATCAGGCCCGAACCGTGACGGATCGCGCTTTCCATGCCCGGGCGGACATGCGCAGATTCCAGTGCGAGGAAGGCAAGCCGCTTATCCGAAAAGCCCATGGATTTCAGGCGGCGCATTCCTTCGGCATCCTGCGGGATGCCATTGGTCTTCACCTCTTCCTCGGCTGCGATGATTTCGGCCATGCGTTCAAGGAACCAGGGATCGAATTTGGAATATTGGTGCACTTCGGCAACCGACATGCCTTCGCGCAAAGCTTGCGCCGCGACAAGCAAGCGGTCGGGCGTCGCACGGGTCAGCGCGGCGGCCATCTCATCCTTGGAGGCACCCTTCAGCGCATCGACATAATTGAAGCCCGAAAGTCCGGTTTCAAGGCCGCGCAGCGCCTTTTGCATGCTTTCATGGATGTTCCGGCCGATGGCCATGACCTCGCCGACCGATTTCATCGCGGTCGAGAGAATCGCTTCCGAACCCTTGAATTTTTCAAAGGCGAAACGCGGTATCTTGGTGACGACATAATCGATCGTCGGTTCAAAACTGGCGGGCGTTGCGCCGGTAATATCATTCTCGATCTCGTCGAGCGTATAGCCAACCGCCAGCTTTGCTGCGACCTTGGCAATCGGGAAGCCGGTGGCCTTGGATGCGAGCGCAGATGAACGCGACACGCGCGGGTTCATCTCGATCACGATCAACCGGCCATCCGCGGGATTGACTGCGAACTGTACGTTCGAACCACCTGTTTCAACGCCAATTTCACGCAACGTCGCGATGCTCGCGTTGCGCATGATCTGATATTCCTTGTCGGTCAGCGTCAGCGCAGGCGCGACAGTGATCGAATCGCCGGTATGCACACCCATTGGATCGACATTTTCGATCGAGCAGATGATGATGGCATTGTCCTTTTTATCGCGGACAACCTCCATCTCATATTCTTTCCAACCCAAAAGCGATTCTTCGATCAGCACCTCGGTCGTCGGGCTGGCATCAAGCCCGCCGGTAACGATCTGGATAAACTCTTCCCGGTTATAGGCAACGCCGCCGCCGGTGCCGCCCAACGTGAAACTGGGACGGATGATTGACGGAAGGCCGGTGCGTTCGAGCACAGCCAGCGCCTCTTCCACCGTATGCGCAATGCCTGAACGCGCGCTTTCCAGCCCGATCTTGTCCATCGCATTGCGGAATTTGATGCGGTCCTCGGCCTTGTCGATCGCCTCTGCATCGGCGCCAATCATCTGGCAGCCATATTTGGCAAGCGTGCCATCGTTGAACAGGGCGAGCGCGGTGTTGAGCGCAGTCTGCCCACCCATTGTCGGCAATACCGCGTCAGGCCGTTCTTTCTCGATGATCCGAGCGACGATTTCGGGCGTGATCGGCTCGATATAGGTCGCGTCGGCCATGTCCGGATCGGTCATGATCGTAGCCGGATTCGAATTGACGAGGATGATGCGATAGCCCTCCTCGCGCAGCGCCTTGCACGCCTGCGTACCCGAATAGTCAAATTCGCACGCCTGCCCGATGACGATAGGGCCAGCGCCGATGATGAGGATGGATTGAATGTCAGTGCGTTTGGGCATAAAATTAACTCATCATCCCTGCAAATTTCTCAAAGAGATAATGGCTGTCCTGCGGGCCGGGGCTCGCTTCGGGGTGGTATTGCACGGCAAAGGCGGGTTGGTCGGTCAGTTCGAAACCGCAATTGCTGTCGTCAAAAAGGCTGGTGTGCGTTGCGCGTGCGTTGGCTGGCAATGTTTCTACATCCACAGCGAAACCATGGTTCATTGATGTGATCTCGACCGCGCCATCGGACAGGCGCTTAACCGGATGGTTGGCGCCGCGATGCCCTTGATGCATCTTTTCGGTCTTCGCACCCACGGCGAGGGCGAGCATTTGGTGGCCAAGGCAGATGCCGAACACCGGCTTTTTCGTCTCCAGCCATTGGCGGATCACAGGCACGGCATATTCGCCGGTCGCCGCCGGATCGCCGGGTCCGTTCGAAAGGAACAGCCCGTCGGGCTGGTGCGCCATGATCTCTTCAAAACTGGCGGTGGCGGGCACGACAGTCACGTCGCAGCCGGTGTCGACCAGATTGCGCAATATGTTGCGCTTGATACCATAATCCAGGGCGACAACCTTCTTGCGGCCCTTGGCAGGCGTGACATAGCCTTGGCCCAATGCCCAAAGACCCGCGTCCCAGCCATAGGTCTGCAGCGTCGTTACATCCTTGGCGAGGTCGAGCCCTTCCAGCCCTGACCATGCATTTGCCTGGGCGAGCAAGGCGGGAATATCGAACGTGCCGTCGGCGCTATGGGCAATCACCGCGTTGGGCGCGCCTTTCGTGCGGATCAGCCGGGTAAGCGCGCGGGTATCGATGCCCGAAAGCCCGATCCGGCCATTGGCTGTCATCCAGTCGCGAAAATGTTGTGTGCTGCGGAAATTGGAAGGGCCGGTGACATCCTGACGAACGATTGCGCCCAGCGCATGCGGGTTGTTCGCCTCAATATCCTCAGGATTTGTGCCGACATTGCCGATATGCGGAAAGGTGAAGTTGATGATCTGCCCGGCATAGCTGGGATCGGTCATCACTTCCTGATAGCCTGTCATTGCGGTGTTAAAGCAGACTTCGCCAACCGCGCTGCCTTCTGCACCAAAGCCCCTGCCCCAGATCAGATCGCCACTTGCCAAAACCAATACGCCTGTCGCTCCGGTGGGCGCGCGCGTAGTGGTAGGGTCAGCCATGGTGGCGTCCTTTTTCAATAGAGTTTCTGGCGATGTCGCTAAGGCACCGCGCCTAGAGGCGGATTCCCACTACGTCAATGCCAAGCTTCGCGTTTCCACAGCTAAAACCAGACCCGTGCCGCCATGAACGTGTTTCGCGGTGCATTTTGCCTTTCTTGCTCTGGCTGTGCTGCACAATGGACGCTGAAACAAGTTCAGCATGACGTTGCGCTGATGTTTGGCTATTGCCTCTATCATTCACATTGAACCCGAGAGAAACCATGATTCGAGAAGACCTAAAGGCCGCCCAGATCGCCTCAATGAAGGCAGGCGAGAAGGAAAAGCTCGCCGCGGTGCGCCTGATCCTTGCCAAGCTGAAAGACCGTGACATCGAACTGCGCACACAATCCGCCCCGGCAGATGACGATGCCGTGGTCGTCGAAGTGTTGCAGAAAATGGTGAAACAGCGGCGTGAATCCATCGCCCTTTACGAACAGGGCGGGCGGCAAGAACTGGCCGATCAGGAAAAAAGCGAGCTTGCCGTTATCGAAGGCTTCCTTCCCGCGCAGATGAGCGAAGAGGAAACCAACGCCGCGATCGAGGCGATCAAGGCTGAACTGGGCGCTAGCAGCGTGAAGGATATGGGCCGGGTGATGGCCGAACTGAAAGCCCGCCATGCCGCTAGCCTCGACATGAGCAAGGCGAGCGCGCTGGTGAAGGCAGCGCTTAGCTGACATAAGGGCTGAATGACCCTCACCCCGCAATGGCTTGATGAACTGCGCGCGCGGACAACGCTGTCCGCGTTGCTAGGCCGCAGCATGAAGCTGACCAAGGCGGGACGCGAATATAAGGGCTGCTGCCCATTCCATAATGAGAAAACCCCCAGTTTTTACGTCAATGACGAAAAAGGCTTTTATCACTGCTTTGGTTGTTCGGCGCATGGCGATGCGATCCGCTGGATGACCGACCAGCGCGGCCTATCCTTCATGGATGCGGTCAAGGAACTAGCCGAGGGTGCGGGGATGCAATTGCCGGCGCCTGACCCGAAGGCCGCGGCAAAAGCGGAGCGGGCGAACAGTCTGTATGACGTCATGGCGGCGGCCCAACAATGGTTTGTCACCCAATATCAGGGGCTCGAAGGCGCAGCTGCGCGTGCCTATTGCGAACGGCGCGGGCTATCGGCTGAAACAATCAAAACCTTTGGAATAGGTTTTGCCCCAGACAGTCGTGGCAAGCTGAAAGACGCGCTCAAGCAGTTTGGCGAAGACAAGCTTGTCGAAGCAGGTCTGTTGATTTCGGTGGATGGCAAAGACCCTTATGATCGCTTTCGCGGCCGACTGATGATCCCTATCCGCGATCCACGCGGCCGTGTAATTGCCTTTGGCGGCCGCATATTGGGCGCGGGCGAGCCTAAATATCTGAACTCGCCCGACACGCCTTTGTTCGACAAGGGACGCACCCTTTACAATCTCGACAGGGCATCAGCGGCCTCGCGGGCTTCGGGGCGCGTGATCGTTGTCGAAGGCTATATGGACGTAATCGCATTGGCGCAGGCCGGCTTTGAAGAAGCTGTTGCGCCGCTGGGGACCGCGCTTACCGAGCAGCAAATCGCAATGTTGTGGCGGATGGTGCCCAAACCCTTGCTATGTTTTGATGGCGATTCCGCAGGACAGAAAGCATCATTTCGTGCAGCGGAACGTGCGCTTGGCGGCCTGAAACCGGGGAATAGCCTCGAATTTGTGACCCTGCCCGAGGGCCAGGACCCCGACGATGTAGTCCGTTCGGCAGGACCGCGCGCCTTTGCCGACCTGATCGACCAGAGCGAACCACTGGTCGATCGTGTCTGGAAAACCGAACTGGCGGCAGCACCGGTATCTACACCCGAAGACCGGGCAGGCCTTAAACAAAGGCTTGGCGTACATTTGGCCGCGATTGCCGATGGCGAAATCCGCCATCACTATGCGGAGGCATTTCGCGAACGCTTCGACATGCTATTCCGCCGCGCGACGCCCAACTTTGCGCCCTCTGCGCCGCGAAAGGGCCCATGGCGGCCGAATACACCTCCCCCGGCCTCTGCTGAGGCAAAGGCAATCGGACATCAGGGACCGGATCTTCTCTTTCCAGCAATTCTTGCCGCACTGCTGCGAGACCCTGCGCAAATATTGCGCCATCAGGAAGTATTGGCGGGCTTTACACCGCGCGATCCCGGCCATGCGCGACTGCTTTCGGCCATGCTCGATTGCGCCCTATCGCGCCCCGCCAAAGAAATGCTTGATAGTACAGCCTTGCTTACCATATTAGGAGCAGATCTGTATAATATGGCTCAAGCCTTGTTACAGGGTAGCGGAACGGCCTTTGGGTTTAACCGTTTATCGCGTGACGAGGAATTGGCTGGGGCTGCGGCGACCAGTCAACTGGATGAAGCGATCCGGTTGATGAAGCAGCGGCCCGAGTTGGAAGCGGCACTGCAAAGGGCAACCGAATTGGCGAGCACTGATCTCAATGAAGCCAATTACGCCGAACAGCAAAGGCTGCGCCAGGAAAAGCAGGATTTTGACGCTCGTCTCGCTGCGCTTCTGCAGCGCGAGGATGCGATTTGAATATGACGGGGAAAAGATAAATTGGCTACGCAACCCGAAATGGAAGATGGCGCTGGCGGCGATGCCCCACTGATCGATCTGAACGATGCACAGGTAAAGAAGCTGCTCGCAAAGGCCAAGCGTCGCGGCTACCTTACCTATGACGAGTTGAATGAAGCTTTGCCGCAGGACCAGATGTCGTCCGAACAGATTGAAGACGTTATGTCTGCGATCAACGACATGGGCGTGCAGATTGTTGAAAGCGACGAAGCTGGCGACGATGCCGATGACCGTGAAGAAGACGATGCTGACGCCGAAGCTGTAGAGCATATCGGCGAAAATGATCCGCGTTCGCTGACCTCGACAGTCAAAAAGACCGGCACCGGCGACCGTACCGATGACCCTGTGCGCATGTATCTGCGCGAAATGGGTGCAGTCGAATTGCTCTCGCGCGAAGGCGAAATCGCGATTGCCAAGCGTATTGAGGCCGGCCGCGACACGATGATCCTTGGGCTTTGCGAAAGCCCGATCACCTTCCACGCGATTATCGAATGGTCTAACGCGCTGAATAATGGCGAAATGCAGCTGCGCGAGATACTCGATCTTGATGCCATGCTCTCCAAAGAGCCCGCACCCGAAAGCCTGACCGAAGACGGTGAGGAAGAAGATGACGATGGCGAAATCAGCGAGAAGACAGCTGGTCCTTCCTATAAGGAAGAAGAAGATATTGAAGAAGAGCCGAGCGCGTCTGGCGACGAGGATGATGACGACTATACCGAGCGTCGCACCCGTCCTGTAGAAGAGGATGAGGAAGACAACACCCTCAGCCTCGCGCAGATGGAAGAGGCGTTGAAGCCTGCTGCGCTGGAACGCTTCGCCAAGATCGCGAGCCTGTTCAAGCAGTTTTCGAAGACCCAGAGCGACCGCATGATAGCCATGGCTTCAAGCGGAGAGTTTCCCAAAGCTTCGGAAAACAAATATCAGAAATTGCGCGAAGACCTGACGGCGGAAGTCGAGAGCGTGCAGTTTCATGCCAACAAGATCGAGTATCTGGTCGATCAGCTATATTCGTTCAACCGCCGCCTGACCGCACTTGGCGGCCAGATGTTGCGCCTTGCAGAGCGTCATAAGGTTCCGCGTAAGGATTTCCTCGACCGCTATATGGGCCATGAGCTTGACGAAGGCTGGCTGGAAAGCGTTGCGGCGCTCGACAAGAAATGGGCGAAGTTTGCCGAGAATGAGATCGACTCCGTAGAGCGCATCCGCAGCGAAATCGCCGATATTGCTGCGAATACCGGCATGAGCCTCAACGAATTCCGCCGAATCGTGAACATGGTGCAGAAGGGCGAGCGTGAGGCACGGATCGCGAAAAAGGAAATGGTCGAGGCAAATCTGCGTCTCGTGATTTCGATCGCAAAGAAGTACACGAACCGCGGTCTACAGTTCCTTGACCTCATTCAGGAAGGCAATATTGGCCTGATGAAGGCGGTCGACAAGTTCGAATATCGCCGCGGCTACAAGTTCAGCACTTATGCAACCTGGTGGATCCGGCAGGCGATCACCCGCTCGATCGCCGATCAGGCGCGGACTATCCGTATTCCGGTGCACATGATCGAAACGATCAACAAGCTGGTGCGGTGCAGCCGCCAATTCCTTCACGAGCAGGGCCGCGAACCCACGCCAGAGGAAATGGCCGAGCGTCTTTCCATGCCGCTGGAAAAGGTTCGCAAGGTGATGAAGATCGCCAAAGAACCGATCAGCCTTGAAACGCCAATTGGCGATGAGGAAGATTCGCACCTCGGTGATTTCATCGAAGACAAAAATGCGATCATTCCGGTCGATGCTGCGATCCAGGCGAACCTGAAGGAAACGGTCACCCGCGTCCTTGCCAGCCTGACACCCCGCGAAGAGCGCGTGCTGCGGATGCGCTTCGGCATCGGCATGAATACCGACCATACGCTTGAAGAAGTAGGTCAGCAATTCAGCGTTACCCGCGAACGTATTCGCCAGATTGAGGCCAAGGCATTGAGAAAGCTCAAGCATCCTAGCCGCAGTCGCAAGATGCGCTCCTTCCTCGATCAGTAAAAGAAATTGCGGGCCCTTCGGGGCCCGTAAACGTTCCATTTACGCTCTATCTGCTAAACCATCGGGCCTCTTCCCATTCAGGGTTAGGTCCGTTTCGGAGTGCATGATGGAATCGATAGCAAAAGCTGCCGATCGCTATGGCGAGGATTACCTCGACAACATACTACGTTGCGGCAGCACGGAACTGGTAGCGCCGCTTCTGGCCTTTCTTTCGAAAAGCGAGACTTCGGATTCGCTGCGTCATGTCGTCAAGATCAGCAGGCCGGCACTCAAAGCCGATATCGCGCATTACCTTAACGTCAACTTTGGTCGCCATCCTGGCCTGGTCGATTATGCTGCTGCCAAGATTGTCGATCCTGCTGCACAGAAATGGCTGACACAGGCCGTTGAAGGCTTCGCAAGCGAAAGCGACTTCCTCAACCGTTTGACGGTAGCGGCAGGGCCGATCTATCGCCAAGTCGGTCAGGAACGCGTCAACGCCATGGCCGAAAACCAGATGCGTAGCCTTGAACTTCTGGCCAATTCGGAACGCGAAGGCTGCCCTGCCGGCGCGGTGATCGCCTTCGTTGTCGACTGGCAGTCAACACGGCCGATGGTCAATCATATCGCTGTCGAATTGTCGTTAGAGATACCAGAATGTCTCTTGCCCGCCCGCGCCGACACGATCGCGCTCATCAAGCATTTGGCTGCAAAGCCCTCTGTGCAAAGGGCCATGGCATTTGGCAGTGATCAGGCCCTGGCCCAGCAACGCGGGCTTTGGCAGCTTATCAGTGCCCGCCATCAGGCATTGTTGGCAGCAGGCTGACACCCCGCACCAAAAGCGTGTTGCCAAGTCTGGTAAGGCTGCTTATCGCTTAATCGTACGATTAAAATGATAAGGGTTTTCCATGCGCTTTGATGGCACTCAAAATTATGTCGCAACCGATGATCTGAAGGTGGCTGTAAACGCCGCTGTAAAGCTGCGTCGCCCGCTATTGGTCAAGGGTGAACCCGGCACCGGCAAGACAGTTCTCGCCCAGGAAATCGCCAAGGCGATGGATGCGCCGCTGATCGAGTGGAACATCAAATCGACAACCAAGGCGCATCAGGGCCTTTACGAATATGACGCGGTGGCCCGTCTGCGCGACAGCCAGTTGGGCGATGAACGCGTTCACGACATTCGCAATTACATCAAGCGCGGCAAGCTGTGGGAGGCTTTCACATCTGAAAAGCTGCCCGTGCTGCTGATCGACGAAATCGACAAGGCCGATATCGAATTCCCCAACGATCTGTTGCAGGAATTGGATCGGATGGAATTCTACGTTTACGAGACGCACGAAACCGTTCGCGCGGTAGAGCGTCCGGTCGTGATCATTACCTCCAACAATGAAAAGGAACTGCCCGACGCGTTCCTTCGCCGTTGTTTCTTCCACTACATTAAGTTCCCAGACCGCGAGACGATGCAAGCCATTGTCGACGTCCACTTCCCGGGCATCCAGAAGATGTTGGTCTCGAAAGCCATGGATATCTTCTACGATATCCGTGAAGTTCCAGGCCTGAAGAAAAAGCCTTCGACATCCGAACTGCTCGACTGGCTCAAACTGTTGTTGCACGAGGATATGCCGCTCGACGTCCTGCAGAATCGCGACCCGACCAAGGCTATCCCGCCGCTCCATGGCGCTTTGCTCAAGAACGAGCAGGATGTGATGTTGTTCGAGCGTCTTGCGTTCATGGCGCGCCGCCAAGGCAATTGACCCATAGAGTGGCTGGCAAGCTCAACTTGCCAGCCACAGCATGATTTCCAAATTGATCAATCCAGCCCGGACGGTTCGACATGTTCTTCTCTTTCCTTGACGAATTGCGCGCTGCCGGCATTCCTGCTTCGTTGAAGGAGCATCTCGCCCTGCTGGAGGCGCTTGACGCTGATGTGATCGAGCAGAGCCCCGAAGAATTTTACTATCTGTCACGCGCTGTGCTCGTGAAAGACGAGGCGATGCTCGATCGCTTCGACCAGGTATTCAACAAGGTCTTCAAGGGCCTCCTCTCGAATTACGAGAAGGCTGAGGCCGATATTCCGGAAGAATGGTTGAAGGCTGTTGCAGAGAAATTCCTGACCCCAGAAGAAATGGAAGCGATCAAATCGCTCGGTTCGTGGGAAGAGATTATGGAGACGCTGAAAAAGCGGCTCGAGGAACAGCAGAAGCGCCACGAAGGCGGCAACAAATGGGTCGGGACGGGCGGCACATCGCCCTATGGCAATAATGGCTACAACCCTGAAGGCGTCCGCATCGGGGGCGAGTCAAAGCACAAGCGTGCCTTGAAAGTCTGGGAAAAGCGCGAGTTCCAGAATCTGGACAACACCAAGGAATTGGGAACCCGCAATATCAAGATCGCGATGCGCCGCCTGCGCCGTTTCGCCCGTGAAGGGGCAGCTGACGAGCTTGATATTGACGGCACGATCCGCGGCACGGCGCGTCAGGGCTGGCTCGATATCCAGATGCGTCCGGAACGGCGCAACGCAATCAAAGTGTTGCTGTTCCTTGATGTGGGCGGTTCAATGGACCCGTTCATCAAACTCTGCGAGGAACTGTTCAGCGCGGCGACGGCGGAGTTCAAGAATCTCGAATTCTTTTACTTCCACAACTGCGTCTATGAAGGCGTTTGGAAAGATAATCGCCGCCGCTTTGCCGAACGGACCCCGATGTGGGAAGTGCTGCACAAATTCCCCCATGACTATAAGCTGATCTTCGTCGGCGATGCGGCGATGAGCCCTTATGAAATCAGCCATCCAGGCGGCTCGGTCGAACATTTCAATGAAGAGGCAGGCGCAGTGTGGATGCAGCGGATGGTCAATACCTATCCATCAACAGTCTGGCTGAACCCGACGCCCGAGGCGCATTGGAACTATTCGCAATCGACCAAGATCATCAAGGAACTGGTGAAGGACAGGATGTATCCCCTGACACTTGAAGGCCTTGACAGTGCGATGCGCGAATTGGTTCGCAAGAACGGCTAAGGGGCTACGCCGCCTTTAGCTATAGCTATCAACCGCATGAAATAGCGTCGTAATCTGCGCATGTTCGCTTTCGTCCAATTCGGGACGCCAGATATCAAAGATCAGTACCAGCCTGTTTCGGTCGCTATTGTTCCACGCCTCATGTTGGACAGTGTCATCAAAAATGATGACCTTGCCCTCCTGCCACTCAATTGTGCGATCACCGACCCTGAAGCCACAATCAGGCGGCACCACCAATGGCAGATGGCAAATGTAGCGGCAATTGATCATGCCCGTATGCGGTGGGATCCGCGCACCAGGGCGAAGCAGCGACAACATCACTGACGGCGCGCGTCGTCCGATATGGCATAAAGGGATATGCCGCATCACGGCATCGAACAATTTCGGGCAAAGCGCGACATGGTCGTCGACCGCAGCGCCATTTTCCCAAAGGAAAAGCGTGCTCCAGTCCGGATTTTCGAGCATGCCATGCACATCACCCTGGGGCCGTTGCAGATCGCGTTTCACATAGGGGCGAAAATCGGCATGCCCTTCGAGCAAAGCAACCGCCTCATCACGCAGGGCCGGAAACTCGGCTTCCAATTTGGAAACCCAATCAAAGTTCGCAGGATCAGCGAACTGTACATAAGGCAGTTCGGGATAATAATGCACCAGCGGGGTCTGCGGAAACTGACGATACTCCGGCGGCCGTTCGCGTTCTCCCAGCATCATTTCCAGCGATTTCTGGAATCTGGGATGCCGGTTTGCGACGGAGAAGCCAGCTGCATCCAGCGAAGCAAGCAGATGATCGCGGAAACGAGCGTCAAACCATGCGCTCATCCGCGCGCAGCGCTCGGCCGCGTCTGCTTCCGTCCGGTTGCTGGCACCGCGTTGTTGGATCAAGCGTGCAATCGCGCGATAAAAGCTCGCTGCCGCCTTTCCATCCCCGGCATGAAAGCGGCCGTCAGCCTTGGCGAGCATGGCTTCGAGATCGAAATGATTGCTCTGCAATCGCGCATCCGCTTCGGCATCGGAAATCGCCGGAACGGGAACCGGAGGATGACCTTGCATCATTGCTTGTCCAGTTCGCGGTTGAGATGCAGGCTCGCCCGCCAAAAGAAGAAAGACGGGATCAACCCTAGCAAGGCTGCACCATAAAGCACCCAGCGCACGCTATCTTCACCGGCCATTGGACGGAAACCGTCGGAAAGCATTCCAAAGAACAGCGGCCCCAGCCCCAGACCGATTAGATTCTGGGCAAAGAGCAACACTGCCGCCGCCATTGCGCGTGCACGCAGCGGGACAAGACCCTGTGCGCAGCTATAGGCTGGCCCGACATAGAGCGCGTTCAATAAGGTCGGCACCATGATCAGGATCAACGACAGCCACCATTGTTCAACCCAATAGGACCAGATGGCGATCGGTATCGCGACGATCATCCCAATGGCAGGCGCCGTCAGCACATGGCGCCGGTTTTCTTTGCCGAAACGATCAGCCAGATAGCCGCCCGCCCAGGTACCGGCGATACCGGCGATGCCGCCGCCAATTCCAAACCAGAAACCGACTTCTCCGGGGGACAATTCATGCGTGCGCTGGAAGAAAATTGTCGTCCAGGTTGCCTTGCCATAGCTGAGGAAAGCTGCGGCAGCACCGGCAATTGCCATCAGCACAAAGGCGCGCGACTTCAAAATTTCCTTCAACGCTTCTTGCGTCGAAATTGCCGGCTTGGGTGTGGCCGCCTGCATCTGGGCACTGAAACGCGGATCGCGCAGCACGACCAACACGATCACCGCCAGCAAAATTCCTGGTAAGCCGGCCACCAGAAAGGCGGTGCGCCAGCCATAGGCATCTGCCACCAATCCGCCGATCAACATGCCCAGCAATGAACCGATCGGAATACCCAGCGAATAGAAGGAGATCGCCGAGGCCCGTTTTTCTGGCGGCGCCAGGTCCGCAATCAGGGAATGTGCTGCTGGCGTGCAGCCTGCTTCGCCCACGCCAACACCGATGCGCGCCAACAGCAATTGCACGAAATTCTGGGCCATACCGCACAGCGCGGTCATGCCCGACCAGATAACCAGCGCAACTGAAATGAGCCTGACACGGTTGGTCGTCGGCTTATCGGCATAGCGCGCAATCGGAATACCCAAGAACGTGTAAAAGGCGGCAAAGGCAATGCCCGTCATCAGGCCGATCTGGGTATCACTCAGCCCCAAATCGCGTTTGATCGGTTCCGCCAATATGTTGACGATCTGCCGGTCCAGAAAGTTGAAAATGTAAACGACCAGAAGCACCCAAAGGGTAATGCGCAATGTCGACTTGTCGGGGGCAGTCCCGGCAGGGGCAGTTGCGGTCATGTGGTTCTCTCTCCTCAATAAAGGAGAAAGCGCCGCCTCTCCTCTTCCCACTTTTCTTCGTCGACCCGCGCCAGTGCGTCAAGCTCCATTGGCGTCGCCGCCGGATCATCGACCCACAGGCGAAGCGCCGGGCCGCCGTTGATCACATCAATCGCCAGAACGTCATTGGTATATTCATATTTGAAATCGGCGCCGCGCCAGATCGGATAGTCAGGATAGAGGTTGCGGATCGCCTTGAATGCGAGCGCCTGCAGCCGCCATGGCTTGAATGCTGCATGATCATAAAAACCGCCCTCTGCATGGATGTGAAGTCCGTGGCATAATTTGCCCGCATGCTTATGAAAGGTTGGCTCGAACCAAATCTCGCGCAGCTTGCATCCTGCAAGCCATTCCGGCGCGAGCCTTTCCATCTCCGCTCCAACAGCGCTGGCATCAATATCGGGCGCGCCAAACAGTTCGAGCGGACGCGTTGTTCCCCTGCCCTCGCTGAGGGTTGCGCCTTCAACCATCACCGTTCCGGCATATGCGCGTGCCATGTTGAGGTTCGCCGCATTGGGGCTGGGGTTCACCCATATCCGTTCATCGGACGGCCATCCAAATCCGGGCGCGTCATCCGGGCGATACCCCTGCATCTCTATTACGCGATAATCGACATCGATCTTGAAATGGTCGATGAACCAATGGCCAAGTTCACCTAGCGTCAGACCATGGCGCATTGGGATCGGGCCCGCCCCCACAAAACTCTCCCAGCCTTCAAGCAAGGTGAGCCCTTCGACCGGACGACCTGCGGGATTCGGGCGATCAAGAACCCACACCGTCTTGCCATGGCGCGCAGCCTCTTCGAGCATGTAGAGCAACGTGGTTATGAACGTGTAGATGCGGCAACCCAAATCCTGAAGATCGATCAGCACAACATCAAAAGTCGACATCATTTGCCCGGTCGGGCGGCGTACCTCGCCATAAAGGCTGAACACCGGGATGCCGTAGATCGGATCAACATAATCATCCGATTCAACCATATTGTCCTGCTTGTCGCCTTTCAGCCCGTGCTGGGGCCCGAAAGCAGCAGTGACATTGATGTCGCCCAGCGATACCAGCGCGTCGAGCGAATGGTCCAGCCCTGCCGTGACCGAGGCCGGATGGGCCACGAGCGCAACGCGTTTGCCGGTCAGGTCGCGGCGCAATTCAGGCTCTGAGAGCAGGCGGTCGATACCGAATGTAATCATGGCCTGGCTGGTGCCGCAAGATTTGGCGCAAAGCAATCGGGATGATGAAAATCGGGATTTCCGCACGGATGGGCCAGCGCCCAATAGGATTTTGTTTCATCTGTCTCATGAAGCACGGCGGAAAGCCCGATCTCGCAAGATGCGGTCAATAGACTGGGTAATGCCAGCGTCACTTCAAGAGTGGCCCCCATATCGCTGGATGTGCAATGGATGTCAGGGCGCTGCATCGGCCACTCGGCCATGCCTTCCCGATAGCCGGAGAAGCGGTAGGCGGCCCATTGCGTCGATGGCGAGAAATTGAATTCAAAATAACCGCGTTGATCCGGGTGGCGCACAAACAGTTCGAAGCAGGTCGTTTGCCAGAGACCGTCGGCCCGCGGACCATTGGCCACATAGGCCGGCAAAATCAGGCTACCCGGTTCACAGTCGACGTGAAAACGCAGGTCCATTCGCCCGCCCGGCTCGAAACCATAGGTTACATCAACTCTGCCCGCCTTGGATGCAGGCGTCGCCGGATGACATAGCATCGAAACATTGGCCAATTTGAAACTCCGTGCTAGGCGCGCTGCCACTATGTCCAGCTATCAGTCCGATCTTCTGCGCCTACTCGAAGCGCGCGGCTATATCCACCAGCTAACCGATGCCGGCACGCTTGATGCGTTGGCAGGCAAGGAAATCATTCCGGGATATGTCGGCTTCGACGCTACCGCACCGTCGCTGCATGTTGGAAATCTGGTCTCGATCATGCTGCTGCGCCGCTTACAACAGGCCGGCCACAAGCCAGTGGTCGTGATGGGCGGCGGCACTACGCGCATCGGCGACCCCACCGGCAAGGACGAAGTCCGCAAGATGCTGACCGACGAGGCTATCGAAGCCAATATCGCGTCGATCCGCACCGCGTTCGAGCAATTCCTGACTTTTGGTGATGGTCCCACCGACGCAGTGATGGTCAACAACCATGATTGGCTGGGCAAGCTGGGATATATCGAAATGCTGCAAAAGGTTGGCACGCATTTCACCGTCAACCGGATGCTATCGTTCGATTCGGTTCGGCTCCGCCTTGAGCGCGAACAGCCGATGACCTTCCTTGAATTTAACTACATGATCCTTCAGGGCTATGATTTCCGTCATCTCAACCAGAACATGGGCGTTCGGTTGCAAATGGGCGGAAGCGACCAGTGGGGCAATATCATCAACGGCGTTGAATTGACACGGCGGATGGACGGGGTCGAAGTTTTCGGCCTGACGACCCCGCTCATCACAAAATCCGACGGTACCAAGATGGGCAAATCGGTTTCGGGAGCGGTTTGGCTCAACGAAGCGCAACTCCCCGCTTATGATTATTGGCAGTTCTGGCGCAACACCGACGACCGCGATGTGGGTCGGTTCCTGCGCCTGTTCACCGATATTGAACTGGACGAGATTGCGCGGCTTGAAGCACTTGGCGGATCCGAGATAAACGAGGCGAAGAAAATCCTTGCTGACGCAGCCACTGCGCTTGCCCGCGGCCCGCAGGCAGCTGTTGATGCAGCCGAAACTGCAAGGCGGACATTCGAAGAGGGTGTCGGCGGCGCTCATCTACCCAGCATCACGGTTGCCGACGCTGCCATATCGCTGGTTGATGCGATGGCAGCACTAGGCCTTGCTGTATCGAAGAAAGAGGCGCGCCGTCTGATATCTGGCGGTGGTGCTCGCGTAGACGATGTGCAGGTTCAGGACGAGAACCATATGATCACGGCAGGACCGGAACCGATCAAGGTTTCTGCGGGGAAAAAGAAACACGGGATGCTGCATTTTTCCGCTTAAGGTAAATGAAGGCAGTCCCGACTTTACCCTTTGTTTGTAAAATTCTGCCAGACGGAACCTGTGACCTTTGTGAAACAGGATTTGGCTTAAATGGTGCAGCCCGCAATCGACCAGAATTTTGACCTTCGCCGCGCGGCCCGCCATCGCGCGAGTTTCGAGGCACTGGCCGATAGCAAACGGCATGGCGAGCAAAGCGTGCACATTGCCAATGTGTCTGCACATGGCTTTATGATCGATAACAATGTCGTTTTCGAACATGGCGATCGCATTGAACTGCGCCTACCTGTCGTCGGCCGCATTGAAGCGCATCTGATCTGGTCGGTCGACGGCCGCGCCGGTTTCCAGTTTGAACGCGTTATCCGCCTTCCCGAATTTCTCGCGCTTGTTGAAATCCTGACGCCGAAGCTCCGCTAACCGCCGCGCAGCGTCGCCACGCCGGCATCGCGTTCAAACAGATAAAGCGCCGTTCGCGCCGCTTGACCGCGCGGACCATCCAGCCCGCCATCACGATCAACCAGCAGCCGCGCATCATCGGACGCAGCGCCGATCCAGCGGCGCACCTGTTCATCGGTTGCGACCCGAAACGGGCTATCGCCGGACTGGCGCGTGCCGAGCATTTCGCCAGCGCCGCGCAGTTTCAGATCTTCTTCGGCAATGCGAAAGCCGTCATTGGTCTCCCGCATCAAAGCGAGGCGCGCCCGCGCCGTTTCGCTGACCTGTGCCGCTCGCACCAATATGCATGTCGATTTCGCCGCACCACGGCCAACGCGCCCGCGCAGCTGGTGCAGCTGTGCGAGCCCGAATCTGTCTGCCGATTCGACCACGATCAAGCTGGCATTTGGAACATCAACGCCAACTTCAATCACTGTCGTCGCGACCAGCAACCGGGTTTTCCCGGCGGCAAAGGCTTCCATCACAGCGTCTTTTTCAGGGCCTTTCATCCGGCCATGGACTAGCGCGACCACATCACCAAAACGCTGGCGCAGCATCGCGGCCCGTTGTTCGGCCGCGGCAAGTTCACTCCGCTCGCTTTCTTCCACCAGCGGGCAGACCCAAAATGCCTGTTGGCCGCTGGAAAGGTGGCGGGCAAGGCCGTCAACCAGTTCGGGCAAGCGCTCTTCTGATATCACCCGCGTTTCCACCGGCGTGCGACCGGGTGGCATTTCATCAAGCCGTGACGTGTCCATCTCCCCATAAGCGGCCAGTGCAAGACTGCGCGGTATAGGGGTCGCGGTCATCACCAGCAGATGCGGCACCCCCTGCCCTTTGCGCGACAGCATCAGGCGCTGGCTCACGCCAAAGCGATGCTGTTCATCGATGATCGCCAATGCCAGCGAACGATAGGTGACGGCTTCCTGAAAAATCGCATGGGTGCCCACCAATATGTCAATCGAGCCATCGGCAAGCCCCATGAGCACTGATTCCCGCACCCGCCCCTTGTCGCGCCCGGTAAGGATCGCAACATTCACAGGTAGACCCGCCAATGACGCCTGCAGGCTGGCATAATGTTGTCGGGCAAGGATTTCGGTCGGCGCAAGAAAAGCGCCCTGCTTTCCGGCTTCTACCGCGCGAAGCAGGGCATGCAGCGCGACCATCGTTTTTCCCGAACCAACGTCGCCCTGCAACAGTCGCAGCATCGGCCGGGGTTGGGCCATATCGCCCTCGATTTCCGATATCACCCGCTGCTGCGCACCTGTGAGAGCAAAAGGCAGGCGCAATTGCCCGACCAGTCGCCCGTCGCCTTCAACAGCCGTGCCGCGCCGCTTGTCCAGCGCCGCGCGCACAAGCCGCATCGCAAGCTGGTTGGCAAAAAGTTCATCATAGGCCAGGCGGTCGCGCACCGCCTCTTCATCCTTGCCATGGACTTGTGCCACCGCGGTTGACCAAGCGGGCCAGCGATGCTCGGCAAGTAACGAAGGTTCAATCCACTCCTCCAGCTCTGGCACCCGCTCGAGTGCCTGGCTTGCAAGCGCATGCAGCCGGTTGCTTGTCAAACCTTCGGACAGTGGATAGACAGGCTCAACTAATCCGACCGACGCACTGCCGGGTTCCGCGATATGATCTGGGTGCACGATCTGCAACTCATCGCCATAGCGCTCTAGCTTTCCAGAAATGACGCGCGTGGCTCCCACTGGAAGCTGCTTTTTTGCCCAATTTGCAGTGCGCCCGAAGAAAGTCAGTGTCAGATAACTGCCTTCACCATCAACACCAAGGATGCGCAGCGGGCTTCGCGCACTGCCCCCCGAACGATGCTGCGCGATGGCAAGGGTCACGATGATATTCTGCCCGACATCTGCAACGTCGAGCATGTTGACCGCCTTGCGATAGGTCCAACCTGACGGAAAATGGTAGAGCAGGTCTTTCACCCGCTTCAACCCAAGACGGTCGAGCGGCTTTGCAAGCCCGGGCCCCACGCCTTTCAGCGTTTCGATTTCGGCAAATAACGGATTGAGAATGTTGGGCCGCATGGTTAGGGCCGCTTATAAAGGCGTAGCGCCATCAATCCACTATCTTCGAAAGCCAATATGGACAGGGACGCCTATCTTCGCAAACTGCACTTCCGCGCGCACCATCGTGGTACGCGCGAAGCAGACGCAATTGTCGGCGGCTATTTCGACCAGCATCACTCCAACTGGAGTGAAAGCGAATTTGCGTGGTTCGAAGAGTTCATGGAAGAGCAGGATGCTGACATTATCGGCTGGGCCATGCGCACCATCGCAGTGCCGGCACAGTGGCAAGGGCCGCTGATGACCGCATTGCAGCAGCTCGATTTCGTGCAACTTCCGGCTGGGCTGGGTAACGCGGACTAAGGACATGGCGGATATCCAGCGTATCTTGCGGGCCGATCGCCCGCTGACGCTTGCGTCAGTGCCAGCGGGGTTCACACCACTGCTACTGGCAGACCTTGCGCGCGGTTCCAAGGGAATGACCGTTTACGTCGCTCCCGATGAAGCGGCGATGCGCAGCCTTGCGGAAACAATTCCCTTTTTCGCACCCGAGATTGAAATCTTGCAGTTCCCCGGCTGGGATTGCCTTCCCTATGACCGCGCCTCGCCTTCGACGGTCATCACCAGCCAGCGGATGGCGACCCTAGCCGCGCTGCAAAGCCCCGCTCTGGGGAAGCGGCTGTTGCTGACCACCATTGGCGCCCTGATCCAGCGCGTGGTTACGCCATTTCGCATCCGCCAGACGGGTGCGATCCTTGCCTCAGGCGTTTCAATCAGCCGCGAACGTTTGGCTACTTTGCTGCAATCCAACGGCTATTTCCGCGTTGATACCGTTGCCGAACAAGGCGAATTTGCGCTGCGCGGCAGCCTTGTCGACCTGATCCCTGCCGGCAGCGAGGCAGGTCTGCGGCTCGACTTTTTCGGCGACGAGATTGAGACGATACGTTCCTTTTCCCCGCAGGACCAGCGCAGCACCGGTATAGTCGAACGTTTCGAACTGCTTCCGGCAGTCGAGACATTGATGGATGAAGACGCCGTCCGTCGATTCCGCACCCAATATCGTGATCTGTTTGGCGGCACTGCGACCGGCGACCCGCTTTATCAGGCTGTGTCCGAAGGCAGGCGTCTTGCCGGAATGGATCACTGGCTCCCGCTTTTCGAAGACCGGATGGTAACATTACTCGACCATCTTGGGAAAGATCCGCTTATCATTCGCGATCAGGCAGCGCTTGCCGCGGGCGAAGCCCGGTTCGAGGCAATTGCTGATTATCACGCCAACCGTGAAAAGGCGCAGTCCGCAAGCCCGGGAAGCTATCGCCCACTGGCACCGCAAAAGCTTTATCTGACGAGCGCCGAATTGCAGGCCTTGTGCGATGACCATCGCGCCCATCTGCTCACGCCGTTTCCAGCCCCAGAAATGGCTCAGGTTGTTGATTTCGGGATCTCGGCGGGGCGGGATTTTGCGCCCGAACGTGCCCGTAAAGACAATGTGTATGAAGCAGTTGCCGCCTATTTGAAGGAAAGCCAGCGCGCCGGGCAAAAGCCGATCATCGCCAGCTATTCCCGCGGTGCGCGCGAACGGTTGAAAGGTCTGCTGTCGGATCATGGCGCGCCGAAACTTGCCGAGGCTGATGGCTGGCAGGCCGCACTTGGCACAGCGACCAGCAAGACCGTCGCAATGGTCGTCTTGCCGATCGACCATGGCTTTGCCACGCCCGACGTCGCGCTGCTTTCAGAACAGGACATATTGGGCGACCGGCTCGTCCGCCGCCGCAAATCAAAGAAAAGCGCCGACGCGTTTCTGGCCGAAATGGCCGCGCTTACGCCGGGTGACCTGATAGTTCACGTCGAACATGGCATCGGCCGCTATGAAGGTCTTGCCTCCATCCCGGTCGGTCAAAGCCCGCATGATTGTGTAACGTTGGTCTATGCGGGCGGCGACAAGCTTTATGTACCGGTTGAAAATATCGACGTTCTGTCGCGCTATGGCAGCGGCGGCGAAGGTGCGGTCGGCCTCGACAGACTGGGTGGCGAAGCGTGGCAGCGGCGCAAGGCGAAGCTGAAAGAACGCATCACCGCGATCGCGCATGAACTTATTGCGACGGCCGCCCAACGCGCGCTTCGCCCCGGCGTTACGATGGAAATTGATCCGTCGGCCTATGCATCGTTCGTTGATCGCTTTCCTTATTCGGAAACCGAAGATCAGGACCGCGTCATAACCGAGGTGCTCGACGACCTTGCCAGCGGCACACCGATGGACCGATTGGTTTGCGGCGATGTCGGCTTTGGCAAGACGGAGGTTGCAATGCGCGCCGCCTTTGCAGCGGCCATGTCCGGCTATCAGGTAGCGGTGATTGCGCCGACCACCCTGCTCGCCCGGCAGCATTTTTCCAATTTCGTCGAACGCTTTGCGGATACGCCTTTGCAACTGGGCCGGCTGTCTCGCCTCGTTCCCGCAGCAGAGGCCACCAAGACCCGCGATGGCCTTGCCGACGGATCGATCGATATCGTGATCGGCACCCATGCGGTTTTGTCCAAGACAGTGAACTTCAAACGGCTGGGTTTGGTCATCGTTGATGAGGAGCAACGTTTTGGCGTCAACCACAAGGAACAGCTGAAGGCACTGAAAACCGACGTTCATATGTTGACGCTGACGGCAACGCCCATTCCGCGCACCTTGCAAATGGCTATGTCGGGCCTTCGCGAATTGTCGGTGATCCAGACCCCGCCGGTCGACCGGCTCGCGGTGCGCACCTATGTCATGCCTTGGGACGAGGTCGTGATGCGCGAAGCCTTGCTGCGCGAACATTATCGCGGCGGGCAGAGCTTCTTTGTCGTCCCACGCATTTCGGATCTGCCGGAAATCGAGGATTTCATTCGGGAACAGGTGCCCGAGGTGAAGTTCGTCACCGCGCATGGCCAGATGTCCGCCGGGGAAATCGAAGAGCGGATGACCGCCTTTTATGACAAGCGGTACGACGTTCTGCTGTCGACAACGATCATCGAAAGCGGTCTTGATATTCCGAGTGCAAACACCCTTATCATCCACCGTGCCGACCGGTTCGGATTGGCGCAGCTCTATCAGTTGCGCGGTCGCGTCGGGCGATCAAAACTGCGCGCCTATGCCTATCTGACGCAGCCGGTGGACCGTGTACTCAACGAGACCGCTGAAAAGCGGCTGAAGGTGTTGAGCGATCTCGATAGCCTCGGCGCTGGTTTCCAGTTGGCAAGCCATGATCTTGATATACGTGGGGCCGGCAATTTGGTGGGCGATGAACAGTCCGGCCATATCAAGGAAGTCGGCTTTGAATTATACCAGTCGATGCTCGAAGACGCGATTCTTGAGGTTCGGGCCGAGAGCCAGGGGCTTGCCAAACCACGCGAAGGTTTCAGCCCACAAATCACCATCGATGCACCAATCCTGATCCCCGAAGATTATGTGCCAGACCTGTCGGTACGCATGGCGCTTTACCGCCGGCTCAACGATCTGGACGGCGCGCTGGAAATCGAAGGTCTTGCTGCCGAAATTGCCGACCGCTTCGGCCCTATCCCCGAACCGACGCAAAACCTGCTCAAACTTATCGAGATCAAGCAAAATGCGCTCGTCGCGCAGGTATCAAAGATCGAATGCGGCGCACGCGGCGCGCTTGTTAGCTTCCATGAAGACCGCCCGCCAAATGTTGCGGGCCTCTTGGCTTATGTCGAGCGACTGGGGGCGACAGCTAAGCTTCGCCCGGACAGCAAGCTGGTGATCACCCGCAACTGGCCCGATCCTGCCAGCAAGCTCAACGGATGCCTGCAATTGTCCAAGGGGCTCGCCGGCCTCGCGCGGAAGGCAGCCTAGGCGTTCCGCGCCGTTCGCCCTTGCGCCTCGGCAAGCGCGAATCCTGTAAAATCGTCGGGCGCAAGCGGCTGCGACCGGAGATAGCCTTGGAAGAAATCGCACCCCTCTGCGCGCAGCACCTCCAGTTCGGCTTGGCGCTCGACGCCTTCGGCGATGATCTGCAAGTCCAGCGCATGGCCCATGGCTATGATCGCACGCACGATGATGCGGTCCTTACCCTGACCATCAATGTCAGGGACCATCGCCTTATCCAGCTTCAGATAATCGATGGGTAGGCGCTTCAGATAGGCCAGGCTGGAATAGCCGGTCCCGAAATCGTCGAGTGCGATGCGGATGCCGCGCTTCCGCAAAACCTGCAACTGCGCCGACGCAAGATCGATATCGCGCACAAGGCTCTCCTCGGTCAGTTCCAATGTCAGCCGGTTCGGCGAGAAACCTGAGGCCGCAAGCATGTCGAACAGATGGCGTGCATAATCATCGGTCAACTCGCCAGCGCCCATATTGATTGACAGCCGCAGCGGTTCGAGCGCGGCAGGCCAGTTCGCTGCGATGGCAATCGCCTTCCGCTGCACCAGATCTGAGAGCTCTTCGCGAAGATCGCACCGATCAGCTGCTGCAAACAGCTGGGCAGCGCCAAGTTCACCGAAATGCGGGTGCGCCCAACGTGCGAGAACCTCTGCACCGGTCAGTTGACCGTTCACGACAGAAAATTGTGGCTGCAATAAAAGGGCAATCTGTCCCTGCTCGATCGCGCCGCGCAAATCGCGGTCAAGCGTCGCATTGGCCACCATATTCTCAGCTGTCAGCGGCGCCGCAAGTGCATATTTCCGCCCTTTGTGCGCATAGGCGGCCGCCAAGGCCGATTGCGCACGCTGGAGCAGTATAGAGCCTGATTGTCCTGGTACGGCTGCCGCCATGCCGATTCGCGCGCTGATGTGGATCTCAACGCCTTGTGGACCAACATCACCTGACACGGCCGCCAGGAATTTTCGCGCCACAGCCTCGGAAACGCCCTTGCCATTGGGATGGCCGATAATCACCAGAAACTCTCGACCGGGCATGCGCGCGACCATGACGATGTTTTCGACCGAAGCAGCCGCCTCGGCTATCCGTCTGCCAACGGCATTAATCACAACATTGCCAACATCGCGGCCGTGCAGGTCATTAATCTGTTTCAGATCGCGAATGCCGAGCAGTAAAAGTGTCGCCGACCGGCCCGCACTCGCCTCGAAAGCGGACAGCCATAAATGCGCATCGCGCGCTGGTGCGATTCGGATAGTGGGAATCAGGGCGCGGACAGGCATTTCAGCCGCATAGCACTAAAATCTTTAGCAAGCATTGCCAGCATCATATCCGCGCATTAGGTGATTGGCATGCGCGACGGATTTGGACGCCAGATCGACTATTTACGGATATCGGTTACAGACCGGTGCAATTTCCGTTGCCATTATTGCATGCCCGAACAGCAGACCTTTCTGCCGCGGATTGAATTGCTCGATTATGCCGAGATAGCCCTGCTATCCGACCGGTTTATCGATCATGGCATTCGCAAGATTCGGCTGACCGGCGGGGAGCCGCTTGTGCGGCGTGATATTGGGCTGTTGATGCGGCAGTTGGGAACCCATGTCGCGACTGGACGTCTTGATGAATTGACACTCACGACCAACGGCAGCCGCCTGCGCGCCCATGCCGACGACATCCTGGCCGCCAATATCCGCCGGATCAATGTCAGCCTCGACAGTCTTCACGCCGACCGATTTGCCACAATCACACGGGGCGGGCAGTTGAATGAGGTGCTCGACGGCATAGCTGCAGTCCGGGCGATGGGCATAGCTGTACGCATCAACATGGTTGCTCTGCGCGGCATCAATGAGGACGAGATCGTCCCTATGGTGCGCTTCTGCGGTGATAATAGCCTCGACCTTGCGGTTATCGAAACGATGCCTCTAGGCGACGGCGTAGCTGGCCGCACGGATCACTTTATTGCGCTTGAAGAGTTTTGCGCACCGCTTCACGCGCATTGGAAACTGGATTCACTGCCGCACCGCACCGCCGGACCGGCACGATATTGGCAAATTGAACCCCTCGGCGTTCGATTGGGTCTGATCACGCCGATGAGCGACAATTTCTGCGACGATTGCAATCGCCTGAGACTGACCACTGATGGCAAAATTTACATGTGCCTGGGATCGAGCTTACATGTCGATCTTCGCGCAGCCATCCGCGAAGAAGGCGTGGCAGGGGTTGATCGCCTTTTGCAAAAGGCACTGAAATTGAAACCCGAACGCCATGATTTTGAACGCCAAATGACCGATCGGTCGCTCCGTCTTGCCCGCCATATGAATGCGACCGGCGGATGAGCCGTTTTGCCCGCCTCGCATTGGTGGCATCTGCTGGTGAACCCGCCCGCGAAGCCGAACGCCAGTTGCGCGAGTTGCATGATTTTGTGCCGATTGAGGATGCCGATGCTGTCATCGCCCTCGGCGGTGATGGCTTCCTGCTGCAATTGCTGCACCGCCTGCTTGAACAACGACGCGATCTTCCCGCCTATGGGATGAATCTGGGCACCATCGGCTTTCTGATGAACAATTGGCGTCCCGAGGAATTGCTAAATCGGTTAGAGCGCGCAAAGAGCATTTCAGTGACGCCGTTGATGGCGACGGTTGAAACCACTTCTGGCCAGCGCTTCTCGCTTCCGGCGATCAACGAAGTATCGCTGCTTAGGGAAACCCGGCAGGCCGCCAAGCTGCAGATCGATGTCAATGGCCGTACAGTTTTGGACGAATTGATCTGCGACGGCATATTGGTCGCCACGCCAGCGGGCTCGACCGCCTATAATCTTTCGGCCAATGGACCGATTCTCCCGCTCGACAGCTCGCTGCTCGCGCTGACACCGATTAGTCCATTCCGGCCGCGCCGCTGGAAAGGCGCAATCTTGCCGGATCGCTATGTCGTGCGGCTTACCATAATGGAAAGCGGCAAACGCCCGGTCAGCGCCGTCGCAGACCAGCGCGAAATCCGCGATATTGCGTCGGTCGAGGTTGAACTTGATCGCAATCGTTCGCTCACATTGCTTTTTGATCCCGAACATGCGCTCGATGATCGCATCGCAATGGAACAATTTGTCACCTGAGGCCTTGCATTTTGTTTCCGGCCAAGCCATAGGCGCGCCTGCCCGATGCAATCGGGCTGCTCCCCGGTAGCTCAGCGGTAGAGCAACCGGCTGTTAACCGGTTGGTCGGCGGTTCGAATCCGTCCCGGGGAGCCAGTTTTTTCCAGAAAATCAGATGGTTTGCAAAAGCAGCCGGATAGCGGCGTAGCCGACCAATATTGCGGTTACGCGGCGCAGCCATTGTGGCGGAAATAAGCGGATTCCAGCCATGCTGCCTAATTGGCCACCGATCAGCACGGCAAGCAGCAATGGCCAATAGCTTGCTGCCGGTTCAGCAAATGATTCGATACCGCCCTTGGTCAGTTGTCCAGCAAGGCCGGTGATCGAATTCACCAAGATGAAGAGCGAAGCAAAGGCTGCGATTCGCCGTTCATCCGCCCATCGGATGAGGTGCAGCACAGGGGCCATGAATATGCCGCCGCCAATGCCAGAAAGTCCTGCAAGAAGCCCCACAACACCCGAAAGGCCTAGAACTACCGGCTGGGGGAGCTTCATGCGCGACAGACGTTGCTGCGGCAGCAGAAGAGCAATGGCAGATAGCAGCAACGTTCCCCCCAGGATCAGGAGGAAGGTCTGTTCCTTCAGTGGCGTAAGCCCTCCGATAAAGGCCATGGGCGCTGAAATGGCCAGCATCGGCGCCATGATCTTCCAGTCGATCAAGCCGGCGCGCCAGAAACGGATGGTACCGCCCGTGACCACGACGATGTTGCAGCAAAGCGAAATGATCGGGATCAGCTTGGGCTCAATCCCTGTAAGCGTCAGGATCGCCGTATAGGACGATCCCCCGCCAAAACCGACAGACGCATAGATGAGCGCAATAATGCCAAACAGCAGGGGCAGTATCGCGCTCATATCAACAGCCGATCAGAATGATCCGTGGCAGTGCTTATATTTCTGGCCAGACCCGCACGGACAGGGATCATTGCGACGGATGTTGGGATTGCTGGCAAAGGGATCGCCCTCGCCCGGATCCATCGCGACCTGCCGCGCCGGAATGGATGCGCGGATCAGGCCCAAATCTGCGCCGTCCACATCGCCGCTATCATCCTCACCGGTCAGCGGATCGAAATGGGTGGTTAGAAAATCGGGCAGTTCCGGCAGATCGCCATCCATCGACGGTGCCTGCACTACAAACTCGTTGGTCAGCATCGTTTTCACGATGTCCTCACGGATCGCAGTCAACATGCGTTCGAACAGACCAAAGCTCTCGGCCTTATATTCGTTGATCGGGTTTTTCTGCGCATAGGCGCGCAGATAAATGACCTGACGCAAAGCATCGAGCGTCGAGAGATGCTCTTTCCAATGATGGTCCAGATTCTGGAGCAGCACCTGCTTTTCAATCTGGCGGAACAGCGTTGCGTCGATGGCGGCACGCTTTTCAGCAAGCTTTGCCACCGCTGCATCGGCAAGGCGTGTTTCAACGATTTCGGGATCGATTTCTTCTTCGGTCAACCAGCCATCAATGTCCGGCTTCATGCCAAGAATTTCGTCGGTACGTCTCTTCAGGCCATCAACATCCCATTGTTCGGGATAGGTTTCCGGCGGGCAGTTTTCGCCGACAATTGCATTAACGGTTTCTTGCAGCATATCGTCGAGGACATCATCGACCGCATCGGCATCCATGATGTCGCTGCGCTGTTCGTAAATGACCTTACGCTGGTCATTCATCACCGTATCATATTCAACCAACTGCTTACGGATGTCGTAGTTGCGGGCCTCGACCTTTTTCTGCGCGGTTTCGATCGCGCGCGAAAGCCATTTACCGCCAATGGCTTCGCCATCTTCCAGCGAACTGTTCATCATCTTGGCAAACAGCGTTTCAGATCCGAAAATGCGCAGCAGATCATCCTCCAGGCAGAGGTAGAAGCGCGAAAGGCCGGGGTCACCCTGACGGCCAGAACGGCCACGCAGCTGGTTATCAATACGGCGGCTTTCATGCCGCTCGGTTGCCAGAACGAAAAGCCCGCCTGCCTCAAGCACCTTGGCCTTTTCAGCCTCGATTTCGGCCTTGATCGCCGCAAGCGCTGCCTCACGTTCCGCGCCTTCAGGCATTTCGGCGAGTTCGTCGTCGATGCGATATTCAAGGTTACCGCCCAGTTTGATGTCGGTACCTCGGCCGGCCATGTTGGTGGCGATTGTTACCGCACCGAGGCGGCCTGCCTGCGCAACGATACGGGCTTCCTGTTCGTGGAAGCGGGCGTTGAGGACCGCATGCTCGACGCCTTCCTGGTTCAGATATTCCGACAGAAGCTCCGATTTCTCGATTGAAACCGTGCCGACCAGAACGGGCTGGCCGCGGTCATTCGCTTCCTTGATCGTTTTGGCAATTGCAGCGAACTTGTCTGCGGTATTTTTGTAGAACTCGTCATTTTCGTCGATCCGCTGCACCGGCACATTGGTCGGGATTTCGACGACGTTCAGTTTGTAAATGTCGAAAAATTCCTGCGCCTCGGTCGCAGCCGTGCCTGTCATCCCCGAAATCTTGGGGTACATGCGGAAATAATTCTGGAATGTGATCGTCGCCAGCGTCTGGTTTTCGGGTTTGATCGGCACACCTTCCTTGGCCTCGACGGCCTGGTGAAGGCCGTTCGACCAACGGCGGCCATCCATCATACGTCCGGTAAATTCGTCGATGATGATCACTTCGTCATCTTTGACGATGTAATCGGTATCGCGCTTGAACATCACATTGGCTTTGAGCGCTTGGTCAAGATGATGCACGACCTGCGTATTTTCATAATCATACAGGTTGCTGCCGATCAGAAGGCCCGCGCCTTCGAGCAGGCGCTCCGCCTTTTCGGTGCCATCTTCAGTCAGCATCACGCTGCGCTGTTTCTCGTCCTTCTCATAATCGCCTTCATCCAGCTGGAGAACGACTTCATGGACGGCGCGATACAGTTCTGACTTGTCGTCGGTCGGGCCCGAAATGATCAACGGCGTACGCGCTTCATCGATCAGGATCGAGTCGACCTCGTCAACGATCGCATGGTTGAACGGGCGCTGCACCATCTGGTTGCGCTCATGCTTCATATTGTCGCGAAGATAGTCGAAGCCCAGCTCGTTATTGGTCGCATAGGTGATGTCGCAATTATAAGCGTCGCGCCGCTCATTCTCGGTCAGATTGGGCACGATTACGCCGGTGGAAAGGCCAAGATAGCTGTAGATCTGACCCATCCATTCCGCGTCACGCTTTGCGAGATAGTCGTTCACGGTTACGACATGCACGCCCTTGCCTTCGATGGCGTTGAGATAGGTGGCGAGCGTTGCCACCAGGGTCTTACCTTCACCCGTGCGCATTTCGGCGATTTCGCCGCGATGGAGCACGATGCCGCCTACCATCTGCACGTCGAAATGGCGCATACCGAGCGTGCGCTTCGATGCCTCACGCACCGTCGCAAACGCCTCTGGCAGGATGTCGTCAAGGGTTTCGCCAGCCTGCAGGCGTTCGCGAAAACGCTCCGTCTGTGCCTTCAGTTCATCATCGGAAAGCGCGGCTATCTGGTCTTCAAGAGCGTTGATCTTGCCAACAATCTTCATGATTTTCGCGACATAACGGTCGTTCGACGAACCGAACATGGATTTGGCAATTTTGCCGAGCATAGGGAGAGCCTTTGAATAGGTAATGGTTGTTCCGCTGTGAAATCACAGGGCAGTTCATGTGAAGAAGGCGCATATAGCGCCAGCGAGGTTTACTCGCGCGCGCGCTCAGCCCTGCTGACGGGCGTAGACAGAGTGATGCTGCGAACCATCGCCGGAACTGCAGCCATATTCTGATCAAGCAGCCTTGACTCAACGCGGCTTGGCAGCACCTGACTGGTGTGCACGGCCGCAACAGCTGCCATGGGCTGCATCAACTGGACCGGAGAAGCAGCGTTGGTCTGCGCAGCTGCGGAAACCGGACGCGCAGCTTCCGCTGCCGTGAACCCGGTCAACAATGCAACAATATAAAGCAGCAAACGCATTATGGGCGAAACCCCTGTCTTGATTTGTATATAGGGTTGACTTGCACTTGCGTCCATCCCCATTGCGACCCGCATATAGTAGCGGAAGTCTGTTTAAATGATGTCAACATCCCCTCTTGCCCTGCCCTTCCCCGACATGCCCGAAATTGGCGGCGTGACGAAGCGCGTGGCACGGGCTCGGTACAAGGATTGGGATCGCTGCGATCTCACTTATGTCGAATTGTGCGAAGGCACGGCGGTAGCAGGGGTGACGACACGCAATATCTGCTGCTCGGCCGAGGTCGAACTGTGCCGCGACAATTTGAAAGGAGGGCTGGCGCGCGCGCTGGTCGTCAATGCCGGTAACAGCAATGCCTTCACCGGCCATCGCGGGCGTGAAGCCGTTGACGCGATAACCGCGCAGGTGGCCGCCCATCTTGGATGCGCCCCTACCCAAGTCTTTGTATCATCGACAGGCGTGATCGGGGTGCCCCTCCCCAAGGACAAGGCAGAAGCCGGCCTGAACGCCGCCTTCACCGCTGAAACTTGCAGTTGGCAGGATATCGCCGACACGATCGGCACCACGGATACGTTCGCCAAGGGTGCAAGCGCGAGCGCGATGGTCGGTGGCAAGCGGATAGAGATAGTCGGCGTCATCAAGGGGAGCGGCATGATCGCACCCGACATGGCAACGATGCTCGGCTATATCTTCACCGATGCGGCAATCGAGCCTGGCTTTCTTCAACATCTGCTCAGCACAAGCAATGGCGCGACCTTCAACTGCATCACCGTAGATAGCGATACTTCGACGAGCGACACCGTTCTCGCCTTTGCGACTGGCAAGGCAGGCAATGCCCCTCTCACCTGCTTCGACGATGCCGGCGCAGATGCTTTTGCCTCCGCGCTGCATGATGTCTGCCGCCAGTTGGCGCATCTTGTCGTACGTGATGGCGAAGGTGCGCAGAAGTTCATCGAAATCAACGTCACAGGCGCCGTTGCAGATGATAGCGCGCGCCGCATCGCGCTCGCCATTGCAAATTCACCACTGGTAAAAACCGCGATCGCAGGCGAAGACGCCAATTGGGGCCGGGTCGTGATGGCGGTGGGTAAGGCCGGCGAACCTGCCGATCGCGACCTGTTGTCTATCCGCTTTGGGGCAACGCTGGTCGCGCAAAATGGCCTTGCCATCGAAGGCTATGATGAGACCCCGGTTGCTGCGCATCTCAAGGGTCAGGAAATCCGCATCGGCGTCGATATCGGCCTCGGGTCAGGCAGCGCCACCGTGTGGACCTGCGACCTGACCCATGGCTATATCAGCATCAATGCGGATTATCGCAGTTAGAGCGCGGCTTCGAGCCAGCTCTTGATTGCGGCCTTGGGCGCTGCGCCGACCTTTGTCTCAACAATTTCGCCATCCTTGAACAGGATCATGGTAGGAATGCCGCGAACGCCATATTTGCCCGGCGTGTCCGGATGATCGTCAATGTTGAGCTTGGCGATCGTCACCTTCTCGCCCAGTTCCTCGCTGATTTCTTCAAGGCTGGGGCCGATCATCTTGCACGGGCCGCACCATTCGGCCCAGAAATCCACGAGCACCGGCTTGGAAGAGCCAAGCACTTCGGTTGCAAAATCATTGTCGCCAACTGCTTTGGTAGCCATCAAAAATACTCCTTCTTTACCTATGATTGTATGGTCCGCGACGGCCCGTTGCAAGACGGACGCGCCAAAGTTTTGCTTTGTCCGTTCAAACAGGGCGATGCGGGGCAAGATCGTTTTGGTTCAGTGCGATCATCGCAGGTGCATGGGTGTAAAGCAGTGCGGCAGATACTTTGTGTTCCGGGAATATCCGTTCGACCGCGGCAACATAATGCGCCATCTGCCGCAATTCCGATAGCGGCACATCTGCAGCCGAGCCCGGAACCCGTCGCGATGTCTTGAAATCAACGATCCTGATTTCGCGATCCACTGCCACCAGTCGGTCGATACGCCCCGACACCACCGTCTGCCCTACCAAGGCGGCAATCGGAACCTCCGCCCGGGCATCTGCGGAAAACAAGGAAATCCAGCGCGGATCATCAACAAGCTTCAATATCTGACCGATCATCTCGCCATGATCATGGTTGCGCGATGTATCCCGCATGAGCAGCCATTGGGCCGCGTCCTGCTCAAACCGGTCGCGGCGGTCGGCAACGAACCGCTCTATCAAGCCGTGGATTAACTTCCCGCGCTCGGCAGCAAAACGCAAAGCTGCAATCGCCGGCTTGTCGCCCGTATCGCTATCGTCAAGTTGCGAAGGTGCGAGCGGGCGTGGAGGCTGCGCTTCGGGCGCGGCAGCATCGATCAGCCATTGAGGAAGTTCCCTTTTGGGCGTGATGTTCGAGGTTGATCCAACACGGGCCGCAGCGCCGTTGTCCAAAGCCCCCCGATACAAACGCGAACGATATCCGCTGACATCCTCGATCATATGTGCGCCAATGGCATCCAATGCGCGCTCAACCGCGCAATACCAGCTATCCGGCTTTGGCGCATCTTGCTTTGCGCCCAGACTACCGGCCATGATCAACCTTTCCTCGGCACGGGTAAGCGCGACATATAACAGCCGGTAATGCTCGTTCATCTCGCGCGCTTCACGCTCTTCCTCAATCTCGGCGAGTAGGCCGATGCGCAAATCCTTGTCGATACGCAGCAACGGCAGGTTAAGCCCGTCGCCAATTGGCAGACTAGTGCCGGGGTCGCGATTACCACGGGCTTCAGGGTCAACGGTGACATCTGCCAGAATGACGACCGGCGCCTGCAACCCCTTTGCGCCATGAACCGTCATGATCTGCACTTCATTGCTTCCAGCAAGGCGTTCGCGTTTTATTTCGCCGGGATTGCTTTCAAACCAGTCGAGGAATTGCTGCAAAGTGCCGCTGCGCGATTGTTCGAATTCAATTGCGAGGTTGAGAAACTCCTCGATTGGAACGAGCACTTGCTCGCCGAGCCTTGCGACAAATTTCTCTCGTCCCCGCGTCGGGCCGGATAATATCTGTTCGATGAACTCGAACGGCGTCGTGAAATCCGCACTCGCCAATAGGGCGTGCAATGGCGCCAGATCATCTGCCAGGCTTTCGTCGCGCCGCAGATGCTGCCACATCGAAATCCGCTCGGAACGATAGCCATGATCAAGCAATTGCTGCTGCGTCCAACCCAGCAGAGGCGATACCAACAGGCAGGCGAGGCTCAGATCATCTTGGGGCTGCAGGGCAAAACGGATGGCGGATAGCAGATCCTGTACCGCCAGTTGTTCACCAATCTGCATCCGGTCAATCCCGGAAACCGGCACATTCAACGTGTGCAGCCGGGCAACCAAAAGCGATGCGACCTCGGTACGTTTGCGAAACAGCACCATGATGTCGCCTGGGGTCAATGGCTTGCCGCTAGCCAAAATCGGGCGCTCATCGACCAGCGCCTTGATCCTTTTTGCTAGGATAGCGGCCAGTTCGCGCTTCTCCGGGCCAAGCCATTTCTCCTCGTCGCTGTCACCTTCGTCATTTTCGTTGGCGGCCGCAGACAGGATGGGCTCGATTAATTCAACCGAGCCAATGTCGGGTTTTTCGCTAATATGATCGTCGATGTAATCCATCAGGCCGAAACGCGCATGGCCCAGCGTATTGATCACCCCATTGACCAGCCCGAGAATGGGCTGGGTCGAGCGGAAGGAGCGCGACAGCGTCAACTGGCTGAGTTCGCGTTCCTGTTCGGCAAGGCGCATGGCATAGCGCTCGCCTGCCTCACGATAGCGGGCAGGATCGGTGCCCTGGAATCCATATATCGCCTGCTTGAAATCACCGACCGCAAAAATGGTCCGCGGCTTTTCGCCCTTCGCGCCTTCGCCTGCAAAGAAATCGCCCGAAAGCGATTCGATGATGGCCCATTGGCGGGCATTGGTATCCTGCGCCTCGTCGACAAGGATATGGTCAATCCGCCGATCCAGCTTATAGCGCACCCATTCGGTCATGCCGTTGGTGGTCAGCAGATCGGCCGCCTTGTTGATCAAATCATCGAAATCGACCAGACCGCGCGCACGCTTGGCCGCTTCATAGCGCAGTGCAAAGGCCTTGCCGGCAAACAGCGCATTGGCAAGGCGGTCGGCATAGCGCGCTAGCGCCACCTTTTCGCTCAACGCCTTGGTCCATAGATGCAAGTCTAACGCAATGAACGCATATTCATCGTTGCCCGGCGTAAACCCCTTGGTGGCGTTCATCGGTTCGCCGTCGCCCTTCGTCCAGCAGTTATGGATCAAGTCAATCGCCAGTCCGCGCCCGATCGGGTCCATTTCCAGCCATTGCGCTATCTTGTTCGCGCGTTCTCGCCCGCGGCTTGTGCCCCATTCGACGTTAAGCTCATATACCGCCCGGATAGACGCAAGGTCGATGACTTCATCGCACAGCAGCGACGCGACCAAATCGTCGGTGTTCCCCTCCATGTCCAGGCCCAGATTGGCGCGCACAAAGGTCAACAGCCCCTGCCCTTCGGGTAACTCGCGCATGGTTGGCAGCACAGCGGCACAGCGTTGCAGGAAACTCCATGCACCATCTTCGCCCCGTTCCATGCTCAACTGGCGCAAACTATCCGGGATGAAACCGTCGCCGCTACGATCTGCTTCTTGCGCGATTTGCGCGAGCACCTCTTTCTGCAAGTCGGCCTTGGTGCGATCATCCAGCGGCTCGAACCCCGGCATGATGCCCGCCTCTTCCGGAAAACTGGCAAGAAGTGATTGGCAGAAACTGTGGATCGTCATGATCTGCAGGCCGCTGCCCGGCGCATCCAATATGTCGGCAAAGAGGCGCCGTGCATGATCGCGGTCATCGGGATCGGATGGCGCTCCAATTGCCTCCAATTCCCAAAACAGCTGATCATCGGGCATCATCACCCATTTGGCGAGCTTGCGATTGATCCGCTCGGCCATTTCGGCGGCGGCTGCCTTGGTGAAGGTCAGGCAGAGGATCTCCTCAGGCTTCGCGCCTGACAGCAGCAGGCGGATCACCCGACCCGACAAGACCTGCGTTTTGCCAGAACCTGCCGACGCGCTCAGCCACACATTCGCATCCGGGACCACCGCCGATTTCTGTGCCGCGGTGAAGTGATCAATATTGGGCTTCTTTTCAGTTGCCATTATCGGCCTCGTTCCAACTGACGCTACCCAGCCATTCGTCAAGCCGCATCAACTGTTCATAATCCTTATACACGGCATAATCGGGTTTCAGCTTGGCCTTGAACGGCGCATTACCGGTGATCCACCGACCGATGGCGGCGCTCGCCTCTGCCTTGGCGAATTCGGTGAAGCTGGCCGTGTCAGGTTCACCCTCTTTGGGTTTTTTGGCCAAGGGCGAAGCTGTATAGCCGAAATCGCCATTTTGCTTTGCAAGCGACCAATATTCGAAGCCCGCGACCTTCCCGGAAAGCCCTTTGACCGCGCCGGCTTCGACAAGCGCGCCGCTCAACCCAAGTTGCAAGGCATAGCCTGCGGCCACCTTGTTTTTCGCAGGCGGGCTGCCCGTCTTATAATCGACGACCACCAATGTGCCATCCGACTGCCTATCTATGCGGTCGATACGGCCATGGACGCGGATGCCCGCAATCTCGCCTTCGGCCCTCGATTCAAATGTTTCAATCTGCCGGCCCTCAGCGCTATTGGCGGCAACTTTTGCCGCAACCCAGCGCAAACCCGCAATGATGCGCGGCTGCCACAAGAGCCGAAGGGCAGGAGCAACGCTACTATCAGTGAGCGCGGCTTCAGCAAAGGCGACCAGACTGTCGGGATCGCGTTGCCCTGATTTCGTCCAATCCTCGATTATCTTGTGAACCAGCGTGCCCTTCCAAGCCGGATCAGGGGCTGCATCCACCGGCTTCAGCGCATCAAGCTTCAAGATATTGCGCGCATAGAAGGCGTAAGGATCTGCCTTTAGCATATCCATTTGCGTGATCGAAATGGCAACCTTGCGTTGCTCCGCTAAGGGCAAAGGCTCGGGTCGCGCATGCGGCAAGACAGGCCGCACCGGGTGGTCCAGACGACGTGCCAAGTCCAGCGCCACTTCCTCATCTTGCAGGCCTTCGCCAAACAATGCCTGAATACGAAGCAGAAAGCGCGAGGCTATGGACGGACCGGAACGGTCGCGCTTTGCCCGTGTCAGAACAACCTCCGGCGCACCCAATGCACTGCCAAGATCATGCGCGGACAACCCGATATTGCGGTCCAACCCCGGCAAATCGAGTTGCCGTCGCAAATGCGGCGCCAGCCATGGGTCCGGCTGAGGCAATTGCGGCCATGTGCCCTCATTCAGCCCGGCGCAAATCAGCAGATCGGCCGATTGCAGACGGGCTTCAAGCAGGCCGAAAATGGATACACGCGGGTGGCGGCCATAAGCGGGCCGGATGGCAATGTCGGCGAGCATTGTCTCGAACAGGTCGGGCCAGGCTGTGACTTGCCCATCCGACAAAAGTTCCAGTTCCTGATCACCCAGCGCTTCGACAAATTCGGCCAAGCGCCGTCCCGCTGCGCCTTTCCAGATCGTTCCATCCGTCAGCTTGTCTGCAAGACCTGTCACGGCATCAAGATGGGCGCGAAGGCTCCGCCGGCTGGCGTCGGCATAAGGGCGCATAATTGTTTCGGTTTCCGACCACCAAAGCGCCAAATCGGGTTCGGCGCGCTTGGCTGCAATATTGTCGGCTATGATCCGGGCAATTGCATCAATACCCGCCAGCAATTGCGGTCCGCGCAGCAACAAATCGAGCGCACGCACCCGATCCAGCCATGCAAGACGTGCCTCGCCTGCCCTGACCAGCGGATGTTTGAGAACAGACAATAATATGACCGGCGCGAATTGTCCGGCAAGCATTTGCGATACCGTCAAGAAAAGGGCGCCAACAGGCTCCTGCGCCAATGGACGTCCTGCGCTATCATCGGCCTCAATGTTCCATCGCTTCAGCTGGGCGGCGACCCGTGATGCGATCTCGCGATCGGGTGTGACCAGTGCAACGCGTTTGCCTTCTGCCTCAACCGACTGGCGGATCAGAACCGAAATGGCGCGCGCTTCTTCGGCGCTGTCTTCGGCTTCAAGCAAGCGGACATTGTCGATCGTCCGGCGCGCACGTGAAAGGTTCCGCCATGCGACCGTTTGTTGGGGCAGGCAGAAGATATCCTGCATAGCTTGCGCAGTTTTGGGCGGCATTTTGCTGAATAAATCAACCTCGCTTCGATCAATCCCCATGCGATGCAGCAACAATTTGAGATGATATTGCGGATGGGTTTCCCGATGCGGCGCGCGGGGCGTATCGCCCGTCTGATCCGTTGGCTTCGCGAGATCACCAAGTGCTTCCCAATCATTGGCATCCAACTGCAAATCCACATGCGGCAGCAATACCAACCCATTGGGCAGCCGGGCAATCTGGCCGAGCAGAGATGCAATTGCAGGGGCCGCCGTGGTAATGCCCGCGGCAATGACTGGCGTCGTTGGCGGACACGCCTTCAATCGCGCAGACAGACGATATAGCAAGGCATTGCGCCGCGCGGCGGGGGCCATCAATCCCTTAGCGGCCAGCCAGCTTTCACTTTCGCGACACAGCGATTTCAACGATCCATAAGCGGTCGACCAATGGGCAGCGAGGTCTGCATTGCCATGATCGAAATCCACATCGGCAAGCGATTTTTCTTCTACATCCAATGTATCCAGTGTCTGGACCAGCTGCTTTGCCAGATGCAGCGCCTCGGTCGCGCTGGCATCGCTTCGGTGCCGACGGACACATCCGGCCAGATGCAAAAGCCGCTGCATGTCATCGACGGCAGGAAGCGGGGGCGCATCGTCGAAAGCCAGCGGATCGAGCAATGGCCCCAATTTTTCGTCCAGCGCCAGATCGCCTATCGCCGCCATCCGCGGCAGCACCAAACCGGTCTCGGCCGAGCGCACAAAGGCAGATGTTAGCGCCGATACCGCTCGATTGTTTGGAAGCAGGATGAGGACATCTGCCATGCCCAACAGATCGCCGCGATAGCGGTCAACCAGCCAGTTGGACAATGCCGTCGAAAGATCTGTCCCGACCGGGACGGTTTGTACCCGAGTTCGGATTGCGTCAGCCATTTACCGTCAATGCCGCCTCGGTCGGCGCTATCGCTTGCGGTGATCCGATGTCGAACCAGTCGCCCTGATGGACGATGCCATATAGTCGCCCTTCGGCAATCGCCCGATCCCAAAGCTTGTTCGTTGAAAAAGGCCCTTGCGGCGCATCGCGCAAAAGGCGGTGGCTCAACAATTGATTGCCGGTAAACACAAAATCCGCCTCTGGATTATCGCCGCGGCGAACAAGCCGTTGCGACCCATCCAGATTGAAATCACCCTTTCCAGAATGGCAAAAGGCGCGGTCTTTTGGAACGAGCAGAAGAAGACCATCCATCCGCGCATCATCCCAAGCCTTGGCCAGACTGACAAGAGCGTCTTCCGCGCCCTCCTCGGTCCAGATCGCATCGCTGTTGATGCAGTAAAAGGGATCAGCTGCGATCTTGGGTGCAGCCTTCACAAGCCCGCCACCGGTTTCGAGCAATAGATCACGCTCATCAGAAATAAGGATATCCAGATCTTGCGCATGCGCGGCCATATGCGCCTCTATCTGATCGGGCAGATAGTGGACGTTGACGACGGCCTTTGTCACCCCTGCCCGGCGCGCCTTGTCAAGCACATGGTCCAGCAGGGCCTTCCCCGCCACCTTGACCAGCGGTTTCGGACAATTTTCGGTCAGTGGGCGCATCCGCGTGCCAAGACCCGCCGCCATCACCATGGCCGTATCGACGATCATGCAACGCGATCCAGCGGCGACGATGCCCTGATTTCTTGCGGGATAGTGCGATCAAACCAGTCGCGCAGCTTCACCAGGCCGGGATGGGCGAGATCGCGTTCCAATAGCCCCCACATGCGCGGTAGGAAGGACAGATAGCGTTCCTTGCCATCGCGCTTCCACAAGCGCGTGAATATGCCGATAATCTTGGCATTACGCTGCGCACCGAGCAACGCATAATGCAGATCGAAATCGGCGGACACGGTCGCTTCGCATCGATAATGCTCGAGCATCGCCGCCTCAAGCTCGGGCGAAACATCACGCCGCGCATCCTGCAGAATAGACACCAGATCATAGGCTGGATGTCCGGCAAGCGCGTCCTGAAAATCGATCAATCCCTGTTCGCCATCAGACAGCAGCATGATATTTTCGGCATGGTAATCGCGCAGCACCGTCACCTGCTGCCATTTGCTATCGCACAAGGGCAGCAGCGCTTCCCGCCACATCGCTTCATATTCTGCAACGTCAGTTGCGATCCCCATGGCCGGTAAATACCATTCGGCCAGCAATGCCGTTTCACGCAGATAAACCGCGGCATCATAAGCGGCCAGTTGTGCAACAGGCGCCTTCGCCAATCGAACCAGCGTATCGACCGCATGGGTATAGATCGCCACTTCGTCTTCCGGATGGGCGTCGATATGCTCACGCATGCGGTCGTCACCAAAATCCTCGATCAGTATCAAACCACGCGCAAGGTCTTCGGCCAATATCTGCGGCGCACGAAACCCGGCACCACAGAGATATTTTGCCACATGCAGAAAGGGCCGCGGATCTTCATGCGGGGGGGGCGCATCCATCAACATTGCCGTTGCACCATTTTCCGCGCGAATGCGGAAATAGCGACGGAAAGACGCATCGCCCGCCAATGGTTCGATCGCGGCATCGCCCCATGCTGCAGCTTCAAGAAACGGCTTCACCCCTTCAGGCAATCTCACGGTCAACTCTACTTCCTCTTGTCTTTGATAGTCACCTGCCGCGCCCCGCCCGCCAGAGGCAGGATCTCGATTGCCAGATCAGGCTGCAACAGTTGCGCTCCGCCCTTTTCCGGCCATTCGACCAGCAACACTGCCCGATCGTCATCAAACAAGCCGAGTTCGTATAGATCCTCGGGATCATCTAGCCGATAAAGATCGGCGTGAACAACGGGGATGCGCATTCCGGCTTCATCATATTGGTGGATAATCGCAAAGGTCGGGCTGGACACATCACCTTCAAATCCAACTGCAGAGATGATCGCCTTGGCCAGCACGGTTTTTCCTGCGCCAAGCGTGCCCGACAGCGTGACAAGATCGCCCGCTCGCAGGCCATCGGCAATCTGCACGCCAAGGCGATGCATTGCTTCTTCGTCGGCAATGATCATGCAGACGGCGCCGTTCTGGGAAGGCGCACTGCAACGGTGGTTCCTTCGCCGGGACGGGATTCAATTTCAAATTGGCCGCCATGCAGTTCAACCAGCTTTCGCGCCAATGGCAGGCCAAGCCCCCTGCCGCTGGTCGCCGGTTCGGCACCCCCGCCCTTAAAATCATCAAGGACCCGCGCCTGTTTCTTCATGTCCATTCCGGGGCCATTATCCGAAACAACAATCGTCACCCCGCTGCGGTCACCCGCCGCATGAAGAAGGACGCGCACGCCTTCTCCGCCATAAGACAAGGCGTTCCCGACCACTGCATCAAGCACCTGCTTCAACCGCCCGACGTCACCCTGCACAATGCCTGCATTAGGCTTTACATCAATAACCAGCGATGCCTTGCGCGACCGGGCGAGTTCTGCAGCGCTTGCTTCAACATTCGTGACAAGATCTGCAACCGATACCGGCTTGCGCGCAACGGGAAGCGCGCCCGCCTCGCCTTGCGTATAATCCAAAACGGCATTGATTTGCTGAGTCAGCCGTTCAGCCGATTTAGAGATAGCCTCTACATATTCCTTGGCCTGCGGCGGCAATTCGCCAGCAACACCTTGCTGCAAAAGATCCGCAAATCCGCCAATCGAAGTCAGCGGCGTGCGGAATTCATAGCTCATATTCGCAAGGAATTTGCCCTTGATTCTGTCCGCCTCAGACAATGCAGAATTGCGTTCGCGCAAAGCCTGCTCGATCTGCACACTGTCGGTCACGTCCAGCATGGCGAACAGCGCGTTGCCATCGGGCAACGGCACGGTGGAAAGCTGGAAAATCCGACCATCGGCAAAACCAATCCGGCTTCGGCGGGGTTGCCGATTGGAGATCGTCATTTGCAGCAATTCTCGCAATATCGAGATATGGGCCGGCTGTTTTAACTCGCCCGCGAGTTGGGGCAGAAGTTCATCAAAACGCGGATGCTTGGCGAGCACCTCTTCCTCAAGCTTCCATGTTTCGGCGAACAGCCGGTTCCAGATGGTCAGCTTGCCATCGCTGGCGAACACGGCGACGGTTTCAAAAAGATTGTCGAATGTGGCCGTACGCACCCGTAGAAGCGTGTCGCGTGCACTGGCCAATTGTGCCTGCTCGGTGCGATCCTCGAAAATCAGCAGCAGGCCGCCATCCGGCGTCGGCTGCGCGACGAGCCGCAGGTGCGTGCCGTCGGGAAGCAACCAATTCTCTTCAACCGGCGCGGCCATATAGAACCAATGCTCACGCTCCAACTTCCATTCAGGAAAATCGCGCACTTCGGGCATTTTGCCATTGTCGCGCATCCTGTCGAGGACGCGGGTGAATTCAGGCGTTTCGGCGAGCCATTCATCGCGAAAGGCAAATATCCGCTGAAATGGCAGATTGGCAAAGACCAACGCCTTTCCAGCTCCAAACTGGGCAACGCCTGCCGACATTTTATCGAGCAGGTTGCGCTGCGCCTCGGCCTGGCGGCGGTTGGTGGCCAGCGCATCATTCAATTCCTGAACATCGATCGCGATGCCGCCAATGCCGATCTCACCCATCGGGATATCGAAGGTGCGGAACTGGCGGCGCTGCCCCTTGACCGTGGTTGCAACCAGTCGTTCGATCGCGCCCCCGCTTTCATTCGCCCGTGCGGCTACGGCCATCGGATGCTCTGCGCCAAGCCCCTCAATCAGTTCGACGCCTTCATCAACAACATTATCCGCATTCGCCGCGCCAACGGCGTCGGCATAGGCCTTATTGACGAAGGTCAGATGAAGGTCGCTGCCACGATGCCACATCGGAAGCGGCGAGGCTTCGATCAGGCCTGCCAATGCCTCAAATGCGTTACGCGCCGAACGCGATTCCCCCTCAAGCTTTTCGAGATCAAGCACGATCTCGGTAAGATCATACAGCCAGAGGACGGCGGCCCCTTGCGGATAGATTTGCGCATCGGCCGTGTCGATCCGCGCCATCAGCCGACGATTGGAGTCCGGAAGCGCCAACCGTCTGACCCGCGTCTGCCCTGTTCGCTGGGCCGCACGAACATCCTCCTGCAACCCCTGCCAGTCAGCCGCAACGTCGCCGATGGACAGTTGAGTCGTGAGTTCGGATATCGATGAGAGCCGATCGACACCGATCATTTTCCAGAACCTGTCGGATGCCTCAATCGCGCCGTCATTGCGGATCACAGCCGGAAGCGACGGCGATGTTTCAATCAGTCGCACGAGCCGGCGCGAATTGTTGATCATCGCTTCGGCCTTGCGGCGCACGGCAAGGCCTTGCCAAACCGCCCAACCGGCGGCGATCAGCCAGACACCCAGCAGCAGCCCGACCAAAGCGGGAACCAGGCCATGGCCTGCCATCACCTTATCACCGCTTGCATTTGTGCCATGAAAATTGCGGTGCAACGAAAGGCCGTCGGAAGCAACAAAAAAGGCCCGCACATGGCGGGCCCTTCTTTGCGTTTCCTGTTACCGACCGATCAATAGCGGTAATGATCGGGCTTGAACGGGCCTTGCTGGGTCACGCCGATATAGGCAGCCTGCTTCGGCGACAGGGTCGTCAGCTTCACACCCAGCTTTTCAAGGTGAAGCGCAGCCACCTTCTCGTCGAGATGCTTGGGCAGAACATAAACCTCGTTCTTATATTCGTCATTCTTGGCGAAAAGCTCGATTTGGGCCAGCACCTGATTGGTGAAGGACGAGCTCATCACAAAGCTGGGGTGGCCGGTGGCGCAGCCCAGATTGACCAGACGGCCCTTGGCAAGGACAATGATCTGCTTGCCATCAGGGAATTCTACAAGGTCAGTGCCCGGCTTCACTTCGGTCCATTTATAATTGTCGAGCGCTGAAATCTGGATCTCGCTATCGAAATGGCCGATGTTGCAGACGATCGACATCGGCTTCATCGACTTCATATGTTCGGCGGTGATCACATCTTCGTTGCCGGTGGCGGTCACAAAGATATCGCAACGCTCAACCGCTTCTTCCATGGTGACAACTTCATAGCCTTCCATCGCCGCCTGCAGGGCGCAGATCGGATCAATTTCGGTGACCATGACGCGCGCGCCGCCCTGGCGCAGCGAAGCGGCCGAGCCCTTGCCGACGTCACCAAAACCGGCAACGCAGGCAACCTTGCCGGCAAGCATGACGTCAGTCGCGCGGCGGATGGCATCAACCAGCGATTCTTTGCAGCCATATAGATTGTCGAACTTCGACTTGGTGACGCTGTCATTCACATTGATCGCGGGGAAAGGCAGCTTACCGTCCTTGGCGATCTGGTAAAGACGATGGACGCCCGTGGTGGTCTCTTCCGAAACGCCCTTAATGTTCTTCACGCTTTCCGTGAGATATCCCGGCTTCGCCTTGAGGAAGGCGTTGAGCGCGCGGACAAATTCAATTTCTTCGGCATTGGATGGTTCAAAAAGCGTCTCACCCGCTTCGACCCGGGCGCCCCAGAGCGCAAACATGGTGGCATCGCCGCCATCGTCGAGGATCAGGTTGGTGGTGGTGTCGTCGCCCCAATCAAAGATGCGGCCGACATAGTCCCAATAGTCGGCCAGGCTTTCGCCCTTCACCGCGAACACCGGAATGCCTGCGGCGGCAATGGCAGCGGCGGCATGATCCTGCGTGGAAAAGATGTTGCAGGTCGCCCAACGCACTTCTGCACCCAGATCGACCAGCGTTTCGATCAGCACCGCAGTCTGGATCGTCATATGCAGCGAACCGGTGATCCGTGCACCCTTCAACGGCTTTGATGCACCATATTCCTTGCGCAGCGCCATCAGGCCCGGCATTTCGGTTTCGGCAATCTTGATTTCAGCCCGTCCGAAATCGGCGAGCGAAAGGTCGGCAATCACATAATCTGCGGCCACGGGAAAACTCCGGCTAGGGGATTGGAATTGCTTGCCCCCTAGCGGAGATGTCCGCAGAAAGCAATCTCAATATAAAGATTGCTTTATATGGTATAGGCTCAACGCCGTGACGCGATCGCCACGGAACAATTATGTGCAGCCTGTCGTGGTACGCCTACAATTTCATCGGCCAAACGCGCCAATGCGCTGGCTTCCTGCCGAACACGGGAAAGCTCGTTCGACAGCTTTGCGAGCTTCGCACAATCAGGACTGCCGTTCCCGCCACCATAATAGTTGGACAGCGCAATCATGAATCGGTCCAGCTCTTCGAAAGCGGCCTTTTCGCCCATTGTCCTGGCATAACGCGCTTTGATGATATTGTGCTGGCTCGCCAGTAAATCATTATTCTGACGCACAAACCGGTTGTAGTCGCTCAAAAAGTTATCGCTCCCGAACCGGCAACGAAGTGCCGAAACCATGAGCATCTGGTTCATATTGGCGATGCGTGCTGCATCTTGCTCGGCGTTGGTCCAACATGCCTGTGCCGGTGTCGCCACCAGCGAAGCAGTCAGTAAAACCGCCGCGATACTCGCTGTAAACTTCTTCATTTCAACACCCCTCCAGCAACCGTGGAAAGGCGACAATGCGGGAGCGTGTTTACCGAAATTTCAACCTGTGTAATGAAGCAAAATTAACCATGTGGCCTGTTGCCCCAATGTCACGTCCGAACAACAAGCGGACCTTGGAACCGACAAAGACAATCCCTATTTGCATGAAGCACACATGCCATTATGCGGCAGACGACGCTCATAATTTGGCCAAGGAAGGAAATGCCATGACGATCAAAGTAGGTGATAAACTCCCCGACGTGAAACTGGTGAAGGCAACGGCAGAAGGACCGCAGCCTGTTCAAAGCTCGGATTATTTCGCTGGCCGCAAGGTTGCGCTTTTCTCGGTTCCGGGTGCCTTCACGCCGACCTGTTCCGCGCGCCATCTTCCCGGCTATGTTGAAAAAGCGGATGAACTGAAAGCCAAGGGCATTGATGAAATCGCCTGCACCGCAGTCAATGACGCCTTTGTTCTGGGTGCATGGAACAAGTCGGGCGGTTCGGACGCCATCACCATGCTGGCAGACGGCAATGGCGATTTTGCCCAAGCCGTAGGACTTACCATGGACGGTAGCGGTTTCGGCATGGGCAAGCGCGGACAGCGTTTCTCGATGATCGTCAATGATGGCGTTGTCGAACAGTTGAACGTCGAAGCTCCGGGCGATTTCAAGGTCAGCTCCGCCGACCATATGCTTGGTCAGCTCTAAACTCAGGCTGAAACAACCATAAGGCGAAGTGGTTAAAGCCATGATGCCAGCGTTAGGGCGGGGTCATTCCCGCCCTTTTTGCTTGCCAAAAGACGTAGAATAGGGAAACCGTCTTCATGGCTACAGAAAAGACACAAGACATAATCCGCCAGATTACTCAGCGTTACGATGCATCAGTCGAACGCCTGCGCACCGCACTTGCCGCTTATTTGAAAGACCGTACCGCGCCTAACGCGGTGGACCGCGCAAATGGTGCTTTTGCTTATCCAGAACTCGTGATCCGTTATGACGGCGTTGAAAAATCGAGCGGCTCAAACCTCGCATTTGGCCGCCTTGAAAAACCCGGCACTTACCGCATCACGTTGACCCGTCCTGAAATATTCGGTGACTATCTGGAAAGCCAGATTGAACTTCTGGTCGAACAATTCGAAATCCAGATGGAGGTTCACGCAGGACGGCAGGAAATCCCCTTCCCTTATGTGCTCGACGGGCTCGATCTGGGCGACGTTTCACCAACCGAGCTATCCAAATATTTTCCGGCAACCGAGCTTGCGCATATCGGTGACGAAGCCGCTGACGGCCTGCTGATTGCAGATGAAAACGGCCTGCCCCTGTCACTTTTTGACGGATTGCGCACCGATTTCTCGCTCGCCCGGCTCAAACATTATACGGGAACCCCGCCGGAGCATTTCCAGCGCTATATCCTCTTCACAAACTATAATCGCTATGTTGACGAGTTTGTTGCATGGGCGTGCCAGCAGGTCGGCAAAGGACGCTACACGGCACTCTCAGGTGCAGGCGGGCTGTATGTAGACGAATCTACAGAGGACCATGCGCAGTTGGTTGCCGACAGCACATGGCGCAAGCATCAGATGCCGGCCTATCACCTGATGGCCGATGGTGAGACTGGGATCACGTTGGTCAATATCGGCGTCGGCCCTTCCAATGCGAAGAATATCTGCGACCACCTTGCCGTGTTGCGTCCCGAAGTCTGGCTGATGATCGGCCATTGCGGCGGCCTGCGCGATACGCAGCGGATCGGCGACTATGTGCTTGCCCACGCCTATTTGCGCGACGACAATATTCTCGACCGCGTTCTTCCGCCCGAAATCCCCATCCCGCCCATTGCCGAAGTGCAACAAGCACTCGAAGCTGCAGCCGTGCAGGTATCGGGAACCAGCGGTGCAAACCTGAAACGCAGGATGCGCACCGGAACGGTTGTGACTACCGACGACCGCAATTGGGAATTGCGCTATACCGACAGCGCACTGCGCTTCTCCCAGTCGCGTGCGGTTGCAATCGACATGGAATCGGCAACGATTGCGGCGCAAGGTTATCGCTTCCGCGTGCCCTATGGCACCCTGCTGTGCGTCTCGGACAAGCCACTGCATGGCGAAATCAAACTGCCGGGTCAGGCCAACCGGTTCTATGAAGAGGCGATTGCCGCACATCTGCAGATCGGCATCCAAACCTGTGAATTGCTGCGCGAAGCCGGCAACAGCCTGCACAGCCGCAAATTGCGTGCATTTAACGAACCCCCTTTCCGTTAAGGACCTACATGGACGATTGCCCCCCTTTATCCCGTTCGATTGCTGGCCGTGTGGCCATTGTCACTGGCGCTGCGGGCGGAATGGGGCGGGCAACCGCGCTGTTATTTGCAGCGGAAGGCGCCAAGGTTGCCGTGTGCGATCTTGATACCGCCGGATGCGAGGCAGTGGTGGCAGAAATTGGCGCGGCTGGCGGGACGGCACTGGCCTGCCCGCTTGACGTTGCCGATCATGATGCAATCAAGCTGAATGTAGAAAAAATCACCGGACATTTCGGCGGCATCGATATCCTCGTCAACAATGCAGGAATTTCCGCATTTTGCCCGCTCGATGCTGGCAACGAATATGACATGATATGGGACCGCGCGCTTGCGATAATGCTGACCGCGCATCAGCGCATGGTGCGCGCCGCCCTGCCATGGTTGCGAAAGAGCGACGCTGCGCGCATCGTCAACATCGCCTCAACCGAAGGGCTGGGGGCCACGCCGGGCGATACGCCCTATGTCGCTGCAAAAACGGGCGTTACGGGGCTTACCCGCGGACTTGCCGTCGATCTGGGCAAGGAAGGCATCACCGTCAATTGCATCTGCCCTGGTCCTATCCGCACCGGCATGACCGACAAGGTCAGCGAAGCGGACAAAGCAGTTTTCGCCAATCGCCGCACGGCGCTGCGCCGCTATGCCTGGCCTGAGGAGGTTGCGCACATGACGCTCAGCCTTGTCCTGCCCGCGGCAAGCTATGTTACCGGGGCCGTCATCCCCGTTGACGGGGGGCTGACGGCCCGGAACGCCTAACCGAGATATAGTCCGCTCAGTTGCCTTGGTAGAAAGCGACTTGGGTGAAGTTGATAGACTCAACGGGAACGCCGTCGACCATTGCTGGCCGAAGTTTCAAAGAGCGGCACAGCTTCCACTTTGCAGCATTATCCAATGCTTGATAACCGGAGGTTGCAGCAATTGTGCAATCTCTCGCTTTACCGTTCACGCCGACGATGAGCCGGACGACAACTGTCCCCTGTTCGCCATTGACCAGACTATTGCTAGGATAATCATCCGTCGAAATCGGCGGTTTTCCTGATAGCGATTGCGGGGGAACGAAGCCCGCTGGAACATCGGCTATCCAAACGGGAGCTTTGGAAATGACAGGTTTGCTCGCGGCGCGAAAAATGACCGTTTTGCATGCCTGTTTGTCTGCCAATGCGCTTCCGCTCGTTTTTGTAACAATGCAATTATTGGGCCCGAGGATATAGCCATTACTCACAAATTTAACTTCGGCCTGAGCTTCTTTAGGTTCGGCTACACCCGCTGGGACACTGACCAAAAACATCGAGTATTGGTCCTCTGTCGCGTGCAGAGCTGCTGCGGCTAAGCACACTACAGAAGCGAATTGCATGCTTCTTACCATCCCTTTTTTTGGCCCTTATTCTGCTGCTTAAGCCAATCCATCAGCGGCTTGAAATAATCGAGCATCGCCTTGCCTGACATTTCGCGGCTGCCGGTGAAGGCTTCCAACGCATCGGGCCAGGGCTTGGACGCGCCCATTTCGAGCATCGCGTTGAGTTTCTTGCCGACATCCTTGTTCCCATAGAATGAGCAGCGGTGCAGCGGCCCCTTCCATCCGGCTGCGTCGCAAGCGGCCTTGTAGAATTGGAACTGCAGGATGCGCGCGAGGAAGTAACGCGTATAGGGCGTGTTCCCTGGAATATGATATTTAGCACCCGGATCGAATGCATTGGCGGGCCGTTCAGCGGGCGGAACGATACCCTGATATTGGCGGCGCAAATCAGTCCATGCCTTATTGTAATTGGCAGGCGCGATCGAACCGTTGAACACGCCCCAGCGCCATTTATCGACCAGCAGGCCAAAAGGCAGAAAGGCCACCTTGTCCATCGCCTGACGCAAAAGCAGGCCGGTATCCTTGTCCGCACTCGGTACCTTGTCCTTGTCGAGCAGGCCGATCTGAACAAGATATTCGGGCGTGATCGACAGGGCCACGGCATCACCAATCGCCTCATGGAAACCGTCATTCGCGCCGTTCAAGTGCAGATAGCTCTGCTGGTTATAGGCGCGCTGGTAGTAATTGTGGCCGAGTTCGTGATGAATCGTCACGAAATCACTCGAATTGACCTTGATGCACATCTTGATGCGCAGATCGTCGACATTGTCGATATTCCACGCAGACGCATGGCAAACCACTTCGCGGTCACGCGGTTTCAGGAATTGCGAACGCGCGTAAAAACTTTGGGGCAGCGGTGCAAAGCCGAGTGAAGAGAAAAAGCCCTCTCCAATCTTCACCATGCCGATCTCGTCGATATTCTTCGCCTTCAGCAGATCGCCAATATCATAGCCGATATCGCCCGAACCCGCGGGCGCAACAATATCGTATATGTTGCCCCATTCCTGTGCCCACATATTGCCGAGCAAATCCGCCCGGATCGGGCCGGTCTTGGCCTGCACTGCATCGCCATATTTGGCGTTCAGCTTTCCGCGTACAAAGGTGTGCAGCTCGTCATAAAGCGGCTTCACTTCCAGCCACAGCTTGTCGGTCAAATTGGCAAACTCATCAGCTGGCATGTCATAGCCCGAACGCCACATCGCGCCGACATCCTTGAAGCCAAGCTCGGTCGCGCCGTCATTGGCAATTTCGACCATCCGGGCGTAATCCTTGCCCATCGGTTGGCCGACATTGTCGTGCCAACTGACCCACATTTCCTTCAATTCTTCGGGGTTCCGGCTGGCGCCCATTTCGGCTTCGATGTCGGAGCCGCTGATAGGCTGCCCCTTCAGCATGCCCTTGCCCTTGCCGTAAGAGGATTGCAGACGGGTGCCGATGGTCGCCAGCTCGGCTGCCGCGCCCTCGCGCGTCGGTGCGGGCAAGACAAGGCCGCCGCGCAATATATCGAGTTTACGCCGGGTCTCGGCAGTCAGCCCGGGTACAGCCTGATATTTGGCCGCTTCAAGTGCATATTGAACCGCTTTTTCGGTGCCAACCTCGCCATATTTCGCTGCCAGCGCATCCGTATCGTCGATGATATAGGTTGCGTTGATCCATGCAACGCGGCCGCCCTCTATCGAAAAGCCGAACAGGTCTTTTTCGGCTTTCGCAACAAAAGCCTCTGCATCGGCGACAGTCGGCGCATTTTCCTGCGCCATGACCGGTGTGGCCATCAGCGCGGCTGATAGCGCCAGTGTTGATATAAATTTCTTCATTTCGAAACTCCCCGAACAAAATCTATGCAGACGCACTGCGCTTGCGTCGGATGCAGGTCAAGACGGACGGTCTGCCCTTCGCCGAAGCCAGAGCGCCACTGGCAGAGCGGACAGCGTGATCATGAAAGCGATCGACTTGATCGGCCGCGCCGCCGCCGCCAGCGCGGCAAAACTGTCCGTGCCTTGGCCTTCCAATAACTGGATGAACTGGCAGATTGTTTCCGAATAGTCGCTGACGATGAAAACCACCGCCGCGCCCAGAACCACATTGCCCAACCGCCGCACCCGGGGCGAGGCATGGCCGCGCAGCATCTGCCCGCCCGTGGCTGCACCTATGCCATATATGGCAATGAAGATCAGATCGATCGCCATGCTGGTCTGTGCCAGCCAGAGCACGCCATCGGCCTGCCACTGTTGCTGGATCAGATTGACCTTCGCCGCACTGGCTGCCGCCTGATGATCGCTAATCCCGAAGGGCGCGACTTCGTTGGAAAGCGAGGGGTTGATCGCAATCATCACCGCGAGCAGCAGCAATCCGCCAAGCCATAGCCGCCAGAAAGTTTTTTCCTGCGCAGATTCGCCCGCTGTCGTCATGATGCCAGATACTCCACCATGGCCTGCCCCAATTCGGGCTTGGTCACTGCGCTCATATGATTGCCCGGAACAGCGATCAATGCAGCCTGAGGCAGCACATCTGCGAGAGCGGCTGCAGACCCATTGTCGTCGTCGTCGTCCCCGCAAATCACGCCCACCGGAAGGTCGAACCCGGCGAGTGCCTCCACCGGCGTATCGACAAAGCTGTCGAGGATATTGAGCAGCGCAACCGGATCGCCGCCCGTTGTCTTCAAAAATGCCTCGACCATGAATGCCGCCGATCCGCGCGGATGTTCGCCCAAATGGGTCAAGACATGGCGGAAATGGCTTGCCCGCGTCCCGGTATCGGTCAGCCCCTTCAGGCCCATCCCTGAAATGATGGCCTTGCGCGGCCGACAACCGCGGGCAAGCATCCGCGCCACGGTGCGCCCACCAAGCGAATAGCCGGCAAGGTCGAAATCCGCGAGCGCCAGATGATCGAGCAACGCAAACTGATCATCCGCCAGAATATCGCGTCCATAAAGTGCGCGATCATGCGGCTTGTCGCTATGCCCATGTGCGCGCAGGTCAGGCATGATCACGCGATAGCCCGATGACGCCAGCAAGCCGGCATGGCCGTAGCGGATCCAGTTGGTATCCGCATCGCTCATATAGCCATGAATAAGGATTAGCGGACGCCCTTCCCCCAGTTCCTTTACCGCAATCTCGACGCCATCATGCGCGGCAACCCGATATTCCCTCATTTGTCAGCCTTTTTCCATCTTTCGACCAGTGACGGATATTCATCGCAGCGCATCCTGTCGAGCGCGCGCGTATCAAGCCATGCCTCATGGATGGACTCTGCGCCGAAATGGCTGGTGGGGATGAAACCATCAGGATCGTCCAGGCTGCCCAAAGTGACATCGCATCTTTCGGCGTCGGGATATTCGAACCCCAAAGGCGTCCCGCACCTGCTGCAAAAGGGACGCTGCGCAATCGGCGAGCTGGCATACCAATCCGGCTCCGACAGCCATTGCCGCTGCTCCTTGCGCATGTTGACGAAAGCCGCAGCCACGCCACCGGTTGCCCGCTGGCACATCCTGCAATGGCAAAGATAGGCGTTGCGGTTCTCGAGCGTGAGCGCATAGCGCACCCTTCCGCACTGGCACCCGCCGGTGAATGTTTCGGTCATTGTGCCGGGATACAAGGAAATCCCAAGCGCACAAGCGCATTGCATATAATAAGCATTGCTATTATATCGTTTGCTATGAGTGAAGATCTTGGTTTTCTGATCGGCGACACCGCGCGACTGATGCGGCGTTCATTCGACGAACGTGTCCGAACCCAGGGCATGACCCGCGCGCAGTGGCGCGTGCTGGGGTTGTTGTTGCGCTTTGGCGGCAGCACCCAGGTAACCCTTGCCGAAATGATGGACGTAGAACCTATCACCGCGGCGCGAATGATCGATAGGCTGCAAGAGGCGGGTCTGGTCGAGCGCCGCGCAGACCCTGCGGACCGGCGTGCCTGGCGTATCCACCTCACCGAAAAAGGCGAATCGAAACTCGAAGAACTGCGCCCGACCGCCCTTTCGCTGTATGACGATGCAGTCAGCGGGCTGAACCAGACGCAGCAGGCAGAGCTGGAAACAATGCTAAATATCATACGATCGAATCTGACACGCAAATCTGCGGAGACCACCCATGGCTGAGGCTGACGCACGGATCGAAAGCATGGCACAGGCGGAAACAGGTCAAACGGACAAGCCGATGCGCAAATGGCTGCGCCTTGCATTGCTGCTGTCGCTGCCTTTGGTGCTGCTTGTCGGCGGAATCGTCTACTATCTTGCCAATGACCATTATGTTTCAACCGACAATGCCTATGTGCAGCAGGAAAAGGTTTCGGTTGCATCTGAAATTGGCGGCCGCATTGTCGAAGTTGCGGTAAGCGAAAACCAGCATGTCGTTGCAGGCGACCTTCTGTTCCGCATCGATCCAGAACCGTTCCGTATTGCGGTCGCACAGGCAGAGGCCTCGATTGCCGCTGCTCAGGTGAAGGTCATCACGATGCAGACCGATCTTGGCAACAGCAGCGTCGATATTGACAGTGCGCGCGAAGATGTCGCCTTTTATACCGAGGAATTCAAACGCCAATCGGCGTTGATGGAGCGCGGTTTTACGACCAAGGCACGTATGCAGGCCGCTGAACATGCCTTATCCGAAGCGCGCAGCCGGCTTGCCCGCGCCGAAGGCGATGCCCGCATGGCCCGCGCAGCACTGACCACAGGCGCTGCTGCACCGGGTATCAATCCCGGCGTTCTTTCGGGCCAAGTGCAGCGGGATAAGGCGCTGTTCGATCTTGGCAAAGCAGAAGTCCGCGCCCCTGCCAGCGGCATAGTAAGCCAGGCGGAACGTCTGCAATTCGGTCAAATGATGGTGCAGGGCTTGCCTGCGCTTACTATTGTCACCGATGGCAATGGATGGGTTGAGGCCAATTTCAAGGAGACCGATCTCGCCAAAATGCGGGTCGGCCAGCCTGCCGAGCTCCGTTTCGATGCCTATCCCGATTTGAAATTGAAAGGCCGCGTTGCCAGCATCGGTGCAGGAACAGGATCGGAATTTTCTGTGCTGCCCGCACAAAATGCCAGCGGCAACTGGGTCAAAGTCACCCAGCGCGTCCCCGTGCGCATCGAGATCATAGGAAAATCAAGGCGGCAAATGATAGCCGGACTGTCTGCGCATGTCCGCATCGACACCAGCAAATAATCTGCCTCAGCCGGGCACGGCTGCCCTGCCTGTCAAGCATCGCGGGTTGCTGACGCTTGCCGTGATGGGCGCATCAATTGTCCAGATCCTCGATTCAACAATCGCCAATGTAGCCATCCCGCACATGCAGACCAGCCTAGGCGCATCGATCGACAGCGTCACTTGGGTACTCACCAGCTACATTCTTGCAACCGCTGTGACCATGCCTGCTGCGGGCTGGCTATCCGACAGGGTCGGCTCGCGGCGGCTGTTCCTATTTGCCGTTGCAGGCTTCATCGTTGCATCCATGCTCTGCGGCATTGCAACCAACCTGACGCAGATGGTCCTATTCCGTGTTTTTCAGGGAATTTGCGCAGCCTTTATTGGCCCGCTTTCGCAAACCATTTTGCTCGACATCAATCCCCCTGAACGCGCGCCCAAGGCGATGCAGATCTGGGGCATGGGAATTATGATTGCCCCGATTTTCGGGCCTATGATCGGAGGCTGGCTGACCGAAAGCTACAATTGGCGCTGGGTATTTTTTATCAACCTTCCGATTGGAATACCGACGCTGCTGATCCTCTGGTGGCTACTGCCCTCGCGCAAGATTACCGACCGGAAACTTGATGTTTTCGGTTTCGCAATGCTTGCGCTCGCGCTCGCCTCGCTGCAACTGATGCTTGACCGGGGACAGCATGAAGACTGGTTCGAAAGTTGGGAAATCATCATCGAACTGGGTGTAGCGATCGCCGCTTTCTGGATGTTCGTCGTCCACAGCATGACACGCAAAAACCCGCTATTTGATCCGGCTGTGATCGGGAACAGCAACTTTCTGACGGCGATGATGTTTGCGGCGCTCATCGGACTAATGATGATCGGCACCTTCGCCCTCCTGCCGCCAATGCTGCAGACTATCTACGGCTATTCCGTGATCGACACCGGCGTCTTGCTGGGCCCGCGCGGCGGCGGCATATTGATTGGAATGGTAGTGGCCGGACGCCTGATCAACCATCTCGACATCCGCTGGATCATCTTCATCGGATTTGCACTTGTGGCTGCGTCGATGTGGATGATGACAGGCTGGACCTTGGAGATGGGCGGATACGAGATCGTAACCGCCGGTCTTGTACAGGGGGTTGGCATGGGAATTACCTTCATGCCCACAAATGTCGTCGCCTTTTCAAAGATCCCCCTGTCTATGCGGACTGATGCGTCCAGCGTTCTTTATCTGGCACGCAGCCTCGGCGGCAGTCTGGGCATTTCAATCAGCGTGACAATGTTGACCCGGAGCATGCAGATCAACCATGAAGAACTGGGCAGCCATATCACTTCCTCCAGCTTTGGTATCATCGACCCTGCAACGGCGGATCGCTGGGGCGGGTTGGGCGATGTTGCCTTGCGGATCATAGACATGGAGATCAACCGACAGGCTGCCATGATCGCCTATCTCAGCGATTTCCAGTTGTTGTTCTATATCGTTCTGGCAATCATGCCGCTCGTGCTGCTGGTGAAACCGGTCAATCCATCTGCGCCCCTGCCACCGCCGTCAGACCATTAACATCGGCTCAGCCACTCCATCGGCTGCGCGGCACGCCCTGAATATATAACAGCGCGGTAAGATCATTGTGCCGAATGGCAAAGTTCGCCTTGGCCTCAAGCGCCGGCTTTGCATGATAGCTGGCGCCAATTCCGCCGCCCGCAATCGCCGCCTCGATCATCGGTAAATCATTGGCACCATCACCGACTGCAAGGATGTGGCCGGGGTTGATGCCAAGCCTCGCTGATGCAGCAAGCAATTGCCGCGCTTTTTCCGCAGCATCGACAATCGAACCCGTTACCGTGCCGTCAAGCAAGTCGCCCGAGATGCCAAGCCGGTTGGCAGCCATGCTGTCAAAACCTGCAATATTGGCCACTGCCGCGACAAAGTCGGTGAACCCACCAGAAACCAGCAGGCCATGGGCACCCCAACCGCGCATGGTGGCCAGCAATTCGGCAGCGCCGGGCGTCAATCGCACCCTATCATCGATGCACTGCGTTATGTTGTCCCGGTGCAAGCCTTTTAAAAGCGCGACGCGGGCACGCAATGCACCCTCAAAATCAAGCTCCCCTTGCATCGCGCGTTCTGTAATCTCGGCAATCTCGGCCTTGATCCCGGCATAATCGGCCAGTTCGTCGATGCACTCGACCGTGATGATGGTGCTGTCCATATCGGAAACGAGCAACATCTTGCGGCGTGCAGCAACAGGCTGAACCGCAATATCTGCGGCGGTTTCCATGGGGCTTAACGCGGTACGTCCGCCTGTAAGCTCGCCTTCAAAGCCAATATCAGCAGCATGATCGGCATCGAGCCATTCAGGATCAACGGGCTCAAGCCCAGCCTCACGCAGACGGTCAGCTGCTTCAGAAAGCATGCCATGGTTCAGGCGATCTGCCGCTATCAGTGTGGCGACATTTGTGGAAGAAGCTGCGGGCATGACGAATCCGATGAAGAGGCTGGGCGTTATTGCCGGTCCTACAGCAAGCGGCAAGACCGCATTGGCATTGCGACTGGCCCAGCGCCACGCTGTGACGATCATCAATGCCGATAGTGCGCAAGTCTATGCCCACTTGCCCGTTCTGAGTGCACAACCGACAGCTGCCGAAATGGCGCAAGTCCCGCACCGGCTGTTCGGGTATCTTGATGGGCGCATTACCTGCTCGGCCGCGCAATGGGCAGCAGACGCCAAGACGGAAATTGCCCTGGCATGGGATCAAGGCCGTTTACCGCTGCTGGTCGGCGGGACGGGCCTTTACCTTCGAACTTTGCTGGATGGCATTGCCCCCATCCCCGAAATTGATGCCGATATACGCGCTCATGTCCGCCAAATGACCCTTACCGAGGCTCGTGAAGCGCTTGCCGCTGAAGATGCATCCTCGCTGGCACGCCTTTCCGGCAATGATGACAGCAGAATAAAACGTGCGTTAGAGGTAGTCCGTGCCACCGGGCGGAGCATCCTTGCCTGGCGTGAAGCGAAAAGTGGGGGCATTGCGGCAGAGGTTGATCTTTCGGCGTTGGTCCTGCTTCCGCCGCGTGATTGGCTTCACGAACGTTGCGACAGGCGCTTTACCGCCATGATGGACGGTGGCGCAGTCGCAGAGGTGGACGCATTGCTCAAATATGATCTTCCCGCCGACGCACCGGTGCTGCGGGCAATCGGTGTGCCCGAAATTGCAGCGATGCTGCGCGGTCATATTGACCGCGACGAAGCGGTTGTGCGTGGTCAGGCTGCAACTCGCCAATATGCAAAACGGCAATATACCTGGTTCCGCAATCAACCTCCGGATGATTGGACGCGGCATGAAGAGGCATTTAATGACTCTAAAATCGAACAAATTGAAAGATTATTACGTATTTAAGGGTTGACATGCCATTTTCTAATCCGTAACGAGCCCGCTCTTGCCAACCTTGCTGCGTCGCAACATAGGTCAGCTTCTTCTGGATGAAGGATGGTTTTGTGCCCGAAAAAAGCGGCGCCGACATATTGATCGAAGCCCTGCTCGCGCAGGGTGTGGACACCGTTTTCGGATATCCCGGCGGCGCTGTGCTGCCCATTTATGATGCGCTTTTCCAGCATTCAAAAATCCGGCACGTCCTCGTCCGCCACGAAGCCGGCGCTGCCCATGCAGCAGAGGGCTATGCGCGCTCGACCGGAAAACCGGGCGTCGTTCTTGTCACATCCGGCCCCGGTGCTACAAACGCCGTCACCGGCATCGCCGATGCATTCATGGACTCTATCCCCTTGGTCATCCTTACCGGCCAGGTTGCAACCAACCTGATCGGCTCCGATGCTTTCCAGGAAGCCGACACCATCGGCATCACGCGGCATTGTACCAAGCATAATTATCTCGTCAAAGATCCTGCCGAATTGGGAACGGTCGTTGCCGAGGCTTTCCATATCGCAATGCACGGTCGCCCTGGCCCTGTCGTCATCGACATTCCCAAAAATGTGCAGGTGGCCAGCGCGGAATTTGATCGGCACAGCCAAAAGGTTCCGCAACGTTACCAACCCCCAGGCGATGCTGATTTCGCCGCAGTTACGCAGGCGGTTGAATTGCTCGCCAAGGCAAAGGCGCCGATTTTTTACACCGGCGGGGGCGTCATCAATTCCGGGCCAGATGCTAGCGTTGCTCTTCGTGAACTTGCCGCCCTTGCGGGAGTTCCTGTCACATCGACCCTGATGGGCCTTGGTGCATTTCCGGCATCTGATCCGGCTTGGCTTGGCATGCTCGGCATGCACGGCACATATGAAGCCAATATGGCTATGAACCAGTGCGACGTCATGGTCTGCCTCGGCGCCCGTTTTGATGATCGTGTGACAGGTCGGCTCGACGCATTCTCGCCAAACAGCATCAAGATCCATGTCGATATCGATCGCAGTTCGATCAACAAGACAGTGCGCGTCGACCTGCCCATCGTTGCCGATGTCGGCAAGACGATCCGCCAGATGATCACCGTCTGGAACAGCCGCAAATTGCAGGGCGCAGATCTCTCTGAATGGTGGGCGCGCATTAAAGGCTGGCGGTCGGTCGGATCGCTGAACTATCCATCAAGCGACGCCGAGATCATGCCGCAATTTGCGATCGAGCGGCTTTACCACGCCACAAAGGACCGGGCACCGGTAATCACCACCGAAGTCGGCCAGCACCAGATGTGGGCGGCGCAGCATTTCCATTTTCAGGACCCCAATAAATGGCTGACCAGTGGTGGGCTTGGCACGATGGGCTATGGCTTGCCTGCGGCGATCGGCGCACAAATGGGCAACCCCGACGCGCTTGTCATTGATATCGCTGGCGAAGCTTCTATCCAGATGAACATCCAGGAAATGGGTACGGCCACGCAATATCGCCTTCCGGTCAAGGTGTTCATCCTCAACAATGAATGGATGGGCATGGTGCGCCAATGGCAGCAATTGACCTATGAAAGCCGCTATTCGGAAAGCTATTCTGACAGCCTACCCGATTTCGTTGCGCTGGCAGAGGCTTATGGCTGGAAAGGCATACGCTGCGATGATCCGGCAAAGCTGGATGATGCCATCGCGGAAATGCTCGCTTACAACGGCCCGGTCATGTTCGACTGCCGTGTGGCCAAGACTGCCAATTGCTTTCCGATGATCCCCAGCGGCGCTGCCCACACCGAAATGATCCTCCATTCAGATGAGGTTTCGGGCACGATGGATGATGAAGCAAAGGCATTGGTGTAATCATGCGGATCAAGCAGGAAATAGCCGAACGGCATGTGCTAACGCTCACTGTCGACAATGAGGCGGGCACGCTGGCGCGTATCGCCGGCATGTTCACAGCACGTGGCTATAACATTGACAGCCTTACTGTGGCGGACATTACCGAAGACCATAAGGTGAGCCGTATCACGATCGTCACCAAGGGCCCGCCGCAAATGATCGAGCAGATCATCGCGCAGTGCGAGCGCCTGATTCCCGTTCATAAGGTCACCGACCTCACCGATGCCGGCCCACATGTCGAACGCGAACTCGCACTCGTCAAGGTTTCAGGAACCGGCGACAAGCGGGTGGAGGCCATGCGCCTTGCCGATATATATCGAGCGCGCGTGATCGATGCGACGGTTTCCAGCTTCATCTTCGAAATCACAGGCGGACCGGACAAGATCGACACTTTCGTCGCGCTTATGCGAGAAGTCGGGCTCGTCGAAGTCGGCCGCACCGGGATTGTCGGGCTCATGCGTGGAGCCAATGCGAGTTAGATTGAAAACTAAACCATAGTGCTGAGCCTGTCGAAGCACGTCCTGCCGCGAAGCGCCCATCGACAAGCTCGGGATCGCGGTGTTTGAATAAGGGAAAGCGAGAACATGAAGGTTTATTACGACGCCGATTGCGACCTTGGACTGATCAAGGACAAAAAGGTCGCCATTGTCGGCTATGGCAGCCAGGGCCATGCCCATGCTCAAAATCTGCGCGACAGTGGCGTCAAGGAAGTCGCAATTGCGCTTCGTCCCGGCTCGGCCACTGCAGCCAAGGCTGAAGGTGCAGGCTTCAAGGTCCTCGCCAATGCCGAAGCAGCGGCATGGGCCGATGTGGTAATGATCCTTGCTCCCGATGAACATCAGGCAGCGATTTACGCGGACGATCTGCACGCCAATATGAAGCAGGGTGCCGCTCTGGCCTTTGCCCATGGCCTCAACATCCATTTCGGCCTTATCGAGCCCCGCGCCGATCTCGACGTGATCATGATCGCACCGAAAGGTCCGGGCCATACCGTGCGCAGCGAATATCAAAAAGGCGGCGGCGTGCCCTGCCTGATCGCTGTCGACAAGGACGTATCGGGCAATGCCCATGACGTTGCGCTTGCCTATGCAAGCGCTGTCGGCGGCGGCCGTTCGGGCATCATTGAAACCAACTTCCGCGAAGAATGCGAAACCGACCTCTTCGGTGAGCAGGCCGTGCTCTGCGGCGGCATCACCCACCTTATTCAAGCCGGTTTCGAAACACTGGTGGAGGCTGGCTATGCGCCTGAAATGGCCTATTTTGAATGCCTCCACGAAACCAAGCTGATCGTCGATCTTCTCTATGAAGGCGGCATTGCCAATATGCGCTATTCGATCTCGAACACCGCTGAATATGGTGACATCACCACCGGTCCGCGCATCATCACCGAAGAAACCAAGTGGGAAATGAAGCGTGTTCTTGAAGACATTCAGTCAGGCCGCTTCGTCAAGAATTTCGTGCTCGACAACCGCGCCGGCCAGCCCGAACTGAAAGCTGCGCGCAAAGCTGCGGCTGCGCATCCCATCGAGGAAACAGGTGCTCGCCTGCGTGCGATGATGCCTTGGATCGCCAAGAACAAGCTGGTCGACAAGGCGAAGAACTAATCATCCTGTCGCAACGGGATTGACATGCAAAGGGATGCAGCAACACTGCTGCATCCCTTTTTATTTGGAGCCTTACGATGCGCAAAGCCCTGCTAGTCCTGCCCCTGATTCTTGCTGTCCCACTTTTCGCGCAGCAGGATAAACCAACTCTGCCCGGCATTGCCGATGCCGCACGGGTAGCCGCAGGCACCTACGCCGTCGATGCAAACCACAGCCAGATAAACTGGCAGGTCAATCATTTTGGCTTTAATGATTATTTCGGCCTGTTTGGCGATGTGAAGGGGACGTTGCAAATCGACCCGGCAAATCTTTCTGCCGCCAAGGTCGATGTGACCATCCCCATCGCCTCGGTCGCGACATCAAGTCAAGGGCTGACCGATCATCTAAAGACGGCAGACTTTTTCAACGTCGCCACTTACGAAAGCGCCCGGTTCGTCTCGACGAATGTGATGGTCGATGGACAGAAAGCGACGATCAAAGGCGACCTGACCATGCTTGGCGTGACCAAGCCCATCGAGTTAGAAGCCCGCTTTGAAGGGGCTGGCGCCAATCCGATGAACAAGAAGCAAACGATCGGCTTTCACGCCGTGTCCACGCTTCGCAGAAGCGACTGGGGCATGAGCAAATATGTGCCGATGGTGGGCGATGACGTGAAACTGCGGATCAGTGTCGCTTTTGAGAAGCAGAATTGATCAAATGATTTGGCCCCCCGACACAGCGAGGGGGGCCCATATGCTTACCAGCCCCGGTGGTAGATAGCGTCGAGCCGCGCCTTGGCTTCGCGATATTCCGCCTCAAGCCGGTCAACCATTTCCGCCACCGATTGCACGTTCTTGATCGCACCAATGCCCTGACCGGAACCCCAGATATCCTTCCAGGCCTTTTTCTCGGTATTGCCACCTGATCCGAAGTCCATTGTCGAATAATCGCCCTTCGGAAGATTTTGGGGGTCCAGACCAGCTGCACGGATCGACGGCGCAAGGTAATTGCCGTGAACGCCGGTAAACAGGTCCGAATAAACGATATCGGATGCCACCCCTTCGATAATGCCCTGCTTGTAACCTTCGACTGCATTGGCTTCTTTGGTCGCAATAAAAGCACTGCCCATATAACCAAAGTCGGCGCCCATCGCCTGCGCACCAAGGATGGAAGCGCCATGGCCAATCGAGCCAGACAGCGCGATAGGGCCGTCAAACCACTCGCGGATCTCGCGCACCAGCGCAAAGGGAGAAGTGACGCCGGCATGGCCACCTGCACCGGCAGCAACGGGGATAAGCCCGTCGGCGCCTTTTTCGACGGCCTTGCGGGCAAAGCGATCATCGATCACGTCATGCAGCGTGATCCCGCCCCAAGCATGAACGGCCTGGTTCAGTTCCTCACGCGCACCCAAAGACGTAATCGTGATTGGCACCTGCCATTTGGCACAAGTGGCAATATCCGCCTCAAGCCGGTCATTCGATTTATGGACGATCTGGTTTACGGCATAGGGTGCTGCCGGACGATCGGGATTGTCCCTGTTATGCGCCGCCAATTCTTCGGTAATCTGGTGCAACCATTCGTCGAGCAGCGTCTGCGGTCGGGCATTGAGCGCCGGAAAACTGCCGACAATGCCGGCTTTACATTGTGCGATCACCAATTCCGGGCCGGACACAATGAACAGCGGCGATCCGATGAGCGGAAGGCGAAGATTGTCGAAAATCGGCGGTAAGGCCATGATGTGCGAATCCTTTTTAATCGATCGATTAAAGCCCGTTAACCCCGCTTTTAAAGGGCTGTCAAACTGGCGAAATTACTATCCCCTTGCCGTAGGGTCAGGCGCTGTTGATCGCGCTCAAAATCGCTCGGACGCTCGCGGTCGCAACGTCCTGACTGATTCCGGCACCGAACAATATCGGTCCGTCACCAATCCGGCATTCGACATAAGCCGCGGCGCGCGCGTCAGTACCGTGGCCAATCGCATGTTCGCTATAATCGATGATATGCAGGGGACCGCCGAGAGAAGGTTCCAGCGCATTGGCAAGGCTCGAAATCAGGCCGTTGCCGCGCCCGTTAACGGAGACTTCCTCGCCATCGATGCGCACCTTGCCAACAAACATCCGCTCATTCGATTGCCGCGTACTCTGGCTTTCCTGAAAGTCGATCAGGCGGAAACGGCCGTCACCCTTCAGGTGATAACGGCTTTCAAACGCGCCCCAAATATCAGTCGCCGTTAACTCGCGGCCGGTTGTATCGGAAAGTTCCTGCACTGTGGTCGAGAAATTGGCTTGCATGCGCTTCGGCAACTTCAGTCCATAATCCTGCTCCAATACCCAGGCAACACCACCTTTGCCGCTTTGCGAATTGACGCGGATCACCGCTTCATAGCTGCGGCCAAGATCGGCAGGATCAATTGGCAGATAGGGAACGCGCCAATACTCATCATTCTGCCGTTCCTGTGCAGAAAAACCCTTCTTGATCGCGTCCTGATGACTTCCCGAAAAGGCGGTGAACACCAGTTCGCCGGCATAGGGGTGGCGCGGATGCACCGGCAACTGGTTGCAATATTCGACCGTCTGGATCACCTCATCGATATCGCTGAAATCCAGGCCAGGGTGTAATCCTTGCGTGTACATGTTGAGCGCGACAGTGACCAAATCGACATTGCCGGTACGCTCGCCATTGCCGAACAGACATCCTTCGACACGGTCCCCCCCCGCCAACAGGCCAAGTTCGGTTGCAGCGATACCGGTGCCCCGGTCATTATGCGTATGCAGACTGATCACGACGCTATCGCGATTCGGGATGTGCCGCGCAAAATATTCGATCTGATCGGCATAGATGTTGGGCAGCGATGCCTCGACCGTTGCCGGCAGATTGAAGATAATCGGCTTGTCCCGCGTCGGCTGCAAAACGTCCATAACGGCGGCACATACCTCGATGCTAAAATCGATTTCGGCCGTCGAAAATGTTTCGGGGCTGTACTCAAAATGCCAATCCGTCTGCGGATATTTTGCCGCCTGTTCGGCAAGGATATTTGCGCCTTCGATCGCGATTGCCTTCACACCAGCCTGATCAAGGCCGAAAACAATTTCCCGCCATGCCGGGCTGACGGCATTATAAAGATGAACGATCGCTTTTTTCGCGCCCGCCATAGCTTCGAACGTCTTTTCGATAAGATCACGTCGTGATTGGGTCAGGCTCTGTATCGTAACATCGTCCGGAATACGGCCGCTATCGACCAGATTGCGGATGAAATCGAAATCGGTCGCGCCGCTACTCGGAAAACCGACCTCAATTTCTTTGATGCCGACTTTCAGCAAGAGATCAAAAAAGCGCGTCTTTTTCTCTGCCCCCATAGGATCGATCAACGCCTGATTGCCATCGCGTAGGTCAGTAGAAAGCCAGCGCGGCGCCTTATCTATGGTCCTGTCGGGCCATTGGCGGTTGGGCAGGTCAATTTGTGGGAAAGGCCGGTATTTGCGGCTGGGGTCATTCAACATGCTATGCTCTCAAATGCTTCTGGTCAGGCGGGGCCCGAAAGTTTTTTGGCTGGTCAAAAGGCCCTTAGGCGGTGGCCCGGCATGGCCGAGCAACATTGCGCGCCTAAGGGCGCGTAAGTCGGATAAGAAGCGAGAGAGCAAAAAGCGCTTTCATAATGTCGCCGCTTTTTCACACAAAATTGCGTGCGTCCAGCGAAAAGCGAAATTTATCCGGTCGGGCTGTTCTGCGACACTGGCGGATTGATGATGAAGTCGAAACTATGGCGATCAACCCAGCCATAAATGTAATTTACGTAAAACAGTCCAAACAGAACCGCCGACAAGCCGGTCGTGCGCAGCAGGATCAAGCCGGGGCGAAAATTGCCCGGCGCGCTGTCCGCTTGCCCTGGCGTCTTTTCAAGACCCAGTTCCTCATGGGTGCGAATGCCAATTGGCATCACGACAAAGGCACTAAGCACCCAGAAAAGCAGGTAGATTGCTAATATTGATACCCAGTTCATGCCGTTTCCACCACCAACACTTCCACGATAGGTTTCTTACCTGTCCAACTAGTCGCTACACGGCGAACGGCAAGACGTAGATTCTCCCGTAGACTGACCAAATCTCCACGCCAGTCGCGTACTGCCTTTTCGGCTGCGCGACAGGCCTCATCAAGGAAATCGTCAATATCTTCCTCAATGGGAACACCTAACAACCGGATGACCGGCTCACCCAGCAGTTGGTTCTTGCTGCCTAGGGCAACCGCGACGCTTATTACACCATACCATGACAAGCGCCGGCGCTGGGCGATCGTCTCACCATTGGCGGCGATGATGGTATCGCCATCAAGCACAAGCCGACCGGTTCTTTCGCGGCAGAGAATTTCAGGGCCACGTGGCGCAAGCCGAACGACGTCGCCATTTGACTGGACAATGGCCTTGGAGATGCCCTGCTGCAAACCAAAACGCGCCTGCTCCGCCATGTGCCTGCGCTCGCCATGGACAGGAACCAGAATTTCAGGGCGCACCCATTCATAAAGTTTCGCAAGTTCGCTGCGGCCGGGATGGCCCGAGACATGCACATGCGCCTGTTTCTCGGTGACCATTATAATGTTCCGCCGGGCAAGCTGGTTCATCACATGGCCGATCGCCATTTCATTGCCGGGAATCTGCTTGGAAGAGAATATCACCGTGTCGCCTTCTTCCAGCTTCACAGGATGGTTTCCTTCGGCGATCCGGCCAAGCGCAGCTCTTGCCTCGCCCTGACCACCCGTCGCTACAACCATCACCTGATTGCGCGGAAATGCATCAACCGCGTCCATATCAACCAGTTCGGGCAAATCCTTCAGATAACCGGTGGCCTGTGATGCTTCGACAACGCGGTGAAGCGAACGCCCGGCGAAACAAAGCTTGCGGCCGCTTTCGCGGGCCACATCAGCCAGTGTCTGCAACCGTGCCGTGTTAGAGGCGAAAGTGGTAACGACCACCCTACCCCGCGCACCGGTCACATGCTTCAGCAGGTCCGCATGTACGCTTGCCTCGCTGCCGCTTTCCTTATCGTTGAAGACGTTGGTCGAATCGCAGACCATCGCCAGCACGCCCTCGTCACCAATTCCGGTCAGCGTTGCTGCACTTGCCGGCTCGCCAATCACGGGGTTCTCGTCCAGCTTCCAGTCGCCGGTATGGAAAACACGGCCATGCGGCGTATCAATAACAAGCGCGCTCATCTCTAGGATCGAGTGCGCCAACGGCACAAACCGGATGTTGAACGGTCCAAGGTCGATCATGCCCTCCATCGGGACGACGTGCAGATCCACCTCGTTGGTGAGCCCTTGTTCAACAAGCTTTCCACGCACCAGTTCAGCAGTAAAGGGCGTCGCGTAAAGCGGGACACCAAGATCAGCCGCAAGATATGGCACGGCGCCGATATGATCTTCATGGCCATGCGTCAGGACGATGCCAAGCAAGTCCTTCTTACGCTCTTCGATAAACTCAAGGTCGGGCATGATCAAATCAATGCCTGGATAATCTTCATGGCCAAAGGTGACGCCAAGGTCGACCATCAGCCATTTGCCATTGCAGCCGTAAAGATTGGCATTCATTCCAATCTCGTCCGACCCGCCAAGGGCAAGGAAAAGCAATTCGTTTTTGGGAGTTGTCATGCCCCGCCTTCGCGGTTTGCGTAGAGATTAGCAAGCCCGCGCAGGGTGAGATCAGGCTCAACTCGGTCGAAAAGATGGCTGTGCTGTTGAAACAGCGCAGCAAGGCCGCCTGTAGCAATCACCTTTACCGGCTTTCCGATCTCTTGCTTCATGCGCGACAGTAGCCCTTCGATAAGCCCGACATAGCCGAAATAGATTCCGATCTGCATTTGCCCGACCGTATCACGACCGATTACGCTGGCGGTTGGCGGCGGTTCGATGGCGATGCGTGGCAGCATGGCGGCGGCATTATAGAGCGCATCTAGCGACAAATTGATCCCCGGCGCGATACTACCGCCCAGATAGGAGCCGTCGGCACCGATATGATCGAAGGTTGTGGCCGTTCCAAAGCTGATGACAATCTTGTCGGTTTCCGGCTCCAGCGCCTGCGCGGCAATGGCGTTGACCGCGCGATCCGCCCCTAGAGCGCGCGGTTCGTCCACTTTTAGCGCAATTCCCCAGTTGACCGGTTCCCTTCCCGCAACGAGCGCATCAATGCCGAAATATTTCTGGCTGAGAACCTGCAGATTGTGCAGCGCCCGCGGGACAACCGTAGCGATGATCATCGCCTTTACGTCGCTGCGCGCATGGCCCTCCATGCGAAGCAACTGATCGAGCCAGACCGCATATTCGTCGGCAGTTCGACGGGCGTCTGTGGCAATGCGCCATCGTTGCACGATGTTGCCACCATCATCGACCAAAGCGAATTTGACGTTGGTATTGCCATTGTCGACAGCGAGAAGCATCGTTCTAAACCTTCGTCAGATAAGGAAGATATCGGCGGCGTGAATGGCACGGATTTCACCATCCGCCAAGCGCAGCTTGAGCGCACCATCATCTGCCAGCCCCGCAAACAAACCCTCCAGGCAATCACCATCTGGCAGGTTCACCCTCAGTGCAGAACCCTGTCGGTGCGCGGCGCTTTCCCATGCGCGCAGCAGATTGCTCAAAGGCTGCTGGCGCCATTGCAAAAGCCTGCGCGCAAGATTGTCCGCCAATATCTCACAAACCGCCTGTGCATCGGGCGGATTGGCACCTCGGCTGGACAGATCGGCGGTTGGCCTATCGGGCAATAGCGGGTGGTTAAAAAGATTGATGCCAAAACCAGCGATAATTGCATCGTTCGCCCGTTCAAGCAAAATGCCGCACAATTTCGCGCCATCGGCGGTCAATATGTCATTCGGCCATTTGATCTGCACCGGAATATCCGGAGCCGCGGAAGCCACCGTATCAAAAGCGGCAAGTGCGGCGACGAAAGCCAGACTCGCCGGTGCCGGATCCGAAACGCTAATACGAATGATCGTGCTGGCATAGAGATTGCCGACGGGGCTCTCCCATTGCCGCCCCATGCGACCGCGGCCGCCATCCTGCCGATCTGCGCGCAACCAAAGCCCCTCGGGCGCACCAAGTGCGGCACGGGCGAGCAAATCGGCGTTGGTCGAGCCTGTCAGCGCGACCTGCTCGATCAGTCCGGTCAGAATAGAGTTCCCGCTGCCTTTGCCGCGACGACACCCAAGGGGACGATCGCGAAATAACCGAGCGGCGATACCGCAAGTGCAAGCACTCCTCCGGTCACGCTCAACATTTTGTCATCAGCATCCGCAACATTGTCAGCCGCTTCGTCAAAATACATGACCTTGACGACCTTGAGATAGTAGAACGCGCCAATGACCGAGGCGGCAACGCCAATCACGGCCAACGGGAATAGGCCAGCAGCAATGGCGGCATTAAAAACCAGCAGCTTCGGCCAGAAACCGAAGAGTGGGGGAATGCCGGCAAGGCTGAACATGAACACAGCGAACGCGGCTGCGAGCATCGGCTGGGTTTTCGAAAGCCCGGCAATATCCGCCAATCCTTCCTTCATCTCACCATCGCGGCCTTTAAGCTGCATCAAGCAGATGAAACCGCCCAGCGTCATCACGACGTAGACGACAAGGTATACCAACATCGCGGCAACGCCGTCTTCGGTCGCGGCGGCAAGGCCGATCAAAAGGAAGCCAACATTGTTGATCGAGCTATAGGCAAGAAGACGTTTCAGGCTGTTTTGACCGATAGCACCGACTGCACCGATAATGATCGACATTAATGCGACCACCATGATGATCTGTTGCCAAGCCTGAACCTGGTTTCCAAAGGCTTCGATCGTGATGCGGATCAACAAAGCGCTAGCCGCAACCTTGGGCGCGCTGGCGAAGAAAGCCGTAACCGGCGTGGGTGCACCTTCATAAACGTCCGGCGTCCACATATGGAAAGGCGCGGCGCTGATCTTGAAGGCCAGGCCGGAAAGCACGAAGATCAAGCCAAAAAGTAGGCCCATCCCGATCTCTCCATCCATGGCAGTGCCGATGGTTTCGAAATCGGTCGACCCCGTAAATCCGTAGATGAGCGACATGCCAAACAGCAGGATGCCGCTGGCCAATGCGCCAAGCACGAAATATTTGAGGCCTGCTTCAGCCGAGCGGCCGTCATTGCGGGCAAAGCTGGCAAGCACATAAGCTGCAAGGCTTTGCAGCTCGAGTCCGATGTACAGCGTTACTAGATCGGTCGCCGAAACCATCACGCCCATGCCCACAGCGGACAATATCACAAGCACCGGATATTCACCGCGCATTGCGCCCATCTTCTCGAGCGCCCTGGGCGCAATCATCAACGCAATTGCTGCTGCGAAATAGATAAGGACTTTGGCGAAATTGCTGAACGCATCGGAGCGGTAAAGCCCTTCAAAAGCCTCGGCATCCGTGCCTGCGGCGAAGGCCTGCCCGGCAAAGACAGCCGCGCCAACCAGCGCCGCCACGGCAAGTACACTAACCAAGCGGCCGGCTTCATTGCGCCAGGCAGCAAGCAACAGCAGCGCAAGGCTCGAGAAGCTGAGGACCAGTTCCGGTCGTACCAGCGCAAGCGAAGTTGAAAGGTCCATTAGTGAGCGGCCCCCTCGGCCGATTTAGCATGTTCGCCGCCGTCATGCGCCTGAACGCGATATTTGGCAGTGGTCTTGTCATTTTCCTTGAGCTTGCTGTCGCCCGCAGGTGCTGCACGCTCTATCCGCTCCACAATCATCGCTACATCACGGCGGATCGGCGACAGAAAGCTTTCGGGATAAACGCCCATCCAGAGCACGACGGCAGCAATCGGAGCAAGCAGCCACATTTCACGCCGATCCAGATCGGACATCGCGGCGGCATCGGCATTCACCTGCTCACCAAATGCGATCCGGCGATAGAGATAGAGCATATAGCCCGCTCCCAATATGATTCCGGTGGTCGCGATCAAAGTGGCCCAGGTCGAAACCTTATATGCACCGGCCAGCGAGAGGAACTCGCCGACAAAGCCGCTTGTCCCTGGCAAGCCGACGCTCGCCATGGTGAACAGCATGAAGAACAGCGCATATTTCGGCATGTTCACCGACAGTCCGCCATAACGGCTGATTTCGCGGGTGTGCAGGCGGTCATAAATGACGCCAACGCAAAGGAACAGCGCGCCAGACACCAGGCCATGGCTGAGCATGACGATGATCGCACCTTCGATACCCTGTTGGTTGAAGGTGAACAGGCCGACGGTGACGATCGCCATGTGCGCGACCGACGAATAAGCGATCAGCTTTTTCATGTCTTCCTGCACCAGCGCAACTAGGCTCGTATAGACAACGGCTACCATCGAAAGGCCAAAAACCAGCCAGATGAACTGGGCGGACGCTTCCGGGAACATCGGCAGCGAGAAACGCAAAAAGCCGTAGCCACCCATCTTCAAAAGCACGCCGGCAAGGATAACCGAGCCGGCAGTCGGAGCCTGAACGTGTGCATCAGGCAGCCAGGTGTGGACGGGCCACATCGGCATTTTTACAGCGAAGGATGCAAAGAATGCGAGCCAAAGGATGGTCTGCGCCTCAGGCGGGAAATCGTAATTCAGCAGCGTCGGGATATCGGCAGTGCCAGCCTGTTGGATCATCCACAGCATCGCCAGCAGCATGAACACCGAACCGAGCAACGTGTAGAGGAAGAATTTGTAACTGGCGTAGATACGATCCTTACCACCCCAGATGCCGATGATCAGGTACATCGGTATCAGGCCAGCTTCGAACATGATGTAGAACAGCAGCAAATCCTGCGCCGCGAACACACCGATCATCAGCGTTTCCATCAGCAGGAAACTCGCCATGTAGAGACCGACACGTTCGGTAATCGCACGCCAGCTGGCGCCAATGCAGATCGGCATCAGGAACACCGAAAGCATGATGAGCATAAGCGAGATGCCATCAATGCCCAGTTTCCAGCCAATCGGGCCGAAAAGCATGGCCTTTTCAACAAACTGCCACTGCGCGCCCGCCGGATCATAGCTGGCCCACAACCAGATACCGAGCAGCAGGTTGAACAACGTTGCTGTCAGCGCGATGACACGCGCCATTTCCGCACGCATGAAAAGGCATGCCAGCGCGCCGACCATCGGCACGGCGAGCATGATCGAAAGAATGGGGATTTCTGCTGCGTTCATTACGCTTGCACCATAAGCCAGCTGATTGCAGCCACGAGACCGAGCAGCATCACCAGCGCATAAGTATAAAGATAGCCCGACTGCATGCGGACAGCGAGACGGCTCGTCAGGCTGACGGCAAAGGCCGAGCCATTGGGGCCAAAGCGATCGATAATGCCGACATCGCCACCCTTCCAGAACAGGCGCCCGAACCAGAAGGCCGGCTTGACGAAGATCAGGTTGTAGAGCTCGTCAAAATACCATTTGTTGAGGAAGAATTTGTAGAGCGGTTCGAAATGGCGCGCAACGCTAGCGGGCGCGGTTTCCGAACGGATATACATCATCCAGGCAGTGAACAGGCCAACCAACATGGCGACTGTCGACGCCAGTTTCACCCACAACGGCACATCATGCATGGCATGAATCAGATGCTCGTTAAAATAGAGCGTCGATGCAGCCCAGAAGGCCTTTCCGCCTTCTTCGGAATAGATGAAATCATATTTGAAAACATAGCCGGCAAAGATCGCGCCCAGCGTCAGAACGCCCAGCGGAACCAGCATCGGCCAGGGGCTTTCATGCGGATGATAGCCAGCGGTTCCATCGCTTGCGCCATGGCCCTCATGGCCATACCCATGATCATCATGCCCATGATGCGCGTCGTGGACGGCATGCTGGATATGCTCCGATTTTTCCCAACGCGGCTTTCCGAAAAAGGTCAGGAAGATAAGGCGCCAGCTATAAAAGCTGGTAAGCAAGGCTGCGAGCACACCGATGAAGAAGGCATAACCATGCCAGGGGGCAGTTGACGCGTAAGCGGCCTCGATAATGGCATCCTTCGAATGGAAACCGGCAAATCCGCCAATGCCGACAATGCCGACACCAGTGATTGCAAGCGTACCCATCGTCATCGCAAAGAAGGTCAGCGGTATATGTTTCCGCAGGCCGCCATAATAGCGCATATCCTGTTCATGGTGCATCGCATGGATCACCGAACCTGCGCCAAGGAACAGCAGAGCCTTGAAGAACGCATGGGTGAACAGGTGAAACATCGCCGCGCTATAGGCGCCGACACCCGCCGCAAAGAACATGTAGCCCAACTGCGAACAGGTTGAATAAGCAATCACGCGCTTAATGTCATTTTGGACCAAGCCAACGGTCGCAGCAAAAATCGCGGTCGTTGCGCCGACGACAGTGACAACGTTCAGTGCAAATTGGCTGGTCTCAAACAGCGGAGACAGGCGGCATACCATGAACACGCCGGCGGTGACCATCGTTGCCGCATGGATCAGGGCAGACACAGGCGTCGGGCCCTCCATCGCGTCCGGCAGCCATGTGTGCAGGCCGAGTTGCGCTGACTTGCCCATCGCACCGATGAACAACAAGATGCACAACAGGCTCATCGTATCGACGCGAAGACCGAGGAAGCCGATGCTTGATCCGGCCTTTTCGGGTGCGGCGGCAAGAATTTCAGGGATTGAAACGGTGCCGAACAGCCAGAACACGCCAAAAATGCCAAGCATGAAGCCGAGATCGCCGACGCGGTTGACGACGAACGCCTTGATCGCTGCGGCATTGGCGCTCGGCTTTTTATACCAGAAACCGATCAGCAGATAGGATGCAAGACCAACGCCTTCCCATCCGAAGAACATCTGGACGAGGTTGTTGGCGGTCACCAACATCAGCATGGCAAAGGTGAATAGCGAGAGATAGGCGAAGAAGCGCGGTTGATCCGGATCCTCTTCCATATAGCTCCAGCTATAAAGGTGGACGAGCGCCGAAACGGTCGTGATCACCACAAGCATCGTCGCGGTAAGGCTGTCGACGCGCAATGCCCAATCGAAGGTCAGCGTGCCCGATTGGACCCAAAGCATCACCGGCTCCACATAGGCCTTTTCATTGCCCGACAGAAACGCGATGAAAATGGGCCAGCTAAGGCCGCAGGCAAGGAACAGCCCGCCCGTAGTGACCAGCTTTGCTGCAGTCGCCCCAATGAAGCGCTGGCCCAGACCGGCGATCAGCGCGGCCAGAAGCGGCGCGAAAACGATGATTTCTATAGCCGACACTGGACCGGTTACCCCTTCATCCGGTTGACGTCGTCAACGGCAATGGTGCCGCGACCGCGGAAGTAAATGACAAGAATGGCAAGCCCAATGGCCGCCTCGCCAGCAGCAACGGTGAGCACAAACATCGCGAAAACCTGCCCGACCAGATCGCCGAGAAAGGCACTGAAAGCGACAAGGTTGATGTTCACCGACAACAGGATGAGTTCGATCGCCATCAGGATGATGATCACATTCTTACGGTTGAGAAAGATGCCAAGCACGCCCATCACGAAGAGGATCGAACTGACCACCAGATAATGTTCAATGCCGATGCTCACAGCTCTACCCCCTGCCCAACGGGCTGATTGACGTTGCGCGTCGCATCCTGCGGACGGCGCTTGTTCTGATCGGAGATATTCTGGACCAGCATATCCTTGCGCTGACGATGGGTCAGAACGATTGCACCCACCATCGCGACCAGAAGGATCAGGCCGGCAGTCTCGAACAGAAAGATATACTTGCTGTACAGCAGCGCGCCGATTGCCTCGATGTTTGACCGGTCGGCAGGCACGGCCGAGGCAATCGAAGTACCCAGTTCAACGGCACCGGCGCGATAGGCGCCAATGCCCAGCACCAGTTCGATAAGCAGCACGATCGCGAGCAACATGCCCAGCGGCAAGTTGCGCATGAAACCCGCCCGCAATTCGGCGAAATCGATGTCGAGCATCATGACGACAAAGAGGAACAGCACCGCAACCGCGCCGACATAGACGATGACCAAAAGCATCGCGATGAATTCCGCACCGACCAGCACCATCAGGCCAGCAGCATTGAAGAATGCAACAATCAGCCACAACACGCTATGTACGGGGTTACGCGCAAAGATCACCATCGCGGCAGATGCGATGAGGATCGCGGCAAAGATGTAAAAAGAGACGACCTGTATCACGACGCGGCCCCTTATCGATACGGCGCATCGGCGGCAAGGTTCGCGGCAATCGCACGCTCCCACTTATCGCCATTAGAAAGAAGCTTCGCCTTATCGTAGAGAAGTTCCTCGCGCGTTTCGGTAGCAAATTCGAAATTCGGGCCTTCGACAATCGCATCGACCGGGCAGGCTTCCTGGCAGAAACCGCAATAGATGCACTTGGTCATATCGATGTCGTAACGCGTCGTGCGGCGGCTGCCATCATCACGCGGTTCGGCCTCAATTGTGATGGCCTGTGCCGGACACACCGCCTCGCACAGCTTGCACGCGATGCAGCGTTCTTCACCATTGGGATAGCGGCGCAGCGCATGCTCACCACGAAAACGTGGTGAGAGCGGGTTCTTTTCGAACGGATAATTCACCGTTGCCTTGGGCTTGAAGAAATACTGCAAGGTCAGCCAATGCGCCTTGATGAATTCCCAAAGCGTAAAGCTTTTGATGAGATGGGCGATAGTGGTCATGCGAAATGCCCCGTGAACATCAGATAGCCTGAAACGATGCAGACCCATAGCAGAGAGATCGGCAGGAAGACTTTCCAGCCCAAGCGCATCAGCTGGTCATAGCGGTAGCGCGGCACAGTGGCCTTCACCCAGGCGAATATGAAGAAGATGATCCAGATTTTGAGGAAGAACCAGAGGATACCGGGAACCATATAGAGCGGTGCCCAATCAACCGGCGGCAGGTAACCACCCCAGAAGAGGATCACGGTCAGCGCCGACATCAAGAGGACGTTGGCATATTCGCCGAGCCAGAAAAGCGCGAAGCTCATCGAGCTATATTCGGTCTGGTAACCCGCGACCAATTCGCTTTCCGCCTCAGTCAAATCGAAGGGAGCGCGCGCAGTTTCCGCCATCGCGCTGATCAGGAACATCACAGCAATCGGGAAGAGCAGCGGATTGAGGCCGAAGGCGTTTATAAAGCCAAGCACATGGCCGCGCTGCGCCTCAACGATACCGCTGACGTTGAACGTCCCAGCCCAAAGCACGACGCAGATCAGGATGAAGCCGATTGAGACTTCGTAGGAAATCATCTGCGCCGCAGCACGCATCGCCGAAAAGAAGGGATATTTGGAGTTGGACGCCCAACCCGAAATCACGACACCATAAACGCCTAGGCTGCTGATCGCGAGGATATAGAGCAGACCGACATTGATGTTCGACAAGACTACGCCAGCACCGAACGGGATCACTGCCCATGCCATCAGCGCAACGGTGAAGGTAATGATCGGGGCAATGAGGAACAGGCCGCGGTTCGAAGCCGACGGAATGATCGTTTCCTGAAGGAAAACCTTAAGGCCGTCTGCGAAGGACTGAAGCAGACCGAACGGGCCGACAACATTGGGGCCGCGGCGCAGCGCAAACGCCGCCCAAAGCTTGCGTTCGGCATAGATGATCATCGCAACGGCCAGCATCAGCGGCAGAGCGATCAAGAGGATGCCAGATATCGTCGCGGTAAACCACGCCCATTCATAGGACATGCCGAGGGATTGGAAGAATTCAGTCATTCTGCCGCCTCCAGAAATTCTTCGCCATGCACCAGTTCAGCCGAGCAGCGCTGCATCGTCGGCGATGCGCAACAGATGCTGTTGGTCAGATAGAAATCCTTGATAGGGTAATCGGCGATCTTGCCGCTGACATCAGCCGGTAATTTGGGTTCCGACCAGCCATAATCAGCCAACCCTTCCTGCCCGAGTGTGGGCACAGCCTGCGCCATGGCATTACGCAGCGCATCAAAGCTGTCAAAGGGCAGACGCTTGCCAAGAACATCGGACAGGGCCCGGAAAATCGCCCAATCCTCACGCGCGTCGCCCGGCGGGAAGACCGCACGTTCGCCGCGCTGAACGCGCCCTTCAAGGTTCACATAAGTGCCGCCCTTTTCGCTATAAGCAGCGCCCGGCAACACGACATCGGCATGCTTTGCGCCATTATCGCCATGATGGCCGACATAGACCTTGAAGGTCTTGGCGAAGAGGCCGTAATCGACCTCATCCGCGCCGAGAAAGAATGCCAGCTTGGGCTTTTTCGCAGCGAGCGCCTTGATCCCGCCATCAAAGGCATAGCCAAGCATCAATCCGCCCATCCGCGCAGCAGCGAAGTGGAGGACGTTGAAGCCATTCCAACCGTCTTTGACCAGCTTGTACTTCTTGGCAAACGCAAGCGCAGCGCCGTGCACGCCTTCATAACGCAGCGCGCCACCACCAACGATGATCGCCGGGCGCTCTGCACCTTTCAGCGCGTCGGCCAAAGCCTTGGGGGCTTTGGCGAGCGCAGCCAGATCATCGCCCAGCCATTCAACCTTGTAGGTCAGATCGGTCTCGGGCCCGATGGCAAAAACCTTCGCACCCTTTTTGCGGACAGCTTTCTGGATGCGGGTGTTTACCAACGGCGCTTCACGACGCAAGTCGCTGCCCACCAGCAGGATCACATCGGCATTTTCGATACCTGCGATCGTGGTGTTGAAATTCACCGCAGACAGCGACGATGTGTCATAGGCAAGGCCGGTCTGGCGACCTTCTAGCATGGCCGAGCCGGCCAGCTCACGCGCGGCAAACATGGTTTCGCAATCGACCATATCGCCTGCCACCACAGCGGCTTCGTCCGACCAAACTGCCTTGATCGCGTCAAATGCTTCCTGCCAGCTGGCGGCAACCAATTTGCCATCCTTGCGGACATAGGGCTTGTCGAGGCGGCGATGGGTCAGGCCGTCAACGGCATGGCGCGTCTTGTCGTGCGCCCATTCTTCGTTGACGTCTTCGTTGATACGCGGAACCGCGCGCAAGACCGCCCTGCCCCGGCTATCGAGGCGGATGTTCGTGCCCACGGCGTCCATCACGTCGATCGCGGGGGTCTTTTTCAGTTCCCAAGGCCGCGCTTCAAAAGCGTAAGGCTTGCTTGTCAGCGCACCGACCGGGCACAGATCAATCACATTGCCTGAAAGTTCGCTCGTCACCGCCTTTTCGAGATAGCTGGTGATCTGCATATTCTCGCCGCGATAGATCGCACCGATTTCCTCGATGCCCGCAACTTCTTCGGCAAAGCGGACGCAGCGGGTGCACTGAATGCAGCGGGTCATCACCGTCTTGACGATGGGGCCCATATATTTCTCGGTAACAGCGCGCTTATTTTCATCATAACGCGATGCACCGCGGCCATAGGCAACCGACTGATCCTGCAAATCGCATTCGCCGCCCTGATCGCAAATCGGGCAATCGAGCGGGTGGTTGATGAGCAGGAACTCCATCACCCCTTCACGCGCCTTTTTGACCATTTCGCTGTCGGTGCGGATTTCCTGTCCCTCTGCGGCGGGCAGCGCACAGCTTGCCTGCGGCTTAGGCGGCCCGGGCTTCACCTCGACCAGACACATGCGGCAATTGCCAGCGATGCTCAGCCGTTCGTGATAGCAGAAACGCGGGATTTCTTTTCCGGCCAGTTCGCAAGCCTGCAGGACGGTTGCGCCTGCCGGAACTTCGAGTTCAACGCCGTCTACGGTTACCTTTGGCATAACTTACTCCGCCGCCTCCAGCATCTGGCCGCCATTGGCATCGGCTATGCGGCGTTCGATCTCGGGCCGGAAATGACGGATCAGGCCCTGAATCGGCCATGCCGCCGCGTCGCCCAGCGCGCAAATAGTGTGGCCTTCAACCTGCTTGGTCACCTGGAACAGGGTGTCGATTTCCGACACATCGGCATTGCCTTCACGCAGCCGTTCCATCACGCGCCACATCCAGCCTGTGCCTTCGCGGCAGGGCGTGCACTGGCCGCAGCTTTCATGCTTGTAGAAATAAGACAGGCGAGCAATCGCGCGGACGATATCGGTCGATTTGTCCATCACGATCACTGCTGCAGTGCCAAGGCCAGAGCCAAGTTCACGCAGACCGTCAAAATCCATCGGCGCGTCCATGATCTGCGCGGCCGGAACCAATGGAACCGAAGAACCGCCGGGGATCACAGCTAGCAAATTGTCCCAACCGCCGCGGATGCCGCCGCAATGCTTTTCGATCAGCTCGCGGAACGGGATGCTCATCGATTCTTCGACAACGCATGGTTTGTTCACATGGCCCGATATCTGGAAAAGCTTGGTACCCTTGTTATTTTCACGCCCGAAGGAACTGAACCATTCGGCCCCGCGACGCAGGATGGTCGGCGCAACCGCGATCGATTCAACATTGTTCACCGTCGTCGGGCAGCCATAAAGGCCTGCACCTGCCGGGAAAGGCGGCTTCAGACGCGGCTGACCCTTTTTGCCTTCCAGGCTTTCGATCATCGCGGTTTCTTCGCCGCAGATATAGGCGCCGGCACCGCGATGGACGAAGACATCAAAATCATAGCCGGACTTGGCGGCGTTCTTGCCGATCAGGCCAGCGGCATAGGCCTCTGCCACTGCGGCTTCGAGGACTTTTGCCTCATAAATATATTCACCGCGAATATAGATATAGGCTGCACGCGCACGCATTGCGAAGCCCGCGACCAGCGCGCCTTCGATCAGTTTGTGCGGATCATGGCGGATGATTTCACGATCTTTGCACGAACCAGGTTCGGATTCGTCAGCATTGATAACGAGGAAACTGGGCCGTTCCGGCGTCGGGTTCTTGGGCATGAAGCTCCACTTCATACCCGTCGGGAAGCCAGCACCACCACGCCCGCGCAAACCCGATGCCTTGATGACATCGATGATCGCGTCTGGCCCGGCCTTGAGCAAGTCCTTCGTCTTGTCCCAGTCGCCACGCTTTTGCGCCGCTTTCAGCCCCCAATCCTGAAAGCCGTACAAATTGGTGAAAATGCGGTCTTTATCCTGAAGGCTCATTTCCATGCCTTCCTATAATCATGGTTGGCGTCGACCATTTCGTTCAGCGTCGTCGGGCCGCCTTCAGGGCAGCTGACTTGACGGTCAATCTGCGGGCCGATCTTCACCGGCTTTCCATTGGCAAGCGCATCGAGCAGCGCCGACATGCTGTCATAGGTCAGGTCTTCGAAATTATCGTCGTTGATCTGCACCATCGGGGCATTGGCACATGCACCTAGGCACTCGACTTCATTGAGCGTAAACAAGCCGTCAGGCGTCGTTCCGCCCTTAACCAGCCCCTTATTCTTGCACGCAGCCATGACATCGTCGGAACCGCGCAGCATGCAGGGCGTCGTCCCGCAGACCTGCACATGATAGCGGCCGACGGGCGCCAGATTGTACATGGTGTAGAAGGTCGCAACCTCATAAGCGCGCATATAGGGCATGCTGAGATAGGCAGCGACATATTCTATCACCGGAACAGGCAGCCAGCCTTGTGTATTCGTTTCTGCGCCGACCTGCCGCTGAGCCAGATCGAGCAGCGCCATCACAGCCGACTGCTGACGCCCAGCGGGGTAGCGAGCAACATACATTTCTGCGGTCTTCTTGTTTTCAGCCGAAAAGGCAAAACCGCCCCATTTGGCGCGGGTTTCGGCTTCGTCAGGAATGTGGGCAGCTTCGGCCATTATCGGACAAACTCCACGCGCGACACCTTGTCGCCTTCAAAACTGTAAATCGACACGACTTCGAACGGTTCGGCATTTGCAGAACGAAATACGCGCTCGTGCAGCGCAACAAATTCACCCAACTCATAACCCTTCAGGATTTCGGCGCGGTTCTCCGGATATTCGGCGAACATAGCCTTCAACCCGCTGCGCGTACCTTCCTTGCCTTCACGGACAACGGCACCGCGATAGCCGGCTTCGCAAGCATCATCGGTCATCAACGACACATACGCGTCTGCATCCTGCGCGTTATAATACGCGATCATCTGTTCAGCGATGGCAAGTTTGCTCACCGGTCACACTCCCCGAATACGATGTCGAGCGCGCCAATGATCGCAGTCGTATCTGCCAGCATATGCCCCTTCGACATCATGTCCATCGCCTGCAAATGGCTGAACGCGGTCGGGCGGATCTTGCAGCGATAGGGTTTGTTGGTGCCATCCGAAACCAGATAGACGCCAAATTCACCCTTCGGACTTTCGGTAGCGACATAGACGCTGCCCTCGGGCACATGAAAGCCTTCAGTGTACAATTTGAAGTGATGGATCAGCGCTTCCATCGACTGCTTCATCTCGGCGCGCTTCGGCGGCACGATCTTGCGATCATCGCTCGACACCGGGCCTTCTGGGATTTGCTGCAGGCACTGTTTCATGATGCGGATTGACTGCCGCACTTCCTCAACGCGGACCATGAAGCGGTCATAGCAATCGCCCTTGGTGCCAACGGGAATGTCGAACTCCATCTTCGCATAGACATCATAAGGCTGTGACTTGCGGATATCCCAGGGGATCCCCGCACCGCGGATCATCGGACCTGAAAAGCCCCATTTAATCGCGTCTTCCTTGCTGACAAAGGCGATGTCGACGTTGCGCTGTTTGAAGATACGATTGTCGACGACGAGCGACATTGCATCCTCGAACAAGCGCGGCAAACGGTCGTCCAGCCAGTCAGCAATGTCGGTGAGCAGCTTCAGCGGAACATCCTGATGGACCCCGCCGGGGCGGAACCATGCGGCGTGCATGCGCGCGCCCGATGCCCGTTCGAAAAAGCCCATGCAATCTTCGCGCGCTTCATAGAGCCAGAGGCCTGGCGTCATCGCACCGACATCCAGCGCATGGTGCGCAAGGTTGAGAAGATGGTTGGAAATGCGTGTCAATTCTGCGAACAGCACACGCAGATATTGCGCCCGCAGCGGCACTTCGAGATTCAGCAGCTTTTCAACAGCCAGCACATAGCTATGTTCCATCGCCAGTGGCGAGGCATAGTCTAGTCGGTCAAAATAAGGCAGCGCCTGCAAATAGGTTTTATGCTCAATCAGCTTTTCGGTGCCGCGATGCAGCAAGCCGATATGCGGATCAAGCCGTTCGATAATCTCGCCGTCCAATTCCATGACGAGGCGGAGAACGCCGTGCGCCGCAGGGTGCTGTGGACCGAAATTGATCGTGTAGTTCTGGATGACTTCATCGCCCGTTGTCGGCGCGAGATCTTTCTGGAGGCTCATTTGCTTGCTCCCTTCTCGTCACCAGGCAGCACATAATCTGCGCCTTCCCAAGGGCTCATGAAATCAAAGTTACGGAAATCCTGCGGCAGTTGCACCGGCTCATATTTCACGCGCTTTTCCTCTTCGGAATAACGCAGTTCGGTAAAGCCGGTCAGCGGGAAATCCTTGCGCTGCGGATGGCCGACAAAACCATAGTCAGTCAGGATGCGGCGCAGATCGCTGTTTCCAGCAAACAACACGCCATACATGTCGAACACTTCGCGTTCGAGCCAGCCTGCTACCGGCCAGATGCCTGTAACCGAAGGCACCGGCACATCTTCATTGGTTGCGACATGAACGCGGATGCGATGGTTCTTGGTAAGGCTGAGCAGCATGTAAACAACCTCGAACCGCGGGTCGCGATCGGGCCAGTCCACGCCGGCAATTTCCATCAATTGCTGATACGCGCAAACATCGCGCAACTGGGTCATCGCCTCGACAAGGCGATCAGCCTTCACATGAACCGCGATTTCACCATGCGCTTCCTCGACACCGAGCAAATCCTTGCCAAGCGCCTTTTTGATCGCGGCGACTTCACCCTTGGGGGCATGAATGGCGGGGGCAGGACTGCTCATCGTTCAAGCGTCCCTACGCGGCGAATCTTACGCTGCAACTGCATGATGCCGTAAAGCAGGGCTTCTGCGGTCGGCGGGCAACCGGGCACATAGATATCGACCGGTACGATCCGGTCGCACCCGCGAACAACACTGTAGCTATAATGGTAATAGCCGCCGCCATTGGCGCAGCTGCCCATCGAAATCACATATTTGGGTTCCGACATCTGGTCGTAAACCTTGCGCAGTGCCGGGGCCATTTTGTTGCAGAGCGTGCCAGCAACAATCATCACGTCCGACTGGCGTGGCGATGCGCGCGGCGCGATACCAAACCGTTCAAAATCGTAACGCGGCATATAACCATGGATCATCTCAACCGCGCAGCAGGCCAGACCAAAGGTCATCGGCCACAGCGAGCCGGTGCGAGCCCAGTTGAACAGATCTTCTGTCGAAGTGACGACGAAACCCTTTTCGTCCATCTCGCTCGACAGATCATTGAAAAATTCCGCGTCAGGCGCACTGCCCGCTGCCGGCGCTTGCTGGATTACTCCCATTCGAGCGCTCCCACTTTCCAGGCGTAAATAAAGCCGATCACCAGTTCAAAGAGGAAAATCATCATCGTTCCCCAGCCAACCCAACCGGTATCACCCAAGCTAACTGCCCAAGGGAAGAGGAAGGCAGCTTCCAGATCAAAGATGATGAACAGAATAGCGACCAGGTAGAAACGTACGTCAAACTGGCTGCGCGAATCCTCGAACGCGGGAAAGCCGCATTCATATTCGGCCAGCTTCGCCTCGCTCGGCTGGTGCGTACCCGTCAAGCGGGCAACACCCATCGGCAAGAAGACGAAAAGGCTCGACAATCCCAGCGCGAACACCAAGAAAATCATGATCGGCAGATATTGCGACAGATCAGTCACGCGGCGCATTTCCAGCTATAGTTTTACTCCAGCGCGCCCTAGACAGGGGCGGCGGCAGAGGCAAGTGCAAAGGCGCTTATTTTGGATGAGTTTTCCGCAGAAAAGCTTGTTGCGAACCAGTCGCAGAAACTTAACGGATACCGTCAACCAACAGCTTGTGCAGCTTGCTGTGCAACTGATCATTGGCTGCCAAGACCTGCGCGTCAGCGATAATCGGCGAACGTCCGCGATAATCGGTAACGAAGCCCCCAGCCTCACGCACCAACAGGCATCCTGCCGCCGTATCCCATGGCGAAAGATCGCTTTCCCAAAAAGCGTCGAAACGTCCGGCTGCTAACCATGCAAGATCAAGGCTGGCCGCGCCAAAGCGGCGAATGCCGGCAACTTCAGGGGCAACCGAGGCATAAATCTTGCCCCATTCTTCAAAATCGCCATGCCCCTTATAGGGTACGCCGGTCGCAACCAGCGCTTCATTAAGCTTGCGCCGCGCGGATACACGAAGCCTTTTGTGCCCAAGCCATGCGCCCTTGCCACGCTCTGCCCAAAAACTTTCATCGGTAATGGGGTTATAAACCAGCCCCATGTAGAGATCGCCCCAACCCGAACCATCGGGCTTCGGATCCTGTACCGCAATTGAGATTGCGAAATGCGGTATGCCGTGCAGAAAGTTGCTGGTGCCATCCAGCGGGTCGACGATGAAGCGCGGCTTGCCAGGCGCGCCAGCAATGTCGCCGCTTTCCTCCATCAGAAAACCCCAGTCAGGCCGGGCTTTTTCCAGCTCTCGAAACAGAGTGTCTTCGGCCTGCTTGTCCGCCTTTGACACGAAATCCGCCGGTCCCTTCATGGACACCTGCAGATGTTCGATCTCGCCAAAATCTCGGCGCAGCTTGCTACCCGCCTTGCGGGCCGCTTTTTCCATGACGGACATCAGGCCCGATAATGCTGGCATGCTATATACTCCATTCCCGCAGGCCGAGCGACAGACCTAAGCCAGTCACTCAGCAGAGCGGGAGAAATTTTCCGGAAGGGTATGCCTTCCCCGACCCCGCCCGCATAGGGACGGAGCAATTGAATCAATCCGCCTTGCGGACATATTCCCGTTCGTAAACGTCAACGACAATACGCGTGCCCGAGCTGATGAATGGCGGAACCATCACGCGGACGCCATTGTCGAGGATTGCAGGCTTGTAGCTGGAAGATGCAGTCTGGCCTTTGACGACAGCATCGGCTTCAACGATCGTGGCTTCAATGGTGTCGGGCAAGGCAACCGAAAGCGCCTCATCATCATACATTTCCATGACGACATCCATGCCGTCCTGAAGGAAGGCAGCCGCGTCACCCAGCAAGTCAGAGGGCAAGGTCACCTGATCATAAGTTTCCTTGTCCATGAAAACCAGATTATCGCCTTCCGCATAAAGATATTGGAAGTCCTTCTGGTCAAGGCGAACCCGCTCAACGGTTTCAGCCGAACGGAAACGGACGTTGTTCTTACGACCATCGCGCAGATTCTTGAGTTCGACCTGCATATAAGCACCGCCCTTGCCGGGCTGCGTATGCTGGATCTTCACTGCACGCCAGATGCCACCTTCATATTCGATGATGTTGCCCGGACGAATTTCGACGCCGCTGATTTTCATGAGATAACTCGCTTGACTATGGAAAGAGCTTGGCACGCAACACGGGCCGTTGGCGGCGCCTTTAGCGGCGAGCGCGACTTTAGGCAAGCAGCGCGTTGAACGCCTTTACCGCCGCAGCCGGACCATCAGCATAGTTCCAGACGCCTGAACTGACCGCAATGAAATCCGCGCCGGCATTAATCACTTCGCTCGCATTTTGGGTGGTGATGCCGCCAATGGCGACGCAAGGCACTTCGGTGAATTGCGACCAGAGCTCGACCGTTTCGATCTCGGCTTGATGCTTGACCTCTTTGGTGCTGGTCGGGAAGAACGCGCCAAAAGCCACATAATCTGCGCCGGCCTCGGCCGCCTCCATCGCCAGATGACGGCTATTGTGGCAGGTGACGCCGATCTGGGCATCGCGGCCCAATATGTCCCTGGCCTCACGCGGATCGCCATCCTCTTGCCCCAGATGGACACCATCTGCGCCAATCCGCTTTGCCAGAGAAATACTGTCGTTCACGATGAATGCGACATCATGGCGCGCACAGATTTCCTGCAAAGGCGTGGCCAGTTCGGCCGCCTTGTGCTGGTCGATGCCCTTCACGCGAAACTGGAAAGCGGCGACTGGTCCGGCTGTCAGCGCCTCTTCAAGACGCACGGGAAAATCTCCATCAACGTTGAGCGGGGATATCAGGTAAAGCTGGCATTTATAATCTGTCATGACCCGCCCTTAGCAGACTTGCACAAGGAGGAAACCGTCCCATCCTTTGCTGCCGACTGTTTGCAACACAGTGGCATTTAGGCGCGGATGGCGCGAAACATGTTCATACAGCCTTCGCGTACCCGCAACGCGAGGGTCATTATTGGCTTCATCCACAATCGCGCCACCGCGCACAACATTGTCAACAATAATCGTCGTACCCGATCGGCCTAGCCGAATGGCCTCTTCAACATAATTGGCGCTGCCCTGCTTGTCGGCATCGATAAAGACAAAATCGAAAGGATCAGCGGGCTGCATCGCCGCCAGGCTGTCTTTCGCAGGCCCGACCCTGATCTCGACCTTGTCTGAAAACCCTGCCCGCGCCAGATTCTCTGCGGCAACACCCGCATGTTTGCGATCAACCTCTAGCGTCAGCAAGCGGCCATCTGCAGGCAGCGCTCGTGCCAACCATATGGTAGAATAGCCACCCAGCGTGCCAATTTCGAGGATGTGCCGTGCACCGGCCATCTGGGCGAGAAGCATCAGCATCTTACCGAGCGCCGGAGAAACATCGATGGGCGGCAAGTTGTTGGCGGCGTTGTTTTCAAGCGCCGCCTTTAGCACAGCATCGCTGCCAAGCAGCTTTGCCTCGATAAACTGGTCAACCTCGGTCCAGCTGGCGTCGCTCATGCAACGCCCGTGCGAGACCGATTTGACACTGTCAAGCGATGGACGCGCGGTAAATGGCTTCGATCGCTTCATCGAGCGATGCGTCAAATTCATCGTCGCTCATCTGATAGCGCAGGTCTTCGAGAAGTGCGCGGCTGAACGAGGCAATGATGCCATGATTTTTCGCAAGCTCAGCGCATGCTTCAGGGCGCTTATAACCGCCCGAGAGCGCAACCACGCGGAGCACCTTGGGGTGATTCACCAGCGGATCGAACTTACCGGCTTCGACCGGAAGCGACAGTTTCAGCATGACCTGCTGGTCAGCACCCAGCGCATCCAATTGCTTGAGAATTTCTTCCAGCAGAATCGCATCGCATTCGGCGCGCGTCTCGCTCTTGATGTTCACCTCAGGCTCGATCATAGGCATCATGCCATGCGACAAAACCTGTTGGCCAATTTCGAACTGCTGCGCGACAACGGCTGCGATCCCGTCCCGGTTGGCCGAATTGATCACCGACCGTTCTTTGGTGCCATAAACGCCGAGCGCCTTTGACCGTGTGAGCAGCGCATCAAGCTCTGGCATCGGCTTCATCATCTGCACGCCATTGGCCTCGTCTTCGAGACCTTTGTCGATCTTGATGAATGGTACCACCCCCTTTGCGATCAACGCAGCCGGCGTCGGCTTTCCATCGACCTGACCATCCATGGTACGTTCGAACAGGATTGCACCAATGACCCGATCACCCGTGAAAGATTTCGACCGGATAATCCGCGAACGCATTTCATGAATGAGGCCAAACATTTCCTCTTCGCTCGACCAGGCGCTTTCATCAACACCATAGCCAGCAAGCGCCTTGGGCGTCGATCCGCCGCTCTGGTCCAATGCGGCAATAAAGCCTTGGCCGGCGGCAATTTTGGCGGTCATGTCAGCGCTGTTCATGGAAGCTCCCTGTGTCAGATGCATACGTATGTCCGACGCATTAACGTGAATGGCGCGATTCCGCAACCGGCACTAGAAACCGAAAATATCAGCTTTTTTGAAGTGCTTTCACGCCCGGCAATTCCTTGCCTTCCATCCATTCGAGGAAGGCCCCGCCGGCGGTTGATATGAAGCTGAAATCTTCGGTCACACCGGCATGGGCCAGCGCAGCAACAGTATCGCCTCCGCCTGCGACCGACACCAGCGAACCTTCTTTCGTCAGGGCCGCCGCGGTTCGGGCCAATGCAACGGTCGCCATGTCGAAAGGCGCAATTTCAAAGGCGCCCATCGGGCCATTCCACACCAGCGTGCGGCAGGTTTTCAGCACATCGGCGAGCGCCTCGACCGCGGTAGGGCCGACGTCGAGGATCATCTCATCTTCGGCAACTTCATGAACATTCACCGTGCGGACGGGCGGGTTGGCACGAAATTCTTTCGCCACCACGACGTCATAGGGCAGATGCACGGTGCAACCTGCTACATCGGCTGCCTCCAGAATCGCGTTCGCCGTATCAGCCAGATCATGTTCGCACAGCGACTTGCCTACATTAACGCCGCGCGCCGCTAGGAATGTATTGGCCATGCCGCCACCGATGATCAGATGGTCAACCTTGGTCACAAGATTGTTCAGCACATCAAGCTTGCTCGAAACCTTTGCACCGCCGACCACAGCGGCCACGGGATGCTCGGGGTTGCCAAGTGCTGCTTCCAACGCCTTCAACTCGGCTTCCATAGAGCGACCGGCATAGGCTGGCAGAAAATGTGCCAGGCCTTCCGTGGTCACATGGGCACGATGCGCCGCTGAAAAGGCATCGTTCACATAGAGATCACCATTGGCGGCGATCGCCTTGGCAAGCTCAGGATCATTCTTTTCTTCACCGGGCCAGAAACGGCTGTTCTCTAGCAGTGCAACATCACCATTGGCCATGATATCAACCGACTGTGCGACCACGTCGCCAGCGATTTCGGGCACGAACATGACCTCCCGACCTAGCACTTCCTGCAAGGCATCAAGCGTCATCGAAACCGACATTTCGCTGTGCTTCGCACCCTTTGGACGGCCAAAATGGGCCAACAACAGCACCTTTGCCCCCTTAGCCGACAAATCATTGACCGTCGGAGCCAGCGCGTGAATTCGCGTCAGATCAGTGACCCGACCATCCGCCATGGGAACATTGAGGTCAACACGCACCAGCGCACGCTTGCCGCTGAGGTCACCCAGATCGTCAATGGTATTGAAGCCCATAAGTTCACTCCCTCAGCCGGGCAAAGACTGGCTCCTGCCCGATATTGTCCCTGCCGACATCCCGCTCTGGGCTGCCCTAGCTTGGCCAGCCCCAACGCGGATTTCGGTTAGATCAGCTTTGCCATCACGCCGGCAGTATCGACCATGCGGTTCGAGAAACCCCATTCATTGTCGTACCAGCTGACCACGCGGGCAAGCTTTCCTTCGAGAACGGTTGTCTCAAGGCTGTCGATTGTCGAACTGGCCGGGCAATGGTTATAATCGATCGAAACCAGCGGCTCATCCGAATAAGCAAGCACGCCCTTCAGCGGGCCCTCCGCTGCAGCCTTCAGCGCGGCGTTCAGTTCTTCTGCAGTGGTATCGCGCGACGGTGTGAAGGTCAGGTCAACAAGGCTGACATTGGGCGTCGGCACGCGAATTGCCGAACCATCCAGCTTACCCTTCAGTTCAGGCAGTACTTCCGCAACGGCGCGGGCGGCACCAGTTGTCGTCGGGATCATAGACATGCCAGCGGCACGGGCGCGGCGCATGTCACTGTGAATCTGGTCAAGGATCTTCTGGTCGTTTGTATAAGCATGGATCGTGGTCATCAGGCCGCGCTCAATCCCGACGGTTTCATGCATCACCTTCGCCAAAGGAGCGAGGCAGTTGGTCGTGCAGCTGGCATTGGACACAATGGTGTCCGATGACGTCAAAACGTCATGGTTAACGCCATAAACAACGGTTTTGTCGACATTTTTAGCCGGTGCGGAGATCAAAACGCGTTTGGCGCCGGCGGTCAGATGCTTGCCGGCACTTTCACGATCCGTGAAGAAACCGGTGCACTCAAGAGCAATGTCGATGCCGTTGGCGCCATGCGGCAGATTGGCAGGGTCACGTTCGGCAGTGACATGGATGCGCTTACCATTCACGATAATGTCGTTGCCGTCGGCTTCAACCGTACCGGGAAATGCGCCATGGACACTGTCACGCTTGAAAAGCAGCGCGTTTGACTTGGCATCGGCCAAATCATTGATGGCCACCAATTCGAGATCATGGTCGGTCCGCTCAAGGATCGCGCGCGCCACCAGACGGCCGATACGTCCGAAACCGTTGATCGCAACTTTGGTAGTCATATCAAATACTCCCTTTAAGCCATTAATTTTGAATGGATTTTGGAAACAATATTCTCAACCGAGAACCCGAAATAATCATAAAGTGCTTCGGCTGGCGCAGATGCCCCGAAACTGTCGATGCCGATATTGATGCCATTGGGGCCGGTGTAGCGCTGCCAACCCAGTGTAACGCCTGCTTCGATCGATACAATCAGAGCGTCGGACGACAGCAGATCGGCCCTGTAGGCTGCGTCCTGCGCATCGAATAATTCCCAACTCGGCATCGAAACCACGTCCGCGCCCTGTCCTTGTGCTTCAAGCGCATCGGCAACCTTGGTGGCAAGCTCGACTTCAGATCCGGTAGCGACCAGAACCACCTTGCGCGGTGCCGCAGCGGCGCGCAGACGATAGGCGCCAAGCGCACAGCGGTTTTCGGCGGCTTCGCTGCGCAGTTGCGGCAAATTCTGTCGTGACAGAGCGAGAAGCGAGGGGCCATCGGTGCGATCTAGCGCCAATGCCCAGCATTCGGCGGTTTCGACGGCGTCGCAGGGCCGCAGAACCAGCAGGTTCGGCATCGCCCGCAAGCTGACAAGATGCTCGACCGGCTGGTGGGTCGGGCCGTCCTCGCCAAGGCCGATGCTGTCATGGGTCATCACATAAACAACACGCTGATGCTGGATTGCGGAAAGGCGAATGGCGTTGCGGCAATAATCCGAAAACACCATGAATGTACCGCCATAGGGGATGATCCCGCCATGCAACGCCATCCCGTTCATGGCCGCCGCCATCCCGAATTCGCGAATGCCATAATAGACATAACGACCCGAATAATCCTCGCGCGTCATGGCAAGTGTGGATTTGGTCTTGGTATTGTTAGAACCGGTAAGATCTGCAGACCCGCCGACCAATTCGGGCAGCGCAGCGGTCAGCGCTTCAAGCGCCATTTCCGATGCTTTGCGCGTGGCCACCTTTGCCGGGTTGGCAAGCAAATTATCTACATAGCTGCGGATCGCGCCATTGCCATCAACCGCACCGCTTAAACGGCGTGCGAACTCATCCTTTGATGAGCTTGATTCAAAACGCTTTTGCCAGTCGTCGCGCGATGCGGAACCGCGCTGTCCAGCGGCCCGCCAAGCATCGAGAATATCGGCAGGCACCTCAAAGGGAGGATATGCCCAGCCCAACTCGGCGCGGGTCGCGGCGATTTCATCTGCGCCTAACGGCGAGCCATGGGTTGCCGAAGTCCCCTGTTTATTGGGCGATCCCTTGCCGATCAGCGTACGGCAGGCGATCAGCGAAGGACGATCATCGGCAAGCGCGGCGTCAATCGCCCTTGAAATATCTGCAAAATCATGACCGTCACAACTTTCGACATGCCAGCCAGTTGCGACGTAGCGCGCGGCAACATCTTCGCTGGTGGAAAGGTCGGTGCTGCCATCGATGGTAATGCGGTTGTCATCCCAAAGAACGATCAGCCGCCCAAGCCGCAAATGGCCGGCAAGACCGATAGCCTCATGATTGATGCCTTCCATCAGGCAGCCGTCACCGGCGATCACCCAGGTGCGGTGATCGACCAGATCATCGCCAAATTGACCGTTCAGATGCCGTTCGGCCATCGCCATGCCGACTGCCATGGCAAGCCCCTGCCCCAGCGGCCCGGTGGTCGATTCAACCCCTTCAAGCTCCGTATTTTCCGGATGACCGGCGCATGGGCTGTGCAACTGACGGAAATTGCGAATGTCATCGATGGTCGGCTTTGCATAGCCGCTGAGATACAGGGTCGAATAGGCCAGCATCGAGCCATGACCCGCCGAGAGGACAAAGCGATCACGATCCGGCCATTTCGGCGCAGATGCGTCATATTTCAGATATTTGCTGTAAAGAACGGTCGCCACATCGGCCATGCCCATGGGCATCCCTGGATGTCCGCTATTCGCGGCCTGAACGGCATCCATTGACAGCGCCCGGATTGCGTTGGCCATCATCTGAAGATTGGCGGACATGCAAACTACCCCTTCACCGCGTCGCGGCGCGGCGCCTTTACAAGCATTTTTCCAGTTGACCGCACGAGTCGGTTCGCGCCCCCTTTGCGGAGCGCAATGGGCAGGGTCAACCCCATGCCGCGACAAATTCCCTCCAAGCGCCGTTGCCAAAAGCGTCGAATTTGTTAGTTTCCGCGAAGAACGGGGTGCAAGCTATGGCAGATCAATTATTGATGCAGGCAATTGGCAGGCTTGAAAGAGCCGTTTCCAAACTTGAAAATACACCCTTGCCCGCGAACGCGGTCGACAACCCGGACCTTCTGCGCCGTCATGATGCGTTGAAGGCGGCTGCGGGTGATGCCATTGCGCGCATTGACAGCTTGCTGGCACAACAAGGGCAAGCGAATGGCTGAAGTCCGTCTCACAATTGCAGCCCGCGAATATATCGTCACCTGTCGCGATGGCGAGGAAGGACGTCTAGTCGAACTCGGCCAGATGGTGGATGCGAAGGTACGTGAAGCCGGGGGTAGTGCCGGCGGATTGAACGAAAGCCGCCAATTGCTGTTTGCTGCGCTCCTACTGGCAGACCAGTTACACGACAATGGTGGCAATTCAGCGTCAGGTAAGACAAGTGCGGGCATTTCAGCCGAACTTGCGACGCAGATGGCGCAAACCATCGATAAACTAGCCGCACGCGTCGAATCTTTTGCCGCAGGGCTTGAGGAACAGGCGACCTCTGCCTAAATGGGAGGTGGCGGGACTGCCCGGCACGAACTGAAGCGAACATCCCTGAGGCGATAAATCAATCCTTGGGAGCTGTCCCTGCTCTGGCCACTATGGTAACATGGGGGTCAGGGATATATGGTGCCCACCTGACGTACTGGCGTCAGAGGATATTCCGGGAAACGACCCATGGTGGTTCCGTCACAATTACAAAGGCTTCCCATGTGACTTCACAGGATGACAAGGCCTCTCTGCGCCGTTTTTTCCGCACCCGCCGTACCCAATTTGTACAATCCATGACCGATCGTGAACGCGCGCTCGCCTTTGGCAAGATGCCGTCGCCGCTCGTCCGATTATGCACGCCCAAAAAGATTGTGGCAGGTTATGTCGCCGTCGGGTCAGAGGTGGATCCATCACGCCTATTGGCAGAGGCAGAGGCGCTGGGCTGCACGCTCGCCCTGCCCCATGTGACCAGCCGCGCCGCGCCGATGCGATTTCTCCGATGGGAGACCGGCATGCCTCTTGTCGAAGGCCCTTTCGGTCTTTCACAGCCTTTGGAGGACGCAGAACCGGTCGTTCCCGATATCGTGCTTGTGCCGCTTCTGGGGTTTGACGACGAATGTATGCGTCTTGGTCAAGGCGCCGGCCATTATGACCGCGCGCTGAGTCTGCTGGATGATGCCGTCGCCGTCGGTCTCGCTTGGTCCGTGCAGCATTCCGAACATTTGCCCATTGACTCGTGGGACGAACCCATGGACGCAATTCTAACCGAACAGAGCTGGATAACGCGATGAATCATCCCAATCCCCCGCCCCCGCCCACCTGGCGCAAACCTGCGGGCGTTTTCGCAATGCTATCTTTGATTGCAGTGGTGTCGCTGATCGTGGTCAGTCTATCCGACACGATCGGTGCGTTGCCGATATGGGCGCAGTCGCTCATATACCTGTTCGCCGGAACAATCTGGATTGCCCCGTTACGGCCATTGATGATCTGGATGGAAACCGGAAAATGGCGCGAGTGACGGGGCTCGAACCCGCGACCTCCGGCGTGACAGGCCGGCGCTCTAACCAACTGAGCTACACCCGCTTGATGCGGTGAGCGCGCTGTTAGAAGGGGCTGCTCCGACTGTCAACAGCGAGAATGCGGCAAGCTAAATTTTTGTCGACAATTTAACGACAAAGCCGCTGCCCGATTGCTCAAAAACTTGCCGCTCGGTTTACCATTTACATTCGATTTTACAAAAATCGACACGATATCTGGCATTTTTACCTATTATTTTTCGTCACTTATCTACTTAACGCTCCACTCCCCCCCTTAACCTTTTCTTGACCCTCTTTTGAGATAAGAGCGGCATGAAAAGGACCGCTTTCTACCCCTCATCGCACCGCAGCGCATTTTTGCGCCCCGGTCGCCTGTCTGTAATCACGCTGCTCGCAAGCGCCGCCTGCATCACGCAACCTGCGTTTGCAGCGGGTACGCTTGCCGGCACGAACATCGAGAATATTGCCACCGCCAGCTTTGATGTTGGAGCAGGCACCGTGGACATCCAGTCCAACGCTGCGGTGATTCTTGTCGACGAATTGCTGGACGTAACCGTCACCAGCAGCGATCCCGGCGATGTCGCCACAACCAATGGCGCGACCAATACTGCTCTCACTTATCGGGTAACGAACAATGGCAACGGCCCTGAAAGCTATCGCCTGACGCCCAATGTCGCCAATGGCGGCGACGATTTCGATCCCGTCTTTGCGCAGATCGTTATCGATGCGAACAACAACAATGTTTATGATCCCGGCGTTGACACTGTTTATGTCGCCGGCACCAATGATCCACTATTGGCACCCGACCAAGGTGTTACAATATTCGTCTTGACCAACATTCCGGCGACGCAGACCAACGGGCAGCGTGCCAATGTCAGCGTCACTGCAGCCGCAACCACCGGCACGGGTGCCCCGGGCACGACCTTTGCCGGCCAAGGCCAGGGCGGCGGCGATGCTGTTGTTGGCACCAGCGGCGCAGAAGGGGAAGCCAGCGGCTTTCTGCGCGTCGATGCGGCCTCTGTGGCGCTTGCCAAGTCGGCAGCCGTTGTCGATCCATTTGGCGGAAGCAACGCGGTTCCGGGTGCAACAATCACCTATACCATCACAGCAACCGTAAGCGGTGCGGGCAGCCTGACCAATCTGGTCGTCAACGATCCGATCCCTGCGGGCACCACTTATGTCGCCGGCAGTCTGGCGTTGCAGTCGACTTTGCTGACCGACGCGGCCGATGCTGACGCCGGCAATTTCAACGGTTCGCGGATTAGCGTCGCCTTGGGGAATGTCCCGGCGGGTCAGACGCGCACCATAACTTTCCGGACGGTAATCCAGTGATCAAATATGCCATAACTGCACTCATCGCGACCCTAGCCGCGCTTCCCGCCTTCGCGGGACCGCTCGAGCTTGCCAGCGATGTTTTCGTCGAGCGCGCGCAAAAGCGTGCCGATGGCAGCGTTGCGACCGTGCTCGAAGCGCCGAAGCTGGTGGTTCCTGGCGATCAATTGGTCTTCATTGTCCGTTATAAGAACACAGGCACCGCGCCGGCTTCGAAGCTGAGCGTAACCAATCCGATACCGCAGGCCGTGGCTTTCTCGGCAACTGCAGACGGCACCGAAATCGTTTCGATCGATGGCGGCAAGAGCTGGGGCTTTTTGTCGCAATTGAAGGTGCCGATGGCGAACGGCTCGTTCCGCACCGCGCTGCCGTCTGACGTGACACACTTAAAATGGAATTTGAATCAAACGCTTGCTGCGGGTTCCGCAGGCAAGCTTGTCTTTCGGGGGGTCGTCAGATGACCCCCCACCGAAACCGCACCGATTGCTGCGGCAAAAGCAATCGCACTTAACGCAACCGGAGAATAAGCATGACCAGTAAGCTTAGAACCCTCGTTGCCTCAACTGCACTTGCCGCGGTTATCGGGGTTTCCTCCCCGGCTTTCGCAGTAGGGACCAATCAGGGCACCGATATCACCAATAGCGTAACCGTGAACTACCAGGTCGGTAGCGTCGCGCAAACGCCTGTCACCAGTAACACCGACATGTTCGAAGTTGACCGCAAGGTTGCCTTCACCGTTGTCGAACGCACAACCATCGGGACGACTTCGGTCAATCCGGGCCAAACCGTGCAACAGACGGCGTTTACGCTGACAAACCTGTCGAACGATATTCTCGATTTCGACCTGACAGCGGCCAACTTGACCACAGGGACGGCAACCCCGCGCGGAACCGACGCCTTTGACGTCACCAGCCTGCTGATCTGCCTGGATGCGGACAATAACAACGTCTGCGATGCTGCAGCAACGGCAACGCTATCGGTGAACGATCTTTCGGCCACAACCGGAAGCAACAGCATCAACGTGCTGGTGCTCGGCAACGTTCCCTTGACCGCCACAAACGGCCAGATTTCGGGCGTTCGCCTGACCGCGACTGCACGGTTCAGCAATGGCACGGCCTTTGTTCTCGCCGGTCCCGGCCAGAACATCTCGACCGACGCAAATGCCAACGTCGCAAATGCCGTCGATACCGTCCTTGCCGATAGCGGCCGTGATGGCGTCGAATCCGCACTCGATGACTATACCGTTCAGGCAGCGACGCTGAGCGTCTGGAAATCGAGCCGTGTGGTCAGCGATCTTGTAAGCGCCAGCAATCCGAAGGCCTTGCCGGGCGCAACTGTCGAATATTGCATTTCGGTTCAGAATAGCGGCGGTGCTGCGGCGACCAACGTGGCAATCGAGGACATACTTCCGGCTAATACGACTTATGTCGCGTCGTCGATCCTCCTCAACGGCACTGTTACCGGCCATGGCACGGCTGCCCAAGCCTGTTCTGCAGGCACAGCCGGAGGCAGCTTCACGGCCACGCCTTCGCCACGGGTCAGCGGCACGCTGGCCAGTGTGGCCGGCGGTGGCGGCGTCAGTGCACTGATCTTCCGCGTCACAATCGACTGATAAAGAGCAGGCGGGGGAGCGGTTTACCCGATTCCCCGCCTGTTTCGCAGATAATGGTGTTAACCAAACTTATCAGACAGCGCGCAGGAACGCTGGCGGCAGCAAGCCTTATGGCTGCCGCCTGCCTTCCCGCGCATGCGCAATCCTTGCCCGATACAATCAGCAATGTTGCGCAGGCGGAATGGACTGCGGGCGGCCAAACACTGATCCGGCCCTCCAACAGTGTCGAAATCGCTGTCAAACGGGGCAGTGGACAAGGTGCGAAGCTCGAACTTTACCGATTTGCTGGGGCAAATGGGACGGAGACCACCAATTTAGCGCCAACTATGTGCCAAGGCACAAATGGACCGGTGCCGGTGGCCTTGCACGGCGTATTTGCCGATTTGCCAACCAACCCCGCCGTCCTGGCCCGCACCACGTCTATCCGGGCGGGCGAGCCGTTGGTGCTCAAGATCACCGCGCCAAACAAAAATATCAATCCGCGCAGCATTGACAGTTTCAATGCAGACGTCAGAGCCGACGATGGCGATGTCGAACGTCTGACATTCACCGAAACAGCGCCCAATTCCGCTATTTTCATGGCGATGATCAATACGAGCGCGATTCCACCCGCGTCGGTCGCCGGCGACTGCGTTTTGTCAGTCAGGCCGGGCGCACAGCTCAGTTTGGAACTTGATGACGTCCAAAGCGGCAACGTCATCGATCAGGGCCAGGTCGATATTCTTGTCGATCCCTTTGGCCTAACTTTCGACAGTGCCGATGGCGCGCCTGTAGATGGCACCCAGGTCACAATTGTCGATGCCGCGACCGGTGCGCCAGCACAGGTGTTTGGTGACGATGGCGCATCCGCCTTCCCCAGCACCATCATTACAGGCAGCACGGTAACCGACAGCGGTGGTCAAACCTATGTTTTTGAACCAGGATTCTACCGATTCCCGTTCTTAAGACGTGGCGACTACCGGCTGATCGTGTCCCCAGTGGCACCCTACACCCACCCATCAGTGGCGACCCCTGCCGAAATCTCGGTACTGACAAGGCCCGATGGCGGGCGATTTGTGATCGCCCCGGGATCTTATGGTGGTATCATCACGCTGAATGATCCGGCCCCGGTGCGTATCGACATTCCACTCGATCGACCCGGCGATAGCCTGCAATTGCAAAAATCGACCTCGGCGACCACGGCGATGCCCGGCGATGTCGTGCAATATCGCATTGAAATCCGCAATCCGGACCGGACGCGCACCAGCGGACCGGTGACTGTTACAGATTTATTGCCTGATTCCATGCGTTTACGGGTTAACAGCCTGCGCTATAACGGCACCCCAATCGCGCCTGTCGCCAGCGCGGATGGCAAGCAATTTTCCGTCACCCTGCCCCCTTTACCTGGCGCCGGAACGGGACTTTTGACCTATCTGACGGAAGTAAGGATCGACGCACGCCCTGGCGATGCCGTCAATCGTGCTTCGGCACGCGATAATCGCGGGACTAGCAGCGAAATCGCCGACGCATCCGTGCGCATCATACGCGATGGCATCAGCGAGCGTTTCACGATCGTCGGCCGTATCACAGACGGTGGCTGTGGTATCAATCCGCGGCAGGCGAAGGGTATAAGCGGCGTTCGCGTGATGCTGCAGGATGGCACCTACACCATTACCGACGTCGATGGCCGCTACCATTTCGAAGGCGTAATTCCGGGGCTCCATGTCGTGCAGGTTGATCCGTCAACTTTCCCGCTGGATCGGGCCCCAATCAACTGTGCGAAAAACAGCCGCAGCGCAGGAAGTGCGATATCGCGCTTCGTCGAAGGCCGCGGCGGCAGCCTGAAACGCGCGGATTTCCGTGCACATGCGGTCGCCCCACGCGCCAATTCGGTCCGCCAGATCGCACGTCCGGTCGAACAAAATGCGGAACAGCGCAGCATTGCCGGTGGTGAGAAAGACTGGGTTGCGGGGCAAGTTCCCGGAACCGAATTCCTATTCCCGGGCGTCGGACACAACCCGCCGGTTCCCGCGATCCGTGTTGCATTCAAGCATGCCCGTAACGAACGGATTGAGCTTTCCCTCAACGGAAAACCTGTCGATCCATTGAACTTCGACGGTATCAAGCGTGGCGCCGAAGGGCAGGTCAATGTCAGCACCTGGCGGGGTGTCGAGCTGGAAGCCGGCACAAACAAGCTTGTCGCCCGAGTGCTTGACGCAAATGGAGCGGAAACGGGCAAGTTTGAACGCGAAGTGCATTTCGCGACGCCCGCAATCCAGGCCCAGTTTATCAAGGAAAAATCGCTTCTGCTCGCCGATGGCGTCAACCGCCCACGTATCGCCGTGCGCTTGACAGACCGCACAGGCAAACCGATTCAGCCCGATGCTGTCGGCGCATTCAGCGTCAGCGACCCCTATCGCCCGGCCGTCGAAATCGATGCCCAGCAGGCCAACCAACTTTCAGGTCTGGAACGTGCAGCACCCGTGTGGCGCGTGATCGGGGAAGACGGGATCGCCTATATCGAACTCGAGCCGACCACGGCATCGGGCACTGTGGCGATCAGCTTTGACTTCCTCGACGGACAGGTGAAGCACAGCCAGCGCGTCGAAACATGGCTCGATCCCGGTGATCGCCCTTGGACCGTCGTCGGCTTTGCCGCGGGCACCATCGGTTTCAACAAGCTGGAACAGGGCCTTGAGGATCTGGCTGGCGATGAAGACCCGCTGAATGTCGATGGTCGCATCGCCCTCTATGCCAAGGGCCGAGTCAGCGGCAAATGGCTGATGACGCTCGCCTATGACAGCGACAAAAAGGCCGATGACGCCCGCTTTGCCGGCACCATCGATCCGCGCCGCTACTACACGGTCTATGCCGACCGCAGCGAACAGCGCTATGACGCGGCATCGATCCGCCGCCTCTATCTGAAGCTGGAGCGGCCGCAATTTTACGCGCTGTTCGGCGACTATCAAACCGGCATCGATGAACCCCAGCTTGCGCGTTATCAGCGCAGCTTCAACGGCATCAAGGCAGAGTATCGCAGCGATGATGTGCATGCACAGGTCTTTGCCGCAGATACGCCTTACCGCTATCGTCGCGATGAAATCCAGGGCACCGGCCTTAGCGGGCCCTATGCGCTAAGCGCGCGCGACATCTTTGCCAACAGCGAGCGGATCACACTTGAAACCCGCGATCGCCTGCAATCAAACATCATTGTCGAACGCAAGCAGCTGATGCGTCACATCGACTATGATATTGATTATGCGAGCGGCACGTTGCGGTTCCGTGAACCGATCTTGTCGCGCTCTAGCGGTCTCGATCCGCAGTTCATCATCGCCGAATATGAAGTCGATGGCGTTGGCGAGCGTGTGAACAATGCCGGCGGACGTGTGAAATGGCAATCGGCTGACCAGAATCTGCAAATCGCCGCGACCGCGATCCATGACGAGACTGACAGCGACAAAACCAATCTTGTCGGTGCTGATATCCGCTATCGCCCTGCAGCCGGGACGGAATTGCGCGCTGAATTCGCCGCGACCGATGGCCAGGCCCGTGCGCGTAGTGCAACACCCGATGCCGGCGGCGCCAGTGCGTTGCTGCTTGAAGCAGAACATCATGGCCCGAAATTCGACCTACTCGGCTACTACCGCCGCCAAAGCGCTGGGTTCGGCGTGGGGCAGACCAATCGCAGCGAATTGGGCGCCGAAAAATTTGGCCTCGACACGCGCTATCGCCTGACGGACAAGCTTTCGATCTCGGCGCTTGGCTATCAGGAAAACTATCTCGACAACAATGCCCGCCGGATCGCAGGCACGGCAGAGGTCGAATATCGCAACGCCGACGCGTCGCTGCGCGCCGGTCTGACCCATGCCAATGACCGGCTGGACGATGGCACGACCAACCAGTCAACATTGGCCCGGATCGCAGGTTCGTACCAATTGACCCAAAAACTGGAGGTCAGCGCGCAGACGGAATTTGCCATTGGCGGCCAGGACGAGAGCATTGACTTCCCTGCCCGTCACAGCGTCGGTGCGCGCTATGCAATCCGAAACGACATCGCATTGATCGGCAGTTATGAAATTGCCAAGGGCGAGAAGGTTGATGCCAAAACTGCCCGCATCGGTTTCGATATCGCACCATGGAGCGGCGGCCGCATCCTAGCGAGCGCGAACCAGCAGGATATCGGCGAATTTGGCGCACGAACCTTCGCTTCCTATGGCCTTGCCCAGTCGTTCCGCATCAACGACAAATGGTCGCTCGATTTCACCCTTGATGGCAATCAGACCGTCGGCGGCTTTGATCGCAGCGACGTGATCAATCCACTACAGCCGGTTGCTTCGGGCGGATTCCTGGGCAGCGACGGGACGCTGAGCGAAGATTTCGTCGCAGTCACTGGCGGCGCAACCTATCGTGGCGATGACTGGAGTTGGACGGGACGAGCCGAATGGCGCGATGGCGACACCACGCAGCGTTATGGCTTTACCACCGCGATCCTGCGCGAAATCGGCGAAGGCCGCGCCGTTGGCGGTACCTTCAACTGGTTCAAGGCGCAGCAGCAGGGCGGCGCGCAGACCATGACAGCTGACGCAGAAATCAGCTGGGCCCATCGCCCCGCCGACAGCCAATGGGCATTGCTCAACAAAACCGAATTTCGCAATGACGCCGTGAAGAATGCAGTCGCCGGCTTGCCCGGGCCGGTTGGCGGCGCACCGTTGCTGGTCAGCGGCGATGTGAAATCCGACCGCGTAATCAACAGCCTGTCGGTCAACTACACGCCGATCGACCAACGAGACGGCAATTTCATCGAGCGCGGTGAATATGCACTGTTTTGGGGCACGCGCTATACCAGCGAACGTTTCGGCGAAGACGATGTCAAAGGCTGGAGCAATGTGATCGGCGCCGACCTGCGCTTTGACCTTTCCGACATTGCCGATATCGGTGCGTCGGGAACGGTGCGCGTCGGCACATCGGGCAAGACTGTTGCCTGGTCGGGTGGCCCAACGCTGACGGTAACGCCTTTTGAAAATGCCAATGTCACGATCGGCTATAACTTTGTCGGCTTCAAAGACCGCGATTTCGAGGAAAGCCGCTACACACGCAGTGGCCCGTTCCTCACATTCAAGCTGAAGTTCGACCAGACCAGCCTTGCCGGATTCAAATTCTGATCGGCCATTGCGTCCTCAATGGGACGGAATGAACGTCAATCAGCGAAAAGCAGAACCGGCGTTTCGATCAGTTTCTTGACTGCTTGCACGAAACTTGCCGCATCCCAGCCATCGACAACGCGATGATCGCAACTGATCGACAGATTCATCAATTTGCGTGCCTCGATCGTATCGCCGACAAACATGGGCCGCTCGACAATCTTGTTGGGGCCGATGATGGCTACCTCAGGCCGGTTGATCACCGGGGTCGTCGCAATTCCACCCAGCGGGCCAAGCGACGTGATCGTCAATGTTGAACCTGATAATTCCTCGCTTTTCGCACTGCCATTGCGCACAGCCCCAGCCAGGCGGACGATTTCCTGCGCCAATTGCCACACATTGCGATCTTGGGCATCGCGGATCACAGGCACGACCAGACCGGCGTCGGTTTGTGTTGCCATGCCCAGATGCACCGACCCATGGCGGGTCACTATGCCCGCCTCGTCGTCATAACGGGCATTGATCATCGGAAAATCAGGTAATGCCTTGCAGATTGCAACGATCAGGAAAGGCAGCATGGTCAGCTTCGGCCTGTTGCCCCGATTGGCGTTCAGATCCGCACGCATGCCTTCAACTGCGGTTACATCAAATTCTTCGACATAGGAAAAATGCGGAATGTGGCGTTTTGACGCAGCCATATTCTCGGCGATACGGCGGCGCATCCCGATGACCTTGATTGTCTCGTCAGCACGCTTTGCCGAACCGCCCGGCGCACGATAACCCTGCCCCGCACCATAGTTCAGATAGGCATCAAGATCGGCATGGCGGATATGGCCACCCGACGTCTTGACGTCATTCAGGTCAACCCCAAGATCGCGGGCACGGGCACGGACCGCCGGCGATGCAGTAATTTTCTGCGTGGTTTCCGGCTCAACCACAGCATTTGATTGCACAGGAACAACGTCTGACATGTTCTTGGCGGGCTGCATCTGCGGTGGTGCGGAAGGTTCGGGCGCGGCGACTGCCTCAGGCTCGGCCTTTCCATATTCCCGCGCTTCATCGGCGGCATCGCCTTCGGTCTCGGTCTGGATCTCGACAAGCATGGAGCCGATCGCGATGACATCGCCCGCCTCTCCGGCGACGGCGGTGACGATACCGGCCACCGGGCTTTCCATTTCGACGGTCGCCTTGTCGGTCATCATGTCAGCCAATGGCTGGTCTTCTTCGATCCGGTCGCCCACTGCGACATGCCATGCAACGATTTCGGCTTCGGCAATGCCTTCACCAATGTCAGGAAGCTTGAAGACAAATTTGCCCATGACGTCAGTCCTTCATGATCTTTTCAATCGCGCTGCCAATGCGCACCGGGCCGGGAAAATAGGCCCATTCAAGGCTATGCGGATAGGGCGTGTCGAAACCGGTAACACGTTCAACCGGCGCCTCGAGGTGATAGAAACATCTTTCCTGGACAAGCGAGGCCAGTTCCGCGCCAAACCCGCTCGTTCGGGTCGCCTCATGTACGATTAAACATCTACCCGTTTTTTTCACTGAGTTTTCAATTGCCTCAATGTCTAATGGTAGAAGTGTTCTTAAGTCTATCACCTCAGCGTCTACGCCCATTTCTTCGACAATCGTGCGGACAACATGCACCATTGCGCCATAGGTCAGCACAGTGAGCGCATCGCCCGCGCGCACGATAGCGGCTTTGCCCAGTTCGATCCGGTAATAATCCTCAGGCACCGCGCTGGCCGCATGTTTTGACCATGGCTCTACCGGCCGATCATAATAGCCGGTGAAAGGGCCGTTATAGATGCGCTTCGGTTCAAAGAAGATCACCGGGTCTTTATCCTCGATCGCCGCGATCAGCAGCCCTTTGGCGTCATAAGGATTGGACGGGACCACTGTCTTGATGCCGCAGACATGGGTGAAGAGGCTTTCCGGGCTCTGGCTGTGCGTCTGACCGCCAAATATGCCCCCGCCAAAGGGCGAACGCACCGTCATCGGGCAGATGAAGTCGCCGGCGGAACGATAGCGCAGCCGCGCCGCCTCGCTGACCAGTTGGTCAAGCCCGGGATAGATATAATCGGCAAACTGGATTTCAGGAACGGGACGCAAGCCATAAGCAGCCATCCCCACGCCGACGCCGATAATGCCATTCTCACTGATCGGCGTATCAAAGACGCGGGTTTTCCCGTGTTTCTGCTGAAGGTTCGCAGTCGCACGAAAGACTCCCCCGAAATAGCCGATATCCTCACCCATCAGGACAATGTTGGGATCACGTTCCAGCATCAAATCGAGCGCGCTGTTGATCGCCTCGATCATGTTCATCGTCTTGGTCACGGCCATTATTTCGGCTCCCATTCAGGGCCGAATTTGCGATGCTGCTCCTCTAGCATCTGGGCGCATTGTTCCTTCAAATGCCAGGGCATTTCCTCGAACACATCCTCGAACATTGTTTCGAAGGGCTGATGCAAGCCATGGCCCAATATGCCATTGGCCTCGGCCTGTTTCTGCGCAGCCTTCACCAGATCGGTCAGTTCGGTCTGCAGCGCGGAATGCCGTTCTTCATCCCATTCGCCGAGAATGATCAAATGCTGTTTGAGCCGCTCCACAGGATCACCGAGCGGCCATTTTTCAAATTCCTTGGCTGCGCGATAGGCGCCCGGATCGTCAGAGGTAGAATGGCCCTCGGCGCGGTAGGTAAAATATTCGATCAGCGTGGGGCCGTTATTCGTCCGTGCCCTGTCCGATGCCCAGCGCATGGCCGCAAAAACCGCCAGCGGATCATTCCCATCAACCCGCAGCGCAGCAATACCATAGCCGATACCGCGTGCCGCAAATGTGGTGCGTTCACCGCCGGCAATCCCCGAAAAGGACGATATCGCCCATTGGTTGTTCACCACCTGCAAGATGACCGGCGCATTATAGACCGCCGCAAAGGTGAGCGCGCTGTGAAAATCGCCCTCGGCAGTCGAGCCCTCCCCGCACCATACGGCAGCGATGCGGCTGTCCCCGCGCGAGGCACTGGCCATCGCCCAGCCCACGGCCTGCGGATATTGCGTCGCCAGATTGCCTGAAATGGTGAAAAAGCCATATTCAGGCGCCGAATACATGATCGGCAGCTGCCGACCTTTCAGATGATCACTGCGATTGGAATAAATCTGGTTCATCATCGCCACGATCGGATAGCCACGGGTGACCAATATTCCTTGCTGGCGATAGCTTGGAAAGCACATGTCATCGCTGGCCAGCGCCATGGCTGTGGCGACCGAAGTTGCCTCCTCACCCGTCGACTTCATGTAGAAACTGGTTTTGCCCTGGCGCTGTGCGCGGAACATGCGATCATCAAACGCCCGGGTCAGCATCATGTTGCGAAGCATCATGCGCAACTGCTCAGGCTCCAGCCCGGGGTTCCAGCTGCCCTTTGCCTGATGATCGTCGTCAAGGACGCGGACGAGGCCATAGGCAAGATCCCGTATCGCAGACGGCATGGCCGCCTCATCAGGCTTTGGCATGGAATCTACAGGCGGGACGCCGATGTCGCTAAAATCCGCTTCATCGCCTGGACGGAATTTGGGCTCAGGGATATGCAGCCGCAAGGGCGCCAGATTGGGCTTGCTACCTGTCATAGATTCCTCTCGTTCCCGCTGAAGGGCTCCGTGCGAATCAGATTTTAATGTTGTTCGCCCTTGTTACTTTATTTCAATCCACATATTAGGTCAATATAGCTGTCCTAAACCGCAACAGGTGCTGCAATATGGGCCTGCGGTTGATAATCCAGCACCTCGAAATCCTCTATTTCATAGGCAAAGATGCTCTCCGGCTTGCGGAGCAGATGCAGCTTCGGCGCGCCATGCGGCTTGCGGGACAGCTGTTCCTCAACCAGTTCACCATGGTTCATGTAAAGATGCACATCGCCGCCCTGCCAGATCAGCTCGCCGGGCTCATAGCCGCATTGTTGTGCCAACATCCTGATCAGCATCGAGGCTGCAAAGACATTGAAACCGAAACCAAGACCGAGATCGCAGGATCGCTGAAAGAGCAATCCGCTCAAAACTCCATCGGCCACATGGAATTGATAGGTCTTGTGACAGGGGGGCAACGCCATCCGGTCAAGCTCGGCGACATTCCAGCCTTCAAAGATGTGCCGCCGGGATCCCGGATTGTTTTTAAGGCTTTCGACCAGCAGGGCGATTTGATTGATGCCCTTATCTGCGCGGCGATAAAGCCCCTCGCCCGCTGCTTCATAACGCGGCCAGTTAACCCATTGGGCGCCATAGACTGGTCCCAGATCGCCCCATTTCTCGGCAAAGTCGGCATCGTCGACGATCCGTTGCTCAAATTCTTCCTGGCTATGGGCTTCACCCGTTTCCTGGCGATAGCGTTGCAACGGCCAGTCGGTCCAGATGCGCACCTTTTGCTGCAACAAAGTACGGATATTGGTGTCGCCTGTAAGGAACCAGAGCATTTCACGTGCAGCGGTTTTCCAGAATATCCGCTTCGTCGTCAGCAACGGCACATTGTTATCGGCCAGCGAAAACCGCATCGTCGCACCGAATAATGAACGCGTGCCGACCCCTGTCCGGTCCTGCTGAACGGCGCCTTGGGTCCATATCCTGCGCATCAGCTCCAGATATTGGTCTTCATAATGCGCCATTTACGAGCCACTTTCTTGCCGATTCTTATTACAAGCAAGCTATGCGCACCGCATTGCCACGGCAATGGCAAGTTTTGCGCATCTTTGCGCTTGAAAGCCGCGAAACGCCCTTCTATAGGCGCGGCCTGCCTTGTTACCGGAACCCGTTCCGGCACGGTCGGGGAGTAGCTCAGCCTGGTAGAGCACTGTCTTCGGGAGGCAGGGGCCGGAGGTTCGAATCCTCTCTCCCCGACCATTTTACATCATTTTTCAAATTTCATCCTGTTAACCATTTCTTGATAGTGGATGGCTATCGCGTTTTGGATGCAAGCGCGCATAGTCATTGTCGACGACAGGTCCACGAACCTGCGCATTTATGCGCAGTTTGTTGCCATGATGGGCCCAAATTTTTCCTCCAAATGCTTCCAAAGCGCCGTCGATGCGCTGCGCTGGCTCGAAACAGAGCCAGCAGATTTGTTGATCGTCGACTATCGCATGCCGGAAATGAATGGCGCAGATTTCATTCGCGCCATCCGCAGCAAAACGAGCGGCCGGAATGTGCCGGCAATCGTCATCACCGCACGACAGGATCGTGAATGCCGGATCGCAGCGCTTGACGCAGGCGCGACCGATTTCCTCCAGAGCCCGGTGACCGACAGCGAATTTCGCGAACGCGCGCTTTTGCTGATTGGCCAGCACCGCAAGAGGATCGAACTAGAACAGCGGGCTGCCGAGCTCTCATCAGATGATGCCAAAGACGAGACGGCGAACGGCAAATCGATGCTCGAGCAGATTATCGATACAACGCCGATCCTGATCAACGCGACCGATCGCAACGGCAAATTCCTGTTCATGAACAGCTATCAGTCGGCAATGTTCGGCGTTGAACCCGAACTGCTTGTCGGGCGTCCGATAAGCGAGATGCTCGACCCGCCACTTGCCGAGCGCGAACTGCGTCGCAACGCGCTGATCCTCGAAAGTGGGCAATCAATCCCGAACTATGAAGAAGTTTTCGATAGCGAGGGAATCGAACTAACCTTCCACTGCAACAAATCACCGCTTCGCAACAAGGAAGGCCAGATCATCGGGGTGCTCACGTCCGCACTCGACATCACTGCCCGCAAATTTGCCGAAGAACATCGCGCCCACCTCGCATTGCATGACATGCTCACCGGCCTGCCCAACCGGGCATTGCTCGCTGAAAACATGCGCCACGCGATTGAAGAATGCGCGACGACGGACAGCAAGGCCGCCTTGCTGCTGGTCGATCTCGACCGGTTCAAGGTTATTAACGACACACGCGGTCACCAGACTGGCGACATGCTGCTGCGGCAGGTGGCGGAACGGATCAACGGGGCGCTGGGTGCCAATGAACTGGCGGCCCGCATTGGCGGCGACGAATTCGCACTGATCCTGCGCAACATTGAATCGATCGAAGACGTAAGCCATCGTTGCCAAGCATTGCTGACGCAGATCGGCCGCCCCTATTCGCTGGGCGGCGTAGATCAGTTGATCGGTGCCAGCATCGGTATCGCCATCATTCCAGACGATGGCAATTCACCTGATGAACTGCTGCGCGTCGCCGATCTTGCCATGTATGAAGCGAAATCGAACGGCCGGAATTGCCACTGTTTCTTTTCACCGCAATTGAACCAGATCGCCCAATTCAATGCCGGCGTCGAAGCAGACCTACGCCGGGCGATTGATCGCGATGAATTCTTTCTTGAATATCAACCAATTGTTGATTCAAGTTCAACTGAAATCTGCGGCTTGGAAGCCCTTGTGCGCTGGCAACATCCAACGCGCGGTCGTTTGATGCCCAGTGAGTTTCTCCGCGTTGCCAATGATTCCGGATTGATCGACCGCATCGGCACATGGGTGATTGATGCCGCCTGCCGACAGATTTCGGCGTTCGAAAAAGAGGGCATCAACCTGCCCCATATCGCAGTCAATGTATCGCCACGACAATTTCAGTCGATCAATATTGCAGCGGAAATCCTGAATGCCATGGAGCGGCATAATGTCGCATCGGACCGGATCGTTGTTGAAATCACCGAGGAATTGTTGCTCGATCAAAGCCCCGATCTGATGCAGCAACTTATCGAGTTGCGCAGCAACGGCATCGAGCTTTCGATCGACGATTTCGGCACCGGCTATTCATCGCTGCAATATCTGCGCGATCTGCCGGCCAACCGCCTGAAAATCGACCGGACGTTTATTGCCCGGATCGAACAATCCAGTGTCGACCGCGCCATCATCTCAACGATCGCGCATCTTGCTCACGCGCTTGATATGCGCGTGGTGGCCGAAGGCGTTGAGAATGAAACACAAAAATCGCTGCTCCGCGCAGCCGGTTGTGATGAACTTCAGGGCTATCTCTTCGGCCGGTCGCTATCCGTCGACCAGTTACAGGAAATGTTCGCACCCGTTCATGCGGCACGGAGCAGCATGTAATGGCGCGCTTTTTCCCCCGAAAACCGAAACTGGACCCGGAACAGGAAATCCTGCTCAACCGGATGGTGATGGGTGGCAGCGCGGCACTGGCGGTTAGTCTGTTCATGACCGACGGGTTCATCCTGTCGTCCTTCATCATCTATCTGACGCTGAACACCGCGCTTTTTCTGATGCACCGCCAGAGCATCTGGCCGCAGGAACGGCGCTGGGTCGCCGCGATCATGCTGGACATCGGCATGGCATTCGCCGTCATGACGCGATCAGCGGAAACTATGTCCTTTTTCTATCCGCTTTTCCTTTGGGTTATCCTGGGCAACGGGTTCCGTTTCGGCGTCCGCTATCTCTACATTGCCTCCACACTCTCAGCGATCGCATTTGGGACCGTGGTTCTTACAACCAATTACTGGGCGACGAACCAGATATTGGGGATCAGCCTGACCTTGGCCTTGATCATCATACCCCTGTATTGCGGCACGCTGATCAAAAAACTGTCCCGTGCAAAGGAAGAGGCCGAAACAGCGAACCGCGCCAAAAGTTACTTCCTCGCCAGCGTCAGCCACGAGTTGCGAACACCGCTCAATGCCATCATCGGTTATGGCCATCACCTGAAACAGGTGGGCCTGCCCAAGAACCAGCATGATATGGTTGATGCCAGTGTGCTCGCAGGTGAACATCTGCTCCATTTGATCGACCAGTTGATCCAGATTGCACGCAGCGATTCAAACCGCGCAGAGGTGATCCGCCGTCCCATGCGCCTGACCGACATCATGACCGAAATTCGCGATATCATGATCGTCCGCGCAGACGAAAAATCGCTGGCGTTACAGATATCGGCCGAACCGTTGAGCGACCAGTTGATCGATGCACCTGCGGAAATCATCCGCAATATCCTGCTGAATCTTACCGGCAATGCCATCAAGTTTACCGAGGCAGGCACTGTCGCGATCAGCGGCGGGATCAACACTCAGGGGGAAACGTCCGAAATATGGTTTGCGGTTTCGGATACCGGCATCGGCATATCGCAAGACGCAGTCGGCCGTATTTTCGAACCATTCCAGCAGGCCGATGATACCGTGATGAACCGTTTTGGCGGCACGGGCCTTGGCCTCGCCATTTGCCAGCAGCTTGTACAGCAGGTTGGCGGAAACATCCGTGTCGACAGCAGCATCGGGCTTGGCAGCCGCTTTACCGTGACAATTCCCGCAAATATTGCACACGAAATGGCTACCGCCGACAGCGATGAAATGTCGGGCGACGAACATACGCGCATCCTTGCCATTGGTCGCTTCGACGCCGATTTACTTGCCCGCGCGCAATCCGCCGGAAACTTCCTGGTCCGCGCAAGTGCGTGCCCGGATGCATCCGCGCTTGCCGACGCGATCGCCCAAGTTGATCTATCCGAATATGATCTTGTCATGCTCGACCAGCATATCGCGCAAGGCATCAAACAGGACGATCCGGTTTGGGAAAAATTTGACAAGGCAGAACTCAGCACGGTTCTTGTGTCCAATGACAGCGTCCCCGATCTTTCCGAAGTTTCAATCCGCGCAGCATTTGCATCGATCATCCCCCCCGATGCAGGCTTTGACGAATTGCGCAGCGCCATCCGGATCGGCCGTTCGTTCGCGCATCGGGTGCACTTCGATGATACCCGCGCACCAGAAACGCCGGCACCGACAAAGCGAACGGGCCGCAATATCCTTGTCGCGGACGATAACCGCACCAACCGCAACATCCTGGCCACAATATTGGAAGCAGCCGGCCATCAGGTCGCCCAAGCATGTGATGGCGATGAGATGCTCGATATTCTTGAAACAGAAACGTTCGATCTTGTGCTGCTCGACGTCAACATGCCGCGCCTGAACGGCATCGATGCCTGCAAGATGTGGCGGCAGATTGAAGGCGGACGTGAGCACCTGCCGATCATTGGTGTGACCGCCGATGCGACCAGCGAAACTGAAATACGCTGCCTTGATGCTGGCATGGATATGCGCCTGACCAAACCGATCAACGCGAAACTCCTGCTAGAGACTATCGATTCGATATGCAGCGCCGGCGACGCTTCCGCCTCGACCGCAGACATCAATGATCCGCTGGGCAAAGTGGTGGCATTCCAGCCAGTTGCGAGCCGCAGCGAGACGTCGCCCGCACTCGACCCAGCCCATATCGAATATCTGCGGTCAATCGGCGATGCCAGCTTTGTCGCCAGCATGTTCGAAGGCTTTGAGGAAGACGCAGCCGACAGCCTTCACCTAATGAAGGAAGCGTTGAACTGCGCCGATCCCGAGAAATTCCGCTTTGCCGCGCATGCTTTCAAAAGCAGCGCCACCAACATCGGCGCGACGCGCATGGCGGCATTGGGCGCAAAACTCGAAAAAATTACCGAAATTGATTTTGACACCAATGGTCGAAACTATCTGGCGACCATCGAGACAGAGTTGCAGCGAATTACAACTGAGGCCGCCTTACTAAGTGATGGCGGCAACCAGGCAGCAGCCGGCTAAAATACTTGGCTATTATACCGCCGACAAGGAACGGCGAATCCGTCTGTCCTGCGCATCAGCAAGGCGTTCCATCTTCCGGACATCAGCCTCCGTCAATGTTAAGGCTGTCTCTGCCCAGATGTTGGTAATCTCCAACAATTCTTCGAGTTCAACCGGATTGGAAACCCGCCGCGCGCGGTAAACCGCCCTTTCGGCTGCAAATCGGTTGGAATTCCGGCGGCAGTAATCGACGATGGCATTTTCGCCCTCGCCATCTTCAGCGAGGATATCAACGATACCCATGTCATGAAGTTCAGCAGCGGTGTAGATCTTGCCTTCCAAGATGAACTTTTCGGCCATTTTCCGTCCGACCCGCCGACGCAGGAAGCTGTAGGCGCCCATGCCGGGAAAAAGGTTGAATACGATTTCCGGCAAGCCAAGACGTGCGCTGCGTTCCGCGACCAAAATGTCAAACGCCAGGGCATGTTCAAAACCGCCGCCAAGCGCGTCACCCTGTACCAGCGCCATGGTGATGATCGGCGCACCGAATGCGTTGTAATTGGCATATTGCATCCGCACGCAAGTTTCAGCGTAGCGGCGCATCGCGGCCAGGTCGCGGGAACGTATACATTCGGCAAAATGACGCAAATCGCCGCCCAGATTGTAGATGCCCGGGGTTTTCGAACCGCATACAAAGTAACGCAGATCATCCGGCCCGCCATTTGCGGGGCGCCCATAATTATCGGCTAGCCAATCCTGAACCTGCTGAACCTCTGCACCGAGGCTGTAGGTATAGCTGGGGCGACCGACCTGATTCATAAAACACCAGAAAATCTGGTCGTTGCGGTCGTGGCGCAGCAATATCTCGTCGAAATGGCGTCCCAAAATCGAAGCGCCAAACTGTTCGCCTGCACCGAATTGCGGTTTTACCAAGTCGAGAAACGAACGCTGAATACCGTCAGAAAGACGGGTGTAGGTAGCCATAATGCCCTCGTACAAGACGAACAAAATGCCTGGCCACCCCAACCGGCACTTGGTGCTTTACCATATTTTGCCAGCTTTCCACGTAAAAAATGCTGACGGCCAAAATAGCGACGCAACTGTGACGTTTATGCCATTAGGCCAGCGCCCTAATCTGGTTTGTCCGATTGGACCTTTGCCGCCCTTATTCTTGTGCCGGCACGAACCGTCTGGCGAGGAAGCCTTTTTAGGCCGCCGACCATTGCAGCATGCCGTCATCGCGCCGGCGCACCTGCCCCGGGCTACCGACAGGCTCTGTCTTGCCATTGGTCAGGAAGTCTATCATCGCCTCATCCTGCGCAGGCACTGTTGCCAGCAGCCGCTTGCCCTCAGGCGTGAGGCCGACGACGGTTCCGACCCGCACCGATCCGTCACGCTTGTAGAATAGGGTATATGTTTCGATCGTTGCCGGACCTTCATAGCCAGCATCAACGTCGGGGACTGGCCCGCGCAACGCCTTCGCTGCCTCGTTGCAGTCGAAATCATGCGGGAAGACCGCCTCTGGCAAAGGCGTGCTGGAGATGACGATGCCGTGGTTGTGCGTCGCATAGCCGCCATTGGCAAACAGCAACGCAGTGCCGGGATCACGCCGCAGCTTGTCAACCATAGAGGCGACAGCATGGCTCATATAATTTCCGATGGGGCCACCGCCGAAAGTAAGTCCGCCAAAGGCGGTAATCGGACGATCCACCGGCCAGCCGATCACCCGGCGGGCCATTTTCGGGATGCATGGAAAGCAGGAATACAGCTCAACATCGGTCAGATCCTCTGTGCCAAGGCCATTGCGCCGCAATGTTTCCTGTAACGTAACATCAATGGCCGATGATGAGGCATATTGATCGCGCTTGAGCAGATTGTGCGGCGTGTGTGCAGCCGCTCCCATACCGATATGGATGATGCGATCATCGGCAATCCCTGCGGCGCGCGCGCGGGCAAGGCTGGTCACGATAAAGGCAGCACCTTGGTTCACACTGCTATTGGCGACCATGCGTTTCTGATAGGGAAATGCGATCGGCCGGTTATCAGCTTCCGGCGACGTGATTGCATCGGCCGTTATTGCCGTCTGGATCCAAGCATTCGGATTTCCCGCAGCAACGTCGGACATGCCTGCCCAGATCACTCCGGATTCAGCCTGCGCCTCTGCAAGCGACTGCCCCCAGGCTGCACGGGTGGCATTTTCATAAAGCGGATAGACGTCGGTAGGCGCAACCAATCCATATTGCGCAAGATGCGCCGTGGAACCAGGCTCCGGAGCCACTTTCGCCCCGCCGCTCTCGGCCACCTTGCGCAGAAAATCCGGCTTTGCGCCATCCGTTCGAGCCGCAGCAGCACGCTGCCCTGCAGTCCGCAACGCTTCTCCGCCCAATATCGCCGCGACCTGTATTTCGCCGGCCCCAATCCGGTTCGCTGCCTCGTTCAAAAGCTGGATCGGGCTTTCACCGGTCGGATGCGGCGTCTGCTCGACATGGGCCGGCGCAATGCCGAAATGATCAGCGATTAGTTGCGCACAATTGCCCAATTGCGCGAAACTGATCTGCGCAACAACAGCCAGACTATCGAGTTGCCCGATCCATCCGCCGCCGGCATCGGTATCCGCGCGAGACAGCGCCTCGATCATCAAGCCAAGCGAATCATGAACACAATCACGGTCGTTGAACTGGCCAACGCCGACAATGACGGGGGTAAGAGCCGGATTTTTCATGTCGGCTCTATCGCCCGACACAACGGCTGGACGCAATGACAAAATTAACCGTGCAATTAAAACGGTCCACCTCGCAAACCGCCAAAATTGACAGTCGCAGTTTCATGGTATCGGCCTAGGCTATCCGTGAGAGGAGTTGGGCGATGGGAAAGACCACTCACAACACATTTTGTCGTTTCTGCCACGCAAATTGCGCGATGCTTGCCGATGTAGAAGATGGGCGAGTTGTTGCCGTGCGGGGCGATCCCGACGATCCGGTGTTCGGCGGTTATACCTGCATAAAGGGGCGTCAATTGGTAGAGGCGCATTATTCGCCTGAGCGTTTGACCTCCTGCCAGATACGTGACGAGGCTGGCAATTTCAGACCGATTGCGACCGAGGCAGCACTTGATATCATCGCTGCAAAACTGCGCGGAATTATTGATAAGCATGGGCCGCATGCGGTAGCCATCTATGGCGGCACCTATGCATTCCAGAACAGCGCAGGCGTTGCGACCGCGACAGCATTTGCGCAAGGCATTGGAAGCCGCAACATCTACACCAGTGTCACACTCGATCAGCCGGCAAAGGTCTATACCACAATGCGTTATGGCATGTGGGAAGGCGGCATGCACAGCTTCGACACCGCCGATGTCTGCTTCATGATCGGTAACAACCCGCTGGTATCGCATTACGCCCCCCCGGGGTCATTGCCGCCATTTTCACCTTCGCGTCGTCTGCGCGATGCGCAGGAGCGTGGGCTGAAACTGATCGTCGCAGACCCGCGCGAGAGCGATGTTGCCCGTCTTGCTGATATCCACCTGCCAGTGCTGCCCGGGGAAGATGCGGCACTGCTGGCGGGGATGATCCATGTGATCATCGACGAAGGGCTTTACGACCGCAATTTCGTTGGCGCCCATGTCGACGGCTTCGAAGAATTGGCATCGGCGGTGAAGCCATTCACGCCCGAAATGGCGGGGGCGCGCTGCGGCGTGGAAGCATCGCAGATCGTCGAGGCAGCTCGCATGTTCGCCACCGCGAACAGAGGTGTAGCCAGCACCGGTACCGGGCCTGAAATGGCCGGAAACGGTACATTGACGGCATGGCTTGTTGCATCGATCAATATCATCTGCGCGCGTTTCTGTCAGGAAGGCGAACTCTCCTCGATTCCGCGCGTCTTCACAACCAAGACGCCGCGCCGAGCGCAGGTTGGCGCACCCATCCCGCTATTTGGTGAGGGTTTCCCGCAGTCGCGCTTTCGCAACCTTACGCATCTCGGAACCGAGATGCCGTGCAATGTTCTCGCCGATGAAATCCTGACGCCGGGCGAAGGTCAGATCCGAGCGCTTATCAACATCGGCGGCAACCCAGTCGTCGCCTTTCCCGACCAAGAAAAGATCACGCGGGCGCTCGATAGTCTTGAACTGCTGGTAAGTGTAGATGTCCGAATGGCACAAACCGCGAAACGATCACATGTTGTGCTGGCCCCACGCATGTGTTTGGAGCGCGACGACATTAGCAACCTTTCCGAATGGTGGTATGAGGCGCCATATGCCCGCTACACGCGCGCATTGGTTCCGCCACCCGGCGACCTGATCGACGAATATGCGATTTTGTGGGGCTTGGCGAAACGTCTTGGCACGGGCTTGCCGCTCGCGGGCGGCCCCTGCCCGATGGACGCATTGCCCGACAAGGCAAGCTTTCTCGATCTGATGGCTGCCGGTTGTACGGTGCCTCCTAGCAAGGTGCGCGACGACACGCCTGACGGCAAGGCGATTATCTATGACGATCTTCACCCGCGCGTTGAAGCACCCGACCCAGACACCGCACATAAATTCCAGCTTGCCGCGGGTGCAATGCCCTCAATGCTCGACGCCTATCGCCTTGATGCAAAACCAAACCAAGGCTTCGATTTCCGTCTTGTTTCACGCCGCACCAAACATCGCTTCAACTCAACCGGCGGACATTTGTCGGCATTAAAGGCAAAACGGACCACCAACCCTGCGCATATTCATCCGGACGATCTTGCTGCATTGGGGATCGCGGAAGGCGCGTTGGTGCGGATTGCGTCACCGGCGGGGACAGTCATTGGCGTAGCGGAAGCCTCGGTCTCAATCCGCCGTGGAATTGTGTCGATGGCCCATGCATGGGGTGATGCGGGCGAGGATGGTAGTGCAGTGCGCGAAATCGGCACCGGCACGAACCGGCTTGTCAAGGAAACCGTCGACTATGATCCGATCACTGGCCAGTCGCTGCAAAGCGCGATACCGGTGCGGATTGAGGCCATCTGAACGGGAAGCCTACAGAGACAATAAACCCGTGATTTCCGCCAAGGCGGGGGTAACGAATAGAAATGAATGGGAGTAATTTGTGGCTGAAAATCGCCGTTTCATACTGCAGCGCCGCCCGAGCGGGACACCGACTGCCGAGGATTTTGCATTGGTCAGCGAGCCGTTGCCGGAACTGGCCGACGGCCAATTCCTGATCCGCAACCATTATGCCTCGCTCGATCCGGCCATGCGCGGTTGGATGGATGACGCACCCAGTTACATGCCCCCGATTCCGCTCGGCACCCCGGTACGTGCCTCGACAGTTGGCGAAATCGTCGCCAGCAAGTCGGCCGAGTTTCCCGTGGGTGCATGGGTGTCCGGCCTCAATGCGATCGAGGAATATTCGATCGGGATGGCGGGCGGTTTTTCTCAGATTGTCGATATTTCTATCGTGCCCTCGCCGACAAATTTCCTTTCGGTTCTGGGTGCCGTCGGGATGACGGCCTATTTCGGATATCTCGAGGTTTGCCAGCCGAAGCCGGGGGACGTAGTGCTGGTTAGCGGAGCTGCCGGAGCGGTCGGCTCGCTCGTCGGACAGATCGCCAGGATCAAGGGTGCTTCCAAGATTATTGGGATCGCAGGCGGACCAGAAAAATGCGCACGGCTGATCGAACGTTATGGCTATGATGCCGCAATCGACTATCGCGGCAAGTCAGTCGATCAGCTCACCGCAGCGATAGCCGCAGAGGCGCCCGATGGCGTCAATGCAATCTTCGAAAATGTCGGGGGCGATATCCTCGATGCCGAACTCAACAATCTCGCCATGCATGCGCGGATCGGGCTGTGCGGACTGATAAGTGAGTATAACAATCCTGGCGAGAAAACCGGTGCGCGCAACATCTGGCAACTGATCGTGAAGCGCGCAACCATGCAGGGCTTACTTGTGGCGGATTATGTTCCCCGCTTTGGAGAAGGCATAACAGAGATGGCAGGCTGGCTGCGTGAGGGCCGCCTTGTGTTTGACGAGCATGTCGATGAAGGCATCGACAATGCCCTTCCCGCGTTCCTGCGGCTTTTCAGCGGCACAAACGACGGCAAGATGATCCTGAAACTTTCGTAAGGAACAGGAAATGCACGCCCAACAGATTGTGGAAGATTTCATCGCGGCTTGGAACCGTATGGATATTGCCGGCGCCTTCGCAATGATGGCCGACGATGCTGTGTGGCACAACATCCCTATGGGACCAGCCAAAGGCATGTCGGAAATTCAGGCTGTTATGGCACAATTCCCGCCGACAGAGGGGATTGAATTCATCACGCACCATATCGCTTCCAACGGCAATGTCGTCTTGACAGAACGCACTGACAAATTCCTGATCGACGGAAAATGGCGCGCCCTTCGGGTCATGGGCACGTTTGAGATCAACGATGCGGGTAAGATCCAAAATTGGCGGGACTATTTCGACATGGCCGAAATGCAGCGGGAGTTTGCCTGATGACTATCGCACGCGGACGCGATCTTAATGGACGAAAAGCCGTGGTTACCGGAGCCGCATCGGGAATCGGCGCAGCTGCGGTTGCGCGGTTGCTCGATGAAGGCTGCACGGTACTCGCGGTCGATTTGCACTCTGATGGGCTGGCTGGAACGCACAATCTGGCAACCGACGTCGCCAATGCAGCGTCGATAGCAGCGGAAGCGGCGGCGAAACTGGGCGGTTGCGACATATTGATCAACAATGCCGGCGTATGCCCCGCTGGCGCTTATGAAGACATGACCCAGCAAATGTGGGACCTGGCTTTGGGCGTAAACGTGACGGCGGTGATGGAACTGACGCGCGCCTGCCTGCCGATGCTCAAGGCATCGCATGCCGCAAGGGTTATCAACACCGGATCGATACTATCACGCTATGGTGATGCAGGCCTTGTCGCCTACGCCACTTCGAAACATGCCGTATTGGGGCTGACCCGCGCACTCGCAATGGAATTGGGACCATATGGCATTACCGTCAATTGCGTGCAGCCCGGCGCAATCGAAACCGGCATGACCCGGCCAATGTTCGACAGCAATCCGGATTCAATGACCTATTACACCAGCCGTTCCGCACTTGGCCGCATCGGCCAGCCTGAGGATATCGCCGATGTGATGACGTTCCTTGCCACCGATGATGCCCGCTTCATTACAGGTCAAGGCATCATGGTCGACGGCGGAGTGATGGTGCATTCATGACCCTAGCAAATTCGCCCGTTAATGCCCTGCCTTCTTCATGGCATTTAACAGTTGAGGAGAGAGTCGCATGACCGACATGAGTTCGCCGCCCAGTTTCATGGACCCGGAAGTGATGCAGAATCCCTTTCCGATGTACCAATGGGCTCTGGCCAATTCGCCGGTAATGGAAATTCCCGGCACCGGCATGAAAATTGTCATGAGCTATGACATGTGTTCCGAGGCGACCGGGCGGGTAGAGGAGTTCTCGAACGACTTCACTGGCGCAATCGCCGGGGCGATGGCGGAGGATCCCGAGGTCAAGGCGATCATCGAAAAAGGCTGGCCTCAAATCAACACCTTGCTGACCGCGGACCCACCGGTACACACCCGTTTCCGCAAGCTCGTCAACCTTGCCTTCTCAATGCCGCGCGTCAATGCGCTTGAAGACGGCATCCGGGCAAAGGTGAACCGCCTGATCGACGGTTTTATCGACAAGGGCGAATGCGAAATTGTCAGCGAATTCTCGGTCAGCCTGCCCGTGCAGGTCATCTGCGAGCAACTCGGTTTCGAACTTTCCGAACAGGCGAATGTGAAGCGCTGGTCCGATGCCTTCGCCGACCGGTTAGGGCACATGATCTCCAAAGAGCGCGAACTGGAATGCGCGCACGAGGTCGTCGAATTTCAGCATGCCGTAAAGGCTAAGATCGATGCCCGGCGCGCAACGCCCACCGACGACCTGCTGTCGGATATCGTCAATGCACGGATTGACGGCGAACGGCCGCTGGATGACGCCGAAATCCTGTCGGTCGCACAGCAGCTGATGGTTGCCGGGAATGAAACGACGACTCATTCGCTAGCCGGGGGAATTGTGCATCTTGCCCAAAACCCGGACGCTCAGGCAAAAGTCCGCGCCAATCCGGCAATTATTCCTAACATGATTGAGGAAGTCTTGCGGCTCGATACGCCCACAGCGGGAATGTGGCGTGTGGTCAAAAAGGATTGCAGTCTTGGCGGTCACGATTTCAAAGCGGGCGAAATGATCATGCTGCGCTATGCGGCGGCCAATCGCGACCCGGCAAAATATGCCGATCCAGATCGTTTCGATCCCGAAAGGCAAAATGCCCGCACACACCTCGCCTTTGGCAAGGGTATCCACATGTGCGTCGGCAACATGCTGAGCCGAAAGGAAATGACAGTTGCCTTCCAACAACTCCTCGCCCGGCTTGACGACATTCGCATAGCTGACGGTGCCGAACTCAAGGTTTCACCCAACCTCCTTTTGCGCGGTTTGATCTCAGCCCCAATCACATTCCGGAAGATCGCATGAACTTTGACCTTGACGACAATCAGCTGATGTTTCGCGACACGGTCGAGCGTTTCTGCGCGCCGGTCGATGTTGCGCGGCGGCACACGATGCGCCGTATGGACGGAGGATTTGACCGCAATCGCTGGAAGGACCTTGCCGATCTGGGACTCGTGGCCCTTGCCCTTTCCGAAAGCGACGGCGGCCTCGGCGGATCATTGCTTGATTGTGCCATAGTTGCGCAGGCGATGGGACGGGGTCTCGCAGTCGAACCCTGGACCGAATGCGGATTTCTTGCAGCCCGGCTGCTCGCTGGCAGCGCATATGTTGCGGGAATAAGCGACGGTTCCCAGATAGCCGCCTTTGCCTTTGCCGAGCCGCAGGGGCGTTATGTGCTTGAGGCAAAGTCGGTCAGTGCACAGGGTGGAAGGTTGAATGGCGAAAAAACCTTCGTGCTGTCAGCCGCTTCAGCCGATCTGCTGATTGTTAGCGCGCAAGAAGGGGGCGTCACGAAGCTCTTCGCCGTCGATGCCCGTGCGGACGGGGTCGATATCCGTTCTTATCCGGTGGTTGATGGCAGCCTTGCGGGGGTCGTGACTTTCCGCAATGTCGCAGCACAACCCGTTGCAGATATGGCCCGCATCGAAAGCGCGGTAGACGAAACACGCCTGATTGCGGCAGCCGAAATGGTAGGCCTTGCCAAGCGCTTGTTCGATGACACACTTGAATATGTGAAGACACGCGAGCAGTTTGGTCAACCCATCGGTCGTTTTCAAGTTATCCAGCACCGCCTGGTCGATGCCTATGCGAAGCTGGAAGCCATGCAGTCATCGCTTTATCGAGCCTTGCTACTGCCCGGTCAGGATCGAGCCGCAACCAAGGCTTTCATTGCCGAAAACGGACAATGGATAGCCGAACAGGCAGTCCAATTGCATGGCGGCATGGGAATGACCGACGAACTGACAATAGGTCATGGCGTCAAAAGGCTGCTGCTGCTGTCCAAACTGTTCGGAGATCCTGCATCCGCTATCGCCGCCATGGCAAAGGCCGCATGATATGACGGGCCTCAAACCGCTTTCCGATGGTCTTTGGATCGACGAGCCCGAACCGCGGCTAATTGGCGGCCAGCGCAAAAGCGATGGCAAAATCATTTTCCCGATGCCAACCGGTGACGCTGCCTCGGCCTATGATGCCGTGCTCCTCTCGCGGACCGGCAAGCTCTGGTCCTGGACCATCCAAGGGTTTGAACCCAAGGCCCCTTATGCAGGGCCGCAGCCGTTCCGTCCCTTTGGTGTCGGCTATGTCGAATTGCCGGGTCAGGTGATTGTCGAAAGCAGGCTCACTTCGATTACAGGCCTGAGGATCGGCATGGACATGGAACTGGTAATTGAGGATTTTGACGGCGAGCGCGCGTGCTTCGCCTTTGCCCCAAAGGAAAGCGCATGAGCGACGTCTGCATCATCGGCATCGGCATTCACCCATTCGGCCGAACCGAAGGGCGTAGTGGCCGTGACCAAGGCGTTTTCGCGGTCAAGCAGGCGCTATCCGATGCAGGGCTGGATTGGTCGGACATAGAAATCGCATATGGCGGATCCAGTTCAGCCGGTGCGGCCGACGTTATGGTGAACGAACTCGGCCTTACCGGCGTTCCGATCATCAACGTGGCTAATGGCTGCGCAACGGGCGGATCATCACTGGCTTCGGTTTATGGCGCGATCGCCAGCGGCGAATATGACGTCGGCATGGCCGTTGGCTTTGACAAGCATGATCGCGGTGCCTTCAATGCCAAGCCGTCGGAATATGGTTTGCCAGACTGGTATGGCGAGGCCGGGTTGATGCTAACCACCCAATTCTTCGCTCTGAAACTCCAGCGTTATATGTCGCTGCACGGAATTTCCCAGCGCACATTAGGGCTGGTTGCCGAAAAGGCGTTCGAAAATGGCTCCAAATGCGAACATGCCTGGCGCCGTTCCCCAGTTGATCTCGATACGATCCTAAATGCACCGATGGTCAACGATCCGTTGACAAAATATATGTTCTGCTCGCCCGCAGAAGGTGCGGTGTCATTGATCCTGGGAACAGAGAAAAAGGCCCGCGAACTGGGCAAACCCGTCATCCGGCTGAAAACGTCGGTGATGCGCACGCGCCCGCCCGGATCATTCGAGGTCTTTGCTCCATCGCTCGATATTGACCGCGGAGTATCGCCGACCGTTCTCGCCTCGAGAGCAGCCTTTGAAAAAGCGGGCATTGGCCCCGAAGATATCGACGTCGCCCAATTGCAGGATACCGAAAGCGGTGCAGAGATTATGCACATGGCAGAGAATGGCTTCTGCAAGGATGGCGAACAAGAAAAATGGTTCGCCGAGGGTAGGACCAAATTGAACGGAAAGCTTCCGGTCAATACCGATGGTGGCTGCCTTGCCTGCGGCGAACCGATCGGTGCATCCGGGCTGCGGCAAGTTTACGAAAATGTCGTCCAATTACGCGGACATGGCGGCGCGCGTCAGGTGTCTGGCGCACCGAAAACTGCCTACACGCATGTTTATGGCGCGCCGGGCGTATCTGCTGTTACAATCATGGAGTGCTGAGATGCCGAATATGCAGGGGAAAGTCGCGTTGATCAGCGGCGGGGCCGAGGGGATTGGCGGAGACATAGGACGGCAATTCGTCGCGGCAGGAGGCAGCGTGATGCTGGCTGACATCCAGTCCGAAAAGGCTGCAGCCCACGCCCAGTCCCTTGGTAATGCTGCAGCGAGCACCTCGCTCGATGTCGCGCAACTCGACCAGTGGGATGCAGCCGTTGCCGCAACCACCGCGCGTTTCGGGAAGATCACGCATCTCTTCAACGTCGCCGGCATTTCGGAGCCGGGAAGTGTGGAGGATGTCCCGCTCGACAGTTGGAACCGTACGCTGGCGATCAACCTCAACGGCACATTTTACGGCTGCCGCGCAGCACTTCCAGCGATGGCAGCCAGCGGCGAAAGCGGTGCGATTATCAACATTGGATCGATGCTGGCGTTGCGCGTCGGCGCCGGCTTCATTGCCTATTGCGCCACCAAAGCGGCGGTAACAGCTATGAGCAAGTGCGTAGCACTTCATTGCGCAGAAAAGGGATATCCGATCCGGGTGAATACGGTCCATCCCGGCGCGATCCGCACGCCGATGTTCGAACGCTATCTTACCTTGTTTCCAAGCGTTGAAGAAGGGGAAGCAATTTTCGCAGCAAACCATCCAATGGGCCGGGTCGGCGAAGCCGAAGAAGTTGCGCGCGCCTGTCTATTCCTAGCTTCCGATGAAGCGAGCTTTACCACTGGCGTCGATTTCACCGTCGATGGCGGCGGCACTATCAGGGCTTGATGCATATGGGACGTATCGACGCACATTTTGTTGCTGCAGGCAAATATCATGATATCGATTTCGCGCGGCTTGAAGTGCTGAAGTTGCTGGCCGAGCATCAAAACATCCGAACCACCGTTGCGATGGATTACAGCAACACCGAACGGCTCTCAGCTTGCCAGTTCCTCGTGACCTACACATGCGATGTCCTGCCAACCCCTGAAGAAGTCACAGCAATCAAGGCGTTTCTTGACAAGGGTGGGCGCTGGCTCGCGCTACACGGCACCAATTCGATCCTGCGTTTTGTCGAAGGCGGCGTCGATTGCCCGGAAGAACGGGACGATCTGATGGAAGTACTCGGCACCCAGTTTAAGGCACATCCTCCGATCGGGCCGTTCCGCGTCGAAATCAGTGACCGAACCCACGCCTTGACCAAAGGCCTCGAAGATTTCGATGTGATCGACGAACTGTATATCACAAAGACCAAGGCGCCGATCCAGATATTGATGCAAACCCGCTTCGATGGCGAAGCGACCGGTTTCGTCGAAGCGGATTATGACAATGTCGTGGTACCGATCCTTTACCTACGTCAACACAGCAAAGGCGCAGTGCTTTACAATACGCTAGGGCATTGCCGTAGCCATTATGATGTGATTGAACTGATGCCTTTCTGGGAGCATCCCGAACGATGCGGCTGGAACTATCCGGTATATTACGAAACATTGCGCCGCGGTATCTGCTGGGCGATGGGGGAAATTGACTGATGGACATGAGTTTCAGCGCTGAAGACCTCGTTTTTCGCGAGGAGGTCCGCGCCTTCTTGGATGACAAGTTGAACAGCCGATTGCGCGAAGGCGCCTTTGCCACCCCCAGCGTGTTTGTAGAACCTGACATCACGCGCGAATGGCAAGCGATCCTGAATGAGAAAGGATGGCTGGCGACCTTGTGGCCCGAAGAGGATGGCGGTCCCGGATTCACACCCACGCAGAAATACATCTTTGAAAAAGAATGCGCTTTGGCAGGCGCCCCGGCCCTGCCCGTTCTCGGCCTGAAACTGGTTGGCCCGGTCATTTGCAAGTTCGGCACGCCCGCACAAAAGGCCCAATTCCTGCCGCGAATCCTTTCTGGAGAAGATTATTGGTGCCAGGGCTATTCGGAACCAGGTGCAGGCTCAGACCTAGCGTCGCTTAAGACCCGGGCCGAACGGCAGGGCGATAAATACATCGTCAATGGCTCCAAAATCTGGACCACCCACGCACACCACGCCAACTGGATATTTGCGCTGGTCCGGACCAACCCGGACGCGAAAAAACAGGAGGGAATTAGCTTCCTTTTGGTTCCGATGGACCAACCCGGCGTTAGCGTAACCCCGATCGTCACCATCGCCAACGACCATGAAGTCAACGCGACCTTTTTCGACAATGCCGAAACCGGCGTCGAAAACCTGATTGGTGACGAAGGCCAGGGATGGACCATCGCAAAATATCTACTCGAAAATGAACGGGGAGGATCATGCGCGGCACCGTCATTGCTCGCCGAAATCGAACGGGTCGAACAATATGCGAAGCGCCAGCCCTCGGGTGTCAATGGCGCGATGAATCATGACGTCGCTCTGATGCAACGTCTAGCGCGGCTGCGGCTCGAAACCGAGGCATTTGAAGTCACCGAACTCAGGATCCTCTCCGAACTGGCCAAGGGACGTCCTGCAGGTCCGCAAACCTCGCTGATGAAGCTCACAGCATCAAACCTGCGGCAGGCGATCAACACGATCACGGTAGACATGTTCGGATATGACGGTCTGCAATTGCCCACCAGCCGCCCGCTTTATGGCAATGAAGCGCCCGAGCCTGTCGGTGGACGCGAGGCCCAACTGGCAATGCCGACCTGGCTCAACGGCCGAGCTTGGACGATTTTCGGTGGATCCGACGAGGTGCAGAAAACGATCATCGCCAAGCAGGTTCTCGGGCTTTAGAAAAAAATCGTATTCACAGCAGCGTTCGATCTGATAGCATCGGAATCGGAGAGAGAGAGGGCAGGCCTTGACCTGCCTTCCGGAGAGTAAAATGCGCTGGCCAAATGACCTGCTCGACAGTGTCACTATACGTGAGCTGAAAGATATCCGTCCGGCCTCAATGGCTTTGAACACCGTTGCACAGCAGCATGCCTTCCGCGTTGCGGTGACACCCGACATCGCTTCCCCCGACCAGTTGACGGATGCAAATGGTGGGGTGATGAATTCAGATGTCTTCGGTTGGAACAAGGAAGGCGAACGCTGGTGGGAAGACCGGCGTCTTGCACTTGTGTCACCATTGCCCCGGGCCTGTCGCTACGAAAGCGAAGCCTTTTGGTGCAACGAAGATGGCGCGCGGACATCATTTCCCAACAAATATCTCGATGCGCTGAGTTTTTCCGATTTCAAGAAATTCGTACTGGCACCCTCAGCAATCGTTGTGCCGGTCCATCTATCCTTTGGTCAGATCGCCGCAGCCAGCTTCACGCCGGTTGATTATGGCTGGCGCGACCTCTCTGCACAATTTGCCGAAAAAGGCGAACTGTTGGCAGCTCTGGCACGCCGGTATCTTGCCAGCTACGCGATGATAGCAAAGACACAGAAATGGATCCCGTCCGACTGTCGTCTGTCAAAACGCGAGGTCGAATGTCTGCGCTTCGCCGCCATTGGCAAGACCGACCGCGAGATCAGCATGATCCTTGAACTGAGCCATGCAACGGTGCGCTATCATGTGCAGCGCGCCGGCGAGAAATTGAACGCCGTCAACCGCAGCCAGGCTGTGTTCAAGGCCGGGCAACTGGGTTATCTGGGGGCTGCGGCCTAAATCGGCTCCCGTCAGACCCCCATCATGCCAGCGTTGGTTGCACCATCAATGGCAAACTCGCTGCCTGAGATGAACGCTGCTTCGTCTGATCCAAGATAGGCAACAAGCGCTGCGACTTCATCCACCTGCGCCATGCGCCCCATCGGCGCCATCGATTCAAACTGTGCGCGAGCCGCCGCCGGATCGGGTGTGGAATCAATGACGGCACGGATCATCTCGGTTTCGACAACACCGGGATGAATTGAATTGCATCTTATGGCTGTTTTAGACTGCGCACAATGTACCGCAGTGGATTTAGCAAGAGCGATAAGGGCGCCCTTAGTAGTTGAATATGCAACGTAATTTCCGAGCGGTCGCTGCGCATTCATTGACGAATTGAGGATGATTGAACCCTTGGGCCCATCAGGGTTGGTGCGCATCAACCGCACGGCATGCTGCACGGTGAGCATCACGCCGGTCAAGTTCACTGCAAGGATCGATTGCCAACCTTCAAAGCTGACATGCTCAATATCGCCATCCCCTTTTTCGGTGCCCGCATTGGCAAAGGCGATGTCCAAGCGCCCGAATGTTTGTGTAATGAAATCCATGACCGAAGGCCAACTGTCCGGATCCTCGACCCGCTGGGGAACGAAGTGCGCGCCGGTTTCAGCACATATTATGCGCGCTGCAGACTCGTTGGAGCCTGTAAAGACAACCTCTGCTCCTTCTCGGCGGAAGTGACGCACCGTTCCGGCACCGATCCCAGAAGTTCCGCCCGTAATCAGCGCCACCTTACCTTGCAGTCCCATAACCCCTCCTTATCCCAACCTGCGAACAGGATCACTTCCGTCCCAGCCCTCTGAAGCCGCCTTGATCATCGCAAACAGTCCCTCGCTGCCGCTTGCCGGCTGCAATATTTCAACGATCGTGCCGGGCCCGCCACCGCTATCGACATAAAGGACTGCTCCGTCCGGATCGACGCGCCCCTCAACTAAAACTTGTGCCCCGACGTCTTCCGACAACTTCCGTGCCGTTGCGATGTCATCTGTCAATACGCAGACATGGTGCATCCCCTGCCCTTTTGCTCCGCGATAGATGCTGGGCGCATCGTTTTCCTGCCGGATTAGTTCGATTTGGACATCGCCCCAATAGGCCAGAGCAATTGAAAAGATGCAATGATTGGGTTCTCCCAGATAGCGACTGTCGGGAAGATGAATATTTTCAATCAGGAAGAAAGGGCCCACGCCCATCACCTCCGTCCAGTATGTAATCGCAGCGTCGAAATCTTCGGGAACAAAGGCGATTTGCATCACCGGTCCGATGGCAGCTAGGCCTTTCAAAACGTCACCCTCCTATCCAATGCGACAGCTTGCACGGTCGACCGACAGTGGCATGATGTCATACAGAGAGACACTGGGAGTTTTAAGAGGAATGAGCGACCGCGATCCCGAAATCGCCGTCGACTGGCAAACGCGCAGGCGCGAAATGGCCCGCAATGGCCTGCGCCGCATGGTGGAGCTGGTCGCCGCGAAGGAAACCGATCGGGCGGCAGGCCCGCTGCCCCTGCACAAGGGTGTCTATATCGACGAGGAAAGGTTTGAAGCCGAGCGCCAAAAGCTTTTTCTGGCACAGCCCGTTGTGGCTGGTCTTTCCGGTGACATTCACGAACCGGGCGATTTGCTGGTATTTGATGCCGCTGGTCCCTCGATCATCGTCCAGCGTGGGAAAGACGGCATTGTGCGGGCTTTCCGCAACATGTGCACCCATCGCGGAGCGAAACTGGTGGAGGAAAACGAGCCATGGTCGGGGCACCGGTCACGGGTCACCTGTCCCTTCCATGCTTGGACCTTTGATTCAGCAGGAAAGCTTATCGGTCAACCGTCGAAAACCAGCTTTGAAGGCTGCGAGATTGGCGCGCGCAACCTGCTTGAAATCCCGTGCACAGAACATCTCGGCCTGATCTTCGTCCGGGCCGGAGGTGGCGACCCGATAGATGCTGCAGCGCATCTCGGCGGCTTTGCCGACCTTCTCTCGGCGTTAGAGCTGCATCGCGCGCGTCCGGTCAAGAAAGGTATTTTGACCGCCGATTCAAATTGGAAGTTCGCGCTCGATACCTATTCCGAAGGTTATCACTTCTCGGCACTCCACAACACAACCATCGGCCAGACCCATTATAACGATGTCGCCTCGGTCGACCGGTACGGGCGGCACCATCGCATCGGTTTTCCCGATAACAGCATCGGAAAACTGATCGGCACGCCCGAAGCGGAATGGCCTGAAACCGATTATGGCGGTGTCCACTTCCTGTTTCCCAACACGGTGATTTTCTTTGGTTCGATCGAACCCGGCAAGTTCTTCACCCAAGTGTTCCGCCTCTTCCCCGATGGAGTTGGCAAGACCCGCTGCCAGTTTGCGGTCTATGCTCCCTTCGGCGTCGAAAGCGAGGCGCAGCGCGCGATGTGCGAAATGGCCTATGATGGCACTGCGATGGTGGTGCAGACCGAAGATTATCGCGTGGCATCCGCGGGATATGCAAATTTGCTGGCGGCGCCCGATGACTTTCACGTCATTCTCGGATCGAATGAAAGCGCCGTTCAGTCCGTCCAAATCCATATTGCCGAGGCAATCGGCATGCCTATAAACTGAGGAAGCTGCACCATGGCCGACAGAGACCCTAAAATCGCCGACGCCCGCTGCCCGGGACCAAGCTATACCGATATGCTGAATGCGGATACGCGACGAGCACCCGATTATCTGCTACTCGAATCCACCCAAGACCTTGATAACGACGCTCTATCGACCGACCGCTATACCTCGCCAGCGTTCAAGGCACTCGAAGACGAGAAAATATGGCCGAACATATGGCAATTCGCTGCACGCGAAGAAGACATGCCCGAACCCGGCGACAGCGTAGTTTATGAATTGGGTGACAAGAGCTTCCTGCTTGTGCGGCAAAAGGATGGATCAGTCCGGGCATTCTACAATGTCTGCCTGCATCGCGGTCGCAAACTGCGTACCGAAAGCGGCCCTTCGATCCAGCTTCGCTGCCCGTTCCATGGCTTTACTTGGCATAATGACGGCAGCCTGAAAGAAATTCCGTGCAACTGGGATTTCAAGCACCTGGAAGAAAAGGACCTATCGCTTCCCGAACTGAAGGTCGAAAGCTGGCAGGGCTTTATCCTGATCAGCGAAAATCACGACCTGCCGCCGTTCCGTGAGTGGATCGGGCCTGGCGTCGAACATTATGACAATTGGCGGCTTGAAGAATGCTACACTGGCGCATGGGTCGGCAAGGTCGTTCCGGCAAACTGGAAGGCCGTCGCTGAAGCCTTCATGGAGGCGTGGCATAGCGTCGTCACCCACCCGCAGATCCTCGGCTTCACCGCCGATGCCAACACTCGGTACGACCTATATGGCGACCATATGAACCGGGCGATCACGGCATCGGCGGCGCTTTCCCCGCATTTGAAGGGCAAAGATCAGATGTATGTGATCCAATCGCTTGCCGACTTTACCGGCGCTGCAGGTGATGCCCGATCGCGGCGCGGCGGCGTCGAAGCGAGTCAGGACTTGCGCGGTTTCGATCCGGAAGACCCTTGGCTTGCGCGCAAATTGTTGGCCGAAGGCAATCGGGAATCCTTCGCCAACCAGAATGGGCATGATTATTCGAGCTATACCGACAGCGAGATGCTCGACAATCTGACCTATAACATCTTCCCCAACTGGTCGCCTTGGGGCGGGATGGTGCCGAACATTGTCTACCGTTGGCGCCCTTGGCACGATGCAGACCATTGCCTGATGGAAGTACGCATCTTGCTGCGTACACCCAAGGGCGAAAAGCCTCCTAAGACAGCTCCTATGTTCATGGTGCCGGACGGCGAACCTTTCGCCGCAGCAAGCGACCTGATCGGTGGAGCCTTGGCCGGCGTATTCGATCAAGACATGGAAAATCTTCCCTATGTGCAGACTGGGATGAAGGCGTCGAAAAACAAGGCAATTGAACTTGGTCATTATCAGGAAAGCCGCATCCGGCATTTCCACCAGACGATGGACAAATATCTGAGCGGCGAATTGCCGAAATAGTTGAAAAGGCCCTCATTCGCCGCAATGCGGCGTGAAACTGCTTTTGCTGGGCCAGTTCGGATTGTAGCAGGCCGTGGCCTCGCGGCTTACTGTTGCTTGATGTAAGGCGCGGCGTCACCCTTCCAGCGCCCCCTCGACGAGGGGGCGTTTTCAGAACGAAAGCCCCAGCCTGTGGAACTCACCCTCGGAAATCGAACCGTTCTCATTACCGGTGCCTCATCTGGCATCGGCGCGCATTTTGCCAAGGTGGCGGCAGCCGCGGGCGCGAATGTTGTGCTGGCGGCGCGGCGAACCGAATTGCTTGACGGCATCGTCGCCGAAATAACGGCACAAGGCGGAAGGGCCATCTCGGTTGCTATGGATGTTGCCGACAAGGATTCGACCGTATCAGCATTTGACGCGGCAGAAGCGGCCTTTGGGGCTGTAGACAGCGTGATCGCCAATGCCGGAATGGATGCGCATACCCCCTTTTTCGACCTCGAGCCCGAGGAATTCGATCGGGTAATGTCGGTTAACCTGCGTGGCGTTTTCCTGACCGTGCAGGAAAGCGCACGGCGTATGATGGCCAATGGCGCGAAGGAACGGCAGCATGGCCGGATTGTCATTGTCTCGTCGATCACCGCCCAAGCGATTGAACCTGGCCTTGCCCCCTATTCCGCATCCAAAGCGGCGGTCCTGCAAATGGGTAAGGTGCTGGCCCGCGAATGGGCTAGCAAAGGTATCAACGTAAACAGCATCTTACCCGGCTATATCGTAACCGGCATCAACCAGGACTGGTTCGCAACCGAAGGCGGCGCACGTCAGGTGCAGCGCTTTCCGAGGCGACGGGTGATGGAGATCGACGCGCTCGACCCGATGCTGCTCTATCTTTGCTCGGATGCATCGCGATTTGTCACCGGTGCCGCCTTTACGGTCGACGATGGACAGTCGCTCTAGATCGATTTCATATCTGGCCCGGCAATGCGCGCAACCTCGCCCGCATCGAAATAATGGATCCGCATTTCGGTCATCTTGCCATCGGAGTTGAAACGGGTCACTTCGGTGACATGCTGGCTGAACCGCTCACCGCTCGCCCTTGAAGTCATGCTGAAGTGGAGCAAAGCGACCGTGTATGTTTCGCTGCCCAGCAAATCGATCCACTCAACTTTCGGTGCTTCCCAATAGGCCATGACATGGGCGTGGAGCCTGCGTAGCGCGTCTTTACCATGCCACTCGCCGCCATATGGAAGGCTTGGCGGCTCATAGATTAAGAAGTCGTCGGTAAAGAAGTTTTCGACAATATCCCAATCGCCCTGCTGAACATGGGCATACATCAACCGCGAGGCTTCAAGCGGAGACACCGGCTATTCGATGGTCGCGACCAATGTACCTACCGGATAAGCCTCGCCCTCAGGTGCCAACACCCGGAGCACGCCCGCGACCTGCGCTTCCACCTCGGTCGTGGTCTTGTCGGTTTCGATTGTATAGATCACGTCACCGACCTGCACTTGCTCTCCATCTTCGAACATCCATTCGGACAGCGTCATTTCGGTCGCAGACATGCCAATCTTGGGGATCCGTATCTCGGTTGTCATCTGCCTAAACTTTCCAGCTCATCGCCGTACGGATGGCATCTTTGATGCCATCCTTGGTCGGGATCCAAGCCTGTTCCAAAACATTGGCCATTGGCACGGCAGAAAAGGCGCCACCGATCCGCTGCACCGGTGCCTTCAATTGGCCGAACAGCGCTTCGTTGATCCGTGCGGAAACTTCTGCGCCGGTCCCATATGACTTGACTGCTTCGTGCAAAACCACTGCACGCCCAGTCTTGCGGACCGATGCCAACACCGTTTCCTCGTCAAAAGGTGCGATGGTGCGCAGGTCGATAACTTCGACTGACACACCCTCTTCAGCCATCTGGCCTGCAACTTCAAGTGCATCAAGGACAGTACGGCCATAGGTAATGATCGAACAATCACTGCCCTCGTTCGCGACGGCAGCCTTGCCGAGCGGAACGACATGATTGGGGCCAGGATCATCCGACTGCAGGCCATAACAGAGAATATTCTCGATGAAGATCACCGGGTCGTTGCAGGCAATTGCTGCGCGCATCAGCCCCTGCGCATCCGCCGCATTCGACGGCGTGACGATTTTGAGGCCCGGTACATGCGCGAACCAAGCTTCCAGCATGTCGCTATGCTGCCCGCCAAAACCGACACCGACGCCGGTCGTGGTGCGGAGCACCAGCGGAACATTGGTCTGCCCGCCAGACATGAAGCGCAGCTTCGCGGCATGGTTGACGATCTGGTCCATGCAGACCGTCACGAAATTCATCAGCATGATTTCGGCAATCGGGCGGAAGCCAGCTAGCGCCGCACCCACACACGCCCCCATGATGGCCTGTTCGGAAATCGGCGTGGCACGGATGCGGTGCTCGCCATATTTTTCAGTGAGGCCAGCTGAAATCTTGAATACGCCGCCGCCCTGTTTGGCCGCGACATCCTCTCCCAGCAGGATCACGCCTTCATCTTCGGCCATGGCCTCGTCAATTGCGCGATTGATCGCCTGACCAAGTGCTATTTTACCGGTCATGCCGCGATCTCCTCTTCAAACACGTCGATCCTCAATTCATCGGCTCCCGGGAACGGGCTGTTGAACGCAAACTCCGCCGCCGCATCGAGTTCAGCCTCTATCTGCCCCACAATGGCGTCCAATTCGGCTTCGGTGAACTGGTGGTCGAGCATCAACTTACGCAGCTTTGGTAGCGGGTCTTCTGCGGCCATCTCGGCGAGATGTTCCTTGGGCATGTAGGAAAAATCTGCGCCGAAAAAGTGCCCCATCATCCGGTAGCACATAGCTTCCAGCAGCACCGGTCCCTTGCCCGAGCGCGCATGTTCGACCGCCTCCACAGCGGCGGCATGCATCGCTTCAGCATCATTACCGTCAACCTTAATCCCCTTCATCCCGTAGGAGCCAGCGCGGGTGACAATAGTGTCGACCTTGGTATGGTCGGCAAAGGCTGTATGCTCGCCATAGCGATTGTTTTGGCAGAAAAAGATCACTGGCAGCTTGTAAAGCTGAGCCATGTTCAGAGCTTCATGGAAGGCACCGATATTGGTCGCGCCATCGCCGAAGCAACAGACCGTGACCTTGCCGTCACCGCGATTTTGCGATGCCAGCGCAAGGCCATTGGCGATAGGCAGGCCTGATCCTACGACGCCGGTAGTCACCATCACACCCGTCGCCGGATGAGTGATGTGCATTGAACCGCCCTTGCCCTTGCAGGTCCCCGTCGCCCGTCCCGCAATCTCGGCATAGAGCAGATCAAAAGGCACACCCTTGGCGATTTGGTCGTGCTGGCCGCGGTACGTCGTCACGAGATAATCGTCAGTGTTGAGCGCCGCCATCATCGCCGCAGTGACAAGTTCCTGCCCGCGATAAGTGTAATAGAGCGTTGCCAGCTTTCCACTGATGATCAGCGAACGAAACTTCTCGTCCGACCGGGCGCACCGCATAGTGCGCGTATAGATGTCGAGCAGTGTATCCCTGTCCATCGATTGACCCTCTCAAAGACCGTTTTTGGGGTTAGCGGAAATTTCCGCGCTCGGTCGGCTTGCGACCCGTGCCTGCCACGCCTTCAAATTGTTGCAACCTTCGGGGATCGGCTGTCCCACCGTCCCGCCAAATTCAACAAAAGAAAACAGCAATATATCTGCCAGAGTGAAACGGTTGCCACAAAGATAATCCTGGCCGGCCAACCGGATATCAGCCTTTTCAAGACCATCACGGGCATAAGCCTTGTTCCCGTCTGACGCTTCGGGCACGCAAAGCATCCGCGGCTGGAACATGGGCAGACCTTCGGCGCTGCGAAAGCCATTCGTCATCGGAACAACGATTTGCTGGTCAACCCAGCGGATTGCCGCCCGAGTCTGAGCCCGCTCTTCGCCGTTGCTGCCAATCAACGGCGGAGAAGAAAACCGCTCTTCAAGATATTCACAAATCGCGACCGATTCATCAAGAAAGCTGCCGTCGTCCAGTTCCAAGCATGGCGATCCGCCGCGCGGGTTTTTGGCAAGGAAATCGTCCTGGCGGTTCTCACCTGCCAGTATATCGAGGAAGATCCGCTCGATAGTGATACCCTTTTCGGCAATAAACATAGCTGCCATGCGAGGATTGGGGCCCACCGACTGGTAAAGCCGCATCAGAACTGCACCCTTTTGGTAAAGCCACCGTCGACAACAAGATTGACCCCGCTTGTGTAACTCGATGCAGAGCTGGCTAGAAATACAATCGCACGTGCAACTTCGTCCGGTGCGCCCAATCGGCCCATCGGCATTTGTGCCACTGTGCCATTGTAAAAATCTGGCATCGCACCTTTGATCATTTCCCAGTTGCCCGTGGGATACTCAATCGGACCCGGCGTAACGGTGTTGACGCGAATGCCCTTGGGCGCAAGCGATTGGCTGAGCTGCGAGGCATAAGTGATCAACGCGGCTTTCAGGGCATTGAATGCTTGCGGCATGATGAAAGTCTCGACCGCTGCGGTCGACGACATGAAGATAATCGAACCGTTACCCGAAGCCTCCAACGCGCCTTCAAGCGCCTCGAGGCCGAGCACCGCGCCCATGATGTCAATTTCAAAACCTTTGTGCCAATCCTGCGTGGCCCCCATGCCCGACGAGCTTGCGGTGTGTATGAAAATGTCGCATCCGCCCAGCTTTTCCGCTGCATCCGCAAGCCAGGCTTTGTAGCCTTCTGGATTGCCATTCATATCAAAAGCAGTGCCATGGGCCGTACCCTTGTTTCCGGCAACAGCTTCGAGCGCGGCATCGATTCGCCCTTGATCGCGCGAGAAAAAGGCAACATCGGCACCCTCGGCGGTGAACAGTTTGACGGTTTCAAGGCCAATACCGTGCGCGCCGCCGTTCATGATGACTTTTTTACCAGCAAGGCCCAGTTCCATATCGTCTCTCCTTCGCTCCAATGACCCCATCAATATGCCTGATGCGATCCTGCTTCTGAATGAGCAAAAATGATGGGGCACAGCGGTTTTGATAGTTTCGGCCCGGACGCTTTCCCCATAGCCTCATATCAGCAAGGGGAGAGACAGACATGGCATTTACAGGACCGTTGGAGGACCAAATCGCCATCCGGGCGCTGAACGACAGCTATTGCGACGCTGTGTTCCGTCGCGACGCGGCCGATTGGGGATCGAATTGGGCGCAAGATGCGCATTGGCATTTGATGGGCCAGCAGGTGGAAGGCCGGGATGCGATCGTGGCGCTTTGGGACGGTGCAATGACGAATTTCACCTTTGTTGCCTTTTTTGCGCAAATGGGAGCGCTGTCTGTTGACGGCGATCAGGCCCAGGGCACCGTCTACACGCACGAGATTCTTGAAAGTGCGGATGGTTCGATATCGCGTCCCGTCGGCCGCTATGATGACCGCTATCGCCGTATCGACGGCCAATGGCGGTTCCAAGAAAGAAACTTTAATTTTTTGAAGGGTTGAGAACATGACAATAGTGATTGCGGGCGAGGTTGATTTCCCCCCCGAAAACCGCGAGCCAGCACTCGCCGGTGCCAAGGCACTGATCGACATGGCGCTCGCCGAGCCAGGATGTCGCCATTATGCATGGACCGCAGACCCCCACGATGCGGGCCGAGTGCATGTTTTCGAGGAATGGGACAGCGCTGAGGAATTGCAGGAACATCTTGAAGGCGAAGCCTATCTCGGCATGCTCGGGCACTTGGCGGGTTATTCGATCCTGAATGCCAATACCCGCAAATATCGTTGTGACCTGCAAGAACCGGTCTACGGTCCCGATGGCAAGGCCACCGCAACATTCCTGACCGCAAAGGATTGAAAATTATGGCCAATCTATCCAAAAAAGTTGCCGTTGTGCTGGGCGCTGCCGGGCGTGACAATATGGGCCAGCACATTGCGCGTGCATTTGCCGATGCAGGCGCCAAGGTTGTTGTCGCCGGGCGTCATCAGGACGAACTGCAGCGTTTTTCCGGCAGCATCGCCGGTGACTGGCTGACATGCGACATCACCAGCAAAGCTGATGTTGAAGCACTCGCCGCCACCACTGTCGAACGCCATGGCAAGGTTGACATTGCAGTGAATGCGACCGGCTGGGGTCTGATGAAGGGGCTGCATGACGTCACTGACGAAGAACTTGAGCAGATGGTCGCGCTGCAATTCAAAGGCGTGCATTATTTCTTGAGCGCATTTGTGCGTGCGATGGTCGATGGCGGGTCGCTGATCCAGATTTCATCGGCAACCACGCAATGCATAATCGACGATCATGCCGCTTACATTGGGACGAAGGCAGGCAGCGAGGCAATGATCCGCTGTATCGCAAACCAATATGGCCCGCAGGGCATCCGCGCGAATATCATTTCGCCTGGCTTTACCGAAAGCCCGATGACCGCCGGCGCCTTTGCGACGCCTGGGCTCGCCAATGCATTTACCAAGGAATATCCGCTCGGCCGCCTCAACACGTCCGAAGATATCGCGCGCGCCGCGCTTTGGGTGTGCAGCGATGAGTGTTTTATGAGTGGGCAGAACTTTCAGGTGAACGGCGGACTGACGTTGCGCCGCAATCCCCGCCCTGAAGAAATCGGTGCGGCGGTCGCATCAGCCATGGCCGGCGCGGGCGGGCCGCACTGATGGCAGACGACGACCAACAGACCCGGAGCGGCGGCTGCCTTTGCGGCGCAGTGCGCTATACAACGGCTTGGCCGCCCCTCTCGGTAGCTACCTGCCAATGTGCCAATTGCCAAAAGCAGGCCGGATCCTCGATCTCGATTCTTGCAATGGTGCCGGCTGCGGGACTGAAAATCACCGGTGATCTAAAGACCTATGAAGATCATGGCGATAGCGGCGGAACCGTGTTCCGCAAATTCTGCCCGAATTGCGGGTCGCCTGTCATCAGCGACATTCCTGGGATGGAGGCGCAGGGCGTCCGCGTCGTCAAGGCAGGCACACTCGACGACCATTCGGGATTGAACCCGCAAATGCACTTTTGGACCGATAGCGCGCAGGACTGGATGGTTCTGCCCGAGGGCGGCTTGAAAATGGAAAAGCAGTAAATCTTCCCCTCCCCTTTACGGGGAGGGAGAAGGTCACAGCTTGAGCAATTGCTTGCCTCTATTTGCGCCGACAAACAGGCGCTGCAGGGTTGCGGGGGCATTTTCGAAACCGTTTTGGACATCCTCCCGATATTTCAACCGACCGTCATTGATGAGGCTGACCATCCGTTTCCGAATGCCGGGAAACTCATTCATCCAGTCAATTACGATGAAGCCTTCCATCCGTGCCCGGCGGAAAACGAGGTTGAAATAATTTTCTGGCCCAGCCGGCAAGGTGCCGGTTTCATAGCGGCTGATCCCACCGCAAATCACCACGCGCGCATGGGTTGCTATCTGGCTGAGCATGTCGTTCAAGATCGAACCTCCGACATTGTCAAAGATGACATTGACGCCATTGGGCGCAAGCGCCTTAATCTGGTCACGGATTGGTCCTGCCTTATAGTCTATGGCGTGGTCATATCCTGCCTCTTGCGTCAACCAGGCACATTTTTCGGCACCGCCAGCAATGCCGATCGCCGTGCAGCCGGCAATCTTGGCAAGTTGCCCAACCACTGATCCGGTCGCGCCTGCAGCACCCGATACCAGCACAACATCGCCAGCGACCGGCTGCCCAATTTTGAAGAGGCCACACCAGGCAGTCATGCCGGTAGTGCCAAGGATCGACAGCATTGCTGTGGGCGGCAGTCCGGGCTCACATATGTTCAGCCCTTCGCCATTGTGCACCACATATTCCGACCAGACTGAGGTTCCGGCGACCACGCTGCCAACTGGGAAGCGGCCGGCATTGCTTTGGACGACCTCCATGATCGATGATCCGCGCATCACATCACCGATCGCCATAGGAGCGACATAGTCGGCAACATTTTCCATCCAGCCCTTTTGCGCGGGATCAAACCCCATGTAGAGCGTCTTGAGCAGCATCTGTCCGGGCCCCGGTGCCGGCAAATCTGTCGTCACCAGCTTCAAATCATCGTCGGCGATCGGCCGTCCACGGGGGTGGCCATTTAGTTGCCATTGGCGGGTTTGGGTCATTACATAGCCTCTTGGTAAAGCGGGTTATCCGCAGAATAATAATTGCAGTGAAAACCCGAAGGCACACGGAACGGGATACGTACCGTCGCCAAAGGGCCTGCAGCGATATCCTTTGCAGCAAAAATCGCCAGTTCACTCGCCGGTGCGTTTGCGCGGTGCACGATGCTCATCGCATAGCCGTCAGCTTCGTCGGTTGCCCCGATACGTGGTGCGAAAACCAGTTCGCCTGCGGCCGATCCTGCGCCGAAATGATAAAAGTCCTCGTGACCGCTCTCGGTATCGAACCGCAGCACAGCGTCCATCCCTTCAACCCGGCCGTCACGCGACTTGAGGTTGATGTTCGCGAAACTATGACGGGTTTTCCGCGTCATCAGCCGGTCATCCGGGCGCGGAAACTGGATATCGCGATCGTTCAGAACCTCTTCCTTCATAGACGCCGACGCAATATCGATTGTCCAACGTCTCAACGATTGCTGGGTGTCGCCATGGGTCAGCCTGTTGCCGTCCTGGTCGGGGAAAAGCGCGGTGCCGTTCGCGGCTGCAACATCGGCAAATATCCTACCATTTTCTTCCCAGACATTAAGTTCGTGGAACATGTGGCGTGGGTCGAATTCGAACCAGCGCACATCTTCGGCGCTGCCTTCGCGCGGCATGATCGCCAACTTGGTTGGGCGACCATTATTCCAAGCGGTCATCGGTCCACCCTTCATGAACCGCTGCAGGTCGGAATCGATTGGGATGATCGGAAAGACGACCCAGTTTTCAGTCAGGAAAAAGGTATGTACCAGCGCCATATGCGGGACAGGAATGTTCACCGCATGCCGCACCACGCCTTCGCGGGTCGTGATCGTATATTGCAGCTCGGCAGGGCCCATATAGCCGTTAATCATCGCCCCGATGTTGATTAACTCGCCTGTCGCATAATCAACCTTGGGATGCGCCGAAAAGGTTGTCGCGATCTTGCCGCCATAGTCATGTTCGCCGATGGTTCCGAGATCATGTGGTCCCATCACGACAGGGCGCGCACCCTCCATCAACGCCAACAATTTGCCACCATGAAGGATGATGTTGGTATTGGCGGTATTGTAGGTCTTGCCCTGAACGCTGGGATCGGAGGTCATAGGATTGCCGAACATACCAAAAAGTCGCTTGCCAGCGGCTTTTTCAAGTTCGAATTTTTCCGTTCGCACCCACCTGTTTGTCATCGAGACGCGGCCGTCAGCGATGTGAAAAGCATAGACCATGCCGTCGCCATCAAACCAGTGATAGTCACCTTCACGCGTCGGATAGAGCGGCTCGGGCCCGTTGCGGTAGAATACCCCTGAAAGATCGGAAGGGATCTCGCCATCGACGATCAAGTCCGGCGCGCTCGCTTCAAACCGCACGGGTTCATGATGCCCGGACAGATAGGGGTGGTCGAAAAAAGCCTTGGTCATCGCTGTCTCCTCCAACAAAAAGGGGCACCTCCATCTGCCATGGAGGTGCCCCGATTATCGCCTGTTCTTTTTGATCAGAATTTGAGGCCAAGTTGCACGCCCGCGGTGCGCGGCTGACGTGCAGTGCCGAAAGTGAACAGACCTGCAACCGGCAAGGTTGCGGAAAGCCCCTTGTTGTTCGTCAAGTTGCGACCGAACACCGCCAGGCTCAATTCCTCGCCATTGCCGCCAATGGGGAAGGTGTAGCCAAGCTGCGCCGTGAGGTCTTCACGATTCTCGGTCTGGCAGCGATCGTCATTGCGGATCGCTCCCGGGATGCGCGGCGGGTTCAAGCCCAGGCAGGTCTGGTATTTGCTCTGGAAACGCAACTGCGTCGAGAAATCCAGTGTCCCTGCCCCGATATCACGGCTGTAGTTGAAGCCCGCTGCCCACTGCACCTTGGGCGCACGGCGCAAGGTCAAGGTCGACACATCGTCCGGGATGCCGTCTGCCGCACTGCCAGCAGTCAGGCCGACCACATCGTTGAAGAAGCGGTTATACTTTGCATCGGTGTAAGAGAATGAAGCATTGAAGGTCAGCTCGTTGGAAAGCTGCGCCGTCAGTTCGGCTTCAAAGCCCTTGATATCGGCCGACGATGCATTCTTCACCACGGTTTCCTGCGGGCTCGAAGATCCCGGAGGTGCAGGCTGGACGACCTCTTCCTGCTTGTTGTCATATTTGGTGTAATAGAAGGCAAAGTTGGTGCGCAGCATGCGATCGAGCCAATCGGCCTTCAGGCCGACTTCATAGGCATCAACAAGCTCCGGGTTGTAGGGGCCAAGTGTGGTCGGGCCAGATGAACGACCGTTAAAGCCGCCCGAACGGAAACCACGGGACAAAGATGCGTAGAGCAGCTTGTTGTCGCCAATTTCGTAATCGAGGTTGGCCCGATAGGTCATTTTCCCGAAGCTTTCGCTGCCGTTGCAATTATTTGCTGCAGCGTAGCGTGGCAGGACAACACCCGGGGCCGGAGACACGGTCCCGACCACCCCGACACATTCCACGCCGGTAAAGCTCGGCAAAGTGAAACCAACAAGTGCACCGATACGGCCATAATTGTTGAAGATGCTCTTTTTATCGCGGGTGTAACGTGCGCCGACGCCCAGCTTCAGCTTGTCAGTCAGGTCGATGCGGGCATCGACAAAACCGGCATAGGATTTGGAAGAATGGTCGACAACCTGGCGAAGCACCGCAGTCGATCCCTGACCCAGCACCACACCGAAATTGGTTGACTGGTCAAGCTGATAGCTGCTGTCAAAAAAGTAACCGCCGACCAATAGGTTGATACCGTCGCTTACATCGCCGCCAATGCGCAGTTCCTGGCTGAACTGTTCATATTGCTGTTGACGGAGCGTGTCGAAGAAATTGGCCGAGCTGGCGTCGAAATCCTGCCGCACCGATTCATCGTTGCTGCGCCAGCCCGTCACCGAGGTCAGTGTGAAATCACCCCCGAGATCGACGTCGATCGTGCCACTGATGGCATCGGTGTCATTGCTGACCGGCGTCGCGATTGACGAATAGGTCTGGTACAGGCCTGCAAAGCCGCGGCCGCATTCAGCAGCGGGCGAGAAGCCCGGCGCACCTGCGGCGAGGCAGATAAGGTCCTTGCCGCGCTCCGAAAGCGGGGCAACGATGGTTTCACCGCGCTCACGCATATGCTCATAGGTGATTTGCGCAGTGATGCCCTCCGAAGGCTCAATCAAAGCGGTCACACCCCCGGTGAGCACTTCATATGCCCCTTCGCGCTTGTTCTTGGTGACGTTGCGGTAGTAGCCGTCGGTCTTGTCATAGAAACCGAATGCCTTGAGCGCGATGACATCGCCGAGCTTACCGCTATTGACAATAACACGGCCGCGTTTTGTGTTAAAGGTCGAATAGGCGGCCTGCGCCTTCAGTCCGGCATCCTCAGTGGGCTTGGTACGGGTGACGCTGATCACGCCGCCGATGGTGTTCCGGCCGAACAGCGTTCCTTGCGGCCCGCGAAGCACCTCAAGGCGCTCCATGTCGAACGAATCAAGCAGCTGGCCGGTGTTGGTACCGATGAAAACGCCGTCGACAACGACGCCGACCGCCGGATCGAAGCTCTTTTCAATATCCTCAAACGAAATACCGCGGATTGAGATCGCAGCTGCACTCGGGCCCGCCCCCACGCTGTCAACGACAAGGCTGGGCACCCGGCCAGCAAGATCACGAAGGTCCTCCACGGTCGCAGAATCGAGCATCTCCTGATCAAGCGCTGTCACGGCGATCGGCACATCCTGGATGCTTTCCTCTCGCTTCTGTGCGGTAACAACGATCTCGCGAATGCCTTGCTGCGAATCGTCCTGCGCCTCTTGGGCGAACGCAGGCGTTGCAAGCGCAAAAGCCATCGCCCCCGTTGACGCCAAAACCAATAGCGACTTCGTCATAACAGTCTCCTCCCGACATGTGGCGCTGGTATCCCATGCGCCAATCTTCTCTCCGGCCAGCAGACTGTTGGAAGCGGCTCAAATCAACAACCGCCAAAAGTGAGAGGGGCACAACCGGTGCTAATCCAAGAAACCGTAACGTAAAGCAGCGCCAACAACAGACGGCAGACCGACTTTGCCCCCGCAATTGATTCAGATCAAAGCGGCAACGCCGACACCATGCCACGGGTTGAACCGGAACCGCGATAGGCGCGGTTCGGGGAAGTTTTATGGAACAGATATTGGCACGTGGCGGCGCGTGGCTTGCCGCCGCATTTCTTGCTCTTTTGGCAATGGCCGCAACAAACGACTGGGCGTTTTCCGTCCACATGGCGATTGTCGCCATTGCGGCAATGCTGGCCCTTTTGGGGTCAACCAGCGGTTTTGACTTTGTTACGCAGCGCTTCCCTGCGCTCTCGCCGCAAAAGGCCTCCACCTATGATGACGATCTCATCCGCTGGGGCGTCATCGCCACGATTTTCTGGGGGCTAGCCGGGTTTCTCGCCGGGCTCTTAATCGCGTTACAGCTCGCCTTCCCGGCGCTCAATTTCAATCTTGAATTCACCACTTTCGGACGCTTGCGGCCACTGCACACATCTGCGGTGATCTTTGCGTTCGGAGGCAATGCGCTGATCGCCACCAGCTTTTACGTGGTGCAGCGCACGTGCCGGGCGAGGCTCGCCTTCCCCAGCCTCGCCCGGTTTGTCTTCTGGGGCTATCAGCTCTTCATCGTGCTCGCCGCCACCGGTTATCTGCTCGGTGTCAGCCAGGGCAAGGAATATGCAGAGCCCGAATGGTATGTCGATCTGTGGCTGACCATAGTCTGGGTCTCCTATCTGGCGGTATTTGTCGGCACGTTGGTAAAGCGCAAGGAACCGCACATCTATGTGGCCAACTGGTTTTACCTCGCCTTCATCCTGACCGTGGCTATGCTGCATGTCGTCAACAACCTGTCGCTGCCTGCAAGCCTTGTCGGCACGCAAAGCTATAGCGTGTTTGCAGGCGTACAAGGCGCGCTAGTGCAATGGTGGTATGGCCATAATGCGGTCGGATTTTTCCTGACCGCAGGCTTTTTGGCCATGATGTATTATTTCGTCCCCAAGCAGGCGGAACGGCCGGTTTACAGCTATCGCCTGTCAATCATCCACTTCTGGTCGCTGATCTTCCTCTACATCTGGGCCGGGCCGCACCACCTGCATTACACCGCCCTGCCTGATTGGGCGCAGACGCTGGGCATGGTGTTTTCGATCATGCTGTGGATGCCCAGTTGGGGCGGCATGATCAACGGCCTGATGACGCTGAACGGTGCATGGGACAAGATCCGCACCGATCCAATCATCCGCATGTTCGTGATGAGCTTGGCCTTCTACGGCATGTCGACCTTCGAAGGGCCGATGCTGTCGATCAAGGCCGTAAACAGCCTGTCACACTATACCGACTGGACGATCGGCCATGTCCACTCCGGCGCGCTGGGTTGGAACGGCATGGTCACCTTTGCATGCCTTTACTACCTCGCACCCCGCCTGTGGAACCGCCAACGCCTTTACTCGCTGCGCATGGTCAACTGGCACTTCTGGCTCGCCAGCGCCGGCATCGTTTTCTACGCCGCCGCAATGTGGGTATCGGGCATCATGCAAGGCCTGATGTGGCGCGAATATGGGGCTGACGGTTACCTCGTCTACTCCTTCGTCGAAACGGTCGACGCCATGTTCCCGATGTATCTGATCCGCGCTTTTGGTGGCCTGCTGTATCTGATTGGTGCCCTGGTGATGACGGTCAACATCTGGAAGACCATCATTGGCGGCCCGCTGCGCGAAGAACTGCCGATGACTGAAACCCCCCACAATCCCGAAGCGGACCGCCCGGCGGTTGCCGTGCCTGCCGAATAAGGAGCGATAGCAATGGCGTTACTCAACATCGACCATGGCAAGCTGGAACGCAACGTTGCCCTGCTTGGCCTGTTCGCGCTGATCACGGTGGCGATTGGGGGCCTTGTTCAGATCACCCCGCTTTTCTGGATAGATTCAACCATCGAAAAAGTGGACGGGATGCGCCCCTACACCCCTCTCGAACAGGCAGGTCGTAACATTTATATTCGCGAGGGCTGCTATGTTTGCCACAGCCAGATGATCCGTCCCTTTCGGGATGAGGTCGAGCGCTATGGTCCCTATAGCCTCGCGGCCGAGAGCATGTACGATCACCCCTTCCAATGGGGATCGAAACGTACCGGCCCCGATCTTGCCCGCGTTGGCGGACGTTATTCGGATGAATGGCATCGCATGCACCTCAAGGACCCGCGCAGCGTGGTCCCGGAATCTATCATGCCACCTTATGCTTTCATGGCCGAACGCGATTTGGATACAGGCGATATGTCGGTCCAGTTAAAAGCGCTGAGCCATGTGGGTGTGCCCTACAGCAAGGAAGCCATTGCAGAAGCCAATGCCGATCTGCGGGCACAGGCCGATCCCAATGCCGACAGCGCTGGCCTTACAAAACGCTATGCGAAGGTTCAGGTCCGCGATTTTGACGGAGATCCTTCGCGGATCACCGAAATGGACGCCCTTATCGCGTATCTGCAGATGCTGGGGACGCTGGTCGATCACAAAAAAGCGGCAGCGCAGCAAGTGCGCAACGCGGAGGTGACGAAATGACCTACGAAACCGCACGCCACCTTGCCGACAGTTGGGGACTTTTATTCACCATGCTCCTTTTCGTGGGGCTTGTCGGATGGACATTCCGCAAAGGGGCAGGTCGCGTCCATCACGACGCCGCCAACATGATCTTCAAGGAAGACGACAATGGCCAAGACACACACTGACAGCGACAAACGCATCGACCAGCCTACGGGCACCGCATTTGTCGGGCATGAATGGGATGGGATTGAGGAACTCAACACACCCCTCCCCCGCTGGTGGCTGTGGACCTTTTATCTGACCATCATCTGGTCGCTGGCCTATGTCATCCTCTACCCAGCCTGGCCGCTGATCCATGGCGCGACCGAAGGCGTCCTCGGCTGGACCAGCCGAAGCCAGTTCGCCGATGAAATGGTCAAAGCCGACGCCAAGCGTGCGCCATTGGTCAATGCTCTGGCGGCAATGCCGGTGGAACAACTGGTCGCCGACCAGAAACTATATCAGGGCGCCGTTGCTGGCGGTGCGGCCGCGTTCAAGGTGCATTGCGTCCAATGCCATGGATCAGGCGCGTCGGGATCAAAAGGCTATCCCAACCTGAACGACGACGATTGGCTGTGGGGCGGAGACATTGCAGCGATCGAATATACTTTGCTGCACGGCATCCGCAATCCAGATCATCCCGAAACCCGCGCATCGGCCATGCCCGCCTTTGGGGGGATACTCGCGCCTGCAGAAATCTCGGCTGTCGTCAGCCATGTGCAATCCCTGTCCGGCAAGGCAAAACCGAATACACAAGGGGCCCAGTTGTTCGCCACCAATTGCGCATCGTGCCATGGCGTCGATGGCAAGGGTCTGCGCCAATTTGGTGCACCCAATCTGACCGACAATATCTGGCTTTACGGCGGCAATCCGGCAACGATCACACAAACCGTCCGCCTCAGCCGCCAAGGCGTGATGCCGCGCTGGAACGACAAACTTGATCGGGCGACGATCAAGATGCTTGCCGCCTATGTCCACTCACTGGGCGGCGGTGAAGCCGTGCCGCCCCCCGTCGTCGCTGCCAAAAGGGAGGCGAATGGGGCCAATGGCCAACCTTGAAGATCTGACAGGCCTTAGCGATCCTCTCTACGAAGCGCGCAAGGGCGTTTATCCAAAGGCGGTCGACGGTTTCTTTCGCCGGTTCAAATGGGCAATCATGGCAGTCACGCTTGCCATTTATTATGTCACGCCATGGATACGATGGGATCGGGGTCCCTACGCCCCCGACCAAGCCGTTCTGGTCGATATGGCCAATCGTCGTTTCTACATGTTCAATATCGAAATCTGGCCGCACGAATTTTATTATGTCGCCGGACTTCTGATCATGGCCGGTGTCGGCCTGTTCCTGGTCACCAGCGCTGTCGGGCGCGCATGGTGCGGCTACGCCTGTCCGCAAACCGTCTGGACCGATCTGTTCCAGCATGTCGACCGCTTTGTCGACGGGGATCGCAACGCCCAGATCCGCTTGAAAAATGCGGCATGGGGCCCGGAAAAAATCGCAAAAAGGCTGACCAAATGGGTGATCTATCTGTTCATCGCCTTTTGGACCGGCGGCGCATGGATCATGTATTTTGCAGATGCACCAACGCTGACCCGGGATTTCTGGTCCGGCAATGCTGCACCGGTGGCCTATGCCACGGTCGCCGTACTGACTGCCACAACCTTCATTTTCGGCGGCTTCATGCGCGAACAAGTTTGCATCTATATGTGCCCCTGGCCGCGCATCCAAACCGCCATGATGGACGAAAAGTCGTTGATCGTCACCTATCGCGATTGGCGCGGCGAGCAGCGCGGCTCGGTCAAAAAGGCCGAGGCACAACCCGGCGAATTTGGTGACTGCATCGATTGCAACCAATGCGTCGCAGTCTGCCCGACCGGAATCGACATTCGCGAAGGACCCCAGATCGGCTGCATCACGTGCGCCTTGTGCATTGATGCCTGCGACAAGGTGATGGAACAGGTTGGCCGTCCGCGCGGCTTAATCGACTATCTGACGCTGGACGATGTCGCGACCGAAAAGGCGGGCGGCAAGGCACAGTCTGTCCTCAAAACCCTCTTTCGCGCGAGGACGCTGGTCTATTTCGGGATCTGGAGCGCAATTGGTCTCGCCATGCTGTTCACGCTCGGGCAACGGACCCGGCTGGACCTTACTATTCAGCATGATCGCAACCCCTTGTTCGTCCAGCTTTCGGACGGGGCGATCCGCAACAACTACACCGTCAAAGTTCGCAACATGGAAACCCGTCCCCGGGAAGTAGAACTGGTGATCAAGGGACTGCCCGATGCGGTCGCTTGGACCACAAACGGCAGCCGCGAAACTGCATCACATAGGGTGAAGGTCTCGGTCGCACCGGACAGCGTGCAAAAAGTAAGGCTGTTCGTGGCGGCCCCCTCTGCCGGCCCTGCCCGCACCGACTTTGAAATCGAGGCAATCGCTCTCACCGGCAATGAGCGGGGCGATAGCGACAGCGTGCGTTTCGAACGGCCGGAGAATAAACAATGATCCAAATGACCCCCAAACCCTTTACCGGATATCATATGGCGGCGATCCTGATCGGATTTTTCGGCATTGTGATCGCCGTCAATATTTACATGGCAAAACAAGCAATTGGCAGCTTTGGCGGCACGGTCGTCGACAATAGCTATGTTGCCAGCCAACAATATAATGGCTGGTTGGAACAGGCCGATCGCGAAGCGAAGCTGGGCTGGACGGCAACGGTTACCAAATTCGACGATGGACGGATTTCGGTCATGGTCAGCGACCATGGCGTACCCGGCAAGGATTTTGTCGTGCGCGCCAAAGCCGAACATCCGCTGGGCCGGACCCCCGCGCGCAATTTGCAATTCCAGCCGGACGAAATCGGCCGCTATGTTTCGCTTGCCCCCGTGCCGGACGGGCGGTGGCTGCTGCAGGTCAAGATCAGCCGTGATGGCAACCATTACAAAATGATCGCGGACGTGCAATGAACGCCCCGCCCCCACCCGCAGCAATAACGGCATTGCCGGAAACATATTTCGCGATCCCGGGAATGCGCTGCGCTGGCTGCATTTCCAAACTGGAAACAGGCTTGCCGCAGGTTGCAGGGATTGTCGCCGCACGGGTCAACTTCACATCGAAGCGCATAACAATCAGCCATTTGCCCGAAACCACCATTCCCGACATTCAGCGGGCGATTGCCTCGCTGGGTTTTGAATCGCAGCCCTTGGGCAACGAAATCACCGCCCTTTCTGACAATAGCAGCCGCGACCTGCTGAAAGCCATGGCTGTCGCCGGTTTTGCCATGATGAACATCATGCTGCTGTCAGTATCGGTCTGGTCGGGAGCAGATGGCGGCACGCGCGATCTGTTCCACTGGCTTTCAGCGCTGATCGCTTTGCCGACCATAGCCTATTCAGGGCAGCCCTTTTTCCGTTCAGCATGGGGTGTGCTGAAACATCGCCGCACCAATATGGACGTGCCGATCAGCATCGGCGTTGTCTTGACAACGGCGCTGTCGCTGCACGAAACCTTTGTCAGTGGGCCACACGCCTATTTCGACGGTGTAGTGATGCTGCTCTTCTTCCTGCTGACTGGCCGCTGGCTGGATAGCGTGATGCGCGATCGGGCCCGCGACGGGGTCACCGCATTGCTGAAACACAAGGCAGCGGGCGCGCTAGTCCTTTCCTCCGACGGCACCTCCAACTGGGTGGCAGCCGATGCGCTCCGCACCGATATGGTCATGCTCCTGGCCGCCGGTGAACGGCTTGCGGCCGATGGTGTCGTCACCAAGGGAAGATCGCATTTCGATCTCGCGCTGTTGACCGGGGAATCGACGCCTGTGACGGCAAACGAAGGCGATGCGGTTTATGCCGGCACACTCAATATCGATATGCCGGTTGAAATCCGGATCACCGCTGCGGGGGCCTCAACTGTGCTCGCCGATATTGCCCGGATGATGGAAGATGCCGGCCAATCCAAATCGCGTTATGTGCGGATCGCCGACCGCGCCGCGCGCTGGTACGCGCCGGCCGTCCATCTTTTGGCTTTGCTGAGTTTTGCAGGCTGGATGCTTGCCGGTGCCGGATGGCACCAATCGCTGCTGATAGCCGTCGCCGTGTTGATCATCACCTGCCCCTGCGCGCTTGGCCTTGCGGTTCCCGCGGCGCAGATCGTCACCGCCGGTGCATTGATGAAACGCGGCATATTGGTGAAGGACGGTTCGGCGCTCGAACGACTGGCAGAGGTTGACCGCGCCCTGTTTGACAAAACCGGAACCTTGACGGTGGGTCGGCCCGAAATGGTCAACCTCGAAACTCTCCCCGTCGCCGACAGACCCATGGTGCTGGCGTTGGCGCGGGCAAGCCGGCACCCGCTAAGCCAGGCGATACGCCGCGCGTTGGAAGCCAAAAGCGAGGCCGCCGCAGCATTGAACGACATTCGCGAAATTGCAGGACATGGCATGGAGGGATTTGCCGGTATAGAAAAGGTTTGCCTGCAACGTCCGAACACAAGCGGCACCGACCCATCGCTTGCGGTACAATATATGCGTGGTTCATGCCCTATCGCGCTGCTGAAGTTTGAAGACCGGCTTCGCCCCGATGCTTTGGACAGCCTGCGGCAATTGCACGATCTAGGGATTGATAGCAGCATCGTCTCGGGCGATCGGGCAAATGCAGTGCAACCTGTCGCCCACGCGCTTGGCCTGACGGCGCAAACCGGCATGCACCCCCAAGACAAGCTCGACACGATCGAAAGACTGCGTGCAGCGGGCCACAAGGTGCTGATGATCGGTGATGGATTGAATGATGGTCCAGCGCTTGCTGCAGGCCATGCCTCGATGGCACCGGCTTCTGCGAGCGATGCGGGCCAGAACGCCGCGGACGCCGTTTTCCTGGGCGACAGCCTTTCCCCTATCCCTATTGCCGTTCGGGCGGCCCGCGCAACACAACGGATTGTACGGCAGAATTTCATCCTCGCAATCGGCTATAACATAATCGCAGTGCCGTTGGCCATTGCGGGCCTTGTCACGCCCCTGATCGCCGCGCTCGCAATGTCCGGTTCGTCGATCATTGTCGTCGGCAATGCATTGCGCTTGAAAGGGGCCGCAAAATGACCGGAATAGCGTTACTGATCCCGATCGCACTCGGCCTTGGCCTATTGGGTCTCGGCGCCTTTTTCTGGTCTTTGAAAAGTGGCCAGTTTGATGATCTGGACGGCGCAGCGCTTCGGATCTTGATCGATGATGATGGCCCCGCCGATGTTTGAACAGGGGACGCAACTTTTAGTCGCCCTGATATCCAGCCTGGCATTGGCAGCGCCTGCCCCGGTGGCAGGACAAGGCCGGATGATGATCGTGCCAACCTGCATGGGCGGGAGCAGCCGCATCGATATTCCAGCCGATCCGTCGATGCCGACGGGGCATGAATGCTGCAAGAAAGGCTGCCACGCAGCCGGCGACCGGCGTAAAAAACAACAGGGCCAAAACGAAGGCTGCTGTTGAATCACCAGAAGCTTAGCTGGATTTCAGTTGCCCCAGTCTTTCATAGGCAAAGTGACTTTGCCTGCCGCCCAAATGCGCGGCCCATTAGAACCGTTCTGCCCAAAAAAGAGGCGGGACTTACGTCCCGCCCCAGCTGGAGGAGCTGTTATCCCAGCGTCAGAGCTTGAAGCCGACGCCTACGCCGAACACGAATGGATTGATGTCCACGCCCACGCGTTGAATGCCAGCAGCGGTGGTGCGCAGCCGTGCATTGGTATCAAGGTCGATATATTTGACGTCGAGGTTCAGGAACATCTTCTCGTTCAGATCAATATCGATCCCGGCCTGCGCGGCCCAGCCAAAGCTGCTCGAAAGATTAACATTTGTCTGGCCGACTGCAGCCTCAAGGCCGTTCGACGCTTTTTCCTTGTAGAACAAAGTCCAGTTGACCCCGGCACCCACATAGGGGCGCGCCTTGGCTTCGGGCGCAAAATGATATTGCAGCGTTAACGTAGGCGGCAGCACCCAGGTAGAGGCCAGCTTGCCGATGGTACCGGTCGTGCCGGTAGTGCCTGAAATGCTGTGCTTGGTCGTCGCTGCGATCAGTTCAACGCCGAAATTGTTGGTCAACATATGCGTGATGTCGACTTCGGGAGCGACGGCATTGTTGACGCTGACCGTTTCGGCCGGAAATGCGGGCGTAATGCCGGTCGAGTCTTCATTCGGCGCCACCATGATGCCACGGACGCGAATGAAGGTGTCGCCAGCTTCGGCCATCACCGGGGTTGCCGCCATGCCGGCGAGCATCAGAGAAAGGGCGGAGAGGGCTTTTGACTTACTGCTCATATCATACTCCCTGTGAGCGTTTGTTCATGCTTTTCCGCATGTGTTGACGCCGATCAGCCGATAGAGAGGGCACCAACGAACCAGCCCGGTCAAAAGGGGCACAAGCCCGATCCAACCCCATGCTGTTTTCGGCCCAACGAAGACCAGAGCAATCAGCACCACACCCAAAATGATGCGTGCAATCCGGTCGGCATTTCCGATGTTGGCATTAGCCATTTGGGTTCTCCTGCGTCTTGATCGACACAGGCTTATTCAGCGCTGCAGCTCAGCATTGCATTGACCTCGATCAATGATTTTACCGCTGCAGCAACGACAAGGGGCGTCATGTGGCCATATTATCCAGACCTCCTGTCACGGCAGGTGCCTCGCTATACCAGCTATCCCACAGCTGCCGAGTTTCATGATGAGGTCGGGGAGGCTGCAATGGAAGATGGCCTCGCAAAGGTGAAGGTCGGCACCGGCGTATCGCTCTACGCCCATATTCCATTCTGCGAAAAGATCTGCTGGTATTGCGGATGCAACACTGGCGCGACCGGACACAAACAGCGGCTCGACAGCTATCTGACCGCGCTGGAAAAAGAGATTGAAACGGTTGCTGGGCTATTGAATGGCCGTGCCATGGTTAGGCGGCTTGCCTTTGGCGGCGGCAGCCCCAACGCTATCTCTCCCGTCGATTTTGTCCGCCTGTGCGACCGTATCCAGACATTGCTCAAACCCGATTATGAAGAAGTGTCGATCGAGGTTGATCCGCGCAATTTCAACGCCGAATGGGCATTCACCCTTGCAGCTTGCGGCCTCACCCGCGTCAGCATGGGGGTGCAAAGCTTTTCCAACCACATCCAGCGCGCCATCGGCCGCATCCAGCCAAAGGAACTGATGGCGCAGGGTGTTGCCGATCTGCGCCGAGCCGGCATCGACGCAATCAATTTCGACCTGATTTACGGCTTACCCGGCCAAACACTCGCCGATCTGGAAGATACACTCACCGAGACACTGGCGCTGCGTCCAAGCCGGATCGCACTGTTCGGCTATGCCCACTTACCCCATATGATCCCGCGCCAGCGCCGGATCGACGGCAGTCAGTTGCCCGGTTTGCATGAACGCTTCGAAATGGCAGCGCTCGGCTATGGCTATCTGACCGCTGCCGGATATGTGCCGATCGGTTTTGATCACTTCGCGCTTCCCGAAGACGCACTCGCCATAGCCGCAGCAGAACAAAGGGTGCATCGCAATTTTCAAGGATTTACGGATGATACCCACGATATTCTTGTCGGACTGGGTGCCAGCGCGATCAGCCTTTTTCCTGATCGCATCGTACAGAATGAAAAGAATAATGGCCTGTACCGGTTACGGACCCATGCGGGCCGACCGTCGGCGTCACGCGGCATATTCCTGACCAGCAACGATCGGGAACGCGCCCGGTTGATCGAAGGCATATTGTGCGAAGGCCGCAGCGGCCCGATAGCACCAGAATTGATCGCAGAGGTGACCCCTGCCCTTAAGATTTTTATCGAGCGTGGATTGATCGACCTTGGCAACGAAGGCATCATATTGACTGATCGCGCGCGCCCCTATGCCCGCACCATCGCCGCTAGCTTTGACGCTTTCCGCAGCGCGCAGCCTCGTCCGGCCAGCCTCGCGGTTTAACTTCAAGCGGGCACGTCAATCGCGGCTGTCGCCGTTGCAAATCGGTTAAACCGAAGTGCTTTGTCGTTAACCATTTGCAGGCACCGAATCGCTAACCCTTCCGGGGTATATGTAGTGGATGGCTATGGTCCATCCTCGCCGGCGCAGCCCTTCCTTTTGGGGCGATCATCGGGCAGTTATTGCTCTGGTTGCTGCGGCATTCATAAGCCTGCCTGCCCAGGCGATGGCGCAGTCGACCGATCTTTCGGCAAACGGCATTTCGACGGATCGCTGCAATCTTCCGCTGCCTGCCCTGCCGGCACAGATAGCGATATCGCCGCTTGGCAATGTTGAACCAGCTGCGAGCCCTTGGTCGGCAAGCAATGTCGAAACCACATCAGGCGGCCAGTTCAGCAGGCTGGACCAAATGCGGCTTGCTCAAGCTGGCAGATCCTCAGTTTCCATAACGGCACCCGCAGTTGCGATTGCACCGACAGGGTTGCCCCAGACGGCTCGTAATGCATGCTCGCAAACGTCGGCATTGCTGCTCCGGCCTACCTCTGCAACGACGATAGCGGTTCCGGAAAATGCCATCCTGGGTTCAATGTCGATTGCGATAGAGAGCACACCGTTCGATCAAAAATGGTCGGCGGTAAACGCAAAGCGAGGCAGCACAAAAGTAGCGCGCCTGTTGGGCACCACCGGCGCACCTCGTGTCAGCGGATTGGCCGCGCAGGTCGAAGCCGTGAACCGCTGGGTGAACCGCAACATCGAATTTGGCGAAGACCGGGACATTTATGGCCGCGCCGATTATTGGGCGACTGCCAGCGAAACATTGCAGCGCGGTGCCGGCGATTGCGAAGACTTTGCCATTGCCAAGATGGAACTGCTCTCCGCGCTCGGCATAAAGCGAGACAAGATGCGGCTGGTAGTTGCGCGCGACCTTGTCAGAAATGCTGATCATGCGGTGCTGGTGGTGACATTGGCAGATCGTTGGGTGATGCTCGACAATATGACGGACCGCCTGCTCGATGCACAGCAAGCCAATGACTACCGCCCGATCATGTCGTTCAGCCAAAACGGCAAGTGGCTCCACGGCTATACCGATCCACCGACCCCGCCGGTCCGGATGGCGACAAACGACAATATCGATCGCCCTTCGGTGAAGAAACCGGGCAATGTCTGGACGCTGGTTACGCCGCGGCCATCGCCGATTTTCTCACTAACCCTGCTCAGCGTTCGATCAGCATTCCCGACCTGGATCTTTGCCAGAGTTTGAGCCGTTGACCGACGGCTTCCGTGCAGAGGATGGAGAAGAATGGCGGAGAGGGAGGGATTCGACTATTCCGCACCCTATATCACTGAATTTGCGTTGTTTCTTCTTTGTTGATTGAGTGCTTTCCGTACCACTTTTCCGTACCCTTCACAAGCGGGGAAACGGGGCTAGCCACCAAACACCACATATAGCTAGAGAACCGGCTGCACCCCAAACTGTACGCTATTGCACAGAGAACCAGCTGCACCCCAAAACCCACTCTATTGCACAGATACACCGGCTGGGCTGGGAGCATGTCGCCGAACACCCCCTATTGCACAGAGAACCGGCTGGGCTGGGAGCATGTCTCGACCAGCGGCAAGCGGCGGGAGTTAGGCATCGGGTCAGCACGAGTAGTTGGCTTAGCAGATGCCCGCACTTTGGCCGCCGAAGCCTTCAGGCTTATTTCTAGCGGGATTGACCCCAAAGATCAGCGAGATGCGGAGAAGCATAACCGCTTAGTTGGACTGAAACATAAGCTGACCTTTGAACAGGTGGCTTCCCAATGCATCGCCGCAAAGCAGCACGAGTGGAAAAACAAAAAGCACCAGCACCAGTGGAGCGCTTCGCTTGAAACCTACGTGTATCCGGCGTTGGGTAAGGTTCCAGTCGACCAGATTACGATGGAGCAGGTGCTCGCTGTTCTCGAACCCATCTGGATGACGAAAACAGAAACAGCGACCCGTGTCAGGCAGCGCATCGAGACGGTTCTTGATTGGGCAAAGGCCCGCAAACTGCGGTCAGGCGATAACCCTGCGTCATTAAAGGGCGGATTGGGCCAATTGCTGCCCAAGGCTAGCAAGATCGCGAAGGTAAGACACCAGCCAGCCCTACCATATCAGCAGATACACGCCTTTGTGCAGGCGCTGCGGGCCAAGAACGGGATTAGCCCCAAAGCCTTTGAGTTCTTGATACTAACTGCTGCGCGTTCCGGTGAGGTGCTGGGCCAAATGGGATGAAATCGATCTTGCCGCAAAGGTTTGGACCATACCTGCGGAGCGCATGAAAGCTGGTCGCGAGCACCGCATTCCCCTTAGTGCAAGGGCGGCAACTATCATTCAGGAAATGCTGGCAGGTCGGCAGTGTGATTTCGTGTTCCCTGACCCAAGCGGCAAAAAAAGGCATGTCGAACGGCGCATTGCTTGCGGTCATTAAAGGAATGCCCGACTACGCAGCATATGTGCCACATGGGTTCCGCTCAACGTTCCGGGACTGGGCTGCTGAGACCACCAACTTTGCGAACGAGACCCTCGAACTGGCATTGGCACACTCAATCCGTGACAAGAGCGAAGCGGCGTATCGTCGGCAAGACCAGCTAGAAAAGCGTGCCAAGCTAATGGAGCAGTGGGCAGGCTACATAGCGCACAATCCCTACGATGCGAAAATGGTCCTTTTTCGAAACCAAAGAGGTTAACACTGATGGCCCGCCGTCCTAATCGAAAGTCGGATCTTCCTTACAAACGTCAACTTACTGCCCTTGCGGATAAGCTTGACGCTTCGAGCCTCTCAGATGCAGAAAAGTTGCAAATCAGCGGTCTTCTAAGAAAGCTGGCTGCCGGACGTACTGTGGATGACGGATTGGGTATCATCCCCAGTCCGGGGCGACCCGAAACTGCTGATGTGTTTCAACGCGCTTGGGATGTCGCCATACTCTCTAACCCGAAAGAGCATTGGGGTGGGGGTCTCTCCATTGAGGAAGCAATCCAGCAGGTCGCAGACGCGCACTGTTTGAGTGTACATACCGTCGAGGAAAACTGGAAAACTTGGGAAGCTCGAGCGATACGAGATTTCGTGAGGCGTAATGTGGTCAATCCGCTGGAGCTACCATTTGGAGATTAATTTTCCGGGGGGGGGACGACGTCAGACAATTTCCCCCCGCGATTTGCGGCATAAACCCGAACAAAATGCAGACCTCTTTAACTGTTAAAGGATCTGAAGATGTTCGAAGTTACTGCCGTAAATCCTCCTTCTATGCGGGTGATCCGGCCTTCTGAAGCTCGCGATCGTGTGGGCGTTAGTCGCGCTAAGTTTGCGGACATGGTCGCCAAGGGGCAATTTCCTAAACCGTTTACTATCATCCCCGGCGGCCGTGCTGTTGGTTGGCTCGAGCGTGATGTCGACGCGTGGATCATGGATCGTTGCGCTTCAACGCAGGAGGCGGTGTAATGATCTGGCCGATTTCAGAGACGCAGCAGCGTAACGGCATGATTGAAGGCTGGGGTGTCTTGGCGGTTGGTCAGGATAATCCCATCCATCTTCGTGCAATTTGGGGTAAGGGTGTTCCTGATCCTCAGCCCATTAAGAACATCACGTTTACAGCGACGAGATATCCAAGCTTGGTAGACCGTCAGCGCGCTTTTGAAGATAGGGCGCTTTTGCTCAATCAGCAGGGCTATAACGTCTACACCTGCTTCAACCTCATCAGCCCCGAATTCCGGGGGGATGAGCAAAACGGCCTGTCTGTAAAGGACGCTGACATCATTGGCCGCCGTTATCTTCTGGTGGATTTCGATCGCGCAATGACTAGCCAGCCTGCTACCGACGATGAGATCGATGAGATATTCAAAGTGGCGTACGAGCTAGAGAAAGATGCGTTTTTTAGCAAAGGCCTTAACCCCCTAACGGTGAACTCGGGCAACGGCGTGCATATTTACCTTCCTGTCGACTTGCCGAACGACGATGCGAGCAAATTGCTTTGTCAAAAGATGCTGCAAGCAATGGCCCGCAAGTATGACACTGATAATGTGAAGGTCGACACGGGGGTGTTCAACGCGTCCCGCATCACGAAGATGCCCGGTACTATCGCGCGTAAGGGTATCGAGGCGCCCGACGATACTGGCATCCATGAGCGCTACTATCGTATGGCATCGGTGTTGTCATGAAGCCGTTGTCCCCTGAGGAATTCCAGCAAATGCTGGATGGCTATCAGTCGCAGGGATTAGGGAACGGGGGCGCAGTTACTGCGCCCCCTAGTACTTTGCCCGCTGCAAAACCGCTTTCGGCACTTGGTCGCATGTTTGCAAACTCGAGCAAGACGGATGTTGCTATTCTTGAAGACGCACTTTCCTTCGTTTCTTCCGATGTTGAGCGTGGGAATGGCTACATTTTCGGGCCAGATGGTCAGCCTGTCGTTGGCTACTGGTTCGGTGTTATGCTCGCGGCTCGTCGTGAATACGGAGATGCAGCAAAAGAAGTGATGCGCAGCTGGTCGCAAACAAGCCCTCGCTATACCGATGATGGCTTTGAACACGCTTGGAAACAGTTCGATCCGAACCACAAAAAGCCAATTACTATCGGCTCATTGTTCATGCTCGCTAAGTCCAAGGGTTGGCTGGGGAAGGCGCCTGCGCCCTCCGTACCTTCTGTGCTGCCCCCGAGTGGCTCCCGCTTCCGTCTTCTCGACCGTGCAGCAATCATGGCCATCCAGCCGATCCAGTGGCGCGTAAAGGGGTTGCTGCCAACTACGGGCATCGCCGCAATCTTTGGTCCGAGCGGTTCAGGTAAGTCGTTTCTGGCCAAGGACCTCGGGGCATGCATTGCATTGGGCCAAGACTGGTTTGGGCATCGGACAACGCCGTGTGACGTCACTTACGTTATGCTTGAAGGTGAGGGAGGGTTGCGTAACCGTGTAGAGGCTTGGGAGGCGCACAATGGCAAGCGCCTGCCTTTCGGCTTCAAAGCCATGCCTCAGCCTTTCCAACTGGCCGAGCCGGAACAGGTCGATGAGCTTGCCGCGCTCCTTCCTCCATGGGGCGTTGTGATCATCGACACTTTTAACCGAGCAGCACCGGGGTTGGACGAAAACTCTAGCCAAGACATGGGCCGCATTCTTGCGGGCATGAAGCGTCTACAGGAAATCACAGGAGGGCTGGTATTGGTTGTTCACCATACCGGTAAAGATGCATCTAAGGGAATGCGCGGCCATAGCTCTCTGCTTGCTGCACTAGACGGCTCCATCCAGGTGGAACGCAATGCTACCAGCCGCTTCTGGTCTGCTGCGAAGGTTAAGGATGGTGAAGATGGCAAGCAGGTTGCCTTCCATTTGCACCGTGTGGTGCTGGGTACCGACGCAGACGGTGATGAAATCAGCAGTTGTGCTGTGGGTCCTGATACCGGTGCGATCTTCCGTAAGCCTGAACCTAAAGGTCAAAGTCAGAGGCTTGCTCTCTCAACTATACGGCGTTCGCTGAGCACCTCATCCGATACCGGACAGGCTGGGTGCGATACACAGACACACTGCATCAAAGTCGAGGATGCCATCGCTGGCGTCGCATTCACGCTGACAACTAAAGCGTCCAACAAACGGACTAATGAAGCTCGGCGGCTTGTCACCGCCTTAACCTCAGGGGGCTACTTGCAATCTGGCATTGACGGCAGTGGAGAGGCTTGGCTGTGGCAGTGAACGAGTGTCCAGAAAAAGGTGTCCAAAGTCCAACCCCTATAGGGGGTTTGGACTTCTTGGACTTGGACCGCTTGAAAAAATATCCAGAAACTAAGGTTTTGGACTTTTTGGACACCCCCCGACTCTGTTCGTGCTTTGATGAGGTCAGCGAACAATTCAACTAGTCCCCGTCCAGGACGCACCTCGGCAGATGTAATGTAAGAAATCAGACCGATGCCCCTTCCAAACATCCTCTCCGGCAAAACAAAACGCTGTAAAGCCAAGTGCAAGGCACGGGGCGACCAATGCCGCAACCCAGCCGCTTATGGAATGATGGTCTGCCGCTATCACGGTGCTCGTAAGCCGGAAACTATCACGCGAGGCAGCGAGCACTGGAATTTCCAAAACGCAGGCCAAACGAAGCCTGAACGTCAGGAGCGCCATGAGATGGCGGTTTTTTTCCACGAGACTGAAGAGCTGATGTTCGCACTCAGAATGGTGGCACCGGGATCGACCCGGACAATGGGAAGGAAGCCAGTAAAACGCAACGCATGACGAAGACCGGCTATAAGTCGCTCCAGAGGGTTCAGATCCGTATGTCTTCGACTGAAGATAGGCATTGATCCATCAGTCTTACCAGCTAAAATCAAACTTCGAATAATGAGAACGAAATTGGGGGTATTGTTAAATGGCAGAAGACATAGACGTTGCGATCGTTCTGACATTATTGCCATTACTTTTGGGATTTTTAGCTTACCACTATCAGATGCGGTCAGATGACGGCAGATGGCGCAAAAGAAAATATTTCGCTTTAGGCTCCGCAATAGGTTTGGTTTGGGGGCTGTCTAGCTTACTGAAAGAGTACGTCGAACTTTGGTATCGCTTTGATGAACTGTCAGTTTCGGCTGCTAGTGAAGCGTTCTTATTCATCACACTTTTTGTCGTCCTTTTTGCCGCAATATTCGGAGGAATTGGCTATGCCATTGGCATCGTCATGGACCGAACCAAAGGACCAAAAGTCTGATTAGAGAACACGCCTTGTCAAAGGCGCTTGACCTCGCAAACGAGGACATCCTAGATTAGATACAGGTCTAGGCCCGTTAGACAGGATTACAGTGATGTCGGTTATTATAAGCTGGGTTTTCGCCCTTTTTTCGGGACGCTTCATTTTTAGACGGCTATATCGCAAAGATAAAGGCCATTCGGTTGTAAGATACTATACAGTCGGCGCATTTTGCATTTCTTATGTTCTTACGTTTGCTATGTATGTCTTTCCAGCGCTAGTATTCGGGATATCCATCCCGACGCGCAGTGATGCAAGCTACGAAGCGAGCGTAATGGCTAGCCTATCTATTTTTGTTTTCATGGCGTTAATTTTTACGCTTTTCGGCTTCGGTTTCGGAAAATTGAAGGAAAAGTTTGGAGAAGATAGGCGGAGGGATTGACGCTTACTCGCGAAGCAAGGCTGAGATTACAACACTATCTTGCAGTGTATTCAGTCAAAACAGCGCCTATTTTATTAGAGACCCATACAAAAACAGTCTTTCCCGCCGCTCCTAGATGACAGTTATCAAAGTAGGCGCTTCCCTTAGTTAGCTGGACATCAAAAAGATGCGTCTCGGCGCCATGGGCCTTTGCGATTTCAACGAAACCTGCAGCAGGATAAACCGTTCCTGAAGTACCAATAGCCGCGAACAGATCGCATTTCTCCAACGCCTCTTCAATCTGGCGCATATGTCGTGGGGCCTCTCCGAAAAGCACAATATCGGGACGAAGCGCGTCGCGTTCGCATACTGGGCACGCTCGATTGCCTTCCAGCCTACCGTACCTTGGACCTTGCCAACCGCACTCCATGCAGAAAGTGGAATTGAGTTGGCCGTGCATGTGGATTACACACTCCGACCCAGCACGTTCGTGCAGGTCGTCCACGTTTTGCGTCACCAACAAGAATTGACCCTTGCCAGCTTTCTGCCAATGCCGTTCAAGCTTCGACAAGGCATTGTGTGCTGGGTTTGGCTCGGCTCGCGCGTTATCTGCTTTTCGTTCGTCGTAGAAAGCGCAGACTGCATCTGGATTGCGTTCGAGAGCATCCGGGGTGCACACATCTTCAATACGGTGACCATTCCAAAGACCGTTATTACCTGTAAATGTTGCAAGCCCGCTTTCGGCAGATATGCCTGCGCCCGACAGTATGACTATATTCATCCGGCTTTGATGGCTGACACCCCCTCTTTGCGCAACAAACTTGTCCAAACACGTGAGTATCTACATATTGCAATCACCAGAAGGCGATTGGAGTGGCTGAACGTGGGGAAAGTCAAATGATGTCAAAAAAATTCGTCACGGTTTCCGTTTTCTGCATTGTTGCCTCTGCTTGTTCAGGTGGAACGAAAGAGGAATGCGCCCGATGGATTCTCGAAAAATCCGATATACTTAATACACCAGAATTATACGATCACTGGCTGAAAGCTTGCCAGGACGCTGGTGGCGCAAAAAATATCGAAAGTGCTATTCTCTCGATGCCCAAAGAGAAGCCCAAAGAAGATGTCTGCGTCGTCTTCGATTCAGGACAACCCGAAGTGGTTGAGTGCGAAGGTCAGAACAAAAAGTAGTTTGCATTGTGGTATACTTTTAGGATGCACGAGCATTGCAAACGTCTGAACCAAAGCAACGGTACCAAGCGCGGCTAACTCCGAAGCCAATTCCAGCGGTTGTGGTACTTAATCGGCAGCGCACAATAACATGCACCAAGGAACTGTGGGTCCCATACACAAGAAACGGGGGTGCCACCCCGGTGGGGTCTGGCTGGTCAGGTTTTTACGTGGGGGTGGGGGCGCCGTTTAGTGCGAAGCGCGCGCCGCCTAGCCGTCGCACAAAGGTGGGTAGAAAGGTGGGTAAGATTCCCTAGCGATCCATATGATATTGAAATTATTGGGTATATGGCGGAGAGGGAGGGATTCGAACCCTCGGTACGATTACTCGCACAACGGTTTTCGAGACCGCCCCGTTCGACCACTCCGGCACCTCTCCGCACATGTCATGGGCTTGGTCTTGGCCATTCTCAGGCCTGCCCGTGCGACAGAGCGCGGCCATTAGCGAATGATTTGCACTTTGCCAAGCGGTAGCTTGCACAAAAGCGGAAAGGTCACGATATTGGGAGCATGACACCGAGTCCCCCAATGCCCGAGATTGCAGAAGCGCGTTTTTCAATTGGCGAAGTGGTGCGCCATCGCATCTTTGATTTCCGCGGTGTTGTTTTCGATATCGATCCGGTCTTCGCGAATAGCGAGGAATGGTATCAGGCGATCCCCGAAAGCGTGCGGCCATCCAAGGAACAGCCCTTTTATCATCTGTTCGCGGAAAATGCCGAGAGCAGCTATATCGCCTATGTCAGCCAGCAAAACCTGCTGCCTGATGCCGAAAACGGACCCGTAAACCATCCATCAATCGAAGGTTATTTCGAATCCTGGGGCGGAGGGCGGTATCGTCTGCCGGCCATGATGCGGCAATAGCCATCACCCCGGCGGCATAGCCCTTATCCATTGTTCTAGAAGGGCAACGCCTTCGTCATGGACGCTGGCGCGGCCTAGTTCGGGCATGGCAATGCCGGGGTCAGTGCTTTTCATCCGATAGATCAGGATCGACCGTTCGGGATGGCCCGGATCAATCGCAAAATCGAAATTGCCCGCACCCCTGCCCGCAGCCACCGGGCGCTTGCCGATGCCTAACGAGGCCGGCGAACCTAGATGGTCGTCATAAAACAGCCCGGAATTGGAGGCAGAGCCACTGGGTTTGTGGCAATGACCGCAATTGACGCGCAGATAGGCGCGCGCGCGCGCATCCACCGTTCCCGATTTTGGATCATCCCATTTCGCCTCTAGCGGCCGTGGAGGTAGCGGCGTCAGGGCGCGTAAGGCAAAGGCCGCTTCTGCCTTTTGGCTTTGAAACGATAGGTTCGACCAGACAGGGCCGACCGGCATCAACTGATCTTTCGAGGAATGGCATTGTTTGCACTGGTTTTTATTGGGCACCGCATAGTTGATCGCCATTGCTGTGCCATCGGGCTTTTTGAACGCCACCGGCTTGCGCGCACCGCCAAGCTTTAACTCGGCGTCACTGCCATCATCTTTCCAGACATAAGGCAGCGCCACCCAACCATCCGCACGATGCAACAGCAAGCGTGTCTCGATAATCTTCAGCCGGCCTGCGGCATCATGATAGCCAAAGCTTTTGATCAGCGCGCTGCCGACCGGAAATTGCAGGCGGCCATCGCTAGCGATGCTATAGGACGCGCCAGGTGGCAGATAGAGGAAGCGCTGCTTTTCTGCATAGTCGGTGAAAAGCGGCGTGCGCAGCGCATAGGGCAGCAGTGCTGGCGAGGGCCGGTCTGCGCCGCCGGTGAAAAACCCGAATTGCGACAATAAGGGCGGATATGCAGGCGCGGTGATCGCCGCCGTATCAATCGCCGCCGGCTTCCCCTTTACCGATACCGACAGCGCAAGGCAGGCAAGCGCAGCGAGCAGCAAACGCATTAACGAACCGCGGCCTCCATCGATTCCGGCAGGACGATCCGGGGCAATTCGGCCGGAAGGTCGCTGCTTGCCGCCAGCATCGCAGGCTGCGCGCTTTCGGGAGAGGCCGCAAGATCAGCAAGGCCCAGCGAGAGCACAGGAACAGTATCAGCAACCATCGGCTTGGCCGCATCGCCGCCTGCACCATCCCAGAAAATCGGAGGCAGACTTCCGCCGAGTGCGGCTGCTATCTGCGCGCTGCCCGGAAATTTCGGATCATATCCAGCCTTGTCATGCTGATTGCCCCAAATCGCGACGCCCTTTGCGATCGGATCATAATTGGGGTCCTGTTGCGGATAGCGATAGCCAACGACCATCACATTGGCGGTACCATTCTGGCCGAGCATATTGTCGAAGACATGCACATTGCGGTTGGCCATCACCATCACGCCGGTGCCGGTTGGGACATTGGCGACAATATTGCCCTTGGGCGCGAAATTGGGTGTCGAGTTATCAACCACGACATTTTCAAAAATCCGGACATTGCGACCGCCCATTTGCGGCAGGTTCGGCAGGTCAAACACCAATATGCCGCCGGTATTGCGGGTTGCCAGATTGTCATAGACGTCAGCGTCATAGCTGTTTTCAATCTCTATCCCGGCGACATTTTCCATCGCGACCGAATTGCGGACGATGATGTTGCGCGACTGCCCGACATAGATGCCGGCATCCGACGCGCCACGCACCAGCACGCTATCGACCAGCACGTCGCGGCTTTCGACCGGATAAATGCCATAGGCACCGTTGGTTTCCTTGGGCCCGCCGGTCCATTCGACGCGCAGTTGGTAATAGACAATCCGATCAGCACCCTTGGATTTGATCCCATCGCCCTTGCTGTTCTCAACGGCGAAATCGCGCAGGATCACATCGTCGGATGTTACCAGCAACCCTTCACCGGCACCCAACTGCCCCGTAAAATCAAGGATAGTCTGCCCGCTACCCTGCCCGCGCACGGTAACCTTTGGCACATCGAGCGAAAGCCCGTCGGTTAACTGATAGCGACCGCTGCCAAGCTCAACCACATCACCGGGTTCGGCGGTGATCAGCGCTTCCTGCAGCCGCGATTGTGCATCAGGCCCGGGGGCAACGGCAATGGTTTTGGCCGCAAGCGGCGACGAAATCGTTGCAAGGGCCGCAACGCTGGCCAAGATCCTCATCCTCATGCGCCAAGGATGCCCGATGAAATCAAGATTGCCAAGAGCCATGCGGCACTAGAACAAGGATGGTCACGATAGTGTGGCCATTGCCTAGGGCGCGTCGCCGAAAATCCAGTCTACGCCGGCATCCGCATGGATTTCCGCGCTGTCATAAATGGGTAGGACATTGGCTTTGGTATCAACAATCATACCCAATTCGGTGCAGCCCAGTACTACGGCATCCGCACCATCCTTATCGATTTCGGTGATCATCGTTTTCAATGTGCGTTCCGAATTGCGCACGGCCTGCCCGGCCATCAATTCTTCATAGATGATCCGCTCCAGCTCGGCGACGTCATTGGCTTCCCATGGCAAAAGCGTGACGCCATGTTTGACGAGGCGTTGGCGATACCAACTTTCGGCCATGACATTGCGCGTACCGATCAACGCCGCGCTTTCAACCTTGTTGGCCTTCATCTTCACACCAACCGCATCGGCGATATGGAGCACAGGCACGGACACCGAAGCCGCCACCCGGTCATGCACTTTGTGCATGCTGTTCGCGCCGATCAGGATTGCGGTTGCGCCGCCATCCTGCAATCTTTTGGCCGAAGCGACCAGCACGTCGCCGACCCGATCCCAATCCTGCTCGGTCGTAGCCCGCGCAATGTCACAGAAATTAAGGTTGTCGAGGATCATGGGCGCGCTGCACATCGCGTTGGCCCGGCGCTGCACCTGTTTGTTGATCCGGCGGTAGTAAAATTCTGTCGAATACCAGCTCATGCCGCCGATCAGACCGATTTTGCGCATTTTCCAACCATCCTTCAAAACAAGATCGCCGCCCCTGCAAAGGCTGGTGCCCATCACGTCCACGGCTTGAACCGAAGGGCGAGATAGGCTCCAGCCTTCGCTGGAGCGGCGTATTGCTCAATTCAATAGCGTGAAGCTAATCAGTGCTGCAAGGCCTTCACAATATCGTCGACCATCTTCTTCGCATCGGCCAGCAACATCATCGTCTGGTCCATGTAAAAGACATCATTGTCGACACCGGCATAGCCGACGCCGCCCATGCTGCGCTTGATGAAAAAGACAGTCTTGGCCTTGTCCACATCAAAGACCGGCATGCCGTAAATGGGTGAGCTTTTGTCGGTCTTTGCCGCGGGGTTCACCACATCGTTGGCGCCAATGATGAAGGCGACATCGGTTTGGGCGAATTCGCTGTTAATGTCCTCCAACTCGAACACCTCGTCATAAGGCACATTCGCTTCGGCGAGCAGCACGTTCATATGGCCCGGCATGCGCCCTGCTACGGGATGGATCGCATATTTGACGCTGACGCCCTCTTTCTTGAGGAGATCAGCCATTTCACGCAGCGCGTGCTGCGCTTGCGCCACTGCCATGCCGTAACCGGGAACGATGATCACGCTTTCGGCCTGTTGCATCATATAGGCGGCATCCTCTGCGCTGCCGCGCTTCCAAGGGCGCTGCTCTTTGGCTTCGCCGCCGCTGGCCGATGCCTCGGCACCAAAACCGCCAGCGATCACCGAAATGAAGCTGCGGTTCATCGCCTTGCACATGATGTAGGACAGGATCGCCCCCGATGAGCCCACCAGCGCACCGGTGATGATCATCGCGCTGTTGTGCAGCGTGAAACCCATCGCCGCCGCTGCCCAACCCGAATAGCTGTTCAGCATCGACACCACGACCGGCATGTCCGCCCCGCCAATCGGGATGATCAGCAGGAAACCGATCAGGAAAGAGAGGACGACAATCGTCCAGAACACCCATTCGGTGCCGCTAGTCGGCAGTATCGCGAAATAAGCCGTAAGTCCGATGATCGCGAGCAATGTGCCCAGATTGATCACATGGCGGCCCGGCAGCATGATCGGCGCACCTGACATCTTGCCGGCCAGTTTCAGGAAAGCGATGACCGATCCTGAAAAGGTAATGGCACCAATGGCAACGCCAAGGCCCATTTCGACACGGCTAACGGTCAAAATCTCGCCGCTTGCGTCAAGGATGCCAAAGGCTTCCGGGTTGAGATAGGCAGCGACGCCCACCAGCACGGCGGCAAGGCCAACAAGGCTGTGAAATGCCGCCACAAGCTGCGGCATATCGGTCATCGCGATCTTGCGCGCAATCACCCAGCCAATAGCGCCGCCCAGGGCAATGGCCGCCAGGATTTCCGGCAGCGCCGCGACTTCATGCGTGACCAAAGTGGTGACGACGGCGATCAGCATCCCCGCCATGCCAAAGCGGTTGCCCCGCCGCGACGAGGCTGGTGAACTAAGGCCCCGCAGTGCGAGAATGAAGAAGACCCCGGATACGAGGTAGGCAAGCATGGCCCATGCGGGAACGGCTGCATGTTCCATGATCAGTTCGCTCCCTGTTGTGCTTCATCGCGCGCATTATCCCGCAGCGCGATATCTTTTCCGAACGTGTAGCCCATCACTACAATGACGACCAACGCTACCCACCAACGCTTCTGCGAAAGCAACGTCTTGAACTGATCAAGCGTCATGGGTCACTTGTCCTTTTTCTTGTACATGGCGAGCATCCGTTCCGTGACGGCAAAACCGCCGAAGATATTGACGCTGGCGAGAACCACCGCAATCAGTCCGAGCCACTTCGCACCCGGCGCGCCACTCGCCGCCGCCGCAATCAGCGCGCCGACGATGATCACTGATGAAATCGCATTGGTCACCGCCATCAGCGGCGTATGCAGCGCCGGCGTGACCGACCAGACAACATAATAGCCGACAAAGCAGGCCAGCACGAAGATCGATAGGATTGAGATGAAGTCCATTCACATATTCCAATCTTTTGGCAGTGCACTGGGCGATGCGCCGTTGAACATGCCGTTGCTGCTCCCCAGAAACAGCATCGCGGGGTCGATCGCCAGATCGATCACCGCCTCTTTGCCGACCACGCTTTGCATCGTGACCGACATGTTAGCGAACGACAGTTTTGCACCATCGCGCTGCGACTCGGCATAGAGCAATTCGCCTATGTGATTGCCTTCACCCTTCTTCAGCCGCACTTCGACGCCGAACTTTTCGGGTTTGCGGCTTCCGACCAGTGCAAAGGTCACGCGATAGAGCTTCGGGACGGCTCCGGCGGGCGCGATTGCATAGGTGATTGGGCGCGCCATTTTCGTCGCCGAGCTCAGATTGCCCGACGGCGTCAACGCGCTGCCATATTTGTCGAACACGGTGAAGGCCGCTTCGAACTGCCCGTCATGATCGGCATCGATGAAGCAAGGCCTCTTGTCGAGCGCAGGGATGAAAAGCGATTTCGCGGCATTTTTGCCGGACAGATCCTTGGCGGTGCAATAGGCCGTTTGGCCATCGGCCTGATACACTTTGAAAAGCAATGTCCCGGCAGTGACTTGCTTGCCGGGTGCCCATTCGGCGTCGCCGGCGATCTGCACCACGCGCGCGGGCACGAGCTGCATTTCGAGGAATGGCTTGCCGAACGGCACTGTGCGTGTTTCCGCTGTCGCCGTCGATTCCAGTGTCCACACCGACGTCAGAGGTTCGGCTGCGACCGGCACGGTTGCAAAGGCAGCTGCAACGGCAGCAATCGATGCCAGCGCTTTCAACCCAGCAGCCTCTCGTTGACCACCTTGCCATCACGGGTCAGCCGGATCGCATCGCCAATCTCCTCATCAAGGACCGGCTTGCCGGCCTCCTTGTCCCAAAAGGCAGAGAGGAAGTTGAACAGGTTGCGCGAAAATAATGCCGAGGCATCGGCAGGCAAATGCGCGGGTGTGTTTGTGTAGCCGATGATCTTGACGCCATGTTTGATCACGACCTCATCCGGCTTTGATCCTTCGACATTGCCGCCCTGCGCGACCGCCAGATCGAAAATCACGCTGCCGGGTTTCATACTGGCAATCTGTGCATCGTTGATCAGGCGCGGCGCTGCACGCCCCGGGATCAGCGCGGTGGTGATCACAATATCCTGCTTGGCAATGTGCGCCGATACCAATTCGGCCTGCGCCTTCTGATATTCGGGTGACATTTCGGTAGCATAGCCGCCTGCGCCCTCACCCTCGATACCCGCCACACTTTCGACGAAAATCGGTTTCGCGCCAAGGCTTTCAATTTGTTCTTTGGTTGCAGAGCGAACATCGGTTGCCGACACAACGGCACCCAGACGGCGCGCGGTTGCAATGGCCTGAAGCCCGGCGACGCCAACGCCCATGATGAAGGCCTTGGCCGCGGTAATCGTGCCTGCGGCAGTCATCATCATCGGAAAGGCGCGGCCAAAGGCACCTGCGCTATCGATCACCGCTTTGTAACCGGCAAGATTTGATTGCGAGGACAATATGTCCATTGATTGCGCGCGAGTGATACGCGGCATGAATTCCATCGCCAGCGCTTCAAATCCTGCGGCGGCATAAGCATCCACCCGGGCGCGCTGTCCAAATGGATCAAGCCCAGCGACCACCCATGCGCCCTTGGCAGCGCCTTTCAGCGATGCAGGTTCCGGCCCTTGCACGCCAAGGACGATGTCGGCGCCCGCAACCGTCGCGGACAACGGCCCTACAGTCGCGCCCATCGCTGCATATTCGGTATCGGACACAGAAGCTGAAACACCAGCCCCCGCCTCTATCGAAACGCTGGCACCGAGCCCGATGAATTTCTTCACTGTCTCCGGCGAAGCCGCCACCCGGGTTTCGCCGGCGGCGGTTTCCTTCAATACAGCGATTTTCACCACGTCAGGCGATGATCAAGATGACAAGAAGGGCAACCGCTGCGGAAATGATCGTGCCCCATTTGAACAGCGAAAGGAAACCGGTGTAGGTTTCGTTTGCCGAGCGCATGTCCTGATTACCAGCCAATTTGTCCTCCATGATGTTTTCGGGCGATTGCCCCTATGGAGACAGGCCATAACGACAAGCGCGGCAACGCTCAAGCGCAACGGTGTGAGAAAATATCTCCAATGCTTAATCGCCTCTTTACCCATTGTTGTTACCGCAACGCTTCACCAGTGCGCACATGGAAGCGGAATGCCGGAACGAGACACACGATTGCTGATGCTTGTCGATGATGAGCCTGCCCAGTGCAGGCTTGTGTCGGCGATCGCCGGCCGTGCAGGCTGGCGCACCATTTTCGCCCGCGATGCCGAAACCGCCATTGCGATGCTCGGCACGCAGGAAGGGATGATGCTTGACGCAATCATCCTCGATCAATGGGTTCCCGGATCCGACGCGGCATCACTGATTGCCGAGTTGAAAGCCCGCCGCCCTGCCCTTCCCGTCCTGCTTTTGACTGCGATTGGATCGACCGACAGCGCGATTGAAGCGATGCGCGCGGGCGCGGCAGATTATATCATCAAGCCTGTGGCTGCCGAACGACTGATCGCAGCGCTCAGCCTTGCCGCCGAACATGCGAAAGATTTTGGCGAGCTTCAGCCGCTCACCGAAAAGATCACTCACCCGTTGGGTTTTGAGGAAATCATCGGTTCCGCGCCCGCATTCCGCACCGCCTTAGCGATTGCCGCAAAGGCTGCGCGCAGCAAGGTTCCGATCTTCATCGAAGGTGAAGGCGGCGTCGGCAAAGAGGTGGTGGCAGACGCGATCCACGCCGCAAGTCCGCGCGCGCGCATGCCGCTGTTGAAGATCAACTGCGGCGCAATCGCGCCAAATCTTCTCGATTCGGTGCTTTTCGGGCATGAAAAAAACGCCTTCACCGGCGCATTTGACCGGCGCGTGGGCATGGTCCAGCAGGCCGATGGCGGCACGATCTTCCTTGATGAAATCGATCATCTGACGACCGAAACACAGGTGCGCCTCGTTCGCCTTTTGACCGAGAATGAAATTCAGCCTCTGGGCTCTCCGCATAGCTACCGGATCGACGTTCGCGTGATTACCGCCTGCGACAATGATCTTTCGCAAAAATTGCGCGATGGTGATTTCCGCGAAGACCTGTTCTATCGGATCAACGTCGTGCAACTGCATATCCCGCCCTTGCGCGAACGCACTGCAGACATTCCCGCTTTGGCCCGCCATTTCCTCGGACGCATGGCGAGCCAACCGGGCTTGCGCAGCTTGGGCATCACCGATGAGGCATTATCGCTTTTGAAAGCCTATGATTGGCCGGGCAATGTCCGCCAGTTGCAAAGCGCCTTGTTCCGCGCCGCCGTATTGTGCGACCGGGACGCGCTGACGCCGGAAGAGTTTCCGCAGATCGCCGCCATGGTCGGAAAAAATGGCGCCAACCTGTCGCAGATGAGCGAAGGCATTGGCGTTTCACTTTACGAACAGGATGGCAATTTACGACCGCTTGAGGAAATCGAGGCTGATGTCATCCGCCTTGCCATCGGCCATTATCGTGGCCGCATGACAGAAGTTGCCCGCCGTCTGGGTATCGGTCGCTCGACGCTTTACCGCAAACTCGCCGATCTGGGTATCGATAGCAACGCCGCCTAGCCGCGACCGGCTATCTGGGTCGTCAGCCACCAACCAGCAAGCGAAGCTGATCCGGTCAGGAATGTGCCCCAGATGATATCGAGGATCGTGACCTTAAGGCTCCATGTCTTGAGCACGGCGTAGCTCGTCAGATCATAGGTCATATAGCAGAAGAAACCGAGCAGCGCGCCCCACACCAAGGCGGTCTGCCATTTGCCGCTGTGCAGTGCGGGCCCAACGGCAAAGATCATCATGCCCAATATATAGAGCAGGTAAAAGGCGATGGCGGGCCCCATACGGAAGCCACCCTTATATAGAATATCGCCAATTTCGGGCTGGTAGAGCCGGCCATACATGGTGCGCAACCAGACGCTGTCGATCAGCGCAAAAGATATTCCGGTTGCGATATAGCCGATAAGATATTTGGCGATCATGCTGCTCTCCCTCACCCAATGCGCAAATATTGCTCTTGCGGGGGCAGACCTGCAATGCGGCGTTTACACTGTGCTGTGCTATTCAGCTGATGGCACTGAGCGCTGCATCCCGCAGCCCGCGCCAGACATGGATCGCCTGCACCGTTTCCGGCACATCATGCACACGAACGATATGCGCGCCCTGTTCAACCGCGCGCATCGCAAGAAAGATCGAACCGCCCAACCGTTCGCTCGCCTCAGCTTCGTTCGATAATGCCCCGATCATCCGTTTCCGGCTGGCCCCGAACAGGATCGGGCAACCAATGCCGTGAAACAGCGCCAGATGGTTGACCAGCGCCAGATTGTCAGCAAGCGACTTGCCAAAACCTATGCCCGGATCGATCAACAGGCGTTGGCGATCAATGCCTGCTGCAACCAATGCCTCAACGCGCTGCTCCAGCCAGTCATACACATCGCAAACAACGTCATGATAGCCGTCATTCTTGTGCGGATCGCTGCCCTGACTGGGCGCATGCATCAAAACAATCGGGCAGGACGATGCCTGTGCCACCTCAAGCGCACGGTCATCATATAGCAGTGCCGAAATGTCGTTGATCATTCCAGCGCCAGCCCCCAGCGCTGCCTGCATCACCGCGGCCTTGCGCGTGTCGATGGAAACCGCATGGCCGGCGCGCGCCAAGCGGGCAATCACCGGTTCGATGCGCTTTATCTCATCCCCCTCCCACACCAGCGGTGCGCCGGGACGGGTGGATTCACCGCCTACATCAATGATTGCGGCCCCGGTGGCGGCCATCGTCCCGCCAGTTTCGGCAACAGAGTCGGGATCTTCACCATGCTTTCCGCCGTCGGAGAAGCTGTCAGGCGTGCAGTTGAGGATGGCCATCACGCGCGGCTGATCAAGCGGAATGTTGCGATCACCCATGGCAAGAGGCCGGCGCGGCGAAACACAATTTGTGAACTGTTTGCGCGCGCGGTATTCCAGATCATCTGGCAACTTGGCCAGTCGGCCATCCAAATCAGCCAGTGCCACCAGCGTGCGGGCGATGCGTTTGCCGAATTCGGTTTCTATCAATTCCAACGCGGAGAAATATTGCATCGTCCCTGCAAGCCGTGCGACCTGCCCGTCAAAACCGACGGGCGTATCGACAAAGCCGCAGGGGCGAAGATAGATACGTCTCACGGCTCATTCGCGAGGAGATAGGTCTGACGCAGATCGTCGATCGACTTCATCTCTCCGGTCCGTGTCTGATAATACCAATAGGTCCAGCCATTGCAGCTCGGCGCGTCCATCGTCATCGCACCGATCTTGTGAATGGAGCCATATTTATCGCCCCATTTCAACGAACCGTCAGCGCGAATGATCGCGCCAAAACGGCGCTTCTTGTCCATCAGTTGTGAACCTGGGCGGATATAACCATTTTCGACCAGCTGGCCGAACGACACGCGCGGCTGCGATTTGGGCGATTGCATCGTCGAAAGCGACGATTCATCGAGTGGCAAGGCCATTTCGATGCGTTCTTCGGCAACCTTGCAATATGTGTCTTCCCGCTCGCAACCGATCCAGTGGCGCTGCAGGCGCTTCGCCACCGCACCTGTTGTGCCGGTTCCGAAAAAAGGATCGAGGACGACATCGCCCGGATTGGTGCAAGCGAGCAGGATGCGGTAGAGCAGTGCCTCCGGCTTTTGCGTCGGATGCGCCTTTGTGCCGTTCAGTTTCAGCCGTTCCTTGCCGCCGCAGATCGGGATCACCCAATCAGACCGCATTTGCAATTCGTCATTCAATGTCTTCATCGAACGATAATGGAATGTGTAGCGGGCCTTTTCGCTTTTCGCCGCCCAGATCAGCGTTTCATGCGCATTGGTGAAGCGCGTGCCCTTGAAATTGGGCATCGGGTTCGATTTGCGCCAAATGATATCGTTGAGGATCCAAAAGCCTTCATCCTGCAGCGATGCACCGACGCGGAAAATATTGTGATAGCTGCCGATGACCCACAAAGTGCCATCAGGCTTCAAAATGCGACGCGCCTCGGCCAGCCATGCCTTGGTGAAGGCGTCATAAGCGGCAAAGTCGGAAAATTTGTCCCATTCATCGTCAACCGCATCAACCTGGCTGCCATCGGGGCGATGCAAATCACCGCCCAATTGCAGGTTGTAGGGCGGATCAGCAAAGACCATGTCGATGCAGGCATCGGGAAGCGATCGCATCGCTTCAATGCAGTCCATTTTGAGGATGGAATCGAGCGGAAGCGTCTCTTTATCGGTCAGGACCACCGTCTTGGCTGCAGCCGGTTTGGTCTTGATCTTCTCCAACACACCCATTTCAAACGCGCTCCCATTCTCAAACAAGCGACCGGAATGAGTCGGATTTGAGTCTGGGTCAACAAGTTTTCCACAGGCAAAGCCTATGAGATTCCGTGAGATTCAGCCCATTTGGGGGGAACGAAAGGAGTCCGTCACAACATATAGAGTCTGGCGATTCCCGTCGGACTCAACCCCTAGTGGTGTTGCTGCAAAGACTCACAGGTCAAATTTTACATTCTGTTACAGAAGAATGAGCTGGGCGACCGGCGAAAAACTCGTCCGGTGCAGCGGCGTAGGGCCAAGTCGGCGTAATGCCTCCAGATGCACAGCCGAACCATAGCCCTTGTTGGTGGCCCAGCCATAGCCCGGATGGACCGCGTCATAACTGCGCATCAACCGGTCGCGATGTTCTTTGGCGATGATACTTGCCGCTGAAATGCAGGGATGCAGCGCATCCCCGCCGACAACCGCCTCTGCAGGGTAGCGCCATTTCGGCAGGCGGTTGCCATCCACCAAAACCTGCATCGGTTCGCATTGCAGAGCGTCCACTGCCCGCGTCATTGCAAGCATCGTCGCCTGCAAAATGTTGATCCGGTCGATCTCCTCAACCTCGGCGATGCCGATCGCCCAGCGGCAGTGTTTCTTGATCAATGCCTCAAGCTCAGCCCGGCGTTTGGCGCTCAGTTTCTTACTGTCGTCAAGGCCGTCTATGCCTTGATCGCACAGGATCACTGCCGCAGCGACAACAGGCCCGGCAAGCGGGCCCCTGCCTGCTTCGTCAACGCCAACGATCATATGCGCCACGGCGGATAGCGCCGATTTTCTCCGGCGCTGTAGAGGCAGATCATATTTCCCGCAGGATCGAGCAGTCGCGCCTCGCGCCAGCCCCATTCCTCATCACGCGGCAATTGTTCAAAGGCAAAGCCCTCGCTTGCCAGTTCACTAACCCATGCGTCCAAGCGCTTGCTTTCGAAATACACCGTCGCCGATGGGGCAATTTCGTCACCGGCGTGGATCGACAGGGTCACGCCATTGGGGGCCTCGAACCGGGCATAGCCGTTGGCCGGGCTTGCGACGATCTGTTGCAGGCCCAATGCCCGGTAAAAGTCGACCGAACTTGCATAATCGCGGCAACCCAGCGTCACCTGATTGAGCGACGGACCTGCAACCATTGCATCCTCGCGGACCGATCCGTGCCCCATCGGGCCATGGCCCTGACCCAGTCCGGGCGCATCATGCAAAGCAAGGCGGACAAAGAGGCGCGCGCGCTCCACCGATTGCTGCAACGATAACCCCTGCCCCAAGCCGGTCGCAATCGCACTGGCCAGCGTGCAACCGGTGCCATGGGTGTTGCGGGTTTCGATCCGCGCATCGGTCCATTCCACGCTCTGGTCGGGCGCGAGATCGAGCCGATCAACAATATGGTCGCCCTCGGCATGGCCACCCTTGATCAGCAAGGGATAGCGTTTTTCGAGCAAGGCATCGCGCCCGCCCAAAGCCTCTAGCTCCGGAAGATTGGGTGTGGTCAGCGCGGCAATGCGCATCAGCCGTTCAAAAGCTGCAATCGTCGCATCATCGGCAAGCATCGCCCCGCTGGTCGCCACCATCACCGGGTCGAACACAATCGGGCAATTGAGTTCGGAAAGACTGTCTGCAACGGCGTGGGCAGTTTCGGCACTGCCGATCATGCCGATCTTGACGGCATCGACGCCAAGGTCACTGACAACGGCTGCAATCTGATCGATCACCATCTGCGTCGGCACCATATGCACTGCATCGACGCCGAGGGTATTCTGTGCCGTGATCGCCGTAACGGCCGTCATGGCATGGCCGCCAAGCATGGTGACCGTCTTGATATCAGCCTGTATCCCCGCACCTCCCCCGCTGTCCGAGCCAGCAATGATCAGGATGCGTGCGATGCTCATGGCTTATGCTTCCGTTCGGTTGAGGCAGGATATTTTTTCAGTAATTTGGCGCTGCGCGTTGGTCGGTCGAGCAATTCACCACCGCAATTGGGGCAACGTTCGTCCAGCGCATCGGCGCAGTCGGCGCAAAAGGTGCATTCGAACGAGCAGATGAACGCCCCGCCATGCTGCGCCGGCAGATCGGTGCCACAGCGTTCGCAATCGGGGCGCATCGCCAGCATCAGGCCGCTGCCTCCTCAACCGCGGTACAGATACGCTCGACAATGGCGCGCACCTGCTTGGCATCATCGCCTTCTGCCATCACGCGGATGACAGGCTCGGTTCCTGAAGGCCGGATCACCAGTCGGCCATTGCCTTCTAATTCGCGTTCGGCATCGGCAATCACCGCCTGAACACTTGCCTTTTCCAGCGGCTTTCCGCCTGCGAAACGGACATTCTTCAGCAGTTGCGGCACAGGATCGAAATAATGCAGCATCTCGCTTGCCGGATTGCCGGTTTCGACAAGGCAGGCGAGCACCTGAAGCGCCGCGATCGTGCCGTCACCCGTGGTCGCATGGTCGAGCAGGATCATGTGTCCCGATTGCTCGCCGCCGACATTCATGCCCCGTGCGCGCATCTCTTCCAGCACATATCGGTCGCCCACCTTGGCGCGGACCAGTTGCAGATGTTGGCTTGCCAGATAGCGTTCAAGGCCGAGGTTCGACATCACCGTCGCGACAATGCCATCACCGCGCAACAGGCCGTTGCGGCTCATCGATGTCGCCAGCAATGCCATAATCTGGTCGCCGTCGACCACCCTACCCTTTTCGTCGACCACGATCAGCCGGTCGGCATCGCCATCCAGCGCAATGCCAATATCGGCACCTGCCGCGACCACGGTTTCCTGCAACGTCGCCGGATGGGTCGATCCGATCCGGTCATTGATATTCTTGCCATTGGGGTTGACGCCAATCGCCGTCACCTTCGCGCCCAATTCCCAGATTGCGGCAGGCGCGACCTGATAGGCAGCGCCATTGGCGCAATCGAGCACCACATGCAGTCCGTCAAAACGGACATGTTCGGGAACGGTCGTCTTGACCGCATGAATATAGCGCCCACGCGCATCCTCAACCCGGCGGGCGCGGCCAATGTCCATCGATTTGGCGAGCAGTGGCGGCTGATCCAGCAGAGCCTCAATCGCCAGTTCATCCTCGTCGGACAATTTGAAACCATCAGGACCGAACAGCTTGATTCCATTATCTTCATAAGGATTGTGGCTGGCCGAAATCATCACGCCCAGATCGGCCCGCATGGATCGGGTCAGCATGGCAACTGCCGGCGTCGGGATCGGACCGAATTGCACCACATCCATGCCGACGCTGGTGAAGCCCGCAACAAGGGCATTTTCAACCATATAGCCAGAAAGACGGGTATCCTTGCCAATCACGACGCGGTGCTTGTGATCGCCGCGCAGAAAGTGCGCGCCCGCCGCCTGGCCAACCTTCATCGCCATTTCCGCAGTCATTGCGCCGGCGTTGGTCCGTCCCCTGATCCCGTCGGTTCCAAAATATTTGCGCGCCATATTGATCCTTGATGCAGTGCGGCCAGCCCAGTTTACGGCAACACTTGTTGCGTCACTCCCTTGCATAGGGTGCGACACGCTGGCAAGACCCCAGCGCATGTCGAACGCAACCCGTATCCTGATCGCTCTGGCCCTTGGCCTTACCCTTGGCATAATCGCAGCGGCACAATTGCCCAAAGTTGGCGATACGCTGGCCTATTGGCTGGATATTACCGGCTCGCTCTGGCTCAACGGCCTGCGAATGACCGTGGTGCCGCTGGTCGTTGCCCTGCTGGTAACCGGGATTGTAAAAAGTGCTGAAGCCGCGCGCGCAGGGCCGATGGCGGCGCGCACAGTGGCTTGGATTGTCGCGATGATGACGCTGTCAGCGGCGATGGGCGCGCTTTTGACCCCATTGTTCCTGACGATCTGGCCGATGCCCGCTGAAAGCGCCGAAGCGCTGCGTGCAGCGCTCACGACTGCGCCAGCCGTTGCCGAACAGCCTGCCTTGCGCGACTTTATCGTGGCATTGGTACCAACCAATCCGATCGCCGCTGCAGCCAATGATTCCATCCTGCCTCTGCTGATCTTCACGCTGGTCTTTGCCTTTGCCGTGACGCGACTGAACCAGGAACCCCGTGCCCAGATGGCCGGTTTTTTCAGTGCCTTGGCCGATGCGATGGTCATCGTGATTGAATGGGTGCTGAAACTGGCTCCTATTGGTGTGTTCGCGCTCGCCTTTGTCGTGGGCGAACGCTCCGGCCTCGCGGCACTGGGCGCACTGGGCCATTATATCGTCACCATGTCGATGGTCGGCATTGTGATCGGCGCCTTCGCCTATCCGGTCGCGGTGTTCGCCGGAAAGGTCAAATTCACCGATTATGCACGGCAAATCGCCCCGGTGCAGGCCTTTGCCGTTTCCACCCAATCCTCGCTCGCCAGCCTGCCGCTGATGCTGAAAAAGGCCGAGGCGCTGGGCGTAAGGGAATCGACCGCAGGGCTTGTGCTTCCGATGGCGGTTGCACTGCTGCGCGTCACCGGGCCCGCCATGAACCTTGCCGTCGCACTCTATGTCGCCAACTGGTTCGGCGTGCAGCTTGACGGGTTTGACTATGCCTTTGCAATCTTCATTGCGGCACTCACCTCGATGGGCGCGGTCAGCCTGCCCGGCACGGTCAGTTTCGTGACATCAATCGCGCCGATCTGCCTCGCACTGGGTATTCCTGTTGAACCATTGGCGCTTCTGATCGCAGTTGAAACGCTGCCCGATATCTTCCGCACCACCGGCAATGTGCAGATGGACGTCGCGCTTGCCACCGCCATTGAGGCACCCGAAAAGGACAAAGCCAATGCTGTATCGTAATCTGGGTAACGACCTGAAGGTTAGCGCCATTGGCGTTGGCTGCATGCCGATGATCAAGGGCGGCAATATCGTCTATGGCAGTGATGCCGATCCTGACGAGGCGATCAAAACGATCCACCGTGCGATCGATCTGGGCATCACCTTTTTTGATACCGCACAGATTTACGGCCCTTTTCAAAATGAAGAACTGGTCGGCGAAGCGATCAAGGGCAAGCGCGACGGACTGGTGATAGCGACCAAATTCGGTTTCCAGTTCGATGGCAACAAGATTGTCGGTGTAGACGGATCCCCGGCCAATGCCCGCATGTCGGTTGAAGGCTGCCTCAAACGGCTCGGAATTGATTGCATTGATCTATTCTATCAGCACCGCGTCGATCCCAATGTGCCGATCGAGGACACCGTCGGCGCGATGGCCGACCTCATCAAAGAAGGCAAAATCCGCCACATCGGGCTGTCCGAGGCTGGCCCTGCGACGCTGCGTCGCGCCGCCGCCGTTGCACCTATCAGCGCACTGCAAAGCGAATATTCGCTGTGGGAGCGTGACGTGGAAGAGGAAATTTTGCCGGTCTGTCGCGAACTGGGCATCGGCTTTGTGCCCTATTCGCCGCTCGGCCGCGGTTTCCTGACAGGATCGATCCGCAGCCTGGAAGACCTGCCCGCCAATGACTGGCGTCGCAGTGACCCGCGCTATCAAGGCGAGAATTTCGCCACCAACCTACAAGTGGTCGATAGGGTCGGAGAAGTGGCGGCAAAGCATGGCGCGTCACACGCACAGGTCGCCCTTGCTTGGCTGATGGCACAGGGTGACGACATTGTACCGATCCCCGGCTTCAAGCGGCGCGCAACCATGGAGGACAGCGCAAAGTCTGCCGACCTCATCCTCGATGCTGACGACCTTGCGAAACTGGAGGCGGCTGCACCGCGCGGCTGCACTGCAGGGCCACGCTATGGTGAGGCAGGAATGCGGATGGTGCGTTTATAACCAGCGATAGATGCCGGCACCGGCATAGCCGAAAAAGCTGTGCCCCCAGGTGGCGAGCAGCCAGAAAACCGTGCCGATCAGCAGGATGCGCGGTTCGATGCGGGACAATTGTGTGAGGCGCGGCAAGAAACTGGTCTGCGTTTCCCATTTCGTCCAGGCGCTGCCAAGAGCGGCTTCTTTCTTCCTGTCCTGACCATAAGAGCCTGCGAGCGCAAGGAAGACGATACTGCCGACCAAGACAAAGCTGTCGGCACGCGGCGCGATGAGCATATGGGCCACTCCCCACAGTGCAAATCCCCACATCATCGGGTGGCGCGTTACCCGAAACACGCCCGTCGGCACTTTTGCGGCCAATGAACGGATAGCATCGCCCTGCGGATCAGGCAGCGCGGGATTGCCCCGCAAGGAGCCGACAAAGAGGATTGCGGCAAGCAGTGTGAGCAGGCTGGCAACGACCCATATCGCATCAGTCGGCGCCCAATAGAGCGGCCCGGCCTCAACCCGACGATATGCCCAAGCCATCCAACCAAAGCTAACCAGCGCAACCAGCGAATAAAGGCCAAGAAAGCCCTTTTCACCCATACGCCCGACAAGCGGTGCGCGAAGCGGGTGAGAGAGGAGAAAATGGCTGCCCACAAACAGTGCGCAGGCCGCGATCAACGATGCAAATCCGTCCATTTCATCTCCTCTCCTCCCCTTATCGGGATCAGTAGTCGTACGCCTTGGGCAGGCTCCCTTCGGCCGGATTGCGATAACGATCGCGCAAACGATCCTGTCGGTTACCCAGCGGCTGTTCGACACCGTCGATAAACACCGTAGTGGCAGCACTTGAAAGTTCAAGCGGATCGCCATCCCAGACCACGACATCAGCCGCGCGTCCGGCTTTCAAACTGCCGAGACGATCAGCCACGCCCATGATTTCGGCGGGAGCCGAACTGATCGCAGCAAATGCCTCGTCCCAACTCAGACCGGTCGCACCGGGCACCTTTTGCAGCGACACAAGGTTTCCTGCATATTGCGGTGTGTAGCGCAACTGGTGCGAATCCCGGTCGTTGATCATGCCAATGGCGACCTTGACGCCAGCCTTTTTCATGCGGCCAATATTGGATTGCGTTGCGCCCAACATCTCAAAGGTTGCCGGCAGATCGTTGAGCGCAGAGGCGATCACAGAGATGCCCGCAGCGGCCAGCTTGTCGGCAACACGCCAGCCTTCACTTGCGCCGACGAACACCATCTTCACAGCAGGAAAATCGCGCTTCAGGTCGATCAGACGCAGCATGTCATTCGCTGCCTCGACATGGATCAGCAGGCGGGTTTCGCCGCGCAGCACCGACTGCAGTGCACGGGCGTCTTCCTTTTTCAGCAGATCATCGTCAAAGGCATCGCTGCCTGCAGCATGATCCTGCGCCTCGCGCAGCATCGCGCGGAAATGCAGATGCGTTCCCGCACGGCTACCACCCGAAACTTCGGCTCCTTCTTCACCAAATTCGGCGAACTGGAATGCCCGTGCGCGGGTAACCGGTTCAGCATCGGCACCCAGATCGGCAATGGCACCCTGGCCGGCAAAAATGCTGGGGCCGCCCTCGGGTGCGACAACAGCGCGCGTGACGCCCGCTGTCCGGTTTACTGCGATGGGCGAACGGAAGGGATCAATGGCAGGGGCGATATCGATCGCTGCGGAAAAACCGCTGCGGCCGCCGCTCTTGTCATTGGTGCCATTGACGGCATCCACCTCGGCAAGGCCGACACGGCTGAAGCCGGCAAAAATGCCGGGCGTCACCCATTTGCCGCGGGCATCGACAGTGCGGGCATCGGCGGGAATGGCAACATTGGCGCCGGCGGCGACAACGGTGCCGTTGCGGATGAGCACGGTTCCACCCTCAATCGGTGCGGAACCATCGCCGATCACCAGCTTGCCACCGGTGATGGCAACGGTTTCGGCATGGGCGGCTGTGGTTGCAGCAATCAAAGCTGCGGTTGCGAGAAGGAAACGCTTCATTTCACGTCTCCCTCACCCGGTTGGCCCAGCTCGAAATCGCTGACGGGCCTCCGCTTCGGATTGTTGGAATCGAACAGCAGCGCGCCATCGACCCAGACCTTTTCAGGACGGCTATAAACGCTCAGCGGATTGCCGTTCCACAGCACGACGTCGGCCATCTTGCCGGGCTTCAGGCTGCCCGTCATTGCATCAATGCCCAGCGCCTTGGCGGGGTTATAGGTCAGCCAACGAATGGCATCGGCGTCCGAAATCTGGAAACCCATGCGGCGGCCATTGGCCAGCGCCTTGGCGGCTTCCTGATTCAGTCGCTGGATCTGGTTTTCATCGTCGGAATGGATGATCGTGCACGCGCCGGCATTTTGCAGGATCCCGGCATTTTCGGGGATGGCATCATAGGCCTCCATCTTGAAGCCCCACCAATCGGCCCATACTGCCGAACACACACCATTTTCGCGCAGCAAGTCGGCAATTTTATAGCTTTCCACGGCATGGTGGAAGGTCGATACCTTATAGCCAAATTCCTTCGCCATATCGAGGACGATCGCCATTTCGTCGGCGCGATAGCAGTGGTTCTGGATCATGATATCGCCGTCCAGGACGCCTGCCAGCGTTTCCATGCCAACGTCACGGGTGAATTCCTTGCCGGAATCACGCTTCTTCCGGTAATCCTGTGCCTTGATCCAGGTCTGGCGATTAACCGCAAGGTTGCCCATGCGCGTCGAAGGCATGCGCCCTTTCGCGCCATAAACGCGCTTCGGATTTTCACCGCACGCCATTTTCAGGCCATAAGGAGCACCCGGGAATTTCATCCCCTGCATCGTGCGGGCATAGACATTTTTCAGCACGACCGTGCGGCCGCCCATCAGATTTGCCGAACCTGGCAGAACCTGCAGCGACGTTACCCCGCCATTGGCAAGCGCGCGGCTGAAACCGGGATCCTGCGGCCAGATGCTATGTTCGGCCCAGACTTCGGGGGTTGTCGGGCTGGTCGCTTCATTGCCGTCGCTATGTGCCTCGACCGAGGGGGTGGGATAGTCACCCAGATGCGAGTGGATGTCGATGATGCCCGGCGTCACAACCTTGCCGGTGCCATCGATGATCGTCGTGCCTTCGGGAATGGCGGTATCCGCACCCCCGACGCCGCTGACCTTGCCATTGGCGAAAAAGACCACCCCATTTTCGATCCGCCCGCCTTCGCCATCAAAGATGGTGACGTTGCGGATCGCCGTCGCCACACCCGGATAGGGCTTGTAGGTCGACGGATAGGGGTTTTTGTCAAGCGTGAGCGGCTTTTCTGCCGGCACAGCCGAGGCACTTTTGGGCGCCTCGCTGGTGTTCGAACAGGCGACCAACGCCAACGGAGCGGCCAGGATCGACCAGCGGAAATTGCTCTTCATATGCTTACGCTGCCTTCTCTTCTGCAGTGTCTTCGTCCTTAAGCGTGTCGAGGTGCATCAGGCGTTTCACCAGCGGTGATACCAGAAGCACGACCACGCCGATGGCAATGGTGATATAGCCGATCTGTTCATAGACGCTGATCAGGCCCTCACGGGTCATTTCACCATCATGGCCACCCGTTGCCGCGCCGATGACGCCAGCTAGGAAGTTTCCGCCCGCAGTCGCGAAGAACCAAGCCCCCATAATCAGCGACGCCATGGTCGCTGGCGCAAGCCGGTTCATCGCCGACAGCCCGACTGGCGAGAGGCACAGCTCTGCCGTGGTGGCGAACAGGTAAAAGGCGAAGATGAACAACACCGGCACCAGCGTATCGGAACCAACGCTGTTCGCACCCCAGACGAGCACGAGGTTGGCAAAGCCGATCTGCGCCAGCGCGATACCGAATTTGGCAGGGGTCGAAGGCTCCAGCCCACGTCGACCGAGCCACACCCACAGGCCGGCAAAGACCGGACCCAGCAAGATGATGTAGATCGGATTGATCGACTGGAAGATCGACGCCGGCACGCCCTGACGATCGACAAAGCGGTCGGTGAACAGGTTCATGCTACCACCGGCCTGCTCGAACAGCGCCCAGAACAGGGGCTGCAACGCCAACAGGAAGAGAATGGCATAGATGCGGTGCCGCGCCTCTACATCCAGCTTGAACGACTGGAGCAGCACATAGCCGAGCAACAGCACGCCAAGGCCAAGCAGCAACCAGCCATAAAAGCCCTGATACTGGATCAGCAGCCAGATACCGGCAACAGCGGCAAGGCCGACGCCATAAATGCCATATTCGGTCGACTTGGTCATAGGTGCCGGCGCTTCGCCGCGGCCCATCAGCAACGGCTTGCCGAACACAAAGACGATCAGGCCGAGCAACATGCCGAGACCGGCTGCGCCAAAGCCATAGGACCAGCCATAGGTTTCACCAAGATAACCGGCAAAGATCGTACCGATCGCGGCGCCCACATTAATGCCCATATAGAAGATGGTGTAGGCACCGTCGCGACGCACATCGGTGCGCGGATAGAGTTGACCGACAATCACCGAGATATTGGCCTTGAGGAAGCCCGAGCCCACAATGATGAAGGCCAGCGCCAGCCAGAATATGTTGATCGCGGGATCCGCCTGTTTCACCAACGGGTCGGTAACGCCCGCCAAACCTTCAAATGCCATCAAAACATGGCCGAAGGTCAGCAGGACCGCACCGAATGCCACCGCCTTACGCTGGCCGAGATACCGGTCAGCAAGCCAACCGCCAAGAACCGGCGTGATGTACACAAGGCTGGTATAGGCGCCATAGATCAGGTTCGATTGGCCGTCGGAAAAGAGCCAGTGCTTTGTAAGGTAAAGGATAAGCAGCGCGCGCATCCCATAATAGGAAAAACGCTCCCACATCTCTGCGAAAAAGAGAACGTAGAGACCGCGCGGATGGCCGGCAAATTCCGGCTCCTTGCGCGTCGCGATATATGCCCCGCCAAGCAGGAAGAAACCCAGCACCGCAGCCGCGATCGCTGTGATCCAGTCCTGCTCCTGCCAAAGCGCAATGTCTTTCAGACCCATGTGCAATCCCCTCGAGAATCTTTGAATAGGCGGTCTTCGCCGCCTGTTTCCCTGATCCGACACCTAACTGAAAAATCGGGTCTGTGAAGAATTTTGTTGCGCTTGTTACTGCTTTTCGACGAACGGTTGGGTCATGTTCAATGATCGATCCAGCTTGCCCGCCTATCTTGCCAGCCGCCGTTCGGCCAAACCGCGTGATATGGTCGCGCCCGGCCCCGATGCTGCACAGCTTGACGCCATCCTCACCCTTGCCATGCGCACGCCCGACCATGGCAAGTTATTTCCATGGCGTTTTGTGAAGGTGAATGACCGTCAGGCTTATGCTGCCCTGCTGGAACGCGCCTTCCTTGCCGCCAATCCCGACGCCCGCGCTGCGCAGGTCGAGGCCGCGATAGCCGGCGCGCATCAGGCACCAACGCTGGTCATCCTGCTTTACGCCCCGCAAGAAAGTGCAAAGATTCCCGAATGGGAACAGATGCTGAGTGCGGGCGCAGTCGGCATGAACCTGATCCACGCGGCGCAAGCGCATGGATTTGTCGCCACCTGGCTCACCGGTTGGATTACCTATGATGAAACTGTCCGCACCGCGCTTTGCGAAGGCAGCGAACGCATTGCCGGCCTGTTCTATATTGGCAGCCCGGGGCAGCCGTTGGAAGAACGGCCGCGCCCTGAATTTGCAGCCATGGTGAGGTCTTTTCCCTAAGGCCGGAAACTTGACGCGCCCTACTGTGTTATGGCAGTAAGGTGGTCATGAAAGTCGATAGCAAACCCGTCTATCTGAAACTGCGCGACGAAATCGCCGCGGCCATCCTCAATGGCCGTTTCAGCGAGGGCGATATGCTTCCTTCGGTTCGCGCTTTTGCGGCGCAGCAAGGGGCCAATCCGCTAACAGTCGCCAAGGCCTATCAATTGTTTCAGGATGATGGCCTTGTAGAGGTGAAGCGCGGCGTCGGGCTGTTTGTTGCCAATGGCGCCGTGGCCCGTTTGCGCAATGCCGAGCGCGACAATTTCCTGAAAAATATCTGGCCCGGTGTTGTCGCGCAAATGCAACTTGCCGGCATCCGCCCTGAAGAGCTGCTCGAACTCGCTTAGCGCTCGGTGGCAATCGCGGCTTTATATTCGGCCGCGACTTCGCGATCCTCGGGCATCAATTTGGCCGCCTTGCGCAACAGATCGCGCGCAGCCCGCGCCTCTCCCGACTTGAGCAGCATATTTCCATAGACACGGGTGGTCATCGCATTTGCCGGATCGGCGCGATAGGCCAACCGCGCCATGCGCAGCGCCTCTGCATTGCGCCCCAGCCCTGAAAGCGTCCGCGCGATATTGGCATTGAGCGCGGCATCCCCCCAACCGATGCGCAAACGCGCCTTCAGCAACCAGGGCAAGGCCCCTGCCCAATCACCGCGATCGATCAAATGATAGCCGAGCATGCGCGCAGCAATCATGTCGCTGGGATTATAGGCAAGATAGGCGGCGATAACGTCTCCGGCTTTCTGGCTTTGCCCCTCAGCCCGATAGGCTGCGGCCAGCCGCTGCATCACGCCGCGCGAAAACTGAACCGCACGTGCCTTTTCATAGGCGCTGATCGCGGCGCCATCATCACCAGCCAGCCGAGCAATATCACCCGCCAATATCTGGGCGTCGGCAACGCCATCATTGCCCTGAACCAGCAGGGCTGTCGCCGAGCGCGCCTCTGCTATTTGGCCATTGCCAAGCAGATGACGGATATGCGGGATCACGGCCGGTGCACTTGCCGGGTTGCGAGCCGCATCCTGCGCTGCGGCAGCAGGCGGCGTGCTTTCCCGCAACAGCCGGCCTTGCGACGCAGACGGAAAATAGGCCGCATCCAAGGGCCCGGCGGCAAGATCGCGCCGGCCGCGCGCCTCTTCAATCCGGCCGAGCAGACGGCTGGAATAGCTGCCTTCCAATAGCGGCACCAATGCCGCCCGGGCGCCATCCTGATCGCCAGACCGATGCAGCGCCCGTGCCAGCAACTGTGCGACCTGCCCGTTGCGCGGCTGTGCCGACGCCAGCCGCGCCAATATGTCGACCGAATGGTTGAAATTGCCGAGTTCATATTCGCAGATTGCCCGCAGCAATTGTGGCCCCGGTAGCGCGGCATAGCCATCTGCGATCTTGTCGATCAGCCGGTGAGCGAGCCGATAATTGCCCGCCCGGGCAGCAAGTGTGGCCTGCATATAATAAGCGCGCGGATTGCGGTTATCGAGCGACAATATTCTGCGCGCCTGCGCCAACATATCGCGATTGCGACCCAAATCGCCCAGCGTCGCGGCATATTCTTCAAGTAAGGGCACATCATTGGGATCAATCTGCAACCCGCGTTCAAACCATGGAATGGCCGCCGCAAGGCCAAATTGCGATCGCACCAGCCGCCCGCGCAGTTCAAGTGCGCGCACATTTGCTGGATCGAGCGCAACCGCACGATCCAACGCCGCTATTGCACCACCCTTATTGGCGATCACCATCCGCAACCGGCCGATTTCAGTCCATAACAGACTATCGTCGGGCCAAATTTGCAATGCCCGATCAAAGGTGGCGGATGCCGCGGCGCTGTCGCCCATATCCATTTGCGCGCGGCCAAGAATGCGCGCTGCATAAGCCCCATTGCGACGGTCAACCGGGTCAGCGGCAATCGTTGCGATGGCATCGGCGGGCCGCCCCTCCATCCATTCGACATGCGCAAGCAAATGGGCGTAGCGGCTGCGCGGGACGCCGAGTGCGCCGACCTTTTCCAGTTGTTCGCGCGCCGTGATCGGGTCAAACAGCTGCAAGGCGGTTTCGGCCAACGCCAGCCGCGCTTCGGGCCAGTTTCCATCGGCAGCAACGGCATTCATCAACTCGACGCGCGCCGGCCGCCAATCGCGTCGGGCCAAATAGCCCTCGGCACTTTGATAGGCCTCTATCGCTGCCGGTGATGCCTTAACCGGTAAAGACGCCGAAACCGGGTGCAGCAGCAGCAAACACGCCGCCATCGCCGACAGCAAAGCTGCGGAACGGAGGCGCGGATGGGCTGGCATCAGGCATGGATCTCATATTGCTTGAGCAGATCATAGAGCGTCGGTCGGCTGATCCCCAACAGCTTGGCGGCGTTGGAAATATTGCCTTCAGTCCGCGCAATGGCCCGGCCGATTGCCTTGCGGTCAGCCGCTTCGCGTGCTGCCTTCAGGTTCAACAGGCGGTCATCCTCATCCACATTATCAAACTGCAGATCATCGACGGTGATGAATTTGCCGTCAGCCATAATCACAGCGCGTTTTACCCGATTTTCCAATTCGCGGACATTGCCCGGCCATTGCCACTGGTCAATCGCCGTTAGCGCGCTGGCAGCAAAGCCTTTGATGGCCGGATTCATCTCCCGCGCAAAGCGGTTGAGGAAATGCTTGGCAAGCAGCACGGAATCACCGCTGCGTTCTGCCAATTGCGGGATGGGAACGCTGATCTCGGCAAGCCGATAATAGAGATCGTCGCGGAACGTCTTGTCGGTGATCATCTGGTGGAGATCGCGGTGCGTAGCGCACACGATGCGCACATCGACTGCTATGGGCTTGCGTCCGCCAATCCGTTCGACTTCGCGTTCCTGCAGAAAGCGCAGTAGCTTCACCTGCAACGCCAGAGGAATATCGCCCACTTCGTCCAAAAAAAGCGTGCCGCCATGGGCGAGTTCAACCTTACCCTCGGTTGTCTTGACCGCGCCGGTAAATGCACCTTTTTCATAGCCGAACAGTTCGGATTCAAGCAGGTTTTCGGGAATCGCGCCGCAGTTAATCGCAACAAAGGGCTTGTGCCGCCGGTCGCTGGCTTCGTGCAGTCCGCGGGCAAGCAATTCCTTACCGGTCCCGCTCGCACCCAGCAGCATGACCGAGGCCCCCGTATTGGCGACCCGTTCGATCGTGCGCGCCGCTTTCAGCATCTCCGGCGCTGCGGTAATCAATGTACCGAACAGCGTTTCGCCATCCTTGCCCGGTTCCTGCATCTGCCGGTTCTGCAGTTCAAGTTCGCGGACATGGAAGGCGCGCTGCACGATCAGGTGCAACTGGTCGATGTCCACCGGCTTCTGGTAAAAATCCCACGCCCCCGCCGAGATCGCGGTCAGTGCGCTTTCCTTGGCATTATGGCCGGATGCGACAATCACCTTGGTGTCGGGTTTCAGCCGCAATATCTCTTCCAACGCGGCAAAACCCTCCGTCACGCCATCGGGATCGGGCGGAAGGCCCAGATCAAGGGTCACGACGTCGGGTTCCTCCATCCGCAGGATCGCCATCGCCTCTGCACGGTTCGCGGCGCAATAGACCTCGAAATCCTCATAGGCCCATTTCAACTGGCGCTGCAGCCCCAGATCATCTTCGACGACCAGCAATTTGCGCATTGGTTTTTCCAGCATCTAGGCGGCCTTTTCAATTTCGGCGGTGTCTTCAGGCTTGTCTGCCACGGGCAGTAACAATGTCATTCGCGTGCCTTTGCCGACGCGGCTGTCGACATGCAGATGACCACCCAGCGATTGGGCAAGCGCCCGGGCCTCATAAGCGCCAATGCCGAAGCCGCCGGGCTTGGTCGATTCAAACGGTTTGAACAGCTGGTTCGCCACAAAGGCCTCGGTCATGCCGCAGCCCTTGTCGCTGACGCGGATCGCGACCCAATCATCCTGGCGCGACGCGCTGACCCGGATGGGCGAGCCGTCTTCGGTGGCATCAATCGCATTCTGCACGAGGTGGTTGAGGATCGTTTCCACCCGGCCCGGATCGGCAAAGGCGGAAAGGCCCGGCGAAAAATCGCTCTCAATCGGATAGATCAGCCGCTTGTCATGGATCACCGATCCCACGGCCTTTTCGACATCAAATGCCGCCATGGCAGAATGGCGCGCCTGGCTATGCTGCGAAAGACGAGCGAGCAGATCGTTCATCTTGCCGACCGACGATTTCAGCGTCTCGATCATATCCGCCTGGAATTCCGGCTTCTGCGCATGCTTTTCGGCGTTGCGCGCAAGGATGCTCAACTGGCTGACCAGATTCTTGATATCGTGCATCACAAAGGCAAAGCGGCGGTTGAACTGTTCGAACTGGCGGCTTTCGGTCAGCGCCTCCTGGCTGGTTGCCTCGGCCAGATAGCTGGCCAATTGCCGCCCGACGACCCGCATCATGTCAAGATCTTCCCAGTCGAGCCCGCGCTTGACCGGCGGATTGGCCAGAACGGCAACGCCGGCAAGCCTGCCAAAATGCACCAGCGGAACGACAACCCAGGCCCGCGCCTCATCATATAACCATTGCGGGATCGCCCTATGGTCAACCATGGAATCGCTGCCGTCGCGCACCGATTCCATCAGCAGGATATGCCCCGTCCGTTCCAGGAACGGCACCGTCTGCGAATTGCCGGCATAGGTCGGAACGTCGGCCGTCGGCCAGTTCCAACGTGCCTGCAGGACCAGCCGGGATTCGCTGTCTCGCGTCAGCAACAGCCCGCCCGGTGAATCGAAAATGTCGGCAAGCGATTTGACGACCCGTTCATGGAAGGGCGCAGCATCGCTGGGAAAGCCAATGGTTTCGGCAAAGCGCATCCACTCCGTGCGATAATCATAGCGGTGCTGGAAGAAGTTCTTGGCGATTACGACATTCAACCAGGCCCGGAACTTGCCCGACGGAAGGATCATCATCGCCGCCAGCGACATGCCAATGATCAGGCTGATCTGCGCAAGCCTTACATAAGTGCCGCCGACCAGTTGAAGTGCCGTCGCCAGCAAAAGCATGATCAGCAGATAGGCACCGATGGCCAACAGCGATACCGACTGGAAAGTAACCGAACGCGACAGCCGGATACGCCACTGGCTGTTGCGCCGCGTGCCATAGGCAAACACCGGCGCCAAAAGGCTGAACGCGATACCGCGCATGGCGATCAGTTCGGACGGCTGGTCGTTGGTCAAATAGCCGATAGTGTTGAGGTTAAGGTCATAGGTCCATGCCGCCGCCAGCGCCGCCATCGGCAGTTGGATACCCCAACGGGCGTCGGGCGCAGAAACGGTGTATAGATTATGCACCAGCACCAATGCGCCGATTGCAAAAATCATGCGCAGCAATTGCATTGTCTCGATCGACGCAGCCGCAGCAGCGGCGCTGCTCGGCGCAAACGCCAGGATCGCCGCATCCACCAATGGCTGCATCAGCAGCACAAGCAGCAACGCCCCATAGAGCATCGAAATGGTCTGCGGATGCTTATGGCTTTCGCCGCTTTTCAGCAGTGCAAAAAGAAAGCCAAGCCAGCCAAGATTGCGCGCGGTTTCACCAAAGGATGCCCATTGGCTATATGGCCCGGCCAGCACCGTTGCCACGCCCCAAAAGGCGGTCAGGGCAAGCGCTGCGATCAGCGATAATTGTTGGCGATTGCGCGTGCCAAACTGATGGAACACCCAAATGGCAAGTGCGGCATAGAGAAAGCCGACTGCGGCATGCCCCCAAAATCCGGCCAAGGCGAGTGCGGCCCCCATGTCAGCGCACCCCATCCGGCCAAAGAATGACCCGCGCCGTTTGCAGCAGGATCAGAAGATCAAGGAAAGGCGTATAGTTTTTGGCGTAATAGAGATCATATTCCAGTTTCTGACGGCTGTCGTCGATTGACGCGCCATAGGGATAGTTGATCTGCGCCCAACCGGTGATGCCGGGCTTCACCATATGCCTCTCGGCGAAATAGGGCAGTTGCTGTTCAAGGTCGGCCACAAATTCGGGGCGTTCGGGACGCGGCCCGACAAAACTCATTTCCCCTTTCAGGACGCACCAGGTTTGCGGCAATTCGTCGATACGAAATTTGCGGATAAACCATCCGATACGGGTGATGCGGGGATCATCCTGCGCCGCCCATATGGCCTTGCCCTCGGCCTCTGCATCCTGCCGCATCGAGCGCAGCTTGATGACGTTGAACGGCACGCCATAACGGCCCACACGTTGCTGCCGGTAAAAGGCAGGGCCACGGCTTTCCAGTTTCACCAATAGAGCGAATAGCAGGATAATCGGGAAAGTAAGCGCGACCAAAATTGCGCTGGCAACAACGTCAAACAGCCGCTTGGCGATGCCCGACAAACGACGGCCAGACGAAAAGCCGTCCGAAAAGATCAGCCAGCTGGGATTAACGCTATCAAGATCGACACGCCCGGTTTCACGCTCAAGAAAGCTGGAAATATCATTGACGTGCACACCTGTGGTCTTGATCCGCAGCAAATCCTGCAACGGCAAGGCATTGCGCCGCTCTTCAAGCGCCAGAACGACTTCGCTGGCGCCGAGGCGCACGACAAAATCGGCAAGATTGTAAATCGCAGAACGGTTGATGGCTTCGGGAATGATCCGCTTCGCCTCGTCCATCGCGATGAAGCCGACGACCATGAATCCCGAACCTGCGCGTGCTTCCAGATCCTTGATGCGCTGGGCCCTTTTGCCGGCCCCCAGCACCAGCAATCGGCGCTTGAAACTTTCGCCGCCAATCAAACGACCAAGGATCAGGCGGCTCAACGCCAGATATCCGAATGCCAGCCCCATGGCGTACAGCGAATTGGACCGCCAGAGCGTCATCCCCGGCATGGCAAATGCCATAATGGCCATGAAGATAACGCCCAGCGATACAGCAACAATCAACCGCGCAATTGCAAAGCGCAACGATTGCAGCGATTCCTGACTATAGACACCAACCGACACTGCGGCGAGCTGCACAGATGCGGCAAATGTGATCAACGGCCAGAAGCGGTTACCGATATAATCGACCTGCATGCCAATCTGGTTGGCGCGGATGACCCAAGCGGTTTCTGCAGCGGCGATCAGCAGGCACAGGTCCACCAGTGCCAGAAACAGCACTGCATAGGGAACATAATGCTTGAACAGCCTTATCATCGGGGCGCACGCACCTCTTTCTTGCCTCAGCTCTAGAGAGCAAAGGTAAAGTGTCGATTAATTTTACACTTTGTCGCAAAGCCTATCATTTACAGGCGTTTGCGGGAACTAAGGACTGTCCCCGATGTTGCCACTCGTCCATTGCGGCTATTGCGCACCTGATCTAGGATTCAATGCATGAACATCATTCCCGTCATTTTGTCAGGCGGTGGCGGCACACGGCTTTGGCCAATGTCGACGCCCGATCGGCCCAAACAGTTTCTGGCGCTGACCGGCGCGCCGACAATGTTCCAGATGACCTTAAGCCGTGTGATCGACGGATCGCGTTTCGATGCACCCATTGTCGTGGCCAATGCTACACACTCCGCACTGGTCGAAAATCAGATGACGGCGGCCGGCGTCAATGATGGCAGGATCATTTATGAACCCAGCGCCCGCAACACCGCGCCCGCAATTGCTCTGGCTGCGTTGGCCGCATCAGACCGCGGCGCACCGATGCTGGTGATGCCCAGCGATCATATCATTGCCGATGTCCCTGCATTTCATTCCGCGATCACTGCTGCCTTGCCGTTGGTCGAACAAGGCTGGATGGTCACTTTCGGCATAGAGCCGACCGGGCCCGAAACCGGTTATGGCTATATCCGCATCGGTGAAAACCTTACCGACGCGGTTGCCCGCGTCGACAGTTTTGTCGAAAAGCCGGATGCCGCGACGGCGCAGGCAATGCTCAATGCCGGAAACCATGCTTGGAATGGCGGCATTTTTCTATTCCGTGCCGACATCTATCTGGAAAATCTTGCAAAGCTGGCGCCCGAAATGCTGCATGCAGCAACAATGGCGATCGACAAGGCCGAACGGCGGGGCAATGCAATCTATCCCGATGCGGACGCGTTCGCTGCATCCCCTTCCAACAGCATCGATTATGCCGTGATGGAGAAAGCTGAACGCGTTGCCGTCGCGCCGGTTGCCATGGGCTGGTCGGACGTGGGAAGTTGGGATGCTCTATACGAAATCGGCGAAAAAACCGAAAATGGAAACCATATCACCGGCCCAGCCCGGCTGATCGAAAGCAGTGGCAATTTAATCCACAGCGATGGGATCCGCATTTCTGCAGCTGGCATCGACGATCTGATCATCGTCGCGACCGGCAATGAAGTGATGATCGTGCCGCGTGGCGGCTCGCAAATTGTCAAAAAGCTCAGCGAGTCCTGACCGAGCAAGGGCCAGAGGCTTATTGCGGCTCATCCATCGCCCAGGTGAAGGGCGTCAGCGCACGTTCGCGATCATTGAAAACCAGTACGCGCCCAACAGGCGGCGCACTGCGTTGCGGGCAATCCGGGCGGGTACAGGCTTGGCAACCAAGACCTACGCCAGTTGCTCCCGGACCGGCCAGATCAAGTCCGCGTGACGCCGCCAAGCTCGACGCAAGACCAGCGTCCAAGCCAAGGCCGACGGCAAATTCCGCACGAATGCCCCCTGCCCGCCCGGTCTGCGGCTGCACTGTGCGCGCAAGCGTGAACCAGCGCGAGCCATCCTCTAGTTCGACAAGCTGGCGCACCAATTGGCCCGGCCGGTCAAAGCTATTGTGCAGCGACCAAAGCGGGCAGCGCGCGTCGTTTTCAACGAGCGGCGAACCGCTTGCCCCAGCATAACGTTTTGAACTGACGCCAGCCCGGTCAATGCGGATCATGAAAAATGGCAGGCCGCGCGCGCCCACCCTTTGCAACGTGGTCAGCCGGTGGGCGACCTGTTCAAAACCTGCCCCGAAGCGCCGTTGCAGCAATTCAATATCATAGCCTGTGGCGTCGCAGGCGCGCAGGAAACGGGCGTAAGGCATCATCAATGCCGCGGCAAAATAGCCGACCAGATGGCGGCGGTACAGGCGTTCGCTTGCCCGTTCGGCAAAATCGGCACCCTTGACCAAGGCATCAATCTCGGATCGTGCCTCAAGCAGCGCAAGCTCGCTGGCAACGGCGAAAGTGCGACTTGCGGGATCGAGCAATTCGGAAAGCTGGAGTTGTCGTGCATGCAGGTCCAGCCGCTTCAACCGGTCGGGAAGGACGTCCACTGGCAGGATGCGGATCGAAAGCTGGTGCTTGATGCGCAGCCGTTCGGCAATCGCACCATAAAGATCGGCATTGCCCAACCGCAATTCATCGGCCAACGCCTCGGCCTGCATGTCCAGATCAGCGAAATGGTTGCGCCACCGTTCGATTTCGCTGCGGACTGCGGCAATCGCATCGGCTTCGCGGGCGCCGCCTCCACCCGACAACCGGTCAAACGCGCGTGCAAAGGCTTCGGCAGCATCGGGGGCTGCGGCGATCCAATCCTCGATCTGGATACGGTCAAGTTTCAGATCGGCAAAAATTGGGTCAGCCAGCCGCCGCCTGATCGCCTCCACGCCGCCGCCGGGGGTAGCGCCAGTCAGGCTGCGCGCATCAAAATCGAAACGCTGTGCCAGCCGCAGCAATATCGCCGCGGTCAAGGGACGCTGGTTGCGCTCAATCAGGTTCAGATAGCTGGGCGAAACCGCCAGCGCCTCTGCCATGGCGGTTTGCGTCAAACCATTGGCGCGCCGAATGCGGCGTACGGCATGTCCGGCGTAAAGTTTTTGCTCACTCATGGCGGAGTTATGTCAATTTATTTACAACATGACAAGGTTGAACGCAATTTCGACCACTGCAACACAATATAATTTACAATTTTTTCTCATGAGCAGCCGTGAACATAGCTAGGGTTCTTCTGTATTAGACCTCCCAAGCAAGGATTTGTCAAAATGGCTTATCAGGAAGAAATCGCAACCGCTGGCCAGATCATTGGTTCACACAATGGTACATGGGATTCAATCAGCCCCGAAGCTGTCGCCCGGATGCGCATTCAGAATCGCTTCCAGACCGGCCTCGACATCGCCCGCTACACCGCCAAGATCATGCGTGAAGATATGGCTGCCTATGATGCCAATCCCGCTCAATATACCCAGTCACTCGGCTGCTGGCACGGCTTCATCGCGCAGCAGAAATTGATTTCGGTGAAGAAGCATTTTGGCACCACCAAAAAGCGCTACCTTTATCTGTCAGGCTGGATGATCGCCGCACTGCGCAGCGACTTCGGCCCCCTGCCCGACCAATCCATGCACGAAAAGACGAGCGTCCCCGCATTGATCGAGGAACTCTACACCTTCTTGCGCCAAGCGGATTCGCGCGAACTGAACCTTCTCTTCCGCGAACTCGATAATGCCCGCGAAAATGGCGATGCAGCGAAGGAAGCCGAACTGCTGGAGAAGATCGAAAATTACGAAACCCATGTCGTTCCGATCATCGCCGATATCGATGCCGGCTTTGGCAATGCAGAAGCAACCTATTTGCTCGCCAAGAAGATGATCGAGGCTGGCGCCTGCGCGCTGCAGATCGAAAACCAGGTTTCGGATGAAAAGCAGTGCGGCCATCAGGACGGCAAGGTTACCGTTCCGCATGAGGATTTCCTGCAGAAAATCCGCGCCTGCCGCTATGCTTTCCTCGAACTCGGCGTTCCCGACGGCATCATTGTCGCCCGCACGGACTCGCTGGGTGCAGGCCTCACAAAGCAGATCGCCTTTTCAAAGGAACCGGGCGATTTGGGCGATCAGTATAACAGCTTCCTCGATTGCGAAGAAATCGATGCCTCGCAGATCGGCAATGGCGACGTGGTCATTACCCGCAATGGCAAGCTGTTGAAGCCAAAGCGCCTGCCCTCAAATCTTTTCCAGTTCCGCTCGGGAACCGGCGAAGATCGCTGCGTCCTCGATTGCATCACGTCGCTGCAAAATGGTGCCGACCTCATTTGGATCGAAACCGAAAAGCCGCACATCGAACAGATTGCCGGTATGGTGGATCGCATCCGCGAAGTCGTGCCGAACGCGAAACTGGCTTACAACAACTCACCAAGCTTCAACTGGACGCTGAATTTCCGCCAGCAGGTCTTCGATGCCTGGACAGCCGAAGGCCGGGACATGGCGGCATATGACCGCGCCAACCTCATGAGCGCAGTCTATGACGAAAGCGAACTTGGCGTAGAGGCGGATGAGCGTATCCAGTCATTCCAGCGAGAATCGGCAAAGCGGGCGGGAATCTTCCACCACCTGATCACCCTGCCAACATATCACACAGCAGCCCTCAGCACTGACAATCTTGCCAAGGATTATTTCGGCGAGATGGGCATGCTGGGTTATGTCGCAGGTGTGCAGCGCAAGGAAATCCGTCAAGGAATCGCATGCGTCAAGCACCAGAACATGTCCGGTTCGGACATTGGCGATGACCATAAGGAAGCCTTTGCCGGTGAAGCCGCGCTCAAGGCCGGTGGCAAGGACAATACAATGAACCAGTTCGCCAACGCCGCCTGAAACCTTCAGTAAGGAGCAAGCAAATGACAGAACCACCACGTTCCCGTGCCGTGCTTTCAACCGAAGATTTCAAGCTGATTCGCAAGGCGCTTGAAAACTACATCCCCACCATCAGCGATGGTGAGGAAAGCAAGAAATTTGCCCGCCTGTATCACCGATTGGGCAGCGCAATGGGCCGCTGAAATCCGAGTTTTCCTGGGGAGGAAAAACTACCTGATGCCGTCGGCAGAAATGCCGGCGGCTTTTTCTTTGCTCGCGCCGTTCAACCATTCGTTAAGCAACATCGGCTAGGGAAATGCCAAGAGTTATTGGTTGATCAGGTATCGCGATGGACAACATCCTTAAATATATTCTCGGCGTTTTGGGCGTTGCTGCGCTGATCGCGCTGGCAATTCCGGAAAATGCCGGAAAACCGAAGGATGACCCTTCAACGCTGAAACCGATTGCACCCGCTCCTATTGCATCGACCAACGGCCCTATTCCTCCTGCCACCACCGACGAAGCCGATAGCGACGACGACGCGATGGAAGATTGGGAAGACGACTATCGGTCCTTTGGCCAACCGATGAACGACGCACAGCCAGCCGGTTCGGAAGGCAATTCGTCGAACAGCGAAAACGTCGCCAGCCCCGGTAGCATTCCCATCGGGCCTGCCGGTTCGCCGTCAATTGCCAGTGGCAACAGCGAAACCGGTCAAGTCAGCGAGTAAAAGCCTTATTTCGGCATAAGATCCAGTGCAGCCGCCGCCATGGCTTCTGAAGCCGTAGCGATCACCTTGTCGGCCTCAGGCGCCCAGAAAGGCGAATGCAGCGACGGCAAGGATTTTCCGCCCTTCATCGCGGCGTCATAATCGGCTTGCGGCACGCCACCGACCCAGAAGATCAGGCTTTGCACATTGGCCTTGTCCGCACGATAGAACTGGCTGAAATCCTCACCACCCATAACAGGCTTAGTTTCGATCACGCGATCCTTGCCGAAGCGCTTGGTGAATGATTCGACAATTCGGCCGGTAAGCGGTTCGGTATTGTAGGTCGCGGGCGTGAACTCAGCTTCATTGACGAAAACCTGGGGCATCTTCTCTTCAGGCATACCGGCAGCAATGGCTTCGCCCTTGGCTATCCTGCGGATGCCATCAAGCAGCAACTTGCGGGTCTCGTCGGAATAACTGCGCACAGTTAGCAGCATCGTCACTTCATCGGAAATGATGTTATGCTTCGCGCCACCATGGATTGCCCCCACGGTCACAACCGCCGCATCCTGCGGATCGACTTCACGGCTGACCAGCGTCTGTAGCGAAGAGACAATACGGGCCGCCAATACAACCGGGTCCTTGGTCGTTTGGGGATAGGCGCCATGACCGCCGACGCCCTTCACCTTGATATCAACGCTATCGACATTGGCGAGCGCCCAGCCGCTGGAATAGCCGATCGTGCCAGCCGGAAACTGCGCTGCGTCATGGAAGCCGATGACATAATCAGGTTTGGGAAAGCGCGTATAAAGGCCGTCATCGAGCATAGCCTTTGCACCTGCGCCGATTTCTTCGGCGGGTTGCAGGATCATCACCAGGGTGCCGGACCATTTGTTCCGATTGGCGACAAGCTGCCGCGCGGTGCCAACCCATGCGGTCATGTGTGTATCATGACCGCAAGCGTGCATGATGCCCGACTCGGTACCCGACTTGCTAACGCCGCGCTTTTTGGAGGCATAAGGAAGCCCTGTCTGTTCCTCCACCGGCAATCCGTCCATGTCGGCACGGATCATCACGACCGGGCCGGGGCCGTTTTTCAGGACAGCAACGACGCCCGTCTGGCCAACCTTTTCGGTTACTTCAAAACCCAGTCGGCGCGCCTCTGCAGCAAGCTTTTCTGCCGTGCGAAATTCCTGAAAGCTGAGTTCGGGATTGGCGTGCAGGTCGCGATAGATTTCCATCAGCGACGGCATATCCTTTGCAATCGCCTCACGCAGCGCATCGGCACGCACCGGCGCAGTGATCGTCAGTGCAAGTGCAGCGCCAAGTAGCCATTTCATCTTCATAATCTCTCTCCCTGATCCGATCCGTTATTGGGCGGTCCAGCCGCCGTCCATTGATAGATTGGCGCCGGTAATGGCGCTTGCCTCATCCCGGCAGAGGAACAGCGCCATCGCGGCAAGCTGCTCCACCTGCACGAATTTCTTCTGCGGCTGTCCGGCGAGCAAAACATCATTGATTACCTGATCACGCGTCAGCCCTCGGGTTTTCATTGTGTCGGGGATCTGGTTTTCCACCAGCGACGTCCAGACATAACCCGGGCAAATGCAGTTGACTGTGATGCCTTGAGTGGCAACCTCAAGCGCAATCGTCTTGGTAAAGCCGGCAATGCCGTGCTTTGCGGCATTATAGGCGCTTTTATACGGCGATGCGACAAGGCTGTGCATCGACCCGGTATTGATCACCCGGCCCCAGCCTTTCTCCTTCATGCTCGGCAACGCCGCCTTCGTCGTGTGAAACGCACTCGAAAGGATGATCGCGATGATCGCATCCCATCTGTCTTCGGGAAATTCATCGACCGGGGCAACATGCTGGATGCCGGCATTGTTGATCAGGATATCGGGCGCTCCAAGCCGGGCGGTACAATCCGCCACCATCGCGCGGATTTCGTCTGGCCGCGTCATGTCTGCGCCCGAATGGAGCGCACCTGCATTGCTGGTGCGGATCAATTCTTCGACATAGCCTTGGATTTCGGTCGCATCGCCGAAACCATTGATCATCACATTCGCGCCTTCCGCCGCAAGACCGCGGGCATAAGCGAGGCCGATGCCGCTGGTCGAACCTGTGATCAATGCGGTCTTGCCTTTGAGGAACATGTAAAAAGCCCTTATCTGCGAAGCGGAAACACGGCTTACTTCCTTGCGCTTTTCCGACAAAACCGCAATGCTCGATCGCAGCCGGTCAGGAGATTTCCTATGCGTCTCGACGACATCGATCCCAGTGGCAATATCAACGATCAGGGCGCAGGCGGCGGCAGCTTTAGCGGTGGCGGCGGCATGGGCGGCCTTATTCTCGGCCTACTGCCCTTGTTATTCGGTCGCAAGCTGGGGTGCGGAACCCTCCTGATATTGGGCGCACTCGCCTTTTTCATGTTCAGCAGCGGCGGCATTAATCTGGCGAGCGGGCCGGCCACGCAGGTCGGCAACGAAGCATTGGGAAGCGGCGCCAATAAAAGCTGTGACACCAAGAGTGAGCTTTTTGCCTGCCGGGTGTTCACGCTCGCTGAAAGCAGTTGGACCGATATCTTTGCGCAGGCAGGAGCGCGTTACCAGCCGGCCAAGCTGGAATTTTATCAAGGCGGTGGCCAATCGGGCTGCGGCGCGGCACAGGCCGCAATGGGGCCGTTCTACTGCCCGGCAGATCAGGGCATCTATCTGGACACCACATTTTTCCAGCAACTGGACCAGATGACCGGCGGTCAGGGCAATGATTTTGCCTATGCCTATGTCGTTGCGCATGAAATGGGCCATCATATCCAGAATATCACCGGCATCGCCGATCAGGTTCGGGAGGCGCAGGCACGCGTCAGCCGAGCGGAGGGCAATGCCCTGCAAGTCCGAATGGAATTGCAGGCGGATTGCTATGCCGGCGTATGGGCGGCACGTAACGCAGAACGGATCGAGCCCGGCGACATTGAGGAAGGCATGCGCGCCGCCAATGCGATCGGCGACGACACGCTGATGAAGCAAGCTGGTCGCGCACCTGTAGAAAGCATGTTCACCCATGGCACGTCGCAGCAACGCGTGGCGGCACTGCAGCAGGGTTTGAAAAGCGGTGATCCGAATAGCTGCGACTTTTTCCGGGGCGTCCTCTAAGAAAAGGATTGTCGGCTCAGCCGATCAACGCCATCACTTTCCAATTAGTTCGGGTTGAAGAAGGATCGCCTCGGCCAGCGCCGTCGTGATCGACGGGGGTGGGTTTTGAAGCTTTCCGATTGCCATAATGTAGAGGATTTTCGCCAGCTTGCCCGGCAGCGCCTGCCCTCGCCCGTGTTCAATTATATTGACGGGGCCGGTGATGACGAAGTGACGAAGCGTCGCAACAGTTCGGCCTTTGACGATTGTGACCTTGTACCAAATGTTCTGGCAGGCGTTGCCGATATCGACATGACGACGACGGTGATGGGGAAAAAGATCGGCATGCCGCTGTTCCTTTCACCCACCGCACTGCAGCGGCTGTTCCATTGGCAGGGCGAACGTGCCGTTGCCGTTGTTGCCGAACGCTTCAACACATGGTTCGGCATATCAAGCCTTGCGACGGTCAGCATTGAGGAGGTGGGCGCAGCGATCAAGACCCCCAAGATGTTTCAGCTCTATATTCACAAAGACAAGGGGCTGAACCGGTCGATGGTCGAGCGGTGCAAGGCAGCGAATTTCGATGCTATCACGCTGACGGTAGATACCATTGTTGCAGGCAATCGCGAACGCTGCCTGCGCAGCGGCTTCACCTCCCCGCCGCGTTTCACGCCTGGATCGGTGCTCAGCTATGCAACGCACCCGACATGGGTTGCCAACTATCTTTTCCGCGAAAAGTTCAGCCTGCCCAACCTTTCCACCCATGTTAGTGAAGGCAGCAATGTTGCCGTATCGGTGGCCGACTATTTCAACACCATGCTCGACCAGTCGATGGACTGGAAAATGGCCGAAGCTATTCGCGCCGAATGGGGCGGGCAATTCTGCCTCAAAGGCATCATGTCGGTGGAGGATGCAAAGCGCGCGGTCGATATTGGCGCAACGGCAATCATGGTATCAAACCATGGCGGCCGGCAGCTTGACGGGTCACGATCGCCTTTTGACCAGATCGCCGAAATCGCAGATGCGGTTGGCGGTCAGGTGGATATTATCTGCGACGGCGGCGTGCGGCGTGGTACCCATGTGCTGAAGGCACTGGCAGCGGGTGCCACCGCCTGCTCAGGTGGCCGGCTGTACCTTTATGCTTTGGCCGCGGCCGGCGAACCCGGTGTCGAGCGCGTTGTCGGAAAGCTGCGCGACGAGATCGAACGCGGCATGAAACTCATGGGCGTCCGATCCGTCGCGGAACTGAACAGCTCTATGCTGCGCTGGCGTTAGCCTCGTCAACCAATTCGCGCTTGGCAGACCAATCAATCTGCCGTGTAGCCCACATCACCACTGCCAGCGCCACAAAGAGTAGCAGCGATCCGATAAGCAGCGAATAAGCCTCCAGGTTAAGTAGCACATAGAGCGTTGCGTATAGCCCGACCAGCAAGCCGCCAATTACTCGGGCCCGGAGCCAGCTTTTCAGCACAGCGGCCGAATAGGTCGTCAGCAAACCGGTAATCGCGGCTGCGGCAATCAGATAGGCAATGGTGAAACCAACAACCTCGGCAAAAGCGAGTAGAAGCACGAAGAACAGCACCAGCCCTGCCCCGGTCAGCAGATATTCCGCAGCCGCCACCCGTGCGCCGCCAACCACGTCAAACATCAGAAAGGCGAGGAAGGTGAAGCCGATGAACAGGAAACCATATTTCACCGACCGGTCCACCTGGCTGTAAAGATCAACCGGTTCGATCAATCCGATGGTTGCAGCTTGCGAAGGACCGCCCACGACAGGTGCCGAGCGCGAGCTTTCTGAGACGACCATCTCATATGGCTGCCCGACAATCGGTGGTGCATTGTCTTCGGTCGCAACGATCGACTGGCCGAGGGCCAGATTCGTAACAGCATGGCTGGATGTGAAACCATCGGACTTGACGGTGCGACGAACCGGCAGAAATTCGCCTGCAAAGCTTGGGCTTGGCCATGTTGATTTAACATCCCAGCTGGTTTCGCCACCCCGGGGAACGAGCGTTAGCGATTCATTTCCTCGAATTGCATATTCATAGCCAACGTCGATCGGGGCCGTGCCGCTCCAGTCGAAAAAGGTGAAAAAACCCGAATTGTTTGACGCTGCAAGGCCTTTACCAGGCTGCAAGGCCAATTGCTGGCCGTTGACCATAACCTTGCTATCTTTCTGCAGCCCGCGGGCATCCGATATGCCAAAGCGCAGTTCGGCGCTCGCCAGATCCAGATTTTGGCGGGGTATTCCGTATCGTGCAAAGTCCGCTGGCAACGCAAAGCGAGCCTTTCCGCTATTCCGCGCCACAAAGAGAACGCTTTCATAGATGGATTTCTTCTTACGATCAGGCTTCAGTTCGGTTGTTACAGCATTGGTCTCCGGAGCCAGGAAAAGCTCCTTTTTGACCCGAACCGAGCGTGTGGTTTCCCTGCCGTTTTCGTTCACCGTCTCAACGCTGATGGTTGTGTAGGGAATAACCAGCACCGGTCCGACAATCACCTGCGGCCCGCCCCATCCCGCCGCGATCGAGGCCCGGGCGGTTGCCGCCTGCGACTGCCGGTCGGATGACAGAGCATACACCATCAACAGAGGGATCACGAGGACGATGCCTACAAGCCCCGCAAAGAACAGCTTGAATCCCGGAGATCGCTCGGTTGCCATTAGATAAGCTCCTCTAAACTCAGTTCATCGATGAAAATGCACATTTCATCTGCGATTTTTAAGCTGAACGGCAGGTGAATGTTTGACTATCGAGCTGTGCTGGCAAGAAACCATAATGCCACCGCCGCAATCAAAAGGGCACAAATCTTGCGGAGGATGATTGCATTCCTCCCCCTTTCAAACCAGCCATGCACCTGCCCGGCAAGCAATGCGAGAATGAGGTGCACAAGCGTCGCAACGGCGACATAGGTTGCCGAAAGCAGTAAGGTCTGCGGCATGACCGGCGCAATATTGTCGACATAATTGGGCAGGATCGCGATAAAGAAAAGCGCCGCTTTCGGGTTCAACAGGTTGAGGAACAACCCGTGGCGGAACCAGCGTACATTGCCATTATGTGCATGCTCAGGCGAAACATCACCCATGCCCTGCCACGCCTTCCAGGCGAGCCACAGAAGATAGGCTGCCCCCGCATAACGCAGCAAGGCGAACAAATAAGGTGAGGCTTGAGCCAGCTCCGCCAGCCCGAAAGCAGCTACCATTCCAACAACGGCAAGCCCCAATGCGATGCCTGCAGTCGCAGCCAGCGCCGCCCGCTTGCCAACGCTGGCACCAGTCAAAGCAATCCAGGCCATATTCGGACCAGGTGTAAGCTCGATCAGAATAGCGGTGAACAAAAAGGGCAAGAAGTTGGCGGTGAACATTTGACCATCCTATGGCAGCGGCACGCGGCTGTCGATTGCGCTTGGCAATAGCCGGGCCCAATGCCTAGATGTGCGCCATGCACCGTTATTCGATCCTTGATCTTGTTCCCGTCACCGAAGGCGGCTCAGTTGGGCAAGCGCTGGCCAATGCTGCCGACCTTGCAGCCCATGCCGAAAGTCTTGGCTACACCCGCTATTGGGTTGCCGAGCATCATGGCATGAAGGGCATCGCAAGCGCAGCGACCTCGGTCGTTATCGGCCATATCGCTGCTGCGACCAAAAGCATCCGCGTCGGCGCCGGAGGCATCATGCTGCCCAATCATGCGCCGCTGGTGATAGCCGAGCAATTCGGCACACTCGATGCACTTTATCCCGGCCGCATCGATCTGGGGCTCGGCCGGGCACCGGGCAGCGATATGCGCGTGGCGCAAGCAATTCGTCGCAATCTGGATAGCGATCCCAATGCTTTCCCGCGCGATATCATGGAATTACAAAGCTATTTCGCCGATGATGGCCGCACCGGGCTTAGCGCCACTCCGGGCGCGGGGGCGGATATCCAGCTCTACATTCTTGGCAGCAGCCTTTTTGGCGCGCAGGTGGCGGCACATATGGGCCTGCCCTTTGCCTTTGCCAGCCATTTCGCGCCGCAGATGCTCGACGAAGCATTACAGATCTACCGCAACCTGTTCCGGCCCAGCAAGATGCTCGACCGGCCATATGCCGTGGCGGCCATGAACGTGATCGCAGCCGATAGCGATGAAGAAGCGGCGTATCTCGCGACATCGATCCAACAAAGCTTTGTCGCGCTGCGCACCGGCAATCCACGCCAGATGCCGCCGCCTGTCGAGGGTTATCTCGAAACGCTGCCCCCCGGCGCGGTTGCAGCCCTGCAGGATGTACTCTCTTGCAGCGCCATTGGTTCGGCGGAGACGGTAAATGCAGGGATAGAGGCATTCGCCAAGCGCACCAATGCCGACGAGATCATCGTTGCAGCCTCAATCTTCGATCATGAAAAGAGGAAGCGGAGCCTAGCGATCACCGCAAGCGCATTTGAGGCAGTCGCAGCCTGATCGGGGCGCTTATCGTCAGTCGCGATTTCCGCAGCCGCTTATTGTTTCACAAATGAAAACCCCGGCACGTGGCCGGGGTGGTCATTTGATGCTGAATTGAAATCCGGGATCAGTAAACGCGCGCCTTCGGCGCAATATACTCCACCTCGTCGGTCAGCGTATAATCATGAACCGGGCGGTAATCGAGCTTCACCTTGCCGCCCTTGCCGCCCCAGCCATCGAACCAGCTGACAGTATGCTTCATCCAATTCTTGTCGTCGCGGTCTGGGAAATCCTCATGCGCATGGGCGCCGCGGCTTTCCTTGCGGGCATTGGCGCTTTCCATCGTGCAGACTGCCTGCGCCATCAGATTGTCGAGTTCCAGCGTTTCGACCAGATCGGTGTTCCAGACGAGGCTGCGGTCGGTGACGGCCACATCCTCAAGCCGCTTGTTGACCTTGGCCATTGCCTCGACGCCTTCGGCGAGCAACGCACTATCACGGAACACAGCAGCGTGCCGCTGCATCGCCTGCTGCATTTCGGCGCGCACCTGTGCGGTTGGCGAACCACCCTTGGCGTGGCGGAAATGGTCAACGCGGGCCAGTGCCAGATCAGCCGAATCTTGCGGCAATGGGCGGTGCGGTGCGTTAGGCTTCAGATTGTCCTTGAGGTGGAGGCCGGTGGCACGGCCGAATACGACAAGGTCGATCAGCGAGTTGGAGCCAAGGCGGTTTGCCCCATGCACCGAAACGCAAGCCGCTTCGCCAACGGCATATAGGCCGGGCACGATAACTTCGGGGTCCTTACCCTTTTTGGTAACGACCTGGCCGTGGAAATTGCACGGAATTCCGCCCATATTATAGTGTACGGTCGGGCAGACCGGCAAAGGCTGGCGGGTCAGATCTACACCGGCAAAAATCTTGCCACTTTCGGTGATGCCCGGCAGACGCTCAGCCAGTACTGCTGGATCGATATGGTCGAGATGCAGGAAGATATGATCCTTGTTCGGACCAACGCCGCGACCTTCGCGGATTTCCAGCGCCATTGAGCGTGACACAACGTCGCGCGATGCCAGATCCTTGGCGGACGGGGCATAGCGTTCCATGAAACGCTCACCTTCGCTGTTGGTAAGGTAGCCGCCTTCACCGCGCGCACCTTCGGTAATGAGGACGCCCGCACCATAAATGCCGGTAGGGTGGAACTGCACAAACTCCAAATCCTGCAGCGGCAAGCCAGCACGCAGCACCATGCCGCCACCGTCGCCAGTGCAGGTATGGGCCGATGTCGCGGTCTGATAGACGCGGCCATAGCCGCCAGTCGCCAGCACGACGGCATGTGCCTTGAAACGATGGATGCTGCCGTCGTCCATGCACAGCGCGATCACGCCGCGACACTCGCCATTTTCCATGATCAGGTCGAGTGCGAAATATTCGATGAAGAAATCCGCGTCATATTTCAGGCTCTGCTGATAGAGCGCGTGCAGCATCGCATGACCGGTACGGTCAGCAGCGGCTGCGGTGCGCTGCACCGGCGGGCCTGCGCCCATATTCTGCATATGGCCGCCAAAAGGACGCTGATAGATGGTGCCATCGGCGTTGCGCGAAAACGGAACCCCGGCATGTTCCAGTTCATAAACCGCAGCCGGGGCTTCACGCACCATATACTCGATCGCATCCTGATCACCCAGCCAATCCGACCCTTTGACGGTATCGTACATGTGCCAGGTCCAGTGATCGGGCGAGTTGTTGCCAAGGCTGGCCGCAATGCCGCCCTGCGCCGCAACAGTGTGCGAACGGGTCGGAAACACCTTGGTGATGCAGGCTGTTTTTAACCCAGCCTCTGCCGACCCCATTGTCGCACGCAGGCCAGAACCGCCGGCGCCGACAACAATGGTGTCGTAGGTATGATCGATGATCTTGTAAGCGGGAGAAACGGTCTCTGACATCAGGCGGGCGCTCCGGTGAAGGCATGTTTGGCGACCATGAAGATGCCGAAGGCAGCGGCGCCGATTACATAAAAATGAAGGATGGCGATCGCGGCAAATTTGCTGCCCTCGTCATGAACATAATCTTCGATCAGGATCTGCAAGCCAAGGCGAACATGGCTGAAGATGCTGACCAGCATGAGGATCATCGGCACGGCAACTAGCGGCTGTGCCAGCCAGGCTGCGACGGTTTCATGCTGGAAATTCGGCAACAACAGCAATGACAGCACCAGCCAGCCGGTCAGCAGCAAGTTGCTGAGTGCGCTGACGCGCTGCTTGATCCAATGCTCACTGCCATGCTTGGCAGAGCCCAGTCCGCGAACGCGACCCAATCCGGTTCCATTACCCATTGTCAGACCCCCAGAAAACGCGACGCGACAAGCAAAGCGACCAAAGCCGTTGCCGACAACGAAACGATGAAGACAGCAATCGACCAGGTGCGATTCTGCGTCAGTTCATATCCCGCGCCTACATCAAGCAGCAAATGGCGAACGCCCGATGCGACATGCTGGAAAAAGCTGAATGTGATCCCCAGCGCCGCAATACGGAAGAACCAGTTGCTGGCGATTTGTGCAGTCGTCGCTTCATCACCGGCTGCAACAACCCATGACTGGAAGGTCGCATAGCTCTCGGGTCCGCCGGCAATGGAGGCAAGCCACCAGAGAAGCGTGAGCATCCCCGCTGTCGCCAAAACAAAACCTGTCGCGCGGTGGAAAATCGAAACCGCCATATGCGGTCCCCATTTATAGACCTGCAAATGCGGCGAAATCGGCCGTTTAGAATTCTGCGCCATTGGCAATGATCCCTGTTCTGCTTTGCGATGCTCTTTACCGAGTTGGTCGCCCTGTGCAAGCGCTGGCTGTTCCATTTTCAGTAAGCGCGAATAACAGAGGGTAAACCAGCGGCAGTTGCATGTAAGCAGGATCCGGGTCCATCAGGCAAATGCCCGCAAATTTGCTGCAAATCTTTCGCACCGAGGTTGAATTTCGCGTGCTGCTGTGAAAAGCAGCGACCATGACTTTACATATATTGGTAACCGGCGGTTCGCGCGGCATTGGTGCAGCAATTGTCGATGAATTAAGCGACGACAATGTGCTGGTGCACGCAACCTCCAGCGCGGATGGCGACCTTTCCGATCCGGCGGCCCCTTCCCAGATCTGGGAGGCCGCGATGGAACAGATAGGCGGCCGGATTGACATATTGATCAATAATGCTGGTGTTTTTGAACCCAATCCGATCGAGAGCAGCGATATCGAATGGCTCGATGGCTGGGAACGGACCATGGCGATTAACCTGACCGCATCGGCACAATTATGCCGTCTTGCCGTCCTTCATTGGCTGGAACGCGGCCAGGAAGGGCGCATCATCAATGTCGCCAGCCGCGCCGGCCACCGCGGCGATAGCCCGCTGCACTGGCACTATGCCGCATCAAAGGGCGGCATGTTGGCAATGACCAAGACGATCGCGCGGGGCTATGCCTCGAAACAAATCTACGCCTTCGCCATCTGCCCGGGCTTTACCATGACCGGCATGGCCGACGATTATCTTGCCAGCCGGGGCGGCGACAAACTGCTCGCCGATATTCCGCTTGGCCGCGTCGCAATGCCTGAAGAAGTGGCCACCATGGTCCGTTTCTGCGCGTTGGAGGCCCCGCCCTCGATGACGGGCGCGGTTCTCGACGTGAACGGCGCCAGCTATGTTCGCTGATGCATTTATAGCATGAACTGGCTGGTCACCCTGCCCTGCACCCGTGCAGAGGCCGAAGCGCTGCATGAGGATGATGAGTGGCTGGCATTGCTTGAACCGATGCCAACCGTCGTGGCCGAAGAGGTAGAGGCGTTCAATGACCTTGCTTGGCAGGTCAAAGCCTATTTTGCGGAAGAGCCCGACCAACAGCTGATCGCCGCGATACAGGCAAGGCTGCCGAGCGCGGCCGGGCCTTTGCCCATGGCCGAGAAACTGCCCGACGAAGACTGGCTGGTGATGAGCCAGCAGAGCCTTGTTCCGGTCCATGCCGGGCGCTTCTACGTCCATACATCGACCAATAAAGGCGTGGTTCCGGACGGTGCTACTCCCTTTTTAATAGAGGCCAGCCGCGCCTTTGGCACCGGCGGTCATGAAACAACCAGCGGCTGCCTGGCCATGCTCGACCGGATGAAGCGCGCTGGCAGAAGGCATGATCATATCGCCGATATCGGTACCGGCACCGGCCTATTGGCGTTTGCTGCACGCCACCTTTGGCAACGCGCCTATGTCACCGCATCGGATATCGATCCGGTCAGCGTCGAAGTGACCATGGGCAATGCCGCCGACAATGGCGTACCGCTTGGTCTCTCGATCGGTGAAGTTGCCTTATGCGCCGCCACTGGCACCGACCATGTCCTGATCCAGCAACGCGCGCCCTATGATCTTGTCATCGCCAACATCCTGGCTGGCCCATTGATCGAACTCGCGCCATCCTTTGCGGCAGTCACCGGCGATGGCGGTTCGCTGATCCTTGCAGGTCTACTCGACACACAGGTAGACGGTGTGTTGCGTGCCTATCGGAGCGAGGGTTTTCGTCTGCAGATGCGGCATGATACCGGCGACTGGCCTTGCCTCTGGCTGATCAAGCGTCGACGCTATCGCTGGCAGCGGCCAATCCGGGCAGACGGACGCACAAGCCAACCACCGGGCGATTTCGGCACGTGGTAACTGGCCATAGCGGCCGCTTCACCGCCGCCGCTGGGCATATTGTTGCGTCCCGCGGGTAATCACCTCATCACTTGGGACGACATCGGCAATCGCTATGTCAGGCAGCCGTTCCAACTGGGCATAGAGCGGAGCGAAATCTGTTTCGACCGTCACTTTCAAAAGATGCTCGATTGACGGAATGACGAAATAATTCTGCTGATAATCGTCAATCCGATACGCGCTGCGCATCAGCCGCAGCAGATCGAAACGGATACGATTGGGGCTGGGATCATCAAGCGCGAAGAGGCTTTCACCATAGCTTGAGACGATCCCCGCACCGTAAATGCGCAGACCGCCAGCTTCCTCGATCAGGCCAAATTCAACCGTGTACCAGTATAGCCGAGCCAATTTGTGCAGCGCGCCAAAACCCAGACTACGCAAACCGCCCTTGCCATAAGCCACCATATAATCGGCAAAGACCGGGTCGGCGAGCATCGGGACATGACCAAACACGTCGTGAAAGACATCTGGTTCCTGCAGATAATCCAGCTGTTCGGGTGAGCGGATGAAATTTCCAGCAGGAAAGCGGCGATTCGCCAGATGGTCGAAAAACACCGCATCCGGAACAAGACCGGGCACCGCAACAACTTGCCATCCGGTCGCTGACATCAACCTTGCATTGAGCGCACGATAATCGGGAATGCCCGGCTGTTCCAGCTTGAGCAGGTCAATTCCGCGCATGAAAGCATCGGCCGCGCGCCCAGGCAGCATTGCCGACTGTCGGGCAAACAGCCTGTCCCACATCCCATGCTCATCTGCGCTGAATCGCTCCCACTGCTGCGGGATCGTCCAGTCGGCATTTGCGCCCTGCGGCGGCGTGTCATAGACATGGGTCACATCGGCCATGGAATATAGTTACACTTGAAACTTTTTCGGATCAACAGCAGGATAAGCGCATTGCGTGCCCTCATTGGATGGCCGCTATTGCTTCTGGGCCTCTATTTCACCGCAGCATTGGCAGGCAGTTTCATTCCCGCCAATAATGGCTGGCGCGAGCCGCAAGACGGAATTCCAATTTTCGTCGAGACTAATGGTGTTCATGTCAGCCTTGTTGTTCCCATGGCGGCGGCGGGTGAAGACCTTTCCAACCTGGTCGCTCCCCAACATCTCACCAATCGCGACCTTTACGGCACCCATGCGATGATCGGCTGGGGTCATAAGCGCGTGTATCGCAATGCACGGACTTGGGCAGATGTTCAAAGCGGCGATATTGGCTCGGCGATCATCGGGTCGGACGAAACGACGCTGCATGTCTATCATCTGGTCGATCCCCAACCGACCAGTTTCCGCAAACAGTTTACCGTGAGCACCGCGCAATATCATTCAATCATCCGCGACATTCGCGCGACGTTCCGCCTGATTGACGGGCGCAGCAAAGCCTATCCCGCCTATGGCCCCGACAATCTGTTTTACGACAGTCACGGCCATTATTCGGCGATCATCACTTGCAATGAATGGACGGGATCAATCTTGCGCCGCGCAGGTGTGCGCATGGGTATTTGGACGCCGATGCCCGGCGGCGTGATGCACTGGTTCGATTAGCCTGCGGCAGCGACGATTGCGGCCCAGGCGGCTTCATCGATAACCTCTATCCCCAGTTCCTGCGCCTTTTTAAGTTTCGACCCCGCACCCGGCCCAGCCACCACCAAATCGGTTTTGGCGGATACCGAACCGGCGGCCTTGGCGCCTAAAGCTTCCGCCTGTGACTTCGCCTCGTCACGGCTCATGGTTTCAAGTGCACCGGTAAAGACGATGGTCTTGCCCGTCACTGCCGAAGCGCGGCTTTCAACGATATAGTCAGGCGGCGCGACCTCACTGAGCAAATCTTCCCAAACTGCAACATTATGCGGTTCGTGAAAGAAATCCTGCAACGCCTCCACAACCGCAGGTCCGATGCCGTCAATCTGCGTCAATTCGGTCGCGCCTTCATCCGAAGTTGCCACTTCGCGCAGGCGGGGTAGTGCGACAAAACTCTTCATCAAGTCACGCGCGGTCACTGCACCCACATGGCGGATGCCCAGTGCAAACAGCAATCGCGCCGCATCGGGTTGTCTTTTGGCCTCAATCGCTGCCAAAAGGTTATCCACAGACTTTTCCTGCCAACCTTCGCGCGCCAAAATGTCGCTACGCCGCCGACGCAGGCGAAAGACATCCGCCGGACTTTCCAACCAGCCTTGTTCAAAAAATTCTTGAATCGTCTTTTCGCCGAGCCCTTCAATATCGAGCGCAGCGCGGCTGACAAAATGCTTCAGGCGCTCCACCCGCTGCGCCGGGCAGATCAGGCCTCCAGTGCAGCGCACGTCGACCTCGCCCTCTTCGGCTACCGCCTCGCTGCCACATTCTGGGCAATGATCGGGGAAGGAATACGCTATGCGCGATTCCTCGCGCGATAGATTGTCGACAATCTGGGGGATGACATCCCCTGCCCGCTGCACCTTCACACGATCACCGGGGCGTACGGCAAGCCGGGCAATCTCATCGCGGTTATGCAGTGTAACGTTGGAGACAACCACACCGCCGACGGTGACGGGCTTCAGCCGCCCGACAGGGGTCAGCTTGCCGGTCCGCCCGACCTGAATGTCGATCGCTTCCAGCGTCGTTTCGGCCTGCTCCGCGGGAAATTTATGCGCAATCGCCCAGCGCGGAGCCTTGGCAACAAACCCCAGACGCTCCTGCCAATCGAGCCGGTCCACCTTATAGACGACCCCGTCAATATCATAAGGCAGATCGGCGCGCTGCGCCTCGATGTTGCGATAATGGCCAAGGATCGCCGCAACATTCTCCAGACGGATCAGCAAAGGCGACACCGGAACGCCCCAGCCTACCATAGCCTCCATCACACCAAATTGCGTGTCTGCGGGCAAATCACTCGCCTCGCCCCAGCCATGGGCAAGGAAGCGCAATGGCCGGGACGCGGTAACATTTGCATCCTTCTGCCGTAACGAACCTGCTGCCGCGTTGCGCGGATTGGCGAATTGCCGCGCCTTTTCGGGATCGTCGGACTCTGCCAGCAACCGGGCATTGAGCGCTTCGAAATCGGCCTTTGCCATATAGATTTCGCCGCGAATCTCAAAAATGGCGGGAATAATTCCGGAAAGCTGCTGCGGGATATCCGCGATCGTCCGCACATTGGCGGTCACATCCTCACCCACCTGTCCGTCACCGCGCGTTGCCGCCTGCACCAGTACGCCATTTTCATAACGTAGCGAGCAGGACAGGCCGTCAATCTTGTCCTCTGCGGTCAAGGCGACCTGTGCATCAACGGGAAGATTCAGGAAACGGCGTACCCGACCGACGAAATCCTCAACATCCTCATCTGCAAAGGCATTGTCGAGGCTCATCATCCGCTTGGCATGGGCAACCTTCGCTAGTGGCGATGCCTCGACCGCTGCGCCCACTTGAGCATTGGGGCTATCGGCGCGAACAAGATGCGGAAAGGCGGCTTCCAGATCATTATTCCGCCGCACCAGCGCATCAAATTCAGCGTCCGAAAGTTCGGGCGCATCGTGGGCGTGGTAAAGCTTGTTATGATGCGCAATCGCCTTGGCAAGGCGCATCAGCTCATTTGCCGCTTCGGCTTCGGACATATTCAGGCCACTCATGGTCAACGATCCGATGGCCGCGCGATGTCAAACTCAACCCGGAACAACCGACCAGGACGCGCCAGTTCATAGGTCAGCTTTGCTTTCGGTTCGATTTCGAATGCCCAAACATTGGTGGTTGATATCTGGCGCCCTTCGCGAACGAACATGGTTTTCGAAAAAGCATCAGCCGGAAATTCCTGCCGCGTCGATGTACCTGTCGAAACAGTATCGCCACCATATTGCGAAACGGGATCCTCGCTGCCATCTCTCAGCAAATGCCGGTGCTTTAACCGCAACCCATCGCCAACCCGGCTGATGATCCATGTCCGCGAACGGTCCTCGCCGACGTCGAAGCCAATCCGGATTTCCTTGTCACTGCATTCACGCACATGTGCACGCATATCGGCATTGGCAAAGGCGACGTCGCTTGCGTCACCGGCAACCAGCCTACCCGGCAAGCTTTTGCCGCACAGCATCGACAGATTTTCAAAGAAACCTTGTGATGGGGCCGGAGGCGTTGTTGCGCAAGCCGCGAGCAACAAACAAGGCAAGATCACAAACCGTTTCACACGCTCTCCATCAACCGCGCGGCCTGTGCGCGGGCTTCATCGGTGATTTCCGCACCCGACAGCATGCGTGCGATTTCATGGCGACGCCCATCGGCGTCAAGGCGGGTAACGCCGGTGCGAGTGACGGTGCCCTCGCTCGACTTGGCGATGAAATAATGCGCCTGCCCCTTGGCCGCGACCTGCGGGCTATGGGTGACGGCTAGAAGCTGTTTACCTGCGATTCCGTTGCTGCCATTGGCAAGCCGCGAAAGCCGTTCGCCGATGGCAGAGGCAACTGCCCCGCCGACCCCGCGGTCGATTTCGTCGAAAATGATCGTCGTCGCCCCGCCTTCTTCGGCCAGCGCAACTTTCAGCGCGAGGATAAAACGTGACAATTCGCCGCCCGATGCAATCTTGGCGAGTGGCGCAAAGGGCGCTCCCGGGTTGGTGGAGATCAGAAATTCAATGCGGTCCATGCCGTGCACGGTCCACCGGTCTTCGCCGAGGCGTTCAACCTCGGTCCGAAATTGTGCAGCGTCAAGTTTGAGCGGGGCGAGTTCAGCGGCGACTGCCTTGTCGAGCCTGGCTGCGGCAGCGACGCGCGATTGAGACAATGCTTCGGCGGCAGAACGATAGGCAGAAGCTGTTCGGGTGACTTCAGCTTCCAGCTTTGCCAACCCCTCCCCGCCTGCTTCAATCGCATCCAGCTTGGCCGCCAGATCATCTGTCAATTGCGCCAATGTGTCGGGTTGGACATTATGTTTGCGCGCCAGCCCGCGCAGTTCGAACAGCCGCACCTCGATTGCATCGAGACGCGCGGGATCGAAACTCAGCGCATTGGTTGCCGCAAGAAGTTTATCCTCGGCTTCGCTCGCCTCGATCACTGCCCGATCCAGCGCGGTCAGTGCCTCTGCCAGCAAGGGATGTTCGCTGCCCAACCGGTCAAGACGACGCGCTGCGCTACGCAGCTTTGCAAGGCCACTATCTGAACCGTCGAACGCTTCCAGCACGGTGCGCAAGTCTTCGGCGATTCGTTCGCCCTTTTGCATTGTGGCGCGCTCGGTCGCCAATTCTTCCTCTTCGCCGGGCTGAGCTGCAAAGGCGCGCAATTCGCCCACGGCATGTTCCAGCCATTCACGGTCACGCGCCGCATTTTCCAGCGCCTCGCGGGCGGCATCAAGCCGGGACTTTGCATCCTGCCATGCTGCGAACAAGGACGCGACGCCCTGGGCATCACAGCGGCCGAAACTGTCGAGCAAGGCGCGGTGGCCGCGCGCGTTCAACAGGCCGCGATCGTCATGCTGCCCGTGGATTTCAACAAGCTGCGTCCCCAATTCGCGCAGCAAGGCAGCGGAACAGGGCTGATCATTGATGAAGGCCTTGCTCCCTCCATCGGCGCGAACGGAACGGCGGATCAGCAGCGGCTCGCCGCTTTCCAGCACTATGTCATTGTCGCTCAACAGGGCAATCGCCGCTGACGGCGCGTCGAAACTGGCAGTGACCTGAGCCCGTTCCGCACCTGCGCGAACCAGCCCGCTATCGGCGCGTACGCCCAACGCCAGACCCAGTGCGTCGAGGAGAATGGATTTGCCGGCGCCGGTCTCACCGGTAAGCACGCCCAGGCCTTGCTCGAAAGCAAGGTCCAGCGCTTCGATCAGCACTACATCGCGAATGGAAAGCCCGGTCAGCATCTCAGTTCATCACCTGTTCCCAGCGATACCGTCAGCACCGGGCGAAGTCGAGACAGCTTTCAGCAATCATTGGCTTTTCAGGCAATAGCCCAAGCCGAAAATCAGGCGCCCGGCGCGTGCTTCTGCATCAGATCGTAAGCGCGCTGATACCATTTGTTTCCGGGATAGTTTGCCCCCAGAACCGCCGCCGATTTACGCGCCTCTTCAGGAACGCCCATGGCAAGATAGCTTTCGGTCAGCCGATAGAGCGCTTCGGGCGTATGCGTTGTCGTCTGATATTTGTCAGCGACTTCGCGGAACCGCAGGCTGGCAGCGAGCCAAAGTGCACGGCGTTGATAGAATCGGCCGATTTCCATTTCTTTGCCGGCCAGATGGTCGTTCACAAGATCAATCTTCAGCCCGGCGTCTGCGGCATAGCGGGTGTTGGGATAACGGCGCTGCACCTCGCCCAATGCGGCCAGTGCCTGCTGGGTAATTTTCTGGTCGCGTGTGACGTCGCTGATCTGCTCATAATAATTCAGGGCGATCAGATAATAGGCGTAAGGCGCGTCCTTGTTACCGGGATGGATCGACAGGAAACGGCGCGCCGAAGCGGTCGATTCGGTGTATTTCTGCGCCATGTAATAGCTAAATGCGCTCATCAGCTGCGCACGGCGCGCCCATGGCGAATAAGGATGCTGGCGCTCCACCTCGTCAAAAAGCGCGGCGGCCACCTGATAATTACCGGCATCAAGCTTTTCCTTGGCGGCGGTATAAAGCGTATTCACGTCACGGGCGACATAGCGCGTGTCCGCTCCACCACGGCCACCCCCGCCCCCGAGCATTGCGCAGCCCGAAAGCAACAGTGCGGATGTGGCAAGGACGATCGGAGCGATAAGCTTTTTCTGCATGGTCATCCCTTAATTGCACTTGGCTCCGCCGCCAAGGATTTTCGCCCCTGTCGCTGGCGGAAGCTGTATCGCCGCTGAATGGGGCCATCGCAGAGGCCCTCCAGAGCCGCGCCTGTGGCCAGCAAGACCATAAGACAGACACAAAAAAGGGCCGCCGATGGCAGCCCTTCCTTGTTCGATTATGGAAGGATCAATCCTTCAGAAAATCCGGAACATGGTTCGGGTCACCGCCCTCGCCACCTTCAGAGCGTTCGCGGCGCGGGCCACGATCACGGCCACGGCCGCCATCACGCCCACCATCACGGCCGCCACGATCACGACGGGGACCGCGATCACCACGATCGCCACGATCGCCGCGTTCACGCGGTTCGCGGGGCGGACGGGTGTCTTCCAGTTCTTCGCCGGTTTCCTGATCAACAACGCGCATCGACAGGCGAACCTTGCCACGCGGATCGATCTCGAGAACCTTGACCTTCACATCCATGCCTTCGGAAACGACGTCGGTTGGCTTTTCGACGCGCTCATTGCGCATTTCGGAAACGTGGACGAGGCCGTCCTTGCCACCCATGAAGTTTACGAACGCACCGAAATCGACGATGTTCACGACCTTGCCGTCGTAGATCTTGCCGACTTCAGCTTCTTCAACGATGCCCGAAATCCACTTACGGGCAGCTTCGATCTGCGACAGGTCGGACGAGCTGATCTTGATCAGACCTTCATCGTCAATGTCGACCTTGGCACCCGTCTGGGCCACGATCTCGCGGATCACCTTGCCACCGGTGCCGATGATGTCGCGAATCTTCGCCTTGTCGATCTGCATCGTCTCAATGCGCGGCGCATGGGCCGAAAGCTCGCTGCGCGTTGCACCCAGGGCCTTGTTCATTTCGCCAAGGATATGGGCACGACCATCTTTCGCCTGCGTCAACGCCGCTTCGAAAATCTCGCGGGTGATGCCAGCAATCTTGATGTCCATCTGCATGGTAGTGATGCCAAGTTCGGTACCACCGACCTTGAAATCCATGTCACCCAGATGGTCTTCGTCACCAAGGATATCGCTCAGGATCGCGAAATCTTTGCCTTCAAGGATAAGGCCCATGGCGATACCCGAAACCGGGCGCTTGATGGGAACGCCAGCGTCCATCATCGCAAGGCTGCCACCGCAAACCGACGCCATCGACGACGAACCGTTCGATTCGGTGATGTCGCTGGTCAGGCGGATCGTGTAGGGAAACTCGTCCTTGGTCGGAAGCACGGGGTGCAGCGCTCGCCATGCCAGCTTGCCATGGCCAACTTCGCGGCGGCCGGGCGCACCGAAACGACCAACTTCGCCAACCGAATAGGGCGGGAAGTTATAGTGCAGCATGAAATGCTCATAATGCAGGCCGTTGAGGCCGTCGATCATCTGCTCTGCATCCTTGGTGCCAAGGGTACAGGTGGCAATCGTCTGCGTTTCACCACGGGTGAACAGAGCCGAACCGTGCGCACGTGGCAGGAAATGCGTTTCGGCGACGATCGGACGAATCTGTGTCGTCGTACGGCCGTCAATACGCTTGCCAGTCTTCAGGATCGCCCCACGGACGATATCGGCTTCCAGCTTCTTGGTGAGCTTGATACCCGCCATTACCTGCTGGGGGCCCAGACCGTCTTCGGCAAGCATTGTCTTCGCCTTATCGCGTGCTGCGTTCAGGGCGTTCGAACGTTCCGACTTGTTGGTCAGCTTATAGGCCGCTTCAATATCCTTGCCGATCAGCTTCTTCAGCTTGTCTTTCAGCTTGGCATTATCGTCGCCAGCGTCGAGCTCCCAAGGATCCTTGGCTGCCTGTTCGGCAAGCTTGACGATCGCCTTGATCACTTCGCGGCAGGCATCATGCGCAAACATGACGGCGCCGAGCATGATTTCTTCCGAAAGCTCATTGGCTTCGGATTCAACCATCATCACCGCGTCATAGGTTGCCGCAACGACCAGATCGAGGTCACCTTCGGCAACCTGTTCGTCGGTCGGGTTGAGGATATATTCGCCGTTGAGATAGCCGACGCGTGCTGCGCCGATCGGCCCCATGAAGGGAACGCCCGAAATGGTCAGCGCAGCCGAAGCGGCGATCATCGCAAGAATATCGGGTTCATTTTCGCCATCATAGCTCAGAACCTGAGCGATAGCGTTGATTTCGTTGTAGAAACCTTCGGGGAAAAGCGGACGGATCGGGCGATCGATCAAACGCGAAACCAGCGTTTCCTTTTCGGTCGCACCGCGTTCACGCTTGAAAAAGCCACCAGGAATGCGGCCAGCTGCCGAATATTTTTCCTGATAATGCACGGTCAGCGGGAAAAAGTCCTGCCCGTCCTTTACCGACTTTGCAGCGGTGACCGCGCAAAGAACCACGGTTTCGCCAAGGGTCGCGATAACTGCGCCGTCGGCCTGACGGGCAACCTTGCCCGTTTCCAGAGTGAGGGTCTGTCCGCCCCACTCCAGCGATACTGTCTTTACATCAAACATGGATTATTCCTTGTAACCCTTCCGCCCTATTGCGCGAAGGGGCCTCTTTTTTCCGGGTAGTCCGTCCCGGTCCGGCTGGGGCATTTACCTGCCCCTTGCGGCTCGCCTGCCTCATTGCAGGCCCGCCCCAATCTTTGCTTATGGTCCCTGCGAGCACGATCATGCGCGCTCAAAGCAAACCCCATATGCGAGAAGCGGCCCAAAAGGGCCGCTCCGAAATCTTATTTGCGAAGACCAAGCTTCGAAATCAGCGCATTGTAGCGATCCACATCCTTGCGCTTCAGATAGTCCAGAAGCGAACGACGCTTGTTGACCATCTGCAGTAGGCCACGACGGCTGTGATTGTCCTTGTGATGATCCTTGAAATGCTCGGTCAGCGCCTTGATACGATCGGTAAGGATCGCAACCTGGACTTCCGGCGAACCGGTATCGCCTTCTGCGCGGGCGTTGCTCTGGATCACTTCGGCTTTGCGTTCTGCCGTAATAGACATGTTTTTTCCTTCGAACATCGTGTTTTAAAGATTAAAGCCACGAACGGATCTTAACTCACCGCCGATGTGCTCCACCAAGGCAACAGGTCGTAAATCCGGCCCACGCCCCCAATATAGCCCATCTTTCGTGGCAACCCCGGTCAAGACGCGACCCTGACGGATCGCCCTTGCCGCATCCGGGGAGAGATCAAGAGCCGGGATGTCGACCAGCCCTGCCTCCAACGGCAAGATAATGTCTTCTAGGGGCGCGCCTTTACCGATTTCGTTGAGTTTGTCCAGCGAAATCGCCTGAACAAGGGCGAACGGCCCGGCCTGTGTGCGGCGGAGCATGGTGACATGCCCTACTGTGCCGAGCGCATAGGCAATATCTCGCGCGAGCGAACGAATGTAGGTACCCTTGGAGACATGTGCGGACAGCGTGACTGCCGCGACGGTATCCGCGTCCCGGCTAGCGGACGAAGCGGCAATGCACAGCGACAAGATCGTCACACGCCGCGCCTTCATCTCGACCGTTTCCCCGGCCCTTGCGCGATCATAAGCACGCTTACCGTCAATCTTGATCGCAGAGAAAGCGGGCGGAATCTGATCGATCGCACCGGTAAACTCTGGAAGAACCGCCATGATCTGATCAAGCGTTGGCCGTACATCCGAAGTCAAAACCACCTCACCCTCGGCATCCAGCCCTGCAGTTTCCTCGCCGAAGCTGATGGTGAAATCATAGGCTTTGGACGCATCAAGCATACGGCCACACAATTTGGTCGCTTCGCCCAAAGCGATTGGAAGCACCCCGCTCGCCAGAGGGTCCAGCGTCCCGCCATGGCCGACCTTAACCTTGCCATGGCCCGCTTCGCGCAGATTGCGCTTTACTGCGGCAACTGCCTGGGTCGAGCCAAGGCCTACCGGTTTGTCCAAAATGATCCAGCCATGCATGGGCCGGCCATGGGGAGCGCTGCCCGGGCTGTCAATCCTTGGGGGCGACGGCCTTGCGCCCCTCTTCGCGGGCTGCCTTGCGCAGTTTCAGGCGCTCCTTGCGCGGCAAGGGCTTTTCGGCGGTAACAAGGCTGGCAATTGCGCAGCGGTCATCACCGGTCACAACCGCGCCGAATTTGTCAAAATTGGTCGAGCCGCGCGTGTCGAAACCGATTGCCATCGCATGATCGAGCCGTGGGCAAGACCCGATGAAGCTGGCATAATACCAGCGGCGCTGGCGATCCTCGATCCAGATACCGCGATCTTCGTTAGTTTCGAAATCACGAATGCCGCCGCTGTCGGCAAAGGGTATGCTCGCCTCCACACCATATTCGGGCCAAGCAGGCGCCCCGTCTTTCCCTGCAAAGACCGCACTGGTCATAATGGTCGCAAACAGCGTTGCGGTGATCATCTTTCGCATGATGATATCATGTACTTTCCAAGCTTAACGCTGCATGAGCGGCCGAATCTTGTCGCGCCTCCATGAAATGCTTGCGGCACATTGCAACATAACGGTCGTTTCCGCCGATTTCGGTCTGCTGCCCGTCAATCACCGCGCGCCCTGCACCATCCACGCGCAGGTTCATCGTCGACTTGCGCCCGCAATGGCAGACCGCCTTCAACTCGACCAATGTGTCGGCGAGTCCAAGCAGTGCTGCCGAGCCTGGAAAGAGATCGGCGGCAAAATCGGTACGAAGACCATAGCAGAGTATGGGAATATTCGCCTCATCGGCAATCCGCGCCAATTGCAATACCTGTTCGCGGGAGAGGAACTGCGCTTCGTCGATCATCACACAGGCAAGCGGCCGGCCTTCATGTTCCGATGATATGGCGACCAGCAGGTCGGTTTCGGGCGTGAACTTGTGCGCTTCGGCGCGAAGCCCGATGCGGGATGTAACATAGCCCTGCCCGTATCGGTCATCGAGCGCCGCCGTCCAGACCATCGTTTCCATCCCGCGTTCGCGATAGTTGAAATCGGCCTGCAGCAATGTGGTCGATTTGCCTGCATTCATCGAGGAATAGTAAAAATATATTTTGGCCACACTGATGCCTGTCTTTGGTTCATGGACGAGTCATCCGCTATCTGCCATGTTGGCCAAGGATCGCAATCAGGGAGACAAAGAATGCAGTGGAAAGCTGCCCGATGGGCGATCGCGGCCGCACTGCTTTTTGGCGCAGCCATTGCCGGCGCGACGTCATCCTATAATTTCACCATAGATGCCGGGGCCAGTTCGGTCGACGCCAAGGTGGCTTTCATGGGGATTGGCAATCGCAAGGCGCTGTTCCCCGCAGTGCGCGGCACCGTTGCGCTCACGCCCGACGCGATGGACCGGATCAACCTTGATGTCATGATCGATGCGACGCAGCTGCGCGCCGATGACAGTCTGACAACCAACCGTTTGAAAGGCGATGCCTTTTTCAACGTGGCAAAATATCCCACCGTCCGCTTTCAAGGCACCGATCTATCGATGGCGACGCAGACCAGCGGCATCGTGCGCGGCAATTTGACGGCGCGCGGCGTTACCCGCCCCGTTACCCTGAATGTCAGTTTTTCCGCTCCCCCGTCGACCACTTCGCTAAAGGAGCCGATCCGGCTGACGGGCGTTACAACGATCAACCGCAAGGATTTTGGGATGACGGCCTATTCGTTGATTGTCGGAAAAAAGGTGACGATCAGCATCCGCACCAAATTGGTGCCGGCTTAATCCTCGTAGTCGGCCAAATCCTGTGCGACCTTCGGGTCGGAAAGCAGGCGCTCGATATTGCTGGCTTCGTCAAAGCTTTCATCAGCAAGAAATTTAAGCTTGGCCGCATATTTCATGCGAACGCGGGTCGCGACTTCGCGCTGCAAAAAGGCGGTGTTGGTGCGCAATGCTTTGAGCACATCGGCTTCATCTGCACCCAATAAAGGCTTCACGAAAACCGTTGCGTGACGAAGATCGGGCGACATGCGCACTTCGGTGATGCTGACGCTATGGCTGGTCAGCACATCATCATGCACCGCGCCGCGCGCCAAAACATCAGACAACACATGGCGCACCTGTTCGCCAACGCGCAACAGACGGACCGAACGCCCTTCAGGGGTTTCGTTATGACGTGCCATCAGTCCTCCTGCCCTGGCACCGGCGTGGGCAAAGCTGTCGAGGTGGCGCGCGCATATAGCGTTGTCCAACTTTCGTCCCACAATTCGCCTTCAAGAAATACCGCACGACGTCCGCGACGGATAACGCGCCCCTTGCCCACAAGCGGCCCGGGCGGGATCAGCTTGAGCAAGGTCATCGCGATTTCAAGGTTGAGTGGAGCCTCTTTGCCTTTGCTGGCCTGAACATGCGCCCAGCCCATGGCTTCATCAAGAAATCCAGCGACCAAACCACCCTGCACCCCGCCGCGCGGTGTGATGAAGCTATCCGGCGCAAAGAAACGCATGGTAATTGTCTCGGTGACGGGATCGAAGTCGATAAACTTCGCCCCCATCAGCTCGACATGCGGACCGCCATTTCCCAGAAACTCGCTCACAGCGTGCGTTCGCGCTCCTCGACTTCAAAGATTTCGAGCATATCGCCCGCTTTGATGTCGTTCGTATCCTGAAGAACAACGCCGCATTCAAGCCCGGCGCGCACTTCATCAACATCGTCCTTGAAGCGACGCAGCGAGGCAATGACCGTCTTCGAAACGATAACATCGTCGCGGGTAAGGCGCGTGTGATAGCCCTTGCGGATATGGCCTTCGAGGACGAGCAGACCTGCTGCTTTGTCCTTCTTCCCTGCGTTGAACACGTCCTGGATCTTCGCGCGGCCAACAACGGTTTCGATGATTTCGGGGCCAAGAATGCCGGCCATTTCCTTGGCGACATCTTCGGTAAGGTGATAAATCACGTCGAAATATTTGAACCGCGTCTTTTCGCGCTCCGCAATCTCGCGGGCCTTCGCATTGGGACGGACGTTGAAGCCGATGATCGGTGCCTTGGACGCATTGGCCAGGTTCACATCGCTTTCGGTGATTGCACCGACACCCGACTGCAGCACGCGGACCTTGATCTCATCGGTCGAAATCTTGTGCAGCGCGTTGACGATCGCTTCGACTGACCCCTGCACATCCGCCTTGACGACGACTGCATATTCCTTGGCGCGATTGGCCGAGAGAGCCGAGAACATATTGTCGACCGAGACCGGTGCCTGCGTGGTCCGCTTCAGCTTTGCCTGTTCCTTGCGGAAAGCAGCAACTTCGCGGGCGCGGGCTTCGTTTTCAACGACAGTCAGGATCTCGCCAGCACCGGGAACGCCCGAAAGACCAAGGACTTCTACCGGCATGGACGGCGTTGCCAGCTTCACCTGCTGACCCTTGTCATTGATCAAGGCACGAACCTTGCCCGACTCTGCGCCGACAACGAAAACATCTCCGGTCTTCAGCGTACCGCGACGCACCAGCAAGGTTGCGACCGCGCCGCGTCCCTTGTCGAGCTTCGCTTCGACCACCACCGCTTCAGCGGTACGATCCGGATTGGCTTTCAGTTCCATCAGCTCTGCCTGCAGCGCAAGCTTTTCAAGCAGATCGTCAAGGCCGGTCTTTTTGAGGGCGGAGATTTCGACATCCTGCACTTCACCGCCCATTTTCTCGACCACGATTTCATGTTCGAGCAGACGTTCGCGGATGCGCTGCGGGTTAGCACCATCCTTGTCGCACTTGTTGATCGCAACGATCATCGGCACGCCGGCAGTCTTGGCGTGATTAATCGCCTCGATCGTCTGCGGCATGATGCCGTCATCAGCGGCAACGACCAAGATGATAATGTCTGTGACCATCGCACCGCGTGCGCGCATTTCGGTAAAGGCCTCGTGGCCCGGCGTGTCGAGGAAAGTGATCAACTCACCGCCCTTTGCCTTCACCTGATAGGCACCGATATGCTGGGTGATGCCGCCGGCTTCGCCAGCCTGCACCTTCGCCCCGCGCAGCGCATCAAGAAGGCTGGTCTTGCCGTGATCGACATGGCCCATCACGGTCACGACCGGCGGACGCGCCTTCAGCGTTTCGGATGCATCAACGTCGTCGTCATGTACGATATCGACGTCAGCGTCGGAAACGCGGGTAATATTGTGGCCAAATTCGGTGACGAGCAGTTCGGCTGTATCCTGATCGATCGTCTGAGTCAGCGTCACCGGCATGCCCATTTTGAACAGCGACTTCACAAGGTCGCTGCCTTTTTCGGCCATACGGTTTGCAAGTTCCTGCACAGTTATAGCTTCGGGAACGACAACGTCACGTACCTGTTTGGGCTGCGCATCGCGCTGCATGCCCGACATGTGCGAACGGCGTTCCTTTTCACGCGCGCGCTTCAGCGCAGCGAGTGAGCGGGCACGTGCACCTTCATCATCGTCAAGCGCACGCGTAACGGTCAGCTTGCCTGACTGGCGGCGATTGTCCGCCGCGCGATCGCGGCTCGGCTTGTGCGGTACCTTTTTCGCTTCTTCGCGCTCGCGCTCCACCGGAGCAGGCGGGCGCTTCGGCGATTCCACGGGTGTAAAGCGGCGCGCCGGCGGCGGCGAAGCCTGCCCGGCTTCGGCGGCGACAGGCTGGTCAGCGGGAGCCGCTTCGACAGGCGCAGCCTCTGGCGCAGCTTCGGCTGCAACCTTGGGGCCTTCTGCCGCTTCACGGCGATTCTCTTCCGCACGGCGCCGTTCTTCCTCGGCAGCGCGCTGGCGCTCTTCCTGTTCGCGGCGATTGGCTTCTTCGGTAAGACGCAGACGATCTTCCTCGGCCTCACGCTGCAGGCGCGCAACGCGCTCCTGCGGGGTTTCTCCGCTTGGAACAGGCGAACGGGCGGGCGCAGCTGCAGGCGGCGGCGGGGGTGGTGGCGGAGGTGGCGGCGGCGGAGCAGCAACCTCGGCTTCGGGGGTATAGCCCGGCTTGCCGACAAGCTTCTTGCGCTTCACCTCAACCACAACCTTATTGGTGCGGCCGTGGCTAAAGGTCTGCTTCACTTCACCCGACTCGATCCGGGGTTTGAGACCAAGCGGCCTGCGACCCAGTGTCGGTTTGTTTTCGTTTTCGTCACTCATGTAAACAGACCTTGCCTTTAACTATCCGTATTGCGCGGCGCATTACCTGCACGGACGTTCGCCGAAGCGACGCCGGGCGCGTTACTGCATCCGATGAAATAAAGCCAGCGGTCGAGATGATGTTTCACCCGTTCCGCCGCACGTTCGTCCGTGATTGCTACATGCACGGCGTTTCCCCGTCCCAATGCGGCCGAAAGCGCATTACGGTCAACCGGAAGTTTGACCCCGGTCTTGCCGCTGCCTTCTTCGCCAAGGCCGACACGCCAGCTTTGATCGCGTTTGCCTCTGCCATCATCGCTTGCGTCTTCCGCATGAAGCAACAATGCCACAGCGCCTGAACGGGCCGCTGCATCAACCTTTTCAGCGCCGGACACCAGATTGCTGGAACGCGCCTCCAGACCAAGACGATCCATCGTCGCCTTTTCAAGGCCAGACCGGATCCGTTCGGCAAGATCATCGGGAATAATGATCTGCGAAATCTTGAATGCGCGCTTCAACTGGCCCGAAAGCTTGCCTTTCGTTCCGGCCGCTTCGAGTTCGTCTGCCGGCACACCGATCCAAGCCCCGCGACCGGGGGCCTTGCCGTGAATATCCGGCATGATCTGGCCATCAGGACCAAGCGCAAGCCGAACGAGCAGGTGCTGTGGCACCCGCTCCCCCGACAATATGCACTTCCTTACAGGAGCGTGAGGGTCCTCATTGGGAGGTTTCCGCGGCAATGGCGTCCTCCCCATTGGCTTCGGGCTCATCATCGAACCAGTGCGCACGCGCGGCCATGATGATTTCATTGCCCTGTTCTTCGCTCAGCCCAAAGCTGGCGAGGATACCCGGCTTTTCATCGCCACGGTTGCTACGACGGTTATTGTCGCTGCGGCGTTGCTCGGTACGACCTTTCTGGACCAATTCGTCGGTCGCGAGATCGGCAAGGTCATCCAGCGTCTTGATGCCGGCCTTACCGAGCGTGACCAGCATGGCTTCGGTCAGATGCGGCAGTTCACCCAGTGCATCTTCAACACCCAATTCGCGACGTGTGGTGCGTGCGGCCTCTTCCTTGCGATCCAGCGCTTCGATCGCGCGGTTCTGCAACTCTTCGGCGAGCTCTTCGTCAAACCCTTCGATGCCGGCGATTTCATCGACGGCAACATAGGCGACTTCCTCAAGCTCGCTAAAGCCTTCTGCCACCAGCAACTGGGCCAGTGTTTCATCGACGTCGAGTTCCTGCTGGAACATTTCGGACCGCTCGACAAATTCCTTCTGGCGCTTCTCGCTCGATTCAGCCTCGGTCATGATGTCGATCGCGCGGCCGGTAAGCTGGCTGGCGAGACGGACATTCTGGCCGCGGCGGCCAATTGCAAGGCTCAACTGGTCATCAGGAACGACAACCTCGATACGACCTTCTTCCTCATCGATGACCACGCGGCTGACGGTTGCCGGCTGCAAGGCGTTGACGATGAAGGTCGCGGCATCATCCGACCAAGGAATGATGTCGATTTTTTCGCCCTGCATTTCCTGAACGACGGCCTGCACGCGGCTACCCTTCATACCAACGCAGGCACCGACCGGATCGATCGAGCTATCATAGCTGATCACGCCGATCTTGGCGCGGCTGCCCGGATCGCGGGCTGCGGCCTTAATTTCGATGATGCCGTCGTAAATTTCAGGCACTTCCTGCGCGAACAGCTTTTTCATGAAATCGGGATGTGCGCGGCTGAGAAGGATTTGCGGACCGCGATTTTCGCGGACAACCTTCAGGATCAGCGCACGAACGCGATCGCCATTACGAACGACTTCGCGTGGAATCTGCTGGTCGCGGCGGATCACACCTTCGGCGCGGCCCAGATCGACAACAACATGGCCGAACTCCACCGATTTTACGACGCCGGTAATGACTTCGCCAGCACGGTCCTTGAATTCTTCATATTGGCGCTCGCGCTCTGCATCGCGAACCTTCTGGAAGATGACCTGCTTGGCGGACTGCGCATCGATACGACCGAGATCAACCGGCGGCAAAGGATCGACGATAAAGTCGCCAACCGCAGCACCTTTTTGCAGCTTTTCAGCCTGTTTCAGATCGACCTGCTTGAAATAGTCATCGACTTCTTCGACGACTTCGACGACGCGCCACAGACGCAGATCACCGGTCTGGGTATCCAGCTTGGCGCGAATATCATTTTCGGCACCGTAACGGGCGCGAGCCGCGCGCTGGATCGCTTCTTCAAGCGCTTCAACGACGATCGCCTTGTCGATCATCTTCTCGCTGGCCACGGCATTGGCAATCGCCAGCAGTTCAGCCTTATTTGCAGCTATGGGTGTCGCCATCGCTTTAGTCTTCCTGTTCCTGTTCGGTGGTTTCGTCGTCAATTTCGTCTGCGCCGCCGATATCGATCGGGGCAGTCGACGCAATCAGCCGGTCTGTCAAGACCAGCTTGGCGGATTCAATCTGGGTGAAGGCAATCTGATGTCGGCCGCCATCATCAATCAACACGGTATCGCCTTCGACGCCGATCAAATCGCCGCGAAAGCGTTTGCGTCCGTCGGAAAGCTCGGCAAGCTCGATCCGGGCTTCATGCCCTGCCCAGTCGGCAAAATCCTTCAGGCGGGTCAGCGGCCGGTCGATGCCGGGGGAGCTTACCTCAAGGCGATAGGCCTCTTCGATCGGGTCAAGCTCGTCAAACTTGTCGGAAATGCGGTGTGACAATGCCGCGCAATCATCAATATTCAGCTGCCGCGTTTCGGGGCGCTCTGCCATGATCTGCAATGTCGGTTCGTCACCCTTGATCCAGGCAACGCGCACCAGATCAAAACCCAGCGCCTTGGCTTCGGGTTCAATCAGGGTGCTCAACTGTTCAAGATCAGGCATGTCGTTCCAGAATTATATGCAACAAATGAAATGGCGGAGAGCGCCGGCCCCTTTCGGCGCCAGCCCCTTCAGTGTCTAACAATGTCGGGATAAAGCCCAACTAGGCGCATGATCGACAAAATGCAAGGGGGAGTTGCGACGGCGATAGTCGATACCCATTTTCCTGTTCAGGATGTTTCCAAGGAGAGTTTGTCAATGAACCGCATCACCCTTCTCGCGGCTTCGGCCCTGTTCGCAGCGGCATGCAGCCCGGCGCCTGTCAACGCGATCGAAAAATCGTCGGACTTACCGTTTGATGTCAGCGTACAAGCCGATTTCGATGAGCCCTGGGCGATGACATTCGTTCCGGGCACGGCCTATGCACTAATCACCGAGAAAAAAGGCAAGCTGCTTCTTTGGCAACCCGATGGCCTGATCGCCGAAGTCGGCGGGGTCCCCGCGGTTGATTATGGCGGCCAGGGCGGGCTTGGCGACATCATCCTCGCCCCGGATTATGCAAAGACCGGTCATGTCTATCTGAGCTGGGTAGAGGCTGGTGAAAATGACACGCGCGGTGCCGTAGTCGGCATGGCCAAGCTTGACGTAAAGAGCGATAAACCCGCGCTGTCAGACCTGAAAATCATCTGGAAACAAAATCCGAAGGTCACCGGCCGCGGCCATTATGGCCATCGCCTCGCCTTTTCGCCCGACGGCAAATATCTTTTTATCGCATCGGGTGAGCGTCAGAAATTCGATCCGGCGCAGGATATGAACGGCAATCTGGGCAAGGTGCTGCGACTCTACCCCGATGGGTCGGTTCCGAAAGACAATCCCTTTTACGATGCCGCAAATCCAGTGAAGTCCGAAATTTGGTCATTGGGTCATCGCAACCCGTTGGGTCTTGCATTTGATAACAAGGGTCAGCTCTGGAACCAAGAAATGGGCCCGGCGCATGGCGACGAACTGAACCTTGTTAAAAAAGGCGCAAATTACGGTTATCCGAAGGTCTCCAATGGCGACCATTATGACGGCAAGATCATCCCCGACCATGCGCCGGGTGACGGCTTTGAAGCGCCTGCGGTTTATTGGAACCCTGCCATCTCGCCCGCGGGACTGATGTTCTATGACGGCAAACTGTTCCCGGCGTGGAAGAATTCGATGTTCATCGGCGGGCTCAGCGCTAAATCTCTGGTGCGCGTGCAGATCAAGGGCAACAAGGCCGAAAAAGCCGACGAATGGGACATGGGCGCACGCATCCGTGAAATCGAACAAGGCCCAGACGGTGCCGTCTGGATATTGGAAGACGGCATTCGCGGGTCGCAGGGGCGCCTGTTGAAACTGACGCCAAAGAAATAAGGCACAGCGGGGTCAGCCGGCGGGGTTCGTCCCCGCCATATCCGCAAGGAAGCTGCGCACCCGCTTTGCGTTCACGCCAAGATCGCTGACGCCGACACGGCTGATGGAACGCATGTCGACAATGCTGCCACTGCCATCTTCGGTCGGACGGATGCGGACAACGACGTCATCCTTGAAACGGAAAAAGCGGGTGGTGTCGGTGGCTTCAAGCCGGCCCTCGACCGGATCAGCGACCGCGATTGACCAGCCGCGCAGCTGAGCGAGCCGTTCGGCCTTGGCCACAGCCTCTGCCAAGGGCATGGCGATACGGACCGAACGGATATCGCCATATGCTTTGGCATGGATCGCGGCCCAGCGCTGCAACGGGTTCATGCCGCGCATTTCGGGATCCTCTGCGCCCGGTATCTGGTCGAGATAATCTGCTCGCAATGCCAGCGCCTTGAACTGCGGCGGATCGGCAAGGTCAGTGGAAATGTCATGGATCGCCGGCACGGTGCGGGCGGTATAGGCAAAGCTCAACAGCCAAAGCGCGAGCGCGCCGCCCAGCGCCATTCCGATCCAGCGTATCGGACGGGGTGAAACCCGGCCCTTGCGCCGCGCCCACCAGCCTATACCAACGCCAATCAGCAAGGCGGCGATCGCCACACCAAAGGCGGCCATCAACAACAGAAAACCAAAGCGGAATTCCCAAAGCCCCCAACCGGAACCGAGGCCAGCCAGAAGCGCCAAAAGGATCGATCCAGCGCCGAGAACAAAGACGGTAATGCCGCCCCAATTTCTGCCTTTCATTGGCGAAGTTGCCGCCTTGTCAGGGGCTGCGGTATCCGCCGCAGACTGTGCAGGCGCCGCCTGTGCTTGGCTCGCTGGTGATGCGACGTCCGGCCTGTCTTCGCTTTGCATGTCTTTTTCTCCGCCCTGGGTGTTAAGACGAATTTAGCCCAAGCCCACGAAAAACCAAACGAATTCGCATCGCACGGAGTTCCTTGGCTAAGGCGCAAAAATCATGGACAAAGCCTGCCTCCACTGACAAGGCCGACGGCATGTCCGATGTAAATAGCCCCCGCGCCCGCACCTTTTCGGCCCTTTCGCGCTTTGGCGCGCATCTCTGCCGTCGGGCGCTGGGCATTGTCCCGGCACTGCACGCATAGGCCCGTTGATGGCGTTCAAAACCCTGCCGCTTTCTGCCGTACCCGCGCCTGCGATAGAGCATCTGCTTGACCTTGCGTTCGGGGATGACCGGAAATCGCGCACCGCCTATCTGTTGCGAACGCGCGGCAGGATCATGCCCTCGCTGTCATGGGCGGTCATGGATGGCGAGGACATCATCGGTGCGATCCAGTGCTGGCCGGTGCGCATCGGCGCATCGCGCCTGGTGCTGGTTGGCCCGGTCGCCGTGCGTCCCGACCATCAAGGTGCAGGTATCGGCCATCAGTTGATGCATCTGATGCTGGATCAGTCTCGCAATCTCGACAATCCTGCGATGGTGATGATTGGCGACCTGGAATATTATAAGCGCTTTGGCTTCTCGGCGGACGCGACGGCAGGATGGACCCTGCCCGGCCCATGGGATCCGCATCGCCTGCTTGCCCGCAACACCGAAAATGCGGGGCTGCCGATCGATGGAATGATAGAGGAGGATTGCGATGCCCTATGACGCACCCCCCGATATCGGGCAATTAAGCCTTGCCCAGATCGCGGAGCTTGTCGCCGCACGCAAATTGCCGCCTGTTGACCGGTGGGCCCCAGAAAAGACCGGCGACAGCGAAATGTACATCGCCGCTGACGGCCGCTGGTATCATCAAGGTGGCGAAATCCGTCGACCGGCAATGGTGCGCGCCTTTTCAAGCCTTTTGAAGCGCGAGGCAGATGGCGGATACTGGCTCGTCACCCCGCAGGAAAAACTGCACATAAAGGTCGAAGATGTGCCCTTCATCGCGGTCGAGGCGACAAGCGAAGGCAAGGGCGAAGACGCGCGCATCGCTTTTCGCCTGAACAGCGATGATCTTGTTTTTGCGGGCCCCGATCACGGGATCGAGATGCGCCTGTTTGAAGGCACCGATGTGCCCTATTTGCATGTGCGCGGCGGCCTGTGGGCGCGTGCATCACGCCCGCTTTATTATGAAATGGTCGAACGCGCGCTTTCCGAAAGCCCGGATCATCCGGGCGTGTGGAGCGGAGGCATTTTCTATCCACTGGTGCCTGCCGCATGACCTGGAAGGCCCAATTCCGTGAGGCATTGCACCCTTCGCGTGCCATCGAGGTAGAGGATGAACGGGAATTCCCCCGACATCGCGGCGATTATCGCGCGGCTGCTGTTCTCGTGCCGATCACGGACCGCAGCGAGCCAGGCGTTATCCTGACGCAGCGGCCAGACTGGCTGCGCAGCCATGCAGGGCAAGTCGCCTTTCCCGGCGGCAAGATTGACGAGACCGACGAAAATGCCGTGGCCGCTGCGCTGCGCGAGGCGGAGGAGGAAATTGCCCTGCCCCGCCATCTTGTTGAGGTGTTAGGACATGCCGACGAATATCGCTCCGGCAGCGGTTATCGGATCACTCCGGTGATTGGCGTCGTGCCAGCGGATGTTCCCTTGGCACCCAATCCCGAAGAGGTTGCGGAATGGTTTGAAGTGCCGCTCGCAATATTGTTTGATCGCGCCAATTACGCCCAAAGACATGTCGAGTGGCAGGGGCAGAGGCGCAGTTATTATGACATGGAATGGCAGGGCCGCCGCATCTGGGGCGTCACAGCAGGCATCATCGCCAATCTGGCGCGGCGATTGACGGGGGCATCATGACGCGGCTTCCCGACACCGAATGGCTCAACGACCCCGCTTTTCGCAAAGTGGTCGACAGCCTGCGCGTAGATGGCGCGCCCCCCAGAATAGTTGGTGGCGCGGTGCGCGATGCCTTGCTGGGCCTTGCTGTTTCAGACGTCGATCTTGCCACGCCGTTGCTGCCCGAAGACATTGTTCAGCGATTGGAGGCTGCGCGGATCAAGGCCGTGCCGACCGGTATCGACCATGGCACGATCACCGCCGTTTCAGACGGCCGAACATTTGAGATCACCACCTTGCGCCGAGACGTGGAAACCGACGGACGGCGCGCCACCGTCGCCTTTTCAAGCGACTGGCAGGAGGATGCCGCGCGGCGCGATTTCACGATAAACGCTCTTTATGCCGACCCCGACGATGGCAAGATTATCGACTATTTCGGCGGGCTGGCCGATCTCGAGTCAGGCCTTGTCCGCTTCATCGGGGATGCCGGGCAACGCATTGCCGAAGATCATCTTCGCATATTGCGGCTGTTCCGGTTCCACGCCCGTTTCGGCAAGGGCCCGATCGATCCTGACGCGCTGTCGGCGGCGCGGGCAAATGCCAGCAAATTGATGGCCTTGTCACGTGAACGGATCGCAGACGAATTGCGCAAATTACTCGCCGTGACAAATCCTGCCCCTGTGGTTTCCGCAATGGTGGATGCCGATATTTTTTCGGCCTTTCTACCTGAACTTGCAACCGGCGCCGCGCTGCGCCTTGCCCGTCTGGTCGATCGTGAGCACACCGCCGATATTGCCCCCCTTGCCGTCCGCCGGCTCAGCGCATTGCTCCCGACCGACCCGATGCTGGTCGAAAAGATTGCCGCACGGCTGAAACTGTCCAACAGGATGCGTGCCGATCTTGCCGTCCTTGCCAAGACAGACCATGGCGTCACAACAGCACGTCAACTCGCCTACCGTCTGGGCACGGGCAATGCGCGCAGTCATATCCTGTTGCATCATGGCGATGAGGGACTCGGCGAAGCACTTGAAGCGCTTCATGGCTGGGAACCGCCGCAACTGCCGATCAAAGGCGGAGATCTGATAGAGATGGGAATGCGTCAGGGGCCGATGGTTGCGCGCACGCTGCAGGCGATTGAGCGGCAATGGATCGAAGAGAATTTCCCCACCCAATCCCGGACGCGTGAAATCGCCGAGCGACTTGTGGCAGAGGCTTTGGGTTCAATGCCCGGCTGATTTGCCGGCCGAAATCAATCGAAACGGTTGTTGCGCGGAAAGCCCTGCGGCGGCAGCCGTCCAGCCGCGCCGCGCGCAACGCGCCATTGCGTCAGGTCCGTCTCGGTGCGGGTCCGGTTTCCTTCTCCGCCCATCGCCCAGCTCAGCCCCTCGCTCAGGCGGAAGCATTTCGCATCGGAAAGGCCGCCATCCTTGTAGCGTTGCAGGGTGACGCCCTGACCCTTCGCCATTTCGGGCACTTCGTTCAGCGGAAACACGACAAGTTTGCGGTTATCGCCGACCACCGCAAGATAGCGGTCATCAATGCCATCAGCGGGCGCAGCGGGCAGCAGGCGCACGACCGTCAATCTTGTTCCCGGCTTCAGCGTCACGACGCCGCGGCCCTTGCGGGTTTCGGCAACGACATCTTCCATCTTGCAGACAAACCCCTTGCCGGTCGATGCCGCAAGCAAAATGCGTCCGCCTGCCATAACGGGGATCAGCGTAAGGATGTCATTGCCCGCCTCGATATCGATCATCGTACCCAATGGTTCGCCAAATCCGCGCGCACCGGGCAGCTTATCAGCTCCGATCGTGTAAAAACGGCCATTTGCGGTTACGACAAGGATCTTGTCGGTGGTCTGCGTATGGAAGACCTGCGCCAGCGCATCGCCTTCCTTGAATTTATACTCTGCCTTGACGGACAGATCGGCATGGCCCTTCATCGCCTTGATCCAGCCGCGCTTAGACAGAATGACGGTCACCGGCTCGCGTTCGACAAATGCTTCCAACGCGATTTCACGCGCAGGTGCGGCCTCGATCAACGACGTACGGCGGCGGCCCAGCGCGGTTTCCTCTGCATAGCCAGCGCGCAATTTGGTCAGATCTTTCTTGAGCCGCGTGCGCTGCCGCGCGGGGCTTTCGAGCAGCTTCACCAGTTCCTCGCGCTCGGCCGTCAGCTCATCGCGTTCGCGGCGCAATTCCATTTCTTCAAGCTTGCGCAAGCTGCGCAGGCGCATGTTGAGTATCGCCTCGGCTTGTCGGTCATTCAGGCCAAATTCTGCCATCATCACCGGCTTGGGCTCATCCTCGGTTCGGATGATCTCGATGATCCGGTCAAGATTGAGATAGGCAATGATATAACCGTCGAGCAGTTCGAGGCGGTTATCGATCTTCTCAAGGCGATGCTGCGAGCGGCGGACCAGCACGTCAATCTGGTGTGTCAGCCATTCGCGCAGCACTTCGCCCAACCCCATGACACGCGGGACGCGATTGGCATCGAGCACGTTCATGTTAAGACCGAAGCGGGTTTCCAGATCCGTCAGACGGAACAGCGCATTTTTGAGGTCTTCAGGGTCGACATTGCGGCTCTTGGGAACCAGCACGATGCGAATTTCGGCATCGGATTCGTCGCGCACATCGTCAAGGATCGGCAGTTTCTTGTCGGCGATAAGCTGCGCGATCTGCTCGATCAGCTTGCCCTTCTGAACCTGATAGGGGATTTCGGAAATCACCAGCTGCCAGGTGCCGCCGGGCAGTCGTTCAATCCCGGCATCGCGGTCTGCCGTTTCCTTTGCGCTTTCGGCATGGAAGCGCGCCCGCAACCGCAACGCGCCGCGGCCGCTTGCATAGGCAGCGCTAATCGTCTCGCGGCTGTCAACCAAGACCCCCCCGGTTGCAAAATCCGGACCCTGGACGATCTGCATCAATTGTTCATGACTGGCCTTGGGCTCATCAATCAACAGCATCGCCGCATCGATTATCTCGGCCGCATTGTGCGACGGAATGCTTGTCGCCATGCCGACCGCGATCCCGCTTGCACCATTGGCCAACAGGTTGGGGAAAAGACCGGGCATGACTTCCGGTTCTTCATCCTCGCCATTGTAGGTCGGGCGGAAGTCGGCGGCATTTTCATCAAGGCCGGCCATCAGCTCAATCGCCGTCTTGGTCAGCCGCGCCTCTGTGTACCGGTAGGCAGCGGCATTATCACCGTCGATATTGCCGAAATTGCCCTGCCCGTCGACAAGCGGATAGCGCAGCGAAAATGTCTGCGCGAGGCGCACCATCGCGTCATAAACCGATTGGTCGCCATGCGGGTGATATTTACCGATAACGTCGCCGACAACGCGCGCGCATTTCTTATAACCATTGGCCGGATCAAGCTTCAGCTGCCGCATCGCCCACAAAAGGCGGCGGTGCACAGGCTTCAGACCGTCGCGCAGGTCAGGCAATGACCGTGCCGTAATCGTCGACATGGCATAGATCAGATAGCGCTCCGACATTGCAGCGTCGAACGGCGCGTTGACAATCTGGTCAAACGGATCCTCGGCAGGGATGTCGGTGTCGGTAATATCGGACATTGCCGCCGCGATAGCGGCACAGAGAGTCCGCGCAAAGCACCTTGTGCATCAATCCACAGATTTGTGATCATCGCCACATGCTGCTAACGGCGCGGGCGACTCCAACCCTCCATAAGAAAGCCTGCACATGGTCCCCCGCTACGCCCGCCCCGACATGGTCGCCATTTGGGAGCCAGAGAACCGGCTGAAAATCTGGTTCGAAATTGAGGCCCATGCAACACAGGCGCTGGCCGATCTCGGCGTTGTTCCCCAATCGGCGGCAGAGGCGCTTTGGAAATGGTGGGCTACCAACCCGTCCATCGACGTCGCAGCCATCGACGCGATCGAGGCAGTGACCAAGCATGACGTGATCGCTTTCCTTACATGGGTCGCCGAAAAGGTTGGTGACGAAGCCCGCTTCATGCATCAGGGCATGACCAGCTCGGATGTGCTCGACACCTGCCTTGCCGTGCAACTGGCGCGCGCATCAGACCTGCTGCTTGCCGATCTTGACGCGCTGCTGGAGGCCATTAAGCGCCGTGCCTTTGAACATAAAATGACGCCGTGCATCGGCCGCAGCCATGGCATCCACGCTGAACCGGTGACCTTTGGCCTTAAAATGGCGGAAGCCTATGCCGAATTTTCGCGCTGCAAGGATCGCCTGATCGCCGCACGCAAGGATGTCGCCACCTGCGCAATTTCGGGCGCGGTCGGTACCTTCGCCAATATCGACCCCCGCGTCGAAGAACATGTCGCAGAAAAACTCGGCCTGTCGGTTGAACCTGTCTCGACGCAGGTTATCCCGCGTGATCGCCATGCCATGTTCTTTGCGACTTTGGGCGTCATCGCTTCGTCAATCGAGCGTCTTTCCGTCGAAATTCGCCATTTGCAGCGTACCGAAGTGCTGGAAGCGGAAGAATATTTCTCGCCCGGCCAGAAAGGCTCGTCGGCAATGCCGCACAAGCGCAACCCTGTATTGACCGAAAATCTGACCGGACTTGCCCGAATGGTGCGCAGCTATGCGATGCCGGCAATGGAGAATGTCGCACTCTGGCATGAACGCGATATCAGCCACAGCTCGGTCGAACGCTATATCGGCCCCGATGCGACGATCACGCTCGATTTCGCACTCGGACGCCTGACCGGCGTTGTCGACAAGCTGCTCGTTTATCCCGAGCGGATGCAGAAGAATTTGGACAAGATGGGTGGCCTCGTCCACTCGCAGCGGGTTCTGCTTGCACTCACCCAAGCCGGCGTCAGCCGCGAAGACAGCTATGTTCTGGTCCAGCGTAATGCGATGAAAGTCTGGGAATCAGACGGCCAATTGTCGTTGCTCGAACTGCTGAAGGCGGATCCCGACGTAACCAAGGCGCTGTCTCCTCAAGAAATTGAGGAGAAGTTCGACCTTGGCTATCATCTGAAACATGTCGACACGATTTTCGCGCGGGTTTTCGGGTAAACCGTCGCCTGCACCCAGACAGGGGCCGCAAAAGGTTGACGCCTAAACCGTTGGATAAACCGACCGCGGCCCCAGCCTTCGTTGGGGCGACATGTTAACAGGGCTGGAAACCTTGCCCCCCTTCCCTTAAGCTGTTTACAAACAAGCCAAGGAGAAGCTGCGAATGTCGTTCCTTAAAACCCTTTTCTGGGTCATTTTCGTTACCGGCTTTGCTGTTTTTGCGATCAACAACTGGCAGCCCGTATCGATGAAATTGTGGAACGACCTGTGGCTGGAAAGCAAGCTGCCTGCCGTGATCGCCGCAAGCTTTTTGCTCGGTTTTCTGCCACTCTGGATCTGGCATCGCACCGTGCATTACCGGCTGAACCGCCGGATTGCGACATTGGAAAGCGGAGCAAAAACCATGGCAGCGAATTTCCCGGCCCCCACTGCAACGTCGGAGAGCGCGGCATGAGCAATCCACTCTACGTCGCAATCGACACCCCTCGCCTGGACGACGCGCTCGATCTGACCCGCCGGATCAAGGCACATGTCGGCGGGGTGAAACTGGGCCTCGAGTTTTTCTGCGCCAATGGCCATCATGGCGTGCATGAGGTGCAGAAACTCGGCCTTCCGATTTTCCTCGACCTCAAGCTGCATGATATCCCCAACACCGTCGCCAAGGCGATGCAGGCGATCAACGTGCTCGAACCCGCAATTGTCACCATCCATGCCAGCGGCGGGCGCGCAATGATGGAGGATGCCAAGGCAGCCGCCGGTTTGCATACCAAGGTTGTTGGCGTCACCGTGTTGACCAGCCTTGACGACCATGACCTCAACCGTGTCGGCGTCGACGATGCCCCCGACATTCAGGTCGCAAGGCTCGCCGCACTGGCGCAAGAGGCCGGGCTCGACGGCATTGTCTGTTCAGGCCATGAGGTAAAGGCTGTGCGCAAAAGCTGGAAGGACGGTTTTTTCGTTGTCCCCGGCCTGCGTCCCGCAGGGGCAGCCATGGGCGATCAAAAACGCGCCGTAACGCCGCGCCAGGCCCGCGATGACGGCGCCTCGGTGCTTGTGATCGGTCGCCCCATTACCAAGGCTGAAGATCCTGATGAGGCCGCCCGGGCGATTGTGGGGACGCTTTAAGTCATTTGCACTCCCCGTCATGCTGCACTTGTTTCAGCATTCATCGCGCCGCCGCGACCCAAATTGTATTAGGAAAAATGGACCCTGGAACAAGTTCAGGGTGACGCTTCTGGGGAAGTTGCGCTAGGCCTTACCCATGCAAACCCAAATCAAGATCTGTGGTCTGACAAGCGAAGCCGCCATCGACGCTGCGGCCAAGGCGGGCGCGAGCCATATCGGGCTGGTGCATTGTGAACCAAGCCCGCGCCATGTCAGCCTGGAACAGGCCGCTGCCTTGCGTATGCGCACGCCGCCCGGGCTCAAGATCGTGCTGCTGCTGGTCAATGCGGATCCCGAACTGACCCAGAAGGCTATTGAGCGCGTCCGCCCGGACGTGGTGCAATTCCATGGCAGCGAAACCCCCGAATGGCTGCAGATCGTTCGCGAACAGATGAAGGTCGAGGTGTGGAAGGCGCTGGGCGTCAAAAGCCGGGAAATATTGCTACGTTGCGACCGCTTTGTCGGCGCCGCCGACCGCTTGCTTTTCGACGCACCGGCGCAGGCGCTTCCGGGCGGAACCGGAACACGTTTCGACTGGTCGCTGCTGCGCGAATTTGACCATCGCCTGCCGTGGGGGATCGCCGGCGGCCTGACACCGGACAATGTCGCAGAGGCGCTACGCGAAACCGGCGCGCAGATGGTCGATACCTCTTCCGGAGTTGAAAGCGCACCGGGCGTCAAGGATGTGGACAAGATCGCCGCATTCTGTAAGGCGGTCCGCGACTACGCCCATTAACCCGTTCGCCTCGAGCGTAGTCGAGAGGCCATTCTTTGCTGCACGGCGTTTCGACTTCACGCGACACGAACGGAACCGAGATAGATATGAACGCTACCGTAAATTCCTTCATGAACCAGCCTGACGAGCGGGGCCATTTCGGCCAGTTCGGCGGCCGTTACGTCGCCGAAACGCTGATGCCGCTGATCCTTGATCTGGAACGGGAATATCGCGCGGCGCAGGCCGACCCCGAATTCCATGCGCAGCTCGACGATCTGCTGAAACATTATGTCGGCCGCCCTTCCCCGCTTTATTATGCCGAACGGCTGACCGAGGAATTGCGCAAGGATGCGCCCGCCGGAAAAGGCGCGCAAATCTGGTTCAAGCGCGACGAGCTGAACCACACCGGCGCGCATAAGATCAACAATTGTATCGGCCAGATCCTGCTCGCCATGCGCATGGGCAAGACGCGTATCATCGCAGAGACCGGCGCTGGCCAGCATGGCGTCGCCACCGCCACCGTCTGCGCGCGCTTTGGCCTGCCCTGCACCATCTTCATGGGCGCGACCGATGTAGCGCGGCAGGCTCCGAACGTGTTCCGCATGAAGCTGCTTGGGGCAGAGGTGATTCCGGTGACCGCCGGGGCCGCGACGCTCAAGGACGCGATGAACGAAGCGCTGCGCTATTGGGTCGCCAACGTCCACGACACTTTCTACATCATCGGCACCGCTGCAGGGCCACACCCCTACCCCGAAATGGTCCGCGATTTCCAAAGCGTGATCGGCAAGGAAGCCCGCGCCCAGTTGCTCGAACGCACCGGTCGCCTGCCCGACCTGCTGGTCGCGGCGATCGGTGGCGGCTCCAATGCAATCGGCCTGTTCCATCCCTTCCTCGATGACGCCTCGGTCAAGATGCTCGGCGTTGAAGCGGCTGGCCATGGCCTTCAGAAAGAACATGCGGCCAGCCTCGCGGGTGGTGCCCCCGGCATCCTCCACGGCAATAAAACCTATCTGCTGCAAGATGAGGACGGCCAGATCACCGAGGGCCATTCTATCAGCGCCGGCCTCGACTATCCCGGCATCGGCCCCGAACATGCCTGGCTGCGCGACATTGGCCGGGTTGATTACACCAGCGTTACCGACACCGAGGCTCTGGAAGGCTTTCAGCTGCTCTGCCGCACTGAAGGCATCATCCCCGCCCTCGAGCCCGCCCACGCCATCGCCGCACTCGCCAAGGTCGCGGCGACCATGGACAAGGACCAGATCATCCTCGCCAATCTGTGCGGTCGCGGCGACAAGGACATTTTCTCGGTCGCGGAGCATCTGGGGGTTAAGCTGTGACTCACCTCGACCCAAAAAGGCTTTCTGCTGCCTTCGCCAAGTCGCACCCAGCGCTCGTTACATTCGTGACCGCCGGCGACCCGAGCGTCGCCGCTACCCCCGCCATCCTCGACGCACTCGTTGCGGGCGGCGCGGATGTCATTGAACTGGGGATGCCGTTCACTGACCCGATGGCCGATGGCCCGGCGATTCAGGCAGCGAACATCCGCAGTCTGGATGGCGGAACCAAGACAGCGGACATCTTCCGCCTCGCCACCGATTTCCGTGCGCGCCATCCGGACGTGCCACTGGTGCTGATGGGCTATGCCAATCCGATGACGATCCGCGGCCCAGAGTGGTTTGCGGACCAATGCGTCAAGGCAGGCGTCGATGGTGTGATTTGCGTCGACATACCGCCAGAAGAAGATGTCGAGCTTGGCCCTGCCTTGCGCGATGCGGGCATCAGCCTGATCCGCCTTGCCACGCCGACCACCGATTTCGCGCGCCTGCCAGCCGTACTCGATGGATCGAGCGGATTTCTCTATTATGTCTCGGTCGCCGGCATCACCGGGATGCAACAGGCCGCACAGGCGAGCATCGAGGATGCTGTCGCTCGGCTCAAGGCAGCCACCGATATTCCCGTCGCGGTCGGCTTTGGCGTGCGCACCCCCGAACAGGCGGCTGCGATTGCACAGGTCGCCGATGGGGTTGTTGTCGGCTCGGCGATCGTTGAAATCATCGCCGAACATGGCCGCGAAGCCGCTGGTCCGGTACGCGAATATGTGGCAAGCTTGGCCACTGCCATCAAAGCATCAAGAGGCTAAAAAATGAACTGGGTCACCCGCGTCCGCAACGCCATTCCCTTCATCGCCAAGCGCGAGACGGTCGAAACGCTTTGGCACAAATGCAAGGGATGCCAGTCGATGATCTTCCTCAAGGAATATGAGGAAAATCAGTCGGTCTGCCCGAAATGTGACTATCATGGCCGCATCGGCCCGGCGGAGCGTTTTGCCGCGATCTTCGATGATGGTAGCTTGCGCGTGCTGCCCATGCCCAAGGTTGCCGAAGACCCGTTGAAGTTCAAGGATACCAAGAAATATCCCGACCGGATCAAGGCCGCACGCGCGCAAACGGGTGAAACCGACGCGATGATCAGCGGCCATGGCAAGATCGACGGGCAGCCCGCCGTCGTCAGCGTGCAGGATTTCGCTTTCATGGGCGGATCGATGGGCATGGCCGTGGGAGAGGCCTTTGTCGCCGCCGCGCAGGAAGCGCTGGTCAACAAATGCCCCTATATCATCTTCACCGCGGCAGGCGGCGCACGGATGCAGGAAGGCATTTTGTCGCTGATGCAGATGCCGCGCTCAACCGTCGCGATCCAGATGCTGCGCGAGGCAGGCCTGCCCTATATCGTCGTGCTGACCGACCCGACCACCGGCGGCGTGACGGCCAGCTATGCGATGCTCGGCGATATCCAGATTGCCGAACCGGGGGCACTGATCGGCTTTGCCGGACAGCGCGTGATCGAACAGACGATCCGCGAAAAACTGCCCGAAGGATTCCAACGCGCCGAATATCTGCTCGATCATGGCATGGTCGATATGGTGACCCACCGGCATGAGCTGAAAGCTACGCTGTCGAATCTGATCGGCTATCTGATGGCGTCGAAAAAGGCTGCGTAGTTCCCGACCTTGGCTGATTTCGCAAAATCCGATTCCCCTGCCGTACAGGCCCAACTGGACCGTCTGACGGCATTATCGCCGGGGCGTGATACGCTGGGGCTGGAGCGGATAGCGGCCTTGTGCGCCCGGCTTGGTAATCCGCAAGATCATCTTCCCCCGGTGTTCCATGTCGCAGGGACCAATGGCAAGGGATCGACCTGCGCCTTTCTGCGCGGTGCGATCGAGGCCGCGGGGCTCAGCTGCCATGTCTATACCAGCCCGCATCTGGTGCGCTTTAATGAACGCATCCGCGTGACGGGACGGTTGATCGACGATGCGCAGCTAGCTGCACTGCTATCGGAAGTACTCGATCATGCCGAAGGCCTGATGGCCAGCTTTTTCGAAGTCACCACTGCCGCCGCTCTCCTTGCCTTTTCGCGCACGCCTGCAGATGCCTGCATCATCGAGGTCGGGCTGGGCGGCCGGCTGGATGCCACCAATGTCATTGCCAAACCGGTCGCCTGCGGCATTGCCTCGCTGGGGCTGGACCATGAAGGCTTCTTGCTGACACCCGAAGAGGGTGTACCCGAAATGCCTCCGTTCGACAGGATCGCCTTTGAAAAGGCCGGGATCGCGAAACAGGACGTTCCCCTGCTCTGCCAGAAATATTCGCCCTCGATGCTGACCGCGGTTGCGGGGCAAGTGATGCGGGCAGGTGCCACCCTGCTCGACCGGGGCGATAGCTGGGATGCGGCAATCTATGACGGCCAGCTTCATTATCGCGACGCCATGGGTCGACTGAGCCTGCCCCTGCCCCGTATGCCCGGCGCGCATCAGGCCGATAATGCCGCGCTCGCCATTGCCATGTTGCGGCACCAGAATGCGGTGAAGCTGCCCGACAGCGCGCTTGCAGCGGCAATGGAATGGACGCGCTGGCCCGCGCGTATGCAGAAACTTGCGCCAGGCCCGCTGACCGGATTATTGCCAGCAGGCTCCGAAGTCTGGCTGGATGGCGGCCATAATCCCGATGCGGGCGCGGCAATTGCCAAAGCGCTGGCCGATAGCCCGCCATTGCATGTCATCTGTGGCATGTTGTCTAACAAGGATGCAGGGAATTTCCTGCGTCCCTTTGCAGACCGGATTGCGTCGTTTCACGCGCTGCCCATTCCCGGCCATGAACATCATGCGCCTGCCGATCTCGCCACCTTTGCGCGCGACGGACTGTCAATTGCGGAAACCGGCACGGCAGAAGACATTGTCGCAGCGGTGCAGCAGCTTGCAGCACGCGGCGAAACGGTGACGTTATTGATCTGCGGTTCGCTCTATCTTGCCGGAGAGGTTTTGCGCGCAAACGCGCAAATCCCCGATTGATCGAGCATCAGGCGAGCGCCTTGCGCTTCCATGCCAGTGCCGAACCTGCGGCGAAACAGGCAAGCGAAGCATAGAGCCACATTGCGTCAGCCTCCAGCTGTTGCGACAGCAAGACACCAACCAGCCCTGCCAGCACCATCAGAAAACCCGCAATGCGGAGCCCACCGACAGGCTCTTTCAGCTTTGTTTCGTCAACACCCACGGCCTGACGCACGCCTTCAACAACATAGCCTTTGCTCCACAACCGCCACAATAGCAGCATCCCCGGAACTGCGGCGACAATGGTGAAGCCCCAGAAGCCGATCCAGCCTGCCTTTTCCGCAACCCAGCCTGCCGGGCCCGCCATGAAGGTGCGTCCAACCCCTGCGAAAGAAGAAAGCAAGGCAAATTGCGTTGCGGTGTAGGCGATGTTCGACAGACCCGACAAATAGGTCGCAAACACGGTAAGCCCGATACCGCTGGTGCTGTTTTCGACGACAATGGCCGCGACCATCATCCAGTAATTATTGCCGGTGGCAGCAAGCAGCATAAACATGGCGTTCGAGAACATCATCATTAAGCCGGAGATAAGCAGCGCCCGTCCCATGCCAAGCCAGAGGATGAACGGAGCACCCAGCGCCGATCCGACAATCAGCGCGCCAAAGCCCCAAAATTTGCTCGCCGAGATATAATCAAGGTCAGAAAAACCGAGCTGCACGATCATCGGACTAAGCATTGCCTGCCCCATGGCATCGCCAACCTTGTAGATAAGGACAAAGCCGAGGATCAGGAAAGCGCCATGGCGGGTCAGGAATTCACGGAACGGATTGATCACCGCCTCGGTCAGCCATTGCCCCGGTTTCATTCCCGCGACATCGGCATAACGATCGACAAACTTGCCCGGACCGACCCAAAGCGCACCCAAAATCGCGGGGATCACTGCAAGCGAGGTGAGGCCATAGCCCAGCGCCCAGCCCAGTCCCAGACCTTCCTGTGACGCGACATAGATTGTGCCTGCCCCTGCGATCAGGTTACCAGTGCGATAGCCGAATTGGTTGGCCGCAGTGCCATGGGCGAATTCATCTTCCTCAAGTATCTCGATACGATAGGCGTCGATCACAATATCCTGCGTGGCAGAGAGGAAGGCGGTAATCAGCGCCCACACAAAGAAGGGACCGAGATGGCCAGGCTGCGGATCGGTAGCACCCAATTGCCAAACGGAAATCACTAGCAATCCCTGGATCAGAAACAGCCAGCCGCGCCGCTGTCCGAATGCCTTGGTCAGGATCGGCAAATGCAGCTTGTCGACCAAAGGCGCCCAGAGGAATTTGATCGTATAAGGAATGCCCACCATCACCGCGAGGCCGATGGTAGTGGTGTCCAGCCCGACCTTGGCCAGCCAGAAGGTCAGTGTGGCGACCAGCAAGGTCAGGGGAAAGCCGCTCGAAATGCCGAGCAAGAACGCCACTGCCGGGTTTTTCCGCAAATAGGGGCGGAACCGCTCGTTCGTTAGCGCGATAAAGGCAATGCCCCCTAAAATCGCAACAAAGATGATAAAGCGTATCAGATCAACCGACATGCGCGCCCTTCCCTATTTTCCCATTGCGCTTTGCCTAACGTGCTTTTTCTGAATGACCAGTGACTTTTGCGCGGCTCTGCGCCAAAGGGCGCGCATGGCACAGCCTCCGAAACGTCCACCTGCCCGCCCATCCGGCCCCAAGTCCGGCCCTGCGCGGCCGCCCCGGCTTCGCTGGGACGCAAAGCCTGCGCGAAAGCCGCGTCCCGCCGCCGCCGCTTCGAAGGGCACACTTGAGCGTAAGGATGGCGAAGAACGCATTGCCAAACTGCTCGCGCGCGCAGGGGTCGCCTCTCGGCGAGAGATTGAACGGATGATAGCCGACGGTCGCATCACCCTGAACGGAGAGAAGGTTGAAACGCCGGCCACGCTGCTCAAGTCGCTGAACGGTGTCGCAGTTGACGGCCAGCCGGTGAAGCAGCCCGAACCAACCAAGCTTTTCCTGTTTCACAAACCGGCCAATTGCCTGACGGCTGAACGGGATTTTTCGGGGCGCAAAACCATTTACGACATCTTGCCTGCGGATTTGCCGCGGCTGATGCCAATCGGTCGGCTTGACCTTAACACCGAAGGGTTGCTGCTGCTAACCAATGATGGCGAGTTCAAACGCCAGATGGAACTGCCCTCAACCGGCGTCGAGCGCACCTATCGCGCGCGCGCCTTTGGCGACATCAGTCAGACACAACTTGAAGAACTGATCCACGGCATCGAGATTGAAGGCGTGCGCTATGGCAAGATCGACGCGAATCTTGAACGGCGTACCGGCCGCAATGGCTGGCTGGAGATGACGCTGACCGAAGGCAAGAACCGGGAGGTTCGCCGCGTCCTCGAACATTTCGGGCTGGAGGTTAGCCGCCTGATCCGCACCCGTTATGGCCCGTTCGTGCTGGGTGATATGGCCCCGGGCGAAGTCGGCGAAGTCCGGCGCGTCGACTTAATCGAATTCAGGAATACACTGAAAGCATGAGGATCATTTCTGGCACCTGGCGGTCCCGGCCGTTGGTCGCACCCAAAGGCGACACCACCCGCCCTACCGCAGATCGCACGCGCGAAACCCTGTTTTCGATGCTGACCAGCCGACTTGGATCTTTTGAGGGCATCAAGGTGCTCGATCTTTTTTCCGGCTCCGGCGCGCTCGGGCTAGAGGCGCTATCGCGCGGCGCAGCGCATTGCACCTTTGTCGAGCAGGATCGCCCTGCACTGGATGCACTTGAAGGCAATATTGCAAAGCTGGGGGCTTCCCGTCTTTGTGAAGTCCGCCGCGGATCAGTGCTGTCGCTGGGCCCTGCCCGTGACAGTTTCGACCTGATCCTGATGGATCCGCCTTATGGCACAGGTGCCGGGCAAGTCGCCCTCGACAAACTTGCCCGGCTGGGCTGGATTGCGCCGGGGGCGTGGATCAGCGTGGAGACCGGAAAGCGTGAGGATATTGAGGTGAAGGGCTTTGTCATCGATACCGTGCGCGATATCGGCAAGGCACGGATCACCCTTTTACGCTTGGAACCCGAACCGGCATGACAGCGACGCCCAAACTTGACGGCACCGGCTGGATGCTCATCGCTATCCTCTCCATCCTATGGGGTGGTTCCTTTGTCATGATCGAAATCGGTCTGCGCAGCTATCCCCCGCTGACCCTTGTCTTTGCCCGTGTCGCATTGGCGGTTCCACCCATGTTGCTGGCGATGCGGCTGATGGGGGAGCGTCTGCCCCGCGATTCGCGCAGCTGGGTACTGTTGACGGTTGTGGGTGCATTGAACTGTGCCCTGCCCTTCTCGCTGTTTTTCTGGGGACAGCAATATCTGGACAGCGGCTATGCCTCGATCCTCAACGCCACAACCCCGCTTTGGGGGGTCATCGCCGCGCATTTTCTGACCAGCGATGAAAAGGCGACGCCCACCCGCATCCTTGGCGCCCTTGTCGGCATGGCCGGGATCGTGGTGATGGTCGGACCAGCAGCAATGAAGGGATTGTCGGACAATCTGCTCGCGCAAATCGCCTGCCTTGTCTCCACGACCTTTTACAGTTTTGCCGCGATATATGGACGCCGGCTTTCGCAAAGCGCGCTGACGCCAATATCGGTCGCCACCGGGCAGACGATAACAGCGTCACTGATCATGCTGCCGATCATGCTTATGGTCGACCAGCCTTGGGGCATGGCGATGCCAAGGCTCGATGCGACGATGGCGGCGCTCATGCTTGCGCTGATATCGACAGCACTGGCCTATACGCTCTATTTCCGCCTGATCGACCGGTCAGGCGCATCCAACGCGCAGCTTGTCGCCTTTCTGATACCCGTATTCGCGGTGCTCCTCGGCAGCCTGCTGCTCAACGAAAAGCTGACGGCCGGGCAAGCCGGCGGCGCTGTGCTGATTGCCGCCGGGCTTGTGATCCTTGACGGGCGGCTATTTCGCCGGGCGTAGCATCCACAGGCCGACAAGGCTGAACAGCGCGATCCCGGCGAGATAATAGCCGACATATTCGAGGCCCGATTCCGACAGCTTCAGCGCGATATTGGGGGCCAGTGCGCCGCCCAATATCCCAGCCGCGTTAAAGCAGATCGATGCCCCGGTGTAGCGGACACGCGCGGCAAACAGCCCCGGCAGCCACGCACCAAGCGGCCCATAGACCAGCCCCATGACGAACAGCAGCAGCGAAAGATACATGCCCGTCAGGAACAGGTCTCCGCTGCCCAGCCATGGCGCGGTCGTGAAGCTTGCGCCAACCAGCGCCGCACATCCGATCGCCAAAACGCGCGCCGGACTGGTGCGGTCCGCCCAATATCCCGACACGATGATGCCCGCTGCCATGAACAGGATCGAGACGAGTTGGATGCCCAGAAAGGCCTCGCGCTCGATACCCAGCTTTGTCGTGCCATAGCCCAGTGCAAAAGCGGTCGTGAGGTAGAAGATCGCAAAGCAGGCGATCGCTGCAAATGTGCCGCCGAACAGTTGGCGTGGGTGGGTGCGGATCACCTCTGCAACCGGCACGCGCGGCGGCGGCGCCTCTTCCAGAGCGGCGGCAAAGGCGGGCGTTTCAGTGAGACGCAGGCGAACCCACAGACCGATGCCGACCAGAAACGCACTCAACAAAAACGGAATGCGCCAGCCCCATTCACGGAAATCGGCATCGCTAAGTATCAGGCCGAGAATGAGGAACAGGCCGTTCGACAGAATGAAACCGACGGGCGCGCCCAATTGCGGGAACATGCCGTAACGCGCGGCTTTACCCGCAGGTGCATTTTCGACAGCCAGCAATGCCGCCCCGCCCCATTCGCCACCAAGACCAAAGCCCTGGCCGAAACGCAACAGGCAGAGCAATGCCGGCGCGATCCATCCAGCAACAGCATAGGTCGGCAAAAATGCGATCAGGAAGGTCGACACACCCATGATCATCAACGATGAGACAAGCGTCGCCTTGCGCCCGATGCGATCTCCATAATGGCCAAACACCAGCGCGCCAACCGGCCGGGCGATAAAGGCCAAGGCAAAGGTCAGCCAGCTTTGCAGCAGTTGCGCCTCGGGGCTGGATGTCGGAAAGAATAACGGCCCAAAGACCAGCGAAGCTGCGGTCGCGAAAATGTAGAAGTCGTAAAATTCGACCGCTGTCCCGGCCATCGCCGCACCCAAAATGCGCCGGTGCGACGGCCCCTGCTCGGTCGCGGCTCCACCTGCTGATATGGATGTCATTATTGCTCCCCCGTTTAGTTTACAATTGTGCTGACACCGACGGCGACGAAAGGAAAGCGGAAAAGTGCATTGCCCTTCGATCATCCGTTCCCTAATCGTTCGCGCGTGACTCACCCCTCCCCCGCTCCTTTGCCGCCATGGTTGGACGGCCTTAATACGCCGCAACGCGAAGCCGTGCTGACGACCGAGGGGCCGGTGCTGGTTCTTGCCGGCGCGGGTACAGGCAAGACCGCAGCGCTAACCGCGCGGCTTGCGCATATCATCGCCGAGCGGCTGGCCTGGCCATCTGAAATTCTTGCGGTCACCTTCACCAACAAGGCCGCGCGCGAGATGAAGGAGCGGATGGGTCGGATGATCGGCGATGCCGTTGAAGGCATGCCATGGCTCGGCACCTTTCACGCGATCGGTGCCAAGATGCTGCGCCGCCATGCCGAGCTTCTGGGCTTGAAAAGCAATTTCACGATCATCGATGTCGACGATCAACTCCGCTTGCTGAAACAACTGATCGCGGCGGCGGATCTGGACGAAAAACGCTGGCCCGCGCGCGGGCTGGCCAGCCTGATCGACAAATGGAAGAATAAGGGGCTCACCCCGGATCAGCTCGATGCCGGGGAAAGCGCGCTTTACGCCGATGGCAAGGGCCAGGCGATGTACACGCTGTATCAGGCAAGGCTGCGCGAACTGAATGCCTGCGACTTTGGCGACCTGTTGCTCCACAATCTCACGCTGTTGCGCACGCACCGCGATGTGCTTGCGGAATATCAGCGCCGATTCAAATATATCCTCGTCGACGAATATCAGGATACAAATGCGGTCCAATATCTCTGGCTCCGCCTGTTGGCGCAGGAACGCAAAAATATCTGCTGCGTCGGTGATGACGACCAGTCCATCTATTCATGGCGCGGCGCAGAAGTTGCCAATATCCTGCGATTTGAAAAGGATTTTCCGGGCGCGAAGACGATCCGGCTCGAACAGAATTACCGATCAACCCCCCACATTCTTGCAGCAGCGAGCGGCCTGATTGATGCTAATAGCGGGCGGCTCGGCAAGACATTGTGGACCGAGTTGGACGCCGGCGAAAAGGTGCGCGTCCTCGGCGTATGGGACGGCCCAGAAGAAGCGCGGCGGATTGGCGAGGAAATCGAATCGCTACAATATCGCGGCATATCGTTGAATCAGGTCGCAATCCTTGTGCGGGCACAGTTCCAGACCCGCGAACTGGAAGATCGCTTCATCCAGATCGGGCTAAGCTACCGCATCATCGGTGGCTTTCGTTTTTACGAACGTGCCGAAATCCGGGATGCGATCGCCTATCTGCGGATCATCAACCAGCCCGCCGACGACCTTGCTTTTGAACGGATCGTCAATGTGCCCAAACGTGGCATTGGCGACAAGGCGGTCGAGAAAATCCACCGCCTTGCCCGGGCAGAGGCCGCACCGCTCTCCCTCGCCGCGGCACGGATTGTCGGTACAGATGAACTGACCGGCAAGGCACGCAAATCGCTGTCAGATCTTGTCATAGACATTGCTCGCTGGCGCGATAGCGCAGCCACGCTGCCACCGGCAGAGCTGGCGCGGCTGGTGCTCGATGAAAGTGGCTATACCGCTGCATTGCAGGCCGAACGCAGCACCGAGGCCTCGGGGCGGTTGGAAAACCTCAACGAATTGACCCGGGCAATGGAAGATTATGAAACGCTCGGTGATTTCCTTGAACATGTCAGCTTGGTGATGGACAATGAAGCCAACGCCAATGACGAGGCCGTCACGATCATGACAATCCATGCCGCCAAGGGGCTGGAATTCCATCATGTCTTTTGCGCCGGCTGGGAGGACGGGGTGTTTCCGTCACAGCGCGCGCTCGATGAAGGCGGGCTTGCCAGCCTCGAAGAAGAGCGCCGTCTTGCCTATGTTGCGATCACGCGTGCGCGCGAAAAATGCACGATCACCCATGCTGCCAACCGGCGCATCTACGGCCAATGGACGTCCAGCATCCCCAGCCGCTTCATTGACGAATTGCCTGAAGAGCATATCGAGAATGAGCAAACCATGACGGGCGGCGCTTCGCTGTGGCGCGCAAACTGGTCCGAACGGGCGGATCCCTTTGCCCATCTGGCTGCCGCAAACCAAGGCCGGGCCAATGCACGCGGCCCGGGCTGGCAACGCGCCGCCACCAGCGGGGGATTCAACGCGTCACCGCAAAGGATTGGTGAATCTAGCAAGCCTGCAGTCGGACTGGGCGCACAGGGACGCAGCGACCTTTCCAAGGGCATGCGCGTTTTCCATGAAAAATTCGGCTATGGTCTGATCGCAGAGATTGAGGGCAACAAGCTGGAAATCGACTTTGAAACCGCCGGGCGCAAACGGGTAATGGACAGTTTCGTCAGCATCCCCTGACCCGGCTGGCCGATATGGGCTTGCCTTAATCGATAGCGACAAAGTGGAGCCATGCCGCCGCCAAGAACGGCTTGCATTGCGCTCATCCATTCGACCGGTTAGGCGCTAAGATGAAAATGTCATCCGCGCCGCATCCTTTTTCGATTCCCGACTACCGACGTTACTGGCTGTCCCGCTTCATGGCGGTGATCGCCACAATGTCGATGGTCGTCGTGATCGCTTGGCAGGTCTATGATACCGCCCGCAGCGATTATGGCATGTCGCCCAAGGCAGCCGCGCTCCAATTGGGATTGCTTGGCCTGTTCCAGTTCATCCCTCTGGCCTTGCTGACACCCGTGGCAGGCTGGGCAGCCGACCGTTTCGAAAGGCGGCGCGTTGCGATCTGCGCCAATCTGTTAGACGCAGGCGTCGCGCTGGCGCTTGGTTTGCTGACCTATCATGATGCGCTCAACCTGCCGCTGCTGTTCCTCTTTGCCGCACTGCATGGGGTGGCACGGGTTTTTGTCGGCCCGGCCATGTCATCAATTGCCCCCAACATCGTCCCGCCGGAATCCTTACCGCGGGCAATCGCGCTCGGTTCGATTGCTTGGCAAAGTGCCTCGGTTATCGGACCTGCCATTGGTGGACTGATCTATGCGCAAAATGCGCCCGGCTCTTACTGGATGTCAGTCGCGCTGCTGATCCTTTCCAGCATCGCCATATCGACTGTCCGCCCGGTGTATCCGCCACCAATGACCGAAAAGAAGCATCCCGTAAGGATGATGATTGAGGGCATGAAATATACCTGGTCCGAACGCTTTCTGCTCGGCGCGATCACACTTGATCTGTTCGCGGTCTTGCTTGCGGGCGCGACGGCCCTGTTGCCGGTCTATGCGCGTGACATATTACATGTAGGCCCCGACGGGCTTGGTCAGTTGCGCGCGGCCCCGGCCTTTGGCGCGGCTTTGGTCGCCATCTATCTCACTATCCGGCCATTGAAGCATAATGTCGGGGTGAAAATGCTCTGGGCTGTCGTGGTCTTCGGGCTTGCGACGATCGGCTTTGGCCTTTCCCACATTATCGGCGCCGAATTGTTTGGCGATGCAAGGATCGACTGGCTCGACATGGCAGCACCGATGGGTGTGGCACTGTCGATGCTGGCGCTACTGGGCGCTGCCGACATGCTCTCGGTCTATGTGCGGAGCTCACTGGTCCAACTCAACACCCCCGATGCGATGCGCGGCCGCGTCAGTTCGGTTTCGGGCTTAGCCATCTCCGCCTCAAACGAATTGGGTGAGTTGCAATCCGGCTTTGCCGCAGCTCTGCTCGGTCCCGTCGGCGCAGTTGTATTTGGCGGCGTAGGAGCCATAATGGTAACAGGCATCTGGGCGAAATTATTCCCCGAACTCAAGAACGCCCGCACGTTCGAGCCACAGTTTCGCGATGTAAAGGAAAGCAAGACATGAAGGCCCATTCCATCCTCGATACCATCGGCAACAGCGCCCATATCCGCATGCAGCGCCTGTTCGGTGACGCCGAAGTCTGGATCAAATCCGAACGATCCAACCCCGGTGGATCGATCAAGGACCGTATCGGCCTTGCAATGATCGAAGCGGCCGAAAAAGACGGCAGCCTGCAACCGGGCGGTACGATCATCGAACCGACCAGCGGCAATACCGGCGTCGGTCTGGCCATGGTCGCTGCGGTTAAGGGCTATAAACTCGTCCTCGTCATGCCGGAAAGCATGTCGGTTGAACGCCGCCGCCTGATGCTCGCTTATGGTGCGACCTTTGACCTGACGCCGCGGGAAAAGGGCATGAAGGGTGCTATCGAACGCGCGCTTGAACTGGTCGCGACAACGCCCGGCGCATGGATGCCGCAGCAATTTGAAAACCCCGCCAATATCGACGTCCATGTCCGCACAACCGGTCCGGAAATATTGGCTGATTTCAAGGACAGCCCGATCGACGTGCTGATCACCGGCGTCGGTACCGGCGGGCACATCACCGGCTGCGCCGAAGTGCTGAAAGCTGCATGGCCCAATCTTAAGGTCTATGCGGTTGAACCAACGCTGTCACCGGTCATCAGTGGCGGCCAGCCTGGCCCGCACCCGATTCAGGGCATTGGCGCGGGCTTCATCCCTGCGAACCTCCACACCCAATTGATCGACGGCGTGATCCAGGTGGATCCGGAAGATGCCAAGGAAATGGCGCGCCGCGCCGCGCGCGAAGAAGGCATGCTTGTCGGCATTTCGTCGGGCGCAACGCTGGCCGCGATCGCGCAAAAGCTGAAGGAATTGCCGGCCGGAAGCCGCGTCCTTGGCTTCAACTATGACACCGGCGAACGCTATCTGTCGGTGCCTGATTTCCTGCCGACAGAATGAATGCAAAAGCGCCGGGTTCGATCAGACGTCCCGGCGCGTTTGGCCATATGGCCGACATGATGTAACTTCTGCAAAGGGTCAGAAGCGCGGCTCTTCCCCTTCCGGTTCGGCTGGCGGCGGGGGTGCAAGCCGATCGGATGTGCGATCCGGATCGTCGGGGCGGCCATCGCCATCATCGTCAAAAATATCCGGCTTTCCATCATTATTGACATCCCACGCATCCGCTTTGCCATTGGCATCGCGATCCCATGCGTCGGCTTTACCATCACGATTGCTGTCCATCGTGGGGGGCGGCACCGCCTTTTCTGGCACAGAGCTTGCCGGCATTTGCGATTCTGCAGAAGGTTGATCGGCTTCGGCGGCCCTTACTACGCCCGCTGCAAAGGGCAGGATTAATAAGGTGGCAGCGGCAAAGGCGACGCTGTTTCGGAACTTCGACATCAGTTGCTCCTTGAAAAGCAAAACCCCCTGTCAAAGCCGACCATCGCGGCAGCTATGCCATAATCCCAGCGCAAAGCGGCGGTGCGAGGCCTCCAGCGGCTTAACCGCTCGTCGCAATCGCTCCGCCGTCATAGAGGCTCAGGCGGTCGCGAAAAGCTCCGGCTCCAGCGCCATCACCGCCTCGCTGCCTGCCTCAATCTTGCGGCGCAACGATCCGCAATCAGGGAAGAAGCGCTCGGCAAAATAGCGGGCCGTAACCAATTTGGCCTCATAGAATTTCGCATTGGCGGCTCCGCCAGTGATTGCGGCATGCGCGGCATGCGCCATGCGCAGCCATTGCAGGCCCAGCGCAACAATCCCCATGATGTGCATATAATGGTGCGCGCCGGCGCCGACATTATTGGGGTTTGCCATGCCATTTGCCATGAACCACATGGTCGATGCCTTCAGTTCGCCATTGGCCTTTTCCAGCCGTTCCGCAAAATCGGCCATCGCACCTGACTTGGCAGCGGCGCATTCATCATCGACCAGCTTGAAAAAGGCCTGCACGGAGCGGCCACCATTCTGAGCCAGCTTACGGCCGACAAGATCCATCGCCTGAACGCCGTTCGCGCCTTCATAGATCATGGTGATCCGGGCGTCGCGGACATATTGTTCCATGCCCCATTCGCCGACATAGCCATGGCCGCCATAAACCTGCTGCGCATTGGTTGCGACCTCATAGCCCTTGTCGGTGCCATAACCTTTGATCACCGGTGTCAACAGGCCGAGCAGATCGTCTGCGGCCTGCCGCTCTTCCTCGGTCTGGCCGCCATGGATGATGTCGGCAAGCAGCGCACCATTGAGGCACAAGGCGCGCATAGCTTCGGTGAAGGCCTTTGCGTCCATCAACATGCGGCGGATGTCGGGGTGGACGAACAGCGTATCCGCCTTTTCACCCAGATCCTGCGGACCGGTGAGTGCCCGGCCCTGGCGGCGATCATGTGCATATTGCACGGCGTTCTGATAGGCGACCTCCGCAATGCCCAGCCCTTGCTGGCCGACGCCCAATCGCGCAACGTTCATCATGATGAACATGGCCGCAAGGCCCTTATTCTCTTCACCGACCAGATAGCCGGTCGCGCCATCATAGTTCATGACGCAGGTCGCATTGCCATGGATGCCCATCTTATGCTCCAGCGAGCCGCAGCCAAGACTGTTGCGTGCGCCCAGCGAGCCATCCTCATTGACCAGGAATTTCGGCACGATGAAGAGCGAGATGCCCTTCACGCTGTCCGGCGCATCGGGCGTTTTCGCGAGCACGAGATGGACGATATTCTCTGCAAGGTCGTGGTCGCCAGACGAGATGAAGATCTTCGTCCCGCTGATCGCATAGCTGCCATCGCCATTGGGCACTGCCTTTGTCCGGATCAGGCCAAGATCGGTTCCGCAATGCGGCTCGGTCAGGTTCATCGTGCCTGTCCATTTGCCGCTGATCATGTTGGGCGCATAGGTTGCTTTTTGCGCATCGCTGCCCTTGACGAGGATCGCCGACACCGCCCCATGGGTCAGCCCCGGATACATACCGAACGCCATGTTCGAACTCGACATATACTCCTCAAACGCCATCGAAACGACGTGTGGCAAGCCCTGTCCGCCATATTCAACGGGTGCAGACAAGGTACCCCAGCCCGCCTCGACATAGGCCTGATAAGCCTCTTTGAAACCTTCCGGCGTGGTCACCGAACCGTCGGCATGGCGGGTGCAACCTTGCTTGTCACCGACCACGTTAAGCGGGAAAAGTTCATTCTCGACGAACTTAGCGCCCTCGGTCAGGATTGCTTCAATCATGTCTGCACCGGCATTTTCGAAGCCGGGAAGATTGGCGTATTTCTCGACGCCCAATACTTCGTTCAGGATGAAAAGTGTGTCGCGTACCGGCGCGTTATACTGGGGCATAGGGTCCTCTTTGCTCCAAATGGAGGCAGCCGTCAGGCCGCCTTGCTTTCTTCTGCCTCGACCTGTTCGACCAAGGCGACAAATTCGGTCAGTTCGGCAATCGCACTATCCAGATCCTGCCGCTGCTTTTTCAGCAGATCGACCCGTTCCCGGCATTTCTGGATCGTCACCTTGCGCTGGATATTCCGTCCATCGTTTAAATCGTAAAGGTCGATCATCTCGCGGATCTCGGCAAGGCTGAAGCCCACGCGCTTTGCCCGCAAAATCCACGCCAGTCGTGCGCGGTCACGCTTTGAATAGATGCGCGCCAATCCCTGCCGTTCCGGTGAAATCAGCCCCTGATCTTCATAAAAACGCAGTGCGCGCGCCGTAACATCAAACTCGGCGGATAGGTCGGATATCGTGAAACTGTCGCGCCCCAAAGCATCGGGCGTTTCAATGGTCGCGTCTGCCGCTTTGCCATTGCCTGTAATCAAATCCATTGCCGCGAAATCCTCCCTCGTCGAGGCTCGCTTCTTTCTACTTTACGTTAGCGTAAACGTCAATCGCGAAGGATGGCCTTAACGGCGGTTTGGTGTCGGCGATGGTGGCACCCCGGCGCTGGGCTGGGGCTGGGGCTGGGGCTGGGGCTGGGGTTGCAGTTCGCCTTGCCCGGTGGCGGGCTGCGGAACTTGCCCTGGCACGGTTGCGGGCGGATTGGCGGCAGGTTCAACCGTCGCCGGCTTGGGCCGAGCGAGCGGCTTGCTCAGGCTTTCAAGGATCACGACTTCCCCATCCATCTGCGTCACGCCATAAAGCGCCTCTGCAAACCGTTTTGGAAGGCGAATACAGCCATGTGAAGCGGGATAGCCGGGCAGATGACCCGCATGAATGGCTATGCCATCCCATGTCAGCCGCTGCATGAACGGCATCGGCGCATTGGCGTAGATGTTGGATTCATGATAGATTTTTTTCTGCAGGATCTTGAATATGCCCGACGGCGTTTCCTTTCCGGTCTTGCCCGATGAAATGGTTGAAAATCCGACCAGCTTATCCCCGTCAAAGACATAGAGCCGCTGAATGTCGAGCACCACGACCATCCGCAGCGGGTTTTCGTAACTATCGCGCTTTTCCCAGACAAACTGGCCCGTCTTCAGGCTGTCCACCGGTCCCTTGCGCACAGGCTTTACCGGCGCGACGGGTGTGGGATCAACAATAGGCGCCGTAGCAGCCGGCGGCGGTGCGGGTTCGGCAATAGGCGGGCTTGTGGGCGCGGGAACAGGGGACGTTTCAGCCGATTGCTGCGGCACCGCAGGCGTCACCGGCGCATTTTGGGCGGCAGCCGGGTTGGCAAGCACCATCAGCGCGGCTGCGATCGAAAGAATGCAATATTTCACGCGGATCATTGGGAGAGCCCTGTTCGGCAATATTATTACCATTTTGGTAGATTTATGCCTTTTCGCGGTTGCAATATCAACGCATTTTTCGGGATGGAGCGCCCTTTCAAATTAGGCCTCGGCCTTCTTCAAGCTGCATCTCACCCCTTGCTTATCCGCCAAAACGCCGGAAAATTGCGCCGAATTGCGTCAACATGGGTTCTTATCTGCACATGTGCGTCCTAGATTGGTCGTAATGACAGCAATGGGCCGCAGAATATTTTTGACGCGTTCGGCAGCAGCAATTGCCGGGCTTGGCGTTTCGGGCCTGCCGTTTGGCGCGCTCGCATCGGTGGTGAGCGACGAAGCCTCGCTTGATCCCCGCCTGCTTGCGCGCGCAGCATCGGCACTGGCCCGGCATGGCGATCATATTGCCAATCATCAAATCATGGCGATTGCCGATTTTTCGAAACCGTCGCGCACCCCCCGCTTCTTCCTCTATGATTTGATCGGCGGCCGGACGACGCCATTGCTTGTCGCCCATGGCATTGGTTCGGATCGCGGACATAGCGGCTGGGTTCAGGAATTTTCGAACATTCCGGGCTCTGAAGCAACCTCTGCCGGTGCCTATCGCATTGGCGAAAGCTATATCGGCAAATATGGCGCATCGCGCCGGCTGATCGGTCTTGAGCCGCAAAATGATCAGGCGGAAAACCGCGCCATCGTCATCCACCCTGCACCCTATGTCAGTCAGGCGATTATCGACCGACAGGGCAAGCTGGGTCGCAGCCAAGGCTGTTTCGCCTTTTGCCATTCGGATATCGAACAGGTGCTCAACCGGCTTGTCCCCGGTGCCATGCTCTACGCCGGCAAGGTGTGACGCCGGATAGTTGTGGCACACCTCAGCCGCGCGTGAACACCCCGCAATAGACCCGCTTGCCGGCATTGCCGGTCGGGTCTGTAAGGTAATCATCGGCCTTTTCATGCACGATCAGCGCCGCACCATCGGCATCGAACGGGCTGTTGGCGCCTGTCCACTCGACATGGTCGAGCCGCAGTTTCGCCCCAATCCGTCCATTGGCATCGGCGCTGACATTGGGAAGGTCACCCGCATGCGATCCGGCAGGGTTTTGCTTGCCATGCTGGCGCATATCAGGGTTCCAGTGCGGCCCCGCGCTGGTGAAATCCGGTGCTGTGCACTGCCCCACTGAATGTATGTGCATTGCGAAATTGCCGGCACCGGGCGCTGCGGCCGACATTTCCAGCCAGACACCATCGGCCTGAAGCGAAAGCGTGGCGACACCCGCTTCGCTGCCATCAGCACGCATCAGCTTTGCCGTGGCAACTTCCTTGACCGCAGACTGGCTGGCTTCCTGCGAGGTGGTGCAGCCCGCAAGCGCGATTGAGGCAACAAATATAAGGGCAAGGGTTTTACGCATGGCAATCAATCTTCCTTTTTGACGTCAGAACGCGGGACGAGGCCCTTTTGTTGCATGCGCCACAATGCCATTTCAATACGGTCCTGACCGAAAAAAGCTTCATTGTCGAATATCAGCGTCGGCACGCCCCAATGCCCACCTGCTTCCAATGCGGCCTGGTTTGCATGGATTTCGCTATCCAGCGCCTCTGCGTCCGACACAGCCTCTGCATCAAGCTCTGCCAAATCGAGCCCCGCGCGCTGCGCTGCGCCTGCCAGATGATCGCCTTCGTGCCAGTTTTCCGCACCGCCCCAGATCAGCCGGCCTGCCTCATGCGCAAAGGCCAGTCCCTTGCCCCGGCGCGCGGCCACCTGCCCAAGCCGGGTCATGCGAAAAATATAGGGCTGCTCTTCCGATATTTGGCGCGTCATCACATTCTGGACGATCGGATCGGGTCGCGGCGGACCAAAGGGAATGCCATGATATTGCGCGACACGGAACATATCGGTGAAAGTGTAGCGCAACCAATTGGGATGGTTCCGCTCAAAAAAATCGGGCTCGCGGATTGCCAACGGATAGACCGGGCGCAGCGCAATATCGACGTCCCATTCCTCCATCATGGACCGATAACGACCAATGGCGAGATAGGAGTAGGGTGAGCGGAATGAGAAGAACAGGTCGGCATGTAATGTCATGCCGACCTGATGGACTGGCTTCAGCCTTTCTGCAAGTGGCGACGGCCAAGCAGTTCGGCAATCTGCACCGCGTTGAGCGCGGCGCCCTTGCGCAGGTTATCAGAAACGCACCACAGGTTGATGCCATAGTCGACCGTACTGTCATCGCGCACACGGCTGATGAAGGTTGCATAGTCGCCGACACATTCGATCGGGGTAACATAGCCGCCATCCTCACGCTTATCGACAAGCATCACGCCTGGTGCTTCGCGCAGGATTTCCTGTGCCTCCTCTGCCGACAGCTCGTTTTCAAATTCGATGTTGATCGATTCCGAATGGCCGACAAAAACAGGCACGCGTACACAGGTTGCCGTCACCTTGATCTTGGGATCTAGGATCTTCTTGGTTTCCGCAACCATCTTCCACTCTTCCTTGGTCGAACCGTCTTCTAGGAAGCTGTCGATATGCGGAATGACGTTGAACGCGATTTGCTTGGTGAATTTGCGCGGCTCGATCTGATCACCCACAAAGATCGCACGGGACTGTTCGAACAGCTCGTCCATCCCCGCTTTGCCCGCGCCCGATGCGGACTGATAGGTCGACACAACGACGCGCTTGATCTTCGCGGCATCATGCAGCGGCTTCAACGCGACGACCATCTGCGCAGTCGAGCAATTGGGATTAGCGATGATATTCTTGACCTTATAGCCGTCAATCGCGTCAGGATTCACCTCTGGCACGATCAGGGGCACATCGGGGTCCATACGATAGAGCGAGGCGTTATCGATCACCGTGCAGCCGGCAGCCGCGAATTTGGGCGCATAAAGCTTTGATCCATCGGTTCCGATCGCGAACAATGCGATGTCCCAGCCCGTGGGATCGAAATGCTCGATATTCTGTACTTTCAGCGTTTTGCCGGTTTCACCGAAATCGATGACATCGCCTGCCGAACGCGAGGATGCGAGGACCGCAAGTTCATCGATCGGGAATTCCCGCTCGGCAAGGATGTTCAGCATTTCGCGCCCGACATTGCCCGTGGCGCCTGCAACTACTACCCGATAACCCATTATTCCATATCCTTGCTTTTTACAGTCCGGTTGAGGAAGTCGAGGATCGACCCCCACAAATGCACGCTCACCTTGGGTCCGGCGACGCGGTGCGTCTGGCCGGGATAGACCATGGTTTCAAAGGGCTGCGCATTGCCCTGCATCGCCGCCATCAACGCGGTCGAATGATCGAAGACGACATTGTCGTCAGCCATGCCGTGGATCAGCAGCAGCGGATCACTAATCTTGTCTGCATGCGGAACAACATTGGCCTTTTCATATGCCTCGGGCACCTTGCGCGGATCGCCCATATAGCGTTCGGTATAATGGGTGTCGTAAAGCTCCCACTTCGTTACCGGTGCGCCCGAAACGCCTGCGGCGAACACGCCCGGGGCCGCCTCCAACAGTTTCAGCGTCATATAGCCGCCATAGGACCAGCCATAGACGGCGATCCGCTGCGGATCGACAAAGGGCTGGGCTTTGAGCCATTCGACGCCGGTCAGTTGGTCGGCAACTTCAACGCCGCCCATGGCGCGGTAGATATGGTCTTCAAACGTCTTGCCGCGATCAGGCGTGCCCCGCCCGTCGACCGAAAAGACGATCCAGCCCTGTTGCGCCAGATATTGCTGCAACGCGCCGCCGCCCCAGCTTTCGGTGACCTGACGCCCTGCTCCGGGCCCGCCATAGACTTGCACAAACACAGGATAACGCTTGCCCGGCTCGATTTTGGGCAGGAGCAGCTTCGTCTTGAGTTCGGTGCCATTGGCCGCCTTGATGCTGCCAAAGACAGGGGCAATATGTGCCGCTAAATAGGGGCCATAAGGATGGCGCGCATCGAGGCGATTTTCCTCAATCCATGACAGGCGCTTGCCACTGGCGTCGGCCAGATAGACCTGTTCGGGCTGGTTCGGGCTTGATCGGGTGACGATCGCCCGGTTCGCCGCGCGGTTCATGGCGACAGCGTTGAAACTGCCCTGCTCTGTCAGCCGTTCAACTGCGCCGCCCTTTAACGGTACGCGGTAGAGATGCTGCTGCGTCGCCGCCTCGGCATTGCCGGTGAAATAGATGCGGCCCGCTGCCTCATCAACGCCGACAACGGCCTTCACTGCCCATGCGCCCTTGGTCAGTTGCGTCCATTTGCCGTTGCGGAAACGATAAATATGACTGAAGCCATCACGCTCCGACGTCCAGACAAGGCTGCCGTCGGAAAGCACGCGCAGATTGTCATGCAGGTTCAACCAGGTCGGGCTGGTTTCGCTGAACAGCACGCTCGACGCGCCCGTTGCGGCATCAACCGTCAGCACATCGAGCCGCTTCTGGTCGCGGCTCTGGCGCTGCACCAGCAGGCTTTTCGCGTCGGGCATCCAGTCCACCCGCGCCAGATAGATGTCGGCATCGGCACCAAGATCGACCTTTACATGGCGGTCGCCGGCCTTGTGCCAAACAAACAGGTCGACACGGGCATTGTCCGTGCCGGCAAAGGGATAGCGCTGCTCGTAAATGCGGGTGCCCTCGGCCCCGATTGCGGCGCGCGGGGCAACCTTCACGCCGCTTTCATCGACCCGGGCATAGGCAAGCGCAGCGTCATCGGGCGCCCACCAATGACCGCGGCTGCGGTCCATCTCTTCCTGCGCGACAAATTCAGCAACGCCATAGCTCAGCGTGCCGCCGCCATCGCTCGTCAGCGCCTTTTCCGCGCCGTCGGAAAGGCTGCGAACGACAAGATTCTGGTCGCGCACGAAAGAGACATGGCTGCCCTTGGGACTGACGGTGGCATCAAGCTCACTCGTCGCGGTCTCGGTCAAACGGCGGATATCGCCCTTCAGATCGGCAAGAAACAGGTCGCCATCAACTGGAACAAGGATCGTCTGGCTATCTGGCGCCCAGTCATAAGCGACAATGCCCTTGGTACCGCCAATGCGGGCGCGTTCGCGCTGCATTTTTTCGGCTTCGCTGATCTCTCCGCTGGTGCCAAGCTTGGTCGAATCGACCAGCATACGCCATTCGCCACTCTTGCTGTCGAGGAACCACAAATCGAACCGTTCGCGATCATCGGCGCGCGGACGCAGGCTCGTCAGATATTTGCCATCGGGCGAAAGCTTCACTGCACGCGGCGACGCGCCATTGATTGAAGGGCTCGCAAAGACCCGCTCCAGCGTCAATGCAGGCGCATCCTGTGCGCTGGCAGGTTCACTCGCTGCCATCAGTGCCAGGCTCGCGGCGGCCATAAGCCATGTCTTCCTCATCCTTGTCTCTCCAAACGAAAAAAGGCCGGGATCGCTTTTCAGGATCCCGGCCTTTTCGGCTATCTTGGTTACAAGCAACCAGACGGGATCAGCCTTCGGCTCCCTGTTTGGTCGTAATCTTACGCTCGGCGATACGCGCCTTCTTACCGGTGCGGCCACGCAGATAATAGAGCTTCGCACGGCGCACGGCACCGCGACGAACCACTTCGATGCTTTCGACATTGGGGCTGTAAAGCGGGAATACGCGCTCTACGCCTTCGCCGAACGAAATTTTGCGAACGGTGAAATTCGATCCCATGCCCTTGTTCGAACGCGCGATGCACACGCCTTCATAGTTCTGGATACGGGTGCGATCGCCTTCGATCACCTTCACGCCCACGCGGAGCGTATCACCGGCCCGGAATTCCGGGATGCTTTTCTTGGCAGCAAGTTCGGCAATTGCCTCTTGCTCAAGCGTCTGGATCAGGTTCATGGCCTGTCTTCTTCCTTCTTCATGCCGCACACCAGAGGCAGGTCAGTCCCGAGCGTTGTTGTAACGCTCCCAAAGGTCTGGCCTGCGTAGCCGTGTATCATCTTCAGCCTTTTGTTTCCGCCAGGCCTTGATTTTCGCATGATCCCCCGATCGCAGCACTTCAGGGATCATACGCCCTTCCCACTCAGCGGGTCGGGTGTAATGCGGATATTCGAGAAGGCCTTGTTCAAAGGACTCCTCATCACCGCTATCGGGCGCGCCCATTACGTCGGGAAGCAGCCGAATGCAAGCATCTAATAGCATCAGCGCCCCCATTTCCCCTCCGGAAAGCACGATATCGCCCATGCTGACCTGCTCGATTTGCGGCCGCGCCTCGAACAGCCGTTCATCAAAGCCCTCAAAGCGGCCGCAAATGATGGTGACGCCCGGGCCTTCAGCCAGTTCGCGGACCCGTTGCTGCGTCATCGGCTTTCCCCGTGGCGTCATCGCAAGGATCGGAAAATCAGGTGTTTTTTCAATCGCATGGTCAACCGCAGCCGCCATGACGTCAGCCTTCAACACCATCCCTGCCCCACCACCGGCCGGCGTATCGTCAACCGTACGGTGCTTGTCAGTTGCAAAATCACGGATCTGGATCGGCGAACAGGACCATTTCCCGTCCGCCAAAGCGCGCCCGGCGATGGAAATACCGAGAGGGCCGGGAAACATTTCCGGATAGAGCGTAAGAATCTGGGTTTGAAAGGTCATTCGGCAAAGGCCGCATCGACGACGATCCGCTCGCCCCATTCGGGTACCGCTTGCACGTTCATCGGCACCATGAATTTCTTGCCGTCGGATTTCTGAATTTCGAGAATATCGCCCGCGCCAAAATTTTCGACCGCGATGCAGGTGCCAAGGTCGGTGCCATCGGTCGAAACGCACGCCACACCGATCAGATCGCTATAATAATATTCGCCATCGCCCAGCGGCGGCAATTCCGCGCGCGATACGGTCAGCAAGGTGCTACGCAGCGCCTCTGCGGCATTGCGGTCAACGACCTCGGCAAAACGGGCGATTGCGCCGTCTTTGTGGGCACGCACCGATTTTAAGGTCAGTGCGCCGCCATTATAGCTTTTATGCCGTTTGAGGCTGTCCACACTTTCGGCAAACAGCTTCAACCGGACTTCGCCCGTCACGCCATGCGCACCGGCAACGGCGGCCAGAACAACCGTTTTTTCGGTCATTTTCCCCTCCCGCTTGCGGGAGGGGTTCGGGGTGGGAGCGAGCACAGCGAGCTTAAAATCATCACCGGCCCTCCCCCGGCCCCTCCCGCGTGCGGGAGGGGAGAAGGCATCAGCCCTCGGCCTTTTCTTCAGCAGCAGCTTCTTCAGCAGCAGGTGCTTCTTCAGCGGCAGCAGCTTCTTCAGCAGCGGGTGCTTCTTCAGCGGCAGCTTCTTCTACAGCCGGAGCAGCAGCAGCGGCAGCGGCGGCTTCTTCAGCTTCAGCCAGCTTGGCAGCCTTATCCTCTGCGCGCTCCTTCGCCTTCTGGCCGGGCTCACCCTTTTTCGGGTTCGCCTTGGCAGCGCGTTCTTTCACGCCAGCAACGTCGAGGAAGCGGGCAACGCGATCCGAAGGCTGGGCACCAGCGGCAAGCCAGTGCTTCGCACGCTCACCGTTAAGAATGACGCGGTTGGCATCATCCTTGCCGAGCAGCGGGTTGTAGCTGCCGATACGTTCGATGAACTTGCCGTCACGCGGGCTGCGGGCGTCCGCAACAACGATCCGGTAATAGGGGCGCTTCTTGCTGCCGCCGCGCGACAAACGAATTGCCAATGCCATGATAATCTACCTTTCCAACAAAACTCAAAAATGAATGTATTTACTTCTTTTTATTCAATAATTTCGCAATATCCGATGGCAATCCACCGCCGCTGCCAGGCATTCCGGGAAGGCCGGGAAAGCCCCCGCCAAGACCGCCCTTGGGAAGGCCATGCATGCCTTCCATTGTCGCGCCCAGATCGCCGCCCGATTTTCCAAACAAGGCAGCAAGCCCCTTAAGGCCGCCCATTTTCTTGATCCGCTTCATCGCGGTTTCCATCTCCTTGTGCATTTTCAGGAGACGGTTCACATCCTGCACAGTCGCGCCTGAACCATTGGCGACGCGGATCTTGCGCTTCGCGTTCAGAAGCTCCGGCTTGCTGCGTTCCTTTTGCGTCATGGATCCGATGATCGCATCCATGCGGTGCAGGATCTTGTCGTCCATCCCGCTCTGCGCCATCGCGGCCTTCGCCTTTTTCATGCCGGGCATCATTCCGGCAAGCGCGCCAAGACCGCCCATCTTGGTCATCTGCCGCAACTGGGCGCGCAGATCGTCAAGATCGAATTGGCCCTTCGCCATTTTGGCGGCGAGTTTCTCGGCGTCTTCCTGTTCGACGACCTGTGCCGCACGCTCAACCAGGCCAACGACATCGCCCATGCCAAGGATGCGTCCGGCAACGCGCGAAGGCTGGAACGCCTCAAGCGCATCCATCTTTTCACCAACGCCGGCAAATTTGATCGGCTTTCCGGTAACCGCGCGCATCGACAGCGCCGCACCACCGCGCGCATCGCCATCCATACGGGTCAGCACGACACCGGTGAGATTGACCTGCTCGCCGAAATTCTGGGCGACGTTGACCGCGTCCTGACCGGTCAGAGAGTCGACAACGAGAAGGATTTCCTGCGGCGTGGCAACATTGGCCACCGCCTTCATTTCATCCATCAACTGCTGGTCGACATGCAGACGACCCGCAGTATCGAGCATCAGCACGTCAAAGCCCTGCAGCTTGGCCGCTTGCATCGCGCGCTTTGCAATATCGACCGGCTGCTGGCCGGAAACGATCGGCAAGGTCGCAACGTCAATCTGCGTGCCCAGCGTCGCGAGTTGTTCCTGCGCGGCAGGACGATTGACGTCGAGCGACGCCATCAGCACCTTCTTGCGCTCTTTTTCCTTCAGCCGCTTGGCGATCTTCGCCGTCGTCGTGGTCTTACCCGAGCCTTGCAAGCCGACCATCATGATGATCGCGGGCGGCGTTACCGCCAGATCAAGCTCGCTGGCATCGGCACCAAGCATTTCGACAAGCGCGTCATTGACGATCTTGACGACTTGCTGACCTGGGGTGACCGAGCGCAACACAGACTGGCCCACGGCCTGTTCGGTTACTTTTTCGACAAAGTCGCGCGCAACAGACAGCGCCACATCGGCTTCGAGCAAGGCGACGCGGACTTCGCGCATTGCCTCACGGACATCGGCTTCATTCAACGCGCCGCGACCGCGCAGGCGGTCAAACACGCCTCCCAACCGGTCGCTCAGCTTGTCGAACATCCCAAATCCTTCGCCATGTCGGCAAAAACGCACAAAACGCCGGTGGGCGAAACCTCGCTGACCGGCGTGTGAGCTTCTGTCACATCTTCAAAAATGCGGGACTGGCCCGCTTGGAAAGCGCCCTTAGCCGCGCTTGCGCGCAATTGCAAGCCTGATGGCGCGACCTCCAAAAGTCGTAATTAACCCAATATTGACCTTTTTTTCGCATAAGGTCCTCTGAAATTGAAGGGGCATTTCCGGCATGATCGCCAGAAAACAGACACATGCGGACGACGGCACGGCACTGCCAAAGGGCCGGCACAGTTCAAGCTGGTTGAGCAACCTGCTGATCATTGGCGCGCTGGGCACTTTTGTTTTCGTCGGCGGCGCAGTGGGTACCCAACTGGTCGGCCAATTTTTCGGCAGCGGCCGGACAACCGACCAGGCGATGGTATCGGCGCTCCTCCTCAACATCGCGCTAATCCTGATGATCTGGCGCCGGACCACGGCATTGAGCGACGAGGTCGATGTGTACCGCAAGGCTGAAGTACGTGCCCAGCATCTCGCCATCACCGACCCTTTGACAAATTTGTTCAATCGCCGCGCAATCAAGGAAAAGGCCTCCGAACTGACCAACCGGGCATCACGCCGGGGCAAGTCTGTGGCTTTCATGATGATCGACCTGGATGGCTTCAAAAAGGTCAACGATCTTTACGGCCATGACAGCGGCGACCAGTTGCTGCGCGAAGTTGCAGACCGGATGCGCGATACCGTGCCGCCGTCCAGCGTATTGGCGCGGCTTGGCGGCGATGAATTCGGTGTCTGCGTCGTCTTCGAACCCGAATTTCCCGAAACTGTCGATCGCATTGCCGAAGACCTGATCGATATACTGTCCCGCGCGATCACCATCGGTGACACCGATCACAGCATCACCGCGTCAATCGGCATCAGCCGGCCGGAAATTGACTGCGATTCGATCGACATGCTGATCCGTCGCGCCGACATCGCGCTCTATGCGGCGAAAAAGAACGGTAAAAACGGCTTTTGCTGGTTTGAAAATGGCATGGAAGTCGAGCTGCGCACGCGCAATTCGCTGGAAGCCGATATCCGCGCCGCGATCCCCAATGACGAATTTGTTCCCTATTTCGAACAGCAGATCGATCTGGAAACGGGCGAGCTTTCGGGCTTTGAAATGCTGGCGCGCTGGGTATCCCCGGTACGCGGATTGATCCCGCCCGACGAATTCATCCCTGTTGCTGAAGAAACCGGCATGATCGGCGACATTTCGCTCGGCATCATCCGCAAGGCGATGCTTGAAGCAAAGAATTGGGATCCCAAGCTGACGATTTCGGTGAATATTTCACCGGTTCAGCTCAAAGACCCCTGGCTTGCCCAGAAAATCGTCAAGCTGCTGGTCGAAACCGGCTTTCCGGCGAACCGGCTCGAAGTCGAGATCACCGAAAGCTCGCTATTCAAGAATCTAAGCCTCGCCCAGTCGATCGTCGGCAGCCTCAAAAACCAGGGCATCCGGATTGCGCTCGACGATTTCGGCACGGGCTACAGCTCGCTTGCGCATCTGCGCGCCCTGCCCTTTGACCGGATCAAGATCGACCGCAGTTTCGTCTCGACGATGCTGCAAAACCCCGAAAGCGCGGCGATCGTTTCTGCCATCGCCGGATTGGGCAGCAGCCTTGACGTGCCGATCACCGCAGAAGGAATTGAGGAAGAGGTTCTGATCCCGCGCCTGCGTGATCTGGGCTGCAGCAAGGGTCAGGGCTGGTATTATGGCCAGCCGATGACGATTGATGCGGTGCGCAAACTACTCGCCGAACGCAATTTGCTGCACGCGCGCCGTTCGTCGAACCTCGCCCAAAAAAGCAATATATCCGCGCCAGTCGACACCCCGGCGGTCAATCGCGCCGCAGGATGACCCGCGCGGCTCAGGCCGAATGATTCTGGACCGGCAGGCCCGGTTCGCGTAAGGCGCGGCCGCTATGGCCGCTCCGTTTCACAAGATGCACGGGCTGGGCAATGACTTTGTCGTCATCGATGCCCGCACCGAACCCGTCGCAATGACGGCGGCGCGCGCGCACGCCATTGCCGATCGCCGCACAGGCATTGGCTGTGACCAGCTGATCCTGCTTGAACCCTCTGCCATCGCCGACATCAAGATGCGGATTTTCAACGCCGACGGCAGCGAGGTAGAGGCGTGCGGCAATGCCACCCGCTGCGTCGCGACGTTGATGGACGGGCCCGCGCGGATCGAAACGCTGGCCGGCATATTGGAAACGCGGCCTCAGGAAAGCAGCGCCACCGTCTTTTTCAACCCGCCCGCGCTGGATTGGGAATTGATACCGCTCGCTATGCCGATGGACACGGCCGACATGCCCGTCGGCTGGGAGGTGCTGGAACGGCCAATGGCGGTCAATGTCGGCAACCCACATGCCATCTTCTTCGTGCCCGATTGCGACGCCATCGATCTGGAACGGCTGGGCCCGCTGATCGAGACCGACCCGCTTTTCCCCGAAAAGGTCAATGTTAACGTCGCCACAGTGCGCGGCCCGCATAACGTCCAACTGCGCGTGTGGGAGCGCGGCGTCGGCCTGACCCTTGCCTGCGGCACCGGCGCCTGCGCCACCGCGGTCGCCGCAATCCGCAGCGGCCGTGCGCAATCACCGGTGACGGTCGCCCTGCCCGGCGGCACATTGACGATAAGCTGGGAACATGGCGGCGCGATCGAGATGGAAGGCCCCGCCACCCATGTCTTTACCGGCAGCGCAGACTGGAGCCAGTTCGGTTGAGCGGCGCAGAAATCATCACCATGGGCTGCCGCTTGAACCTTGCGGAAAGCCATGCCCTTGCCGAGCAACTGGGGGACGCCAGCGATCTTGTGATCGTCAATAGCTGTGCCGTCACCAATGAGGCGGTCCGCCAGACGCGTCAGGCGATCCGCCAGGCCCGCAAGCGCCGCCCCGACGCGCGGATTGTCGTTACCGGCTGCGCTGCACAGATTGAACCGCAGACGTTCGAGGCAATGGCAGAAACCGATGCCGTCATCGGCAATGTGGAAAAACAGTCCCCCGCTTTGTTCGCGATTGACGGACCCAAGGTCCGCGTCAGCGACATCATGGCGGTGCAGGCAACCGCGCCGCATCTTGCCACCGCCTTTTCGGGCAATACCCGCGCCTTTGTAGAGGTGCAGACGGGGTGCGACCATCGCTGCACCTTTTGCATCATCCCTTATGGCCGCGGTAACAGTCGCTCGGTTCCCGCCGGTCAGGTCGTCGAACATGTCCAGCGCCTTGTGGATCGCGGCATACAGGAAGTGGTGCTGACCGGGGTCGACGTCACCAGCTATGGCCATGATCTGCCCGGCCGGCCCGATCTGGGTCTGTTGGTGGAACGCATCCTGCGCCATGTGCCCGGCCTGCCCCGCCTGCGCCTGTCCTCTATTGACGGGGTCGAGATTGACGCCCGGCTGTTCGCATTAATTACTGGCGAGCCACGGCTGATGCCGCATATCCACCTTTCGCTGCAAGCCGGCGACAATATGATCCTGAAACGCATGAAACGCCGCCATAGCCGCGAACAGGCAATTGAGATCGTCGCCCGTATGAAGGCTGCACGCCCCGACATCGCCATTGGCGCAGATATCATCGCCGGTTTCCCGACAGAGGATGAGGCAATGTTCGAAAACAGCCTTGCGCTGGTCGACCAATGCGACATCGTCCATGGCCATATCTTTCCCTATTCGCCCAAGGCGGGCACCCCGGCCGCGCGCATGCCGCAAGTGCCGGCAGCAGCGATCAAGGCGCGCGCCCGCGCGCTGCGCGAAGCCGTCGCCGCACGGCGCGGGGCCTGGCTTGCCTCACTGACCGGTTCTTCTCAGAAAATCGTCGTCGAAGCAGGCGGCACATCTGGCCATTCGGAAAATTTCGCCTATGTCGAACTTGATCAGTCGCAACCAGAAGGCAGCCTTGTCACGGCGACAATCGAAGGACATGAAAATGGACGGCTCAAAGGAAAGCTTGCCGCATGAGTGAGAAACCCGGCTGGCGCGAACGGATGTTCGGCGGCTTCAAGAAAACGTCCAGCAAGCTGACCGACAATCTGGCGGGACTGGTCACCAAGAGCAAGCTTGATGCCGACACCCTTGATGCGATTGAGGAAGCGTTGATCGTTTCGGATCTTGGGCCGGCCACCGCTGCGCAGATCCGCGACACACTGGCCAGTTCGCGTTTCGACAAAGGCATCGATCTTGCCGGCATCCGCCAAGTTGTCGCTGACGAGTTGACAGAAATTCTCGCTCCTGTCGCCAAACCACTTGAAATTGAAGCCTTTCCAAGGCCGCAGGTCATTCTGGTGATTGGCGTTAACGGGTCGGGCAAGACCACAACCATCGCAAAGCTGGCGCATCTGTTTGTCGAACAGGATTATGGCGTCCTGCTGGCGGCGGGCGATACCTTCCGTGCAGCCGCCATCGGCCAGCTCAAGGTCTGGGCTGACCGCGTCGGCGTACCCATCATTACCGGCCCCGAAGGCGGGGATTCGGCCAGCATCGTCTTTGACGCCGTCAAAAAGGCAACAGCCGAGGGAATTGACGTATTGATTGTCGACACCGCCGGCCGACTGCAGAACAAAAGCGAGTTGATGGATGAACTGGCCAAGATCCGCCGCGTCCTTGGCCGCCTCAACCCCGCTGCCCCGCATGATGTCGTTCTGGTGCTCGATGCCACGACGGGCCAGAATGCGCTTTCGCAGATTGAGGTTTTCAAGGAAGTGGCCGGCGTTACCGGGCTGGTGATGACCAAGCTTGATGGCAGCGCGCGAGGCGGCATCCTTGTTGCCGCGGCCAAACAGTTCGGCCTGCCCATTCACGCCATCGGCGTTGGTGAGAGCATGGAGGATCTGCGCCCCTTTGATCCGCGCGATCTTGCAACCGCCATAGCAGGTTCGGCATGAACGAGGCCGCTACGCCCGCAAAGCCAAAACATGGCACACTCAGCTTCGCGCTCGATTTCGGGCCGTTACTGCTGTTTTTCATCGCATCAAAACTGGGCAGTTCGCCGACCGATCCCAAACAGGGGGCGATTGTCGGTACAGCGGTGTTCATGGCCGCGATCATCGTCGCCGCCATCATTTCGCGCGTGAAACTGGGCCGGATATCCCCGATGCTAAAGCTGACCGCAGGGCTTGGCGTGTTTTTCGGGGCATTGACCCTGTGGTTTCATGACGAGCGCTTCATCCAGATCAAGCCAACGATCATCTACGCCTTTTTCGCGCTCCTGCTGATCGGTGGCTGGCTACGCGGCCGGGCATTACTCCGTTATGTGCTTGAAGCGGCCTATGATGGCCTCAACGATACAGGCTGGCTCAAACTCTCGCTCAACTGGGGCTTGTTTTTCGCGGCACTGGCGCTGGCCAATGAAGCCATGCGTGCGATGCTCGACTTCGACCTGTGGTTGACGCTCAAGGTTTGGGGCGTGACGATTGTCACCTTCGTCTTTGCGCTGGCCAATATCCCGATGCTGATGCGGCACGGGCTGAAACTTGGTGAAGAACCGCCCGCACCGCCGCAAGACTGATGTCTATTGGTCAGCCCGGCTGACCCCTTTGCCATCCAGATTTTGGGCGACAAATTCCCAGTTAATTGCCCGATCCAACAAGTTACGCACATAGTCCGGCCGGGCATTGTGATAGTCGATATAATAGGCATGTTCCCACACATCGATTGTCAGCAAGGGCTGCATGGCATGTGCCGCCGGCGTATCGGCATCGTGCAAAGATAGGATCTTCAAACTTCCTTTATCGAGCACCAGCCACGCCCAACCGCTTGCAAAATGGCCAACAGCCTCTTTGTGCAGCGCGGTTTTCATTGCGTCGAACGAACCGAACGACTGGTCGATCATGTCCTTGAGCCTTCCAGAGGGCTGCTGCGCATCGGGCGACAGGCATTGCCAGTAAAAGCTGTGATTCCATAGCTGCGCCGCATTGTTGAACAGGCTGGTTTGGCCACCTTCGCGCGCGGCACGGATCACCTCACTAAGCGCGGCACCCGATAGCGACGCATCTGCGCCGATCAATTCGTTGGTTTTCGTGACATAGGCCTGATGATGTTTGCCGTGATGATATTCGAACGCTTCGGCGGAAAGTATGTCTCCGAAAGCATCAGGGGCATAAGGAAGATCGGGAAGAATGTAAGGCATTGTTCTGTCCTTGGTTGTAATTGCCCCACCCTTTGAACCCTTTGTCTCCCTTACCGTTCCGTCCTATGTCCAAAAAACATGTGACAAGCACGGCACGGCGGTTTAGCTTTTTCCCGGTTAATTAGGGTCGTCGCGCCCATGAACAAGAAACAGGAGGAAGAATGAGCAAATTTTTCGGTAATCTGCACGCAGTGCTCGGGGTCGGCTTTGTGCTGGCACTCGCGCTGATTTTCGCGGTGCCGGCCAATGGCGATCTGGAACAGCAAACGATCCGCTGGCTGCACACTTTCTTTGGTATCCTCTGGATCGGCCTGCTCTATTATTTCAATTTTGTGCAGATCCCGACCATGCCGAAAATCCCGGCAGAACTGAAACCGGGCGTTTCGAAGCATATCGCTCCGTCGGCGCTGTTCTTCTTCCGCTGGGGCGCGGCACTGACCGTGTTGTTTGGTCTGATCATTGCTCACCGCGCAGGGTATCTGGTTGACGCACTGATGCTTGGCGAAACCCATCGCCTGATCGGTATCGGCATGTGGCTGGCACTGATCATGGCGTTCAACGTCTGGTTCGTGATCTGGCCGGCCCAGCAAAAGGCGCTTGGCCTTGTCGAAGCCGACGATGCGACCAAGGCAGCAGCTGCGACCCGTGCGATGATGTTCTCGCGCACCAACACGCTGCTTTCGATCCCGATGCTTTATGCAATGATCGCCTTTAACGGCGGCTGATTACGGGCAGCTTTGAATAAAGAAAAGGCGGCTTTCGGGCCGCCTTTTTTGTGCCTGCCGCTAACCTAGCAAATCATGCTTTTTCAGCGAATGGCGCAGCTGGTCATAAGTGAGGTTCAGTGCCTTTGCCGTTTGCCGCTGATTATAGCGGTTCTGTGCCAGCGCCTGTTCCAGCAACGCCTTTTCAAAGGCTTCCGTCGTGGCCCGAAAATCGCCAACCTTGATCGCAGCGCCATTGATCGCCGAAAAATCGGTTGAATGGCGCACCGGGCCGGCCATATCGGCGACATCATCTGTCGCAGGTGGCGCGACATAAGCAGGCGAAGAGGGCATCGCCTGCGGCATCCAATCACTTTCAAACGGGTCGAACTGCACATAATCGACCGGCTGTCCGGGATCATTCCAGCGATAGACCGCGCGCTCGACGACATTACGCAACTCGCGCACATTGCCCGGCCATTCGTGATTTTCGAGCGCGCGCGTCGCAACCGGCCCGAAACCTGGCCAGCCATCCCATTCCAGTTCATTGGCCATCCGCCGACCAAAATAGTCGGCAAGCACCTCGATATCGCCTTCGCGCACGCGCAGCGGCGGCAAGGTGACGACCTCAAAACACAGCCGGTCCAGAAGGTCGGCACGGAACCGCCCTTTTTCGACCATGACCGGCAGATTTTCATTGGTTGCGCCGACGATGCGCACGTCGACACGGATCGGCTTTGACGACCCGATACGGGTGACTTCGCCATATTCGACCGCGCGCAGCAGACGCTCCTGCGCACCCATGCTCAGCGTGCCAAGCTCATCAAGGAACAACGTGCCACCATGCGCTTCCTCAAACCGGCCCTCGCGGGCACGGGTTGCGCCGGTAAAGGCGCCCGCCTCATGGCCGAACAATTCGGCCTCGATCAAAGTTTCGGGAAGCGCCGCACAGTTCATCGTCACCAAGGGACCGTCCCAGCGTTGCGACAGGCGGTGCAGACGTTCGGCGATCAGTTCCTTGCCGGTACCGCGTTCACCGACGACCAGTACCGGCCGGTTCAGCGAGGCGGCTCGGCTCGCACGTTCGACCGCGTCGAGAAAGGCCGACGATTGGCCGATGAACTGAACCCCGCGCTCCATTCCACATGTTTGGCATATTTCACCACATATTGGCAAGCTTCACATCATCGAGGCGCATCCAGAAGGCGCATATAGCTCCGATTCCTCTGGATAACCGCCAATCTGCACAAATTGGCACGCATCCTGCTTAGTATTTGGCAAGCCCGATGAAGGCTCAAATCAAAGGATAAGAAAATGCAAAATCTCAACCAGACCGAACCCCGTCCGACCGGAACGATCGCAGGTGCATCTGTCTCGATGTTGATTCTGATCGCCTTTGGTCTTTCGTCCTTTGTCGTTCAGCAGAAAGATCTGAGCAGCCATGCAGCAGAACAGTATAACCGGCCCCTCGTCGTCAGCGCTTATCTTGCCTGACATGATGCGCCGTCGACCGGGGCACAAAAGCTCGACCCCAGCTCCCCTAACCGAGCTTGCCCCGGTCGCCCCTTTTGGAACAATATATAAGTCGCCTGAATTTCAGAGAATCCGGAGTATCCCAATGGGCATTTTTTCGCGAACCCGCGATATCATCGCTGCCAATGTCACCGACCTGCTCGACAAGTCGGAAGACCCGGCAAAACTGATCCGCATGATCATTATGGAAATGGAAGAAACGCTGGTTGAGGTTCGCGCCTCTGCCGCGCGTACCATCGCCGACAAAAAAGAATTGCAGCGGCATATCGCCAAGCTCGACCACCTGCAGGCCGATTGGACCGAAAAGGCCCAACTGGCGCTATCTAAGGATCGTGAGGATCTTGCCAAAGCCGCGCTTGTCGAGCGCAAGAAGGCCACCGACATGGCCGAACAGTTGCGCGCCGAAGTTGCCGTACTCGACGATGCGCTAAAGGCATCGGAAGGTGATATCCATAAGCTGCAGAAAAAGCTGATCGATGCCCGTTCGCGCCAGAATGCCCTGATGACGCGACTGGAAAGCGCAGAAAACCAGGTCAAGCTGCGCACCATGTACAATGGTGACAAGGTCCGCAACGCATTCAGCCGTTTCGATGATCTCGAACGCCGTGTCGATGAAGCGCAAGGCTATGCTGACGCGCTCACGATCGGCGCAGATGCACCGCGCACTTTGGGCGACGAGATCGACGCCCTCGGCACAATTGACGAAGTCGATGCCGAACTTGAAGCCATGAAAAAAGCGATGAAGAAGGGCTGAGCCGATGGAAGATATACTCGTACCGATTTTTGTTGTCGGCATCCTGTTCATCGGATTGCCCTGGCTGGTGATGCATTACGTCACCCGCTGGAAAACCGCTGCAACGCTCACCAATGATGATGAGCGCATGCTCGGCGACATGCACGAACTCGCCCGCCGCCTTGAAGAGCGGCTCGACACTGTCGAGCGGCTGGTGGCCCAAGACAACCCGGATTGGCACCCTCGCCGCCTCGATCACGAAGCTGACGATTATGCCAAACTTGAAGAAATCCGCCGACTGGAGAGGAAGAACTGAGATGGCTGGCCAGCATACCAAATTCTATCTCGATAAGCAGAACGCCAAATGGAAAGGCGTATGCGCAGGGATTGCCGACTATACCGGAGTGAACGCGCTCTGGGTGCGGATTGGCGCCGTGACGCTAACCCTCATGGGCGGCTTTCCATGGACCCTGATCGCTTACTGGATCACGGCCTGGCTTGCCGACAAAAAACCCGTCCACCTCTATACAGAGGATAAGGAAGAGCAGAAATTCTGGCAGGGCGTGCGCCAGTCCCCTGCCCGCACCACCCGCGACATACGTTCGCGTTTCCGTGAAATCGACCGTCGCCTTGCCGACATGGAAACCTTCTATGTCAGCAATAACAAGCAACTTGCCGACGAAATCGAAAGCCTGCGCTGAACCTGCGCGAGTTTGAGGGAGACAGGGCATGTTATTCGAGGGACCGGCATTCATTGTGGCGATTGTAGCGATCTGCACGGGCGGCTGGCTGATCAACAACTGGATCCGAGCGAAGCACGGCTACCCGCTAGAGGATGAATGGGGCGGCAAGTCCGCACTGACCGATGGCGACTATCCAGAGGTGGATCGCAAAGTTCATTTGCTGACCAGCGAGAATGAACAACTGACCGGCAAGCTGAGCCGCCTTGAAGAACGGGTAGCGGTCCTGGAGCGCATCGCAACCGACAAGTCTTCCCGATTGTCAGAAGAAATCGAGAATTTGCGCTGAATAGCAACAAGGAGGAAATAGATGGACCCGATGATTGCGAATATTCTGGCCCCGGCTGTTGTAGTTATTGGCGTCAGCGCCGTCGCAGGCTGGGTGTATACGACGCGGCTTCGCATCAAGCACGGCTACCCGCTCGATGGAGCCTGGGGACAAGCAGTATATCCAAAAAGCGATCAGGAAGCGGTCGAGCGTGTAAGACTGCTTAGTCAGGAAAATGCGCAGCTCCGTGCTGAGCTCGGTTCGATCAAGGATCGTCTGGCCAGTGTGGAGAAAATCGTTGTCGATGATACCCATCGGCTGACTGCCGAGATCGAAGCGTTACGCGGCCCGACGAACTGAACAACCGGAGCAACCCGAAATGAGCCCCCTACTTATCCCGATCCTTGGCATCAGTTGTGGACTGTTAGCTATCTTTGCAGGTGCCATTTTCCGCCCCTGGCTGAATATGAAAACCCGGCAGATGGAGCTTGATGCGCAAAATATTGCCGAAAAGGCCGCCCAATATGCGGCTGATAAAGGCCGGCTTGAAGAGCGCGTCGCCGTGCTGGAACGTATCGTTACCGACCAGGGCTATAGCCTGGCAAATGAAATCGAAGCCCTTCGTGCCCTACCCCCGCGTGTAGAACCCGCACATGAAAAGGAGGTTCACAAATGATTGGAGATCCGTTCACAATGGTGGTTGCGATCATCCTGATCGTCACCATCGGCAAGGTGATTTCGAACCGCCAAAAGGCGAAATACGGAATTATCGAAGATGAAGACATGATGGACAACAAGACCCAGCGCCAGATCGGCAACGCCGACACAATGGCGATGCAAAGCGAGATCCGCGAACTCAAGGAACGCATCCAGGTGCTGGAGCGTATCGCCACCGAAAACAGCAGTGCAACCGACGTCAGCCGTCAGATCGAAGCGCTGCGCGATCGTTAAAGCCGGAAGGAAGGAACCATGTTTCAGGATCCCAGCTTCTATATCGTCATTAGTGCAATTACCCTCGCCATGGTCGGGGTGATTGCAACAGCCGGCCTTCGCGGTTGGCGTGACTGGATCGACTTTAAGCGTGCAGAGCTTGAAAGCGTGCATCGCCCGTCCACCGAAGGCGTGCCCTCCGCCGTCTCCCGGATCGAGGTCGCCGACCTCAAAGAACGGGTGAAAAAGCTTGAGGCGATCGCTGCGGGCATTGATATCTGAACGTCAACGCCATAAGCGCTGCCGGTATGACTGCGCTTGCCGACATTCTCGACGAATATGAATTTCTCGACGCTGACGATCGCTACCGGTTGTTGATCGATCTTGGCAAGGCCCTGTCGCCGATGCCTGAGGCGCTTAAAACCGATGCGACACTGGTGCGCGGTTGTTCCGCCTCAGTCTGGGTCTATCCGGTCGAGGACGTCGGCCACCTGACCTTTCTTGCCGATAGCAATGCTGCCATAACCAAGGGCATCATTGCGCTGGTCCTCAAGACTGTCGAGGGCAAAAGTGCGAACGAAATCGGCACCCTCGATATTGAAGGCGCCCTCGCCCCGTTCGATCTCAAAAACCAGTTGAGCTCGAACCGGACGCAGGGCATCCCCAATATGATCGCGCTAATCCGCGAAACCGCCGCGCGCTACTCCGCCGCCCGCTGAACGCCCAACCAGCTCGCCAGCCGTGGAAGTCGCGGCAGGATCAGCCGTTCAAACAGCAACAACAGGATCAGCGACGCGGCCAATAATGGTAGCAAAATAGCGGCCGCCAAAATCATCACCGCCACTCCACGCAGCTTGACCGGTACCGGCGGCAATGGTGGTGCACCCAATCCGTCCTGCGGCTTGCGCCTGCGCCACATCACAAATCCTGACACGCACAGCGTCAACAGCCCTAGCGCAGTAAGCACCCCAACCAACTGATTGATCCAGCCGAAAAGCTGCCCTTCATGCCAGGCAATGCCATAATTGACGATCCGATCGATGACATGCTTGTCGCCGAAATCCTTTCGTTCGACTTCCGCCCCGGTCGCCGCATCAAAGGTGACCGAGCGCACCAGCGGCCGGTTTTGCGTTTCGGATTTAACCGTCCAGGCCATATCGTTTGACGGGCCATGGGCCTGTGGCGCACCCGGAGGAAGCACCACGACAGGAAATGCCATATCCTCCGCGACTGCCTTGCGGACGATTTGATCGAGCGAGGTCAACGGCACCCCGGCCGCCTGCTGCCGCAACATAGCATCATGATCATGCGCGGCATGGGGCGATGCGGCACCGGTTTTCCAATCCTGCGCGCCTTGTACCCATCCCATTTCTGCCCTGACCGCGCGAAAGGCCTCACCCCAGACACTTGCCCAGGGCAGTCCGGTGAGCAGCAGGACCAGCACAAGGCCCGAAATCCAGAAACCGATGACAGCGTGCAAATCGCGCCAGAACAGGCGCTTTCCGCTCCGCAGTCTTGGCCAGACAATTCCGGCAAGGCCCCTTCCCTCCGGCCACCAAAGGTAGAGCCCTGTCAGGATCATGACGATGGTCCAGCTTGCCGCCAGTTCAACGATCCAGTCGCCAACTCGCCCGATCATCAGCGAACCATGTATGTTAGCGAGCGTTGGGGCGATGCGGCTTTCGGGGTCCAGACTGCCCAATACCTTGCCTTGCGGCGAGACGAAAACGTCGCGCATCGATTTTCCGTCGGCCATCGCGAGGTGCAGCATTGCCGCATCGCCGGGCTTTTCAGGCAAGCGATAGCTGTGAAACTGTGCTCCCGGAAACGCGCCCATGGCGGCTGCCAAGTGCACATTTGCAGAAACCGCACCATCGGCGTTGCCGCCACGAAAGGCACTTTCTTCCCACCGTTCGATTTGCGGTTTGAACAGATAGGCCGCTCCGGTCACCGACAGCAGCATCACAAGGGGCAGAACGAACAGGCCGGCGTAGAAATGCCAGCGCCAGATCGTGCGATAAAAAGCTGTCTTATTCATCATCCCGCCCCTTTCAGAACCGTGTCCGCAAACCGGCAAAGACGGCGCGGCGTTCAACTGGCTGATAGATGGCAGATGCGGCGGTAGCCGTAATTACTGCGCTGATATCACCAATGCCGTTTTCGCCCGCCAAATTGCGCATATCCAGAAAAGCATCGACGCCATCAAATAGCTGCGCGCCCGCCGACAGACCGATCAGCGTATAGCCCGGCGCCTGCACCGTATTTCGATAATCGGCAAACGCACCCTGCGGCACCCATTCGAAATTCGGGGTAATGTGCAGGCTTTCGCCACTGATCCGCAATTCAGCGCGATAGACATGGCGCGGCACGACCGGCAGGCGGTTGTCGCCAAACTGAGCATCACCGCGGAAGCGGAAATCGGAATAGGTGTAGACTTGGCGCAGCCGCAGCCACGCGGTTGCAGCAATATCGAGACCCGCCTCAATTCCTTGATGCAGCGTGCGGTCGGCATTGAAGGTAGCCGCCGGAATACCCGTCGCGGGATTGACGTTAAACTGCAGCATCTCATTTCGCAGCGTCGCCCGATAGACGGACAAATCCCAGCCGACGATACCCGCTGTGCCGCGCATGCCGACCTCTGCGGTCCAGGCTGTCTGCGGCCGCAACGTGGTGACAAGCTGGTTGACCGGAGGAGTGCCAGTTACCTGAAACACTTCGCCAAAGCCCGGAAACTCCGCTGACCGGCTATAATTGGCAAAGACCTGCACATTATCTTCTGGCTCAAACAGGATGCCGAAGCGCGGTGAAAACGCATTATAGCTGGTGCCGCCGCTGCGCGATGTCGACAGAGTGACGGAGCGCCGACGAAAGCCGTCCGCATATACAGCGCCCGCAATCAATGACAGACCGTCCACCGGCTGCACCGTGACTTCACCGTAAAGATTGGCAGTCCGCGCATCTTGGTCAGCGGCGAACGTTATCGCCCCGCGCCGACCAGCAATGTTAACGAACTGACGCGCATTGGTTGAACCGCGACGGATTTCTCCGCCCAGGGTAAAACTGAGCGGTCCAGCTTCATGCTCCAGCCGAGCGAAAGCACCATAATCAACGCTTTCCTGATCGATCACCTGAAAGATCGGGTGATAGAGCGACTTGACGTTGCCGAACAGGCCGACATTCAGTTGCGAAGCACCCCAGTCAAAAGTTGTGCGGTTCTGTATCCGAATTGAATCGATGTCGCGTGCCTGATCACCGGCAATGCTCGCCGCGCTGGCCACCCAAGGGGTGCTTAACGCAACAGCCTGTGTAAGCGCACCGGGGATTTCCTGATTAATGTTGTTGAAGCTGACATAGCTACGGTTGGTGATGCTGTCCGACAGGCGCAGCCCCACATTGCCATGGAAGCGCAATGACCGGCGAGAGGCCTGAACCCGGCCACCCTCCGATGTATCAGCGCTGATCGCACCCCATGCATCCACCGCATCGCCAGTGACACCGGCAGAGACAAGACCCCGTGCCGTATTGAAGCTGCCCACGTCAAAACGAGCATAAACGCCTCCAGCCGTCCGTCCGGTCGGTGTCACACCATTGATCGCCCCGCCCAATGTACCGGAACCAAAACGCAACCCATTGGCGCCACGAAACACCTGAAGATGATCGAAAAATATCGGCTCCAGTTCCTGGAAATCTCCATTGTCATCGGCGAGGTTGATCGGAATGCCATCCTGCAACAACGTCAAGCCGCGCATGTGAAAGCCCCGCGAGATACCGGAACCCCGGATCGAAATCCGCACTTCCTGCCCATAACGTGGCTGGAGATAAACGCCCGGTGAGAAAGAAAGAACGTCTCGCAGGCTTACCGGAAAGCGATCAGCATAGTCTTCGTGATTGACGATATCGACGCCGCCAGGGCGTTGAAGAATTTCCTCGGCAGCAGCAGTCGACGCCGCCTGACCGGTTACGATGATGGTTGGTTCCGCCGCTTCTTCGGCCTGAACAGACAGCGGATATGCACCCGCAACAATAGCGCACGCCAAAACGGCGCGGTTGGATTTGATAAACATTGTGAATTCCTAATCTGAAACTTGCTAAACGGCCGGGAAGCAGCCGCGATAAAGGGTCAGATCAGGCACGGCGGTCCTGTTGATGGCGGTGGAGGCGCAGCAAGGCCTTGGCCGATGGTGACACTATCAGCCTGGAATGAAGGCACTCCGGATTGAGCCGGAGCGAATTTAGACGTGGCAATGCCTTCCGAAGGCAAATGCGTGAAAGAACCGCCCGCAAAGGTACAGGGCTGATGGTCTGCGCTATCCGTCTTGGTAGGGTCTTGTTTGTGCGTTTTGCCGTCGGTACTCAACCAGACCGTCTGGGTATCGATTCCCGTACAGACAGTGATCGCAAACGCCTTTTCCGTGCTCGGCATCCAGCCAGCCGGCACCAGCATGCGCGTGGCAAGCACGGCAACCAGCAGGAAAGCGGCGAAGCTTCGCATCGAGGCGGAAAAACGAATCACTCCGCGCCTTTACTGTTGGCGCCTGATGAGAGGCAAACCGGTTAACCCTTAAAATTGCGCCTCTCTTCGGCTGCACGCAGGACGTCATAGGCAGCTTGGCCTGCCTGAAATGCCTTGGCGGCGTCGGCATTGCCCGGGTTGACGTCTGGGTGAGTTTCCTTGGCGATCTTGCGCCACGCCTTTTTCGCATCTTCGAAACTTGCGTCCGGATCGAGGCCAAACAACTCGAGCGCACGCATTTCATCCCTGCTGCGACTGCCATCACCCGGGCCCATCCAGCCATAATGCGCAGATTCGCGATAGCCACTGGAATCGCGCCTTTCATTGGCCTCACGCTCGGCGGCTTCTTCGGCAGTCAGACCGGCAAAATAATCCCAGCCCTTATTGTACTCCGCCGCATGTTCTTCACAAAACATCCAGCGATCGGGATTATTTGGCGATTTAGGCGCGGGGCATTTGCCCGGCCGTTCGCAGCCTACCCTGTCGCAGAGACGCACGGCCTGTGCTTCGCGCGCAGTTCCATAACCGCGCCAGCGCGGGAAACCCCAATCGTTACTGCGTGAAGATCGAACCATGCCGCCGCCTTAGCGACGGCCGGGCAACCTTGCTAGGCCGAAAGCGGCTAAATCACATCCCAGCCGCACCGGCCATCATTGCCCCGGAGAACATCGACCCGATAATCGCAGCAGCAACCACGCCACCGATGATGACGGATGCGATGACATAGACCAAAATGGTCACCACGGTCATTCCCGCAACCTTTTCCTGCGGTACTTCAAGAACGGGACGCACGCCGAGGTAAATCAGGTATACCGCATAGGCCATTGCAGCGAGTGACAGCACCCAACCCAAGACCGGAATCCACGATACTAAGCCGACGACCCAAGTCGGCGTCGCTGCATAAACCATCAACTTAGTCGCCTGCACCATATCCGAACTACCGTTGAAACTAGGCGATACAGCCTTGACGATAAAGGCAACCAGCCAGAGCAGGCCCAGGCCGACAAAATATCCGACAATGGCAGTCGTAGCCCAATAGCCGAGCCCGAGGCCGGCCATCATGCCGCTGGCTGCCCCCATACCGCCAAGACCAAGACCGAGCACGCCCATGAACAGAATGGCAGCAATCGCAGGGACGAGCGCCAATATGCAGGCATAGCCCGAGAACAACCCGCCAACAGTTGTCGTCTCTTTAGCGATGATGTCCCATTCCGCCTTTGGATTGAGAAGGATATTCTTCGCACGATCAATTACTGCCATTATCATTCCCCTCTGAAACAACTGCTCCAGACTAGAAAGAAACACAAAAACCGGACCAAGTAAACGAAAAGGGTCGTTCCCCGTCGCTGAAAGGCAAGTTATCCGTAACGGCAAGTAACGTGGGAAAAGGAATTTGCCAGAGGGTCTATAAGCCGGGTTCTGTCCTCCGCACCGGCAGAACCGGCGCAGATGTGCGGCCATTCCTCTAGGCGACGCATTGCTGCGGCACTCAAGCAATCAACCCGGGCGACGGAGTGGAGGAAACCCATATGCCGCCCCTATTCGATTTTGCTCCCGGTGGGGTTTGCCGTGCCGCGAATGTTGCCACCCACGCGGTGCGCTCTTGCCGCACCCTTTCGCCCTTACCCGGCCGAAGCCATGGCGGTCTGCTTTCTGTTGCACTTTCCCTAAATCAGAAATCGCTCTCTGACCCGCCGGGCGTTACCCGGCACCGTTCCTCGCTGGAGCCCGGACTTTCCTCTCCTGCCGCCATAAAGCAACAGCAGCGGCCGCCCGACCCTCTGGCACCTCAGGCAATAGCAGGTCCGCCTTCATATTCCAACAACAGGCTCCAAAGGATCGCACGGCACTGGCCGTCTATGATGCCATCAACATTTTCGGGACGGAAACGGCGTTGGAATGCGACAACCACTGCGGGGCCATCAGCAACGCCATAGCCATAGCGTTCCAGAGCCAGCAGGAAAGCCGCGTCACTCCAACCCGGGTCAACAGGATTCTTGGTCGGCCGCGGAATAGCCAGGCCTAACTTCGCTAGCCGTTCCCAATCGAACAACTCGCCTGGATCCTGTTTGCGGGCGGGCGCGACATCGCTATGACCGACGACATTGCGTGGGTTTATTCCATAAGTTCCCATGATTTCAGCGATCAATGGCACCAGCGCGTCCATCTGCGCTTCGGGAAAAGGGCGATAGCCCCATTCATGCCCCGGATTGACGATTTCAATACCGATGCTCGCACTATTGCAATCGGTAACGCCACGCCAATAGGACAGGCCGGCATGTTGCGCGCGCTGCTCCTCCCGCACCATGTGCACAATCTGCCCATCCTCCTCGACAACATAATGAGCCGATACCTTGGATGCAGGATTAGCCAGCCATTCGATCGCTGCTGGCCCGCTCTTCATGCCGGTGTAATGGAGGACGAGCATCGTGATCGGCAGCGTGCGCTCGCCGAAATTGGGGGATGGGTACCAAATCATTGTCGCACCATAGGCTTTACTGCTGTCAAAGCAAAGACTTGCCCTTGGCCGCCATTAGCGAACCAGCATAGGGCCCAACGGGCGACCACCAAAAATATGAACGTGCAGATGCGGCACCTCCTGATGGGCATCAAGACCAGCATTTGCGAGCAAGCGATAACCCGGCTGAACCAGACCATTTTCACGGGCGACATGACCAACGGCGCGAATGAAACCAGCAATTTCAGGCTCGCTGGCACGGTCGCTGAAATCATCCCAACTGACATAGGCGCCCTTGGGGATCACCAATATGTGCGTCGGCGCCTGCGGGTTGATGTCGTGAAAGGCCAGCGCCCATTCGTCTTCGTAGACAGTGCGATTGGGAATTTCCCCGCGCAGGATTTTTGCGAAAATATTTTGGCTGTCATAAGGCGCGGTTGCATCAACGGGCATGGATCACTCCTTGTTGGCGACATCTCGGCTGGCCTTTTCCGCTATCCCGGAAACGCCTTCGCGACGTTCAAGTTCGTTCAAAACATCATCTAGGCTGAGATCGGACTCGGCCAGGAGGATCGCCAGATGGAACAAAAGATCGGCAGCCTCGCTGGTGAGCTTTTCAGGCGTTTCGCAAAGCGCGGCGATGATCGTTTCGGTCGCTTCTTCGCCAACCTTTTCGGCAATTTTTTTCCGGCCCTTGGCAAATAGCGAGGCGACATAGCTCTGGGAGGCATCGCCATCACGGCGCGCGCGGATCGTTGCTTCCAACTTTGCGATACGCGCGTCCATCACCGACCCCTTCCCTGCAACTGCATCACCATGCCGCGCTCCTCTTCAGGGACTAGCCCTTCCAGCACGCGCCAGAAGCCTGTCACAGCCTCCTGACCGGCAGTGGCATAAGCACTCGACATGCCGGCGCGCAATGCTTCGAAAAGTTGCACCTCAAGTGCGCTTCCTGCCTCGGTCAGTCGCAACAGCTTCTGTCGCCGGTCGGTTTCGCCGGCGCGCGTTTCAACCATTCCCTTTGCGGCCAGTTCATTCAGCACACGGCCTAGCGACTGCTTTGTGATTGCCAATATGCGCAAAAGTGCACTTACCGGCAGATCAGGCTGGCGCGCGATGAAATAGAGCGCGCGATGATGGGCACGGCCAAAACCATGGTCCACCAGAAGTTCATCGACCGATCGGGTCAGCCGGGTATAGCCAAAGTATAGCAGTTCAACCCCGCGCCGCACTTCATCCTCGCGCAGGAAAAGCGGCGATGCCGGAGGTGAGAGCATTTCGGTGCCAAAGGAAGATGGGACAGCCATGTTGACGTATCTTGACGCACGCCGAAACTGAGTGCAAGCATTTCCTGACAAGAGCAATTTACGTAATTTTATTTCACAATGGATTTCTGATGGAACAGTCTCTGCCGGCCCTCATTCGCCTGGATCATCCTGCGCCTGCTTCCGACGAGGCGCGCAATGGCCTTATTGCGGACCCGGGTTTTGGGCGCGTGTTCACAGACCATATGGTGACTATACGCTATAGTGACGATCTGGGCTGGCATAGCGCAACGCTAGGCCCGCGCGGACCGCTAAGTCTCGATCCGGCAACGGCAGTGCTGCATTATGCTCAGGAAATTTTTGAAGGGTTGAAGGCCTATCGGTTGACAGACGGATCGATGGCGTTGTTCCGTCCCGATGCAAATGCGCGGCGCTTCAACCAGTCGGCACGCCGGCTCGCCATGCCCGAATTGCCCGAGCAGTTGTTCATAGATTCGATCAAAGCCCTGATCGACGCGGACAAGGCTTGGTTCCCGCCCGTCGAAGGGGGATCAATTTATATCCGTCCCTTCATGATCGCCAGCGAAGTGTTTCTGGGCGTCAAGCCATCATCCGAATATCTGTTCATGGTAATCTGCTCTGCTGCGGGTAATTATTTCAAAAGCGGCGCTCCCGCGATCAAGATCTGGATTTCGGAAAACTATACACGCGCCGCCCCCGGCGGAACCGGTGCGGCCAAATGCGGCGGCAATTATGCGGCCAGCCTGATCGCCCAACAAGAGGCAACCGGCCAAGGCTGCGATCAGGTTGTATTTCTGGATGCGGCCGAACATCGCTGGGTCGAGGAACTGGGCGGCATGAACCTGTTTTTTGTGTTTGATGATGGCAGCATGCTGACACCACCTGCCGATGGCACAATCCTGCAGGGGATCACGCGGGATTCGCTGATTCAGCTCGCCCGAGCCGAAGGCCTGACCGTACGCGAAGAAAATTATGCGATCGATCAATGGCGCGAAGACGCAAAAAGCGGTCGGCTTGTTGAAACTTTCGCCTGCGGGACTGCGGCCGTTGTGACCCCTGTAGGCAGTGTCCACGGCCGTGATGGCAGCTTCACGATCGGCAGCGGCGGACCTGGCCAGTTGACCGAGAAATTGCGAGCACGGCTGGTCGATATACAGCGCGGCACCGCGCCCGATCCCTATGGTTGGGTCGACCGGATAAATTGAGCAATCGGCCGGTTGCCAAGCAGTTTTAGGACGTTATAAGGCCGCTCGCTCGCCCGATAACGTGGCGCAGCTGCTGGGGTGTCGCCAAGTGGTAAGGCACCGGTTTTTGGTACCGGCATTCGCAGGTTCGAATCCTGCCACCCCAGCCAAACTTTGCGCACCTTTTGCACTTTTTGCGGCGCACATGCGAAAATCCCCGCGACCTTCTATGTAAAAGATGGTAACGAATGCGCAGCCTCTATAGCGTAATTAATTTTTTACCATTAGTTGAGGCCTGCTGAGTGCGCAGTAGAAATTGAGACCAGACAATTTTTACTGTGTGAATGTTAAGTGGGGTAACATGCATGCGAGTAGCAATTGCCGACGATGAAGTCGATGTCGTACAGTTTTTGAAATCCATCATTGAAGGTATGGGTCATCATTCGATGACTTTTGCAGATGGAGCCGCATTGTCGCAAGCTTTGGTGCGCGAGACCTTTGATCTAGTGATCATGGATTGGTCGATGCCCAAAAAGGATGGGCTGGCTACGCTCGTGTGGATGCAATCCGCACTGCAGGAACGCCCCCCTGTCATCATGCTGACAAACCGCACAGCAAAGCGCGACATCAGTGACGCGCTGAATGCAGGCGCGGACGACTATATCACCAAACCCGAAGATCCAACGGTCATTGCCGCCCGCATCAACGCGGTTTTGCGGCGCAACGCCAATAGCGGTTCTTTTGACACCAAGGCGGTTTACGGACGCTACGAATTTGACCGTATCGGCCAGACGGTGACAATTGATGGCACCATCATCACGCTGACGGCCAAGGAATTTGAATTGGCGGACATGTTTTTCCGCAATCGCGACCGAACGCTCTCACGCAACTACATCATGGAAGCGATCTGGCGCACCACAGCGGCGCTTGCCACGCGCACCCTGGACATGCACATTTCGCGCGTCAGGAGCAAACTGGACCTCAAGCCTGAAAATGGGTTCCGGATTTTTACCGTTTTCGGTTACGGATACCGACTGGAGACAACGGATAGGGGCTAATTCGTTGCGCAATTGGGCGTTCATCCTTGCCTTGGCGTTGTCCATGACCGGACTTCCATCTGCCGCCCACGCAGAGGATGATATACGCTATACGGTAGTCAAGGGTGACACGCTGATTGGTTTCGGCAAGAAATACTTAGTTCAGGCCGACCAATATCGTGTGATCCAGCGTTCAAACCGCCTCGCCGATCCGCACAAAATTCCCGTTGGTACCATCATCCGGGTGCCGCGCAGGTTGCTCAAATTCCAGCCGTCTACTGCAACGCTGACATCGGTTCGCGGGCAGGTTCTGGCGGGTCCCAAAGATGCCGAGCGTGCCGTCGTGTCGGGAGTAGAATTGGGCGAAGGGCAGCGACTACGGACGAGTGCGGGATCCTTTGCCACCATGGCACTTGAAGATGGATCGCGCATTTCACTCCCCTCTAACAGCGATCTGCGTATTTTAAGACTGCGTCGTTATGTGCTGGGTGCTACGCTCGATTATGACTTTCAGGTTGATCGCGGTTCTGCTCGTTCCAAGGTAGTGCCCCATAAGGGACCGAATGACAGCTATCGGATGCGCACCCCCAAGGCGGTGTCCGCCGTGCGCGGAACCGATTTCGATGCACGCTTTGACGATGTCGCCAACCGCGATTTCGCCGAAGTCGTCGATGGCGCTCTTGCGGTAAATGTTGCAGGCCGTGCCGCCGCGCCACTTCCGGCAGGGAACGGCCTTGCCGTTAATGCCGATGGCAGATCGATCCGGGAAGCGCTTTTGCCGCGTCTGGAAATCACCAACGCCGGTCGGCCGCAGACCGCTGATGTGGTCCGCTTCACTTTGCCGTCAGTTCCCCCCGGCGGCACGCGTGTCACGATTGCGACCGATGCGGGCTTCCAAGACATTGTCGTAGACACCGCGACGCTCTCCCAAAACGCCGAAATTGGGATGATCGAAGATGGTAATTATTTCGCACGCTTTCGCGCAATCTCTGCCGCAGGGCTGGAGGGCATGCCATCCATCTACGCCTTCAAACGCCGGCAGAATTCGGTAAGCGGCTCTTCATCATCGAGTGCCGACGGATGGCAGTTCAAATGGTCGGGTGCAGGCAAAGGCGTTATCCGTTATCATTTCCAACTTTACCGAGGCACTATCGAAGGCCCAGCCTTTGTTGATGAGGCAGGGTTGACGGAAAAGCAGATCAGCCTGTCCGATTTGCCGCTAGGGGACTATTTCTGGCGCGTAGGATCGATGCAATATATCGATAGCGAGGCCAATATGAACTGGACGGATTTTGAGAAATTCACCGTCAGCAGCAGTTAAGGCTGCGAGGGTGATTTTTGGCCGCGCCAGATGAAGCTACGCCGCCGCCTTCTAATTGAATGGCTGATCATCATCATCTTCGGCACCTTGGCCTGCCTGTTGATGCTGCAATGGCGCGCGACCTCTGCCTTCGACAACATGTTTTACGATCAACTGAGCGCAGCATCGCGTCCAGCCCCCGATCACGACATATTGATCATCAACATAAACGAACAAAGCCTGGCAGAGCTTGGCAAATGGCCTTGGCCACGGACAAACCATGCTGACCTGATCGAAAAGCTGAACGTGGATCGGCCGCGCTCAATTCTCCTCGATATATTGGTCAGCGAAGCGAGCAATGTCAGGGATGATCGCGCACTGGCAGCTGCAATGCGCAAATCGACGCCGGTTTACCTGCCTGTGAATTTCGCGACGCCGGGCAGCGATGGGAGGGCATTTGACGTCGAACTGCCAATCCCACTCCTGGCCGAAGCAGCAGCGGGCATTGGACATGTCAACATCCTCTACGACACAGACGGCATCGTTCGTAAGGTTAACATCTGTTTCCAACCAGAGGCGGGACGGCTGCAATGGCGGCACCTTGCCGAACTGATTTATCGTAACGGCGGCGGCGCATCACCTGCTTACAGGGCCCTGCAAAGCTGCAACCAGCCGCTGCTATTACCCTATGCCCGTCGCGACAGCTTTACCGAGATCAGCTATAGCGATGCACTAAATGGCGACATTCCGGCTGAGCTTGTTCGGGATAAAGACATATTAATCGGCGTTTCAGCGGCAGGAATGGGCGATATCTATGCTGCGCCCTTTGGCGATGGTAGTGCGATTTCTGGTATCGAGATCATGGCCAATATGGTGTCGACATTGCGCACAAACAGCTTCATCCGGCCCCTAGAAGGTGTTGGGCTTAAACTGCTTTCACTATTGCCAATGTGGATATTGATGCTCGGATTCCTCCGCTGGCGTCCACGCACGGCACTGGTCGCTTCAATCATTGCCGTTCTACTAGTGTTGACGGCCAGCGCAGCTGGGCTGGCAGGCCGAATCTGGTTCGCGCCCGGCGTAGCATTGGCGGGCGTATTCCTTGTCTATCCGCTCTGGGGGTGGCGCCGACTACAGGCAATGAGCGCCTTTATGGAGCATGAACTGAGCGAATTGCAGCGCGAGGGCGACATACTACCGGTTGGGCGTGGCAAGGAGCGGGCAAGCGATCTTGTCGGCCGCCAGAGTGCCGCACTGGCATCCGCGATTGATCACCTTCGGAACCTTCGCCGCTTTGTTTCAGACTCGCTCGAACACCTTCCAGACCCCATGTTCGTGACATCGACCGATGGCCGTGTGACAATCGCCAGTCACAAGATCGAAGATTATCTAGCGACCCGATTAGAGGACACGCCTCTCCCCGAGTTGCTCAATCGTCTTGTCGTGCCATCGCAGCGGGCCATGGTGGACGAATTTCTAGAAAGCCGGAGCGGAAGCGACGAAGAACGACCAAGCTATGTCCGTTTCGCGGCACCTGATGGCACGCAATTTGTCATGCGTCAGGCAGAGATACTGGACGATGACCATATCCTGCTGGGGCATATCCATTATCTCACCGACATCAGTGAACTTGCAAAGGCAGAGGCAGATCGGGAAGAAGCGCTGCAACTGCTCTCGCACGATATGCGCGCGCCGCAATCAGCGATTATCGCGATGCTCCCTGCCCTGCCAGATGCCCAAACCCGCAGCCGTATCGAGCGCCATGCCCGGCGAACCATTCAGCTTGCCCAGGATTTTGTGGACATTGCCCGCATGGGCGAAACCCATTTTGATGGCGTCGACATACTATTCGGGGATCTGGTGAAGGACGTTGCCGACAGCCTTTGGCCTTTGGCACAGGAACGGCAAGTCCGCATCCGTGTCGAGGATGATACAGACGGCGGTTTCATCTTCGGCGAACCTGATGGCCTATCGCGAGCGGTGAGCAATCTGTTTGACAATGCAATCAAATACAGCCCCGAAGGCGGCACCGTCGTTGCCACAATCACACGCGATCAGGGGCGAGCAAAAATGCTGCGTCTATGCATCGCCGACGAAGGCGGCGGTATCGACGCAGATTTGCTACCGCGACTATTCTCTCGCTTTGTATCCAAGGCGAAGGATGGGGGACGGATCAAAAGCATTGGCCTGGGCCTGACTTTCGTTGCCGCTGTAGCGCAACGACACCAGGGCAAGGCGCAAGCGGAAAATGGGAAAAAAGGTGCCCGCTTTTGTTTGATTCTGCCCGAAGCGGACGACTTTAGTCCCGACCTTTCCGCGTAAGTAAATGGCTGCCCTGTGGTGCCCGCAAATCTGAGAGCGCCGCGTCAACCAGATGCGGAAGACTCTCTTCGATACTGGCCTTGCAATGATATTCCGACGCCTCGCCCCGATAGCTTTCGGTGCCATCGGCAATACGCGTCATCACGATTGAAAGCCGGAATTCGCGATCCTCGCAGTTTTGGAGCGGCTTGCGCCGCTTTGCTGCAGCGATAACCCGCGCTGCCTGCTGGGTTCCTGCGCGGAGGGCGATTGCGGCAGGCCGTTCCGATAGCGTCACGACCAATTGGTGGCTTGCGGCCTCTGGCGATATACCGATGCGCTTTTGAAGGCCCGCTATGGCAAGCTCTCGCGCCTTGGCATGCAACGGCGCTGCGGTGGAGGCCGTATCGGCAATGCTGATGCTAGCGTTGATACCCTGCCCTGAAGACAATATCCGTGTCTCTACTGGCCCGGAGCAGCCAGACAGGCCCAGCATGGTCAAGAAAAATAGAGCACGCTTCCCCATAGCCAGCGTTTTAGCAAATATAGCTTACCGCGTCAGCAAGAAATAAAGGACGTAAATCCAACTAAAAAATCCATGGATGATGGCCCAGAGCACTGACTTATGGGCAGTATAGCTGATGACGATGGCCAGCGCGCTGCCAAAACCGACACCGGATTTGACGACATCGCGCTGGATTATGCGGATACTACCGCCTGCCATTAGGCAGCCTGCTTCGCCCGTTCGGCGAGTTCCTGATTGAGCATTTCAGCCAAAAGGAAAGCAAGCTCAAGGGATTGCGCTGCATTGAGGCGAGGATCGCAATGGGTGTGATAGCGGTCAGCCAAGGCCTCATCGGTGATCGCAATTGCGCCGCCGGTGCATTCGGTTACATTCTGGCCGGTCATTTCCGCATGGATACCTCCGGCAAAACTGCCCTCTGCCCGGTGCACAGCAAAAAAGCCGCGTACTTCAGCGAGGATGCGTTCGAACGGACGGGTCTTGTAACCGCTGGCTGATTTGATGACGTTGCCATGCATCGGGTCGCACGACCAGATGACCGGATGGCCTTCCCGCTGCACCGCGCGCACCAGCTTCGGTAAGCCCGCCTCTATCTTATCGTGGCCATAACGGGTGATCAGCGTCATCCGCCCGGGCACGCGACCGGGATTGAGCGTATCAAGCATCCGCAGCAACGCGTCGGGTTCAAGGCTGGGGCCGCATTTCATGCCGATCGGATTACCGATACCGCGCAGGAATTCGACATGCGCCGATCCCTCAAAGCGCGTGCGATCGCCGATCCACAGCATATGCGCCGAAGTGTCATACCATTGTCCGGTCAGCGAATCCTGTCGGGTCAGCGCCTGCTCATAAGGCAGCAATAGTGCCTCATGGCTGGTGTAGAAGCTGGTACCTTTGATCTGCGGGACGGTCTCGGGCGTAATGCCGCAGGCCTGCATGAATGCGAGCGACTCTCCAATACGGTCGGCAACATCCTTGAATTTCTTGGCCCAGGGCGAACGGCCCATAAAATCATGCGTCCACGCATGAACCTGGTGCAGGTTGGCATAGCCGCCTTGGCTGAACGCGCGTAGCAAGTTCAGCGTTGCGGCTGCCTGGCTGTACGCCTTGACCATACGTTCGGGGTCCGGCTCGCGCGATACCTGCTCAAATGCGATGTCGTTGATAATATCACCGCGATAGCTGGGCAATTCAACGCCATCTATCACTTCAGTGTCGGCCGAACGCGGCTTGGCAAACTGGCCCGCCATCCGGCCAAGTTTGACCACGGGCAGTTTGCTGGCAAAAGTCAGGACGACTGCCATTTGCAGAATAACGCGAAATGTATCGCGAATATTATTGGGATGAAACTCGGCAAAGCTTTCGGCGCAGTCCCCACCCTGAAGCAGAAATGCCTTGCCTGCCGCGACGTCAGCCAGTTCGGCCGTCAGATTGCGCGCTTCACCGGCAAAAACCAGTGGCGGAAAATTACGAAGCGTTGCTTCTGTTGCGGCCAATGCCTGCTGGTCGCGATAGGTGGGCATCTGCTTGCCGTCATGGTTGCGCCAGCTGTCGGGCGTCCAATTCGCCGCCATGTGTCTTACTCCAAGAATTTGCGAGAGCGCTTCTAGTCAGCTTGTTGGACAAGGTGCAAGCAAAACCGCCTTGTGCGACACGTAGCATCGATTGTTACTGCGCTGCACAATTTTTACAGATCCCTCGTGGAAAATCGGTATTAATCCTTGATTTTGCCTGCGTCCCGTAATGACACAGCGCAAAAATAGCGCAACAGTCGACCTGTTTTTTCCGGTAAAAGCGAATCGCAATTCAGCATTTCCAAGCAGCCAGGGCCGATGTTTCACCATCCTGTCGATACCGACAACAAGCCGAAAAGGCGGCCTGCGCCCAGCAAGAACCGGCGGCGGCTTTTCGGCACACGTGAATTCGTGCTGCTCGCTTTGGCATTCCTGTTGCTCGCCTTATTACCCAGTTCGGCCCAGTGGGCGTGGAGCATTCCGAGCAAAAAGGTCGATAGCGATATGTTGGCGGGCGCGGCGGAAAGCGCAGACCAGAATTTTTCCGGATCGGCTTTCTTCTTCCTCGACCCTGACAGCGATGCAGTGCCGGCCCCCAATCTCGCGGGGACTGAAGCGGCCGCAGACGATGTGCCATTTGCAGCAACCGGGTCCACTGATCTAACCGGCGCCATGGGCGCTGTCGCGCAGCCCTTTTTTCTTAGGTCCGGAACCGCCGACTATTCGCGCGCGCTGCAATGTCTGACTGACGCGATCTATTATGAGGCCGCAAATGAACCGGATGCAGGCCAGCGGGCTGTCGCACAGGTCATCATCAACCGGATGCGCCACCCGACCTATCCCAATAGCATCTGCGGCGTGATCTATCAGGGTTCGGAGCGGGCGACGGGATGCCAGTTCAGCTATAGCTGTGATGGTTCGATGGCACGTGTGCCTGCCCGCCCGGCATGGCTGCGCGCACAACGTGTAGCGGCTCAGGCACTGGCCGGTTCGGTCTATGCGCCGATCGGCATGGCGACGCATTACCATGCGACCTATGTCTATCCCTATTGGGCGCCAAGTCTGGATTTCATCGACACGATAGGCGCGCACCGCTTTTATCGCTGGAAAGGCAGTGCAGGCCGCCCCTCGGCATTCTTCCGCAATCATGCGGGCCGTGAGCCTTTCCCCGGTCCCAAGCCGCGGGTATGGAATGCGAAGACGGTGCCGAACCTCGATCCGATCGAGTTGCAGAAACAATATGAGCGTGAATTTGCTGCCGCCCGCCTGAAGGCCGAGGCTGAGGCCATGGCAGTCGCCTTGCCGAGCACGAGTGGCAATGTCCGCAATGCCTATGCCGATATAACCCCCTACCGCGCGACTAACGCTCCCAGCTTTGCCGCGCCTGATTATTCACGCGAGGCGCGGGCCAAAGGCGGCGATACCGCTTTTGGCGGAGGCAACCTTCCAGGCAGCGCCAATGTGAAAAGCGAGTATCAGCAAAGCGGCAGTTGGAAGAAAATACCCAGCGGCATCTGATCAAACTCGCAGCTGGCTTGCAAAGGTCATTGCCGCAATGTGAGGACTGATCGCAAGCCACCTTCGCGGTTTTCAAGGACAACATCCCCGCCATGGGCACGTGCAATCGCCCGTGCAATGGTGAGGCCAAGTCCACTGCCCCCGGTCGCGCGGTTACGCGACACCTCACCCCGGGCAAATGGCTCGAACAGGCTCGTCAGCTGATCGTCCCTCAAGCCCGGCCCTTCATCATCGATCTGGATCGTGGCAAACTGTCCATCACAACGCATCTCGACCAAAGCGCGTGATCCATACTGCAACGCATTGTCCAGCAGGTTGCGCAACGCCCTGCGCAGCAACACCTGACGGACAGTTACCCGGCACTTTTCCCCGACCTCGACCAACTGTACCCGGTCACCCGCATTTAGTTCATCAGCGACTGTCGCCGTCAACGCACCGAGATCGGTCAGTACCGGCACTTCGACCGAACGGCCTAGGCGCGCCAGCACCAATATGTCGTCCAGGATATGGACCATTTCATCGACGGTCATCGCCATCTTGGTCCGCTCATCTTCGTCGTCCACCGATTCGATGCGGACGCGCAGCGAAGCCAGCGGCGTCTTCAAATCATGGCCAATAGCGCCAAGCATCACATCCTTTTCTGTCAGCATTGCATTTACCCGCTCTTCAGCAAGGTTATAGCTGTCGATGAGTTTGCGCACATCGTCTGGTCCGCGCGGCTCAACGGGTGGGGCACCGCTACCCAATCCGTCATCCGAAAGCCGTGCGTTCAATGCACGGAGCGGTTTCGACATCTGGCGAATGACGAACAACAAAGGAATAAGGACGCCGAGATAGATGAGCAGCGTTTCCATGAGGATCCAGGCAAATGGCCGGAGTTGCGGAGGGCGCACCCGAAAGAAGGTGGCCTGGACAAAACGGCCATCCTTGAGATGAAGCGTCAATAACAATACTTGACCGGACGCCTGACGTTCACGATGCCAGCGCCGTTCCAACTGATCGCGAGGTCGATCAATCAACTGCAATATGGGAGGCAAACTGCCGGCAGGGCCAATCGACAACCGGACCGATTTCACCTGAGGGTATATTGATTGCAAGGGCGCGGCCACCCGCTCGGCGAGTTCGTTGGTGCTGCGGAAGCCGACAGGCTGAATGGGTTGCGAGGAAATGGCCAGCATTACGCCGCGCTTGCGCCAGTGGCTCTGGTCCCCTGCCATTTCGGCACGTTCAAGCTGGCTCGCCATTGTGGCCGCCAGATGCGAAGCTGACTCGACCAATGCACGCGCCTGAAACGCCTGATACCTCAAGACGGTGTTGATCCCCTGCACCAGCATGACGCCAAGCGCGGTGACCAGCATGATCCGGCCCATTAAGGTTCGCGGAAAGAAACGGAATCGGCTCATCCGCGCCGGACTTCAGTCGAGAAGCGATAGCCACCGCCCCAAATTGTCTTGATATATGTGGGGTCTTTCGGGTCTGGTTCAATCTTACGGCGCAAACGGCTGATCTGGTTATCTATTGCGCGGTCAAACGGCCCCGCCGTCCGGCCTCGGGTAAGATCGAGCAACTGATCGCGGTTCAGCACCTGCCCTGCCCTTTCGATCATCGCCTCGAGCAGCCGGAACTCGCCCGATGACAGCGGGACTAGTGCCCCATGGGGATCAAACAGCAACTGCTCGGCAATCCGTAATTGCCAATTATCAAAATGCCAGATCGCAGCCCTTTGGCCTTCAGATGCCTTCGCAGGCGAATTCCGGCGCAGAGCGACCTTAATCCGGGCAACCAGCTCACGTGGAGAAAATGGTTTGACGACATAATCATCCGCCCCGATTTCTAGGCCGACGATACGATCGGCTTCTTCCGATCGTGCCGTTACAAGGATAATCGGAGGGCCACCATGCTCCGCGACATATCTTGTCAGACTCAGACCGTCTTCACCCGGCATCATTATGTCGAGTAGTACGACATCAATATCATAGCCCTTCAGAGCTGCGCGCGCCGCTTCGGCATCGCCAGCCTCGGTCACCCGGAACCCCTGCTTTTCCAGATAGCGGCCCAACGGATCGCGGATCGAGACTTCGTCATCGACCAGAAGTAGGTGCGGGCGGGGCTTGTTCATCGGCTATGCTTATCTGGCCGTTGGCGCGAGGGAAAGCCGGCAGCATGAAATCACGATGCCGCCGGCCTACATCCCTAGTCTTTTGACGGACCGCGATGTTGTCCGCGCATCGCCCTGCCCACGGCTTCGCGTTCCGCGCGGGAGATCTGACCATCGCCATTACTGTCCATCTTGACGAAATGGGCATTGGCGCCCGCGATCATTTCAGCACGGGTGATCACGCCGTCACCGTCGCTGTCTGCTGCACGAAGCATTCCACCGTCATGATGCGCGCGCCTGCCGTTATGGCCGCCGCGTTCATAGCGGCGTTCGCCACCCATAGCGTGCATACCGTCCCGGCCAGCATGCGCAGCGGCAAATTCGGTTTCGCTCAGGCTACCGTTTTTGTCCGTATCTATGCTAGCAAAACGGCTTTTCAGCCGCGTATCCCGATCCGCGGCATCAATGCGACCGTCCCGGTTTGCATCCATCTGGTCAAAACGTGCGCTGGACTTTGCCATCATCTCGGCTTTGCTGATAGAGCTGTTACCCTTGTTGTCGCCATCAGCCTGCGTCGGCGTCGCCGCAGCAGCTGCCAGGGCAAAGGACACCGCCATTGCCGTACCGATACCCAGTTTTACAAACATACCCTTCATTTTGCATATCCCTTAAAATCGCCCCCGATGCCAGCAATTGCCGACAGTGCTGCATATAGGCGCCAAAGGTCGCAAAACTATGCGAGAGGCGAGCCTCTTCGTCACAAATTGTATCAGGGGGTAAGGTGAGATTTTGGAGCGGGTAAGGGGAATCGAACCCCTCTAGCTAGCTTGGAAGGCTAGAGCATTACCACTATGCTATACCCGCTCAACTGATGGTCGGCGCTATAGCCATTGCCGATAGTAGCGGTCAACAATGAAAAGGCCCGCTGCGATCTCTCGCAACGGGCCTTTTATGTTATCCATTCAGCCGAAGCTCAATGCTTCTTCTTCTCTGCCCAGATCGTGCGATAGGACAAATAGGCCAGCCCCGTGAAAATCAGCAGGAAGAGCAAGGCTGCCCAACCGGCCTGCTTGCGGGCTTCCAGCTTGGGTTCTGCTGCCCAGGTCAGGAACGCCGAAACGTCCTTTGCCATCTGCGGAACTGTCGAAGGCGTACCATCGTCGAAGGTCACCTGACCTTCACCGGTCAAAGGCGGAGCCATCGCAATGTTGAGACTGTGAAAATAGGGGTTGTGGTGCAAACCTGTGCCCGGCTTGGCTTCGGGGAACTGCTTAAGCAATTCGGGCGAAGGCTGCTGGTAACCGGTCAGCAACGAGTAGATGTAAGGCGCCCCACCTTCACGTGCCTTCACCATGAGCGAAAGATCAGGCGGATAGGCGTTGTTGTTTGCCGCGCGGCCGGCCACTTCGTTGGCGAAGGGGTAAGGCAGCTTGTCAGACGGCAAGGCCTTACGCGTAGCAGGCTCACCCGTTTCCGGATTGATGCTCGGAACTTCCAGCGGCCAGCCCTTGGCGATCGCCTTGATTTCGTCCTCGCTGTAGCCAAGCGCTGCAAAGTCGCGGAACGCAACCTGCTTCAGACCGTGGCATGCGGCGCAAACTTCCTGGAAAACCTTGAGACCGCGCTGCAACTGCGCCTTGTCAAACTCTCCGAATGGGCCGTCATGTGCGAAGGACACCGGCTTGGGGTGTTTGTGGAACAGTTTCTCTACCGTCGGCTTGGCCGGATCGGTGATCATCTCATAGGTTGTGAAACCAGCCGAAACGATGAGCCAACCTGAAAAGAACAGACCGACAAGAAAGGCGATAATGCGAACCATGATGCTGTCTTTCCCCTGTTAGGCAGCGGCGGGTGCCAGCGAACCAGTCGCTGATACTGCGGGTTGGCCGGTCACGGCTTCAGTGATCGAATTCGGCAACGGCGCTGTCTTTTCGATCCGCGAGATGATCGGCAGGATGATCAGGAAGTGCGCGAAATAATAAGCAGACGCGATCTGTCCGAGCAGGATCCATTTGCCCTCGGCAGGCATCACACCGCAGATTGCGAGGATGATTATGCAGGGGATGAGACCATACCAGAAGTACTTCTTGAACAGCGGGCGATAGTTGCCCGACCGTACCGGTGACGAGTCCAGCCACGGCAGGAAGAACAGAAGCGCGATCGAGCCAAACATCGCAAGCACGCCGAGCAGCTTCGCCGGGATGAACAGGAAGTCCACCGTGAACGCACGCAGGATCGCGTAGAAGGGCCAGAAATACCATTCCGGAACGATGTGCGTCGGCGTCGAAAGCGGGTTTGCCGGGATATAGTTATCCGGATGGCCCAGCATGTTCGGCGCGAAGAACGTGACGAGCACGAAGAAGATCAGAAATACGCCCAGCCCGAAACCGTCCTTCGCCGTGTAATAGGGATGGAAGGGAACGGTGTCGCTCTCGGTTTTCACTTCCACACCGGTCGGGTTAGACGAACCCGGAATGTGTAGTGCCCAGACGTGAAGGATAACACAGCCCAGAATGACGAAGGGCAAGACGAAGTGCAGCGAGAAAAAGCGGTTCAAAGCTGCCTGATCCGGCGCAAAGCCACCCAAAAGCCACTGGCGAAGCGGTTCACCAACGACCGGAATGGCCGAGAAGAAGCCGGTGATCACCTGCGCGCCCCAATAGCTCATCTGCCCCCAGGGAAGAACATAGCCCATGAACGCGGTGGCCATCATGAGAAGGAATATCACAACGCCGAGCAACCAGATCATCTCGCGCGGTGCCTTGTAGGAACCGAAATAAAGGCCGCGAAAAATATGGATATAGACGACGATAAAGAAGAAGCTGGCCCCGTTCATGTGCGCATAACGCAGGAACCAGCCGCCATTAACGTCGCGCATGATATGCTCAACGCTGTTGAACGCTCCATCTACGCTTGCATAATAATGCATGGCGAGGATGATCCCGGTGATGATCTGCATCGTTAGTGCGACGCCAGCCAGAACACCGAAATTCCAGAAATAATTGAGGTTACGCGGCACAGGATAACCGGCGCCAACCGCATTATATACAAAACGGGGAAGCGGCAGGCGCTCATCAAGCCACTGCATCACCGGATTTTGCGGCTTATACTCATTTGCCCAAGGGAAGCTCATCTCAATCGCGCTCCTCAACCAATCTTCACGACAGTGTCGGAAAGGAATTCATAATTCGGAACCTCTAGGTTCGTCGGCGCGGGGCCCTTACGTATGCGGGCCGCGGTATCATAATGCGAACCGTGGCAGGGGCAGAAATAGCCGCCATAATCACCGCGAACTTCGCCTGCTGCTGCACCCAACGGAACGCAACCCAAATGGGTACACACGCCAAGAGTAACCAGCCAGTTTTCCTTGCCCGGCTTGGTGCGGTCGGCAAGCGACTGCGGATCGCGCAGCGTGCTCACCGGCACCTTGTTGGCTTCGGCAACTTCGTCAGCAGTCAGGTTGCGGATGAACACCGGCTGTTTGCGCCAACTCGTCTTGATTGCCATGCCCGGCTCAATGGAGGTAACATCAACCTCGATCGATGCCAGTGCGCGCACGTCGGCGCTCGGGTTCATCTGGTTGACAAGCGGCAACGCAACCGCTGCGGCCCCGACCCCTGCCCAGCTTACCGCTGCGATATGGATGAAATCACGGCGACGAACGCCGCCCTCTTCTGTTGTTTCTGTCATGCTTTCCGCCTGTTCGACCGTAGCCATGCTTTGCCCTTATTCTCCGCAATTTCGCCTGTCAGGCTATGCGGCAAATACCCCGAAACCCTATTTGTCTTTGCACGACAGACAGCATGCTGTCAGCCATGATTCCGCGGCCTGATAGACGCGTTAAGCCCGATTTGCCAACAGGGAAATTGGGCAATATGTGACATTCGCCTGTGCATAAGTTGCAAAAATTGGAAGTTCACTTGAAAATTGCCCTGTACCAGCCGGACATTGCCGGAAATGTCGGCACCATCTTGCGGCTTTCCGCCTGCATGGGTGTGCCGTGCGCGATCATCGAACCATGCGGCTTTCCTTTTTCCGACAAGGCATTGAAGCGATCGGGAATGGATTATGCAGCTGCCGCTAGGATCGAACGCTTTCCCGATTGGGAAGATTTTGCAACAACAGCACACAGCAACGGCAGCCGCATCGCCCTTTTGACCAGCAAGGGCGCAACATCGCTATATGAGACCCGGTTCATGCCCGGCGACACATTGTTATTTGGATCGGAAAGCGCGGGCGTTCCCGAAAGCGTCGCCAGGCAATGCGATTTGCGGATACGCATTCCGATGCAGCCAGAATTTCGCTCCTTGAATGTTGCTGTCTCGGCTGGCATCGCATTGGCAGAAGCCCTACGCCAGACGCGGCAGCTACCTTTGGAGTAAATTACGTGACCCTCTCTCTTGATAGTCAGCAACAGGCCGCACGCGACTGGTTCGAGGATCTGCGTAACCGCATTTGCGCCGCCTTTGAGGCGATCGAACGCCAGGCAGGATCCGATGCCAGTTTTGAGTATATCGCATGGGACCGTCTGGATCACGACGGATCGCCCGGCGGTGGCGGCGTGCGCGGGGTAATGAAGGGCAAGGTTTTTGAAAAAGTCGGCGTCAATGTCTCGACCGTAGGCGGGGCATTCAACCCCGAATTTGCCAAAACCATCCATGGCGCAAGCGAAGACCCTAGTTTCTTTGCAACCGGGATCAGCCTTGTGGCCCATATGGCGAACCCCCATGCACCCGCGGTCCATATGAACACCCGCTTCCTTACAACGGCGAAACGGTGGTTCGGTGGCGGCGCGGACCTCAACCCACCCATCGCTTATGATGAAGATACAGAAGAGTTCCATGCCCGTCTGCGCGCCGCCTGTGCGCCCTATGGCCCAGATGTCTATGAGCGTTACAAGAAATGGGCCGACGATTATTTCTGGATTCCGCATCGTCAGGTGCACCGCGGGGTCGGCGGCATTTTCTATGATCATCTCGAATGCGAGAATGACACGATGTTCGAGCGCAACTTCGCCTTCACACGGGATGTGGGCGAGGCATTTCTCGACATTTTCCCTCAGATAGTGCGCAGGCGGATGGAATTGGAATTTTCAGAGGCAGAAAAGCAGGCACAGCGCATCTGGCGTGGGCGCTATGCCGAATTCAACCTTGTGTATGACCGGGGCACGACCTTCGGCCTCAAGACAGGCGGCAATGTCGATGCAATCTTGATGAGCCTGCCGCCCGAGGTCGTCTGGGAATAGCCGCTTGACCTATACACCTATAGCCGACGGGCAGATCGCAGCAATCGTCACAACCCTTGAAATGACGCAAAAGCCCGCGTTGCGTCCCATGCCGCCATCGGAATTTCGGCTGGAGCGGTGGGAAGGCCCTGCCCTTGAAAAATACCGACTGCTCTATCGTCGCGTGGGTGAGCCTTGGCTGTGGTTCTCTCGATTGGTGATGGACGACGCCGAACTGACCGCGATCATCCACCATCCCGATGTCATGATCTGGGCGGTCAGCGACCGGCGTGGAATCGAAGTCGGCATATTAGAATTGGATTTTCGAGAGGCACGGCAATGCGAGATCGCCTTTTTCGGCCTGATCCCGCCGCTTAACGGCAAGGGGCATGGCGGCTGGTTGATGGCGATGGCGCTGCAACTGGGCTGGGCGCGCCGAAATGCACAAGGGCAAGGCGTCGAACGCATGTGGGTGCACACCTGCACGCTGGATGCACCCGGGGCGTTACGCTTTTATCAAAAGCATGGGTTCGTGGCCTATCAGCGCCAGCTTGAAACCTTCCCCGACCCGCGCCTCACCGGGCATCTTCCCCGCGAAGCGGCACCACAGATTCCGATCATCGAACAGGTTTGAGAAATTATGCTCCATTACGAAGACATCGTCGTCGGTTCCAAGGCAAGCTATGGCCGATATGAGGTCACCCGCGAGGAAGTGATCGAATTTGCCGGTAAATATGATCCCCAACCCTTCCATCTCGACGACGAGGCAGCGGCGCAAACCTATTTCGGCCGTCTGTCTGCCAGCGGCTGGCACACCGGATCAATGGCGATGCGGATGATGGTCGACAATATGAAGGTCAACCAGCAGGCGGGCCTTGGTTCGCCGGGTATAGACGAACTACGCTGGCTGAAACCTGTCTATCCCGGTGACACGCTGCGCATCGAAAGCGAAGTATTGTCCAAGCGGCGGTCGCAATCGCGCCCCGAAATGGGAATGTTCAAGGGACGCACCACCGTGTTCAATCAGAATGATGTCGCGGTGATGACAATGGTGTCGACCGGGCTGATCAGGGTGCGCAATCCGGAAGTCGCAAGCGATTGATCGCTATTTTCGGCCAAACAGTTTCTCGACATCGCCAAGCGCCAGTTTGACCCAAGTCGGACGGCCATGATTGCACTGACCGCTATGCGGCGTAACCTCCATTTCGCGCAGCAGTGCGTTCATTTCCGCCACTGAAAGCACCCTCCCAGCCCGCACCGAACCGTGGCAAGCCATCGTTGCGGCAACAAGGTCGAGGCGTTCTTTCAGGCTGATGGCTTCGTCATAGGCTGCGAGATCATCGGCAAGATCGCGGACAAGCGACTGCGCATCCTTGGTGCCCAACAATGCCGGCACACTGCGCACCAGCATCGCGGCGGGACCGAAGCGTTCGATTTCCAGACCAAATTCCGCCAACTCGCCAATGCGCGCTTCCAACCGGTCACAGGCAGGCTCATCCAATTCGACGACTTCGGGCACAAGCAGCCCCTGTATAGCCACCCTACCCTGTGCCGTCGCCGCACGCATGCGTTCAAGCACTAGTCGTTCGTGCGCGGCGTGCTGGTCAACAATCACCAGCCCGTCTTCAGCTTCGGCAACGATATAGGTCGCAGCAACCTGCCCGCGGGCAACACCTAACGGGTGGCGCACGGATTCGGGCACAGCTTCAATCGATGGCTCGGCACGGCCCATAAGCGGGGCCAAGTCCTCGCCTTGAATGCTTGCAAGGTCGGCAAAGCTGGAGCGCGAGTCCGCAAAGGATGGATAAGCGGCGCGGCGGGAATAGTCGCCCTGATAGGCAGTGGGTGAGACGGTAAATATATCGCCCTGCACTGTCCGCACTGGCTCGACCTGCCAATTGGCCAGCGCGGCCTCGGCAGGACGCTGGACGCTGCGAAAGCCGGCCTGATCAATGGCGTGGCGCAGTCCAGAAACGATCATCCCACGAATCAATGCCGGTTCGCGGAAGCGGACTTCTGTTTTTGCGGGATGCACATTCACATCGACCTCCGACGGCGGGAGGTCGAGGAAAAGGGCCACCACAGCATGCCTGTCGCGCGCCAGCATTTCGGCATAGGCGCCGCGCACCGCACCAACCAACAGCCTGTCTTTGACCGGACGACCGTTGACGAAAAGAAACTGGTGGTCGGCCACCCCGCGATTATAGGTGGGCAAGGAGGCGATGCCGCCCAAGACGATGCCCTCCCGCTGGAAATCGAGCGCAACACTGTTTTCCGCAAGTTCGGGCGATGTCAATGCGGCAACCCGTTCCGGCCGTTGCATTCCGCGCTGCACCGAAAGCGTGCGTCGCCCGTCATGCTCCAATGTGAAGCCGATATCGGGCCGTGCCATGGCGAGTCGCCGGACGGTGTCGAGCGCTGCAGCATATTCTGCGCGCGCGCTGCGCAGGAATTTGCGCCGCGCAGGAATGTTGCCGAAAAGATTTTCGACTCGCACGCGCGTCCCAGGCGGAATGGCCGCCGGCCCCTCGGCAATGAGGCGGCCGTGATCGACGGTCCTCCCCCAGCCATCGCCGCCACGTACCCGGCTTTCGACTTGGAAACGTGAAACGCTGGCGATTGAGGGCAATGCCTCTCCACGGAAACCCATGGTCATCACCTGATCGATATTGTCATCAGGCAATTTTGAGGTCGCATGTCTTTCGAGCGCAAGGGTAATTTCGTCGGCTGTCATCCCGCAACCGTCGTCGCTGACCTCGACTAGATCGAGTCCGCCAGCGCCCAGCCGGATCGACACCTGCCGCGCGCCTGCATCGATCGCATTTTCCACCAGTTCTTTTAACGCACTGGCCGGTCTTTCCACCACTTCACCGGCTGCAATCCGGTTGATCAGCGCATCGGGGAGCCTTCTTATTGACATCTGCGCGCACGTAGCCCAAGCGCCCGCGCCAAGCGAATCCTTTCATGGCAGGCCGACCGATTTTGCTGTTTAGTAATACAGCGATTTCCTGTAGGGCGGCGCGATTGCACCGGACAGCCAAGGCAGGACAATAGCCCGCGTTCCCAAGCATTTCTCTTCGGGTGAAAGATACAGCATGTTCAAACTTTTCCGATTTGCCTCCCAAGACATGGCAATCGATCTCGGCACTGCGAATACCGTAGTCTATGTACGCGGCCAGGGGATCGTTCTGAACGAACCTTCGGTGGTGGCGATCGAGACCATCAACGGCATCAAACGCGTTAAAGCGGTTGGCGACGACGCAAAGTTGATGATGGGCAAGACGCCCGACAGCATCGAGGCCATACGTCCGTTGCGCGATGGCGTGATTGCCGACATCGATGTGGCTGAGCAGATGATCAAGCACTTCATCCACAAGGTGCACGGCAAGCCCCGGATGTTCAGCTATCCCGAAATCGTGATCTGCGTTCCTTCGGGTTCGACCAGCGTTGAGCGCCGCGCGATCCGCGATGCCGCATCAAATGCGGGCGCCAGTGCAGTCTATCTGATTGAGGAGCCAATGGCAGCGGCGATCGGTGCTGACATGCCGGTAACCGAACCGATTGGTTCAATGGTCGTCGACATTGGCGGCGGCACGACAGAAGTTGCCGTGCTCTCGCTGCGCGGCCTTGCCTATACCACTTCGGTCCGCACCGGTGGCGACAAAATGGACGAAGCGATTGTCTCTTATGTGCGCCGACACCATAATCTGCTGATCGGTGAAGCGACTGCGGAACGTATCAAAAAGGATTTCGGCACTGCGCGCGCGCCTGCTGATGGCATCGGTCAAACGATACACATAAAGGGCCGTGATCTTGTGAACGGCGTTCCCAAGGAAATCTCGATCAACCAGGGCCAGATTGCCGAGGCATTGTCTGAACCGATCGGAACGATCGTCGAGGGCGTTCGCATCGCGCTTGAAAACACGGCACCTGAACTGGCCGCCGACATTGTCGATCAGGGTATTGTTCTGACGGGCGGCGGCGCTTTGATGGCTGGCCTTGACGAACATCTACGCGATGAAACCGGCCTTCCTGTCACCGTTGCCGAAGACCCGCTGACCTGCGTTGCCATCGGCACCGGCCGAGCGATGGAAGACCCCGTGTTCCGCGGCGTCCTTCTCACCGCATAAGGTAGGTCAGACGATGGCGCCGCCCAGAAACCGGCGCCCGGGTTTTTCCCGCAGGGCGCAGTTCAGCCTGTTTGTCACTTATGTGCTGGCGATCGCCGGCGCAGTGATAGGCGGGCTGTTACTGCTTGTTTCAATCGCAGACCCCAAAGGCTTTGCAGCGCTTCGCGCGGGTGCCGCCGAAGTCACCGCGCCCGTTGCCCGAACCTTGTTTGCAATTCGCCGCAGCATATCCGCGATAGGCGAAAATACCGGCGCCTATCTGGACGCCGCTTCACAAAATGCCAGCCTGAAACGGCAGTTGGCAGCGAGCCGGACTATCATCATCGAAGCCAAAGCGTTGAAAGCGGAAAATGCTGAATTGCGGACGCTTCTGGGCCTGAAGAAAGCGGAGGCGAACCAGATTGTCGCGATCGGCAACCTCGTCAGCAGCACGGCATCGAGCAGCCGGCGCATCGCAATCCTCTCCATCGGTTCGAACAGCGGCGTTGCTGCAGGCTATCCGGTACGTGCAGCGCGCGGCCTGATCGGCCGGGTGATCGAAACCAGCCCGACGACTGCCAAGGTGTTGCTTATTTCCGATGCCGAAAATGTCATCCCTGTGCTGCGTGTGCCCGACGGCCTGCCGGCACTTGCCAGCGGGCTAGGCGACGGCACTATAATGATCCGACCGGTCGATCTGGGCGTCAACAACTTCCGGCGCGGTCAAGTCGTCGTGACCTCGGGAAGTGGGGGGCTTTATCCTCCAAGCATCCCCTTTGCGCGAATCGTGCGAAAGACCAGCGATGGCGCGCTCGCCCGCCCGATTGCCAGTGCGGCCTCGGCAGAACATGTGCTGGTGCTCAAACCCTATCAGACCGCACCCAAAAAGGTGCTGGACGATGCCATCGCAGCGATGCCTGAAGTCGGGGACGACGAATGAAGAGGCAGATGTTCGCCACCGGGCGCAGACTTCTGGGCCCAGGCCGCGAATATGAAAGTCGAATCGACCGCGAACAATCGCCGGCGCGGATGCTGATGGTGCCGATACTGTCGGTAATGGCAGGATCGATGCTGACCTCTGCATTGCCACTTGTGGCGGGCGTACCGCTGCTTCCTCCTTTCGGTTTGCTGATACTGCTAGCCTGGCGACTGATGCGACCCGGCATGTGGCCTGCATGGATCGGGCTACCGCTCGGCCTGTTCGACGACCTTTACAACGGCCAGCCATTTGGCAGTTCCGCGCTGGTATGGTCAGCGTGCATGATCATGATCGAACTGCTCGACCTGCGGGGTGTATGGCGCGATTATTTACGAGACTGGCTAATCGCAGCTGTGCTGATTATGCTGGCGCTGCTGGCCGGGCTGGGCATTTCGGGGTTAGCCCATCCGGCGCCGGAGGTTCGCATCATTGTACCGCAGATCATATTGTCTATCCTGCTATATCCTTTAGCAGTTCGGCTATGTGCGCGACTGGATAGCTGGCGGCTGTCCGCATGAGGGATAACCGTGGGCCGACCACCGGGCAACTTGAATTCATTTTTTCGCGCCGCTCGCTTTTCATTGGCGGGGTGCAGGCCGTTATCGGGGCTGTTGTTGCAACGCGTATGGCCTATATCTCGGTCGCCGAGAATGAGAAATACAGGCTGCTTTCCGAAAGCAACCGCGTCAATCTGACACTGATTCCACCGCGCCGCGGCTGGTTCATCGACCGCATAGGCAAACCGATCGCAACCAATCGCGCCGATTTTCGGGTCGATATTATCCCCGATCGGCTTCAGAACAGCAAAGCGACTCTTGAAACGTTGACGACCCTGCTTGATCTGAAAGCAGAGGATGTCGAGCGGATCGAAAAGGAACTTAAAGAGGCTCAGGGCTTCCAACCCGTCCAGGTAGCGGCGGGCCTTGATTATGAAAGCTTTGCGCGCGTCAGTGTGCGCCTTCCCGATTTGCCCGGCGTGAGCCCGCGACAGGGCTTTTCGCGTTTCTACCCCAGCGGGGCTGCGGTCGGCCATTTACTTGGCTATGTCGGCACTGTTTCAGCCGAGGAATATCAGAAAGAAAAGGACCCGCTGCTTATCACACCAGGCTTTAAGGTCGGGAAGCAAGGTCTTGAAAAAACAATGGAAATGCGCCTACGCGGAAAGCCGGGTGCAAAGCGGACCGAGGTCACAGCGCGCGGCAAGATCATACGCGAACTGTCAAGCAGGCCCGACACACCCGGAAAGCCGGTACAGCTAACGATCGATATCGATCTTCACAATTATGCGGCGCGCCGGCTCGGCGTCGAATCGGGATCGGTAGTCGTCATCGACTGCCTGACGGGTGACGTTTTGGCGCTTGTGTCGATGCCCTGTTTCGATCCGAATAGCTTTTCGGAAGGCATTGGTCGGCTCGAATGGAAAATGCTCAACAGCGATGAACGCATCCCGATGCTTAACAAATCGCTGCAGGGGCTTTATCCCCCAGGCTCGACCCTCAAGCCCATGGCCGCGCTTGCCATGCTCGACCATGGCATCGATCCAGATGAAAAGGTGATGTGCGGCGGCGGATACCGGCTGGGCAACCGCGTCTTCAAATGCCTTGGCCGTCACGGGCCAATGGATATGCGCTCCGCCATCATGAAGAGCTGCAACACCTATTTCTATGCGATGGGCAACCGGATCGGCTATGATGCGATCGCGCCGACCGCGAAACTGCTCGGGCTCGGACAGGAATTCCCCTTGCCGTTCCAATCGCAAAGATATGGCACAATACCGGACAGCGCCTGGAAAATGCGCAAATATGGGGATGCATGGACGCGTTCGGATACGCTGAACGCAACGATCGGACAGGGCTATGTCATCACCAGCCCATTCCAGCTTGCGGTGATGGCGGCGCGCATCGCGTCGGGCCATATGCTCGAACCCGAAATATTGCTGAAAAAGCGCAACGGCGCGCCCAAGCACCTGCCTTTTCCCGACGACCATCTTCAGGTCGTTCGCGACGGGATGGATCTCGTGGTCAATGGCGCCGGCACCGCCGTTCGCAGCCGGCTGGAAGTTCCCGACGTTACCATGGGCGGCAAGACAGGCACTGCACAGGTTCGCGCGATCAAGGGCGGTCAGCGCGGCCAAGGCGGCACAAGGCGCTTTCGCGACCATGGTCTGTTCGTCTGCTTTGCGCCGGTTGCGCAGCCACGCTATGCAGCTGCTGTGGTAATCGAACATGGCATGGGTGGCGCGCGTGCAGCCGCTCCCGTTGCCAAGGATGTCCTGACTTTCCTTTATGATCGCGAAAAGGCGATGGCCTCGCTGGAGGCCCTGGAAGCCGGTTGGGGTGGCGGCATAGAAGAACGTATGGCCCGCCAATATGCAGCTTTTCAGGCCGGACAAGGCGTGCCGGCGACCGAACGGAGCGAAATGTGAACGCAATCGTTCCGGCACCAATCGCCGCCCTTCCCTGGCGCGTGATCTTTGTGCTGCTCGGGCTGGCAATGTTCGGCACCGCCGTCCTCTATTCTGCTGCGGGCGGCAGCTTCAGCCCCTGGGCAGGAAACCATATCATCCGTTTCTGCGTATTGATGACCATGGCGGTCATAATGTCGCGCCTGCCGCTCGATTTCTGGAAACAAATCACTTTTCCGCTCTACCTCATCCTTCTGTTGATGCTTGTTGCGGTAGAACTGATCGGTTTTGCGGGCGGCGGCAGCCAGCGCTGGATCGATCTGGGCATCATCACATTCCAACCATCGGAGCTGATGAAGCCAACAGTCGTGCTTGTCACCGCATGGTTTTTCGATCGCCTGCCGCCATCCAAGATCAACGGCCTCGACGCTGTCTGGCCGGTTGCCATCATGCTCATCGTGCCCAGCATCCTTGTGATCATCCAGCCCGATTTCGACGCTGCGCTTGCCTATATCTTCTGCGCCGCCGTGGTCGGCTTTCTCGCAGGCTGGCCGATGATCTACTTCATTGGCGGCGCCTTGGCTGTCGCGGTCATCGCCCCGCTTGTCTTCTTTTTCGGACTGCGCCCCTATCAACAGGATCGCGTTCTGATCTTCCTCAACCCTGAACAGGATCCGCTCGGCGCCGGCTATCATATCACCCAGTCCAAGATCGCGATCGGCTCTGGCGGCATATTTGGCAAAGGTTTCGGCAACGGAACGCAAAGCCATCTTGATTACCTGCCCGAAGGCCATACCGACTTCATCTTTGCCACCATGGCAGAGGAATGGGGCCTGATGGGCGGCCTGATCATCATCGGCCTGTATGTTTTGCTGATGCGCTGGGGACTAAAAGTCGCGATGGAAAGCACTAGTCGCTATGGCCAACTGGTCGCTGGCGGACTGACCTGCACGATCTTTTTCTACATCATGGTCAACCTTTTGATGGTCGTCGGATTTGCCCCTGTGGCCGGCCTTCCTCTGCCTTTCATCAGCCATGGCGGATCGTCGATGCTAACCATGATGATCTGCGTCGGCATCATCATGTCGATCGAACGCCACCCCGGAAGGCGAACTTTCGGCTAAATCGCCAAAAGGCTGCCGCGCGGAGGCTTGACAAGGCCAACGGAAAGCATCAAAGGCGCGCTTCATTTTGCGGGATCAAGCTTGATTCTGCCGGGTGGACGCATAGCTCAGTTGGTAGAGCAGCTGACTCTTAATCAGCGGGTCCTAGGTTCGAGCCCTAGTGCGTCCACCATATTTCTCCTTGTGAATCAGTAGTCTGCCCAGCTCGTTTCGGAAGCAGCTTTCTGGCGCTGCCTCCTGCTTAAAGCATAGGCATCACATAGGCATCAGATGTCGGCCTCCGAAAACTTACACCAGATATTCAGGTTAAGCTCTGCGTGTCGCATAACTGCAACAAACGGTAGGCAGTCAGAATTCGCAAGCGGGAGAGGGTCAAGCATTGGGTCCATCAAAGCAGATTACAAGCGAAACGCGCTATTTCAATCGCGAGCTGAGCTGGCTCAAATTCAATCGCCGGGTGCTTGAAGAGGCTGGAAACCGCAAATATCCACTTTTGGAGCGGCTGCGTTTTCTGTCAATTTCGGGCAGCAACCTCGATGAATTTTTCATGGTGCGCGTTGCAGGCCTGCGTGGGCAACAGATCCGCAAAATTGACGAACTGTCCATCGACGGGATGACCGCCGGGGAACAGCTGGAAGCCATTACTCGGGATGCCGATGTCTTGATGGCAGAGCAGCAGAAACTTTGGCAGCATCTGCGTAAGCAGCTGGCGAACGAGGGAATCTCTGTCTTTGAACCTGTTGAGATCGGCAAAAAGGCTGAAACTGCCGTCGAAAAACATTTTCGTGACCAGATCCTCCCGGTACTCACCCCGCAAGCCCTCGACCCGGCACATCCCTTTCCATTCATCCCCAATAAGGGGCTCAGCCTGATTTTGGAGATGCGCCGATTAAGCGACAAGGCGGTCATCCGACAGTTGATCATGATCCCCCCTGCCCTGCCGCGTTTTGTTCGCGTTCCTGGGCCACGCCGGCGGTTCGTTACGATCGAAGAACTCATCAAATCTCACATCGGCCTGCTTTTTCCCGATCACAAGCTGCTAAGCGCCGGTGCATTCCGGATCATCCGCGACAGCGATATTGAAATTGAGGAGGAGGCGGAGGATCTGGTCCGCCACTTCCGCAGCGCGATCAAAAGGCGCCGGCGTGGGCGCGTCATCCGATTAAAGATGCAGAAAGGCATATCTCCAAAGCTGCAGAAACTTGTCCGCGAGGCGCTGGGCGGTGAAAGTTCGATCGTTTCCGAGACGATCGGGTTTCTAGGCATTGGCGATCTGGCGCAGCTTGTCGACGAAGATCGCCAAGCACTCAAATTCAAGCCATATACGCCCCGCTTTCCAGAACGGATCCTTGAACAGGGTGGCGATTGCTTTGCCGCCATTCGCCAGAAGGACATTGTCGTCCATCATCCCTATGAGAGCTTCGACGTTGTCCTCGCTTTCCTCGAACAGGCGGCGTCAGACCCTGATGTCATCGCGATAAAGCAGACACTGTATCGTGCAGGCAAGCAATCGGCGGTAATCCGGGCTTTGTGCGACGCCGCGGAGGCTGGCAAATCGGTAACGGCTGTTGTGGAACTTAAGGCGCGGTTCGACGAGGAACAGAATTTGCTTTGGGCATCGCAGCTCGAACGATCGGGCGTGCAAGTGATCTACGGCTTTGTCGACATGAAGACACACGCCAAGATTTCGTTGATTGTGCGTAAGGAAGCAGGATCGATCCGCACCTATTGCCACTTTGGCACGGGCAATTACCATCCGGTCACTGCCAAGGTTTATACCGACCTCAGCTTCTTCACTGCTGATCCACGGCTCGGGCGCGACGCAGGGCAGATCTTCAACTTTGTCACCGGCTATGTCGAACCGCACGGCCTCGAAATGTTGAGCATGAGCCCACTCGGCATGCGCGAACATATCGCGGCTATGATCGATGCCGAAATCGCGTTTGCGCGCGAGGGCAAGCCTGCATCGCTCTGGGCAAAACTCAACTCTCTTGTTGATCCCAAGATCATCGACAAGCTCTACGAAGCGAGCGAAGCGGGGGTCGAGATTGACCTTGTCGTGCGCGGCATTTGCTGCCTGCGCCCCGGCGTAGCCGGGCTATCTTCGCGCATCCGTGTAAAGTCGATCATTGGCCGCTTTTTGGAACACAGCAGAATCTGGGCCTTTGGCAATGGCAAGGACATGCCCCACCCCGGCGCGTTAGTGTTCATTTCTTCGGCCGACTGGATGAGCCGCAATTTCGACCGCAGGGTCGAGTATATGCTGCCAATCGAGAACCCGACCGTGCACGATCAGATCCTAGACCAGGTAATGGTCGCCAATCTGATCGACAACCAGCAAAGCTGGAAACTGCTACCAAGCGGAGAATATGAGCGGATCAAGGCGAAGGGCCGGAAGTTCAACCTGCACCATTATTTCATGACCAACCCGTCATTGTCTGGCAGGGGCGGCGCCCTTGCAGAACGTAATGATGTCCCCAAGCTGGACCTTATCCGGCAGTAAGCCTATTCCCCCCGGATGATCCTTTCGCCCCGCGCCGTTATTGACATTGGATCGAACGCAATCCGCCTGGTCGTCTATGGCGGCCCGCCGCGTGCGCCGATGCCGATCTACAATGAAAAAGCGCGGATCGCGCTTGGCGATTGCGTGTCGAAATCGGGAGAAATCGATGCCGACGTGATGGACGCCGCCATTGCTGCGCTGGTCCGTTTTGATGCGCTGACCCGCGCGATGCAAGTCGGCGAAAGACATATCATAGCCACAGAGGCGACCCGCCGTGCGACGAATGGAGCAGAATTCCTTGCCCGCGCGACAGATGCAGGCGTTGCCATCGAGATGATCAGCGGCGAGGCGGAGGCGCGTGCCTCCGCACTGGGCGTTGTGTGCGACATGCCTTGGGCTGAAGGCTATGTCGCCGATCAGGGCGGTGGCAGCCTTGAACTGGCGATGATCGAAGATGCCGTCCCGGCCCAGCCAATCTCAATGCCATTCGGAACGATCCCATTGAGCCAGCGCGGAGACATAAACCCCAAGGCGATAGCAAAGGACATTGAGGCGAGGCTCGACCGGGCAGGCGGTTTTACAATCCGCCAAGGACTTCCTTTGCACCTTGTCGGCGGAGCTTGGCGTGCACTGGGCCAACTGCACATGCAGACGGTCGGTTATCCGCTGACCATCCTGTCCAACTATACCTTGCCGCAAGCGGCGCTTTCTGACCTCGCCAAGGTCGTCGAGAATGAAACAACCATGCAGGCATCAGGGGTGGTATCAACTGCGCGCATTCCTTTCATGCCGGCAGCGATGGCCACACTCGAAGCGCTCGATCGCATCTTCGCACCATCGGAAATTCGGGTCAGCGTCTATGGATTGCGCGAAGGTCTGCTGTTCGACCGGCTCGATCCCGAATTACGTCGCGAAGACCCGCTGATTGCGGCGGCACGTCATGAAGGCAACCGTCTGTCGCGCTTTGCCTATCATGGCGACGGCATTTCCGGCTGGATCGCGCCGCTTTTCGACGACGATCCCCCGCGGCTTGTGCGGTTGCGACATGCGGCATGTCTGCTCGCCGACAGCGCATGGAATAGCCACCCTGAATATCGCGCGATCCACGCCGCCGGACTGGCGCTAGAGGGTAATTGGCCGGGCGTGACAGCCGAGGATCGAGCGATCCTCGCTGGCGCGCTTTACGCGGCTTATGGCGGCAAGCGCCCCGGACTGCCTGTACTCGCCGAACTGGCGTCAGAAGCCGATCTCGATCGGGCACGGCTGTGGGGCCTTGCCGTCCGACTGGCGCAACGGCTGGATGGCGGCACCGGAACGGCGCTCGGTAGCGTCGCCTTGCTCCGGCGCAATGGCAAAATCGGCCTCGACTATGCCGGAAAATATCGGCAGCTCGAATCATCTACGGTGAAGCGCCGACTGAAACAGCTTAATGAAGCCTTTGCAGCCTCCACCCGCTAAAACAGCGCCTTGAGCACATCTGCCCAGGACACATATTTGAAGTTTTGGGTTTCGGGGCTGTTGTCACCATCCTGCACAACGAGCAGACCGGCCGGATAATCGGGTCCAAAATCGCTCAGTGCGAGTTCAAGACCATCTGTTTCCTGCACACCGTCTACACCCGGGCCATCGCCGATACGGAACCGGCCGATATAGCGCCCGCCGCGCAAGCTGTATAGCGTGTAGGCATAATCACCTTGGCTCGACGCCAGCAGATAGCCGCCATTGCGTCCAGCAGGGGCGATCGCCAGCCCTTCGGCGTCGGCAACCAGTTGCTTGCCATTGGCGCGCGCCATAGCCCTTGCCTTTACGGAGGCAGTCGGCCGCGCATCGAACCGCCAGATTCCAACATCCTCTTCCGCTACGTAAAGAAGGCCGGTACGATCATCGACCACACAGCCCTCGGACTGACTGCTAAGCTTTATCTGACGGACGACCTTACCGGTGATGATGGCTCCCGACAGATCAAGCTCGACCTGGTCGATACGGCCGTCCTTCAGCACCAGAAAGGCATAGACGCGCCCGTCACTCTTCCGCTGCCACAGGCACATGCCATAGGCTTCACCCGGCCCGATCTGCAGGTTAGCTAGCGGCAACAGCTTTCCAGCATCGGTATCGAGCGTGAACAGCGCAATCGCGGCATTGGTCTCATCGCGACGGTCGCTTGCCGCGACCAGTACCGCCGTTTCGCCATTCACCCTCACATTGTCGCGCAAGTCGACATTGTTAAGACGGGGCGCGGGTGTGAACGACACCGCCCGACCGGCCATGTCATAGACATGGATGCCTGCACGCTTATCAGTCCCAATAATCAGACTTTTTCCGCGATCTGACGGATTGACCCATATTGCCGGATCGTCAGCCGCATCGTCAATTGTTGCCACCGGGGTCGTTTCGGCTTTTGCCATCACAGTCTTTGCCGGCAGAGCAGCGGCAATCAGCTGCTCTACCGGAATTTCGGCTTCCTCCTCGGCCGCCACGGGTGTGTGAACCGGGGCGGGCGCGGCGGCGAGGAGAAACAGAGAAAGCAGCTTGCCCATCAGAATGTGAAGCGGACGCCGCCGGTATAACGGCTGCCGAAACGCTCCCATTCGATCGTGTACTGGCCATTACGCTGTGCCGGAATGCCGAGTGCGTTTAGCAGGTTCGAGGGATCGGAATAACGGCGTCCTGGATTGTTCAGCAGGTTCGAGGCGTCAAAATAGACTTCGAAGCCCTCGAATAGTTCGTAACGGGCAGAAAAATCGAGCTCGTCATCAGCCGCCCAATAGGTATCGCCGGCGTCGGCCAAGTTATCGGCAAAACCGTCTGCCCAGGTCGTGCGCTTTTGATATTGCAGGCGAAGCGATAGGCCATATTTTTCATAATAGCCGCCAACATTGAACACAGCTTCCGAGGTTCCAGGAAGCGGTACCCGACGCGATGGCACAAGCTGCACCCCTAAATTGTCGAGCAGTGCAGGCTTGGTCACCTTAGCATCGTTCCAGGTCGCATTGGCTGTGATACCGAACCCGCCCATCCAGTCGGGCAGACCGAGCTGCTCGGTATAAGGTTCGAGCTGCGCTTGGACGGCGGCTTCGACGCCATAGATACGCCCCTTGCCGCCATTCACGATCCCGCTAAATGCATAGCCAGACCGGTCGATGCCGCCGAAGTTGAGAGCATCTGAGCCAAAACTGCGACGCGAGGTGTAGAGCACCTCCTCCACGCGCTTGTAGAAGGCCCCCAGCATGAAATAGCCCTGCGGCTGGGCATAATATTCGTAATAAGCGTCGACGCCATAGGCCCGCTCGGGCTTAATAGCAGGATTGCCGCCGGAAATGCGCTGGTTTGCATCGTCCACCACGACATTGGGGCGCATCTGGTCGTAATCCGCACGTGCTGCGCCGCTGGTGAAGCCAACTCGGAACTTTTGTTCATCGGTCACGTCGAAATTGACATGAAGGCTGGGGAAGGCCAGCGTGCTGCTGCTCTCGGTTTCGACCGTACCGGTAACGCCCGGGATGGTCGCAAGCGACTGCCCACGGTTGGTGACTTTTTCCACACGGACGCCGCCGATGAAGCTACCCCCGTCAAACTTGCTATTCGCCATCAAATAGCCGGCAAGGATGCGTTCCCGCACATTGTAATGATTGCCGCTCACCGGGGTCGAAGGGAAAAGCTCCGCGGCGCGGTCAGTAGCATCGCGCATTGCGTCTTGGCTGAAATATCGGAACGAATAACCAAGCGGGATTTCGCCGCGAAATGGCCTGTCGAGCGAGAAGGCCGAATAGCTGGTCGGCATGCCGATAGCCGCAAATTGTGCAGCTGTATTGAGCAATATTTCGCGCTCGCGGTTGATCTTCGTTCGCTGGTCATATTGGAAACCGGCGCGGATGCGGCCTTCACCGCCGAATAGGTCGATGTCTCGGGCTAGTTCGGCCTTGAAGGTATATGCCTTGGTCGGATCAACCGCGATCAGGCGGCGCAGCGACGACAGAGGTTTGGTAAAGCCGTCGATTGCCGTCACCGGCGTACCCGCCTGAAAGCGAGTCGGGCTGGCAAGCTGGTTGGTCGTGAACAGGGCGATCCGCTGGAATCGACCATCGGCAAAATCATAAGCGATGGTCGGGCGCAGGTTACGCGTCGATGGGCTGTCCCAACGCGCTTCGCCGACGACCGAACGGTCATCTTTCGAGACCGTGTAATTGGCCACCCATTTGAAGCCCCAATCGTCGCCGAGACGATGGCTGCCTTCGGCAGTGTTGGTGAACACAGACTGGCGAAAGGCGCGCAGCGTTGAACGTTGGTTGATGTCGATGCCATAGACCGTGCCAAGGAACGCGTTGTTATTACAGACATCTGCATAGGCGCTGGTCGTCGGGGTGTTGGTTGGCGCAGTCGCACATGCGGCAGTATTGGCGACAAGATCTCCCTGCCGATCGTCCATATCGAAGATATAATTGTCTCGCGCCTCATCATCGGTGAAGATGGTGTAAAGCGAGCGCAGCGAGATAGTGTTGTCCGCATCCGGGCGGAAATCGACCCGGCCGGAAACCGACCAGTTCTTTCGCGTCAAGCGATAGAGCTTGTTTTCAGTCTCACGCGCCCAGAAGCGGTTCTCGAACCCGGGGCGGCGATCCTGCGATACCTGTTCCCAGTCGGTTTCGAAATTGTCGGTGACCATGTTGCGCTCATAATAGCTACCTGAGAGCAGCACGCCGATTTCACCGACATTGGTGTCGAAGACGTTAGAAAGCGTCAGCGAACCTTCATATTCCTCGCGGCTGCCATAATCGACCTTGCCGCCTCCCAGTTTGCCCGACAGGCGGAAACCGTCATAATCGAGCGGCGAGCGGGTGATGATATTGACGTTGCCCGAGATCGTCTCGCCGGGCATGTCCGGCGTCACGGCCTTCGATACCACAATCTGCGAGGCAAGCGCGCTGGGGATGCTGTCGAAACGTGCATCGCGGCCTTCGGGGCTGACGATGTTGATGCCGTCAAATGACAGCGTGGTCCAGTAATTGGGCGCCCCGCGCAGCGAAAGATAACGCGCCTGCCCCTGATCGCGTTCGACCGCCAGGCCGGGAAGACGGCCAGCTGCCTGTGCAATATTCTGGTCCGGAAGGCGGCCGACCGAATCTGACGCAGCGACTGTTACCAGCGAATCCGAATTCTTCTGGATGACAAGCGCGGCTGCTTCCGATTCGGCAATCGGTCGACTCCCGGTGACAATGATCGCATCCTCATTGGCTGGCAATTCCTCACTGCCGGGCGCTTGCGCGATGGCCGGAACAGCAACAAATGCTGCGCCACAGAGAAGAAACTGCCGGAACGTTTTAGAAATATTATCGGATGACATTTACAATCCCCTGATCAAAACTCAAAACAGCAGCTAGCGTTGCCATATGACTTATTGGGGAATCTTCGGTGACGGATTTGAGTCGGCACTGTGACCAATTAATGTCGCCACCTGAAGTGACTCAACCAGGAGCTAAAGATTGACAATAATCGCCGTCTTCAGCCCCAAGGGAGGCGTCGGGAAAACCACAATTGCGGTTAATCTTGCCTGGTGTGCGGCACGCCAAGGCGCTCCAGTGCTCTTATGGGAAATAGATCCCCAACGCGGCGCATCATTTTTGCTTGGTGAAGACGAACTTCCCACAGACCCCATGCTGCCTATATTTGCCCGAGAACGGCCTGTAAATTCTGCCATAGTTCATACCGAGGTCGACCATCTTGATCTTTTGCCGGCAGACAATAGCCTGCTAAATCTTGATAGTTTCTTCTCGCGACTAGGCAAAAAGCGCCGACTCGCCCGCATCGCATCAGATTTGCAAGAAGAGTATCAAACGATTTTTCTTGATTGTCCGCCTGCCATGAATGAGGTCGGCCGGCAGATCTTGCGCGCCGCAGATCTGATTATAGTCCCGCTATCTCCCTCACCGCTTGCGCGAAGGGCGCTCGACGAAGTTATGCGCCAATTGGCCTTGATGACAAAGTCATCCGCAGTGGTGCTGCCGGTGTTCTCAATGATCGACCGGCGACGATCGCTTCATAAGGAAGCATGCAAAGCCCAACCTGACTGGCCAGTAATACCTATGTCGAGCGCAATCGAACAAATCGCTGTACAGCGCGCGCCAATAGGAAGCTGTGGCGGCAACTGCCTTGCGGCTGATGCCTTTGCAAAATTATGGACAGCTATTGATCGCAAGCTCGGCTCATTATCCCGACCATGAGCCTTGCCGAACAACGTAGCGTAATCAAACATACTTAATTGAGACGCCAAACCGTCATCGGTATCACGCATTTTTGAAACAGTGTAATCCTAGTGCGCCCCCTCAGAACAACCAAAGAGGGAATCACAATGCGCATCACCACTCTCCTGCTGTCAACGGCGGCACTTGTCGCAACGCCTGCATTTGCCCAAGCAACCCTGCCGGGAAACACCGACAGCGCGCCTGCTGATGAGATTGTCGTCTTCGGCCAAGGCGAAACCCGCCAAGTACAAGAAATCAAATCCGAGGACATCCAGATCCTCGCTCCCGGCACCAGCCCGCTCAAGGCGATTGAAAAGCTGCCTAGTGTGAACTTCCAGTCAGCCGACCCGTTCGGAACATACGAATGGTCAAGCCGCGTATCGATCCGTGGCTTCAACCAGAACCAATTGGGCTATACGCTCGACGGTATCCCGCTTGGTGATTCCACCTATGGTAATAATAACGGCCTGCATATCGGCCGTGCTATCACTTCCGAAAACATCGGCGTGACTCGCGTTTCACAAGGTGCAGGCTCAATTGGCACTCAGGCGACCAACAATCTCGGCGGCACGCTGGAATTCTTTTCCGCCGATCCCGCAGACGGTTTTGGCGTTGATGCCAATCTGACCTATGGATCGGAAAACACCCTCCGCGGCTTCACACGCATCAATTTTGGCGAAAGCGACGGTGTTCGCGGTTTCGTTTCGGGCGTTTATCATAACGCCGACAAATGGAAGGGCGGCGGCGTTCAGAAAAACTGGCAGATCAATGCCAAGGCAATTGTACCGGTCGGTGAGGCAGAGTTCGATGCCTATTTCGCTTATTCCGACCGGGCCGAACAGGACTATCAGGACCTGTCACTCGAGATGATCCGGCGCCTCGGATATAATCACGACAATTTCTTTCCCGACTATGCCCGTGCGATTGCGGCAGCACGTGGTAGCTATGTTGCACCGATCAACAATCTTGACGACAGCTATTATGACGCGTCCGGACTGCGCAAGGATACACTCGCGGCTTATGGTTTGATGGCTCCGCTCGGCGAAAGGGTGACCTTCAAGATCAAAACCTATTACCATGACAATACCGGTCAGGGCACTTGGGGCACACCTTATGTCGCCAGCCCTAACGGGGTACCGATGTCCGCTCGCACTACGGAATATGATATTCAGCGCGGCGGTGTTTTTAGCTCGCTGGAAGCGGAAGTTGGGGATCATACAATCAGCGTGGGCGGCTGGTATGAACATAATGATTTCACGCAGGCACGGCGTTTCTACGCTTATGAAAGCCTTACAAATGCCGGGCGCGATCACACCAAGTTTTTACGCAATCCATTTTTCACCCAGTGGCTGTTCGATTTCAACACCGACACCCTGCAATATTATGTGCAGGACAAGATCGCGTTGGGCGACCTGACCATCAACCTCGGCTGGAAGGGTTTCCAGGTCAACAACGAGGCCGACCCGCGCGTGCAGGGTTCGCTTGCCGCGGGCAAGATCAAGTCACAAGACTGGTTCCAGCCGCATGTCGGCGTGGCATACAAGCTCAGCAGCAATGCCGAAATGTTCGGCGGCTTCACCCAAGTGACCCGCGCATTTGTATCGTCTGCGACCAGCGGTCCCTTTTCGACGACACAGGCGGGTTTCAATGCACTGCGCACGCGTGGTCTTAAGCCAGAAGAATCGGACACGTTTGAACTGGGCGCTCGTTATAATGACGCGCGGTTCAACGGCGTGGTCGGAGTTTATTTGGTCAACTTCAGGAACCGATTGCTGGGCGTTCCGACAGGCCCCGGCATCGTCGGCAACCCGGCAATCCTGCAAAATGTCGGTTCGGTACGCTCGATCGGATTCGAGGCAGCAGGCGATTACCGCCTCGGCAACGGATTTACAGTGTTCGCATCCTACAGCTTTACCGATGCAAGCTATCGCGACAATGTCATTGTCCCGGGTGCCACGGCAACAGTCATCGCGATCAAGGGCAAGGACGTGGTCGATACACCAAAGCATATGCTGCGCGGTGAAATCGCATATGACAGCGATGGCCTTTTCGGTCGCTTGGGCGCCAATTACATGAGCAAACGCTACTTCAACTATCTGAATGATCGCTCGGTTCCTTCGCGCCTAGTCGTCGATGCCACATTGGGCTATCGCTTTGATGCAGGCTGGCGTCAGCCAATCGAGTTGCAGCTGAATGCCACCAACCTATTCGACAAGAAATATGTATCGACGATCGGTTCAAACGGGTTTGGCAATAGCGGTGACAACCAGACGCTGCTCGCAGGGGCTCCGCAGCAGTTCTTTGCGACGGTCAAGGTCGGATTCTGATGCGAATGATGCCCCGCCTTCTGGCTGCTGCCGCCCTGCTCTCCCCTGGGGCAGTAGTGGCCGAGCCTGTGCTGCTGATCTCGATTGACGGCCTGCAACCGGCCGATATCCTTGAAGCAGAAAAGCGGGGCATCGACATCCCGAACCTGCAAAGGTTCGTAACGCAAGGCAGCTACGCCAGCGCCGTTGTTGGCGTGCTGCCGACCGTCACTTATCCCAGCCATGCGACTTTGATTACCGGGGTTTCACCCGCCGAACATGGCATCGTGTCGAACACCGGATTTGATCCACTTCAGATTAACCAGTCAGGCTGGTATTGGTACGCCAGCGATTTCAAAGTCCCAACTTTATGGGATGCCGCTGCCAAGGCGGGGCTCAAGACCGCAAATGTACATTGGCCGGTCAGCGTTGGCGCGACATCAATCACGTTCAACTTGCCGCAAATCTGGCGCACCGGGCATGGCGACGACATCAAGCTGATGAAGGTTCTGGCAACGGCTGGTCTTGTCGATCGTCTCGAAAAATCCGTTGGACAAACCTACGCCCAAGGCATTGACGAAAGCATTGTGGGCGATGAAAATCGGTCGCTGTTTGCCGAAGCCTTGATCCGCGAGGAAAAGCCGGATTTCATGACCGTTTATTTCACTGCTCTTGATCATGAGCAGCATGAAAAGGGACCAGACACCGCTGAAGCGCACCGTGTCCTTAAGCGCATTGATACAATCGTCGGCCGACTGGTCAACGCGCAGATGAAGGCTGATCCCGATGCGGTGATCGCTATCGCATCGGACCACGGCTTCGCGGCAACTTCAACCGAGATTAATCTCTATAGGGCTTTCATCGATGCCGGCCTGATCAAGCTCGATTCCGCTGGCAGGATCAAGAGCTGGCAAGCAGCGCCCTGGAATTCTGGTGGCTCGAGCGCGATCATGCTCGCCAACCCCGATGATGCAGCGGTTGCAGCCCGCGTCCAGGCGCTTCTCGAGAAACTCAAAAGCGATCCTGCCAACAAGATCGCGAACTTAGCTGTTCCTGAAGATGTCGCGTCCATGGGCGGTAATCCAAGAGCCAGCTTCTATGTCAATTTCGAATACGGAGCCTATGCCGGGGGGTTCAAAGGCGTTGATGCACCGCTGGTTGCTCCCTCTGCTTCGAAAGGCATGCACGGCTATTTTCCCCGCGGCAGCAGAATGCGATCATCATTCATGATTATGGGTAAGGATGTGTCTGCAAAACGCGACCTCGGCGAAATCGACATGCGCATGATAGCGCCAATGCTTGCCGCGCATCTTGGCATCAGCCTTAGCCATAGAACGCCATAGTCCGGGTGTTTTACCCCAGAAAATTCGACTTATCACTGCAACTCTTCGGTCGGCGACCCGTGAAACAGGAGTCATGAATTTGTCATTTAGAGGCTGCATTTAGCAGAAATTGCAGAGGGGAAGCCAATAATGACGGATCGGAAGACAGTGCTCTTTACAACGCACCGCCCTACCCTCCTCACGGAATTGCAGAGGGAGCGCCCTGACCTAGCAGTAATGGTCATTGGATCAACGGTTCCTCCTTTAGATCCATCATCCGCAACCTGGTGCTTCGTCGATTTTGTAATGCACCCGATTTCGGGAATTGAAATGTGCCGCCGGCTTCGCAATGAACTGGCGACACACGAAGCCAACATAACGATGGTGTTTGAGGAACTGGATTCCGATCTTGTCTCTCGCGCGCTGAAGGCGGGAGCTGATGACTATACGATCGGAACACTGGCAATTAGTGACATCTTACACCGGCTAGACACCAAGTCGATCCCGACAACTTGGTTGAACGCTAAGATCGAGCTTGGCGAATTGGCAATTGAGCCGCTCGCTCGCCGGATCAGATACAGAGGCCAAAGGGTGGATTTGGCACCCAACGAATTCAATTTACTTCTGCATCTTGCGCATCAGCCGGACCGGGTCTTTACCCGCGAGGACATTATCAAGCTGATTGGCAAACCATCCGAGGAAATAGACACTCGCACAGTCGATGTCTGGATCGGCCGGCTCAGGAAGGCGCTCAAACTGGGTGGTGCACCTGACATTATTCGAACGGTTCGTCCCATGGGATATATGCTTGAGATTAATTGAATGGTGCAATAAAACCGACATCAAACCGACGCTGAATTGTCCCCATATCGCGACGTGAATGTAAAATTCTTCCTCTAAATAACGACCATAAGTCGTTGGGGGAGACGGAGCGATGTTGAATAATGTTGAAACCGCAGCAAGAAATCTTACCGCTCCTCCAGCAGCTAGTCCTCCAGACTGGATAGCATATCCGGAGCCAAAAAGTTTTCGACCTAAGGCGCGGTTTCGCACGATTTGGGTTTCGGACATTCACCTCGGTACAAAGGGCTGCAATGCCGAACTGCTGCTCGATTTTCTGCAATCCACCGAAAGCGAGACGCTCTACCTCGTCGGTGATATCATCGACGGCTGGCGGCTGCGCAAGGGTTGGTATTGGCCCGACACCCATAATGAAGTCGTGCGTAGGATTTTGAAGATCGCGCATCGCGGGACGCGGGTTGTGTTCATTGTCGGCAATCATGACGAAATGCTCCGCGATTATGCAGGTTTCTCCTTCGGCGGGATCGAACTGGCGCGGGAAGCAATCCACGAAACTGCTGATGGACGGTTGCTCCTGATAACCCATGGTGACGCTTTTGATGGCGTCGTGCTCTACGCACGTTGGCTCGCCTTTCTCGGCGACAAAGCCTATGAATTACTGCTCAAGGCTAATGTCTGGCTGAACCGGCTGCGCAAGTGGTTCAACCTGCCCTATTGGTCACTGTCATCTTATCTGAAAAAGCGGGTTAAAAACGCGGTCCAATATGTCTGCGCATTCGAGGATGCGGTGGCACGCGAGGCTGCGGAGCGCGGTGTGGACGGCGTGGTATGCGGCCATATTCATTGCGCCGAAATTCGCCAGATTGGCGAGACAACTTATTACAACGACGGCGACTGGGTGGAGAGCTGCACCGCGCTGACCGAAGCATTTGATGGCAGCATGCAAATTGTAGACTGGCTCGAAGTACATCGCAGTGAACATGCGTCCCGGAAAGTGCGGGAGACTGTATGAGGATCGCGATTGTAACAGATGCCTGGTTCCCGCAGGTCAATGGCGTTGTACGCAGCCTTGTCATGACAGTATCGATCCTCCAGCGGCGAGGTTACGAGATTGAACTGGTGACACCTGATCAGTTCGCGACATTGCCGATCCCGGGCTATAGAGAAATCCGTTTGGCGGTCGCTCCTCGGTTCCGGGTCCGAAAGACATTGGGCAACTATCGGCCCGATATCGTGCATATCGTAACGGAGGGTCCGATCGGATGGGCAGCGCGGTCATGGTGCATAAGCCGCAATGTTCCTTTTACAACAGCCTTCCATACGCGCTTTCCAGACTATGCGGCAGTGCGGACAGGCATTTCGGCCGATCGGTTCTGGCCCATCATGCGCCGTTTCCACAAGCCTGCCCGAGCGGTGCTTGTTTCGACCTTCAGTTTGATCGAAGAGCTGGAAAAACGGGGGATTAGAAATTCCCGACTGTGGTCACGCGGCATCGACAAATCGGTATTCCGCTCCGGCCTGCCACCCCTTGAGGCGCTGGCCGACTTGCCACGTCCAATTTTGTTGTCCGTCGGACGGGTAGCGTCCGAGAAGAACTTGCCTGCATTTTTAAATGCCCCCGTTGCCGGGACCAAAGTTATAGTAGGCGACGGTCCGGCGCTTGCGCAATTGCGCGCACGGTTCCCGGATGCCATTTTTCTAGGCGCACTGTTCGGCGAGGAACTCGCACGCGCTTATTGCAGTGCAGATGTTTTTGTCTTTCCCAGCCGCACCGACACTTTTGGTCTGGTGGTCATTGAAGCGCTTGCCTGCGGTCTGCCGGTAGCGGCCTACCCCGTCGCCGGCCCGATAGATATATTGGGGCGTTCGGGTAGAGGCAATTTTGATCAGCTGTCCGAACCGGCCGGCGTGGTCGATGAATCGCTTTCGCACGCCATTATCCGGGCGCAATCGGCATCGCCTCAATCAGCAACAGAATTGGGATCCAGTTTTGACTGGGAAAAATGCACCGACCAGTTTCTCAGCGCGCTTATCGATGCAGTCGAAAGCCCGTCGGAAGAAATTCAGAAATTACTGCCTGCCTGACTTTGAGGCGCTAAAACCAATACGAAAACCATTGGCTACATAGAAGTAGGGGAACAGCCAAAGCAAGACAGGTGCCGAATGGGAGCCGTGTGACATCACGTCCTCGCACAGTCGCAAATAAAACAAGCACCAAGCCGAAACCACTGGCCCCCAACAGCAACAGAGGCAGATCGAGCGGGGCACACCAAAGTGCAATCGCAGCAGCCAGTTTCGGGTCTCCTGCCCCCATACCTTCTCGGTGGCGAAGCACCATATAAGTACGGCGCAGCGCTTCGAGCAGCAAATAGGCAAGCACGGCACCCATCAGCCGCGTAGCAAGTCCAGACCCGCCAGAAGTGACACTGCCACCAATGGTTCCGACCGCTGCAAGGGCTATCGTCAGCCGGTCAGGTAACCAGAAATGCCGTGCGTCCAGCATCGCAATGGGCAGCAGCAGCAGCAACAATGTTAACCAAGCGAACGCCGCTGTTGGTGGCAGCAAAAGAAAGACCGTGAAAGCAACAGCTGCACTCAACGCCTCGCTTAACGGCTGTATGCCATCAATCGGCGCTCGGCATTGGGCGCATCGCCCGCGCAGCGCTACCCATGACAGCAGCGGCAGCATTTCGTACCACGAGAGTGTCCGACCACATCCGTCACATGTCGAGCGGCCCGCCACGGTCTGTTCCGATCGCGGCCAACGCAATACGATGACCCCGATATAGCTTCCGATGATTGCACCGCACATACCAGCAAGAATGGCGGAAACCAGAGGGCCGACGTAAAGCAATATGTCCACGGGATTACCCAAGGCTACCAGAATTTTCCCTTGGCGCTAAGCCGATAGCCACTTGCAACTGGCGTGAGGCCCGCTTGATCCAGCAGCGGAACGAGCTCGGCTGATGGTTGTTGTAACAGCAGCTTTACACTATAGCTGCCGGTGCCGGAAATGCGCAGTTCCAGGCGTTCCATTCCTGACCCGCTGGTCATCGGCAGCAACAAATCCCCTTTGTCACACCGTGCACGGCCAATCAGGCCATCACCTAACCCCAGAATTGCGAATATCTCGCTGTCGGGCCGACTTCGAATACTTCCGCTTGCCGTGCGACACCGCCCATCGGAAAGATCGACCGACAGATCTTCAAATTCCAACCGCACCGCAGACATGCCGGGCAGCAACCCGCCAATTACGATCGGGCCGTTCAATTGTTCGACCGCAACTCCGCTAAAGCTCTTTGCAATACGGCCCCGCAGCCCTTCTGTGCCAGCCGCGGCAGGCTGACTGAACCATAAGGAATAATCGGCAGTAAGCAGACCGAGAGGACGCAATCCTGCTTCAATCGTTCCGATAGCAACAGACCCCGCGCGCATGTCAAATATCCGGCCGGCCCAAATCGAACCGCTGGCGCCGGATGCGGCCATGGTCGAGCTGTTGGGAATGCTGGTTGAAAGCAGAAAACGCATCGGCATTAACGCGAGCAATGCCAGTATGAACACCAAGCCGGCGGCGATCCTGGCACGACGCGAAAGCTGGAATGCGATCATCGCCCGGCCCTTGTCAAAACGATCCGCGCCGCGACTGTTTGGTCGCCGGCCTGCTTGATCTCGATGGTCTCAACCAAGACACCCGACATTTCGGTTTCTGCTATCCATTTCATCAGCGCAGCTGGCTTGGCTTGGGCCATGTAAAGCGCAACCTTGTCCTGTCCTTGAGATGTCAGTTCGTCGACCGAGAAGCCAGCTTCGGTTGCAGTCCCGCGAATGATTGGTTCCAGCGCTGCCTGTTCACCAGCGACAACGGTGGGGCTGGCATTTGCCCGCAAATCAGCAACCATAGCCTCGACGGAAACGCGCCGCTCCAACGCTTCGCGATAGGCGATACGTTGATCGGTGATCGCATTGGTCAGCGGCAAATAAAGCCCATATATTGCAAGCACAAGGGCAGACAGTCCAGCGGCAACGGCAACCATCACCCGCTCGCGCAGCGACATATTGCTGTACCAGTTTTTGAATGCTTCGATCATGGTGTCCTCACAGTGATCGCCGCCGCAATCGCGCCATTGGCTTCCTGCCGGGGCGTCGCCGTTACCTTGAAACCCTTGGCCTGCAAATCTGTCAGCACACGATTAATCGGATCAACCGATGCAGCCGTCAACGTCAGCGACACTATCCTGTCTTCCCCAAAGCGTAGGTCGCGCAAAATTGCACCCTCGGATTGACGCAGCGACTGCCAGACCGCCACAGTCGCAACGGTAAAGCTGCGCTTTCCGCCGCCACGCGAAACCAACTCACGCTCTATCCGCGCGGGCGCCTCGTCAGGGGACTGAACCGACGGCACCATCTTTTGGGCAGCGGCAAGCGTTGCTGCGTCTTCGCGCGCGACAGCCTGTTTTGCCTGGACCCAGTTCGTAATGGCAAGAAGCAGGCTCAAGATAAGTGCTGCACCGCCGATAATCCCGGCAAAGCGCAGTTTGTTGCGGTCAATTGCCGACCTCCGACGTTTCTTCGCAAATTCACCGCTACGAAGGTCAATAGGCGATGCTTGCAGCGCAGCGCGAAGACTGTCGCCGAGTTCGGCATCGTTGATCTCGAGAATGCGCTGTCCGTCGATCAACCTGGCGAGCAGTTCGGATTCGTCCGGCAAGAGCAGTGCTCCCGAGCGGACAACTGCCATTCCGCCTAGCCTAGCGCGGACCGGATCAATCTGATCTGGGAGGACGAGCCCAAAAGGCCAGACATGATCCGGATCAAAGCCATGTGTCTGCAATATACCCAAAGCAGCCGCAAACTGCGCTCGATCAATCGTGATCGACTGAATATCGGCGTCTCGGGCCTGCGCTGCGACATGCACTTTGCCAGGATCGACAGAGGCTGATGCTGCATCAAGCCGAGCGGCCGTTTCGGCCTGCCGTTTTGTCAGGCCGTCATAATGATGCACCCGCATTACGCTGTCTTGCGGTGCCACCAGCGCAATAAGCAAGGGCGTTTCGCCCTCAGTCGGGGCGGCATGACCCGGTTGCAGCGCGGTTTCGGTCAAATCCCAGAAGCGGGGCTGATCGGTCGGATCGCAAGGCAAAATGCTTATTCGGGCAAGCAAGGTCATCCTGCATCACCCCAACGGCGCCATATGGTCCGAACTTGCGGCGATCGGGCATCGAGAAGCGCCTCGCTCTCCAGCTCAATTGATTCAGCCGCGATTCGGCTGCGTATAAAAAACCAGTTGCTTGTCACACCTATTTGACCCTGAATATCGGCTGGGATTTGGGCTGCGGCCAATTGCGGCTGCGCCCAGAACCTGACGGCGCTGCCATAGCCTCCGGCTGGTCTAATGGCGAGCAAAGCCTTCGCCTGCGTCGGCGAAACTTTTCCCTCAAGTAACGCCGCAAGCAATATCGCACGTTCGGGAATGAGCGTGTTGGCATTGAGTTTAACGGGCTCCGAAATCGGCAAAGCGCAGATCCAAGGGCGCAATCGTTCAAAATGGGACGATGTCACCCCCCGAACGGCCCGCAATTCGCCCGCATCGACCAAGAGCCTATTGGCCGCCAGAAACGGACTGCTCAATCCGGCATAATAGCCGTCCTCTGCGCCATAAGGTAAGGCGTCGCTGTCACTGTCGATCCAGTCTGCAGTTGCATCGGCAATCACCGCCGCATCGGCAGGCGCGATTGCCAACAGCGTCATCAGTTTGGCAAATTGACCGATACTGCGACGGTTAGCGGACAACTGCCCTCCCTTGCCGGAGACGAGGCTGTTGAGATTGAAGCAATTCTGGCCATCGCTGATGTTCACCACTGCCTGGCCCCGGTCGACTGGTACCGGCAAGTCGCGCCCCAGCCAGTCTCCGTTTACGGTCAATTGCGCGGGGCTGGACTGGATCAGGTCTTCCAGCCGCACCGCCGCGATCGCCTCTGCGGCATAGCTATAGGCCCGCGCCTGCGCCATTGCAGCCCCATTGACCGCCAGACGGGTCGACAGACGCAACCGGTCCAGCGCAGTTGCAGTGATCACGGCCATTACAGCAACCAGCAGCAAAACGGTCAACAACGCTGCACCCCGTTCACGCTCGGGCATTTTAATGGCATCAGACACCGGACAGTTCCTCCGGCTCAACAGGCTTAGGCAAGCCATCGGCACCAACAAGGAACAGCATCTTATAAGCGGGTGCGCCGGCTGCGACGATCTGCATTTCGACTGCGCGCGGCATCGCTTCAGGATCCAGCGCGGACCAATCGCTCCTCCATATGCCGGTAGCATCCCTGAACCGGACAGAGATGTCAGCAACGTTGGCGAGAATGATGGCCTCGCTGCTTTGGCCGCCATCAGCATGGGCAGTCGAACCGCGCACAAGCTGACCCTTGGTGAAACGATACGAAATTCTGCCGAGCGATGACTGGCCGGTATCGTCTGTGCCGACCGCACCTATGCGACTGAAGGAAAACAACTGGCCATCGACGGTGGTGAAGGCCGCATCGATAGTGCCACCAGATCGGCGCACCGGCCGGGGCACAGCCTGAGCAAGGTCTGCTTCGAGAAGGTTCGACAAACGACTTAACGTGGCGCGTTCGCCCAATTTGGTACGCAACTGCACCTGCCCGTCGGCACTGCTACGCAGCAAGGTGACCCCTGCAGCGGAGACTAGCCCGAAAACGAAAAGCGCAACAAGCATTTCGACAAGCGTGAAGCCATTGGCACAAGTTATTGGACGAACCATGCGCATTACAATGCCCGCCTTGCCAGCGAGATCACGGCCTTTCCGCCCTGCACGCCTTCCACAACAATATCAACGCGGACGAAACGGGAGTCATCGGTTTGTCGCGCAGTCTGGCGCCAGACAAAGTTCTGCCCGCCATTGCTATCGTTTCCGCGCGTTTCACCCAGCACAGGTGGCTGGGGACCAGACAACACATCGACCGCGCGATTGCGAGCGACCTGCCATGCCATTTCATGGCTGATCACGTCCCCGCCCGTACGCAGCGAAAAAGCAGACAATCGGATCAGCGCAAGCGCAGCAAGGCTGAAAATCGCGAGCGCGACTACCACCTCGATCAAGGTGAAGCCATCGGGTCGGGGATGGTCAGCGCGCAACTGCCACCTCACCCGAAGCACTGATCTTTACGATGCTGCGATCATCCGTATCGGACAGGGTAATTTCGACTGCGCGGGACGGCAAGCCGGTGGCATCAAAAAAGATGCGGTTGTTGGCCGGGCCACTTATGCGTACCCCGCTGCTAAATTCTTGGTTGCGGAAGGCCGTATCCAAGTGGGGTTGCCATTTACCGTTTATCCTTCTTTCGAAACCATAGCCTGACGCGCGTGTCCAGACCGCGATCGGTCTCGCCTGCAAAACGGCTTCATCGCGCGCAGATGCGATGCGCGCGGCCAGCCTTTCAGCGTCGGTGCGTAGCGCGCTGCCACCCGGCGGGACCACAAGGACCACCGCCGCCGATGCTAGGCCAAGGATAAAAACCACAACCAGCATTTCGACGAGCGTGAAGCCGTTCTCGGTTGGCGTGGGTTTATTCCGAATAGATATCGGCATTTTCATTTTCGCCACCAGGCGCTCCGTCAGCCCCTAGCGAATAAACGTCAAACGCGCCGTTGCGGCCGGGATTGGCATATTGATAGGGCCGACCCCACGGATCATTTGGCAGTTTTTTGATGTATCCCGGGCGCGCCGAGCTGGATCCAGCAGCGGCCGGCGGTGTTACAAGTGCCTGCAAGCCCTCGCTTGCCGAAGGATAGGTCATGTTATCCAGCCGATAACTCTCCATCGCCTGTGACAGCGTAGATACATCCGCCTTGGCCTTAGCCACCATCGCTTTGTCCTGATTGGGCAGAACGTTGATAACCACGACGGTGGTGACAAGCCCGAGGATGAAAAGCGTCACCAGCATTTCGGTTAGGGTAAAGCCGTTGGACCGAATTCCCGGCGACTGGCGCGGTTCGGACTTTGGCAGCTTTTCCCGGCGGCTCTGGCGGACCGGCATTCCGGTATCGGTGAAGAGGTTCCAGATGAGTTTGCGAGAGATCATGGTCACAGTCCTGCAAGGTTTTGCAATTGAAGAATGGGAAGGAGGATCGACAAGATGATGACGGCAACGACACCGCCCATCATTACAATGATCAGCGGCTCAAGGAGGGAAAGCGCTGTTGCCGTAAAGTCGTCGAATTCGCGTTCAAGATAATCGGCAGCCCGCTCGAGCATGATATCCAATTGCCCGGCACTCTCACCGCTTGCCGCGAGATAAACGAGCAGGGGCGGGAAGACCCCAGTCGCTCGCATGGCACCAGATAGGCTGCCGCCCCCGCGCACCTGTTCAATCATCATGTTGTTGGCCTTGCGCAAGGCCCTGTTGCCGATGGTATCGCGGGTGAGCCGTAATCCATCAAGCAAGGGCAAACGGCTTGACACCATCGTGGCGAGCGTCCGCGACAGGCGTGCTGCATTGAGATCACGGATCAACCGGCCCAGAAAGGGAAGACGAAGCAGATGGCTGTCCACCCTTAGCCGAACAGTTTCTCTCCGCAGCAATGCCGCGAAGACGCCCACGATGAAGGCCAGTGCCAAAAGTAGCAGCCACCAATAAGCAGCGAGAAAAGCGGAAACGCCAATGACGATTTGGGTGATCAAGGGCAATTGCTGATTTACATCGTCAAATTGCTCAACCACGCGTGGCACGACCGAAATCATCAATGCCGAAACGACCAGCGTTGCGACCAGCGTTAGGATTAAGGGATAGGCGAGAGCCGAGAGCAGCTTGCTGTTTATTGCTGCCCGCCGCTCCAATAGCGTCGCAAGCCGCAAAAGTATCTCGGGAAGTGCCCCTGAACTTTCACCAGCTGACACCATCGCCCGATACAGCGGAGGGAAACTGGCTTCTTCGCGACGCATCGCTTCTGAAAGGCGCTGCCCTTCGACGACACCGCTATGCACATTGCCGAGGATTGCACGGACCTGCATAGATTCGGTTTGAAGGCTCGCAGTACGGAGCGCTTCTTCCAGCGGCGAAACTTGCACCAGCGAGGACAATTGTCGGGTAAACAAAGTGAGCTGCTTCAGACCTAGCTTTGGCGTTCGACGCAGGATCGCCGTGACCGAAACCGTTCGCGCTTCACTGGCTGCCGGCTCGACAGCGATAATATGTAATCGTTGGCGGGCAAGGCGCGCGCGCGCAGCAGCGTCATTGGCAGCAGCCACCCGACCAGTGCGTTCTCGGCCTTCAACATCGATTCCCCGCCAAGCGAAATCAGGCATCTCCGCTTGCCTCCGCACGCATGATGCGTACTGCCTCTTCAGCAGTCGTCTGACCTTCCGATACCAGCCGCCGTGCAGCCGCCGCGAGATTGGGATTATTGGCGAAAACATGACGGGCGATAATTGCTTCGTCGCCGCCATTGGTGATGTACCGCCTTACTGTATCGTCGATCTTGATTGTTTCGAACACGCCAATACGACCCTGAAAGCCAGTTTGACCGCATGACGGGCACCCCTTTGCGCGGTAAATCACGCTTCCGGCATCAAAGCCAAGCAATGCCGCAGCGCTCGCATCAGTCTGCACGGGCTCTCGACATTCCTGACAAAGACGACGCACCAGTCGCTGCGCGATGACCCCCCGCAAAGTCGACGCCAGCAGAAATGGTTCGATCTTGAAATCGCGCATGCGTGTAATGGCGCCGATTGCATCGTTCGTATGCACTGTAGAAAGCACAAGATGCCCTGTGAGTGCCGCCTGCACAGCAATGTCTGCGGTTTCGCGATCGCGGATTTCCCCGACCATCACCACGTCAGGATCCTGACGCAAAATCGCGCGCAGCCCAGCCGCAAAGGTCATTCCAACCTTGGCATTGACTTGAGTCTGGCCAACACCTTCGAAGGCATATTCAACTGGATCCTCGACCGTCAGTATATTGCGCTTCCCGTCATTTAGTTGCTTGAGACAGGCATATAAGGTCGTCGTCTTGCCCGAACCGGTGGGGCCGGTCACAAGAATGATGCCATTGGGCTCGGACAGCGCTGACCCCACCATCGTCCGTGCATTTTCAGACATGCCCAGCAAGTCGAGCGAAATGAATGCGTGATCCTTATCCAGAATTCGAAGAACCACGCGTTCGCCAGCGCGACTTGGTAGGGTCGAAACGCGCACATCGATCGGTTTTCCGCCTAGTGTCAGGCTGATGCGGCCATCTTGCGGCACACGCCGCTCGGCGATGTCGAGTCTTGCCATGACCTTGATGCGGCTGACCACGACCGGGGCGACATGAGGCGGCATACGCAGCCGTTCCTGCAAGACACCATCTTGCCGCATGCGGACAACAAGGCCGGTTTCATAAGGTTCAACATGGATATCGGAGGCGCCTTGGCGGATCGCCTCTGCAATAATGCCGTTAATCAACCGGATCACCGGAGCATCGTCGGCGCTGTCAAGCAGATCATCGGCGCTCGGCAAGGCAGAGCCCAAAAGGTCTCCCTCGTCCGTCTCTTTGCCGATCGACCCGGCCATCGCTTCGGCCGTCCCGTCAACGGCATATGTTTCTGAAAGATGCCTATCAAAATCAGCGGGTTCGGCAATCTCGACATCGAAAGGCATTGCGAGATAACGGCGAACCTCAAGCAAATCAGCAGGGTTAGCATCGCTGCGCATGGCAACGCGCAGCCGCCCGCCGTCATCGTCAAGGATAACCACACCCCTGCTTTTGGCGAATGCATAAGGCAGATTTACGCGCAACGCTGGCAACAGCGGCGAACCCGGAACCTCTCCTTCCGGCCTGCTATCGCTCATGGTCGGACCTCGCTTTCGGGCAGCGACTGGATTGCGCCATCCTCGGTTCTGCTGCGATCGGTTGACGCGCCAATTAGGACATCGCCCTGCGAAACCGTCGGAGCCACGGGTGACACCGCACCCATATAGTCCCGAAAAAGCTGATCGATCGAAGGCTCAAGATCAGGATTACGGTCAAGCTGCAGGTTGCGCACATAATCATAGCGACGCGCGGTATGGACATCGCCGTCAGCACGGCTGCGGATGACGGTCGGACGGATAAACACCGTCAAATTGGTCTTGCGCCTTGTCCGGCTCTTCGACTTGAATAACTCGCCCAGCAGCGGAATATCGGACAGCAAGGGAATTTTCTCGATGGTCCGGCGTTCATCATCGTTCAGCAGGCCGCCAATTGCAAGGATCTGGCCATCGCCTACCGTCAGGGTCGTTTCGAATTCGCGCTTGTTGAAAATCAGGTCCGACGATCGGTTCGACACTGGGCCGGCGACACTCGAAACTTCCTGCCGGACGAAGAGCTTAACTTCGCCCTGCTTGTTGACCTGCGGCATCACCTCCAGCTTGATACCTACTTCCTTGCGCTGCACGGTCCGAAAGGCATTGTCAAAATTGCCAGAAAGAGCCTCACCAGTCGTGATTGGCACATCTTGCCCTACCAGAAACTTGGCCTTCTGGTTGTTCAGCGTCACAATATGCGGCGTTGCGAGGATGTTGGATTCGGTATCATTTTGCACGGCGTTGATGATCGTTCCGAAAATCGCATCATTGCCGATGTCGAGTGCCAGCCCGCCAAAACCACCGGTTGCGTTAAGTAATGATTGGGCAGCTGCCTGCTGCAAGCTGTCTCCAAGCGGAGAACGCTGCGTTGTGGTCGTCACATTTCCATTTACCGTGGTTGTGTTGGTGGCCAATTCTTCTGCAGCTACCGCCCCGCCAATGGTCAATATGCTTGGAACGGCATTGGAATAGTTGGTCGCCGCAAAGGGGGCATTCTTCCCACCAACAAGGAACTGAACACCAAGGCGCTTTGCCGCATCGTTGCCAATCTCAACGACGATAGCCTCAACCAGCACCTGTTGCGGACGCGTATCGAGTTGCCGGATAAGTTCGCCCAGCATTTTCTGCACGTCCGCACTCGCCGCAATGATGATGGCATTGCTGCCTTCATAGCGACTGACAACCACCTTCCCGCGACCGCCGAGCGCCGTTGCCGAACCAGTGGCAGTAATCGGGGCGGCAACCGACGCAGCTGACGTGGCGCCCGCGCTTGGCGACGCATTTGCAGCCGCCGCAGGCGCAACGCCTGCATCGCTGCTTTCACTTCCCGTTTCACCGATCAATGAACGGATAGTAGGCAGCAAAGTCTCGGCATTGGCATATTCAAGCGGATAGACGCGGATTTCGGCACCGGATTCTGCCCGCTTGTCCAGTTCGCGTGCCATAGCAGCAAATCGTGAAACCGAAGTCGGATCGCCGCGCAACGCAATAGCATTACTTGAATCTACCGGAACCACCGTCACCGGCGGACGGCTACCCTCGCCGCCGACGCCCTGCCCTGCGAGACCCTGCAGCGCGCTGGCAATCTCGCGTGCTCCAGCAAAATCCAGCGTTACGATCTGTGTTGCGGCGCTATCGCGATCGATCTGACGAACAAGATCGCGAATGCGGCGAATATTGTCTGCATAATCTGCAATGACCAAGCTGTTTGCATTGCGGTTGGCCGTGATTGAACCTTCCCGGCTGACCAAGGGCCGCAAGGTTTCGACGGCCGCCGTGGCATCGATCGAACGCAGCCGGAAAACCTCTGTCACAAACTGGCTAGCGGGTGCCGAAGCCGATCCAACGCGTGACGGCTGGGTTGCCGCCCCTTCAGCCTGCTGGATGCGATAACCGCCGCCGCGCAAAGGAATGGCGACAAGGCCATTGGCCCGCAGGGTAGACAAAAATACTTCAAAATATTCAGAACGCGACAGCGATCGATCGGTAACTACCGACACCTTCCCCTGCACCCTGCTATCGACGATGAAGGTTTGACCCGTAACGCGCGCGGCATCCTGCACAAAGGCGCGAATATCGGCATCTCTTACGTTCAGGACATGCTGGGCCTGCAAGGGGGTTACAGCCAGCAAGGCGACAAGCGAACAGGCGATCAGATATTTCTTCATTATGGTTCCAGAATAATGGCGACCGGGACTTTTTGAGCACCCCGCTCAACATCGAGCGTCAGGCGCGCACCGGGGCGCAATTGGGCTGCAAGTTCGGAAGGCGCGGAGACAGGCCTGCCGTTGATGGCGGTGATAATGTCACCCTTCTGCAATCCGGCAACGCCGAGCATCGTGCCGTCATCCTTGGCGGCAACGACCAAACCAGTCACCCGGCCTCCTTCGCTCCTCGGGGTGAGGCCGATCGATTGTTGCAGGTTCTGGGAGTTCAGCTTGGGCGCGCCGTTCTTGGAACCGGCTGGCCCCGATACCGTTGTGACTGGCGGGACCGAAGGCTGCGGGGTTACATTCTCCGCAGGGACTGACTGATCGATGAAAAGCTTTTCAAGAATGCCGTTATTACTGATCACGACATGGTCGAATGCGACTGCATGCAGCACGGCGCCGGGCATGATTGTTTCGCCGACGGTCCAACTCGACTGGATGCCATCGGCGCCTGCGATAATGGCCGAGCCGCCCCCTGAAGCCTCATTGGTTCGGATCCCGTAAAGTGTCAGCGGCAGTGACGTAACAATTTCTGTATTTGTGGACGCAAACTGCGTCCTGAAAAATGGATCAAAACCGCCAAAAAGTGCCGACCTCTCCGCCAGTGGAACGATTTGGGCCTTGGTGGGTCGCCAATCGCCGATTGGGGCTAACGGCGTGACAACCGTCCAGATCAGGCGGGCGGCCTGAACCGCTGCAACCACAATTGCCAACACTAGAAGGAGGTCGGCAACCGAAGGTCGCGGGACGCGCCCGATCAACCGACTGACCTTTGTTCGCAATTGATTTTCCAACCGAACTACTCCCTGACCGAAAATGATTTATTCCGGTCCGAAGACAGTTGGATGACTCTTGCGTTTCACTTTAATGACAAAGGCGAAAGAAAAGGTCGGCAAAGAGGTGCTTCGCCCTTTCTTTCGCAAAAATCAAAACTCGACATCAATACCTAGGCTGAACGAACGGCCAGGCTTATACCGATTGTAGAAGATGCGATTGTCGCCATTTTGCTGGAATTCCTGATATTTGGTTCCGGTCAGGTTCCGCGCCTCAAACTTCAGTTCGATTTCCTGATCACCGATCTTGATCCCCTGCCGTGCTACAAAATCCAGTTCGAAACCTGGGCGCTCGACAATGTCAGGCTGATTGGATGCGCCGCGGCTGGTAACCCGATCTGACGCATAATTCAAAAGCAGCGTCTGCGCCGACAGGCTGTCGGTATCTTCAAAACCAAACTGCAGATTGACCAGATGGTCCGACTGGCCCGTGAGCGGCGCGCCGTCACGGAAGAAATCAGCCGCATTGGTCGAAGACGCCGAAAACACGGCAACAGGATCGCCAGGTTTCACGCTGATCTTAGATTTGGAATATGTGTAGTTGGCCACCAATACGAGACGACGCGTCGAGAAGAATCCTTTTTCGGAAAGCGAAGAAAGATCGAAATATTTCTGAAGCTCGAACTCGGCACCGTAAAGCTGAGCGGTCGGTGCGTTGGCGAAGCTGGTAACGACGCTGTTATCGTTGAAGCTGGAATATGCCTCGATCGGCTTATCAATTTTCTTGAAGAAGCCGGCAGCCGAAAGCCGCTGATCGCGATCGAAATACCACTCGTACCGCGCTTCGGCATTGTACAGTTGGCTGTCGGTTAAAAGCGGGTTGCCGCGATATTGACGGTTACTGTCCGGATCGAAAAAGGTCTGGAAGATCAGTTCCCGAAACTGCGGGCGCGCGATCGTCTTAGAACCGCTGACGCGGAATTGCATCTGGTCAGCCAGTTCCCATGTAATCGTTGCAGACGGCAGCCAGTATTTCTTGTTGAGCGCAGTCGAAGCCAAAACCGCCGTAGGCGTGGTGAAAACCTGCACGGCTTCGACCGATTGCTTAGCGGCCTCATAACGCACACCCAGATTAACGTTGATTTCGGGTGTGATATAGGCGCGGATCTGGCCATAGCCGGCATTGTTGACCAAGCTGGCATCAAAGATCGGATTGCCTTCATTGGTGTCGATCAAACCAATATTATAGAATTTGATGACATCGGGTTGCAGCAGCAAATCCGGACGGAACAAGGCAACTGCGGTCGGAAATGTTGTCGGCGCTGTGAACAGGAAATCACGTTTTTCTGTGCGGCGTGCCGTATCCGTATAAGCATACCCAATCGTCGCAGTAATATCGGGCGTGACATTATATGTCAGGTCGAGGCCGCCTGCCCAAAGATTTTCGTTCAGGTCAGAATAGCTGACTTCGGCGCTGCCCTGCTGACCGTTATTAAGGCGATTTATGAAATACTTGCCATAGGGATCGCTCGCAACATTGCTGCGGAAATATTCGAAGCTCAATTCGCCCGGAGCTTCGCGCTGCGAATTTGCAAAGGCCAGACGCACGTCGAGTTTGATGTCTGTCGCGGGGCGGAATTCGCCGACAAGTTGCGAAGTAACGAGTTGACGTTCAAACCAACCAGTATCCTGCTGCTGCAATGTAGCGATCGGCGACAGCGTCTGACGCGTGCCGACGCCCAACCGTGTCTGCTTGATTGTGTCGCGGATAAAGACATTGGTCCAGCGCAACTTCTGGTCACCGGCTTCAATGCCGAAACCGACCATTGCGTTGGCAACGATCCGATTGTCTGTAAGAACCCGCCGGAAATCGAGTTCCTTTTGCGACAGATCCGCCGATGCTGCTGTCTGCTGGATCGTATCGCGGGTCCGCCATTTGTTGCTGTATCCAGCGGATGCAAGAATACCGAGCGTTGCATCGTCGCCGATTTCAAAGCTGGTGCCACCCGACAAACTCGCCGAGCCATTGACTGGAAGATGTTTGTTGCGCTGGATCACGCCATTGCGTCCGGTCACCAGTTCAGATGCAATCGCCTGGGTGTTGACGTTGCCTTCACTTATCCGAGCGCCGCTGTTCAGGTAACGCTTTAAGGCCGGTGGGACCGCACGATTATCGTTGGTAAAACCACTCCAGTCGATGGAACTGCCGTAATGGGTATAGCCAAGCTGATTGGTCGTCTCGCTATTACCGCTAACGCTTCCGCCAACGCTGAGAAAGGTTTCCTCGGGTATTGCCTTGGTTGTCAGGTTGATGACACCGCCGCCAAATTCGCCGGGAAAGTTCGCCGAATAGGATTTCTGAACAAGCGACGAAGCGATGAGACTGGTGGGAAAAAGGTCAAGCGGCACAACGCGGCGCAGCGGTTCAGGGCTTGGCAAGGGTAAGCCGTTGAGCAGAGCAAGCGAATAGCGATCGCCAAGGCCGCGCACATAGACATAGCCATTGCCCACAACGCTAAGACCGGTGACGCGGCCGAGCGCGCCAGCAATGTCGCCTTCGCCTGTGCGGGCAATATCGGCCGCCGACAGGACCGAAACAACTTGGGGTGCAGCCTTTTCGACATTCTGGCTGCGACGACCTTGAACGACAATTTCGCCTCCGGGGATTGACACGTCGACAGTTTCATCCTGCGCAGCGTCGGCACTAGTCTCGGCGTCCGCAGCAGCTTCCGGCGGTTGCTGGTTTGCATCGTCCTGCGTGGCCGCGGCACCCGCAGGCTCTTCGGCCGACTGCGCGAATGCGTATGATGGCATTACGAGAGCGGTTGTAACGAGCAGGAGGCTCATTCGCCCAAAAGGCTTCAGCATTGGAATTCCCTTATCCCCGATTGGAAAAAGGGGTGAGGTGCCGCCACGGCGCACCCCACCCCGATCATCATTAAGCGCTTCAGAAGATCGGAAGCGAGGTGCAGAGGCCGGTGTTGCCGGTGCCGAAATCGGCAGTGCTGCTGTTGCAGGTCCAAGTGCGGTACCAAGTGTCGTTGGCATCGCGGACTGCACCGATGTATGTCACGGCATCAAAGAACGACGAGATGCTGGTCGGGTTGAATGCCGGAATTGCTGTTTCAGCTGTGCCGTTGATGAACAGCGAGCTGAAGCTGGGCGTGAAGGCATCATTGTTGTTGTTCGAACCCGTGCCGAAAATGGCTGCAACCTGCGCTTCGGTCACGCCGTTGCGACCCGAATATTTCGGGTTGCCGCACTGCATCGCGACCGAGCGGAAGACCGGAGCACCGGCTTCATCGATTGCGGCATCGGCCGTGGCTGATGCGGTCTGCGCCCGGCTGATGGCAAGGCAGGCCGTGTTCGGAGCCGATACGACACCATTTACCAGCGTATAATCGGTGCCACCACGCAACAGAATAGCAGTCTGGTTGCCGGGAGTTGCGCGCTGGAAGAAGGCGAAGTTTGAAATCCGCGTATCCTGACGCGGGTTGTTCCCGTCGAGCGCATTGTCTGAGTCCGCCTCAATGATCGAGTCACCCGCAGCGGCGCGCTGAACGGCGATCACATATTGGAAGTTTGCCTTCAAACCCACGTCGGTATCGATGCTATCGTCCTCAGCACCGACTGAGATGTAGTATTTCATGTTAACGCGGCCACCGAAGAACTCAGCACCATCGTCCGAACTGTTAAACACCTGAATGTTGTTGAGCACTGTTCCGGTACCCGTACCGCCGGTGGTCAACGCCTGCAATTCGGAGTTGCCCGAGAGCACGAAGCCCGAGAAGCGGATCTGGACGAAGCTCATCCGGCCGCTATTGTCTGCGGGGTTAGCACCGCCGTAAAGCGCAGGATCAACGGCACCTTCAACCTGGCGTTCGCATGCAGCGGTGCCGGGCGTTGCTGCCGGTGCAGCGCAGTCGGTTACAGGTGCGCGACCAGAAAGAACGACCCCGCCCCACTGACCGCTGGAGCTATCGGTATTGAGGCCGAGGACATTGTCACGGCTGGTAAAGATGATTGGCAGGGCTGCCGTGCCAACTGCGTTGATGCGGTTGCCGCGGTTGACGTGCAACCAGGAAACACCCGTGCCGCCAAACACGATCACGCCGGGTTCAATAGAGAGCGTTACGACATTGTTGGTCGATGAAGCGCCCTGATCCGTGCCGACGTCAACACGGCCGCCGAGACGGTACAGCAGGCCCGCAACGCGCGGGAGCGTGGAGCTAACATTGACGCGCGCAGGCAATGTGCAGACGCGATAGGTACCGGTCGGACCGGTGATTGTGCCGGAATCAGTCAAACCCTGCGGATCGGCAATCGTCGGGCATCCACCAGCCGGGGTCACCGCTGCGGGCGGCGGCGGCGGCGGCGGCGGGGGTGGCGGCGGAGCCGGATTGTTGATGGTGATGTTGCCACCTGCACCAGGCGATGCAATGTCATCTGCGCCGCAGCCAGCGAGCAAACTGGCTGCCGCCGTCACATAAACGATCCCACGCAATTTAGGGTCAATCATTCTGAATCTCCGCAATAAACCTTTGCCCTGATCGGGCAGCGAGACATGCGGGCGCGAATCTGAAAAGGGCCCCACCCGTCGTCGAGTAGAGGCCCTATGCTATGCGTGTGACTCTATTGTTTGGATTTGATGACAATACTGTGAATGTTATGTGTCATTTTTATTTCTGTATCCACAGGGATACATCCACGTCGCAAATGCGCGCGTGAAATTTAGATTAAAATATTTTTAATTTAGTGATTTGAGCGCCAATAATGCAGCCTTACGCGAGCCCATAACCGAACCATCGGCCAGCACAAGATCCACCTCCTCGGTGGATTTCGCTGCAGCTTCAAACGCTTTGCGCGCACTCGCCTTGTCGCCAAGCCGCGCATGCGCCCGACCGATGTTAATCAAACGGGCCGGATCGTTGCGCGCAGTCTGATCGGCGAGCAATTGGCGCAAGGCACCTTCATTGTCGTTCGACATTAGCGCCGCATAGCCTGGTGTCGTGCGATCCGCATTCACCTCAGCCAAGGGAGCCTGCGCGACCGCCGCAGAGGCAACAAACATGGCGGCCATCCCACCAAAGAGAATCACTCTCATCGTATATCTCCTTCTCCGTTCTCCTGATTGTTACACTATCATTACAGTCGACGAAAAAAAGCAAAATCGGTCGGTCGGATGGCTTTTTGGGCAGTGGGGCATAATGAGCTCTGCAAGCGTCGGGTGCAGTGCCTCGAAATGCCTCGTACGAAGGCCACGCACGGGGGACGAAACAATGATCTCGAACCAGCCTCAGCCTCGCCGGGATTTCCGGCAGCGAGGGGTTTAAACGACCAGTTCGATTAGAAGGTTGAACGGAAACGGCGATTTTGCTTCGTCTCGACTTAGAGCATACCAAGACATCCTCGGCGAGTCCGCTGGCAAAAGTCCAAATTTTTCGAGCCTTTTTGCCAATAAAAAGCAGAATAGGGATTTGGAATCCCAACCGTATTTCTTTTCTGGCCAGCCGATCCTTGATTTTTATTTCGCCTAGTCAACCACCGACCGCAGCGAATGCTGCCTCTCGATTCATTAACTTGGCTTACAGCTTTAATCTTGTTGGAGGACGAGTTTATTTCGACAATCCCAGCAATCGCCTCTCAGCTTTTTAAGCGGCGCGGTAAGCGCGGCAAATGGGCGTCTCCGCTGCGAACCGTAAGAGACACCCCTGCCCTGCACGGACGCAAACTGGCATTTGCGCGGCGGGAGGACGAGCGTCGTGCACCTGCGGCCGGCTATCGGACAGACCGCATACCAGCGCACACCGGCAGATGCCGCCCTAGAAGCGCAGTTGCGCCAACCTGTCGATTTCATCTTCCACGAACCCCTCTCGTTCGATCAGCCGATCCACCAGCCGTTCTCGCGTAGGTCTGCGGGTATATTTGGACAACGCACGGAGGCGCATGTCAGCCTTGTAGATGGCGCGATGGGCTCTCTCGATCGGGCACTCGCGTTGCGAGCCATATGCGACGTTCCAGCCGCTTACGGACGCGAAGTGTGTTTTGCCTGGCGGGAGAACAAGGACTGCGCACCTGCGGCCAGTATGTGGGCACAGTGCATACCATCGCTCTCCGCCGAAGGGGGCCGGCAGGCAGTCGAGCCACACCATACAATCGACCTTCCTGTCGAAGGCTCGCCCGGTGATTTTCAGGCAGGGAAAGGGTTCTCTACATTCGATGTCAGTCATCAAAGTCAGCCGCGCTATAACCTCTCCGTCGCTGCTCCAATATCGCTCCCGACGGTTGAAACAGTGTCGCCTAAGCATACCGAGGCTTTTAAGTTGCGACAGACTGATGCGCACGCACTCGTCGGTCGACGGCCGGTTGGTGCGTCGCCCAGATCCGTAGCCACCCATGCCGCCTCCAGATTAATCGAAATTCCCTGCGTAAATACATTTTTTAAGTGACTGCGTCGATTATTTTCGGAGGGATGGTTTCTAAGTGTTTCGAAGTTAAGTTTCGGCCAGCTTGCTTCTGCTACACGCTTCACCCCTATAGGGTGGTGAAGCATGCAGCATTTGAAGCAGCATTTGCTCGCAATGCTACAATTGCTGATTTGTAGCATTTTGAAGATGAAGCACGATCCGTACCCGCATCAACTAGGCGCCACGCTTGGCAGATACAAACGATCATGATGCGTCTTAAGGTGGCCTTGCTCGCACAGCCGGTCGAGCGCCCTTTTGACACTCGTTCGGCGTTGGTCACGCCGTCCTTTAGAACCCTCGGCCGGTTGTGGTTCAAAGGGTATCAACTCGACACAAGCGTCTATAACATCTTGGGTTAAGGCCCCCTCGGACGTGCCTGCCCCGCATTGGCGCGCGCGGTTCATGATATCCCTTTGCCTCGCGCCGGTAGGTCCATCGGACTTATTCTTCCTTTGTGGAGCGGGGACATATTCAACAACACAACTGGTTTCAGGATCGCCGTCAAAGTCGACGCCTAAGTCAATGACATTAAGATGAAACCCCCATGCAAGATTGTCGTCGCCATCTTTCATTTTCGTGATCTTTAGCAGCCGACCACTATCATTGGCGCTGACCTCGAGTTCAGCATCTGCTGCAGCCCTGATACCCGACCACCCCCGCGCACCACGTGCCGCATCTTTACCCGCATGGTGAACGATTAGTGCTGTTGCGCCTGTGACTTGGGTTAGCGTTCGAATGTTCCCTAGGGCGCGCCCCATGTCTTCACTGGAGTTCTCATTCTTTCCCGGCGTCACCTGCGCGAAGGTATCGATCACAAAGATATCAGCCGCGACTGCTTTAAGCGCTTTGGCTAGCTCAGCGATATCCACATCTTTGATGACGTCAGGTGGCACATTGATAACTCCAATGTCAAAATCCGCCTCATTTATGCCGTGGCGCTTACAGTAGGCCCGAATACGCTTTCCAACTCCCCCTGCCCCCTCGGCAGCGATGATAACGGCATTCGCCTTGTTTACACGGTGTCCTTGCCAAGGAACGCCTTGAGCGATTGCGGCAGCCATATCCAAAGCGACGAAGCTTTTCCCGCTACCAGACGCTCCGTACAGGACGATCAGATCCGCCTTTGGTATTACGCCTTTTATATACCATTCACACGGCTGGTGCAGAATAGGATCTCCAGCCGAATAAATCGGAAACTTACCGGAAAAGCCTTCGGGCGTACGCACCCCATCGACCTGAGGCAGTTTTTCTAACTCCTCTTCGACAAGATGGCGCAGATTGTCTGCCTCCCATTTGGGTGCACGATAACCAGCATCCTTGGCCATCTTGATGACGGTCGCCATCGTGACCTGCCTGCGGCGCTGCCCTTTCCGGCGATCGAAGCTGTCCCACTGCGTGCGCAACCCCTCAGTGCCGGGGTAAGTAGCCCCGTCAGATGACCATTCGTCCCAGAGTTCGAAGCCGGTGTCGTCCCCTTGACCTTCATGATGCAGGGCAAGGCCAATTCGGATCCAATCGTCTCGACTCATGTTAGGGTCGAGCGCAGACAGTAGTTCCTCCATCTGCTCGACCGACAGGCCGAGGCGTGGTTCGCGACCGATCATGAAGTCCTCGGGGTCGGCCTCGACCTGTGGCTGCGAAGTGCGGAAGCGATTTTCGCAGAGGTTGCGCACATCGTCGCCCGCAGGCGCGATGTAGTTGGGCCCGACCACTAAGTCTGACACGGGCAGGATGTTGCCGGTGAAGGTCACGAAGCCCGAGGAGCTGAAGGTCTCGAAGCCGTACTGGTCGTCGGTCGCCTTGCTCTTGCGGTTGCCCAGATCGCCCTTCAGGGCGGCCCTAATGCCCTTGCCGCTCGGGCTGTACTCGGCATATGTGCGACCGACGATCTGTTCGATCTCGGGCGGCAGGGAGCCGTCAACGCCGACGCAGTTGTCGAAGTCGAGGAAGGTGTAGCCGCAGCCGGGCAGCGGTGCGAAACCCACACCTTCAAAACCTTTTTCTGCAGCGGCGGCTCGCGCAGTCGCGAATGTTGTCAAACGCTCGCGATCATTGCGATCACCATTTGCCCCATACCGCCGCATACCATCAGCCCAAGACGGTACCTTGCGAGGCCGGGCCTCACCCTCGACCTGCTCGAAGCGCCAGATCAACCACGCAGGGATTTCGCGCAGTTCTTCGGGTACCTCTATCGACATGATTTTGGTTACGCTAGCGCTTTGCCGGATCATACGCCAACCTCGCAAAGATCACCGTTGTTGTCGGAATATTTGTTGGGCAGTTTCGCAATTGTATCGAGCACGGCCGAAGTGAGCTTTAGCGCTTTTGTCAGTTCAGCTTTTGTGTCTCCCAATGACCGCTCCAATTGCATCAGTGACAACCATAGGGCGTCATTATCGCTAAGAAGGTTGCGGAAGGAAACGCCGTAAAGGTGTTCCATCACCATCGCTTTACCCAACGGGACCGAACCTTGCTTTTGCCAGCGATTGAACTCATTAGGCGTAATGCAGATTGCGCGCGAAATTGCCACGACACCGCCTGCCCGAGCAACGACTTCCTCGAAAGCAATCGCTTTGTTTGGTGTCTGACATTCAACTTCAAGCTGGTCTGGTATTGGTTTGTTCTTAGTATCCATCATTTAAACTCCTAAAGGCGCCCGCATCGACGTGCGCCGCCCTTCGCATTCGCAATTGTTGGGACATTTAAGCTGCGCGGCAGCCACTTGAGGTGCTGGTCGATGCGACCAAACGGCTCTCCAGCCACTTGTCGAGTTCGGCGCGTCGATAACGAACGGCGCCACCCAGTTTGACATATAGAGGCCCTTCTCCTGTGAGCCGGAAACGCTCCAGGGTGGGCTTGGAGTGTTGATTGTCGTTGAGAAGTGACCCGTTAGGGGCATAAGTTTTCACTGAGATTTGACCCATGTTTGAACCACACCCTGACCGACCGGTTGGGGGGATGAGGAGTGATCAACATGGATTTATTGAGTGTGATACGTCGCTGGCGTTTTCGGCAAGGGATGCCGATCCGTGAGATTGTACGGCGGACAGGATTGTCGCGGAACACGATCCGCAAGTATTTACGTGCAGACACGTTAGAACCGGTATTCAGGGCCTCTGTTCGGCCGAGCAAGCTTGATCCGTTTGCAGAGAAGCTGTCGGGGTGGCTGCGGATTGAGGTTGGCAAGTCGCGAAAGCAGAAGCGCACAGCCAAGCAGATGCACGCTGATCTTGTGGTATTGGGCTATGACGGTTCCTACGAGCGGGTTGCAGCCTTTGTGCGCGCTTGGAAGGCTGAACGCCAACGCGAGCAGCAGACCAGCGGACGCGGCACTTTTGTGCCCTTGGTGTTTGCGGCGGGTGAAGCCTTCCAGTTCGACTGGAGCGAAGACTGGGCCATTATAGGTGGCAGGCAGACCAAGTTGCAGGTAGCGCATACCAAGCTATCATACAGCCGAGCGTTCATTGTTCGGGCATATCCACTTCAGACCCACGAGATGCTGTTCGACGCGCTTGCTGAGGCGTTCAGGGTGCTGGGCGGTGTTCCCCAGCGGGGTATTTTTGATAATATGAGGACGGCGGTCGATCGCATTGGCCGGGGCAAAGTCAGACAGGTCAATGCGCGCTTTGCCGCTATGGCGAGCCATTACCTGTTCGAAGCAGACTTCTGTAACCCGGCCTCGGGGTGGGAGAAAGGACAGGTCGAGAAGAACGTGCAGGATGCGCGGCGGCGGCTGTGGCAGCCCCTTAGTGCCTCTGGGCCCAGCTTCCCCGATATCGATGCCCTGAACGCTTGGCTGGAGGAACATTGCATTGCGCAATGGGGGCATATCAAGCACGGTAGCCTGCCTGGTACCGTGGCTGATGTGCATGCCGAGGAAGTCGCCAGCTTGATGCCGCAGGGCCGTATCTTCGACGGCTTTGTCGAACACAGCAAGCGGGTATCCCCGACCTGCCTCGTGAACTTTGACCGTAACCGTTATAGCGTGCCGGCATCGTTTGCGAACCAGCGGGTGAGCCTGCGGATATACCCGAACCGGGTCGTTGTTGTTGCCGAAGGGCAGATCGTGTGCGAGCATGTTCGGATTATTGAGCGCTCGCACCATATGCCCGGCCAAACGGTGTATGACTGGCGCCACTATCTGGCAGTAATCCAACGCAAGCCCGGTGCCTTGCGTAACGGGGCACCCTTCACCGAACTGCCGCAAGCGTTCCGGCAGTTGCAAGGGCTGATCCTCAAGCGGCCTGGCGGCGACAGGGAGATGGCCGAGATACTGGCGCTTGTGCTGCATCATGATGAGCAGGCAGTGCTATGCGCGGTCGAGCTTGCCCTTGATGCTGGGGTGGCGACCAAGACCCATGTTCTCAATATCCTGCATCGTTTGACCGATGGCAAAGCTATCCCGCCAACCCCTATAGATGCACCACAGGCTTTGCGCCTTGCGCGCGAGCCTCTAGCCAATGTCGGGCGCTACGATGCCCTCCGGAACAAGGAGGCGCGTCATGCGTCATGATCCCGCCAGCGCCGCGATCGTGGTCATGCTACGCGGCCTCAAGATGTACGGCATGGCTGGCGCCGTCAGCGACCTGATCGAACAGGGTGCCCCTGCGTTCGAAGCGGCTGTGCCGATCCTCTCGCAGCTGCTCAAGGCGGAGATGACCGAACGTGAGGTCAGATCCATCGCTTACCACATTAAGGCAGCCCGGTTCCCGGCCTACAAGGATCTGGCCGGGTTCGACTTTGCAGCCAGCGAGGTGAATGAAGCCCTCATCCGTCAACTCCATCGTGGAGATTTTATAGACGGTGCCGACAATATCGTACTGATCGGCGGTCCCGGGACAGGTAAAAGCCACATGGCTACAGCGCTTGGCGTGCAGGCTGTTGAGCATCACCGCAAAAAGGTCCGCTTCTTCTCCACGGTTGATCTGGTCAATGCGCTGGAACAGGAAAAGGCTATGAATAAAGCTGGCCAGGTTGCCGAGCGCCTGCTGCGCCTTGATCTCGTCATTCTCGACGAGTTAGGCTATCTGCCGTTCAGTCCATCAGGCGGCGCGCTGCTGTTCCATCTGCTCTCCAAGCTTTATGAGCAGACCAGCGTCATCATCACCACCAATCTATCGTTCAGCGAATGGGGCGGTGTGTTCGGTGATGCCAAGATGACGACCGCTTTGCTCGATCGACTTACGCACCACTGCCACATCCTTGAGACCGGGAATGACAGCTTCCGCTTCCGCGCCAGTGCCGCAGCGCCCAAAAACAGAAAGGAAAAACCAACCTCTTGACCCAAAACCCGCAACGCGGGATATACCAACCACCCGGGTCACTTCTCAGTGAAAATAACGGGTCACTTCTCAACGACAATCAACATTCAGTGGTGCAATCGAACAGATCAGGGCAAATTTCACGCCCAAACATGCGGCTACCTTTGCCGTCGACTATCGCTTCCCGCGCTTTTCCTTCGGGCAATTGCGCGCGAACATGAACCTCGATACGGCAGGGAATTATTACGCGAACGGCACCGTCAACTTTAAAGCCGAGAAGGCGATGCTCCTTGGTGGCCGTGTGACGCTGGGTGACATCAGCTTCCTCGACAATGATCTGGAGTTTGCTCTGTGGGGCAAAAATCTGACCAACACGCGCTATAATCTGTTTGATTTCCGCGTTGCCGGCCGAAATACGGCCACGCAATATAATGATCCGCGCACATATGGTTTTGAAATGCGTGCGCGTTTCTAACGGACGTTGAAGAGCAAGGGGTTTCCGATGAAGACATGGATTTGCGGATTGGTGGCGATTGCCATCGCATCGTCACCGGCTCAGGCTGAAAACATCCTGATCACCAATGACGACGGCCTGACCAGCAACCTGAAGGCGCTTTATACCGCACTGAAGGCCCAAGGTCATGACGTGATCGTCTCTGTTCCCTGTCAGGGTCAGAGCGGCATGGGTGCTGCCATCAAATTCATGCGGCCATTGGGCCCCCTTGCCACAAATTGCCTGAATGACGCCGCGAAGGCCGGTGATCCCGGCGTTGGCCCGATGACCCGGACGGGCTTTGAAACCGACTTTCACTATGTCGACGGAACGCCCGTAATGGCAACATTATATGGCCTCGACGTGCTGGCACAGGCACGGTGGGGCAAAATGCCCGACCTTGTCATTTCCGGACCGAATGAAGGCCGCAATGTCGGGACAATGATCGTGTCGTCGGGAACGGTCAGCAATGTTCAATATTCGACGGCACGCGGCGTGCCTTCGATCGCCGTGAGCGCGGGTACCAACAGCGTGGACAACGCAAAACTGGCCAACCCCAATTCGGCACTTGTCGCGGAACGGACCGCTGAGTTGGTAGGGAAGCTGTTTGCGAACAAAGCTAAGGGCGCTTTGCTGCCGACGGGGATCGCCCTCAATATCAACCTGCCTGATGATGTTGCCAAGGCCAAATGGAAAGCGACACGCATCGGCAGTTACGAGATTTATGATATCCGCTTTACCGCCGACATGGGAAAAAGCGAGGCGGCCGCGGCCTTTGGCCTTGGAGGCGTGCACAAGCCAGGAATGGTATTGGGCTTCAACAAAACCCCTCCCCGCGCTGACCAATCGGATGACGAGGCCGGTGTTTCCCTGACCCACATCTCCATCAGTGCTGTTCAGATTGGGTATGAACCTGGCGCGCGGCAAAACCCGGATAAATGGCTGCGCAGGCTTATAAAGAAGCTGGACGGGAAATAGGCAGCCGCCACTATACCTATTCGTCCATCTCCCGCTTCACTCTGGCCTCACCCATCTGGCGTTCATGCAGAGTGATCCGTTGCGCTTTTGTCCAACCTCGTGCGATCGCCGCAAGCCTTTGATCACGCGCCGGATGGGTCGGCGTTTCCCAATTCTGGGCATATTCAGATGCAACGAGCTGCGCCTCCTGCAGCGTAGCCCCCATACGATAAATCAGAAATCCGGAAAACTCGTCCGCCTCCAATTCACGGACTTTGAAATTCTGGTCATATTCGAAGATATGGCCAAGCAAATGGTGCCCAATTTCATGCAGAATTACAGAAATTTGTGACCATTTGGGCGAGCCATAGCTGCTTATTTCGCGAATGAAGGCCGGATTATAGTAAATCACTCGATGCCCGCGCTCATCCATCGTTGCCAGTGCATTTGGAATGCGTGCTGCCTGTTGCACGAAATTGCGGGTTAGGCCGGCATGCTCCATGATGTGGTCGATAACAGCGTCGACGCTGTTATCGTCATGGTCGACCGGCTCCAGCCTTTCGCCAGAATCCGGTTTTCCAGCATGATCAAATGCCAGCATCTGTGGTGGCTGTTGGGCCTGTGCGAACGATGCCCATGGAAACCCTGCGCAACAAACCGCCAGTAGCAGCAACCGCACAATAGACGGCATTGCGACATATGAGAGCAACGGGCGAGGGTTCACCACAAATTGCCCATGCGAACTTGACCCGAAGCTTTTCATTGTTAGCTCGAGGCTATCTCAGCCAGCGTCCGATACTAACAATTATCGAAGCCAATCCGGCACCATCGGGACCGTCCGTTCCCATCCGCTGGGGCGCGCTCAAGGCACAGCATTGCAAAAACGGGAGACCATCGCGGCCGCCCGATTTTGAGCGATCTAGGCCTTATCAGCTGTCGATATTGCGCCGGAATGTTTCAGGCAGGAACATCAAGCCAATCACCACCGTCACGCCGGCAACGATGATCGGGTACCAAAGGCCATAATAAATGTCCCCTGTGGCAGCCACCATCGCAAAGGCCGTAGTGGGCAGAAATCCGCCGAACCAGCCATTGCCAATATGATAGGGCAGCGACATTGCTGTGTAGCGGATACGCGTCGGGAAGAGTTCGACGAGCAGCGCGGCAATCGGGCCGTAAACGGCGGTCACCAGCAGCACCAAATATGTCAGAATCGCGATGACAACCGGCGTGTTAATCTCATCGGGATTGGCCTTAGAAGGATATCCTGCTTTGGCTAGTGCGGCTCTCGCCTCGTCTTGGAATTTAGCGATCGCAGCCTTGCGTTCATCGCCATTCACCTTCGCCGGATCGGGCGCTATCAAAACAGTATTGCCGATGCGGATCTGGGCAACAGTGCCCGCGGGTGCCTCAACCTTGCTATAGCTGATCCCACCCTTGGCGAGGAAGGATTTCGCAATATCGCAGCTCTTGCTGTCAAACTTGTTCCTGCCAACGGGGTCAAACTGGACCGAACATTCATTATCATTGACGACAACGCTGACCGGGGCAGTTGTCTGTGCCTTGGCAAGCGCAGGGTTGGCTGCTTCCGTAAGGGCGTGGAATGCCGGGAAATAGGTGAAAGCCGCCAGTGCGCACCCCGCCAAGATGATCGGCTTGCGGCCAATCTTATCCGACAGCCAGCCGAAAAAGACGAAGAATGGCGTGCCAATTGCCAGCGCAATTGCGATCAGGATGTTGGTGGTCGCACCATCGACCATCAACATTTTTTCAAGGAAGAACAGCGCGTAGAACTGACCCGTATACCAGACGACGGCTTGACCGGCGACGGCACCAAGCAAAGCGATCAAGACAAAGCGGCCGTTTTTCCAGTTACCAAATGCCTCCGAAATCGGGGCTTTGGAAGAGGTCCCCTCTTCTTTCATCTTTTGAAAGACGGGGCTTTCCTGCAATTGCATGCGGATCCATAGCGAAACGCCGAGAAGCAACACGGAAATAAGAAACGGCACGCGCCAGCCCCAATCCTTGAAAGCATCCTCGCCGATCAGCGTCCGGGTTCCGATCACCACAAGCAGCGCAGCGAAAAGGCCTAGCGTTGCCGTGGTCTGGATGAAACTGGTGTAAAGCCCGCGTTTGTGATTGGGCGCATGCTCTGCAACATAGGTCGCAGCACCGCCATATTCACCGCCCAGCGCCAAGCCTTGAAGCAAGCGTAGTAGGACGAGCATGATCGGCGCAGCGACGCCGATGCTGGCATAGTTGGGCAGGATACCGACTGTGAAGGTCGCAAAGCCCATCAGGCCCATTGTCACCAGAAAGGTATATTTGCGGCCAACAAGGTCGCCAAGGCGTCCAAATACCAGCGCGCCAAAGGGGCGCACCGCAAATCCCGCAGCAAAAGCGCCGAGCGCAAAGATGAATCCGGTCGTTTCATTCACGCCCGAGAAAAACTGCGCAGAAATTACAGTGGCTAAAAGGCCATAAAGATAGAAATCATACCATTCGAAAACCGTACCCAAGGACGAGGCCAGGATGACTTTCTTTTCGCCTCCTGTGGCCGCGTGATGCTTGGGCATGGCGTCATTAATCGTAGCCATTGCTATTCCCCCACTCTCGGTCATTCATTCCAGAAAATATGTCGTGCGGCAAGTTTACACGATCACACTTGCCATCCGCCACATTCACCTGCCTATGTTCCGGGTGACAATAGTCGGCGTTAGCAAAGCCCTCCAGTTCCGCTTCGCGTCACCGACCGAAATCCAAGAAGCGTGAGGCACGCAGGTACAAACAATCAAAGTGGATATGATTTCGCTGGTTTTGAATAAATCCTGCCGCAAGGTGAAAATTGATCAAGTAAAACAGCTTTTGGTGGCGGAGAATATGCCAAGGTTCATCAACTTTCTTGTCAGTCTGCGCCGCCTGCCTCCTTTATCCGAACTGTCCGGAGACGAAGAGCGCATGCTTTTCGAACTGCGCCTGTTGTGGGAACGACAGGGGAGCCTCTCAGTGGCGGATGTTTACGACCTGGTAAGCGCGCAATCGGCCACCACCTCTTACCGGCAGTTGATGGCGTTAAAAAACCAAGGGCTTGTTGATGTCCGCGTGACCGACGAAGATCGTCGCAAACGGGCAGTGACCTTTACGCAGTCTGCAGAGAAGCTGTTTTCAGCTCTCGGATAAGCGGATGCATAAGCCGCAATTTCGAACCTTCGCCACGGCGGGGATGTTTGCCGTCCTCTACGTCATCTTGTTTCATGTTTCCGACCTTATTTTAGGCAATGTTCATTTTGGAGGCTTCGCCAGCCTCCTCTTCCTTCCCGCATTCATTCGTTTGCTGGGTTATCTTATGGTTGGCCCATGGATCGTTCCCGGGCTTTTTCTGGCATCATGCTGGCTGGTCTTTACCGGCGCCTATGACATTGCACCGGGAAATGACGTTGAACATCTGGTCAGCGCAGCCACTGCAATCGGCGGCCCATTGGGCGTCGCCGTGGCAGCTCGCGTGGCGAGACTTGAGACCAATCTCGCCAATTTGACGCCCCTGCGATTATTGGCTCTTTCCTTTGCTTGCTCTGCCGGCAATGCGCTATTCTATTATGCAAGCCTTCGGTTGACCAGTCTGGGCGCAGGGCCGGCCTCATCGATTTTCGCTATATTCGCCGGTGACATGCTAGGAACGTGGATGATCATCTATTTGATCAAGCTGGCGGTGGATTTTCTTCCGTCGCGCCTCCGGCGATAACCACATCCTGGCCGCATCGCTCGCCTGTTTAACCGCGAAATAGTCTCATTTTGGAAGCAATTTGACGGCCGGCTGTAATATGCTAGGGCGGCGTCCTACCCGATGATGCTTGTTTTTATGCAGCATCTATCCTGCCCGGCGTCTCGACAGCGCCGGGCTTTTTCCGCCGGTTCAGATTTCCGCTGCCATCGGCCCGGCTAAAATGCTCAGTCGATCATCCACCCTTGGCGCATGTCTTTGCGCATTACACGACCGCAGCCGACACATTCGGATACATGCTGACGCCCGTCGTGACGCGCGCGACGTTTGGATCGCTTATGGTAACCCAAGTTACACAATATCATTCGGCGCAATATTTGCATGAACACCCCCCAATGGGTTAGGAGCATGCACATTCAATTCATAATTGAAAACATTTAACGCTAATCATATCGGCACAATAGAACATCTATCACGCCCATTATGGCGGGATGACGGCACACTGACGATCAGCTCCAGTCGCGGCGAACTGGCTATGTAGAGATCAATTGTTGTTCTGCAGCGCGATGATCAACGGCGTCGTCAAAAGAGGCACGACCTGCAGGGCATCGCGGAACAGGCGACGGGCCTGCGAATCACCAACGACGATCACGTCATTGGCGAAAACTTCAGGATCGCCATAATTGCCGCGGCGTATCGCCTTCAGGTCATAAAGCGCCGCCAGTTGCTGGCCCTTGACCGTGCGAAAAATGACCACATCCTCCAACTTTGCAAATTCCGCCGTACCTTCTGCGGTCGCAACCGCGCGCATCAGCGTCATCTTGCCAATTACCGGATAAAGGCCGGGTCGCTTGACCTGACCGTCCACCGTGATGACCTGGCTGACCGTTTCCTTAAGGTTCACCGTAACTTGCGGATCCCGCACATAGCGCGAACGCAACCGCGCTTCGATCTCTTCCTCTACCTCGGCGGGCGTGCGGCCGGCCGCCTCAATTATGCCGGCAAGAGGGAAGGATATGCGACCACTCGCGTCGGTCTGAACCTCTTTCTTGCTCAGTTCCTCAATGCCAAAAACGTCGATCATCAGCTTGTCGAACGGACCAATAAGATAGGGCCGCGATTCACCCAGAAGATCCGAACGATCAGGCACCGGCAATTCGCTGCCTTGCAATACTGTTACGTTCGACGCCCCGCCAAGCTGTCCCGAGCCGGCGCATCCAGCCAAAAGCGATAGAGCAAGCAAAGGCAAAGCGATCTTTTTCATCAATCCGTTCCTGTATATGATATGGTGTTCTGCTAGACGATAGCACAATCAGGTTCCAGCATGTTTTTCACTGCAAAGCTTTTACAGTTACTGAATCGTCGCTTTAGTATGAATTTAAGATCAGTAAGCCTAATGTTTGGCCATGGCTGAACTTCCCAAGATCCTTGTCATATTCGGAACCCGTCCCGAAGCTATCAAGCTGTTTCCGGTGATCCACAAACTGCAAGAGCACAGCGATGTGCAGACGCGGGTGTTAGTCACAGGGCAGCATAGGCAGATGCTCGATCAAGTCCTCGATATTGGGGAAATCCAGCCTGACCATGATCTTGACGTCATGGCACCCAACCAGACGCTGGACGCGCTGACGGCCCGGCTGCTGACCGGCATCGGCGCGGTGCTGGACATCGAACGCCCTGCCCGCGTGATTGTTCAGGGCGACACGGCAACCGCAATGGTGGGGGCACTTGCCGCCTATTACCGCCAGATCCCTGTCAGCCATGTCGAGGCGGGTCTGCGCAGCCACAATATCTATCAGCCCTGGCCCGAAGAGGTGAACCGCAAAATTATCGGCACCATTGCCGACCAGCATTTTGCGCCGACCCATGTATCCGCCGATGCGCTCCGTGCCGAAGCAGTGGCGCCGGAGAATATCCACATCACAGGCAATAGCGTGATCGACGCCTTGCATTGGGTCACCGACAAGATCGCGCGACAACCCGACCTCGCTTGCGATCTGGCGGAGATAGAAGAGCGATTTGAGGGCAAACGGATCATAGGCGTCACCACCCATCGGCGTGAAAATTTTGGTGACGGTATGGAAGATATCGCTGCCGCCTTGCTCGAAATCGCGGCCCGCGACGACGTTGCGATCATCTTTCCGGTGCATATGAATCCTAATGTTCGCAAAGTGATGGATGCCAAACTTGGCAATCACCCTCGCATTGCAATGATCGAACCACTGGATTACCCACATTTCGCACGTTTGCTCTCGATCAGCCATATCATGCTATCCGACAGCGGCGGTGTGCAAGAAGAAGCCCCGGCACTGGGCAAGCCCGTTTTGGTGATGCGCGAGACAACCGAACGCCCCGAAGGCGTTACTGCAGGCACCGCAAAACTTGTCGGAACTGACAAAAACCGAATCATTTCCGAAATATTCACGCTTCTCGACGATGAAGCCGCATATTCAAACATGGCGCGCGCGCACAATCCGTTCGGCGACGGGCAGGCTGCGCACAAAATAGCAGGATTGGTGGCCAATGCTTGTCGATAGGAAACCCGATGTTTGCGTCATGGGGCTGGGCTATATCGGCCTGCCTACCGCAGCTGTCATAGCAAGATCGGGATGCCGGGTTCTCGGCGTCGATGTGAACAGCAATATAGTCGATACAATCAACCGCGGCGAAATCCATATTGAGGAAGTCGATCTGGATGGCCTGGTGCAGGGCGTCGTCCAACGCAAGTTATTGCGCGCATCCACGATGGTTGAACCGGCGGATGTATTCGTCATAGCCGTGCCGACACCCTGTGGTGATGATCATGCGCCCGATATCAGCTATGTTCTGGCCGCAGCCACCAGCATCGCGGCCGTGCTGAAAACCGGCGATACGGTGATCGTCGAATCCACCTCCCCCGTTGGCACCACCGACCGGGTGAAAGACCTGATCGCAAAGCTGCGGCCTGACCTCAAGGTTCCCAGCGTTACGGCGGATACGCCCGATGTCGCCATCGCGTATTGCCCAGAGCGCGTCCTTCCCGGAAAGATCCTTGAAGAACTGATTTCCAATGACCGCTCGATCGGCGGCATCACACCGCGCTGCGCCCGCAAGGCGCTGACCTTTTACAAGCGGTTCGTGCGCGGCGAGTGTGTTACTACCGATGCCCGTTCGGCAGAGATGACCAAGCTGGTCGAAAACGCCTTTCGCGACGTCAACATTGCCTTTGCGAACGAACTGTCGATCGTCGCTGACCAGATGGGGCTGGACGTGTGGGAGGTGATCCGCCTCGCCAACCGTCATCCGCGTGTCAACATTCTCCAGCCGGGCCCCGGCGTCGGCGGCCATTGTATCGCCGTGGACCCTTGGTTCATCGTCCATGGGGCGCCCGACCATACACCGCTGATCCGCGCTGCGCGGGAAGTGAATGACGGCAAGGTTGACCATGTCATCGCACAGGCGAACGCCTTGATAGAGGCTAATCCTGCCAAGACCATTGGTCTGCTGGGGCTTGCTTTCAAGGCCAATATCGATGATTTCCGCGAGAGCCCGGCGAAGAAGGTGGCGACAGCGCTTGCGCAAAAATATGGCGCCCGCATCCGCATTGTCGAGCCTTATGCAGCCGCCCTGCCTGTTGAATTTGAAGGCTCAGGCGCACAGTTGACCGACATTGACAGCGCATTGCAGGACTGCGGTATACTGATCGCGCTGGTCGATCATGACGCGTTCAAAGCAATTCCGCTGGCCGAAAGGCGCGAGAAGCTGGTTTACGATACGCGCGGCATCTGGCCCGACCAGCCAGTGATGGCCATCGAAACCGCCTCGCTACGGCTGGCCAGCTAGCGCACTTGCCGCACTTTCCCGCAGCGTCTAAACGCCGGGCTCAATATATCTTGCGGGGAAGCATCCATGAAAATCGCGATGATCGGCTCGGGCTATGTTGGTCTGGTGTCAGGGGCTTGTTTTGCCGATTTTGGTCATGATGTTGTCTGTGTTGACAAGGATCAGGGCAAGATCGACCGGCTGAACGCCAATGTGATGCCGATCTATGAGCCGGGGCTGGATGCACTGGTGAAGAGCAATGTCGATGCCGGGCGCTTGAGTTTTTCGACAGAACTGGCCAGCGCGGTAAAGGGTTGCGACGCGGTGTTCATTGCGGTCGGCACGCCTTCACGCCGCGGCGATGGCCATGCCGATCTGAGCTATGTCTATGCTGCGGCAAGAGAGATTGGCGCTGCGATCGATCCCAAGACGGTGGTCGTCACCAAATCGACCGTGCCCGTCGGCACAGGCGATGAGGTGGAGCGGATCATCCGCGAGGTGCGCCCTGACCTTGAATTTGCCGTTGTCTCCAACCCCGAATTCTTGCGCGAAGGTGCGGCAATCGGCGATTTCAAACGGCCTGACCGGATCGTTGTCGGCACCGATGTGGAATGGGCCCGCGATGTGATGCGCGCGGTCTACCGTCCGCTTTTCTTGAACGAATCGCCGATCCTGTTCACCAGCCGGGCCTCATCCGAACTGATCAAATATGCCGCTAATGCCTTTTTGGCGACGAAGATCACCTTCATCAATGAAATGGCTGATCTGTGCGAGAAACTGGGCGCTGATGTGCAGGATGTCTCGCGCGGGATCGGGCTGGATGGCCGCATTGGCGCAAAGTTCCTGCACGCAGGGCCGGGCTATGGCGGCAGTTGCTTCCCCAAGGATACGCTCGCGCTTTTGAAGACCGCGCAGGACAATGACACGCCGGTGCGGATTGTAGAGGCGGTGGTGCAGGCAAATGATTTGAGGAAGCGCGCGATGGGCCGCAAGATCGTCAATGCGCTGGGCGGTGATGCGCGCGGCAAGAAAGTCGCGCTTCTGGGTCTCACCTTCAAACCCAATACCGATGATATGCGCGATGCGCCGTCGATTGCGATTGTACAGACGCTGATAGATGCCGGTGCCAAGATCAGCGCGCATGATCCCGAAGGCATGGCGGAAGCCGCCAAGATCATGCCCGAGGTCAGCATGACTGAAAGTGCCTATGCTGCAGCACAAGGTGCCGATGCGATTGCCATTGTCACCGAATGGGATGCCTATCGCGCGCTTGACCTTGCCAAGCTCAAGGCCGCAATGACGGGCGATGTTCTTGTCGACCTGCGCAACATCTACCGCCCCGAAGAAGGCGCTAAGGCAGGGTTTGATTATTATAGCGTGGGGCGTTGAGGCGAAAGCAGGGCTTGATCACATCCAAGTCATAACTTCTTGCACCTCAGCGCGGCTTGGCCAATTGAGGCCATCATGACGCGTAAATTGACCCATCTCGAACGGCTTGAAGCCGAAGCCATCCACATCATGCGCGAAGTTGTGGCCGAGGCAGAGCGTCCGGTGTTCCTCTATTCGGTCGGCAAGGATTCGGCGGTGATGCTCCACATCGCGCTGAAGGCCTTTTATCCGGCGCCCCCGCCCTTTCCCTTCCTTCATATCGCGAGCGGGTGGGATTTCAGGGACCTGCTCGAACTGCGCGACCGGCAAGCTGCGAAATATGGTCTCAATCTAATTGTCCACCACAATGCCGAGGCGGCGGCACAAGGCATTGATCCGATCAACAGCCCGACATCGATTTACTCGCAACTGATGCTTACCGACGCTTTGAAAGCCGCGCTCGACGCTGGCGGTTTTGATGCTGCCTTTGGCGGCGGACGGCGCGATGAAGAGAAAAGCCGCGCCAAAGAGCGCATCTTCTCCTTCCGCACAGCAACGCACAACTGGGACCCCAAAAACCAACGCCCCGAATTGTGGAACCTCTACAACGCGCGCAAGAAAAAGGGTGAAAGCATCCGCGTTTTCCCGCTGTCGAATTGGACGGAACTCGATATCTGGCAGTATATATTAGCCGAAGGTATCGAGATCGTACCGCTTTATTATGCGGCGACGCGGCCTACGGTCGAGCGCGACGGATTGCTTCTGGTTGTCGATGATGATCGCATGCCGCTGCTCCCGGGCGAAACGCTGGTCGAGCAATCAGTGCGTTTCCGCACGCTGGGCTGCTATCCGCTGACGGGTGCCGTGCCAAGTGAAGCAGCCACCCTGCCCGAGATCATCCAGGAAATGCTGCTGACGACGACATCCGAACGGCAAGGCCGCGCCGTCGACAAGGATCAATCTGCGACGATGGAGATCAAGAAGCAGGAGGGCTATTTCTGATGACCCGCCCTGTTTACGAAACCGATGCCTTGATAGCTGAAGATATCGAAGCCTATCTCGAACAGCACCAACACAAGTCGATGCTCCGCTTCATCACTTGCGGCAGCGTTGATGATGGCAAGTCCACGCTGATCGGTCGGCTGCTATATGACAGCAAAATGATCTTCGAGGATCAACTCGCAAATCTCGAAAGCGACAGCAAGCGCGTCGGCACGCAAGGCGACGAAATTGACTTTGCCTTGCTGGTCGATGGCCTCGCTGCGGAGCGCGAACAGGGCATCACCATCGATGTGGCCTACCGCTTTTTCACCACCGAAAAACGCAAGTTCATTGTCGCCGATTGCCCGGGACATGAACAATATACCCGCAACATGGTCACGGGGGCCTCGACCGCCGACCTCGCCGTAATTCTAATCGACGCGCGCAAGGGCGTGCTGCCTCAAACACGGCGGCACAGCTATTTGTGCAAGCTGCTCGGCATCCGCAACATCTTGCTGGCCGTCAACAAGATGGACCTTGTCGATTATGGGCAGCCCGTTTTCGACCAGATCGTCAGCGATTACCGCAGTTTTGCCGGATCGATTGGCATCACCGAATTTACAGCCATCCCGATTTCGGGGTTCAAGGGCGATAATATCACCTCAGCATCGCCGAACATGCCCTGGTATCAGGGCCCTTCGCTGATCGACCATCTGGAAACGGTCGAACTCGACAATGACGGCGAACAGGCCAGTCCGTTTCGCCTGCCGGTACAATGGGTCAATCGCCCCAATCTGGATTTCCGCGGCTTTGCCGGCCAGATCGCGAGCGGCACGATCTGCAAAGGCGATGCGGTGCGCATATTGCCATCGGGGAAGACCAGCAGCGTCAGCCGCATTGTTACCCTTGACGGCGATCTGGACGAGGCCGTCGCCGGCCAGTCGGTAACGATTTGCCTTGCCGATGAAGTTGATTGTTCGCGCGGCAATGTCATTGCCGCTGCCGACGCTCCGCCGCAAACGGCCGATCAATTCGAGGCCAATCTAGTCTGGATGGCGGACGAGCCGATGATCCCGGGCCGGGCATATTGGCTAAAGCTTGGCACGCAAATGGTTTCGGCAACCGTCCAGCAACCGAAATATCAGGTGAACGTCAATGCCGTCGGTAGTTCTGACGAGCAGTTGGCGGCAAAGACGCTCGAACTGAATGCCATTGGCGTGGCTGTAGTCAACACCGAACGGCAGTTGGTGTTTGAACCCTATAGCGACAATCGCACGCTGGGCGGTTTCATCCTGATCGACAAACTTACCAATGCGACGGTAGCCGCAGGCATGCTCAATTTCTCGTTGCGTCGCGCCGAGAACATCCATTGGCAGGCGATAGATATCGACCGCGATGCCCATGCACGGCAAAAGGGGCAGGAGTCCCGCCTGCTCTGGTTCACCGGCCTTTCAGGTTCGGGCAAATCGACAATTGCCAACCTTGTCGAGAAAAAGCTTTATGCTCTCGGCAAGCATAGCTTCCTGCTTGATGGCGACAATATCCGCCATGGCTTGAACAAGGACCTTGGTTTCACCGACGCCGACCGCATTGAGAATATTCGCCGCGTTGGCGAAGTCGCCAAACTGATGACCGATGCCGGGTTGATTGTCCTCACTGCATTCATCTCGCCTTTCCGGGCGGAACGCGAAATGGTGCGGGCGATGCTTCCGAACGGCGAATTTGCGGAAATTTTCGTCGACACTCCGCTTGAAGTGGCTGAATCGCGCGATGTGAAAGGGCTTTACAAAAAGGCGCGTTCGGGGGCGCTGAAAAACTTCACCGGGATTGACAGCCCCTATGAAGCGCCGATCAATCCGGATATCCACATCGACACCACAAAGATGAGCCCGGAGGATGCGGCCGAAATGATCGTGCAAAAACTCCTCGGAGTATGGAGCCCAGACCTGTGACCGACGCCGAGTTCGCGCATTTCCTTGCCGAAGAGGCAGGCCGGATGCTTCTTATATTGCAGCAAACCAGCGGGCTGTCGGGCAAAGAATTAGGAGCCGAGGGCGATCGTGTTGCCAATGATTTTCTGATGGGCATGTTGCGGATGCGACGCCGCGACGACGCGATCCTTTGCGAGGAAGAAAAGGATAGTCCGGCCCGGCTATCGGCCAGCCGCGTATGGATCATCGACCCACTAGATGGAACCCGTGAATATGGCGAAGGCCGCAGCGATTGGGCGGTGCATGTCGGTCTTGCCGTGAATGGCGAGGCCAGCCTTGGCGCTGTTGCCCTGCCCGGTCTTGGTACCACGCTATCGCCGCTGACACCAATGTTGCTGCAACCGGCCAATCGGCCGCTGAAAATGCTGGTCAGTCGCACCCGCCCGGCAGCCGAAGCAGTGGCCGTCGCCGACTATATGAGCGCCGAATTGTTGCCCATGGGGTCGGCAGGTGCAAAGGCAATGGCCGTCGTGCGCGGCGAAGCCGACATCTATCTGCACACCGGCGGCCAATATGAGTGGGACAATTGCGCTCCAGTCGCTGTTGCGGCTGCGGCAGGACTCCATGTCAGTCGCGTCGATGGATCGTCGCTGCACTACAACAATGCCGATCCCTATCTTCCCGACCTTCTAATCTGCCGCAAAGAACTGGCAGCCCCGGCATTTGAGGCGCTGGCCGCCAGATAAGCGTCAATTGACCTGACGTTCATACCCTTCCCAATAGGGTGCCCGCAAATCCTTACGCAGGATCTTTCCTGATGCGTTGCGCGGCAGTGCCGGAATCACATCGATCGACTTCGGCACCTTGAACCCGGCAATGCGTTCGCGTGACCAGTTAATAATGCTGTCGGGGTCGATCGTTGCGCCGGGTTTGGGCACGCAAACGGCCTTGACCGCCTCGCCCCATTTCGGATCAGGAACACCGATCACTGCTACCTCCAGAACGTCGGGGTGGCCGTAAATTGCGCTTTCTACCTCGGCCGGATAGACATTCTCCCCACCGGAGATGATCATGTCCTTCACTCGGTCATGGATGTAAAGATAGCCATCCTCGTCCAAATAGCCCGCGTCGCCGGTCTTGATCCAGCCGCCCTCTGCCATTGTCTTTTCGGTGGCATCGGGCAGGTTCCAATACCCTGCCATATTGTTCGACGAACGGGTCCACAGTTCGCCTACCTCGCCTGCCGGCATTTCATTACCGGCGGTATCGACAATCTTCAGTTCAACGCCGGGCAGCGCCTTGCCAGCGCTGCGCATCCGCGCATTGCCATTTGGATCATGATCTTCGGGCGGCAGCATCACGATCGTGCCCGTCGTCTCCGTCATCCCATAGGCCTGAATGAATTCGCATTTAAACATCAATATGCACTGGCGCAGCAGTTCAAGCGGGATCGGCGCTGCGCCATAAAGGATGTATTTCAGTCGGCTGAAATCAACGGTCGGGCAGCGCGGATGCTGCAGCAGAATATGGAGCGCAGCGGGAACGATAAAGAGCCTGGTCACGCCGCCCGTTTCAACCGCATCAAAAAATCCGTCGGGGGTGAATTCGCCCAGGATATAGGCGGGAAGGCCCGACGCGATCGCCATGACTCCAAGCCCGGTGCCGCCGATATGCGCACAGGGCATCGCAACCAGCACAACCTCGTCATCTGCCCATTTGGTATAGGCAAGTTCGGCATCATGGGCCTGCTTACGCAGTGCAAACATATTACGGTTGGTCAGCACAGCACCCTTGGGGTTGCCCGTCGTACCCGACGTATAAAGTTGCAGCACCGCATCGTCTGGACCGGACGCTTCGAATGGCGCACGCGCTGTATTTTCAATAAGCGCTCGCGCTTCATCAGCGGGAATGACCCGCTCGATATGCTCAACAAGTCCGTCCAAGGCAGTGCCCGCACTTTCGAAACCGGGACCAAAAAACAGCATTTTGGCTTGGGTATCGTTGAGAATGAAAGCCCATTCGGGCGCAGCGAGTCGCCAGCCGATCGGTGCCATCACTACGCCAATCCGCGCGGCACCGTAAAACAGGGTGAAATAAAGATCGCTGTTTTTGCCGATCCAAGCGATGCGATCACCTTTCTGAAGACCCATTGCCAGCAGTGCGGTCGCAACACGCGCCGTCCGCTCTTCAAGCTCGGCATAATTGTACGCCCGATCCTCCTCGCGCATCGCCAGTCGGCCACCGCGTTCGTCACCCCAATGCGTCAAAAATTCATCAAAGGTCAGCAGATCCGAAACGTCGGCCATTATTAATCCTCTCCCCAGAAAGCCCGAGCCTTGTTCAACCCCGACCCGTTTAATTGGGATGAGTTATCCGGCCGAGTCAATGCAATGTTAAGCGTACGCTTAAAATTGAGAGCGTTGCCGGAGCGGCAACAATCCGCAGGACCTACCGAATTTAGGTGCCATTTGCCGGTTGCAGTTGGCAGGATGGTCTGCCTCGTTTATCGAGCCAGTGTTTGCAAGCGCCTAGCCGCGATGCAAAATGCTGATCAGACCTGCCCTCTCCCGTTTCGCGAAAGGAATTTCCATGTTGCTGCGCATTGCCCTGAGCCTTTCGGCTGCTCTGCTGACCACTGCTGCCATTGCAGAAGATGCGCCCGCCAACCGCGAAATTGTCGTCATCGGACAGTCGTTGAAAGACACTGAAAGGGCATGGCAGGATTGTATCGCGCGCGGCTGTCCGCCAGATCAGGAAATCCGGGCAGCGCTCGCCCATGCGGAGAATCAGTTCATCACCGGCGATTATCGCGATGCCAAGACCACCATCAACAAGACGGTCGGCCGCAATCGCAAGCATGGCGGGCAGTATCCCATCGAGGTGTCGGATCTCTTCCGCGCCTCCAGCCGCATTTCGGAGCATCTTGGCGAAGCGGATCAATTCCGCCTCGCCGTTCTCGACATGCGCGACACGCTGCGCGAGGGCCTGACCGAAGGCGATCCGCGCGCAATGGTTGCCCAGATCGAGGTCGGTGACAGCCGCGCCAAGCTTGGATACCCGCGGGAAGCAATCCGCATCTACCGCGATGTCGCCGAAAAGGCCTTCAAGGCAGGGCAAGCTCGTGTGGGCACCTATGCCGACCTGCGGCGTTACTTGCTTGAATATGCCGTTGCCGATGAAAGCAATTACAAGGCCGATATGGACAAGGCGCTGGATGGCCTTCAGAAAATGGCCGATGGCCCGCCAGCAGGCGCCGAAGATTTCGGACTAGTCGCTGCTGTCACCCTCGCGCGTCTCGACCGCAAGGCCGGCAACACAGATTCCACTGCGGCAATCGTCAAGCGTTTTGCTGATCGCGGAGGTGCCAATCGACCGATCCTGTTGTCGGCGGAACCGATCAAACTGCCCGATACCGCAGGCCTCGACCAAAAAAGCGGCAATGTGCTGGCAATCAGCCAAGGCAATATTGAAGATCGCTGGATCGATGTCGGCTTCTGGGTCAATGCCAACGGCCTTGTCAGTGATGCCGAGGTGCTCCGTTCTTCGGGCAATAGCCGCTGGTCGAAACTGGTGATCGATTCAATCGCATCACGCATTTATGCGCCACTGAAATCCAAGGGCGATGCCGCCGCCCCCGGATTTTACATGATCGAACGCTATACCTTCACCGCCCGCTACATGGACGAAGTAACTGGAACCCGTATCCGCCAGCGTTCACCGGTTCCGCGGATCGAACGGATCGACATCACGCCTGAAAATTACGATCAGCCCTTTGTCGCTCCCACTAAGACCGCATCGGAAGAGGCAAAGCCGCAGAGCTGATCGCATACCGGTTCGGGATCAGCCTTCGGCCTCGCGCTCAAACGCGGCTTCACCGCCGATGCGTGAGGCGATCTTACCGAGCCACACCAGCACGGCCACTGCAATCAGCGTGGCGACCGCGGCATAGGCAAAAAGACCACCAAGGCTATCACCGAGATGCATTTCGGCGAGCAGCGCCTTGATTGCCTCATTCCAGGCGAGGGCCGCGGCAAGGCCAAGCGAGGCCGAAGCAAGCGAAATCATCGTCTGGATCATTGCGCGAGGATTCATGTGATATTCCTTCCGTGAGTTGAACTTCGGAAGGGGTTAGTCCGCAAGTCTTTTGTAAAACAATGATAAATTATTAGCCGGCATCTCCACACGCGCTTCAAGAGCAAAACCGGAATGCGCAGCAAGGGCGTTCATCTGCTCAACAGAGCGAAGCCCCCAAGCCGGATTGCGCGCCTTCAAGCTAACGTCGAAGGCCTCGTTGCTTTCGGCGGTTGCAATGCCAGCCTCACGATAAGGGCCGTAAAGATAAAGCGGCGCGCCAGGTGCCAACAATCGCGCAGCACCGGCAAACAGGCCCTCGCTCGCTTCCCATGGTGCGATATGGGCCATGTTAATGCAGATGATGGCTTCAGCGCGCGTCATTGGCCAATCTGCTGCACTGGCGTCAATCCGAAGCGGTGACAGAATATTGGGCAAACCGCTCTCACTAGACCACGCCCCAATCGACGCAAGGCCCGCCGGGTCATAGTCACTTGGTTGCCAAGTCAGATCGGGAAAGGCGGCCGCGAAATGGACAACATGCTCGCCCGTCCCGCTCGCCACTTCGAGCACAACGCCCTTTGCAGGAAGGATATCCCGCAAAACTGACGCTATTGCCTCACGGTTGCGCTGCGTTGCCGGGGCGATGCGTTTCGCCTCGCCGCCTGCTTCAAGGATGAAGGGTTGCGGTCTTTCGGTCACTCTGCGGCAACCGCGAGTTCAGGCTCTTTCCAGACGAGCACGGGCTTGCGCGCGGCCAGCGTTTCGTCAAGGCGGCGACGCGGGGCAAAATGGGGTGCGGACTTCAACGAGGCATCGCCTCCCTTGGCCCGCTCTGCCACCGAACGCAGCGCACCAATGAACTGATCCAGGGCGGCCTTACTCTCGGTCTCGGTCGGTTCGACCAGCATCGCACCATGGACGACGAGCGGGAAATACACAGTCATTGGATGGTATCCCTCATCGATCAGTCCCTTGGCCACGTCCAGCGTCGTGAAACCTTCAGCCAAGCCATTGTCGGTGAACAGTGCCTCATGCATGCAGGGACCCGACGCACCAAAGGGTGCTTCCAGCGTACCTTCCAGACTGCGCAAAATATAATTGGCGTTGAGCACTGCATCCTCAGCAACCTGTTTCAGCCCGTCGGCACCGTGACTGAGAATGTAAGAGAGCGCGCGGGTGAACATGCCCATTTGCCCGTGGAACGCGGTCATGCGACCGAAAGTTCGCGGGTGCATGTCGCTCGCCGACTCCTCTTCTACCAGCTTGAAACTACCGTCGGACATTTTTGCAACGAACGGGATCGGTCCAAACGGTGCCAGCGCTTCCGACAGCACCACGGGACCAGAACCTGGGCCGCCCCCACCATGCGGGGTAGAGAAGGTCTTGTGCAAGTTGATGTGCATCGCGTCGATGCCAAGATCACCAGGGCGGACCTTCCCGACAATGGCATTGAAGTTTGCGCCATCGCAATAAACATAGCCTCCGGCCGCGTGGACCGCATCCGAAATGCGGCGCATATCGCGCTCAAACAGGCCGCAGGTATTTGGGTTGGTAATCATCACCCCGGCCACGTCAGGGCCCAGCCGCGCCTTGAGTGCTTCCAGATCGACACGGCCTTGGGGGGTTGCCGGAATATTCTCGACCTTGAAGCCAGCAAAGGCCGCCGTTGCGGGATTGGTGCCATGCGCCGATTCGGGAACAAGGATGACCGGTCGGTCTTCGCCGCGCGCTTCGAGCGCTGCCTTGATGCACAGGATGCCGCACAATTCACCATGCGCACCCGCCTTGGGCGCCATAGCGACACCATACATCCCGGTCAGCTTAATCAGCCACACCGCAAGTTCCTGAATGGCGGCAAGCGCACCCTGCACCGTTTCCTGCGGCTGAAGTGGGTGTACATCGGCAAAGCCTGCCATCCGCGCGACCTTTTCATTCAGGCGCGGATTGTGTTTCATCGTGCACGAACCCAACGGGAAAAGGCCGAGATCGATGGCATAATTCTGCCGCGACAGGCGCGTGTAATGGCGTACCGCTTCGGGTTCAGACAATCCCGGCAAACCGATTTCGCGATTGCGCTCCAGCCCACCAAGGCGCGATGCGACCTTGGGCACGGCCTCTATATCGACACCGGTTGTGCCGCCGTCGCCGATCTCGAAAATCAGCGCCTCTTCGAGCATCAGCGCACGATTACCGGTAAAGGTCGCGGTCGCTATACTATCATTTGCACCCATTTCGGGGCGCCATCCGCTCTGGTTGATCGTGCTCATGCCTGAACTCCTTCAGCAAGCGCCCTTTGAAGCGCGGTCGCCAATGTCTCAATATCCTCTTCGCTCACAACTTCGGTAACCGCGATAACAAGCCCCTTTTCAAGCCCGCTCACGCCCGGATAAAGTCGGCCAAGCGAGACGCCCCCCAACACCTTGTCCGCGGCCATTATGTGGACGACATCGCGCGCATTAACCGGCAGTTTCAACGTGAATTCATTGAAGAAGCTGTCATTTACCAAGCTAACGCCGGGGATGCGGGACATCCGGTCGGCAGCCTGCACCGCGCGCGCATGGTTCAATGCGGCAAGATCGCGCAAGCCACGCTCTCCAAGCAAGCTCAAATGAATACTGAAGGCAAGCGCACAAAGTCCTGAATTTGTGCAAATATTACTCGTCGCCTTTTCGCGGCGAATATGTTGCTCACGGGTAGAAAGCGTCAGCACGAAACCGCGCTTGCCCTCGGCATCCACTGTCTCACCGCACAGCCTGCCCGGCATTTGCCGAACGAATTTTTCTTTGCAGGCAAAGAGGCCGACATAAGGGCCACCAAATTGCAAGCCGACGCCCAGCGACTGCCCCTCACCCACCACAATGTCGGCACCCATTTCGCCCGGTGCGCGGATGGCGCCCAATGCCACAGGCTCGGTCACAACGGCTATCAGCAGCGCACCATGTTCATGCGACTTTTGCGCGATAACCGACAGATCCTCGATACGCCCCAAAATGTCCGGATACTGCACCACGACACAGCTTGTTTCGCCATCGATCGCTGCGATCAGGCGTGCAGTGTCGGTGCTTTCGAAATTGGGCAATGCAGTGTCCAGCGTATCGCCGGTGAAATGTGCCATTGTCTGCGCAACGCTGACATAATGCGGGTGCAATCCGGACGAAAGGACAGCCTTGCTGCGTTTGGTAATGCGTCCCGCCATGCCGATCGCTTCCCAGCAGGCAGTCGAGCCATCATACATCGACGCGTTGGCCACATCGCAGCTGAAAAGCCGCGCGACCTGCGTCTGGAATTCGAAGAGCATCTGCAGCGTGCCCTGTGCGATTTCGGGCTGGTATGGCGTATAGGCCGTGAGAAATTCACCGCGCTGGATCAAGTGATCGACACTCGCCGGCACATGATGTTTATACGCCCCTGCTCCCAAGAAGAAGGGATGATGCCCGGCCGCCATGTTGCGCCGTGCAAGCGCCGAGAAATGCCGTTCAACCGCCATTTCGCTGGCGTGCATCGGCAGGCCTGCAATCGGTCCATCCAGACGCGCCTCTTCAGGGACGTCCGCAAACAAGTCATCTATGGTCGCAGCGCCGATGGTGGCGAGCATCGACTGCCGGTCGGTATCTGTCAGGGGTAGGTAGCGCATTTCCTAATCCTTCCGCCCTCCGGCTTGCCAGAGGGGCTGGGGTAGGCCGAAAATCTAGGGAAGGAATGGCCCGGACTGACCCTCCCCTACCCCTCCCGCAAGCAGGAGGGGGATTGATCAAAGCGAGTCCACAAATACCTTATAGGCAGCAGCATCCATCAGCCCGTCGAGTTCCGACGGATCGCTAAGCTCTATCTTGAAGAACCAGCCAGCGCCTTCAGGATCGCTGTTCACCAGCGCCGGATCATCGGCCAACGCATCATTGCCTTCGGTCACGGTGCCCGAAACCGGCGCATAAACATCCGACGCGGCCTTCACCGACTCCACAACCGCCGCATCGCCGCCTTTGCTCAGCTCTGCGCCGACAGCAGGCACTTCGGCAAACACGATGTCGCCCAACTGGCTTTGTGCATAGTCGGTAATACCAACTGTCGCGTTGGTACCTTCAACTTCAATCCATTCATGTTCGTCGGTAAAATAACGAGTCATTTTGGGGCTCCTTTCCGGTGATAGCGATGGGGAATGAATGGCATTTGCGCGACCGTGAGCGGCACGCGCTTACCGCGCACCTCGGCCTCCAGCGCCGTTCCAATGCTGTTATGACCGGCAGCAACATAGCCCATAGCGATCGGTGCACCGACACTGGGGGCAAAGCCGCCGGACGTCACGACGCCCACTTGCGTGTCGCCGGCAAAAATCGGCGCGCCTTCGCGCACCGGCATCTTGCCCTCCACGGAAAAGCCGACCAGCTTGCGTTTAGGCCCTTCGGACAGCGCCTTCAGAATTGGCTCCGCACCATTAAAGCCGCCTTCCTGACGGCGGCGTTTTGATACGGCAAAGCTGGCATTGCCCTCAACCGGATCGGTGGTCGGGTCCATATCATGGCCATACAGCGGCAAGCCCGCCTCCATCCGCAGCGAATCACGCGCGCCCAATCCGATGGGCTTGACTTCCAACTGGGCGCTGAGCGCATCCGCGAGCGCCTCGACATGCTCTGCAGCAACAGAAATCTCGACGCCATCCTCGCCAGTATAGCCCGAGCGGCTGATCCAGAGCGGCACTTCACCCCATAGGAACAGGTCGGCCTCCATAAAATAAAGCTGGTCGACGCCGGGCACGACCCGCGAAATCGCGGCAACGGCTTTGGGACCCTGCAGCGCGAGCAGTGCGCGGTCTTCAAGATGGTTGATCGCTATGCTGTCCGGCAGGTTAGCTCGCAGGTATGCGATGTCCTGATGCTTTACCGCCCCATTGACGACGACGTAGATGCCGGTGGGAGTTGCCGTGACCATCAGGTCATCGAGCACGCCGCCATCTTCGGCAAGCAGCAAGGAATAGCGCATCCGCCCTTCCTTAAGCGCCGAAACATCACCTGGAACCAGCCTTTCCAAAGCGCCAGCCACATCGTCACCGGAAAGGATAAGCTGCCCCATATGCGACACGTCGAACAGCCCTGCATGTTCGCGCGTCCAAAGATGTTCGGCCATAATGCCTTCATACTGGATCGGCATCGCATAGCCTGCGAACGGCACCATTCGTGCGCCCTTCGCGCGGTGCCAGCCATCCAATGGCAGCGTCAGAATTTCGGTGTCGTCGCTCATAAACTCTCCGCGCAAAGGTCCAGCCAGCGACTACGTCGCTACCTGCCCCCTCTGTCACGGATACCTGAGAGCTTTACCCCTTCGGTGGCCCATCCAAGGGCTCTTTCCAGAGTGTCGCAAAAGCCGAACCGGTCCTTTTGCCTGAGAGATTCCGGGGCGGTTGCTCCTTCGGCGGCGAAGTTTCCCTCGCACTCTCCCGTTTCGTCAGCGACTAATCCGACTTAGGCCTTTGCCTTGCTTGGAGTCAACCGGCGAGCGCGCGGATTGATTCATTTTCGTGGATATGTCGCCCGTCGCCGCCAGTAAGTGCCAGATTAGCCGCGGCCTGAGCGACTATGCGCGCGGGAATCGAGCGATAGCGGCGGAGCCCTCCCAGCATCAAAATGTCGGTCAACGGCGCAAGCAATGAGGCGATGCTTTCGCCGGGGCGGCTTTCAGGACGCTCGCCACCCGTCAGCAGTCCAGGCCGCAGGAAGTCGACACGGTCAAAGCCGGCTTGCATAATGGCGGCTTCCGCCTCACCTTTGGTTCTGAGGTAAAAATTGTTCGCCGATGCTGACGCGCCTACTGAAGTGACCGCGATCATGTGCCGCGCGCCTGCTTGATGCGCTGCAGTAGCTAAGTCAGATACCATACCGAAATCGACTGCGCGGAATGCCTCTTTCGATCCGGCTGTTTTCATTGTTGTACCTAGGCAGGAAATCGCGACTTCGGCTTTGATCGCCGTAACTTCACCTCCCCAATCCGCAACCGTTGCTTCATGCACGATCACACCATCGGGAACACGCCCCAGTTTGCGACGGACAAGGATATGTGTTTCGACGCCTTCTTGCACCGCCAAGGCGGCAACCAATTGCTTGCCAACCAACCCGGTCGCGCCCGCAATGACAATTTTTTTCATTTGCCCAGCCCCTCTATCTTCCCGCCGAAAATCTCTCGATGACAATTCATCGCGAAACGATCCGTCATGCCGGCAAGGAAATCACCGATATGGCGTGCGCGAGCAGGCTGCTCTATCGGTAGGCTATCCCGCCATTCCTGCGGCAGGAGCCGCGCGTCGGTGCTATAGGCTGCGAACAGATCAGCGACAACTTTCGCTGCATGCTCGGCCGCCTCCAATTGTGTAGGGTGATGGTAGAGATTGGCGTACATGAAATTTTTCAGCATGCGCTCTCGATCTGCCAGTTCATCGGAAAAGCCGCCGATGGTCCGCCCGGCCGCACGAACATCATCGGCCGTTTCAATGCCGGCAGCTGCAATGCGCGCCCTCGTCGTTTCAATCACGTCGTTGACCATCACGCCAATCTGTTCGCGGATCAGCTCGCGAAGAAGTGTTTCATGGCGAGCGCCTGGATAGCGATCGCAAATCTCGCGCCAACGCCGTTCGACGAAGGGAAGTTCAAGCAGTTGATCGAGCGTGAGCAGGCCGGCGCGAATACCATCGTCAATGTCATGATTATCATAGGCGATGTCGTCTGAAATCGCCGCTATCTGTGCCTCAAGCGAGGCAAATTGCTGCAGCCCTAAGGGAAACACCTCGTCGATTTCGCGCAAAGCCCAATTGAGGTCATGAACGGGCCCGTTATGCTTGGCCAAGCCCTCCATCAATTCCCAACTGAGGTTCAAGCCGGGCCAGAGCGGATAGGGGCTTTCCAGTTTCGATAATGTGCGCAGCGTCTGAGCATTATGATCAAACCCGCCATAGGGAGCCATTGCGGCCTCAAGCGCATCCTCCCCCGCATGACCGAAGGGCGGATGGCCGATATCATGGGCAAGACACAGGGCCTCGGTCAGATCCTCATCCAACCCCAACGCACGGGCAATGGTGCGACCGATCTGCGCCACTTCGAGGCTATGGGTCAGACGAACGCGATAATGATCACCGTCGGGCGCAATAAACACCTGGGTCTTGTAACGCAGACGGCGGAAGGCAATCGAGTGAATGATGCGATCGCGATCGCGCTGGAATATATTACGCGGGCCACGCGCTTGACTGCTCGGTTCTGGATACAGTCGGCCCCGGCTGCTGTAGGGATCGCAGGAATAGGATACACGCATCTGCATGGCGGCGCTTTGCACTAGAGCCTGTCGCAAGACCAGCGGCTATTTTGCCGCCAGTTTGTCAACCACGGTACCGTTCGCGCTTTGCCAGACAAAGGCGTCACCAAATTCCTTCTTGAAATCAGCTTCCCATTTTTTCGCGGCTTTCGAGTCAGGGAACGGCCCGACTAGCAATCGGCTGGTGCGTCCCCAATCCGAAGTCCATCCCGACTGGCCTTTGAACAAGGCAGGCGACTTGCGCGACATGCGACGGAAATCGGTCGGCAGGGCAGCTTCGGCGCCGGTCGCAATCTGCACCCAGATGCGCGCTGGCTGCGGCGGAGTTTTGGACTCCACCTTCGGCTTACCTGTTTTTGGATCCTTCGCCGTCGCCAAGGCTGTCGACGCCTGCCGACGTTCAAGAGCGCGTAGATCAACCGGCGCGACTTCGCGACGTTGCTCGCTTTCCGGAATTTCAATGGATTGTACCAGCGCACCCAGATCGAAGCTGGATCGCGACGCAGAAGCGACGGCACTGCTCGTAACCGGCAGCGCGGGCAGCGCGGCCGGAGCAGAAGAGGACGGCGGCGCTGCTATGGCGACCGAAGCCGGGCTCGATACCGGAATTTCGACGGCTCGCGGCGCAACAGCAACCTTGACTTCAGTTTCAGAAATGGATGGTCGCAATGGCGCGGCTGTTGCCTGAGCAGGCACCGGCGCGGTGACAATGGTCGGTTCGATAGCCTTCGCTGGCGCAGCCGCCACACTGGAAGGGGCCTGAACAACCCCGCTTTGCGCGGGGCTAACCCCTCGATCGACGGCGCTCAACTGATCGGCGCGCGCAGCAATCGCAGCGGCCGAAGCAGCAGGAGCCGGCGGCATAGTGGCAATTGCAGGCGGCAAGGTAACGCGCACCGGCGGGCGGGCGGCATCCGGCGGCGGCAACGTTGCTGCCGCTAAAACGACAGGCTTGCCCTTGGCCGCGTCCTCAACCTTTTGCCGCGCATTTTCGGTCGAGAAGCCAGGGGTTGCATCATTTTTCGGCTCAACAGCGGCGACGGCATTGCGCTGGTTGCTGCCCTCCACCCTCTTGGTCGCAGGCGATTTCCTGGAAGCGGTACCAAGCGGTTCGCCGCTGGGGACAAGGCGATCCTGTCCGACTGCAGACGCTGCTGTGCGGACGGCGCCGGTCGCAGATGCCAGCTTGCGGACATCGGGCGTGTCTTCGCCGATCCTGCCCACGGGAAAATGTCCAAAATGCATTGCTGCTGCGCGCTGGGCTTCAGTCATGCGCGGCATCTGGCGCAAAAAGCCCTCCATGCGACGAGCGGCATCAGCCGACAGAAAACCTTGTGCGATCTGCCCTGCTTCCTTTTGTTCCCCGCGCGCAGCCAGCATGAAGGCGCGCGCGCGCCAAGCATCTGGATCGTTGCGTTGCAGCAACGGAACCAGCATCGCGTCTGCTTCCTTGGCCTTGCCCGCCATTGAAAGTGACATCGCATAGCGGCGTATTAGTTCATCATTATCGCCCAAACTGCGTGCCAACTGATAATCTTGGTGTGCGCGCGCGAAATTGCCAAGAAGGTCAAACGCCAAGGCCCGGTCAAACGCGATCAATCGCTCGCTGGCTCCCAGTCGTAGTGCATCATCAAAATATTTCAGAGCTTCGAACGGATTCTCAGTGCGGACGAGAGCGGAACCCAGCCCGGCCAATGTGCGGGCATTATTTGGTTGAACAGCATTGGCGCGCGTAAAAAAGTTGAGCGCAGCGGCCGCGTCCCCCAGCTTTATCGATGCGTAACCCGCATCCGACAATGCGATCGGATCGGTGGGGCGTTGCGCCATACGCCGCACGGCGTCGCGCAATTCAACCGAGGCAGGCGAATCATTGGTCGGTACAGGCCGCGTCTGTTCAAATTGATCCAGCGCGCTTTCGTCAGCTTCCTGCGCACGCACCGGAGTTGCGACCAGCGCAAGAAGCGCACAAGCAGTCATTAAGTGACGAGCAGCAATCATGGGCGTCAAATGTGCGCACGCCTCGGCAAATGCAATTGTGTGAAAAAAATGCACGACCAACGGTGCCGGATGCCGGACGAGTGACCGGCATCCGGTCGCAGATTAGTTATTGCTCTGGCGATCGAGGAAACGCGGAATGTTGATATTGCCTTCCGGCTCGCCCGTGTCATCTTTGTCATCGCCGCCACGGCCAAGGCCCCGCGACAGATTTGACATGCGCTCAAACAACGTACCGCCGCCCGAGGCAACCCGAGGTGGAGGCGGCAACGGATCGCCGCTACCATGACCGTAGTCAGCCTCTTTTGCAGCCAATTCATCGCTCTGCACAGGTGCTTCAAGCGCTTCGTCCAATTCGAGCGGTGCATCCTCGACGGGCTGCGACAGATCGAGGACACCCTCTTCCTGTTCGGCTTCCACCGGCATTTGCGGTGCCGCTTCAAATCCAGGCGCGTGCTCGGTTTTCGGCTGGGCATCAGCATAAGAAGGCGCTTCTGCCTCTTCTGCACCGAAACCCGTCGAACCGAAATCTTCCGCCGGTGCTGCAACGGGCTCGGCCGGCGCTGGAGCAGCAGCAAAGCCACCAAGCGGGGTCGCCGTTCGGTTGTTCATGGCGAAGGCAGGCGCGGGCGTGGCGGCAGCGCTACCATCCTGGTCGATTCCCGTCGCGACAACCGAGACGCGGATCTTGCCATTCAGGTTTTCATTGAAGGCAGACCCCCAGATGATGTTCGCGTCGGGATCAACGAGTTCGCGAATATGGTTTGCGGCTTCATCGACCTCCATCAGGCGCATGTCTTCGCCTCCAGTGATCGAGATGATCACCCCCTTCGCACCTTGCATCGACACGCCGTCGAGGAGCGGGTTGGCAATCGCGCGTTCGGCGGCCTCAAGTGCACGGCCGTCGCCTTCGGCTTCGCCGGTACCCATCATCGCCTTGCCCATTTCGTGCATCACCGAACGCACGTCGGCAAAGTCGAGGTTGATGAGGCCAGGCATGACCATCAGGTCGGTGATGCCCCGTACGCCCTGCTGCAGCACTTCATCGGCAAGCAAAAATGCTTCCTTGAAAGTCGTATTCGGGTTGGCGACCAAGAAGAGGTTCTGGTTCGGAATGACGATCAGCGTGTCAACATGCTGCTGGAGTTCGGCAATCCCCGAGTCTGCCGAGCGCATTCGCCGCGAACCTTCGAACAGGAAGGGCTTGGTGACGACCCCTACCGTCAAAATGTTCATTTCACGGGCCGCGCGGGCGATAACAGGGGCAGCGCCTGTTCCGGTGCCGCCGCCCATGCCGGCTGCGATGAAGCACATATGCGCACCTTGCAGTGCGCCTTTGACCTGCTCGATCGTTTCTTCGGCGGCTGCACGTCCGACTTCGGGACGCGAACCTGCACCCAGACCCTGTGTGATATCTGGACCAAGCTGTATCCGATATTCGGCGGGAGAGGCGTTGAGCGCCTGAGCATCGGTGTTTGCGACTACAAAGTCGACGCCTTCAACGCGCGCGCCAATCATGTTGGCGATCGCATTGCCCCCTGCGCCACCGACACCGATGACTGCAATTTTCGGCTTCAATTCATCGACGATTGGCGGACCGATGTTGATGCTCATTCCTGTTCACTCCCTTGGCCAGTCTGGAGAAATTATATAAGTAAAAGACCCCGTAATCTGCGCCTTGTTGCACAAAACTACGGGCAAAACACGTAAAAGTTACCCACAGGCTAACCTCACGGAAAGTAGGCTGTTCAGAAGTTTTCGCGTACTGCCTGCAAGATGCGGGCAATAACGCCGGTTTCTGCAGTTTTCATCGCACTATCAGAACCTTGCAACCCCAACCTCAGGTCATGCGGGTTGGAAACCGCATGTAGCGCTAACCCTGCAAGGGTCGAAAACGCCGGCCCCGAATGCGCTTCCGGCAAGCCCGCAAGCTCTGTCGGGCGGCCGATGCGGACCATCCGGCCAAGCGCGGCCTGCATATGGTCGGCAAGCCCCTTCAACTCGGCGCCGCCGCCAGACAGGACGACATGGTGGCGACCGGGATTGGAGAAGCCCATTTCCTTGAGCGCGCGGCCGACATCGGCAACCATAACGTCGATACGTTGCGCAATAATCGCGTTCAACTCCGCCCTCGTAATCCGAGGACGATCGCTTTGAGTGCTATCGCCCGGAGCGCCAACGTCGAGGCTTTCCTGATGATCGCGTGGAGAGGTAATTGCCGAACCGTGGAAGCATTTCAGCCGCTCGGCTTCCGCACGGCGCACCCCGAACACTGAGGCTATTTCATCGGTGATGTCCGCCCCGCCCTGTTGCAGCGTAACCAGCCCGGCGAGCATGCCGCCGATAAACACGGAAACATTCGTAACCGCCGCACCCATTTCAACCAGGGCCACGCCCAGTTCACGCTCCTCGGCGCTGAGGCAGGCAAGACCCGCTGCAACCGGGGATGCGACAATCGCGTCAACGCCCAGATGCGATGCCCGCGCCGTCATATCGAGATTGCGAACAGGCGCAGGATCGGCAAGCACGGCGTGGATATCAACGCCGAGGCGGTCGGCATAAAGCCCCAAAGGATTGGCGACGCCTGCATTACCATCAAGCGAATAGAGTGTGGGACTGAGATGAAGGACAATCTTGCCGCGCGTATCGATATTGAGCCGTCCGGCGGTCAGCAAATCGTCAATATCCGCCTGCTCCACGCGATCGCCGCCCAGATCGATTTCGACTGGCGATAATAAGCTATCGAGCCCGCCTGCGGACATGCCGAGCCAGGCTCGGTCGATATTAATGCCTGCGATCCGCTCGGCCTGCTCGACCGCATGACGCACCGAAAGTTCAGCAAGCTGCATGTCGGCAATGCAGCCCCGGACAACACCCTTGCTTTCGCGCTGACCTGTGCCCAGCACATGGATAGCACCGCTTTCATCAACGCCCGCAATCAGCGCCGACACTTTCGACGATCCGATATCCAGCGTTGAAATGATCTTTTCGTAACGAACAGCCATCAGGCAGCCACCCCGCTGCTACCCGCGTTCGAAGTTGGCTTTTCTTCGTCTACTTCTATCTCAACGACAGGCTCTTTCGCGGCGCGGCGCATATAGGCCCGATCGGGATCACGTAGGTCGAAATGGATGATGTCGCGACCGAGCAGGCGATGAACGCCGTCCATGCGTGTGAAATTGACCAGCGCCTGTGCTGCCAGAACATCGCCTTCGGGAAGCGACAAGGTCTCGCCAGTCTTGAAACGCAAATCCCAACGCCGGTTACCGACCCAGCTTGCACCGGCAACCTGATCTTTCAGCGATTGCGCACTATCGAGCAGCTTCCCCAAAGCCACAACTTGGCGGTCGGCACCTTCGCCGTTGATCACTGGTAGTTTGCCAACTTCAGTGGCGCCGATTTTCTCAAGCTCCACGCCCTGATCGTCAATCAGCGAATAAATGCCGCCGCGTTGCCATACTGCGGTCGGCTTTCGCTCGATGATGTCAACCACCAGCGTATCGGGAAGACGGCGAGTGACTCGCACATCCTTGATCCAGCCATAATTGATCAGGTCAGACCGGATTTTGTCGATATCGACCAGCGGCATCGCCCGATCCTTCTCGGCCAAGACGATATCATAGACCTTCAACTGGTCGACACGGTCCATTCCGGTGATTTCGACCCGCTTCACCTCGAAACCCACATTGGCGGCAAGCTGGGCATATTGGCGGTAAGCAGCCTGTGGAACGCCGAACCAGTTGGCAATCACGCAAGCAATCAATAGCCCAATGGTGAGCAGGATCCAAGTCAGCGCACGCTGGATATCCTCTTCTGTGAACGGCAGAATCCGGAACAACCGATCGATGATGCTGGCCTGCCGTACTGTTTTGCGCGGCGCAGCCTTGCGCGCCTTGGCAGGCGCTTTGCGCGCTGAAGTGGTTTTCATCCCAGGGCCTCCTTCACAAGAAGGTCGACCAACTGCTCATAGCTAATACCCATTTCACGTGCCTGTTCGGGTACGAGGCTGAGCGGCGTCATCCCCGGCTGGGTATTAGTTTCAAGCACGAAAACGCCGTTGCGGCCGAGATCATCATCCCATCGAAAATCTGTGCGTGACGCACCCTTGCAGCCGAGCATCTGGTGCGCACGCAGCGCAAGTTCCATCATGTAATCGGCAATGTCCTCGGGAATTTGGGCCGGGCAGACATGTTCTGTCAGGCCATCAGTATATTTGGCATCGAAATCGTAAAAGCCGCTCTTGGGAACCAATTCGGTCACACACAGCGCTTTTCCACCCAGCACTGCGACGGTGAGTTCGCGCCCCTTGATAAAGGGTTCGGCGAGCAGTTCGTCAAATTCCTGCCAGGGGCCGACCGCGTCACGCGATATCGGATTGCCGTAATTGCCTTCAGGGGTGATGATTGCGACCCCGACTGAACTGCCTTCATTCACAGGTTTCAGAACATATGGCCGCGGGAGCGGATCTCCTGAATAAAGGCTTTCGCTCGAAACCATCTTGCCCTTGGGCATCGGAATTCCGGCCGGCACCAGTCGCTGTTTCGTCAACTCCTTGTCGATCGCGATAACCGAGGTGACCATGCCACTATGGGTGTATTTGATCCCCATCAGATCGAGCATTCCCTGCACGCTTCCGTCTTCGCCCGGAACGCCATGCAGAGCGTTGAACACGACATCAGGCTTCAGGCTGGTAAGAGTCGCGGCAATGTTCCGGTCCATGTCGACCCGGCTGACCTTATAGCCCGCCTTTTCAAGCGCATCGGCGACGCCATTGCCGCTCATCAGCGAAACCGGCCGTTCTTTAGACCAACCACCCATGAGGACTGCTACATGAATCGGTTCGCTCACTTGGCTGCCCCCACTCGTTGTATTTCCCAATGCAGGTCGACGCCCGATTTCGCCTTAACGCGTCGGCGGACCTCTTCACCCAGTTCCTCGATTTCGGCGCTCGAAGCATCGCCTATGTTTATCAGGAAATTGGTATGCTTTTCCGAAACCTGCGCGCCGCCAATCTGAAGGCCGCGGCAACCCGCTTCATCGACCAGTTGCCACGCTTTCTGGCCATCGGGATTCTTGAAAGTGGACCCGCCGGTTTTGGATCGAAGCGGTTGCGATGCTTCACGACTGGCAGAGATACGGTCCATCTCTGCCTGAATGGCATCTGCATCTCCAGCCCTACCTCGAAACCGCGCAGCAACCACGATTGCACCCGCGGGCAATTCGCTGTGCCGATAGCTATAATGGAGATCATCGACCGACAGTGTGGCAATCTTGCCATCACGCAAAACCACGTCGCAATCGACAAGGATATCCTTTACCTCACCACCATAAGCGCCGCCATTCATGCGCACGAAGCCACCAACAGTGCCGGGAATCGAGCGGAGAAATTCCATACCGGCAATGCCATTGTCGCGTGCGGTCGAAGAAACGAGGATACCGCTGGCGCCTGCGCCACAATCAAGCGTCACATTATCAACATCAGATACCTTGGCAAACGCCTTACCAAGCCGAACGACGACACCCGCAACACCGCCATCACGCACGATCAGGTTTGAACCCAGCCCCAGTGCCATCACGGGCACTGATGGATCGAGCTCGGATAAAAAATCAGCTAGGTCCTTCACGTCGGCAGGCTCAAACAGCCATTCCGCCGGGCCACCTGACTTGAACCACACCAACGGCGCAAGCTGCGCATCCTGCGTCAACTTTCCCCTGACGGGCGGCAAGGCGTAGCAAACGTTCATGCCTTGGCGGCTCTTATCGCAACGGCGAGTCCCGCCGCCCATTTGGTGATATCCCCTGCACCAAGACAGACAACCATATCCCCGTCACGCGTCTTGCCTGCTAGTTCGCGCGCAAGCGTCTCGGCGCTTTCAATTTCCTGCGCACTATGGTGCCCGCGCCGCTTGATCTTACCGACCAGTTCCGCGCTGCTGACGCCTTCGATAGGTGCTTCGCCAGCGGCATAAACCGGCGTCACATAGACCATATCGGCGTCGTTAAATGCGGTAGCGAAATCTTCCATCAGATTACCGAGGCGCGAGTATCGGTGCGGCTGGCACACTGCAATCACACGGCCTTTGACGCCTTCACGCGCTGCGGAAAGCACTGCGCGAATTTCAACCGGATGGTGGCCATAATCGTCGATGATGGTCACACCATCGACCTCGCCCACCTTGGTAAAGCGGCGCTTCACTCCGCCGAATTTGGCAAAGCCATTCTCTACCTGCGCATCGGTCATCCCGCGTTCAAGACCCACAGCAATCGCGGCGAGTGCATTCTGCACATTGTGTCGACCCGACATTGGCAGGAAAACGTCCTTGATCTCGCGCTTGCTGCCGTCACGCACCCGGATCACTACGTCAAACGTGTTGCCACCTAGTTCGGGGCGAACATTGTCCGCCCGCACGTCGGCTTGTGCAGAAAAGCCGTAGGTCAGGATGCGGCGGTCGCGAATGCGCGGTATGATCGCCTGCACTTCGGGATGATCGAGGCACAGAATCGCGACCCCATAAAACGGCACATTTTCGATGAATTCGATATACGCGGCCTTCGCCCGATCGAAATCTCCATAATGATCAAGATGTTCGGGGTCGATATTGGTGACGACGGCGATCGTGCCATCAAGACGCAGGAAGCTTCCATCACTTTCATCGGCCTCAACCACCATCCAGTCGCTATCGCCAAGGCGGGCATTAGACCCATAGCTGTTGATGATGCCGCCATTGATGACTGTAGGATCCAACCCGCCTGCATCAAGCATCGCCGCGATCAGTGAGGTAGTTGTCGTCTTGCCATGCGTTCCCGCTACCGCAACGGTATATTTCAGCCGCATCAGTTCAGCGAGCATCTCCGCCCGGCGCACGATCGGGATACGCCTCTCCAGCGCCGCCTCAACTTCGGGATTGCCGCGCTTCACTGCTGTGGATGTGACGACAACCGCCGCGTCGCCCAGATTGGTGGCGTCATGGCCGATCATCACATTGATCCCGCGCTCACGAAGCCCTTCAACGACATAGCCCTCGGCAATGTCGCTGCCCTGCACCGAATAGCCCAGATTGTGCATCACTTCGGCAATACCGGACATGCCGATCCCGCCTATACCGACGAAATGGATCGTGCCGATATCGGTTCCCACACCCTTCATACTGCGGCTTCCTTTGCCATGGCCGGCTGTGCACCGCCGAGATTTAGGCCATTTTCCTCTCGCGTCGTCAGCGTGTGCATCAACGGCGCACGGCCGAAGGATTCGACAAGATCGGCTAGATCGTGAACGGCATCCGGCCGCCCACAACTTTTTGCTGCACGCGCCGCATTTTCGAGCGTTTCGGGCAGCAGCGCCATTTTCTGGATCTGTTTTGCAAGCTCGACCGGCGTAAAGGCGGCCTGATTGATCGCGCGTGCACCGCCTGCCTGCACCATTTCACTGACATTATAGGCCTGATGATTATCCATCGCGCTGGGAAGTGGAACGAGGATGGCTGGCCGGCCTGAACAGGTCAATTCCGCAATCGTCGACGCGCCTGCGCGCCCGATCACCAAATGTGACCAGCCTAACCATTCGGGGAAGTCGTCAAGATAGGTCGCAAGCTGAGCAGGTATCTGGTGGTCGGCATAGGTAGCGCGAACCTTTTCAATATCCTCAGCCCGGCATTGCTGAGTTACTTGCAAACGGCGGCGTAGATTGAGCGGCAAGCGGGCAAGTGCGTCAGGCACGATATCAGAAAGGATCGACGCGCCCTGACTGCCACCCGTTACTAGGACGCGAAACACCCCATCCTCGATGAACGGCGGAAAAGGCTCATCGCGCAACGCGACGACTTCGGCGCGCACGGGGTTGCCAACCAAATGCACCTTTTCCGAATGGCCGGACTTGATCCGCTGGACATCCGGATAGGCAGTGGCAATCGCATTGACCTTGCCTGCAACCAGCCGGTTGACCCGACCGAGCACGGCATTTTGTTCATGCACAATCGTTGGGATTTTATGCGAGAAAGCCGCGAGGAGCGCAGGTAGCGCCGGATAGCCGCCAAAGCCGATCACAGCAGTAGGGTCAAACTCGTCGAACAATTCGCGGGCCATCGCCCGACCGCGCCAGATATTGCGCGCTGCGGCAAACCAGCCGCGCGGACCGCCGGCAACGCGACCCGCCGGCATGACGTGCATATCCATGCCGTCAGGACAACCCGGAATGGCAGAACCCCGATTATCGGTGATCAGGGCAAGCTGATGCCCTCGACGCATCAATTCTGCGCCCAGTGCATAAGCAGGGATGATATGTCCACCGGTGCCACCAGCGGCGAGGACGAAATTGCGCGAGACTGTCATCGTTCAACGCCCATTCCCGATATAGGGAGACTGGTCAAGAAAAGGGTTGCGCCGCGTTAGCGCAAGCAACAGCCCGCAGCACAAGCACAGTGCCAACGTCGACGACCCGCCATAGCTGATGAATGGCAAGGTCATACCCTTTGATGGGAAAATCCCGAGATTAACCGCGATATTGATCATTGCCTGACCGCAAAATTGTGCGGCAAGACCAGTCACCGCCAAAAGGATGAACTGGTCCTGCTCATCCAACATACGGACCACGACACGCACAAGGATTGCGAAGAACAGAAACGCAATCACCATACAGGCAATCAGTCCAAACTCCTCGCCAATGACGGAGAAGATATAGTCGGTATGCGCCTCTGGTAAGGCGAATTTACGGGTACCCAGCCCCGGCCCGGTGCCGATCAGGCCGCCTGCGGTGAGCGTCGCCATCGCTAGCTTATCATGGGTGATGCCATCGGTTCCGAACAACCAGGCGTCGATACGCTGCTGTGCCACCGAGTAGAAATTATAAGCCGCAACGATACCAACCACGCCACCAATCACACTTGACCAGAGCAGCTTTGCCTGCACGCCCGAAACCATCATCAATGCAAACCAGATGCCACAGAAAAGGATCGTCTGGCCCAGGTCGGGCTGGAGCATCAGGAACGCGCAAATCAGCCCGGTAAGAAGCATTGTTATCGTGCGGACGGGCAGGCTTGGATCGCGTTGGCGCCAGCTGATCACCCAAGCCATGGTCACGGCATAACATGGCTTCAGAAACTCCGATGGCTGAAAACTCGCAGGACCGAGCCCGAACCAACGCTGTGCGCCATTCACTTCCTTCCCCAAGAGCGGAACCAGCAGCAGCAACCCAAGAAAAATGCAGAAGCCGCCAATCGCTATCCGCTTTGCCTGTTCGCGTGGGTACATCGAAATCACGAACATGAAGGGAATGCCGAGCGCGACCCAAGCAAGTTGTTTGTAGAAGAAATAGAGCGGACTGAGCGTCGCGCTATCGGTCGAAAGCCGCTTTGCTGTTGCCGGCGATCCGGCGGCGACAGCGATCAATCCGATCGCAATCAGCACAAGGATCAACGAAAGCAAGACGCGATCCAGTTCCCAGAACCAGATGCTCAACGGCGACCGGTCGCCGCGCCCTAGACGGTTTGACAAATCGCGCTTGCCGCCAAAACCTGGCGGCAGATTGTTTCCATTGCCCTGCAATATGCCAAACATCACGCACCCCTTTCGCGCAACGAAGCCACTATTTCCCGAAAAGAATCGCCGCGATGCTCGAAATCGCGAAACTGGTCGAACGAAGCGCAGGCCGGCGAAAGCAATATTGTCTCGTTCGACTTGGCAGCCGCAGCAGCCGCATTGGTAGCCGTTTCAAGATCAACATAGACCGAAACCTCAACCTTACCGTCCAGCAAAGCGGCCAGCTTTGCGCCATCCTGCCCAAAGGCATAGGCCGCGCGCACATTCGCAATATGTTGCAGGCAGGCGTCAAGATCATCGCCCTTTGCCTGCCCACCAAGGAGCCAATGGATCGCCGGATATGCGCCCAGTGCAGGTGCCGTCGACGTCGGATTGGTTGCTTTGCTGTCGTTGACGTAAAGGACGCCGCCTATTTCGCCAAGCGGCTCCATCCGGTGCGATAGCCCGGGATAACTTGCCAGCCCGACCTCGATCGTTTGCGCATCAATTCCGAGAGCCGCGCAGGCAGCAATTGCACAGGCGACATTCTGGGCATTGTGCGGGCCCTTGAGCGCTGGCCAGCGCGACTGGTCAGTCACATCCTTTGCCGACACCCGCTTCAGCCTATGATGCACGCGGCTTGCGATCATCCGGCACGGATCGTCATCGACGGCGATCACCGAAAGTCTGTCCGCATGCTGCATGAGGAACAAGCGTTCCTTTGCAGCGGCATAATCCATAAAGCTGTCATAGCGGTCGAGATGATCGGGCGTGATGTTGGTCAGCACCGCAATGTCACAATCCAGGCTCTGCGTCAGATCGATTTGGAAGCTCGACAGTTCAAGAACATAGACCCCGCCTTCGGGCAAGGGATCGCGCGACAGGATCGGAAGGCCGATATTCCCGCCCATTAGCGTCGGCAAACCTGCAGTCTTGACCATATGGTGCAGCAGCGCGGTGGTGGTCGACTTGCCATTGGTGCCGGTTATGCCGATTACCTTGTGTGGGGGCAGTGTGGCGCGCGCTTGGGCAAATAATTCAACATCGCCGATGATCGGCACATTCGCATCACGCGCCCGGTTGGTAATCGGATGGCTGTTGAGCGGCACACCCGGCGACAAGACCAATCCGTCAAAGCCTGAAAGGTCGATCTGCATCGGATCAGCAAGTTCGACGTTGCCTTCGACCTGCGCCCGTGCCTCTGCTTTGCTGTCCCACGCGGTGATCTGCGCGCCGCTTGCAAGCAGCGCACGAAGCGTCGCAAGGCCGGAACGGGCAAGACCGAGGACGATGTAGCGTTTTCCGCGAAAGGCCTCCGATAGGATCATCTCAGCTTTAGTGTCGCCAATCCTGCCAGTGCTAGCACGAACGAAATGATCCAGAAACGAATCACGACCGTCGATTCGGGCCATCCCAATTGTTCGAAATGGTGGTGGATAGGTGCCATGCGGAATACTCGCCGCCCAGTTCGTTTGAACCAGAAAACCTGTATGACCACCGATAGCGCTTCAATGACGAAGAGACCGCCAATAATTGCGAGCACAAATTCATGGTGCGCAACTACTGCGATCGCACCCAGCGTGCCACCAAGCGCGAGACTGCCCGTGTCGCCCATGAACACCGCAGCCGGCGGAGCATTGAACCATAGAAAGGCAAGGCCTGCACCGATAATCGCACCGCACAGGATAGAGAGATCCCCTGCCCCGAGAAAGAAGGGAATGCCCAGATATTCCGCATAACGCACATTGCCCACCAGATAGGCGATAAGCATGAATGCAAGCGAGGCAATGATCACCGGCATGGTCGCCAATCCGTCAAGCCCATCCGTTAGGTTCACGGCATTGCCAAAGGCAACGATCACAAATGCGCCAAATGGAATGTACCAGTAGCCAAGGTCGGCAACCGGGCCATTGACGAACGGGAAATAGAGCTTTCCACCCGACTGGTGGACGATCAAGGCGACGGCGGCGCCTGCGATGATGAATTCAATCAGCAGGCGCAGCTTACCGGAAACCCCTGCTGTGCTGCGCTTTTTGACCTTGTCATAATCGTCCATAAAACCGACAAGTCCGAAGCCGAGCATCACGACAATGCAAGCCCAGACATAAGTGTTGGATAGATCCATCCAGAGCAGCATCGATATCGCAATCGATGTAAGGATCATCAGCCCACCCATGGTGGGTGTACCTACCTTGGCAAGATGGGTCTGCGGACCATCTGAGCGGATCGGCTGCCCCTTGCCCTGTCGGACTCTCAGCATGCTTATGAAGCGCGGCCCAATGATCAGTCCGATCAGGAAGGCCGTGCCTACCGCCGCCCCGGATCGAAAGGTCAAATAGCGGAAAAGGTTTAGAAATCCCGCAAAATCAAAATATTCGGCAAGCCAATAAAGCATTAATCCCCTCCGCCGAGCATTGCCTCGACCACCGCAGACAAGCCCACGGAATTAGACCCCTTGATCAATATGGCATCGCCTGCGCGCGTTTCATCGCGCAACCGTTGCGATGCTTCACCAATTGAGCCGCAATGGGCGAATTTACCCGCCCATGCAATCTCGCCGGCCAACGCTTCGGCGAGTGGAGCCATCTCTTCGCCGACAACCAACAACAAGTTTACATTTGCTGACTCTAACGGTTGCTGCAGCGCACGGTGAAATTCGGGCGACTGCGCGCCCAGTTCCTTCATCGCACCGAGTACGGCGATGCGCCTATCTGCTGATGCATTGCCCAGCCCAGTCAATGTAGCCGCCATCGATGCCGGATTGGCATTGTAGCTTTCATCAATCAGCAAAGCGGTGCCACCAGGAACCACAATATGGTGCCGCGCGCCGCGACCGGCAAGGCCGCCCATATCGGCAAGCGCCAGACCCGCAACCGCAAGGTCGCCGCCAACAGCCTGAACCGCGGCCAGGACCGCAAGCGAATTGGACACCCAATGTTCGCCCGGTTGCGATAGTTCATATTGCAGCATCGTGCCGGGTAACTTCGCCGTTACAAGACTTCCTCCGGCGCTATTGGTCATATGGTCGATGCAACGGACATCGGCGCTTTCGGAAAAACCGAAACTGACGATGTTCGATGTGTATTTGCGGGCATGATCCAACAGGCGGGGATAATGGGGATTGTCGGCAGGGATGATAGCTACACCACCTGGTTCGAGCCCTTCAAAAATCTCAGATTTAGCATCTGCAATGCCGCTCTCGTCCTTGAAATTCTCGATATGCGCGGGGGCAATGGTGGTGATGACTGCTACATGCGGACGCACGAAGCGCGTGAGTGCCGAAATCTCATAAGCATGATTCATGCCCATTTCGAACACGCCATATTGGCAATCGCGGGGCATGCGTGAAAGGCTCAGCGGGACGCCAACATGGTTGTTATAGCTTTTGACCGAGCGGTGCACCTTACCCGGGGAGCAACGATCCAGCGCTGCATAGATTGCTTCTTTAGTTCCCGTCTTTCCGGCCGAGCCCGTAACACCGATGATCTTGGCCGACACCCGTGCACGCGATGCTATGCCCAACTGCTCCAACGCGCGCATGGTATCCGGCACTAAAATATTTGGTCCATCAACAGCTTCGCTGACGACCGCTCCGGTCGCGCCGCTGGCAAAAGCCTGCGCGGCAAATCGATGGCCGTCGGAATGTTCGCCCTTCATCGCGAAAAACAGGTCACCGCCGCCGATCTCGCGCGAATCAAACGCAACGCCATTGCATTCGAAAGCACCATTTGCCGTGCCGCTAACCGCTTGCGCGATTTCGTCCGATGTCCAGAGCGCGGTCATGCGGCACATTCTCGCGCTACTTCAACATCATCGAACGGATAAACCTTGTCGCCAATAATCTGGCCCACTTCATGCCCCTTCCCTGCGACAAGGACGATATCCTCTGCCGCTGCCATGCTGATAGCCGCTTCAATGGCCGCCCGACGATCGCCAATGTCTTGCGCGCCTGGCGCGCCTGTCAGGACTTGCCTGCGAATGGTTGCCGGATCTTCGGTCCGCGGATTATCGTCGGTCACGATCACGATGTCGGCATCGCGAACCGCAACTTCGCCCATCAGCGGTCGTTTGCCATTGTCGCGATCACCGCCGGCACCGAACACAAGGATTAACCGCCCCTTGGTGTGCGGGCGCAGTGCAGCAATCGCCGCCTCCAGCCCGTCCGGCGTGTGAGCATAATCGACATAAACCGGGGCGCCGCTGCGGCTGATCGCTGCGCGTTCTAGGCGCCCGCGCACCGGCTGCAGCCGCGATAAATTTGCTATCACTTCCCCCGCCGGGTAACCACTGGCGATGGCAATCCCCGCAGAGACAAGCGCATTGGCTGCCTGATAGGCACCGATCAATGGCAACTTCACCTTATGCGGCTCGCCCTGCACGGTGATATTGAGAGTCTGGCCTAACTGGGTCGGCTCCCGGCTGACAAGCCGTATGCCGTCGCCCTGTTCGCCGACAGTAATCAACCGTAGCGGGCGCTGTTTCGCTCGTTCGATCGCCCGGTGCGACCAAAGATCGTCCGCCCAAATGACAGCGGTTCCATCCACATCTGCCACTTCGTCAAACAGCCGCATCTTGGCTTCGAAATAGGCATCCATTGTACCATGATAATCAAGGTGATCGCGGCTCAGATTGGTAAAGGCGACGATCGGAACCGGCACGCCGCCGATACGATATTGATCAAGCCCGTGGCTCGAAGCTTCAAAGATTGCATGGCTCACGCCCTCTCGCGCAAGCCCCGCCAGATTGGAGAGAAAAGTCACGATATCGGGCGTGGTCAGCCCGGTGCGGACGCTTTCGTCGGCTGTCGTGACACCTAATGTACCGATTGAGGCGGCATTATGCCCCGACATGCGCCACAATTGCCGCGTGAGTTCAGCCGTGGAGGTTTTGCCATTGGTACCAGTGACCGCGGCAAGGCTGCGCGGAAACGGCTTGAAGAAACGCGCGGCAATTTCGGCGAAGCTTTTGCGCGGATTATCGCTCGCAATGTGCACTGCTCCGCTGACCACCGCTTCGGGACGGGCAACCACGGCAATCGCGCCGGCGGCAATGGCAGCACCAATAAAATCCTCACCGTTAAACGTAGCACCAACAAAAGCGCCAAAAACTGAACCGGCTGCGACTTTCCGATGATCGATTGCAAAACCTGTTACGCGCAGGGAACCGGCATCATCTGCCAGCCCGTCGATCACATTGTCGAGGCGCATCAGGTATTACCTTTGGGCGACCAAAGGAGTGGCATAAGTTCGGACACATCGACATCGCGATGCGTGTCTGGAATGATCCCTAGTTGCGGACCAATGCGTTCGACGGTGCGGCGCACGATCGGAGCCGCTGTCCAGCCTGCGGTACGCTGGAATCCCGTCTCAGCCGTGCCTTTGGGTTCGTCTACCATAGCGATGATGATATAACGGGGATTATCCATCGGAAAAGCCGCCGCGAAGGTGGAGACGACAAGATTCCGTGCATAACCTCCCTCATTGGGCTTTTCTGCGGAGCCGGTCTTGCCGCCAACGCGATATCCTGCCGCATCGGCCTTTTTACCAGTACCATCGACAACGATCATACGCAGCAACTGGCGCATCCGCGCACTGGTTGCAGCGCTGAACACCCGGCGACCGATCGGCTTATGCCCAGGCTTTGCCTTATGTAGCGTTGCAGGATGCCAGATACCGCCATTGACCATCGCGCCATATGCTGACGCCAAATGCAGCGGCGTCACCGACATGCCATGTCCATAACCGACGGTCATCGTGGTTACGCGGCCCCAATTTGCCGGCCATAAAGGCTTTGCCCGTTCGGCCAGTTCGATCGAAGGGCGCTTGTCGAATTCCATGTTGCGCAGCATCCGTTCAAGCCTTTGCTGACCCAACCCGTCGGCAATGCGCGCGGTTACGATATTCGAACTGTGCACCAGCGTTTCCGGCACGTTGAGCCACCGACCCGCAGGATGGGTATCGCGGATCCGGAAACCGGCGATTTGCAGCGGTGCTGTGGCGTCGTAGCGCAGAGCAAGATTACGCACCGTTCCCGCATCCAGCGCTGCAGCAACGGTCAACGGCTTAAAGGTTGAACCCAGTTCAAAAACACGGTTGGTCACGAAATTGGTCTGGCGGCTGATAGGATAGCGTCCGTCAACAATGACCTGGCCATTATCAGGGATATTGGCAAAGCTGGGACGATTGGGATTGAACGATGGCAGGCTGGCCATTGCCAGCACCTCGCCCGTCTGGGAATCAAGGATGATGCCTGCAGCGCCTTTGGCGCCGGTTGCAATCATGCCATTGGCGAGTTCGATTTCGAGCGCTGCCTGAACGCGCACATCGAGCGACAGTTCAACCGGCTTTCCGCGGCTCTCGCTGGACCGCAGATGCTTATCCATCACCCGTTCCATGCCCAATGCACCCTTGCCATCGCGACTTACAAAGCCAAGGACATGCGCCGCCAATTCATGCTGCGGATAAAGCCGGGTACTTTCACGTGGAAATTCGATCGCGATTTCACCCAGATCGTGCACCGCGCGCACCTCCTCGGGAAGTGCGCGTTTGCGCAAATAGCTGGGCGTTTTGGCGGTGAGCTTCGCGAAAAATTCCGCCTCGCTGGTGTCGGGAAAGATGCGCGACAGACCGGCGGCGAGCTCCTTTGGGTCATTGACCAATTCGCTCGGCTTTACCCAGATCGCATAGCCCTGAATCGTTCGGGCCAGCGGCGCACCATTGCGGTCGACAATATCGCCTCGCTCCGGAACAAAACTGACCGGCGTTGCACCAAATGCACGATTACCTTCGAAGATCGCCAGAATCGCCAACCGGCCCACGACCAGCAACAGGAATACGCCAAACAGGCCCACCAAAACAAGCAGCCGCCAATATGCTATGGCGGCCTGAACCTTTGTCGCATTGATCGCATGGCGGGTTTGCGGACGAACAACAAAGGCCGTCATTGTGATCTACGCTCCCGGTCGGATCGGGTCTGGATTTCACGCATCAGATTATCAGAAAGCAATTTTTCGTCGATATTTGCAAGCCGCTCTGTACGGGTTTGCGTTTTTGCCTTGGCAGCTGGCTGAGCAGCGGGCTTTTCCTTCGCAGGCACTGCAACTTTCGGGGAAGATTTTTCGCTTGATGAAGGCAGAAGCGCCGAAGCAGTGCGCACGATTGCAGGGGCCACATCGTCAATGTCGGTCGGTGCCGATGGGACGGCACCAACGCTGCCCACTTCGCCTGCAGGCATGTCGACTGCAACCAGCACTGGCTTTACGCCTTCAGCTGCACCGCCAATGCTAGCCAGGCCACGTTCGCCATCAATGAATTGGTCGGCGCGGGGCGGCTCGTAACCGTAAAGTAGCTGATTCCACTCTTCGAGTTGCGCGACACTGGCTCGGGTGCGGATCTCAGCCTGCAAAAAACTGATTTCCTGGCGAGTTTCGAGAATGTCACGATCGATCCGCGTCAGATCGCTATGCAGCGCGGCGACATTGAGCGACAGCGGGTAGAGGAGCACGGCTACCATGAACACAAGCGCAAGCCAGCCAATATTCTTGAGGCGCTTCATTGCCAGGGTCATGCTGCAAGCTCCTGCTGATCCCAGACCGGTGCCGCCGTGCGGATGGCGGAACGCAATGTGGATGAACGAGCGCGCGGGTTCGCGGCAATTTCGCGCGCTCCCGGACGGATGGCCTTGGCCGGTTTTTCGAATGTAGGCTCGTTCGCAGCCTTGACGATGGGCATATGACGTGATCCCGATGCTGTCGATCCGCTGCGGTCGCGCAGAAACTGCTTCACGATCCGGTCTTCCAGACTGTGAAAGCTGACGATCACAAGGCGGCCACCGGGCTTCAGGATGCGCTCGGCAGCGGCCAGACCTGCAGTCAGTTCGTCAAGTTCGCGGTTCACATGGATACGCAGCGCCTGAAAGGTGCGCGTCGCGGGGTCTTTGGGAGCACCAGGACGATGACCGAGTGCTTTGCGGACGATTTCCGCAAGACGCGTGGTCGTATCGATCGGGCGTGCAGCGACAATCGCGCGCGCGATGCGCCGCGACTTCGGCTCTTCGCCATAGAGAAAGATGACATTCGCGATTTCGGCCTCGTCGGCAGTGTTGACGAAATCCGCCGCGCTTTCCCCTGACTGGCTCATGCGCATGTCAAGCGGCCCTTCCTTCTGGAAAGAAAAGCCGCGGTCAGCCTGATCGATCTGCATCGAGGATACGCCGATATCGAGGACGACGGCGTCCACCTGAGTAACGCCAGCTTCGGCCAGCCGCTTATCCATTTCGGAAAAGCAGGCGGAGTGGAAGCGCAAGGCACCACCACTCCGCTCTGCAAGGTCAGCACCTGCCGCAAGCGCATCGGGGTCGCGATCAAATGCATGAACGCGCGCGCCTGCAGCCAAGATAGCCCGGCTGTAACCGCCTGCACCAAAGGTGCCATCCACAACATCTGAACCAGGGGTGATGGCCAGAGCGTGAATCACTTCATCCAGAAGGACTGGAATATGAGGAGAAGGCTGCGTCATTTGCCGCGCCTTCCATGTTCGCCCAGCCAATATTCCAGCTCTTCGCGAACATGCGCGAAAGCAGGCGGGGCGGAATCCATAAATATTTCCGGGTTCCACAGCATGAAATGCGTTGTGGCCCCGAAGAAAAAGGCCTTTTCATTCAGTCGACCGAAATGGCGAAGCATCGGCTGGAGTACGAAGCGGCCGCTGCTTTCAAAGGCTGTTTCAAAAATCGAGGACGCGACAACACCGGCCGTTTCGCGATCAAATTCACCGCCACGCTCGACCGCAGCCTTCCACTGGGTCTCGATATCTTCCCGCAATTTCTGGCGTTCGGCGCGACCATAGCCGATCAGGCAGGGTAGGCTGGGATGACGCGCGAGGCAGACAATATTCTCGCCAGACGCCTGCGCCACAGTATCGCGCAGCTCTGCAGGAATGGTGACGCGCCCCTTGCCATCGATCGTCGACAGTCCGGAACCGGCATAGACAACGAAGGAAGACACGTACCCGAAGACCCCTCACCTGCTTGGGCAAATCCTCCTTGTCGCAAAGGCCGCATAGCCTTTGCGATGACGCTCCTGCGAACGCACGACATATTGGATTCCACCCCGGAATAAGGGGGTCATACCAAGGGAAAACGTGGGTGAAAAGAGGGATTCTATGGGACTAAAGTACAAAAACTACATAAATATCTGTTTTTATTATATTTAAATATTTCACTGCTGTCATAATAGCTCGATCAAGGACCTGAACCACTTCCCAAAAAATAACTCATCATATTGTTTTTACATAATTAATTTCAACGCCGTTGTCGGCTTCCCATAATTTCCCATCAAATCCCGGCGCGACCTACAACACGCTCACCCGCGCGGAGTCGGCCGATCGCCCAAATCAGCCATTCGATGTTATCGCTGGTATCAACACCAGGAATTGCCGACTGCCACATACTTGCCTCCAGCATGTCGGCATCAGCCACAAGGATGGCTTGCCCCTTTCCCGGTCGGCATTCCGCCATATATCTCCCCAGATCGATACGGCAGTTGGCGCTGCCTTTCGCGTCTTCAATCGCCTGCCAAATCCCAGGCGAGGCCAGCTTTACATCATGGTCTGACAGATTTGCAGCAACGACCGCGCCCTCGGCATCCATCGGGAAAGCAAGTTCGAGGCCCCAATATTGAAAAAGTGGCGACAGCAGCGATGTAAACAATGGACGGTCCGGATCGCCGATCGGCTGCTCGCTCGGCCATTGCAGCGCCGGGTCGGCAAATAACAGCAAGCGCCCGCCAGCGCGGACCCATTTATCCAACCGCACCATTTCATCGGGCGACAGGGCGCGTGGCTGTATCAACAGGGCAATGTCGGGCCGCCCCGCCTGGATCTGCGCCACGGAGTCAACGAAGCTAACTGATCCCGCCTCTGACAGGCGAGCAATGAGCGGATCGGGCCGCCCCCGGCCCTGCGCAACCGCGGCAATATCACCCTCGCCCCATTGCAACGGCACGCTGGACAGAACGGTGATCTTCGTTGTCGACGGCGCCTCATTGGCGCGGCATAGAAAAAACCATGCACCAGCAAGTGCAATCGCCACGCACAAGCCGGCCGGCACAATTGCCCAAAGCCATTTCCATCGCGGCATTTTATCGCGGCGCCGACTGCGCAGCCTTTGCGGTTTCGGGGTTTTCCTCGACCACAGGCGTCACGCCCAGTTCGGCTAGGGGTTCGTCCTTGAGCTTAGCCGGCCCGCCGGCCGCAGGTGCGCCTTCCACCGCAGTGGAGGTATTCCTGGACGGCACCCGTTCCAATATCAAATTGGCAATATAGACGAACAGCAGCACGGCCAGCAGGCCTAATACACCCACTTGAATGCGCTGGAGGGCAGATACATTTGAACGCGCCATGGTTACTCCTGCAACAAGGATGGATCGGTTTTAGTCAATAGTCCAGTTGCCATGGCATAGGCGCCAAACCCTTTGCCTGCATCCATTGAGGGTTATAAAGCGTCGAAAGATAACGAAAACCAGTGTCGCACAGGATCGTTGCGATCCGCTTGCCCGGACCCAATTGCCGCGCCAATTCAACCGCGCCCGCAACGTTGATGCCCGACGACAGTCCGAGGCATAGCCCCTCTTCTGCTAGCAGCCGGCGCACCCAGACCAAACCGTCTTCGTCCGAAATGCGAAATTGCGTGTCGATCGGCGCGCCTTCCAGATTTGCGGTAATCCGGCCCTGCCCGATGCCCTCGGCGACCGAATTGCCCTCTGCCCGCAATTCGCCATGGGCATAAAAGTTGTAAAGCGCAGCGCCGTGTGGATCGCTGAGCGCGATGGTAACCGCCTCATCCTTTGCTTTCAGCCCCAGACCGACGCCCGCTATCGTACCGCCGGTGCCCGCTGCACAGGTGAAGCCATCGATCCGACCATCCATCTGCGCCCAGATTTCTTCAGCCGTGGTTTCAATATGTGCCTTGCGGTTGGCGATGTTATCGAACTGGTTCGCCCAGACGGCATTTTCTGTTTCTTCGGCGATACGGCGTGATGTGTGGACGAAATGGCCGGGGTTGGAAAACGGAGCAGCGGGCACCAGCACCAGTTGTGCACCAAGCGCACGCAGCGTGTCCTTTTTCTCCTGGCTTTGCGTTTCGGGCATGACAATGATCGTGCGATAGCCAAGCGCGTTTCCAACGAGCGCGAGCCCGATGCCGGTGTTCCCGGCCGTTCCCTCGACAATCGTGCCGCCGGTCTTGAGTAACCCCTGCGCTTCTGCATCGCGGACGATGAAAAGCGCCGCCCGGTCTTTCACCGACGCCCCGGGGTTGGCAAATTCGCACTTGCCATAGATTTCGCAACCGGTTTCCGCACTCGGCCCCTTCAGCAGGACCAGCGGCGTATTTCCGATAAGATCAAGTGTGGATGCAATAGCAGTCATACTGCTTTCGTTAGTTGCGGTTGCAACTCTGTGCAAGCGGCGCCGGCCTAATTTGGAAAAAGGTTACCAGGGAAAACGTCAACTTTTCCTGCCTCAATCTCTCGTCGCGTCTTAATGCCCGTTCATCGAGACTCTACGAAAATGTCTTGATATGTTATAACATTGGAATTAGCAGGTATCCAGATCAATTGGTCGAAACACACAATCAATCCACGGAGCATCATGAAAAAAGCCGTTCTCCTTCGCAGCGCTGCATTCGCTGCTGTCGCACTTTCTGCAGTGCACGCACCAGCCTATGCGCAAAATGCGGAGACCGCGAACGCAGCCGATGAGGCTGACGAAGACGACGATTTTCACCGCACCGGCGAGATTGTTGTCACTGCCCCCTATTTTGAGAAGCTCGATCTGCTGGCAGGCACCTCTGCCCTTGCCGGAGAAGATCTCGCCCAACAATCACGCGGCCAGATCGGTGATACGCTGACATCCCTTCCCGGCATTTCTGCGACAAGCTTTAGCCCCGGATCGTCGCGCCCGGTCTTGCGCGGCTTTCAGGGCAATCGCGTCGCGGTGTTGACAGACGGCATTGGCAATATCGACGCGTCGAATACCTCGGCTGACCACGCCGTGACGATCGAAACACTGACCACCGAGCGGATAGAGGTATTGCGCGGACCGGCGGTATTGCTTTTCGGCGGCCAAGCTGTGGGCGGCGCGGTCAACGCAATCGACAAACGCATTCCCCGTTCAATCCCCGAGGCCCCGGCGCATGTTGACGTGCTGGGCGGCTATGGCAGCGCAGCGAGTGAATGGTCGGGCGGCGCGTCGGTTGACGTGGCTTTGGCCAACCGCATTGTCGTCCATGTCGACGGTAGCTATCGCAAAAGCGACGATATGCGCATCGGCGGTTATCAACTCTCCCCCGAGCTTCGCAAAGAGGTACTCGAACTCGCCGATGAAGAGGCTACCGAGGGCCATCTCGACGAAGCCGAGGAATTGCGGGAGGCTGCTGAAAATCGCGGGCGCATTCCCAACAGTGCCGTCGAAAGCTGGAGCGCGGGCGTTGGCGCGGCCTTTATCGGTGAACGCGGCAATCTTGGTGCGTCGTTCAGCATTTACGACACAAGCTACGGCATTCCCTCGCGCCCGGGCACCGCGCACGCCCATGGCGGTGCAGAAGCGAGTGCCGGCGAAAAAATCGCGATGGGCGCAAAGGGTGAAGAAGACGTCACAATCGGGCTACGCCAATATCGCGCCGACCTCCGCGGCGAGGTCGAAACCGGCGGGGACTTTATCGAGAAACTGACATTCCGGGCAGGCTATGCCGACTATTCACACACGGAATTTGAAGGCGACGAAATCGGCACCGTCTTCAACAGCGACGGCATTGAAGCCCGTTTCGAAGCCGTGCAGGCAAATCGTAACGGTTGGCGCGGGGCCAGCGGCGTCCAGTATCTGACACGCGATTTCGAGGCTATCGGCGCCGAAGCATTTGTGCCGCCTAACCGAACACGCCAATTGGGTCTTTTCACATTCCAAGAATATGGCTGGGACAATTTCGAAATCGAGGGCGCCTTGCGCTATGACAGCGTCACGCAAGAAGCGCAGACGCGGGGCCTCGAACGGACCTTTAACAATGTATCAGCCGCCATGGGTGCCGCCTATCTATTCAGCAGCCTGAAGCTGGGCTTGAACGCATCGCGCACCGCGCGAGCCCCAGCAGTCGAAGAACTGTTCTCCGATGGACCGCATATCGCAACCCAGGCCTATGAAATCGGCGACCCCACGCTCGGCAGCGAGAGGGCATGGAATCTCGAGCTTTATGCTCGCTACGACAGCTCGAATGTGAAAGCGACAGCAACCGTCTATTCAAACTGGTTCAGTAACTTCATCTATGAAGACGCTACCGGCACCGAAGAGGATAATCTGCCGGTTTTCCAATATTTCCAAAACAAGGCCCGCTTTTGGGGCTTCGAGGCCGAACTCTCGGCGCGACTGGGCCAGATCGGCGGCTTTGACTTTGTGGTCGATGGGGTTGCCGACCATACGCGTGCAACCATTTCGAATGGCGGCGGGCCCGTTCCGCGCATCCCGCCGCTCCGCCTGCTGGGCGGCGCCGAACTGAAAAGCGGTGCGCTTGATCTGCGCGGTGAAGTGGAATGGTCAGCCGATCAGAATCGGACGGCAGCCTTCGAAACCGACACGGCGGGCTTCACTATGGTCAACGCTTCAGTCAGTTGGCGACCCCTTGGCGCGAACCGAAATATTGTGTTCATCGCGTCGGCCAACAATATCTTCGATGTAACCGCCCGCCGCGCCGCGTCGTTCACCAAGGATTTTGTGCCGCTTTCTGGACGTGATTTCCGACTCACCGCAAGATTGAGCTTTTGATACCGCAACTCATCTGGCGTTAAGGAAGTACTGCGCACTGTTATGCGAATAACAGAAAAGAGGAATTCAACATGCGCAAGATCATCGCTGCATCACTGATCGCCGCCAGCCTTTTGCTGTCCGCGTGCAACACCGTGAAGGGCCTTGGCAGGGATATCGAATCGGTTGGCGAAGCCGGCGACCGCGCGATTTAACGCAGAGGTGCCGGGAAGGCCCTAGGCTACCTTACGCAGGTTCGCCTTCGTCTTCGGCAGCGGCGTCAACCTCTTGTGTGCGCTTCTTGTGCGTGAAGCGAATGGCGATCAGCGCAAGTTCGTATAACAGACAGAGCGGGATTGCGAGCAGCAGCTGTGAGATAATGTCTGGCGGGGTCAAAACCGCCGCAGCCACGAACGCGCCAACAATTGCGTAACGCCGGCCATCCCTCAACTGTTCGTAAGTTACAATGCCAGCCCGCTCCAGCAGCATCAGCAACACCGGCAGCTGGAACGCAACGCCAAAGCCGAAAATGAAGGTGGTCGAAAAGTTCAGATAATTGCCAACGCCGGGCAAGGCCTCTTGCGTTACTCCGCCGACATTGCCTTCAAATCCGAGAAGAAAGCGCAAGGCAACGGGCATTGCGCCGAAATAGGCCATGCTGGCGCCCATGCCGAACAATATCGGCGTCATAAGCAGAAAAGGCAGGAAAGCCTTTTTTTCTTTCCTGTAAAGGCCTGGCGCAATGAACCGCCACATCTGGGTAGCGAAAACCGGAAAGCTCACCATCAGCGCCGCGAAAAGGCCGACCTTCACCTGAACGAAAAACGCTTCGAAGATATCTGTATAAATCAACCGGTCATGCCCGATATTCTTCAGCGGCTGCACGAGCCAGCCATAAATCGTCTGAGCGAAATAGAAGCAAATGCCAAAGGCAATTGCGAGCGCGAGCACGCACCAGAGCAAGCGGTTGCGCAGCTCGATCAAATGATCAAGCAAGGGCATTTTGCTATCTTCAAGCTCGCTCACGGCTTCGGGTCTGCCTTCGCATCAGCGTCCTTGGCAGGATCAGGCTCTATGTCAGGCGGCGGCAGCGAATCATATTGGCGCACACTTGAGTTGTCGGTGACCGGATCGGCAGAAAATTCGCGCATGATGCGTTGATTTTCTGCGGCCCATTTCTTCTCGAGTTCCTCAATTTCAGATTGCCGAACCATTTCATCGAGTCCGCTGCGGAAATGCGCAGCCATGCGCCGCGCCTTACTCAGCCAATTGCCGACAGCGCGCAGGACGCGCGGCAGATCCTTAGGACCGATCACCAGTAGGGCAATCAGCGCGACAAGGATCAATTCGCTGGAAGCGATGTCAAACATGCGGTTTCAGCGCCTTCGCAGGTTCAACTGGTCTTATCAGTCTGCTTTTCGGCGTCGACAACGGTCGGCTGCGGGCTTTCGATGCGCGCCGCGGGCTTGGAATCTTCGTCTTCGGCCATGCCTTTTTTGAATTCCTTGATGCCCTTTGCGACATCACCCATCATGCCGGAAAAACGACCGCGGCCGAAAAGCAGCAAGATGATAATGCCGACCACCAGCCAATGCCAGATACTAAAACTTCCCATTTTTCAAACTCCTAGCGGGGATTTTTTCCCTTCACGAACCTCGCGGCCGCTATATTGCACTTGCGGTCTAGGCGCTTTCGTCACCAATTTCCAGTTCGCTATCGCCACCTTCGGGCAAATCGCCATTTTCGACCGCGGAAACACCCTGCATCCCGTCAAATGCCAGATCAACCGGATCAAGCAAGCCCGCCGCCCGTAAATCGGCAATTCCGGGGAGATCTCGACGCGACTGTAAACCGAAATGCGCAAGAAAATCGCTTGTTGTAGCGTAGGTTAGCGGTCGCCCAGGCACTTCGCGTCGCCCGGCCGGTCGCACCCATCCCGCCTCCATCAGCACGTCCAATGTGCCTTTTGAAATCTGGACGCCTCGGATCGCCTCTATCTCGGCGCGACTGACCGGCTCATGATAGGCGATGATAGCAAGTGTTTCGACCGCCGCGCGGCTCAGTTTGCGGCTTTCTTCCCGCTCGCGGCGCAGCAAATGCGCCAGATCAGCCGCCGTCTGGAAGTGCCAGGCCTTGCCCCGCTTGACCAATTCTACACCGCGCCCGGCATAATGCGCTTCAAGCCGGGTCAGCGCATCAGCGACATCAATTGCCTCGCCGACATAGGCCTTGATCTGCTCCACCGTCATTGGCGTTTGAGCGGCAAACAGCGTTGCTTCAACCGCGCGTATGGCAGGATCATGTTCGATCATCATTGATGCGCTCGCTCCGAAATCGAGCCATGACTGACCTTCACCATCAACGGCGCAAAACTTGTTTCCTGCTGCAATACCAATCGCCCTTGTTTTGCCAGTTCGAGCATCGCCAGAAAGCTCGACGCTAGCGCCGAACGCCGCAATTGCGGATCTGCATCCTTGGGCAGAAATGCTTCAAGCGACGTCCATTCAAGTGCAACGCCTAGCATTTTGGAAACGTGATCAAGCGCTTCGTCGAGTGTCATCACCGCTCGCCGTTTGACAACGTGCATTACAGGCGCGCTGCGCGCCTGTATTTGTCCATAGGTCGCGATGAGTTCGAAATAGCTGCAATCCCAGGCGGTGGTGCGGACAACGCGCAGGCCTTCGGGTGTGCCGCGCAGAAAAACATCACGACCTATACGGTCCCGTGCCATCAACCGCGCGCCGCTCTCCCGCATCGCGTTCAACCTTTCCAGGCGTAGTTGCAAACGCAGCGCAAGTTCTTCTGGCGAAGGATCAATGGTCGGGTCCTTGGGCAACAGCAGCGCTGATTTCAGATAGGCAAGCCATGCCGCCATCACCAGATAATCGGCGGCGAGTTCCAACTTCAGCGCACGCGCGCTTTCAATGAAATGCAGATATTGCTCAACCAACTGCAGGATGGAGATCTGGCGCAGATCGACCTTCTGATTGCGCGCTAGCGTCAGCAGCAGGTCGAGCGGACCTTCCCAGCCGTCAATATCGATTTTTAGCCGATCCACGTTTTCTGATGGCGCAGATTCCGCCGCAGCGTCGTCGAAGTCGAGGTCCAAAGACGCGCTCATGCCGCCCCAGTCGCTGCCCGGGTCAGCTTGCTGTCAATGCGGTCCTCTCCAATGGCGATCAGTTGATCCCGCTTGTCCAGCAAGGCAGCGAGTTTATCGTCGGCATACTCAACAGGCCCGACCGTCGCCATGGCGCGATCTAAACGCTCCAGTGCCGGCGCCCCCATTTCAGGCAGTCGGTTGGCAATCTGGACCATTTCATCCATCCGCCCCCAGCAATTAAGAGCAATGTCGCACCCTGCCACGATGCACGCCTCTGCGCGCGAGGCAATATCCCCCGACAGCGCCTTCATATCGAGGTCGTCACTCATCAGCAGATTGTCGAATCCGATATCACCGCGGATCACATCGTTGATGATGGTGGGAGACATTGTGGCCGGCAGATCAGGATCATAGGCATCAAATACGATATGCCCCGTCATCCCCATAGGGGCCCTGTTGAGGCTACGGAACGGGCTGAAATCCTGCTCCAGTTCCTCTCTCGTCGCGCTAACCTTGGGCAATTCATGGTGGCTGTCGACAAGCGCGCGACCATGGCCCGGCATATGTTTAACGACGCCAACCACACCGCCGGATTGCAACCCGTCAAGAACCGCACGACCAAGCGCCGCCACGCGCATCGGATCACTGCCCAATGCCCGGTCACCGATCGCAGCATGGGTTTCTGGGACGCGCACATCCAGCAAAGGCGCGCAATTCACGTTGATCCCAACCTCCGCAAGCGTCAGCGCCAGCGCATATGCGTTTACACGCGCGGCCTCTATCGCAGTCATCGCCGAAATATCGTAAAGCGCGTCAAAGACGGCGCCAGCGGGAAAGACGGGCCACACCGGCGGCTGCATCCGGGCAACACGGCCGCCTTCCTGATCGATGAGGATCGGAACATCGGCGCGGCCGCTCACCTCTCTCAAGCTGTCGGTCAACGCCCGCAACTGGAAGCGATCCATTATGTTGCGCTTGAAGATTATATAGCCCGCCGGCTGACATTCGCGAAAAAAGGCGCGCTCGTCGGCGGTCAGCTCGAGACCGGAGAGTCCAAAAATTACGGGCTTCATCGCCTGCCTCAAAGTCTGCGTTCCATGGATACAAGGCTAGGTCAGCTTGTGCATTCGCACAAGCGCCTCTGCCCCATTCTGCGCCAAAAACTGTGCAAAAAGGGCTGCAACGCGAACGCGTCCTACAGCCCCATTGCACACGTTTCAGCGCATCATTAGCAGTTACCCAAGGCTTATTTCACCACCATGCAGTTTTCGCCTGCCGCTTTCAGCTTTGCGCAAAGCTGCTGTGCAGCGGCGGGATTGGCGGTAACGGCCTGCAAGCGGAAAACCTTGCGTCCGCCTTCAGCCGCGCCTTCGACAACCCGGCGGTTCAGCCCCGAGAGGAAACCGAAGCGCTGGCCCATTGCAGTCCAGGCCTGCCCTGCCTTTGCCGTATCGCTAAACGCCCCAAGCTGGACAAAACCTGATCCTGTAGGCGCTGCGTCAGCCGCAGCCGACGCTGTACCAGCGGTTGCAACAGAAGCGGCAGGCGCGGCTTCTGCAGCTTTGGCCTTAACCGGATCGATACTCGCGCCGACCTTCTTGCCTTCACTTGCAGCAAAGGCGGCATCGCCCTCACCTTCGAAACTCTTGCCTTCGCGGTCGGTCGGGGCAACCTTGTAATTGCCTTCCTGAGCGGCGATCAGCTCGCCATTGCCTGAACTGCCGCCCGACTGGTTACGTTGCAGCCAGTAAATGCCGCCGACTATTGCAGCGAGTAGCAAAAGCCCGCCCATTACCAGACCCGCCACCTTAAGCGGCGAGGCGCTCTCTTCATATTCATAACCATCTGCGGTTTCGAGCCAGGGCAGGCGATCCGGATCGTCGAGCCCCAGATTATCGTCTTGCTTGTTGTCTGTCATGGCTGGTCCTTTGCAGGGTTCTTACATTTGCTCGGCTGCATCGACCCCCATCAATTGCAGACCGTTTCGAATAACCTGCCCCAAATTGTCCGCCAAGAAAAGCCTTGCGGCGCTTAATTCAGGCGATTGTGCCAATATGAAGCGCTTGTCCGGACGATCATTACCGAGGTTCCAATAGGCGTGGAATGCAGCAGCAAGGTCGCCGAGGAAAAAGGCAATTCGGTGTGGTTCACCCGCCTTTGCAGCAGCCTCAACGATGCGCGGGAAGTTCGCCGCCTCGCGCACAAGCGCCAGTTCTTCATCACCCAGCATCGCCACATGACTGACGTCCGGGCGATAACCTTCCTCATTTTCAGCCTTGCGTAGCGTCGAACAGATACGCGCATGGGCATATTGGACATAGAAAACCGGATTGTCCTTCGATGCCTCTACAACCTTGGCAAAATCGAAATCCATCTGGGCGTCGGCTTTGCGGGTCAGCATTGTAAAGCGGACAACATCCTTACCGACCTCACGGACCACATCTGCTAGGGTAACAAAGTTGCCCGCCCGCTTTGACATTTTGATCGGCTCTCCTCCGCGCAGCAAACGGACCATCTGAACCAGCTTCACGTCGAAATCGGTCTTGCCTTCCGTCAGCGCGGCGACCGCCGCCTTGATCCGCTTGACGGTGCCGGCATGATCGGCACCCCAGATATCGATCAACCAGTCGGCATCCTGCGCTTTCTGGAAATGATAGGCCATATCGGCACCGAAATAGGTCCAGCTGCCATCGGATTTCCGGATCGGCCGATCCTGATCGTCGCCAAACTCCGTCGATTTGAATAGCGGCAGCGTTACCGGTTCCCAATCGGGGTCGAGTTCGCCTTTTGGCGCTTCGAGTTCACCGTCATAAACCAGCCCGTGTTCGCGCAGAAAGGCCTCCGCTGCTTCTGGTTTCTTCGCGTTCTGCACTTCGGCTTCCGATGCGAACAGATCGTGATGGATGCCCAACAAGGCCAAGTCATCCTTGATCATTACCAGCATATCGGCGACCGCAGCGGTGCGGAACAACGCAAGCCATTCGCTCTCGGGCTTGCCAACAAGGGCATTGCCATGTTCGCGCGCCAAACGCTGGCCAACAGGAACAAGATAATCGCCCGGATACAGTCCTTCGGGGATGTCGCCTATCGTTTCGCCCAAAGCCTCGCGATAGCGCAGGTGCACGGAGCGGGCGAGAACGTCGACCTGCCCGCCGGCATCGTTGACATAATATTCGCGCTTTACTGCATATCCGGAAAACTCCAGCAGATTTGCCAGCGCATCGCCAACCACTGCACCCCGGCAATGCCCCATATGCATCGGCCCGGTGGGATTGGCTGACACATATTCGACATTCACGCGGCGGCCACTGCCCATCGACGAACGGCCATAGTTGGCACCTCGGGCAGCAATGGCGCGTAATTCGTCAAGCCAAACCGATGCGTCCAGTTTCAGGTTAAGGAAGCCCGGTCCAGCGATATCAACGCCGTTAACGCCCGGTGCTTTCGCAAGTTCGCCCGCTATCAGTTCGGCCAATGCGCGCGGATTGCTGCCTGCCGGCTTCGCCAATACCATCGCGGCATTGGTCGCCAGATCGCCATGCGCAGGATCGCGCGGCGGCTCTACAGTCACATTGCCGCGATCCAGCCCTGCCGGCAGGGTTCCGGCGGCTTCAAGGGCATCAAGCGCGACATGCAGATGCGCGGTAAAGTTGGCAAAAAGGGTCACGATATTCATTTCCTGAAAAGCTGGCACAGCGGCAGTTGTTGCTGCCCCCTATCCCATGCTGCAGGAAAGAAAAAGGGGGCGCTCGCCCCCGATTGGGCAACGCTTAACGCGTCACATTATATCGGAGTTGGTCTTCGGTAAGCTGGAAACCGATCAGCAGTTCAAAACTGGCACGTTGCATCGCGGCCCGAACTGCTGGATCGGCCATCGGATCGAGTGCAGCATCGGCGTCACCCGCCTTGCGCTTTCTGGTAATTTTCTCGACAATTTCCGGCGGCAGCGAAGCGGCGGCGGGGTCAATATAGCTGGCTGCCTTCCCCATCGCAGTCGCGCGATCCTGCCCATCGGCAAAATTGATCGTCACCTGGCCAACGCGTTTCGCGATCACGGCCGAACCGCCCTGAACCACGGTTGAGAAATAGGGCAGCGTCACGCTGCGCGCGCCACCTGTTCCGTTCCGCCGGGCATGCACTTCAAAATCGGCTATCGAATAGATTTTTTCGCCTGCAGTGCATGATGGCCGCACCTTGGTGATCGTTGCCACAACATCGACTGCGTCAGCGGTCTGGCTGGACGGCGGGTTGAAAAGCGTGATGTCCCCTGTGCCTTCGGCGATCGCAACAGCCGGGCAACCGGTACGTGTCGCGGTAATGCCGACCCCGGATGAAACATCCAGTTCGCCGTCACGCGCGCATCCTGCCAGAAGCATTACGGCAACAGGCAAAGCGATTGGCAGGGCTTTCATCGATGGCATTCCTTCGCAATTTTGACGGCATTCGCCTGTTGCCGGGTCTTTATCGGTGCATTCCTCGCTGTGCAACAAGGGAAAGCTCTTGGCCGATGCGACGATACTATCTAAATGACATTGCCGATGACTGAACAATCCATTGCCCGCCCGAAACTTGAAATCCTGCTTGCCGCGCCGCGTGGCTTTTGCGCAGGGGTCGATCGCGCCATCCAGATCGTGGAACTCGCGCTGGAACGGCACGGCGCCCCAGTCTACGTCCGCCACGAAATCGTCCACAACAAATTTGTAGTCGACAGCCTGCGCGATAAGGGAGCCGTTTTCGTCAAGGAGTTGGACGAAGTTCCGCAAGGCGGGCATGTTGTTTTTTCTGCGCATGGCGTACCGAAGTCGGTGCCCGAAGATGCCCGCAACCGCCAACTTGATTATCTGGATGCCACCTGTCCGTTGGTTTCCAAAGTCCATCGGCAGGCCGAACGCCAGGTCGAGGCCGGACGTCACATCCTGTTCATCGGCCATGAAGGCCATCCCGAAGTCATCGGCACATTTGGGCAGGTTCCGTCCGGTGCAATGACGTTGATCGAGACTGTGGAAGATGCAGAATCGGTTGCAGTCGTCGATTCAGATAACCTCGCTTTTCTGACACAAACGACGTTGTCTGTTGACGATACCGCCGAAATCGTCGCCACATTACAGCGCCGTTTTCCATCAATTGTCGGCCCCAAAGGCGAAGACATATGTTATGCGACATCCAACCGCCAGGCGTCGGTCAAAGCCATTGCCGGGCGTTGTGACCTTGTGCTGGTCATCGGCGCGCCCAACAGTTCCAACTCACTCCGCCTTGTTGAAGTGGCCGAACGTGCAGGCACGCCGTCACGCCTCGTCCAACGTGCAGAGGATATCGATTTTGCCTGGCTGAAAGGCGTGAAGACGCTCGGCATAACTGCGGGTGCCTCTGCCCCCGAAGTTTTGGTGCGCCAATTCATCGCCCGCCTTTCCGAAGCCTATGACGTCTCGGAAGAACAGATAACGACCGCAGAGGAGAGCATCACATTTAAACTGCCCCGTGCCCTGACGCTTGAGGCCGATGCAGCCTGATGGCAGTCTATACGCAGGTCAGCGCCGAGGCCGCGCAGATTTTACTCGACCGTTACGACGTCGGGCGTCTGGTTTCGATGAAGGGCATCGCCGAAGGCGTAGAGAATAGCAATTATCTGCTTGAAACCGACCGTGCACGGTTCATTCTGACGCTGTATGAAAACAGGGTCGATCCTGCGGACCTCCCGTGGTTTCACGATCTGCTGGCACATCTACATCAGGCAGGATCGCCTGTTCCCCGTTTCATCGAAGATCGCGGCGGCCAATGGCTGCAAGATCTGGCAAGCAAAAAAGCCTGTCTGATCGAGTTTCTGCCCGGCATTTCGGTATCCGAACCCTTGCCCGAGCAGGCACGCGCCGTCGGGGCTGCGCTGGCGAAAATGCACGTTTCGGTAATGGGTTTCGAGCAGCAAAAACCCAACCGGCTCGGCATCGATTCGTGGCAAGCACTCTTTGACCGTTGCGAACATTCGGCCGCAAACGAACTTTCGGCTGGTCTTGCCGATGATATTGCCGCCGAATTGACCTGGCTTGTCGCGCAATGGCCAAACAATCTGCCCGCCTGCGCAGTCCATACCGATCTGTTTCCCGACAATGTCCTGTTCAAGGGCGAAACTCTGGGCGGATTGATCGACTTTTACTTCGCCTGCACCGATTTTCGCGCCTATGATCTTGCGGTAACGCATGCAGCATGGTGTTTCAGCGCAGATGGGTCGATGTTTAATCAAGCGATCAGCGATGCGTTGATAGGCGGATATTCTGACATTGTTCGGCTTGAAGAGAGCGAAATCCAGCTTTTCCTCGTACTTGCACGTGGAGCATCGATGCGTTTCCTGCTGACGCGGCTGTTTGACTGGATCAACACGCCGCCGGATGCAATCGTCACCCGCAAAGACCCCCTCGCCTTTCATCGCCGGTTGCAATTCTATCGCACGGCAGCCGCGGACCAATTGTTCGGGAGACGGCAATGAAACAGGTGGAAATCTTCACCGACGGCGCATGTAAAGGAAATCCAGGCCCCGGCGGTTGGGGTGCAGTCATCCGCTATGGCCGGCACGAAAAAGATATTTCAGGCAGCGATCCCGACACCACCAACAACCGAATGGAGCTGACCGCAGCGATCAAATCCCTCAACCTATTGATCGAACCTTGCGCAGTGACCCTGCATACGGATAGCAAATATGTGCTCGACGGCATCACCAAATGGGTGGCGGGCTGGCAGCGCAACGGTTGGAAGAACGCTTCAAAACAGCCGGTCCGTAATGCCGATTTGTGGCATGAACTGATTGAGGCTGTCGCCCGGCACAAGGTGGAATGGATCTGGGTCAAAGGCCATAATGGCCACCCTGAAAATGAAAGGGCCGACCGGCTGGCCAGCGACGCCGCTGCCACAGCCGGTTGACGCACTTAGCTTGGGTCAGCCCTCGCGGACTTCGGCACCGGGGCCGTTTTTCAGGATCGATTCAATCGCGTTCTTCGCCGAGGCTTTGGATTTATAGCCCTCGGTCCAGAAAATCGCTTCGCTATTATATTTGAAATAGGCGACATATTCGCCGGCCTTGTTCTGCTTGATCTCGAAATAATGCGCCATGACGGGTCCTTTCGCGATTGGGCATTTCGCCCTGACGCTGGGATATCAAGCCTGATGGCCGCCGCCAATGCCAAGCGATGTAAAATCAGTGAAGCCGGTCCGGCAGGTAGCGACGGTGGTCAACTCCAATCAGCTGCGTCGTGCCGCCTTGCAGCAAGGAAGCAGCAATCTTGGCAATTGCCGGGGCCGTCTGCATGCCGAACCCGCCCTGCCCCGCCAACCAGAAAAACGCACGGTCTTCAGGGGAGGGTCCGATAACCGGCAGGCGGTCTGAAGCAAAACTGCGCAATCCCGCCCATTTGCGTTCAACCGATGCGATACGCCAAGTGAGCACCGTCTCTAGCCGGTCAATCGCGCGCGCAACGTCAACTTCGTCAGGCGCAGCGTCACAAGGAGGCGATGCCGTCTCATCATGAGGACTCAACCAGATGCGGAAGTCCGACTCGCGCTTGAAATAAAAGCTGCCATCCAAGCCGACGACAAGAGGTAGGCTTTCAGGCACCGGATCGACCATACGCAACTGGAGCATCGTCCGCCGGTAGGGGGTGATGCCCATTGGCTGCATACCCGCCATAATCGCTACCTCGTCCGCCCAGGCACCAGCGGCGTTAACAATCGTTGCGGCTTCGATGCTGCCGGCTGCGGTATCGAGTAGCCATCCGTCGGAACGACGGGTGATTGCTTTCACTCCGGCTCGGACCGATAACCGAACCCCCTTGCGTCGTGCTGCGGCCAGATAATGATTGTGCAGCGCGCCTGCGTCAATGTCGCAGCAATCTGACTCCCATAGGCCTACATCCCATCCCGGCCGACGCCCCGGAAGAATAGCGTCCAGTGCGGAGCTTTCCATCCTGCCAAGCTCGACGCTGCTGCCTGCAAAAGCGTCTAGCATATTTTGGGCAAGTGGCGCCTGTGCCTCAGTCGCAAGGTGCAGGCCACCGCAATGTGTCAGAAAGCCGTTTGGCGCAAATTGGGGCTGGGGTGCTTCAAGAAAGGCACGCGACGCGCTGGTCAATGGCTGGACATCGGGTCCGCCATAGGTTTCGCTCCAGAAGGCGGCCGAGCGCCCAGTCGCGTGATAACCGGGATGATCCTCGGCTTCGAGCAGCAGAACTCTGCTCCCCGACGGCAGATTCGCTGCAAGGCTCGCCCCCGCAATACCTGCGCCGATGATCGCTATATCAAACTGGCTCATGAACGTGGCGCGCGGCGATCGAAAAAAGCCATTATTGCTTCGATGCAGCGGTTCCGGACAGGGTCCGCCTCACGCAGTAATTCGTGCGCGGCTTCCTTCCCGAAGAGCAGCAATTCGCAATCGGGCAACCGCTTGGCATCTCGCTCGATCCGGTTGGTATCGACCAATCGGTCGGCCCGTGTTGCCAACATCAAAATCGGCGTCCTAATCGCTTCCAGAATGCCCGGCTCGTTCAGCGCGCGCGTCGATGCAATCGCCCGCTCCACCCAATGCCAACTTGGCGGGCCAAGGCGGATATCGGGCCGTGCCTGCCACCAGTAGACTTCATCTGCGTAGCGATCGGCATCGTGAGTCAGGATATTCGAACGCAAGCTGAGCGGTGATCCCGGCTTTTCGCCCTCCTTCCACGCTGCGCGATCGGGATCACCGATACGGCAAAACAGCTTGGCGATCGCGTGGTGCAGAGCATAGGGCAAGCCCATGGTGTCGATCCCAAGCATCGGAGCAGATAGTGCGACGGCATCGGGCGCTATCGCACCTTCCGCCAGTGCACGCATCACAAGGTGTCCACCCATGCTGTGCGCCACGACCACATGGGGGCCAGTTTGTTCAGTCGTCCATTTTGACCAGAAATTCCGCAGATCGGAAACCCAAGTTCCGAAATCATCAATGTAACCGACATTGGGGTCGGCCAGCAAACGGCCCGACCCCCCTTGACCGCGCCAATCCACGGCCGTGACCTGCCAGCCTTGGCGCGCGAATTGATCCAGCGTTTCCAGATATTTTTCATAATGGTCACCCCGCCCCGGCAGGAAAAGCAGCGCGCCGCGCGGCACCGCTAGCACGTCAACCTTAGCGGGAAAATCGATCCTGCGGATCGGCCATCCATCAGCTGCGTTCCACATGGTTTCGCGTGCATGGGGCGGTATGGACCGGCGGTCGAACATCGAGTGAGCCTCGGGCATGGTTACCTTTTGGTAATGTCTGATGGTTAATTGCTTGGTGATATGGACCAGATCATCTTCGCTTACGCATTGCTTTCCGGCTTGGCAATCTGCCTGCTGGTATCGGTCTATACCGATATAAAATATCGGCTGATCTACAACAAGGTTAGCGCTGCAATCGTACTTGGCGCGCCGCTTTACTGGCTCACGATAAATCAATTCGGATGGCCGCAGGTGGGATTTTTCATCGGCGGTGGCGTGCTTACCTTCTTGTTTTTCGCTATTTTTTTTCGCTTCGGCATGATGGGTGGCGGCGATGTCAAACTGTTTGCCGCCGTGGCCCTATGGCTTCCTCCCGTCGAACTGATCCGATTCCTGTTCAATGCCAGCGTGCTGGGTGCGGCAGTGACGGTCCTGTTCTTCATTACACACAAGCTGCGAAAGGGAACCGGACCCGTCCGGGTACCCTATGGCGTAGCAATCGCAATCGCAGGCCTTTGGAGTGCCGGTGAACAATTTTTTAAGCATTTTGGGTGATTAGCTGTTCCATTCAGGGGACCGTTCAGGAGCTTGTTCGTCATGGATAAGAGAAAAGTCATTTTGTTGGTCTGCGCGTTGCTGATCGCTGCAGTCACCGCCTTCATGGCACGCAGCATGTTTGCTGGCGGCGATGCAGCACCTAAAGCCGTTGCCCAGAAACCGGTGCCTACCGGCCCCAAGGTCATCGTGGCAACCCGATCACTGCCTGTCGGCACGATATTAACTGCTGATGCCATCCGCTACCAGCCCTGGCCTTCAGAACTGATCGAGGCAGCCTATTTCATCCAGAAAGAGGGTGAGCCCGATGCCACCAGCAATCTGATCGGAACCGTTGTTCGCAACAATATCACGGCAGGGCAGCCGGTAACGCAGGGATCGCTCGTATCGCCGGGTGATCGCGGTTTCCTTGCAGCCGCTCTCGGGCCGGGCATGCGGGCCGTTTCAGTGCCGGTGTCGGCGCTGACAGGCGTTGCAGGCTTTGTATTCCCTGGCGACCGTGTTGACCTAGTGCTGACACAGAATGTGAATGGTGCCGGCACGGGCCAGTCGTTGAAAGTCTCCGAAACCGTCATCCGCAATTTGCGTGTTCTTGCAACCGATCAGCGTTCGACACCCAGCGTCGATGCCGAGGGCAAGACCAAACCGTCGAAGTACCGGCTCGTTACGCTTGAAGTAACGCCGCGCCTTGCAGAAAAAATCGCCGTTGCGCAAACCATCGGCACACTGAGCCTGTCGCTGCGCGCGCTGGCCGATAATGCCGCTGAACTTGAGCAGGCGCTGGCTTCAGGCGAAGTCAAGGTTCCGAACGGCGCCACTCGCGAAGAAGAAGAGAAGTTCCTCACTTCGATCGAGAAGCAGCCGGTGGCAGGACCCTCAACGTATGCAACCGGCGGCGATGTATCGCGCTTCCAGCGGCGCACACCCCCGGCAACCACGCCGGTTCAGATCGCCGCTGAACAGATCAAGGTCGAGAAGCAGATCGAAAAAGTACGTCGTGGCAGCATCGTTCGCGTTTCGCGCGCCGGTTCTGTTGAAGAAGTCAATGTGGACCGGAGGTAACTGACATGACCCTTTCGAACCTTATCAAATCCGGTGTCGCAGCGATCGCAATCGCCGCAGCATTTGGCAGCCCGGCGCTCGCCGCACCCGCTGCCTCGGCAAAATCCGCCAGCAGCGCAAACAACGGCAAGGTCGTCGTCCTTTCGATCGGCCGAGGCGAGCAGATCAATTTGCCGGTGGGTGTCAGCGATGTTGTAGTTTCCAGCCCCAATATCGCCGATGTGGATGTGCGCAGCCCCAGGCAGCTTTACATCTTCGGCAAAAGCGCGGGTGAAACGACAGTCTACGCAACGGATGCTGCCGGACGCACCGTCTACACAGCCACCGTCCGTGTCGGCCAATATCTGAATTCGATCGACCAGATGCTGCAACTGGCAATGCCAGAGGCAGATATCACCGTCACGACCATGTCAGGCATCGTTCTTTTGACGGGCACGGTTGCCCAGCCGGAGGACATTGCCGAGGCTGAAAATCTCGTGCGGCTTCTGGTTGGCGACAGGCAGACCGATGGCGATCCCGTCCGCGTAGTCAGTCGTCTGAAAACCGCTGTCCCGCAGCAGGTCAACCTGCAGGTGCGCATCGCGGAAGTCAGCCGTTCGCTGGCCAAGGAAATCGCGTCCAACTTCACTTCGCGTGACAATGACGGCAATGGCCTGGTCTTTGGTATCGGACGCGGCCGGAATGTCGGCACGATTGGCGATATCAATACGTCAGGAATGCCGCGACTTGATGCGTCGTCGCTCTATGGGCTTCCTGCAGGGTCACTCTTCCTGCCGTTTAATCCGGCGAACGGCCAGTTCGTAACCGGCGGAACGCAATATACGTTCAGCAATCCGGCGGGCAGCAATGTCGTCAATCTGGCAGGAAAGCTGTTCGGTATCGATATCGCAGCTGCCTTTGACCTTGCAGAACGGGCCGGCCTTTCGTCGACACTCGCACAGCCGAACCTGACCACAATTTCGGGCGAAAGCGCGGAATTCCTGGCCGGCGGTCAGTTCCCGATCCCGGTTGCCGACAATTTCGGCTCGGTATCGGTCCAGTTCCGCGATTTCGGCGTCAGCCTGAAATATACGCCGACAGTTCAGGCAGACGGCCGCATCCTTCTGCGCGTTCGCCCTGAAGTATCCGACATCTCGTCGCAGGGCGCGGTTCGCATTGCCGGCACCGAAATTCCGGCGATCACTACCCGTATGGCTGAAACCACGGTCGAACTCGGCTCTGGCCAAAGCTTCATGATTGCTGGCCTGCTATCGAACAGCGCCAACACGTCGATCGACAAATATCCCGGTCTGGGTGACGTGCCGGTCCTTGGCGCGCTGTTCAAATCGAACGGCTGGCGGCGCAACGAAACCGAGCTGGTCATCGTTGTGACCCCCTATCTGGTAAAGCCGGTTTCGGAATCGGAAATCAAATTGCCGACCGATGGTTACAACACACCTGCGGACCTGGAGCGGATCCTGCTCAACAAGACCGCCAGCACTACCAACGGCAATCTGGAACGTCCGATGCCGACGGTTGCACCGGAGAATGTCAAGGGGCCGGAATTCGGCACAATGGGTGAAGCGGCTCCACCGGTCACCAAGAAACAAGCGCAGAACACCAAGGCAGGCGGCGAAGCCTCTGCCCCCGGTTTCAGCTTTTAACTGAGCGAAGAGAGGATCAAGGACATGCGTGGTAAGATCATTCTGACGGCATCGCTGGCTTTCACTCTCGCCGGTTGCGGCGCGGTCGGCGCGAATACGTCCATGTATTCGACCAACCAGCCCGTCGTGCAGCGAACCAATTATGCGATCGACGTCAATGTCGATGGCGGCGGTGTTTCTAATGCCGAGCGGGAGCGTATCGGCCAGTGGTTCGAAGCGATGAAGCTTGGCTTCGGAGACCGCATCGCGCTTGATTATGGTGATGGCTATGCCGACACATCGGTGAAGCAATCCGTGGCGGCCATCGCGGCTCAACACGGAATGCTGTTGAACGAGACCGCCCCTGTCACCAGCGGCAATGTAGCGCCTGGAACGGTTCGCATCGTCGTCACCCGTTCGACGGCAAGCGTGCCCAACTGCCCAAATTGGACGAAGACGACTGAGGCCAATTACAATTCAAGCAACCACCCCAATTATGGCTGTGCAACCAACAGCAATCTGGCGGCGATGGTGGCAGATCCCGAGGATCTGGTCAGAGGTCGCGAATCGACCCCTGAAAACAGCCGCGGCGGATCTCGGAAAAAAGCTGGAGGCACCAGATAATGAACGCACCATGGAAAAGCACGATTGCCGGAGCGCGTGACCCGTTCATGGGTTATGTGTGCGACGACCTGACGCTCGACGTTATCCGCACCGTATGCGACGAAATGGGCTGGCCACAGGAAAAAGCCTTTAAGGGTGGCCTGCGCAATGCAGTCCAGTCTCTGTCGATTTCGGCAAGCCCACAAATCCTGCTCGTTGATCTGTCAGAATCGGGGGATCCGATCGGTGACATTAACGGCCTAGCAGAAGTTTGCGAACCCGGCACCGTGGTCATCGCCATGGGCCAGGTAAACGATGTGCGCCTTTACCGCGACCTCATGATGTCGGGATTGCAGGACTATCTGCTAAAACCGATCAGCCCGGATTCGCTCCGTGATGCTATCGCGCATGCACAGATGATACTGAACGCGCCGAAGCATGACGGCGACTCCAAGGATCACCCCCACATGTCGATGGCGATCATCGGTACCCGTGGCGGCGTTGGGGCATCCACAATCGCCACATCTGTCGCTTGGCTGCTGTCACAACAGCAGGGTCAACTGACCGGTCTGCTTGACCTCGACGTCCATTTCGGAACGGGTGCATTGTCTCTCGATCTGGAACCGGGCCGTGGCCTGACAGACGCGATCGACAATCCCAGCCGCATCGATGGCCTATTTATCGAGCGCGCGATGATCAAGGCGAATGATAAGCTATCGATCCTCTCTGCAGAAGCGCCGATCAACAGCCCAATCCTAACGGATGGCACGGCATTCTTCCAGCTACAGGAAGAGTTTCGCGCAGCCTTTGAAAACACCGTAATCGATCTGCCACGTAGCATGCTGATCGCCTATCCTCATCTGTTGCAGGACGTGAACGTCGCTGTGGTCACGTGCGAACTGACCTTGGCTTCGGCCCGCGATGCGATCAGGTTGCTGGCTTGGCTCAAGTCAAACGCGCCACAATGCCAGACGCTGGTCGTTGCCAACAAGGTCCAGTCCGGCGGCGTCGAAATTTCGCGCAAGGATTTCGAAAGCTCGATCGAACGCAAGATTGATCTGATGATCCCCTATGACGCCAAGGCAACTGCCCAGGCAGCGAAGCTTGGCAAACCACTGGTTGAATCGGTCCGGTCAAGCAAGGTTTCGGCGGGCATAATCACGCTGGTCGATATGGTGAAAAACAGCACCGTACCGGAATCTGTCGATGACGATAGTGCAGCCAAGCCGAAGAAATCGGTGATGGCCGGTTTCAAATCGCTTCTGGCGAAAAAGTAACATGCAATCGGAGGGCCGCGTACCGCAATCGTCGGTGCACGGTCTCACCCTGTCGGGCGAACGCGAATGAGCAATATAGTTCTGATAGCAGGTGGATTATTGACGCTAGTCTTGCTGGCTATGGCCCTTGCCGGGCCGGCAACCGGCAAGGCAGCAAGTCGCCGTCTGGGGGCCGTCAAAATCCGTCATTCTGATAGCGTCGATGTTCGCCTTGAACAGCAGATGCGAAAGGCCGTCGCCGCCCGTCGTCCCATCAGCTTTACCTCTGGCCAAAAAATGTCGGCCAAAGACCGGCTGCAGCTTCGATTGCAGCAGACCGGCAAAAAGTGGACGATCAGTCAGTATATCTATGCCTCTGGCGGCATATTGGTGGTCGTTTTCGCCGTATTGGTATTGCGTGGCGCGCCCCTGTCCCTTGCTTTGGGAGCTGGATTTTTCCTCGCATTGGCGGTTCCACATTTCACGATCAGTTTCCTGATCAGCAAACGCATCAACGATTTCACGACCAAATTCCCGGAAGCGATCGAGCTTTTGGTACGCGGCCTGAAGTCAGGTCTGCCGGTTAGCGAAACCTTGATGGTCGTGTCCCGAGAAATTGCCGGCCCTGTCGGCGAAGAGTTCAAGATCGTCACCGAGAAAATCAAAATCGGCAAGACGATGGAAGACGCGCTTCAGGATACTGCTGATCGGTTGGGCACCCCAGAGTTCCAATTCTTTGTGATCACGCTTGCGATCCAGCGCGAAACAGGCGGGAATCTGGCAGAAACGCTGTCTAACCTTGCCGAAGTCCTTAGAAAACGTGCGCAGATGAAGCTGAAGATCCGTGCAATGTCTTCGGAATCCAAGGCGTCGGCCTATATTGTTGGCTCTCTGCCATTCGTCGTATTCGGCCTCGTCTGGTCGGTGAACCCCGGATATCTCTCCGGGTTTTTCTCCGAACCTCGGCTGATGATTGCCGGCCTGATCGGCCTTGTGTGGATGGGTATCGGCGTTGCCATCATGGCAAAAATGGTCAGTTTCGAGATTTAGGAGCGGAGGCAACAACATGAACAACCCGTCCGCCCCTGGGCCCGAATTGCTTGGCTTCGATGTATATTGGGTCGCCACCATATTGATGGCTGTCGCCAGCATCGCGGTGCTGATCGCGATCTACGCCGCAGTCACTGTGCGCGATCCGATGACGAAAAGGGTCAAGGCGCTCAACGAACGCCGCGAGCAGTTGAAGGCCGGCATTACGGCATCGACTGCGAAAAAGCGGGCGAAACTCATTCGCAATACCGAAACCACCGATCGCATGCGGCAAATGCTGTCGTCGCTAAAAGTGCTTCAGGAAGACCAGATCAAGGTGGCCCAGCAGAAGCTGGCGCAAGCGGGCATCCGCCGCAAGGATCTGGCCGTTGCCGTCATTTTCAGTCGGCTTGTCGGGCCGATCGTGCTGGGCGGCGGCGTGGCTCTATGGCTGTATGGCATGGGCGGTCTGGCGGACTGGACAACGATCAAGCGGTTCGGCGTGTTCGCGGCCGCCACCATTGGCGGCTATAAGGCGGCTGATATCTATCTCAACAACCTGATTCAGAAACGGACCGATGCGATCCGCAAAGGCCTGCCTGATGCACTCGACCTTTTGGTGATTTGCGCCGAGGCCGGCCTGACCGTCGATTCCGCTTTCAACCGTGTGGCGAAGGAACTCGGTCGGGGTTTTCCCGAACTGGGCGACGAATTCGCGCTGACAGCGATCGAATTGGGATTCCTGACAGAACGGCGCATGGCGTTCGAAAATCTCTCCTACCGCGTCAATCTCGACTCGGTGAAGGGCGTAGTGACGACCATGATCCAGACGGAAAAATATGGTACGCCGCTGGCATCGGCATTGCGCGTTCTTTCAGCGGAATTCCGCAATGAACGCATGATGCGCGCCGAGGAAAAGGCCGCGCGCCTGCCCGCAATCATGACGGTACCGCTGATCCTTTTCATTCTGCCGACGCTGTTCATCGTGATCCTGGGGCCTGCGGCCTGTTCGATCGGGGACGCATTCGCAAAGCGCTAAGCATCAACGATGGCAAAAGAAAAAGGCGGGGTTCAACCCCGCCTTTTTTCGTTCAAACAGCAACGACTTCTTGTTCGATTACGCCAAAAACCGGATGATGCCGATCATCCTCCATCCAGATGCGCACCGTATCACCTGATTTCAAGAAGGGCGTTTCGGGGTTGCCCCGCAAGATGGTTTCAACCGTCCGCACTTCAGCAAGGCAACTGTAGCCCAAGCCACCCTCACTGATCGGCTTGCCCGGGCCGCCATCGGCATCGCGATTGGAAACTGTTCCCGATCCGATGATTGTTCCTGCGCCCAAATTGCGTGTCTTGGCCGCATGTGCGATGAGCTGGCCGAAATCGAAGGTCATATCGATACCCGCATCGGCGCGGCCCAATGGTTTTCCATTCAAGTCGACACAAAGCGCGCCATGCAGCTTGCCGCCGCCCCAACGGCTGCCCAAGCTGTCGGGCGTCACGAATACCGGCGAAAAGGCGCTGGCAGGTTTAGACTGAAAGAATCCGAAACCCTTGGCCAACTCGTCCGGGATAAGCCCGCGAAGCGATACATCATTTGTCAGGCCGACCAGCCGGATCGCTTTTCGCGCTTCTTCTGCCGAAATTCCCATCGGCACGTCGCCGGTGACCACAACAACTTCCGCCTCCATATCGCAGCCCCATGCCGGGTCGCCGAGCGGAATGGGATCACGCGGGCCAAGAAAGCCGTCAGATCCCCCTTGATACATCAACGGGTCGTGCCAGAAACTGTCGGGCATTTCCGCACCCCGTGCCTGCCGGACCAATGCGACATGGTTCACATAGGCCGAACCATCGGCCCATTGATAGGCACGCGGCAAGGGCGAGGCAGCGTCGTGTTCATGAAAACGGTCGCGCGGAATCGCGGCATGCTCCAGATCGGTAGCGAGTGCTTCAAGTCGAGGCGCGATGCGATCCCAATCATCGAGCGCGGCCTGCAACGTGCCGCAAATATGCGCGGCATCGGCGTACCATGCCAGGTCGTTAGAGACGACAACAAGGCGGCCATCACGGCCGGATTTCAATGATGCTAATTTCATATGGCGTTCCTGCTGTAGAGCTTGATCATGGCTGGACATTGATCTTGCGGCAATCGCTGAATTCGTCCTAAACTGGTCCAAAGGGGAAATGACAGGCGATGAGGGTCAAGACAATCCTTGCGGCGATGGTGGGTGCGGCGGTTCTGGCTGGCCCATCGAGCAGTCAGAACGGCTTCGACAACCGATTGGCAGCGGACAATGGCTGGTCGATGGAGCAAAGCCGGAGCGCGGCTTGGCATTTTGCCCAGCACCGGCGGCTTTCGGGGGCGATCGCCGCATTGCAGCCGCAACGCCCCGGAATCGTCGATGCCTATGTTGTCTCTATCGGCCTCGATTCCGACCCGGTTTTCGGGCGTGAAGCCGGTGAAGCGCAGAAAGTTCTCGCCCGCCGTTATGGCGCGGTTGGCAGGTCCATATTCCTTGCAGCTGGTGCTGGCCCAGAAGCCATCGGCGCACCGCAGGGTTCGCCGCCCAATCTGGCAACCGCCCTCGCCGCCGTTGCCGCCAAGATGAACCCCAAGGAGGATGTACTCGTCCTTTTTGCTACAACCCATGGCGATCCGCGGCTCGGGCTGGTCTATCGTGATGGCAACAATGCGGTAGGTATGATCGCACCCAAGAAGCTCGCATCGCTTCTCGACGATCTGAAGATAGAACGACGGCTGATCATCTTGTCGGCCTGCTATTCCGGAGTGTTCGTGCCCGCATTGAGCAACGAGCAAAGCGTTGTCGTGACGGCGGCTTCTTGGCAGCGCACCTCCTTCGGCTGTGCGCCAGGCAATGACTGGACCTTTTTCGGAGACGCCTTCATCAACAACGCGCTTCGCAAACCCCAGCCGCTGGAAAAGGCCAATGACGAAGCCCGATCGCTGATCGCCCTTTGGGAGGCTGGCCGCGGCCTTGTTCCGTCTGATCCGCAGATATTCGTTGGCGCCAAGGCGCGGGCTTGGCTCGATCCACTTGAGGCACGCATGCCCAAGACGGAAACCCCCAAGGTCGGCCGGGCCGCCAACGAAACGAGCTGACGGCATAGCCAGCCTTATTCGGATGCCTCAACCGGCGGTTTGTGCAGCCAGTCTGCATGGCGCGGCGCTGTCTTGGTGCGGCTCCAGTCGTCCAGCATCGCAGGGGCAACCCGCTTCAGTTCGGCATATTGGTCTTCGGTACCAATGTCGCAGGCCAGTTCGAGCCGGTGGCCATTGGGATCGAAGAAGTAGATCGACCGGAAAATGCCGTGCCATGTCGGACCCAGCACCTCGACACCCTGCGCCTCGATATGTGCCTTGGCGGCTTTCAATGTTTCGAAATCGCCGACCTTGAACGCCAGATGCTGCACCCATTTGGGCGTCTGTTCATCGCGGCCCATTTCCGGTTGGTTGGGCAGTTCGAAAAAAGCGAGCACATTGCCACCGCCGCAGTCGAGGAAGATGTGCATATAAGGATCATATTCGCCGGTCGACGGCACATGATCCTCGGCAAAGGCATTGGTATAAGTAAAACCCAATACCCGCTCATACCATTCCACCGTCTCCTTCGCGTCCTTGCAACGATAGGCGACGTGGTGGATGCGATCTGTCTTGAATGGCACGGTCATTCTGCAACCTCCAATACGCCACGTTCGATCTGGTCGCGTTCAATGCTTTCGAAGAGCGCCTTGAAATTTCCTTCGCCAAAGCCTTCGTCGCCGCGGCGCTGGATAAACTCGAAAAACACCGGTCCTATTTGCGGCTGCGCAAAGATCTGCAAAAGGAGGCGCGGCGCCCCACCTTCAATGGTGCCATCAATCAGTATGCCCCGCATCTTCAGTTGATCGACAGGTTCGCCATGACCGGGAAGCCGATCTTCCAGCATGGCATAATAGGTGTCGGGCGGTGGGGTCATGAAGGTGACACCCAGTTTCTGCAGATTGTTCCAGCAGGCAATAAGATCATCGCAGATCAGCGCGATATGCTGGATACCTTCGCCATTATAGGCGCGCAGATATTCCTCAATCTGACCACCACCTGCCTTGCCTTCCTCGTTCAGGGGGATGCGGATTTTGCCATCTGGCGCGGTCATTGCCTTTGACGTCAGGCCGGTATATTCGCCCTTAATGTCGAAATAGCGGATTTCGCGGAAGTTGAAGATCCGCTCATACCAAGCCGCCCAATGCGCCATCCGGCCGCCATAGACATTGTGGGTCAGGTGATCGATCGACTTGAAACCGGCACCCACCGGAAAATGCTCAACGCCGGGCAGGAACACGAAATCAATATCATATATCGACAGCGCGTCAGGATTTTCGAGCGTGGCATATCGATCCACAAGATAGATGAACGCGCCGCCAATTCCTTTGATTGCGGGTATGCGCAATTCCATGACGCCGGTGCGGCTTTCGACAGGTTCGGCGCCGCGCTCAATTGCCTTCTTATAAGCCTTGGCGGCGTCCTTGACGCGAAACGCCATGCCGCAGGCCGAAGGGCCATGTTCGGCGGCGAAGTAGGCGGCGGGGCTGCGCGGTTCATAATTGGCGATCAGGTTGATTTCACCCTGCCGCCAGAGATGCACATCCTTTGACCGGTGCCGGGCAACACGGGTGAATCCCATGCTTTCAAAGACCGGTTCGAGAAGGCCTTTTTCAGATGCAGTAAATTCGACAAATTCGAAGCCATCAAGGCCGAGGGGATTATCGAAAAGATCGGGCATGGAAAATCATCCAGAAGAAGCAGAGCTATGTTCGCTTCCCCGATCGCCCAATTTGGTATCAATTGCAACTAGTTTATGCGCTGCCGGCTGGATCCGCACCCTGCTCCATCTCGTCCACCCGCGCACGCAATTTCGCCAGGATCGAGACAAGCTGCTCCGCCTCGCCCCGATCCAATATGCCCTCAATCCCGGCCTCCACCGAAAGCGCGAGGGGGACGATCTGCCCATAAAGTTCCTGCCCCACCGGCGTCAGCGCCAGATGGTGCGAGCGGCCATCGGTTTCATTGGGCGCACGCCCGATCAACCCGCGATCGACAAGCGCCTTGGACGCGCGATTGACCGTCACCTTGTCCATCTGCGTCGCGGCGACCAGTTCGCGCTGCGTTGCACTGGCGCGTTCACCCAGCACTGCCATCACCCGCCATTCGGGAATTTTCAGGCCGAAACGCCCACGATAGCTGCGCGCGATAAATTCGCTCACCGCATTCGACGTTGTCGACAATTGATAGGGCAGAAATTCGCCGAGGATGAGTTTGGAACGGGCCATGGTTCGACGCTAGTCAAAATTCCAGCTTAGGCCAAGCCAAAGGGTGCGCGGATTGGCCCGTTCAATAATGCCGCTGCCCGAAATCGCTGCCTCCACCCGCGCATCGAACAGATTTTCGCCGCGCAGTTGCAGGCGCACATCACGCCCCACATCGAAACCCAGATCGAAATCCATCGTCACCGCATCGGCCAGCACGCGTATATTGGCATCATCTTCAAACTGGCTGCCAATATAGCGCAAGGTCGTCGCAACCGAGACCGGATCAGCATCATAGGCCAAGGTCGCATGGCCGAAATGCTGTGGCACCTGTGCCGGGCGCAAACCGTTTAGCGGGGCCGAAGCGCCAGTCCCACGCACTTCGGCATCAACATAGGCATAGCCCAACCTTGCATTCATCCCGGCGCCCAGATCGAAACGCACGTCTGCCTCTATCCCCTTGGATAGGATAGCGTCGAGATTGCGTCGCTGCCGATAGGTGCCGCCCGCAGCAACAAAACCTACGCCTGCAAAATTGCCGGGCCCCTGCCCCAGCGTGACATTGGCAATCGCATCGGAAAGCCGGTTGCGGAAAATCGTGATCCCAAGGTCAAGACCGCCGGTTTCAAATTCGATTCCGGCATCAACGCCTTCGACGCTTTCCGGTCGCAGCAATTCATTGGCCGCAGTGGCATCGGCACCCACGCGGAACGGCCGGTAAAGTTCATTCAGCGTCGGCAATCGCCATGCGCGATATGCGGCCCCGCGCAACGTGAAAATGTCATCAATATTCCAACCAAAACCGGCACGCCCGGTCCATTCGGTACCGCTGCGATCGGCGAAGCGATCATCCGAACGCACCGTGCCTCCGATATTCACCTCTCGCCGGAAACCATCCTGGATGGCCCAGCTATCCAGCCGCCCGCCCGCCGTCAGCGTCAGTTCATTGATTGGTTGGTAGCTCAACTCCGCAAAGCCGCCATAAATGTCGGTCTGTCCGCCCGCAGTGCGAAAACGCGTCGGCGCGCCTGCGACATAGGTGAAAAATTCGCGGGTCTCACCACTGGTGCGTCGCCATTCGCCGCCGAGCCGCAATTCCGCACTGTCACCAACCGGCGGGCGGATCTCAAAACGTGTACCAAGACCGGTAGATGGCGTCGCAAACTGGTCGAGCGTGGGGGTCACGCTATTGCGATCTGCGGCGACCGCGCCAAATTCCGACGCAAATTCACGCAACTGGAGATAGCCGGTCGCCGCCCATTGCCAATCACTGTCGCGGTCAACAAGCCGCACACTGGCATCCACCCCGCCATTGCTGTTGTCGCTGAAATCGACACCGCGATCACGCCTATCGGTGAAGGCACGCAGATTGGCCTGCAAGTCGGTCGATGCGGAAATTGGAGCAACAGCCCGCAGCGCAACGCCCGCCTGTTCATAAGCGGCACGCCGGTCGGCGCTTCCGCGCTGTCCAGCCAGGATCGGGATGAAGCCATCGCCACGCATATAGCTGCCGCCGAAGGAGAAGGAGCCAGCGCCGATCCGGGTTGCCAGCCGCGCCTTGGCGTCAATTGCGTTGCGGCTGCCATAGGCAAGGCCAAGACTAGCTTCTTCGCGGTTCTGCGCGCTATCAAGTTCGACCACGCCGGACACGGCGCCCGGCCCTGCCGCCACCTGTCCGCCGCCCTTGCGCACGCGGATGCTGGCAAGGTTGAGCGCATCATAACCGGGCCAACTGACCCAGCCGCCAAAGGGATCGGCCTGCGGCACATCGTCAAGGAACAACAGGGCGCGCGAAGAGGCGTTTCCGCCAAGACCGCGCATTGTGATGCCCTGACTGGTCGGGTTGGCCGTGCGCGCATCGGAACGGCGGAATTGTTGCAATCCCGGAACATTGAGCAGGCTGGCCTCTATCCGGCCAGAATCGACATTGACCGTGGCTATCGTCTCGGTCCGTTCGGATACCGAACCATCAAGATTGCCGATCACGTTAATCCGGCAATGCAGCCAGATTTCATCTTCTGGATGCGGCGGGCATTCCACCTCTTCGGCCTTGTTGGCCTGGGCATAAGCCGGCGTCGCTGCTGCCAGCAATGGCAGGATTGCAAGATGAGAACGCATTTTCATGCCGGCTTCACCGCATCCGGTGCGGCCTTGGCAAAGGCCGGGAGCGCCTGCAACGCCGCATCGATGCGCACCAGCTTGGGAAATGCGTCCAGCGGGGTATCAAATCGGCGGGCATTGGCCATTTGCGGGACAAGGCAGACATCGGCCAGGTTCGGCAAATCGCCCCCGAAAAGCCCCTGCTCTGGGGCCATCGCCTCCAGCGCGGCAAAGCCTTCGACGATCCAGTGGCGATACCATTTGGCGACCGCTGCATCGCCTGCACCAAATTCGCTTTTCAGATATCCCAATATGCGCAGATTGTTCACGGGGTGAATGTCCGCTGCAATGACCAGCGCCTGCGCCAGCGTTTTCGCGCGCGTTGCAGGATCCGAGGAAACCATCGGCGGATCGGGATAGTTGGCATCCAGATAATCTATAATCGCAAGACTCTGCGTCAAATCATGGCCATCAATGCTGAGCATGGGCACAAAGCCTTGCGGATTGCGTGCGACATAATCGGCCGCCTTGTGTGAAGCGGCGAGTAGGTCGGTCGGGACCGCCTGATAATCCACGCCTTTCAAGTTTAGGGCAATGCGAACACGGTAACTGGCGGAAGAACGCCAATAATCGAACAGGAGCGTCTCGGTCATGCGATGCGGCCTAGCATGGCTTCTGCAACTGGCAAGTGGCTTGCGGCAAAAGCATTGCTTCCCGCAATCGATGCGTTAAAATTCGGCCTAAGGAGACACTGATCCCATGCGTAAATACATGCTTTCGGCGCTATTCTTGGCGGCTGTTTCAACGGCGGCGCAAGCAGGCGCGCCAATTACCGGTCGATGGATTACGCAAACCAAGGATGGCGTGGTTGAAGTTTATGCCTGCGGCGAATCCATTTGCGGCAAGCTCGCCAAATTTCTGACCCCGCCACCGGGCGGCAATGCGCAGAAAGATGTCAATAATTCCAATCCCGCGCTGCGCAGTCGCCCGCTGCTGGGCATCAACCTGCTGTCGGGTTTCAAATCGGATGGAAAGGAATGGAAGGGCCAGATTTACGACCCCCGTTCTGGCAGAACCTACCGTTCGGTCGTGTATAAAGGCAAATCAGGCAATCTGGTCGTCAAGGGCTGTGTTGGCCCTATCTGTCAGGCGCAGACCTGGACGCCTGAACCCTGATCTGAACGGGCCCGCCCCGCCTTCGAGAGGAGCCACTCAGTTACGCAGCTTCCACCCGGAGCGCAGCAGCGCATAACAGGTGACGCCCAGCACTATATTGATCCCGAGCAGCAAAAACGCGCCGAACAGGATCGGGCTGTCGGCACTGTCAATAAAGCCATAGCGGAAGCCCGAAATGGCGTAGAAGAAGGGATTGGCGTGGCTGATCGCCTGAAAGGTAGGCGACAATTTATCGACCGAGTAAAAGGTGCCCGACAGCAAGGCGGCGGGCGCGACAACGAAATTGGTGATCGCCGCCGCATGATCGAATTTTTCCGCCCAGATTGATGTCATCACGCCGATCAGCGCCAGCAACATCGCCCCCATCAGCCCGAACCACAATACCGCCCAGAAATGCACCGGCGTCACATTGACGCCCGGCCATAACGCCATGGCGAGCCAGACGGTACAGCCCACCATCGCTGCGCGCGTAACCGCCGCACCCACCATTGCGACCAGCAATTCCAGATTGGACAAGGGTGGCATCAGATAATCGACGATCGTCCCCTGGATCTTGCCGACCAGCAGCGAGAAGCTGCTATTGGCAAAGCTGTTCTGCATCATCCCCATGATGATCAGGCCCGGTGCAATGAAATCGGCAAAGGGCACGCCCAGCACTGACGGTTTGATGCCCCCCAGCGCGACGGTGAAGATGATAAGATAAAGCAAAGTGGTGATTGCAGGCGCCCAGACGGTCTGCGTCTGTACCTTCATGAAGCGGCGCACTTCCTTAAGATAGAGCGTCTTCAAGCCGACCCAATTGACGTTGCGGATCAAGCGCTCACCTTGAATAGGAAGCGCATCATCACCAGATTCGGCAGGGCGGGTGGAATTATTCTGGATAGTCATCATATTTTGGACTATCGGCTTGCCCCTTGCGCGGCAAGGCGCTTTTATCATCTGCACCCCTTTAGCGCCGCTAAAATGAAAGTTGGAGTTTTCGATGTCCTGGACCGACGAACGGATCGATCGCCTTAAATCCATGTGGGAAAAGGGCCTGACTGCCAGCCAGATTGCCGATGAACTTGGCGGAGTGAGCCGCAACGCGGTGATCGGCAAGGCGCACCGCCTTGGCCTGAAATCGCGCCCATCGCCCGTGAAGGCGAATGAGACAGACGCGAAACCTGCACCTGCCGCAGCCAAGGCGAAGCCGAAAGCTGCCGAAAAGGTCGCTCCGCGCGCTGCCGCGCCTGCGCAACCGGAGCGTGCACCGGCAGCCGCTGCGCCGGCCGCACCTGTCGCCCCGCGTCCGCAATCGGACATGCCGAAAATCGTTTCGATCGGCCCCGGCGGCTTCATGCGTCAGGGCCCCGGCGACCAGCAGGCTCCCATCCCGCCTGCCCCGCCGCGCCGTCTGGTGCCCGCCAAGCCGAGCCCGGAAATCGCCGACAAGACCAGCCTGCTCGATCTTTCGGACAAGGTATGCCGTTGGCCGATGGGCCATCCGGGCGAGCCCGACTTTCATTTCTGCGGCGTCGCGGTCAATCCCGGCTTTCCTTATTGTGTCGAGCATTGCGGCCGTGCCTATCAGGCGCAATTGCCGCGCGGCGTGCGCCGGCCACCGCCGCCCATGCCCTTCGGCACCCCGCGCGTCCGCTAAACCCGCACGGCACTGGCAACGACAAAGCCAGTGTTTTCCACAAGCCATTTCGCCGCTCTCTTGCGCCGCTGACTCCGCAGCGCCTATAGCGGCGACATGAGTGATGACCTGTTCGGCGGCGCAGTGCCTGCCGGTTCTGAACCAAGCGGCTATGATGCCTCGGCAATTGAGGTTCTGGAGGGGCTTGAGCCTGTCCGGCGGCGGCCCGGCATGTATATCGGCGGCACCGATGAACGGGCGCTGCACCATCTTGCTGCCGAGGTTCTCGACAATTCGATGGATGAAGCGGTTGCAGGCCATGCCACGCGCATCGAAATCACGCTGGGTACCGGCAACAGGCTGACGATCACCGATAATGGCCGCGGCATCCCGGTTGATCCGCACCCCAAATTTCCCGGCAAATCCGCCCTCGAAGTGATCATGACCACGCTCCATTCGGGCGGCAAGTTCGAGGGTAAGGCCTATGCCACCTCCGGCGGTTTGCACGGCGTCGGCGTTTCGGTGGTCAACGCCCTCTCAACCGACACGGTGGTCGAGGTCGCCCGCAACAAGCAGCTTTACCGCCAATGCTTCGCGCGCGGCGCGGCGCTGGGCGGGCTGGAGGAAATGGGCCCCACCCCCAACCGGCGCGGCACAAGCATCGCCTTCACCCCCGATCCCGAAATCTTTGGCGAGGACGCCAAGTTCAAGCCGGCGCGGCTGTTCAAGCTGGCGCGATCAAAGGCCTATCTTTTTGCCGGTGTCGAAATCCGCTGGAAATGCGACCCATCGCTCGCCAGCGAAGATGTGCCGCAAGAAGCGGTATTCCAGTTCCCAGGCGGGCTTGCGGACCATCTGAAGGAGCAATTGGGCAGTCGCAATTGCGTCACCACCGATTTCTTCCACGGCAATCAGACATTCCCCGACGAGCAAGGTCGCGTCGAATGGGCCGTCGCATGGCCGCTTTATTCGGACGGCAGCTATAGCTGGTATTGCAACACCATCCCCACCCCCGATGGCGGCACGCATGAAGCCGGCGTCCGCGCCGCGCTGACCAAGGGGCTGCGGGCCTTTGGCGAGCTGGTAGGCAACAAAAAAGCAGCCCAGATCACCGCCGACGATATCTTCAACGAAGCCGAACTGATGCTGTCGGTATTCATCCGCAACCCGCAATTTCAGAGCCAGACCAAGGACCGGCTAACGTCACCCGAAGCAGCGCGGCTGGTCGAAAACGCGGTGCGCGACCATTTTGACCATTTCCTTGCCGACAATATGGAACGCGGCAAGGCGATGCTCGGCTTCATCCTTGAAAAGGTCGATGACAGGCTGCGCAGGAAAGCCGAGCGTGAGGTCAAGCGCAAGACCGCGACTAGCGGCAAGAAGGTCCGCCTGCCCGGCAAGCTCACTGACTGCTCGTCCGACGATCCGGCCGGCACCGAATTGTTCATCGTCGAAGGCGACAGCGCCGGCGGCAGCGCGAAACAGGCGCGTGACCGCAAAACGCAGGCGATATTGCCCATTCGCGGCAAGATATTGAACGTGGCATCGGCCACCGCCGACAAGATCCGCGCCAATCAGGAAATTGCCGATCTGACGCTGGCCTTGGGCTGCGGCGTGCGCAAAGATTGCGACCCGGACAATCTGCGGTACGACCGGATCATCATCATGACCGACGCAGATGTCGACGGCGCGCATATCGCGACGCTTTTGATGACCTTTTTCTTTCAGGAAATGGCCCCCATTGTGGAGCGCGGCCATCTCTATCTTGCACGTCCGCCGCTCTATCGCCTCACAGCTGGCAGCCAAAGCGCCTATGCGCAGGATGATGCGCACCGTGCCGAACTGGAAGCCACGCAGTTCAAGGGCAAGAAGGTCGAGGTTGGCCGTTTCAAAGGTCTGGGCGAGATGAACCCCGGCCAGTTGCGCGAAACGACCATGGACCCGAAAAGCCGTTCATTGATCCGCATCACCCTGCCGCATGAGTATCAGCGGCAAATGGCGGTGAAGGAACGCGTCGAGCAACTGATGGGTAAAAGCCCCGAAGCGCGATTCCGCTTCATTCAGGAACATGCGACAACGCTTGACGAAGCAGCCATTGATGCCTGATTAAGCGGGCAGACAGGGGCAACGTCTAAGGAGATCGCGATGCGCAATTTCTGTTTGTTTGCCGCCCTTGCCGCCATGGCCCCATTGTCGCTGGCCCAACCTGTTGCCGCGCGAGAACCGGCAAAAGATGCCGCAAAGCCCGCCCCAACGATTGATCGACGCATTGGTCAGTTGGTGCCGCTGATCAAAGGTGAAATCACGCCGGAAAGCTTTTTCTCGCCCACATTTCTTGCCGCCGTGCCATCCGCACAGTTCAAGGCGATCAGCGCAAGCATCACCGCCCAATATGGGCAACCGACCCGGATTGTCTCGGCCACGCCCGCCCGATCCAATGGTGCAACCGTCAAACTGGCCTTTGAAAAGGCAGTCGCGACCGTCGAAGTCGATGTCGAACCGGGTGCAGTGGGCAAAGTAATCGGCCTGTTGATATCGGGCTTTGAAGTCACCGGCGACAGCGTGGAAGCGATCAGCGCAGAGTTTGCCGCGCTACCGGGCGGCAGCGGCTTCCTGCTTGCCGCGTTGAACGACGACGGACGAATCAGCCCGATTGCCAGCCGCAATTCCGATCAACAGTTCGCCATAGGTTCGACCTTCAAGCTCTATATCCTGGCCCAATTGGCGAGCGAGGTGCGTGCCGGAAAGCGCCAGTGGAACGATGTCGTGCCGCTGACGCATCACAGTTTTTCCTCCACGGCAACGCAGGGCTGGCCCAAGGACAGCCCGGTCACGCTGCACACGCTGGCCGGATGGATGATTTCGGTCAGCGACAATGGCGCAACCGATACGCTGCTGTCGCTTTTGGGGCGCGAGGCCGTCGAACAGAAACTGGCGAGCATCGGCCATAGTGCACCCGACAAGACCCTGCCCTTCCTGTCGACGGTGGAAGCCTTTGCATTGAAAGCAGACGCGCCGCTGCGCACCCGTTTTCTCGCCGCTAGTGAAGCGCAGCAACGTGTGCTTCTGGACAAGGAGGCAGCGCATCTCACGCTGGAAAATGCAACCGGCGGCAGTATCGGCGGCGCACCTGCATCGATCGATACAATCGAATGGTTCGCCTCAGCGCAGGACATTGGCAATCTGATGCGGCACATTCGCATGCAGCGCGATGACCGGATGATGGCTATTCTTTCGATCAACGACGGGCTGGGCGCGGCCGCCGCAAAGAAATGGCGTTATGTCGGTTATAAGGGCGGGTCGGAACCGGGGGTGATCTCGATGAGCTATCTTCTGCAATCGCCCGCGGGCAAATGGTATATCGCCAGCGGCAGTTGGAACGACACCCAGCAAGAGATCGACAAAGCCCGTTTCGCGGCGTTGATGGAAAGACTCGTCGGGGTCGCTCTCAACTGAGCTTGCGCACCGCCCATTCGTTCCGCAACAATCCAAAGATCAGGCTGTCGCGTATGCCGATATGGGTTTCCCATTCCTCGCGCAAATACCCTTCGCGCTGGAAGCCAAGTTTGCTCAGCAGACCGACCGACGCAGCATTTTCGGGGTCGGTGTCAGCCATGACGCGCCGTGCGCCAAGCTGTTCAAAGGCGTAATCCAGCGCACAGCAAATGGCTTCATGGGCATAGCCATTGCGCCAATGCGTCCGGCCGAGAATATAGCCGAGTTCAAGATTGTTGCTGCGATGCGGCAGCAAGATCACCCAGCCAAGCGCGGCGGTGCCATCAACCGTAATGGCCCAGCAGACATGATCGGCGCTGCTATCGGCATTCCAGCCGATATAATCGCGGCTTTCATCAACGTCACTATGCGGTCCGCTCGACCAGTAACGCATGACCTCGCCGTCTGACAGAACATCAAATAATGCCGGTGCATCTTCAAGTGTCAGTTGGCGCAAGACCAATCGGTCTGTGCGCAGGGTCGGCGCAATCATGCGGTCAATGCTTCGACCAGCGCCTTGACCTTCTTTTGCCGCCATTGCGGCAATGGCGCGACCAGCCAATAGGCAAGCGGATGTTCGCGGCTGTTGTCCAGCGCGCGTACGCGCGCCGAATCGAGATCACCGGCAACCAACAGAAAGGGCACAACCGCCTCACCCAGACCGATCGCGGCGGCATCAATGGCAAGCCCGGCATCGCCCAACCGAAGCCCGGCCTCGCCTTCGGCCATGGGGCAGCCCGGCCAGCTGATCCGCGTGGTGGCGCCGCCGTCTGGAGCGCCAACACGAACAAAGGCGCCATCGCCCAGCTTTACGCCTTCATGTTCGCCGGGGCCTTCCGCAAGGCGGATCGCAAGATCGAGATTGGCTTCGGTAAAATCGACATCATCATCGGCTGATACCAGCGTAAACTGTACGTCCGGATTGGCGGCACCAAAACGGGCGAGCCGGGGCGTCAACCATTTGGCGGTGAAATCACGCGGAGCAGCAATGGTCAGATAGTTGGAGCTTTGCCCCGATTGCATCGCACGCACTGATTCTTCAAACTGCAGGAAACCGGCGCGCAGAGCATCGAGGCCCTTGTCCGCTTCAGGCGTCAGTTCCAATCCCTTGGGCGTACGGCGGAACAGCACGACGCCCAGCATATCTTCCAGTGCGCGAATCTGCTGGCCGACCGCCGCAGGTGTAACGGCAAGCTCGTCTGCCGCCTTGGTAAAGCTGAGATGGCGGGCCGCCGCGTCAAATACGCGCAGGCCATTCAAGGGAAGATGCGTACGCTTCATCTTGCCGTTGCCGGAGCCACCAGTTCAAAGAGCGGGATATTGACGAGGAAGGTTTCGCCGCCATCACGCAGAAAGCGGTAATGACCTTCCATGGTGCCGCTGGGCGTAGTCAGCGGGCAACCCGATACATAATCATGGCTGCCGCCGGGGCGCAGCAAGGGCTGTTCGCCGACAACGCCATCACCATCCAGATGGCTGATCTTTCCGGTGCCATCGGTGATTTTCCAGTGCCGGGTCAGTAGTTTGACGGCATCGTCGCGGTGGTTTTCGATACGGATATGATAAGACCAGAACCAGCGTTTCTGCGCCGGAACCGACTGATCATCCAGAAAATCGGTAATCACCCGCACGGTAACGCCGTTTGTGGTTGCAGATTCTTTGAAAAAGGAATCGAGTATCACGGCGCTACATCCTGCAAATTAAGGTTCAGAGACCGACCTTTAACAAGGCCTGATCCAGATCGTCGATCAAATCCTGCGGATCTTCAAGACCGATATTGATCCGAAGCATCCCTTCTTCAACACCCATCAACGCACGCTGTTCGGCAGAGACGCTGAAATGCGTTGTTGATGCCGGGTGACAGCACAGGCTGCGGCTGTCACCGATATTGTTCGATATATCGATCAGTTCGAGGGCATTGAGCAGCGCCATAGCCTGCGCCCGGCCGCCGTCGAGGACGAAGCTGAAGATAGGCCCGCAGGCCTTCATCTGGCGCATCGCCAGTTCATGCTGTGGATGGCTGGCAAGGCCGGGGTGGAGCATTTTGGGCACACGCTTTTCGAGAAAACGTCCGACTGTCAGGGCATTTTCTGACTGGCGCATCGCGCGCAGTTCCAGCGTTTCGAGGCCTTTGTGCACGACCCATGCGTTAAAGGGCGAACAATTGGGGCCGGTGTTGCGCTGGAAAGGCAGCAACACGTCGGTGATCCACTTTTCCGTCCCGCACACCGCGCCGGCCAGGACCCTGCCCTGCCCGTCCATCAATTTGGTCGCGCTATAGGCCACGACATCGGCACCATAATCCAGCGGGCGTTGCAGCACGCTGGTGGAAAAGGCGTTGTCGACAACGGTGGTAATGCCATGCTCTTTCGCCAAGCCGCAGACATAAGCCATATCGACAATATCCATGGTCGGATTGGCCGGTGTTTCAAAGAAGAACACCTTGGTGTTGGGCTGGATTGCCGCTTTCCAGGCATCATTATCACGGCTGTCGATCGTCGTGGTGGTAATGCCCCAGCGCGGAAGCAGGCTGTCGGTCAACCAGCGGCACGAACCAAATGCCGCGCGGGCGGCAACCACATGGTCGCCGCTGCTCAACTGGCACAGTAAAGCGGTGGTCATCGCCGCCATGCCGGTGGCCTGCATCCGGCACGCCTCCGCCCCTTCCATCAGCGCGATGCGTTCTTCGACCATCGCAACGGTCGGATTCTGCAACCGGCTATAGGTCATGCCCTGCTGTTCACCTGCAAAGCGGGCCGCAACGGTTTCGGCGTCATCATAAGTGTAGCCGGATGACAGGAACAGCGCCTCTGACGTCTCGCCATGTTCGCTGCGCCAGGTGCCACCGCGCACGGCTTGCGTGGCGGGCCGCCATTTGGAGGTAATCTCGCGATTGAGGCCGGTGGTTTTCTTCATGGGTCGCTTTTCGGATGGAGCAGGGTTCAGGTCAATGCTGCAAGCACAGCATCACCCATTTCGCGGGTGCTGTGGCTGCCGCCCAGATCGGGCGAGCGCACACCAGCGGCGAGCGCCTTGGCAACCGCAGCCTCGATCCGGTCGGCCGCCGCAGCATGGCCCAGCGAATAGCGCAGCATCATCGCCGCCGACAGGATCGTCGCCAGCGGATTGGCCTTGCCTTGCCCGGCAATATCGGGCGCGCTGCCGTGAATGGGTTCATACAGCCCTTTCTGCGCGGCATCGAGCGTTGCGCTGGGCAACATGCCGATAGATCCGGCACACATGCTGGCCTGATCCGACAATATGTCGCCAAAAAGATTGCCAGTGACGATCACGTCGAACTGGCCAGGGTTGCGCACCAACTGCATCGCGGCATTATCGACATACATGTGGCTCAGTTCGACTTCAGGATAGTCGGCCGCCATTTCGATCACCACGTCGCGCCACAATTGGCTGGTCTCCAGCACATTGGCCTTATCGACCGAGCAGAGCTTCTTGCCACGCGCCATCGCGGTTTCAAAACCGACACGGGCGATGCGGCGCACTTCATCCTCGTCATAGGACATGATGTCATAGCCCTGCCGCTTGCCATCGGCGGTGGTACGCATGCCCTTTTCGCCGAAATAGACATCGCCATTGGTTTCGCGCACGATCACCATGTCGATCTGTGCGGCAACCTCTGGGCGCAGCGCAGATGCGTCTGCGAGTTCGGGAAACAGCTTTGCCGGGCGCAGATTTGCAAAAAGCTCCAACTCCTTGCGCAAGCCAAGGATCGCCTGTTCGGGGCGCAAATGCCGTTCGAGCCGGTCACAATCCGGGTCGCCCACCGCGCCAAAAAGGATCGCATCAGCGCGGCGCGCAAGGTCTAGCGTTTCAGGCGGAAGCGGATGTCCCACAGCCTTATAGGCCGCACCGCCCACCAGCGCCTCTTCATAGGTCAGCCCGGGCAAATCGAGCGCATCCAGAACACGGCGCGCTTCGGCAATGACTTCAGGTCCGATCCCGTCTCCGGGCATGAGGGCGATTAGCATATCAATCCAATGTCCATACTAGCAGCAACCTGAGCGGCGGCTGTCCTTTGCAGGTGCCTTTGCCCCCTCGAACCGGCTTATGCAACCGCCCTTTTCAGCCGGTCGACCAGCCTTTCGCGTGCCGCGAGCACATCGGCGCGCTTCTCCCCCAGCACATGCCGGATCAACGCCTCGCGATTGCCGGCCATCGCCTTCAACGCGGCACCGGTACCTTCGCCTTCGAACGCATCGCGCGTGCCATAGCCCAGTTCTGCGAGCAGCAATGTTTCATAACGGGCCATGGCAACGGCCCAGCCGCGGGCGGCCGGTGCCAATTCGACCGCCGAAAGCAAGCCATCCAGCGCAAGGAAAAGCTGGGGATAGGCATAGGCTTCGGGCAATGTGGAGGCGGTGAGCGCGCAGGCCCACTCAATCGCCGCCGTCGCCAGCGGTTCGCCGAGCAGGTGCGCGCGGCTGTGCTGCAACTCCACTGACAGCGACGCAAGCTGCCCCGATGTGCGTGCGCGCCATTCGCCCGAGACGATATTGCCCGGAATCAGCACCGGGCGCAGCGTCCTGCTCCGCGCGCCCTGAACATAGCCCGCAAGCAGCCCATATTCCTGCGTCAGACAGCGGACAATCGCCCCCACCTCCCCATGCGGCCGGACGGCGCAAACTATGGCACGTTCAGCGCCTTGTTGCATCTCAACCGGCCAGCCAGCGCGCCTTCGCAGCAGCGAGCGAGGCATATTTGGGGCTGTCATTGGCCAGTTTGGCGAGCATCGTCGCGCGCAGCCTTTGCAGCAGGCCCGGCGTTGCTAGGCTTTGCTTGCCCGCCAACAATGCCGCCGAAAGCGCGGCATCATGAACTTCGACCGGATTTTCCGCCTCACGGATCAACATGCCGAGCGCGTTCATCGCAACCGCCGCCATGAACTTGTCACGACCCGAAGCCTTTGCCTTGACGCTGTCATCAACCCAGAGGCGGATCGCCTCCAGCATCTCGACCGTCGAAGGCTCACCTGCGCGGCGGGCTGGGATGGATGCGGGCGCAGCCACCGGCTGCCTTTCGGCCTCGGGCGCATCTTCCTCCAGCAGCAGCAGCAGGTCGACCTCATTCTCGCTCGTCCGCCGGCCAATCACCGCCCGTTCGAGCGTGCGGTCAGCACCAATGCGCCAAATTTCGGCCATTTGCATGCAGCCCAGCGCCCACCAAAGCGTGCGATAGACCAGCCAGAAACGAAAGCGCGTCCGGTCAACAGGCATGCCCCCGGCCGCTTCATAGGCGGCAAAATAGCTTTCCAGATCCCCCACACCAAAGGCTGGCCGGTCAAAATGGCCAAAGCGCCATACCGCCATGCAGCCATAGGCCAGATCCTCATGGCCATCGCCCCAATGCGCCAATTCCCAATCGAGCACTGCAGCAAGTCCGTTTGCATCGACCATCACATTGCCCATGCGAAAGTCGCCATGGACAAGGACAGGATCGGCAGGCGGCGGCAGATGCGCCTCGCACCAGCGCAGCGCGAGCGCGATCACCGGCCGGTCGCCGCCATAGGCAATGAAGCGCTTTTTCAGCTCGGCAAGCGCATCGGCCGTATCCATTAGCGGGATCGCAATATCGGCCCGCGGCCGGATCGCATGGATGCGCGCCATTTCGCGAGCAATATCGGCCAAAAGCGATGCTGGGGGTGCCGAAAGGATCTTGGCAGGGTTCACCTCAGCCGCGACCCGGCGCATGATATAGCCGGTTCCCAGATCATCGTTTTCAACCAGATCGCCGACCACAATAGGGGCGAGCACGCCGCCGGCATGTGCTGCACGCACCAGCGCCGCCTCTACATCATGGCCAAAAGCGCGGCCTTCCATGAAAGCTGCAGACGGGGCGCGGCGCAGGACATAACCCTGCCCCGCGCGGTCAAAGCTCCAGCTTTCCATGTTTGCGCCGCCCGAAAGCCGGCCCAGATTCTCGATCGCTGCACGGTCGCCGAGCACCCGGTCCATGCAGGCTGCCAATTTATCTTGAAAGTCCTCCATGCCCTTTTCGTTAGGCATGGCGCGCAGCTTGGCAAGGGAAAAGCTTCAGCGTGCCGACCAATAGTCAAAGGCGCGTTGCTGGTGTCCGGCCAGATAGGCACGCGCCTCTGCGCCTTCCCATACGCCCTTATAGTCCTCACGACCGACCCACCAGCCCTGCCCGGGCAGGCCGTCGCCCTCGCGCACCACAAGGCAGGCGAGCGCAGGTTCGCCACATAAGGCCGCCTCGGCATCGATCCGGTCTAGCGTGCGACACAGCGCGCGCATCTTGGGCCGGGTAAAGCGAAAGCCAAGCATCATCAGCATTTCGGAATAGCTCATCGCCCGCTGTTCGCGCGCGGCCTGCTGCAACATCGACCGGATACCCGGAACATCGGCAAGGCGGCTGGCAATATCGGGGCCGTCATCAAGAAAGGGGTTGTCCTTCACCTCAGTTGCCTGCGCCCGACAGGATTTCATCGACCCAGTCCGGCACGATCTGCGTAGCCGGGCCATGGCGCGCTTCATCGAACCAGCGGCTGCCCTGCGACGGTTCAAGATTCAGCTCGATCGTCCGCACCCCGTTCATCCGCGCCTCGCGCACAAAACCCGCCGCGGGATAGACCGCGCCTGAGGTACCAATGCTAACAAACAGGTCGGCCCGATTGAGCGCATGATAGATCTTTTGCATATGGTAGGGCATCTCGCCGAACCAGACGATGTCCGGCCGCAACTGGCCTTCAACACCGCATGCCGGGCAGGCAGGGCGGTCAATCAACGGTTCGCGCCAATCGGGGCGATCGTCGCAGGAAAGACACCATGCCGTCAAATGCGTCCCGTGCATATGGATCAGCCGCTCATTGCCCACACCGGCCATCTCTCCGGCCCGGTCGTGCAGATCATCGACATTCTGGGTCACGATCGTCAGGCTGCGTCCCTCGCCCCGCCATTCGCGGTCCAGCCGTGCCAGCGCATGATGCGCGGCATTGGGCTGTTTCGTCTGAATCGCGGCGCGGCGCATATCGTAAAAACGCAGCACCAGATCGGGATCGCGGGCAAAGGCTTCGGGCGTTGCCACATCCTCGACGCGATGTTTTTCCCACAATCCGCCTGCGTCACGAAAAGTATCAATCCCGCTTTCGGCACTAACGCCCGCGCCGGTTAGGATAACAATATTGCGAATATCGGCCATCTCGACCATGAAGCATCAAAATCAAAGGCGGGCAAGCATGACGAAAATCGGTATCATCGGATCGAATGGACGCATGGGCCATGCGCTAGTTTCAGCGATAGAGGAAGCAGGCCTTGTTCATGCCGGTGGCATCGACAAGGATGGCGATCTTGCCGCACTCGTCGCCGCGTCCGACATATTGGTCGACTTTTCATCCCCCCATGCGCTTGAAAGCAATCTTTCCGCCTGCATCGCAGCCGGCAAACCCATTGTTATCGGCACCACAGGGCTTGAGGAACGGCACCATTGGCTGATCGACGATGCCGCACAGGACATTGCCGTACTCCAGACCGGCAACACTTCACTGGGCGTCACCATGCTGGCGGCACTGGTGCGAGAGGCGGCCTCGCGGCTGGGCCCTGATTGGGACATTGAGATTGTCGAGGCGCACCACCGGATGAAGGTTGATGCACCATCGGGCACTGCCTTGCTGCTGGGCGAAGCGGCAGCGGCGGGCCGCCATGTCGATCTTGCCAGCCATAGCGAGCGCGGGCGTGACGGTATCACCGGAGCACGGCGCGAAGGCGCAATCGGCTTTGCCTCGCTGCGCGGCGGCACAATTGCCGGCGATCACCAGATATATTTTGCCGGCAATGAAGAGAGCATCACCCTTTCCCACCGTGCGGAAAACCGGATGATCTTTGCACGTGGCGCGGTAAAGGCGGCGTGCTGGCTGCAGGCGCAAAATCCGGGGCGCTACACCATGCCCCAGGTGCTCGGCCTCGAAAGCTAAGCGGGCCCTAGCTTCCCCGCTTCACCAGATGAACCGGCACGCGCCGTTCGGTCACCGGCTGGCCGGCAATACGGTTCAGCACATTTTGGACCAGCAATGCCCCTGCCTGATCGAATTCGGGTTCGATCGTCGTCAAAGGCGGTGAGGAATAATTGCCGGCACGGATGCCGTCAAAACCGATCACCGAAACATCGCCCGGAACGGAAACCCCGTGGTTTGCCAGTTCGCGCAATATGCCGAGTGCAGTCAGATCACAGGCGGCGAAGATTGCGTCAAAATGCTGCCCGCTTTCGATCAGTGACGCTACCGCCTTGACGCCCTGTTCCTCTCGCGACAAATTTTCGTCGACATCGACAAATAACGGCTTGATCCCGGATTTGGCGAGTTCATCGACAAAGCCATCATAGCGTTCACCGAACTGGCGCTGTTGCGAAGCACGCGCGCCGATAAAGGCAGGCGCACTCCGCCCGCATCCAAGCAGGTAACGCGCCGCAATCTGGCCACCACCTTCATTTTCACTGCGCACCCAGCGCAGTTCGTCATCGGGCGCGCCCCAGCAGACCCAGGCCTTGCCCGGATGGTCGAGCCCGCGAAAATACTCCCATGCCTCCGCATTTTGCGTCGTGCCAATCACGATCATGCCATCGGCCTGCCGCGCATCATCATATTGGCCGAAGAAATTGTCGGGGCTGTCCTGGAAGGAAACGATAAGGTTATAACCCTGAGCCGCTGCAGCGGCGGCAATGCTGCCCAGAAGCGAGAAATAGAAGGGATTGGTTTCGGTCGGGCTTTCGCCGGCCCGGCCGATCAGAACCACAGCGAGGGTAAGCGTTTCGCCGCGCCGCAGCCGGGTGGCATTCTGGTTGATTACATAGCCCAGTTCACGCGCCGCCTCGATCACCCGCGCACGGGTTTCGTCGCTGACCTTGGGGCTGCCGCTCAACGCACGCGACACCGTCGGCTGGGTGACACCCGCGCGCTGCGCTACATCAAATGCTGTCACCCTGACTTGCATAGGCCCCTTCCCGAACGACCGCCTCTTTAGCGGCGCGCACGGGTTACATCAACGTCTGCCGCTCAATTGCCTTGCTGCCTGCAGGAAGGCTGATCATCATGCCATCTTCGCCCACCACAATCTTGCCGTCAAAACTGTCCGCCGATCGCCCGACAAAGGCGGGATAGAAGAAACGGACCGGCATGGGCGGCACGATATGGGTGAAGACCAGTTCGCGCACCCCGGCCCGCGCCGCGCTTTGTGCGGCCTCTTCAGGTGAGGCATGATAATCGAGGATGTCGCGGGTGATCTTCGCAGTGTTTTCCGCGCCCCGCTTTTCAAGAGCTGCCGTCATCTTTTCGACCAGCCTGGGTTGCAGCGCCTCATGCAGCAGCAGGTCCGCATCCTTGGCAACCTTTTCCAGATTGGCGGATTTCGCTGTGTCACCGCTGATCACGACCGACCGGCCCTTATAGTCAAAGCGATAACCGACCGCAGGCGATACCGGCGTATGATCGACGCGAAATGCCGTGATCTTCACTCCGCCATCGTCAAACACAACCGCGCTATCCCCGGCCATTGCGAAAGGAACCGCAAGCGCTCCAGCCCCCGATGGCGGCGTGATCGCGGCGCCATGGTGCGCGGTTCGATAGCCATTGTCCTGCGCATAGGCCGCGTTGAACCCCGCAATCACAGCCTCGACACCTTCAGGTCCGTGCACCGGCAAGGGCGTGGTTGCCGAACTGCCGGTCCAGCGCAGCAGCATCATGGGGCCCATGCCGTCGATATGATCAGAGTGGAAATGCGTCAGCAACAACCGTTCGATCTTGCCATTGGGGATGCCCATCATCGAGATATTGCGCGCGCCGCCTTCTCCCGCATCGACGACAAAAATCCGCTTTCCCGCGATGATAACGGTGCATGCACCAGCGCGATCGGCATTGGGCAAGGGTGAACCTGTGCCGCACAATGCGACATGCAGCCCGTCAGCAAGCCCCGTGGTTACATCGCGCCCTGCCCGTTCGCCGACAGCGCGGGCGAACAGCGCTTCACCGATTTCCGACTGATATTGCCGACCGGCGAACAACAGCGCGGCCGCAATCACCGCACCCCCCAAAATCCAGCGCCACTTCTTTGCCATGCCTCGCTCCTCCCTCAATCCCAGTGCCTTACCATGCGGCGTCGGAACAACACCTCCTTAAATTGTAACATGATGTTGCAAATTTGCCGCGCTGAACGAAGAATTATCACATGCCAGTCTTACCGCATTGCGCGCCCATGACCGAGCGGCTACGCGACGCGCCATGGTTACCTAGGCCAAACTGATCCTGGCAGGGAGGCGGTCTGCCCTACTGCCACAGAAACGCCGACCATATTGTCGGCACGACATTCAACGGGAGAGAATGATCATGAAAATAGCGAAGCAGGCAGCGCGCGTGGCGTTGCTTTCAACCATCAGCATTGCATCGCTCGGTATCGGGTCGATGGCGGTGGCGCAAGATGATGCTGCAGCCTCTGCAAATGACGAAGAAGTTATCGTCGTTACCGCAACCAAGCGCGAACAGACGCTTGAAGAAGTGCCGGTTGCCGTATCGGTAACATCCAGTGCAGAAATCGAACGTGCCCATGTGCGCGATCTGAACGACCTTCAGACACTGGTCCCCTCGTTGCGCGTCAGCCAGCTGCAGAGCTCGGCCAACACCAACTTCATCATCCGCGGTTTCGGCAATGGCGCCAACAACCCTGGCATCGAACCGTCGGTCGGCGTGTTCATCGACGGCGTCTATCGTTCGCGTTCGGCCGCCCAGATTGGCGATCTGCCCAACCTGCAGCGCGTCGAAGTGCTGCGCGGCCCTCAGTCGACGCTGTTCGGCAAAAACGCTTCGGCAGGCGTGATCTCGATCGTCACTGCCGCCCCGCAGTTCGAATTCGGCGGTTCGGCCGAACTCAGCTATGGCAATTTTGACGCAATCGTCGCCAAGGCCGATGTCACCGGCCCGATCAGCGATACCCTCGCCTTCAGCATCGGCGGCAATTACAACAAGCGCGACGGTTATGCGATCAACCTTGCCGATGGCAGCCGGACCAACGAACGCAATCGTTGGGGCACGCGCGGCCAGCTGCTGTTCCAGCCGAGCGACAGCGCCAGCTTCCGCTTCATCGCCGATTATGACAAGATTGACGAAAATTGCTGCTTTGTCGGCAACGTCCTTGATGGCCCCACCGGCAACGCCATTCGCGGGCTGGGCGGCCGGGTCAATTCGGGCGGGATCAATACCTACAACGAATATTACAACTTCGCATCGACCAACCAGATCGAAAATTTCGGCTTCTCGTTGCAGGGCGACCTTGATTTTGACGCCCTCAAGCTGACCTCGATTTCGGCCTATCGTGAATCGCATGCATTGACCAATGCGGACAGCGACTTCACCAGCGCCGACCTGATTGGCCAGAACCTCGGTGACGTTGACATCAAGACGATCACCCAGGAACTTCGCCTGACGTCTGACTTTGACGGACCAGTAAACTTCCTGCTCGGCGGCTATTATTTCAAGGAAGACATCGGCAACAAGCAGGCGCTGACTTTCGGTCGTGATTTCCGCAACTATGCAAGCCTGCTCAGCGGCGGTGCATATAGCGGACTTGAGCCCACGATCCGTGCGCTTGCCGGCCTTCCGGCAGCCACTGCGACCACGCAGTTCGGTGCGCAGGGCCAGGGCCGTTTCGAAGACTGGGACTATAAGAACACCGCATGGTCGCTCTTCGGCTCGGTCGATTGGGAACTGACCGATCGTCTCGTGCTGACCGGCGGCTTCAACTACACCAAGGACAAGAAGAACGTCCTCAGCAACACCGTGACCACCGACGTCTTCTCGTCGGTTGATCTGGTGCGCGTCGGTGCAAATGCAGGCATTCCGGCAACCATCCCCGCCGGTTCGTTCCCGGGCCAGACGGCAGCACTGTTCCCGCGCACCACGCCTTGCGCAACGGGTGCACCGGCAGGAACCTGCAACCCGTTCCTGGGCCTGCGTCCTCTGCAGTTCATCCCCCCCTTCCTCAACATCCCCAATGCGGTGGAAAGCGGTCGGACAAACGACAGTGACTGGTCTTACTCGATCCGTTTGGCCTATGAAGCGACAGACAACATCAACGTCTATGCAAGCTATGGCACGGGCTTCAAGGCAACTTCCTGGAACCTTTCGATCGACTCGCGTCCCTTCGCAGCCGATTTCATTCCAGGTTCGGCGGCCCAGTTCCCTGCCCCTGCCGCTTCGCCCATCCGCACTGCAGCAGGCGCAAACCTGCCAAACAACCTGACGACCGGCACGCGTTATGCGAACCCGGAAAATGCAACCGTCATGGAAGCAGGCATCAAGGCGCGCTGGGATAATGTTGCCTTCAACATCACCGTGTTCGACCAGTCGATCAAGGGCTTCCAGGGCAATGCCTTTATCGGTACCGGCTTCGTGCTGACCAATGCGGGCAAGCAGTCGACCTTCGGCGTCGAATTTGACGGCAGCGTGTCGCCGATTGATCCGCTGCGGATCAACCTCGACTTCACCTATCTCGATCCGAAATATGACAGCTATGTCGGCAGCGCCTTTGGCGATCTGTCGGGCCGCCAGCCCGCCGGTATCCCCGAACTGTCGATGACGATCGGTGCAACCTATACGCATGAAATGGCGAATTCGAACGCGCTGATCCTCAGCGCTGACTATCACCATGAAGCACAGGTCGCTCTGGACGATAACCCGGCCAACAGCCGCTATCAGCGCGAAGTGAACGCCCTCAACGCGTCGCTGACCTATCGCCTTGATTCAGGTCTGCAAGTCACGCTGTGGGGCCGCAACCTGACCGACGCACGCTACATCACGACGATCTTCCCGTCGGTGGCGCAGTCGGGTTCGATCTCGGGCTACCCGTCAGCACCGCGCACCTATGGCGCGTCGGTCAAGTATAAGTTCTGATCTTATCCAACATAAGGCCTGCAAAGGCCTGAAAAACGAAGAAAGCCGGCCTGCAAAGGTCGGCTTTTTTCATGCCGGAAACGCGGGCATAAAACGCCAACAACAGCGGCCTGCATTGCAGCACGCAAAGCGGATTTCTGAATTTGGGGAAGTGGTGCCTCGGGGCGGATTCGAACCACCGACACGCGGATTTTCAATCCGCTGCTCTACCAACTGAGCTACCGAGGCATCTGCGATGGGCCATGCACACCGCGATTTGGAGCGCCGCCTATAGGCAGGGCAGCGGGGGGTTGTCCAGCCCCTATTTCACCTGTCGCCATCCCAATTTTCCGGCCAGTCTTCAGGCAGGTCCGGGTCGGCGGGCGGGCCTTTCATCCGATAGCCTTCGCCCAGCCAGTTCAGAAGGTCACGATCCTTACAGCCCTTGCTGCAAAATGGCTTATGCTGTGCGTCTTCTGGGTGGCCGCAGAGCGGACAGGCGGAGGCTTTAGGATTGGACATGGACATGCCCATAGCCTGCAACAGATGAATCGGAAACCAGTTCGATGGGATAACCGAGCAACGTTGCCGCATCTCCCACAGCGTCAGGCCAAGCCCGCAGGACATCGATAGTCGCCGGGGGTGCAACGATCCGCCGGGTTCCTGCGCCAACGGAACGGGCGGCCTGCCGCAACAAGGCAACCGCCCGGCTTTCAACCGAGAGTCGACCGGGCGTTATCGCGCATAATATTTCGGGGATTGATGGCCGGCTGCGCGGGCGCACGATCTGCGCAAAACCGAAACCATTGGTCGCTGTGCGCTCATGCGGGCCAAGCACGGCACAGGCGTCTGCCAATGCGGTATCGACCCGCTGCCGCGCGGCACGGTCGGGCAGCGCAAGGAAATCGATGCCCACCTGCCCGCCAATATCAAGCAGGCGCAAAAGGCGGGGTATCTGCTGTGCTGCCGCCAAATTGAGCGCCAACGGATCACCGCCGCCGTCAATATCGATCAGGGTCATGGCGCGGGTGCGCTCTACCGACAACAGCCCCCCTTCAACGGGAAATTCGCCGCGCACAGCCTGATCGGCAAGTCCTTCAAAATCGGCTTCGTCCAACGCGGCACTGTCGATTGCGATCGGCGGCCCCCTGTCTCCCAGCAGCCCTGCCAGATCACGCGCCGCAAGCGCATCGCCGCACAATATGCGGTCGGCTCCCTCCACCAAAGGCAATAGAAAATGTCGCATTGCGCTGTCCGTCGCAATCGGACCCGCTGCAGACTGCATATCAATATCGGGGGCGGGACGGACAATAGCGAGTTTCCAACGCCCCGGTTCGGCAATCGGCATCCGCACCAGTTCTACGGCCAGCAGCGCGCCTTCGGGCAGCTTTGGCGCTTGTTCAAGCTGCGCCTCAATCGTGCCGCCTATATCGACCAGCGGCTTTCCATTGGACGTGCGACCGATGACGCGGGCGGTGAAATGGCTTCCCGTGGCACCCGCATGCCAACAGGAACGATAGATCCGGAATTCAACAAGCTTTCCGTTTTCAACAACCCCTGCGCGCATTTCGCCGGGTGCAGCATCCCATAACAGGGTGCGGTTCATTCGACCGGATAGCCGGCCGCACGCAATAATGCGCGGGTTTCATAAAGCGGAAGGCCGATAACGCCAGAATGGCTTCCCGCCATCCAGTCCACCAGCGCCTCGGCGCGACCCTGGATTGCATAGCCGCCAGCCTTGCCAATCCCCTCGCCGCTTTCAATATAGGATGCGATTTCCGCCTCGCTAAGCCGCTTGAAACGGACGATGGTATCACTGATCCGCGTGCGAACCTGGCCGTGGGTATCGATCACGCACACCGCGCTCAACACATGGTGCCGCCGCCCGCTCAGCAGTTCAAGGAACTGCCGCTGCATTGCTGCATCACTCGCCTGTTGAAGGATGCGCCGTCCAACGGCGACCGTGGTGTCGCCTGCCAGCACGATCTCGTCCGCCTCACGGGCAACCGCGCGCGCCTTTTGTTCAGCAAGGCGCAGCGCATAGACGCGCGGAATTTCACCCTTTAGCGGCGTTTCGTCGATATCGGGGGATGCAATCCTGGCTGGCGTAACACCAATCCGGGCGAGCAAATCGCGGCGGCGCGGGGATGAAGAGGCAAGGGCTAGCCGCAAGGCGGCCGTCCTTATTTGAAACGATATGTGATCCGGCCTTTGGTCAGATCATAAGGGGTCATTTCGCATAGCACCTCGTCGCCGACGAGAACGCGAATACGGTTCTTGCGCATCTTGCCAGCGGTATGGCCGAGAATCTCGTGACCATTTTCCAGCTCGACGCGGAACATTGCGTTGGGCAGCAGCTCGCGCACCGTGCCGCGCATTTCAATAAGTTCTTCTTTTGCCATTCGGCCCCTTACAGATTTTTTCTATATTGGCGGGAAGGTGCAGCGCCTTTAGCGACAACATGGAGAAAAGAAAAGAGCGAGCTGAACGTCTGTTTCACCCTTGGATCGGGCCGCGCTTTGCGACAAAAAACTACAAAAATGGGACTGTTAATTGCGCCCATAGTTCCCATAAATAACACTCAAACGAATATCGGACATTCTCCCCATGCTTGCGACCCTCTCTCTGCGAACGAAAACGACCTTGTTCTGCGCAGCTTCGCTGTTGGCATTTCCGGTCCATGCATCTGCAGACACCAGTGCAGCGGAGGCGATTCCGCCAAGCGCGGAGGAAAAGCCGGCGCAGGAAATCATCGTCACCGCCGAACGGATTCGCGGCTCGGTCGATACTGACGTTCCACCCATTGACGAACTATCCGCCGACGAGATTGAAGGACTGGGCGCATCTTCTGTTGCCGATATCCTGACTGCCGTGGCACCACAGGCGGGAAGCGGGCGTGGACGCGGCGCCGGCGGACCTCCGGTCATCCTGCTCAACGGCCAGCGCATCGGCAGTTTCCGCGAATTGCGCGACCTGCCGCCAGAGGCAATCCGCCGGGTCCAGATCTTCCCGGAAGAACTGGCGCTGAAATATGGATTCCGTCCCGACCAGCGCGTGGTGAATTTCATCCTTAAGGACAATTTCGCGTCATTCAGTGTCGAAACCGACCTCGCGCTTCCCCAAGACGGGGGTTTCAGCCGCAAGGAATTTGAAACAACCTTCACCCGCATCGGCAAGGACAACCGGCTCAACATCGATTTCGAATTCGAAAGCCAGAGCCGCATCACCGAGGATGAGCGCGACATAGTGTCTAGCGAGACAGCAGCGCCCTTTGCACTGCAGGGCAATGTCTTGTCAGCCATTTCGGGTGCATCGATTAGCCCGGCGCTAAACGCGCTGGTCGGCCGTCCCGTGACCATCGCCGCTGTACCCGGCACGCCGACACTGGCTGGATTTGCCACGACCGCCAACCAGCCGGCATCGGGCAATATTGGCGAGTTCCGTACCCTGCTGCCCAGTTCGCAGCGCTACAGCGCCAACGCGACATGGAGCAAAGTGCTTGGCCCACAGAGCAATTTTTCGCTGAACGGCCGGCTCGAATCCGAAGACCAGCAGAGCCTTTTAGGATTGCCATTTGCCAGCCTGGCCGTGCCGGCAAGCAACGCTACCAACCCCTTTGGCACAGATGTTGTCGTCAACCGCTATTTCGAAAACCCGCGTCCGCTAAACCGCGAACGCACGACGCAAACCGCGCAGACCGGCTTTTCCCTCAACCTGCCGGTCGCCGGATGGCGCTGGGCACTGACCGGCGACTATACGCTGATCGACAGCGAAACGCTGACCCAGACCAATGGTGATTTCACCGCACTGCGCAGCGGCATCACTGCGGGAACGGTCAATCCCTTTGCTTCCACGCTGGGCAACGACCTTTTGTTCACCGCTCCCGATACCGCCGACAGCAGCAGCGGCACGCTTTCCATGCGCAGCACCTTTGCCGGCGAATTGTTCGACTGGCAGGCAGGAACCGCGCAGATCACCCTGCGCAACGGCTTTGACCGGCAGACGATCGACAGCGTCGCCGTGCGCCGTGCTATCGTCACCTCCGCCGATCTGACGCGTGAGAATATCAACAGTGCGTTCAACCTCGAATTGCCGCTGGTCGATCGCGGCGTCGGCGCGCTGGGCGGCATCGGCAGGCTCTCGGTCAACGGCAATATGGGTTTCACCGACCTTTCCGATTTCGGCACGCTGATCGAATATGGCGCGGGCCTGCGCTGGCAGCCGGCCGATAATCTCAGCTTCACCGCATCGATCATCGGCGATGAAAACGCGCCGTCGCTGGGGCAGCTTGGAAATCCGCTGATCGTCACCCCCAATGTCGCGGTCTTCGATTTTACGCGCAATGAAAGCCGCTTCATCGAAGTCGTCACCGGCGGCAATCCCGGCCTGCAAGCCGAAAGCCGCCGCGACCTGAAACTGGGTGTCGACTGGTCACCGAAATTTGTCGAAAGCCTGTCGCTGCAGTTCGAATATTTCCGCAACCGAAGCGACAACACCACATCGGCTTTCCCGATCCTGACACCCGAAATCGAGGCCGCCTTTCCGGGGCGCGTGACCCGCGCCGCCAATGGCCAATTGCTGCGCCTTGACCAGCGTGCCGTCAATTTTGATCAGGAACGGGGCCAGCGGATCCGCTGGGGTTTCAACATTTCCGGCGCATTGGGCGCCCAGCCCTCGCCTGGCGGCTTTGGCCGACCGGGTACAGCCGCGCCGGCAGGCGCACGCCCGCAAGCCGCTGCCGCCCCCGCCCCCGCAGGCGCGCGTCCGCAAGGCGCTGGTGCGCCGACTGGTGGCGCTAGGCCGATGGGCATGGGCGGGCCAGGCGGCGGTCGCGGTGGGATGATGATGGGTGGCATGGGTGGCCCACCCAGCCGCTGGAGCATCGCGCTCTATCACACTTACCGGATACAAGAGGAAATTCTGATCCGTCCGGGCGTGCCCGTTCTTGATCTGCTCGATGGCTCTGCCACCAGCAATCTGGGCGGCGCGCCGCGGCATGAATTGTCGCTCAATGGCGGCCTATTCCACAAGGGCATGGGACTGCGCTTTGAGGGCAGTTATAGAGGCAGCACACGCGCCGATGGCAGCGGCCTTCCCGGCAGCACCGACCTGTATTTCAGCGACCAGATGGCGATGAACCTGTTTCTGTTTGTCAGCCTCGACCAGCGTGGCAATCTGACCAAGAAACTGCCCTGGCTGAAGGGGAGCCGTATCGCCGTGCGCGTGGAAAACCTGTTCGACGATTATGTGAAGGTGCGCGATGCGGCGGGGAACCAGCCGCTAAGCTATCAGCGGGGCTTTCTGGATCCGCAAGGCCGCGTTGTTGAGTTGAGTTTCCGCAAGCGGTTTTGATGCACCTGTGAGGCGCGGCATCAACCGGCTTTGCGCAGCTTTCGGACGATCCGCCAGCCATAGGCCTTAAGCCGGTTTTGCGCCGGATAGCGCCCGGGAGCTAGGGGTCGCAGCCCTGCCTTGCGCAACAGATGGTTGAACGCACGGGCATCTGCCTCGGCATAGCTCCAGTCGCTCCGCCATGTAATCGACAATGATATGGACGGGTCGGGGCCGACCTTTACATGGTGCGGCGCCATCACAGGGACAAACACCGCCTCGCCCGGAACGAGCGTCCATGGCGTTCCGCCCGCAGCCAGTTCGTCGCGCCATATAAGGTTGCGATGCCCGCCCGTATGATAGCCTTCATGGGTTTCGTCTGGCGCAAAACGGGGATCACCCGCCGGAAACTGGGTCATCGTCTTGCTGCCCTTCAATTGCAGCAGGATGTTATGTTCGGGATCGAAATGATAGGGCGTCACTGCCTGAGGCGATGACACAAAAATGAACCCCTGCGGCATCAGCATCGCCCCGGTTTTCGCCTCGATCAGCGGTTTCAGTTCGCCCAGCAGCGACAGCAACAGATCGCGATAATCGGGCATCTGCTCGATATTCTTCAGCACCGCCCAACTGCGGCAGCTATCGACATGGCGGATCGTGTCGCCAATCGACAGGCCGTTTGCGATGTCGCTTTCAGGATCGACGCCGGTGGGCAGATCGCCCCGATTATATTCAACCGACGCTGCAGGCAGGCTTTCGCCCAGCCGCGCCAGCGCATTTAGCGTCAGCAACGGATGGTCCCGCAAATCATGCTCAACTTTGTGCGCGGCTTCCGGATAATTGCCCGCAAAGCAGGCTAACGCCGCGTCCCCGAAAATGGCTGTCATTGCTTCAATCCACTGCCAATCCTGTTTGAGCTGCCGACGATCTGCCTGATCCTTGCCTTGGCCTTTTCTGCACCGATCATTGCCGCAAATGCCGCACGCCGCAACGGGCCACCGATCGCAACCGAATAGCGGCCAATGGCGCGCCGCCCCGTCCAGATGCTGTCGATCATGGGATGGTCCTGTGCGGCACAGCTATCGCACCAGGCAAGGTCGGCATGGTTGAGAAGTTCAAGATTTTCGATCTGCAGCAAAACGCCCGGCGAAAAGCGCGAATAATCCTCGTCAAACGCGGTCTTGAAGGCAAACGCGCCAGGCAGGCAGAGGAAATTCACCAGCATTGCGATCGCACGGCCATCAAGCCGCAATGCCAGCAGGTCGAGCCGGCCTGCGCTATGCGCGCCTTGTAGCGCAGCGCGGAACATTGCCCGCGTCTTGTCTGCACAATCGAGCGCTGACCCGTTGGCCCCCTTCCAGCCGCGCCGTTCGAGCGCGAGAAATTCGTCGATCCAGCCATCAAGCCCTTGCGCGCCAAAGCCATGCTCGCAGTTGAGTGCACCGAGTTCGGCCAGGCGCTTATGCTGACGACGCAATTCCTTGCGCTTCTTTCCGCGTACCGCCTGTTCAAGATAGGCATCGGGCGCAAGGCCACGTTCCAACAGCGCGCGCCCCTCGTTATGGACCTGCGCAATCTGGCGTTTCTGTGCGGCGCAGATGCGGTGCAATGCCGCCATCACAGGGCCCTCGCCCGCCATGGCGCGCAGATGCAGGAAATTCGCTCCACCGTCATGACCATCGAGGAAAGTCAGCAATTTTGACCAGAAAGCCTCTTCATGACCGCGTCGGATCAACGGCGCGCCCAGAAAGGCATTGGGGTTGAGCCAGTTCTGAAGATGCGCAATCGGCAGCCGGGCGTAAGCCGGCATATGCTGCATCGGAAACAAGCCAATAATCTCGGCATCGCTGACAATCGCAAAACGCAAATCATCCCCGGGGCATAATTTGTCCGCAGCGGCGGCCAGATACCAATATTCTGAAAAGGCATTGGGTTCGGCGGGACTCTTCGCAATCTCACCCAAGACTGCGTGCAGGCCCGTATCGCAAAGGAATTCTGCAGCAGTTACAAGGCGCACATCGACCGCCATGCCGCGCCTCTGCGCCGCTGGCGACCTATCCAGTTTATCGATGACAGCCCTGTCCGCGTCCATCGCGCGCCACATCCCCTGCTTTCCAAGGATGAATGTTAAGACAAAAGCACAAAGATTGCGTGAAGATTTGTAAACAAAGAAAAGGCCGCGCTGCCTGTGCAGTCGCGGCCTATTTCCAATTCATGGGGCGTTATCGCCTCAGCCGTTGACCTTGACGGTCACTGCAGGTTCCTTGTCCGGATCGGTGGCGATATAGGCCGGGTTGAACCGGCGCGCCCAATTTTCCGCCTCTACCAGCCATTCGATGTGAACATCTTCATAAGGCAGGTTGTGCGTGCCTTTGGGCTGTTCGACATAACGGAAATCGACGCCTTCCTTCTTGCCCGAACCCTTCAACCGCGAAACCAGCGTGCGCGACTGTTCGATCGGAATACGGGCATCGCGCAGACCGGCAACGATAAGGATCGGCGACCAAGGCCCGTCGGTGTTGCGCGCCGAAGAAATGCCAATGAGGTCGTCTGACGTCGCCTGGAAATTCGCACCGAATGAACCGAAGGTGCGGGTATCAAACGCCTTCATCATCGGGAAATCATAGACGCCGGCACCGGCAATAGCGCATTTCCAGACATTGGGATCGCGCTGCGCGCCGCGCGCAGTGGCATAACCGCCATAGGACCAACCCATGATGCAGGCGCGATCCTTGTCGATCAGGCCGCTATTGGCAAACCAGGTGACCGCATCGTTGAGATCATCCTGCATGCGCAGGCCATAACCATTGGGCTTGCGCCCTTCCTTGACGAAATCCTTCCCATAACCGCCTGAACCACGATAGTTGGGCTGGATCACGACATAGCCGAGTTCGGCCATCGCCTGATGCCAGGGGAAGAAGCCGAATTCCTCCTGATCGCGCACGCCGAACGGGCCGCCATGCGGCATCACAATCACCGGCAGATTCTTGCGATGCGGGCGATTGCGCGGATAGGTGACGACTGCCTCAATCTCCATACCGTCCGACGCCTTGTAGCGGATGGAATCGGTCGGGTTGAGTTCGGCATCCTTCAGGATCGGGTGGAACCAACCCAGCAGCTGCATCTTGCCGCTTTCGGTATCATAGAGAAAATAGCCGCCGGGCTCATTGGGCTTGCCCTTAAAAAGGACCAGCTTGGTATCGCCATCATTGGATGAGACCACGCGCACATTGCTGCGGCCGAAATCCTCATCCATAAACTTTTGCACTGCTGCAAGACGGGGATCAAACCAACGGGTCCGCTCCTTTGTCGTCGTATAGGCAACACCCGCCAGATTATTGTCGTCTTCGGTAGCAATCAGGTTATCAACGTCATAGCCCTTGATACCAAACACAGGCTCGCCAACGACCTCCATGGTGCGGACGTTGATCTTGTAAACCTTGCGGAACCCATCCTTGTTGCTCGTGGCATAGGCCATGTCCGGTTCGTCGAGGAAGATTTCGGGAACGATCTGTGTACCGGTAAAGGTCGGATCCGCCTCGTTTGAAACCGTCTTGAACGTATCGTTCGGGCCGGAGCGATACATCAGGCGCTGCTTACCGCTGCTGCCATCGCCGCCAAGACCTGCGCGAACGACACCCTTGCCATCAACCAGCCAGCTGCCGACGAGGACGTTTGAACGCTGCACGGTCTTGTATTTGCCGGTGCGGGCATCAACCTCGATCACCTCGGGATTGCCTTCATAGTCAACGCCATCCTTGATGCTGTCGCGCTGGACGAGAAGGGTTTCCTTGGCATCGTCGATATACATGATGCGTGCGCCGTTTGCACCGGTCTCGTCCCAGGCCAGCGGCGTCATCTTGCCGGTTTCGACATCATAGCCGACCAGCCGCGCCATATCGATGCGGCTGCCGTTGATATTTTCGCGCGAGGTCAGCGTATAGACGATCGTGCGGTTGCCCACCCAGCGCCAGCTTGCAACCGAGCGGTCACCCACTTCGCGCTGTTCTTCAGCGGCAAGGAAAAAGGTTGGCGCAGAACCAGGCTTGTTGAGGTCGATCCAGCCCAGATTATCGACGCCGTTGCGCGACATCATCACTGCAATCTTGGTGCCGTCAGGCGAAAGGCGTGGCGAGCGCATGAACGGGCGCTTGCCAAAAACAGCGGTTTCGGCGCGGCCACGCAGACCGTTTACGACGATCGCATCCTTCGCTTCTGCACCTTGGCCGGCATCACCACCATTGGCCGATACGGGCACAGACAAGGACACCGAAAGGGTGGCGGCCGACAACAGCAAACCCGCCAATTTAGACATTCGCATCAATAGCTCCCCAGCTTAAATTTCTCTTTTTGGTTATAGTGTATCGTCACAACGAAACAACCAGACTCTCATCGTTTCGCCGTGAAATTCGACGAAGTGCAACGCGGCATTTTTCCTAGGGTCGAGACAAAGAAAAACCCCGCCGGATCGCTCCGACGGGGTCTTGATTTTCTAGGCGTCGCCGATGCGATCAGACAGCGCCATGTGCCAGCGCTGCAAGCAGCAACAGGGCAACGATGTTGGTGATCTTGATCATCGGGTTGACGGCAGGACCAGCCGTATCCTTGTAAGGATCGCCAACCGTGTCGCCCGTCACCGCAGCTTTATGGGCTTCGCTGCCCTTGCCGCCATGATGGCCGTCTTCGATATATTTCTTGGCATTATCCCATGCGCCACCACCCGAGGTCATCGAGATGGCAACGAACAGACCGCCCACGATCACACCGAGCAGGAGCGCACCGAGAGCGGCAAAGCCCTCTGCCTGGCCTGCAACAGCCGTGATGATGAAATAGACCGCAATCGGCGCGAGGACCGGCAACAGCGACGGAATGATCATTTCCTTGATCGCCGCCTTGGTCACCAGGTCAACCGTACGCGCATAGTTCGGCTTTGACTTGAAGGTCATGATGCCCGGATCGTTTGCGAACTGGTCACGCACGTCCTTCACCACTTCGCCAGCCGCACGACCCACAGCGGTCATGCCCATCGCACCGAAGAGGTACGGCAGGAGCGCGCCGAGCAGGAGCCCGACGATGACATAGGGGTTTTCGAGGCTGAAATTGACCGTCAGGTTCGGGAAGAACTCGCGAAGGTCGGTCGTGTAAGCGGCGAACAGCACCAGTGCGGCAAGACCTGCCGAACCGATGGCATAGCCCTTGGTCACGGCCTTGGTGGTGTTGCCAACGGCATCGAGAAGGTCAGTCTTTTCACGAACGCTGTCGTCCAGACCGGCCATTTCGGCGATACCGCCCGCATTGTCCGTCACCGGACCATAGGCATCGAGTGCCACGACCATACCGGCCAGTGCAAGCATCGCGGTTGCCGCAAAGGCAATCCCGATAACGCCAGCCAGCTGGTAAGCGATGATGATGCCAGCGCAGATCACGATGGTCGGCATGGCGGTCGATTCAAGGCTGATAGCCAGACCCTGAATGACGTTGGTGCCATGGCCCGTTTCCGACGCCTTGGCGATCGACCGTACCGGACGATAGTTGGTGCCGGTATAATATTCGGTGATCCAGATGATCAGGCCGGTGATGATCAGGCCGAGCAGCGAGCAGTAGAACAGCGTGCGGCCGGTGAAACCGCCCACATCCGTTTCCATGCCGCCCATAGCATAGCTGATCGAGAACCAGATCGCTGGAACCGAAAGAACCGCGGTAACAAGGAAGCCCTTGTACATCGCACCCATGACATTGGTGCCGCCGCCCAGACGGACGAAATAGGTACCGATGATCGAGGTTACGACACACACACCGCCAATGAGGAGCGGGAGGCTCATCAGGTTCATCAGCAACGCACTGTCGGTTACGCCCTTCACCAGAAGCGCGATGAGGACCATCGTTGCGCCAACGGTGACGACATAGGTTTCGAACAAGTCCGCAGCCATACCGGCGCAGTCACCGACATTGTCACCGACATTGTCGGCGATAACTGCCGGGTTGCGTGGATCGTCTTCCGGAATGCCTGCTTCGACCTTGCCAACAAGGTCGGCGCCGACATCTGCAGCCTTGGTGAAGATACCACCGCCGAGACGGGCGAAGATCGAGATGAGCGATGCGCCAAATGCCAAAGCAACCAGAGCGTCGACAACGGCGCGGCTGTTCGGTTCCATCATGGCGATATCGGTCAAATACCAGAAGAACACGGCAATCGCGAGCAAGGCGAGGCCAGCGACAAGCATGCCGGTGATCGCACCCGCACGGAACGCCATGGTCAGGCCAGCCTGCAGGCCGGTCTGCGCAGCAGCTGCCGTACGCACGTTCGCACGCACCGAGATGTTCATCCCGATATAACCGGCAACACCGGAAAGCACGGCGCCGATGACGAAGCCGATGGTCGGAATGACGCCCAGGAACGCGGCAACAAGCACAGCAACGACCACACCAACAATGGCGATGGTGCGATACTGGCGGCCCAGATAGGCCTGTGCGCCTTCTTGAATGGCAGCTGCGATTTCTTGCATTTTTTCATTGCCTGCCGAGGCGCCCAGCACCTGGCGGCTGGTGACGAAGCCGTAGATTACGGCCAAGACACCGCAAATAATTGCGATTAATGTCAAAGACATGGAGTCTCCTTCCCCCTTGTATCTCTATATCAAAGTTGCGGACGTTCGCACGGGCGCCCAACCGCAAGCCGGCCAGCTATGCTGTGGAATGCAGGCTTAGGCAACCCTTAAAAGCCGCAGAAATCTGCGATAGCTTCAATGATGTTGATAACCCAGCGAAGGCGGCAGCGGGAGCGCAGCCCCTGCATGAAGGAGTGAGATGCCGCTGCCCTCGCCTACCTGGCCGATAATCGTCGCCGCAACGGGGAGCTCAATGTCAGCAGAAATGGTAAAGAGCAGCTGGTAATCATCGCCCCAGCTTGCCGCCTGCAAGCGGCTGTCGCGATTTTCGCCGCGACAGGCGCGATAGTCTTCACTCAAGGGAATTTTTGCCAGATCAATCTCGATTGCAACGCCGCTAGCGGTGGCGATACGTTCTACATCGATCAGCAGACCATCGGATACATCCATCATCGCCGTGACATTCGGCGCGAGCGCCTTGCCATCATCGATGCGGGGCACCGGGCGATTATAGGCAGCGGCCAGCGCGGGCGGCGGATCAAAGCCTGCCTCGATCAATTCAAAACCGGCAAGCGCGTCGCCCAACACACCGGTAACACACAATAGATCGCCTGGCTGTGCACCACCGCGCGAGGGCACTGGCCGGAAGGTCGCCGCACCAATGGCAGTCAGCCCGACGGCGCGCTTGTCGCCCCGGTTGGAAACGGTATCACCGCCAAGCAAAGGCACGCCATATTGCCGCAGCACCTGCCCCAGCCCCTCTGCAAAGCGGCGGTCCCAATCACTGTCGCCCAGCATGAAGCCGAGCAACACGCCCAAGGGCCGGGCACCTTTTGCTGCAAGATCGGAAAGGTTCACCGCGACCAATTTCCAGGCGATATCGGTGGGATCGGCAGATTGCAGCCAGTGGACGCCTTCTGCCATCATGTCATGCGTCAGGATCAGGCTTTCCCCGCCCAATTCAATCACCGCCGCGTCATCCCGCAAATCGCGCGCAGCGGGATCGGTCGCGATAGCGCGCATCATCTGGATGAAAACGGATTCCGTGGTCATATCATGCTTGTAGCGCTGGTTTTCGTTTCAGCCAAAGCGCGAATCTGTGGCCCACGGTTCTGATCAGCGATGACACAATATTGGCGAATGAAGGGACTTAGGCCCTTTTTTCCTTCGCCACCGCATCGAGCAGGCCATTGACGAACTTCGCATCTTTGTCGTCGAAAAACGCATGGGCTACATCAAGATATTCGTCGATCACGGTTGCAGTTGGCACGTCAGGGCGTGCTATGATTTCATAGGTGCCGGCGCGCAGCAATTGCAGCATCGTCTTGTCCAGACGACCAATCTTCCACTGTTCGCCCAGTTTCGATTCGATCAGCGCATCGATTTCCGTACGCCGGGCATGGACGCTGCTGACAATGTCATCGAAAAAGCTCTGCTCGGCCTCGGTATAGACGGCATCCTCAATTTCAGCGCCCAGCCGGTGCGCATGAAATTCATCGAGCAATCGGGCAAGGCCGATATTCTCCATGTCCATCTGATATAGCGCCTGCACAGCGGCGAGGCGGGCGGCGGAACGGGCCTTGCTCATGATATGACTTTCATAATCTGACTTTGACGCTTGCGGCATGCGCGGGAAGGCCTTCTGCCTCGGCAAGCGCAACCGCCGCCGGGCCAATAGCCTTCATCGCGCCGCGATCCAGCGCAATGAAACTGGTACGCTTCATGAAATCGAGCACAGACAGGCCCGATGAAAAGCGGGCGCGCCGACCTGTGGGAAGCACGTGATTAGGGCCAGCGACATAATCGCCGATCGCCTCTGGTGTCATCCGGCCGAGGAAAACCGAGCCAGCATGGCGGATCAAACCGAACAGCGCCTCTGCACGGTCATCGTCAACGGCAAGCTCGACATGTTCGGCCGCGAGGCGGTTCACCAATGGCATTGCCGCATCAAGGCTTTCGCAGACAATGATCGCGCCATTTGTCTGCCAGCTTTCAGTTGCTACCTTTGTCGTTGCCAACTGGGTCAACTGGGTCGTCACAGCCGCCGCAACCGCATCGGCAAACGCGGCGTCATCGGTGAACAGCACCGACTGGCTTGTCGGATCATGTTCAGCCTGACTCAAAAGGTCGGCCGCAATCCATTCAGGATCATTGGCCGCATCAGCAACGACAACAATTTCGGACGGCCCGGCCACCATGTCGATCCCGACCTGGCCGTATAGCTGGCGCTTTGCCTCTGCCACAAAAGCATTGCCCGGGCCGGTGATCACATCGACCGGCGCAATGCGTTCACTGCCATGTGCCAGCGCGGCAATCGCCTGTGCGCCGCCAAGCCGCCAAATCTCATCCACGCCGGCAAGATGCGCGGCGGCCATCACTGTCGGATTCACCTGCCCGTTCGGCGTCGGCGTGACCATCACGATCCGTTCCACGCCTGCAACCTTGGCGGGAATAACGTTCATCAGCAGCGACGACGGATAGGCGGCACGGCCGCCCGGCACATAGACACCCGCTGCATCGACCGCGCTCCAGCGCGCACCAAGACGCACACCAGCCGCGTCGCGATAATCGCGATCTTCGGGCAATTGTGCAGCATGATAGGCGCGAATACGTTCGGCTGCGAGTTCCAGCGCATCGCGTAACGCAGGCTCCAGTGCAGCAAAGGCGGCTGCGCAATCTTCCGCCGAAATCTGCCAGCCCTGTTCGGCAAGGCTGAAGCCGTCAAAGCGCTGGGTCAATTCGAGCAGGGCAACATCGCCGCGGGAGCGCACATCACGGATCGTCGCCGTAACGATCGCAGAAACATCCGCATCGGTTTCACGTCGGGCATTGACGAGCGCGTCAAATTTCCGATCAAAATCTGCGTCGCTGCTCGACAGTCTAAGCATTGGCTGCCTCGCGGAATTTCTCCACCAGCATCGCGATCCGGGCATCGGTCTTGAACGCGGCGCGATTAACGACAAGCCGCGCCGAAACCTGCGCAATCGTCTCAACCTCGACCAGCCCGTTTTCCTTCAACGTTTTGCCGGAAGAGACAAGATCGACAATCCGGCTCGACAGACCAAGCAGCGGCGCGATCTCCATCGCGCCGTTCAGCTTGACGCATTCGGCCTGCACGCCGCGGGCGGCAAAATGCTTGCGCGTCAGATTGGGATATTTGGTGGCAACGCGGACATGGCTCCATGATCGCGGATCGTCGCTAGCGGCCAGTTCAGCAGGCTCCGCAACCGAGATGCGGCAATGGCCAATATCGAGGTCGACGGGGGCGTAAAGCTCCGAATAATCAAATTCGTCGATCACATCGGAACCGACGATCCCGATCTGCGCTGCGCCATGGGCTACGAAGGTCGCCACATCAAAGGCGCGCACGCGGATAACCTGCACCGAAGGGTCGGTACAGGCAAACATCAGCGCGCGGCTGTCCTTGTCGAAAAAGGCGGGTTCGGGGTCGATGCCCGCCGCCTGCATCAGCGGCAGCGCTTCATCAAGGATCCGGCCTTTCGGAATGGCAAAGATGATCGGTGCGGTCATTACCGGCGCGCTTTACGAGCGCTAAGCGCCAAGGGCAAGGAGTAGCACGCACAAGATGCTGCTTTCACTGCGCAGGATGCAGACGCCCGTTGGCGAGAATGTCAGCCGGTTTGCGAAAGGAAGGCGCGCATAGCCGCGATCACTGCCTGCGGTTGTTCCCAAGTGACAAAATGGCCGCAATCCTCAATCCGTTCGATCTGGATATTAGGAACAAAAGCCTCAATCCCCTCAATATTCGAAGGCGGAAGCGCCTTGTCCTGCATGGCCCAGACCAGCAGCGTCGGAATTTCAAGCTTGGGGAAGTCGGCGGCGGCCCAATCGGGCACCGGGCAAACCTCCCCGATTGCGGGCACGACCATTTGCGAGGCGCGATACCAGTTGATCATGCCAAAGGCGGTATCGGGATGCTGCCAGCCAGCGCGCAAATCGTCATATTCCTCCTGCTCCATCGCAGGCGGCTTTACCCAATTCATCGCTTTTTGCAGGACTGGAAACAGCCCGCGCGTCGCCATAACCGAATCAATCGCGGTATCGCGGAACATGCGGATATATTGCGCCGAGGCCCGCTGCGTCGGATCGTTGATCAAAACCCGCTGATAAATGCAGGGATGCGGTGCATTTGCGATCATCGCGCGCGTCACTCGCCCGGCCCATTGCGGTCGAAATCCGGCGGGTTGGCCATTCAGGGCAACGCTCCATGCGACCGCGCCGCCCCAATCATGGCCGGCAATAGTAAATTGCTCAATTCCGAACGCATCGGCCAGCGCGAATATATCAGCCGTCAGCTTGTCGGTCGAATAAGCGGACACCGCCGAAGGCTTTGATGAACCGCGATAGCCCCGCTGATCAGGGGCGATACAATAATATTGGTCTGAAAGTGCAGCCAGTTGATGGCGCCAGGTGCGGTGCGATTCAGGAAAGCCATGAAGAAACACGATAGGCGGATTGTCCGGATCGCCATGGACAGCGACATCAAGTTCAACACCGGTTGAAATCTTTACACGGCGCATGGATTGTAACAACGCATTAACTCCAAATAATATTACACCTGCGGTACGCATAATTAATCGAAATCGAATGATCGGTATTGTATGGATTAATCATTATATGCCACTTTGTGTCAACATCACTTGAGAATTAGGTATCAATACATTCAGATACACTAACATAATCAGCACATACTAAGTCTTACGGCCGGCAACGGAGTAACGAGGGTGCGACCTCGACTTCAGGCCGGGCCGGATCACTCCCCCGGTGCGCGCGCCTTGATGGCTAGGGCGTGCACCCTGTCCCCAGGCAGGTCGCCCAGCGCCTTGTTCACCATCCGCTGCCGCAGGACGCGATTCACCCCGGCAAAGGCGCTGCTTTCTATTTCAACGGTGAAGTGGCTCTCGCCCGACCCATCATCGCCGCTATGGCCGCGATGTGTTGCGCTGTCGTTGGTCACGGTAAGATGATTTGGGGTGAAGGCTGCTACTAACAGTGCCTCCATTTCACGCTGGATTGGGCCTTTGCTCATTGTCATATGGTAGGTTGTGACAAAGCTTTCGACAAGCAGCATAGCAACGAATATCGGACGAAAAATGGACGTGACAATCATCAAGGGAACCAGCGACGACCGGATCAGCATCATCCGGAATGATGGATCCTGCGCCGATACCAGTTTTCCAAAGAAAGGCCCTTTCCCGCACGATGCTGTCCACTTTGCAGTGGAAAAGCATCTCGGATTGGCACGCGGTTTCTGGGGCATGGTGGCGGCGGGACAGCATCCCGAAGAATTGGCCGACATTGCGAAAATGGCGGGCCATGCAAGCGCAAAGCGCGCGCAAGTTCCCGAACCGCAGATCGTGGAACTGTTGCAGGCCGAACGCATCGTCGAATGCTTCGAAGCTGATATGTGGGGTGGCGGGGCAGAGGATGGCATGCTGCTCGAAACGATTGAAGTGGCATGCGGATATTCGCATGTACCGCCGCCGCCGATGGGCAGCAGCCATATAGCGGCGATCCGCGACGAACTGACGCAACTCGGCAGCCAGTGGGCAAATGGCCGCATTGAATTCCATTGGGCAGCTTGAATGTCCGCCCCGCGCAATCCAGACCGATTCCATGGCCGCATGCACAGTTCGCGGCGTCAGTGCCAACATCCAACCTGCCAGCGCGCCGGTGAATTTCGCGCGCCTAACCCCTATGGTCGCCCGCCCGGACCCAATGGTCCGGGTGACTATCTCTGGTTCTGCCTCGATCATGTCCGTGAATTCAACGCAGGCTATGATTGGTTTGAGGGGATGAGCGCGGAGGAAATCGCCAAGGCGCAAAGCCCGATGAACGTCTGGCCCAGTGAAACCCGCGCCTTCAGGGCAAATGGCAATGTCGATTCGCCGCCGCGCTGGGCCGATTTCCGCGATCCAATCGATGCGATATCGGCGCGCTTCAAGGGGCGGATGGAAGATGCACGCCCCGCGACCACCGCAAACGGCCATATATTGTCCGCCGACGATAAAAAGGCGTTAAAGACGCTAGGGCTTGGCCATGATGCGGATCGCAAAGCCATGCGCTCGGCTTATTCGCGACTGGTACGCAAATATCATCCCGACAAGAATGGCGGCGACAGGGCGCATGAAAAGGCTTTGCAAGATGTGATTGCCGCTTATACGCACCTCAAGACGGCACCGGCCTTCGCCTAGCCTTGCAGATTTATTCCGAGACCCAAGACATGACCGATATCCCGAACATCCAGCCAGACAGCCGTTCCACCACCATTCTTTCGGCCCCCGACAAGACAGTGAATGTGCGCGAAATGTTTGGCATCGACATCGACATGGAATGCCCGGCATTCAGCGAGGCGGACGAACGAGTACCCGATCTTGACCCCTCCTACGTATTTGACCCGGACACCACGCTCGCCATTCTTGCAGGCTTTGCCCATAACCGCCGCGTGATGGTGCAAGGCTATCATGGCACAGGCAAATCGACGCATATCGAGCAGGTTGCAGCGCGGCTCAACTGGCCATGTATCCGCATCAACCTGGATGCCCATATCAGCCGTATCGACCTGATCGGCCGCGATGCCATCGTGCTGCGCGACGGCGTGCAGGTGACAGAATTCCGCGAAGGCCTGCTGCCCTGGGCATTGCAGACACCGACCGCACTGGTGTTCGACGAATATGATGCCGGCCGCCCCGATGTGATGTTCGTAATCCAGCGCGTCCTCGAAACCGAAGGCAAGCTGACCCTGCTTGACCAGAACCGCGTCATCCGGCCCAACCCATGGTTCCGCATCTTTGCGACCGCCAATACCGTGGGCCTTGGCGACACTAGCGGCCTTTATCATGGCACGCAGCAGATCAATCAGGGCCAGATGGACCGTTGGAACATCGTTGTCGGGCTGAATTATCTGCCCGCACAGGTCGAAAGCGAGATCGTTCTGGCCAAGGCCGAAGGCGTCGATCCGGCGGACGTTGCCAATATGGTGAAGGTCGCCGAACTGACCCGCCAGGGCTTTATCAATGGCGACATTTCGACGGTGATGAGCCCGCGCACGGTGATCACCTGGGCGCAGAATACCGCGATCTTCAAAGATCTGGGCTTCGCCTTCCGCCTGTCCTTCCTCAACAAATGTGATGAGGCAGAACGGATGCTAGTCGCCGAATATTATCAGCGCGTCTTCGGCAAAGACCTTCCCGAGAGCGTCGTTCGCAAGGCATGATGGACGAGGCCTTTACGGCCTCGCCCATAGCTTTTCTCAGTCGCCGTGCGAATGGCCTGCCGCGCCGGCAATCCCGGCACTGCCGCTACCGCCGCCTTGTGCGCCTTCCCACCAATAAGCCGGCCGCTTGCGATTGCCGGTCACTTCCTCATTGAGCGTTGCGGCATTATAGAGACGGCCGTTGAGCATCACCTTGGCGATCTTTTCGGAATTGCGGATGTCCGCCGTCGGATCGGCGTCAAGGATGACGAGGTCGGCAAGCTTGCCCGGTTCGATCGAACCAATATCCTTGTCATAACCCAGCGACCGGGCAGATTCGATTGTGCCGGCACGCAATGCCTCGACCGTTGTCATCCCGCCACGGACAAACGACCAAAGCTCCCAATGCGCGGCGATCCCGGGCTCCTGCCCATGCGCACCAATGGCCACCGGAACGCCCAGCCGCGCCAGCTTGGCGGCTTCGCGCGCGCTTTCATCGTCGACATAATTGTCTTCGGGCGCAATCGGCCGCCGGGCATTGGCCGCGACGAGCAAGCTTTCGGGCACATGCTTTTGCAGCAAAGGCTGTTTCCAAACATCGGTGTGCGCCCGCCAATAGGGGTCAGCCGCCGGGCCACCATAGGTGACAACCAATGTCGGTGTATATCCAACCTTTGACCGCGAGAAGAATTGCTGCACATCCTGGTAAAAGATTTCCAGCGGCACATTATGCTCAACCGTGGTGTTGCCATCGGCGATCAGCGTCATGTCGAGACCGAACAGCGATCCACCCTCGGCGACCGAGCGCATATTCTCTTGTATTGCGGCGGCTACAACCTGCTGGCGCTGGTCACGGCGGGGCTGGTTGTAATTTTTAATGCTGTGCGCGCCCTGCGCCTTCAACCGGCGGATATGCGCCAGCGCATCGGCCTTGCTGTCAATCTGCGCATAAACATGCGGGCTTTTCGCACCATAGACGATTTCGCCTGTTGAAAAGCTGCGCGGGCCGATGATCTTGCCAGCACGCACCATTTCCAACGCCGGGAAGACCAGCGCCGAACGGCTGGACGGATCATGACGGGTGGTCACGCCAAGCGCGAGATTGACCATCTCCGCCCAATTGGCCTGCGGCGTATATTCATCGACGCCATAAGGGCCATGGGCATGCGCATCGATCAGGCCGGGAATGATTGTCTTGCCGCTGACATCGACGGTTGGTGTACCTGCGGGAATTGTCACTTCACCCCGGCGACCCACCGCCTTGATCCGGTTATTTTCAATCAGGACAATGCCATCCTCGATCGCGCCGCCATCGGGCGAAGCCATGGTGACCAACCGCGCGCCAACCAGCGCGACAGTGCCGGTCGGCTTGTCGGCATTGACGCGCATTGAGAGGGAAACGCCAGTTCTCGGCGATTCAAACTTGGTCGGCTTGGCATCCTTGGCCAAGGGGGCAGACGCAAACATCGCGCTACGCTCGCCAGTGAACAGTGTCGGCCCGAGCGACCAGTGCAGCCTTGCGCCGCCATTGGACCAGTGGATCCAGTCGGCGCCATCGCCACTGGCTTTCGCGACGGGCATCGGCCCACCCGAAGGCGATGCCGTCACCGTCTGTGTGCCGGGCATCAAGGGCATGACATAGGCCTGGTAATTCTGGCGGAAGGCAAAATGGCTGCCATCGGGTGACACGCTATAGGCGTTGACCATTTCCCCTTCGGCATGGGTACGCCGCGCCTCTCCGTCCAGATCTGTGCTGACCAGCTTCGCGCCCTTGCCGTCGCTCGTCGTGAAGAAAATCCGGTCGTTCGCCGCACCGAAATGCGGGGCTTCGCCATCGCGCGCGAAACGGACGGGTTCGCCGCCAGCAATCGCCACCCGGTAAAGCCCGGGTTCAGCCGAAGCAATCGGGCTGACCAGATTGCCGCCGCTGCCTTTTTCAAAGACGATGGTTTTACCATCAGGCGCAAAGCGCGGGCGCGCATAATGGCCGGCCGCCTTGGTAACGATGCGGCTGGCGCCACCATTGGCACCGACAGTCTGAATGCTGCCAAGACCGGCGTCGGTCCAGCGGACATAGGCTATCGTTTTGCCGTCGGGCGACCATGTGGGATAGGCCTCCATCGCATCGGCATCGTTGGTCAGGCGCCGCGGTTCGCCCCCTGCCATTGCCTTCACCCACAATTTGCCAAGCGTTTCGAATACCACCCGGTTGCCATCGGGGGATACCGCCGCGCCGCGCGGGATTTTCGTTTCAAAACTGTCGGGCGCAACCTCCACCGGCGGGCGCGGCGGATCGATAACGCCGCGGCTATCCTCTATGCGAAAAGGGATGATCGCGCTTTTGCCGCTGGCAAGATCAAGCCGGTTCAGCTTGCCGCCCGCCCAAAAGACGAGCGCTGCCGAATCCGGCGTCCAGGCCATATTGGGGTAAACGCCGGTGACCGCCCAGGTTTCTTGCACATCCTGATCCAGCGTATCGAAGAGCTTGCGGTCTGCGCCGGTTTCAAGATCACGAAGATAGAGTTTTGAACGGGTTTTCTCGCGCCGGACATAGGCCAGCTTTTTCCCATCGGGTGATGGCGTCGGGCGCACGGCGCCGCCCTCTCCGCCGACGACAAATTCGGTCTCGCCAGTTTCTAGATCATATCGTTCGATCGCGAAAATCTGGTTATTCGAATCCTGCGCATATTCGAAAATCGGTCCCGATGTCGTATTGCGCGTGAAATAGATATGCTTGCCATCGGGTGCGAAAATCGGTTCGCCTAATTCCTTTTGGTGCGTTTCATTGGGGCGTTTCACCAAAGGCACGCCTGACCCGCCCGAAATATGGTATAGCCAAACCTCTCCCGTGCCGAGCGAGCGTTGCGTGGTGAAATGCTTTTTTGCGGCAATGAACTGGCCGTTCGGGCTCCAGCTTGCCTGATTGAGGAGGCGGAAATCTTCTTTGGTCAGTTGGCGCTTGTCACTGCCATCGACATTCATCACCCAGATATTGTCACCACCGCCCCGATCGGACGTGAATGCAATCCGCTTGCCATCGGCTGAAAAGCGCGGCTGCGTTTCATAGGCAAGCCCCTCTGCGATGCGGTTTGGCGTGCCGCCCGAAATTGGCATGACATAGATGTCACCCAACAGGTCAAACGCGACCGATTTTCCATCGGGGCTGACATCGACATTCATCCATGTGCCTTCGTCCACTGCGATAGGGACTTCACGAATGGTGAGGCCGGGAGGCGCATTGACATCCCATTTCGCGTCTTCGCCCTTGTCCTGTGCGGACAGCGGCACGGCCGCAAGGGCACCAAGACAAACGCCGGCAAGCGCAAGGTGCGAGGCCGAAAAGAGATGCAGCTTCATGTAAAATCCTCCTGTCTGCCCGCTATCCGACGCGTCAGGGCATGAGTCAATCCGCCGCCATGGATCGTTTCGACGAACAACCATCACGCCCCGTCGCATGACACCCACCCTCATTCATCGCACAGCAATCTTTAGACGCCACTCGTGGCCTGACACGGGCGGGAAAGGTGCAACTGCGGGGGCGATGGAGGTCGCTAATGGTAGGGGTTTTTCGTGAAGGGCACACCAAAAGGCCATCGCGGCGGCATGAGCCGCTGATCATCGGACCACCGGCGGTTTCGTGGAAACGCCGCTTTGCCATCGGCTTGGTGCTTGTCGGTGCAGCAACCGCAGCGCTGCTATTATTTTCGAAAGTGGCGCAGGCTCACCCTTCCCCGCATGTTCATGCACAGGTCCTTGAAAGGCCGATTGCAGGCGTTCGCAACAATTACTGGTATGATTACCGTTCGGATATCGAGGAAGCCGAGATTGAACTGCGCAAGGATTTGCGCCGGGCAAAAACGGCGCAGGATGAACGTGAGGCTTGGGCCGAATATCATCGCGAACTGCGCGACGCCCGGTCTGACTATCGCAAGGAAATGGCCGAGAGAGGCTATATCGCGCGGCGCGGCCGCGTGACTGTCGGCAATTAACCGAACACCCGATCTGCCTGCGCCACGGCATCCGATGCGCGCAGGGCGGACAGGATACGCATCAGGTGCTGAAGGTCATGTACCTCCAGATCCGCCTCGAATGTGTGGAAGCTGGCGTCGCGCGCGGTCAGGCGCAGATTGATGATATTGGCCTTGTGATAGCCGAATATCCCGGCCATTTCGGCGAGCATGCCGGGGCGGTTATGAATGATCACACGCAACCGCGCAGCGCCGCCATCGCTGCCCTGCCCCCAACTGAGATCAACCCAATCGGCATCGGTGATGCTGTCCAGCCGCGCGCAGTGGATCGTGTGGACCTCAACCGGCTGATCGACGCGACGGATACCGACGATGCGGTCGCCGGGCACTGGATGGCAGCATTCGCCCAGTTCAAACGCTACGCCCGGCGTAAGGCCACGAATGGAAATGACCCGTTCCGGGGTTGGCCAATCGGTGTCTTCACCAGGATCAAAGCCCGGCACCAGTGCCTGCATCACATCGCGATCGGTAAGCTTGCCCGATCCGATCGCCAGCATCAGTTCGTCATCACTGGGAAGTTTCAACCGGCCAAGCGCGGCCTTAATCGCCTTTGCACCGATCCGGCCGGGCACGCGTGCAGAGATATCTTCGAACAATTGCCGGCCAAGCTGCACCATTTCGCCGCGTTCGCGATGGCGCACATGGCGGCGGATTGCGGCCCGGGCCTTACCCGTCGCAACAAAATTCAGCCAGGCAGGTTCGGGCCGGTGCGCCTTGCTCGAAAGGATTTCGACCATGTCGCCATTGTTGAGCAATGTCCGCAGCGGCACGTGGCGGCCATTGACCTTTGCCCCCACGGCACGGTCGCCCAGATCGGTATGCACCGCATAAGCGAAATCAACCGGTGTTGATCCCTTGGGCAATTGATGCAGCGCGCCCTTGGGCGTGAACGCGAAGATGCGATCCTGATACATCGCCATCCGCGTGTTTTCGAGCAGCTCTTCAGGATCGTGGCTGGTTTCCAGAATCTCTAGCAGGTCACGCAGCCAGCCGGCCTGCCCATCGGGCACATCTTCCTGCTTGTAAGCCCAATGTGCCGCCAGCCCATATTCGGCGGCGCGATGCATATCTGCGCTGCGGATTTGGACTTCGACGCGCATATTCTGCGCGAACATGATCGTGGTATGCAGCGAGCGATAGCCATTGCGTTTTGGCGTCGAAATGAAATCCTTGAAGCGGCCGGGCACCATCTGCCAGCGCCGGTGCAGTACGCCCAGCGCGCGATAACAGGATTCCACATCATCAACGATCACGCGAAAAGCGTTGATATCGGACAATTGATCGAACGCGACATGGCGTTCCTGCATCTTCTTCCAGATGGAATAGGGATGCTTTTCCCGCCCCGAAACCCGCGCCTTTATTCCGGCGCGCTCCATCGAACCGGCAATGGACTGGTTGATTTCCTCGATCAGCTTGTCGCCATTTTCACGGATCTGCGCCAGCCGGCTGGTGATCGTCTTATAGGCTTCTGGCTCCAACTGCTCGAAAGCAAGCAACTGCATTTCATGCATATATTCATACATGCCGATGCGTTCTGCCAGCGGCGCATAAATATCCATCGTTTCGCGCGCGATCCGCCGCCGCTTATCCGGGCTTTTGATGAAATGCAGCGTGCGCATATTGTGCAGCCGGTCAGCCAGCTTGACCAAAAGCACGCGTATGTCATCCGAAATGGCGAGCAGGAATTTACGCAGATTCTCGGCTGCGCGTTCATCGTCGGTCTGCGCCTCGATCTTCGATAATTTGGTAACGCCATCTACAAGGCGCGCAACCTCAGGGCCGAACTTGCTTTCGACATCCTCGATACTGGTCAGCGTATCTTCGACCGTATCGTGCAGCAGCGCGGTGATGATCGTGTCTTCATCCATCTTCAGATCCGTCATCAGCCCGGCAACCTCTACCGGATGGCTGAAATAAGGATCGCCCGACGCACGCTTTTGCGTGCCGTGCATCTGGACGGTGAAGACATAAGCCTTGTTGAGCCGATCTTCATCGACATCCGGTGCATAGGCGCGCACCCGTTCAACAAGTTCATATTGCCGCATCATGGGTTTCCTAGATGTGGGATTTACACCGCGATGCAACATAAAAATTTCGATTGCGGCAAATGCTTTGGTCGATGTGCCGGCCCCATCGGACGGAGAAGCAAGAATGGCAGCCGCTGCCTGCGGCAAGGTTGAATGAAAAACGCCGGTGGCACCTTGCTGCACAGGGGGAGAGGAGGCAGCAGGCGCGCACCGGCGCAAATCATTCTCGGCCTTTGCGGTTCACCGGGCTATCCCCGGGACCGTTGAATTCAGGAAGCGTGGCCGATCAGCCCCCCGGATTGTGGCGATCAATCCTTGGCGATGATCACTTTTTTCTTGCTGTTGCAGCCATCGATGGCCGACGCATCAAGTGCACGGTCGCCTGCCGTGAAGCTGGTGACTTCGCCGAACTCGCGGGCGACGCTGGCGCAAACATTGCGCGGAGCAGAGCTGGTCAGCGGCGCACGGCAGGTGGTGCCGTTGCACTGGAACACAACACCGCGAACGACAGCCTTGCTGGTTGCAGCGGGCTGGGCCAGCTCAACAGTATAATAGCGGCCAGCGGCCGACTGGGCGTGCGCCTGCGGTGCAGCGAAAAGAAGAACTGCGCTGGTTGCGACAGCGGTAACGAGCGCGCCAAAGCGCGTGGAAGTTTGGGAGAGGGTCATTTTCATTATCCTTGATCTGGATCTTGTTTCCGCCCCGTGCCGACCCATATCAAAGTCAGCTATCGGATTGGGCCCCTGGAAAACCAGTTGCGAATCACTACTTACTTAGGTAGAAATTAAGTTGCAACTGAAAACTTATATTGGTCTGGCAAAAAAATTCAGACCCGTTAGGACCGTCCCATGGGGAAATTGAGAGAGCCACTAAACGAGATCGCCAATTGCGGGCTTCCGGCCGCGCTTGAGGCGATTGGCGAGCGTTGGTCTTTCATGATCCTGCGGGCCGCCTTTAACGGCGTTCGCCATTTCGAAGAGTTCCTTTCTGAGATCGGGATTGCCCGCAACATATTGGCAAACCGCCTGACCCGCCTGACCGAAGCGGGCATATTGCATCGCAACCCCTGCCCCGATGATCGACGCCGCGTCGAATATCGACTGACCGCAAAGGGACTCGATTTTCTGCCAACGATGATCGCCCTGCGCCAATGGGGCGAACGGTGGGAAACCGGTGTGCCATCTAACCCGGTATTGTGCGATGAACGCGATCGCCGTCCGATCATGCAGGTTGCGATCAGAAGTCATGACGACCGTATTTTGAATAATATGGATCTGTGCTGGATCGATGCTTCCGAAGTGTCTGCCAAGGCGACAGAGATCACGCCAGAGGAACGCAGCAAGGTTCGCAAACTCGGCTCTGCCTGAACCGTCAGTTGCATATCGCAATGCAACATTGAAATTTTCTTGCGAATCTGTTATGACGGGTAAAATTCGAGAGCGATTGGGGCGTTCTCGGGCATCAACTGACTAGAAAGACAAACAATCAACGCTTGCCGAAGCAATCGGAGCGAAATGCCAACGGCATTAACGCCTGCGTTGATATAATCAGAAAGGGTCCGTTTTCATGGCGTCCAGCGCAATCTTATTCGATGTTGGCGATTATGTTGTTTATCCCAAGCATGGGGTCGGCCGCGTAATCGAGTTGCAGAATTCCGAAATCGCCGGAATGCAGCTCGAACTTTACGTGCTGCGGTTTGAAAAAGAAAAAATGACGCTGCGCGTTCCGGTGAACAAGGCCGAGAGCGTTGGCATGCGCAAATTGTCTTCGGACAAGACCCTGAAGGAAGCAATGGAAACGCTGAAGGGCAAACCGAAGGTCAAGCGCACCATGTGGTCGCGCCGTGCACAGGAATATGAAGCAAAGATCAATTCGGGTGATCTGGTTTCGATCGCCGAAGTGACGCGCGATCTGTTCCGTCCCGACGACCAGCCTGAGCAGAGCTATTCGGAGCGCCAGATTTTCGAAGCGGCGTCGAGCCGTCTTGCCCGCGAGCTGGCAGCGATGGAAAAGACCGATGAGCCTGCTGCGCTCAAGAAAATCCTCGGCGTGTTGAAAGAGGCCGCGCCGCAATATTATGAGCGCGCCGAATAATCGGGTCGTCATAGTGCATCAGACAAAAAGGGCATCTTCGGGTGCCCTTTTTTCTTGCCCACAAAACCGCCGGCGACGAACCGAAAGCGAAGCTGTTTGACCGCTACTGTGGCAAAAGGCATAGATACCGCCATGCGATCCACCAAAGCCATCTTTCATCTGGCGCTGATTGCGCCTGCCCTGTCCCCCCTAGCGGCTCCGGCAATGGCCGCAGAGCGCAGCTTTCTGATCGGCAGTTTCGAAGAGTTGCTGGTCGAAGGTGACATGCAGGTCATTTTCGACAACAACCGGTCACCCTCTGCCAAGGCGAGCGGAGACCGCCAGATGATCGAGGCTGTGAAGATCGAACGCAATGGACGAACCTTACGCGTCCGCATTCAGGAATATGAAGGCCAGACAAGCAAGGCGCCAGCCACCACGCCTTTGGTGATCCGTCTGGGCGGCCGTGACGTAAACCGCATCTCGGTGGATGGCAGTGCCAATGTCACAGTCAACCAGATGCGCGTCATCGGCGGCACCGGCACGGTCAAATTATCCGGCCCGGGATCGATCGACATCGCCCGGCTGGAAAGCGACCGTTTGAGCCTGAGCGTCGCCGGCCAGGGCATTGTGAAGATCGGCAGCGGTACCGTGCGCGCGGCACAAATCGGTATCAATGGCGGCGCGACGGTCGATGCGGCAGGACTGCGGCTCCAGCAGGCAAAGCTTGCACAAACCGGCAATGCCGCAACACATTTACAAGTCACCGACACGGTTGAAATCGTCAATTCAGGATCGGGATCGATCACCGTCGACGGCAAGGCGACCTGTTTCATTCGCCAGCCCGGTTCGGCCCGGATCATCTGCGGAAAGGCAACAAAATAATGCGTAAGTTTTGGCCATTGCTGGCGCTGGCAACAGCGGCGCTGATGGGATGCGGCGGCACCGCCGACAGCTTGGCGGCAACCCAAAATGCCACAGGTTCGTCATGCGATCCCGGCGCAAAACTGGCGCCGAGCGAGGCGGGGCTCGATCAGGTCCAGCTTTGTGTCAAAAGCGGGACAAAAAACCACGCCTTCACCGTTGAGGTGGCCCGCACTTCGGCGCAGCAAGCACGCGGCCTGATGTTCAGAACCGCACTCGCCGATGATCGCGGCATGATCTTTCCCTTTCCCGATACGCGCATGGCCAGTTTCTGGATGAAGAATACGGTCATTCCGCTCGATATCATCTTCGTTCGGGCAGACGGCCGGATCGAGAATATCGCCGCCAACACCACGCCCTATTCAACCGACCCGGTCGAATCGACCGCGCCTGTAGTGGCTGTGCTGGAACTTCGCGGCGGTTTGGCCGCCGAGCTTGGCATAAAGGCGGGCGATAGCGTGCATTGGCAGGCGCGCTGACTGCCTTTTTGATTGCAAGGCTTCACGCTTGCGCTTAATCGGCGGCGCATGGGAATATTGGCAAAAATCTTCACTTGGTGGGACGGCGCGACGATCGGTACAGCGCTGTTCAGCGCGCGTAACGGTATCATGGTGGGCGAGGATGCGGAGGGTAACCGCTATTACCGCAACCGTGACGACAGCCGCCGCTGGGTGATTTATCATGGCCCGAACGACGCGAGCCGTGTTGCACCCGAATGGCATGGCTGGCTGCACCATACCTTTGAAGGTGAGCCGGACAGCTATCTTCCGCCCAAGCGCAATTTCGAACTACCCGCCGGCGTCAATGCAACCGGCAGCCAGGCGGCCTATCGTCCCGGCGGCGCCATCGAACAGGGCGGAAAAAGACAGGCCGCAACCGGCGACTATACCGCATGGAGCCCGGATGCAGCATGAGGCGGCGCGTTCCGCCTTTGCTGCTTGCATCGCTGGTCGCGTTGTCTGCCTGCCAAAGCGGTGAGCCGCAGGCCGCATCGAAGGAAAAGGCAAAAACGACCGCAAGTGCTGACCGGCCCGTTTCCGCACTGGTCGATCAGCCCGGTACACCGATGGCAGAGCGCATTGCCGTTGTCGGCCTATTGAACAAGCGCAACGGCCAGACCCGCGATTTCGAACTAAAGCCTGGCGAAGCCGTCCGTTTCGGCAAGGTGGTGATCCGCGTGCGCGCCTGCGAAAAAACCGCGCCATGGGAAACCTATCAGGATCAGGGTGCCTTTGTGCAGTTGATCGTCAATCAACGCCCCGCCGGCACCAATGCCGCAGAGCGCTGGGTTCAGGTCTTCTCGGGCTGGTTGTTCAAAGAAAATCCGGCCGCCAACATCGTGCAGCACCCGGTTTACGATATCTGGGTCAAGGAATGCAGGATGAGCTTCCCGGGCGAAGAAGCGGCCGATGAGGAACCGGACACCGAAACGCCCGCCAACAAATCGTCCAGCGAGCCCCAATCGCCACCCGATGCTGCAGCGCCCGCACCCGCGCCAGCCACCGAAGAAGCCGGCGGCGCTGACGAAGCGACGGTCGAGACCTGATCGCGTGACAGCGCTGCTTCGAGCAGCTTGAGATACTGCCGCTGCGATACTTCGATCGCGCCCAATGATTGCAGGTGATCGGTCATGAACTGGCAATCGAGCAGGGTGAAATTGCCGACACGCATACGTGCAACCAGCCATGCCAGCGCGACTTTGGACGCATCGGTAGCGCGGGAAAACATGCTCTCGCCGAAAAATGCTCGTCCCATGGCAAGCCCGTAAAGCCCGCCAACAAGCTGTCCGTCCGACCAGCATTCAATGCTGTGCGCCATGCCCATGCGATGCAGCTCGCAAAATGCCGCTTCAATATCGCTGTTGATCCAGGTTTCCTGCCGATCCTCCGTGCTTTGCGCACAGGCCTGGATGACCGCGGCAAAGCTGGTATCCGTCGTCACAATGAAACGGTCCTGCTTTATCGTTTTGGCGAGCGATTTCGATATATGAATGCCATCCAGCGGCAGTATCGCCCGGGTCTTGGGCTCTACCCAAAACGAATCCCTGTCTTCACGTGAATCTGCCATCGGGAAAATGCCGTGCGCATAGGCTTTCAACAGCAAGTCGAGATTCATCGCCACTTTGTTTCCCCTAAACAACATCCCTAACATCAATTGCACGGAAAGTCATATTGGGCTAAAGCCTGCCCATGCCCCGGCCCGATCGATCGCCTTTGCGCGACGATGGCGCGGGGTGATTTGTTTTTTACGGGAACTGCCGATGACACGCCGCCGCAAAATTTATGAGGGCAAGGCCAAAATTCTGTACGAAGGCCCCGAACCCGGCACCCTGATCCAGTATTTCAAGGATGATGCCACCGCCTTCAACGCGCAGAAGCGCGGAACAATCACCGGCAAGGGCGTGATCAACAACCGCGTGTCCGAACATGTCTTCACGCGGCTGGCCCATATCGGCATCCCGACCCACTTTATCCGTCGCCTGAATATGCGTGAACAGTTGATCCGCCAGGTTGAAATTGTCCCGATCGAGGTGATCGTTCGCAATGTCGCGGCAGGCACGCTTTCAAAGCGGCTGGGCATTGAGGAAGGCACACCCCTTCCCCACACACTGCTCGAATATTGCTACAAGGATGACAGCTTGGGCGATCCCCTTGTAGGCGAAGAGCATATCGCCTGCTTTGGCTGGGCAAGTCAGGAAGAGATGCAGGATATCAGCTCGATGGCGATCCGCGTCAATGATTTCATGTGCGGGATGTTCGCAGCAATCGGCATCCGCCTTGTCGATTTCAAGCTGGAATTCGGCCGCCTGTATGACGGCGATTTCAGCCGCATCATCCTGGCCGATGAAATCAGCCCTGACGGTTGCCGTCTATGGGACATTGAAACCGGTGAAAAGCTCGACAAGGATCGTTTCCGTCGCGACCTGGGCGGCGAAGCAGAGGCCTATCAGGAAGTTGCCCGCCGGCTTGGCCTGATTCCCGAAGAGGGCGAAGGCGCGGTTCTCGACATGGTCACGCATCGGTTGCGCAAGGGCAAATGATTTACAACTTCGCCGATTGCGTTTGAAGGCAAAGCGGCGATAACGGCGCGATGGGGAAGAAATCCGCCGCCATATCCTTGGCCCTTGCATGCGCATTTGCGTGTCTTTCGGTTCCAGTCGAGGCATCAGCCGCCGACAAGGCGCAGCGCACCGCGCCGTGGAACAGCGAGACCAGCGATCTGGAGGCGGACAAGCGCATCATCTATGGCGTTCTGCCCAACGGCCTGCGCTATGCCATTCGCCATAACGAACGGCCTGAAAACCAGGTCCTGATCCGGCTGGCGGTCGAATTCGGATCGGCTGCAGAAGCAGATAACGAACAGGGCCTTGCCCATTTTATCGAGCATATGGCGTTCAACGGCACCACCAATGTGCCCGAGGGCGAAATGGTGCGCAAACTCGAACGGCTCGGGCTGAGCTTTGGCGCAGATACCAATGCCTCGACCGGCTATCTGCGCACGCAATACAAGCTTGATCTGCCCAAATCCGATCCACAGCTCATCGATCAGGCGCTGTTCCTGCTGCGCGAGACGGCAAGCGAAGTGCTGTTCAATCCCGAAGCGGTCGAACGCGAGCGCGGCGTCGTGATCGCCGAAATGCGCGACAGGGAAAATTACAATTTCCAACGCGCCCGCGCGGTCAACCAGCTATTTTATCCCGACAGTTATTTTTCCACCCGCTATCCTATCGGGACGCTGGATGTGCTCCAAAATGCGCCGGCCGAACGCATGCGCGCTTTATATCGCCGTTGGTACACCCCGGACCGCACCCGGCTGATCATTGTCGGACCAGTCGATCCCGTCGCGATGGAAAAGGCGATCCTGCGCCATTTCGCCTCATGGCGCGGCGAAGGCCGGCAGTTGGGCGATCTGGACCGATGCGGTTTTGATACGCAGCGTCCCAGCGGCGCGGGCGTCTTTAGCCATCCCGAAGTAAGCGAGGCCATCAGTGTCGAGCAGATTTTGCCCGACAGGCCGCGCCCCGATACCTTCGAACGCGCACTGCTCGATCTTCGCATGCAGATTGCGGCAGGGATTATCGGTGACCGGATCGCGCGCAAAAGCCGCCGCGAAGATGTGCCATTGCTGGGCAGCAACATCGGCTTTTCCGCAGGTTTCTGCGATAAACATGCAAGGGTTGGATTCGCCATCGGTTCAAAGGATGGCGCGTGGCGCAAAGCCCTGCCCATCGTCGAACAAATGGTGCGTCAGGCGGTCGAACATGGTTTTGGCGAGCAGGAAATTGCCGAGCAGATCCAACGGCTGGACGCGGCCTTTGCCAATGCTGTGCGCAGTGAAAGCACCACAACGAGCGGGGCCTTTGCCAATGAACTGACCAATCTGGACGATGATATCGTCACCGCCGCCGATTACCGCCAGCGGCTTTGGTTGCAATTGCGGCCGTTCATGGGCGCGGATAGCGTCAGCCGCGAATTTGCCTATTGGTTCAATAAGCTGGAACGGCCGCAAATTTTTCTGTCCGGCCGCAAGATCGACGGCGTGACAGAGGCAGACATAGTTTCCGCCTTCACTGCCAGCCGGAACAGCGCTGTCACCCCGCCCGATCTGCGCGTGGCCAAAGGCTGGGCCTATTCCGATTTTGGCACAGCGGGTGTCCTTGTCAGCGACACCCGAATATCCGATCTCGATATCCGCACATTGCGTTTTGCCAATGGCGTCCGGCTCAACCTGAAAAAGACTGATTTTGAAAAGGATCGGGTGCGTTGGTCGTTGCGGGTCGATGGTGGACGGATGCATTTCGCACAGAAAGACCAACCTCTGGCGATGTTCATGCAGGGTGCTTATGTCGGCGGCGGGCTTGGTGCCTATGACGCTGATGATCTGCGCGCAGCCCTTGCCGGAACAACCGCAGCCCCGATCCTAGCCGTCGGTGCAGACCATTTCGGCGGATCATCGGCGGTGGTTCGAAAGGATCTGGAACGCCAATTGCAATTGCTTGCCGCAATGATCACCGATCCTGGCTATCGCGGCGACGCCGTCAGGCTGTTTCGCCGCCCACTGGCCGAGTTTTACAGCCGCTTGAACGCGACACCCTCTTCCACACTGACGCAGGGGCAGGCGCGTGTGATGAACGGCGATGATTTGCGGTTCGTGCTACCGCCGCGCGAACAACTGGAAGCCGCCGATTTTGCTGCGCTTCGTACCGCTCTGGGCGATGTTTTGGCGACAGCGCCGATCGAGATCGGGCTGGTCGGGGATTTCGACGAGGCAGAAGCAATCGCGATGGTCGCACGCACCTTTGGCGCCTTGCCGATGCGAAAAGCCGAGGCCGGGATCGATCCGGCGGCACGCGCCACCCGATATAGCGGCGCCTTTGGCATCCATATTCTGCCACACCGCGGTGAAGCAAACCAGATGGCTTGGCGGCGAGTCTGGCCGACAACAGACGACAGCGACCAGCGGCAGGAACAGACGATGGAACTGCTTGCCGACATCGTCCGCATCCGCCTTCTTGACGAACTGCGCGAGAAACTGGGCGCGACCTATGGTGCGGGCGCATCGTCGGATATGTCGGACATTTATACCGGCCGCGGCACATTTTCGGTTGGTACCAATGGCGATCCCAAGGATATCGACGCGATCGAAAAGGCAGTCGAGGCGGTCATCGCGGAAATCACGGCAGCGCCGGTCGACGCCGACCTGTTCGAACGCGGGCGCAAGCCTTCGCTAGAAAGCTATGCCGACTGGCGGCGTCAAAACTCAACCTGGATGCAGATCGTCGATCAGGCGCAGACAGAACCCGAGCGGCTTGAACGCTTCCGCCGCAATGAAGAGCGGTTCCGCTCGATCACGGCGCAGGATGTGTGGGAGGCGGCCAAGCGCTTTCTGGCGGATAAGCCCAGCTATATCTTTCGCGCAATGCCCGAGGCAAAGGCAACCGCACCAGCCGGCTAGATCAACCTTTGGTCTTGTATCCGCACAATATGCCAAGGACGAAGGACAGGAACAGCGCCAGTTGCACCTCGTCCTGCGTATAGCGGCTCCAGCCAAAAATCTGCGAGCCAAATCCGAACATGGCGACGAACATCGCCGCTGATAGACCGACCATATCGCACCTCCATGGCTCTGCTGCCACCTTTGTCGTCGATCATGTCGCATAACTTTTCCTGGTCAACCAACGGTTCGATTTTGAGGTTATTGCGCGTTTAACCATCAATCGCCCCCTTGTTTCCGGCCCGGTGGCAGCTATAGGGGGCGAAACTTTCCCAGCAGGCAGTTTCATATGAAAACCCGCGTTTTTGTTACCCTGAAAAATGGCGTTCTCGATCCCCAGGGCAAGGCAATCCACCATGCGCTTGAAGGGCTTGGCTTTTCCGGGGTGCAGGACGTGCGCGCCGGCCGGTTGATCGAGATCGAGCATGACGAAAGCGTCGGCAAAGCCGAGCTTGAAGAAATGGCGCGCAAGCTGCTCGCCAATATGGTGATCGAGAATTTCGAGATCGAGGCCCGCTGATGCGCGCCGCAGTCATCCAGTTTCCGGGGTCCAATTGCGACCGTGACATGGCGGTTGCCATTCGCGAAGTAACCGGCGCCGAAACCTCGCTGGTCTGGCACCGCGAAAGCGAACTGCCCGCAGGGCTGGATCTGATCGCCGTTCCGGGCGGCTTTTCCTATGGCGATTATTTACGTTCGGGCGCGATGGCCGCGCGGTCACCGGTTATGCAGGCGGTTATTGCTGCTGCCGGCCGCGGTGTTCCAGTGCTCGGCGTCTGCAACGGTTTCCAGATATTGACCGAGGCAGGCCTGCTGCCCGGCGCCTTGATGCGCAATGCCGGTATTCGCTTTGTCTGCCGCGAAGTGAAGCTGACCGTCGAAAACAGTCAGTCAATCTTTACCAGCCGCTATGACGCCGGCGAAGAGATTGTGATTCCAGTGGCCCATCATGACGGTAATTATTTTGCCGATGATGCAACGCTCGACCGGCTGGAAGGCGAAGGCCGTGTCGCCTTCCGCTATGCCGAACCCGTCAATGGCTCGGCGCGTAACATTGCAGGCATATTGAACGAGGCCGGCAATGTTCTGGGCATGATGCCGCACCCCGAACGCATGATCGAAGCGGTGCAGGGCGGATCAGACGGTCGGCGGCTGTTCGAAGGGCTTATCCGCGAAATCGCCTGATTCCGGCACAGCCGGTTTTGACTGGGGCTGCAGCCAGCGGCCTACCAGCAACAGCATAGTCGGCCAGAACATCGTATTCCAGATATCGTGCCAATGGGCCGCATCGGGCATGATTGCGCTATTGGATGCTTCTGCCAGCATGTCGAGCCATTCGACACCGCAGGCCAATGCCAGCGTTGCAAGCCAAGCCAGCACCCAGCCGCCCTTGCGGCGCCAGACCAGCCTTACCAGCAGGAATAGGCCCATACCGGCATAAATATGCAGGGCATCTTTGGCGAGCCCGGTCGATTCGATCACCACAAGCTTGAAATGCTGAAAATCCAGCGGTGTGTAACCGAACAGCATGGCGATTAGACCTGTGTTTTGAACGGCGTGAAATTGGTGTGATCGTCAAAGATATCCACGCCTTCACGCCGTTTGAGGCCACCGACAACCGCATAGGTGACCGGCGTCAACACCACTTCCCACAACACCTTGAGCAGCCAGTTCGTCACCATGACGGCAAGCACCGCTTCATTCTCCCAAACGCCCCAAAATGCCAGCGGGTAGAAGATGATGCTGTCGACCCCCTGCCCCACCACGGTCGATCCGATGGTGCGCGACCAGAGATGCTTGCCTTTGGTCCAGACCTTCATCCGCGCCAGAACATAGCTGTTGACGAACTCGCCCGCCCAAAAAGCAACGATTGAGGCAAAGACAATGCGCGGCACTTGGCCGAAAACGCTTTCATAGGCAGCCTGCCCTTCCCAACCATCCGCCGGCGGAAGGCTGACGACGACCCAACTCATAAAGGCCATGAACAGCAGCGCTGCAAAACCCGCCCAGATCACCCGGCGCGCGCGCGCATAACCATAAACTTCGGTGAGGACGTCGCCGATCACATAACCCAATGGAAAGAACAGGATGCCTGCGCCGAACACCCAGGGCTCACCGCCCAATTCGATCTGCGCCGGCTTTGCCGCACCAATCACGTTGGAAAGCAACAACACGGCAACAAATGCCGCCATGACAAAGTCATAATAGCGGAAATGCCGCCCCGCGGCGGCGCTGGCGCTTTGCGCTTCGATATGGGTTTCGCTCATGCAGGAAGCCATATCTGCTTTGCAGCGCGGCGCAAAGCCGTTATTGGCGCAGGCAGCGCGCGCCCTTAGCTCAGCTGGATAGAGCGCGAGACTTCTAATCTTGAGGTCGCAGGTTCGACTCCTGCAGGGCGCGCCACTTTCCCAAGATCAAAACTGCACCGCGCCTCCGCGCAGCGCAAGGGCATCAAGCCGCGACTTTGCGCTGCTTCTCCAGTTTCTTCAGCACCATCTGGCGCTTGAGCCGCGAAAGATGATCAATGAACAATATGCCTTCAAGATGATCCATCTCATGCTGCAGGCAGATAGCCATCAGGCCTTCCATATCTTCTTCATGCACCTTGCCATCAATATCCTGCCACCGCGCGCGGATGCGGGCGGGGCGCTCAACTTCGGCAAACTGGTCGGGAACCGACAGGCAACCTTCGGCATAGGTTGAATATTCGTCTGACGGATCGAGGATTTCTGGATTGATGAAGATACGAGGATTGCGAACCACGTCATGATCGTGGTTGCACGGCCCGTCATGGTCGTGATGATGATCGGCAGGCTCCTGTAGATCGATCACCAGGACGCGCTTCGGCACGCCGACCTGGATCGCCGCCAAGCCTATACCGGGAGCATCATACATGGTGTCGAACATGTCTTCGACCAGTTGCTTAAGCTCGTCGTTAAACTCCGTCACCGGATTTGAAATCACTTTGAGCCGCTGATCGGGCACTTCAAGAATGGGGAGAATAGCCATGCGCGCAAAATAGGCGGCGCGAGGGCATTGGTCAACCATTGCCCCACCGAAAAGCTGGTCCCGTCAGCTGACAGGACGCCGCGCCCGCAGCGCCTGCGCCAATGTACCTTCATCGAGATAATCCAACTCACCCCCCACCGGCACGCCATGCGCCAGCTGCGTCAGGCGGATCGGGAAGGCTTCCAGCCGCTCGGCAAGATAATGGGCCGTGGTCTGCCCTTCGAGGGTCGCATTCATCGCCAGCACCACCTCGTCAATGCCGCCCTCGGCAACGCGCGCCACCAGCCCATCGATATTGAGGTCTTCAGGGCGCACCCCATCAAGCGCGGAAAGCCGTCCGCCCAGCACATGATATTTGCCGGGAAACAAACGGGAACGATCGAGCGCCCACAGGTCGGACACATCCTCGACAACACATAATGCGCGGGTGTCGCGGCGGGGATCGGCGCAAATGCCGCAAGGGTCGCTGGTATCGACATTGCCGCATGTCGCGCAGGTTTTGAGCCGTTCTTCGACGGCTTCCAGCGCGCGCAGCAACGGCTGAAGCACCGTTTCGCGCTTTTTCATCAGATGCAGCACGACGCGGCGGGCAGAACGCGGGCCCAGCCCCGGAAGACGGGACAATGCCTGCGCCAGCGCGTCTATTTCTTGCGATGCCATATCGGGGTAGCTAGTGCCCCTTGCAGATAAAGGAAAGACTTGGATGCGCATCATCTTCATGGGAACGCCGGATTTTGCTGTGCCGACGCTGAACGCGTTGGTGAAAGCCGGGCATGATGTGGTCGCAGTCTATTCGCAGCCCCCTCGCCCCGCAAACCGGGGAAAGAAACTGACGCCATCGGCCGTCCATGCACGGGCGGAGGCTTTGGGGCTGGAGGTGCGCACGCCGGTCTCGCTGAAAGCGACTGAAGAACAAGCCGCCTTTGCCGCGCTGCATGCCGATGTCGCCGTGGTTGCGGCCTATGGATTGTTGCTGCCACAACCAATCTTGGATGCGCCCCGTCATGGCTGCCTCAACGTCCATGGCTCGCTCCTCCCGCGTTGGCGCGGTGCAGCGCCAGTGCAACGCGCCATCCTTGCGGGCGACGAAACAACCGGCGTCATGATCATGCAGATGGAAGCGGGGCTGGACACCGGGCCAGTCCGCGCGACTGCCTCCACCGCTATTGACCGCAAGACGGCAGGCGATTTGACCGACGAACTGGCCGGGCTGGGCGCTGCGCTGATGGTAAAGGTGCTCGCTGACCTTGATGCCCACCCGGCGGCCGCGCAACCTGACGACGGCGTGACCTATGCCCGCAAGATCGAAAAGGCAGAGGCGCGGCTCGATTTCAGCCAGCCTGCCGAAGCGGTCGAACGGCAAATTCGCGCATTCAACCCGGTACCGGGCGCCTTTTTCGAACTGGGCGGGGAGCGTTACCGCATACTCGCTGCCGATAATGTCGATGGCGTCGGAAACAGCGGTGGCGTGCTGGACGACCAGTTGACCATCGCCTGCGCTGACAGGGCAATCCGCCCGACAATCATCCAGCGCGCGGGCAAACCAGCCATGGCGCTTGCCGAATTCCTTCGCGGCAACCGCATAATGGCGGGCACCATACTTTCATGAACCGTTTTGCCTTCACCATCGAATTTGACGGCACGCCCTATATGGGCTGGCAGCGGCAGGGACATGGCCCGTCGGTGCAGCAGGAAATCGAAGAGGCGATTGGCCGCGTCACTGGCGAAGCGGCAATCCTGCACGCGGCAGGTCGCACCGATGCCGGCGTGCATGCACTGGCGATGCGCGCCCATACCGATATCGAAAAGCCAATCGAACCCTTCCGGCTGATGGAAGCGGTTAACGCGCAATTGCGACCCCGGCCGATCGCCATTCTAGCCTGCGAGATTGTGCCTGATGACTGGCACGCCCGCTTTTCCTGCATCGGCCGCGCCTATATCTATCGCATCGCCAATCGCCGTGCGCCTTTGGCACTCGAAGCCCGCCGGGCTTGGAAAGTGCCGCAGCCACTGGACGCCGATGCCATGCATGAAGCAGCGCAGCGTCTGGTCGGCCTGCATGATTTCACCACCTTCCGTTCGGCCCATTGCCAGTCAGACAGCCCGGTCAAGACATTGGACCGGCTCAATGTGCGGCGCGAGGGCGAGCATGTGCTGATCGAGGCTGCGGCCCGCAGTTTCCTGCATCATCAGGTGCGATCGATGGTCGGCTGCCTCGCCTTTGTCGGCATGGGACGCTGGACTGTCGATGATCTGCAGGTCGCGCTGGAGGCGAAGGATCGGGCGGCACTGGCGCTGAATGCCCCGCCGGACGGGCTATATTTCGTGCGCGCGGTCTATCCCTAACCGAAAATCCGCGAGACCGATTTTTCCAGCATCAGCAATTGCCAGAGCAGCCGGCTGTGATCCGAACGGCCGGCGATATGTTCATCGGCAATGCGCGCAATGGCCGCACTGTCAAACCAGCCGGTTCGCGCCAAGGTGGTATTCGACGCAATCCCACGCGCGGTATCTGCGAGCGGCCCGCGAAACCATTGCGCGATCGGCGTTACAAAGCCCATTTTCGGGCGATAGAGGATATCCTCGGGCAGATAGCGCTCCATCGTCCGCTTCATAAGCCATTTGCCCTGCCCGCCGCGCACACGCATATTTTCCGGCAGGCTTGCCGCAAATTCGAGCAAGCGATGATCGAGCAGCGGCTCACGCGCCTCCAAACCCACCGCCATGCTGGTGCGATCGACCTTGGTCAATATGTCGCCGGGAAGCCACAATTTCATGTCTGCATATTGCGCCCGATCAAGCCCGCTGCGCGCCGGCGCGCCATCCATCAACCGGTGCATATGATATTCGGCCCGATAGCCACGGAGCAATTGCTGGGTGCGGCGGGAATAAAGCCGGTCGCGCAAAGCCGGCGGGGTAACGCCAACCGCCTCGGCATAGCCCTCTGCCCCTGTACGCCCTAGCGAGAGCAGCGTTGTTTTCGCGCGCAACGGACGCGGTGCCCAATCCGCCTTTGGATAGAGCCTGCCCAGCGTTCCGAACAGCGGGCCACGGATGGCTTGCGGCAAAAACGCACGCATCCGCTCTTCGCCTTGGTGAAAGACATGGCGGCGATAGCCGGCAAAGGCCTCATCCGCGCCATCGCCAGACAGAGCGACCGTCACATGTTCACGGGCCATCTCGCTCACCCTGTAGGTCGGAAGCGCGGAGGCATCGGCAAAGGGTTCGTCAAAATGGAAGGCGAGTGTATCGACCAGACCGAAATCGTCAGCCGCCACCGTCTTACTGTGATGATCGGTCAGGAACCGCTTGGCAATGCGAGCGGCATATTGGCTTTCGTCCAATTCCCCAACATCAAAGCCAATCGAGCAGGTCTTCACCGGCAGGCGGGATGCCTCCGCCATCAGGGCCACTACGCTGCTGCTGTCCACGCCGCCTGAAAGAAACGCCCCCAAAGGCACATCGGCGACCATGCGGCTGAGCACGGCATGGCGCATCAGCCGCAGCAACTCCTCTTGCAACTCGGCCTCGCTGCCCTTCACCCGCCTTGAAAAGTCGATATCCCAATAGCGTGTCGGTGCAGGTTCTGCCTTCCCTTGGGTGAGCAACCAATAATGGCCCGCCTCCAGTTTGCGAACCCCGGCAACGATGCAGCCATGATCGGGCACATAGCCAAAGGCCAGATAGTCATCGACCATTGCCAGATCGGGTTCGCGCCGCAGCCCCGGATGTTCAAGCAGCGCCTTCAGTTCCGAACCGAAGATGATGCTGCCGTCCGCCAGCCGCGCATGATAAAGTGGCTTTACGCCCAGCCGGTCGCGCGCCAGCAACAGGGTGCGGTGGGCGACATCATAAAGCGCGAAAGCAAACATGCCGTGCAATCGCTCCACACTGGCAGGCCCCCATGCGCGATAGGCCTCCAATATTACTTCGCTGTCGCTATGCGTGCGAAACGCGTGGCCCATCGCCTCCAATTCGCGGCGCAATTCCTGGAAATTGTAGATTTCCCCGTTGAAGGAAAGCGCGAAACGCGCGTCTTCGGTCAACATCGGCTGTGCGCCGCCGCCAAGGTCAATGATCGACAATCGGCGATGGCCCAGACCTATTCCGGGCGCGGTCCACACGCCTGATCCATCGGGCCCGCGATGCGCGAGCACGTCTGTCATCCGTCGCACACGTTCAGGATCGACGGGTTTCGAACTTTCGACATGGAAGATACCGGCGATGCCGCACATAATCGCTATCTAGTCCAATCCGGCCATTCGGTCAGCCAGTTTGTCGATATCACCGACAGATTTGACAAAAGCATCCATCGTCGGCCGGGGGCTTTGCTTGCCCGCCTGTTCGGACGATACCAGTATTGCGACCGATTGCTGATCGCCGCCGGTCAGCCGCGCCTTCATCGTTGCAAGTTTGATTGCAGCGGCGGACCCGCTGGTAACGCCACCAACACGATAGAAACTCAGCACCTCACGCCTGTGCTGATGCCGCGAACTTATCCGTTCACAGCGGCCATTGGTCGGCGCGGGGCAACCCTCGATCCATGACCAGACGTCACCCAGCCCTTCAGCACCCTGCCCAAATCCTATCAGTTCGCGGCCCTCGCTCTGCCGGTCATAGACGGCGATGAACAGGTCGGCCGTCTGTCCCTCAACGTTCTGATAGCGACCAAGCAGCGTGTGGCTGGCATCGACAAAGCGCGGTTGCCAGGGATGGACTGGGCGGTAATCAACACGCTGCCAGCCAGGAACATCGGGCAAGGCGATCTGCGCAGGCACTGGGGCGGCGCGCTGCGCGACATAATGCGTCCAGCCGAGGGGAATGAGCAGAACTGCGGCAAGCATCGCGAAAGCCTGGGCCTGGGGGAGCGGCCTGGGCGCGCGGATGTTCCAGCCATCCACCTTGATCGGCGCTGCGTCGGCGGCGCGATCAAAAAAGGGCCAGCCGGCGCCGAGGACGAGGGCGATCACAACGCCGAAAAAGACCCAGCCGTAAACGACATGGTCAAAACTGGCGGCGAAATCGACATTACCATGATGGGCAATATAGATCGTTCCAAAGGCCCGAATGCCATTGGCAATGATTGGGATCACAATACAGGCCGCCATGAACGCGATCCGGCGCGGCCAGTTGCTGAAGCACAAATTGGCGACCAGCGCCCCCAGCGCCACCATGGCAATCAGGAATTTAACGCCCGAACAGGCCTCCGCTACGCGGAACAGCGCCGTCGGGGTCGAAATATAAATGCCATCGATATGGGCCGGAACGCCGGTCAGCCCAAGCAACCACATGCAAATGTCCGCCGTCAGGATTTGCAGTGCGGGCACAAATTCTTCGCCAAATGGTACAAGGAACAGCATGTAGAATAGCGGGAATAGCAGGCCAAAAGTCACCGCCGGGCCGAGAAGCAGAGCGACGCTGCCCTGCAGCATCATGACCAAGGCCAAATGCCTTGCCAGCGCGACTTCGCCGGCATTGCCCAACATCCAGCCCAGCGCGCCCGCACCAATCCAGAGCAGCGGCAAAGCCCACAGCTGCGGCTGCAGTTTGCCAAGCTCTGCCTTGCGCTGGTCAACCAGCCACCACAGGATCGGCAGGATCAGCAGGCAATGGTTGAAGGTCGAACTGTTCCACCAGATTGCCGCCATATCGCCCGCATCGCGCCAGAAAAGCGCAAGTATGAAGGCCCAGGCAATTGCCAGATTCCGAAGCGCGCCCTTCCACTCCACGCTGGCGAAGCCAAGGGCCGAACCGGTCATGGCGTCTTTGCCATCAACCGGAAGCGAAGCCGCATCCGGGCCGCTCACAACAATGTCTCCAGCGCCGCCAATGGCACGTCCCAGCCATAATTTTTCACGACATGGGCGCGGGCTGCCTGTCCCAATGCGACCCGCCTGTCGGTATCAGCAAGTAGTTCGCACACGATCCTTGCTTCGTCCAAGGCCGAACCCGCTATCCGGTAATGGATGCCGTCTTCCGCCATAATCCCTTCGGCGGCCGCCGCCGAGGCAACCACCGGCTTCGCCATCGCCATGGCCTCCAACACCTTATTCTGGACACCCCGGGCAATCCGCAACGGCGCAACCACCACATCGGCGCCGGCAATCCATGGGCGGACATCATCAACTGCGCCGGTCACTTGAACACCAGGCAAAGCCGAAAGCTGCGCCACCGCAGGCGCAGGGTTGCGGCCGACAATAGCGAATGTCGTTCCGGGATGGGCGGCACGGATGGCCGGAAAAGCATTGTCCGCGAAATCGGTCACCGCCTCGATATTGGGGCGGTAATCCATCTGGCCGGTGAAGACGATCAGTGGATCGGGAAATGGCGGATGCAGCTTTTTGAAGGGTGCAGCCGGGTCGTAAAAGCCGGTGTCGATGCCATTGCCGATTGCGTGGACATTGCCAGCGCCACTGCGGGCGCGGAACAGCGCGGCTTCGGCTTCGCTGACAAAGAGGCAGGCGTTGGCCCGGGCTGCGACTTGCGCTTCATAGCCGGCGAGCTTTTCTCCTTCACGCTGATGGATCCAGCGCATCAAGGCGTTTCCTTCGCCGGCATAGCTTTCGAATTTGGCGCTATCAACGTCGACAAAATCCATGATGATGCGACCGATATAATCACCCGGCACATATTGCGCCATCTGCCCCGAAAACACAAAGACATGGCTGATCTTGCCGCTGCCGAGCCGTTCATCAATCCAGCGCTGAAACGATTTGGAAGCAAAGGACGTCAGCGATACCGGCTTGCCGCTGGCCAGCGCCTCGATGCCGGCGAGCCATTGCGGCTTGGCGCGCAGTTCGACATGCAGCGAGGCAAGCCCTGCCCGTTCGCGCTCTGCACAGTCGAGATCGCGTTGGTCATCGGCAAAGGCAGCGACATGGACCGGAGCAAGCGAGCGCAGCTTTTGCAGCAGATGAAAAGAACGGATCTTGTCTCCCCGGTCTGCAGGCCAGGGAATACGGTGGGCCAGAAACAATATCTCTCGCATCATCCCAGACCTCTGGAAATCCAGGGCCCGGCAAGATTGGCGAGCGGCAGCGGCATTTTCTGCCAGATCGAGACAAAGGCGCTGTATTTACCGCTGGTCGGATTGACATCACGGGGCGCCACGCCATCTGTAGTACGCGTAGAATAAGTTAGAGGTTCCGGCCGAAAGCCCCAGTTTTTCTTGAAAAAATAGGCACCAGATTCAACCTTCGACCGGCCGAAATCAAAGCGTGTGCAGCCTTTCCGGCGCGCATGATTCATCAGCGCATAATACATCACATCATTCGCACGCAGCGCCCTGGCTGCCCAGATGCCGCCGCCCCAATAGGGCATGACCGCGCCCTTGTGATACAGGCTGAGCACGCTGGCAACCGGCGCGCCATTGAACAAAACCGTCAATATGTCGGCATCATCGCCAAAGGCTGACAGCGTCTGCGCCATCAGCGCGCGGGGGAATACAGGCGTTCCCAGATTGCGCACGCTTTCGGAATAAATGCGATAATGCCAATCAAGATCCCGCGAACCGCTGCCGGTTTCAATGGTCAATCCGCCGTCCAGCCCCTTGCGCACCTCTGCGCGCTGCTTGCGCGGAATGGTGAGCAGTTCAGCTTCATCATCGACAGCCAGTGCGCGTTCGAAATTGGCATGCGCTTCGGCTTGCAGCGTCCACCCATGGAGGGGGATTGCGCCGCCGCGCAATTCGGCGGTGGTGCAGCGTTGTTCAGACGCCAGCGACCAGAGCGAGTCGGCCAGTCGGTCTGCGATCCCTTGCGTCCCTGCCAATATGCCGCCGCCCACGGCAAAACCCGAAGAAACCAGCGCATTGCCGAAAAGCGGTGATTTTATCGCATGGCAGGGCACAAGCCCGACGATCTGGCCCGCATCATTTTCGGCAACGAGCATGAAAGCGCGATTGCCCGTTGCCACCTCTACCGCGCGCAGCCATTGGGGGCGATGAAAAGGCGTCGATTGTGGATGCGCCAACACCCAATTGTCGATCTGGCCGCGATCGGATTGATCCGACAAATCCGCCTGACGAACTATAATATGTTCGTTGACCATTGGCGCATTCATGCAATTCTTGTCCGCTCGCGCTCGACAATATGGTCAAGCCGATCCCATTGGAAATCCCCGATCAGCCGTTCAAGCTTGCCCGCCATTGCGTCCAACCGGCTATAATGCCGCAATTTGGACCGCAGAGATGCATTGGCAACGCGTGGCTGGCCGGGGTCGATTTCCCAAGGGTGGAAATAGATGATTGCCGGCCGCTCCTCCCGATTGACCTGGCGGATCGCCCAGCGTGAATAGGCATAAGGCAAGAGGCGGAAAAAGCCGCCACCGCCTGCGGCAATGCGGCGCTTCCCCAGCATTGCGGTGGTCACGGGGATTTCAACAAGGTCGCTCCCCGAAACCGGTTTGAAGGCAAAACGGGGCGCGTCTGCCCAGCCATAATGATCATGGGCAATGGGATTGATGCTCGAAGAATAGAGATAACCCTGTTCCGCGATGATCTGATGTGCCCAATGCGTGTCTTTGTTGATCGAGAAACTGGGCGCGCGATAGCCGCGCACCGCGGCACCGCCCAGATCTTCAATTGTCTTGCGCGACCGATCAAGATCGTCAGCAAATTGCGCCGGTGTCATCGTAAAGACGCGGTCATGGGCGCAACCATGATTGGCCAGTTCATGGCCCGCAGCCACGATCCGCTGCATCAGTTGCGGATAGCGTTCAGCAACCCAGGCCAGCGTGAAGAAGGTAGCCTTAATGCCAGCTGCGTCGAACATTTCCAGCAATCGATCAGTATTGCATTCCACGCGGCATTCGCGCGCAGGCCAGCTATCGCGCGCGATCACATCCTCGAACGCGCCGACCTGAAACCAGTCCTCCACATCGACCGACAAGGCATTCAGCAACAGCGGGCCTCCCCATCATTCGGATCAGGCTGCACGCACATCGCGCATACGGGCGGCCATCGAATGGTTTTCCTTTTCCATCCAATCGATCAACATGGCAAGCACGCGGCGCATCGTGGCATCTTGTTCTGCCATCCGCACTTCCATTTCGGCAATGCGCGCCTGTAAACTCACGTCGACACCTGCGCTTATTGTCGGCACCGCCGCCAGATGCGACGGCATGGCGACGACATTGGCGCTGTCGATTGCAGCGGCTGGTTCCTCTGCAGCATCGACGACCACCGCGGGCAGATCGACAGCCAATGCCGGTGCCTGCGACGACATCGGCGCTTCATAAGCGAAAGGCTTGCCCGCCATGTCGGCGATCACCGCCCCGACGAGCGGACCATCGATCATATCGATCTGCTCAACCGCACCCATCAGGAGGCAGCGGTTCATCAGCGCATTAAGCTTACGCGGTATGCCTGTTGTTTCGTCATATAGTGCCGCATAGGCATCGTCCGAAAGTTGCGGACGGCCGGTCCAGCCAGCCTTGCGCAGCCGGTGCTGGACATAGGGCTGGACTTCATCGGCATCCATGGCTTCCAGATGGTGCGTTGCAATCACGCGCTGGCGCAGCTGCTCCAGTTCGGGCGCGGTCTTTACCAGATCGCGAAATTCGGGCTGGCCAAGAAGGAAAATCTGCAGAAGCGGCATTGATCCCAGCTGAAAATTGGAAAGCATGCGCAATTCTTCCAGTGCATCGATCGCCAAATTCTGGGCTTCATCGACCACCAAAAGGCAACGACGGCCGGCGCGCGCTTCTGCATGAAGGAAATTTTCGATGGCTTTCAACGCCGATGCTTTATCAAGCCCGCGCGTGTCGATGCCATAGCTTTCCGCGACCATTTGCACCAGATCGACCGCGTCCAACTGACTGGTGACGATCGTTGCCGCAGTCAGGCGAGCGCGATCGATCGTCTGCATCAGATGGCCGACCAATGTCGATTTGCCAGAGCCCACCTCGCCAGTGATGACGATGAAGCCCTCACCCTGTGCCAGGCCATATCCCAGATAGGACAAAGCCTTGCGGTGCGTTCCGCTTTCAAAATAATATTGCGGGTCGGGTGTCAGTTGGAAGGGACGTCCCGAAAGGCCATAAAATTGATCGTACATTGTATCAGACTTTCCTGTCCGTTGGCCTAGAAGCTGTAGCGCAGACCGAGCAGCGCAGATGCGGTGACATCGCTGGCGAAGTCTTCTTGCTTCACACTATCAATTCCGACGGCCGCCGTTGCTGAAAGGCCGCGCCAAAGTTGGCGGTAATAGGCAGCATTTGCGCCGACATTATACACGTCCGACGCAAGGCTGAAGCCGGGGTCCACCCAATTGCCATAGACATTGGTTTCGAAGCGCGAGCGCCGGTCAAGATCACGGCCGAGGAAACCAGCGACATAATAATTTTCATCAACCAGACCATCGAGCTGCGCCTGTGCGCCAAGACCTGAAGTGAGGAATTTCTGTTGGTTATAGCCGATAGCTAGCCCGCTTTCCCAACCGCCGCTGTTGGTGACGACCGATGCCGCAACGCCGCGCGAGCGGAAAGCGGCAGAGCGCAGCGATCCCAGCGCATTGTTGAAGCAGGAAGCCCCAGCCGCGCCAAAGGCACAGCTGCCGATATCACCCGACAGCGGATTGCGGATGCTGTTGAACTGGGTTGGCAACGCGTTGAGGCTGCGGCTGAGCGAGCTACCAAAGCCGGTCACTGTGTCATAGACCGAGATATTGGCGGCGAGCCGTTCATTCGGCTGATAGCTGAAGCTGCCAAAATAAGTGTCGGTGCCATAGCGGCGACCGTAACGCGCCTCGAGCGAGGTGCGGTTGCTGGGCCGCCAGAGTACGCCGGCATCCCAGATCAGCCCGTCGCTTTCATAAGCGATCAATCGGGGCGATGCCGGATCGGTAACAAACCGTCCGCTTGGCGTGATGATCGGATTGCCCAGCGCATCGCGCAACGCATCACGTTCGCTGATGCTGATATCCTCATAGCCCACGCCACCAACGGCCGCGAGGGTCGGGGTGATCGGCACGGTCACATCTGCGCGCGCATATTTGGCATCGAAACGCTGGTCGAGTTGGCTGGCATCCTCACGATCCCATCCCGCACTGACCGCCCAACCAAAGGGCAAATTACCCGGCTGCATGCCGACCGAGGCCATAGCGGAATGGCTGACGCTATCATCGAAAAGGTCGGCCGCAAGCTGGCCGGGGGGCAGCGGGCCAACATCATTGGCGTCAACCTTGGTGTAGCCTGCACGATAAGCGGCATTGACTGAAAGGTCACCGACCTGTGCCGCAAAGGTCGGTCCGGTATAGACCGAATAAACCTGCGTCACATTATCCTGATTTCCAAGGATGGTTCCCGGTGTGCCGACGCGATTGTCGATACGAGACCGCGTTGCGATACCGCCCGCCTCAATGCTGAGGTTACGGGTGATCGCGACCGAACCGCGTGCAAGGCCGCTGATATTGTCTTGCCCTTGGACATCATCATCATAGCCAATCAGCCGTTCATAACGGACATTGACCTGCGCCTCTGCCCGCCTGGTGTTGATTGCTGCATCGACACCGGCGGCGATGGTCGAATAGGTCAACACCTCTCCGCTGCCACCGACATCAACCAGCAAGACCTGCTGCGCCTCAATATAGGGGGTGACTTCAACACGGGCACGATCCCCGCGCCGCGCTTTCTTGGGCGCTGGTGCGTTGCTGACCGGCGATGCCGTTGCGCTATCGTCGGTCGGTATCCAGCCACTTTCCAGTGATTGTGCCTGGGCAGGCGCGACAAGGGCAATCACCGATGTCGCAAGCATGAGACCGCCTAGGCGGAAAAATCTGCGGTTGAGCATGGTCAGGCTCCATATCCGTAATAACTGCCGAACTTGCGGCCAGTCGGGGAAAACTTGGTTTTATTGAGAAGCAGCTGGATATTGTCGCAGCCGCTGAGCAAAGAGAGCGCATCGCGCAGCGCCGTATCAGTCGTGACGTCGGCGTGAACGACCATCACCGCTTGCCCAACATGCAAAGCCAGCACCGAGGCGGGCGATGCCGCAAGCGCGGGCGGGGAATCGAAAATGATGATGCGTGTGGGATCATGCGCCGTCAGCCGGTCCAGCACCGCCGCACTGTGCGCAGCCGCAAGATATTCGGTGTCCTGATTGGTCTGGCGGCCCGCCGGAAGTACCGACAACCCGGCAATGTCAGTTTCAATCACAAGATCTTCGGCATCTATTGTCGGGTCGGCCAGCGCATCCATCAGGCCGCGCTCGCCTTCAATGCCAAGCCGCGACATGATGCTGGGCTTGGCAAAATCGGCATCGACCAGAAGAACGCGGTTATCCTTCTCGGTCGCCATCGACAGAGCAAGGTTCAACGCACAGAAAGTCTTCCCCTCATTGGGGTTGGCCGAACAGATCAGGATGCGTTCGCCATTCTCAATGGGTTCGAACCCCTTCCCACCCCGCGCAGCCAGCAGAAGCTGGCGCTTGACGATACGGAACTCTTCCGAAAGCCCGGTAACGGGGCCTTCCGGAACGATATAGTTCGACGCGCGCAGGCGTTCGCGGTCGACATTGGCCTTGAGCTTATGGAAATTGGGTGCGCTCACAGCTTCGCGCAGTTGCGGTGCGGCAACGTGCTGCGCACCAGGCTGAGGCTCGACGGCAACCGGCGCAGGATCGGCGGCAGGCGGTTCGGGGCTGCGCAAGGCCGAACGGAAATCGTAAATCTCGCTCGCGCGCTCAAGCAAGGATGCAGGCGGCTTGATCGGACTATGATTGTTCATTTTATCGGGTCCTGTCATGCTGCCATGCCGCGCTGGATGAATTCAACCACAAGCAGGACGGCAAATACGCCCACCAGCGCTGCACTGCCCCCGGCAAACTGCCGCAGCTTGCGCTTACGCTCGATGCGCTGCGCACTGGTCAGCATCTGCGAAATCGATCCAACCACCGGCAGGCCGCTGGCTTTTTCCAGCTTCGCCGCTGTGGGAAAACTTGTCTGCAAATGGCCGAGCGCAAAGGCAATGCCGGCGCCGGCGCCTATGCCAGCGAACAGCACCATGGCGAGCAACAAGGGACGGTTCGGTTTCGCCGGTGCAGACGGGACACCCGGTTCATCGACAACCTGAAACTGGACGGTGCCAGTCTCGGTCTCCACCTGACCGCGCAGGCGGATCGCCTCCCGGTCGGTGAGCAGCTTGTCATATTGCGCCTTCAGCACTTCATAATCGCGGCTGATGCGCGAATATTCCGCCGAAAGGCCGGGTTCGGAAATCTGCTTTGCAGTAAAGTCGCTAATCTGTGCCTGCAACGCGGCCTTGCGTGCGGTCAATGCCGTAACCGACGCCTGCCGTTCGGCGAGCATCGATTGTAGCGAGCTATAAGCGGGATTTGGCATACCCCCGGCCCCGCCACCACCGCCGCCCTGCGACCGCAGGATGGAAATCTGGTTGCGGATCGCGATCACGTCCGGATGGCTATCGGTATAGCCCCGTGCCTTCATCCCGGCGAGCTCTGCATTGGCTGCGGCGACCGGGCTGCTGCCACCACCGCCGGCCATCGAAAGCGTGCGCGGCGTGCCGGCAAGCTGGCCGTTCAGCGCAGCAAGCGCGCTGCGTGCCTGGATCAACTGTGAATCAAGTTGAGACATTTCCGCCCGTGCGGCCGCCATCTGGGCGGAAATCGATCCCGTGCCGTTGCCGGGAAGCATGCCCATATTCTGGGTCTCGAAAGCCACGCGTTTCGCTTCGGCTTCCTGCAACTGCTTCTGCCGCGCTTCCAACTGGGCATCGAGGAATTTCATCGTCTTTGCCGTCTCGGCACGGTCGCCAGAGATATTCTCCTCTTCAGCAATATCGATCAGCTTTTGCACGATATCGCGCGCCATGCCCGGCGAGTTATGCTGCGCGGTGATCGAGAAGACGTTTTCGTTGGTCATGTCCGCCTTGACGGCAATGTCCTGACGCAGCTTGGCAATTGCGCCTGCAAGTTCACCTTCCGAAACGACTGTCCGGCCGAGGTCGGTACCCTTGACGACGCGTTCCAGATTGGCCGAACTGCTGAGTGACTGCTGCAACTGTTCGATCGCCTTGCGCCGTTCGCCGGCGGTGATGCCGACCTTTTCGTCAAGCACCGTTTGCGGGCGTACCATGATGCGCGCCGAGGATTCATATGTTGAAGGTATAAGCGCGACAATCAGCCAGCCGATCAGACACACGCCCCAAGCGATGGCAAGCGCCAGCCAGCGCCTGTGCCAGACGCTGTGGACTGCGATACGCAGTTCATCGTAGAGGCTGGTCATCCGCTACGTCGCCCCTCTCAAAACATGCTTTCAGGGATGATGATCACATCACCCGGTTGCAGCAGCACATTGGCCTTGCTGTCGCCGCGCTTCAGCAGATCGCCGATGCGCAGCGTATATTCCTGGCTGCGTCCGGTTGCCTTGTTGAAACGGACCAGCCGAGCCTTGTTGCCAGCGGCATATTCCGAAAGCCCGCCGACAGCGATCATCGCATCAAGCAAGGTCATGTCGGCGCGAAACGGGATCGATGCCGGCTTTTCAGTGGCGCCGACAATCCGCACCTGCTGATTATTGGTTGCGGCAAATTCGTTGACGATCACCGAAACAATGGGATCGTTGATATATTGCGACAGTTGCAGCTTGATATCCTGCTGCAACATAGTCGCAGTCTTCCCGGCTGCCGGCATGTCAGTAATCAACGGCGTTGTGATGCGGCCATCGGGGCGCACCTGCACCTTTGCCCCCAGTTCGGGGTTGCGCCAAACGAAGATGGTGATCTGGTCGAGCGGACCGATCAGATATTCTTCGCTCGCCTGTTGTTGCGCCGGAATAGAAGGCGCGGGCGGCAAATTCGATCCACCCAGCGACGAACAGCCAGAAAGCGCCATGCCGCTCGCACCCAATGCAAGAAAAGCCTTCAAACTTAAAGACTTATTCATTTTACGTCCCTTCCGATCCGCAGCGAAACCCGAAGATTTCGACGGAAAAACAAGCTGTACCGCACACAGCCTCGCATTCCCTATGGCTAAAAAGGGTGAACAGACCGTTAGGATTGATGTCCCAAAGTTGTAAAAATAGCTCCCGGCTCTGCCCCGCGCAGCTCAGGCAGGGGACATGACAGCTAGGACTTAGCGGTTAAACCGCGCGCTCTCGCTCGAGCAGCTTTGCCTTGCGGTCGAGCCCATAGGCATAACCGCCGAGCGAACCGTCGCTGCGCACGACGCGGTGGCAGGGAATGAGTATGGCGACACTATTTGCACCATTGGCAGAGCCGGTAGCCCGAACGGCGCTGGGCTTTCCAACTGCGGCGGCAACCTGGGCGTAACTGCGCGTTTCGCCCGGCGGGATGCGCCGCAATTCCTGCCATACGGCCTCTTGAAAGGCGGTTCCGGCGATGTCGACCGGCAGGTCCGGCATTTGCGCGGGATTTTCAACGGCGGTTGCGGCCTGTTTGGCCAGTTCAGCCATATTCGCATCTGCAGCCAATATTTGCGCACGCGGGAAACGCCGCAATAGCGCGCCTTCATCTTCGTCAAAGGACAGGCGGCAAATGCCCTTTTCGCTTGCAGCAACCAGCATCTGGCCCAGCGATGTATCCACCACTGCCCAGCGGATCACAGCGCCAAGCCCGCCATCCTTCCAGACATTCGGTTGCATGGCCAACCTAGCCGCCACAGGCCCGGAAAAGCGCAAGTGTGCGTTCGCGCGCCAGATCAGCGCTGGGTTCGTGATAATCCTTGCGCCGGTCCGAATTAAAACCGTGATTGGCATCATAGACAAAGACCTGGGCGGTCGGGTGGGCCTTTTCGATCAAAGCCTCTACCCCCTCCATCGGGATGCCCTGATCAAAGCGGCCGAAATGGGCGATAGTGGCACAGCCGGGAGCCTCGCCGGCAAAAACCGTTGGCACCATGCTGCCATAATAAGAAGACGCGGCGGCAAGATCGGTGCTGATCTGCGCCATCCGCCAAGTGACAGACCCGCCATAGCAATAGCCGGTGATGAACACCGGACCTTTGTCTTTCAGGGCATCAATGCATGTCTGCGCATCGGCGAGCGATTGTTCAAAGGGGTGCAGTTGGCGCGCCAGTTCCACTGCGCGTTCAAATTCAGGGCCGGTATAGTCGCATTCAAAGCCGGGATGTTCGCGGTCGAACAAGGCGGGGGACAATACTTCATATCCATCCGCGGCATATTCATCGCACAATTCACGGATATGATCGGTGACGCCAAATATCTCTTGGATGAGCACAAGCCCGCCGCGCCGTTCGCCTGCCGGCTCGACATGATAGACGGCGATCTCCGCACCATCAGACATTTGCATCTTGATCATCTCGCCCACAATCTACCCTCCGGCTCTTTATTACCCTGAACTTGTGTCACCATGCGGCGACGGCATTCGAGGGTCCATTTTTCCTCTCGCCCCTTCGGTCTAGGTGGCGAGATGGATATTAGATCATGTTCAGCATGATGATTCATTGAACACAACCCCAATCGTCCATCTTGCATCGCAGCAAATCCCCTGCTAGGCGCGCGGCGACTTTGCAAAAGGGTCGTCCTTTTGCACCACAGGTCATGTTCAAATCCTGTCTGTTTTAAGGACCCAAACGCGTGGATAATTCCAGCGGTAATCAGGCTAATGTGCAAGCAAGTCTTGCAGGGCGCTACGCCACAGCGCTGTTCGAACTCGCCCGCGAATCGAAAGCGATCGACGCCGTCGAAGCCAGCCTTGCCAAAGTGCGGGCCGCGCTCTCCGAGTCGGCCGATTTTGCATCGCTCACGACCAATGCGGCCGTTTCACGCGACGATGCGAAAAAGGCTGTCGCGGCAATCGCCAAGACGCTGAAGCTTGATGCGCTGACGGCAAAGACGCTCGGCGTTCTTGCTGACAATCGCCGTCTTGCCGAAACACGTGCGGTGGCAAATTCCTATGCCGCACTGGCAGCTGCGCATCGCGGTGAGATCACCGCCGAGGTCACCAGCGCCCACGCCCTGTCGGCCGCGCAGTCCAAGGCGCTCGCCGCCAAGCTTAAAGAACGCGTCGGTCGCGATGTCGCGATCAGCGCCAAAATCGATCCTGCGATCCTCGGCGGCCTGACCGTCAAGATCGGCAGCACCCTGATCGACAATTCGATCCGGACCCGTTTGAACACCCTCGCTAACGCGATGAAAGGCTAAGTTACATCATGGATATCCGCGCCGCAGAAATCTCCAAGGTCATCAAGGACCAGATCGCCAATTTCGGCACCGAAGCCCAGGTTTCGGAAGTCGGCTCGGTGCTCTCGGTTGGTGACGGCATTGCCCGCATCCACGGCCTCGACAATGTCCAGGCGGGTGAGATGGTCGAATTTTCCAATGGCATCAAGGGCATGGCCCTGAACCTCGAAGCTGACAATGTCGGCGTCGTGATCTTCGGTTCTGACGCTGAAATCCGCGAAGGTGACGTTGTAAAGCGGACCGGTACCATTGTGGACGTTCCCGTCGGCAAGGAACTGCTCGGCCGCGTGGTTGACGGTCTTGGCAACCCGATTGACGGCAAGGGCCCGCTCAAGACAACCAAGCGCGCCCGCGTTGAAGTCAAGGCGCCCGGCATCATCCCGCGCCAGTCGGTGAACGAACCCGTGCAGACAGGCCTCAAGGCTCTGGACGCTCTCGTCCCCGTCGGCCGTGGCCAGCGCGAACTGATCATCGGCGACCGCCAGACTGGCAAGACCGCCGTCGCGATCGACACCTTCATCAACCAGAAGGGTGTCAATGCAGGCGACGATGAATCGAAAAAGCTTTATTGCATCTACGTCGCCGTCGGCCAGAAGCGTTCGACCGTCGCGCAGATCGTCCGCGCGCTCGAAGAAAATGGCGCGATGGAATATTCGATCGTCGTTGCTGCGACCGCTTCGGAGCCCGCTCCGCTGCAGTATCTTGCGCCCTACACCGGCGTCACCATGGGTGAGTATTTCCGCGACAATGGCATGCACGCCGTGATCGTTTATGACGATCTTTCCAAGCAGGCCGTTGCCTATCGCCAGATGTCGCTGCTGCTTCGCCGCCCGCCGGGCCGTGAAGCTTATCCCGGCGACGTTTTCTATCTCCACAGCCGCTTGCTTGAGCGCGCTGCAAAGATGAGCGACGCCAATGGCGGCGGTTCGCTCACCGCTCTGCCCGTGATCGAAACCCAGGCCGGCGACGTTTCGGCCTACATCCCGACCAACGTGATCTCGATCACCGACGGCCAGATCTTCCTTGAAACCGACCTCTTCTATCAGGGCATCCGCCCTGCAATTAACGTCGGTCTCTCGGTCAGCCGCGTGGGTTCGGCCGCACAGACCAAGGCGATGAAGAAGGTTTCGGGCTCGATCAAACTCGAACTCGCCCAGTATCGCGAAATGGCTGCGTTCGCGCAGTTCGGTTCGGACCTCGACGCCTCGACGCAAAAGCTGCTCAACCGCGGTGCGCGCCTGACCGAGCTTCTGAAGCAGAAGCAGTTCAGCCCGCTGCCGTTCGAAGAGCAGACCTGCTCGATCTTCGCCGGCACCAACGGCTATCTGGATGGTATCGCCACCAGCGACGTGACCCGCTTTGAAGAAGCGATGCTTGCCGACCTGCGCACCAACCATGCCGACATCCTGAAGGGCATCCGCGAAAGCCGTGACTTCAGCGACGACAGCAAGAAAGCGCTGATGGCTGCGCTCGACAAGTTCGTGAAGACCTTTGCTTAAGAAACCCGTCGCCCCTGCGAATGCAGGGGCCGCAGGCAGTAAAGATTAACTTACAGCGGCCCCTGTTTCGGCACGGGCGACGATAAGGAAACCTGATGGCTAGCTTAAAGGCCCTCAAAATTCGGATCAACTCGGTCAAATCGACCCAGAAGATCACCAAGGCGATGAAAATGGTCGCTGCCGCGAAGCTGAAGCGCGCGCAGGAAGCGGCCGAGGCATCGCGTCCCTATGCCGAACGGCTTGAAGCGGTTGTTTCTTCGATTGCATCGAAAGTGACCGTTGGCCCGCAATCGCCAAAGCTTCTTGCCGGAACGGGCAAGGATGATGTGCATCTCTTTGTTGTTGCCACCAGCGACAAGGGCCTTGCCGGTGCGTTCAACACCAACATCGTCCGCCTCGCCCGCAAGCGCGCCGAAGAACTGAAGGCGCAGGGCAAGACAGTCAAATTCTATACGATCGGCAAAAAGGCAAAAGACGGCCTTTCCCGCCAGTTCCGCAATGACATTGTAGTCAGCGTGGAACCCGGCGATCTTGGCAAGCTTGGCTTTGATACGGTGCAGGTCTGGGCAAAGGATCTGAATGACCGTTTTGAAGCTGGCGAATTTGACGTTGCGCATCTGTTTTTCAGCAAGTTTGTCAGCGTCCTGACGCAGGAGCCGACCGAATTGCAACTGATGCCGGTCGCTTTGTCGAACGACAATGCCCCCGCCGGTGCATCGGCCTCTGTTGAATATGAACCCGATGAGGAAGAAATCCTCGCCGATCTGCTGCCGCGCAACGTGGCGGTGCAGCTGCTCCGCGCACAGCGTGAAAATGCGGCATCGGAACAGGGTTCAAAGATGACAGCAATGGACAACGCCACGCGCAATGCTGGCGACATGATCAACAAGCTGACCATCCAGTATAACCGCACCCGTCAGGCTGCGATCACCACCGAACTCGTTGAAATCATTTCGGGCGCAGAAGCGCTCTAAGACATCCGTAAAGGCAAGGAAGACGAACATGGCTACCGCCCCGAAGAAAACCGCTGCAAAGGCCGCCGCTCCGAAGGCTGCCGCCGCCAAGAAGGCTCCCGCGAAAAAGGCCGCTGCGCCTGCGAAAAGTACTGCCGGTGCTGCAACCGGCCGCATCAGTCAGGTGATTGGTGCCGTCGTCGACGTTTCGTTCACCGGCGAACTGCCTGCGATCCTTTCGGCACTCGAAACCGACAACAACGGCAACCGCCTCGTTCTCGAAGTTGCGCAGCATCTGGGTGAAAACACCGTGCGTACCATCGCAATGGACTCGACCGATGGTTTGACCCGCGGTCAGCCCGTGCGCAGCACCGGTGCCCAGATCTCCGTTCCCGTCGGCCCGGCAACGCTTGGCCGCATTCTGAACGTCGTTGGTGAGCCGATTGACGAGCAGGGCCCGGTTGCCACCGAGCTGCGCGCACCGATCCACGCAGAAGCGCCGCTGTTCGTTGACCAGTCGACCGAAACCGAAATTCTTGTCACTGGGATCAAGGTGATCGACCTTCTCGCGCCTTATGCAAAGGGTGGTAAGATCGGCCTGTTCGGCGGCGCAGGCGTCGGCAAGACCGTTCTTATTCAGGAACTGATCAACAACATCGCAAAGGGCCATGGCGGCACCTCGGTGTTCGCCGGCGTGGGTGAGCGTACCCGCGAAGGTAACGACCTTTATCACGAATTCCTCGACGCCGGCGTTATCGCCAAGGACGCCGATGGTAACCCGACCCCCGATGGTTCGAAGGTTGCGCTGGTGTTCGGCCAGATGAACGAGCCCCCGGGTGCGCGTGCACGCGTTGCCCTTTCGGGTCTGACCATCGCCGAATATTTCCGCGATCAAGAAGGCCAGGACGTGCTCTTCTTCGTCGACAACATCTTTCGCTTTACCCAGGCGGGTTCGGAAGTGTCGGCGCTTCTCGGCCGTATTCCTTCGGCTGTGGGTTATCAGCCGACGCTGGCAACCGACATGGGCCAGTTGCAGGAACGCATCACCTCGACCAACAAGGGTTCGATCACCTCGGTTCAGGCCATTTACGTTCCCGCGGATGACCTTACCGACCCTGCACCGGCTGCATCGTTCGCCCACTTGGACGCAACGACCGTTCTTAACCGTGCGATTTCCGAGCTTGGCATCTATCCGGCGGTTGACCCGCTCGACTCGACCTCGCGCGTTCTGACCGCCGCAGTTGTCGGCGACGAGCATTATGAAACCGCCCGCCGCGTTCAGGAAACGCTGCAGAAGTACAAGTCGCTGCAGGACATCATCGCGATCCTCGGCATGGACGAGCTTTCGGAAGAAGATAAGCTCACCGTTGCCCGTGCGCGTAAGATCCAGCGCTTCCTGTCGCAGCCGTTCCACGTTGCCGAAGTCTTCACCAACATTCCTGGTAAGTTCGTGCAGATCGAAGACACTGTGAAGTCGTTCAAGGCTGTCGTTGACGGCGAATATGACCACCTGCCCGAAGCTGCCTTCTACATGGTCGGCGGCATTGACGAAGCCGTCGAAAAGGGCAAGAAACTGGCTGCTGAAGCAGCTTAAGGACCTCGTCCCCTCCCGCCAGCGGGAGGGGAGGTAAGGAAACAGAAAAATGGCACTGCATTTCGAGCTCGTAACCCCTGAAAAACTGGTCCGCAGCGAAGGCGTTCATATGGTCGTTGTCCCCGGTGCAGAGGGCGATTTTGGTGTGCTCGAAGGGCACAGCCCGATGATGTCGACACTGCGCGACGGCACGATCAGCATTTATGCCAGTGCAGGCGCAACGCCCGAAACGATCGCGGTGGACGGCGGCTTTGCCGAAGTCAGCGACAAGGGGCTGACGATCCTTGCTGAAAAGCTGGGCTAAGCCCGACGATTGATTGGCCCTCTGGGTCGCAAGAAATTAGACCGGTGCGGGCAATGCTCGCGCCGTTTCTTTTTGGGCGATGCCTGCGCAGGTAAGAAAGCGCCGGTTAGCGTTGCGTTCCGGCTATGACAGCATTGCGCTGCAACTGCCACATGATCAGCCCCGCCGATACAATCAGCGCAGATCCGCCCAGCGCCATCGCATCGGGCCAGTGACGGAAAACAAGCGCATCAATCAGCAACGCCACGGGCAGTTGCACATAGGCCGCCTGCGCTGCGTCCGCGGCGGTGCTGCGCGTTGTACCCAGATAGATCAGCCAATGCGCGGTGCTTGCGCTCACGGCGACAATCGCGCAGCGCAATATTACCGAGCTTTCGGGCCAGCCGATTTGCCAGGGTTCGAACCCGCTCATATCCCCGATGCTAGCGACAATGATCATCACCGGTGCTGCAACCATAGCGATAGCAAACTGCAGGGCCATTGGTGAACCCGTCCCTGCCGCCATCCGATTGAAGATGAGCATCAATGCCATGAACACCGCCGCAATCAATGGCATGAAAGCGATAATGCCAAGTTCCGCAAGATTAGGCCGCAGGACGATTGCCACCCCGGCGAGCGCAATGGCGGTGGCGAGCCATGCCGCGCGCCGCATCGGTTCGCGCAGCAATGCTGCAGAAAGCAGCGCGGTAATGACCGGGCTGACAAAAACGATAGCCGTGGCCTCTGCGAGCGGCATCAGGAACACACTGGAAAAGAACAGACAGGCCGATGCCGCCAGCGAAAAACCGCGCGCAAACTGGACCCAGGGCCTGCGCACCGATAGCAAAGCTTTCCCTTGCGTTACGATCACGAAGGTTGCCAGCAAGGGCACCGCGATCGCAAAGCGCAGCGCCGCAATGGCCGGCGCAGGCCAGAGACCGGCCATCGATTTGATCACCGCATCACCACAAGTCAGTAATGCAAAACCTGCAAGTGCCAGAGTGAAGCCGGACGAATTGCGCATCTGTTTCCTACGATCAATCTAAAACGGCCGGGCTGGCGTCGCTATGCTCCGCCGTTCCATAGCGGCGTGTCATCATTCAACCAAAGCGATAGTTTTCGGATCCGCATTTCGGATCAGGAGCGCGAACAATTACCCATTTGTTCACCATTTCGCGATAGGCCCGGTTCACGACAAACATCCGAAACAGGAAAAGTGGCCCGATGAGCGCATTTGGAAAACGACCGGGATTGAACGGCAGCCGCCCCGCCTTTGGCGTCGCGCGGCCAATGTCGGGCGCCACAGGCTCCGCAGGCGGACAAAGCCGCAACTCCGATCCCTTTGCCGACATTTCGGCACCCAAGGGCGGCGAGCAATTCCCTTCTATCGATTCGCTGGATCTGAACCCGGGTCAGCAAGCCAATACCCAAAGCGACGCCATGATGCGCCTCGCAGAGCGCGCAAGTAACAGCGGAGAAACCGAAGCTGCTGCAGAAGGTTTCGAGGCCTCGGTGCATCGCATCAAGGAACAGGTGTTACCGCGCCTATTGGAACGCGTTGATCCCGAGGCAGCGGCATCGCTCAACAAGGAAGAATTGACCGAAGAGTTTCGGCCGATCATCCTTGAGGTTCTCGCTGAACTGAAGCTTACCTTGAACCGGCGCGAACAATTCGCGCTGGAAAAGGTTCTGGTGGATGAACTGCTGGGTTTCGGTCCGCTGGAAGAATTGCTGTCTGATCCGGAAATTTCGGACATCATGGTCAACGGCCCACACCAGACCTATATCGAGAAAAAGGGCAAGCTCCAGCTTGCCGGTATCCAGTTCCGCGATGAAGAACATCTTTTCCAGATCGCACAGCGCATCGTGAACCAAGTCGGCCGCCGTGTCGACCAGACCACCCCACTTGCCGACGCCCGCCTCAAAGACGGTAGCCGCGTGAACGTTATTGTTCCCCCGCTTTCGCTGCGTGGTACGGCAATCTCGATTCGTAAATTTTCCGAAAAGCCAATCACCATCGACATGCTCAAAGGCTTTGGCTCGATGAGCGAGTCGATGGCCACCGTGCTGAAAATTGCCGGTGCCAGCCGGATGAATGTCGTGATTTCGGGCGGTACCGGCTCGGGTAAAACAACAATGCTCAACGCGCTTTCCAAAATGATCGATCCCGGCGAACGCGTTTTGACGATCGAGGATGCCGCGGAGCTTCGCCTTCAGCAGCCCCATTGGCTCCCGCTTGAAACCCGTCCGCCCAATCTGGAAGGCGATGGCGCGATCACGATCGGCGATCTTGTGAAGAACGCCCTGCGTATGCGTCCTGACCGCATCATCCTGGGCGAAATTCGTGGCGCAGAGTGTTTCGATTTGCTCGCCGCCATGAACACAGGTCATGATGGTTCCATGTGTACGCTCCACTCCAACAGCCCGCGTGAATGCCTGGGCCGTATGGAAAACATGATTTTGATGGGTGATATCAAGATCCCCAAGGAAGCCATTTCGAAACAGATCGCCGACTCGGTCGACATGATCGTCCAGGTGAAACGCTTGCGCGACGGTTCGCGCCGCACCACGCAGATCACCGAAGTGATCGGCATGGAAGGCGATGTCATCGTCACCCAGGATCTGTTCAAATTCGAATATCGCGACGAAGACGCCGACGGCAAGATCATCGGTGATTTCGTATCGGGCGGCGTGCGCCCTTATACGCTTGAAAAGGCACGCCAGTTCGGTTTCGACCAGCCCTATCTCGAGGCCTGCCTCTGATCCGGCATGTCCGTCCGGCTGCTCCGCCTGCCGGAAACCGCTTGCCTAGCCAGCCTGCCGTGCATTAATTTATCTGCTCCGGAATTCCTCCGGGGAGGATGATTTGCATGAAAAAAGCTCATCTGATTATGGTGGCGGCAATCCTGACCGCACCTCTCGCTGCCTGCGGCGAGAAAGCCGACAACGCTGCACAAGAAACCGGCGAAGCTGTCGAAGCGACCGGCGAGGCTGTTGACGAAGCGGCTACCGACGCTGTCGATGCTGCAGAAAAGGCAGCTGATGAAGCCGGCGAAGCTGCAGAAAAGGCCGGTGCGGCCGCAGAGAATATGGCCGGTGATGCCGCCAAAGCCGCTAGTGAAGCCGCTGCAAAGGCCGGCGATGCTGCGAAGAAAGCAGGCGATGCCGCCAAGGAAGCCGCGAAGTAATCGCGTGACCTCATCGGCGTAAAAAGCCCGCTCGGTCACCGGGCGGGCTTTTTCATGTCCCAATACAGGGTTTGGTGCGCCCGACGGGATTCGAACCCATGGCCCCCAGATTAGGAATCTGATGCTCTATCCTGCTGAGCTACGGGCGCGCCAAGACGCCCATAGCGGCGCTGCGGAATAGCGTCAATTTTTGGCGTCGGGTGGAATGAAGGGCAAGGGCAGCGGCGCGACGGCTATACCTTCGTCATGCAGTTCGCGGGCGTCGTCGATCGTGGCATTCCCATGAATGACACGGTCGGCCGCTTCGCCATAATGAATGGCGCGCGCTTCTTCGGCAAAGCGATCCCCGACCCAATCCGACTTTTCCAATATTTTCGCCTGCATCTCGGCTATCTTGCCGATAGCTTCGACCAGTTCGCTTGGCATTTCAGCCATGTTCGCCAGCGGAACCGCAGGATCAGAATGACCGCGCGATTGTGCGGCCGGCTCGATCTGGTTGCCTTTCCTGCCAATGTTTGGGGCCATCACGGCCTTCCGAATATCCGCATCGCCGCACATAGGGCAGATCAGCAGGCCCTTGGCCTTTTGCTGCTCATAATCCGACGATGACGCAAACCAGCCTTCAAACTGGTGTGCACCCCGATTGCAGACAAGGTCAAAGGCGATCATGCGTCAGGCACGACCTAGCAGCGGATCAAGCTTTCCAGCGGCATCAAGCGCATGGAGATCATCGCAGCCGCCAATATGCTGACCGTCGATAAAGATCTGTGGAACGGTGGTGTACCCATTTGATCGCGACAGCATATCCGCGCGCTGCGGTCCACTACTCGCATCAAATTCAGTGTAAACCGCACCCTTTGCATCGAGTAGCGCTTTCGCGCGGTAGCAATAGGGGCATGCGAATTTGGTAAAGATTTCGACTTTTGCGACCATGATGATCAAATGGTGCCCCATCGCGGCCACGTCAAGAGAGAGGATCAGGCGATATGTCCAACTCTAACGCTTCGGGCAGGACACGTGCCCAGCAGAAGATCGTGACATCCGCCGCGCCAGCCTTCAGCAACGCGCGGACGCAGGCATCGGCCGTAGCGCCACTGGTATAAACATCATCGACCAGCACGACCGATCGGCCCTGCACCCTGCCCTGCTGCCTTGGCCGGATTGCGAAGACGCCTTTGACCATCTTTGCACGTTCGCGCGCTGAAAGGCCGCCCAGCGATCGGGTCGCCTTCGTGCGAACCAACAAATCCGGGCAATGTTCAGCAGGCGACAGCCGAGCGAGCTGCGCTGCGATTAAAGCTGACTGATTATATCGGCGACGCCACAGCCGCGTCCAGTGCAACGGCACCGGAACCAGAAGAGGAGAATCCGGCAATGCGGACAGATGCCGGCGCAACTGCTGTGCGACAAGGCGCGCTAGACCGATCTTGCCGCCATGCTTGAGTTTCAAGGCGATCTCGCGGCTTATCGGGCCATAGGCGACGGCTGCCTTTATGCCGCTATGACGCGGCGGCTGGGCAAGGCAGGCGGCGCATTGCGCACCTTCTGCAACGGCATAGGGCAAGGGTAGATCGCATGATTCGCAGCAGGGCTCGCCAAGGAAATGCAGCGCCTGCCAGCAGGTCGCACAAAACTGGTCTGGATCGGGGGTGATAACGCCGCAGCCGGGACATCGCGGCGGAAGCGCGAAATCCAATATCGACCGCAATGGCGCCATCAGCGTCTGCATCTCCCTCTTGTCCCGCATAAGTCAGACGGGCACAAGCAGCTTATGCAATCAACCCCACCGCAGCTATTCGATTACCGCCGACGCCGTGCACTGCGCGAACGGGCTATAGCCCGAACCGCTGGTCAATCGTTCCTGTGGACATGGCTTGCAGAAGAAATTGCCGACCGGCTGGCATGCACGACGCGCCAGTTCGAACGCACGCTCATTCTGGGTCCGCTGGCCGCCAATGGCGATATCCTGTCTGAACCCAAATTGGGGGACGTCATATGCTTGCCGACAGCGGAAGAAGATCAGCTTGGCCAAGACACGCAGTCTTTCGACCTCATTATCGCAGCAGGCACGCTCGACAGCGTGAACGACCTGCCTGGCGCATTGGTGCAGATCCGCCGTGCCTTGAAACCCGATGGACTATTTCTCGGTGCGCTTTTCGGGGCGGGCAGCCTTGGTGCGCTTAAACGGGCCATGATGATCGCAGATGCTGACTCGGTGCGGGCGCATGTGCATCCGCAGGTCGAACTGCGGTCGGCAGCTGACCTTCTCGCACGAACCGGTTTCAACCTTCAGGTTGCCGATCGGTCCGGGCTTGATGTTCGCTATGGCGACTGGCGCAGCCTGGTGCGCGACCTGCGCGATGCGGGTATTGGCAATTGCCTTGCCAGCCGCGCACCCTATTTAGGGAAACACTATCTGCAACGGCTGGATCTTGCCTGGACGCAGCTTGCAGACAGCAGTGGCAAGGTTGCCGAATCGTTTGAAGTTCTGCACCTCAGCGGTTGGTCGCCATCTGCCAGCCAAGCCAAGCCTGCGGCACGCGGCAGCGGCCAGATATCGTTGGTCAAACTGCTCGACAAATCGGGTGAATTGTAAAATCTATCCGTTCAGTTGATTGCGCAGCAATTCGATCAGCGGAAGGTCGGCGGGCGGCATTTCAAGATCATGCATTTGATCAAGGCTGAACCAGCCGATTTCCTGTTGCTCGACACCGTACGGATCACCGCTCCATTCCCGGCCCACATAGAGCATCAGCAGCAGATGCTTTGATCCCAGTGGCGCGCTGGCAAAGCAGCAGGGCAACAGGGATTCGGGCGAAACATTCATTGCGAGTTCTTCGGCAAGCTCCCTGACCAACGCCTGTTCAGGACACTCGCCCTCTTCCAACTTGCCACCCGGAAATTCCCAAAGTCCAGCCATTGGGCGGCCTTCAGGCCTTTTTTGCAGCAGAATCAGCCCGTCTGCGCGCACCATCGCAGCCGCGACCACGAGCAATAATGTCGGATTATTTTTCAATTTGGTTCCAACTTGAAAGTGTTTGTTAACGCATATGTGGAAAAACGCCACGGTCGCAACCATCACATGAAATGGAACAGATCATGTTGAATTTTTTTCGTGGCATCAAACAATGCCAGATGGGCGCGACGGCAGTAGAATATGGACTAATCGCATCCCTTTTGGTGATCGCAATGATGGCTGCATTTACCAACTTTGCAAATACAACATCCGGGATGTGGAACAGCGTCAGCAATAAGGTCGTCACCGCATCAGAAGGCTGAGGCTTTAACGATTTGGTAGCAGTTGATGCGTTATCGGTCCAGTTCAGCCATTTTTTTGGGCTGCCGGGTGAATGAATGTGAACAGGAGACCTGACATGAAAATGATCAAGAAGCTTTTCAAGAATGAAGAAGGCGCAACCGCAATCGAGTATGGCCTGATTGCCGCTCTTATCGCAGTTGCTGCTATCGTTGCTATGGGTTCGCTGGGTAACAACCTCACGAACACCTTCAACGAAGTGAACACCTCGCTTGAAGGTGCGAACGCCAAGAACTAATCGGTTCTTGCCAGCCATGCTCGCATGGCAGCGAAAAAAGGGGGCGGGAACTTTCGGGTTCCTGCCCTTTTTCGATTCGGCGCAAGCCGCACGCCATTAACGAATTGGCGACTTTTGTTCACTATCAATGGGGCATCGACGCCATGCGTAGCACGGATAGAAGCCGCGAAAATGAACAAGCCGCTTGACCCCAATATGGTGAATTCCCAGACGGGAAAAAACCGTTCGAACGATCGTAACAGCTTGTTGCTGAAAGCTGTTTTGCGCTTTCCCACATCTAAGGCCGAAGGCGAAGTGCGCGTCCGCAATCTTTCATCGGGCGGATTGATGGCCGAAGCCGCCGTCCAAGCCAGCCGGGGCGAAATCGTCGAGGTGAACCTCAAAAATCTCGGCTGGGTTACTGGCCGCGTCGCTTGGGTCGCAGAATCGCGTTTCGGGGTTGCCTTCGATTATCCCATCGATCCCAAGGCTGCACGACAGAGCATCTCGTCGCCTTCCGAAACCGACAAGATACCCCATTATCTGAAAAAACTGGATCGCCTTGCGGTGCCCAAGGCACCGCTCCGCCGAATCTGACGATCAGACGGTCAGGCAGTAAATGTCGACCGGAACCGTCACCGCATCGATTACGCGGCCTACCGGATAAGTCGATTTCGCACCATCTTCGACAGCCTTTTCAAGCAGTTGCTGCTTATCTTCGCCACTGATGACCAACATCGTCGTGCGCGCCTCGGCGATCGCCGTTGCCGTCAAAGACACCCGATCAACCGGTGCGTCGGCCGGCATGGGATCGGGACGAACGCCAACTGCCTTGACCCCCTTGGGCGGCACCATCGCATTTTCCAGATCCGGCCCTGCAAAGATTGACGCGGTATGGCCGTCGCTGCCCATGCCGAGCCAGACCAGATCCGGCGGCCAGTGCAGGTCGGCAAGCCGCGCATTGGCGGCGCTGCCGGCCAGCTTGTAATCGGCGGCATCGCTGTTCAGTGGCAGAACGCGCGCACCTTTCGGCAGGAATATCTTGGCGAGCATCGCGACATTGGAAAGCGGATCGCTAACAGGAACGAGACGATCATCAGTGGGGATGATCGTGACACCTTTCCAACGCAGCGGCGCTTCAGCGAGCTTTTCCAATATGGGACGCGGCGTGTTTCCGCCGGGAAAGGCAACCAGCGCCTGTCCGCGTGCATCTAGCGCGCTTTCAATGATAAAGGTGACGTCGCCGACAACACCGTCGACAAACTCCTCGACCGAATCAAATTCCCACCACTCGATTTCTTCGGCCATCCTTCTGTCCTTTGCTTATCGCGCCAACGCAGTCGCGGCGCGGGCCGCAGCCTCAATCGCTGCGACATCCGGCGTTCCTTTAGCAACAAGCCAGCTACCGCCAACACATAAAATCTCAGGTACAGCGAGCCAATCGGCGGCATTGTCCTGCCGGATACCGCCCGTCGGGCAGAATTTGCAGTTGTAAAAGGGCCCGATCAGCGATTTCAGCGCCGGAAGCCCGCCGCTGGCTTCTGCAGGGAAGAATTTGAAATGCTCCAGGCCAAGGTCCATCCCGCGCATGATGTCACCCGCATTGGCAACGCCCGGCAAAAAGGGAATGCCACTTTCAACTGCAGCGGTGCCCAGATTGTCGGTCAGCCCCGGCGAGACGATGAATTCGCTTCCCGCGTCGATTGCTGCGCGCAACCCGGCCACGTTGACGACCGTGCCGGCGCCGACAATCGCGCCCGGAACCTTTTTCATCTCTGCAATCGCTTCAAGGCCGGCTGCCGTGCGCAGCGTAACCTCAAGAACCCGCAAGCCGCCAGCAACCAGCGCCTCAGCAATCGGCCGGGCATAAGCAACGTCTTCTATCACCAGCACCGGTATGACAGGCGCAGTGCGCATAATGGTTTCAATCGGCTTCATATCCTGTCCCTAAAGATGCTGGCGCGCATATGCGGCTGCAGCGCCGAATAGCCCGGGTTGGGGGTGCGTGATCAGTTTGACCGGCAGACCTGCCATCAAGCCTTCGAAACGACCCTTGGCGCAAAACCGTTCTGCAAAGCCCGACCGCAGCAATGTTTCCTTGATCCGAAGCCCCAGTCCGCCAGCTATGACGACACCGGAAAAGCCGCCCTGTGCAAGCGCAATATCGCCGGCAACGCTCCCCAGTGCGAGGCAGAATCGGTCAACCGCAGCGGCGGCAAGGCTATCATCGCCAGAAGTGCCCAGCGTCCAGAGCGCCTTGTCGTCGACTGGCTGAAACGCCTTGCCCTCGATTGCAGCCAGCGTTTCATAGATATCGACGAGCCCGGGACCCGAAACCACCCTTTCGACCGATACCCGGCGGTAACGTTTGCGTAGCCGCGCCAATATTGCATCCTCGATTGTATCGAGCGGCGCGAAATCGATATGCCCGCCCTCGGTCGGCTGGACGTGATAGCCATGGTCGGTGCGCAAAAGGTGCGCAACCCCAAGTCCGGTGCCGGGTCCGACGATGCTGATGGTACCCGTTGCGCCCAACGGCTGGTCGGGACCGCACAGATGCGTGAAATGGGCTGGTTCTGCCTGCGCAACGGCATGGCCCACCGCTTCGAAATCATTGACGAGCGCAAAGGTTTCGACCTTCAACTTCTCACGGATCAGCGCGGGACGGATGATCCAGGGATTGTTGGTGAACTTGATCACCTCGCCGCCCACCGGACCAGCGATGGCGATCGCCACAGCATTGGGGACCGCACCGTCAAGCGTTTCACCATAGGCCTCCCACGCCGTCTGGAAAGACGCATGTTCGGCAGTTTTCATGGTCATGGGCTCGCCAAGCGAAACAACCCTGCCATCCGCCACTTCAGCCAGCGCAAAACGGGCGTGCGTGCCGCCAATATCGATCGTGACAATCTGCATCACAGGCCTGCTTCCGCAAGCATCGCAGAGCCGCCTTTTTCAGCTTCGTCTGCGAAATGGCGCATCACCGCGAACAGTTCGCGTGCGCAGCCCGGTTCGAACGGCGGCTGTTTCGCGTCTTCGCGTGCAGCCCATTCGGCAGGCTCGACCAAGGCTTCCAGACTGCCCTGATGCGCGCAAAGGCGCACGACATCGCCATCGCGCAGTTTGGCGAGCTGCCCACCCTTTGCAGCCTCTGGGCTGATATGGATCGCGGCAGGCACCTTGCCGCTCGCGCCGGACATGCGGCCGTCGGTGACCAGCGCAACCTTGTACCCCTTATCCTGCAACACGCCCAACGGTGGCGTCAGCTTATGAAGTTCGGGCATGCCATTCGCTGCCGGGCCTTGGAACCGAACGACGACGACGACATCTCGGTCAAGTTCCCCCGCCTTAAAGGCGGCCAGCACGTCATTCTGATCGGCAAAGACACGCGCCGGTGCCTCAATCGTCCAACGGCTTTCATCGACGGCGCTGGTCTTGAAAGTCCCGCGTCCCAGATTGCCTGTAACCAACCGCATTCCGCCGTCGGCGCAGAAGGGATCTGCAACGCTGCGCAATATGCTTTCATCACCCGTTTTTTCAGGTGCCGGATCCCAGACGAGGCTATCGCCATTCATACGCGGCTCCTGCGCCCCAGCGCGCAGTCCGCCGCCATAAACAGTCAGAATATCATCATGGACAAGGCCTGCATCGAGCAGTTCTCGAATGACAAAGGGCATCCCGCCGGCCGCAGCAAAATAATTCACGTCGCCCGCGCCATTGGGATAGACCCGCGCAATCAACGGAACGACAGAGGACAATTCGTCCATATCCTTCCAATCGATCATGATACCGGCCGCCCGGGCGATCGCTGGCAGGTGGATGGCATGGTTGGTCGAACCGCCGGTTGCAAGCAACCCGACAATCGCGTTCACAATCGCCTTTTCATCGACGCATTGGCCAAAGGGGCGATAGTCCGCATTCGGCGCACCATCCTTATCCCAGCCTATTTCGGTGATCCGGTGCGTCGCCGCGCGCGTCAATTCCTGCCGCAGCTTGGTACCTGGATTACAGAAGCTGGAGCCGGGCATGTGAAGGCCCATCATCTCCATCATCATCTGGTTGGAATTGGCTGTTCCATAGAAGGTGCAGGTGCCCGCGCCATGATAAGATGCAGCCTCAGCCTCCAGCAGTTCCTCGCGGCCGACCTTACCCTCGGCATAAAGCTGGCGGATGCGTTGCTTCTCCTTATTGGCAAGGCCCGACGGCATTGGTCCAGCGGGTATCAGGATCATCGGCAAATGGCCAAAGCGCAGCGCGCCGATCAAAAGGCCCGGGACAATCTTGTCACACAGGCCAAGAAGCACCGCGCCTTCGAACATCCCGTGGCTTAGCCCTACGGCAGCGCCCATGGCGATATTGTCGCGGCTGAAAAGCGACAATTCCATCGACGGCTGGCCCTGCGTCACCCCGTCACACATCGCCGGAACACCGCCGGCGACCTGCGCAGTCGCACCGCGTTCGCGGGCGAACATCTTTATCTGTTCAGGATAACGTCCATAAGGCTGATGCGCGGACAGCATGTCATTATAGGCGGTGATGATACCGATGTTCATCGCATGTCCGCCGCGAATAACAGGCTTGTCATCGCCGCTTGCCGCAAAACCGTGTGCCAGGTTTCCGCAAGACAGCGTAGGCCGATTGACGCCAGCGTCGCGTGCCCGCGCGATCAGATCAAGATAAGCGGTCCGGCCCTGCCTAGACCTCTCTATGATGCGTTTAGTGACTGCATCGACGACGGGGTTCAACTCATTCATGCCAGCTTACTCCATCACGCTCGACCAGCGCTATCGCGGCATTGGGCCCCCATCCCCCCGCACCATAATTTTTGGGCTTCAACCCGGTTTCCGACCACAAGCCGCGAATTGCATCGACCCAAGTCCATTGCGCTTCCACCTCGTCGCGACGCACGAACAGCGTTTGGTCGCCCTCGATAAGGTCCAGCAGCAGCCGTTCATAAGCAATACGGCGGCGCGAAGCCGCAAAGGCGGCGGTCAGCGACAGATCCAGCGGCACCTCGCGCAGCGTGACGCCGCCACGATCAAGCCCGGGCTCTTTCGCCATGACCAGCAATCGGACATATTCTTCCGGCTGCAAACGGATGACCAGCGTATTCGCCTCAAGGCGCCCGCCACGCTCCCGAAAGATATTGTGCGGCACGGGCTTGAACCGGATCACAATTTCGCTGCGCCTTTCGGCCAGTCTTTTACCGGTGCGTAGATAAAAGGGTACGCCCTGCCAGCGCCAGTTATCGACAAAGGCCTTGATCGCTACAAAGGTTTCGGTGTCGGACGCCTTGCCAAGATCGCTATCATAGCTCTCGACCGCAGTTCCGTTGACGGCACCCGCGCCATATTGGCCCGTCACGACATCACCTTCCGCAACGGTGCGAAGCGAGCGCAACACCTTCACCTTTTCGTCGCGGATCGCGGTCGCATCCAGATTGGCGGGCGGCTCCATCGCGGTCAGGGCAAGCAGCTGCAGCATGTGGTTTTGCACCATGTCACGCAACGCGCCGGTATCTTCATAAAAGCCGGCACGCCCTTCCAAACCAACGGTTTCGCTGACCGTGATCTGGACATGCTCGATCGCGTTTGCGTTCCACAAGGGTTCGAAAAGCATGTTCGCAAAGCGCAGCGCCATCAGGTTCTGCACCGTTTCCTTGCCCAGATAATGGTCAATCCGGAAGGTGCGGCTTTCGGGAAAAACGGCGTTGACTGCATCGTTGATCGACTGGCTTGAGGCCAAATCATTGCCCAGCGGCTTTTCAAGACCGATCCGCACATTATCGCCGGCAAGCCCAGCACCATGCAGCCCCTTGATCGTCGGTTCAAAAAGAAAGGGTGCTGTCGAAAGGAAAATTGAAAGCCCGCCGGATATATCGCCAATCTTCTCTGCCAACCCGGCAAACCCTTCCGGCCGGGATGCGTCGAGCGGCTGGTATTTCAGGCGGGTCAAAAAGGCGTCGATCTTGCCTTCATCTTTGCGATCATCCGGCAGGAATTCGCAAAGCGCTTCGCGGGCGAAGGCGCGAAAGCTGTCATCATCATGCTCGCTTCGCGCGGTGCCGAAAATGCGCAACGCCGGCGCGATCAGTTCGTCAGAGTGCAAGGCATAAAGCGACGGCAGCAACATGCGCCGCGCCAGATCGCCCGTGGCGCCGAACAGCAGCAACGTCTCGCTATGCTGGCTCATACACTTGTCTCCCGCGAACATGACCGCGCGCCTTCGACAACCATATTGATGCGAAGTCAAATGACTAGGCGGCAAGCGACCGGTTTATTCGTATGTCACCAGCCTGCGCTGATCGTCCATACCCATAGATACCAGCAACGGATCGCTTGACTGGCGCGACTGAAAATCCGCCTTCCCCTTCAGATCGCGCCATCCGCATGCAATCAACGCCTGCGCCACGGGTGCGCCCAGCGTCGTGCCGGGCCCCAAAATGGCAATCTTGTCCGGGCAATATTCCTGCGCGGCGACTTGCACGGCGCGGGTGAAATCATAGGGACGGTTAATCTGCGCGCCGAGCGTATAATCGTAGATAGCAGCCGGATCGAATGCCTTTGGCGACCAGATTTTTCCTGTGCCGTCAATCGCAGGAACCGCACCCTGGTCAAATGCCGCAACCGGATTGGCCGCCCTAGCCATCGGTACGATATGATCCAGCAAGGGCGAATGGAAGGCGGCGTGATAGTTCAGCTTCAGCGGAAAGCGATCATCCTTTGGGAGCCGATCCATCAGCCATTTGAGGCCCGCATCGTCGGCTGCAAACACGATCATCGCGCCGAGGCGGATCGAAACATAGATTTTGCGCGCGGCAGCCCCTGCTTCGGCAATCACCTCTGCAACTATAGCCGCTTTTGCCGGATCGATCCGCCAGTCGGCATCGGCCAATGACCAGACAAGTTGTCCACCCTGCCCGTTTTCGTGCATCAACCCGCCCATATTGTTGACGAGCCGGGCACCGGCATCAAGATCGACCACGCCGGCGCAGGCAAGCGCCAGATACCAGCCCATCGAATTGCCCGTCACCGCAACCACTTCAAAGCGCTCACGGTCGATCGCGGCAAAATCTGCCAATGCGCAAGCATAGATAAGAAGCGACGCATTATCGCCGGGCATATGCAGCGACGGGCTGTATTTCTCTGCCCCGTCGAGTTGCGAAATGGTCGGTTGGCCTTGCGATGCGCGATAGGCATCGAGCCGGGCAACAAGTTCACCACCGCCGCCATGGTGGCGCCGCAAATAGCCTAATTCAGATGCGTTATAGGTTCCGCGACCGGGACAAACGACGAGCAGTTTCTCTTTCATTTGCCTGCCGCCTTCAGTGCAGCCTCAATGATCGTCGCCTTGCTGGGCAAGGTCAACTCGGCTGCAGGGCCAAGCGCGATGAAGCAGTCGTCGGCGGTCAGGCGGCTGGTATCATTCCCCCGGCCTGCCTCAGCAAGGATGGTCATCAGTTTTTCCGACGGGCTGCCCGCGCGGCGGCATTCGTCAACGATCAGGATATTCTTTGCCGGGGCAACCGCTGCGACGATTTCTGCCTCATTAAGCGGATGCAACCAGCGCAGATCGATAATGCGCAGATCGATGCCCTGGGCACGCAACTCTGCCTCTGCCTGACGGCTTAAATAATAACCATTTCCATAGCTTATGATCGCAAGTTCGGTGCCGTTACCATGCATTCCGATCTGGCCCAAACCGATCTGCTTCGCATCAGAAGGCGCGACATAATCTGCCGTCCATCCGCCATCGCCGGTGAGCAGATCGGTTGTGTGATAAAGGGCGATCGGTTCAACAAACACGATCACGCGGCCATCCTCATGCGCCAGACGCACACATTCGCGCAGCATCGCCGGGGCATCGGCGGCGCAGCTTGGCACGGCGACAATGATACCCGGAATATCGGTCAGCACCGCAAGGCTGTTGTCATTGTGGAAATGGCCGCCAAAGCCCTTCTGGTAAGGCAGCCCGGCGATCCGGACGACCATCGGGTTGCGATACTGCTGGTTGGAAAAGAAACTGAGCGTCGCTGCCTCTCCGCGGATCTGATCCTCGGCATTGTGCAGATAGGCAAGGAACTGGATTTCAGGGACGGGGACAAAGCCATTATGCCCCATGCCGATGGCAAGGCCGAGGATGGTCTGTTCGTCCAGCAATGTATCAAAAACCCGCGCCGCGCCGAATTTTTCCTGCAACCCCTGCGTTACGCCATAAACGCCGCCCTTGCGGGCGATGTCCTCGCCAAACAGCGCGACATTGGGATAGCGCAGCATCAGGTCAGCCAACGCAAAATTGATCGATTTGGCCAACGTCACCGGCTTGGCAAGGTTGCGCAAGTCCTTGGCGAACAGCGCATCCCGGTCTGCCGACGCGGGAAGTGCAGGCGATGGCTGCGCGGCGGTTTCCGGCTCGATCGGCGCCATCACCTCTTCCCGGGTGGTCAGTTTGGGTTTGGACAGTGCCTCAAGCGCGACCCGTTCCACCTGTTGCCGCATCGCCTCATAGCGATCGACAATTTCCTCCCGGCTCAATCCGCCATGCTGAATCAGGGCACGGGCGCTGTGCAGCAGCGGGTCTTGCGCTTCATTGGCCTCAATCGTTTCCAATGCGGCATAGCTTGCTTCCACGTCAGCGCCGGCATGACCCATCAGGCGCACCGTGCGCATATGAAGAAAGACCGGCTTCCGCCGGCTGCGGGCGTAGCTGATCGCCTCTTCACAACCGCGCATCGCATCGAGCATGTCGACGCCGTCGCACTGGATATATTTCAATGCAGGGCGGTGCGCAAAATTCGCTTCGACCCAGCCACCGGGTGTGCGGACTGAAATGCCGATGCCATTATCCTCGCAAAGGAAAACCAGCGGCATGGGGAGATGCTGATAGGCCGCCCAACAGGCACTGTTGATCGCGCCTTGCGCGGTGGAATGGTTGGACGACGCATCCCCGAACGAACAGAGAATCACCGCATCGTCGGGCAGCGACGCATCGCCAAGCCGAAGCCGCTGCGCCATGCCGATGCTGTGCGCAGCGCCAACGGCCTTGGGCAGGTGCGAGGCGATTGTGCTGGTTTGCGGTGGCACAAAGCTGTGGGCGCAGCCCAATACCTTGTGTCGTCCTCCCGAAATCGGATCGTCGGCAGAGGCCGCAAAACTGAGCGCCATATCATAAAGCGGAGTCAGCCCCCCCGCCTGCTTCTTCCGCTGGATCAGGAAGGCCGCGTCACGATAGTGGAGAAAAGCCATATCGCTGGTTCTGCTTGTCGCAGCGAGCGCCGCTGTACCTTCATGGCCCGAACTGCCGATCGAATAGAAAGTCTTGCCCTTCGATCGGCGCGCCCAAAGGTCAAGATGGCGCGACATGATCTGACTGTCGAACAGGTCGACAAGAATATGCGCCGCGGGAATCGGTACATTCTGGTTGCTGCGCGCCGCGGGCAGATCGCCCGCCAAAACGCGCCGGCCAAAGGCTTCATCTATGATCGTTGGTCGGTCAAACATATCCGCCGATTAAGCGGAAAAAGGTTCAGATGAAACCAAAATCCCGAGGGCGTCAGCCCACAACAACCGCACCTGCCCCGACCAGCGCTTCGACCGCGTCATCGGAAAGCCCCGCCTCGGCCAGCACCGCCGCATAGTCACCGCCGCAAGTCGCAATCACAAATTCCGAAGCCTGGGATTGCGTGGCAAGGCGTGGCGCGATTTGCGGGTGCAGCCATCGGCCATCCTGCAGCATAGCCTTGCGTTCGGCATTTACGGGATGCGAAGCAGCCTCGACATAATCGAGAACCGGAGTGACGCAGGCATCGGTTAATGCGAAGATCGCCTCCCATTCGTCGCGGGTTTTTGATGCGAAGGCTTCTTCGAGCATCTGATGCTGCTGCGACCATTTCGAAGGATCATGTTGGCCACCAAAGGCGTCCTTGTCGATCGGCAGTCGCTCCATCATCGCTGCAAAAAATTGCGGTTCAATGCAGCCAACAGCCATATATTTGCCGTCGCTGGTCGCATAGCAGCGGTAAAAGGGCATGGCCCCGTCCAACAGGTTCGCGTCGCGTTCGTTACGCCAACGGCCAAGCCCTGCCATGCCATGGACAAAGCTCATCAGGCTATGCGTACCATCGATGATCGCGGCATCGACAATATTGCCTTTACCCGTCACCCCGCGCTCGACCAGCGCGGCGAGAATACCGGTCACAAGGAACATCGTGCCACCGCCAAAGTCGCCGACCATATTCAAGGGCGGCACCGGTGGTTCGCCTGCCTTGCCGATGGAGTTCAAAACGCCGGTCATGCTGATATAGTTGATGTCGTGACCCGCCATCTTGCTCCACGGGCCGGTCTGCCCCCAACCGGTCATCCGGCCATAGATCAGCTTGGGATTGACGGCATGGCAGGCATCGGGGCCGATGCCCATCCGCTCGGTCACGCCGGGGCGCAGGCCTTCGATCAGTACATCCGCATTTGCGACCATTTTCAGCAGAGCTTCAACGGCTTCCGTCTTTTTAAGGTCGAGCATGATTGACCGCTTGCCACGGCCATCAACAGCCTTTGGCATTGCAGGCCCTGGACGATCGACAACGATCACATCGGCACCCATATCGGCAAGCAACTGCCCCGCATAAGGGCCCGGGCCAATTCCAGCCAGTTCGATGACCTTGATCCCGTTCAGCGGACCCTGCCGTGCGCTCATGCTAACTCTCCGTTTAATCGTCTAATTAAACGGGCATATCGGCAAGCTTGAGGGGTCGCAAGCCCTTTGCACGGATGAGAGTTTAACGGTTCCGCCGTCCTTCGATCAGGCTGTCAACCACGCTGGGATCTGCCAGTGTCGACGTATCGCCCAACGCGCCGAACTCATTCTCCGCAATTTTGCGCAAAATCCGCCGCATGATTTTGCCCGAGCGGGTCTTGGGCAAAGCAGGGGTGAAGTGGATATGATCGGGCGAAGCTATCGGGCCGATTTCCTGCCGCACTTGCATCCGCAACTCGCCTTCCAATTCGGCGCTCGGCTCTTCGCCTGCATTGAGCGTGACATAGCAATAAATGCCCTGCCCCTTGATCTCGTGCGGGAAGCCGACGACTGCGGCTTCGGCGACCCTGTCATGCAGCACCAACGCGCTTTCGACCTCGGCTGTGCCCATACGGTGGCCGGAGACGTTGATAACGTCGTCCACGCGGCCAGTGATCCACCAATAGCCATCACCATCGCGGCGGCAGCCATCGCCGGTGAAATATTTGCCTTTATAGGTGGAGAAATAGGTCTGCACGAACCGCTCATGGTCGCCATAGACGGTGCGCGCCTGCCCGGGCCAGCTATGGGTGATGCACAAATTACCCGACACATCGCCGCGTTGATCCCCCTCTTCGGCAATGACACCGCCTTCGGCATCCACAAGCTGCGGCCGGATGCCGAAAAAGGGACGGCCGGCGCTTCCAGGTTTCATGCCATGTGCCCCCGGCAGCGTGGTGATCATCGTGCCCCCGGTTTCGGTCTGCCACCAGGTGTCGACAATTGGCAATTTCCCTTCGCCCACTGTCGCATGATACCAGCGCCACGCCTCCGGATTGATGGGTTCGCCTACCGTACCGAGCAGGCGGAGCGACTTGCGACTGCGAGCCTGCACCGGCGCTTCGCCATCGCGCATCAACGCGCGCAGCGCCGTGGGTGCGGTGTAGAAGATGTTCACCTGATGCCGGTCTACAATATCCCAGAAACGGCCATTGTCGGGATAGCTTGGAATGCCCTCGAAGATCAGACTGGTCGCGCCGTTTTGCAGCGGCCCGTAAACGACATAGCTGTGCCCTGTGACCCAGCCGATGTCGGCCGAGCAGAAGAAGACTTCTCCAGGCTGATAATCGAAAACATAATGGAAGGTGGTCGCCGTCCATACCGAATAGCCGCCGGTCGTATGGAGCACACCCTTCGGCTTTCCAGTGGAGCCGGAAGTGTAGAGAATGAACAGCGGGTCTTCTGCGTTCATCGGCTCGCACGGGCAGTCAGCCGGCACATCCGCTGCATATTCATGATATAAATGGTCACGATGCGGCCGCATATTCACTTCATCGCCGCTGTGCGCGATCACCAACACGCCTTCGACACCATCGACCTTTTCGAGCGCGGCATCGACATTGGCCTTTAGCGGCACATGCTTTCCGCCGCGCAGGCCGGCATCGGCGCAGATCACGAAACGGCTCGCGCAATCCTCGATCCGGCCGGCAAGCGCTTCAGGAGAGAAACCGCCGAACACAACCGAATGCACCGCGCCAATCCGCGCGCAGGCCAGCATCGCGACCGCGCCTTCGACGATCATCGGCATGTAGATGGTGACCCTGTCACCCTTTGCCACGCCCATTTTCTTGAGCGTATTGGCCATGCGGATCACTTCGACCTGAAGCTCTGCATAGCTGATCTTGCGCGTCGGGCTTGACGGTTCGTCGGGTTCAAAGATGAAGGCAATCGCATCGCCCTTACCCGCGGCGACATGGCGGTCGACCGAGTTGTGGCACAAGTTGAGGACGCCATCTTCATACCATTTGATCGATACCGGATCATAGGACCAATTGCCTATGCGCGTGGGCGCGGTCGACCAGTCGATGCGCTTGGCTTGCTCGCTCCAGAAGGCGTCGGGGTCGGTTATGCTGGCTGCATAAAGCCGGTCATAGTCGGCGGCGCTGCAGTGCGTCGTACGCTTTGCAGCCTCGGGTATCGGAAACCAGTCCTGATGCTCGCTCACTTGCTCTCTCCCGGAATGCGGCATATCTTCTGGCAAGGCTTTGCTGGAGTAAGCGCGGTGATTCAAGGGTAAAGAGCGAAGAGCACGAGCGATCTACATTGTGTTACCCCCTACTTGATCGGGGGGGCATGGTCTGACATCTCGGTTTACACCTTCGCCTTAGACCATAGATTCCCGCTTTCGCGGGAACAACAATCCCTGATGCTCTCAAGGAATACCCCATGCCCAAGCTTGAAAACAAATCCGCCCTTGTCACCGGGGGCGCCCGCGGGATCGGCGAAGCCATCGCCCATGTGTTTGCCCGCGAAGGGGCGCATGTGATCGTTGCCGATGTCGACGCCGAAAACGGGCGGAAAGTCGCCGACAAGATCGGAGGCAGTTTCTTCGAACTCGACGTGTCTTCGGAAGCCGACTGGCACAGGCTTGCCGCATCATATCCGACCATCGACATAGTGGTGAACAATGCCGGAATTACCGGTTTTGAAGATGGGCCTGCCCCGCACGATCCCGAACATGCGAGCCTTGCCGAATGGCACAGGGTCCATGCTGTAAACCTTGATGGTACCTTTCTCGGCTGCCGCTATGCGATCGGCGCCATGAAAGCGAAAGGCGAAGGCGCGATCATCAACATGTCGTCGCGCTCTGGCCTTGTCGGCATATCCGGGGCGGCCGCCTATGCCTCATCCAAGGCGGCGATCCGGAACCATAGCAAGTCGGTCGCGCTTTACTGCGCGCAGCAAGGCTGGCGTATCCGGTGCAATTCGATTCATCCTGCCGCGATCCTGACCCCGATGTGGGAAGCGCTGATCGGCAATGGCCCCGATCGCGAAAAGCGGATGGCCGCGATGGTATCAGACACACCGCTCAAGCGTTTCGGCACGGTCGAAGAGGTTGCGGCGCTGGCGCTGCTCCTCGCATCAGACGATGCCACCTATATGACGGGCAGTGAACTGCACCTTGATGGCGGATTGCTCGCCGGAAGCGTGGCCTCACCGGGAGACTAGACTAGTCCACATCCTCGACCGACACGGCTTCACCTGTCACGCGCTGGGCAAGCGCGGCAGCGATGAAATCATCAAGGTCGCCGTCGAGCACATCGGCCGGGGTCGGGCTGGTCACGCCTGTGCGCAAATCCTTCACCATCTGATAGGGCTGAAGGACATAGGAACGGATCTGGTGGCCCCAACCGATATCGGTCTTTGCCGCATGTTCGGCGCTCGCCGCTTCCTCACGCTTGCGCATTTCGGCTTCGAACAGCCGCGCCTTCAACATGCCCATCGCAATTTCGCGGTTCTTGTGCTGGCTGCGGTCAACCTGGCTGGCGACGACAATTCCCGACGGCGCGTGCGTGATGCGAACGGCGGAGTCTGTGGTGTTAACGTGCTGCCCACCAGCGCCCGATGCGCGATAGGTGTCGATCTTGAGGTCGGCCGGGTTGATATCGATTTCGAAACTGTCATCGATCACCGGATAGACCCAGACCGAGCTGAACGAGGTGTGCCGCCGCGCAGATGAATCATAGGGCGATATGCGAACCAGCCGGTGGACGCCGCTCTCGGTCTTGGCGTAGCCATATGCATTCTCGCCTTTGACCATGATCGTCGCCGATTTGATGCCGGCGGTGTCACCTGCCTGATATTCGATAGTATCAACCTTATAGCCGCGCTGTTCGGCCCAGCGGCTGTACATGCGAAACAGCATTTCGGCCCAATCCTGGCTTTCGGTTCCCCCAGCGCCAGCATGGATTTCAATAAAGGTGTCGAGCGGATCAGCCTCGCCCGACAGCAAGGCGGATACCTTGTCCTTGTCAGCCCTGTCAGCAAGCGCCTTGAGCGATGCCACACCTTCATCGGCAAGGCCTTCATCGCCTTCCATCTCAGCAAGCTCGATCAGTTCAACGGTTCCGCTTTTATCTGCGTCGATTTCCTTGACGGTCGAAATGGCAGCATCAAGGCGGCGTCGTTCGCGCATCACCTCTTCGGCCTTCTTCGGATTGTCCCACAGCTTGGGATCCTCGACGCGCGCGTTCAATTCATCAAGGCGGCGCAGCGCACGATCCCAGTCGAGCGACATCTTGACGAGATTAAGGGCGGCGTCGATCCGTTCGACCAGGGATTGCGCATCGGCGCGCATGGGGAAACTCCAATTTCAGGCTTGATGTCAGGCTGCGGCCTTTAGCGGAAAGCGTTGGCAAGTCAAAGCGGGCCAAACACAAATTCACCCGCGCCGCGTCACCTCTGCCCATAAACCGGCTCCGCCCATCTGTGCCGTCATGCCGCCCAATATCCCGGACCAATAGGCGTCATTGCCATGGTCTGAACGCCAGTCGACCAATGGCCCGGTAAGCTTGTGGAGATCATATTCGCGGGTAAAGCCGATTGCACCATGGACCTGATGGGCAATGCTCGCCGCCACCCCGATCGCCTTGTTCATGCGCAGCTTGGCACAGGCAACCTCGAAAAGGGCGACGTCGAAATCACCATTGGCACGATCAAGCGCTGCTGCTGCGGCCGCACCGGCAACATTGACCGCGGCTGCCTCGGTCGCGAATATTGCCAGCACCTGCTGCACCGCCTGAAACTTACCCAGCGGCTTTCCAAACTGCTGGCGGGTGTTCACATAATCGATGCTCATCGCCAACGCAGCATCAAGCGCGCCAGCGGCCTGCGCAACGCGGATGAACGCGCCTTGCGGGCGGGTAATGTCCCCGCCAACAATCAGTTCGCCAACAGGCAAATGCGGCACTTTCGCTCCCGCTATCCGAAGCACGGCAAAGGCATCGCCCCAGTCGCCGCCAAAATCGGCCGTCAGCAATTGTCCGAAACCCGCCGCTTCGACAGGGGCCATGCCCCCGCTGGCGGCTTCGGCGAAAACCGCCTCTGCCGTATCGCACAAAAGGCTGCGCTGCTCGCTCATGCCAAAACCCTCATCTCAAACCCAGCCCCCGCGCAATGATCCCGCGGATGATTTCGCGCGTGCCGCCGCGCAGTGAAAAGCTGGGCGCCGAGATCAGCAGTGATCGCATCAATTTTGCAAGGTCATCCTGCCGGGTTGAGGGGCAATCGACCAAAGCTTGCACGCGCTGCGGCAGGGCTTGCTCGAAACTATTACCTAGATCCTTCACCATCGAGGCTTCGACCATCGGGTCCTCACCCGCCGCCAATTTTGCGGCAGTAGACATAGACATCTGCCGCAACGTCCACAGTTCAGCGGTCAATTCGCCGATCAGGGTGCGCAATTCCGGATCGGGATCAGTCCCTGCCGCGTCGATCAGTGCGGTCATCAACACATGGCTCGACAAATAACGTTCAGGGCCAGACCGTTCGAGTGCCAGTTCGGCAGTCGCCTGCGTCCAACCCTGCCCGCGCGTGCCGATAAGTGCCCATTCGGGCAACAGCACATCGTCAAAGAACACTTCGTTGAAATGATGTTCGCCTGACATGTCGATAATCGGGCGAATGGTGACGCCGGGCGCATCCATCGGGATCAGGAATTGCGAAAGGCCGGCATTGCGTTCGCTGCCTTCCTCGCTGCGCACCAGCGCGAGCATGACATGACTGAGATGCGCACCCGAGGTCCAGATCTTCTGCCCCGAAATCCGCCAGCCTTCAGTCGTCAGCCGCGCCGTCGAGCGGACAGAGGCCAGATCCGATCCAGCGCCGGGTTCAGAAAGACCGATGCAGGCATAGAGTTCACCGGCACACATTCCGGGCAGATAGCGTGCCTTGGCTTCGTCGCTGCCATAGCGCAGGATCAGCGGGGCCGTTTGCCGGTCGGCAATCCAATGTGCGCCCACCGGTGCCCCGGCAGCCAACAATTCTTCAATAACCACATAGCGTTCAAGCGGATGGCGATCATGCCCACCAACGTCTTTCGGCAAGGTCATGCCAAGAAAACCAGCTGCACCCAACGCCTTTGAAAAATCAGGGTCGCTGATCAACCAGCAATTGGGGACGCCTAGCTTTACGGCATGAGCGCCAAGAAAAGCACGAATATCCGCCCGCAATGTGGTAACATCGCCCGGCAGATCGAAAGGGAATATAGTAAAGCTTTGTTGCATCAAGATCAGCCATGCCAGCGGCGCAGGGGCTGTGCAAGATGGTGAACTCGCATAATGCAAATGTGATACTAAGGAGAACCGATGCCGCATTCATCCAGCCCCGATATCGACGCCATTCGTGGCCTGATCGATGCACGGGGTGAACTGTCGCTTCGTGTCGTGCCCGGTGCGCGCGTCGAACGCGCCGCTATCGAAAACGGAATGCTAAAGATCTGGACCCGCACCGCAGCCGAAGACGGCCGGGCAAACAGGGCCGTGCTTTTGCAAATTGCTGAGCTACTCGACCTGCCAATTCGCAATATTGAACTGTTGAGCGGCGCGACCAGCCGGCAAAAGCGGGTCGCTATCCGTCTCTAGTTGCGGTAGCTGGGATCGATCCGGTCCAATTTGCGCAGCAAAGCAGGCCAAGCAAGCCCTTGCGCCAACATCGCCATACCGCCCGCAGGCGACTGGGTTTCGACTTTCCCTTCCACGCCCTGCGGCGGCGTGTGGAGGTTTTCACGACCGGCCGACAGCATCTTCACCTGTGCGTCACAGGCGCGTTCAAGAAAATAGAGCCGCAGGAAGCAGTCCGCGACACTTTGGCCGACCGCCAATGTGCCATGGTTACGCAGGATCATCGCATGCTTGTCGCCAAGATCCTCTACCAACCGTTCGCGTTCATCAAGGTCGGTCGCGATGCCTTCATATTCGTGATAGGCAACATTGTGTTTCGCGATCATCGCGGTCTGTGTGTGCGGCAAAAGCCCCTCTGCCATCGCGCTGACGGCCTGACCCGCAGGGGTGTGCAGATGCATCACGGCATGGGCATCATCGCGGGCCATGTGGATGGCGCTATGGATGGTGAAGCCAGCAGGGTTCACCGGATGTGCCGTCGGAACCACCGGTTGGCCTTCGACATCAATCTTGACCAACGACGAGGCAGTGATTTCCTCAAACATCATGTCATAGGGGTTGATCAGGAAATGATGTTCTGGCCCCGGCACGCGAGCGGAAAGATGGGTAAAGATCAGATCATCCCAGCCATAATAAGCAACCAGCCGGTAGGCAGCGGCAAGATCAACGCGCACCGCCCATTCTTCCTCGCTTACCGCGCCGCGAATATGGTCATCATTGGCAGCGTTCGCAGTGTTCATCATTACCGACATGTCTCTCTCCTGAGATTTCCCATCATCATTGACCGCTTTTGCAACGGTTTCAACGGATTTTCAAAAACCGATCAGTCCGCAAAAGGATCGCGCACCAAAATGGTATCCTCCCGCTCGGGCGAAGTGCTGACCAGCGCCACAGGCGTTTCGATAAGCTCCTGGATACGCTGAACATATTTGATCGCCTGCGCCGGCAGATCGGCCCAGCTGCGTGCACCAGCAGTGGTTTCCTGCCAGCCGGGCATTTCTTCGTAAATCGGCTCGACATTCGCCTGATCGGCAGCATGGCTGGGCAGATAATCCAGTATTTTGCCGTTGAGGCGGTAACCGGTGCAGATGCGGATTGTTTCAAACCCGTCGAGGACGTCAAGCTTCGTCAGCGCGATACCGGTGACACCCGATACCGCGCAGCTCTGCCGCACGATCACCGCATCGAACCAACCGCAGCGCCGCTTGCGCCCGGTGACGGTGCCGAATTCATGTCCACGTTCGCCAAGACGTTGGCCGATTTCATCTTCCAACTCGGTCGGGAACGGCCCCGATCCGACACGGGTGGTATAGGCCTTGACGATACCGAGAACGAAGCCCGTTGCATTGGGGCCCAGACCCGATCCAGATGCGGCAGTCCCGCTGACCGTGTTGGAGCTGGTGACAAAGGGATAGGTGCCATGATCGACATCGAGAAGCACACCCTGTGCACCTTCAAACAATATGCGTGCACCCGCCTTGCGCACCTTTTTCAGGCGGCGCCATACAGGCTGGGCATATTGCAGCACAAAGGGCGCGATTTCGCGCAGGTCGCGGAGCAGGCGCTCACGATCAACTGGCGGCTCGCCAAAGCCTGCACGTAAAGCATCATGGTGCGCGCACAGGCGGTCCAGTTGCGCATCTAGCGCATCAAGATGCGCCAGATCGCAAACGCGGATCGCGCGGCGACCGACCTTGTCTTCATAGGCAGGGCCGATGCCCCGGCCTGTTGTACCGATCTTGCCCGAACCAGCGGCGGTTTCGCGCAGCCCATCCAGATCGCGGTGGATTGGCAGGATCAGCGGGCAATTGTCTGCAATCGCAAAGTTTTCGGTGTTGATAGCAACGCCCTGCCCTTCAAGCTTTTCAATCTCGCTCTTCAGATGCCAAGGATCGAGCACCACGCCATTGCCAATAATCGATAGCGTGCCGGTTACGATGCCGGATGGCAACAAGGAGAGTTTGTAGGTCTGGTCGCCGACGACCAGCGTATGACCGGCATTATGGCCACCTTGGAAACGAACGACTGCGTCCGCGCGGCTCGCCAGCCAGTCGACAATCTTGCCCTTGCCCTCGTCGCCCCATTGCGCGCCGATTACGGTAACATTTGCCATGTGATTTTCCCTTTGGGGATCGGGGACAATTGCACCCCGTTGGCCTTTTTCTGCACAGAAGGAAATTTCTGCGAAGGGATTCGCCTTACGTCCCGTTATGAAAATGGACGCACCTCGTCCACCCAAAATAAGACGCGAAGGAATGATGATGCGAAACTGGATCGTGGCAGCGGCAAGCGTCGCAATCTTGGCTGGCGCAGTGCAAGCCCAGCGCGGCGCCGAGCGGTTGAGCAGAGAATGCCGCCAGCAAATTATCGAACTGTGCGGCCAGGAGCGCGGCAAATTACGCGAATGCCTGCAGGACAAATCATCGGCATTGCCGGAAAACTGCTCGGCGGAAATTCGTGCCCGGGTTCAGGCGCGCATGGGTGACGGCCAAACAAACGCCCCCGCGCAGGATGGGCAGCGATTGGCCGCATTGGGCGGCGTCGAACAAAGCTATGGCGACAATCCATTGCAACGGCTGGATTTCTACAAGGCCAAGACAAACAAGATCCGGGCACCGCTGATCGTCTTTGTCCATGGCGGCGGCTGGAAACGGGGCGATAAACGCAACGCCACCGGAAGCGACAAGATCACCCATTACACAGGACGCGGCTATCATTTCACCTCCATCAATTATCGGCTCGTGCCCGCCGCCAGCGTTGAGCAGCAAGCGGCAGACGTGGCGGCCGCACTTGCCCATCTTTCGAAAAATGCTGTGAAAATGGGCATCGACCCATCGCGGATAGTGCTAATGGGGCATAGTGCCGGCGCGCATCTATCAGCGCTGGTCGGCAGTGATCCAAAATATCTGCGCGCCGCCGGGCATGATCTCGGATTGCTTGCCGGGGTTGTTCCAATTGACGGTGCTGCATATGATGTACCTGCTCAAATGGCCGACGGCGCGAAAATCATGCAGGACACATATGCCGACGCCTTTGGGACAGATCCCGCGCGTCAAAAGGCACTGTCGCCCTATTGGCACGCAGATGGGCCGAATGCGAAGGCGTTCCTGATTCTCCATGTCGAGCGGGCCGACGGCAAGCGGCAGTCGGAAGCATTAGCTAAGGCACTGCGCAAGGGTGGCGCCGACGTGCAGCTTGAAGCCTTTTCCGGAAAGGGGATGCGCGGCCATGCCGAGATCAACCGTAAATTGGGCGACCCTGATTATCCGGCCACGCCCGTGGTCGACGCCTGGTTGGAACAGCTTTTCGATAAATGAGTTGCGGCAGCAGCGCGAGCGCGGTTCAGATCGGTTCCGGACGCCCGTTGACCAGCACGTGCGAACAGATCTGCGCTTCGGCGCTGTCGTCGGGGTTCATCTGGGCCACTGCTACCCAGCCCTCCGCCCGAAGCGCAGCGGCCTTTTGCGGCAGAGTACCAATCGGCAGGAAAAGGCGGCGGCGTTCCCCTTGAGCAAGGCCGGCGTCGATCAGCGGATCGATATAAGCCGAAAAGCCCACAGCGGGTTCCTCGCCAATCCGGTAGCTCCCGCCGCGGCCAATCTCGCCGGACGCGTGGCCGGAGAATAGCGAAAAACCAAACCAGCTTTGATATTCAAAGCCATGGAGTTCGGTAGGATCCAGCGTGACACGCACGTCCGCCGGTACGGAATCGGCAATCGCGGCAATCGCATCAAGCCGCTCCTTCAGTCGTCCGTCGGCGTCAAATGCGCGCATCCTGTCCAGCGCCTCGGGGAGCGGACCGGCAGCAGCGATCAGGGGTGCAAATTCGGCTGGTACCGCGCCCGCATCCTTCGCGTCGAGCGCTGCCTTTAACGCGGCAACATCACCCTGCGGTGCCAATGTGTCGATCAGGTCAGGCATGGTGAGGTCGAGTGTCAATTCCTTCGCCCCGGCAGCCTTCAGCCCTTCCAGCGCGACCTGCACAACTTCGCTTGCCGCTGCGACCGAGTCGAGCCCGATGAGCTCAGCGCCAACCTGCATCATCTCGCGTTCGGGCCGTAGTTGCGTGGCACGCAGCTTGACCACCGGGCCGCCATAGGAGAGGCGCACAGGGCGCGGATGGTGACCCATGCGCGTAGTGGCAATGCGGCCGATCTGGCCGGTTATGTCGGAACGTACAGCCATCGTCTCACCCGAAACCGGATCAACAAAGCGCAGCAAATCTCGCGCCGACGTGCCAAGGCTGCCCGTCAGGCTGCTTTCAAACTCGGCAAGCGGAGCCTGCACACGTTCATAGCCGAAACTGGCGGCGGTATCGAGAATGGCCCGCACCAGCCGTGCGGAGGCATCAGCCTCGGGTGGCAGGCGGTCACGAAAACCGGTGGGAAGCAGGCTGTTGGTCATGCGGAAAGCGGTGGCGTTTCGAACACAAGGTTTCAAGCGAAAACACACTTGCCACCCTCGGCTTGATCAGGGGACCATGGTCCGGCGTTACCGAAAACCGGCATTCCAGACCATGGATCCCTGCATGCGCGGGAATGGCAAGCTTAAGCGGACCTCAAAATTTGAGCGCCATCGCGCGTTTCACGCCAGGCAGATTGTGAATTGTCTCAAGAACGGTGGCCGGCACCGGCGTATCGACCGAAAGCAGCAGAATGGCAACGCCGCCCGCTTCCTGCCGGCCGAGATGGAAGGTACCGATATTGATATCGGCTTCACCCAATGTGGTTCCCAGACGGCCGATGAAACCGGGCGCATCCTGATTGACGATGTAGAGCATATGCCCTTCAAGATCGGCTTCGACCTTTACGCCAAACAGTTCGACCAGCCGCGGCGTGCCATTGCTGAAAATCGTGCCTGCAACCGAACGCTCTCCGACATCGGTTTTCACCGATACGCGCAATAATGTGTGGTAATCGCCTTCGCGGTCATGGCGCACTTCGCGTATGTCCATGCCGCGTTCCTTTGCGAGATAGGGCGCGTTGACCATGTTCACCGCGTCCGAAAAACGACGCATGAAGCCCGAAAGCACCGCAGCCGTGATCGGCTTGATGTTCAGTTCTGCCGCAGCGCCTTCAACTTCGACGCTGACCTGCGTCAGATCGCCATGCGACAACTGGCCGATCAACGACCCCAATTGTTGCGCCAACGCCATATAGGGGCGCAGCTTCGGGGCTTCCTCGGCCGAAAGACTCGGCATGTTCAAAGCATTGGTTACGCCGCCGCTGACCAGATAGTCGGCCATCTGCTCTGCCACCTGCAGCGCCACATTCACCTGCGCTTCGTTGGTCGATGCGCCCAGATGCGGGGTACAGATGAAATTGGGCGTACCAAACAAAGGCGAATCCTTGGCAGGCTCCGTCTGGAACACGTCGAGCGCCGCACCTGCAACCTGACCGCTGTCGAGCGCGTCCTTGAGCGCGGCTTCATCGACAAGGCCGCCACGCGCACAGTTGATAATCCGCACGCCTTTCTTGCACTTGGCAATATTCTCACGGCTCAGGATGTTGCGCGTCTGGTCCGTCAGCGGCGTGTGCAGCGTGATGAAATCGGCCTTCGCAAACAGCGTATCGAGATCGGCCTTTTCGACGCCCATTTCAATCGCCCGTTCGGGCGTCAGGAACGGGTCGAAAGCCACCACCTTCATCTTGAGACCAAGGGCACGGCTGGCAACGATGCTGCCGATATTCCCGGCGCCGATCAGGCCCAGGGTCTTGCCGGTCACTTCAACACCCATGAAGTCGTTTTTCGGCCATTTGCCGGCTTGCGTCTGGGTGTTCGCCTCCGGGATCTGGCGTGCGAGCGCAAACATGAGCGCAATCGCATGTTCGGCGGTCGTGATCGAATTGCCGAACGGCGTGTTCATCACGACTACGCCTTTTGCCGAGGCTGCAGGGATATCGACATTGTCGACGCCGATCCCAGCGCGGCCTACAACCTTCAGATTGGGCGCGGCATCCAGGATTTCCTGCGTCACTTTGGTTGAGCTGCGGATCGCAAGACCGTCATATTGGCCGATGATCGCTTTCAGTTCTTCAGGGGTCTTGCCAGTGATTTCATCGACTTCGCAGCCACGCTCGCGAAAAATCACGGCAGCGTTCGGGTCCATCTTGTCGGAAATGAGTACGCGGGGTTTGGTCATTACATTGTTCCCTTTACGTCGCCCCTGACAAAGCAGGGGCCGTTGGAGATGTGTTTATCGGGTGCGGCGTAAGGCGGCTGCGGCCCCGGCCTAGGCCGGGGCGACGGCTCACGCATTCAGAGTTGCAAACGCCCAGTCGAGCCAAGGTGCAAGGGCCTCGATATCAGCTGTATCGACGGTCGCGCCGCACCAGATGCGCAGGCCCGGGGGGGCATCGCGATATCCGGCGATATCATAGGCCGCACCTTCGGCTTCCAGTAGACCGGCAAATTTCTTGATGAAATCGGCATCGGCGCCTTCGATCGACAGGCAGACGCTGGTTTTCGAACGAATGCCGCTGTCGACAGCCAGATGGTTCAACCAGACACGGTCTGCAACGATCTTGTCGAGCGCATGGGCGTTGGCATCGCTGCGCGCCTTCAGGCCTGAAAGACCGCCAATGGATTGCGCCCATTCCAATGCGAAAATGGCATCTTCAACTGCCAGCATCGAGGGTGTGTTGATAGTTTCACCCTTGAATATACCCTCAGCCAGCGCGCCTTTCGACATCAGGCGGAACAGCTTGGGAAGCGGCCATGCGGGGGTATATTCCTCCAACCGCTGCACAGCGCGGGGACCGAGGATCAGAACGCCATGCCCGCCCTCTCCGCCCAGCACTTTCTGCCAACTGAAAGTGGCGACGTCGATCTTGTCCCAGGGAATGTCATAGGCAAAAACCGCACTGGTTGCGTCGGCAAAGGACAGGCCTTCGCGGTCATCGGGAATCCATTCACCGTCCGGTACGCGCACACCACTGGTGGTGCCATTCCAGGTGAAAAGAACATCGTCATTCCAGTCGACCTTCGACAGGTCGGGAAGCTGGCCATAATCCGCGCGATGCACCTTGGGCTCAAGCTTCAACTGCTTGACTGCATCGGTGACCCAGCCTTCTCCGAAGCTTTCCCATGCAAGCGCAGTCACGCCGCGCGCGCCAAGCATCGTCCACATCGCCATTTCAAAGGCACCGGTATCCGATCCCGGTACGATACCGATGCGATGGGTTTCCGGAAGGTCGAGCATCTCGCGCATCAGATCGATGCAATATTGCAGGCGCGTCTTGCCGATCTTGGCACGATGTGAACGGCCAAGCGATTCGGTTTTCAGTTTTTCGGAGGTCCAACCCGGCGGCTTTGCGCAGGGACCGGAAGAAAAATAGGGGCGCGCCGGTTTGGCGGCTGGTTTACTCGTCATGTCATTCTCTCCTTGCAGAGAGCTCGCGCGGCGTTGGGACCGCGTGGCCCGGAGCCGCGTTTAGGCGCAGCCCCGGGAATGTCAACGACTGTTTAGTAACCTTGCTTGCGGAACAGCACCTCGCCGCGGCGCGCGACATAAAGCTTTTCTAGCGTGACCGGGTGGAAATAGGCCTCGACGCGATCGCCTTCGGGAGTAGTGCCATATACTTCATAGCAACCGCCATCGACCTTGGACTTGCGGACAGTCCAACCTTCCTTGACGAGCTTTGCCTTGAGCGCGTCCTGCGACTTCCAACTGGCCTGCGGCGTCGGCTTGCACTTGATTGCGCCCGTGGCAGAGGCGGGCGATGTCGGAACGAGGGCAATAATGGCGCCGGCAAGCGCGAGGGGCAGCAGATTACGCATATTCATACTCCTTGGGGTGTCAGGGGGATAAGTGGTTTTTTGATAAAGCGGGCCAACAGCACAAGGCCCAGCGGCACGAAATGCGCCAAGGCAGCGGTGTAGCTGTTATGCACCCAGATCCAGTGCAGCAATGTCAGGACGGCGGCCGGATAGACAAGCCGTTGCAGTTTTTTCCATCCTGCCCGCAGCAAACGCATCGACCTGTCATTACTGGTCAGTGCAAGCGGCAGCATGAGAAGGAAGGCGGCCCATCCGGTCCAGATACCCGGCGCCAGCCACTCGGCAAGGATATCGTCCAGATTACCCATGTCGATCAGGTAAAAGACCAGATGCAGAACCGCATAGATAAAGGCGGCAACACCAATGGCACGGCGGCGGACAACCAGCCATTGCAGCCATTTCTGCGCGCCCAAAAGCGAAACGAGCGGAGACAGGATCATCGCGAAGATCATCAGCCGCGCCGACCATTCTCCGGTGGGGTGGATCATGTCCATCATGTCGATCCGGCCCAGCGAAAATTCAAACAGCAGCGCCAATGCCGGCAGACCCAGCACTATCCAGAACAGAATCCTATTATTGATAATCGTTCTCATTAGCGCATCGCTAACCCGCTCCCGCCTTGCGATCAAGCCTTTTTCGGCATTTACCATTTGTTAACCAAGAATAGTGCAGGAATGCCGTCATGTCGCGTAGCATCGCCATTCTTTTGCTCGCCCTTTTGGTCACCGCTTGCGGCGGCCGTTCAGATCGCGAAACGGTCCGGCGCGACAATGATGCTTTCCGCACTGACTTGTCCCGACAGTGCCTTGCATCATTGAAAGCGGCAGAAGTGCGTTTCACGCCGCTTCCAAACCAGAACTTCGCCGGTGGATGCCGCACGATCGACACGATCAAGCTCATGTCCTTTTCGCCCGAAGCGACCAATTTGGGTCCAATGACCTGCCCTTTGGCTGCCAACTTCGCGGCCTGGGCAAAACATGCTGTCCGCCCCGCCGCCCAAGCCTATCTGGGCAGTGAGGTCGTGCGGATCGAAACCATGGGAACCTATAACTGCCGCAACGTCAATGGCGGCCGCAGCGGCAAGCTTTCCGAACATGCTTTTGGCAATGCCGTGGACATTTCCGCCTTCATATTGCGCGACGGCCGGCGCGTTTCTGTGCTGAACGGATGGAACGGCCGCAGTGACGAACGCGCATTTCTGCGTCGTTTGCATCAATCCGCCTGCAAGCGCTTTGGCACGGTATTGGGGCCCGATTATAACAGCGCGCATGCCAACCATTTTCATTTCGACATGGCGCAATCCATGAATGATGGCAGTGCTTATTGTCGATGACAGGGTGGATATTGCCAACCAAAGCGCTTATCTCAACCAAAATGACACAAAAAGATTTGCAAGATCGCCGCTTCTACAAAGCGAAACAAGAAGCCAAGTTTGCCAAAGACCTAACGCCGGAAACTCCGCAAACCCTCAGTAAATCCTACAAGCTGGCATTTCAGGACAGTGAATTTCTGCTCCGCGAAGAATTGAGGCCGGTGCGCTTTCAGCTCGAGTTGCTGAAACCCGAAATGCTTCTGGATGAAGCGGCTGTTGCCTCCACCCTCGTGATTTACGGGTCCGCCCGCATCCCCGCGCCCGATGCTGTTGATGCACTTTTCGTCAACGCGACCGATGACCGCGAACGGACCATCGCAGAGCGCATGAAGGAAAAGTCACAATATTATGAAGAGGCCCGAAAATTAGCCCAATTGGCGAGCAGCAGCCACATCAAGGACGAAGATGGCAAACGCCATTTCGTAGTCTGTTCCGGCGGAGGGCCGTCAATCATGGAAGCTGCAAATCGCGGCGCGCGCGATGTGGGCGCAGACACGATCGGGCTAAACATCGTCCTGCCGCACGAACAGGCACCCAATGAATATGTGACTCCGGACCTCAGCTTCCGTTTCCACTATTTTGCGCTGCGTAAGATGCACTTCCTGTTGCGCGCCCGCGCCGTCGCGGTCTTCCCGGGCGGATTTGGCACCTTTGACGAATTTTTCGAACTGCTGACACTGGTCCAGACTGGCAAGATCGAACCGATGCCGATCCTGCTGTTTGGCAAGCAGTTCTGGGAACGGGTGGTGAATTTTGAGGAATTGATGCTTGAAGGGGTGATCAGCCCCAAGGATCTTGACCTTTTCCAGATGGTCGAAACCGCCGAACAAGCGTGGGCCGAAATCGTAGCGTTTTACGATCTGGAGGAATGCGACTGATCGCAATCAATACCCTCCCCCATAAGGGAGGGGGCAACGCTTATTTTTGCGCGGCCAAATAATCGATCAAGATTTTGCGCTCTTCGGCATTGTTGATGCCGGCAAATGCCATCTTCGTCCCCGGAATCGCCTTACGCGGATTTTCCAGATACGCATCGAGCGTAGCAGCATCCCATACGCCGCCATGCGTCTTCATCGCCACGGAGTAATTATAGCCGTCTGCGGAACCGACTGCCTTGCCGACAATGCCGTGCAGGTTCGGGCCAACACCATGCAGTGCGTCCTTCTGAACCTTGTGACAGGCGGCGCATTTGGCGAAGCTCTTTTCACCCGCCATTGCTGTCGACGCAGCAGGATCGGCGCCGGCGGTTGCCGACGCACCGCCTTCAGGCGCTGCGGCTTCCTGCTGACCGCCACCGCCACAGGCCGCAAGAGCCAGTGTGAGTGCGACGACCGTCAGCCGGACCTTCATTTCGCGGGAGCCTCTGCAGCAGCGGGAGCGGCAGCAGCAGCCTCGGCTTCACCCTCGGCAGGAGCAGCGGCAGCCTCACCTTCAGCAGGTGCAGCAGCCGGCGGCGGCGGGAGTGGCAGGTTCGAGCCCTGCGCGTTCAGATACAGCAAGAGTGACGCGCGCTCTTCAGGATTGCCGAGGCCGGCAAAGCTCATCTTGGTGCCGGGGGCATATTTTTTGGGGTTGGCCAACCACCTGTCCATATTTTCCCAGTCCCACATGCCGGGTGCCTTCAGCAACGCTTCGGAGTAAGCGAAACCGGCAATATGACCATGCTTCTGTCCCATGACAGCGTAGAGGTTGGGACCGATGCCATTGGCACCGCCTTGATTGATTGTATGGCAGGCCATGCACTTCTTATAAATGGCTTCGCCTTTCGCTATGTCGGCAGAGGCGAGCAAAGTGGCCAAAGGCACGGCAGCTTCACCGCCGCCTTCACCGCTCTCGACGCCCTGGATCACATAACCCTGCTTGCCCTCACCGGGCACATCGCCGTGGATGATCTTGCCGAACAGGATGGAACCACCGAGTGCCACGATGCCCGCTGCCAGCACCCAACCTGCGATGGTATTGTTGCGATCTGCCATATGAGAATTACCCTGATTTTCCGATATGGGCCCCGCGAAAAGCGGCCCTGATTGATTCCCTCGCTCCTCTAGTGCGCCAACCCCGCGCGTGCAATAGGCCAAATCCCGCTTGCCCGCCTGTTATTGCTCGCCTATCGGCCTGCCATATCATGGAAAGCTATCCAAAGAGCGCTCTCAACCTTGTCCGCGAAATGACGGCAGAGGCAATTGCAACCCCGGCGCGCGCAGTTGCGTTTCAGGGTGCGCCAGGGGCAAACTCGCATCTAGCGGCACTTGAAGTTGATCCGGATTGCCTTCCCTTACCCTGTTTTTCGTTCGAGGACGCCATTGACGCAGTGAAGGAAGGCCGCGCTGATCGCGCTGTCATCCCCATTGAAAACTCGCTGCATGGCCGCGTTGCCGACATCCATTTCCTGCTGCCGGAAAGCGGGCTTTCGATCATAGGCGAGCATTTCATGCGGATACGCCACTGCCTTCTGGCTAAAAGTGCGGATGCCAAACTCACCACAGCGATGAGCCATCCGCAAGCGCTGGGCCAATGCCGCCATTATCTTCGGGCAAAGGGGATCACGCCTATTGCCTATGCCGACACAGCTGCGGCCGCCGCCTTTGTTGCCGACGGCGATGATCTGGGCGCTTCGGCTGTCGCTCCGCCCATCGCGGCCGAATTATATGGCTTGCACATGATCGAGCATGGCATCGAGGACGATGATCGCAATACCACCCGTTTTGTTGTGCTATCGCGCGACGCCGCTGTACCAGATCAAGATGCGGGCCAGTTGATGACGACATTCATCTTTGAGGTGAAGAACATTCCCGCCGCACTCTATAAAGCAATGGGCGGCTTTGCGACCAACGGCATCAATATGACCAAGCTGGAGAGCTATCAGAATGGCGCGAGCTTTTCTGCAACCGAATTCTTCGCGGATATCGAAGGTGCGCCCGGGGACCCAGCGGTTGACCGCGCGCTTGATGAATTGCGTTTCCATTGCAACAAGGTTCGCCTGTTAGGCACCTATCCGCAGGCCCGCAAAAGGGGCTAGGCCACCAATTCGTCCGCCTTTGTCTGCGCCTTTTCCGGTTCGGCAAAGGCCATCACCGGCTTCCCGACCATCTCATGCGGCTCAGGAAAACCGGCAGGGCGATTCTTGTCGCGTTTCTGGACGTTCCAGACCAGCCCCATCTTGCCCAGCGTTTCGATCGTCCAGCCGTTGAAATCCAGTTCCCACCAGCCGACCCGATTGGAGGCCGCGCGGGGCTGTGCGTGATGGTTATTGTGCCAGCCATCGCCCAGTGTGAGGATGGTGATGAACCAGTTGTTCGTGGCCTTGCCCACATCATGATAGCGGCGATAGCCGAAATAATGCGCAAGGCTGTTGGTGCCCATCACCCCGTTCAGGAAAATGAAGGTGCGTAAAAACCCGCCGATCAGCACGGTGCCGACGACATGTTCCGGTCCGCCAAAGGCAAGTGCCCATGCAGCGGGCAGAAGGACCAGTGAGAAGGCAACCCAGAACCAGCGGGTGCGATGACAGAACTCTACGACGGGATCGCCGACCAGACCCTTACCATAAAGACGCATGTCGGTGTGGGCATTATCCCATAACCAGCCGAGATGCGAAATCAGCAATCCCTTGAACGGGCCCATCCGCCTACCATGGCCGTCAACATGCGGGCTGTGCAAATCGCCCACTTCATCGGAAAAGGCATGGTGCCGCCTGTGGTCGGCGGCCCATTTCTTGACAGACCCCTGACAGGCCATTTGCCCGCAAATGCCGATCAGATAGCGCATCCACAGGGATGTTTCGAAGGAGCGGTGTGTGAAATAGCGGTGAAAACCGCAGGACAACCCATAATTGATGATCAGATAGCCGGAAATGAAGGCCGACCATTCCACCCACCCGCTTGGGTTTGTGAACAGCCACCAGACCGCCGCCAAGGCACCTCCAACCTGCAAGATCGCAAGAATGCTATATTCAAGCTGTTTGGATCGCGCAGTAGGGCCGCCAATCAATACGCCCGGATGGGGCTGCCCCTTGTCGGCAAGTTCCCACTGCCGATCAGTCGGATAAAGTCCCGTGGTGCCTTTCGGCATGAGCAAACCCCCCATTTGAGACGCCACCAACGTCTAAAGTGCTATACAAGCAGCGCTTTTGTCAATCCTATTCACATATGACGACGGTCGAACCGATATTGACTGAGATGGCAAGCTGTATTATACAGATAATACACATGGAGGTAAGGCTTGTGAAAAAATGGATCGCTATTCTCCCGCTAGCGCTCTGCCTGGCAGCATGCAGCGGATCGGATGAACCGGAACAGGGCACGTCGTTAAACGTCGACGCCACGACCGAAACAGGTTCGACAGTCGAGATTTCCGCCGATGGAAAAACAGGGAATGTCGGCGTCAAGGTTCCCGGCTTCGATGCCAATATCCGCCTGCCCAAAAAGCTGCTCAACGACAGTGATTTCGACATTGACGGGGTGAAGCTCTATCCTGGATCGACGGTCGAAACCGTCAATATTGCTGCCCATGAAAAGGGGGACAAGCGGCAATCCGATGTACGCGTCGGCTTCACATCACCTGCCGAACCGGCGAAGGTGGCCGGCTGGCTGCGCGAACAATTTGCCAAGCAGTCGATCCCGGTTTCAGGCGATGCGGCAAGCCTTTCGGGCAAGACGAAAGACGGCGAAACCTTTACAATCGACCTGGAACCGTCGGACAACGGCAAGACCAGCGGGACGGTGAATATCCGCGAATGATCAGTTGGCGCCTGGCTGTTGCGTCACGCGCAACAAATTGACGTCATAACCCAAGGTCGCGGCCCGCTGCTTCATCGCATCAAGCGCAGCCTCGCCCGGTTTTGGCTGGCGATGCAGCAGCCACAAATAGCGCCCGCTCGGCTCTCCAACGATCGCCCAGCTATAGTCATCAGCCCGGTCGAGTACCCAATAATCGCCATAAAATGGGCCAAAAAAGGAAACGCGCAATTTGGCATTGCCCGATCCTTCGACGATTTTGGCCTTGCCTGTCGCGCTCGTCAGCTTTCCGCCAAGGCCGTTCTTGCGACAGCTGTTGAGAACCTTGATCTGCCCGGGGCCAGACAGGCTGTAATCCGCCGTCACGCCTTCGCAGCCTTTTTGAAAGCCGGCCTCATAGCGGGCAAGTTCGTACCAGCGACCGAGATAGCGATCGAGGTCGACTGCCTTGGCAGGCTGCGGCACGGCCGTGTTGCCGACTGGCCCAGCCTCCAGCGTTGAACAGGCAGCGAGAGGCAAGGCAAGGAGCAGAAACGCGAGGATTTTTTTCATCATGGCACAACCTGCGCCGCCACCATAGGTTCCGCGATAGCGGATTTATCCCTAATGGGCCGCGCCCCAGCTCGGCCCTGTCCCGATCTCGACACCCAGCGGGACGGTCAGTTTGACCAGCGGTTCGGCAGCATTGGACATCACCGTTTCAATCAGCTTGCGCGCAGCAGGCACATCGCCTTCAGGCAGTTCAAACACCAGTTCATCATGCACCTGCAAAAGCATCTTTACATTGGGAAGGCCTGCTTCGATCAGCGCCGGCCCCATTCGCACCATCGCCCGCTTGATAATGTCGGCGCTTGTTCCCTGAATCGGAGCGTTGATCGCCGCGCGCTCGCTGCCCTGCCGTTCGGCCTGGTTCGGCGACGTGATCCGCGGGAACCAGCATTTGCGACCAAACAAGGTCGTCGTGAAGCCGTTTTCCTTCACGTCGGCCAGTGTTTCCTGGATATAGGCGCTGATTCCGGGGAAGCGGGCGAAATAGGCGTCGATCAATTGCTGCGCCTCTTCGGGCGTCGATTCCAACCTTTTGGCAAGGCCCCAGCGCGAAATGCCATAAAGGATCGAAAAGTTGATCGTCTTTGCCCGGCCGCGCGTGTCACGATTGACCTCTCCAAACAATTCGCGCGCGGTACGGGCGTGGATGTCCTCGCCTTCGGCAAAGGCTTCGCGCAATGGCCCGACATCAGCGATATGCGCCGCCAGCCGCAATTCGATCTGGCTATAGTCAGCCGACAGAATGACATTTCCCGGCTCGGCGACAAAGGCGTCGCGGATCTGCCGACCCATTTCGGTGCGGATCGGAATATTCTGCAAATTGGGGTCGGTCGACGAAAGGCGACCGGTCTGCGCGCCGACCAGACTGTAGCTAGTGTGCACGCGCCCGGTGCGCGCGTTAATCTGTTCCTGCAGCGCATCGGTATAAGTCGAGCGCAGCTTCGATAGCTGCCGCCATTCGAGCACTTTGCCGGCAATCGTCACCCCCTGCCCTGCCAGATCTTCGAGCACGGTGACATCGGTAGAATATTGCCCTGACTTTCCTTTCTTGCCGCCCTTCAGTCCCATTTTATCAAACAGGATCGCTCCCAGCTGCACCGGGCTGCCAATCGAAAAGGGCTGGCCGGCAAGCTCGTGAATTTCCTTTTCGAGCGCCGCACCCTGATCAGCAAATTCACCTGAAAGCCGGGCCAACACCGTCTTGTCGACCTTGATACCGGCACATTCCATCGCCGACAGTATCGGCACCAGCGGCCTGTCGACCATTTCATACACCTTTGTGACCTTTTCTGGCGCCAGCCGCAATTTGAAATGGTGCCAAAGGCGCAAGGTGACATCGGCGTCCTCGGCCGCATAACGTGTGGCCTCGACCAAGGGCACTTCGGCAAATCCGATTTGGCTTTTGCCGGTGCCAGTGAGCGATTTGTAGGTGATCGGTTTGTGGCCGAGATAGAGTTCGGACAATTCGTCCATACCATGGCCCTGCCGCCCGGCGTCGAGCGCGAAGCTCATCGCCATGGTATCGTCGAAAGGTGCGATGGTGATGCCATGCTGGCGGAGCACCGACATATCATATTTGAGATTCTGCCCGACCTTCAGGACGCTTTCGTCCTGCAACAGCGGTTTCAGCCGCGCCAAAGCGGCTTCGGTCGGGATCTGATCCGGACGCTCTGCAAACATATCCGTCCCGCCATGGCCAAGCGGGACATAGCATGCCTTGCCAGGTGCGGTTGCCAGACTGAACCCAATCAGCCGCGCGGTTACGGCCTGCAAACTGTCGGTTTCGGTATCAAAACCGACCATACCGGCACTGCTGGCCTCTGCAATCCAATGATCCAGCCGTTCGATCGTGGTGACGCATTCATAGGCATCAAGATCCATCGGCGGCATTGCCATAGGAGATGCAGCCTTGCCCGCTTCGGGCGCGGCGACGGCGCCATTGCTGCTGCGCTCCATTTTCGGCTGACCCGCAATCGCCTTATTGGCAGCAGCCGTATCGCTGGTTTTTCCGATACGGTTCAACAACCCTCGAAAGCCATGCTCCTCCAGAAAGGGACGCAAGGGGCCTTCGGGGATCGGGCGCAATTCCAAATCGTCCAATGCAATGGGCAAGGGACAATCGTCTTTCAGCGTCACCAATATCTTCGAAAGCCGCGCCATGTCGGCTTGCTCGACCAGATTGTCGCGCATTTTCGAAGGCTTCATCGATGACGCAGCGGCCAAGGCACTTTCCAGATCGCCATATTCGGTGATCAGCTTGGATGCCGTTTTCGGGCCAATCCCTGCGATACCCGGAACATTATCCGCAGTGTCACCCATCAGCGCCAATACGTCACCGACCTTTTCAGGACCAACGCCGAACTTCTCCATCACCTCGTCGCGACCGATGCGCTTGTCTTTCATCGTGTCGAACATGTCGACGCGATCACCAATCAACTGCATCAGATCCTTGTCTGACGAGATGATAGTTACGTCCCATCCCTGTGCGCGCGCTTCCTTTGTATAGCTGGCGATCATGTCATCCGCCTCAACATCGGGTTCCTCGATCATCGGCAGCGAGAAAGCACGTGTCGCATCGCGGATCAGCGGGAATTGCGGACGCAGGTCTTCAGGCGCTTCGGGACGGTTCGCCTTATATTTGTCATAGATCTCGTTGCGGAAACTGGTGCCGGACTTGTCCAATATCACCGCCATGTGCGTCGGCCCGTCGGCCGCATGCAGGTCGTTCGCCAGTTTCCACAGCATGTTGGAATAGCCGGCGACCGCGCCCACGGGCACGCCTTGCGGATTGGTTAGCGGCGGCAGGCTGTAATAGGCCCGAAAAATATAGGCGGAACCATCGACCAGATAAAGATGCTTGTGATCAGACATGCAGGTCGGATAGCAGCGAGACAGAGCGAAGTCTCGCCAAATTGAACCGGAAGAACCGGCTATATAGGCAAAGACAGCTGCATCAGCGGCCGGGCCCCGCGATCAATCCGCACAAGCTTTGGCCGACCCTGCGCCATGAACTGCCACGGACCCACACGGAAAATCATGATGTGGCCGACGACCTGCGATTGCATGCGTTTGTGCGAGAGCAGCGATGGCAGATTATAATCTGCAATCCAGCTCATCGACCATTGCCGGCCATGGGCGTGCAGCCAGTCTGCAGTTCCCGCCCACAATGCCGAAAATCCTCGACCCAGCCTATGCTCTGGCGGTATCCAAAGGCCGGTATCCCAGGCGGCAGCCTCTGGCACTGCAAAGCGCAAATGCACCATGATCTCGTCAAAGGGCCCGGGCCCGAGCCAATTGGCCCCGACGCATTCATCCTTGGAATTAAAAGCAACCAGACATTTCATGCCTTGGGCGAACCAACGCTCCTGCTCTTCCTTGCGCACATTGATCGGCAGGTCACCAAGCTGATCAAGCGACATATTCTCCACCCGGTAACCGCGCGGCATTTTGGGCATGCCTGTCACCGGCACAGCAACCAGCGTGTATCGGCTGTAACCAATCAGCCCTGTCTTGGCGACGAGCCGCGCCGCGCCATAAGACAGCAGCCCAGCAAGGCCCAGCAACTGCAAAGTGGTGATGGCTGACAATTTCTACTCCATTCGGTTATCGCGAAATACAACCAAAGTAGGAAAGAAATAGTGAAAGCCCGGATGGCCAAATAGACGGATTAAGGGGCCTCCTCGCCCCAAACCCGGCTGGCTTCAATATATCCGATGCGACCTGTGATATCGAGGCGGCACCAGCCCTTTTGGCAATCGTCGATTTTGCCGATCACGCCTTTTTCTACGCGCCAGGATATGCGCGCCGTTCCCGACGGGGCATCACGCAATTCCGAAATGCCCGGCGCAATCACGATGGCCGTGCGCGTCGGGCTTAACAGACGGACATGCATCCAACCCTGATCGCCATCCGGATCTTCGACCTTTCGCCAGACTTCGTGCACAGAGATCACCTTCACGGGCAAATCCTGACGCTTATACACCCATTTCACAGGAAATTCCGTACTGGGGCCAGTGCGCATACGCGCCTCCGGTTCCTCGATCGAGGCCCAGTAAGGCGTCTTGCGCACGGTCTGAGCTGCAACGGCTGATGCTGCCAGCGTCAATGCTCCGAGTATGAGCAATTTTACATTATTTTTCATAATATTGGACCGCCTGTATCCAACCCCCAAGCCCCCTATAGTGTAAGCGGCATCGACAGTTCAAGACCGATGTCTTGACGCCCGCGCGTGAAGCGCCCTAGGGATTGCTGCATGACCCAATTCCAACGCATCGAACGTCCCCGCGTCGCCGTTACCCGCAAATTGCTTCCCCAGATTGAAGCGCGGATGAACGAATTGTTCGATTGCCGCTTCAATGCAGAGGATCGGCCGCTTTCAGCAGACGAAATTGCCGCATTGATGCAGGATGCAGATGTGCTGGTACCTACCGTAACCGACCGCATCGACGTTGCCCTTATAGAACGGGCACCACCCTCGCTTCGGCTCTTCGCCAATTTCGGCGCAGGCGTGAACCATATCGATCTTGCCGCTGCAAAGGCGAAGGGAATTCTTGTCACTAACACCCCGGGGGTGTTTACAGAGGATACGGCCGACCTCACCATGGCCTTGATCCTCAACGTTCCGCGCCGGCTGGGCGAAGGGCACAGGCTGATGCGGTCTGGCGAATGGCAAGGCTGGACGCCGACGGGCATGCTGGGCCACCGGATCGGCGGCAAAACACTGGGGATTATCGGGTTCGGGCGGATCGGAGAAGCCGTTGCGGTACGCGCCCGTGCCTTTGGCATGAACATCCTCTACAACAAGCGGCACCGCCTGCCCGCCAGCGTCGAAGAGGAACTCGGCATTGCTTTCGAGCCCGACCTGGATCGGCTTGTTGCGCGCGCAGACATCGTAACGCTGCATTGCCCGCTGACAGCGGAAACCAACCGGATCATGAACCGGCAGCGCATCGGCTTGATGAAACGGGACGGCTATCTGATCAACAGCTCGCGTGGCGAACTGGTTGACGACGATGCATTGATCGAAGCGCTTCAGCGCGGACGGATCGCGGGTGCGGGCCTCGATGTCTATAACCACGAACCCGCAATCGACCCGCGCTTCCTTTCAATCCCCAATGCCGTGCTTTTGCCGCACCTTGGCAGCGCCACTTATGAAGGGCGCGAGGCATCGGGCGAGAAGGTGATCGCCAATATCCGGATATTCAGCGACGGTCACAGGCCGCCCGATCAGGTACTCGATGGTTGGGCATGAACAGATGGCCAATATCGCCAATGCAGTCATTTAAGGTTTGAACACAGCAATTTGCTGGCTTAGACGACGACGTTCGCGGAGCGTTTTACGGGGGAAAAGAAGTCATGCGTCACGCAATCAAGGCTACAGCAATTTTTACGGCACTGGCACTTGCCGACCCGGCGCTCGCGCAGGAAGTGGTGGCAGAGGCCGCACCCGATAGCGGCGATACAGCCTGGGTGCTCACCGCATCCGCGCTGGTGCTGATGATGACGATCCCTGGCCTTGCGCTGTTTTATGGCGGATTGGTTCGCGCCAAAAATTTCCTCTCCGTGCTCATCCAATGCGGTGCGATTGCGGCGATCACGTCGCTGATCTGGATTGTTGTGGGTTACAGCCTCGCTTTTTCAACAACCGGTGGTTCGGTGATCGGCAACCTGCAGAATGTCATGTTCTCGAACATGTTCGCGATGCGCGACGGGCAGACAATCGGCGAACTGGTGTTCGGCCTGTTCCAGATGACCTTTGCGATCATCACCCCTGCCCTGATCGTTGGCGCATGGGTGGAACGGGCCCGCTTTGGCTGGGTCGTTGCGTTCAGCGCGCTCTGGTCGCTGCTGGTCTATGTGCCCGTCACGCGCTGGGTCTGGGGCAACGGCTTTCTTGCCGAACAGGGCGTGATCGATTTTGCCGGCGGCATCGTGGTCCACACCACGGCAGGCGTTTCCGCACTGGTAATCGCGCTGATGCTGGGCAAACGGATCGGCTTTCCCAAGACGCTGATGCTCCCGCATAGCCCCGCCTTGACGGTCGCTGGCGCTGGATTGCTCTGGGTCGGCTGGTTCGGGTTCAACGGCGGATCGGCGCTCGCAGCAAATGACGATGGTGCGGCAACCGCGATTATCGTCACTCATCTGGCCGCGTCGGTCGCTGCCCTTGTCTGGCTGCTGCTGGAAAAGATGAAAGTCGGCAAGGCAACTGCCGTCGGCTTTGCCACTGGCGCGATTGCGGGGCTGGCGACGATCACTCCGGCAGCTGGCTCCGTCGGGCCTTTGGGCGCGGTCATCTTGGGTGCGTTGGCCGGGCTTGTCTGCTTTTACGCGGTCCATTTTGTTAAGGGTCGACTGCAGATCGATGACTCGCTGGATGTGTTCGCCGTCCATGGTGTCGGCGGGATCATCGGATCGATATTGCTCGCCATTTTGGCAGCCCCGTCGTTTGGCGGCAACGGCTATGCCGAAGGCATGAGCATGGGCAGCCAGCTTTGGGCGCAGATCAAGGGCGTAGGCATTGTCGGCGTCTATTCCGCGGTCGTGACGCTGATCGTAGGCTATATGGTGTCGATGATCTTCCCGATGCGGGTCAGCGAAGAGGAAGAGCGCGATGGCCTCGACATTTCGAGCCATGGCGAACGCGCCTGGGACCTTGATTAACCCCGCATCAGCGTAAGCGAACGGAAGACGCTGCGGTCAAGCCGGCTGTCGAAACGACAGCCGAGCTTCCCATCGCGATGCCATATGACCGAAGCCCGGATCATCTCGCCAGCGGGGAGGCGCAGCGAGAGGCGGTCCCCTTCTACAAAATTGTCGGCGATTGCGAGGCGGCAGCCGTAAACCGATATATCTTCCAGCTCGGCCGTGATCGGTTTCCGGCCAGCACGGCTGACGCTCGCGCCTTTGACCAGTACCGATTGACGCGGAACGGCACGCTGCTCAAGCCGAGCAGGCTCGACGCGTCGATACGCTGTTGTTGCTAAACCCATGAAATGGCCCTCGCGGAGAGCCTTTGTATAGGGCCGCGAGGATCAATTTTTGGTAAATCAGTCGCCCGTCAGGATGCGGTCGATCAACTGCTTTACGGTCGGGACAAAGCCGTTCGAATAGAAAGGATCACGTCCGAATTCATAAGCCGAATGGCCAGCAAACATCAGATTTTCGTCGATCGGTTCGCCATGGGCAATATTCTGCAGGCTTTTCTGAATGCAGAAGCTGCGCGGATCGGCAAGCCGGCCCGTCGAATTATTGTCATGGTCTTTCCACGATGAAAAACCGCAATGCGACAGACAGCCCATGCACTCAGCCTGATCCTTGCGGATGACATTGGCTTCATCAGGGGCCGTGAACACCAGCGTGTTGTCCGGCGTTTTAAGTGCCGTGGTAAAGCCCCGTGCATCCCATTCACGCGCACGTTGCAGATCATGCGGCGTGACCCAGAAATTCTTGCCGCGAACGCCGCAATCGAGCTGCGCGGTGTGATCGCCTGCACGCTCCGTCGAATAGGGAATCTGCCGGTCAGACCGCGACTGCAAATGGCGCAGGAACGGGTTGATAACTGCACTGGAGTAGAAACCGGTTGGCGAAAATTGGTGCAAAAGCACGCCGCCTTCGGGGATCTTGGTAAGATGGTCTTTCCAGCCCTGCGGGATCGGGCTTTCCTGCGTCAACAGTGGACGGGTACCGAACTGGAAGGCAATCTGGCCAAGTTCCGGATTATCGACCCAGTCATTCCAGTCACGCAGATACCAGACACCACCGGCCATCACGATCGGCACTTCATCGCTGATCCCTTCAGCGCGCATCGTATCGCGCAGCGCCTTGACCCGCGGATAGGGATCTTCGGGCTTGGTCGGATCTTCGGCGTTCGACAGACCGTTATGGCCACCGGCAAGCCAAGGGTCTTCATAGACCACTGCGCCCAGCCATTCGGGAACCTTGTGATACGCACGCTTCCACAGCGCACGGAAGGCACGGGCCGAACTGATGATCGGCAGGTAATAGACACCATATTGCGCCGCGATTTCGGAAAGCTTGTAGGGCATGCCTGCGCCGCAGGTGACGCCGGTTACCAGCCCCTTCGTCTTTTCCAGGATACCGTGCAGGATGCGTTGCGCCCCGCCCATTTCCCAAAGCACGTTGATGTTGATCGCGCCGGCAGGGCCAGCAATGTCATAAGCGCGTTGCACTTGGGTGATGCCGCCGCGAATGCCATATTCGACCAGTTCTTCATGCCGTTCAGTACGGGTGCGGCCCTTGAATATCTGCGGAATGAAATCGCCATTATCGTCATAGCTGTCCGCATTGACAGCCGACACCGTGCCAATCCCGCCGGCAGCTGCCCATGCGCCACTGCTGGCATGGTTGGTGGCGGCAACACCTTTGCCGCCCTCGATCAAAGGCCAGACTTCGCGACCGCCATAGATAATGGGTTTCAGACCCTTGAACACTGCAGACTACCCCTAAACAAAAAAGCCGTCCCCCGACGGTCTCCCCTATAGCAGAATCGCTAGACGAATGCCTCAATCTTGTCGCGCAAAATCGGCGCGCCGCATCGTCGCCCCATATAATTGCTGGTATCGGGCAAGCATATCGCCCTCGCGATATTCGGCCAAGGCCCGCGCGAAATTCGCATGGCCCAGATCAATGCGCAGCGTTTCATTGGCTGCCAATGCGGCGATTGCCTGGGCCAATCCAGCCTCGTCACCGCGCTTCACAAGAAGAGGGCGATTTTCACGCGAAATCATGTTGGCGATATCACCCACATCGGTCGCCACAATCGGCCTGCCTGCCGCCATTGCCTCAATCATCGAGATCGGGAATTGTTCGCTGTCAGACGATAACGCGAAGATATCGAACAAGGCCATGAACCGCGCCGGATCCTTCAGAAAGCCGGGCATGATCAGCCGGTCGGCAAAACCCAGCCTTTCTGCCTCTGCCTGAATCGCCGCCCGTTCGGGACCGTCGCCGGCAATCGCAAGACGCATATTAGGCCCCGCGGCCGCAACCGCCCGGACCAACATCGGCAAATTCTTGACCGCGCGTAGCCCTGCAACGGTACCGACGACAATCTCACCCTCGCGCTTTACCCAACCGGGAAACGCCCCGCGCTGCGGCCTTTTCTGGTAACGATCGACATCAACGCCATTCGGAAAGCGGTAGATTTTTTCAGGTGGCTGATGCCAGGCCTGTTTCGCGATCTTTTCAAGCGTACGCGACGGCACAACGATACCAGCCGCGCGCTGCAAGGCGATGATGCGGAACCAATTGCGTTTCCAGTTCAGCGTTTCGGCCTCATCCTCGTTAAACCCATCCTCATGATGGATTAACGGCGGCAGCCCCATTGACGCGCCGAGCAGCGTCCGCGCCATCACCCCGTCCATCGCGCCCCAATTATAGCTGAGTATGAGGTGGAAGCGTTTCATATATTGGCCAAGCCGGCGGTAGCGCCCCATGCTAGGCCTGCCGTAAAGCGCGGGGGCATCCTCTCCGGGAAAATCTACCTCGATCCGCTTATCGATCGCCTCGCGAGCGCCAATCGCGGTGGGCATCGCCGTAAGGATACTATGCTTTGCCTTGTCCCCGAAATGGTTGATCAGCCGCACTGCCCGGGCTTCCTTGCCGCCCAGATCAAAACTGCTGAAAAGATGGAGAATACGGACTTTGCTCATCGTCATTTGATCGTTTTCAGAAACTGCAGGATTGCCTCTTGCGCATCAGGCTCATCAAGCGATGGCGCATGGCCGACGCCTTTCACCGTCGCTAGCGCGGCCTTTTCCGACTTTTTGATCATTTTGGTTCCAACCGTCTTTTCAAGGATGTCGGATTTCTCACCGCGCATGACGAGCAATGGAACATCGGCAAGCGCGGCAAAGGCAGGCCAAAGGTCAACGCCAGCTTCGCCGCCGGGAAGCTTGAAAGGCTCCGCAATTTTCATGTCATAGTCAAAGGTTATGCGCCCATTTGCACCCAGCTTGCACGCACGCTTCGCAAATCGCAGCCATTCTTCCAGTCCATAGGCGGGATAGATATCCCCCTGCGCTTCGGCCATCGCACGCGCAGCGTGCATCCATGTTTCAAAACTGCGCCCCTGGCCAATATAACTACGAATGCGTTCTGCACCCGACTGGCCGATTTCCGGTCCTATATCGTTCAGGATCAGCCCGGAGAGCCTTTCCTTCCACGCCCCGGCCAGCAACATTGAAACGATGCCACCCAGCGACGTGCCGAGCAGAATGAAATTTTTGAGGTCCAGTTCGCGCAGCAGTACATCGACATCCTGCACATAGCTGAGCGGCACATAGCTCATCGGATCCTTGGCATAACCGCTTTCGCCGCGCCCCCGAAATTCCAGTGCCAGCATGCGGCGCTTGCCACCCAGCATTTGCGCAACCGGCTCGAAATCCCGGGCATTGCGGGTAAGGCCGGGCAGGCAAATGACAGGTGCCTTCGATTTCGGCCCCGGATAGTCGCGATAATGCAACCGGATACCGTCTCCCGACCACCAGTAGCCGTCAATATATTCGGCCATGCTTGCCTTTCCAGCGTTCCGCCTCCAGATCGGTGGCGATGAATCTCCAACCTTTACCTGCCCCCTACCTTGCCGATCCGAAAATCGCCAGCCTTGGCGCACAGATTGGCGATCCCGTTCGCGCCGCGTCATTCCCGAAGGCCGTTTTGCGGTTCCGCAATGATCGCTGGGCAGCAAGCGTCGGCCTCGACGACCTTTCAGACACTCAATGGATCGACCATTTCGGACGGTTCACTCCGCTGCCAGGCAATTTGCCCGAGCCGCTCGCGCTCCGCTATCATGGGCACCAATTCCGCGTCTATAATCCGAACATCGGGGATGGTCGCGGCTTCTTGTTCGCCCAGTTGCGTGACCATGAACACCGCCTTCTCGATCTGGGCACCAAGGGAACGGGGACCACACCTTATAGCAGGGATGGCGATGGTAAGTTGACGCTTAAGGGAGCGGTTCGCGAAATTCTGGCGACCGAAATGCTGGAAGCGCTGGGTGTCGAGACATCGAAGACTTTTTCGGTGGTCGAAACGGGCGAAGAGTTGTGGCGCGGCGACGAACCCTCGCCCACCCGATCGGCTGTCCTTGTACGACTGAGCCACAGCCATATCCGCATCGGCACCTTCCAGCGCATAGCCTTTGAAGATGATGCCGAACGAATGAGCGCGTTAGTGCATTATGTGCTGACCAATTTGTACGGTGCAACACCGGGAGAAAATCCGGCCGCGCAGTTGATGCAGCTCGCTGTCGGTCGCATCGCCGACCAAGCGGCCGCCTTCATGGTCGCAGGCTTCGTCCACGGCGTCCTCAACACCGACAATATCAACATCACCGGCGAAAGTTTCGATTATGGCCCTTGGCGGTTCAACCCGACATGGAACCCCCATTTCACTGCGGCCTATTTCGATCAGAACGGACTATATGCCTTTGCCCGCCAGCCAGAGGCGATGCATTGGAACCTAGCTCAGCTTGCCATTTCGCTGCGACTTATCTGCGATTCGGCGCCGCTGGTCGAGGCACTAGAAAGCTATGGTGCACGTTTCCAGGCAGCGCTGGTGCGGCGCTTCCTATGGCGATTGGGTGTGAAGACGAACGGCTTCGATGCCGACCGGGCGCTGGTTGAGGCAGCGGAAAAGGCGATGATCCATTCGGACATACCGATTGCCGAATTTTTCGCTCGGCATCGCGGCGGACATATTCCCGGCCATTGGAGCGGAGAATATTATGCAGGCTTCACTGCGCTGCTGGAAAGCTATCAGTCGAACATGACAGATGATGCAGACGGTTCACTTCCGACATGTTCGATGCTGATCGATGAGGTAGAAACAATCTGGGCAGCGATTGCCGAGCGTGACGACTGGACGCCGCTGCATGACAAGGTGAATGCCATTCGACAGCATGGCCGCGCGTTGCGCGAACGCTGATTTTACACGACTTTCCGCTCGGGAATTTACTTGATATAAAGCTGGTTGCAGCCATTTATGGTAAATGTGTCTCTCCACGGGCTCCAGACAGGGCAGTTAGCGCGTTGAACGAACTGGTTTCATATGAGCCGGCTACCGGCGCTGAGCTTTGGCGGGGAAAACCCAGCGACGTGGATGCAGCAGTTGCTGCTGCACGAAAAGCATGGCCACTTTGGGCGTCCAAGCCGCTAGGCGAACGCGTTGAAAAAGTAAGGCACTTCGCAAACCGCACACGGGGCGAATTGGAAAAATTCGCCGATCTGATCGCACGCGAAACCGGAAAGCCTCTATGGGAAGCGCGCACCGAGGTGGAATCGGTGATCAACAAGGTCGATATCTCGGTCAAGGCCTATGCCGACCGCACGTCGCAGCGCCGCTTCGAAGGAAAGCCCGGCACGCGAAGTGCGCTGCGCCACAAACCGCATGGGGTACTGGCGGTTTTGGGGCCGTATAATTTTCCGGCACATTTGCCCAATGGCCATATCATCCCTGCCCTGATCGCGGGCAACGCCGTCGTCTTCAAGCCTTCGGAAAAAACCCCTGCCGTGGGTGCGATGCTGGTCGATCTCTATCGCAAGGCGGGGATCAGCGAGGGCGTGATCAATATTGTTCAGGGCGGGCCCGAAACCGGCAAGGCGCTGTCGGCGCATGAGTGCATTGACGGCCTGCTGTTCACCGGATCGGCGACGACGGGCATTGCGCTCAACCGCCAGTTTGCAACGCGTCCAGACAAGATCCTCGCACTTGAAATGGGCGGAAACAATCCGATCATCCTGTGGGATACGCGCGATTTGCACAGTGCCGCGGTACTGGTGGTGCAATCGGCTTTCCTCAGCGCCGGACAGCGTTGCACGGCAGCGCGACGGTTGATCATCAAGGATGATATGTTCGACCAGTTCATGCCCGAACTGAAACGGCTGACCGACCGATTGGTGATTGGCGATCCACATGGCGAACCGCCCCCCTTTATGGGACCGGTGATAGATAATGAGACTGCCGACGGGCTGACCGAGAGTTTTCTGGCCATGATGAGCCATGGGGGGCGGCCAGTGCGCCACATGACGCGGCCGATCAAAGACCGACCCTTTATTTCGCCTGGCATCATCGACGTGACCGACATGGCCGAACGGCCCGATATCGAATTGTTCGGCCCGCTTTTGCAGGTCGTCCGCGTCTCCGATTTCGACAGCGCGATCCATGAAGCCAACAACACCCGCTATGGACTGTCAGCGTCGCTGATCGGCGGCACCACCGACGAGTATAACCAATTCTGGGCAAACAGCCGGGCCGGTATCGTCAATTGGAACCAGCCGACGAACGGTGCCTCTTCTGCAGCGCCTTTTGGCGGAATAGGCCTATCGGGCAACCATCGCCCCAGCGCCTATTACGCCGCGGATTATTGCGCCTATCCAGTGGTTTCGACAGAAGCGGAAAATCCCAAGGCCATGATCGGTATAGGCTTACGCGATGAAACCATATCCTTTTCGGGCGATGCCCCGGCACGAACAACCGAATAGCCAGCCCCAGTGAAATCCGCAGACATTTTCGAATTTTACCGGCGGCTTGCCGAAGCCAATCCGTCGCCGGAAACTGAGCTGGCCTATGGCAATGTCTATCAATTGCTGGTCGCCGTTGTCATGTCAGCGCAATCGACCGATGTCGGCGTCAACAAGGCGACCAAAAAGCTGTTCGAAACGGTCAAAATGCCGCAGCAGATGGTGGCATTGGGCGAAGACGGCCTGAAGCAACATATCAAGACAATCGGCCTGTTCAATTCCAAGGCCAAAAACGTCATCGCCCTTTCCGAAATCCTGATCCGTGACCATGGTGGCGAGGTGCCCGCGGACCGCGATCTTCTGGAGAAATTGCCCGGCGTCGGGCGCAAGACCGCCAATGTCGTGATGAACACCGCCTTTGGCGCAGAAACCTTTGCTGTCGACACCCATATCTTTCGCGTCGGCAATCGAACCGGCCTGGCTAAAGGCAAGACCCCGTTGGCGGTCGAAAAGGCACTGGACAAGAAGACTCCCGGTCCGTTCAGGCTGGGCGCGCATCACTGGCTGATCTTGCATGGCCGCTATATTTGCAAGGCGCGTACGCCTGAGTGCTGGCGATGCCCGGTTGCCGACCTGTGCCGGTACAAACCCAAAACCCCTGCGCCCTTTACCAAATCGGTCAGCGCGGGTTAAGCTGCAACCGCATATACATCGGGCCTCTCATAAAAGGACACAGCCATGAAACAGAAAATAGTCTGGGCCGCACTGGCAAGTCTGGCAATCGGCGGCGTTGCCACGGCAGCAATTTCGGGCGAAAGCGTGAGCGACCGGCGCGCCAAGGCGCTTGCTGCCTACACCCCCGTCGGCAAGGCGAAGGATTGCGTCACGATCAGCCAAATCCGCTCAACGCGCGTCATTGATAACAAGACGATCGATTTTACGATGGTCGGCGGAAAGGTCTATCGCAACACCTTGCCCTACAGCTGCCCCAGCCTGGGCTTCGAGCAGCGTTTTTCCTATCGCACCAGCACCAGCCAATTATGCAGCGTTGATACCATTCGCGTTCTGCAGGCATTTGGCGGCGGCGTGCAGGAAGGCGCAGGTTGTGGTCTGGGCAAGTTTCAGCCGATGGAAAAAGTGAAAAAGCGCTAAGCGCCCGTCCTACTTTGATCTTGCGCAAATAAAGGCCGCCATATTGGTGGCATGATCCCCTTGTCGAATAAACAAACGACAAACAGACAAGGACGGAAAATGACCCATGTTGCCCACGAACTTCACGACGCCTTCCCGCAAGACGGCACGATCCTGCACGATCTGAAAGTCGGCAACCCCCATTTCGGAAAACTGGCTGATCGCTATCATATGCTGAACCGCGAGATCCACCGGATCGAATCCGGGATCGACGCCGCATCAGATGCGCGCGCGGAAAATTTGAAGAAAGACCGGCTTTCAATCCTTGATGAAGTCTCGGCGCTGATCGCATCGGCCCGGACGGCGGGGGCCTGACCATGGCTAGCCACCCCAACACATCGGCTATACTTGCCGCACGGCTTTCCGAACTGGATAGTCGTTCCGCCCGGATCGAAGCCGATCTTGCCGAACCGTTGAGCGCGGATTTCGAAGAACAGGCAACCGAACGGGAAGATGATGAATCGCTCGCCCAACAGCAGGCTTTGCTCGCTACCGAAATCGCTGCGGTCAAAGCTGCATTGGCCCGCATTGACGAAGGCAGCTATGGCGAATGCGTAAGGTGCGGAAACCCTGTCGGCGACAAACGTTTGGCCGCCTTTCCTGAGGCTGCACTGTGCATTGATTGCGCGCGCGAGGCCGAGGCGCACTGACCTTTTTGGTCAGTGTCGATGCAGCCCACGGCTTTCAGCGAAAATTTCCCATGCGGAAATGAACATCGCAGCGATCACTGGCCCGACGATCAAGCCGTTAATCCCCATCACACTCAAACCGCCCAACGTCGAAATCAGCACGACATAATCGGGCATCTGTGTGTCTTGACCGACAAGGATCGGGCGCAGGACATTGTCGACCATGCTGATGATGAAAAAGCCGCACAGCAAAAGCACCATACCCTGCCAAACACTGCCGGTAACCAGCAGGTAGATGCCGACCGGAAACCAGACGAGCCCGGTCCCAACCGCAGGGATCAACGCCAGCAGCCCCATCACCACGCCCCACAAAACGGCGGCGCGAATATCAAGAATCGCGAATAGCAACCCGCCCAGCACGCCCTGCACGATTGCAACGATCACACTGCCCTTCACAGTGGCGCGGATCACCGTCGTGAATTTTTCGAACAACGCACTACGCTGCTCGGCGCGCAGCGGCACGACTTCACCGATACGGCGGGTCAGATAACGCCCATCGCGCAAGAGAAAGAATGTGAGATAGAGCATGACGCCGAGCGCGAGCGCGAAGTTGAAGGCTTGCTGGCCAATACTCACCGCTTGTTGCGCGATGATCTGCAAACCGCCGGTCAACACCGAACTCAGCCGTTGTTGCAGACCGGAAATGTCGGAGACAACATAGCGCTCGAAATAGCCTTGCCATTGCACAGGGATGATCGACTGCACGTTGAGCAGCAGTCGGCCGAGGTTTATTTCCTGCGACTGCAGCGAGTTATACGTCCGCAGCGCCTCTTCGACCATCAGCGTGCCCACGGCAAAGGCAGGTACAATCACCAGCGCCACCACCATCAAAAGCGTTGCCGAAGCGACGCTGTTACGCCGCGCCGGGTTGATCAGAAGCAGTCGGTCATGCACCGGCGCAAAGGCGATGGTTACGACCAGCGCCCACAGGATCGCGCCGAAAAACGGCCAGCTGATCCACGCCATTGCAATCGTCGAAACGATCACAAACCCAAGCAGGACCCTGTCTTCGAACAGCGTCGATTCCGGTGGTGTGGTTTTGCGTTTCCGGGCTGCAGACTTTACGGGATCGCTCATAACCCGAGGATATAGCGCCGTTTCAATGACCTGTCATGCCGAGAGTGCGGCCGGCCTAACCGCCGCCATGATAATAATCATGCACCGTCTGGGCGACCGCCGCAGAAACCCCCGGCGCTTTCTGAAGATCCTCAAGGCTCGCAGAACGTACCGCACGGGCGGTGCCAAAATGCAGAAGCAGCGCCTTCTTGCGCGCAGGACCGATACCGGGCACTTCATCAAGCGGGCTGGCCGTGATCGCCTTAGCGCGCTTGCTTCGATGCGCGCCAATTGCAAAGCGGTGCACCTCGTCACGCAACCGTTGAAGATAGAAAAGCAGCGGCGAATTGACCGGCAAGGTCAACTCACGGCCATCGGGGAAGTGGAAAACCTCACGCCCTTCGCGGCCATGATCGGGGCCTTTGGCAATGCCGATGAAAGGAACATCCTCGATGCCGAGCCGGTCGAGCACCCGCTTGACTGCACTAACCTGCCCCCTGCCACCATCGATCAGGATGAGGTCGGGCCAGCTTTCATCGCGCTCGGCATTATCGTCTTCCAATAATCGCCCAAACCGGCGCTCCATCACTTCGCGCATCATCGCAAAGTCATCGTCGGTGGCGGCCTGCTTGATATTCCACTTGCGATACTGGCCCTTGATGAAGCCTTCCGGCCCGGCAACGACCATCGCCCCGACGGCGCTGCTGCCTTGGATGTGGCTATTGTCATAGATTTCGATCCGCTGCGGCGGCTCGGCAAGGTCGAACAGATCGGCAATTTCGCGGAGCAGCCTGCCCTGCGTTGTCGATTCTGCCAAGCGCCGGTCGAGCGCCTCAACCGCATTGCGTGACGCCTGCTTTACCAAGCGCACCCGGTCACCCCGTTGCGGTACCGAGATTTCAACCTTCCGCCCGGCTTTTTCCGACAGCGCCTGCTCCAGCAACGCAGCTTCTGGTAGGCCGCGATCGAGGAGGATGCTGCGTGCAGGGGGCACCTCTTCGTAAAATTGCGCGAGCACCTGCATCAACACTTCTTCCTCGCTCGCCTCCGCAGTGTGGCTGGGGAAGAAGGCACGATGCCCCCAATTCTGGCCGCCGCGAATGAAGAAAGCCTGGATGCCGACATGACCCTGCTTCGCAGCAAGCGCGAAGATATCGGCATCGCCAAGACCTTGCGCATTGATCGCCTGACTGCCCTGTATGAAGGTCAGCGCCTTCAGCCGGTCGCGTAAAAGCGCCGCACGTTCAAAATCCAGCTCCTCTGCAGCCGCCTCCATTTCCTTTGCCAGCTTGGCCTGTACGGCGATGGACTTGCCTCCCAGAAAGGCTTTGGCGTCGGCAACCAGTTCATCATAGCCGGCCGTGTCAATCTTGCCCACACAAGGCGCCGAGCAGCGCTTGATTTGGTAAAGCAGGCAGGGGCGGTCGCGATTGTTGAAAAAACTGTCGGTGCAACTGCGTAACAGAAACAGCTTTTCCAGCGCATTGAGCGTGGTGTTGACCGAACCGGCGCTGGCAAAGGGGCCGTAATAGTCACCCTTGTGACGGCGCGCACCTCGGTGTTTCTGAATGCGCGGAAAATCATGATCCGCCCGCAACAGAATAAAGGGGAAGCTTTTGTCGTCACGCAACAGGACATTATAGGCCGGGCGATACCGTTTGATCAGCTGCGCCTCGAGCAGCAGCGCCTCTGCCTCGCTATTGGTTGTGACAATCGTCATGCTGCGCGTCAGCGAAACCATACGCCGCAAGCGGTTGGGCAGACGCTCGACCTGCGTGTAATTGGTCACCCGATTGCGCAGCGCCCGCGCCTTGCCAACATAAAGCACATCGCCGCGCGCATCGTGCATACGGTATACGCCTGGTTTTGTACGTAGCGTGCGCAGGACGTTGCGGATCGCAGCGACGCCCGTTTCCAGATCGGGCTGGTCAGCGCCGCGCACGGCAAAGGTCTGCGCCTCTTCGTTGAAGCGCGATGCGGCATTGGGCAGATCGGGGCGGTCAGCTTTGGACATAGGGAATGTTTATGGTAACGGGCTGTAGCTGGGCGAGAGAGAGAGTAAATGCAAGTAGCGGGAAAAACGATTTTATTGACCGGTGGCACCGACGGTATCGGCCGCGAACTGGCAGAGCAATTGCGGGCCAAGGGTGCGCAGCTGATTGTCAGCGGGCGAACGCCGGAGCGCATAGCCGCAGCCAAGGCTGCTGGCTATGAGGTAATAGCAGCCGACCTTTCAACGGCTGCGGGCGCGGATATCGTCCTAGACGCAGTCAAGGGACGCACTATCGACATTTTGATCAACAATGCGGGTTTGGGCAGCGATCATGATTTTCGCGTGGGTGCGCCTGATCTTGGCGACAATGATCGCTGCATCTTTGCCAACCTAAACGCCCCGATCCACCTTATCGCTGGGTTGATGCCGTTGCTAAAGGCGCTGCCAGAGGCGATGATCGTCAATGTCACATCAGGCCTGGCGATTGCTCCGCGCTCTGGCGGGCCGATCTATTGCGCAACGAAGGCAGGGCTGCGCAGCTACACGCTGGCGCTGCGCGAACAGATGAAGGGCAGCAACGTCCACGTTCTGGAAGTGCTGCCGCCGGTTGTCGAGACAAAGCTGACTGCTGGGCGCGGCAGCCGCAAAATGAGCGTAAAGGCCTGTGCTGCGGAGATCGTCCAGGCGATGGAGAATAATGCCAAAGAGGCGAATGTTGGCATGACAAAGCTGTTGCGGATTGTTGAGAGCATCTCGCCTGCGCTGGCCCGGAAAATCATGATCCGGTTCTGATCGCTGATCGTTGCTGTTCGACCCTGGAAAATCAGCAGGGCGACATTTGTATATCACTTAATTGAAAAAGGCGCGTCCCTTGCGAGGCGCGCCCTTTCAATCCCTCCCGCAATCGGGAAGCGTATAAGCTCAGTTCAACTTGGCGATCGTTTCGTTCACCAGGTTCGCATCGGTCTTCGCATCATGATGGACTGCGATCAGCGCGGCAGCTGCGGCAGCTGCGGCCTGGGCAGCCGAAGCGCGGACGTCTGCAACAGCAGCGCGCTCTGCAGCGGCGATCTTGTCTTCGGCTGACTGGGTGCGGCGTGCGATCAACGCGGTCGCATCGGCCTTTGCTTTGGAAATGATGGCCTTAGCCTCTTCCTCTGCATGGGCTTTCATCGCTTCGGCATCAGCAGCGGCCTGTTTGGCCCGCGCTTCATATTCCGACTTGATGGCTTCGGCTTCCTTGCGAAGATTGGTCGCCTGATCGAGTTGCGCCTTGATGGCGGCGATCTGACTGTCAAGTGCCGCGCCAATCATGGCTGGCACTTTCTTCCAGATAGCAAGGCCGATCACAACAAGCATTGCGACCGCGACCCACATGGTCGCGTCAAGGCCGAGCGCCTTGGGCTTTGCATGGGCTTCCGCACCAGGCACTTCGGTCGTGGCGTGCGTCTTTTCAGTCGCGGTCTGTTCGACCGGAGCGCCATCCACCGTCGTGTCATCGATAATGGCCTTTTCGGCGGCCATTGCATTGGGGGCTGCAGCCTGTGTCATCAGCTCATTACCGCTTTCACTGCAGACGCTGCCTGCGCAGCGCTGACTTTTGCACCCGATACCTTGGCAACAATGTCTGCTGCCGCTTCAGCTGCGACAGTTTCAATGCCTGCCATTGCCTTATCCCGCGCCTTGGCGAGGCTGGTTTCGGCTGCGGCAAGCTTTGCCGAAATCTCCTCGTCCGCCTTTGAGAGACGGGCCTCCGCCTCCTTGGCACCCTTGGCCTTCGCCTTAGCTGCCTTGGCCTGCGCATCACTGCGCGCAGCATTCAGGGCATCGCCACCTCCGGCAACCAAACCTTCTGCCTCGGCCCGTGCCTTTTCGGCAGCAGCCAGGTCTTCGGCGATTTTCCGGTCACGAGCTTCGACATTGGCATCAATCTTTGACACCATGCCACGGCCGATCACGAAATAAAGTAGGCCGAAAACCAGCAGCAGCCAGAAAAACTGCGACGCATAGGTTTCCAGAATCTGGGCAATCTGAGGCATTGATTCCGCTCGCTTGAAGGAGGGTTTCGGATACTTAAAAGATCAGGGGGGGTGCCCCCGGCGTCAATGCGCCGGGGTGTCCTCCCCTAAGCTCGAAATTAGGCGACGAAGATCAGGATCATCGCAACGACGAACGCCAGCAGGCCGAGAAGCTCGGCAGCGGCGAAGCCGATGAACAGGCGGCCCTGCTGGCTGTCAGCAGCCGCGGGGTTGCGCAGCGCGCCCTGAAGGAACGAACCGAAGACGTTACCAACGCCGCCAGCTGCAAGGCCTGCACCGATAGCTGCGAGACCGGCGCCGATCAATTTTGCTGCTTCTGCTTCCATTTTACTAACTCCTGTCAAAATTCAGATTATGTTGAAAAAACTCTTGGAAATTCAATCAGTGCAGATTGACCGCGTCATTAATGTAGAGCGAGGTCAAAAGCGCAAAGACATAGGCCTGGATCGCGCACACCAGCAGTTCGAGCAGGGTGATGCCGATCATCAGGATGAACGAAGGCAGGGCGACAAGCGGTGCAACCCACAGCGCCTCTGCATTGAGGCCGTTGATCACAAAGCCTGCGAGAACCTTCATCAGAACGTGACCTGCGGTCATTGCGACGAACAGTCGAAGCGCGAGGCTGAACGGACGGATGAGAAACGAGAACAGTTCGATCAGCGGGATCAGCCACAGCAGCCACCAGGGCGTGCCATGCGGAACAAACAGGCTGAAGAAATGGAGGCCATGGCGCCAGAAACCGACGACCAGAACGGTACCAAAGCTGAGCAGCGCGAGTACCGCAGTGACTGTCAAATGGCTGGTCACGGTAAAGGCATGCGCGCCGGGAACGATACCGATGGGCATCATGCCCATGAAGTTGGCGAAGAGGATGAACATGAACAGCGAGAATACGAGCGGGACATATTTCTTGCCCTCGGGACCGATGCTCGAGCTCATCATGTTGTTGATGAAGCCAGTGACACCTTCGACTGCCATCTGCCAGCGGCCAGGCACAAGGTCACGCTTCATGCCGCCAGCCATGAAAATCCAGATCGCGGCGAGCACGACCAGCATGAACAGCGAGGAGTTGGTGAAGGAAATGTCGAACTGGCCAAGTTGCAATTGAGCGATCGGCTCAATCTGGAACTGGTGCATCGGATCGATTTTGCCGCTTTCGCCTGCCACTTTTTGCCAACCCTGCTTATACCAAAAGCCCCGAAAGCGGGGCCGCGTCAATATAACCGAAGCGCCCAACCAAACACCAAGGGTGTTATTCCGGACGCTCCTGCGAAATCCTGTAAATATTCCTGAAGGCGACCGCTATTCCAAGGAACATGCAGACCAACAGAAGCGCTGGCGCGGTATCCAACAACTGGTCGAACAACCAGCCGACAAGGGCACCACCCGCAGGACCGGCGATCAGTTCGGTTAAGACGCGATTTCCCTGCCGCATTCCTTTGGCCGGGGGCACATCTGAGCCCGTTCTTTCCGCCTCGGCCTTCCTGACCTGTCTCAGCTGCATGTCTAACGAATCGAGCCGAGGGTCATTTTTGCCGTTGCCATCCTGCGCGGGATCGTTGGAAGCCATGCAAATCCTCCATTTTAAATGGGGAGATCCGCTTGGTACCGAGCCAACCCCGCCAAGGCACCGGCGCTTTAGGCGGCACCACGGGCCAAGTCAACCAGCCGCGATGGCTTTTGTTGCGACGCAGTATTTTGGAGTCGCTGCAACGCGGCCACATCCTACCCGCACTACATCGAATAGGCGCCGACACCCTCCCCCAGAAAGGCATTGTTCGCCTGGCGCACCTTGGCGCCGGCCTCATCATAGAGAAAAGGCAGGAATGCAAAGCGCTGCCCGCTGGTAACGGGCAATGCTTGATGGAGCAGCGAACAAGAAAAGACAATCGCCCCACCTTTAGGCGCGACATAGGCGCGCTGTCCAAATTCGGGAAAGACCAATCCACCGCCTTCATATTCGCCGGTGTTGAGATTGATCGTGACCGCAAAACGCCGATGCGCGGTGCCCTTGGTCGTATTGTCGCGATGCGGCCGAAAATGACCGCCGCTTTCGGCATCATAACATGCGACCAGATATCGCTCCATCCGCGTAACCTCGAACTGAAAGGCACGCGCGATCATGGGGTTCACTCGGTCATGGATGCGGGACTGCAACCGGTCCCGAAGCGTGGGATCTTCGATGATAACGTCGCTGCGCCGCTTATGGCCATGATCGATAATCTGTACGGTCTTGCCGTCAATATCCCGCATGAATCCCGAATCTACGCCGCCATGTCCGTGATAAAGTTCGACCAATTGGTCGCAGAGTCCATGTTCCAGAACATTTGGCACTTCAAGGACTGGTGCCCAGCTATCCTCGGCCGCCCGTGCGATTTGCATGCGCAAATTGGCAAAGGCACGATCCTGTTCGTCCAACCGATAACGACCAACCAGCCGCAACTGGCGATCAAGCACCAGCCATTGCGGTTTGTAATGCGACGGTTCTGCGTGGCTCAACGCACCGAGCAAAATACTCAGGCTGCGGTCATAATCGATGAAGTAGCGAATGCCCGGGATACGCGGCACGACGCGTTTCTGCGCGGCATCCTGTGGGTCGACGGTGACGCCGTAAAAACAGCAATTCTGGTCATCGAACATGTCAGCATGGCGCAACATAACGTCAAGCGCAGCTCGCGCTCGCGGGTCGGTCGCGCTACCAAAGAGAAGGAACAGCATCGGACGGCCGGCCGCGGTGCTGATGGCATAATTGGCATTGCCATCCAGAATTGGTGCCTTGAACCATGGAATGGGCTGCCCCGGACGCGGCGGCATTACCCGTTCTTTTGCGCGATCAACTGCCTCCATGAAAACGCCCCTCCAGCTAGGCCGAAGGGGCGATTATGCGCACGTCTGATCGGTGCACAATTCTACCTAAAGGGTTAGACCATCAGGCTGACAGGCCGAGACACGCCTTCCGATTACGGGCATCGCGGATCAAGCGCCGGCGGGCTGGAATCGCGGGTTTTCCAACTGCGATCAGGTGCCTGATATTTCTCACCGGGAACCGTACGTTCACGGATCAGGCGGCAACCATTGGTAAAGGCGAACTCCTCCACCGTCGAACCATTTGCCACGGCCTGCTCGGTGTAGAGTTCCTTGCGCTTGATGTTGATGTCATCAACCAGTGCCTTGATTGCAGGCGTCGGCGGCACGACAAAACCCAGATAGCCGTCGGTCTTTTCACCAACGAGCCCCTCGCTGCGCGCCTGCTGATAGGCTGGGTCGCGCTGCGCATGCACCGCGCTTGTCGCGGTTGCGCCGATCAGGATGGCGGCAAGAAGCATTTCCAACCTGTCCCGCATCTTTTCACTCATGGCCATCAGAACACTTCCTCATTCTCTTCCACCAGCTTTTTCGACGGTGCATCCAGCTTGACGAGAACGTCTTGCCGGATCGCGATGTTCAGGTTGATCACGATCGGTTTGTCAGGCGCAGTGACCTGCACGCAACCGGCGAGAACCAAACCCGTCAAGGGCAGCAGAAAGAAGCCTTTCTTCATGATAGACCGAATCGCACCATTGCGACCGGCCGTCAATCTGTTGAACATATGCACCCCTTCCGCTTTCGCGATGCTGAACAGGGAATCGCGCCTCCCTATCACCTGATGAGATTCGATCATTTAGGCGGCGCCTCCTCTCCGGTCACCGGCGCGGCATCGAGAACCTGACTGCCAAAACGCTGCGCCGCATATTCCCCGTCATAGACAGAACGGAGATTTGCGATGAGCGAGAGGAATTCGGCGGCAATACGCACATTAAATTCGATTGGCAGCTTAGCCAGCTGGCGGGTGATATAGTTGCGCTTCGCAAGACTGCCCTGTTGCAGCCCACGGAAACGCACTTCAGTCACCACCTCACCGCCCAAATTGCCATCGACGCCAATCTGCATTTCTTCAAAGCGAATTGATCGCAGAGCATCAAAGGCAAAGTTGGCCATGACGCCCATATCTTTATAGCTGATCTCGCCGAGATAGCTGAGTTCGCCACCGCCCGGACGCGATACCAGCCAGCCGCCGACGATGCGTCCGCCTTCCTGGTCGAAGACCATTGGAAGAGTGCCGTCAAACACGCCCGCAACCCGCAGATTTTCAATGTCATAATTACCAAGAAATTTTTCCGCGTCGAGCCCCACCATCCGGAAGGTCAGCTCGCGCTTTGCCTCTACATCGAAGTCAAGGATCGTCGGTTCAAGGATCAGTTCGCCTCCATAAAAAGGCCAGCGCCCCTCCTCTATCTTCACCTTCTGATCGGGCAGCAACTGGTAACGGATCACGCCATCAAACGCCGGAATGCCGGGATTGACCAATGCTATCCGCGCCACCTGCCCCGGCGCGGTGACCATTCCCAGCAGATCGGTAAAGGCAATTTCGGTGCTAAGCCCGTCGACAGGCCCAAAGGCTGCAGCAAGATCGGTGCGCTCGACCGTGAAGCGCCCCGAGCTGGTCACGGCCTCACCATTCCAATCGATCCGACCATCACCGCTCAGCCGCCCTTGGACATTTGCAATGCTGCCCAATGTCAGCGGCGTGATCTGTTCGGGCTGCAACCGGTCATTGAACTGCAAGTTATCGACCGACAGCAGCGCATTGCCAATGCTATTTCCCAAATCATGCTGGATCTGGGCATTGGCCACGGTAACGCTGCTTTCAGGCTCGGCCAGATCACCAATCGCCACGATCTTATTGTCGGCCAGCGTCAGTTGGAAATTGGGTACGCGCAACCGGTTAAACCGATCAACTTCAGCGGCATCCGAGACGAACAACGTTGCATCCAGGCCTAGCACGCCATCCTGCCAACGCCATTGCCCTTCGGTTTCGCCGATCAGCAGCGGCACATTGCCTATCTGCCCTGCACCGCCGATTAAGCTGCCGGCCACGCCGTCACCTGTCATACGTCCATCAATCCGCGCGACGGTAAATCGGCTCAAACTTTCGCTCACCCCCAAATCGACCGCGACCTGATTGGCAGCAAAGCCCCGGTCGAGATCGAAACTGATCGCGCTGCCACTGGCGCGCAGCGGCGATGAACCCAAAGTGCCGACGACCGAAAGCCTCGGGATGTTAAGCGCGAACTTTGTTTGCCCGCCTCCAACCCGCAGCATCGACCCACGCTCGGGACAGGCGCGCAACCGGCCAGCGGGTAAGCGCAACGCACCCGTTTCAAGCCCCTGGTAACGGACATCTGTGCAACTGCCATTCATCGCCAGAACGCCTCCGGCAAATGTGCCGCTCACCGGCAGGCTGAGCCCGCTGATCCGACCACCCAGCAAGGGCCCGGTCATGGTCGCCTGCCCGGAAAAGCGCCAGGTACCGCCTGCCTCACTGCTGAAGGCCAAGGCCGGTATGGCAAAACTGCCCCCTCGCGCATCATAGGACTGAAGCGCGAGCGTTCCTTGCCAGCCGCTTCCGCGCTGTCGCAGACTGAGGTCACCTGTTGGGAGATCACCGCCGCGCAAACCGATTGCAAAGGGTTCGACTGCATTGCCACCCGACATCGCAAAACTGCCCTGTTGACGCAGAGTCGCCCCGCTTTGCGATCGCACGAACAGCTTTTCGAGCCGGGCTGTGGAACCATCAGGCCCCGCTGCCAGATCAAATCCAAGGGTCGCGTCAAAAGCAGAGGCAGCGCGCTGCAACGCCGGCGCAAGCCGCGCAACAACCGGCCCGATGGGCGTCGCGCTTGTGCCGTCGACCAGACTGGCTGTTGCAGGGAGCATGGCAGGCGACAGTGCAGCCCCTTCTAATGCGGCAGAGCCGCGCGCCGAAATCTGCATCCCTGCCTTGCCACTCACCAACATACCCTCGGCTTTGCCGGACACGGTTCGCACGGAAAGTTCGGGCATGTGCAATGCCAGCTGGTCAAGATCGATTGCATAGCGCGTGCGGCGGGCGCTCCCATCAAAATCAAGGCGTGCCAAAAGCTCGCTCGCCCTCATATCGTCTGACCGGATCGACGTCGCCGCAACGCCGACATCCCCCAGCCAGCGGTCGAAGGATTCGGTAAACTGGACCTTACCGGCAAAAGCAGGCGCCATTGCTGCCAGATCTTGATCTGGACAATCCGCACGGGCAGCGCTGGCCGCCCCCTCAAATGCCGGACGGGCGTTGCGGATGCTTACCTTCCCGTCATAGCGCAGGCGCTTGGCCGTGCAGCCACCGCCGCCTAGCTGCGGCGATCGCACCCATAGCCTTCCGTCGAAACGGCTGCGCAAATGGCCGCTGCCCTGGGCGGCGATGCCCACGCCGCCCCATGACGTCTCCAATGATGCAATTGCATCACGCAGTCCCAAACTGATATCGGGAATGCTGATCGGTTCCTTGCTTTCCAGATCACGGAACTTGTCGAGTTCGCCTAGGCGCAGTTGCCCGTCGACCACTCTGCCCCGCAGGCGGACGCCATTGGCACGAATGGCCGATAAGCGCGGCTGGCCAAAGCCGATAACGGTGTCGATCTCTACGGCTTTTGCCGTCAGGTCAGGATTTGCAGGATCGCCCAGCACCACGTTGCGCAGCCGTTGCGTGCGAAAGCCAATGTCCTGAATCTCGTAACTTGCCCGGACATCATATTGTTCAAGCTGCCCCTGGACGAACCGGTCCGCAATGTCGGTGCGTTGCCACCAAGCCGCCAGCAACAATATCACCAGGAAAAGCAATACTGTGCCGAACACATGGCGCTTGCCCCAGCGCCGTTTAGGCCCAGCATCCGGAAGGTTGTCCTCCATATCTGCACAAATGCGCCAAAGGCCGCTTTGTTGCAACGGCGATTCCTTCAAATGTCTTGAAGCGGCGGCAAATTTACGTGACAAGCTGAGAGAGATGGCGGCATCACGCGAAAATGAAGGGCATTATGGCGCAGGCCATCGCGAGCGATTGCGCGAACGGCTGCTTGGCAAGGGCGGCGACGCCCTGCTTGATCATGAATTGCTCGAATATCTGCTGATGCTTGCGATTCCCCGGATTGATACCAAACCGATCGCGAAACAATTGCTCGCACATTATGGCAATCTATCCGCGATTTTTGCCGCCGACAGTTACAGCCTCCTGCACCAAAAAGGTGTCGGCGAAAATGCGGTATCTGCGATCAAGATCGTGCAGGCGCTCGCCTTGCGGATGGCGTCCGAACCGGTGCGCGAACTGCCCGTCCTTTCAAGCTGGCAGGCATTGCTCGATTATCTGCGGCTCGACATGGCGCATCTTACCGTGGAGCGCGTCCGCGTGCTGTACCTCAACAGCAAGAATATGCTGATCCGGGACGAAATAGCGAGCGAGGGTTCGATCGACCAGGCGCCGATTTACACGCGCGAAATCGTAAGGCGTTCGATCGACTTGGGCGCAGCGGCAATCATCCTTGTGCACAATCACCCGAGCGGAGACAGCGCACCAAGCCGCCAGGACATTTCCATGACCCGCGAAATTATCGATGTCGGAAAAAAGCTTGGCATTGCCGTTCACGATCATGTGATCATCGGCAAGGACGGGATAACCAGTCTGCGCAGCGCGGGCCTGCTTTAACCGCAGGCCGCACCGTTATTGCACCGCTATATCAGTCGCCTTGACCGGGCTCGGTCGAGAAATATTTGTCAAACTTGCCATCAACGCCCTTGAATTCGTCGGCATCGGCCGGCGGTTCACGGCTGGTGGTGATGTTCGGCCATTCAGCGCTGTAGGTCGCATTGAGTTCGAGCCACTGTTCGAGGCCGCTTTCGGTGTCAGGAAGAATTGCTTCTGCCGGACATTCAGGTTCGCACACGCCGCAATCGATGCACTCATTCGGGTTGATGACGAGCATATTCTCGCCTTCATAGAAGCAGTCGACCGGGCAGACTTCTACGCAATCCATATATTTGCATTTGATGCAGGCATCAGTGACGACGTAGGTCATTGAACAATATCTCCCCTAAGCGGTGCAGTTTATGCACCAGTGCCTATTGTTTCTTTTGCTGCGAAGTCAACGGGGGAAATTGCCCAAGGTATCAAATTTCGAGGTAGCAAGCCTGCGCCTCTGATGCGGGGCCACGGCGCGGCGGGATGGCAACAACCCGGATGGCCAGCACGGCATCACCTCGGGGAATGGTCAGCGCGTCGCCAACTTTCACCTCAGCGCTGGGTTTTTCAACCCGCCGCCCGTTCAACCGGATATGCCCTTCCGCCACAAGCACCTGTGCAAGGCTGCGCGATTTCGACAGGCGCAAATGCCAGAGCAACTTGTCGATCCGCAGCGAAGCGAGCGCCAAGCCTAACCGCCCATCTTTTCCTTGAGCGCAGCAAGCTGCAACGCAAGCGCGGTAGGAGCAGCGGGTGCCGAGCGGGTTTGCGGAGCCTTTTCACGCGGCGCGTGCGGCTTGCGCCCCTCGCCGGGCTTGCCCCTGCCCTTCGGCTTGCCGCGCATTTGGCCCTGGTCTGGCCGAGATGCTTGCGGCCGTGGCTTGCGGATACCAATCCAGCGCCAATAAGTGAGGTTTGCCGATGAAACAGGCGCAGCCAATTCAGTTGCGGCGCTATCCGTTTCCAAAACCGGCAGGCTGTCGGGGGTTTCTGCCTCGATAACCGGCGGCATATCCTGTTGTACTTCGACGGTGTCCGCTGCCTCTTCTTCGAAGACCAGCGCTTCTTCAATGGCAGAATCAGACGCTGCGGTTTCGGCAGCTTCACCGGCATTTGCATCGTCACCGTCCGCTGCAGGCAATTCTAACGATGGTGCCTTCATCTTTCGGAAGCCGGCATCACGCATCAATGCTTCCAGCCCTTCCTCGCTGAGCCCCAGCGAAGTGGCAAAGGCCATGTCCAAACCGAAATCATTCTTGTCGCCGCGCGTCTCATGCGCCTTACGAACTACACGTTCGGCAAGGTCGATACGGACATACTCGCTTCCAACGCGGCGGTAGCCCGCATTCCGGCAGTCGGCGGCCGAAGCAAATTCCCAATCCTTCAGATGCACCGCGCTTTCGGGCGGAAGATCGGGCATCGGCTTTTCAGTCAGCGCAGAAAAAAGTGCCGCGCGCCAGCGGGTGGCCGCCGGCTTCAATATGGCATGATGATAAACGTCGAGCGCGCCGAAGACTATCCCCGCCTTGCGCGCCGCGCCGCGCGCTTCCTTGGGCAGGGCCGTCAATGTGTCAGCCAGAAATTGCCGCCCTGCAATTCCGCCTGCATCGGCAAGCCGGGCAGCAAGCGCGCGGACGACGCCATCGGTTGCAGCATCAGCAGCGAGCTGGTTCAGCGCGATCAGACCGCCCATATGCTTTGCCAATTGCGCTTGCACCCAGCCATCGGCCTTTTCAACGATAGCACGCAGGTCCTCACCCTCAAGCCCGGCAACAGCGCGCACCGGCTTGAACAGTGGCTGCAACAGGCTGCGGCCCTTTACCAGATGCCCCAACATGGCACCCTGCCAGAACAGCGCGGGCCGACCCTCAGCGTCGCGTTCGAGTGAAAATTCCTGCGTTTCGGCCATTGCCACCGCCCTCGCCCTTTGTTTCAAATATGCTGCCAGATGCCGCTCAGCGGCTGCAAGCAACAGTTTACGTTCCCCAACCCTCGCCAACGGATCGACCTTGAAAGCGAAGCCGTCAAGCGCGCCAATATGTTCGCCGTCAACAAAAACCTGATTATCGGCATCGACCTCCACCGGCAAAAGGGCATCGTCGCGCGTCGCCTTACGTAGCAGAATCGATGTCCGCCGGTCTACAAAACGCTGACGAAGCGCATTGTGCAACGCATCGGACAGCTTTTCTTCAAGCGCCCTTGTCCGCTCGGCCATGGCGACCGGATCAGCCACCCAGTCGCCGCGATGCGCGACGTAAGACCATGTGCGCACCGCCGCGATCCGCGCCGACAGCGTATCGACATCTCCTTGGATGGTATCGAGCCGCGCCAGTTCTCCAGCCACATAGCTATGGGGAAGCACACCGCCCACCAGATGTTCCCACAAGGACGCGACAAAACGGCTATGATGTTCGGCTCCGGTCTGGCGAAAGTCCGGAAGGCTTGCGACCTCCCAAAGCCGGGCAACGCTTTTCGGGCCAGCAAGCTTTGCGGTGACCTGCGACATTTCTGCAAGCCGTTTCAACACGGCAAGGTCGATCGCTTCTGGCGCGGCGCGCAGCGGCGGCCCGTCTGGCTTTGCCTCAAGATCGGCGATCAATTGCGACAGGCTTGAAAAGCGGGGCGCTGCCTCTCGCCAGTACATCCAGTCGAGCGCGGGGAAATTGTGTCCCTCGATCGCCAGCAATTCCTCTGCGGTCATCTCGCCCGCCTCGCCAGCGACAGTACCGAAGGTGCCATCGCGCTGATGACGGCCGGCCCGCCCTGCAATCTGCGCCATTTCCGATACGGTCAGGCGTCGTGTGCGATGTCCATCAAATTTGGAAAGACCTGCAAAGGCAATGTGTTGAACATCAAGATTGAGACCCATTCCGATGGCATCAGTCGCCACCAGATAATCGACCTCTCCCGACTGGAACATCGCCACCTGTGCGTTGCGCGTGCGCGGGGATAGCGCGCCCATCACCACCGCCGCGCCGCCGCGCAATCGGCGCAGCAGTTCGGCTACCGCATAAACCTGCTCTACAGAAAAGGCGACGATTGCCGAACGCGGCGGAAGGCGGGACAGCTTTTTGGGGCCAGCATAGCTCAATGTCGAAAAGCGTGGACGCGAGATGATCTCGGCATCGGGCAGCAAAGCCTTCACCATCGGGCGAAGCGCCTCTGATCCCAATATCATCGTTTCCTCGCGGCCGCGCACATGCAGCATCCGGTCCGTAAAGATATGCCCGCGCTCAGGATCGGCCCCGATTTGCGCCTCGTCGAGCGCGGCAAAGGCGAACTGGCGTTCCACCGGCATTGATTCGGCGGTGCACAAATACCAGCGTGCGCCCGGCGGTTCGATTCGCTCCTCGCCGGTGATCAGCGCGACCTCCTTGGGTCCCTTGATCGCGACCACCCGATCATAAATCTCCCGCGCCAGCAGGCGCAACGGAAACCCCATCACACCGCTGGAATGCGCGCACAGCCGCTCGACCGCAAGATGCGTCTTGCCGGTATTAGTCGGGCCGAGGACTGCTTTGATCGGGGCTTGGGGGGAGGACATTGTGCGCGGTGCCTAACAGCGGTTGTTTGAAGCTGCCAGTGCCGATTGTTTTGGCACGCCCGGGGCAGACCATAAATGGTTGCAACCGCAACCGCCGCAGGGCATTTGCCTGATGATGAGCAACCTTCCTACACTTGACTTCGCGCTTGGCGAAAATGCGGAAATGATCCGCGAAACCACCTACCGCTTTGCGACCGACAAGATCGCCCCGCTTGCGGCAAAGATCGATGCTGAGGATTGGTTCCCCCGAAACGAGCTTTGGCCGGCAATGGGCGAACTTGGCCTGCACGGCCTGACGGTTGAAGAACAGGATGGCGGGCTTGGCCTTGGCTACCTGGAACATGTCGTTGCGGTCGAAGAAGTCAGTCGGGCATCGGCATCGATCGGGCTCTCTTATGGGGCGCATTCCAACCTCTGCGTCAACCAGATCCGCCGCTGGGCCAATGCCGAGCAGAAGGCGAAATATCTTCCCCGGCTCATCAGTGGCGAACATGTCGGCAGCCTCGCTATGTCGGAAGCGGGCGCAGGATCCGATGTCGTGTCAATGAAGCTGAAGGCCGATGCTGTGCAGGGCGGATTCGTGCTCAATGGCACCAAATATTGGATCACCAACGCGCCTTATGCCGACACGTTGGTTGTCTACGCGAAAACCGCGCCCGATGCCGGATCGCGCGGCATCACTGCCTTTCTGATCGAAAAGGGCGACGAAGGATTTGGAATCGGACAGAAGATCGACAAGGTCGGCATGCGCGGTTCGCCAACAGCAGAGCTTGTCTTCAACGACTGCTTCATTCCTGAAGATCGCATCATGGGCCCGCTGCACGGCGGTGTCGGTGTATTGATGAGCGGGCTCGATTATGAGCGCGTCGTGCTCGCCGGGCTTCAGCTTGGCGTGATGCAGGCCTGCCTTGATGTTGTCCTGCCCTATGTCCGCGAACGCAAGCAGTTCGGCAAGGCAATCGGCAGTTTCCAATTGATGCAGGGCAAGATTGCCGACATGTATGTCGCGTTCAATTCTGCGCGCAGCTATGTCTATAATGTCGCACGTGCTTGCGACACCGGGCAGACCACCCGCTTTGACGCAGCAGGCGCGATCCTTCTCGCCAGCGAAAGCGCGGTAAAGGTTGCCGGTGAAGCGATCCAGGCGCTGGGAGGCGCCGGCTATACCAAGGATTGGCCGGTGGAACGCTTTTGGCGCGATGCAAAATTGCTCGACATCGGCGCCGGCACCAACGAAATCCGCCGGATGCTGATCGGGCGGGAACTTATCGGGGGGGTATGACCACTCGCCCCGTCCTTGGCGTCATCGCCTGCAACCGGCAGGTCGGCACTGAACCGGCACAGGCGGTGATGGAACGCTATATTCGCGCGGCTATGACCTATGCTGATGTCGCGGCTTTGATTATCCCCTCACTGCCTGACCTGATGACCGCGGCCGAGGTGGCACCGAGGCTTGACGGCATTTTGCTCACCGGCAGCCCGTCCAATGTCGCCACCGCACGCTATGGTGACGATGGAGGCGACGGCCCGTTTGACGAAGGCCGCGACGAAATCGCGCTGTCGATGGTCGAGCGGATGATCGACGCGCAAAAGCCGGTGTTTGGCATCTGTCGCGGCTTTCAGGAAATCAATGTCGCACTGGGCGGAACGCTGCGCCGCGATGCCAGCGCCAATGACGATCTCATCCGCCACCATGCGCCTGATGATGTATCCTTCGACGCGATGTTCGACCATCGGCACCCGGTAGAACTGGAGAGCGGAGGCTGGCTGGCCAGTGCCTATGGCAAGCCGGCACTCGATGTGAATTCGGTGCATTATCAGGGAATCGGCAGGCTGGCCGACGGCCTTTCGATTGAAGCCCGGGCACCCGACGGGCTGATCGAGGCCTATAGCGCAAGGCCCAATGGCGCGCCGCTGCTGGCAGTGCAATGGCACCCCGAATGGGGCACCGAAAAGGATCTGGATTCGCAGACCTATTTTCACTTGCTCGGAAAAGCGTTAAGAGGCGCGTTATGAACCGCTGCATCACCCGTTATAATCGCTACCAAGCGCGGATCGGCTTTTCGCCCTGACGGTCTCGTCGTACCTGCGAAGGCAGGGACCACAACAGGTTTAAGCCATTCTGGCTGCATAAACCGCCAACGGCCCCTGCCTCTGCAGGGGCGACGCTCAGTATCAGGAACGACTACATGCCCCGCAATTACGACATCGCCGAACTCCGTCGCCTCGACATCGCCCACCACCTTCCCGCCCAAGCTGACTGGCAGGAAATTGAGGATCTGGGCGGCAGTCGCATCATCACCCATGCCGATGGCTGCTACATCCATGATGGCGATGGCAACCGCATCCTCGACGGAATGGCTGGTCTGTGGTGCGTCAATGTCGGTTATGGCCGCGATGAATTGGCCGATGTCGCCGCCGAACAGATGCGCGAGCTGCCTTATTACAACAGCTTCTTCAAGACGGCGAACCCGCCAGCCGTATTGCTTGCCGACAAAATTGCCAGCCTGACCGGTGGTCGGCTGCCGCATGTGTTTTTCAACAGTTCGGGTTCGGAAGCCAATGACACGATCCTGCGGATGGTCCGCCATTATTGGCAAGTGAAGGGCGAAACCAGCCGAACAATCTTCATCAGCCGCCACAATGCCTATCATGGTTCGACCGTAGCGGGCGTCAGCATGGGCGGGATGAAGGCGATGCACAGCCAGGGATTCCCAGCACCGGGAATCCTGCCGCTTGCCGGGATCGAACATGTCCGCCAGCCTTATTGGTACAATGAAGGCCGGGACATGAGCCCGGAAGATTTCGGTACAGCTTGCGCGCAGGCCATCGAAGACAAGATCCTTGAAGTCGGCCCCGAAAATGTCGCGGCCTTCATCGGTGAACCGGTGCAGGGTGCTGGCGGCGTAATCATCCCGCCCGCCAATTACTGGCCACAGGTCGAGGCTATCTGCCGCAAATATGGTATCCTGCTGGTGTGCGACGAAGTTATCTGCGGCTTTGGCCGTACCGGCAATATGTGGGGCCATGAAACGATGGGTGTAAAGCCCGATATGATCGCGATGGCCAAGGGTCTGTCGTCGGGTTATCTGCCTATTTCTGCCGTCGCGGTTAGCGCCGAGATCATCAAGGTTCTGAAAAGCGGTGGCGATTTCGTGCACGGATACACCTATTCGGGCCATCCGGTAGCGGCGGCCGTGGCCCTCCGCAATATTGAGATCATGGAACGCGAAGGACTGGTCGAGAAAGTCCGCAACGAAACCGGGCCTTATCTGGCCAAGGCTTTGGCGAAGTTAAATGACCATCCGTTGGTGGGCGAGGCCCGCTCGGTCGGGCTGCTCGGCGCGGTTGAAATTGTCGCCGACAAGGCAAGCGGCGCGCGTTTCAACGGAGCCGAGGGCACTGCCGGGCCAATGGTGCGCGACATCTGCATCCGCAATGGCCTAATGGTCCGCGGTATCCGCGATAGTTTGGTGATGTGCCCACCGCTGATCATCTCGACACAGCAAATCGACGATCTGGTCGGGATCATCCGCCAATCGCTTGACGAAGCCGAACCATTACTCCGCGCGCTATGAAGGGTTGACGGCGAGTCCCCCCTCTCCCATCTTGGGGGCATGAGCGATATTCCCGACGACACACCGCCCGACAATGAAACAATGCGCGAAGTAAAGCGCGCCAAGGCCAGCAAGGAAGCCGCAGACAAGAGCGGCGGGCTGGGCTGGAAGACTGCTGCCGGGATCGGGATCGGTTCCGCAGCGCTTGCAGCCGCGCTGATCTATGCGAGCAAGGCACGCAAGAAAGACAGTTGACGGCTGCAAAGCTGCACTGGACTTTTGCGCCGCTTCGCCTACCTCTGGCGATCATGAACAGCCTGTTTAGCAGCGCCGCGCTTGGCGGCATATCACTGGCGCTTCTTGCGCTTCCCGTGACCCCGGTTCGCGCTGCGCAAGCGAAGCCTGCAGCGCCGGTTTTGACCTGTAAGGTGAAAGCCGCTGATGGGCTTTCCTATACAGTCATCAAGCCCGGCAGTGGCGAAAAGGCGGCGGTCAATTCCCGCGTAGAAGTGAATTATACCGGACGGCTTGCATCCGACGGCAGCGAATTTGATAGCGGCAAGTCGATCAAGTTCAAGGTTGGCGAGGTGATCCCCGGATTTGCGCAGGGGCTGCAGTTGATGCAGCCAGGCGGCAGCTATCGCCTGTGCATACCGGCAGCGCTTGGCTATGGCGCAGAGGGCGCAGGCACTATTCCGGCCAATGCCGACCTGGTGTTCGAGGTCGATCTGCTATCCTTCACAACACCGCCGCCCAAGCCAGTGATCGCGCCTGCCGATCGCAGTTGTCCGCAGACCACGGCGTCGGGGCTGGGCTACGCGATCGTCACCCCCAGTCAGGGCCGCACCCCGACCGATGCGGACATGGCGCTGGTCGACTTTTCGCTGTTTGATGCCGCGACTGGCATTGTTGACCAACAGCGGCAATGGGAAAAAATCCCGCTGGCAATGGCAACGCCGATTTTTGCAGAGGCGCTGAAGATGATGCCGCTGGGTTCGACCTACCGTTTCTGCATGCCGGCCAATGCAGATGCGCCTGCAGATCCGGTCACCAACATCATCGTAACGCTGATCGACCTGCGCACTGCGCCGCCGACCGACGAGTGATGCTTAACTCAGCAGCACCACCGGGCTGTCCGCCCGCCAGTGCATGCTGACGCGGTCATCCCAGGTGAAATCCTCCTGATCGTGGCGCGACATGTTCGGCCTTGAAACGCGGATCATGTCGCCGCTGTCGAGGCGGATTTCATAAAGCGTGATGTCGCCGAGATAACTCATCCCCTTGATGACGCCGCGTGCGAAATTATGCCCTTCAGGGGCATCCTGCGCGGCAGCGCGTACTGCCTTTCCTTCGCCGGGAACATGCAGGTAGATTTTTTCAGGACGCAGCGCGATCCAGACGTCGGCTCCGTGCGGGCCGGTGACGCCATGGTTCAGATAGACCTTGCCGACGCCGGGGCAGTCGACCGCTGCTTTGTCGGGCTCATCCAGCGTCAACTTGCCTTCGAAGATATTCACCGAGCCGACAAAATCGGCAACAAAGCGGTTGGCCGGATATTCATACAGGTCTGATGGCCCAGCGAGTTGGGCCACTTCGCCCTTGTTGATCACCGCTATGCGGTTTGCCATCGACAATGCCTCGTCCTGATCATGCGTCACCGTGACGAAGGTAATGCCGACCTGATCCTGAAGGTCCGATAGTTCGAACTGCATCTGTGCGCGCAGCTTGGCATCCAAGGCGGAGAGCGGTTCATCAAGCAACAAAACCTTGGGCCGCATGACAAGGCTGCGCGCAAGCGCCACGCGCTGCCGCTGGCCGCCCGACATCTGGTCAGGCATGCGATCCTCAAATCCGCCCAGCTTGACCAGTTCGAGCGCCTCGCGCACACGGTCCTCACGCTCGCCGCGACCGACGCCGCGGATTTTCAGGCCATAGGCGACATTGTCCGCCACCGACATATGCGGGAAGACAGCATAGCTCTGGAACACCATGTTGACCGGTCGTTTGTTCGGCGGCACATCGCTCATGTCCTGACCATCGATCAGGATCTGGCCTTCGGTCGGCAGTTCAAAGCCAGCGATCATCCGCAGCAATGTTGTCTTGCCGCAGCCCGATGGACCAAGCAGCACGAAAAATTCGCCCGCCATGATGTCGAGCGTGACATTGTCCACCGCGGTCACTTTGCCAAAACGTTTGGAAACGTTGCGGATCTGGATAATGGGTTGCTTGTCGGTCATGTATGGCTTCCGGCAATGGCTTTGACGCCCTGCAGTTTGAGGGCGATGGCGGTCAGAACGATGGTGAGGATGATGAGGATGGTGGAGGCCGCATTCACCTCTGGCGTCACCGAAAAACGGACCATTGAATAGACCTTCACAGGGAAGGTTATCGTATCCGGCCCGCTGGTGAAGAAGGTGATCACGAAATCGTCGAGACTCAAGGTGAAGGCCAGCAATGCGCCAGCGATCAGCCCAGGCTTCATGTGCGGCAGCAATATGTCACGGAAGGTCTGCCATTCGGATGCGCCCAGATCCTTGGCCGCCTCCTCTTCCTCGCGATTGAAGCTCTCGAGCCGCGATCGCACCACCATCGCAACAAAGGGGAAGCAAAAGGTGATGTGCGCAATCGTGATCGCTGACAGATTAAGCGGCCATGGCAGCCCTGTCGGCCAGTCGATACGCGCGAAGAAGATCAAGAAGGCGACGCCGAGACAGATTTCCGGAACGATGATCGGCAGAGACATAGTGCCTTCAACCGCGCCCTTGAACGGGAAGCGGAAACGCCAAAGCATAACCGCCGCCAGCGCGCCGAGCACCAGACTGAACGCTGTCGCCAGCCCGGCAATGGTCAGTGAATTGACCATCGCCTCTACCAGCGATTCATTATTGAACGCCTTTTCATAATATTTGAGTGTGAAGCCCTTCCAGACGACATTGCGCTTTGAATCGTTGAAGCTGAAAATCATCAGGATCAGCAACGGCGCATAGAGGAAGAACATCGTCGCGCCGACCCATCCGCGCATCCATGCCTTGCGAGTATATTCAAGCGGGGCAACTGGGGTACGGTTAAACAGCGGCATCAGCGCGCCTCCCCGCTTTTTTCGCGCCGCATCGATTGCAGTGCGATCAGAATGAACATCGCGTAGATCAGCAGGAAGGAAAGCGCCGCGCCAAACGGCCAGTCATTCGCGCGCTTGAATTGCCGCTCGATCACATTGGCGATCATCTGGCTTTCGGTGCCGCCCATCAGGTCAGGCGTCAGATAGGCACCCAGTGCAGGGATCAGCGTGATCATCACTCCCGCCAATATGCCCGGCCCGGCAAGCGGAACAACAATCTTCATCAATGTGCGCAAATGCCCTGCGCCAAGATCAAGGCTTGCCTCAATCAGGGATTTGTCGAGCCGGTCCAGCGCGGCATAGAGCGGCAACACCATGAAGGGCAGATGGACATAGACCAAGCCCAATACCACCGCGAAATTATTGTACAGCAGTTGCACCGGCGTCCATGCCTCCAGCGGCTGCATGCCGACAACAACGCGCAGCCAGCTTGCCCCCTCCCACAAGGCGCCCAACCCCATATTGGCATAACCGTTGGTGCCCATCAGCATCATCAGCGCATAGGTGCGGATCAACAGGTTGGTCCAGAAGGGCAGCATGATCCCCAGCAGCAGCCAAGGCCGCCATTTGGGAGAAGCGAAGGTGATCGCCATAGCCACCGGAAAACCGATGATCAGGCAGATCAGCGTGACCAGTGCCGCAACAGCAAAACTTTTTAGGAAGATTGAGATGTACAGCCATTCGGTCGCCCGTTTGTAATTTTCGAGCGTTCCTGAAATAGCAATGTCGGCAGGGCCAGCATTTTCCCCGAAACTGTAAAGCCAGACGATCGCCATCGGAACGATGAAAAACAGCGCCAGCCAGAATAATGGCACGCCGGCAATCGCGGCGAAGGGCCGCTTATATGCTTTCCAGTCCTGTAGAGGGCCGGCCATTATGTCTCCCACTTCCTCGCCCAGCCTGCCAATGCCGGGAAACTTGTAAAATGGCCGCCGCTATAGTGTCAGCTAAAACAGCGGCGGCCGATATTCTGCCGATCAGGCCGCGCGGACACGGGTGAAGGCCGCCTCATATTTGGGCTGCAGATCGGGGTTATATTTCGCATATTCACATTTGGCGAGAATGTCTGCCGGCGGGAAAATCACCGGATTATTCTTGTAGCTTTCGGGCATCAGCGCCTTGGCCGCCGCGTTGGGCGTCGGATAGAGGATCGTCTCAGTTATCTTCTTGCCGGCTTCTGCATCCAGCAGATAATTGATGAAGGCATGGGCATTTTTGGGACGCGGCGCGCCCTTTGGAATGCACAGATTGTCCGAATTGAGTTGGCTGCCTTCCTTGGGAATGGCAAAACCAATATCTTCATCCTCGGTCATGATCTGCGCGATATCGCCATTATATTCGAGCACCAGGTCGACCTCGCCCTTAAGCAGCAGATCCTGGCCATTATCTTCATGGAAAGCTTTGATGTTAGGCTTTTGCTTGATCATCATGGCTTCGATCATGGCGATATCGGCGTCAGTCAGGGCGTTCACGGATTTACCAAGATATTTGCCGTATAGGCGGAACATATCCCCCGCCTCTGAGAGCAGCGCGATGCGGCCCTTATACTCGTCGCTGTCGAACAGCACCTTCCAGCTATCCGGCACGCCTTTGACCTTGGACTTGCGATAGCCGATACCCAGCGCCAGCCAAGTATAGGGCATCGAATATTTCCTCTTCGGATCGTAGGGCACGTCCTTGAATTCGGGGGCAATATTCTTTTCGAAATTAGGGATCAGGCTGTGATCAAGCGGCATCAGCATGTCGGCAGCCGCCATGCGCTCGACAAAATCATTTGACGGGACAATTACGTCATAGCCCTGGTTGCCGGCTTTCAGCTTGGCGAACAGTTCGTCATTGCTGGCGAACAGGGTCATGTTCACATCAACGCCGCTCGCACCCTTGAAATCTTCAAGCGTCGTTTCGCCGATATAGGTATCCCAATTGTAGAAGTTCAGCTTGCCATCTTCGCCATTGGCAAGCTTCTTTGCTTCTTTCTCTCCGCAACCGGAAAGCGCACCTGTAAAGGTCAGCCCAACAGCCGCGACGCCCATGCCTTTCAGCAGCGAACGCCTGTTCTGTGCGTTATCGAGAAGTGTTTTGAAATCCATGCTTTTGCTCCACCTTCTTTAGGGCTCCCTCGAGTCCTGATGCTGGCGCAAAAACCGCGTTTTTCCAAGCGCTTTTTTGTGTCAGGCGTTGCGCAGATACCAGTCATAATCGAGCCGGGGAACTTCGCTGAAATAGCGGTCCTGTTCGACACGTTTAACGATAGAATACATGTCGACGAAACGCTCACCCAGATAGTCGCGCATCACCTTTGACCCATGGAAACGATCAACCGCCGCAAACCAGTTGCTCGGCGGCTTGTCATCCCCAGAAGAGTCGCGATCATAACCATTGCCGACGACGGCCGGACCGGGATCGGACTTGTTCGTCATGCCGTGATGCATCCCTGCCAGAACCGCCGCGACGGCCAGATAGGGGTTTGCGTCGGCCCCGCAGGCGCGATGCTCCACATGGCGGGTTTTGGGTGCGCCGGCAGGTATGCGGAATGATACCGTTCGGTTATTGACGCCCCAGGTCGGAGCCACGGGCGCATAGCTGTTGGCCTTGAACCGGCGATAGCTGTTGGCATTGGGCGCAAAGATGGCAAAACTATCCCCCACATTGGCGATCATCCCGCCAATGGCATGGCGCAGTTCGGGCGAGCCTTCGGGGTCTTCGCTGGCGAAGATGTTGTTGCCAGCGGCATCGTTGACCGAAACATGGATGTGCATGCCGCTGCCTGCCTGGTCGGCAAAGGGTTTGGCCATGAAAGTCGCCTCCAACCCATGGCGCTGGGCGGTCGCCTTCACCAGTCGCTTGTACATGATCGCATCGTCACAAGCGCGCAGCACGTCGGGCTTGTAGCAAAGCGTCAGTTCAAATTGCCCGGGTGCAAATTCGGAAATCGCGCTTTCCAGCGGCAGCCCCTGAACATCGGTAAAGGCGTATAGATCGTCGAAAAAGGGACGGAAATCTTCCAGCTCGCGCAGTCCATAAACCTCGACATTGCGCGGGCGATCATTGCTGTAGCCTGGAGCAGCCGGGCGAACACTGCCGTCACGCGCACGCTTCGGATCAACAAGGTAAAACTCCAGTTCGACGGCAACCGCGGGGGTCAGACCGTCGGCGGCAAAACGATCGGTGACCAGGCCCAGCACATGGCGCGGGTCAAGATCGTGGGGCGTTCCGTCTAGTTCATAGAAATCGACAAGGAATTGCGCGCTCCCTTCCCCCGCCCATGGCGTGGGCACAAGCGTGCCCGGAATCGGCTTCATCGACCGGTCGGCATCGCCGTCTTCCCAGACAAGGCCGGTTTCCACCGTGTCCTGTCCGGTAATGTCCACAACCGTAATCGATCCCGGGAACATGCGGCCCGTTTCATAAACAGCGAGCACTTCATGCTGACGCAACCGTTTACCGCGCGGCACCCCACCCATGTCGGTATAGATCATGTCGATCGCATCGATATGCGGATGGGTCGCAAAAAAGGCTTCGGCTTCGCTCTTCGGCGCAATGACTGCCGAGGATTTGGCACGCTGTATCAAGATAACTACTCCAGTAACTCGCCGACGGCTTCGTTCAGGACAAGGACCAGCCGGTCGACCTGCCCCTCCTGCGTCACGGGCGACAGCAACATCATATTGTGGAACGGCGCAAGCAAAATGCCGCGATTGGCCAGATAGAGATGAATTGCCGCTTCCAGCTTCGGGTGCATAGCCGCCCGCGCCTCATTGCCATTTATCGGCGGCCTTTCGGCACAGACAAACTCAACACGTGCACCGATATTCGTCACATGCCAAGGCAGTTGGTGCGCCGCGATCACGCCTGCAATCCCGTTCACCAACCGCTGCGCAAGCAGAAGCATATGGCCATAAGCATCATGGCTGATCACCTTGCCGACCATGGCGTGCATCGCGCTGATCGCGAGGGCATTGGCCGAAAGCGTCGTGCCGATACCGCTGTGTCCTGCAGGACGGCTGGCATTCACCTGAGCCATGCGCCCCGCAATTTCATCACTGAAGCCATAGACCGCGCAGGGCACCCCGCCACCAATCGACTTGCCGATCACCATCATGTCAGGCTTGGGGCCGAATGCGTTACTGTGTCCGCCATAGCCAGAGGAAATGGTGTGGGTTTCATCAAAGACGAGGATTGTGCCGGTTTCGCTGCACAATTGGCGTAGCGTTTCGAGATAGCCCGGTGCGTCACGCACCATACCGACATTGGTCATCACTGGTTCTGCCAGCACGCAGGCAATGTCACCGCAGCGCAATTCGCGCTCCAATGCGACGACATCATTGAACTCGATCACGCTCGTCGTCGGCAGGATATCATGAACCTGCCCGATCAGGCTGGCGCGAATCCTAGGTTCCCAACCTGCAGCATGCGCGCGCAGATCGACAAACACATCATCGACCGCACCATGATAACAGCCATTGAAGATCAGTATCTTCTTTCGGCCAGTCATCCCGCGGCACCAACGAATGACCGCGCGATTGGCTTCGCTGGCAGTTGTGGTCACCTGCCAGCGTGGCAGGCCGAACATCGCGCTGAGCATTTCGCCCAATTCGACGCCTTTTTCGGTGGGCAGCATATAGCTAAGCCCCTCACCTGCCTGCATGGCGAGCGCCTCGGCAAGCGGGGCAGGCGAATGGCCGAACATGCTGGCAGTATCGCCGAGGCAGAAGTCGTCGAGTGTACGGCCATCAACCGTGGTCAGCGTTGCGTCCTTGGCCCCGGCGGCAACCAACGGCACCGGACTGGGCCAATCGAGCATCCAATGAAACGGCACGCCCTGAAACCAATTGGTGGCGGCGCGCTTTGCCAGTCCAAGCGATTTGGGATTGGCAGTGCGAAAAGCCTGCGCCTCGCGCGCGGCGATCCTTTCTATGGCTGCTTCGCTGATCATAGCCGGTCTCTTAGCGCGTACCAGAGCAACCCCAAAGTCGCGAGTGGCTGGGCGAACAGCTTACCGCCTGGAAAAGGCCGGTGCGGCAGTTTTGCAAAGACGTCAAACCGGTCCATCGTCCCCGTCACCGCCTCTGCCAGCAATTCGCCAGCGAGTGTCGTCACCAGCGCGCCATGTCCGGAAAAACCATGGGCAAAGAAGACATTTCCTTTGCGTCCGATATGCGGCAGCCGGTTCATCGTTACCCCGACTGCACCGCCCCAAGCATAGTCGATGGATGCATCGGCGAGAGAAGGAAAGACCTCAATTATATGTTTCCGCACGAATGCGGCGATGTCAGCGGGCGGCGCTTGCACATATTTCTCCCCGCCGCCGAAGATCAGCCGCTTGTCGGCGGACAGGCGGAAATAGTTAAGCACGAAACGGCTGTCGGCGACAGCGGCATCGCTGGGTAGATAATCCTGCCAATTGGTCAGTGGCGCAGTGGCGATGTTATAGTTCATGATCGGGATGGTGTAGCGGCCCAATGCAGGATCAAGATCTTGCATCCAGTTGTCGGTCGCCATGATCGTATAGCGTGCATTGGCATCGCCGAGCCAGAATGGGCTATGTTCGAATATCTCGACACCCGCATCCTTCGCCACCCGCGCCAATCCCAGCGCATAATTCAGCGGATGGAAATGCCCCCCTTGCGCGTCATAAATCCCGCCATGATAGCCGCCGCCGTTGATATGGCGCCCTATATCCTTGGGCTGCACAATCTCACTTTCCCAGTCAAATTCCTTTGCCAGAAATTCCGCATCGCGCTGCATCATATCGAAATGGGCTGGTTTGTAAGCCGCTTCCAGATGCCCAGCCTTCAAGTCGCATTGAATGTCATGCTTGGCGATCCGGCCTTTCACCTTTTCTACCGCACCATAAGCCAGATCGAAGATTGCCTGCGCGCGTTCGCGGCCAAACTCCTCGTCAATCTCGCGCATCGACCAGCGCAGGCCAGGGATCAGCTGCCCGCCATTGCGGCCTGACGCGCCGAAACCGATTGTCTTGGCCTCCACCAACGCGACCTTCAGTCCCTTTTCCGCGCAGGCCAATGCAGCAGACAACCCCGTAAACCCACCGCCGATGACCGCGACATCATATTCACCCTCACCTGCAAATGCAGGCTGTGTATCCCACGCATTGGCGGTGGCGGCGTAATAGCTGTTGTTGAGCGGGTCGGGCATCACACCCGCAGCAGCAAATGCTCGCGTTCCCAACTGCTGACCACCGACTGGTAATTGAACAGCTCATGATCTTTCACGGCATAGTAAATGTCGAAAAACTCCTCGCCCAAAAGGTTGCGTACCGGCTTACAACTGGAGAAGCGGTCGAGCGCCGCCTCCAGCGTCCGCGGCAGGGTACGGGCACGGTTATAGGCGCTGCCTTCGATGGGTTTAGGTGGGACCATGCGATCGACCATGCCGACATAGCCGCACACGAGCGATGCTGCGATCGCCAGATAGGGGTTGGAATCCGCCCCTGGCAGCCGGTTTTCAACGCGGCGATTGCTGCGGTCAGACACGGGCACACGAAAACCGCAGCTGCGGTTGTCGACGCCCCATTGCACGTTGATTGGCGCCGCGCTGTCGGGTCGCATACGACGGAAGCTGTTGACATTGGGAGCCCAGAGCGGGGCAATTTGCGGCATGTAGCGGGTAAGACCGGCGACATAACTGCGGAACAGAGCACTGTCGCGGCCATTGGCATTGGCGAACAAATTTTTGCCGGTTGCCGCATCGACCACCGACTGGTGGATGTGCATCGCGCTTCCCGGCTGGCCCGCCATCGGGTTGGCCATGAAGGTCGCATAGACGCCATGCTGGCGTGCGACATTGCGGACGACCCGTTTGAACAGAAACACCGAATCGGCGAGTTGCAGCGGGTCGCCATGAATGAAGTTCACCTCCAACTGCGCGGCACCCATTTCGTGGATCATCGTATCGATATCGAGCCCCATCAACTCGCAATCGTCATAGATATGGTCGATGATCGCCTCATATTCGTTCATCGCTTCCAGGCCGTAAGGCTGGCTGGCGGTTTCGGCCCGGCCGCTCGACCCCGTCGGCGGAACAAGCGGAAAGTCGGGGTCGACATTCTGGCTAACCAGATAAAATTCAACCTCTGGCGCAATGATCGGTTTCCAGCCTTTCGCTTCATAAAGGCTGAGCACTTTTTTGAGGATGGCGCGCGGGGCGATTTCAACAGGTGTACAATCGCCATGCAGCGCATCTGCGATCACGAACGCGGTCGGTGATTTGAAGCCGGGCGCGACGCAGATCGTATCGAGATCTGCAATCAATGTCTTGTCGGGATCCTTGTCCCAGATATCGGCAATGTCTTCGGGATAATGTCCATCGATCGTGCAGATGAAAACGCTTCCCGGAATGCGCAGCGATTTGTCCCGCACTGATGACAGAAACTTCTTGGCGGGCAATACCTTGCCGCGCTGCACCCCGTTAATGTCGGGTACGATACATTCGACTTCGTCGATGTTATGCTCGGCAAGCCAGCTCGCCAGATTAACAGCCATTGTTTTTCACCGGTTTAGGGCCGGAATTGGTCCGCTCATATAAGGACATGCCGGGCTTGATCCGTCAAGCCCGGCATGTCGAATGGATAGTCCGGCGCGCGGCCGGAACCTGATCAGAACGTATAGCTGATCGAGAAAATCGCGCCGGCTTTGCCGAGTCCGCCGACGAAGCGGTTGGTATCGACATAGGAGGCACCAAGTGTGAAGCCCGAAACCTGAGCCGTCATGCCGAGCGACCAGTCGAGCTTTTTATCGCCAAACGCGCCATCTTCAAATCCGAGCGAGCCGGTGAAGGTAATCGGCGAATCCGGAACGGCGACCGAAGCGGTAGAGCCAACATAGACATTGTCTGTGTTGCCAGTGCCATCCTGGCTGGGTGCATAAGCAAAGATGCCGCCTAATGTCACAGGGCCGACAGTCGTGCCAACCTTGCCAATGATTTCAGCATAATTGGCCGAAGAAAGGCCCGGATAGGCATAATAAGTGACGCCCAGATCATAGGTGACCGCATCACCGCCTGCGAAACCGGCATAGAGGTCAACCTCAAGGTCATCGCCCGCATTATCGGCAATGTTGGAGCCCCAGGCACCGACATAGAAACCCGATTCATGGCTGATGGTGATGGTCGGCTGGAACGCGAAATCCTTGTCCGAAAGCGATACGCCGCGGAAGCGATAGTCGGAAACCACTGCTACGCCGCCGGTTACGCTGATCGGCCCTTCAGCCGCTTCTTCTTCCTGAGCAAAAGCAGGTGCAGCTACTGACAGGCTGCCCATTACTGCGCATGCTGCCGCAAGCTTGAGAATCGATTTACGCATGATTTTTTGACCTTTCTTCACGTTAACTCGCTGACAGCCGGCGCGATGGCCAGTGCCCCAAAATTTGCTGTTCGTTCCCGCGAGTTCTGCCAGCTAGCTCTTTATTTTTTTGATGCTGCCAACAGTGTGCAGGTGCACAAAATCATCAAAGCGCAGCGGTGACAAGCAATTTTGTGACAGCTTGGCTGTCGTTTTTTAAACCTGTGACAATATGAACACAGTTGCCGCGATGGCACCGCCCAGACGGCCAGTTTCCGTGACGCGCAGAAATGATCCGTCCGCCACCCTTTCGATGCCATTCACAGCCAATCTCAATGACTAGACGCATCTCCGGCAACGCGTCGCCGCACAAGACAGGTAACAGCAGGGAATGGAAGGTTGCCGGAAACACAATCTTCGACGGCACGCATTGTCTTTGGTTTAGCAATGCGGAAAAGCATGGCGCCAATGTTTCGGCCCTTATGCCTACGCCCTCGGGTGGCACATACCCTGAGGTTCCAATCCTGCGGTCATCCTAATAACCGCGGCGGTACCGTCCGGTTTACGACTTCGCGCAACGCAAAGGCGGTTTCGATCCGGGCGACACGCGGCAGGCGGGCAATTTCCTGTCGGTGGACATGTTCATAATCCTCGATAGAGGTCGCCCGCACAGTGAGCAGATAATCATTACGTCCGCTCATCAAATGGCAACGAAGGATGGACGGGCTACCGCTGACCGCCGCTTCGAACGCTTCCATCGCTTCTTCGCTTTGGCTGTCGAGCGTGATTGTCACCATTACTGTCGCACCCATGCCAAGCCGCGTCAGGTTGATGTCAGCCCGGTAGCCCCGCAATATGCCTGCATCCTCAAGCGCCTTTTGCCGGCGGGCTGCAGCGCTTGGTGAGAGCCCGGCAGCCTCGCCTAGTTCATGCTGGGTCGCACGGCCATTTGCGACCAGCATGGCCAAAATCTTCCGGTCGATCCGATCGATTTGCACAAAATCCTCATCCATAAACAAAACTACGCGGAATATCTGCGCCAATCACGGCATCAAGTCCACCCTTTGCGCACAATATGCGCCTTGTGCATGCTAAATTCGGCCCAACATTGGAAGAGGAGAGTATCTGATGCGCATTGGCGTCCCAACCGAAATCAAGGTCCATGAATATCGGGTCGGGCTCACCCCCTCCGCCGTGCGCGAATATGTTGCCCGGGGCCATGAGGTGATGGTTCAGTCCGGTGCCGGCGCGGGCATCATGGCCGGCGACGAAGCCTATGAAAAGGCAGGGGCGACGATTGTGAAAACCGCCGAGGAAGTTTTCGCTAAAGCCGACATGGTTGTGAAGGTAAAGGAGCCCCAGCCCAATGAGTGGGTCCAGTTGCGCGAAGGGCAGCTGCTATTCACCTATCTGCACCTCGCGCCCGATCCGGAGCAGGCCAAGGGACTGGTCAACTCGGGTTGCACCGCAATTGCCTATGAAACCGTGACCGATGACAAGGGCACCCTGCCACTGCTCGCCCCGATGAGCGAAGTCGCGGGCCGCCTTGCGATCGAGGCTGCAGGCGAAGCGATGCGCCGGTCCGAAGGCGGCGCGGGCATCCTGTTGGGCGGAGTTCCCGGCGTTCCGGCCGGCCGTGTTACCGTATTAGGCGGCGGCGTTGTCGGCACCCATGCAGCGCGCATGGCCGTTGGCCTTGGGGCCGAAGTCACGATTGTCGACCGGTCGATTCCGCGTCTGCGCCAACTTGATGAACTGTTCCATGGCCGCGTGCGCACCCGTTACTCGACACTTGATACCATTGATGCAGAAATCAGCGTCGCTGACGCGGTAATCGGTGCGGTACTGATCCCGGGTGCAAGCGCGCCAAAGCTCGTCACCCGCGCGATGCTGAAGCACATGAAACCCGGATCGGTGCTGGTCGATGTCGCAATTGATCAGGGCGGCTGCTTTGAAACGTCAAAGCCCACAACCCATGCAGAGCCGACCTATGTTGTCGATGGTATCATCCATTATTGCGTCGCCAATATGCCCGGCGCGGTCCCGCAGACCAGCGCCGCTGCCCTGAATAACGCAACATTGCCTTATGGCTTGGCGTTGGCCGACAAAGGCCTTGCTGCATTGCAGAACAATAGCGAAATCGGGCGAGGTCTGATCGCTGGCCTAAACGTCCACAAGGGCAAGGTTACCAGCAAGGCGGTTGCCGAAAGTCTCAACCTGACATTCGTTGAACCGGAAGTCGCGCTCGCCAGCTAAATCGGCGGTGCATTTACGAAGCGATCCGCCTGCAATTTCCCGGGCGGATCGCCAATCTGTGTGCGGGAAGCGGATACAGCTTTCGGCAAGGTAAAATTTGCTCTACCGTTGGCCGTCTTATTCATATAATACAGTGCATCGATGTTCTTTCGGCGATCAAAGTCCAACACCACACCTGATATCGACGCGCGGCTCGCGGCATTTGACCGCGCATATGCCGGAATGTTTCCCAACGAGCCCAAGCCGTGGGAAGCACCGGCAACGCCGCCACTTAATGAATCTTCGCCGGGCGAAACTACCAAAGGCTGGCTATTGGGAAGAACACGCCGCTGGTGGTTCAGCCGTGCGAGCGCAGCGATATTGTTGCTGTTCATCCTCATCATCTTCTGGCTCGCGATCACCGCGCCCCTGTCAAAGTCTCTGCAGCCTATTGCCCCTCCGCGCATAACATTGCTCGCATGGGACGGGACGCCGATCGCACGCAATGGCGCGGTTGTGGATCGGCCGGTCAAGGTACAGGATCTTCCGCCGCATGTCGTGCAGGCTTTCCTTTCGATCGAGGACCGCCGTTTTTACACGCATTGGGGCATCGACCCGCGCAGCATCGCGCGCGCTATCTGGAGCAACACATTCGGCAGCGGAATCCAGCAGGGCGGCAGCACGATCACCCAGCAATTGGCGAAGTTCACTTTTCTGACGCCCGAAAAAAGCCTGACGCGCAAGGCGCGCGAGGCGTTAATTGCATTCTGGCTCGAAGGCTGGCTGACCAAGGACGAAATCCTCGAACGTTATCTCTCCAACGCCTATTTTGGTGACAATGTTTACGGGTTGCGCGCCGCGTCGCTCCACTATTTCTATCGCCAACCGGAACGGTTGACGCTGTCGCAGGCAGCGATGCTGGCTGGGTTGGTGCAGGCACCCAACCGCCTTGCCCCGACGCGCAACCCCCAACGCGCGGCCAAGCGGGCAAAAATGGTTTTGAACGCAATGGTCGCGACGGGCGCAATCACTGAAGCCAAGGCGGATGCGACACCTATCGCGAAGATTGACGTGCGCTATAAGGAAACGCTGCCCACCGGTACCTATTTTGCAGACTGGGCCATGCCGCAGGCACGCCTTAATGCCGAAAATGGCTATGCTGACCAGGTGATCCGCACCACGCTGGATTCGCGGATGCAGAATATTGCCCGCCGCGTGATCGCCCGTGCGCCGCTCGGCAAGGCGCAGGTGGCACTAGTGGCGATGCGTCCCAATGGTGAAGTCGTCGCGATGGTCGGCGGCAAAAGCTATAAGGAATCGCCGTTCAACCGGGCGACACAGGCAAAGCGCCAGCCCGGATCGACCTTCAAGCTGTTCGTCTATATGACCGCGCTGAACAGCGGCTATTCGCCCAACAGCAAGGTCGATGACAGCCCGATCGTCGATGGCGCCTATCGTCCGAAAAATTACGGAGAGCGTTATCGCGGCGAGATCAGTCTGAAACAGGCCTTTGCACAATCGAGCAATGTCGTCACCGTGCGCCTGTATGACGAGCTTGGCTATAATGCGATCGCACGCACCGCCCGCGATCTGGGTGTGGAAAGCCCGCTAACCCGCGATGCCAGCATGGCGCTGGGCAGTTCTGACATGACGCTACTTGAACTCACCAGCGCCTATGCCGCTGTCGCCGGAAACGCCTATCCGGTGAAGCCGCGCGCCTTTGTTGCCGAAGAGCAAGGCTGGTTTGGTTGGCTAATGTCGGGGGAACGCAGTTTCCGAGGGTCCACGCATCGCGCCATGCTTGATATGCTGGCCGCGACGGTCGATCAGGGAACGGGCCGTGCCGCACGGCTTTCCGTCCCAGCCTTTGGCAAGACCGGCACCAGCCAGGATTACAGGGACGCATTGTTTATCGGTTTTGCCGGCGACCTTGTCGTGGGCGTGTGGGTCGGCAATGACGACAACGCCCCGCTCAAAAATGTTACGGGCGGCGGATTGCCTGCACGAATATGGCGCGATTTCATGAGCCAGGCGGTCAAGGGCGCAGGTCCGCGGCCAAAGCCCAAAGCTGTACCGGCGCGCGATCCAGAAGGCCCTGTTGAACCGCTCGACCTGCCGGAAATTCCCGAGATACCGGTGGATATCAACGTGCCGCAGGTGCGGGTCGATCCGGAAAAAGGCGTTACCGTTAGCGGCCAATTGGAAGGGATGCCTATTGACCTGACCATAGGCCGTGACGGGGTTGACCTGCGCCAACGCGAAGAACGGCAGCCACGCCCCTGATCCACGCCGATTGCCAAGCCCTCAAAACTATGGTCGAAAGGCAGCGGGGGCGGTGTGCGGGAGATTCTCACGTGCGGCAATTGTTATGCGCGCTGCTATTCCTAGTTCTAGCAAGCCTTGCCCCTGCCCAGGTCCAGGCCGACCCCGCCGATATAGCCGCCGCCAGCCGCAGCGTCGTTCGGGTTGTTGTGTTCGCGGCAAATGGCGACAATGTGCCGATCGGCCATGGCTCAGGCATCGTTGTTGCGCCCGACCGCATCCTGACAAACGCGCATGTTGTTGCCGAAGAGGAATATGATGGCGCAATCCGCGTCATGGTCATCCCGTCGGAAACTGGTGGGCCGATAGCGGCAGAGGTGATCGCCCGATCTCCGCGCAATGACCTTGCACTGATTGCCCTTCGCAATGGACGACGCCTGACACCGGCAGCGCTGTTCACCGGTCCGGTGCCGGACGGCGTCGACGTATTTGCCATCGGCTATCCGGGCGGCGTGGACGTCGCACAAGGCCTTGATTTAGATGATGTGATGCGGCCGCAGGCACCGGTTAAAACGCGCGGCAATATCTCCGCCGGCCGTTCCGCCAAAGGGTTTGAAACCCTACTCCACACCGCTGCCATCGGCAGCGGAAACAGCGGTGGTCCTTTGGTCGATGCCTGTGGACGCGTGTTGGGCGTGAACAGTTTTGGTACCATATCTGATGGCAGCGATGCCGAATTTTTCTTCGCCATTGCGCAGCGCGAGGTCGCTACCTTCCTGCGTTCCAACGGCGTCGCTTATCGCAGCGTCGATGCCGAATGCCTTTCGCGCGCAGATATGACCCGCGCCGAAGCAGAGCGGGCCGCCGCAGAAAAGGCGCGGATCGAAGAGGAAAACCGGCGTGCAGATGCGGCGAGGAGCCGCAGCTTTACCGAGGCGCGCCGCCAGGCCGAATATGACATCATCGAAACCCGCGACAACCGATCGATGCTGACGGTGGTGCTGATCTTTATCGCATTGGGCGCTGCCGGAAGCGCCTGGCAACTATTAGAGCGCGAACGGCGCGATCAGGCGAAACTGGCTGGCGGTGCTGCGGCGTTGTTCATCATTGCTGGGCTCATTGCATGGTTCACCCGGCCCAGCTTTTCGGAAGTTGACGAGATCACCCGCGCGGCATTAGCCGAAACGGCAGACCCGGCTGCACCTGCAAAGGCCGCAACAGCAGGCAAGCTGACCTGCGTGATCGACCGGAGTCGCAGCCGCATCACCGTTTCCGATACCGTCGACGTACCTTTCGATTGGCGCCCGGACGGCTGCGTCAACGGCCGCACCCAATATGCGGAAAAGGATGGCATCTGGACCCGCACCTTTGTGCCCGGTCAGGAAGCGCAAGTTTCAGTGGTCGGGTTCAACCCTGCAACCAGCACATATCGCGTCGAACGCCATCTGCTGGGTGAGGAAGCGATGCAGCAGGCGCGGGCAGCGCGAAACCAATATGATGTGAAAAGCTGCTCGATCGATCCCGCTGCGCTGGAAAAGGTAGTGGCGATGAACGAAGCCGTACACGCCTTGTTGCCGCAACAGGCGAATGAAGTTCTTGTCTATCAGTGTGAATGAAACGCGGCGGCACGATGATGAAAGGCTTTCCACGCCGCGCCTTCCCCGCTAACCCGCGATTCACTTATGGCCGACAATTCTCCGCTCGAAAACTTCAAGCAGGTGCTCACCGGCACCGCGCGCGCCATTGCGCATGAGCCGGAGGTGGAAATCGCCTTTACGGCAGATGCCCCCACCCAATCGGGCAAGAATTTCCGCGTGCCGATGCCGGGGCGGTCGCTTCCCCCCGAACAGGTCGCCGAGGCGCGCGGTTTTGCAGACAGTTTTGCACTTCGCCTGAAACATCATGATGCAGGGCGCCATGCGGCACTCCGTCCGCATGAGCCAATCGCAGGTGCGGCCTTTGATGCGATCGAGACGGCACGGATCGAAGCGCTGGGCGCGCGCGCCATGGCAGGCGTAAAGGGCAATCTGGCCCATTCACTCGAAATGCGGCTGCGCACGGACCCCATCAGCCGGGCTCAGGCCGCCGATGAAGTCCCCTTGTCAACTGCTCTGGCATTGCTGGTGCGCGAACGGCTGACCGGAGAGTCCGTGCCTGCCATTGCCGTTCCCGGGGTGGATCTTGTGCGCAGCTGGATCGAGGATAAGGCTGGCGGCGACCTTGACGCGCTTGGCCTGGCGCTCGATGACCAGTCGGCCTTTGCTGCGCTTACGCAGTCAATGCTGGAACATCTTGACCTGACCCAGGGCGAGATCGAACCCAATGACGCCGATGAAGGGGGCGACGAGGCCGAGCAGGAACAGGAACAGGACGGCGAGAGCGAAGACGAAGGTCAGGGCGAAGCCGGCCAGGCCGAGGCGCGGGCCGAACCGCAAGAGGGTGAAGGCGAGGAAACCGAAGCCGATTACGACCAGTCGCAAATGGACGACATGGAGGATGGCGACGGCGAGATGGGCGAAGACGGGATGCAGCCTGTCAACCCGCAGCGCCGCAATTGGGATCACCTGCCACAGTCCGACTATAAAAGCTGGACGAACAAATATGACGAGGTTGTCGGCGCGACCGAATTGGCCGACGAGGAAGAACTCAATCGTCTGCGGGCCTATCTCGATCAGCAACTGGCCGGCCTGCAGGGCGCTGTCACCCGGCTAGCCAACCGCCTCCAGCGCCGCCTGATGGCGCAACAAAACCGCAGTTGGGATTTCGATCAGGAAGAAGGCATATTGGACGCCGCGCGGCTCGCCCGCATCGTCGTCTCACCCGGCCATTCGCTGAGCTACAAGATTGAGCGCGAAACCAAGTTCCGCGATACCGTCGTCACGCTGCTGATCGACAATTCAGGCTCTATGCGCGGCCGCCCGATCAGCATCGCGGCAATCAGCGCCGACATCATGGCGCGCACGCTTGAACGTTGCGGTGTGAAGACTGAGATCCTCGGCTTTACCACCCGTGCCTGGAAGGGCGGACAAGCGCGTGAGGATTGGCTGGCCGCAGGCCGCCCCGCCATGCCCGGCCGCCTCAACGACCTGCGTCACATCGTCTACAAAAAAGCTGACGAGCCATGGCGCCATGCGCGCCGCAACCTTGGCCTGATGATGCGTGAAGGCCTGCTGAAGGAAAATATCGACGGAGAGGCCCTGCTCTGGGCGCATAACCGCCTGATCGCCCGCCCAGAGGATCGCCGCATTTTGATGGTGATTTCCGACGGTGCGCCGGTCGATGATTCGACGCTTTCGGTCAACCATGGCGGCTATCTGGAACAGCATCTGCGCAAGGTGATCGAGATGATCGAAGGTCGCAGCCCGGTGCAACTGATCGCGATCGGCATTGGTCATGATGTCACCCGCTATTACCGCCGCGCGGTCACCATCATGGATGCCGAGCAGTTGGGTGGCACGATGATGGAGCAATTGGCTAGCCTGTTCGACGAGGAATAGCTTGCAATCCGCCCTCAGATGATCGAATTTAATCGCGCGATTAAATCGGGAGCAAGAGATGCAAGTTAGCGAAGCCGTAGCCACCCGCCGGTCAGTGAGGGAATATCTGGATAAGCCGGTAGACAAAGCGGTTCTGGAACATATCCTTGCCAAGGCCCAGAATGCGCCATCGGGTGGCAATACCCAGCCATGGAATGCTATTGTCGCAACGGGTACGCCATTGCAGAAATTGCTCGATAGCGTGGCAGAAGTGCTGCCCCAGGGGCCGGCCGCGCACAAACCCGAATATCATGTCTACCCGCCCGAATTGGACGGGGCCTATAAGGAACGCCGCTTTGGTGTCGGCGAAGCGATGTATGCCGCGCTCGATATTCCGCGCGACAACAAGATGGCGCGACTGATGTGGTTTGCGAAGAATTTCCGCGCCTTTGACGCTCCTGTTTTGATGCTGATCCATACCCCGCGCTACATGGGTCCGCCGCAATGGTCGGATATCGGCATGTGGCTGCAGACGGTTGCGCTGTTGCTGCGCGAAGAGGGGCTGGACTGCTGCTTTCAAGAGGCATGGGCGATCTACACCCCGCAGATTCGTCAATGTTTTGCGATCCCGGATGACCATATCTTTTTCTGCGGGATGGCGATCGGTTATCGTGATCCCAATGCGCCGGTGAACAATTTCCCGGTTCCGCGGGCACCCTTGGAAGAAGCGATCAGTTGGGAAGGCTTTTGAAACGACAGGCGCCCAGGCGCAGGCCGGGACCACCATAAGTCTAACCTTCGATGATGGTCGAACCACCCGCCGCCTCGGCCTGCGGCGGGTTGACGTGGTTCTTGACCTCTCCCGCATCCTGAGCCATCGCCCGGGCCATGACCGACCTGAAACTCTTTAACAGCCTGACCCGAAGCCTCGAAGTCTTCGAGCCCGTCCACCCCGGCGAGGCACGCGTCTATAGCTGCGGGCCGACGGTCTACAATTATCCGCATATCGGCAATATGCGCGCCTATGTCTTTGCCGACACGCTGGGCCGCGTGCTGAGCTATAAGGGTTACAAGCTTACCCATGTCATCAACATCACCGATGTCGGTCACCTGACCGATGATGCTGATGCCGGTGAGGACAAGATGGAAAAGATGGCGGCAGAAAAGGCGCAATCGATCTGGGACATCGCCCGCCACTATACCGAAGCCTATTGGGCCGATGTAAAAGCATTGAACATCCGCCAACCGGCCAAATGGTCGATCGCCACCGATTATGTGCCGCAAATGATCGAATTTGCGAAAAGCATCGCCGACAAGCATTGTTACGAACTCGATAGCGGGCTCTATTTCGATACCTCCACCGTCGCGCGCTATGGCGCACTTGCCCGTGCGCAAACTGACGAGGGAGAAGGAAGGATCGAGGCCGTCGAGGGCAAGCGCCATGCCGCCGATTTTGCGATCTGGCGCAAGACCCCCACGGGCGAAAACCGTCAGATGGAATGGGACAGCCCATGGGGCCGCGGCGCGCCGGGATGGCATTTGGAATGCTCGGTGATGTCAGGTGACCTGCTTGGATTTCCATTCGACATCCACACTGGCGGCATCGACCATCGCGAAATTCACCATCCGAACGAGATTGCACAGAACCAGGCACGCACCTGTTCTGACCATAGCGGTGCCCACTTCTGGATGCACAACAACTTCCTCGTTGAACGCACTGGGAAGATGAGCAAAAGTGCAGGCGAATTCCTGCGCGTGCAGCTTCTCATCGAAAAGGGATTTCATCCCCTCGCCTATCGCCTGATGTGCCTGCAGGCGCATTATCGCAGCGAACTGGAGTTCAGCTGGGATGGGCTGCAGGCGGCCTTCACACGGTTGAAGCGCATGGTGATGGCAGTCGCGCCTTTGAAGGACGCGGTCTCCGCATCCGAAGTCACCGACCAACGGCTGACCGGGTTGTTTGCACGTTTTGATGCAGCAGTATCGGACGATCTCAATACCGCCATCGCCCTTACTGCGCTGGAAGAAGCGATCGCGCTAAAGAAGATAGACTTGGGGCAAAAGCTGCTTGCCATCGCGCAGATGGATGCGGTGCTCGGGCTCGATCTGCTAAAGGTAAAACGCGCCGACCTGCGCGTGCGTCCCAAATCCGCCATCATCAGTGAAGCCGAAATCGAAGCCGCGCTTGCCGCACGTAAGGAGGCGCGCGCCAGCAAGGATTTTGCCGCTTCGGATGCCATTCGCGACGATCTGATCGCCAAAGGCGTCGAAGTAATGGACGGCGACCCGCTCGGCTGGGATTGGAAGATCGAGGTTTGACAGCACCACAATGCCCGCTAACATAGTTGCATGTTGCAACTGATTTCTTGGATGGTACTTGCTGCCATTCACGCACTCCCCGCGCTGGCACTATTTCGTCCATCCATGATCGGTCGGCTTTATGGCGTAGCGGGCGATAATCCCTTATTCCTCTTGCTCCACCACCGGGCCGCGTTGTTTCTGGTGATCTTCGTCCTTTGCATTTGGGCAGCATTTGATCCTGCCAGTCGACGGCCAGTGAGCGTGGGTGCGGCGATCAGCATGTTGTCATTCCTGATGCTCTACTGGTCGACTGGCTCTCCTGCCTCGTTGAAGAGCATTGCCATTGCAGACCTTGCGGGTATGCCGTTCCTCATCTTTGTAGCTTGGAAAGCCTTTACCGCATGAGCAAAGTAAAGTTTGTCGCAGCCAGCCTGATCCGTCCGATGATCGAGGCACATTTGCCCGATTGGGTTGAACCGCACTGGTTCATGACCAAAGACGAGGCGTTGGCGCTCGCTCCTCTGGCCGAAATCGGCTGGTTCGACATGTATGACAAACAGGATATGGCGGCGATCATCACCGCTGCAACCAACCTCAAATGGCTCAACAGCATCTATGCCGGTGTCGACGGCATGCCATTGTCCGCGCTGAAAAAGCGCGGGACCAAGGTAACCAATGGTGCCGGGATTAATGCAATCACCATTGCTGAATATGTGGTGATGGGCATGCTGACTATCGCCAAAGGCTACCGCGACGTGATGCGTGCGCAGGAACGGCACGAATGGCTGATCGATTCGCCCGGCAAGGTCGAACTTTACGGATCGAAGGCGTTGCTTCTCGGTTATGGCGCAATCGGCAAACTCATCGACGAGCGGCTAAAGGCATTCAATGTCGATGTCACCGTCGTCCGCCGCACACCGGGGCCGGACAGCCTTGCCCCGGACGCTTGGCGCGCGCGGCTGGGCGAGTTTGATTGGGTTATTCTGGCCGTCCCTGCGACGGCCGAAACCGAAGAGATGATCGGCGCTGACGAACTGGCAGCGATGAAGCAATCGGCGGTGCTGGTAAACATCGCGCGCGGATCGGTCATCGATCAGGATACTCTGGTGAAGGCGCTTCAGGAAAAGCAGATAGGCGCTGCATTTCTGGACGTAACGACCCCCGAACCGCTGCCCGCCGAACACCCGCTATGGAGCCTCGACAATTGCCATGTGACGATGCACCTTTCGGGCCGCGCACAGGACAAGATGTTCGCCCGATCGGCTCAGCGTTTCCTGGAAAATCTGCGGCGCTATCACAAGGGCGAGCGACTTGAACCGCTGGTCAACCTCGATCTGGGATATTGAAAATGAGCGACGAGGACTATGTCTATGACGAGGACAGCGGCGAATGGATCAGCGCCGCCGAAGCTCGGGAGAAAGCCGCAACGGCCGGCCAGGTCGAGGTGCGCGATGCCGTGGGTAATTTGCTCGCCGATGGTGATCAGGTAACGCTGATCAAGGATCTCGAAGTCAAGGGTGCCGGCCAGACGCTGAAACGTGGAACATTGATCAAATCGATCCGCCTGACTGGTGATGCACAGGAAATTGATTGCCGTTATGACGGGATCAAGGGCCTTGTCCTGCGCGCCGAATTTGTCCGTAAACGCTGAATAAAGGACCAGCCATGCCGCATAACCCCGCCGAAATCTGGCACAAGGTTGCCTTGTCCCGCGACCCGAATACGATCTCCGCGACGCTCCATGATGATTGCGTTTTTGAAAGCCCGGTCGTGCACACGCCGCAAGTGGGCAAGGCAATCACATCCCAATATCTCGCTGCAGCCGGGTTTACGCTTGGCAATGACAGCTTTCGTTATGTCGGCGAATGGCATCGGGAAAACAGCGCGATCCTGGAGTTCACAGCCGAGATAGACGGGATCAAGATCAACGGCATCGACATGATTAGCTGCGACGATGATGGCCTGATTACCCATTTCAAGGTGATGGTCCGCCCGTTAAAGGCGGTGAACATGCTGCATCAGAAAATGGGCGAGATGCTGGAAAAGATGAAAGGCGGCTGACGCCCCTTTGCTGATTTTTCGTTCAATTCGCGGTTGAAAATTTTGAACTAAGCGTTTACTCCGAGCTCGAATCCGGGCCCCTCTGGCGCATGCGGCGGCATGCGTGATGTCGGATTTCTCATCCGAAAGCGCAAACGCGGCGCAACCTCTGCCGGATTTTCCTCTGAAAAATCGGTGGATTGGAAATATTGGGGCCTGATTCATGGACTTCCTTTTTGATTCGTTTCTTGGAACGCCGGTCTGGTTCTGGCTGGCATTCCTCGGCATCGTCGTCGTGCTGACGGCGTTTGACCTGGGCTTCCTGCACAAGGAAGACAAGGAAATGGGTATTGCCGAAAGCCTGAAATTGTCGGCTTTCTACATCAGCATTGCCCTCGCCTTCGGCATCTGGGTCTGGCTCCAAAAGGGAGCAGATCTGGGCATGAAATATTACACCGGCTTCTTCATCGAAAAGGCTCTGTCGATCGACAATGTCTTCGTGATCAGCCTGATCTTCACCTATTTCGCGATCCCTGCGAAATATCAGTATCGCGCGCTGCTGTGGGGCATCATCGCAGTCATTGTGCTTCGCGGCATCATGATCGCGCTGGGCGCAGCACTGGTAGAGCAATTCTACTGGACGCTTTACATCTTCGCCGTTTTCCTTGTGGGCACGGGCATCAAGATGCTCGTCAAGGGCGAGCAGGAGATGGACGTCGCAAACAACCCCGTAGTGCGTTTCGCGAACAAGCATTTCCGTGTCACCAAAGAGCTGCACGGTCAGAAATTCCTTGTGAAGGTACAGGATGAAAAGACCGGCAAGATGGTCCGTGCGATGACGCCGTTGCTGCTCGCGCTGATCGTTATCAACATCGCCGATCTAATCTTCGCAGTGGACAGCGTGCCGGCGATCTTCGCGATTACCACCGACACCTTCATCGTCTATACGTCGAACATCATGGCGATCCTCGGCCTGCGCGCGCTCTATTTCGCGCTCGCCGCGATGGTGCACCGGTTCCACTATCTGCAATTCGCGCTCGCGTTGGTACTAATCTTCATCGGCTCGAAAATCTTCATATCCGACTTCCTGATGGGCGGCGCCAAATTCCCGCCGGTGCTCAGCCTTGCTGTCACCTTTGGCCTGATCCTCGGCGGCATTCTCTATTCGCTCTGGAAGACCAAGGGCGAAAACACCACAACGCCGTCTCATTAAGGAGCAACCGATTATGTCAATCAATGCCATCTTTCTGTTCGCGCCATCCGAAACGGCGGATACCACCAAAGGACCGGCAGCTTTTGCGATCAGCCTCGCAAAGGCACATGATGCCCATCTGACCATCTTTACGGTGGCATTGGATGTTACAACACCGGGACGGCAGAGCGATGCCGATTCAGTCGCAGCAGCACTGACCGCGGCAGCAATGGCGGCTTCGGTGCAGTTTACGTTGGTGACCGAGCATTCGCATGCCATCGGCATCCATGAGGTTGTAGCTGAACACGCCCGACTGCATGATATTAGTGTGATCGGCACCAATAGCGATGGCCTATTGAGCGAACGGACCCTTGCCGAACATGTGATGTTTGAAAGCGGTCGTCCGCTGATCGTTGTGCCGCAATCCTATGCCGTGCCTTATCAGCCCAGCACGATTGCTGCCGCATGGGACAACGGTGCACCTGCTGCCCGGGCATTGGGCGACGCGATCACGCTGTTCGCCCCCAAGACAATCGCATTACTCGCCATTGAAGGCGAAAAGCCGATGCCAACCGACATCGACCATGACCGTCTCGCGATGCTGACCTCCCGCCGCGGCACCGATGCCTCGTTCAAGGTCGCGCCTCTCGGCAATCGCAGCATCGGTGGTGCGTTACAGGCAGAAGCGGTCGCATCAGGCGCCGGCATGTTGGCAATGGGCGCATATGGCCATTCCCGCCTGCGCCGCTTTGTTCTTGGTAGCGCCACAGGCGACATATTGAAGAATTGCCAAATGCCGATCCTCCTCTCCCATTAAGCGATCGGCGATAAACCAAAACGTACCGCAGTACGCATCTTGCCCCGTTCCTTAGCCGGAACGGGGTTTTTCTTTGCACTCGCCAACAAATAAAGGCTTGTCTGTTGCTGGCCGCCTCCCCAAATGGCGAGCATGATCATTGAAACCGAACTGACGCCCAACCCGGCGACCATCAAATTCCTTCCCGGCCGTTTCGTAATGGAAAGCGGCACGCGCGATTTTGCCGATCCCGAAGAGGCAGAGGCGTCCCCGCTGGCTCAAGCCCTGTTCGGACTGGGCGATGTATCTGGCGTATTTTTCGGCAAGGATTTTGTCTCGGTTACTGCAGCCCCCGGTGTCAATTGGTCCGATCTGAAGCCCGATGTGCTCTCAGTGTTGCTGGATCATTTCTCGGCCGACATGCCGCTTTTCCATGCGCCGCGCGCGGGCTTTTCGGTCCCCGCAGCCGACACAGAATATCCGCTCGATGATCCCGCCGATGCCGAGATTGTCGACCAGATCAAGGAATTGATCGAAACCCGCGTACGTCCCGCTGTCGCCAATGATGGCGGCGATATTGTCTATCGCGGGTTCCAGCGCGGCGTTGTTTTCCTGCAGATGCAGGGTGCCTGCTCGGGCTGCCCGTCTTCATCCGCCACCTTGAAAAACGGCATCGAACAACTGCTTAAACATTATGTGCCCGAAGTGACTGAAGTCCGCGCGGCCTGACACTCAGATAAAACGGGGGTAATATGCCAATCAATGCACCGCTCGACACTGCAGCGCTCGACCAGCTTTTTCGTAATGCGCGCAGCTATAACGGTTATCTCGACACGCCGGTTTCCAATGCGCAGTTGGATGCCGTCTGGGAATTGATGAAATATGGCCCGACGTCGGCCAACTGCCTGCCCGCGCGGATCATCTGGTGCGTCAGCGAAGAGGCGAAGCAGAAGCTTGCTGCGCTCACCATGCCAGCCAATGGCGAAAAGATACTCTCTGCACCCGCCACAGCAATCATCGGCATGGATCTGGAATTTTATGAAAATCTGCCGGAGCTTTTCCCGCATACCGACGCGCGGAGCTGGTTTGTGGGCAATGATGCGTTGATCGAAAAGACCGCTTTCCGCAATAGCAGCCTGCAGGGCGGTTACTTCATCCTTGCCGCTCGCGCGCTTGGTTTGGATACTGGGCCGATGTCGGGTTTCGATAATGATGCAGTAGATGCGGCCTTTTTTGCCGGTTCGACAATCAAGTCGAACTTCATTTCAACCGTCGGCTATGGCGATCCGGCAACGATTTTCGATCGCAGCCCGCGCCCCGCATTTGACCGCTTTAACAAGATCGTCTGATCGGCTACCCGCCCCTGCGTGAAACGTCTGGTTATAGATACAGCGACGCAGGCCTGTTCGGTTGCGCTATTTGACGATGATGTCTGCGTGGCCGCCCAGCATGAGGTGATCGGCCGCGGCCATGCCGAACGGCTGGTGCCGATGATTGCCGGCCTGCCGGACAAGGGACGCGCGCAGTCGATTTGTGTAAATGTCGGTCCGGGCAGCTTTACCGGGATCAGGGTCGGCATTTCTGCCGCCCGCGCACTCGCACTGGCATGGCAGGCTGAATGCTTTGGCTATGGCTGCCTCGATCTCGTGGCGGCGATGGCCCGTTCCTCTCGCCCGGAAATTGGCGCGTTAGACGTTGTGATGATTGGCGGGCATGGCGAGTATTTCGTCGCATCATATGGTGCAGGGCAAAGCTATAATGCTGCCGTCGCATCACTGCCGATAGAGATTGCCGTTCAGCAATTGCGTGCCCCTGTCATTGCAGGGGATGCAGCCGCAGCCTTTGTCGAAGCACGCGGCTGGGGTGAAGCGTTACCGGTCTTTCCGGATGCGAAATATTGGCCGTTCATCGCCCAGGCCAGTGCGTTACCGCCAACACCGCGTTACGGCCGCGGGGCCGATGCCAAACTGCCCGGGGGGGGCGCGCCTTGATCGACGTGATAAAGGGCGATGGCCGCGACGTAGCCACGATTATGCCGGTGATGTCTGCGGCGTTTGATGCCAGTTATGGGGAAGCGTGGACAGCCGCCCAGTGCCTATCCCTGCTGACGATGCCGGGCAGTTCTCTTTATCTTGCACGAATTGATAATGATCTGGCGGGGTTTGCGCTGACGCGCTGGGTCGCAGATGAAGAAGAATTGTTGCTGATCGCCGTTCATCCCGACTGGCAATGCAACGGTATTGCTTCTGCACTGATCGAAAATATCAAGGCGACTGCGCGCAATGCAGGACGGCGTACAATCTTCCTTGAAGTTCGGGCAAACAACTCTGCCTTTCACTTTTACTGCCGAAATGGTTTTGAGCAGATTGGTGTGCGAACCGGCTATTATCTCGGCGCCAATGGAGCCCGATACGATGCCATTTCTATGAAATTTCAAATTTGAAATGACTTGTTTGATTTCTTTTAAGGAAATTTAGTAGAGGTATAGACAATTTCTACATTGAAGTTTTTAGCAAAATACGCTTTACTCGGTCTGCTGTATAAAAACAAACGGGTATGGGAGTATTACAATGACCGATGCAATCGACGGCAATAATGAGATGCTGATCACCTTGACGGCTGATATTGTTGCCGCGCATGTCAGCAATAATAGTGTGTCAGTTGGCGATTTACCGGCACTTATCGCAAATGTACATGGTGCGCTTGCCGGGCTTGGTGAGCCGGCTGCCATAGCAGCAACGCCGCTGGAACCGGCAGTTCCTGTCAGGAGTTCGGTCAAGCGCGATTACATTGTCTGCCTTGAAGATGGCAAGAAATTGAAAATGCTGAAGCGTCACCTGATGACGCATTATGGCATGACACCTGATGACTATCGCGCGAAATGGGGCCTTGCTGCCGATTATCCGATGGTCGCGCCGGCTTATGCTGAGCAGCGCCGCGATCTGGCAAAGGCCATCGGTCTGGGCCGGGCACCGGGATCGGGCCGGAAAAAGAAAGTCAAATAAGCTTCGGCGCATCGAACGAAACATGGCCGGCCCCTCGGGTCCGGCCATTTTCTTTTGGCCAATTGCTTTAATTGACGAATCCGCAGGCGACACTAAATACCGGCATATGGAAACTCGGATCGATCTAGAGGCACTTTGCCAAGAACGCGGCCTTCGCATCACCGACCAGCGTCGGGTCATCGCGCGCGTCATATCGGATGCCGACGATCACCCGGACGTCGAAGAACTGTATCGCCGTGCATCCGCGATCGACCCGAAGATTAGCATCGCGACGGTTTACCGTACCGTTCGCCTGTTCGAAGAGGCTGGCATCCTTGATCGCCATGATTTTGGCGATGGCCGCGCCCGCTATGAGGCATCGCCAGAAGCGCATCATGATCATCTGATCGATGTCGAAACCGGCAAGGTAATCGAATTTGTCGATCCGGAGCTTGAGGCGTTGCAAAAGCAAATTGCCGAAAAACTCGGCTATCGCCTCGTTGATCACCGCATGGAACTTTATGGCGTTGCAATCAGCCGCGACGATTGAGCGACGCAACCCGCTGGCCTTCATTTTCGGCCAATTGATGCTGCTGTCGCGGCTAATGCTGATGATCGCATCGCTGATTGTCGGACTTTTGCTGCACAATATCTGGCGACTATTACGCCAGCCATCGCCCTGGCCGCGTCTTTTCCTGCTGTCGATCAGTTGGACAGCCGGCATTGCGACGGCAACGCGCGGGCGACGCTTGCGCAGCAACGTGTTCTACGCTGCCAATCATCATAGCTGGCTCGACATTCCGGTCATGTCGGGCGTCACGGGCTGCACCTTCGTCGCTAATGACGGCATCGAAAAATGGCCGCTGATCGGATGGCTGTGCAAGATCAACAACACGATATTTGTCAGCCGCGAAAACCGGTTGAGCGTCGGCGGACAGGTCGATGAACTGCGCGAAGCCATGGGCGGCGCCCAGCCAGTGACAATTTTCCCGGAAGGTACGACGCATGACGGCTCAGGCCTGTTGCCGTTCAAGCCATCGCTGTTCGCCGCGCTGGTGCCCCCGCCGACGGCGATGCTTGTGCAGCCGGTATTCCTGACCTACGGCCCACACACTCGGCGCATGTCCTGGGTGGGCGAGGAAGGCATTATCGACAATTTTCTGCGGGTGATGTCTTACATAATGCCGGTCACGGCAACGCTGCATTTCCTCGAACCATTCGACCCCGCCCATTATGCCGACCGCAAGGCGATCGCGGCGGAGGTGCGCCATCGCATTTCCGAAGCAATGCAGGCTGGCGACCATTACCGGCGCGAGATATAGCGCCCGTCTATGAGCAACGAGTCGCCCAAGACCTTCACCATCAAAAATTACGGTTGCCAGATGAACGTCTATGACGGCGATCGGATGGCTGAACTTTTATCGGCGCAAGGCATGTCGGCCGCCGCCGACAAAGCCAATGCAGATCTGGTAGTGCTGAACACCTGCCATATCCGTGAAAAGGCGGCCGAAAAGGTGTATTCCGAAATCGGGCGCCTGCGCCGGCGCGATGGTTCGTCGCCAATGATCGCGGTGGCCGGTTGTGTTGCCCAGGCCGAGGGTTCGGAAATCAGCCGCCGTGCACGCGAGGTCGACATTGTTGTCGGACCGCAAGCCTATCACAAGCTACCAGAAATGGTCGCGTCGGTTGCGCGCGGCGAGAATGTGGTCGATCTTGACCTGCCCGGCCTCGACAAGTTCGATGTCCTGCCGAAACGCCGTAAAACGGGTGCGGCCACGTTTTTGACAGTGCAGGAAGGTTGCGACAAATTCTGCACCTATTGCGTCGTGCCTTACACACGCGGCGCCGAAATCAGTCGCGGCTTTGCCGAACTGATCGATGAAGCCAAGGCGCTGGTCGATGCAGGCGCAAAGGAAATCACTTTGCTGGGGCAAAATGTGAATGCCTGGCGCGATGGCGAACAGGATCTCGGAACACTCATCCGCGCGCTTGACCAGATCGATGGGCTTGCCCGTATCCGTTACACCACCAGCCACCCTAACGACATGACGGACGGCCTGATCGCGGCGCATGCCGAGGTCGAGAAACTGATGCCCTATCTGCATTTGCCGGTGCAGGCGGGAAATGATCGCATATTGAAGGCGATGAATCGCAGCCACAGCCGCGACAGCTATTTGCGCATCCTCGACAAGGTGCGCGCCGTACGTCCGGATATCGCCTTGTCAGGTGACTTCATCGTTGGGTTCCCGGGTGAAACCGATGCCGAATTTGAAGACACTTTGAGCATCGTTCGCGAGGCGCGCTATGCCCATGCCTTCAGCTTCAAATATAGTCCGCGCCCCGGTACGCCTGCGGCAACAATGGACGAACAGGTCGCACCCGAAGTCGCAGATGAACGGCTGCAACGGCTGCAGGCGCTTATCAATGAGCAGCAAACCGCATTCAACAGGGATACTGTCGGCAAGCGGACCAGCGTGCTGTTGGAAAAACCGGGCAAACTCGACGGTCAATTGATCGGCCGATCGCCTTGGCTACAATCTGTGCATATCTTGGCGCAAGGGCTTTCCATCGGTGATATTGTCGAGGTAGACATAGTTGACGCGGGGCCCCTGAGTCTGAAAGGCGAAATTACCATGCGAGCAGCAGCCTGAATGGCGAAAAAGGCACAGGCCCAACCCGGCGACATGTCGCGGCTGGAAATCACATTTGACCGGCCGCATCTGATCAACACGATCTTCGGCGAATTTGACCGCAATCTGGTCGCCATAGAAAACCGGTTGGGCGTCTATATCTCGGCGCGTGGCAACCGTGTTCAGATCGAAGGCGAAGCCAGCGCAATCGCAAGGGCGCGCGATGTGCTGAACGACATTTACACCCGCGTTGCCCGAAGCGAGGAAATTGACCCTGAAGCTGTGCAAGCGATTATCTCGATGAGTGCAGAACCCACGCTCGACGGCATTGTCCGCAAGGATGACAATAGCGCGCCGATCATGATCCGGACGCGCAAGAAAACGCTCGTCCCGCGCTCGGCAACGCAAATCCCCTATATGGAGGCGCTGGCCCGCGACGAGATCATCTTCGCGCTTGGCCCTGCAGGAACCGGTAAAACCTATCTGGCCGTCGCCCAGGCCGTCGCCATGCTGATCACCGGCGCGGTCGACCGGTTGATCCTGTCACGCCCCGCCGTGGAAGCCGGTGAGCGACTGGGTTTCCTTCCCGGCGATATGAAGGAAAAAGTCGATCCCTATCTGCGCCCGATTTACGACGCGCTTTATGATTGTCTGCCTGCCGAGCAGGTGGAACGGCGGATCGCCAGCGGCGAGATTGAGATTGCTCCGCTGGCCTTCATGCGCGGTCGCACGCTGGCCAATGCATTCATCATTCTGGACGAGGCGCAGAATACCACGCCTGCACAGATGAAAATGTTCCTCACCCGTTTTGGCATGGAAAGCCGGATGGTGATCTGCGGCGATCCCAAACAGGTCGATCTACCCGGGGGGGCAACCTTTTCCGGCTTGAACGACGCGGTCCAGCGGCTTGAAGGCGTCGACGGCATTTCGACGATCCGTTTCAATTCCGCCGATGTCGTTCGCCACCCGCTAGTTGGCCGTATCGTTGATGCCTATGAGGGCACGGATGGTTGAGGTCGAACTCGACCATAGCGACGAATGGGGTGATGGAACGGATTGGCAGGCAATTGCCGATGCCGCAGTCGCTGCGGCCTTCGCCTTTTCCTCGCATGGCAACTTGGCGAACGCAGCATTTTCCCTTTCGCTGAGCATCAACCTTTCGGTTGATGAAGAAGTGCACACATTGAACAGCCAGTGGCGTGGAAAGGACAAGCCGACAAACGTCCTCAGCTTCCCAATGCTGGATGCCGACGAAATGGCCGCCCTTGCCTTTACCGACGATGGAGAGGTGCTTTTGGGCGACATGATCCTTGCGCATGGCGTATGCGTGCGCGAGGCAGCGGAAAAAGGCATCTTCTTGGCAGATCATGTAACGCACCTGATTGTTCATGGCACGCTGCACCTGCTTGGCTATGACCATATCGATGATGCTGAGGCCGATCATATGGAAGCGATTGAGATAAAAGCGCTTGCGTCGCTTGGCCTTGCCAATCCATATAGCACGGATTGAAAACAATCTGGAGGCGGCAAAGCCAATCTGATGCCGGAGGGCGACAGTTTTACCGGGTCGAAAACACGATCCGATGACAATGGCGAAGGCCGATTATGGAAGCGCATCAGAGCGCTGATCTGGCGTCGGAACAATGAGCCTACGCTGCGCGAGCAGCTTGAAGAGAAAATTTCCGAACATGAAGAGGATGTCGAGGAAGGCGTAGAAGCCGAGGAAGACGGAGACCTGTCTGCCCCGGAGCGCGAGATGCTGCGCAACCTGCTGCATTTCTCCGAAAACCGCGTCGATGACGTGATGGTGCCGCGAAGCGATATTCTCGGTCTACGGGAAAACGCCAGTTTTGATGAAGCCGTGGCCGCTTTTGCCGAGCATGGCCATAGCCGGATGCCGGTATACAAGGACACGCTGGACAACATCACGGGCATGATCCACGTGAAAGATATCTTTGCAGTGCTGGCCGAAGGCAAGGAAAAGCCCGACAGCCTTGAGCCATTCATCCGCCAGCCACGCTATGTTCCGCAAAGCATGGGTGTGGTCGAACTGCTTGATGAAATGCGCAGGACGCGAACGCATCTTGCCATAGTGATCGATGAATATTCGGGCACCGAAGGTCTTGTGACCATCGAAGATCTTGTCGAGGAAATCGTCGGCGAGATCGAAGATGAACATGACGACGAACCCGAGGACATGTTTGCAGAGACTTCACCCGGCATATGGGAAGCAGATGCCCGCGCCGAACTTGATGACTTGGCCGACGAACTTGACGCCAAATTGTCCGAGGTGGACGAGGATGTAGACACGATCGGTGGCCTTGCCTTTGTTATAGCCGGCCAGGTGCCAGCGGTCGGCGATGTGCTTGTACATGGGGAAAGCGGCTGGAAGATCGAAATCGTCGATGGCGACGAACGGCGCGTCACCCGTGTGCGGCTCTATCGGCCGGAAGTGATCGGAGAAGCGGCGGGTTGAACTTAAAACCCCCGCTTCGCGGATCTGCCATTATTTCCCCCAGACAGCCTCCAGCCGTTCATCGCGGCCGCAGCGACTGCGGTAATAGCGATAACGGAGAGGGTTCTTGCGGGAATAATCTTGGTGATAGTCCTCTGCCGGATAAAAGGTTACGCGCGGGACGATGCGCGGAGCGAGTGGGCGTTTGAAAAAGCCTTCCAGATAATCGCGCGATGCTTCGGCAGCCTTGCGTTCGCTCTCATTGCTGGGGAAAATGGCTGCGCGATAGCTTTCGCCCTTGTCGCAAAACTGCCCTTCCGCATCGAACGGATCTACATTTTTCCAGAATAGCGACAGCAATTGCGCATAGCGGATTTTCGATGGATCATAGGTCACCAGCACTGCCTCATAATGGCCCGTACCACCTGCGCTCACCGATTCATAATCAGGGTTTTTCGTGCGTCCACCGGTATAGCCGGACACAACATTGATCACGCCCGCTGCCTTTTCAAAATCCGCCTCGGCGCACCAGAAACAGCCCATTGCGAAAATGGCAGTCGCCCGTTCGGGTTTCGGATGCGCACGCTCACTGCGCGCAGCTGCCATGGAAGTGCCAGCAATGATCGCCAACACCAGTCCTAAAGCCATGAGACCCAGTTTCTTCATTATTTATCACAACTCCATTCTTCAACGCCTGCAGAAGATACGAACAACACACCCAAAGGTTGCATCAAAATGATTTAGGCCATGCCGTCGAGCAATTGCCGCGCGCGCCGACGCCAGTTGGCAGCAAGGCTTTCCAGATCGGAAAGTTCACGCAACGCATCCTGCGCGCCCGCCATTTTGTGCCCACCGCCAATCAACAGCTGGAAGGCCCGCTTCACCGTCCAACCATGTGTAGCGCCATGCGTCTGGATAATCTGGTCATCCGGTCCCACATTGCCTTCCTCGATCACCCGGAAGTAATAGCCGCTTCGGCCAGTGCGGATGACGCTTGCAGTCATGTCCTTCACTCCGAAAAGATGGTCGATTTTCCAGCAGGGCTGCCGACCTTGGCTGATTTCAACCAGCGCTTCGCCAATCTGGAAACGGTCACCGATCGCCACACGTTCTTCGGTCATTCCCCGGGCACTGATATTCTCGCCAAAGCCACCTAGCCGATCGAGCAGCGGGTGGGGCTCCGAGCCTTGCTGTGCAAAATCGTCGCGCCAAGCCGGATAATGTTCGGCGGGATAGATATGCACCGCCTTATCAGCATCGCCATGGACGCTGGGATCACCCACCCGGTCACCCTCAAAACCGCGCAGCGTCAGCCGGAGCTTGTCCTGAACCGGCTGGCGCGTTCCAATCGTGCTCATCGCACCGTCAGCGCGGAAAGGCACAGGCTGCCCTGTCAGCAGCGCGTCGATGAATGTCTGGATCATGGCTGATCGTAACGCCACTGGTTTGGCTTGGCCATTGGCAATCCGCCATTGCCGCTTTAATAGCCTGCCGATGCAAACCAGCGATCTTCGCATTGCGCTTTTTAGCGGCAATTACAATTATGTGCGCGATGGCGCGAACCAAGCGCTAAACCGGCTCGTCGGATATCTGTTGCGTCAGGGCGCGCAAGTGCGTGTCTATTCACCGACTGTCGAGGAACCCGCCTTCCCGCCCACCGGCGATCTCGTCAGCGTGCCGTCCATGGCGATACCCAACCGCCCGGAATATCGCATACCGTTGTCGCTTTCCGCGTCCGTGAAGCGCGACTTGGAGGGTTTTGCACCCAATATCGTACATATTTCCAGCCCGGATCGCGTCGCGCGTCAGGCCGCAAAATGGGCACGCGACAGGCAACTGCCCGTCCTTGCATCGGTGCACACCCGCTTTGAAACCTATTTCCGCTATTATAACATGTCGTTTCTGGAGCCGGTGGTCGAAGCATGGCTGCGCAAGCTTTACCGCAAATGCGATGCGCTGGTGGCACCGTCCGAATCGATGGCGCAGGTGTTGCGCGAACAACGGATGAATTATGACATCGACATCTGGTCGCGCGGCGTAGATCGGGATATCTTCAATACAGCCCGCCGCGATCTGCAATGGCGTCGCGACATCGGCATTGAGGATGACATGCCTGCCATCGGTTTCCTCGGCAGACTGGTGATGGAAAAAGGGCTCGACGTGTTTTCGGATACGATCGACCAGCTCCGACGGCGCGACATCCGGCATAAGGTAATCGTGATCGGCGAAGGCCCGGCGCGCAGTTGGTTTGAAAATCGCCTCCCCGACGCGCACTTCGTCGGCTTTCAGGCCGGACCCGATCTGGCCCGTGCCGTCGCCAGCATGGACATGCTGTTCAACCCCAGTGTGACCGAAACTTTCGGCAATGTGACCTTGGAGGCCATGGCCTGCGGCCTGCCCGTGGTCGCTGCCAAGGCCACCGGCAGCCAAAGCCTTGTCGTCGACAATGTATCGGGCCGCCTGATTTCCCCTGGGGCCATCGCCCAATTTGCCGACGCTCTGCGTAGTTATTGCGAAGACCCGGCCCTGCGCAGTGAACATGGCAAGGCCGGCGAACAGCGCAGCCTTGACTATAGCTGGGACGCAATCAATCAGGCGGTCGCCGACACCTATTTGCGGCTGCTGCGCCAGCGCAGCATAAAGGCCGACGGCAAATGACCGACCTGTTCGGCGATCCCCCGCACGCATCGCAGGCGGGCGGCGTCGCCAACGCCCCGTTGGCCGACCGCATCCGGCCGCAGAATCTGGGGGATATTGTCGGACAGGAACATTTGACCGGGCCGGAAGGCGCAATCGGGCGCATGGTTACCGCCGGTCGGCTGTCATCGATGATCCTTTGGGGGCCGCCGGGCACAGGCAAGACCAGCATTGCCCGGCTGCTCGCCGATGCGGTCGGGATGCACTATATGGCCGTTTCCGCTGTTTTCTCGGGCGTTGCGGACCTTAAAAAAGCCTTTGCCGAGGCCGAACAGATGGCCCGCACCGGCAAAGCGACACTGCTATTTGTTGACGAGATCCACCGCTTCAACCGCGCGCAACAGGATGGCTTCCTGTCCTTTGTGGAAAAAGGCATCGTCACCCTGGTCGGCGCGACAACCGAAAATCCCAGTTTCGAGCTCAATGCCGCGTTACTGAGCCGAACGCAGGTGCTGGTTCTGCGACGCCTCGATGAATCTGCGTTGGGCCAGTTGCTTGATCGGGCAGAAGCAATCGAAGGCAAGCCATTGCCGCTGACAGCAGCTGCCCGCGATGCGCTGATCACCAGTGCAGACGGCGACGGGCGTTTCCTGCTCAACCAGGCCGAAACGCTGTTTGCGATCGCACCACCCGATCCGCTTCTCGATCCGCAAGCCATGGCGGCGCTGCTCCACCGGCGCATGCCCGTTTATGACAAGGATCGGGAAGGGCATTACAACCTGATTTCCGCGCTGCACAAATCAATGCGCGGATCCGATCCGCAGGCCGCGCTTTATTGGCTCGCCCGCATGCTCGTGGCGGGGGAAGAACCGCTCTATGTGTTGCGCCGCATCACCCGCTTTGCCGTGGAAGATATTGGTCTTGCCGATCCACGCGCACTGGAACAATGTATCGCTGCAAAAAGCGCCTATGAGTTTCTTGGTTCCCCCGAAGGCGAACTGGCGATTGTCCAAGCCTGCCTCTATTGCGCAACCGCGCCCAAATCCAATGCCGCTTACAAAGCGCAGAAAGCCGCGTGGAAGCTGGCCCGCGAGACCGGATCACTGATGCCGCCAGCCAATATCCTGAATGCGCCGACAAAGCTGATGAAGGATATTGGCTATGGCAAGGGCTATGCCTACGACCATGATAGTGATGAGGGCTTTTCCGGCGCAAACTATTGGCCGGACGAGATGCAGCCGGTCGCGCTCTATCGCCCTGCCCCGCGCGGCCTTGAGGCGAAGATCGCCGAGCGACTGGCACATTGGGAAGGCCTTCGTAAAGAGAGGGGCAAACGATGAGCTATCGCGCAGCAATATGCACCGCCTTGACAGGCCCCGACAGCATCCGCGTCGAACCATGTGAACCTGCACCGCTTGGGCCGGGCCAACTGCGGATTGCAATCCGCGCCGCAGGACTGAATTTTCCCGACCTGCTGATGACTTACGGCAAATATCAATTCCGCCCCGATCCGCCTTTCATACCCGGCATGGAGTTTTCTGGTGAGGTCATCGAGGTTGCGGCTGACGTCAGCGGGTTTGCGCCTGGAGACGCGGTCATGGGCGGCGGCAAGGGCGATTGTATTGCCGAACAGGCGGTGGTTTCTGCTGGCGCGCTCACCCATAAACCCGACGCATTGACATGGGAGGAGGCGGCCTGCTGGCGCGCCGGAGCATCTACGGCATGGCACGCACTCCATGACAAAGCGGTATTGCAGCCGAGCGAAACACTGCTCGTTCTTGGCGCCGCGGGCGGTGTCGGCATGGCCACCGTCGCTTTGGGCAAGCATAAGGGCGCCATCGTGATCGGCACAGGCTCCAGCGCGGAAAAACGTGCGGCGATCCTTCACGCCGGCGCAGACCATGCGCTTGACCCGGCTGATCCCGATCTTGCGCAAAAGGTGAAGGAACTGACCGGTGGCAGGGGCTGCGATGTCGTATTTGATCCCGTTGGCGGAGAGTTGTCGATCACCGCAACCCGCGCCATTGCCTGGGGCGGACGCTTCCTGATTGTCGGCTTTGCCAGCGGCAAAGTGCCGCAATTTCCCGCAAACCATGCGCTAATCAAAGGCTATAGTCTGATCGGCCTGCGTGCCGGCGAAGCAAGCCGCCGCGATCCGGCGTTGGCGAGCCAAACCTCTGCTGCCTTGAGACAACTCGCCGCCGGGGGAGTTATGCGTCCTCACATCTCGCACCGCTTCACGCTCGCACAGACAGCGGACGCGCTGCGCATAATCGAACGGCGCGAAGCAATCGGTCGCGTGGCAATCACAATATGCTGATGATGCGCTCCACCTTTAACTCTGGTGAAATGGTGAAATGGTGAAAGAGCGAATCAAATCATTGCTTTGACTCAACTTTTTTGTGCGCAACATAAAGCGCAGCAATTATTTGCCAGAACCTTGATTACATGGTAAATTCTGTTTCGTTCCTGGCTCGTGGAGGGCCGTTTTAAAGGGGGGGACGACATGGAAAATTTGCAGTTTGCAGGTTACGCCTTTGACCAGGCGCTATTCATGGTCTGGGCAGAGAAAATCTTTTTTGCACTCGTAATTCTTGCAGTCACATGGGCGCTCGCAAAGGCAGCCAAATGGACCTTTGCGAAGATGGTCGACCAGATAAGTTTCCTTCGGCGTGGTACGTCGAACGGTGAAAGTGTCGGCATGGCATTGGGCAAGATTGTGTCGCTCCTGGTCTGGCTTTTCGGCTTACTCGCCGTTTTGCAGCAACTGGGTTTCGACAGCGTGATCACACCCGTCCAAGGCTTGCTCACCAACTTCATCGGCTATCTCGACAATATCGTCTTCGCCGCAGCTATATTCTTCATCGGATCGATGATCGCACGGATTGTGCGCGATCTGGTCGAAACTGCGCTCGGCACGGTCGATTTCGACAAATGGGCCAATAAAGGCGGGGTTGAGGCTGTAACTGGCAACAGCGCGATCACCAAGACCATCGGCACGATTGTCTATGTGCTAGTGATTATCCCTGTCGCCATCGCGGCACTTCAGATGCTGGAAATTTCGGCAATCACCGAACCAGCAATGAACCTGCTCAACATGGTGTTTCAGGCGATCCCGCTGATCATCGGCGCATGCCTGCTTCTCGGCCTGGGTTACGTGCTGTCGCGCTGGATCAGCGGCTTGATCCGCGACCTGTTGCCAAACCTTGGTGCTGACCGGGCCATTGACGAACTGGGCATCCTGCCTGAAGGCCGCAAGGCATCCGGCGTCATCGCCACGATTGTCACCGTTGCGATCATGATCTTTTTTGCCATCGCAGCCACCAACATGCTCGGCTTTCCGCAGCTGACCGACATATTGCAGACGGTCTTGGCTCAGGCGGGCAATGTTGTCTTCGGTGCCGTGCTGATCGCCCTTGGCGTGTTGATTGCCAATATCCTGCGCAATCTAATTGCCGATGCTACCGGGCCAGGCATTGCTTCCAATGTAACCTATTGGATCACCACCGGCCTGTTCGTCTTCATCGGGCTGAAGCAGATGCAGATTGGCGGAATGATCGTCGATTATGCGTTCCTTGCACTTGCGATTGGCGCGGCGGTCGCCTTTGCTCTCGCATTCGGGCTGGGGGGCCGCGATGCTGCGGCACGCGCGCTTGCCGACCTTCGCAACCCGCAGACGTCCGCACCCAAGGCGCCTGCTGCCAAAACGGCCACGAAACGTGCTACGTCGGCGAAATCCGCCACGAAGAAATAAATCTACTTTACCAGAACGGGACTTGGAGGGCGGGTCAAACCCGCCCTTTTCTTTTGGGGCAGCAAGCGGCAAAGCACGCCGATGCGACGCTTTACATCCTTTACCTGCATCGACTGGTCGGGCGCTATTGGTGCGCATCCACCCGGCCTTGCTGTGGCAAGCATAGGGTCGGAAAACGCACCCGAATTGGTGCAGCCTATGCAGCAGCGATGGTCTCGCGCCGCGATCCGCGACTGGCTGCTGCAACTGGCCGAAACGCAGGCCGACATGCTGATCGGCCTCGACCTCTCCCTCGGCTTTCCCTTTATTGATCAGGACGCATTCTTTCCCGAATGGGAGATGAGTCCGACCGACGCACGCGGACTTTGGGCTCTGGTCGAAACGCTCAGCGCAGGCGAGCCGCATCTTGGCGCAAATTCCTTTCTCGCTCACCCAGAGGCGCGCCGCCATTTTCGTCACGCCAAGGGCGATGTCGGCAACCTGTTCCTTCCCGGCATTGGCCGGCTACGCGAAGTCGAACGGCACCAACGCGCCACCCGCCAGGCCAATAGCTGGAGTTGCTTCAACCTTGTCGGTGCAGGCCAGGTCGGCAAAAGCTCACTTACCGGGATGCGAATGATGCACCAACTGCAGGGGCGCATTCCGATTTGGCCATTCGATCCGTTGCCAGAAACAGGGCCGGTGATTGTCGAGATTTATACCAGCATGGCAGCGCGCGCCGCCGGCCTGCCTGCCAATCGCAGCAAGGTTCGTGACATCGAAACGCTGGCCAAGGCACTGGGCGCACTTAGCGCGGGGCTTCCACAACGGCTCAACCGTATGGACGACCATGCCACCGACGCGCTGATCACCGCGGCATGGATGCGTTGCGCCAGCGCAGATCCGCTTTTATGGTCGCCGCCAATACTAGATGACCAAATTCGCCAAACAGAAGGCTGGACCTTTGGCGTGGTTTGACGCTAAAGGCGCTTCCACGCATCGCGCGCCGGCTTAGCTCAGTTGGTAGAGCACCTGATTTGTAATCAGGGGGCCACGGGTTCGAATCCTGTAGCCGGCACCATATTTCCACGACCCTTCCTCTATTATCGGTTCGCCATGCTGGCGTTCGGGCGCGGCAGGTTGTCGCTACGGTTTAGCAAGAACCGAAGAGCCTTGTGCGGCAAGGCTGGAACGATGCCTGCAATCAACTGCATGTCGCACTAAGCAACCGACGCGCGCAGCATCCAGCTATTCCGTTCATGCCGGCCGATGCGCGCGGTCAACATGTCCGCGGTGAAGACATCATCAAATTCATCGGCGATGCGAACGGCGTCGCGCATCCGCCGTGCCACCGTCTCATTGTCCTCGATCAGCGTTTCCAGCATCTGTTTCGCATCGCTTAACGTCGTCTTGCTTTGCAACATACTGCGCTGTTGAAAATCACCAAAGGCGGCGGGGGCGACATGCCCCAAGGCCCGAATGCGCTCGGCAATTTCGTCGATCGCGGCGTCCAGATCTTCATATTGGTCCTGCGTCAGTTTATGGATACCGTAAAATGCCGGACCGACGATGTTCCAATGGACGCCAAGGGTTTTCAGATAGAGCGTGAAGCTATCTGCCAGTGCGTCGGAAAGGACATCGGCCAATTGCTCGGTGCTGAAATCGTCGATGCCGGTGTCTATCGTTTCGACCCCCGGTTCAGGGCCCAGGCTGTTGATCGTCATGCCATTACTCCATCTCTGTGTCTGATGAGAACGTGCCGTCGGCCGCTTGGTTCCAAACCCCCGAAAGGAACGAAGCGGCAAGACAACTGTTTTCAGTGGGCCTGCTCAATGCCGGCAACAATAGATCAATGATCGAAAGGATGATGCAATGGTCAACTGGACCCACAAGCCGTTCCTGTTCGCAACAGCAGCGGCAACAATAGCATTAGGCGGATGCGCAACCGTTGAGGAGGGCGTCGCCGAAGCGTTTGCCGAAACCCACCGCGCCGAACTGAGCGGTGCCAACATCGTCGGCTCCAGCCGGGATAATGATGGTTATGCCCGAGCAGAACTGACGGTATCTGACGAAGCAAACCAGATTTGCTATGATGTGAATGACGTTCGCAATCTCAGCGACATTACAAGCGTCACAATCAATCGCGGTCGTCCCGGAACAAATGGCGCTGTCGTCTTGCGGCTCACAAACGCGAATGAAGGCGGTTGGAAAAACTGCGTCGGACGCGCCGAGTGGATTGAGGATCGGATCGAAAACAATCCTTCGCGCTATTATATCGTCATCAACACTACCGAATATCCGAATGGCGCGATCAGGGGCCAATTTCATCGCAGTTGATCAAAGCAAAGCCCGGTGCGGCAACCGCACCGGGCTTTACCCGGATTTTCACCAGAGTGTGTTATCCGCACCGCGCGGCTGGTGAAAATCCGAATGTTGTTGCGGATGGCTGACGGTTCGCCCGGCGTGTCGTCGCACTCCTTCCGGTTCTAACGGGCAGCGCAACGTTGAAGGAAAGTAATCAGCATCACCATCAGCGCGGAGCCCAACGGAACAAGAGATAGCGTCGCTATCGAGAGGCCTGATCTCAAATTTGATGCGCCGTCAATCAACGTCGAGGCCATTAACCCGGTCAACAATGCTCCGGCCATTCCGGTACCGACATTAAACAGAATGATATGACGATCATCCTTCAGGGCGATCAGACTGGCGACCCAGCCAACCAGACCACCAATGAGCAGCAAAAGGGCTAAGTTCATCGCAATCTCCGCGGCGGTATATAAACTCTGTTCGCCGAACGCGTCAGGCCAGCCAGAGTTCCGCACGATTTCATTGCCGGAAAAAGAAACCTCTGCGTGGTCGTTGGGGGGATCTGGGAGAGGTACCGCGCAGAGGCTCGAGTATCAGGCCATTCGACCGGAAGTTAGGAGGGTCAATTATCGAATGGCACGTTGCCAACGATAAGGCCGCCCATTTGTTCCCAGTAGCAATTCATATCGGCAACGGCGTCACCACCTTGGGCAAGGGTCCGACGGGCACTGTCAGCTGACAGCAAAGTCCTGCCGGCAGGAATTCGAGCTTGGCAGCACCTGAAAACTCCTGCGACATAATACTTTCCAAAAGCTCGAGTCCGAACCCGCGCCAGTCAGGAGGTTTGACCGGCGGGCCACCCGTTTCTGACCAGATAATCTCCGCCTTTCGATCACCAATGCTTCGCCAGACGATGTCCACACGGCCGGTCGCAGCCGTCAGTGCCCCATATTTCGCGGCATTGGTTGCCAGTTCATGGACCGCCAAGCCAAGCGACAATGCAATATTGGGCGCGAGTTTGATGTTGGGACCGGTAATCGCGATAACGGGCCCGGTACTGTGCAGGAACGGGGCCAGTTCCGCCTCAAAGATATCGCGGATATCAGCGTTCGACCATTCATTCTGCGTCAGCAATCCATGCGTCGCCGCCAGCGCGCGTATCCGTGCGGCCAGGCTATCAGCGAATTCGTCCAGCGTTGCCGACCGACGCTTGGTGAGTGCCAAAATGGACAGCACGTTCGCCAAGGTGTTTTTGACACGATGGTTAAGTTCGCGGTTCAGCGTCTTACGAATCTGCAGCTGTCGAAACTGCCATTCAAATGCTTCACGATCATAAGCTGCAGCGCGCACCAACATTCGGGTGATGAACAACAACATGCCTGAAATGATCAGGCCGACAAAAATGAACCATTTCGTGAAGGATGACAGCATGGCAGGCGGTGCACCTGCGATGACTAGCGTCCATTGCGTGTTGCCAAAATCGAGTTGGGTGGACCGCGAGAATAGGTTTCGGCTTTTATCTCCAGCTTCGGCAAGCAAGTTCGACGCCGCGATCGACCCGGCATAAAGCGCGGCATAAGAGGGTGGATGCGGGATAGCGGACAATTGGCTCTGCAGAAAATCGTCGCCGCGAAACGCAACATAGACCATCCCCTTTGGCAACTTGCCGCCAGTTGGGACCGGCTTGTAAATCAGAAAACCCAGCTTTGGGTGCCGCCGCAGGTCTTGCATCAAAACAACCGGAGCCGTTGTTGTGGGCTTTCCGGTTGCGATGGCCCGGTCAATAGCATCGCGGCGCTTCTGTTCACGATACATGTCGAAACCGATCGCAGACCGGTTTCCAGGGTTTGACGGGAACAGATAGGTAATCTTGACCGAAGCTATCTTGCCTGTGCCATCATCGCCTATAAATGCCCAACCAACGCCGCGCGCTCCATCAATGTCGATGGAAAGTGCAGCGGCCCTTACAAATTGTTCGAATTGCTCCTTACCGGAATCGACGTGCGACAAGAATAGAGCGCCGACCTGCAGGACGGCATCATAGGCCGCCTCCTGCCGCATGATCGCTTGCTTCAACTCAACCTCTTGAACCTCGAGACGCTCGCTAATCGCGGCGCGCTCGGACGTTTCCGAAGCGACCGCACCAACCACGACTAGCGCAACCGACAAGGCAAAAACGACAAGCGGAAAAGCGCGTGAATGACGTTCCAACCAATCATGCTTTCGGACCCGCGCTTCGAGCGACCTATCCATGTTATGTTTACCCGCCAATCAAAGCCACGCCCTCATATTGTTGCCCTCGTAACGCGGCAGAACCGCATTAGTTTCCCGGTGCGGGAATGTTGGAAAGATTTGCCGAGCGATGGAACATCGCTTTCAGTGCGCTGTTAAGATCGAACTAGGCTGATCGTTTTGCCATCGCGAGTGATCAAGATGACAGTGCAAATGGCCCAGTCGAATAAGGGCCTCTGCAGACGGCATCACATTTTGGAAAATCGGTTGTGATGCCGTCTGCATGTCTTTGCTATTCGACAATAAGCTTTGATTGCAAGCACAGGAAACGGGTCGCAAAACCCTGGCTTTTCTATGTTCAGGTTTATGATCGTCATCCGGCAAGCAAGAAAGCTGCACCTAACTATCACGAGGAATAAGCGCAGTCAGCGTCGCAAATAACCCGGTTCGTCTTCTCTGCCTGTCGGGAACCTAAATCAGCATCCGGGGTTTACCTGTTTCCATAACGGAGACAAACCAATGAACATCATATTGATTTTGCTGGTTGGAGGCATCCTCGGATGGCTGGCCAGCTTGATAATGCGCACCGATGCCCAGCAAGGGGTTATTTTGAACATAGTGGTGGGGATCGTTGGCGCAGTCATCGCCGGCTTTATCATCACGCCGATGATCGGCGGTGCTCCCATCACATCGGGTGCGTTTGATTTCCGATCACTCTTGGCATCGCTAATCGGTGCAATCCTGCTTTTGGCCTTGGTCAATCTCGTCCGCCGCGGAACGCCGCGTTAGAATAAGGAAGCATTGCTCATGAAAAAAATTGCAAATCTCTGCCTGATCGGTGCCGCAGCACTATCCATGGCGGCATGTGACAAATCGACCACCGATGCAGGCGACACGCAAGCCGACAATATGGAGGCAGCCGCTGACGCAACGCGCGAACAGGCTGATCTAAAGGCTGATGCCATGGAAAACCGGGCCGACACGCTCGACAAGCAGATTGACGGCGTCGATTCCAATGCTGAGCAGTCCTTGGAAAACAAGGCACAGAATGTTCGTGACAGCGCCGAAAGCAAGGCCGATGCGATCGAAGAAAAGGCCGACAAGGTCCGCGACGGAACAAGCACTGTGACGACGACAGAGAAGCGTTAATCCGCTTCAAAAATCGCTGGCCAAATGGCCAGATCCAGAAAGATCGAAGGGCTGCCCAAGTGGCAGCCCTTATCTTAACGCCAGAGACTCCGACGTGTTCGATGCGGGTGCACCTTCAATCTGCAGCGGAAAACGCATCGACAAAACCGTTGCGCCCGGCTGACTGCTGATGTCGATTTTGCCGCCCGCCTGTTCTGCGTAGGCGCGGATCAGATCTATTCCGGTATTTCCGGCGCTAGTCGCATCGGCAAAGCCGGTGCCATCATCCTCCACGCGCATTTCTGCCTCGCCATCCCTGGCGGTGAAATCCACGTTGATCTTCCCAACCCGGCCCTCCCCAAATCCATGCTGGAAAGCGTTGGCGACAGCTTCGACTGTAAAAAGCGTAACCGGGACAGCCTGATCTGCGGGAAGAGCAAATTGTTGCGCATGGCAATGCAGTTCAATGTCCCTGCGGGTCTTATAGGTCTGCCGGAACTGGGCGCACAAACCTTCAAGCAACTGCGCCATATCGGCCGTTCCAACCGCAGTCCCATGGTCCGATTCATACAGCAATCTGTGGATCAGGCCGAGCGCCACAATGCGGGATCGCGCCTGTGACAAAGCCAGTTGTGCAACCGGATCGGTCACCCGATCAACCTGAAGCGCAAGCAGGCTGCTAACGATCTGAAGATTATTTTTTACGCGATGATTGACCTCTTTGGTCAGCGCTGTCGTGACAGACAATGCATGACGCAGATCGCTTTCCTGCTTTTCGATGGCTTGGGCCATGTCATGCAAATCAGACGCGAATTGTGCTAGTTCGGTGGGCGCACGATCAAATTCATGCAACGCTCCGTTGAAGTCACCCTTTGCAAAGCGCGCCGTCAGATCGCGCAATCTTTCCAGCCAGCGCAGGATCAGATGCCGAGTGGACACCCATATCGCGACCCCCGTAAACAGCAGCGCCAAAAGAGGAAGTAAGAGGCTCGGCCACATACGAAATAATGTTGATTTCCAAGTGGTTTTGGCAGGTTCAGCATAAACAATATAAAGTTCTTCCGCGAAAAATGGAGCGGACACATAGGTCCAGCGCTTTCCATCGCGCCCGCTCAACATATGCGGCCGCTCGCGCGCCATCACGACCTGATCAAATTTCTCGAAACCTGCGCGACCGGCGCCCACCAACGGTCGGCCTTGCCGGTCGACCACGAACACCACACTGCTAGCGGATGTCTTGGCCTCAATCGAACGTCGCAGATGGGCAATGCTGACTTTAGCGCTTACTGTGCCGTTGAAGGCTCCATCTGCGGCCATTATCGGCTTCACCATCATCAGCACGGGCAGAGCTGATATTGCTCCGACCTTTGGCTCGGCCAAGTAAAGGCTGGTCCGCCCTTCGCGCGCGCGCCACCAGTTTTCCGACGACATGTCATGTCCATCAGCAAAGGGCAGCACTGCGCAGCGAAGCTTCCCATCGGCATCCACGCGCACGAAATTCACAATCGCCGTTGCACCGCGCAGTTCGCCCGCAAGATTTGTGCTGCAAGCAGAGCCGATCAACTGCACATCTCGCTGCGCTGCGAGCACCGACAGCGAATGCCCGGCAATGACGAACGGATCACGATCGCTTTCGGCAATGGACCAAGCATTGGCACGCAAGCGGTTGGCAACCAGTTCGCGAGAGTCTTCAACGGCCAGCCATATCTGCCAGGCCGTAATTGTGACCAAAGGGAAAATTGCCGCAAATAGAACCCATATCAGGTTAGTGCGGATTGTTCGCCCTGCCATCGACATTCCCCCCACTTGCCGAAGGGGTCGGTTGTTCGGACGAATCTTCCCCTTCAATCAAGCGCATCAGCGCCGCACGCCCTCTCGCAAGGCGGCTTTTCACAGTCCCCAGACTGCACCCGGCAACATCGGATGCCTCTTCATAGCTCATGCCCGCGCCAGCAACCAGCAGCAGCATTTCACGCTGCTGAACCGGCAGTCGATTGAGCGCCTTATCCAGATCGAGCAGATTGAAATGCATTTCCTGATTGGGGGGTTGCACCAGAAGTCGCTCAGCTGCTTCGGGATCCCATGATGCCAATCGCGCACTCTTGCGCTTGCTCGTGTAAAATTGGTTGCGGACGATCATGAACATCCAGGCACGAAAATTTGTACCCAGCGTAAAGCTGTTTCGCGCCGCCCATGCGCGCATCATCGCCTCTTGGGCCAGATCATCGGCAAGATCGCGGTCGCGGCATAGCCCGCGTGCAAATGCGCGCAGCGAAGGGATCAAGGCGATCATTTGCGCCCTGAATTCTTCCAGTTGTTCATCAACGGGACCTGCTGCGTTTTCCGCCATGTTATTTGCGCTTCGCCGGGCCCGATTGCCCGTCCAGACGGTCGAGCAAAGCCATGAAATCATCAGGAATGGATTCGGATGCAACCTGATCATAAAGTTGCTTCAGTGCAGCCTCAACCGGGTCGAATGCTGACCCTGTGCGCACCTTGCTGACCTTCTCTCCATCATTTTTATTCTTGTTCATTCATCACGCCCCTTTTTGCCATCGGCCTGAAATTAGGCAGATGGCAGCGAAAACCCGGGTTGGCCGATAGCCCTCTTTGCATTTGCCACAATCGCAAACTGGCGGTCTCACTTCGAGTAAAAATGCGTTACCCCTGAAAATGTTCCGAGGGCGGGAACAAAAAAAATTTCGATCGGTTATAATGAGACAATAGAGAGGAAATCTCATGTCATTACGTGATGCCGTGCAAACAGAATTGCCCTACTTGCGGCGTTATGCCCGGACCTTAACCGGGTCACAATCTGCAGGGGACACCGCGGTCAGGGAAACGTTGGAGGCTCTGATCGCAGAGCCCGGGTCATTTAGTCGTGAGAGCATCCCGAAAGTTGAGCTTTTCCGGATCTTTCATAAATTATGGAACCCGCCAATGATCTCATTGATCCAACTTGCGGACGGCGTGGTCGGCAATTTGCCAATAGAGGCGCGCCAGTCGATCCTGCTGACTACAATTGAAGGCTTCTCGGCCGAAGAAGCCGCAACCATTCTGGACATCGACACCGATGCAATCAAAGCAAATGTCGCCGATGCGCGCTCTGCAATCAATGACCAACTTACGGCACGGGTGATGATCATTGAGGATGAACCGATCATCGCCCTCCATTTGAAACGCATCGTGGAATCGCTCGATCATGAAGTCACCGGCATCGTGCGCACCCGTGATGAAGCCGTGCGCCACGCTTCGGAAATGCACCCTGAACTTGTTCTGGCCGACATCAGCCTTGCCGACGGATCGAGCGGCATCGACGCCGTTCGCGATATCCTGGCTCACGAAATGCTGCCGGTCATTTTCATTACGGCGTTTCCCGAACGCTTGCTAACGGGCGAACGGCCCGAGCCAACCTATCTGATCACAAAGCCATTTGAACCGGAAACGGTGGCTGCGACGATCTGGCAAGCCCTGCTGGTTCACCGCGAAACTCAGGTTCATGCCGATGCGGTCTGACACCGCCCAAGGACGAAAAACCGGAGAATGAACCGCCAGCCCTGACAACTGGGGATTTTTTGGGAACGAAAGTCAAACAGTCTCAATTTCGGTTACACAGTGGCCGCACGATAAAGTTTCGCACCACCACAATTTTTGCCTCAACCGTGCATCGATGCCAAAATCGAGTTGATGGGAAAAAAGCCGAAACAGACTGAACTATCGGCAACGCCATATGGCAGAAAAAGGTCGGCACCGACACGGATCGCGCCGCAAGTATAGACCACATTGGGCACATAGCCCTCCCGGTCTTCATCCACTGCGGACAAAATGGGCTGCACTGATCGGCCGAGCACGATGCTGGGATCATCCTTGTCGAGCAGAAGCGCACCGATGGAATATTTGCGCATTGCGCCAACGCCATGCGTCAGCACCAACCAGCCCTCGTCGATCTCAATTGGCGGGCCGCAATTCCCTATCTGGATAAACTCCCATGGGTAGCGGGGTTCGAGAAGCAACTGCCCCCCCTCCCAACAATCCAACCGATCTGAGTGCAGCAGGTAGAGATTTTGCCCATCCTGTCGGCCGAGCATGAGATATTCGCCGTCAACCTTGCGAGGAAACAGCGCCATCCCCTTGTTTCGGGCAGCATCGCCATTGATCGGCGACAGTCTGAAGCGATCAAAATCATCAGTCCGCAGCAATTCAGAGCCGATCGAATGGCCACTATACGCGGTATAAGTGCCGATAAATTCGCGCCGCCCATCATCGTGGGTGAATTCGACAAGCCGCAAATCTTCCAGCCCGTTGCGCTGCGCTTCGGTCATCGGGAAAATGACTGTCCCCGAAATCGAACTGTCGGGGTGGCGGCGCACGACCGGCGCAACGATCTCCTGTTCGGTCTCATGGTCAAGCAGCGCAGCAGTTGCGAACAGCGGCTCGGGATGCAGTTGCAGGTCGCGCCCTTCGGCGATGATTGCCTCACGAAATGCAATGGTCGAAATATGCCCCTCACCCACCGCGCGCAAAGCAAGCACGATCCTGACGCTTCCGTCCTGCAAGCCCGACTGGTCAGGGTGGCGAACAACGGTCGGGTTCATCAGCGCTGCGGCGGCGTAGCTATATTCATGGCAGAAATAAGCACCAATCAGCTTGCGCATTTCCGGGCGGGGTTCAGGGCCGGATAGCCCCAATTTTGGGCTGATCTCGATAAACCGACGCTCGAAAACATCCTCAATCTGCCAGTGTCGTTCGGCAAAATCACCCAGCACGACACCGAGCTCGCCGCGCACGGTTCGACTATCGAGCGCAGTGATGGCTTGTGCCAGTTTCTGCACCCGACTGAGATCCGGCCCGGATGCCTGCCAGGCAAGATGAAACGGCCTTACGACCACCCTTCCGGGATCAGCGTTGAGCCTTAGTGGATGCGTCCAGCCGTCAATCACAGATTAGACCGAGAGAGACCGCGAGGCATTGGTCCTGGTTGCGGCAGTCACAACCGGAACCGCTAACTCACCGCTCTCGGCCAGACGGCGCAATTCCTGCATCGATGCCTGACCCATATGCAGTGCCAGTACCGATTCTGCACCCTGATTCAGGTTGACGCCAACAGGGGTTATGCCGTCATAGCAATCGCCAACGGCCGTTACCGCCAGCGGTAACCCGCGATCATTCTGACCATGGAACCATCCATAGGCCGCTTCGGCCGTGTCGAACCATTTGCTGTCAGCCTCGTAACGATAGGCGGCCAGCGCAGCGTCAATCATCGCCCAAGCGTCGACCGGTTGCTGGTCGAACGGATCGCCAGCAATGTCCAACGCGCCAAAGGCGTTCGAGCCCACTGGCCGGAAATGACCAGCCTCGGTCTGCAACAGCGCGATCCAATCGAGCGCTTCTAGCGCCTGAAGCGCCGCCACATCATTGCCTAACCTGTCCGCGCCTCGCAGCATCGCTTCAGGAAGGCGGCAATTATCATAGGCAAGACAGGGTTCAAACCACCGCCAGCCGGGACGCGAATAATGCTTGTACGCACTCCATAGGAAGGTCAGTCCATAGTCCAATATTGCCTTGGCATGCCGATTTTCAAGGTCAGCCGAAAGGGCTAGATCGGCACCCAGCATGGCGAATGCGATTGCTCGGGGCGATGTGAAATCAAGCGCGATCGGTGCAGCCTCAGCCCATAGCCGGGATGCCCAGAGCCGCATGGCGGGATCGCGCGCCTCCGCAACGGTCGCGCCGATCGCCCATAAAGTGCGGCCATTGCTATCAGTCGACCCTGAAGGTTCGAGCCAGTTGCGATCGTAGCCCATGAAATTGCGGAACGCCCGGGCGTCGGGGTTCCAGCTGTGCTGGACAAAGGCCGCAAAGGTTCCCGCCATGGCGGCAAAGCGGCCTTCACTGCGATGCGCAAGCATCAACGCACGCGCATTATCATCGACGCAATAACCATGGTGGCGATCAGGAATCGAAAGCACCGAATGCTGGATAATCCCGCAATTGTCCGTCAGTCGGAATAGCCCGTTTTCGGGTAAAGGGTGGCGTGGCAGCTTGATAAACTTGCGCACGCGCAACTGTTCGCACATGCGCAGGGTTTGCCGTGCAAATTCGGGCCAGGTCGTCGCACGTCCAGCCTCATACGCGCGCAATTGCATTGCAGCGAGACGATCGGGATTGGCAAGCAATGCGTTCACGGCATCGCCGAGCGCCGCTGGATCTGCAAAAGGTACAAGTTCACCCTTGGCATCGGCAAGCAATTCACGTGCATGTTTGTAGGGCGTGGAAACAACGGCCTTGCCCAGTGCTAGCGCGTAGGACAGCGTCCCCGACGTCGATTGGTCGGCCGACGCATAAGGCGTCAGGTAAACATCCGCGGCCTCGATCCGATCGAGAAGTTCCTCCTTATCGAGATATTTGTTGATCCAGAGGATATTATCTTCAACGCCCAGTTCACGGGCAAGTTGCTCAAGCTTTTCGCGATAGGCCTCACCTTCGAAGGCAAGCAGTTTCGGGTGGGTGGCGCCGGCAATACAGTAACGGGCACCAGGGTTTTCGGCACAGATTGCCGGCAGCGCGGCGATCGCGGTTTCAATCCCTTTGCCCGGAGAGATCAGACCGAATGTCATCAGCAGGGGTGCATCGTCCAGATCGAGGCGCTGCTTCATCTCGCGCGATCTGCCAAAGGGCCGGTCGGGCACGCCGTGCGGGATGATAGCGATACGGTCGGGCTCGACGCGATAGACACGCTCCAATATCGCGCGGCCTTCATCCGACATGACAACCAACCGTGCGGCGCGATCAGACAGCCAGCGCATCACGCGCTGTTGTTCCGGGGTGGGGTTTTCCAATACGGTATGCAATGTCACAACAAGTGGCGCTGCGACGTGCCGCAGCATGTCGATGATCCATTCGCCCGCCTCGCCGCCGAAAAGACCGAATTCATGCTGCAGCCAGACGATTTCCGCCTTACTACGTTCAATCTCTTTACCGGCCTCGCGATAGGCCTCCCGATCATTTTCAGGAATGATCGTCTTGACCATGGACGGGCAAGCGCATGCATCCTCCGATACCATTGCGTAGATATCCAACTGCGTTTTTGGCGAAACGGCCGCAAGCGAATCGACCATATCCTGCGTAAAGGTTGCAATGCCGCATTTGGTTGGCGGGAAATTGCCGACAACCGCGATATGGCCAACACCGTTTGCAGCCACACCGGCGATCGGCAACCCATGCGGAAAACGCAGGACATCGTCAGATTTTGTCAGAATATTCTCAAGCATCGATAACCACCCAATCGGATTTCAAGGATTGACGTGACGGCGACATCCGGCCGTGGATTGAATGATTGCCACAGGTCGGCCTGATGTTTGCTGATGTGCACACACCCCTTTAACGTCGGGATCGCCACAATGTTCCGCCGCCTGTTGCTAGGCTCTTTAAAATGGCGCAGCATGACCCAGTCAAAACCAATAATCCATGCGCCAGCGGTCGCATCGCCTTTGTAATTAAAGGTTTTAAAGGTACCGTCGCCGAGCTGAAAAAACGGGATGGACCCCCGCCGATAGTTCGACCGGGGCCTCCGCTGAATGTTCATCCGGAGCAAACGGGGGCGTAAAACTCCGAACGACATTCCGGAAACACCGTCCGACAGCTTTGGTTCCCAGCACCGAAAATTTTTTTGCGAAACACCGCGCTGCGCTTCGGGCTTATCAAACAAGCATGTCAACGGAAGGGCCGTGGTTCAAACATTGCCCCTATGCGTCCGCAACGGCATATTCCGTTGTCGGCACTGTCGTTTGGATCAACGGCGGACTGGCGCAGGGCAACCCCGCAGCAACACTGCCAAAAGCAAATAGTTAAGGCCGACCCATTTTACTTCGCACTACTTACTCTTGAAGACCGGCTTTCGCTTCTCGACAAATGCTGTCATCGCTTCGCGGGAATCGCTCATCTGACCAAGCACGATTTGCTGACGGTCCTCGATAGCCATGGCATGATCGAGGCTGGGCGCGTCGATGTTGAGGTTGAGCGCCTGCTTCGAAAGGCGCAAACCCCATGGAGTTGTTGCCAGCATCTCTTCGGCCAGCGCCAAGCCTGCATCAAGCAAGCCGTCTTCGTCTATGATTTCGCTGACCAGTCCCGACCGCAACGCGCGATCGGCGGTTATGAACCGTCCAGTGAGGATCATCTCCGAGGCAAGCGACGCCCCCACCAGCCGCGGCAGGAAATAGCTGGACGCCATGTCGCAGCCGCCGAGCCCAATGCGGATGTAAGCAGCGTTCATTTTCAGCGATGGTGCGCCGTAGCGCACGTCTGCCGCCAAGGCGAGGCTAAGGCCGCCACCTGCCGCTGCACCATGAACAAGCGCGATGATAGGCTGCGGGCAACTGCGCATTTTGCGATAAATATTACCGATTTCGGTCTGGGTCTTATAGCTGGCAATGACCGGTTCGTCGTCACTGCCGCTGCGATGTTCCTTGATATCAAGGCCTGCACAAAAGGCGCGCCCTGCGCCGCGCAAAACGACAACCCGCACCTCGCTACGCTGCTGCAATCCTCCGAAATAATCGTTCAGTTCCTCGGTCATCTTCACCGAAAGCGCGTTGAGCGCATCCGGTCGGTTCAACGTCAGGATTTCGATGGCGTCGCGGCTTTCGACCGATATAGTTTCATAAGACATTTTCAGGGCTTTCCGAATCCGGATATGTGAGGCAATGCCAGTTTAACTAAGCAATTAAACAAGCCACAGGCAAGGAATGAGCGATCGGTCCGCTTGAAGGAAAAGTTGTTGCGATGACAGGTGATGCCCGCGAGGCCCAATTTGAGGAACAAATTATGAGCAACCCCAGCATGGACCCCGAAATCTTTGATGCCTTTATCGATCAACTGCGCCGTTATGTGCGTGAAAGGCTAATTCCGGCGGAAGACGATGTGATCGCCAATGATCGCATCCCTGACGATATTCTCTCCGAAATGCGGGAGATGGGCCTGTTCGGCATCACCATTCCCGAAGAATTTGGCGGCGCCGGGATGAGCATCAGCCAATATATCGAAACGGTGAAGCAGATAAGCTATGCTGCGCCCGCTTATCGGTCCACCATGTCGATCAATGTCGGAATGACCGGGAGCGCGATCAAGAATTTCGGTACCACTGAGCAAAAAGCTTACTGGTTACCCCGTATCGCCAGCGGCGAGATCGCCTGTTTCGGACTAACGGAACCCGGCAGCGGATCGGACAGTGCGGCGATGCAAACCTTTGCGGCACGCGATGGCAATGGCTATGTCCTCAATGGCACAAAGCGCTACATCACCAATTCGCCCCATGCGAAAATCGGCCTGATCATGGCACGCACCTCGAAAGAGGCATTGCCCAAAAACGCCCATGTCTCCGCCTTCATCGTGGATATGGACAGTGCAGGGATCAGCATAGGCAAGCCCGACAAGAAAATGGGACAGACCGGCGCACATATTGCCGACATCATCTTGGAAGATGTCAAAATCCCGGTTGATGCTCTGGTCGGTGGCGAGGAAGGACGCGGTTTCCAGATCGCGATGCAAAGCCTCGACAATGGCCGCCTTTCGGTTGCAGCCATGGGCGTCGGTATGGGCCGCCGCATCCTCGACACGGCAATCCGCTACGCCACTGAACGCAAGGCTTTTGGGGAGGCAATCGCCAATTTCCAGTTGATCCAGGCGATGCTCGCCGACAGCGAGGCCGAACTTTATGCAGCCGAATGCATGATCGCCGATGCCTGCGTACGTGCTGATCGCGGCGAGGCGATCATGCGCAAGGCGGCCGCCGCCAAGCTGTTTGCGTCCGAAACTTGCGGTCGTGTCGCTGACCGCTGCGTCCAAATCTATGGCGGCGCAGGCTATCTCGCCGAATATCCTGCAGAGCGCTTCTTCCGCGATGCCCGCATCCTGCGCATTTACGAAGGTACCAGCCAGATCATGCAATTACAGATTGCCAAGCATTTGCTACGCGAGTTTGCTAGCGAAGGCGCTGTTTGGTAATTGGCCATGTACAGTCTTTTCTCCCGCCTTTCTGTTGTTGAAGCGTCGAGCTTGGTAGCTTCGCCTTTTGCGGGTCTGAATCTGGCGCAGATTGGGGCCTAGGTTGTTCGTCCGGACCAAATTGAGGGCGGTCAGCGCTGGCCGGTCATGCAGGCGAACAACGAAGCCTTTGCACCGCAGGTGCTTGCCTGCCTCAAGGGCTGGGGCTGGTCGGATGATGACAGCCGGCACGCCATGCTCAACGTCAACGGCTCGGGCATCTCGCTCGGCCATCCCATCGGCGCAACCGGCGGCCGCATTCTTGCCAACCTCACCTGCGAGATGCAACGCCGCGACATACGCTATGGTCTCGAAACCATGTGCATCGGAGGCGGTCAAGGTATCGCAGCCGTGTTTGAAAGGGCATGAACGACATGCATGATTATTCCGACATCCGCGAAGAAGTCGCCAAGCTCTGCGCGCAATATCCCGGCGAATATTGGCGCGCAAAGGATAAGGAGCGCGCCTACCCATCCGAATTCGTCGCGGCATTGGGCGAAGCAGGTTATCTCGCTGCGCTGATCCCCGAAGAATATGGCGGCGCTGGCCTGCCTCTGTCGGCGGCAGCGGCCATCCTTGAGGAAGTCCAGAAGCAGGGCTGCAATGGCGGCGCAGTGCACGCACAAATGTACATCATGGGTACCTTGCTGCGCCATGGCAGCGAAGAGCAGAAGCAGCGTTATTTGCCCAAAATCGCCACAGGTGAACTGCGATTGCAGGCCTTTGGCGTGACCGAACCGACCAGCGGCACCGATACGCTAAGCCTGAAGACGGTCGCGAAGAAAGATGGCGACAAATATATCGTCAACGGCCAAAAAATCTGGACGAGCCGCGCCGAGCATTCGGATTTGATGATGTTGCTTGCACGCACCACACCGCGCGAAGAGGCCGCCAGCCGCACTGAGGGGCTTTCTGTATTCCTTGTTGATATGAAGGAAGCGCTGGCCGCCGGCACGCTGACCATTAACCCCATCGACACGATGATGAACCATGCGACCACCGCCGTCTTCTTTGATAACATGGAGGTCCCTGCAGCCAATCTGATTGGCGCAGAAGGTAAGGGTTTCCGATATATATTGTCGGGCATGAACGCCGAACGGCTGCTGATCGCTGCGGAATGCATCGGCGATGCCAAATGGTTCATCGAAAAGGCAACCGGCTATGCCAAGGAGCGGGTGCTTTTTGGCCGTCCCATCGGGCAGAATCAGGGTGTCCAATTCCCCATCGCCCGCGCCTATGCGCAAACGCGCGCCGCCGACCTTCTGGTGCAGGAAGGCATCCGCAAATATGAAGCGGGCGAGAATTGCGGCGAGGAAGCCAATATGGCGAAGATGCTTGCCGCAGAGGCCAGCTGGGCCGCTGGCGAGGCCTGTGTACAGACGCATGGCGGCTTTGGCTTTGCCGCCGAATATGATGTCGAGCGCAAATTCCGCGAAACGCGCCTCTACCAGGTGGCGCCGATCAGCACGAACATGATCCTTTCCTTTGTGGCCGAACATGTGCTCGGCCTGCCGAGAAGCTATTAATGGGTGAATGGGATGCCTGGATCGGTCGGCAGATGGTGCAGAGAGACAGGCTCACGCCTGCCCTGCTGAAACGATTTTGCGCCACGATCGATAGCGCGGGCACAAACGATATCGCCCCGCAGGCGATCCATTGGGTGCTTTGCACACCCGAAGCTGCAACCGCGCAGTTGGGTATTGATGGCCATCCGCAGCGAAGCGACAGCCCCGACAGCTTCTTCCCGCCTGTGCCCCATCCACGTCGCATGTGGGCGTCAAGCAAGGTCGACTTTATCGCGCCAATCGCTGTGAATGCGGAGATTGAGCGCGTTTCCACCATCGCCTCGATCAATGAAAAAACGGGCAGCACCGGCAGTCTGGTATTCGTCGACGTAGCGCACGAAACAAGAGCCGATGGAATGCTAGCCATCGAGGAAAGGCAAACGCTCGTTTATCGTGAGGCCAATAGCGCCAAGCCAACCCCCGTCCCCCCGCCGGTGGCGATCGATTTCAGCAAATGGGATTTTCACCGCAGCCTTGTGCCGAACGAGACGCTGCTATTCCGATTTTCCGCGATCACCTTCAACACGCACCGCATCCATTATGACGCGCCCTATGCGATCAACGAAGAGGGATATCGCGGCCTTGTCGTTCATGGCCCGCTGATGTCGAGCCTGCTGATGGATCTGGTGGCGCGAGAATTTGGCAGCAATGCGCTGGCCCATTATGCGTTCCGCGCTCAATCGCCCGCCTTTGCAGGCGAAGCACTACATCTTGTCGGCAAGCGCGAGGGTGATTTGCTCACCCTCGCGGCATTGGGTTCCGATGGCCGTATCTGCGTTGCCGCAGAAGGCGCACTTTAGGGCCGGATCAGATATTTCTCGGCGGTGCGCTTGGCATTATAGGCCTGCAGCACTGCCACTTCGACTGCCTGCTCCAGGCTGACTTCATGGCTGTAATGGCTTTTGAAGGTGGTGGTCAGTTCGGCGGCAACGCGGGCACGCATCCGGCCAACAATCTCCGCCCCGGCCTTTGCCATGAACGGCGTAAGCAGCCAGCCACTTAGCCCCCAAGTCAGGCCGAAATTACGGTTGAGGATGGTCGGGCCAACGTCAAGCGCGCCATAGATATAGACCTGCTTCATCTGGTCCGAACCATAGCGGCTATAGCTGGTCATCCGCCGCACAGCCGCAGTTTCCATCGCGCCCAAAATCTGCCCGGCAAGCTTTCCGCCGCCAATGGGATCAAAGCCGAGGAAGGCCTCGGTCTTTTCAATCGCGTCAGTCAACTGATCGACAAAGTCTGCATCATTGGAATTGAGTATGATTTCCGCACCAATGCCCTTGAGCAATTCGACCTGCGCCTGGCTGCGTACGATATTGACCAATGGTATACCGTCGGCCTTGCAGATCTTCACCAGCATCTGGCCTAGATTCGAAGCCGCTGCGGCATGGACGATGCCCTTATAGCCTTCCATCTTCATCGTTTCGACAAAGCCAAGCGAGGTCAGCGGATTGACGAAGCAGGATGCGCCGTCCTTAGGATCTGTGCCATCGGGGAGAGGCATACACGCCATGGCAGCAAGGCACCGATATTGCGCATAAATCTCGCCGCCAATCAAAGCGACGGTTTTGCCGAGCAGCGCCTGCGCCGCATCCGAAGCACCGGCAGCGACGACAATGCCACAACCTTCGTTGCCGATCGGCATCGCCTGCCCCATGCGCGACGCCATGAAGCGCATTCCGGCTTCGGCAACGTCCATCTGGACGCCGGGCAGGCCGTCGCGCGAGATTGCGCGCGCGGTCGCAACGTCAGATGCGCCGACCATCAGGCCCAGATCCGACGGATTGATCGGGGTTGCCAGCACCTTGACCACAACCTCATGATCCTTTGGTTGGGGCATGGGCAGATCTGCCAGATACAGTTCGAGCACGCCCTCCGGCTTCAGTTCGGTCAGCATGGCGCGGTTGGTGGCAGGCAGGTCGGTCATTTCTCTCTCCATTTTGCAGGCAGGATTCGATCCTGCTTTGCAACCGATCTAGCCGATGCGCCAACAGGCTTCAATGGGGCGGCGGTTTTCAGCCCGCCTTGAATGCAAGCGCTGCGGCGATCAATGTCGTCCCGACGGCCAGCATGCTGATCCCTGTCCAGGGAATATAGCTGACTTTACCGATTGCCGTGCGCTTGTTTCGGCGCCAATCGGCAAATATGCTGATAGCGGCAAGCACCGCCGAAACGACGGCAATCACCGCCCACATGTGAAAATCCCATTCGTACAGCAGCCAATCGAGCATTGCGGCCAAATGGCGGCAAGCCCTGCGCATTGCAAGCCTTTGCATGGGAACCGGGGCATCGGGGCCGGGGCATGGGGGCTGGACGAAAACGGCAGGGCGGCTAAGGCGGTGGCATGGCGTTCGCCGACCCCTTACCCGCAAAGCCTTTGCCTGCCCCGCCCTCGCGGCCGCTGCTTGGTATCTTGTTCCGACTGCTGGCGATGATCATGCTGGCAACGATGTTTGTATTCGCAAAAATCGCCGACGACATGGGCGTGCATGTTACCGAAAGCCTGTTCTGGCGGCAGCTTGCAGGGCTTCCGGTCTCTCTCGCCTTTCTCTGGTGGCAGGGCGACCTGCGCGCAATCCGCACTCACCGGCCCATGGCGCACGCTGTGCGCATGCTGCTCGGGGTCAGCGCGATGTTGCTCAATTTCTCCGCAATGCTGCTTCTCGACATGGCGGAGGCGACGACCTTTGGTTTCGCTGCGCAGATTTTTGCGACCATCCTGGCGGCATTTCTTCTGCGCGAACAAACGGGGCGTTATCGCTGGGCAGCGGTATTGGTCGGTTTTGCTGGAGTGTTGATTGCCCTGCAACCTGGCGATCACGCCGTGAACCCGCTCGGCGCAGCCGTCGCACTTGGCGGGGCAGTGGCCACCGCAGCCGTGATCGTGCACATCCGTCAACTGACGCGAACCGAGGCATCGGGCGCGATCGTATTCTGGTTCTCGCTGACCTCAATGTTGCCGCTGGGTATCGCAATGCTGTTTTTCGGCAAGGCACATCCTCTTCAGGCATGGCTGGTGATTGCAGGGCTGAGCCTTGCTGGTGCTATGGGCCAGATGCTGCTGACCGCATCGCTACGCCATGCCACCGTCGCTACGACAATGACGATTGATTACAGCATGCTGATCTGGTCGGCCCTTGCCGGCTATCTCATCTTTGCCGAAATACCGAGCAGCAGCATCTGGACGGGCGCACCCATCATTATCGGTTCCGGCCTCTTCATCGCTTGGCGTGAACAATATCTTGCGAAGAAAAGGATCAATCCAGCGGCGGAATGACACGCCGGTTCAAATGCACCGGCACCTGTGCACGCACTTCATCGACCCGGCTAAGGTCGATTTCTACAAAACCCAGTCCCTCGCCGTCGCCCATATCGAGCAATATCTCTCCCCAGGGATCGATGACAAGCGAGTGACCATAGGTTTCGCGCCCATCCTCATGACCGCCCGACTGGGCAGCGGCGATCACAAATGCCGCCGATTCGATCGCCCGGGCGCGCAGCAAGACATGCCAATGGGCCTTACCGGTCGGAACGGTGAAGGCTGCCGGCATTGCAAAGGCGCGCGCGCCTGCCTTGGCCAGTTGGCTATACAGATCGGGAAAGCGCATATCATAACAGATGGTTAGGCCCAACGGACCCAAGGGCGATTGGGCAAGCACCGGATGGCTACCACCAGCATAGGCATTTGATTCGCGCCAACTCTCCCCAGTTGCAAGGTCGACATCAAATAAATGCATCTTGTCATAACGGGCCACGATTTGTCCCGCAGGGTCAATCAGCAGCGTACGGTTAGCAAATCGGCCAGAACCATCTTCCGAGAGGACGGGCACAGAACCTAAATGAACCCAGATATGTGCTTCACGCGCGGTGTCGCACAATGCAGCGATATGCCGATTCGCGCTTTCATGCTGGATGTGGATCCGACCACGCTCCCGGTTGCGATCCAGCAAAAGCGACATTTCGGGCGCAAAATAGAAATGTGCACCTTGATTCGACGCTGACCGGATAGCAATGTCCATCGCCGCCCGATTAACTGCCGGATCAACCCCGCTGTTCATTTGATGGATGGCGATTTTCATCATTAAACTCCACAATCCCTCAGGTCATCGCAAACTTGGCACCACCAGACCTTTTTCTGGACTGAAATCGGAGTGACTGTAACAATAGATTAACCATTTTCTGTTGTCGCATCCAGCGTGTCTTCTGCGCAACAGTTGCGCGCAAGTCGAATGCAAAGTCAATTTTTCAAATTGTCAGCGGATTCAAAGGTTGCGCTAAAACCCTCTTTGTGCAAGAGGGGCGCTGGTGTGTTAAAGCCACATTCTTAAAGGAGCCAAAAAAATGCGTTTCGGTAAAGTCTCGCTCGCTGCGGTGGCTGCTGTTGCTCTGGCCGGTGCCCCGGTCGTTGCTCAGGCTGCTGCTCCTGTAAAGCCCGTTGCTGCCAAGGTGCAGCGCGCTGGCGTTGCGAAAGAAGAAAGCAAGCTCGGCGGTGGTAGCGGCGTAATCGTCGCGGTTATCGCAGCTGCTGCTGTTATCGCTGGTATCGTTATTGCCGCTGGCAACGACGACGATGCGCCGACCAGCCCCTGAGCTCGGTCGTCAATTTGACGAAAAAGGCGGCCTTTGTGCCGCCTTTTTTTACATTTGATTAGACGTTTTTATGGTTGCCATGTCCGCGACAAGCTGACAGCGTACCAAGCAACTGAGGTCGCATCTCACAAATAATAATTTGAATAAAAGTTTGAAGGAGTTTGAAATGCGTCTTGGAAAAAATATTCTGGCAGCAGCAGCTGCCATTGCAGTGATTGGTTCGCCGATCGCTGCACATGCTTCGAATGCTGTATCGAAGCCGGTTACGGCCGAAGTGAAGCGCGTCGGCACCGCGAAAAAAGCCGAAAACAAATTAGCAGGTGGTAGCGGCCTCATCGTTGGCATCATTGCTGCTGCTGCAGTGATTGGTGGAATCATTCTCCTTTCCGACGACGACAATCCAAGCAGCCCCTGATTTTCAGGCAATAGCTTTCGAAAAAGGCGGCTACGTGCCGCCTTTTTTATTTGCTTCAGAATTAAGCATTTATCGAGACTGTTGTAGTTTATATCGAAAGCCAAGCCGGCAACACAAGCTCGACAAAGTTGGCGCATCCATTCAAGAAAGCGGATAAAGAACTGTGCCGCGCAAACCGCAATTTCGGAGAATGCAGATATGACGGCTGAAACCAATGTCCTCGTCACAGGCGGCGCGGGCTATATTGGCAGTCATGCCGTCCTGGCTCTGCTCGATGCCGGTAAAAGACCGGTTGTCATCGACAATCTTGTCACCGGATTTCGCTGGGCCATTCCGGAAAATGTCACCTTTTATGAAGGCAATGTCGCGGATGCCGATCTGGTCGCCCGGATCATTAGGGAAGAACGGATCGATGCAATCATGCATTTTGCCGGGTCGATCATCGTGCCGGAATCGGTTGAGAACCCGCTTAAATATTATGGCAACAACACCGCCGCGAGCCGCAGCCTAATCGAATCGGCACTGACAAACGGTGTCCGACACTTCATCTTTTCGTCAACCGCCGCGACTTACGGAATCCCCGACTCCAGTCCCGTACGCGAAGACATGCCGACATTGCCGATCAATCCCTATGGCATGTCGAAACTGATGACCGAATATATGCTGCGCGACGTCGCGGCTGCGCATGATTTCAACTATTGCGCCTTGCGCTATTTCAACGTGGCGGGTGCAGACCCTTCGGCACGCAGCGGTCAATCGACCGCAGGGGCAACCCATTTGATCAAGGTCGCTGTGGAAGCCGCGCTGGGCAAGCGTGATTCGGTGGCAGTCTTTGGCACCGACTATGCAACAGCGGATGGAACCGGCGTGCGCGATTACATCCATGTCAGCGATCTCGCCGCAGCCCATGTCATCGCGCTCGACGCGTTGCTCGCCGATCCGGCATCAAGCCACATATTGAATTGCGGCTATGGCCATGGCTATTCGGTGCTTGAGGTGCTGGACGCCGTTGACCGGGTGACTAACCAGAAACTCGACCGAAAGCTCGAAGGCCGGCGCGCTGGCGATCCCGACGAACTGATTTCGGACAATCGCGCCATCAAGGCCCGCTTTGGCTGGGAACCGCGTTTCGATAATCTGGACACCATCGTGGCCCACGCCCTGCAGTGGGAACGTAAATTGTCCGGATAGGCCCAAGGCTTGCACTCCGCGCTCTGTGGCACCATATCGCGGCCGATGGACAATCAATCACATAGCAATCCCAATGCCTGGTACGGCACCACCATTCTGTCTGTCCGCAAGGGCGGCAAGGTCGTAATTGCAGGCGATGGTCAGGTGTCGATGGGCCAGACCGTGATGAAACCCAACGCCCGCAAGGTCCGGCAGTTGCATGACGGCAGCGTTATTGCAGGGTTTGCCGGTGCAACCGCCGATGCCTTTACACTGTTCGAGCGACTGGAAAAGAAACTGGAATCGCATCGCGGGCAATTGATGCGCGCGGCAGTCGAACTCGCCAAGGACTGGCGGACCGACAAATATCTGCGCAATCTGGAAGCATTGATGATTGTTGCGGACAAGGATGTCACCCTGATCCTGACTGGTAATGGCGACGTTCTGGAACCCAATGACGGGATCGCTGCCATTGGATCCGGCGGCAATTTCGCACTTTCGGCGGCACGCGCGCTGATGGATTATGAGGATGATGCCGAGACGCTGGCTCGCCATGCGATGAAGATCGCTGCGGATATATGCGTCTACACTAACAACAACCTCACCGTGGAAATCATGGACAGCGCAAGCTGACCCGCAAGGAAATCTCCCTTACAATGAGCCAAAATTTGACCCCCAAGGCGATCGTCGCTGCATTGGACGAGCACATCATCGGGCAGGCCGACGCAAAGCGCGCGGTTGCCGTTGCGCTGCGTAACCGTTGGCGCCGCCAGCGCTTGCCTGCCGAATTGCGCGACGAAGTGACGCCGAAAAATATCCTGATGATCGGCCCGACCGGCTGCGGCAAGACCGAAATCAGTCGCAGGCTTGCAAAACTGGCCGATGCCCCGTTCATCAAGGTCGAGGCGACCAAGTTTACCGAGGTCGGCTATGTAGGCCGTGATGTGGAACAGATTGCGCGCGACCTGGTCGAGGAAGCCGTCCGGCTTGAAAAGGACCGGCGGCGTGAGCAGGTACGCGAAGCCGCCGAAGCCGCCGCAATGGAACGCATATTGAAACCGCTCGCCGGTGATACCGCCAGCGAAGCGACCCGCGAGGCGTTTCGCCAGCGCATCCGCGATCGACATATGGACGATGTCGAAATCGAGATAGAGGTATCCGACGCCCCAAACATGCCGATGGAATTGCCTGGCATGGGCGGCGGCGCGATGATCAATATCAGCGAGATGATGGGCAAGGCCTTTGGTCAGGGCCGCACCAAGCGCCGCAAATTGAAAGTGCCCGAAGCTTGGGCAAAGCTGGTCGACGAAGAGGTCGAAAAACGGCTCGACCAGGATGATGTCGCACGCACCGCCATCGCGGACGCGGAGGCCAATGGCATCGTGTTTCTGGATGAGGTCGACAAGATTGCGGTCAGCGACGTGCGCGGCGGATCTGTCAGTCGCGAGGGCGTACAGCGCGACCTGTTGCCGCTGATCGAAGGCACCACCGTTGCCACCAAATATGGCCCGATGAAAACCGACCATGTGCTTTTCATAGCAAGCGGCGCGTTCCATGTTTCCAAACCGAGCGACATGCTGCCCGAACTGCAAGGCCGCCTGCCGATCCGTGTCGAGCTAACCGCACTGACTCAAGATGATTTCGTGCGCATCCTTTCGCAGACAAAGGCCAATCTGCCGCAACAATATGCAGCCTTGCTTGGCACCGAAGATGTCACGCTGGAATTCACCGATGACGCCATAACTGCTCTTGCGCGGATCGCGGCTCAAGTGAATGAAAGCGTCGAGAATATCGGCGCGCGCAGGCTACAGACCGTGATGGAAAAGCTGCTCGAGGACATCAGCTTTGATGCTGAAGATCGCAAGGGCGAATCCATACGCATCGACGCCGATTATGTGCAGGCACAGCTTGCCGGCATCGCGAGGGATGCCGACCTTTCCAAATATGTGCTTTAATACCCGTGCGCGTTAGCGACCGGTGATCGGGGCGCTCGGATTTTCGGGCGCAACGACCATCTTCCAGCTTTTCCCCGCAACCAGATATTGTGCCGCCAGTGCCTGCAACCGTGCGGGCGTTACCTTGCTGTAATCGCTATATAGTCGCGCCAGCGCCGCATAGCGTTCGGCATTATAAGTCGCGCCTTCCAGTTCGTTCATCCAGAACAGATTGCCGGTGGTGGCGCGCTCGACATATTGCAGGATTGGCTCCAGCGCCCTTTTCAATTCGTCCTCACCGACAGGCTTGGTCGCAAGATCGAGCGCAACTTCCGATGCAAAATTGAAAAAGCGTTCGGCATCCTTGGGCTGCATCTGGCTATATGCCATCAAAAAGCCGCCGCTGCGGAATTCGTCGGGCCACATCGCCGTCGCATCAGGGCTATAGCTTGCTGCCTGTTCAGACCGGAATTTTTCAAACAAACGGTCGCGGAACAGCGCGGCAAGGATTTCCAGCTCACGCCCCTCGCTGACCATTTCGATACCGCCACCGGTCGGCCAGGCAACAACGGCTGCTATCTGGTCGGCGGGACCCTTATGGGTAAGCCGTAGCGGGGCAGTTGCCGATGCGGGGAAGCGCACCGTCTCTGCGCCTGACGGGAGAGGAGCCGCTGGACGCGGCTTCATCGCGCCAATACTGTCCTGCAACGCCTTGATCGCGTCCTCGGTCTGGAAATCACCAAAAAGCAAGACCTCCACAGGACCGCTGGCCAGCAGCGGCTCCCAATATTTGCGGAACGCAGCCGGCGTGATCTTGCGCACTTCATCGGGTGTTGGGATTTTCCAACGCGCATCATCGCCCGACAACCGATATTGCAATTCGCGCTGCAACACTGCCGTGGCCGACATTTCAAAGCTGCGATAGCCAGAAATGGCGAGCGACTTTTCACGTTCCAGCGGAGCGGCATCCCAGCCGGGATGTTCCATCTTGATCGCGATCAGTTTCAACTGATCAGCCAGATCTTCCGGGCGGGTCGAGGCAGAAAATTCAAACGCGTCATTATCGACGGCGAAATTGAGTTCGATGCGCCGGCCGTTGACGAGTTGATCGATCTGCGTGCGGTTGAACTTGCCTATGCCGCTTTCACCGATCACGGCAGGCCCCGTCCAAAGCATTCCACCATTTTTAGGCGCAACGGCCTGATAGCCACGGCCGAAGCGCACCAGCACACGCACCTGCCCGCTTTCTGCCTGGTTAGGAAACAGCAATGCGCGCCCACCATTGGCGAGTTGCAGCGATTCCATATCAAAACGCGGGAGAGGAGTGCGCAGCATCACCTGCCCGGGCGCACCAAGTTGTGGCAAGTCGCCAAAGCCGATCGCATTTCCCGCAAGCCGCACATCATTTGCAGCGGCGACCGGCATGGTCAGCGCCATCGCCAATTTCTGATCAGCATCGGCGCCCGGATCGGTCGGTGTCGTGCGGAGGATGCGCACCGCGTCGGCGGTGAACAGCGCCTTTGTTGCGGCGTGAAGCCTTTCCGGCGTGAACTTCGCACGCATCGCATCAAACACCGCAACGACAGTATCGGGCGCAGCCACAGTCTCACGAATATCGACTGCCTTGACGATATCTTCTGCCTGCTTGGCCGAGGCCTCGAACGGATAGCTATCCTTCATCGTGCGCAGCGCATTGCCGAACAGGGTCAATTCACGCTCAATATCCGCAGTCGAAGGTGGTGCCGCAATCGCATCTTCGATGATGGCGCGCACATCGCTTACTGCTTTCTGCCAGTCGTCTCCGATCGGCGTGACGATGACAGTGGTGATATCGGCACTGCGGGAAATATCCTCTTGCCCGACCTCTGCCTGGCTGAAGCTGGCACCGCCGCGTGCACGGGTAATCAAACGGCGATTGAGGATCTGCTGCGCAACCGCATCGATCAGCAATTGCTCATTATAGAGGATGGTGTCATCGACCTTCACCCAAGGCCGGGCATAAATCATCGCGACATTAGGCGGCAAGGTTGGCTCGACAATCGTGCGCGCCACTGCGCCATTGCGATCCGGCTTGCCGAAATCGGGTTGGAGCGCGCTGGGCCCTTTGCCTTTCCATTCGCCGAAATATTGCCGGACAAGGCGTTCCAGTTCGGCAGGGTCGTGATCACCCGCGATTACCACGACTGCATTTTCCGGCCGGTACCACCGTTGGTGAAAGGCCCGAAGCGCCTCCGCCGTGGCCGCATTCAGTGTTTCAAACGTGCCGATGGTCGAACGGGCGGCAAGCCGTTGCCCCTGAAAGGCATGTTCGCGCATCGCATCACCCAATGTGCGTGATGCCCCGTCGGATTCGCGCAATTCAGCCTGAACGATCAATCGCTCAGCATTCAGCGCCGCATCCGAGATATTCGGCGCGCGCATCATGCCCGACAACAGCTTCATGGATTCGGCCAAGGCCGCCGGTTGCGCATTGGGAAGGTCAAGCTTGTAGACCGTCTGCGTTGGCGTCGTCTGCGCGTTGCTGTCGCTGCCGAACGTCACGCCGAACCGCTGCCAGATCCGCTTTGCCTCGCCATCGGGCACATATTCGGAACCGCGAAAGGCAAGATGTTCGATCAGATGGGCAAAGCCCTGCTCATTATCTTCCTCATGCAGCGCGCCGGCATCGATACGCACGCGGATCGACACCTGACCCTGCGGCACGACATTGCGTTTCACCGCATAACGAAGCCCGTTTTCCAGCTTGCCGAAGGTCCAGCTTGTGTCGACGGGAACATCGCTGCCTTCATAAAGCCATGGCACTTGCGCCGTCTTCGTTTCAGCAACCGGCGTCGGCTGTGCAACAACGGCATGTACGGGAACCAGCAACGCGAGCGCGGTTGCAAGGCGGAGGCTATGGAGCAGTTTCATCAATCGGTTTCCTGCTGCGGCGTCGATTGACCCAGGATGAATGGTGGTACCAGTGATTTAGATTCCACCATCGACAACGGGATAGCCCAGCCCTGCCAGTCCGGATTTCAAGGCCTCGATGCACTGGCCCAGCATATGGGCATCGGTTGAACGGACAACGAAATTGGCACCGACCCGGCCTTCGCGGAAGAAAGGATAGCTGCCGATCTGGCAGCCTTCATGCGACTTTTCCGCCTGGCGGAGCAGTTCGGCAATCTCGCTTTCGGCGACCCAACAGCCAATCTGGTGCGACAGCAGCGGCGCGCCGCCTTCGAGCGTGCCGGTCAGCGCATCAAGCATTCCCGCGGTGATGTGCGGAACGCCCGCCATGATGAAGATATTGCCGATCTTGATCCCCGGCGCGCCCGACATCTTGTTGGGGATAAGGTCCGCACCGTCAGGCACCCGCGCCATCCGCAGCCGGCCTTCATTGATGCCGCCGCGGGTTTCATAATAGCGTTCCAATATTTCCTTTGCGATCGGGTGCAGCACAACGGAAACACCCAGCGCCTTGGCGATGGCATCCACGGTGATGTCATCATGCGTCGGTCCGATGCCGCCTGTCGTGAACAGATAATCGTTGCGTGCGCGCAGCGCATTGACCGCCTCGACAATCGCCTCCTCGACATCGGGGACGACGCGCACCTCGCGCAGGCGAATGCCCTGCACGTTAAGCCAAAGGGCAATCTGGCTGATATTCTTATCTTGGGTGCGGCCAGAGAGGATTTCGTCGCCGATGATAACCAGCGCGGCGGTATAGATGCGGTTTGATGTCATCCGACTGGCATAGCGAGAAAGACTCCCCTCGCAAAGCGCCGATAAAAGCCCTATATCGCCGCCCATGAACCAATATGTTGCCGTGACCGCCGACGAAGCCGCAATCCCCCGCGACGGGGTGATCAAACTGCATGGGCAGGAAGCCTTTGAAGGCATGCGCAAGGCCGGCCGCCTTGCCGCAGAGATACTTGATGCACTTACCAGCTTTGTCGTTCCCGGCATCAGCACGCAGGATATTGATGATCTGGTCCACGAAATGACGCTGAAGGGCGGCGGCATTCCGGCAACATTGGGCTATCGCGGTTTTACGCACAGCTGCTGCACCAGCATCAACCATGTGATCTGCCATGGCATCCCGTCGGACAAGAAATTGCGCGACGGCGACATCATCAATATTGACGTGACGCCGATCATTGATGGCTGGCACGGCGATACCAGCCGCATGTATCTGGTAGGTGATGTGCCGACCAAGGCAAAACGGCTGGTCGATGTAACCTATGAATGCCTGATGCTTGGCATCGAACAGGCAAAGCCTGGCAACCGTATCGGCGATATCGCCCACGCGATCCAAACCCATGCCGAAGGCCACCGTTATGGCGTGGTCCGCGAGTTTTGCGGGCATGGCCTCGGCCGTCTGTTCCACGACGCCCCCGAAGTTGTCCATGCCGGCCGCCCCGGCACAGGCCCCGAACTGAAACCCGGCATGATCTTCACCATCGAACCGATGATCAACATCGGCAAACCACACGCCAAGATGCTTGATGATGGTTGGACGGCGGTAACGCGGGATCGTTCATTGAGCGCGCAGTTTGAACATAGCATCGGCATTACCGAGGATGGCTGCGAGATCTTCACCGCGAGCCCGAAGGGGCTGCACAAGCCGCCTTATTGAGGATCGCTTGTTGTGACCCCAGGTCATGCTGAGCGAGATTCAGCATCCATCGGGCAGCCAAGCTCAATCTAACTGGGTGGAATGGCCCCTGAAACAAGTTCAGAGTGATGATGTCGTGGGCTGCAGCGTTTAAACTACAACCGCAACCCACTCACCTCATCCAGCCCGGCCATGATGTTCAAATTCTGCACCGCAGCGCCGCTGGCGCCTTTGCCCAGATTGTCGAGCATCGCGACCAAGCGCACCTGATCACCTTTGGGCGAAGCGAAGACGTAAAGGTCTAGCCGGTCCGAAGGGGCCTCTGCCTTGCGGATCAGCAATTCGGATGGCGCAGCTTCGCTATGCACGGTGACAAGCGGTGAACCAGCATAATGGGCGCTGAGCGCGGCGCGCAAGGCATCAGCATTGGCTGCACCGGGCATCGCAGCGAGTGGCAGCGGCACTTCGACCAGCATGCCGCGAAACGCCTGCACCACGGCGGGCGCGAAGATTGGCGGGTGGGTCAGCCCGGCATGGCCCTGCATTTCGGGCACATGCTTATGATTGAGATCGAGGCCATAGGCACGGAAGCCAATATCCGCCCCCTCCCCTTCGAACCGTTCGATCAACGCCTTTCCCCCGCCCGAATAGCCTGACACGGCGTTGACCGTGTAGGGCCAGTCTGCAGGGATCAGCCCTTCGGCAACGAGCGGCGCGACCAGCCCCAGAAAACCTGTAGGATAGCAGCCTGGATTGGAAACGAAGCGCGCGGCGGCAATCGCTGCGCGCTGGCCTTTGCGATATTCGGCGAAGCCATAGGCCCAATCAGGATCGACGCGGTGCGCGGTCGAGGCGTCGATCACGCGCGTGCGATCATTGGCGATCATTGCCACTGCCTCTTTCGCCGCATCGTCGGGCAGGCAGAGGATGACAAAATCGGCATCGTTCAGCGCTTCACGGCGAGCGGCCACATCCTTGCGCCTATCTTCGGGCAGGATGATCTGGGCAAATTCGCTGCGGCCCGAAAGCCTGTCGGCAATTTCGAGCCCGGTGGTGCCGACGGCGCCGTCGATGAAGACCGAAATGGTCACAGTTTCACGCGCTTCCGCGCCAGCACCGGCTTTGCATGTTCGGCAAAGCGGGCGGTTGCTGCCTCAAGCGGTTCGATCGAAACGGCCATTGCCGCGCCATTGGAATGGATCAGGTTGCTCTCATCCGCCATGATACCCACATGGCCGGGGAAGAAGACAAGATCGCCGCGCTGCAATGCCTCGTCTTCGCTCAGCTCCTCTCCAAAACCCGCCTGCTGCATATCGGCATCGCGCGGGGCCTTTATGCCCTTAAGGCCAAAGACAAGCTGGACCAGACCCGAACAGTCAAGCGCATTACCACTGCGTCCGCCCCAGCTATAGGGCACGCCCACCAGTTTCTCGGCAAGGTCTGCAGGCGATCCCTCCACCTTTCCGGGTTCGGAAAGGTGCACGCTGGGAATCCAGCCACCTTCGCAGGCAAGGAATTTGCCGCACTCGCTGGCCTCGCCGCACACAATCTGGGCGCCCATCGGGTAACGCGCCAGCACCGGTGCTTTGATAGACGGCGTTGCAACCAGCAAGGTCGCGGGCGCGCTGACCATATGGGTCGCGGTGAAATCGTCCCCCAGATCAGCAAAGCGCAAATAGCCGAGATAATCATCGTGCAGGCAATAGCCCCAGGCCCATTCGCCCGCGACATCCAGCACAGCAAATTCCTCGCCATGCATCAACGAACTGACCGGCATCGATGTCATATGCGGTTCGGCATGAATTTCGGTAACTGGCGCGATCCCGGTGCGGATCATCGGCACCGCGTAATGCGGCGCGAACAGTTTGCCTGCCAATTTGATGTCGGCAAGGTCGCCGCGGATTGGCGTCGTGCGCTTGTCGCCTTCTATGCTATGCCCACTAAGGCTATAGATGGCGCGTTCTTTGGGTGCCGTGTCGGCCACTGTTTTTCCCCTGACTTTGCGCGCCCCCTTAGCGGACGGGATAGGCCTGCGACAAGTAGCGATACACTGCGCGCAGCCCCAGCGCCTCGCCGCCCTTGGGTCGGCCGGGTTTCGCCGCAGGACGCCAAGCAAAGGTATCGAGATGCGCCCATTTCACATCATCGGGCACGAATTTCTGCATAAACAAGGCTGCGGTTATTGCACCGGCAAAGCCACCCCCGGCATTGGCTGTATCGGCAATGTCACTGTCGAGCATGTCGGCATAGGGTTTCCACAAGGGAAGCCGCCAGAGCGGATCGGCCACCGTCTTGGCGGCATCAAGCAGATCGTCAGCCAGAGCATCGTCATTGGCGAATAACGCCGGAAGATCAGGGCCAAGCGCCACGCGTGCCGCGCCAGTCAATGTCGCGAAATTGAAGATCAGCCCGGCCTTATCCTCCACCGCCTTGGTCAGCGCATCGGCAAGGATCAATCGGCCCTCGGCATCGGTGTTATCGATCTCCACATGGATGCCCACACGGCTTTTCACAATGTCGCCCGGACGAAGCGCGCCACCTGACACGCAGTTTTCAACCGCTGCGACCAGAAGGTGCAGCCGCACCGGCAGATGCGCCTTCATGATCAGGTCTGCGAGTGCGAGGGCATGGGCAGCCCCGCCCATATCCTTTTTCATCTGCCGCATTCCGGCCGCGCTCTTGATGTTGAGCCCGCCCGAATCGAACACGACTCCCTTGCCGACAATCGCGATGCGCGGATGGCGTTCATCGCCCCATTCAACTTCGATCAGCCGCGGAGCATAATCGCGGGATGATGCCATGCCGACCGCATGGATCAACGGATATCCGGTTTCCAGATCATGCCCCTTGGTAACGTGCAGCTTGCCCTTATGCACCTTTGCCAGCCGGGCAGCCTCTGCCTCCAATTCCTGCGGCCCAAGATCAATCGGCGGCCGGTTGACCAGATCGCGCACCAGCGCGGTCGCCTCTGCCTGGCGGACAGCATTCTCGATCCGCCCGGGTTCGCTTGTCAACAGGACCCGTGGCCCCTTGCGCTTGGGTTCGCTGCGATATTCGTCAAACCGATATTGGCCAAGAAGCCAGCCGAACAGCGCGTCACCGGTTTCCGCACCTTTCAGGCGATAAATGCCCTCCGGCAAGACATCGGCCGCTTTTGCCAGCGCCCAATGATCAAGCTTGGCCGCATCGGTCACAACCAACGCCGCCTTCCACTGTTCGCCCCCCGCAATCGGCAGGATCGCAAAATCACCGCTATTGCCGTCGCACTTCTGCGCTGCGGCAACTGCGCGTATGTCGCTAGGTTGCCCGGATAGCCATTCGGCAAAGCCCTGTTTGGCAATGATTTCGATGTCAAAGGCGGCCTGGCCATTGTCGGGCTGGATTAGTGCGGAATAATCGGTCATGCCTGCGCTGTTAGCGGTTTCATTCCTACTGGGGGAGAGATTTTCCATGGTCCGCAAAATTCTTCTGGCGCTGATCTTCGGCCTCGCTGTGATCGCGACGGGTGCATCCGCCCAAAGCCAAGATCAGGCCAAGGAAATCGATGCTGCCAAAATATCAGCCGAGGCTTTCCTGACGGCAATGCAGAAAGCCGACAGGGCCGGCGCGATAGCACTGGTCGCGGCCAATGCGCAGGATGAATTTACAGGGCGTTTCGGCAACGACAGCAAAAGGTTGAAATCGACAGCGCCGCTGCGTTTCGTCTTTGCCGCGCCGCTGAAAAGCCACAGCCTCGATCCGATCGAATATGAGGCTAATCTGCTTTACGCCGTGAAGAATGATGGTGAGTGGACCACCGTGACACTGCGCCTTTACCGCTTCGACACGGATGCGTACCGCGTTGAATATTGGCGGATCGACGATAGCGAACCCAACATCCTCGCCATGTCCGACGATCCGGCATTGCAGAATTTGCCCGCGATGATGCGCTGGATGGGGCTTGGCCTTGCATTTGGTGGCCTGTTGCTGATCGGCTTTATCGTCTGGCTGGCACGCCGCAGGCCGCACATCGTCGCCCCGGAAAGCATTGCCGAAAAGCGGACAGCCGCCGTCACGCGCCGCGACGGCGACCGCTAAAGCAGACTTTATTCGGCGGCTTCGAGAACCGGCGCGCCGCCCGTTTCCTTGGCCTTGCCAGCTGCCTTCTTCGCTTTCGAAAAGACCATCACGCCATCGTCGATGGGCTCCTGTGTCAGGATCTTTTTCTCTGCCTTATAATCCTGCAGCACACGCCAGGGATGGCGATCGCCGTTGATCGGCAGGTTCTGGAATGATCGGGCGAAATAGCCAGAGCTGAAATCCGAGACAAAGGGCAAGCGCGGCATATCGGTTTCACCCAATGCCGGATTGGCGATATCTGCACCCTTGGCGTCCATCGTTTTCAGCAACCGGCAGACATAGTCGGCAACGATATCGGTCTTCAGCGTCCAGCTGGCATTCACATAACCAAACACACTCGCCATGTTCGGAATGTCGCTGAACATCACGCCTTTATAGTTGAAATGGTCGGCGGATACCGTGGCCTTGCCGTCAACGCTGATCTGCGTCTTGCCCAGCGTGACCAAATTGAGCCCGGTCGCGGTGACGATGATATCAGCTTCAAGTTCGCGCCCAGATTTCAGTTTGATGCCGGTGGGCGTGAAATGATCGATATGATCGGTCACAATTTCGGCGCTGCCTTTGGTGATCGCCTTGTACATATCACCATCGGGGATGAGGCACAGCCGCTGTTCCCAAGGGTTGTAGGGCGGGGTGAAGTCACGCTTCAAATTTGTGCCAGCCGGCAACTCCTTCTTCGCCATTTCCAAAAGCTTTTGGCCGGTTTTTTCGGGCTTCTTGCGGGCATGGTTGTAAACTAGCCGCTGCATCAGGATGTTGCGCCACCGAGTGATATCATATGCAAGCTGCGACGGCAGTATCTTGCGCAGGTTATTGGCAAACCAGTCACGCGCCGGACGCGAGACCATCCAGGTCGGCGTGCGTTGCAGCATATAGACCTTGGTGGCGGTCTCGGCCATTACCGGCACGATCGTAACGGCGGTCGCGCCAGACCCAATCACAATGACCTTTTTCCCGCTATAATCCAGATCTTCCGGCCAATGCTGTGGATGGATGATCTGTCCTTGGAAATTTTCCTCTCCCGGGAAATCGGGGCGATAGCCCTTATCATAATCATAATAGCCGGCGCACATGAATAGGAAGTTGGCCGTATAGTGGGTCTCAACGCCGCTATCTTCATGCCGCGCCTTGATCGTCCATCGGGCCGTCTCTGTTGACCAGTCGGCGGAAAGCACGCGGTTGCGGAACCGAATTTTTGGGCCGATGCCATATTCGTCAACCGTTTCATGGACATAATCCCAGATCGCCGGTCCATCGGCGATGGTTTTTTCATGCAGCCATGGTTTGAAACGATAACCGAGCGTGTGCATGTCCGAATCGGAACGGATGCCAGGGTAACGAAACAGATCCCAGGTGCCGCCGACATCATGGCGTTGTTCAAGAATGACGAATGACTTGTTCGGGCATTGCATTGTCAAATGCGCGGCCGCGCCAATGCCCGATAGCCCTGCCCCGACGATCAATACGTCAAAATCGCCACCAAATTCCGTTGCACCCATGTCGACTCTCTCCGCTGCCCTTAACCGGGCGATTAAAGCGGAGATTAGTTACATCGTTGCAGATTGCAACGGATAAGGGGATCAGTTTGCAATCGCTCCGAACAGATCATGCTCGTCGGCATCCTCGATTGCGACATTGACAATTGCGCCGGGGGCGAGCCCTTCAGGAACGTCGCGCAGATAGACATGACCGTCAATTTCCGGGGCGTCCGCCTGCGATCTGCCGGTCGCACCGATACTGCCATCCTCGTCCGCTTCGCCAACCTCATCGATAATAACGGGCAGAACACGGCCAACCTTGACCGCCTGCTTTGCGGCGCTGATCGCAGCAGTTTTGGCCATGATCCGCTGATAGCGCTCTTCCTTCACCTCTTCGGGAACCGGATTGTCGAGCGCATTGGCCGAAGCGCCTTCGACGGGTTCAAATCGGAACGCTCCGACACGGTCAAGCTGCGCTTCATCAAGCCAGTCGAGCAGATATTCGAAATCCGCCTCAGTCTCGCCGGGAAAACCGACAACAAAGCTGGAACGAATGGCGATGTCGGGCGCGATCGCACGCCAGTTGCGAATACGTTCCAGCACCTTGGCTTCATTGGCAGGCCGCTTCATCCGCTTCAGCACCGAAGGTGCAGCGTGCTGGAAGGGGATATCCAGATAAGGCGTGAGCAGGCCTTCGGCCATCAACGGGATCACATCATCAACATGCGGATAGGGATAGACATAATGCAGCCTGACCCAAGGGGCATGACCGTCAATCGTGCGCAATCCGCCCAATTCGCGGGCCAAATCGGTCATATGCGCGCGCACCTGCGCGCCCTTCCATTCGCGCGCTTCGTGTCGGATATCGACGCCATAGGCCGAGGTATCCTGACTGATGACCAGCAATTCTTTCGTCCCGGCCGCTACCAGCTTTTCAGCCTCGCGCAGCACAGCATCAATCCGCCGGCTTGCCAGCTTTCCACGTAGTGACGGGATGATGCAGAAGGCGCAGCTATGGTTGCAGCCTTCTGAAATCTTCAGATAGCTGTAATGGCGCGGCGTCAGCTTCAGACCGCCTTCCGGAATCAGGTCGACAAAAGCACCACGCGCGGGCGGCGCTGCTTGATGGACGGCTGCGACGACATCCTCATATTGATGGGCGCCGGTAATGGCGAGAACTTCGGGAAATCGGGCGCGGATCAGCTCGGCTTCATTGCCCATGCAACCGGTGACGATCACACGGCCATTTTCAGCAATAGCCTCTCCAATCGCATCAAGGCTTTCTTCCTTGGCACTATCGAGAAAGCCGCACGTATTGACGAGCACGACATCCGCGCCTTCATAATCCGGCGACATGGCATAGCCATCGGCCCGGAGTTTCGTGAGAATGCGTTCGCTGTCGACCAGCGCCTTCGGACAGCCCAGGGAGACCATGCCGACCTTGGGCGCTGCTTCAATTTTGGTTGCCATGATGGCCGGGCGCATAGGCTTTTTTGCGACGCTTGTCACCACGCGGTTTGGGGCGCATGATATCGACCGGAGGAAACGACCATGGCGAATGCAAATATCCTGGCGATCCTGATCGCTGCAGCATCGGGTTTTCTGGTTGGCGGCATCTGGTACGGACCATTATTCGGCAAGGCTTGGCAGCGCGCAATCGGACTTTCAGATGACGAACTGAAGTCCGCAAACATGATCAAGATTTTTGGGATCACCTTTTTGTTCAGCCTGTTGTCGGCAGTGTTCCTCGGCCATCTTCTTGCCCATTTTGATACCGATTTTTATCGCACCATGATGATTTCAACCGGCATCGCGCTGGGCTTTGTCGCGCCCGCCATTGGCACCAACTATCTTTATGGCCGCAAATCCGGAAAGCTGTTTGCCATCGATGCCGGTTACTGGATCGTTTTTTACGCAGCGATGGGCCTGGTTTTCGGCTTACTTGGAGCCTAGCAGCACGAAAGCTATCGGGCGGGCAGCCGAGTGAGCGGATCAAGCGGCCTGCGATCTTTACGGATTTCGAAATGCAGTTGCGGGCTATCGACATGGCCTGTTTCCCCGACGCCACCCAGCCGCTGCCCGCGCTTTACCCTTTGGCCCTTTGCGACATCCAAACTGGCAAGGTGACCATAAGCGGTGATCCAACCGCCGCCATGGTCGACGAGCACTAGCCCACCTAGCACCGCAATCTCATTTCCAGCATAGACAACAACGCCATCCCCCGCCGCACCGACTGGGGTGGCAGAGGGGGCGGCGATCTTGATCCCGTCATTCACCCGACCGCCACCAATACTGCCAAAGCGCGAGACGACATTTCCTGCCACCGGCCAAGCGAAGCTGCCCGCAAAACCGACTGGCGCCGGGGCAATACGGGCCGGAGCCGACGCAGCACGGGCGGGCGCGCCACCGGTAACGATGCTGTCGATATCTAGGGAAAATGCCGCAGCCCGCGCCTCAGGCGATTGGCTGCTTTCTCGAGCCGGTGCAGCCTCGGCGTCACCATCGGGCAATTGCAGATTCTGTCCGATCTGCAGCGTATAGGGTGGCGGGATGTGGTTGAGCGCGACCACATCGAGCCAGTTGATGCCATAGGCGCGCGCAATCGCAATGCCGGTTTCGCCGACGCCTACACGGTGAAAACGACCGGCAGGAATCTGCAGTCGCTGCCCCGTTTTCAGCATATATGGCGGGGTCAGTGCATTTGCTTCTGCGATTGCCGTAGCACCGGCGCCTGTCGCGGCAGCGATGCCGAACAGCGTGTCACCGCCTTTAACAATATAACTTTGCGCCTCGACCTGGCGGGCATTGCGGTTGACCGCTGCTGGGCTCCAGCTTGGCGTCTGGGCGACGATCTCACGTTCCGGAACGATCACAGGTTCCGCCAGCGGCTCGGCAGGATCGCTTGCATATGGCGCACTATTGGTGTTGCTGGCGATCCGGTAGTCTTGACCTGCAGTTGGAATGCAGCCGGGTAGCAACAGGATCGCAATCGTAACGGCCAGCCCTGATGCCCGATCTGCCATTAACTGCCCCTCATATCTGCCGATAAGCCTCGGCAAGAGTGACGAGCGAAGGCTTATGCGTCAAGTCAAGCTGGAGCGGTGTCACTGCGATGTAACCGTCTTCGACGACTTCCAGGTCGGTGTCATGGCCGGAAGTGTGCTCGACGCCATGCAAACCAAACCAGTAATAATCATAACCGCGCGGATCGGTGCCCTTGACGATCGAACCACGGCTGTAATCGTGGAAACCCTGCCGAACGACCTGAATGCCCTTTACCGCTTCAGGTGCGATGGCGGGGAAATTGATATTGACCAGCGTACGTGGCTCGAACGGGGTCTCCAGCAAAGCCGCAACGACCTTCGCGCCCCACGCCTCTGCAGCCGAGAAAGGAACGGCATCGCCCATGCCTTCGCGGCCATAAACCTGGCTCATTGCGATCGAACGAACGCCGGCCAGCGCGCCTTCCATAGCCGCGGACACAGTGCCCGAATAAGTGATGTCATCGCCCAGATTGGCACCGCGATTGACCCCGGACAGGATGATGTCGGGCTTTGCATCCTTCATCAGCACCCCCAGCGCGATCATCACCGAGTCTGTAGGCGTACCGGTGACCGAATAATGCTGATGGCCATGTTCGCGAATGCGCACTGGCTTGCTCAGTGTCAGCGAGTGACCCGCGCCCGAATTTTCATCGGCGGGCGCCACGATCCAGATATCGTCGCTGAATTCGCGGGCAATCCGTTCAAGAACCCTCAGTCCGGGAGCATTGACGCCATCGTCATTGGTCAGAAGAATACGCATCAGATTATCCGTTCGGTTAGAGTCGATGAAGCTTCAGGCGCGCTTCTCAGGCGTTAATTCTGCAATACCACCCATATAGGGACGCAGCACCTCTGGCACTGTGACGCTGCCGTCTGCCTGCTGGTAATTTTCGATAACCGCCACCAAGGTGCGTCCGACGGCAAGCCCAGATCCGTTGAGCGTATGAACAAAAGCGGTGCCCTTTGCCTCTGCCGGGCGATAACGCGCGTTCATCCGCCGCGCCTGGAAATCGCCGCAGTTCGAGCAGCTTGAAATTTCGCGATACAGCCCCTGTCCCGGCAGCCAGACCTCCAGGTCAAAGGTCTTCCGTGCGCCAAAGCCCATGTCGCCAGTGCAGAGCAGCATTTTACGATAAGGCAGACCCAACGCCTGCAGCACGCTTTCCGCCGCGCCGGTCATCCGTTCATGCTCGCTGGCACTATCCTCCGCCCGGGCGATCGAAACCAGCTCCACCTTTTCAAACTGGTGCTGGCGGATCAGGCCCTTGGTGTCCTTACCGGCCGCACCTGCCTCCGACCGGAAACAGGGCGTCAGCGCGGTCATACGGATCGGCAGTGCCGCATCGTCGAGTATTTGTTCGCGGATGCTGTTGGTTAGCGACACTTCGGCAGTCGGGATCAACCAGCGGCCATCGGTGGTCTGGAAATTATCCTCGGCAAATTTGGGGAGCTGCCCGGTACCGAAAAGCGATTCGGTGCGCACCAGATAGGGCGTCGCACATTCGCTATATCCGTTCACACTGGTCTGGTGATCGAGCATGAACTGGCCAAGCGCCCGGTTCAACCGCGCCATTGCACCGCGCATGAAGGTAAAACGCGCACCGGAAATGGCCACCCCGGTTTCAAAGTCGAGGCCGAGTGGTGGCCCGATTTCGCTATGATCCTTTGGTTCAAAGTCAAAGGCGCGCGGATCGCCCCAGCGTGCAACCTCAACATTTTCCTTTTCATCCGCGCCATCGGGCACATCATCGAATGGCAGGTTGGGGATCGACGCGAGAAGCGCATCCAATTCCGTCGAAACGGCGCGCTCCTGCTCCTCAAGAAGCGGTAGCTTTTCTTTCAGCGCACCGACCTCTGCCTTCAGCGCCTCGGCTGTGGCGGTATCGCCCTTGCCCATTGCGGCTCCGATTGCCTTTGATGCCTCGTTGCGTCGCGCCTGGCCTTCCTGCAGCTCGCTCAGAACGGCGCGGCGACGTTCGTCGAGCGCCAATATCTCTGCAGAGGCAGCAGCAGCGCCGCGGCGCGCAAGGCCAGCGTCAAATGCGGACGGATTTTCGCGGATGGACTTAAGATCATGCATGGTTCCGGCCTATGCCGAGGCACGCCGCTGCGTGCAAGCCGGATAAAAGAAAAGGGCGACCCGCAGGCCGCCCTTCCCATAACATTAAAGCTGAAATCACGCCGTTTTGGTCAGCGCATTTTTCTTGGCTTGGCGACGGCGGGCGAACAGGCCGGCTGCTGCGGCGCCGAAAAGCAGCACCATCGGCGGGGCCGGAACGTCATGCCCGCCACTGCTGCCGCCCGATCCCCCGCTCGACGATGAACTGGACGACGATGAAGAGCTTGAACTGCTTGACGAGCTGCTACCCGACGATCCGGTCGAACCGGAGCTGGTGCCGCCAAAGCTGGACGAGCCGCCTGAAGACGTGCTCGATGACGACGACGAACTGCTGGAACCCGAAGAACCGGATGAACCGCTTGAGCCCGATGAGCCAGTGCTGCCACCATCATGGCCACCACTGCTGGTCCCCGGCTTGCCACCGGTGCTGCCGCCGCCGGAACTTGAAGACGAAGACGAGCTTGAGGAAGATGAACTGCTCGAGGATGAAGAAGAGCTGGATGACGAGCTGCTGACATTGCCCGACGAGGTCGAGACGTTACCCGACGAGGTGGAAACATTGCCGCTCGAGGTGCTGACACCGCCGGTTGACGTTGAAACACCACCCGTGGAAGTCGAAACACCGCCAGTCGATGTGCTGACACCGCCTGTGGACGTCGAAGTGCTGACACCGCCAGTCGAGGTCGAAATGCCCCCCGATGTACTGGATGTGCTCGAACCACCGGTCGATGTACTCGAACCACCGGTCGATGTGCTCGATCCGCCAGTCGATGTGGAGCTGGAGATGCCGCCAGTGCTGCTTGACGTTGACGATATCACGACGGTTCCACCGCCGCTGCTGCCACCACCGCCTCCACCGAAGAAGCCACCGAAGAAGCCACCGCCGCCAAAGCCACCAATGCCGCCGCCGACAACAACGGGGACCCCGCCACCGCCAAATTCGCTTTGTCCCGCAGGAGGCAGCGGCGCGTAAGGCAATTGCATGGGCATGGGCGTGCCCTGGCTGGCCACTGTCACTGTTGCAGGCGCACAGGTTGTCGTCACGGTACGCGTGACCTTGCGAACCCGCTTCACCTTGCGAACCGGTGCATAAGCAACCGAGCGCGCCTTGACCTTTTTCTTGGCTTTATGGACCTTCACCTGAGCCGGCGGATGATCCGCGATCTGGACAGCGCCACCCCCAATAAGCGCGCCACCGCAAGTGCAAGCACATAATTTGGCCAGTGCCATGCGTACAGACATAATGTCGACCTCTTCAGTCCCGGACCCAGCTGCCCTCGCCGAAAAACATTCGACGGCTGCATCCTTCATTGACGTACTTGGGCAGAAGATTGCTGCCGGTTCAATTACATTAACCGTGTTGCGGTTGCAGATTCAAAAAAAATCGGCAGATTTCCAATGTAAAATGGCGAAACGTCCCGAACTGGAACTGTTTACAAATGGGTATGTTAACCAGCACGCCGAATGGCCTTGCGTCTGCGATGACGAACCGCCCCTGATTAGCTGTCACGGCAATTGTCGCTTGTGCGGCCATGGGGGCGAGTCTATAGCGCCGCCAGTGAGTGTGTCCGGATGAATGTCCATCGTGGCGTCGCCGGCTCGATGTGGAGAATAGGGCATGAATGCCGGCACCAAGCTGCAGCACGAATCCGATCAAAACAACGAATTGGACTATGATCTAGACCCCGCTTACATTCCATCTGACGATGAAGAGTTTATGAGCGAAAAGCAGTTGCGGTTTTTCGAGCTGCAGCTTCTGAAATGGCGCAACGACATTCTGGAAGAATCGCGCGGTACGCTGAACCAATTGCAGGATGGCCCGATCCGTGAGCCCGATCTGAATGACCGGGCATCCAGCGAAACCGATTGGGGCATAGAATTGCGCACCCGTGACCGTCAGCGCAAATTGATCGCCAAGATCGATGCGGCGTTGCGGCGGATCAAGGAAGGCGAATATGGATATTGCCAGGTCACTGGCGAACCCATCTCGCTCGCCCGCCTGCGCGCACGCCCGATTGCGACAATGACGTTGGAGGCGCAGGAGCGCCATGAACGGCAAGAACGCGTCTCGCGCGACGATTGATCGCTAACGAAAACCCCGCCCGTCGAACCGGGCGCGCGTTGGCAGCCTTCAATAAGAAACGATCTTCACCTTCTGGCCGGCGGTCAGCTTGGCAGAACCCGTGAGTCCGTTAAGCGCAAGGAACCGTTCCGTCTGAAAGGTCCGGTAAGCCATGCGGGCTGCCAGCGTGGCGACACTATCCGACCTGCCAACCGTTACAACACGGATTTTGCGTGGCTTTATCGCCGATGCCTCATTCGCAGTCATGCGCGCGACGCTGCTATACATGGAATCAAATGGCGACCCGTTCGAGGGCGTAATGGTGACGAAATGAAACGCCTGGTTGGCACCCCATTCATAGGCAAAAACGGTCAGCCGCACCGTCCCCGATTGCTGCGTGTTGACATTGGCTGACGCATAAAAGGCAGGAATACCATTCACGGTTGTCGTCTGGACCTGGCCATAATCCACTTTTTGCTGGTCACCGACAACGGCCTTGAACGCCGCATCGACATAGGCGCGTCGATCACCGTTAAAGGCCTGCGTCGTGAACAGCCCTTTTCCGCCATTACCGTTGATCGTCACCGCCTGCGACCCGTTCGACATGCCGAAACCCTGCGGAACGGAAAATTTCAGGCGAAGGTCAGGATGCAGGAATTCATTGCCTTCGATCACGCCTTCGCGCGGATCGTCATCATACATCAGCCCGTCAATCGCGCGCAGATGCGCATCGGCATTACGCAAGGTGCTTGCCGGATACTTTCGTGCATTATTTGCCGCGCGCACGACGCGCCGCGCCGGGTCCGGGTGGGTGCTGGCCCATTCGGGAATGGAATGCCCGTTTATGCCGGCAACCTTAGCGTCCACCGCCGTTTGCAATGCCAGTGAATTGAGCATCGACGACAAGGCTGTCGGATCATAGCCTGCCCTGCTGAGATACTGGATACCCAGATCGTCCGCCTGTTCCTCCTGGCTGCGCGAATAGCTCAAGGTAAAAAGCTGTGCGATCGTCCCCGAATAATCGCGCGCCGCGCCGCCGAGGATGCCAGCAATCCCGCCCCTATCACCCAAAAGCGCGCCGCCAATCGATCCAACGGCGCCCAAAATATTGGCGATCGTGGCCCGTTGCTGGCGTTTGCGGCTGTGCCGTGCCGCCGTGTGGCCCACTTCATGGCCAAGGACACCCGCCATTTCAGCTTCGCTATTGCACAGCGCCGCCAATTGCCGAGTGATGTAAACATAGCCGCCCTCAATCGCCAAAGCGTTGTTAACAGCCGAATTCAGGAAGGTGACGGTAAAATCCTGTTCTGCGGTGGCCAAACCCGATTGAAGCGCAATTTTCTTTCCCACACGTTCGACATAGGCCGTCTGCGGGCTTTGATAGGCGCCGCCAAATTCCTTCAATATCTCGGGATGCAGTTTCGCGCCGGTCGCCTTTTCCTGCGCGGAAAAAGGCAAGGGCGCCCTTGCCGCTTTCTGGTTCGATGCCAAAGCACCATTGTTGGTGACGCAGGCAACCAGACTTGTCGTTGCCAATACCAATAAGATTTTGCGTCCCATGCCCGACTCCTTTGACTAACAAACAGATGTTAGCATGGTTGAGCGCGAAAAGAGGTAAATTGTTCCGTCAGTTGCCAGACGGCAAAATCAGCGGCAGCGGATCAGAATTGTCCCATCGCCAGGAATTTTTCATGCCGGCCTCGGCGAATGTCGGCCGCATCGCGCCCGTCAAATTCCTTTAGCGCAGAACCGATCGCGCGGCCGAGATTGGCACAGGCCATGGCATGATCGCGATGCGCGCCGCCAACGGGTTCCGGCACAATGGTATCAATCACGCCAAGCGACTTCAGATCGGCCGCCGTCATTTTCATTGCCTGCGCGGCATCGGGCGCGCGATCATTGGTGCGCCACAGGATCGAGGCGCAGCCTTCAGGCGAAATCACCGAATAGACCGCATGTTCGAACATCAATATCTGGTTGGCAGCGGCCAACGCAACCGCGCCGCCCGATCCGCCTTCCCCGACAATGCAGGCGATCATCGGCACGCCCAACTGCAGGCATTTTTCGGTCGAACGGGCAATCGCCTCGGCCTGCCCGCGTTCTTCTGCCTGCACCCCGGGAAAGGCACCCGACGTATCGACGAGCGAAACGACGGGAAGGCCAAAACGGTCGGCCAGTTCCATAAGGCGGATCGCTTTGCGATAGCCTTCGGGCTTACCCATGCCGAAATTATGGCGAAGGCGGCTTTCGGTATCATCGCCCTTTTCATGCCCGATCAGCACCATGCGCCGGTCGCCCATGCGAGCCAGCCCACCTAGGATCGCCTTGTCTTCGGCAAAGGCCCGATCACCGGCCAAGGGAAGGAAATCGTCAAATAGGGTCGCAACGAAATGCTTGAAATGCGGGCGTTCAGGATGGCGCGCGACCTGCGTTTTCTGCCAAGGCGTCAGTTTCGCATAGGTATCGGTCAACAGCTTGTCGGCCTTGGCGCGCAGCTTTGCGATCTCGCTGCTGGCGTCAATTTCGCTCTCCTCCGCCGTGTCCTGCAATTCCTGAATGCGGGCTTCGAGCGCGGCGACGGGCTTTTCGAAATCGAGATAGACTGTCATGCCTCGCCGATAGAAGCTGCGCGCGGCGGGGTCAACGAGAGAGCGAATGTTTCGCCAATGGATGGCGCTGATTCACAAGTTCGACCAGCTTCGATGAGTCGACATGGGTATAGATTTGCGTCGTCGCAATGTCGGCATGGCCGAGCATGGCTTGTAGCGCCCGCAAATTGGCTCCGCCCGCCAAGAGATGCGTTGCAAATGCATGACGCAGCACGTGCGGACTGACTTTGGCTGGATCAATACCGGACTCAGCCGCCAGTTCGCGAATGATCTGAAACAGACGGATCCGGCTGATATGAACATCCCCCTTGCCGGAAGCGCGGGCTGCGCGAGAAGGAAAGAGATATTTTGAATCCCTGGGTACAAAAGCATGCCAGGCCCCAACAGCATGTCGTGCCCGGTCGGAAATCGGAACCAACCGCTCTTTCCCGCCCTTGCCCGAAAGGATGATATAGGGTCTGTCACCAACAATCGACGTACGCGGAAGTGCCACCAACTCGGACGCGCGTAATCCCGATCCATAAAGCAGTTCGACCAGCGCAGAGAGCCGGTAATCGAGCGGCGCCGGCTTCACCTTGGCAAGGCGCCCTTCGATTGTAGCGAACAGGGCTTCGACTTCGCCGGTGTCGAGCACCTTGGGCAATGCGCGGATCTGAGTAGGCCGCGGAAGCGCGGACGAAGGATTATCGCTGCGCATCCCCTCTTCCTCCAAAAAGGCGAAGAAACCCCTGAGCGCTGCCGCTTTGCGCGCGACCGAGCTGTTGGCCAGATGGCTCCAGCCGGCAATAAGGATCGCAATCTTGTCCTTGGTGATCAAAGCCAATTGACCGGCAAGCATATCCGAAGCTGCTTCAAGATCGCTGCGATAGGCCAATAATGTATTGCGCGCGACGCCGCGCTCAGCCGCCAGCATCTCGAGGAAGCGTTCGATCAGGCCCGCATCGGCGCATTGCTTTGCGGAATCGGGCAATCCGATCAGCTCCAGCTGACCGCTTCAGCCGCGATCATTCGCGCTTCGCCATCAAGGCCAACTTTTCGCAAGGCGCGAACGATATGGTATAGGTGGTGCGGTGGGACATCCGACCAACCCGATCCCTGCAACCCTGCAGCAACAAGCAGAACCACCGTACCGCTTTCGCCGCGATCAGCAGCCGCAGCGATCGCTCGGCTCCAGCTGTTTTCTTTACGCACATTGGCATTCAGCGTTTCCGAAAAATCTGCGATAGTGGCGCTTTCGACGCGCCCCAGCCCAGAAAGGGCGGCCAGCAGGAACTTCGAACGACGATAATCGGCGCTGTCATCATTGCCTTGGAAATCGCCCAGTTCGCCGCTGCTCACGCTGCCATTCCATCCTGGCGATGCTGCGGCAAGCAGCCCCCAACCAAGCGATCCGGTATCGATCAATGATGCCCAGCGAACAGCCTGTTTATCGAATCCAGCAGACAGCATCGATGCAATCAACAGGTCCGCGTCACCTGCATAATCCTCATCAGGCGTGACCAGTGCCGCCGCACGTGCGGTCAATACCAGCAACGAACGACGCTCAACGTCACTGGCGGCACTGCCCCAGATATCGGCCATCGCCTCAACCTTGGCGGCGTTGGTTTCACCCGCATAGGCGGTGCGCAGCAATTCCGCACGATTGCGGGTTTCGCTGGTTACATCGGGGTCTTCAAATGCGATCGAATAGATGTCGACCATTGCCCGGTTGGACAAGATGCCAAGCATTGCCGCTTCGGGTACGGCGCGCATCCGCGTTGCCAGCGTTGCAGTCGGCAATTGCGCCACCCAACCCGACACATGACGACCAGCTTCATCATAAAGCCGCTGCGGCGGTTCAACCCCGGTCGCCTGGCCGATGCCATGCCGCCAGGTCGTAAAGCCGCGTGCATTTTCCCATTCAATCTTCACCGACCGTCGTCCTTGAACGCCAGCGCCTACCGCCTTTTCGCCGAGAAGATAGTCCGTGCCCTTCATCCAGCCGCGTGCCCGCGCCTGATTGAGAAGTGCGGTCGCCCGACCCTGTTCGCCTGCAAGCGAGGCGCAAATCGGCTGCGCCATTTTCCAGGTGGACTCGCCGGTGCGCTGGGCCGCCGCATCGGCCAGAGGGCACATTCCCGAAAGGTCGGCATTGGCCAAAAAGGTCGGCATCGCGACCTGATAGAGCCGTTTTGTATAGCGGTCAGGGTCAACCTGCTGGATCAACTGACGCGCCACCACGGCATCGCCCATACGCAGCAACAGCCAGCCACGCTCGGCCGTCCAATCGGCGCCGTTTATGTTGCGCGGTGTCAGCGTGCGACTGGCGAGCAGCCGGCGGGTCATGATCGTGCCCCAGCGCGAGGCCAGCGGCCCATTGGTTCGCTGCACCAACTGGGTCAGAAACTTGCCATCAATCACGCCATAGGCATTGGCAGGAAAGCCGCCTGCGGCATCGGTAAACAACCCGACAGCCTTTAACGAACGGCGCGCAGTGGGCGGCACATCATAGCGCGGTTCGCTATCCTCGGCCTCTTCCTCGTCTCCCTTGTCTTCGGCAGTTGCATCGGTTGCCGCTGTGACAGCGCCGCCCTGCGCAGGATCGGTCGCGGTTGCCGGCGAAGGCGCTGCAGGCCTTTCCCCACCGGCGGCAGGCGCAGATGAAGGCGCACGAGCTGGGGGCGGCGCGGGATCATTGAACCCCGGCGGCAGAAGCGATTCCGGACCCTGCTGGCCCCAAACCGGCAAGCTATAGACGAGTGCCGCCAAGCCTGCCGTCGCGCAAAGGGCTGCTGTAGCTCGCAACTTTGCCATGTCAGTTTTCCGAACTCTCTCCGTTGCTGCCAGCCTTTATTCCAGGCTGGACTTCGATCTGGACCCGTTTTTGCGTTTGTTCGCTGCCAAGCCATTCGAAGAAAAACAGCGCCGCGACAAGTATAATCAGCACCGCCAAAGCCATCGATGTAATCCGGAACCTAGGCACTAACTGCACTTTTCCTCCTTTTTCCGTTATTCGGCAAAAGGCTTTGCGGGTAGAATTACCCGATATATAGGCCGCATCGCAATGATTTCGGATAGCAACAGCACAAGTGTTACAAGTCGACATAATGATCGGCCGATCGTGCTTGTCGGCATGATGGGCGTTGGAAAATCGACTATAGGCAAGATGCTGGCCAGCAGCCTTGGCATCGAGTTTGTCGATTCCGACGATGAAATCGAAAAAGCAGCCGGTATGAAGATTGCCGAAATCTTTGAACGTTCGGGCGAAGATGGGTTCCGTGATGGCGAGCGGCGGGTGATTGCGCGGTTGATCAGCGAGGAGCCCAAGGTCATTGCAACCGGTGGCGGCGCGTTTGTAAACGAACAGACCCGCGCGCTCATCAAAGAACAGTGTATCTCGGTCTGGATCGACGCCGATATCGACATATTGGTGGAGCGAGTCGCCCGCCGCAGTCACCGCCCCTTGCTCGTTGGCCGTGATCCGCGCGAAGTATTGACTGAATTGTCGGTTAAGCGGACGCCATTTTACGAGCAGGCGGACATTCATGTACGCAGCGATTCGGGGCCGCACGCCCGCACCGTCAATTCGATATTGGAGGCACTTGCCTGATGGAACGCGTGAAAGTCGATCTGAAAGGTGCCCCTTATGATATCTTGATCGGCGAAGGGCTGATCGACGGGGCGGCCCAACATCTTTCATCGCTTGCCCGTAGCGGACGATTTCTGCTGGTGACCGACAGCGACGTTGCAGTCCATGTCCTTCCGCGTTTCAGCGCGGCAATGGCAGGTGCGGGTCTGGCTCTGGAAGTCCATCAACTGCCTGCAGGTGAGGGTTCGAAAAACTGGGCCGAACTGGAGCGGCTGGTCGATTGGCTGCTTTCGCGACATGTCGAGCGCAGCGACCATATCATCGCGCTGGGCGGCGGTGTGGTCGGCGATATTACCGGCTTTGCCGCCCATATCGTGAAGCGCGGCTGCCATTTCGTGCAGGTCCCGACAAGTTTGCTGGCACAGGTTGACAGCAGCGTTGGTGGCAAGACCGCCATTAACTGCGGCGCTGGCAAAAATCTGGTCGGTGCATTCCATCAACCCTCGCTGGTATTGATCGATCCAACGGTGCTTGAAACACTGCCTCGGCGCGAGCTCGGTGCGGGCTATGCAGAGGTGGTCAAATATGGCCTGATCGACGCGCCCGAATTTTTCGATTGGTGCGAAACCAATCTCGACACCTTCATGGCGGGTAATGCCGAGGCACGCCGCTATGCGATCGCCCGATCAGTCGAGGCCAAGGCTCGTATTGTCGCGGCCGATGAAAAGGAATTGAACGGCACGCGGGCACTGCTCAATCTTGGCCACACCTTCGGCCATGCGCTTGAGGCCGAGACCGGCTATTGCGACACCTTACTGCATGGCGAAGGCGTTGCCGCAGGCATGGCGCTTGCTTTTCGTTATTCGGTAAGGCGAGGTCATTGCCCTGCCGTCGATGCAGAACGCGTTACCGCGCATCTCGAACGGGCGGGACTGCCGACAAGCCTTCGCACAGCGCATGTCGATGCGAGCGGCGCGCGCCTTGTCGAACATATGCTCCATGACAAGAAAAAGAGCGGGGGCACTCTGCCCTTCCTGCTGGCAAACGGGATTGGCAAAACCTTCCTCGCGCGCGATGTTGACCTTGCCGATGTTGCGGAATTCCTGGACGAAGAACGCGCCCGCTAACCCTTGTCGAGTGCGAAATCGTCGGAGTCGTCACCGCCAAAGCTATGCTGCGCCCCGGCATGCATATTGCCGCTTGCAAATTGTTCGGCCAGTCGCGTTCCATCGCGACGGCGAAACTCATCAACGGCCTGCATCACGGCGGAGTCACTGGCGCCCAATTCGAGCAATGCCTGCTGAGCCATGCTGATTGACGATTCGAAAACCTCGCGCGTTACCCGCAGACCGCCATCCGGCATCAGCGCAAGCGCCTGCCGCCGGTCATAGGCGCGGACAAAGATGCGGGCCTTAGGAAAGTGGTGACGCAGCGGTTCGAGTGTCTCTGCATCGAGTTCACGATCATCGATGCAAAAAAATATCGCGCAGGCTTCGGCTGCCCCCGCCCGTTCGAGGAGATCGATTCGCGTACCATCGCCGTAAAAGACCTGCCGTCCGAATATCTGGCTCCGCTCAATCTGCTGCGGCTTGATGTCGATCATCGTCACTTGATGGCCGCCCGCCTGCATGATCTGTGTCACCGTCTGGCCAAAACGGCCCTGCCCGACGACGATGACATTGGATGGTGGCGCCGCAGCCGGGTCGACCAGAACGACATTGCTTTCATACCGTTCCCGAGCCAGTCGCTGCGCAAGGATCATCAGGAATGGCGTGGTCGCCATTGACAGGGTGATGATCGCGCCAAACAGGCTCGCGGCTTCCGGCTCGACAAGCAGCGCCCCTTGCGATGCAGCAAATAGTACAAAACCAAATTCACCGCCCTGGCTCAACAGCAGCGCCATGACGATTGAAGGCCGGTTGCCCAGGCCGAAAAGCCGACCCAGCCCAAAAATGATCGCGGTTTTCACCGCCACAAGGGTGGCCGCCAATCCGACAATCAACAACGGCTCTGCGATGATCACATCAAGGTCGAGCATCATGCCCACGGCAAGGAAAAACAGCCCCAACAATATCGATCTGAACGGATCGATATCGGCTTCAAGCTCATGCCTGTAAGGCGAATCCGCCAGCATGACCCCCGCGACAAATGCGCCCAACGCCGCAGATACACCGATTGATTGCATCAGCGCCGCACTGGCACACACGGCAAAAAGGCCGGTCACGATGAAAAGCTCTCGCTCCGACACTCGGCCGACCAAGCGAAGCAATGGCGAGAGGATATAGCGCCCCGCAAGGATCAGACCGGCAATCGCCAGCACCGCATAAATGGCGAGGAGAAACCCGCTTGGTGCGCCCTCGGCGGCAGGGGCACGCGACAATGCGGCAACAATTGTCAACAGCGGGACGATCGAAATGTCCTGAAACAGCAGGATCGCAAAACTCTTTTCGCCATAGTCGGTTTTCAGCCGTCCCCGCGATTGCAGCAGCGGCAATACCTGCGCGGTTGAACTCAACCCCAGCGGAAGGCCGAGCACCAATGCAGCCTGCCAACTGAAGGGCAGGACGAAGGAGATGATCGCAAACATGGCAAGGCCGCACAGCGCCACCTGCAATGGACCGAACAGCAATATGTCGCGCCGCATCAACCACAAACGGGATGGCGACAGTTCAAGCCCGACAAGAAAGAGCAGCAAGATGATGCCAACCTCGGCAAAACCGAGAATGGTTTCCGGATCACCCGATAGGCCAAGCCCGTCAGGGCCAATCACGATCCCGGCAACGAGATAACCAAGAACCGCACCGAGGCCGAGTTTGCGGAACAACAGGACCGCCACCAATGCGGCACCAAGCAGAAGTGCAGCGCCGGTCAGCAGGTCGGTAAGGAAATGATGGCCTTCCGCCATCAGTCCGCCATGCTCAATGCGTCAAGCAAGGCATCATAAGGCAGCAGGATCGCCGCATGCCGCCCCGGATGGTCACGTGCAGGCGCGAAACAAGCAAGTTGCGGCCAAAGTGCGTCAAACGGCCCCGTCCCGGAAAGCGCCGCTGCCAGATCATTGCGCACCTTAGCAATCTCTTCTCTTGACCGGCCGGCCGCACCTTCCCGCAACAGCCCTGCAGACGCCTGCCCCAGCGCACATGCGCGGGCCCGAAAGGCCAGCGCTGCCACCTTGCCATCGGAAGCAACGCTGACATCGGCGGCAATCTCGCTGCCGCACACCGGCGAGCGGCGCGTGGCACTGCCATCGGCATCGGCAATACGGTCGCCATGTGGCAGCGATGCTGCCAGTCGCAAAATGTCGCGAGAGTAGAGGTCCGCCTTCGCTGTTTGCGCAGCCGTGCCTGACGCGTCAGCCTGCATTGTCTTCATTGGCCGAAGGTTCTGCAGCGCGCCGTTCGCGCACGAATGAAGACAGCGCATCGCCTGACGCGTTGAGCAACGGATAGGTGCGTGACGACGTCATCCATTCGGGTCGGCGCGTATCACCACTAAATATCAGTTCGTAAATCATCACCAGCAGCAGGAACAAGAGGGTCGCGCCGATCAGACCCTTGAGCGCGCCAAAGCCAAAGCCCAGCACGCGATCAAAAGGCCCTAGAGCCGATTGACGGCTTTTCTGGCCGATCTTTCCAGCGATAAACTTGCCAAGGGCATATGTGATGCCGCCAATGGCAAGAAAGGCAAGGACCGCGGCCCCTGCTTCGCTTCCGACCGGCGCGTAAAGCCAGTCCGACACCGGACCATGTAGAAAGCGGATCGCGACGATCATCATGACCCATGCGATCAGCGTCAACACCTCCTGCACAAAGCCGCGCAGAAATCCCATGATTGCGCCTGCACCGATCAGGAACAGGATGATAATATCAAAAGCGGACATGCCGTTTTAGCTAGTCCCGTCCAAGCACATGGTCAACGAGATTGGCGAGCGTGCGGAACGGCTTCACCGTCAAATCATCATGGCCAGCGACCGAAGGCGGCACCAGCGCACGCTGGAAACCAAGCTTCGCCGCCTCTTTCAACCGCAGCGCCGCATGGGCGACCGGGCGTATCTCGCCAGACAACGCAACCTCACCAAACAGGACGCAATCCGAGGGCAGCGGCCGTTCCGAATGCGCCGAAACCAGTGCAGCTGCGACCGCCAGATCGGCGGCCGGATCGGAAATTCGATACCCCCCTGCAATGTTGAGATAGACTTCGGCGGTCGCAAAGCTGAGCCCGCAGCGCGCCTCCAATACGGCAAGGATCATCGCCAGCCGGCCGCTGTCCCATCCGACGACCGCGCGCCGAGGTGTTGCCCCGCTTGACAGCCGCACCGTCAACGCCTGAATTTCGACAAGCACGGGACGCGTGCCTTCGAGCGCCGGAAAGACAGTAGCGCCCGTCACCTGCTCCGCCCTGTCGGTCAGGAACAGCGCGGACGGGTTGCCCACCTCTGCCAGCCCCTTGTCATCCATTGCGAACACCCCGATTTCATCGGTCCCGCCAAAGCGGTTCTTGTTCGCGCGCAGGATCCGATATTGGTGGCTGCGTTCGCCCTCAAAGGCGAGCACCGTATCGACCATATGTTCAAGGACGCGCGGCCCCGCGATGCTGCCATCCTTGGTAACATGGCCGACCAGCATCAGCGCGCTGCCGCGTTCCTTCGCAAAGCGGATCAACTCCTGTGCCGATGCGCGCACCTGACTGACCGTTCCCGGCGCGCCTTCGATCAGATCGCTGTGCATAGTCTGGATCGAATCTATAATCAGCAAGGCCGGCGGCGCGGCCTGACCCAGCGTCGTCAAAATATCACGCACCGAAGTTGCCGAGGCGAGCCGCACCGGTGCCTCTCCAAGGCCGAGCCGGCGCGCGCGCAGCCGAACCTGATCGACGGCTTCCTCCCCCGAGACATAGACAACATCAAGCCCGCGAAGCGCCAGGTTCGCCGCTGTCTGCAACAATAAGGTCGATTTCCCGATCCCCGGATCGCCGCCCAGCAGCGTTGCGGAGCCGGCAACCAACCCACCGCCCAATGCACGGTCAAATTCGGAAATGCCCGTCGAGGCACGTTCCGGCAGCGCAATATCGCTGTTCAGGCCGACAAGCCCCAGATCGCGGCCACCACTTGCCAGATGATGCTTCGCTTCGAAGACGGTGGCTCCAGCCTCTTCGACAAGGCTGTTCCAATTGCCGCAATCCTCGCACTGGCCCTGCCAACGGGGCGAGACAGTGCCGCATTCCTGACAGACATAACGCTTTTTGGGTTTCGCCATGACCGACTATCTATCAGAACATAGAGGGAACGCCAGAGCGAATTTGTCGGCTCAGCCTATATCTTAGCCGGCATTTGCGATGTCAGATCAAAAGCCGAGGAAGGTCACCTGCTCATTCAGCGGCACGCGTTCACGCTGGAAACCGTTCACGGCATCACTCTCGTCACGATAGCCAATGGCTAGGCCGCAGAAGAGCAACTGATCTTCGCCGAGCCCGAGCTGGTCTTTGATCGTCTTGCCATACATGCCCATATATTCCTGTGGGCAGGTATCGAGGCCTTCTTCCCGGCAAAGCAGCATGATCGTCTGCAGCCACATGCCGGTATCAGACCATTGCGCTTCCTTCATGAATTTGGGGAAATGGCAAAGCAGCAGCACTGGCGCACCGAAGGAGACAAGGTTGGACTGGACGAAATCTGACCGCTGCTTGCCATCATCACGGGCGATGGCCATCGCCCCATACATTGCAGCGCCAACAGCCTGCAGCCGCACCTTATATTTGTCATGCTTGCCGGGTTCGGAAAAATCATAGTCCATCGGATCGTCGGGCTGGCTTGCCATCAGTCGATCCTGAAGCGCCTTCAACGGCGCGCCGGTCAGTACATGGGATTCCCATGGCTGAAAATTGCAACCCGAAGGCGCCATCCGTGCACGTTCAAGGATACGTTCGATGATCTCGAGCGGCACAGCTTTGTCCAAATAGGCACGAACGGAGCGGCGTGTGGCAACGGCTTCGGAAACAAGCATTTTCAATTTCCCCTGATAAGTACCGTAGCGCGGTAGGCAAAATGACGGTCGCGATCAATAGGCCGAAAGGCGGTATCTGCAAGCGGAGCAAACGCCCCTTGCGCGGCTGTGCCCACGCTGCCACATTTCCCTTATGCGTGAAAAGGAACTGCGACTGGCCCTTATCTGCTATGGCGGGGTCAGCCTTGCAGTCTATATGCATGGAATCACTCGCGAAATCTGGCATTTGGTGCGCGCCAGCCGCGCCTTTCTGGAGGATCAGCCCTCAGAAGGTGGCAGCGAGGATGTTTATCGGGAACTGCTGTCGCTAATCGAAGAGACATCGGGCACGCGCCTGCGCGTTTTGACGGATATCATCGCCGGGGCGAGTGCGGGAGGCATCAATGGCGTGTTCCTCTCGCAAGCGATCGTCACCGGTCAGTCGCTGGAACCACTGACCGACCTGTGGCTGAAAAATGCCGATGTCGAAGTGCTGCTCGATCCCGATGCGCGGCCGCTGTCGCGTTTCTCTAAATTCTGGGCTGCGCCCATTGCCTGGGCAATCCTGCGGCGACGCGGCGGTGCGGTTGCACGCACAGTCGCGAAAGAGGCGCAGGACGAGGTCGCGACCAAGCTGTCCGGTTTCGTGCGCGCCCGTTGGTTTCAGCCGCCCTTTGGCGGGCGCGGATTTTCCGCACTTCTGCTGGATGCGCTGAATGCCATGGCGGAAAAGGCGGCCTCGGCGCCTTTATTGCCGGCTGGGCAGCCGCTCGACCTATATGTCACCGTCACCGATTTTCACGGTCATCGCGAACAGCTGGTGCTGAACAGCCCGGCCAATGTTACTGAAAATGAACATCGGATCACCATCGGCTTTTCAACGCGCGGGCAAGATAGGGGCAAATTGGCAAACCCCATCGAACTTGCCTTCGCCGCAAGGGCGACGGCCAGCTTCCCGGGCGCATTCCCACCATTCAATGTGCGCGAAATGGAGGGCCTTTTGCAAAGCAAGGGCACGATATGGGATGGACGGGACAGTTTTCTAAAGCGCATCTTACCGCAGCAATTTGCCGCCGGCACGCTCGATTCGACCTTCCTTATTGACGGATCGGTGTTGGCCAATGCGCCCTTTTCCCAGGCGATCAGCGCACTGCGCAACCGGCCGGCACGGCGCGAAGTCGACCGGCGCTTCGTTTATATCGACCCGAAACCCGGCCTGCCCAGCTTCCGCATCCGGGGGCGCGGACAGGCCGATGAACGCCCCGCCAAACCCCCCGGCTTTTTCGCAACCATCTTTGGTGCAACATCGGACATACCCCGCGAACAACCGATACGCGAAAGCCTGAACATGATCGAAGACCGATCCCGCCGCATTGAGCGCATGCGGGAAATCACCGAGCATCTTGAGGTCGAGGTCGAAGCGATGATCGAAACCATGCTCGGCAAGACGTGGTTCCTCTCCAAGCCGACCACCGAAAGGCTGGGCAAATGGCGGCTGACCATGTCGCGAAAATCAGCGGCGGCAACTGGCTATAGCTATCCCGCATATGCCCATCTTCGCCTGATTGGCGTGCTCGACGATATTTTGGCAACCGCCCGCCGCGCTTGGCCAGAGGGCAGTCAGCAGCATTTCCAAGCCTTGCGCACATCGCTTTGGGACGAAATATGCCGCCGCGGGCTTGACCGGATGACGGGCAAGCGGGGCGAGGTAACCGCAGAGGCGTCGATCGGCTTCTTCCGCGATCAGGATGTCCGTTTCCGCATCAGGCGACTACGGTTTCTGGCGCGGCGGCTTGCAGAAGATATTGAAGGGAAAGGTAAGCTGTCGCCTGCTGCGGCAGATACGCTGCGCCACGCCATTTATTCATCGCTGTCCTATTTTCTCGAAGCCGAAACTGCAGAGTTTCTGGGTCTGGATGTGGCAGAGGCGGTGCGCGAAGGCGTTGCCAACCCGGCAAAGCTGCTTGATCAACTCGCCAGCAAGCGCAAGCTGGATACCGCCGACAGTGCAACCGATGCCGCAATCCACGCCGCCATGGCAGCCATTTCAGACGAGGCCGGGCGGAGCATCCTGCTCGGCTATCTCGGTTATATACTTTATGACATCGCGACTTTGCCCCTGCTCCAAGGTGAAGGGCAGGATGAATTTGATCCCGTAAAGGTCGATCGCATCTCGCCCGATGATGCGGCAACCATCCGCCCCGGCGGCGCTGCGGCCACGCTCAAGGGCATAGAGTTCAACAATTTCGGCGCATTTTTCAGCCGTGCCTATCGCGAAAATGACTATCTTTGGGGACGGCTGCATGGGATCGACCGCTTGGTCGACATCGTCCATTCCTCAATGACGGGCACGACTCCGCTCGACCCTACAGTCGTGCTGAAACTCAAGAAAAGGGCATTTCTCGCCGTCCTTGACGGGGAAGAAACGCGGCTCGGGCAGATCGGCCCGTTAATCACGGAACTACGCGCCGAAATTGCAGCGCTCAGTCCGGCTTGACTGTCGCATAGACGGTTTCAACAAAGCGGTTCGCAGTGATAAAGCCATTGGTATCCACGCCAAAGCCATCGGCAGGCTTCATCGCCTTCACTTCGGCAAGAGTTTTGCCCTCCTTGGCAGCCTTCTCCACCCGACTGACAATCTCCGACACCATGTCACGATAGGCCTTGAGGTCGGCCTTCGTCGCTACAGGCCCATGGCCGGGGATGATTTTGGTTGCATCATCCGCCATTGCCAGCGCCTTATCGGCAGCAATAATGACGCCGCGCACATCCCCGCCGCTGCTCCTGTCGACGAACGGAAAGGTCACCTTGTTGAAATACAGATCGCCCATATGGATGACGTTCGATTTCGTCCAATGGACGATGCTATCCCCGTCGGTATGCGCCGGAGGCACCGAAACCACGCGCACTTCCTCTCCATTGAGGTGCAGTTTCAATCCCTCTGCATAAGTGATCACCGGCAGCGCCGCCTTCGGGCTCGCTTTAACCTCACCAAAACCGGTTTTCTGGTCACTCGCCATGCGCACACGAACATTGTCATGCGCCATGATTACCGCGCCGGCTTTACCGAAATTCTCGTTCCCACCGGTATGGTCGCCATGCCAATGGGTATTGATCAGAAATTTGACCGGATTGGCGCCAAGTCCTGCAATCGCCGTCTGGATTTTCCCGGTGAGCGGCGCGAACTGATCATCGATCAATACCGTCCCATCCTCGCCATAGGACACGCCGATATTGCCGCCCGCGCCAAACAACACCGCGACACCGGGCGAAAGCTGTTCGGCCTTGATTTCAACCTTGCTCATATCCTGCTGCGCCTGTGCGACACTGGTGAGGGCGACGATAGACAGCGATAGGGCGATGGTTGGCTTCGGCATGGCAACTCTCCTCGAAAATATCAGGTCGCAGGATCTAACTTAATTTCACCAGCATCCTGAAGCAGTTTCAGCATCACCGCAGCACCACATTGCTGGGATCGCGCAGTTGCACTGAATTTTCCATCGGCAACATATTTGCCGCGATCATAATGGTTCGAAAAACTCCATAGATATGGGGTCGGCACCCCGAGCCCACGATAGCCAAGTCCGTTATAAACCTCGAGCCGGTAGAGCGTGCGTTCAAGGCTCCAGTCATTTTGGTCGGTAAAGCCGAGCAGGCGCATGGCGTCGAGCGCACTGGATTCCCAATCGGTCGGTGGCAGCCATTTCAGCGGTCGCCCTGCCGGCACCTGCCGCGTGCGCGCCGTGAGCGGATAATCACCATTGTGCAAATGGGCGCGGAAATTGAAGCTCGCCTCCAACGCGTGTGTCACGGCAATGAAGTACCAGGGCACGCCAGTCGAGCCACCGACATTTTCATAACGGTCTCGCGACCTGCGCATCATCGCAAGATGCCAGCCGGCGCTTTCGGCAAATTGTGGCCGAAGCTGCAACGTCCGGAACAAACGGCCATATTCGCCTTTGAGGCTGGCATAATCGCGCGCGCGGCTCAACGGAACTTCGCTGCTGTCATCAGCCGGACCGGCATCAGGCACCGGGCGGGCGGGTTCAACCGGTGGCGAGGTTTCCATCCCCGGCGGCACACCCGGCTGAAAAATGATTTCCGGTGGAGGTTCAGGCTGCACGAAGAAACGGAATTTCCCGGTCGGCAATGGGGACATGTCGACACCCGAGGGATTGAGGCGCAGCAAATCGGGCAGTTCATGCTGATTGAGATGCAGTTCGGCAAGCAATTCGCCCGCCTTGTCAGCAAATGTCGGATCGATCTTTTCCGACCGATCGATCAACGCCACAAGGCGCGGCATGGCAAATCGGTAGAGCGAATCCGCAACATCGGCCAGCGATTGGCCCTTGCCCAATGCCAAGGGGGACTGGGGCAATTTTTTGGCATCCGCTTCGCGTTCGAGCGCCAGCAGGCTTTCTGCGAGGCGCAGATAGTTGAGCGGCTTTCGCGGGATCAGCTCGCTGATTTCCCGCGGCAGATCAAGACCAAGGACATTTGTGTCCTGCGCAAATATCCGGCCACCGAACAGCAGCGCCGCGCCGCCGCCTGCCGTGATGCGCAAAACATCCCTTTTGCCGAACCTGCTGACCGCCATCGACTCGCTCCTGCGGTGTGATGCTATCACTGCGGAAGAGCCGCGTCTTGTAAGCGCGGGCAGATTTTACGTTGCAATAGATGATCGCCAAGATACGGCGATCAATCGGTCAGATCGTCCCAGAATTCCTTGACCTTATCGAAAAACCCGCGCGATTGTGGGCATTCGTCGCCAGTTTCGGTCTCGCGAAATTCGCGCAACAGCTCTTTCTGTCGCCCCGAAAGCCGCGTCGGCGTTTCAACGTCAATCTGGATCACAAGGTCACCCCTGCCCCGACCTTGGAGCACCGGCATGCCGGCGCCGCGTACCCGCAGTTGCTTGCCCGACTGGATGCCTTCAGGGATCGAGACACTGTGTTTGCTGCCGTCAGGGCCTGGAATTTCAATCTCGCCACCCAGAGCCGCCACGGTAAAGCTGATCGGTGCACGGCAGAACAGGGTCGTCCCGTCGCGTTCGAACACCTTGTGCCGTCGCAGGTGGATGAAGATGTAAAGGTCACCAGCAGGTGCGCCATTGGGCCCCGCTTCGCCCTTGCCGGCAACGCGGATGCGTGTGCCTTCGTCAACGCCCGGCGGGATCGTCACGTCGATCTTTTGCCGTTCATCAATCCGGCCATCACCGCCGCATTTGCGGCAGGGGCTTTCGATCACCTCGCCACGGCCGTGGCAGGTCGGGCAGGTTCGTTCGACGACAAAGAAGCCCTGCTGCGCGCGCACCTTGCCATGGCCTGCGCATAGATTGCAGCGCCGCGTGCTGGTGCCGGGTTTTGCGCCGGTGCCTTCGCAATCACCGCATTTTGCCGCAACGTCGATTGCGATCTCGGTGGAGCGACCGTTGAAAGCATCTTCAAGGCTGATTTCCAGATCATAACGCAGGTCGGCGCCGCGCACCGGGCCACGCTGGCGGCCACCGCTAAATGCGTCGCCGAAAAAGCTCTCGAAAATGTCGGAAAAGTCGGCAAAGCCGCCGCCTTGGCCGCCACCACCACCGCCACCCATGCCACCCTGTTCAAAGGCGGCCTTGCCAAAACGGTCATAGGCGGCCCGCTTTTGCGCGTCTTTCAGCACATCATAGGCTTCATTGATCGCCTTGAAGCGTGCTTCTGCCTCTGCATTGCCCGGATTGCGATCGGGGTGATATTGCATCGCCATGCGCCGATAGGCGCTTTTTAGCTCTTTCTCGTCGCAGCCGCGCTCGACTTCGAGCAGCTCGTAATAATCGATGTCCAGACTCAAGGCCCGCTTCTCCCATAGCTCCATCCGGCGTCCCTGCAAGGGCGGAAGTCCATTGTAAACGATCCGAAACCGAACCGCAGAAAATGGATCCCGCCCCTTGCGGGACGCGCGAACTTATGGAGTGTCAGTCCTTCTTGTCTTCGTCGACTTCAGAAAATTCGGCATCGACGACATTGTCATCAGCCGGTGCTTCGTCAGTCGAAGCGGCCGACCCGCCGGCTGCCTGTTCCTGCTCATAGATGGCCTGACCCATTTTCATCGCAACCTGGGCAAGGGCGTTGGCCTTTTCCTTCATTGCTTCGGGATCACCGCCTTCAATCGCGGTCTTGGTTTCAGCCACGGCAGCTTCGATTTCAGACTTCAGACTGGCATCGATCTTGTCGCCATGTTCTTCCAGCTGCTTCTCGGTGGTGTGGACAAGGCTTTCAGCATTGTTCTTCGCCTCGGCTGCCTCACGGCGCTTCTTGTCTTCCTCGGCAAACTGCTCGGCATCACGAACCATCTGGTCGATGTCCGCATCGCTGAGTCCGCCCGACGCTTGGATCTTGATCTGCTGTTCCTTGCCGGTGCCCTTATCCTTCGCGGTCACGCTGACAAGTCCGTTGGCGTCGATATCGAAGGTCACCTCAATCTGCGGCACACCACGCGGCGCCGGCGGAATGCCGACAAGATCGAAATTGCCCAGCAGTTTGTTGTCTGCCGCCATTTCGCGCTCACCCTGGAAAACCCGGATCGTCACTGCATTCTGATTGTCATCCGCGGTCGAATAGACCTGGCTCTTCTTGGTCGGGATCGTCGTGTTACGGTCGATCATGCGCGTGAACACGCCGCCCAGCGTTTCAATACCGAGCGAAAGCGGGGTCACGTCGAGCAGCAGCACGTCCTTGACGTCGCCCTGCAACACGCCAGCCTGAATGGCAGCGCCCATGGCAACAACTTCGTCCGGGTTCACGCCAACATGCGGTTCCTTGCCGAAAAAGCTCTTCACGACTTCGCGCACCTTGGGCATGCGGGTCATACCGCCGACCATCACGACTTCATCAATATTGTCCGCCTTTAGGCCGGCATCGGCGAGCGCCTTCTTGCAGGGCTCAAGCGTGCGCTTGATCAGATCATCGACCAGCTTTTCAAGGTCGGCGCGGCTGATATTTTTCACAAGGTGCTTCGGACCATTCTGGTCTGCAGTGATGAACGGCAGGTTGACTTCGGTCGTCTGCGCCGAGGACAGCTCAATCTTTGCCTTTTCGGCAGCTTCCTTAAGGCGCTGCAGGGCAAGCTTGTCCTTGGTCAGGTCAATGCCTTCGGCCTTCTGAAAATCGGCTGCAAAGAATTCGACCAGCTTGCTGTCAAAATCTTCACCGCCAAGGAAGGTATCGCCATTGGTCGATTTCACTTCGAAAACGCCGTCGCCGACTTCGAGGATCGAGATGTCGAACGTGCCGCCGCCAAGGTCATAGACCGCGATGGTCTTATTCTCGTCCTTGTCCATGCCATAGGCCAGCGCAGCGGCTGTCGGCTCGTTGATGATGCGCAGCACTTCAAGGCCAGCAATCTGCCCGGCATCCTTGGTTGCCTGACGCTGGGCGTCGTTGAAATAGGCCGGAACGGTGATGACGGCCTGCGTCACCTTTTCGCCAAGATAGGCCTCGGCGGTTTCCTTCATCTTCTGAAGGGTAAAGGCGCTGATCTGCGAAGGCGAATAATCTTCGCCGCCGGCCTTGACCCAAGCGTCGCCATTCTTGCCCTTGACGATGTTATAAGGAACGAGCTCCATGTCCTTCTTGGTCATGGGATCATCGAAACGGCGGCCAATAAGGCGCTTCACCGCATAAATTGTGTTGTCCGGATTGGTCACCGCCTGGCGCTTGGCAGGCTGCCCGATCAGGCGCTCACCATCTTTTGCAAAGGCGACGACAGACGGCGTGGTACGCGCGCCTTCCGCATTTTCAATAACCTTGGGTTGCCCGCCTTCCATTACGGCGACGCAGCTGTTTGTCGTGCCAAGGTCGATACCGATTACTTTTGCCATTCTCTCATTACCCCGAAAATTGGATTAGCCCTGTTCTTGACCGACAGCCCTATCAGGCACCGCAGCCAAACATGCGAGGGCGATATAGGAGGCAATTTGCTTGGCACAAGCCTCTGCCATACCTACATTGAGCAAGATCAGGGCCAATGGCCCGTTTCTGAACAGAAAATGAAACAATGGAAAGGCATCAGATGCAATTGAACATGCGGAGCCGTTTGGGATTGCTGGCCATGCCGGTTCTTGCTGCCATGCTGGCAAGCTGCGGGCCGACGCCGCAATTGCGCGTGCATGATGCGGTGATCAAGTTGAACCCCGTTGATAGCAATCCTTCAGCCATGTACTTCACCGTGCTTGGTGGCCCCAAGGAAATCTATCTGCTCTCAGTCAGTTCGACATCGGTCATCCGCACCGAAATGCACGAAAGCGCGATTGACCCGAAAACCGGCGCAATGACGATGAACAAGCTTGATCGGGTCAAAGTCCCGGTTGACGGAAAGGTCAAATTCAAGCGCGGCGGCAAGCATGTGATGGTTTGGGGCGTCAATATGGTCGGCCGCCGATTGGGCGAGGTTGAGGCACAGTTCCTGTTTTCGAACAATGAACGCATCCTGGTAAAGGCGCGCGTTGAGGAAATGGACGGCAGCGAACCCGACGAAAAGACCGGCAAGACCAGCGCGCCTGCAAAACCAGAAGCGCCCAAGGGCGATCATGGGGAGCATAGCGGCCACTGATGTTCGGGGCGCATCCTTCGGGGCGCAGCATGACCGGCCGGGAGGTTGCACTTGCCCGGTCGATTTTCGGCGACGCCATCGATTATGAACGGGTGCGCATCCACAACCGCAAATGGTGGTGGTTCCAGCCGCCTCGAATCACCATGGCGCCCGACGGGCATCTTTGGTTCCATCCCAAGAATGATTTGTTCTGCGACGATTTCTGCGATCGCGACTTATCACTGCAAGGGTTGTTCATCCACGAGCTCGTGCATGTATGGCAGCATCAGACCGGCATATTCCTGCCACTGAAACGGCACCCTTTCTGCCGCTATGATTATAGCCTGAAGCCGGGATGGAAGCTGCAACGCTATGGCATTGAGCAGCAGGCGGAAATCGTGCGGCACATGTTTCTGTTGCGCAATGGTGCAAAGATACCGGGGGCACCTCCCCTCAGCCAATATGAGGGAGTTCTACCCTTTTGAGGAAATCAGCCCAAGCCGGTGGCGCAGCAGCCAACGGCTGAGCATCATCAGTGCAACAATGCCCAAGCCGGTCGCAAGCCCCGTCCAGATTCCGACCCCGCCCCAGCCCGCGCGAAAGGCAAGCCAGGCGCCCACGCCGATACCGACCACCCAATAACCGAACGCGGCAAAGGCCATCGGCCAGCGCGTATCGTGCAACCCGCGCAGCATGCCTGCACCCACCACCTGTGCGCCGTCGGCAATCTGAAACAACGCGGCGATTGCGAGGAAACTGATCGCCAGTTTGACCACCTCGGCATTTTGCGGGGCGTTTGCATCAATAAAAATGGAAACCAGCAGATCGGGCAAGGTCCAGATCAATAGCGCCATCATCGCCATAAAGGCAGTGCCCATGACATAACTTGTCCACCCCGCGCGCCGGACCATGGCGGGGTCTTTGCGGCCATAACCGATGCCAACCCGCACCGTTGCCGCCTGTGCAAGCCCCATGGGCACCATGAAGGTCACGCTCGCAATCTGCAGCGCGATTGCATGTGCAGCGACCGACACCGTGTCGATCAGCCCCATCAGCATAACTGCAACGCCAAAAACTGCGCCCTCCAAGCCCATGGTGATCCCGATCGGCACGCCGAGCCAAAGCAAGGCGCGGAAGCGCGGCCAATCGGCGCGCCACCAGCGACCGAAAAGACGATAACGGCGAAATTTGGGGTGCAGACTGATAACGGCGACCATGCCGACAAACATGAAACTATTGGCAAGAATACTGCCAACGCCCGCGCCCACAATCCCCAGTGCGGGAAGGCCCAGCTTCCCGAAAATCAGCACATAGTTGAAGCCCGCATTGGCAAAGACGCCAGCAACGCCGATGATCAGCGACCATTGCGGCCGTTCAAGCGCGGAGAGGAAATTGCGCGTCACGATCAGCCACATGAAGGGCAGGATCGACCACATATAGGCCCGAACATAGGTCTGCGCCTTATCTGCAAGCTCGGCCTGTTGGCCGACGGCAAGCAGGATAGCCTCAGTCTGCCATAGAAACGCCCAGACAGGGACCATGATCGCAAGCGCCAGCCACAGTCCCTGACGAAATGTACGACGTATATCGCGGACGCTATGCGTTTTGCGTCCCCTTTCGCTCGCCATCATCGGCGAGGTAGCGGTGAGCACACCCATCGCAAAAATTGCGCAGATCATGCTGAGATTGAAGCCGAGCGAGGCAGCGGCAAGTTCAGTGGGCCCCAGCCAGCCGACCATCACCACATCGGTCGCGCCGATCATCGTCATGGCCAGATTGGTAAGCACCAGCGGCCATGCCAGCGCCGCCGTAGCGCGCAGTTCGTCTTGCCATTCAGGTTTCAGCATAGCGATCACGCGCGCGGGCTTGCGCGAAGGGCAGGAAAAGCGCAACAGACATCTTTTTTCATGAGGATTCCAGATTGACTGCGCCGAAACGTATTCAAGAAAATCTGACCGCAGGGCTCGAACGCAGGCTGCTCAACTGGATATGTCAGCGACTACCGCTCTGGTGGACGCCCGACAGGCTTACCGCGATTGGCTTTTTCGGCGCGGTTTTGATTGCCGTGGGCTATACGGCAAGCAATTGGGGCCGTGACTGGCTTTGGCTGTCGGTCTTTGGATATTGGCTTAACTGGTTCGGCGATTCACTCGACGGCAGCGTGGCGCGCTATCGCAAGATCGAGCGGCCCAATTATGGCTATTTCATCGACCACAGCCTTGATGCGCTTGCCAACACCGTTTTCATCATCGGCATGGGCCTTAGCCCCTATATGCGAATGGACACGGCGCTATTCGGCCTCGCCGGCTATCTGTTGCTATCAATCCATACCTTCATCTCGGCGAAGGTCTTCGGGGTGATGAATCTCACTTATTTGGGCGGCGGCCCCACCGAAGTGCGGATGATGCTGATCGTGCTGACCATTTTCATGTATCTTGTGGGGCCAGAGGCCAGCATTCACTGGCCGGTCGCAGGGCAGCTTTTCTCGCCTTTCGACATCTTTGCCGTCGTGCTGGGCACAATATTGATCGGAATTTTCGTGTTTCACACGACCAGATGGGGACGGGAGCTTTTCCGCAAGGGGCAATGATGCCCCTTGCGAGTTAAGGCGGCTATTCCGGCTTTTTGGCCACGCCGACCATGGCTGGGCGCAGCAGGCGATCCTTAATCATATATCCCGCCTGCATTTCGGCGACCACGGTCCCCGGCTCGGCATCTGCGGTCGGGATCTCGACCATCGCTTGATGCTGGTTAGGATCAAGTGGGAGGCCCATTGCCGCGATGCGGCTGATGCCATGCTTTGCAAAAATGCTTTCCATCTCCCGGCCGGTCGCTTCAAGCCCGGTGACCAGCGGCTTCATCTTTTCGTCTTCGCGCATTTCGGCAGGGATCGCTTCCAAAGCACGCGTCAGATTGTCGGACACGGAGAGAATGTCGCGGGCAAATGCGGTCGCGGCATAAGCGCGCGCATCTGCCGCTTCCTTTTCCATGCGGCGGCGCACATTCTGCACTTCGGCCTGCGCATAAAGCACATCCTGACGCGCCGTTTCCAGTTCAGCCGCAAGCTTGTTCATATGTTCCGCAGCGCTGTCTGCGGCGCTGTCCTCAGCCTTTAAATGCTCCGGCACGCCATCAAGTTCCTTCTCGGCAGCTGCGTCACTGGTATTTTTGTCGTTCATAAAAGCCCCGAATAACTGTGTGTAGGCGCATATAGGCGCTTGCCACCATTCATCAAGCGCGGGTTACTTCATCAACCGGCCCAAAGCCTGCGCAGTAAAATCGACCATCGGCACGATCCGCGCATAATTGAGGCGGGTCGGGCCGATCACACCCACGACCCCCACAATCTTTCCGCCCTGATCGCGATAAGGTGCCGCAATCACCGACGACCCCGAAAGCGAAAACAAGTTGTTTTCCGATCCGATGAAGATGCGTGTCGCCTCTGCTTCGCGTGCACCGTCGATCAGCCGGGCGATTTCCTCTGTATTTTCAAGCTCGTCGAGCAACTGGCGAACACGATCAAGATCGGCCGCCGCGATATCATCCAGCAGGTTCGATTGCCCGCGCACAATCAAGACCGGTCGGTCATTGGCATCGAGTGACCAGACAGCCAACCCTTTGCGCACAAGATCGGCACTTGCCTGATCGAGCGCCGCTTTTTGCCCGCGAATTTCCGCATCGAGCCGCGCCAGCGCGTCTGACAAGGTCAAACCGGAAAGCCGCGCGCTGATATAGTTGCCCGCCTCGACAAGCGCGCCGTCGCTGACAGACGCTGCAATCTCCACCAGCCGGTTTTCGACGGTACCATCAGTGCCAACCATGATCGCCAATGCCTGGCGGCCCGACAGCCGGGCAAAACTGAACTGCTTCAGCACCGCCTCCCGCTTGGGCACCAAGACCACCCCCGCACAGGCAGAAAGGCCAGATAGCGCCGCTGTCGCCGCCGCCAACGCGCTTTCTATTGGCCCATTGCCTTCCAACCGCGATTCGATCGCGCGCCGTTCTTCGGCAGTCGGCTCGGCTGCGTGCATCATGCCATCGACGAATAGTCGCAGACCGCTCTCGGTTGGCATTCGCCCGGCACTGGTGTGCGGCGCGGCCAAGAGGCCTGCTTCTTCAAGATCCTGCATCACATTGCGGATCGATGCCGGCGAGAGGTTAAGGCCGCTGACCTTGGACAGCGTGCGCGAGCCGACCGGCGCGCCCGATTCCAGATAGCTTTCAACGACGATGCGAAAGATCGTGCGCGTGCGATCATTGAGTTCGGTGATAGGCGGATTGTTCACACCCCAATAGTTAGCGAGCCTGCTATGCAAAGCAAGGCCGCCAAGCTATGGCGCGGTCAAACCCCTTATCAGGAGATCAAAATGCGTCCTTCAGGCCGCGCGCCAGACGAAATGCGCGCCATTACAATCGAGACCGGTTTCACCAAACATGCCGAAGGAAGCGTGCTGATCGGATTTGGGGACACACGTGTGCTTGTGACCGCGAGTGTTGAAGACCGGATCCCGCCATGGCTGCGCGGCAAGGGTGAAGGCTGGGTCACTGCCGAATATTCGATGCTGCCCCGCGCCACACATACCCGTGGAAGCCGCGAAGCGGCCAAGGGCAAACAATCGGGCCGGACGCAGGAAATCCAACGACTGATCGGGCGCAGCCTTCGCGCAGTCGTTGACCTAAAGAAGTTGGGCGAATTCCAGATCACACTCGACTGCGACGTGTTGCAGGCCGATGGCGGCACCCGCACGGCGGCAATTTCGGGCGCATGGATCGCATTGCGTCTGGCCGTGAACAAGCTGATGGCTGAGGGGAAGGTCAAGGAAGATCCGATCACCGGCCGCGTCGCTGCCGTGAGTTGCGGCATCCATCAGGGCACGCCGGTGCTCGACCTCGATTATATCGAGGACTCATCTGCAGACGCCGACGCCAATTTCGTGCTGATCGAGGGCGGGAAAATCGCCGAAGCGCAAGCAACCGCCGAAGGTGCGCCTTATGATGAGGAAGCCCTGCTGCGCCTGCTTCGCCTTGCCCGCATGGGCTGCGACCGGATCTTTACTGCTCAGGAAGAAGCGGTGAAGTGACCCACCGAAAGCTCGCCCCCGGCAAGCTGGTCATCGCCAGCCATAATGCAGGCAAGGTCCGTGAAATCCGCGCGCTGCTCGAGCCCTTTGGCATCGAGCCTGTTTCGGCGGGCGACCTTGGCCTGCCCGAACCGGAGGAAACGGGCACGACCTTTGCCGAAAATGCCCTGTTAAAGGCGCATGCCTCGGCCAAAGGATCGGGCCTGCCCGCTCTTGCCGACGACAGCGGGCTGTGCGTTGCTGCATTAGCTGGCGCGCCCGGCGTTTACACTGCCGACTGGTCCGAAAAGCAGTGGTTCGAGGCGCAGGCATTGGGCGGGCCGGGCCGCGACTGGTATCTTGCCATGGGCAAGGTCGAAGGCAAACTCGCCGAACAGGGCCCTGATGTTGATCGCAGCGGCTATTTCATCTGCACGCTCGCGCTCGTCTGGCCAGACGGGCATGAGGAAGTCTTTGAAGGCCGCGTCCATGGCACGCTTGCCTGGCCGCCACGCGGGACCCTCGGCTTCGGCTATGATCCGGTGTTTGTGCCCTTGGGCCGCGACCAGACCTTCGCCGAAATCGACCCGACAGAAAAACATGCGATGAGCCATAGGGCGGACGCATTCCGCAAACTGGTTGAGGCGCTGTTTTGAGCGATAGCCTCGCCCTCTATATCCATTGGCCCTTCTGCGTTTCCAAATGCCCCTATTGCGACTTTAACAGCCATGTCCGCGACACGGTCGACCAGCAGGCGTGGGCAGCGGCGCTTCTTGCCGATCTGGCCCATGAGGCGCGGCTGACAGAAGGCCGTAAGCTCGGGTCGATCTTTTTCGGCGGCGGCACGCCCTCACTGATGCCGCCCGCAACAGCAGCTGCTTTGATCAGCGCGGCCGAGGCGCATTGGGGCTTTGCCAACGATATTGAAATCACACTCGAGGCCAATCCATCGTCGGTCGAAGCAGCCCGTTTTGCAGAGCTATCCGCCGCCGGGGTCAACCGGGTATCGCTCGGTCTGCAGGCGCTCGATGACGAAATATTGGGCTTTCTGGGACGTGCACACCGCGTCGATGAAAGTCTAGCCGCGCTCGAGACAGCACAGTGCCATTTCGAACGAGTCAGCATCGACCTGATTTATGCGCGTCCGAACCAGACTGCGGACCAATGGCAGGGCGAACTGGCCCGCGCCATCGGATTTGGCACAACGCATATGTCGCTTTATCAGCTAACCATCGAAGCCGGCACACGGTTCGCCACCGATGTCGCCAAGCAGCAATGGCAGCCATTGGACGACGATCTAGCTGCCGATCTTTATGTGATGACGCAGGAAATGACGGCGTCGGCTGGCCTACCGGCTTATGAAATCAGCAACCATGCTGCACCCGGCCATGAAAGCCGGCACAACCTCGCTTACTGGCGCTATCAGGATTATGCAGGCGTCGGCCCCGGCGCACATGGCAGGCGCGGCGGGATGGCGACGATGCGCCACAAAAAGCCCGAAAACTTCCTAAGCGCCGTGGCGCGTAACGATCATGGCCTCAAAAGCGAGGATGCGCTCGATCGTGAAACGCAAGCCATGGAAGCACTGCTGATGGGCCTACGCTTGGGTGAGGGTGTGGATATCTCAGCATTAAGTGCCCGATTCTCAATCGACTCCGGCGACCTGCTCGATTGGAAGGCTGTGGATAAATTGGAGGTCCTTGGATTTGTCCACAGGGCCGGCCGGCACGTCTCGGTCACGTCCAAAGGCTTTCCGCTGCTCGATGCGATCCTGCCACAGATCGTGGCGATTGAGCCGGCGCCCGAGGCCTGATAGCATCCCGCCCCATGGCCGATGCAATGATCGCCGAATATCGCAGCTGGCTTGCTGACAATCGCAGGCGGTCGGCGCATAGCGTGCGCGCCTATGTCGCAACGGCGGAGCGCATGTGCAACTTTCTTTCCGAGCATCTGGGCCAGGCCATCGACCGCCCTGCCCTGGCAAAGCTGACCGCAGCCGATCTGCGCGCATTCCTTGCGGCGCGGCGCGGGGACGGTCTGGCCAACCGGTCGACCGCGCGTGAATTGTCCGCCGTGCGCAATTTCCTGCGCTTTGCATTGGGCGATGATGCAGCCATTCCCGCAATGAAAGGCCCGCGCGTGCAGCGCAGCCTGCCGCGCCCGGTCGATCCAGAAACCGTGCTCGCGCTCGCCGGCGATGCAGCGGACAGCTCGCTTCAGGGCTGGATAGGTGCCCGCGACTGGGCGGTCCTACTGTTGCTTTATGGCTGCGGGCTGCGTGTCAGCGAGGCGACCGGCCTGACTGGCGACGTGCTGCCTCTAGGCCAGACACTGCGCGTAACTGGAAAGCGGAACAAGACGCGCATCGTTCCCTTGCTTGATAATGTCCGCGCCGCCATCGAGGGCTATCTGGCCGTCTGCCCCTATCCAACGGCGAAGGGCGAACCGCTGTTTCGCGGTGCGCGCGGCGGACCGCTTTCCCCTGCGCTCATCCGCCGCACGGTACAAGGCGCGCGCCACCGGTTGGGCCTTTCGGAGCGAACGACACCGCATGCGCTGCGCCACAGTTTTGCAACGCACTTGCTGGCCGGCGGTGCCGACCTGCGATCGTTGCAGGAACTGCTGGGTCATGCCAGCCTATCGTCCACGCAGGTCTATACGGCAGTCGATACGGCTATGCTTCTGGATGAGTATCTGAATTCGCATCCGCGGGCGCAATAGCGCCCCGTTTCGGCTTCCAGCTTAGCAATCGCCAGATGTAAGTGCCGATAATCGCGACTATCACCAGCGTCGACAATGGCCCCAGCCATTTTTCGACATCTGCAAACTGGCTGCCAAGGAAATAACCCGCGCCGGCCAGCGCCGCACTCCAGCCCGCCGTCCCTATAGTAGAAAATATCAGGAAACGGCGCAGTGACATTTGAAACAGCCCGGCAGGGATTGAGATCAACGAGCGAAGCGTGGGGATCATGCGGGCGACAAGCACGATGATCGATCCATGTTTGCGGAACAGCGCATGGCCGCGCTCAACCTCTTCCCAGTCAAGCGTCAGCCAACGACTGTACCGGTCGATGAAGATATTCATCCGCTTTTCGCCGAACTTGATCGCCAACCAATACCAGAACCAGTTGCCAAGCATGGCACCTGCAGTTCCCGCCGCAATTGTCCCTGCCAAGGTCATATGGCCACGCGATGCCGAAACGCCTGCCACCGTCATGATCACTTCAGACGGCACCGGAGGAAACACGGTTTCGATGAGCATCAGCATTGCGACGCCCCAGTAACCGGCCCATTCGACCAGCCGGATAATCCAGTCTTCCATCTATCTTATCTCTTCAGTCTGCGCTCGATCGCGTCCCAGATCTGCGACGGCGTATCGGTGCCGTTGAAACGGTCGATAGCAACGATCCCAGTGGGCGAGGTCACGTTGATTTCTGTGAGCCATTCGCCCCCGATCACGTCGATACCCACGAATATCAGGCCCAGTTCCTTTAGGCGCGGGCCCATTGCGGCACAGATTTCCTGTTCGCGCGGCGTAAGCTCGGTCGCCTCGGCGCTGCCGCCTACGGCAAGATTGCTGCGAAATTCACCCTCGCCCGGGCGGCGGTTAATCGCACCTGCGACCTCGCCATCAATCAGCACAATGCGCTTATCGCCTTTTGCTACATCGGGAAGGAAAGGCTGCACCATATGCGGTTCGGGCCAGGTGGTGTTGAACACTTCAAACAGCGCGCCCAGATTGTCACCCTCTGCCGGCACACGGAAAATCGCCTTGCCGCCATTGCCGTGCAGCGGTTTGACCACGACGGCTCCATGCATTTTCTGGAATTCGCGCACCTCGTCGGCCGAACGGGTGATCAGCGTCGGCGGCATGAAGCGGCGATAATCGAGCACCATCACCTTTTCAGGCGCGTTGCGAACACTGACCGGATTGTTGACGACCAGCGTTTCATGCTCGATCCGTTCGAGAAGGTGCGTCGCAGTGATATAACCGACATGGAATGGCGGATCCTGCCGCATCAGCACCACATCGACATCGCGGCCCAGATCGATCTTTTGCGCCTCACCAAAGCGATAATGCGCGCCGGCAACGCGTTGCAGATCATGCACCGGATGCGCGACGGCGCTCAATCGGTCATCGGCATCAAGGCTCAACGTTCCTACATCATAATGCCAGATGGAATAACCGCGCGACTGGGCAGAAAGCATCAATGCAAAGCTGCTGTCACCATGGATATTGATACCGTCCATCGGGTCCATCTGGACGGCGACGCGCAATGTCATGTTGGGCCCTCTTCTCTCTTATCCATGCCAGACGTTGACCAGATGGTGCGGCAAACGCCAAGGTGCAACCAATATCACGTCAATCCGCATATTTTCCGCACCCTTTGCATAGCGCGGAAGCAATTGTTCGGCCGCCGCCGCAACCCGCCGCAGCCGCCATCCGTCGATCGCCGTGGCAAGATCCGCATCACTCACCCGGGTTTTCACCTCGATAAAGGCAATAGTGCTTCCGCGTCGCGCGACCAGATCAACCTCGCCCCATGGGGTTTTCAGCCTTTGCCCGACAATCCGCCAGCCCTGCAAGCGCAGCCACCACGCCGCAACCATTTCTCCGTGGCGTCCGCGCTTCTCGGCTAGCTCGCGCCGGTTGCTCAATTTTTGGCCTTGATTGCCATGGCCCGGTCATACACCTCCGCCCGGTCCAGCCCGAACCGTTTGGCAACCTCCTTCGCGGCCTTGGCAGGCGGCAGCGTTTCAAGCGCGAGAGCGAGGGCGGCGTCAAAATCGCCCTCTTCGGTTTGTGCCTCTTGCGGTGGGCCAACGATCACGACAATTTCGCCCTTGGGTTCAGCTTCGACATAGCGCGCGGCAAGCTCGTCGAGCGGGCCGGTCACGACTTCCTCAAACTTCTTGGTCAGTTCGCGGGCGACGGCTGCGTCGCGATTGCCCAGCCCATCATGCAGTGCCGCCAACGTCACGGCGAGGCGCGGGCCGCTTTCGTAGAAGAGCAGCGTAGATTTTACAGCTGCCAATTCGGCAATCGCATCGCTGCGCGCCTTTGCCTTGTTCGGCAAAAATCCCGCAAACAAGAAACGGTCGGTCGGCAGCCCGCTGATCGACAGCGCTGCGATGGCGGCGCTTGGCCCGGGGGCGGTGGAAACCGGAATGCCAGCCTCGCGTGCGGCGCGCACCAGCTTGTATCCGGGGTCGGAAATCAGCGGCGTTCCGGCGTCGGACACCAGCACAACTATCCCGTTGCGCGCAGCAGCCAACAGGTCTTCGCGATCATTCTCGCTGCTATGATCATGATAGGGCCGCATGCGTTTCTTGAGGCCCAGATGGTGCAGCAATTTGCCGGTGACGCGGCTATCTTCAACCGCGACCAGATCTGCCGCGCGCAGCAGATTGATGGCCCTTTGTGATATATCTGCCAGATTGCCGATAGGGGTAGCGACGATATAAAGCCCCGAATCGAATGATTTTGTGGCCATTTCTGGTCCGGCATCTGGATAATCATGGGGGCGGGAAGACATGAGCATGACCATTGCAGCAATGAGCGCTCGGCCGCAAGCGCGCGCGAAGGATTGGCGGAACATCACACGGCAAACCGCAGCATTGATGGCACTGCTGTTTCTTGCGGCATGCCAGTCAGTCGTGCCCAAAGGCGGACAGAAACCGGTGGGCCCGCCGCCGGTAGTCAGCCCCGATCCCGCCAATGTCGTCGCTTCCGATGGTGATCGCCACCGTGTCGCGCTGCTTTTGCCGGTCACCGGCAGCGACGGCGATATGGGCCAATCGATCGCCAATGCGACAACGCTGGCGCTGCTCGATACGCGCAACACCAATATCCGTATGACAACCTATGACACGGCATTGGGCGTCGATGCTGCTGTTCGCAAGGCAGTTGCCGACGGCAACAGGCTAATCCTTGGTCCGTTGCGCAGTGACGATGTGATCACCGTAGCCAATGTCGCAAAGCCAGCGGGCGTGCCCATGATCAGCTTTTCAAATGATGTGGGTGCCGCGGGGCCAAATGTCTTTCTGCTGGGCCATCTGCCCAACCAGTCGATCGACCGCGTGATCCGCTATGCAAAGGCGCAAGGGCTAACGCGATTTGGCGGGATCGTGCCAAAGTCGGTCTATGGCCAACGCGCGCTATCCAACCTGACCAATTCGGTCCGCGCAGCCGGTGGTACGCTGGTCTCGATCCAGGAAATTGATGGTTCCACCGTATCGATCGATGCCGCAGCGCGCAGACTGGCTGCAGCCGGTCCAGTCGATGCCGTTCTGATTGCCGACAACGGGCGGGTTGCAATTGCGACTGTGCCCGCATTACGCAAGGCAGGACTTGCCAGTGCCAAGATCTTGGGCACCGACCTGTGGAATATCGACAATAGTATCACTGCCAATCCGATGATGCGCGGCGCTTGGTTCGCCACTGTTTCCGATACGATGTACCGCCAATATTCGGAAAAATTTCGCACACGTTTCGGAAAGTCACCCTCGCGCTTGTCGAGCCTGGGCTATGACTCGGTCCTGCTGGTCGCCCGCGTCGCGCAGGATTGGAAAGTCGGCACCCGTTTCCCGGTCAGCCGCCTTACCGATCCCGACGGCTTTATTGGCATTGACGGCGCGTTCCGCTTTACGGCCAATGGCATGTCCGAACGTACGCTGGAAGTTCGCGAGGTACAGGCCGGCAAATATGGGGTGCTGGACCCGGCCCCGCGCGGCTTCACTCCCACCGCCAAATAGGCCCTGCAGATATGCCCCTCGCCCAAGCCCGGCAAATGATGGAGGCTGCGCTTGATCTTGCACGCCTTGCGGCCGATGCCGGCGAGGTGCCCGTAGGTGCGGTCGTTGTGAAGGACGGGCAGATCATCGGCCGCGGCGGTAACCGCCCGATCGCAGGGCATGATCCCACCGCCCATGCCGAGATTGTCGCGCTACGCGAAGCTGCAGCGGCACTAGGGACCGACAGGCTGACTGGTTGCGATCTGTGGGTGACGCTTGAACCCTGCGCCATGTGCGCTGGCGCCATCGCCCATTCCCGCATCGCGCGCCTTTATTATGGCGCAAGCGATCCCAAGGGCGGCGCCGTCGAACATGGCCCCCGGCTTTTCGAGCAGCAGACGGTGCACCACAAACCCGAAATATATGGCGGTATCAGCGAAACCGAATGCGCGGATTTGCTCCGCACATTTTTCCGGGATCGCCGCTAGCGCAGATACTCCTCAAAAAAGGCGAGCGTGCGTTGCCATGACAGTTCGGCCGCCGCCTTTTCATATCGCGGCGTTGAATCATTATGGAAACCGTGCTGCGTGCCCGGGTAGAAATATTGCTGGTGGCGTTTGCGATTAGCGATCAGCGCCGCCTGATACAGACCTGCACCCGCGTTGATACGTTCGTCATTCTCGGCATATTGGATCAGCAGCGGGGCCTTGATCGCTGGCACTTCTTCGGGCCGGGGTTGGCGGCCATAATAGGGCACGCTGGCCGCAAGGTCCGGGCAGGCAACGGCCAGCGCGTTGCAAATGCCGCCGCCATAGCAGAAACCGACCGCCCCCACCTTCCCGCTCGACCGGCTGTGCGTTTTCAGAAAGTCAAACGACGCCAACCAATCTTCGAAAAGCTTTTTGGGATCGAGTTTCGCCTGCAGCTCACGTCCTTTTTCGTCATTCCCGGGATAGCCACCGACAGAGGTTAGCCCGTCTGGCGCAAAGGCCAAATAACCGGCCTTCGCCAATCGCCGCGCTACATCCTCTATATAAGGATTGAGACCGCGATTTTCGTGGATGACAAGCACTGCGCCCAGCTTGCCGCGCGCCTTTGCGGGCATCGCGAGCAGGCCCGCAATCCTGCCATGTCCCTTGGGGCTAACAACTGATGGCCGCTCGGTAAGAATCGCCGGATCGTCCGGCTTCACCTGTTGCGCCAGCGCATAATCGGGTGCCAGTTGATCGAGGATCATCGCCCCGGTCACGCCCGCGGCGGCAAACTTCGCTGCACGCTCAATGAATTCGCGCTTGCTCAGCTTGCCATGCACATAGCCGTCGAAGATTTCGAGGATGGCTGGATGGAAATCCGCTGCGGATTTACGCTCGGTCATCGTCAATGAACGAAGCGTGCCACAACATCGCGATAGCTGCGGCTGACCTTCACTTGCGCGCCAGATTCAAGAATCAGGAAACATTCACCATTGGTGTGCGGCTTCACCTGCCGGACAAGATCGAGATTGACGATCTTGGAGCGATGCACCCGCTGGAATGTCCTCGGGTCGAGGCGTTTTTCCAGATCCTTCATCGTTTCGCGCAGGATCAGCGAGGTATCGGCGGTGATGATGCACATATAATCACCCGCTGCCTCGATCCGTTCGATGGTATCGACATCGACGCGGAAAATCTGTCCGCGATCTTTCACGTTGATCAGCTTTTCAAAGCGGCCTGTGGAAACCTCTTCCTCACCTGCGGGCATATTCTCAGCAGCTTCGGGCGCGACTTCGTTGATTACAGTGCGCAGCCGTTCCAGTTCATCTGCGTTGCGCCGCGTGGCGAGCCTATTGCGCACACGCTCCATCGTGTCGGCCAGACGGTCGGGCTCAACCGGCTTCATCAAATAATCGACTGCCTGCGCCTCGAATGCGCGAATTGCATGTTCGCTATAGGCGGTGACGAAAACGAAAAGCGGCGGATCAATGTCCATCACGCCCTGCACGACCGAAAAGCCGTCAAATCCTGGCATCTGGATATCGAGGAAAACCAGGTCAGGTTTCAAAGTCTTGATTTTGCGGATCGCCTCGCGGCCATTCTGGCACGTTGCCACAATCTCTACATCTTCGAACGGCTCCAACCGTATCTGCAACCCTTGGATTGCGAGTTTCTCATCATCGACCAATATGGTGCGGATAGTCATGCGGTCACTGCTCCTTGCAGTGCAGCTGGCGTCTTGCCCGCTGCCTCGATAGCTTGCGTTTCGCCCCCACTGTTTTTCGTCTGATAGGGGAATTCTATCACAACCTCAAATCCCCCCCCGCTTCTGGTGTAACTGTCGAAGCGCTGGTCGTCCCCATAAGCCTGCAACAATCGTTCACGCGTATTCGCCATTCCAACCCCGGTTGACAATTTGGGGTCTGGCAGGCTGGCCTGCAACCCCGGCCCGGTATCTGACACGATTATCCGCACCCGATCGCCGACACGGCGCGCATCAATTGAAATATCTGCCCCCTCCTCTTGCGGGGTGACGGCATATTTAATCGCATTCTCGACCAGCGGCTGCAACATAAGCGAGGGCACCAACGCTTCGCTGACATTTTCGTCGAAGTTGAAATGCGTGCGCAGCCTTTCTTCAAACCGCATCTTTTCAATGTCGAGATAGAGTTTGAGTGTCTCAATCTCTTGCGCCAGCGATACCTTCGCCGCGGCCTCGTTGATCAGCGTAAAGCGCAGGAAAGAGGAAAGGCGGGAGAGCATGGCATTGGCCTGCTCAGTCTGTTTCAAGAGCACGAGGGTCGAAATGCTGTTGAGCGTGTTGAAAAGAAAATGCGGATTGAGCTGGTAACGCAGCATCGTGAGCTGCGCGCTTGTCGCGGCAGCCTCCAGCCGCAAAAGCTGGTCAGCCTGTTCCTCGGCACGGACGAAATAGTTGATCGCATAGTATAGCGCCGACCAGGCAACGAGCAGCACCCCGTTCAAGAAGATCGCGCCCACCAATAGCTGCGCAAAAGGCGTTTCATCCGCACCTTCACGGATCGTTTGCAAGACCCATACATCGACATAGCCATAGATCAGCGTCGCCACTGTCACCGATATCCCGGTGATCGACCAGGTGATAATCGGCCGGCGATCGATGATGTTGCGGAAAATGACCGAAAGGATCAGCGAGATCGAAAATCCGGTAACCGCGGAAATCAGCACCGGCACCAGCAGGCTGAACGGCTGGCCGTTGGCGATGGTCGAAGCACTGCGCAAAATCGCAGCCCCCCCCCACCCGATGCTATGCAGGTTCCAGAAAGCGCGGTTTTTGTCAGAGAAAAAGGGCTTGTCGCCAAGTTCGAGCACGGCCATTGCCAGTGTCTAGCGCGAAACTGCAACGGCATGAAGCCCTTGTTTGCGATTACCGTTATGATACAGTTTTCGTCAGGATTTCAGGAGAGAGAAATGGCTGAAGGACAAAGCCGCGCGACATTCAGCGATATGTCGCAAAGTACGCAGGAAGACTGGCAGGCGATCATGGTCGAACATGTCCCCTTTGCGCGCGGCGGCGGGGCCCGGGTTCTTGACCATTTGCGGCTGCTGGCGGGCGATTATGGCGGCTTTCCGGTCGATCGGCTGACGCATTGCCTGCAGACCGCAACCCGCGCCTATCGCGACGGGCGCAGTGAAGATTATATCGTGATGGCGTTGCTCCACGATATTGGCGACACATTGGGCGCCTATAACCACCCCGAAATCGCAGCCGCGATCCTGAAGCCTTTTGTTTCCGAAGAATTGCATTGGATCGTCGAGCATCATGGCATTTTTCAGGGTGTGAACTTTTTCCACCACATCGGCCTCAACCGCGACATGCGCGAGCAGTTTCGTGGGCATAAATATTTCGACGCCACAGCGGAATTCATCGACAAATATGACTGCCCGGCGTTCGACCCCGATTATGACACACTGCCACTCGAATTTTTCGAGCCGATGGTAATGCGGCTCTTCGAAAAGCCACTGAAGAGCATTTATAAAAAGACCGAGCAAGAGGTCGCCGCCTGAAACGGCGGTTGCGTTCGCCCAAAGAAAGGGCCGCTCCGGAAGGAACGGCCCAGTATTGGCGTCTAGCCAGTTAGGGAGGAAAGCGTGCCCAAATGATGGCACGATCCCCCATTAACCCCGTTACGGTTAACAGGGGCTTAAACGACCGCGATTTGTCAGCAACTACCCTGTCGGCGCGCCTCGACCGAGAAGGAAAAAGGTGCATTGTTGCGGATGCCTTGTGACTGGATCTGGATCAGCCGATCGGTTTCGCGGCGAATAGTGGTGAGGCCCTGCCCGCTTCCCCGGCAGGAATAGCTGATCGTCACCGAATTTGGGCTCGATTTCACGACCAACTGTGAACAGGCACTGCTACCGTGTTGAATCTGGGCGAGTTGCTTTGGATCGGTGACGCACAACTGCGACGCTCCGGGCGCGCTGCTACTTCCAATCGGACGGAATTGCCACAGGCCCTTTTCCATTTGTTGCAGCAGATCTCCGCCGCCGGTTACAGGCGCCGCAAACACCGCGGGCAAGATTGCAAGTCCCGCGACTGCCGACGCCACTGCTATCCATAATGTTCGTGTCATGACTGCTTCGTTCCGCCGTTTCAATATCCAACCCAGCGACCCGACCCGTTATTGATTTCGGTACTTACGCCTTTTTGGCGCCGCTGCCAACGATAAACCGTGGCTTATGAACGATGAATAGGTGAAGGCTGGTTAATTGGGGCTGAACGAAACCCACGCTTTTCAGTTGGAAAGGCTCACCAGGCTGATCGGGAAGCGACGCGAACAGAATTCACAATTGACGACAATGTCACCCTTTTCATCGACCATTTCAGCACGTTCGGTCGCTGGAAAACGGGCAATAACATCGCGAATATGGTCAGGATCGCAGCGGCATCCCTTCGACATGCCATGCCCTGCCTCGATGCGGACTTCCTGTTCCTCATGAAACAGACGCCAGACGATTTCTTCCAGCGGCAAAGCAGGATCGGCAAGTTCTTCGGGCCGGATCGTGCTCGAAAGCATGCGCACATGTTCCCAATCGGGATGGTCAAGCCGGACATGCAAACGCTCGCGCCCAACCTCACCTTCTGCAAGGTGCTGCACCATCAGGCCGCCTGCAACGCAGCGCCCGTCAACATGATCAATCGCAATGCGGATGAAAGTCGGCAATTGTTCGGACTGGTCGAAATATTGCATCGCCGCTTCGCTCAGGCTGTCGCCCTCCAGCGGCACGATCCCCTGATAGCGCCCCCCGCCCTGCGCCTCTGGCAGCGGCCGGTCAAAGGTGACAGCCAGATAGCCCTTACCAAACAGCGCGAAAAGATTGGGATTGGCAGGCACCTCGGCCAGGCGGGCAAGATCAAACTGAACATAGCCGCGCACTGCGCCATCGATATAATCGCAGACAAGCAGCGAAATCGGGCCGTTCTGGGTCTGCGCCTGAATGGTCAACTGGCCTTCGCGATCCTTGAGCGTCGTACCCAGCAACGCGGTAAGCACCAGCGCTTCGGCCAAGGTCTTTTCGATCACCGGCGGATAGGCGTGCGCCGACAGCACATCGTTCAGCACAGCGTCCAACCGCACCACACGGCCGCGCGCGTTGAGCGCCGGTATCGAAAAGCGCAACGGACGATCGGAAAAGGTTTCTGACTGTGCAGTCATCACAGCTTGCCGAAGCACCAGAGCAGGATCGATTTCTGCGCGTGCAGCCGGTTTTCAGCCTCATCCCAAATCAGCGACTGCGGGCCATCGATCACCGCCCCGGTTACTTCCTCATCACGATGCGCGGGAAGGCAGTGCAGGAATTTGGCATCGGGTTTCGCAGCCGCCATCAGCCTTTCATCGACCTGGTAGGGCATCATTGCCGCAATCTTGTTATGGGCATGTTCCTGACCCATCGACACCCAGGTATCGGTGACGATCATATCAGCCCCGGCGGCCGCCTCCATGGCATCGCGGGTCACCATGATCTGCGCGCCTTGCGCCCGCGCCGCGTCGATAAAGCTGGCGTCACAATCATAGCCTTGCGGAACGCCGATGCGAACGTTGAACTTCATCAACCCCGCTGCCTCGATGATCGAATGCAGCACATTATTGCCGTCGCCCAGCCATGCGACCTCCAGCCCGGGCAGCGCCTTGCCATGTTCAACCAGCGTTAGCAGGTCGGCGACAATCTGGCAGGGATGCGAAAGATCTGTCAGGCCATTGATCACCGGCACTGTCGCATGATGCGCCAGTTCTTCAATCTTGGCATGATCATCGGTGCGGATCATGATCGCATCGACATAACGGGACAGCACCCGGGCCGTATCGGCGATGGTTTCGCCACGTCCCAACTGCATCTGGCCCGACGCCATGAACATGCTGTCACCGCCCAATTGCTTGATCGCCATTTCAAACGAGGCACGGGTGCGGGTGGAATTTTTCTCGAAAATCATGCCCAGCGTATGGCCCGCCAGCGGAGCATCGGCATCCGCCTTACCCTTCGGCCAGCCCTGGCGCGCTGCTTTTCTATCAATCGCGTCACTGATCATTGCGGCGATCGCATCCCCGCCGGCATCCGACAGGTTCAGGAAATGGCGGTTCATGCCTCTGGCTTCACATAGTCGGCAGCTCCGGCCGACAGTTTTTCCATAAAGGTTGCGATTTCGGCATCCCCGATGTTGAGCGGCGGCAGCACGCGGAAGGTGTTGTCACCCGCAGCGACCGTCAACAGCCCGTGATTGTCGCGCAGATGGGCCACAAAGGCACGCGTTTCATGCGTCATCATCACGCCCAGCATCAGCCCCATGCCGCGCACGCCGGTGAACAGATCTGGATAATTGCCTATGAACTGCTCGATAGCGGCGCGCAGTTTTTCACCGGTAGCGCGCACCTGCGCAAGAAATTCGTCATTGGCAACGACATCCCAGACCGCCTGGCCTGCCGCCATCGCCAGCGGATTGCCGCCATAGGTCGAACCATGTGTGCCGAAAACCATACCGCGTGCAGCCTTTTCGGTTGCAAGGCATGCGCCCATCGGGAAACCGCCGCCAATACCCTTGGCCGAGGCCATGATATCGGGCGTAATGCCATAATGTTCATATGCATAAAGCGCGCCGGTGCGCGCGACACCGCACTGCACTTCGTCAAAAATCAGGATCAGGTCATGCTCATCCGCCAGTGCACGCAAGCCTTTCAGGAAAGCCTCTGATGCGGGGCGGATGCCGCCTTCGCCTTGGATTGGTTCAACAAGGAAGCCGGCAGTGTTTGGACCGATTGCTGCCTTTGCGCCTTCCAGATCGTCAAAATCGACATATTTGAAACCGTCGAGAAGCGGCATAAAGCCCTTATGCATCTTCTCCTGATTGCTCGCCGAAATCGTCGCCATGGTGCGGCCATGAAAGGCATTTTTGAAGGTGATCAGTTCAAATTTATGTTCATTGCCTGCCGACTGATGATAGGCGCGCGCCGCCTTGATCGCGCATTCGCAAGCCTCTGCGCCCGAATTGGTGAAGAACACCGTGTCGGCAAAGGTCGTGTCTACAAGCCGCCGGGCAAAGGCCTCCCCCTGCGGGCTGCCATAGAGGTTTGACACATGCATCAACGTCGCGGCCTGATCCTGGATCGCCTTGGTCAGGTGCGGATGGCCGTGGCCCAAAAGGTTGACCGCGATTCCACTGGCAAAATCCAGCGCACGACGGCCGTCGTCGGAAATAAGCCACGCACCCTCGCCTCGAACCGGCCGGAACCCGCAACGGGGATAGACAGGCATCAGAGGCGTTATTGTCATGGGATTTCCCTTTCCATTTGTCCCAAAAGCGAAAAGCGGCCCCCTCGGGAGCCGCCAATATCTAAGTCCGTGGTATAGGCCCCGGTCAAGGTCGAATCAACCCCCGCGGCCTGCGGCGTTTCACCCCAGCAAGCTATTGATACTGATCTGATTGGTCAGCGTACGGTGCACCGGGCATTTCTCTGCAATTTCGAGCAGCTTCGCGCGCTGAGCGTCATCCAGCGCGCCTTCAAGGCGGATGATCCGGTCGATCATATCCACTGGTTTTCCGCCATTTTCACCCGCCCGTTCCTCCTTTGAATGCTCCAGCGTGACATGAACCTTTTCAAGCGGCCAGCCCTTACGCGCAGCATATATTTCAAGCGTGATCGAGGTGCAGGCGCCAAGCGCTGAAAGCAGCAGTTCATAGGGTGTCGGACCATTGTCGATGCCGCCCACCTCCACAGGCTCCCCCGCTGTCCATTCATGGATGCGCGCTTTAATGCGTTGGGCATAAACGCCTTCGCTGCTTTCGACGGTGGTGCAGGGATTATCCTTCATCTGCATTATCCTTCGCGCGTTTAGCCGCAGCAATCTGACGGCGCAGATAGCCATATAGCAACAGATGCGATCCGATCAGCAGCAGCAGGATGATTACAACCGTTTTCCACATGGCTAGCCATCCCCCAATTGCGCGCGTGCCGTTTCCCAATTGCGGCCGTCAAAGGGCCTTATGTGGACATTGACCCCATGGCCTTCGTCAATGCAGCGCCAATTGACGCTCCACGCCTCCGGATGGGATCGCGGCTGGTAAAAGGATTTGACGCCGCAGGTCGCGCAGAAAAGATGCTCGGCCACGCCACTTCCAAAACGATATGCGGTCATTGCCGATACGGGTGTCAAAAGGCTGAAATCTTCATGCGGCACGATCAAGTGCAGATAGCCTGAACAACTGCACATCGAGCAATTGCAATCGAGCAGATCCACCTCGGCCGCTGGCAGCTTAAAGCCGAAACGCACCGCGCCGCAATGGCAGCCGCCGGTCAGGTCAATCCCGCTCATTCGGCCTCTGCCGGTGGCGCAATCGCCTTGGCCAGCGCGTCGCTTGGCAGTTTGAGTGCGCGCAGCATCGCCCAGATTTCCTCTCTTGCAGCCGGCTGCAATTTGCCGAGGCCGGGGATCGCCTGCAGATCGAACAGTGTCAGCCCCATCGGAAACAATTCCCTATAAGTCACGCGCTCCCGCAGCCCCGGAATGATCCGGAAACCCGCAACCGGTGCGATCTGCCCCAAAGCATCCAGCACCTTGCGTTCATTCTTGGTCGCGAAATTGCGCGAACGGTTCTGCATCACCACCCAGTCGAGCGGTTTCGGCCGTATCGCAAGGCCAGGTTCTTTCAGATGTTCGACCAACCGTGCAAAATTGCCCAATGTCTGGAATTCACCGGTACGCGGGTTGATCCTGCCCAACATGTCGAGATCGATGAAGCTGTCATTGACCGGAGTCACGATCGTATCGGCCATGAAGATCGCCCGCCGGGCAATGGGCGAATCATGGCCGCCTACGTCAATCACGATGAAATCATGATGGATGCGCGCCATGCGCAGCTTTTCCTCCAGTTCCGCCTCATTCTGCTGAACCAGCATGATCTGTTCGGGCCCTGGCAGACGGACACCATATTCCCGCTCGCTTTCTTGCCGCGCCCAAAGCGCGCGATGGAGCGTCAATTGGCGAAGATCGACGTCAAGTGCCGCGACCTTCTCTCCTGCGTTGCACAGCGCGATGCAGGTATGAAAGGCGCTGGTCGATTTGCCGACGCCGCCCTTTTCATTGGCAAAAACGATGATGTGCCCGCGTTGCCCCGACAACGGATATTTCATCCATGCCGGTTCTGGCTGTTGCGGCGACAATCCGCCCGGCGTGCCAAATTCCGTACCCTGATCAAATGTGGATACCGGAAAAGCAGGAACGGAACCTGGGGATAGCGTGGCGATCGGTGCAGGCGGCCATGCAGCGGGCGCGACATTGACCGGCGGCGGCAATGCCATCCGCTTTGGCTTTAGCCTGAACAAGCGCGAGAAAAACCCCAATTGCCGCGACCTCCGCTGTCCGGTTGATGGCGCAATGTGCCGCAGCGATCAAGGGGATCGCGGCGACTACCGGATCATTCCACCGTGACGCTTTTCGCCAGATTGCGCGGTTGATCGACATCGGTGCCCTTGGCAACGGCAACATGATAGGCAAGCAGTTGCACCGGCACGGCATAGACCAAGGGCGCGATCAGCGGATGCACGCTCGGCATCTCGATCGTGGCAAGGCAGCCTTCGCCCGCCTCTGCAATCCCTTCGGCATCGGAAATCAGCACCACCTTGCCGCCGCGTGCGCGCACTTCCTGCATGTTGCTGACGGTCTTTTCGAACAGCGGGCCCGATGGTGCGAGCACGATCACCGGCACCGCTTCGTCAATGAGGGCGATCGGACCATGCTTCATCTCACCGCTGGCATAGCCCTCCGCATGAATGTAGCTGATTTCCTTGAGCTTGAGCGCACCTTCAAGCGCCAGCGGATAATCCGGACCTCGACCGAGATACAGGACATCGCGCGCCGGCGCGATCAGATGCGCCATGTCGGCAATATCTTCGTCATGGGCAAGCGCAGCATTCAATGCCGCCGGCGCCTCGATCAGATGGCGGACAATCTCCCGCTCTTCTTCCGCCGACAGCTTGCCCTTCACCAGCGCAAGGTGCGCGGCCAGCGCGGCCAGCACAGCGAGTTGGCAGGTAAAGGCCTTGGTCGAGGCGACACCGATTTCCGGGCCGGCATGGGTGGGCAGCAGCAGGTCCGCCTCACGCGCCATTGATGAGGTCGGTACATTGACGACGACCGCGATCGTCTGCCCCTGTTCCTTGCAATGGCGGAGCGCCGCCAGCGTGTCTGCCGTTTCACCCGATTGGCTGATGAACAGCGCCAAGCCGCCTTCCTCCAGCACCGGATCGCGATAACGGAATTCGCTCGCTACATCGATATCGACTGGAACGCGCGCGAAGGTTTCAAACCAATATTTCGCGACCATCCCTGCATAAAAGCTGGTGCCGCAAGCGACGATGGTGATGCGCTTCACGCCGACAAGGTCGAAATCCATCTGCGGCAGCGCCACGGTCTGTTCGAGCGACCGGATATAGCTTTGCAGAGTTTGGGCAACCACGGTCGGCTGTTCGAAAATCTCTTTCTGCATATAATGGCGGTAATTGCCCTTTTCGATCTGGGCTGCGCTGACACCTGAAGTCGTAATCTCCCGCGAGACAGGATTATTTTCCTTATCGAAAATCTGCGCGCCTTCACGATAGACGATCACCCAATCGCCTTCTTCAAGATAGGCGATCTTTTGCGTCAACGGCGCCAGCGCCAGCGCGTCAGACCCCAAATAGGTTTCACCATCGCCATAGCCGACCACCAAGGGCGACCCCAGACGCGCGCCGATCAGAAAATCCGGATTTTCGCGGAAAGCGATGGCGAGTGCGAATGCGCCGCGCAGTTGCGGCAGCACCGCCTTCACCGCCTCGGTCGGGGCTTGGCCTGCCTCAATCTGTTCGGAAACAAGATGCGCGACGACTTCGGTATCGGTCTCGCTCTCAAAGGTCCGCCCGCGCGCAGTCAGCGCATCGCGCAGCTGCTTGAAATTCTCGATAATGCCATTGTGGACAAGCGCCACTTCACCCGTCGCATGCGGGTGCGCGTTATTCGTCGTCGGCGCACCATGCGTTGCCCAACGGGTATGGGCGATGCCGATATTGCCAGGCGCAGGGTTTCCAGCCAGCTCCTTGACGAGGTTGCCCAGCTTCCCTTCCGCACGGCGGCGGATCAACTGGCCGTCGAGTACAGTGCAAACACCCGCGCTGTCATAACCGCGATACTCCATCCGCTTCAGGCCATCGACCAAACGGTCTGCCACTGCTTCCTTGCCGACGATGCCAATAATGCCGCACATGCGATTTGCTTTCAATTAGAGTGTATAGGGTACGCGGATGCCCGGCATTTCTGCCGGAAAATCTTTTGTATTTCGTGTAATCAATACGCGTCCGCGTGTCTGAGCCGTTGCAAGAATGATCGCATCCATCGCTTTCAGGCCACGGCGCTCACGACGCAAAGCTGCGGCGCGCTGACCAATCTCTGCGTCGATTTCATCGACACTAAAACCGGTAAGAAGGATTTCTGCCCGTCGCAACCCTTCACCTTCGCCTTTTGACATGACCTCGATCCAGACAGCCCGGCTGATCCAGGCGCGGGACCCAAAATCGGTCGCACGATCAATCTCCGCGCGCGCTTGGGGAAATCCAGACAGCGCGTCGATGATGATGTTGGAATCGAAAGTAAAACCTCTCACTTTGGCTGCGGTCTCTTCGGCTCGGGATATTTCCCCTTCAGCATATCGAGATAGATTTGCCGCTGCCGGTCATCTTCTTCATCAAACAGATCAGGATATTCAGCCTTCACATCCTCATAATCGTCATCCCAATAGCGGGTCCATGAAGCGCGCTCTCTACGTTGCCATTCCACAGAATCACCAATGTCAGTGCGATCTTTCCAGGCACCGAAACCTATATCCAACCAATCCTTATTACCCGCCAACGGCGCTTCAGCACGATAAGCCGACACAGCCTCACGCAGAACAGCCGCGCGCGACTTGCCCTGCTCGGCGGCTAGCTGGTCGAGCCATTTGATGTCTTCATCGGGTAGATCGGCGAGGATGCGAGTCATGATATATTGATATCATATCATGATATCATGTCAAGCTTCACTCGCATTTGACCGCGAAGCCGTCGTCCAGCAGACCTTCGACCGAATCATTTTTGATTGCCTTAGCGATCTTCTCGCTGGCGGGACGCAAAATCGAAAAATGCGTGCAGCCTGGAGCCAGCGCAATATGCACCATTGGATTGCGATTGGTCAGTCGAAACTGGTCAATTGCTCCGACGTTACCTTGCCGGTCGCCTTCAGCAATGAGTGTCGGCATTCTGATTGACGATAGCCAGTGCAGCGGGGCACGTAACTTCGTTGCATGTTGATTGCTTGAATCGAACGGAAGTGCGCCCCACAAAAATGGTCCATAGCCACGAGGATCGGCAACCGGTCCGAACGCAAAAACACTCTTCCACTCATCGGCATATTCCGCAGCGAGCAGGACCATAGTGCCACCGCTGCTGTGACCGCCAAGATATACCTTGTCGGGGTCAACCCACGACTGTTGTTTCAACCATTGCGTGGCCGCGATCAGATCGTCCAGTTCGCCATAAAAACCTTCAATCTGACCCGGATTGCCATTCAAACCACGAACTGCAGGATAGAACACCGCGACTCCAGCTTCGCGAAACGCAGCTGCCGATTGATCGGTTTCTATCGGTTGCTTGCTCCAAAAATCACCGATTGCCGTATCGCCGCCGCTCACCCAAACAATGGCCGGATGCCGATTGCCGTCACCAGGGTCGGAGGTGAGATAACCTGCCATATTCCCCAGCGGCCCAGGCCAAGATACGAGCGTAAGGCCAGATTTTGCCGGTGGCTTTCTCGGCTTAGCCGATTGGCGGAGGTTGTTAATTACCTCAGGTCCTTGACCAGCACGTGCTTCACGCAACGTCTTCTCGGACTGAGCCGCTGCTGTGCTGGATAGTGCTAGTGCGACAAGAATCGCTGCCACGAAAGACGAAACGCAACGCTTCATCACTTCTTCTCGGCCTTCTTCTTTCGCATCGCATCATGGAAGCGATCTGCCCAGCCGGGTTTCACCATTTGCTCGGCGCGCACCATGCGAAGTTCGCCATCGGCTACATCCCGGCTCACTGCGCTGCCCGCCGCGACAATCGCATCACGGCCAATCTTCACCGGGGCAATCAAGGCGCTGTTCGATCCGATGAACGCCCCCTCGCCGATCACCGTCTTATATTTGAAATAGCCATCATAATTGCAGGTGATCGTGCCAGCCCCGATATTCGCGCCCGCGCCGATTTCAGCGTCGCCCAGATAGGTCAGATGGTTGGCCTTTGCGCCTTTTTTCAGATGCGCTTTCTTGGTTTCGACGAAATTGCCGATCTTCGTCTTTTCTTCCAGCACAGTCCCAGGACGGAGGCGAGCAAAGGGGCCGACTTCGGCTCCGCTGGCAATGCTGGTGCCTTCAATATGGCAATTGGCGCAGATCTTCACATTGTCAGCCACCGACACACCGGGGCCAAAAAAGACATTGGGTTCGATCAGCACATCGCGGCCAATCGCCGTGTCATAGGAAAACCAGACTGTGTCTGGCGCAGTTAAAGTCGCGCCATCGTCCATAGCCTGCGCCCGGCGACGAGCCTGCCATTCGCCTTCCATCTCTGCCAATTGCGCGCGACTGTTGATGCCGGCAACATCGAAAGGATCGGTGGCTACCGCCACACAGGTCCTTCCATCGGCATTGGCGATGTTGACGATATCGGTGAGGTAATATTCCTTTTGCGCATTATCGTCGGTCACCCGGGCGAGCAGCGCGAACAAGTCCGCAGCCTTCACCGCCATCAGGCCGGAGTTGGACAATTTGACAGCCTTTTCGAGGTCCGTCGCATCCTTCTGCTCGACCATCTTCACGATCTTGCCACCCTCAACGATCACACGACCATAGCCGGTGGGATCTTCAGGCTCGAACGCCAATACCACTACGGCGGGCGCGTCCACGCCGTTCAGCCGATCAATCATTGCCTGCATCGTCGCTGACGGCACGAAAGGAACATCGCCATAAAGGATCAATACATCGCCATCGAAACCCGCCAGCGCACCCTCAGCCTGCTGCACCGCATGGCCCGTGCCAAGCTGCGGTTCCTGCACCACGGTTTCGGCACTGCTACCCAGCGCGTCCCGCAACTGGTCCGCCTTGTCGCCGACAACGACGACTTTTTTTGCGGGCGAAAGCGCATCAACGCTTGCCATCAAATGCATCAGCATCGGCCGGCCAGCTATCGGGTGCAGCACCTTGTGCAGATCTGATTTCATGCGGGTGCCCTTGCCCGCGGCGAGGATGACGGCAGCAATTTTGTTCATGGACCACGGCTTTAGGAGCAAATGATTGCACTTTCCAGAATTTGCAGACGAATGTTTCGTAAATCATTTCCATTTTGCAAAAACGACGCATCTCGACTTTGCTGCATTGAAAGTTATGGCCCGAACCATGACTGATTTTCCATTCGCTATCGTTGGGTTTGATCTCGACGGAACCTTGCTCGACAGCAGCTATGAACTGGCAGCATCGCTCAACCATGCGCTGGCCAGCATTGGCCGCCCTCCGATCGCAACCAACGGCGTAAAGGCACTGGTCGGGATGGGCACGCGGCATATGCTGAAATTGGGGCTGGAACAGTCAGGCGGTGCAGACGATGAAACGGTCCACGCCCTGCACCCGGTACTGGTCGACCATTATCGCGCAAATCTGGGCAGCAATTGCCCGCCCTTTCCGGGCCTGGAAGCGGCGCTGGATCAACTGGCAGCGACGGGTGCGAAGCTGGCGGTGGTCACAAACAAGTTTGAAAACCTGGCGGTCGAACTGCTTGGCAATGTAGGGCTGGCCGACCGTTTCGCGACCATCATCGGTGGCGACACAATGGGAAAGGGAAATGGCAAACCAAAGCCCGACCCGATCCACGAAATGATCCGGCGCTGCGGTGGTGGCCCAGCCGCCTTTGTCGGCGACACGATCCATGACGTGCACGCCGCGCAAGCCGCGGGCATCAAAAGCATCGCCGTCAGTTTTGGCTTCCTTGATCAACCCGCCGAACAATTGGGCGCCGATGCGGTAATCGGCCATTATCAGGAATTGTTCGACACGCTTCAGCGGCTCGGCTGACCTTTACGCCATTTCACCCATAAATGCCGCGCCAACATCAGCGGCGGCATGCGCAGCAGGTGCGAGCGGATGTAGAATATGAGCCGAAGCCATTTGCGCGTCGGCCGCCCCCAGCCGTCACGTGCGGTGAGGCGGTGGATGAAGAGATAGTCGGTGAATGCAAGCCGTTCCTGTTTTGGATAAACATGGGTTCCATAAAGATGGTGCGAAAGACGTGCAGCACGCATCACCGATGCATATAGATGACGGCACCCGGGCGCAGCGTAGATATCATGCCAGTATTTTCCGCTGGTGCGGTTCTGCATTTCGTTGGCAATACAATGGAAATCCCACAAGTTTCGGAGACCGCCGGTAAGGTCGCCGTCTGCGATCAAATGCGCGGCGCAATGACAAAGAATGTCGTGTGGCGACAAAATATAGGTCTTGCCTGGTTGGAAGGGCGTGGGCAGCGGATAGCGATAATCAAGATCATCGTCAGGATGTTCAAATTGCTCAGGAAGCGGCAGCGCAACCGCGCAATCCAACATCCCTGCAGCATCCGGCGTCGGCCCCGCTGTCAGCGGCAGGATGGTGTGATGCACGTCGATCATCCGGTCGCGCTCCTTATGGATCATCGGGGGGAGTTCGTGCATATGGTCGCGGTAATAGGCGTCGTCATAGGCGTCTTCCTTCACCCATTCCCAGCCGCCTCTGTCCAGCAACAGCGCCTCCACCTGCGGCAGATCTTCGCGCGCCACCATGATGTCGAGGTCGCCAATCGATCTGCCGTCACCGGCAAGCAGCCCAGCGGCGGCATAAGCAGTGCCCTTAAGCAGCACGACCTTGCCGTGATAGTCCGCCAAAGCGCGCCGGGCGCAATCGGCCTCCCAAAGCGCGGACCGCCGCTGATATTCTGCGTTGATCTGCGCTTCGGCTAGGATTTCTGCGACGTTCGAAGGCACTGACTCAAATTTGAGTCGCGCTGCCAAGGTACCGATAAGCTGCTCGGCACGCGCCATGGTGAGCAGATCGGTCCAGCCACGCGCATCAAGACTGGCCGTCGATGCGGGGTGGCGGAGCGCATCGACAAGGAGCATGGCATCGCGCTTCACGGCCGGTCGCCCCAAAGCTGCTCGACCAGCGCAATGGCCTCTTCACCGCTTTCATAATCGATCGCCAGCGACGGCACCGACTTCACAAAACGGGTCAGCGCCGTAAATCCTGCCTCGCCCAGGGCGACATAGTTGGTCGACGCCTGCGTCAGCCGCATGAAGGTTTCCCCGGCCGCCACGCTGCGCACCGCCCTTGGTTCGCCAAAGCGCGGAAAGAGCAGCAGCGCCGGTCGGCCGCCCTCGCCCATGCGTGCAATGGCATCAGCAGGCGGCACCATGTGGCGGATATCGCCTTTAGGCGTATCCCGCATCAACGGGCCAAAGAGCGCGTCTGGCCGGGCCGCCTCCATCGCTGCAATCGCGCTATTCTTTAGGCTGATCAGCCGCGGAAAGGGCATGATGTCGCCGCTCAACGGATCAAGCAGCACAAATTCGTCGCCCAGAAAGCGCCAGCCCCGGCAGGACAGCAAAGCCGCAAGCGTCGACTTGCCCGACCCGGATGCGCCGGTCATCACCAGAACACGCCCGTCGCGCTCAACCGCGCTGGCATGAAGGAGCAGGTGGCGCCGCCAGCCAAGCGCAACTTGCAGGTTCATCGCCATTTCAGCGGCGAGCAGCCCCTGCGAAAGCGGCAAGGGCGCAGCATCGGGCAGCATATAGTCGCCCTTGATCGCTACCGATGGCCGCAGCCAGCGCCGCAGCCGGCTAGCAGCTTCCAACCGCACTGTGAAATCGACATATTCCGGTCGCGGATAACCGGCATATAGCGCGGCCATCCGCTCGATCGGCGCACGCCATACCGAACCGATGCGAAATGCGGCGGGGCCGATGCGGACGTGGAATTCATGCACCGGACACGCGCTCCACTAAGCCCAGATCGGCCAGTTCTTCCAAACGGATGGCAATCAGTGCAACGGCCTCGGCACGCTTGCCAAGGTCGAACTGAGTTGCCAGCCGAGCCGCGAGCGTTGCCGCGTCGACCGCATCGTTGCGCATGGCGGCAAGCATCTGCGGCACCGGCTCTGTCACCATATGGGTGACCCCGGAACGGCGCTGATAGATAAGCGTCAGCATATCGAGCGGGTCGACAATAAGGCTGTCGGCGGGTTCTGCTTGGTAAAGTTTATCGGTCGCGGCCACGGCCAAGGCGTAACGCGTTGCCGTTAAAATTCAATCCGCTCAATCAGCGGGGCATTTGCAACGAGGCAAAACAAGTGAAACCGCTCTGCCCAGCCTGCAGCCGGCGGATATAATTCACATAGGCCTGGCTTTGTTCATAGCTCGTACCCGGCAGGGTCCTGCCTGATAAAGCCCGCTTCACTTCTTCGCCGGTAAATTTCTGGCCGGTGGCAACGAATGATCCCGGCGTATCAGGCGGCACCAGCTTGCCCGCAGCATCAATATTCATGCCTGTGCCATGCGGCCCGGGAACAGGGATCTGACAGTTAAGGACTGAGCCAGCCGTCTGCGCCAGCGCCGGACGGACCGAGACGATTGCGGCGACACCGGCCACGCCAAGCATCAGAGCCCGGCGGCTGGATCCACTCGCTTTGTTCGCGTCGCTATTACCCTCGTCACCAGTCATGCATTTTCCTTAGCAAGATCGCCGCGTAAATCCATGGCCTGAATTGTAAACATCGGGCCGCGTCTTGGAACGGGACATCCCCGCACTGACGGGTTAACGGCACGAAAAAAGGGGCAGCCATACAGGCCGCCCCTTTTCTTTATTCAATGTGATCGAAAATCGATCAGCTGGTCTTTTCCGGCATCATCGAAGAGTGTAGATGGTCGATCTTCCACGCACCATCTTCGAGCCGGTAGATGAAGGAATAGCGCGCCTTCACGTCGGTTTTTACACCGGTCGCAGCGTCGGTCAGGGTCACTGTCCAGGTGCCAAGTCGCGCTGCCTGGTTGCAGCCCATCTTGAAAGTGCTGCTATTGATCGTGCCGACCGGGCTGCCCTTGAGGAAGCCAACGAAATAGTCCTGGATTTCGCTATGGTTGGTGCGCGGCTTGTTCGAAACCGTTGCCAACAGAACGGCGTCCTTGGTGAAAAGCTTGGTCACCGTCGCAGGGTCCTTCGTGGCCCATGCCGCGTTGAATTGGCCAAACAGCCCATCGACCTGCTGCTGCGTCACCGCAGCGCATTTCATCCTCGACGTTTTCGATTTGGCTTCCGCCATAGGCGCGAATGCGACGAGTGCAGCTGCACCGCCTAGGGCCAGGATAGCGTTACGAACCATATTAACTCTCCGATATGCGTAGCGTTTCCCCGCTGCGCATATCGGAACTAATTTATGGCGATTCAACCAGGCGTTACGTCACAGCATGTAACTTGTTACGCCCATCGAACATCAACTAAAATTCGATCTGCATCCGCGCTTGAAACAGATCCGTGCCATAGGACTGGCGATCGACTGGCACAGTGGACAGCGGATCGACCAAAGAGGCAACGGGCCCGCCATTGACCTGGATGCGTCCATAGTTGACCATGAAACGGATATAGTCGATCGGATACCAGTTCAGACCGAGCAGATAGCTTGTCTGCGAACCGCCGCGCCCCAGCCGTCCCGGCAAGGCCGCAAGGCTGCCGATGCCGGTTGTGAAATTGTTGGTGAGGCCGTTTTTCAGCGCGGCATCGTCAAGATCGATATGATCGACGCGCGCCGCAATCTGGAATGCGCCCGATCCACCCTTGTTCAGCGGGTTCAGCACCTTGGTCCGCGTCCAGATACCTTCGCCACGACGATATCCGCGCGTTTCACCGGTCAGGAAGAAACCTATTTCGCCATAAGCGCCGAAGTAAGAAGGATCACCTGTCGGCGTTACGGCCAGATTGCCACCGCTGAATGCATCCAGCCCGGTTGCACGATCGCCGGCACGATAGGCATCAGCCTTCAGCCATTGACCCTCACCCACAAAATAGAGCCCCTTGAACACACCCGCAATCTCGGCCCCGATGATCCGGTCGCTCTTTGCCGCAAAATTGCCGGTATCGACGAAACGTACGTCCGTCAGCTGCGTGTTGGGACGTGCGCGATACCGGGCGACCTGTCCGGTCGATGGTGTATTGACGCCAGCAATGCCGCCATTGGATGCAAATTCACGATGCTGGTAACCGAGGCCGAAATGCAACTGCCCACCCAGAGCCTTGGGCGCGTAAACTAGGCGCGCGGCACCAATATAACCATCATTGTCGAATGTGCTGTCAATGCTGTGCGCAGCAAACATGCCAGCCTCGGCGCGCCAATCGTCATTTCCGCTATGCCAGGCCAAGGCAGCGCCAAGACGGCGGCTGTTCAGGAAGGCATCGTTGAATGCCGCGCGTTCAAGGAAGGAGTTGTTGTTCGAGCTCGAAATCTGCTCCATCCCGTTGAGCGTTTCGAAATTGCCAATGCGCACAACAAGCGGGGCATTGGCCGGGCTGTAGCTTAAAAAGACATCACCGAAGTTAACCGTCGAATTGGCAAAATCTGCCTCGACCTTATAGCCAAATCCACCCGGCATCGTTCCTTCTGCACCCAGGCGGACGCGGCGGACGCGGCTGTTGAAGCCGAGGTTACGGTTGGCGGCATAATCGCCGGGCAGACCAACATATCCGGTATCATAATGCAGGCGGCCACGCGGCTTGAATGTCCATCCACCGTCACCCTTGATTTCAGCCGCCCCTTTGAAGGCGATTTCGGGTGCAGGCTTCGAATCGGGCTTTTTCTCAGGCGCTGGGGCAGGTTGCGGCGCAGGCGCGGCTGCGACCTTTTCGACCTTCGCCGAAAGTTCCGCGAGTTGCGCCTTCAGCGCAGAAACCTCTGCACGCAATGCCTCGACCTCGGCATCGTTCGACTGCGCCGCAGCTGGATCGGCCATTGCCAGGGCGATAACCGCCGTACCTGCGAGATAGATCGATTTTGCCAACGTCATAAAAATTGCTCCTGCATCATGCGAACAAGCATGTTGGTCCGCATGATGCAAGGCCTGCCCGTCGTCGGTGACGGGCAGTATGACGCTTTTGTTGCAGCTATGTTACAATTTAAAAATGCTGCTGTTAGATGATCGTCAGAATGCCACGGTCACTTCCATCCCGACAGTGCGTGGCGCATTGAAATTGGCATAATCACCCAGCACCAGCCTGTTGGCGTTCGAACGGCGGTAGATGATAGAATTGTTGAGAAGGTTCCGCGCCCAGAGCGCGACTGTCATATTCTGGCCGTTATCCGACATCGGAATTTCAGCGAGCGACAGTCGGGCATTGACGATAAAGCTCTTGTCGGTTTTCACATTCTCACTGGCAAAGGTAAAGGCAGGTGACGAATAATTTCCGTCGACATGCAGCTTCAACATTGCGCCATTGGCACTGACCGGAATGTCATAATCGATCGAACCCGACAGTGCGTGCTTGGGCGTGTAAAGGATATACACGTCCTGGAACACCGGCGTTGTCACCGGCGGCGTCAATGATGCGTTAAGCTGTTCCTGAACTGTATTCCGCGCGGGCGGAACCTTGGTGTGGGTATAGGCATAGGACATTCCAAGCGACAGGCCATCTGCCGGCCGCACCGTCAGATCGGCTTCGATGCCGCGAATTTTCGTCGTCCCGGCGGCGTTCACGGTTTCCAGCGTGTTCCGCACGGTGCCATTGGTTTGCGGGATGAAGAAGTTGAAATCGACCTGTGTGTCGGTGCGATCCATGATGTAGCCGGCTAGGTTCAGGCGGACGAGGCGATCGAAAAATTCGGTCTTCGCGCCAACTTCGTAAGACTTCACGGCCTCCGGACCGAACGACCGGTAGTTGAGCGAGCGTGAACTGGCCCCGCCGGCGCGATAACCGGTCGCATATTTCGCATAGAGATTGATGCTGTCGCTTGCCTGCCAGGCAATCGTCGCAAGCGGATCGAAGCGGCGGTCATTTTCGCGGAAGGTGAAACTTGTCGCCGCTCCATTGACGGTGAAAAGGCGACCATTTTTCTCGTCACGGGTCATGCGGCCACCCAGCGTGAGCGCAAGCGTTTTGAGATTATAGGTCGCCTGGCCATAGACGGCATAGCTTTTTGCAAAGGCGACGCTCGCACGCGCAACCGGCGATAGCGGATAGGTAGCCGGATCGATGATCGAATAGGCGGTTCCGTCGGCGTTCCAGCGGTTAGTGTTGGGCGTGCGCGCAGAATCTTCGGCGCGTTCGTTGAAATAATAACCGCCAAAGACATAATCAAGATCGCCGGCTTTGCCGACCACTTGCAATTCCTGGCTGAACTGGCGCTGATCGAGCGTGGCGATGCTGTAGCGGCTGAAGCTGCCATTGGGTGCGAAAACCGGGGTGCGATTGGCAAGACCCGAATTGTCGAACTGCCGGTCGCTTACGGTGCGCCAAGCGGTGATTGAACGGATCTCGGCATCGTCGGTGATGTCCCAAGCCAGTTTTGACGTCACGCCAAAGGTTTTGCCAATGCTGGGCTGTTGCAGCACGCCGACAGAGGCGGTTTTAGCGCGCTCGGGCTGGACGGTTACAAGGGCGGGAAGCGGTGCCACAAAGCCAGACGGCAGGCGCCCGCCATTGGCCTGGATCTGGGCAACGGTTGCAACAGGGCGACCGGTGGGGTTGAAATTGATCAACTGGCTAAGGAAAGCCGTGCTTTCATCATGGCCCGAATCGATCGAGAAATCGGCGGTGAAATCTTCGCTGGGCTTCCAGCGAACGGCGGCGCGGCCACCATAACGGTGAAAATAATTCCAACCCTTTTGCCCGGCGAGCGGGTTTTGGGTGGTGGCATTCTGATGCTGTAGCGACGCGTCCAATTTGATCGAGAAGCCCGCAACTTCAGGCAGATCAAGCCGCAGCGTGCCATTGTAACGCCCGTAATTGCCAAGCCCTGCCGTCACGCGGCCGCCAAATTCGCCGCTCGGTGCGCGCAGCACCATATTCACGGCACCGCCTTCGGTGTTCCGGCCGAACAATGTGCCTTGTGGCCCTTTCAGCACCTCAATCCGTTCGACATCAAGGAAGCCGGCATTCAGACCATGCTGGCGGCCGAGATAAACGCCATCAACATAAACGCCGACACCCTGTTCGCGCGCCGGCTGATTGGCATCATCAGGAACGATACCACGCATGCCGATGGTCAGCGCGGTCTGGCGCGATTCAAAGGTCGAAATGCGCAGCGAGGGGATACCGCCATCACCCAGATCCAAAAGGCTTGATGCCTGACGCTTTTGCAGATCCTCATCGCTCATCACCGCAATTGCGATCGGCGTTTCCTGCAAATTGGTTTCACGCTTGGTCGCGGTCACGACAATGTCGACCAGCCCGCTGCTATCCTGCGCCTCGCCAAAGGCTTCACCGCCAGCTTCAACGGCGCCTGCGTCAGCATCAACAGCCATGGCATCGTTGGCAAATGCCGGCACCGTTGCAAAAGCTGCAAGCGCGGTGCCTGCGAGAAAAGCGGATCTTGGAAACATAATGGTCACCCCGTGTGATTCGTTGCTGTTGGGGCGGCACTAGGGCGGCGACGTTACAGGCGAGCGACGCTTTGGTGACGGATCAGCGTCAGATTATTGACCGATTTATGACAGTGGGACGCCCTGCTTTACGCTTGCGTAAAGCTAAGGGTCGTGCCAAGTCGCGCCGCATCCATTATCTGTGCGGGGTTCGGAAAAGACGCCGCGCGTCAATCTAGCGTCAGGAGAAAAACCATGACCATCAATTTCAAGGATAAAGTCGCAATTGTGACCGGCGCTGGCGGCGGTCTGGGTCGGGCCTATGCGCTCGAACTCGCAAAGCGCGGCGCAAAGGTTGTTGTCAACGACCTTGGCGGTTCGCGCGACGGCACCGGCCATTCGGACGCCGCGCTGCAGGTGGTTGAAGAAATCAAGGCTGCCGGCGGTGAAGCCATGTCGAACGGCGGCAGCGTTACTGAATATGAACAGATGGTGGAAATGGTCGCCAAGGCAAAAGAAGCCTGGGGCGGGGTACATATCCTTATCAACAATGCCGGCATCCTGCGCGACAAGAGCTTTGCGAAGATGGAAATTGCCGACTGGAAATTGGTCATTGACGTCCACCTGAACGGTTCGGCCAATTGCACCAAGGCGGTGTGGGATATGATGCGCGAACAAAATTACGGCCGCATCCTGATGACCGCTTCATCGACCGGCCTGTACGGCAATTTCGGCCAGGCCAATTATGGTGCGGCAAAGCTGGGGCTCGCAGGCTTCACCAAGACGCTGTATCTCGAAGGCGCGAAATATAATGTGAAGTGCAACACAATCGCCCCGATCGCTGCCACCCGCATGACCGAAGACATCCTGCCGCCTGCGGCCTTTGCGATGTTCGATCCGGTCAATGTCGTGCCTGCTGCATTGTTCCTGGTATCCGAAGATGCGCCGTCCAATGTCATCATGGGTGCGGGCGCAGGCTTCTTCCACACAGCCAATGTCACCATGACGCAAGGCAAGTTGCTGTCGGGTGATGATCTAACGCCGGAGGGCGTTGCTGCCAATTTCGCCGAGATCAGCGATCGCGCCGGTGAGATGGTTCCCCAGTCGGGCGGCGAACAGTCGATGCAGGCGATGAAGCTGCTGCAGGCCAAAGCGGGCTAAGCTGCCTTCTGAAAGTTCAAGAAACGCCCTCCTGCCACGCGGCCGGGGGGCTTTTTCTATGGCTCGACCAGTTTCAAAAGTTTGCGTTCGACCGGCGCGAGAACGGGGGCCAGTTCATGCCCACGTTTCAACACCGCGCCGCCCTCACCGATCAACGCCCACATCCCCTGCTTGTTTCGCAATGCAGGGTTTTTGACGATGCGATATTCGGGCCGCTCGGCAGTGCGGCGAAAGGCGGAAAAGACGGCCATGTCGCGACCAAGGTCAATCGCGTAATCGCGCCAATTTCCGGCAGCGACCATGCGGCCATACAGGTCGAGAATGCGGGTCAGTTCGTCACGGTCAAAACCCACTTGGCTGGGCAAGCGGGCGCTGACCGGAAAGGGTGTGATAACCGCGCTCAAGCCGAGGTCCGACCGCCCTTCTTGCCGCTATTGCCCTTTGCCGCTGCCGCAGCATCACGTTCTTCAAGCAACAGGGCCAACCGCTTTTGCAGGGTTTCCATTTCGCACTGCAGGATTTCCAGCTTTTGCGTCGCCGGATCGAATCTTTCGGTGCAGGGGGTACCATAGGGCACAAAATTCTGGGTTTCAGGCTTGACCTCAACCAGCGTCGGCTTGGCAGGAATGCCCACCATTGTCGCGCCTTCGGGAACATCCTTGGTAACCACGGCATTGGCCCCGATACGGCTGTTCGCGCCAACATATATCGGCCCCAATATGGCGGCGCCGAGACTGATGATCACATTATCGCCGATCGTGGGATGGCGCTTTCCGCCCTGCCCTCCGGTCGGGTTAGTGCCGCCGAGCGTCGCACCCTGATAGATGGTAACATTATCCCCGATTTCAGCAGTTTCGCCGATCACGACAAAGCCATGGTCGACAAAGAAAAACCGCCCGATCTGCGCCCCCGGATGAATATCGATCGCGGTCAGAAAGCGGGAAAAATGATTCACAAAACGCGCAAGGAAATACATCTCTCCGCGAAACAGCCAATGCGCAACGCGATGAAGGGCGAGTGCCCACACGCCCGGATAGAGCAAAATCTCCCAGCGGCTGCGCGGTGCAGGATCGCGCGCCTTGATGGAATCAAGATAGTCGACGATGTTTGAAAGCATCGCTGTTACGTCTCCCGCCGCATTTTTTCCGGCCTTTTCCATGGACATTCTCCTGGTCTGGCTCGGGTCGCAATAAGGAACATAGTCATCCCTTGCCGCTTTTGCCATTGTTTCCGTCACAGCAGATGACAATTACACATGGCTTAAATCGGTAAAATCGATTAATGAAGCGTCTATTAATCGACAGGACAGCCATAAATGAGCACCTATCTCCCAACGCTCAAACAGCTTCAATATCTGGTCGCACTCGAACAGCATGGCCATTTTGGCAAGGCTGCGGACGCCTGTTACGTCACCCAGTCGACACTGTCGGCCGGGATTCGCGAACTCGAATCACTGCTCGGCCTGGTGCTGGTGGAACGGACACGGCGGGTGGTACGATTCACCCCGCTTGGCCAGAAAATGGTGCTGAAGGCGCATCGCATCCTGCGCGAAGCCGAAGAACTGGCCGACATGGCGCGTGCCAGTGGAAAGCCGCTCGCAGACGAACTGCGGATCAGCGTCATACCCACCATCGCGCCCTTCCTCCTCCCGCGCCTGCTACCCGAACTGCGCAGTCGTTATCCCGACCTGAAACTTTACCTGCGTGAGGAAACCAGTGCCGCAGCCTGCGATGCGCTACATCGGGGTCAGGTTGATTGTGTGTTGCTGGCACTCCCCTTTGCCTGCGGAGATATCGAGCATGCGACGCTCTTCCGCGACCGGTTCTTCGTCGCTTTTCCTAAAGGTGAACCGGACAATCCACCGAATACGATCCTTCCCGAAATGATCGACGAATCACGGCTATTGCTGCTTGTCGACGGCCATTGCCTGAAAGATCATGCGCTGGCGGCCTGCAACCGCCCCGAACTGCGCGCGTCGGCGATGATGCTGGGCACATCACTGCACACGCTGATCCAGATGGTCGATGGCGGGCTGGGCCAAACACTGATCCCCGAAATGGCAGTGAAATACGGGCTGTTGAATGGAACGCAGGTGCAGGCGCGGCCATTGGAGGCACCCTACGCCAATCGCGAAATTGCCCTCGTCTGGCGCACGAACAGCCCACGCCAGCCCGAGTTTGAGCTTCTTGCAAACATCATCCGCGAGGTCGTTTCTGTCTGACGGCAGCGAGGGTCAACCGGGAACGTCATCCGCGGTCATTGATCCCACCGTTCGGCCCGCGCCATATCGCTATCCTTGGCCTCGACCCAGATGGCCGCACCGTCGCGAAATTCCTTTTTCCAAAAGGGCGCGTCGGTTTTCAGCCGATCGATCAGATAGGCACAGGCTTCCAGCGCATTCGCCCGGTGCGACGATGCCGTCACGACCAGCACAATCGCTTCGCCGACCGTCATCCGCCCGACACGGTGGATGATGGTGCAGCCCGCAAGCTGCCAGCGGCGCATGGCGTCCTCGCAAACTTGCGCCAGACTAGCTTCAGTCATCCCAGGATAATGTTCAAGCTCGATGGCATCGACCCCGCCATCACGCCGGACTATTCCGGTAAAGGTCGCAACCGCGCCGATAGCTTCTCCGTCCAAGGCGGCAATTTCTGCCGCTGTATCAAATGCCGCGCGCTGGATACGGACGGTTATCATCCGCCAGTAACCGGCGGAAAAATCGCAAATTCGCGCGCGCCATCAAGCGGCGCATCAGCCTTCACCATGATCTGGTCCAAAGCGAAACGAAGCCGATCACGCCGTGCAAAAGCAGATGCATGGGCAGGTGACTTGCCGCACAGCCACTCAACCGCATCGGCAACCGTCACGATGCTCTGGGGGAATTCGACCTCTTCACTGTCGGTGGCAATTGCCTCGCGCACCGCCGCAAAATAAACAACCCGCATCATCAATCCATATGCTTGACGCCGGCGCGCAGATAATCCCAGCCGGTGATCAGCGTCAAAATGGCTGCAACCCAGAGCAAACCGAGCGCGGTGATTTTCAGCCAATCCCATAGCGGCAACGCACCTGCAAGGATCAGCCCACCAAAAGCAACAAGCTGCGCCGTCGTCTTCCATTTCGCCATTTTGGAAACCGGAACGGAGACCTGAAGCCCCGCCAGAAATTCGCGCAGGCCGGAAACCGTGATTTCGCGCAGCAATATGACCAGCGCGGCGATGACATGCCAGCCATCGATATCGCGGGTGAAGACGAGCAACAGGATGACCGCACCGACCATGATCTTGTCGGCGATCGGATCAAGAAAGACCCCCAGTTTGGAGACGGTCCCTTGCGTGCGGGCAACATAGCCGTCGAAATAGTCGGTAATCCCCATCAAGCAGTAAAGCGCAAAGGCCAGCCAATAATCGACCGGCAGCGGCTGAATGCTCTCAGGCTTCACCCCCGGCCACAGCAGGAAGACCAGCATAGGCACCGCCAGAATGCGCGACAATGTCAGGATATTGGGGAGGCTCAACATTGTCATTCCATCCTATCTCTGCGATTTGGCAACAACAGCCGCGTTTTGGGTTCGGTCCTCAACTTCAGGGTAGCTGAGCCACAAACTGCCTAATGCCGACTTTAACGGGTCGAGCCATTTTTCATAGGCGCGCCATTGATCGACACCGTCGCGATTGATCGGACGGCGCACCTGTTCACTCGATGCTGTGCGGACTGCGCGGCGGTTTTCATGGAAGTTGAGGCAGGCCTCTTCAAACGGCACGCCAACATAGTCGAGCATTGCCCGCACATGCACCTCGGGTTCCTCGATCAGCTGTTCATGGATCACACGATGCACCCGACCGGGAAGCACGCGATCAAAATGTGCCATCAACCGCACATAATCGGCATAATAGCGCCCCATGTCGGATAGGCTGTAACTGAATGCCTGTCCCTTGGCGAAATGCTGGCGGAAATTGGAAAAGCAGCAGTCAAGCGGATGGCGCCGCGCATCAATGATCTTCGCGTTGGGCAAGATCAGGTGAATAAGGCCGGTGTAGATCCAGTTGTTCGGAAGCTTGTCGATAAAGAATGGACGATCCGTCTTGCGCTGAACGCGGGTGCGGTTCAGAAAATCGTCTCCCAGTTCAGCCAAACGGTCTGCCGACATCTGGACAACGGCATCAACCCAACCGCTGGCCACGCCCTTGCCCTCGCGAAGTGCGATTGCCGGCATGTCGGGCAACTCCATCGTGCCTTCGATCAGGCTATGGCTCGCCAATATCTGTTCAAGCAGCGTTGAACCTGCCCGCGGCATTCCCAGGATGAAAATCGGATCGGCAGCGCCCTCTTCCAGATTGGAACGGTTGGACAGGAATTCTGGGGTGAAGCGCGCGATAATCGCATCGACATGCGCGGTAATGATGTCGGGATCATATTGCAGCTGGCCGTGCCTTATCCGGTTCGCCTGGTCATAATGGCCAAATGATGCCTCCGCCTCGCGCCGGTCGTCATAAGCCTTGCCCAGCGCAAAATGCAAATGCAGCCGATCATCGTCGGAGAGGCTATCGCCGCTGTTCAGCGCATCTTCCATGGCGGCGATATCGGCGGCGTCAAATTGCACCGTTTTCAGATTGGCAAGGCTCCACCAGACTTCGCCCAACGTCGGCTCTTCGGCAAGCGCGCGCCGGTAGGCAGCAATGCCTTCGTTCTGCTTGCCAACGGTTTTCAGCACATGGCCATAGCTCATCCAAAGCTTTGCATGCTGCGGGAACCGCTCAGTCAGCGCGCCATAAAGTGTCAATGCCTCGTCATATTCGCCAATACGGCCTAGCGCGGCAGCCATCAGGCTCTGCCCGCCGGCATCATCACCTTCGGCGGCGAGAACGTCGTTCAACAGCTCGACCGTCTCTTCAAACCGGTTCTGCCGATACAATATGCCGGCAAGATTGCTCCGCGCGACAATGAAATCCGGCGCGAGTTCGAGCGCACGCCGGAGCAGTGCCTCACTATCCTTATATCGCCCGAGCCGCGCCGCCAGTTGCGCCATCAGTCGGATCGCCGCGACATCCAGCGGATCTTGCCGCAAATGGGCGCGCAATAACGGTTCGGCATCCGCCAGACGGTCTTCGTTGATCGCCGACGCCGCTTCGATCAGGTCGGGATTGCGGATGCCACGGTTGACATAGCGACTGACCGGATCGGTGGATTGCGGGATCATGGACGCCATATCTAGCGCAGGCCGTGCGCCGCGCCAAGCGCCACGTCGGAAACATAGATACGCGTTGCGTCATCCCCGGCGCTGTCAAACAAGGCCGCCTCTGTACCAGTCATCCAGACCTGGCTGCCCGTCGCCGCAAGCCGTGCAAAAAGCGCAGTGCGCCGTTCAGGATCAAGATGTGCGGCAACTTCATCGAGCAACAATATGGGCGGTGCGCCGCGTATGTCGGCAACAAGGCCCGCATGGGCGAGGATCAGCGACAAGAGCAGCGCCTTTTGTTCCCCAGTTGAACAGGATGCCGCTGCTTGGCCATGGCCTTCATGCCGGACGATCAGATCATTGCGGTGCGGACCTGAAAGGGTCCGGCCGGCCGCACGATCGCGCGGACGGCCCTGACGCCACATCGCGATATAGGCATCGCGATCAGGTGTGGCAGCATCTTCCAGTTCGATCAGCGGCCGCGCAAAGATGGACGGCGGCATGCCCGCCAACCTTGCCGACAATTGCGCCACCGTGCGCGCCCGGCTTTCGGCTATGGCGACAGCCGGATCGGCCATCGATGCCTCGATCGCATCGAACCAGGCTGCGTCACGCTGCCCTTCGGAGAGCATGCGGTTGCGTTGCCGCATTGCATTTTCATACCGGCTGCTGTTGCGCGCATGGGCGGGTTCGAGCGCGAGTACCAAGCGGTCGAGAAACCGCCGCCGGGCCCCAGAACCATCGACGAACAATCGGTCCATCGCCGGCGTCAGCCACAATATCGCGAGCCATTCCGAAAGATCGTTGATCGCGGCATTGGCGCCATTGATATGAACGATCCGGCGCCCCGGCTGCTGCCCCAGCACGCCTGTTCCCAATGCCGTTGCCCCCATATGCGCGGCCACGGTAAAGCCGCCCGCACCTGCTTGACGCGCCATTTCGTGCAAATTGGCCCGGCGCAGCCCGCGTCCGGGCACCAGCAAGGATAGCGCTTCGAGGATATTGGTTTTGCCTGCCCCGTTCGCGCCATGCAAAATGACAAATCGGCCGGCGGGTTGCACGCTTATCGCCGCATGATTGCGAAAATCGGTAAGGTCCAACCGGTCAATAACCATGACAAGGCCCTAGCGCAGCACAGGCCGCGGTCAACGCCCAAATAAAAAGGCCCCCACGGCCGCGATCGCACGCAACATAGATGCGAATGGTTGGGATATTTTCCCAATGTTCAGCTTTGCGATATGCCACGATAAATATGTAAACTCTCTTATATATTTGTTTTTATTATAATTCCTATTGTTGGCACGGCTCATGCAATCTCATCGATATCACCGGAACATCCCGGAAAGCCAATATAAGGAACTTTAAAATGACCATTTCGACCCGCAATCAATTCGCTTCGCTATTCGCCGCGATCGCATGCGCCTTCATCACCATCGGCACCAGCATCGCTCCTGCCATCACCTCGGTATCAACCCAACTTGCCTGATCGGCAGGTCTGACTTTCAAAAAGGAATTTGAGATGAACACCCAACACCGCAACCAGCTTTTCGCATTCACAGCCGCCATGTTCTGCGCCTTTGTCATGATCGGAACCAGCATTGCACCAGCGCTGAACGGCGGGATCGTCTGATGAGCCTGAAATTTGAAAACAAACCCGCAATCCAACCCCTCAAAGGAAATAGTAAAATGACAAAACTCATGCTTGATCGCACCAACAAGAAAATCTGGGGCGTATGCAGCGGCGTTGCCAAATGGACCGGCATGGATGTGACTGTTATCCGGGTCATTTTCGTACTCGCGACTTTGTTCGGCTTCGGCTCTGCCTTGCTAATCTATGCAGCGCTTGGCCTGATCCTCGATTGATCAGCCGGCGCTGCGCGCGAGTTGCATCCATTTTGGTGTTGGAAACTGGATTTTCACTTTTGGCATGATAAGGCCCATGGAAATCAAGCATGTTTTCGAGGCGGCTTTGGATGCCATATAGCGCAAAAGGAAAAAGCGAGCCCGCCAAGGGCATCGAATTTCGTCGCTATTCGCGTGGCGACGTCAACATTACGATTGACCTGCGGGAATTTGGCGGCGGGCGCATGCAGGCGCAGATTGTCGACATCTCCCAATCGGGATGCCGCATCGCCACCGTCAGCCATCTGAACGACCATGGGCGGATATTCATCACGCTGCCCGGATTCGGCCCGCTCGAGGCAGAGGTCGTCTGGCGGATCGGCGAAAGCTATGGCTGCGCCTTTGTTGCCCCGCTACACCCTGCCGTTTTCGACCATATCCTCGCAAAATTCCCTTCGCTTGGCCCGGGCTGATCTACGGACGGCTTTGGCGCAGCCTTCAATATGGTCGCTGGCAGCCCGATAGCATAACCTTATGCTTTGCGGGATCAGGCCACTTTGCGCACGAACACACTGCCCGCCGAATAGCCTGCCCCAAACGAGCAAATCAGGCCGATATCGCCCGCCGCCAGATCATCGCTATGCTTGTGGAAGGCGATGATCGAACCCGCGCTTGAGGTGTTGGCATAAGTATCAAGTACGGTGGGGCTTTCATCCTCATTGGCTTCATGGCCCAGCACGCGCTGTGCAATCAGGCGGTTCATTCCCTGATTTGCCTGATGCAACCAGAGACGGCGCAGCTTGTTGCTATCCAGTCCCAACTGCGCAGCATGGTCGACGATCATATGCGCGACCATCGGCACCACTTCCTTGAAGACCTTACGCCCTTCCTGCACGAACAATTTGTCCGTCTTGGGGCCACTCTGGTCGACAGGTCCCTTGCCTTCGGCGCGATTCAAAAAGCCGAAATTGTTGCGGATGTTATTGCTATACTGGGTCTTCAAACGGGTGCCGAGGATTTCCCAATGCTTGGCCGGGGCAAGATCCTTCGCCTCGACAAGGATTGCGGTCGCCACATCGCCAAAGATGAAATGGCTGTCGCGATCACGCCAGTTCAAATGCCCCGAGGTAATTTCCGGATTTACGACCAGCACCGAACGCGCATTGCCAGCGCGAATATAGTCTGCGGCGGTCTGTATGCCGAAGGTAGCGGACGAGCAGGCGACATTCATGTCAAAGCCAAAGCCGCGTTCCATCCCCAGTTCATGCTGGATTTCAACAGCCATCGCCGGATAGGCGCGCTGCAGGTTTGACGCTGCGCACAAAACCGCATCGACATCGGCGATATCGCGCCCTGCCTTGGCAAGCGCGTCGCGGCAGGCGGCAACGCCGATTTCCGCCATCAGCGAAATCTGATCATTGGGGCGTTCGGCGTAACGCGGTTCCATAAGCGCCGGATCGGTGATCGCGCTTTTGTCGATTACATGCCGGGCCTTGATCCCGCTTGCCTTTTCGACAAACTCGACCGAGCTGTGCATCAGCGGCTCCGCGTCGGGATTTTCCGTGTTATAGCGATCCACATAAGCGTTGAAGCTCGCGACCAGCTCTTCATTGGTGATGATGTCGCTCGGCGTGTAAAGGCCGGTCGCTGAAATGACCGGGGTATGGGCGTCTGTCATGGCAATCCCGCTTTATTTTTCATTCTGCAATTTGTCGCCTAGCGCCGTGCGATAAGGGAAACAAGCCAATTGCATTTGAATGTAACGGAGGGCATTGTCCTTCGTCAGGGGTAGGAGGGTCGCACCAGAATGGCGTTGCAAACGCGCACACCGAGCTTGATCTCGCGCGCCGTAAAGGCGTTGCTGATGTGGTTTTTCCGGCGTCAGGGCTGGACCGTACAGGGCGTGGTTCCCGAACCGCGCCGCTTTGTCATTATAGCGGCGCCGCATACGTCCAACTGGGATTTTCTCTATTATCTCGGCCTGACACAAACTCTGGGTATCCAGCCGCATTTCATGGCGAAAAAATCGCTGTTCCGCTGGCCGATCACCAACTTTCTGCTCGATATCGGCGGCGTACCGGTCGACCGTTCCAAGGGTGGCAATTATGTGCAGGCGATGATCGATGAATTTGATCGTCGGAAAGAGTTCATGCTGACAATCGCGCCAGAAGGTACGCGCGGGTCGGTCAAGCAATGGAAAACGGGGTTTTACCATATTGCAATGGCTGCCAAGGTGCCCATGGTAGTGGGCATGATGGATTATGGCACCAAAACCGGCGGGCTGGGCCCATTGATCTGGCCGACCGGCGATTATGATGCCGACATGGCGAAGGTCGCCGCAATCTATTCGAGCGTGACGCCGAAGCATCCGGAAAAGCAGATGGCGAGCATAACGGGAGTGAAAGACGCATGACCGATATTTTGAGCCTTTTGGCGCTGAACCTTATGATCCTGTTCGCAGCGATCCTTCTGCTTTGGGCTTATGCGGTACGCATCCGCGATGTGTCTTTCATCGATGCCTTTTGGGCATTCGGGATGGTCATCCTAGCCTGGTCTAGCTGGTTTCAGATCGACGGCGACGGCCGCCGCGCAGATGTACTGCTGGGGCTCACCACCCTTTGGGGCATGCGCCTCGCCATACATTTGGTCACCCGCTGGCGGCACGAAGGCGAAGACCCGCGATATAAAAAGATCATGGGCCATGCGATGGAAACCAAAGGCTGGAGCTGGGCAAAAACCGCGCTGCTGATGGTTTTTCTGACGCAGGCTCCCTTGCTGTTCATCACCGCGCTACCTGCCCAAATGGGCATCTGGGCAAGTGAGGGCGGCCGCACGGTCATGGGTCCGATAGCTTGGCTGGGCATCGCCATCGCATTGATCGGCATTCTTTTTGAAACCGTCGGCGATGCGCAGCTTAAGGCCTTCCGCAGCAATCCGGCCAATAAGGGCAAGGTGCTCGACACCGGGCTATGGCGCTTTACGCGCCACCCCAATTATTTCGGCGACGCTTGCACATGGTGGGGTATCTGGCTGGTTGCGGCCGAAACCGGGCCGGTCGGCTGGGTGAGCGTCATCGGCCCGATCTTCCTGACCTTCACTTTGACCAAATGGTCGGGCAAGCCCTTGCTCGAACGCAGCCTTAAGAAAAACCGGCCCGATTATGCCGCCTATATCGAGCGGACTTCCGGCTTTTTCCCATTGCCGCCTAAAAAATAAATGTTGGGGATTTGTCATTCCTGCGAAAGCGGGAATCCATGGTCTGTCGGGTCAAAGTAAACCGACACTTCCTATCATGGATTCCCCATCAAGTCGGGGATGACAATTTTTCACAGCGGCCGGCTCACTTCACCAGCCAGACCTCACCATAGCCGTTAAATGCCGGCGCGACCTTGTGCTTCACCTCCCGGCCCGGCGCGAAGGCAAGATCGGGGAAGCGTTCGAACAGCAAGGGCAATGCGATTTTCGCCTGCGCCTTGCCGAGCCCTGCACCCAGGCAATAATGCGCGCCGCCGCCAAAAGCGAAATGCTGCACATTTTTCCGTTCAATATCAAATTTATGCGGGTCAGGGTTCATTTCGGGATCCAAATGCACGCCGAAGAGCGACATGTGGATCGTATCACCCTTGGAAATCTGCTTGTCGGCGACCTGCATATCTTGGTGCGCGCTGCGTAGCACCTGCGTCACCGGCGGCTCGACCCGCAGGATTTCATCCATCGCATTGTCATGCAAATCGGGGCGCGCCTTGAACTTGGCAAGCTGATCCGGATTTTTCAACAATTGGACGACGCCCGCCCCGAGCATGTCGGTGGTGGTCGAATTGCCTGCAATCAGCAGCAAGCGGATAAGCAGCACGATATCCTGTGTGGTAAGGCTGTCGCCCTCCTCCTCAGCCTGCGCAAGGCGGGTGATCAGGTCGTCGCTCGGCTGGGTCCGGCGAATATCGACTTCGCGCGCCAGATAATCGGCAAGCACGGTCGTCGATTCCTCATATAGCGCGGTCTGCTCGGGCGTGCGGAAAGGGTTCAGCGCCTGCATGCAGCCCAGCGACCAGCGGCGGAAATCCTTGCGGTCTGCGGCATTGATGCCAAGCAATTCGGCCATGACAGTCGTGGGCAAGGGCGAACCGAACAGCGCGACAAAATCAAACTCGCCTTCTGCCGCTTCAATATCGTCGGCAAGGCCGCGGGCAATTTCTTCGATCCGCGGCAATAACGCATCGACAGAGCGTTTGTTGAACGCTTTTAGCACCAAGGTTCGCTGCCGTTTATGCTCGGGATCGTCGAGCATCAGGATCGACAATTCCTTGCTGTTATTGCCGTAGAGCGTCTTGGAGAAACTGCCTTCATTCGCCTTGCGCGGGTCGGCATTCAGGTCGCGATTCTTGATCAGTTCCGACACCTCCTTGCCGCGCGTCAGGAAATAACGGCCCAATGCCTGATCATGGTGCACCGGATCGGCGGCGCGCAGACGATCAAGCGGCACCCAAGGCGTTTCGCGATAGGTCGGATCAAGCGCAGAAAGCTGGTAGCCGGTGGGAAGCGGCTGATCTTCATCGGACATTTTATATCGACCCCCTCATGTATACCACCTATCCAAAGGATAAGCAGACTGAGCAGCAATTCAAGGCATAGCGCGCATCAATCAGCGAAGGATTTCAGCGCACCGGCATTTCGCGCGTTAGCATCGCCGCAGCCCTGTACAGCGCGATCAGTTCGGCAAAATCAAATTCGGCGCGGATCGGCAGGTCGCCCGACAGTCGCGTCTCGATCACGACAGGCACCGGACCTTCCTGCTTCAACAGGGCATCGCTATAATCCGGGCCTTCGAACACCGCCGTCCAGGCTGCGGCATCATCCGGATCGCCGAGTGACTGGTTCAGCCATTCCGCCATCACCGGTGGACGTGCGCCCGCCGTCAAGGTCACCGGTGCGAGCGGGCGTCCGGTGCCATCAGGCCAGTCATAGGCGCTGATCGACAGGCCAAGGCGGTAATCTTCATTCTGGTTCTGCAAGACGAGCAGGCTCGCCCCCTTGGCGCCAAAGCCGGTCGTGCACTGCATCACCGCCGCTGCGCCGCCGCGATAGCAGCGATATTCTCCCTTGCGGGTCGGATAGGTAGCCGCCGGGGTTTCGCCGCTCAGCGAAAAGACGATGCTGTCGCCTTGATACAAGGCGCGCAATTTTGTGCCGTCGCGGATAAAATCCTCAACAAGGGCAATACCGATAGTGCGGGTCTTGCCGTCAAGCGTTTGGGCACAGCGCAACCGGCCACCAAATTGGGCGCGCGTGACCGTACTGGGCATCAATTGCGGGGTGCGAGCAAACCCGATCTGGTCAGCGCGCGCAGACAGCGCCGGGGACAGTTGGTCGGTTATGCTGCAACTTGGCACCGTCCCGCGGTCGGCAAGGTCAACCTCGGGATTGGCCAGCACAGAAGTTGCTGAAGCGAAGGCGAATAAGCCGGCGACAAGGAATGATAATGCGCGCTTGCGATCCATGTTGATGCCCTAGCTGCCCCGATAGCGACCGACAAGCACCGCTTGCGCTGTGCCGCGACACCGCACATATGTTCGGCCATGAATATCTTGCGCTCGATCAGCTTCGGTTTTGCCCTATTGCTTGCCGCAAGCGAACTGGCCCGCTGGGCGGGGGACATCCGCCTGATCCCTCTGGCTTTTGACGAGCTTGCCGTGGCAGCCGCCCTTTTCGCCGCAGCCTGGATGCTTCCACGCACCGGACCTGCCCCATTGGCGGCGGCATGGGGGCTGTTCAGCGGGCTGATGCTCGGCCTTTTCGTCCCGACGCTGGACCATCTGCTGTTCGGGCCACCCAAACAGGGCGCACTGTTTTACAGCATCGTTCTGGGCGTGATGATGGCCGGAGGATTATGGGCGACATGGGTCGCGGCGCGGGCATCCTCTAATCGGGCCGCATTACCTGCGTCAGACTAAGCCCGTTTCCGTCGGGATCAGAAAAAAACGCAACCTTTGCCGAACCATCAGGCGCGGTCCAGATCCCGGATGCGTCCTGCCCCAGCCCCTCATAGATCGTGAAAACAATCCCCCGATCGGTCAGCGCCCGCACTTGCGCCTCGATATCATCAACCTTCCAGCCGAGCACGGGATGGGGCCCGGGCTGGTAATCGGGAATTTCGGTAATCCGCAAAGATGCACCATCAAGGTCGAAAACGGCGGCAAACCCGTCATCAGCCACAAAGTTTAGCCCTAATTTCTCTCGGTAAAAATCCTCTGCAGTCTTGCGATGGCGGGTCAGTATGAAGGCAATCGGGGTATAATGGGCCAAGCTCATGGCGCGTTCCTCCGCATAAGGAGCAGGTGAGAAAGCATAGCCGAGCAAACGCCTTGGCCTAAAGAAGCGCGATGCGGTGTGCATCTTGTCGCTCCATATCGCGTCGACCTGCTCATGCCTCGCCTGTCCGGACGAGACGACCCGTGGGCTAAAGAGTATAACGCAGCGAGCCCAAATGCAATCGGCCCGCGGCATGACCATCCGCGCAGCAACTGTCGCCGGTTCAAAGCGTCTTGATAATCGCCGAGAAGTCCAAACCGCCCTGCCCGGCCTTGTCGAACGCCTCATAAAGCGCAGCGGCCTTTTCGCCCATCGGCACATCGGCCTCGACCAAAGCTGCGGCTTCCATCGCCAGTTTCAAATCCTTCAGCATCAGTGCGGTCGCAAAGCCGCCTTGATAGTCGTTGTCCGCAGGCGATTGCGGGCCGACGCCAGGAACGGGGCAATAGCTGGTCATCGACCAGTTCTGGCCCGAAGCCTTTGACGAAATGTCGTAAAATGTCTGGAGGTCTAGGCCGAGTTTATCTGCAAGCTTGAACGCCTCGCAGGTCGCGATCATCGATGCGCCCAGCAACATATTGTTGCAGATTTTCGCCGCCTGCCCTGCGCCGCTGGCACCTGCATGGATCACCGCCTTGCCCATCGCGGCAAGGATGGGCTCGGCCCGGGCAAAAGCGCTGCCGCTGCCGCCGACCATGAAGGTCAAAGTGCCACCATTGGCTGCAGCAATGCCGCCCGATACCGGCGCATCAACCATTTCATAGCCGGCTGCGGTCGCATCCGCCGTCACCTTGCGAGCTGTATCGACATCGATTGTGGAGCAATCGAGAAGGATAGCACCTTTGGGCGCTTGGTCGATGACATCGCCTGCATAGACGTTGGCGACGATCTTGCCGTTGGGCAGCATCGATACAACCGCTTCGACATCGGCCACCGCATCGCGCACGTTGGTGAAGGTCGCGCAGCCATTGTCCTTCGCGCGCGCCAGTGCCTCTGCCGACAGATCAAATGCGTTGACGCTATGTCCAGCCTTCACAAGGTTCGCGGCCATCCCGCCGCCCATATTGCCGAGACCGATAAAGCCTATTTTCATTGGCGTAACAAATCCCTTCCGACGATCATCCGCATCACCTGATTGGTGCCTTCAAGGATCGAGTGAACGCGCAGGTCGCGCCAGAAACGCTCGATCGGATAGTCGCGCAAATAGCCATAGCCTCCGAACAGTTGCAGCGCCTTGTTGACCACCTCGCTGCCATTATCGGTTGCAAGCCGTTTCGCCATTGCCGAGAAACGGCTCTTGTCGGGCGCGTTGGCGTTCACCTTGCACGCGGCCATATAGAGCAGCGCGCGCGCAGCTTCGAGGTCGGTTGCCATATCGGCGAGCATGAACTGGGTGTTCTGGAAATCAGCAACCGGCTGACCAAATTGCTGCCGTTCCTTGGTATATTTCACCGCCTCGTCGAGGCAACGTTGCGCCCCGCCGAGCGAACAGGCCCCGATGTTGAGGCGCCCGCCATCAAGCCCCGCCATCGCAAAGCGGAAGCCATCGCCCTCCGCGCCCACACGGTTGGCAACCGGCACGCGGCAATCTTCAAAGATCACCTGCGCGGTGGGCGATGCATTCCAGCCGAGCTTCTTCTCAGGCGCGCCAAAGCTGAGGCCGGGCGTATCCTTTTCGACGACGATGCAACTGATACCCTTCGCCTTTTCATCGCCGGTGCGGACCATGCAGACGTAAAGATCATTGACGCCTGCACCCGAAATGAATTGCTTGGTGCCGTTCAAGACATAATGGTCGCCATCCAGCCGCGCGCTGGCTTTCAACGCCGCTGCGTCCGACCCCGAGCCCGGCTCGGTCAGGCAATAGCTGGCGATTTTCTCCATGCTGACGAGGTCGGGCAGATAGCGCGCCTTCAATTCTGCCGATCCAAAACAGTCGATCATCCAGGCGGCCATATTATGGATCGAGATATAGGCGCTGGTCGCAGGGCAGCCATAGGCCATCGCCTCCATGATCAACGCCGCTTCCAGCCGACCAAGCCCGATCCCGCCATTCTCTTCCGAGATATAGATAGCGCCAAAGCCAAGCTCGCCTGCCGCCTTCCACACATCAACCGGATAATGGCTCTTCTCGTCCCATTCGCCCGCAAAGGGCGTAATCCGATCAGCGGTAAACTTTTTCGCCATATCCTGAATGGCGAGTTGGTCTTCGGTGAGGTCGAACTGGTTCGTCATTGATCACCCCATGGTCGGAATGATGAACGCGTTTGTGCCATCGGGTGAACCATCGGGCCAACGTGCAGTGACCTTTTTCACCTTCGTCCAGAATTTGATGCCTTCCATACCATATTGGTCGGTGTCACCAAAGCCGGAGCGCTTCCATCCGCCAAAGCTGTGATAGGCAACCGGCACCGGGATCGGCACGTTGATGCCGACCATGCCGACATTGACGCGTGCGGCAAATTCGCGCGCAGCATGGCCGTTGCGCGTAAAGATCGCAACGCCATTGCCATATTGATGCTTGCTGGGAAGGCTCAGCGCCTCCTCAAAATCCATTGCGCGGACGATCTGCAGCACGGGGCCGAAAATCTCTTCCTTATAGCTTTCCATGTCGGTGGTCACATGATCGAACAGGGTCGGGCCGACAAAATAGCCGTCCTCATGCCCCTGCAGTTTGAAGCCGCGCCCGTCGATGACGAGTTCGCCGCCTTCATCCGCGCATTTCTGGATCCAGCCTTCGACCTTGGCCTTGTGCTGCGCCGTAACAACCGGGCCATAATGCGCGTCGGGATCGGTCGAGATGCCCAGCTTCAACGCATGGATCGCAGGGATCAGCTTTTCCTTCAGGCGCTCGGCGGTGTCATTGCCGACGGGAACAACGACGGGCAGCGCCATGCAGCGCTCGCCAGCCGAGCCAAATGCCGCGCCGGTCAGGTCGTTCACCACCTGATCAAGATCAGCGTCGGGCATGACGATGCCATGGTTCTTCGCACCACCCATCGCCTGCACGCGCTTTCCGGCAGCAACGCCGCGATTATACACATAATGCGCGATGTCGGAGGAACCGACAAAGCTGACCGCACTGATCGCCGGATGGTCAAGGATCGCATCGACCATTTCCTTGTCACCGTGCACGACCTGGAAAATGCCCTCGGGCATTCCTGCCTCAAGGAACAGTTCGGCCAAACGGTTGGGCACGCTCGGGTCACGCTCCGAAGGCTTTAGGATGAAGGCATTGCCGACGCTGGTTGCTACCGCGCCCATCCACAGGGGGATCATCGCCGGAAAGTTGAACGGCGTAATACCAGCGCCAATGCCCAGCGGCTGGCGCATCGAATAGACATCGATGCCAGGGCCGGCGCCTTGCGTATATTCACCCTTCAACACATGTGGCAGGCCGCAGCAAAATTCGACAACCTCCAACCCGCGCTGGATATCGCCCTTTGAATCGGCGATCACCTTGCCATGCTCGGCGCTGAGCATATGGGCGAGTTCATCCATATTCTTTTCAACAAGCGCCTTGAAATCAAACATCACCCGTGCGCGGCGCTGCGGATTCATCGCGGCCCATGCCGGTTGCGCCGCTTGTGCAGCCGCGACAGCCTGATCGAGAACCGTCTTGTCGCCCAGCACAACTCGACCCTGTACCCCGCCATTATTAGGATCCATAATGTCGCTGAACCGCGATGCTGCAGGCGCGCCGCCCACAAGGAAATGATCAATTTGTCGCACTATGCTGCTCCCGCCCGAATTCGAATTTTTGCGGCCATAGCGATTTGACGCGCAAAGCGAAATGCTGAGTTTGCATAGGGGGGCTCGTATCGTGAAGAAAATGCGATCCGGCCTTGAAAGATTTAATTGCGCGATTAAACCGCTGTTGCACGATCGGCTTTGCCGAACAGGAGAGGATGATCAATGTCGTTGCTTTATGACGAAGGCCAGCAGGCTATCGCGACCGAATCGCGGCGCGTACTTGAAGCAAAGGTGGCCAGCGAAACCTTGCTACCGCTGCTTGAGAAAAAAGGCGAGTTTCACGCCGCCTATTGGGACACGGCGCGCGAACAGGGATGGACGGCGCTGGCGCTACCCGAAGCCTATGGCGGCATAGGATTGGGTCTGGTGGATCTTGGCCTTCTGGCCCATCAGATCGGCCGCAGCCTTGCCGGTGCGCCCTTCCTGACCGGATCTTTCGGCGCAGCGCGCGCCATTCTCGATCATGGTGATGAAGCGCTGAAGCAAGCATGGCTGCCGAAATTGGCCAGCGGCGAAGCAATCGGTGCCGTTGGCTTTGCCGAAGGCCAAGCCGTGCTGGGTACGACCCTCAAGCTCGAAGGCGGTGCGCTCACTGGCACCAAGCCCTCAGTCGTCGGTGCGCTGAAGGCCGACGTTGCAGTCGTGCTCGCCAATGATGGCGGAGAAGCTGTTCTTGCCGTCGCCGCATTGGACGGGGTGGAGCGCCATCTGGTCGACAGCTTCGACAACAGCCGCTGCTATGCCGACCTTGTATTTGCCGGCACAGCTGCCACGGTGATCGCGCGCGGACAGGCGGCGATGGATGCGGCACTTAACAATCTTGCGCTGCAATCGGTCGTCACTGCACATGAACAAACAGGCGGCGCAGAGGCATTGATGGAACGGGCGCGCGACTATGCCTGCACCCGCAAGGCCTTTGGGCAGCCGATCGGCGCATTTCAGGCGGTGAAGCACCGCATCGCCGAAATGTATGGCCTTGTCGAACTTGCCCGGGCGAGCGCAATCCACGCCGCCGGGATGGAAGGAACACCGCAATTCCTGACCGCGGCCGCCGCCGCGCGCATTCAGGGAACCGAAACCTATGATACCGCATCGCGCGATTGTATCCAGCTGCATGGAGGCATCGGCGCGACATGGGAGGCGGGGATCCACCTTCATATGCGTCGGGCCCGCAGCCTCGCAATTGAACAGGGCAACCTCTATTTCTGGGAAGATATACTGACTGCACAGCTGGCAGGAGAAGGCAAATGAGCGATCTTGAAACCTACCGCCAGAAAGCACGCACCTGGCTTGAATCGGTTGCTGGCGAATTTGGCCGTGAGGCACGCCGTGGCAACAATGTCGAGGAAGACCTTGCTGCCGGCCGCCGCTACATGGCCGCGCGCCATGATGCGGGCTATGCCGGGATCAACTGGCCCACGGAAATGGGCGGTCAGGGTCTTGGCCATCTCGAAAAAATCACCTTCGAAGCCGAAGAAATGCAGTTCGGTATGCCGAGCGGCTATTTCGGCATCTCGCTGGGCATGCCCATCCCGATCATGATGCGCTATTGCGAAGACAAGGCCTTTGTGAAGGAGCGCGTAATCAAGGCGCTGCGCGGTGAGGAAATCTGGTGCCAGCTTTTCTCCGAACCCTCCGCCGGATCGGACCTTGCGGCACTGCGGCTGCGCGCCGAACAGGAAGGCAATGGCTGGAAACTGAACGGCCAGAAATTGTGGACCAGCTGGGCGCAATATTGCGACTATGGCGTGATCGTTGCCCGGTCTGACCCGACCGTTGCCAAGCATAAGGGCCTGACCTATTTCTGGGTTGATATGCGCGCGCCGGGTGTCACGGTACGCCCGGTCAAGCTCGCTGGCGGCGACAGCCATGTGAACGAAGTGTTTTTCGACGATGTGAAGCTCGACGACAGCCACCGTCTCTCACCCATTGGCGGCGGCTTTGGCGTAGCGATGACGACGCTGATGATCGAACGCTATATCGCCACCGACAGCGCGGGTTTCGGTCCGCATCTCGACCTGTTCGTGAACCTTGCCAAGGACATTGAAGTCAATGGCAAGCCTGCGATCGAGGATGGCCGCGTACGTTCGGCAATTGCGCGCAACTATGCCATGCGCAATGCCCTTGACGCGATTACGGCACGGGCAATGAAGATGATGCAGGCCGGCATGGAGCCGGGGCCGGAAGGTAGCCTGCAAAAACTGGTCGCGGTGCGTTCACGACAGAAACTGTCTGAACTGGCACTCGATCTGATGGGCACCGACGCCTTCCATTTCGACGAACATGCCTATGTGAAGGAAAATTGGCAGACGAGCTGGATCAACGCGCCCACTGGCCGGATCGCCGGCGGTTCGGACGAAACGCTGCTCAACAATATCGCCGAACGCATCCTCGGCCTGCCGCAGGATCATCGCCCTGACAAGGGCATCCCGTTCAACCAAATTCCTGCCTGAGGAAACGCATATGAAACTCGACAATAGCATATCAGCCGTCGTCACCGGCGGGGCCTCTGGGCTGGGCCGGGCAAGTGCAGAGGCGCTGGCGGCACAGGGTGTCAAAGTTGCCATTTTCGACGTCAACGAAGCCATGGGCGAAGAAGTTGCGGCCAAGATTGGCGGGCTGTTCTGCAAGGTCGACATCACCAGCGAAGATTCGGTGGTCGCAGGCTTTGAAAAGGCCCGCACTGCGCATGGCCAGGAACGCATTCTCGTCCATTGTGCGATGACCTCGAAGCGTGGCAAGACGTTGTCCTTCGACAAGACGGCCGGCAAGTATAAGCGCACCTCGACCGAGGATTATGAATATGGCGTGCAGGGCATCCTCGTCGCCTCCTATCGCCTCGCCTCGCTTTCAGCGCTCGGCATGAGCGAGTTGGAACCGATGGAAGATGGCGAACGCGGCTGCATCACGCTTACTGCATCGGTGGCCGCGCAGGACGCGCAAATCGGCCAGGTCATTTACGGTTCGGCCAAAGCTGGCGTGAATGGGCTCGTCCTGCCGCTGGCGCGCGACCTGATGGACCTCGGCATTCGCTGCAATTCGATCATGCCCGGCATTTTCGCAACGCCGCTGATGCTGGGCGCGGCCCAAAATGTGCTCGACAGCCTTGCCGCATCAGTGCCCTTCCCCAAGCGCCTCGGCAAGCCGGAGGAGTTTGGTAGTCTGGTGCTTGAACTCAACCGCAATACCTATTTCAACGGCCAATGCCTGCGCCTCGATGGCGCAATCCGCATGGCCCCTCGCTAATTCAACCGAAAGGATTTCCCATGGGCGAAGCTTATATCATCGACGCAGTCCGCACCCCGCGCGGCGTCGGCAAACCCGGCAAGGGCGCATTGTCACACCTCCACCCGCAGCATCTGGCCGCGACGGTGCTCAAGGCAATCCGCGACCGCAACAATCTCGACACCTCGACCGTCGATGACATCATCTGGTCGACTTCCAGCCAGAATGGCAAGCAGGGCGGCGACCTTGGCCGCATGGCTGCGTTGGCCGCTGGCTATGACATTTCGGCTTCGGGAACCACGCTGGACCGTTTCTGCGGCGGCGGCATCACTTCGGTGAACCTCGCCGCTGCAACGGTGATGTCGGGTATGGAAGATTGCGTCATCGCCGGCGGCACCGAGATGATGAGCTTTACCGGGGCTTATGGCGCAGAACTTGCCAATGCAGGGGTAAAGCCGCTCGGCATGGGTTCGGGCAATGCTGCGCTCGACGCGATCCACCCGCAAAGCCATCAGGGCATTTGCGGCGATGCCATTGCCAGCATGGAAGGCGTCAAGCGCGAGGAACTCGATGCACTTGCACTTTCGAGCCAGGAAAAGGCCGCCCGCGCGATCCGCGAAGGCCGTTTCGACCGTTCGCTGGTTACCGTCTATAATGAAGACGGAACCGTCGCTCTCGACCATGAAGAATTTCCGCGCCCCGAAACGACCGCCGAAGGCCTGGCCGCGCTGAAGCCCAGCTTTGCCGGAATGGCCGATTTCGATCTTGGCAATGGCACGACCTTCCGCAAGCAGATCAACCGTCGCTATCCCGATCTGAAGATCGAACATTTCCACCATGCCGGCAACAGCTCCGGCGTGGTTGATGGCGCAGCTGCATTGCTGATCACGTCAAAGGATTATGCCGAAAAGCATGGGCTGAAACCACGCGGCCGCATCGTTGCTTATGCCAATATCGGCGACTGCCCGACTTTGATGCTCAACGCACCCGTACCTGCGGCGAAGAAGGTGCTCGAAAAGGCCGGCCTCAAGGTCGAGGATATCGACGTGTGGGAAATCAACGAAGCATTTGCGATCGTTGCCGAAAAATTCATCCGCGACCTCAATCTTGATCGCGACAAAGTGAACATCAATGGCGGCGCCTGCGCGCTGGGCCACCCCATTGGCGCCACCGGATCGATCCTGATCGGCACTGCGCTCGACGAACTGGAACGTTCGGGCGGACGTTATGGCCTGATTACCATGTGCGCTGCTGGCGGCATGGCACCGGCCGTAATTATCGAACGCATCTGATGTGCATTTGGGGGCAGTCCTTTGCGGGACCGCCCCCAATCTCAAATGTCGAACCGCACACCCTGCGCCAAGGGTAGCGCGCTGCTGTAGTTGATGGTGTTGGTGGCGCGGCGCATATAGGCCTTCCAAGCATCAGACCCGGACTCGCGCCCACCGCCGGTTTCCTTTTCCCCGCCAAAGGCTCCGCCAATCTCCGCGCCTGATGTGCCGATATTGACATTGGCAATCCCGCAATCGCTGCCCGATGCCGACAAGAACAGTTCACATTCGCGCATGTCGAGCGAGAAGATCGACGATGACAGGCCTGCGCCGACACTATTCTGCAAAGCGATGGCCGCATCCAGTTCCGAATAGCGAAAGACATAAAGGATCGGCGCAAAGGTCTCACGCAAGGCCGGGCCGGCATGATTGCCCATTTCCACAATGGCGGGGCGCACATAGACACCCGGTTGGTCGAGCCGTTCGCCGCCGCTGATGATCGCGCCCAACCCCTCCGCCTCATCCAGCGCTGATATCATACGCGCAAAAGCATCTTCATCGATCAACGGCCCGGCAAGATGCACCGTATCGAGCGGGTCGCCCACAGGAATGCTCGCCGCTGCGGCCTTCAGTTTTGCGACAAAGCCATCATAGACACCGTCATGCACGAACAGCCGGCGCAGGCTGGTGCAGCGCTGCCCGCTGGTACCCACAGCCGAAAACAACACCCCGCGCAGCGCAAGGTCTAGGTCAGCCTTGTCACTAACAATCGCGGCATTGTTGCCGCCCAGTTCCAGGATCGCCTTGGCAAAACGCGCCGCTGCCGCCTGACCGACTGCGCGTCCCATTTCGGTGCTGCCCGTTGCGGAAACCAGCGCGATGCGGCGGTCAGCGACCAGCGCCGCCCCGGTATCGCGGGCACCCACAATAACCTGCGACAAACCACCGGGCGCATCGTCAAATTCCGCCAATACGCCATCCAGCAGCGCCTGTGTTGCCAGCGCGGTTAGCGGTGTTTTTTCCGAAGGTTTCCAGACAATGCTGTTGCCGCACACCAGCGCAAGCGCAGCATTCCATGCCCAGACCGCGACGGGAAAGTTGAACGCACTGATGATCAATGTCGGCCCCAGCGGATGCCATTGTTCCATCATCCGGTGGCCGGGCCGTTCGCTGGCGATCGTCAAACCGTGCAACTGGCGCGAAAGACCGACTGCGAAATCGCAAATGTCGATCATCTCCTGCACCTCGCCCTCACCTTCGCTGATCGGCTTACCGCATTCGATGGTGACGAGGCGGGCGAGGTCGGCCTTATGGTCACGAAGGGCATTTCCGAAACGGCGGACAAGCTCTCCCCTGCGCGGCGCAGGTACGCTGCGCCATTTGAGGAAAGCCGACTGCGCACGATTGAGCGCGGCATCGATTTCGGCCGCTGTTGCAAGCGGGATCGAGGCTATCTTGCTGCCATCGATAGGGGTGTGAACGGGGAAGTTGCCCGAGGGAATTGAAGAACCAAATCGCCCGAGCAATAGTTCGACTTCATTCTGAAATAGCACTTCCGCCTCCTGGATGCGTCATCCTGAACTTGTTTCAAGATCCATTCCGCCTCCCACCTTACATCCTTAGCTGCACGATAGACCCTGAAACAAGTTCAGGCTGACATTGGGTGAAGCAACTTGTTTCATTTCAGCGAAAAGTCTAGCGAGCCGGAAACGCATATGGAGATTCCCATGGCCGAAATGGCAGCCTTTGACTGGTCCGATCCTTTCTTCCTCGACGATCAATTGACCGAAGAGGAACGCATGATCCGCGACGCTGCGCATGGCTTTGCGCAAGACGAATTGCAGCCGCGCGTGATCAAGGCATTTCGTGAGGAAGTCGACGCGCCCGAGCTTTTCCCGCTCATGGGTCAGGCCGGGTTGCTAGGTGCAACCATCGATCCCGCCTATGGCGGCGCAGGTGCCAGCTATGTGGCTTATGGCCTCATTGCCCGCGAAATCGAACGCGTCGATTCCGGCTATCGTTCGATGGCGTCGGTACAATCGAGCCTTGTGATGCACCCGATCAACGCCTTCGGAACGGAAGAGCAGCGCCGCAAATATCTGCCGGGGCTTGCTGCAGGCACATTGATCGGCTGTTTCGGTCTTACCGAGCCCGATGCGGGCAGCGACCCTGCCGGAATGCGCACCGTCGCGAAAAAGGTTGATGGCGGCTATGTTATCCACGGCAGCAAGACCTGGATTTCAAACGCGCCCTTTGCCGATGTCTTTGTCGTCTGGGCAAAAAGCGAAGCGCATGGCGGCGGCATTCGCGGTTTCATCCTTGAAAAGGGCATGAAAGGCCTGTCCGCGCCGAAAATCCAAGGCAAGCTGAGCTTGCGCGCGTCGACCACCGGCATGATCATGATGGACAATGTCGAGGTGGGCGAAGATGCCCTGTTACCCGAAGTGCAGGGCTTGAAGGGTCCGTTTGGCTGCCTCAACCGGGCGCGTTACGGGATCAGCTGGGGCGCATTGGGTGCGGCGGAATTCTGCTTTCATGCCGCGCGCCAATATGGCCTTGATCGGCACCAGTTCGGCAAACCGCTTGCCGCAAACCAGCTTTACCAGAAGAAACTGGCCGACATGATGAGCGACATTGCACTTGGCCTGCAGGCCAGCTTGCGCGTCGGCCGTCTGATCGACCAAGGTCGCTTTGCCCCCGACATGATCTCGATCGTCAAGCGCAACAATGTTGGCAAGGCGCTCGATATTGCCCGGATGGCGCGCGACATGCACGGCGGCAACGGCATCAGCGAGGAATATCAGGTGATCCGCCACATGGTGAACCTGGAAACGGTGAACACCTATGAAGGCGCGCATGATGTTCATGCGCTGATCCTGGGCCGCGCAATTACCGGCATCGCGGCGTTTTGATCTAACTCCCCTCCCGCTTGCGGGAGGGGAATATGTTACCGCCCGAGCAACGTCCGCGCCTGCCCCGCAATCTGCGCGAGCATCGCCGGTGTCGGCAAGCCGCCCCGGCGCGCACGATCGATCATCGTCCGGAACATGGCCACACGATCCTGATGCTTGGTCAGCCATGTGCCAACGGCATCCGCATCCATCGCCTTTTGTCGGCGCAAGAAATCGAGCCGCATCGCCTGGAAATCACGCGCCAGCCCAGCCACCAGCAAGCGTTCCCAAGGGTCCTTGGGGTCCATCTGCATCGCACTATTCTGCGCCCAGCCAAGACCGAGCGCGTCGCCCAGTCGAACGAAACCTTTGGTCAATTCCTTCGCATCCGCATGTCGCTCAATCGCAAGCGCGGCAAGGCCGATGGCGCCGTCAAGCTGCGCCATGCGCACCAGCTTCGCCACCAATTTGGCGGGTGCACCGGCATTGGTGAGCTTGTCGCCATAGGCTTCGGTCTGGGCGGCGACATCAGGAGTGAGCAATTCCTTGCGGGCCGCTGACAATTGGTCAATCACCGCGCCATAATCCGCGACGGCGCCCCCGACACTGCGACCTTCCTTGCCGTTACGGATCATGTCCGCCATGTGCGCGCGGGTTTCGACCGCCACCTGATTGTACAGCATGATCCGGGCCGATTCAGGAATTTTGGCAGCGTCGATTTCGGCCCAAAGTGCGGGCAGGTCGAACAGTTGTTCGGCAATGGCAAAGGCTTCCGCGACGATGGCGAGCGAGCAGCCCTCTTCCTCTGCCAGTTCGAACGGGTGCAGCATCCCCATGCGATTGATCATGCGGTTTGCAAGCTTGGTCGCGATGATCTGGGGGCGCAGCCGGTGCGACAGGATCGCTTGCGCATGCCCCTCTGCCATAGGCCGGGGAAAGGCGGCGAGCAGTTCTGCATCCATTGCCGGATCGGCGGCCAGCGGGCCTTCCTCTGCCGCATCCTGCGCGACCAACTTCGCAGTGGATAGCAGCACGGCAAGTTCGGGCCGTGTCAGGCCATGGCCATCGGCTTCGCGGCGCAGATATTCGTCATTGCCCTCCAGCCCCTCGACAGCGCGGTCAAGACGCCCCTGCCCTTCAAAGGTTTCCATCAACCGAACATAGGCTGGCAGATCGCCTGCTCCCCCGCTTTCGGCAATCGACAGCGCCAGCGTCTGCATCCGGTTGTCTTCGAGCACCAGCGCGGCGACATCGTCGGTCATGCTGGCCAGCAGCTTGTTGCGCACATCAATCTGCAGCCGCCCTGCGGCCATTTCGGCATTGAGCGCAATCTTGATGTTCACCTCATTATCCGAACAATCGACGCCCGCGCTGTTATCGATAAAGTCGGTGTTGATGCGTCCGCCCGCAAGGCCAAAGGCAATGCGCGCGGCCTGGGTGATACCCAGATTGGCGCCCTCACCAATCACCTTCGCGCGCAGATCCTGCGCGTTGATCCGGATGGCGTCATTGGCTGGATCGCCCACCTCGACATTGGCCTCACTTGCATCCTTCAAATAGGTGCCGATGCCGCCGAACCAGAGGAGCCCGACCTGCGCCTTCAATATGGCCTTCATCAGCGCGGCCGGCTCCATCACAGCCGCGTCAACGCCCAGCAGGGCGCGCACTTCAGGCGATAATTTGATCTCCTTCTCGCTGCGCGCAAAGACGCCGCCGCCCTTGGAGATCAGCTTTGCATCATAGTCTGCCCAGCTTGATCGTGGCAGGTTGAACAATCGCTGCCTTTCCTTCCAACTCGCCGCAGGATCGGGATCGGGATCAAGGAAGATGTGGCGATGATCGAACGCTGCCACCAACTTGATCGCCTTTGACAACAACATGCCGTTGCCGAAAACATCACCTGACATGTCGCCGACACCGGCGACGGTCACAGGCGCGTTCTGCACGTCGACACCCATTTCGGCGAAATGGCGCTGCACCGAAACCCAGCCGCCGCGCGCGGTAATCCCCATCGCTTTATGGTCGTAACCGACCGACCCGCCGCTGGCAAAGGCATCGCCCAGCCAAAAACCCCGTTCGAGCGCGATGGCATTGGCAACGTCAGAGAAAGTCGCCGTGCCCTTGTCCGCCGCGACAACGAAATAAGGGTCATCACCGTCGCGGATCACGACGCTGTCGGGATGGACGACCTTGTTTTCGACCAGATTGTCGGTGACCGACAAAAGGCTGCGGATGAAGATGCGATAGCTTTCGGTGCCCTCTGCCAACCAAGCATCGCGATCGGTTCGCGGATCGGGCAAGCGCTTCGGATAAAAACCGCCCTTCGCACCCGTCGGCACGATCACCGCATTTTTGACCCGCTGGGCCTTCATCAGGCCAAGGATTTCGGTGCGGAAATCATCGCGCCGGTCAGACCAGCGCAGCCCGCCACGGGCAACCGGCCCGGCCCGCAGATGGATACCTTCGACACGTGGCGAATAGACGAAAATCTCACGCCAGGGCAGCGGCGCAGGCAGGCCCGGCACTTGCGCGCTGTCCAGCTTGAACGCCAGTGCCTCATGCGCTGCGGGCGCAAAGGCGTTGGTCCGCAGACAGGCCTTCACCACCGCCTGCATCAGCCGCAGGATGCGATCCTCGTCAGCTGCGGCGACTTTCGACAGGCCGTGCTTGATCTCATGATCGATCTTGGCACTGGCGGCGATACGGTCTCCGGCAAAGGCCGGATCATGCAAGGCTTCAAACTGCGCAATGATCGACCGCACGATGCCCGCATGCGCGCTCAACGCAGTCACCACCGTGGGGATGCCATAGGATATCCCCGTCTGGCGCAGATAGCGGTACCAGGCACGCAACCAGACCACCGAACGCGGTTCAAGCCCGGCAAGCGTGATCAACTGGTTGAACGGATCATTTTCCGCCTTGCCATCAAGTACCTGTGTCAACGCTGCCTCGACCACAGCCTTGCGATCAAACAGCGGGGTCGTGTCCGCGCCGCTGCGCAGACCAAGGTGGAAATCATGGATATAGGCAATGTGGCCATCACCAACCTCGGTCGGCATTTGCTCGATCACGGTGAAGCCGAAATTTTCCAGCACCGGAACCGCATCAGACAGCGGCATCGCCCCGCCCTGATTATAGACTTTCAGGCTGAGTGTATTGTCGTCGCTGTCATCATCGGCAATCAGTCGCGCGACCCGGCTATGGTCGCGCTCCATCGCCAGCAGGCCCAGCATATCCTGCGCAGCCTCTGCCACGGGATAGGCCATGCGATGCGATTGCGGGAATGCCGCGGCGTAACGCTCCATCATCGCGGCGGCGCGCTTTTCATCGGCAAGCCGCGCCAGTTCGCTTTCCACCGCCGGTTCCCAGCCGCGCACCATCAACTGCACACGCCGGTCAAGCGCGGCCTCGTCTATGGTGACATTGCGATCCTCGAAATCGAGAAGGTAGCGCAGCAGACCCATGCCTCCATCTTCAAGCCCAATCGACCAGCCAAGCACCTTCGCGCCGCGGGTCTCTGTCAGCATCGCCTCGATCGAACGGCGCAGCCCTGTTGAGATATCGTCGCGCGGCAACCAGACGAAGACGAACAGATGCCGCCCTAGCGCCGACCGCACAGCCAGCAATTTGGGCCTCGGCCGGTCAGTCAGCGACATGGCGGTCAGCGTGACGCGTTCAAGATCGGCGGGCTTGAACGATACCAGCAGGTCGTGAGGCAGCGCGGTCAGCGCATGCGCCATCGCCTTGCCAGCATGGCCCGATGGGTCGAAACCATGGCGCGTCATTAGGTTCGACAGATGCATGCGCAGCAATGGGATTCGTTCGGGCGGGGTCGCCAGCGCCGCGCTGGTCCACAATCCACCGGTGACCGAAAGCGCCGCCAATGTGCCATTTTCGCGCAACGGTGCGACTATGATGTCAAGCTGAACCGCGCGGTGCACCGTCGAATTGCGGCTGGATTTCAAAAGCAGGGGCGCATCGCCGCCCCCGGCAAAATAGGCGAAGGCGCGCTGCACACTCTCTTCAGACAACAGCACCGCGTCACTCGCCCGGGAAAGACCCAGCCGGCCACTGCGACTGCCATCAAGTGCAATCTGTTCATGGGCAAGCACCGTCATGCTGCCATCCATGAACCAACGCAGCAGCGCCGCACCCTCACCTTCGGGAAGGCTGTCGGCATCGGCGGCCATCGCGGCCTGCATCTTGCGCCAGTCGGTTACCGCGCAGCGCACATCATGCAGCACCGACGCGAGCGCATCGGCCAACGCATGGCGGGCCTTTGCATCGACGCGCGCAGTTTCCAGATAGATATGGCTTTCGCGCTTTCCGATCGATCCGCGCTGGCTGCTGAGTGCGACCAGCCGTCCCTGATCATCGCGTTCGACATCGAGCACGGGGTGGAGCAGCCGTTCGATGGTGACATTTGCCGAAGCCAGCGCGGCCGCGACCGAGTCGACAAGGAAGGGCATGTCGTCATTGACGATCGCGATGCGCATCGCCAGCCGGCCCGCAGCCGTCGAAAAAGTCTCGATACCGATATTGGGCGATCCCGGGGGCCGGTCGAGGCCGACCGCGAGCAGATAGGCCGCCGCCGCCCGGCTTATATCTCCGTCGAAACCTTCATTATCGCCGGGCAGCATGCGTGCGGTCATCGCCGTGAGCAATGGTTCGAGCAGGGGAGAGTTAAGGGCAAGGTCGGTTTTGGCGCTGGTCATCGTTTTTTCCGGACTCCGCGATCGGTTTTTCTGTGTCTATGCTCCCCTTGCTACGGCCAAACAACAAGATAGTTGCGTTTGTAACGATATTTTGCATCTCTTGGGGTGGGCCTTGCCCATCGCGCAACGCTCGTTTACGAGCCTTGCCAACCAGAAAAAATCGAGGGGAAAACGATAATGGACCGCCGCCTTACCTTGTGGATTCTGCTTGGCATGCTGCTGGGCGTGATCGTCGGAGCCGCTTTATATTATTCGGTCGATGCAACGGTCATCAAGGAACAAATCTCCCCTTGGTTCAAGCTGTTGTCCGACATTTTCCTGCACCTCATCAAGCTTTTGGTCGCGCCGCTGATCCTCTCTACTATCGTCGTGGGCATTGCCCATATGGGCGACAGTTCGGCGCTGGGCCGCATCGGTTTCCGCGCAATCAGCTGGTTCATTATCGCCAGTTTCATTTCGATCGGGCTTGGCCTGTTGATGGTCAACATCTTCCAGCCCGGCGTCGGCGCGCCCATTCCGGAAACAGCCGCCGCCGCAATTGGCGAAGTGAAGGAATTGAAGGCGACCGAGTTCATCCTTTCGGTCTTCCCCAAAAATGCCTTTGAGGCGATGGCGACCAACAACATCCTGCAGATATTGGTATTCTCGCTGTTTGCGGGCGTGGCTCTCTCTGCCATTGGCGAAAAAGGTGCGCCGCTGGTACGCGGTGCCGATGCGCTTGCCGAAATGATGCTGCAAATCACCGGCTATGTGATGCGCTATGCGCCGATTGCGGTGTTCGGGGCGCTTGCCAATGTCGTTGCAGTCAGCGGGCTTGGCATTTTGGGAACCTATCTCGAACTGCTGGTCGAATTTTACGCTTCGCTGGTGATCCTGTGGGTTATCCTCTTGTCGGTTGGTTTCCTGTTCCTGCGCGGGCGTATCTGGACACTGATCCGCTATATCCGCGAACCGATGCTGATCGCCTTTTCAACCGCATCGTCCGAAGCGGCATTGCCCAAGCTGTTCGAACAGCTTGACCGTTTCGGCGTGCCCCGCCGTATTTCAGGCTTCATGCTGCCGCTGGGCTACAGCTTCAACCTTGACGGTTCGATGATGTACATGTCCTTCGCGACCATCTTCATCGCACAGGCCTATGGCATCGACCTGTCGATCAGCACGCAAATCTTGATCCTGCTGACGCTGATGATCTCGTCCAAGGGTGTCGCCGCCGTTCCGCGCGCCAGCCTTGTGGTCATCACCGGCACGCTTGCGATGTTTGGCCTGCCGGTTGAGGGCGTGGCAATCATCCTTGCGATTGACCAATTCCTCGACATGGGCCGCACTGCAACGAACGTCGTTGGCAATGCAGTTGCAACGTCGGTGATCACCAAATGGGAAGGCATGTTGGAGGTCGAGGAGCCCGATTTCGTGGCGCATCCTCACGCCCCGGCGCACACCGTGGCAGGTGGCAAGGCCGGACTTGAGCTGGCTGAAGACATGGTCGAAGACCAGCGGACCAAGCGTTAAGCAATGGCGTCGCCCCGGCTAGTGCCGGGGCTGACGGCCGGCATCAGATTACAACATCGTCCGCAACGACCAGAGTTCCGGGAAGGCCCGCTTGGCCAATGTGGATTGCAAATAGCTGACCCCGGCGGTGCCGCCGGTACCGCGCTTGCCGCCGATCACCCGTTCGACCGTCACCACATGCTTGTGCCGCCATGTCGCCATGGCATCATCCAGATCAACCAGCTTTTCAGCAAGCTGGTATAGCTCCCAATAGCGTTCGGGCTGGCGATAGACCGCAAGAAACGCCGCCTCCACCCCCGCATGTGCCGCATAGGGCTGGCTGAGATCCCGGCCAAGCACCTCTGCCGGGATAGGCAGGCCGGCACGGGCGGCAGCGGCAATGGCATCATCCCAGATACTTGGCGCATGCAGCGCGGCCTGCATCGCAACCAAGGCATCAGGGCGATCATCCTGATATTTCAGAAAGCCGCTATCTTTCAGGCCCAGCATATATTCGACCGTGCGGAACTGGTCTGACTGGAAACCCGAGCTCGGCCCCAGCACATGGCGGAACCGGCTGTAATCCGACGGCGTCATGGTAGAGAGCACGTCCCAGCTTAATGTCATCACCGCCTGAATCCGGCTGACCCGCGCCAGCGCCTTATAGGCCGGCACCAGTGCATCCGCCTGCACCTGTTCCTTCGCAAGGTGCAATTCGCGAATAATCTGTTTCAGCCACAATTCCTTGGTCTGATGAATGATGATGAACAGCATCTCGTCATCCAGTTCAGACTTTGGATGCTGGCAGGCCAGCAGTTCATCGAGCGCCAGATAGCGAGCATAGGTCATCGGTGGGGTAGTTTCAGTCATAACCGACCGATACAGTTGCAAATGAAACTATGCCAGCCTGTTGCACGGGGTGCCATGCGGCGATAATGTTCAGGGCAGGAGAAAATGATGAGCAAAATGGCGTCAAGCTTTACCGAATTCTGGCCCATCTATCTGCGTGCGCACAGCGTGCCGCTGTGCCGGGCGCTGCATTATTGCGCCTCCATCTGCGGGCTGGCGGCGCTTGCGCTGGTGTTTGCGACGGGCAATTTGTGGTGAATCGCCTTTGGCCTTGTCGGATCCTACGCTTTTGCCTGGGCTGGCCATTTCAAGGTCGAACATAATGTACCGCTGACCTTTCAGCACCCATTCTGGTCGCTGATCGCAGATTACCGGATGTTCTTCCTTTGGGTGGACGGCAGGTTGGGCGCGCATCTGGCGGCAGCAGGCGTCGTGGCCAAGGGCTAAACCAATAGCGCATCCAGCCATTTTTCAACGAGCGCGCCTGCCTCGTCTCGGCTGAAAGGGGCATCGCCCAAGCTGAGTTCGAGCCACAGGCCATCAACCAACGCTGTCAGCGCCACCGCAGTCAACCGATGCTCCCCCGGCTGGCATCGGGCGAGCAGCGCCTCCAGATCGGCGCGATAATTGCGATAAATCTCGCCATGCAGCCTTGCGATCTGAGCATCGGTCTTGGTCAACGCCCAAAAGGCAAGCCAGGTCGCCAGCAATTCCGGATTGGCAATAGGTGGAACAAAGCTTGCCGTCAGATAGGCAAGCAGCCGGTCGCGCGGGGTATCGGGCGCGGCAGAAACGGCGTCGGCAAGGGCCTTCTGCACCCGGTCGCCGGTCGCGCGGTAGGTCGCTGCAATTAGGGCGTCGATCCCGTCATAATAATGCCGCAGCAGCCCAGGTGACACGCCCGCCTCGGTGCAAATCACGCGCACCGAAGTGCCCGGCACGCCATTGCGCGCCAGTGAGCGCGCGCAGGCCTCGATCAACGCTTCTCGGCGGGAATCGGCACTTTCGCGGGTAAAGCTCTGGCGCGAATTTTGGGTTGGGCGTGCTTGCATATTGTTATACGACTGTATAATAAGCCATCCATGATCGCAAGCATCCATAAGCTCGACATAGGTAAGGACCCTCTGGATGGCTGGAGCCTTCCGGCATGGACCTATCATGATCCCGAATTTGCAAAGCTCGAAATAGAGCGGATTTTCCGTCCCGGTTGGCAGGTCGTTTGCCATGTCTCCGATGTACCGGACGCCGGCGATTGGCACAGCCTCGACTATGTCGGCGAAAGCGTGATTGTGGTGCGCGGCACCGACGATATTGTCCGTGCCTTCACCAATGTCTGCCGCCACCGTGGCAGCCGCCTTGTCGATGGTGCAAGCGGCTGTGCAAAGAAACTGGTCTGCCCCTATCATGCCTGGACCTATGATCTCGACGGCCGACTGACCGGTGTTCCCGACAGCGCCTCCTACCCCACGCTGGACAGGAGCAAGGCGGGCTTGGTGCCGGTCGAACTCGAAATCTGGCGCGGCTTCATCTTCGTCCGCCTCGAAAGCGGCGGCCCATCTGTGGCAGAGATGATGGCACCTTATGAAGAACAGGTCGCCCCCTATCGTTTTGAGGAATTAAGGGCGCTTGGCCGCGTCACCTTACGCCCGCGCGATGTGAACTGGAAAAATGTCGGCGACAATTATTCCGACGGCCTTCACATCCCCGTCGCACATCCCGGCCTGACTCGTCTGTTCGGCAAAAGCTATGGCGTAGAGGCCGAACCACATGTTGATCGCATGTGGGGCGATCTGGTTGATCGACCGTCGAACAACTGGTCTGAACGTGCCTATCAAAATCTGCTGCCATCGGTTCCCCATCTTCCCGATGCCAACCAGAAACGCTGGCTCTATTTCAAGCTCTGGCCATCGGTTGCGTTTGATATCTATCCAGATCAGGTCGATTTCATGCAGTGGCTGCCGACTGGTCCCACCAGCTGCCTGATCCGCGAGATCAGCTACGTCTTCGATGATGACAGGCGGGAAATGCGCGCCGCGCGCTATCTCAACTGGCGAATAAACCGGCAGGTCAATGCCGAAGACACGGTGCTGATCACAAGAGTTCAGGAAGGGATGGCAGGCCGCAGCTTTTCAATGGGGCCGCTGTCCGACAAAGAAGTCTGTCTTAAAAATTTCTGCCGCAAGGTGCGCGGCCTCATCCCTGAGGCCAGCTTCGAACATCAACCCGCACCCGGCTGGAGCCATAAATGACCCAAAAATATGATGCTGTAATCATTGGCGCTGGTCACAACGGACTTGTCTGCGCCTTTTATCTTGCCCGCGCCGGAATGAAGGTACGCATCGTCGAGCGACGCGATGTCGTAGGCGGCGCGGCGGTGACCGAGGAATTCCACCCCGGTTTCCGCAATTCCGTCGCGAGCTACACCGTCAGCCTGCTGCAGCCCAAGGTGATCGAGGATATGCGCCTGGCAGACCATGGCTATCGCGTCATCGAGCGGCCGATCAGCAACTTCCTGCCGCAGGAAGATGGCGGTTATCTGAAACTCGGCGGGGGACTGGAACGAACACAAGCCGAATTTGCGCGCTTTTCGAAGCATGATGCAGACATCCTTCCCGAATATTATGACAGCCTTGAAGTCGTCGCAGACGTACTGCGCGACCTAGCGATGAAATCGCCGCCCAATATAGGTGATGGCGTCAAGACCTTGATCGACGGAGCCCTTCAGGGTCGCAAGCTGGCAGGCCTTCCGATCGAGCGGCAGCGTGACGTGCTTGACCTGTTTACCAAGTCGGCACGCACGCTGCTTGACGGTTGGTTCGAAAGCGAAGCTGTAAAGGCCGCCTTCGGTTTTGATGCTGTTGTCGGCAATTATGCCAGCCCAGACACCCCGGGCAGCGCCTATGTCCTGCTTCACCATGTTTTCGGTGAGGTAAATGGCAAGAAAGGCGCTTGGGGGCACAGCGTCGGCGGCATGGGCGCAATCACGCAGATAATGGCCAAGGTTTGCCGCGATCTGGGCGTCGAAATCAGTCTGGAAAGCCCGGTCGACCGCGTATTGGTCGACGGCGGCAAGGTCGCTGGCGTTCGCCTTGAAAGCGGCGAGGAAGTGATCGCCAGCCGGGTCGTTTCCAATGTCGGCCCCAAACTTCTTTACGGAAAGATGTTCGACGACTCCGACCTGAGCGCCGAATACAAGCGCCGCATTAAGGGCTTCAAGGTAGGCAGCGGTACCTTCCGGATGAATGTGGCACTTTCCGAACTGCCGCGCTTTACCTGCCTCCCCGAAGCCGGGGAGCATCACCAGTCCGGGATCATCATCGCGCCAACCCTCGATTACATGGACGAGGCTTTCTTGGACGCAAAACGTTATGGTTGGTCCAAACGCCCGATCGTCGAAATGCTGATCCCCTCGACCGTCGATGACAGCCTTGCCCCGCCGGGCCAGCATGTCGCCAGCCTTTTCTGCCAGCAATTCGCACCCGAACTGCCCGATGGCCGCGACTGGGATGCCGAAGAAGGAAAGGCGGCAGATACGATCATCGATACCGTTGAGGCCTATGCGCCAGGTTTCCGCGCGTCGATCCTGGGCCAGCAGATCCTCAGCCCCAAGGGGTTGGAGCGCAAGTTTGGGCTGGCCGGCGGTGACATCATGCACGGCAATATGAGCCTCGACCAACTCTGGTCGGCGCGGCCCGTTCTGGGCAACGGTGCTTATCGTGGCCCGGTGAAGGGCCTCTATATGTGTGGCGCAGGGGCACATCCTGGCGGCGGCGTAACTGGTGCGCCGGGGCATAATGCCGCACAGGTCATTCTGCGCGACCAAAGCGCCTGGCTAAAACCACGCTGGAATTGAGGGTTTCGGCAGGCAGGCTCCGATAGGAGCACGTGCAGGCAAAGCGCGCGCAGCGACCTAGTTTTGTTGGGCACCAGCTTCACGCCGCGCCCACCAATAAAGCGGCAGGCCTGCCAGCATCAGGGCAATGCTCGAAAGCGAAATGGTGAGGCCTGCGCCCCAGAGGCTCCAGAAGCAGAAAGCGATACCCAGTGCCGCCACCGGCCGCGCCAGCTTCCGTTTCCATGCAATGATTGCCACCACAAGATACAGCCAGAGAACCACCGACGTGGTCAGAAGCGCGGTATAGGTAAACAGCGCCCCCATCGACTTGCTCGAATTCGACCAGATCAGCAAACTGGCAAGCAGGCTGGAAACAAGCAGCGAAATTGCCGGCGTCCCCCAACGGTTATTGCGCGCGAAAAAGGCTGGCATCATGCCGCGTTCCGCCATGTCGCGCGGCACTTCGCCTTCGACAAGGATCCAGCCATTGACCGCGCCAATCGCGCTTATCGCGGCAAAGGCAGCAATGAATGCAGCAGGGCCGCTGCTCCAATAGGTTGCGACGAACAGCTCAAATGGCGCATTTGAACCTGACACCTTGTCTGCGGGAAGCATCAGCGCGATCCCCGAACAGACAATCAGATAGAAAAGACCCGTCAGTCCTGCCCCGACCAGCGTGGCACGCGGGATCACTTTTTGTGCGTTCGCGACCCGCGACGCGGCAAGGCAGGCCGATTCAAAGCCGAGCATGGCCCAAAGTGTCTGTGCTGCAGCCTGATTGACCAGCGAAAGCGAAAGACCCTCTTTCGGAAGCGGCGTCACGGTTTGGGTGCCCGTGCTGCCGGCGACAAAAGCGATCAGTCCGACCACGACCAGCAATGGCACCAGTTTGATGACCGTCGTCACAAGCTGAAAAGCCCCAGCCTGACGCGTTCCTGCAATGTTCAGCAAGGTCAGCAACCAGATAACGCCGAGCGAGGCGAGCGCGGGATGTTCGGCCAGCACGGGCCAGAAACTGCTACCATAAGAGACGGCCGCGATCGAAATCGTGACCATCCCTGCCCATACATAGACCCACAGGCTGAAACCAATGAGGAAGGCGGGGATCCGGCCAAATTCCCGATCCACAAGCGGGATCGGTGCCTCACCCGTTCCGGCCATCAGACGCGCGAACAACCAAGCGAGGCAAAGCGCGCCAGCAATGGTAACGATCCAGCCGGCCACTGCATTCCAGCCATATGGCGCAAGGCTTGCTGGCAAGAGGAACACGCCCGAACCGATCATGTTTCCCATGACCAGCGCGACGGCCATGAAAAAGCCGAGCTTTTGGCCCGGCTTTCTCGTTTCAATTGTCATCGCAGCAGCGATCAGAAATCGCGGCTGAACTTAAGCCCGATTACACGCGGCTTGATGACCGTATCGTAGAATGCACCGCCTGTCGGCGTCGCAGGGGTCGGCCCTGTTCCGCATACGGTTTCAACGCATGACACGCCGGTGTTCACAACACCAAATTCATCCAGCAGGTTCGTGGCAAATGCCTCGATGCTCCAGCTGTCATTCTTGACGCCAAAGCTAAGGTCGAGCGTCGTATAGGCATCAAGCCCGCCCTTCAGCGCCTTTTGTGCCGTACGGAGATCTGTCGACCGGCTGCCGGTATGATTGGCCGCCAACTGCACATGGCCATTCCATTCCGCCACAGGGAATTCGTAACGCGCGATGAGATTGCCCTTGAACTTGGGTGTGACCGGCAGGCGCGATCCGGCAGGTGCCAGCAGCGCGTTGCCCGCGGTCGTGCAATCAAAGGTCGCGTTAGCGATGCGGCAGAAATCGCGGCGGATTTCAGCGTCATTATAGCTAAAGCCTGCATTCAGGCTGAGACCGCCCGCACGATAGCCGACATCAAATTCGGCACCCCGGATGCGCGCGATGCCCGCATTGCGGATTTCGGTCAGGCCGTTGGCCCCAAGGAACGAAAGCTGGATGTTGTTCCAATCCAACTGGTACAGCGCACCATTGAACCGGAAGGCACCAAAATTGGTCTTCCAGCCCAGTTCATAATTGTCGAGTTCATCGGGACCATAAGGCGGCAGGGTACCGCGGCGGTTGATACCACCAGGCCGGAAACCGCGCGACCAAGTCGCATAAACCAGCGCGTCTTCGCTCAGCTTATAGGTTGCGTTCATCTTGAAGATCGCATCGCTGTCCGATGTGTTCTTGTTCACATTGGTGCAGGGCGCGCCATCCAGAATGGGCTGCGCGAAGGTGCCCGTTGGGTTGGCACGGAAATCCGCTCCCGTCGTGGTGATGCAGCGCGCCACCCCGGTGTTGCCCGAATAGCCGCGGGCAAAACCGAAGAACCCAAACAATGAATTGTCATATTTGTACAGGCGTGCACCGCCGGTCAGCGTAAGTTTTTCGGTAACGTCGAAGCTGAGTTCACCAAAGGCGGCATAATCACGATCGGTGCGCTGCTGCTTGGTCAGCCAGATGTTGCTGGCGGTACCCGGAACGGTGATCGAATCCGCAATATTGTCGATGATGTAATTTTGCTCGATATTGTGGCTCTGCCGCTGCCAGAAAAGGCCACCGATGAAGCGCAACGAAGCATCCTGCGGGGACGCGATGCGGAACTCGCCAAAGCTTTTGCGATAACGATCAATGCCTTGGATATATTGATTGGCGCTGACAGGGTTGCCCGCATTGTCGTACCAATAGGCGCCATATCCGTTGAGCGCGTCATAGAAATAGCCATAATCCGAGTAGTCGCTCTCGGTCTCGGTCTTGCGGCGAAGGTGACCACCGGTCAGCGTCATGTCCCAATTGCCAAGCTTACCCTCGATCGTCAGCGCAGCGTTGATCCACTTGTCACGGCTACCCTCCGGATTGTACTGAACCGTCGTATATTCACCGGTCGACTGGCCCGAACGTTCGCGAGCATAGCTGCCCTCAGTGTTCTGGACCTGACCCATCACGGTAGGCTTGATCGTCCAGTTATCGTCAAGGTCGATACCAAGCGCGAGGCGCGCACCATAGGTTTCGGCGTCGTTGTAATTTTTTTCCACCAGCGCCGCATTATTCTGACGAATGCCGGAAGTCGCATAGCGACGCGAGCCAGGCAGATTGTCGATGTAACCGCCATCGTCGCGATACCAGCCCACAAGCCGCATTGCCGCCTTTTCACTCAATGGCGCGTTGACGAAACCTTCAAAGACCGAACCAAAGTCACCATGGGCGACATTGTTGATCTCGACACCTGCATTTCCATAGAAGCCCGACGTGTCAGGCGCGTTGGTGACCAGCTTGAGCGTCCCTGCCATCGAGCTTGCGCCATATAGCGTGCCTTGCGGTCCAGCCAGCGCCTCGACACGAGCAAGGTCATAAGCGTGAATGTCGAGCGCGCCTTGGATGGTCGTGATCGGCATTTCATCAAGATAGGTGCCAACCGTGGGCAGCGAGGCCGAGTGGTTGGCATTTTCGCCAGAGGATACGCCGCGGAAATAGACCTGGGCAAAACCCGGGCCGCCCTGCTGGATCGTGACCGACGGCAGGAACTTCACGACATCCTGAAATTCGTTCACCTGCAACTGGTCCAGCTTCTCGTTGCCGATTGCCGTGATCGCGACAGGTACATCCTGCAAATTCTGTTCGCGTTTCTGGGCTGTAACGACGATCTCGTCGCTATCGGCAGCATCGGCTGCATCCTGCGCCATTGCCGGCATGGCGATGGCCATCGCACTGGAAGCCATCAATGTTGCGACGGCTGCCTGCTTGTAAACTTTCCCCGAAAACTTGCGCATTGCGCACCCTCCATAAAAAACAATGCTCTACCTCCGCATATTTCTGAATCCGAGGCAATGTTTTTTCGCCCCTAGCAACGGTTGGAACAATTTTTTGAAAGTGCTTGTGACATTCACGCAACGCTGTTGCGCGTTAAGGGCCGCCAACTTGCAAGATAAAAGCTACAACGCCTAAAACTGGTAAAAGCGCTTTGCGGCGCTGCCCCCTACGGCTAGGGGTGTCGGACCTAGAGGGGACCAATCGGACCAAACATGCAGACTTCGATGGCATTGCTGGGCAAAAGGCGTTTCTTGCCGCTTTTTGCGACCCAATATCTGAACGCGTTCAACGACAATTTCTACAAGATGGCGATGGTGGTGCTGATCACCTATTCCATCCTGCAGGGGGGCGAAGCCGAAGAAGCCTATTATAACGCTCTTGCCGGCGCGATCTTCATCCTGCCCTTTTTCCTGCTTTCTGCCATTTCAGGGCAAATTGCGGACAGCATCGACAAGACCCGGGTCATTCGTTGGGTCAAGACCGCCGAAATCGCTATCATGCTGGTCGGCGCCGCCGGTATCTGGTTGCACAGCATCCCCATCCTCTTTGCGGCCTTGTTCGCGATGGGTGTGCACTCGACATTTTTCGGCCCGATCAAATATGGTATTTTACCCCAGCATCTGAAGGATGATGAAGTATTGGGCGGCACCGGACTGGTCGAGGCCGGCACCTATATCGCCATCCTGACCGGAACAATCGTGGGCGGAATACTCGATCCGAAAATTTCGGCGGTCGGGGTTGTGCTCGTGGCGCTTATCGGGCGCGTCACCGCGCAATATGTCCCCCCTGCTCCGCCCGAAAGCGATGCACCCACAGCCAAACTCGACTGGAATATCTTTCGTTCAAGCTGGCGACTGGTGCGCGACACGATGCATGTCCCACGGCTATTTCTGGCCATCATCGCCATCAGCTTTTTCTGGGCAATTGGCGCGGTTTTGGCTGCGCAGTTCCCACCCATGGTAAAGCATGGACTGGGCGGAGACCGCACAGTAGCCACGCTGTTCACCGCAATTTTCTCGGTGGGCGTTGCCATCGGTTCGGTTGTGATCAACCGGTTGCTCAAAGGCCGGGTATCGGCCGTCTATTCTCCACCATCGGTGATTGCGATGGGGCTTTTCGTGCTGCTTCTTTGGTGGTCGATCAAGGGCTGGGCACCCGTGCCCGATACCCCGCTCGATCAGGATCAACTTCTGAACTTCATCGAATTTGTATCGATCCGGCAGGGCGATATCATCCTGTTCGCCCTGTTCGGCATAGCCGTCGCCGGCGGTATGTTCGTTGTGCCGCTCTACGCCTTTTTGACGACTACGGTGGAAAAGTCGGCCACTGCGCGAACGATTGCCGCGAACAACATCGTCAATTCAGGGGCGATGGTGATTGGCGCAGTGATGTACGGCGAATTGGCGCGACTGGGCGTGAGCATTGCCGATACGCTGTTCCTTATCGCTGCGGCCTGCGTCTTTTCCGCTTGGATAAGCTGGAAACTGCACAAGGCCTGCGACTGAACCTTCAGGCGATGAAGCTATAGAAGACCGTAAAAAAGGCGCCGAAGCTGACGACGAAAAGATGCGCGTCCTCACCCTGCCACCATTTCAGCGGTTTGGGCCTCCACTCTGCCGGCACGGCCAGCACATGCGGAGCGAGCCGTTGGCGAAACGGGTGCCTTGCGGCTTCGCTTGTATAAACCAGTTTGCGCTTCATCGGTGCGACCTTATCCAATGTTCTTGGAAAAGACGTTAACGATTTGTTAGCCATATTGGCGAGACACAATGGTGGTTAATAACGGTCGGGATCCAAACCGTTCCAGTTTGCGACAGTTTTCTGGACAATGCGCCCTGGGCACACCCCCATCGGAATGTCTCTCACCATCCAATTCCGGCAAGATGTATTTGACATTATATCATTGATATATATTGTGTATTTTTGAAATAATGTCGAGTTCAACGAGTTTTTACGCGCGAGCCAAACAGCAGCATGCAGAAACGTCATGTGATCGCCCAAAGGCAGTCACTTGAACGCAAACAATTTTTCCGATTGAAATAAAGAATTCAATCACGCGATTTCTATCGTCGTTGCATAAGCGGCAAGCCTTAGCCCCGGAGCACCATGATGACACTCGAAAACGATCCACTTGCCGCATTCTGGATGCCCTTCACTGCGAACCGGGCGTTCAAGGCGCATCCACGCCAGCTAAAATCCGCCAAGGATATGCATTATACCAGCGATGACGGGCGGCAGATCCTTGATGGCACAGCCGGTCTGTGGGCAGTCAATGCCGGCCATTGCCGGACACCCATAATCGAGGCCATCCAGAAAACGGCGGCGGAACTCGATTATGCACCGCCATTCCAGCTCGGTCACCCGCTCGCTTTCGAACTGGCCTCGCGCGTTGCAACCCTGATGCCCGAAAATCTTGACCGGATATTCTTCACAAATAGCGGATCGGAATCGGTCGATACCGCGCTGAAGATCGCACTCGCCTATCAACGATCCATCGGCCAAGGCACCCGCACGCGACTGATCGGCCGCGAACGCGGCTATAATGGCGTTGGTTTTGGTGGAATTTCCGTTGGCGGAATCGTCAATAACCGCCGGCAGTTCGGTACACTTCTGACCGGCGTCGATCATCTTCCGCATACGCTCAATCTGGAGCACAACGCCTTTTCGCGGGGCCTACCCTCATGGGGTGGGCATCTTGCCGATACGCTCGAATCCATTGTAACGTTGCATGGTGCCGAAACCATCGCCGCCGTCATTGTCGAACCAATGGCAGGTTCCACAGGCGTGCTTCCGCCCCCGGTTGGCTATCTTCAGAAGCTGCGCGACATTACGACGAAGCATGGCATATTGCTCATTTTTGATGAAGTTATCACCGCGTTCGGTCGCGTGGGCGGGGCCACCGCTTCAGAGGTTTTTGGCGTAACGCCAGACCTGATCACCATGGCCAAAGGCCTTACAAACGCGGCCGTGCCCATGGGCGCTGTCGCGGTCAGCCGCCATGTACACGACGCCATTGTAGAGGGCGGGCCAGACGGAATCGAGCTTTTCCATGGCTACACCTATTCCGGCCACCCCCTCGCCGCCGCCGCCGGCATCGCAACGCTCGACATCTACAAGTCGGAAGGCTTGTTTGAACGCGCCGCCGATTTAAGCGGCTATTGGGAAGATGCAGTCCACAGTCTGAAGGACAAGCGTCATGTGATCGACATCCGCAATGTCGGTATCGTTGCCGGCATAGAAATTGAGGCTCGGGCTGGTGCTGTCGGCAAGCGCGCGATGGAAGTCTTTCACCGCTGCTTTGACACCGGCCTGCTGATCCGCGTAACCGGAGACATCATAGCGCTTTCGCCGCCTCTCATCCTTGAGAAGGTGCATATAGACGAGATGATTGGGCGTATCGGGGATGTGCTCGAGATGGTGGACTAAAGCGTCAGTACGATCTTACCGACATGGCCTTTGGTCAGAAATGCTTCTTGGGCAGCCACAATTTCGAAGAGCGGGAATGTCTTCGCGACCAATGGTTTAACTTCTCCGCCCTCGATATATCTGATCAGATTGCTGAACACTTCCGGTTCAAGGACGGTGCAGCCGATTAGTGTCAGGTCCTTCAGATAAAGGGTTCGCAGATCGAGGTCGACCACCGGCCCAGCGATGGCACCGGCAACTCCATATCGGCCTCCGCGTTTGAGGACGTTGAGGATCGCCCCGAACTGGGCTCCGCCGACTATATCGACGACGGCATCGAAATGGTCCTGGCCGAACAAGGCCTCAATATTAGCGTCGCGGAAGATAACATGATCAGCTCCAAGATCACGTAACGCCGACGCTTTCTCCACCCCGACTATCGCGCTCACTACTGCGCCACGGCGTTTGGCAAGTTGCACAGCCGCAGAACCAACCCCGCCCGATGCGCCTGTTATCAACACCTGCTCCCCTGCGGCCAGCTTGATACGCGAAAGGATGTTTTCCGCAGTCGCATAAGCACAGGGAAAGCTAGCCAGTTCAGCGTCAGAAAACGGAGAGGTAACTGCAAAAGCATTGCCGGCAGGCACACAGGTGTAATCTGCGAAGGCCCCGTCCACTTCGGAACCGAAATAGCGAATATCATACCGCCCGGTTCCCGGGAGATTGGGCATAATCAAAACGCGTTCGCCGATGCGTGCGGGATCGATATCAGAGCCGACCGCGACGATCCGACCGCAGGCATCCGCGCCTTGGATGCGCGGAAACTGGAACGCCTCGCCCGACCAGCCGTCATCCTCGGCAGATGCAATGCCAGTCGCAGCTCCTGCATCGGTGGCTTCCGCCACGGCTTTCGAATACCAACCGATACGCGTGTTGATATCCGTATTGTTGACACCTGCAGCGCCGACACGGATCAAAACTTCGTGCGGCCCCGGCAATGGAACTGGCACATCATCGCGCAGTTCGAGCTTTTCAAATCCACCATGGCCGGTGAGCAACACTGCACGCATGGTAGCCGGAATGGTCATTCGGCACGATCCAAGCCGAACTGGTTCAAATACCATTTCTGGAATTTGATGACGCTGCCCTCCTGATCCGAATAGCGGCCCGGACGATAGCGGCTGGACATGATGCCGGCCTGATTGTTCTCGGTTATCACCTTGTCTTGCGTTGTTGTGGCATGATAGCCCCAAATCATCTTGTCGATATCAACCTCTGCCTCGGTCGCGCGACCATCGACGAGCCAGATCATTTCGACATCAGATGCAAGCGCCGAACGCGGCGTGAACTGGAACAAGATCACGAAATGATCGTCAGCGACAATTTGGCTGAAAGGGCTGAAACTTAGATGCATACGCCCGCCGTCCGGGGCCGTCCGCTTGCCCATCAATGGCGAGGGGGCAGTGCCATCCTGGGTTTCGGCTGCCCAGCCATCCTTGTTCATCCGTTGCATCATCAAGCGCAGGTGGCTGCTATCCGGTGCATCGTCGATATTTCCAATAGGGCGGCCGAGAGCGGCTGCCTTTTCTTCCCAGGCTTGTACCTTGGGCGCATAAGCGGCGATGGCATCTGCAGGGCCAGAACTTGGACCGGCCCCTACAGCCACAATAGATTCGGCCGCGTGCATCGAACAAAATTCAGGATGCGATGGCACACAATGATAGCATTCAAAGAAATTTTCGATGACCAGCTTCCAGTTGGCCGTGGTCGGATAGCTTCCGGCATGGGCTATGCGGGCATCAGCGATTCCATGATAGTCGAGGATCGGCCCCATATCGCCAAAGGTTGCGTCGAAATCATCCGGTTCATCCTCGCTCATATTGATGAAAATGAGGCCGTGAAAGACACGGACATGGCAGGAAAACAGGCTGTTCTCTGCCTTGTCAAAATCTTCAGGCATCAAGCGAGCGGCGAGCAATTTGCCGTCCAACCCGAATGTCCAGGCATGATAAGGGCAAACAAGCTTGGGCGCATTGCCACTTTCGGCCTGACAAATGGTTGAACCGCGATGTCGGCATACGTTGAAAAAAGCTCGGATGCTGTCTGCATTTTCGCGGATGACGATGATCTGTTCGCTGCCAACGCGAAAGAGGAAATAATCACCCTTGTTCGGAATGCGCGAGACATGACCTGCCAGCAGCCATTTGCGGCTGATAATCTGATCCATGTCGGCATTGAACACGGCGTCACTGCAATAGAATTCCTGATCGAAACTAAAACCAACGCGCGTATTGTTGGCGAGGCGGCTCATAAGTTCAGTATGTGACATCAGATTTTGATCCGGGCGTTTGAGGGGTCATATAGCGGCTTGAGCGAGGCTGTGACGGGATAGCGCACGCCGGCGATCTCGATCTCATAATCATCGGCACCGATTGCGCCGACCACACCGCCATCGGCAGCAGTCACATAGCCCAGCCCGCATGCGCCTCCGAGGCCATGTGTATACATGCCGGAACGAATGTAACCGGCGATACGGTCGCCCTGCCAGATCGGTTCATTATGATAGAGCATGGGGGCGGGGTCCTTCAGCAGGAACTGGACGAGGCGCTGTTTCAGGCCTTCTTCCTTTTGCCTGAGCAAAGCCTCGCGCCCGATAAATCCACCTGGTTTGTCCATCCTCACCGCAAAGCCAAGGCCCGCCTCCAACGGCGTATCCTCATCGGTGATATCATGGCCCCAATGGCGATAGGCCTTTTCCATCCGCAACGCGTTGAGCGCGTGGTAGCCGCAATGTCGGAGGCCGAAAGCGGCGCCGGCGGCGACAATTTCATCATAGACCCCGGTCATGAATTCGGTGGGAATGTAAAGCTCCCAGCCCAATTCGCCGACATAGGTGATGCGCGATGCGCGGACAATGGCATAGCCCAGTTCGATTTCTTGGCTGGTCGCAAAAGGAAAGGCCTCATGCGACAGATCATTGGGGCAAATCGATTGCAGCAACGCACGCGCGTTCGGCCCCATGATAGAGATAACGCCCATAGCCGACGAAACATTGGTTAGCACCGCATTTGCGTCGTCCGGCATATGGCGCTTGAGCCAGTTGAAATCCTTCACCTCGGTTTCTGCGCCCGTCACGATAAGATAGGCAGTTTCGGAGAGACGTGTGACGGTTAGATCAGCCTCAATTCCACCTTTGTCGTTGAGCCACTGCGTATAGACCAGTTTGCCGGGCGCAACATCGACATCATTGGCACAAACACGATTCAGCACTGCACAGGCATCGCGCCCCTCAAGCCGGAATTTGGCAAAGCTTGACTGATCGAACAGGCCGACTGCCTCGCGCACCGCCTTGCACTCAGCGGCATTGGCCTCAAACCAGTTTTGCCGGCCATAGCTATATTCATAACTGGGCGTACTGCCCGGTTCACCGTACCAGTTCGCCCGTTCCCAACCAAAGGCTTCACCAAAGCAAGCACCGGTTGCGGCCAATCGGTCATGCAGTGCGGATTTACGCACACCGCGCGCTGTTTCATATTGCTTAAAGGGGTAATGTGTCGCGTAGAGGAGGCCGAGGCTTTCGGTCACACGTTCGCGCAGATATTTCCGGTTAATCTGGAACGGCATGTTGCGACGGATATCAACGGTCCAAAGATCAGCGGGCGGTATGCCATCGCGAATCCATTCAGCCATCACCTTGCCTACGCCACCCGCCGATTGCAGGCCGATGGAGTTGAGGCCAGCGGCGACAAAACAACCCTTCAACTCTGCACTTTCGCCCAGATGATAGCGCACATCCGGTGTGAAGCTTTCCGGACCGCAGAAGAATTTCTGTATGCCCGCATTTTCGAGCGCGGGCACGCGGCGCATTGCGTCCATCAATAGCGGTTCAAAATGTTCAAAGCTTCCGGCGATTTCATCAAAGCAGAAATCTTCGGAAATACCATCCATACCCCACGGCCGGGCATTGGGTTCGAATGCACCAACGAGCAGCTTGCCCGCGTCATATTTGTAGTAGCCGCAATAATCATAGTCGCGGAGCACAGGCAGTGTGTTGTCGATACCTTCAACGCCTTCGAACAGCACATAATAATGTTCGCAAGCATGCAAAGGCGCAGCGACGCCAATGCTGGCGGCGAGATCCCGTGTCCACATGCCACCGCAGATCACGACAAAATCGGCTTCGATGGAACCTTCTGCTGTTTCTACACCCGTAACGCGATCCCCATTATGGCGGATTTTGGTGACTTTGGTGTTTTCAAATATCTGGGCGCCGCCGGTTCGCGCGCCTTTCGCCAGCGCCTGGGTGATATCGACCGCATTGGCATAGCCGTCGCTGGGGATATGAATGCCGCCAACAACATCATCAACATTGACGATATTTGCCAGTGCCTTGATCTCTTCAGGTGTCACCACATGGACCGGCAAGTCGAAGACCTTGGCCATGGAAGCGCTGCGCTTCAGTTCCTCAAAACGTTCCTGATTGGTCGCCATGGATATGGATCCGCATTGGCGATATCCGGTGGCCTGTCCGGTCTCAGCTTCCAGACCGCGATACAATTCGCCGGTATATTTAGCGAGCTTGGTCATGTTGATCGACGGCCGCAATTGCCCGACCAAACCGGCGGCATGCCAGGTTGTGCCGCTGGTCAGCTGCTTGCGTTCAAGCAGGACAACATCATCCCAGCCAATCTTCGTCAGATGGTAGGCGATCGAACAACCGATGACACCACCGCCGATGATGACAACTTTTGCTTTTTTGGGAAGTTGAGCCACTGAATCAGGCCTTCATCTTTAAGTTATCAATATCATAGGCTGGATGTTCGAGCACTATGCCCTTGCGCCGTTCCCCTTGCAGCATGATCTCAAAGGTAGAACCCGGGACGGCATTCTCAATCGGCACGCAAGCGAAAAACAGGCTTTTGCCTACTCGGTGGCCATAGCCCCCAGAGGTGGTCAGGCCGATGCAGTTATCACCAATCATGCACGGTTCTGCGCCGCGCACATCGACATTGGCGGCGTCGACCTCTCCATAAACGATCCGGAACCTGTCAGGCGCGTCCAACGTCGCCTGTTTGCCGACGAAATCATCCTTCTTGAATTGGATGAAGCGCGGCAAATCTGCCTCGATCATGGTCAGTTCGTTGGTGAGTTCAGAGCCCCAGGCCTTATAGGCCTTTTCCATGCGCATCGCATTGGCGGCATAAAGGCCGTAATTGACGATGCCAAAGTCCTGACCGGCTTCCCACACCGCATCATAGAGCGCTGAGAGATCATCCATCGCAGGGTGTAATTCCCAGCCCAGTTCACCTGCATAGGACACACGCAGCGCGCGGGTCTTTATCCCTGCCAACGTAATTTCCTGACCGCTCAGCCAGCGGAAGCCTTCATTGCTCAAATCCGCATCGGTCAGCTTCGCCAGCACATCGCGGGAGCGTGGGCCATTCATCACCAGCACGCCGAGATCCATGGTCAGGTTGCGCAGGGTGACATCTTCACCGGACAGCTTGCTCTGCACCAGCCAGTCCCAGTCGCGCTGCTCGGCCGCAGCGGCGGACAGGCAATAAAAATGATCATCTGCCAGGCGCGTCACCGTCATTTCGCCATGGATGCGGCCCTGTCGGGACAATAAGTGCGCCAGCGCAATTCCCCCCTGCTTTTTTGGCATGCGGTTTGCGCAGATACGGTTCAGAAATGCTTCGGCATCGGGCCCGGTCACATCATATTTGGCAAAGCCGGACAGATCCAGAACGCCGACACGCTCCGCCACTGCCGCAACTTCGGCGGCGACGGCGGCAAAGCTGTTCGTGCGCTGATAACCGCCTTCTTCTTCCGCGCCATCGAGTGCGAAATATTTGGGACGCTCCCAGCCATAAGTCTCGCCATAAACCGCGCCTGCCACCTTCAACCGTTCATAGACCGCGCTGGTCTTTTGTGGCCTGCCATCGGGCTCTTCCTCGCCTGGGAGCCTTGTGGTGAAGGTCATCCGGTAATCAAGGAAGACCTTGTCGCGACTGTAATTTTCATCCGCATAGGGGCCGTATCGGCGGGGATCGAATTCGGCCATGTTGATCTCGGAATCGCCCTCAACGATCCATTGCGCCAGATATTTGCCTGCCCCGCCCCCTTGGGCGATGCCAAAGCTGGTACCGCAACAATGCCAGAAATTGCGAAGCCCCACAGCCGGGCCCAGGAGTGGGCCACCATCGGGAGTATGCGGAATCGCGCCATTGACGAAACGGCGAAGGCCGACTTCGCCAAAGATCGGCATGCGCTCGATCGCGCGCTCAAGCCATGGAGCAATCCGTTCCAGATCCTCGGGAAACAGCTCGCTGGTCGAATCCCATTCGGGATGGCCGCCGCGCGCGGTCCAGGCTTCGGCAAGGCCGACATTTTCATATACGCCGATCAGCCCGCTCTTCTGTTCTTGCCGGAAATAACCCGAGACGTGCGGGCAGCGCATGACGGGAATTTCCTCGTCGCGCTGCTGAAAAGCAGGAATGGGATCGGTCACGACATAATGATGTTCCATGTTGGTGACCGGAATGTCGATGCCGGCCATTTGCGCGACCTGCCGCGCATAACAACCCGCCGCATTCACAACGATTTCGGCGCGGACCGTTCCTTGCTCGGTTTCCACGTCCCACTCTCCACTGGGCAACTGGGTCAGGCCCGTCACGCGATTCTTGCGGACAATCTTGGCACCCATATTCTTGGCCCCGATCGCCAAGGCATTGCAGATGCCCGACGGATCAGCATGGCCATCTTCGGTTGTCCGCGCACCGGCAATGACGCCATCCAAAGTCATGAATGGGTTATATTTCAAGATTTCCTCGGTCGGGATAATCTCCATCTCGAACCCGATGATCTTTGAAAAACCTTGAATGTAGCGCATCCATGCAAGCTCGCGCTCGTTGGTCGCCAGGCGGATGCCGCCCGATTTGTGCCAGCTGACATATTGCCCGGTCAGCCCCTCTAACTGCGGATACAGCCAATTGGAGTAAGCATGCATCTTCGCCAGATTGAAGCTGCCGGTTATGTTGGGGCATTGGCCCGCAGCGTGCCATGTCGACCCGGACGTCAGTTCATCCTTTTCGATCAGAAGGCAATCGGTCCATCCGAGTTCAGCGAGATGATAGAGCAGCGATGCTCCCATAATCCCGCCGCCAATGATCACAACTCGCGCCGATGTTTGCATTTACCCCTGCTCCTCATGGCAAAAACTTGACCATCATTAGTCTGCAAAACACGCTGGTTACAAATGGGGATTATCGCGCCATTGGTTCAAAAAATTTTCGGGTTGCGCTAATCCATCTTTGGCAGCACAGCTCAGAAAATTCTTGGGGGACAGATAAATGAAGGTCGCGGTAGTAACCGGTGCAGCGCAAGGAGTCGGGCTTGCGACGAGCGAACTTTTGGCGGATTCTGGATATCATGTGGTGATGACAGATGTGCAGCCGCTTGACGATCAGTTGGCGAATCTGCGCTCTGGAGGCAGACAATTATCCGCAATTTCTGGCGACATATCCGATTCCGGCTTTGTATCGGAACTCGCCTCGAAAGTTCAGCGGGACAATGGCGGCGTGGATACTTTGGTAAACAATGCCGGCATTAGCCTGATCTGCCCGGCTGAAGAAACGAGTATTGACCAGTGGCAACAGGTGATCTCGATCAATCTGACCGCCCCCTTCTTGCTATGTCAGGCCTTCGGGAAGCAGATGCTCGATCGTGGCAGCGGCAGCATCGTCAATGTCGCATCCATCGCAGGCCTGCATGGCGTGATCCATCGCACCGCCTATAATGCTTCGAAACATGGCCTGATCGGACTGACCCGGACCTTGGCTGCAGAATGGGGTGGTCGTGGCGTGCGGGTAAATGCGGTTTGCCCTGGCTGGATAAAAACCGAAATGGATGCCCGCGACATGGGTTCCGGAGCTTATAGCGACGACGACATCATCAATCGCGTTCCCCAAGCGCGTTTTGCCCGTCCGCAAGAGGTGGCCCGCGCAATCGCATTTCTTGCAGAAAGCGATGGTTTTATAAATGGCGTGAGCCTTCCCGTCGACGGGGGTTGGACTGGCGATGCCAGCTGGGATGCATTGCGGATCAAGACGCGTCGGCCGGCGACCGGTGACCGGTGACCATAACAAGCTTTAAAAGGGCCCCTTCGTCGCGTTGAAACCAACGCGGCGCAAACAATTGGCTCACGTCACGACATAGTCACAATATACAGGCATCAGTAAAGTCGGTAAGTCCGATAGACGCAGAAACGGGTAAATATGGCATCCCTTACGATCCCCTTCCCGGCCGCAGCGCCTCGCGATTATGCACTTTGTGCATTAAGGACGTTGTGGATTGCAGTGGCACTGATGCCCCTGTTACCGCTCCACTTGCTTTGGCGTATCCTCAAACTGCCATCGCCTTGGGCGATGCTCTTTATGCGCATCTCCGCCCGCGCGCTGGGCGCCAAGGTAAGGGTTCACGGCAAAGCGTTGCGCAAGGACGTATTTTTTGTTTCAAACCATATTTCGTGGCACGATATTCCGATCTTGGGCGGGGTCACCGGAACGGCCTTTGTTGCTCAGGATGGGGTGCGCAAGTGGCCGATCATTGGTTGGCTCGCGGCACAAAACCGCACAATTTTTATTAGTCGAACCGAAAAACAGACCGTCGCTGATCAGATAGCCGAGCTTCGCGATGCGATCGCAGAAAACTGGTCGGTCACGCTTTTTCCGGAAGGAACCACCTCCGACGGGCTCGGTCTATTGCCATTCAAACCATCGCTTTTCGCGACACTGGCACCGCCGCCAAAGCCAATGCTCATCCAACCCGTTTTGCTCGACTTTGGTGATGCAGGTCCGGAAATCGCATGGCTGGGCGAAGAAACCGGCTGGGAGAGTGCATGGCGCGCATTTACCCGACCGGGGAACTTTACCGTCAATGTGCACTTCCTTGAGCCCTTTGATCCCGCCACGCAGGCTGACCGGAAAGAAGTGTGCGCCGAGGCCCGTTCGCGGATGCTAGCTGCAATGGCATAAGCTCTAGCGGCCCAGTCGAACCAAAAGCGCTCCTCCACCAGCGCTTAAGAATGAATCATACCGTAAAATCGACTGGGCAGGATTACAGACAGCGATTAAAGCGATAGCCGACAATCAGGCTTGGCAGGCGGTTGCCTGACCAGATCAAAAAAGGGGGAGTTTTTTCGATGCCATTATCGCGCGAGGCCGCAACTGCACTGATCGAGCGTTATTATGCCGCCTTTAACGCGGGTGACCATGAAGGCATATTGGCCTGCCTCGCAGACACAGTCGTGCACGATATCAATCAGGGCGAACGAGAAACGGGCAAAGATGCTTTCGCAGCATTTCTCAACCGCATGGATGCCGCCTATTCCGAGCAGCTGAGTGACATTGTCATCATGGCCAATGATAGCGGCACGCGCGCAGCAGCGGAATTCATCGTGCATGGCGTCTACAAGGCCGCAGACGAAGGCCTGCCGCCAGCGCATGGGCAGCGCTACGAGCTTCCAGCGGGGGCATTTTTCGATCTGGATGGTGAACTGATCGGGCGCGTTTCGGTCTATTACAATCTCACAGACTGGATTTCGCAGGTTTCATGAAGCCGGTTGTCCGCAGTTTGCTGAGACCCGAAGACCGGCTGGCGGCCATTCCGCAACTGGCGGCGTTGCGCATAGCGGTGTTTCGGGATTGGCCATATCTGTATGACGGCACAGTCGAATATGAAGCAGAATATCTGCACGAATTCGCCAATGAGCCCGGATCGGTTCTGGTGATTGCCGAGCAGGATCAGCAGATTGTGGGAGCGGCAACGGCATCACCCATGGCTTCACAAAAGGCCGAGTTTCGGGATGCTGCGTGCGCGCATGGCATGGATGTCGACAGGCTTTTTTATTTCGGCGAATCGGTATTGCTGCCTGCGTGTCGCGGCATGGGCATTGGTCATGCATTTTTCGACGCAAGAGAGGCTGCTGCCCGTGCTGCAGGAGCCACAGCCGCGACCTTCTGCGCCGTCATACGGCCCGACAATCACGCTATGCGGCCAACAGATCCGCGCGACCTAGCGCCGTTCTGGAAGTCGCGCGGCTATATGCCAGTTGAGGGGCTGACCTGTGATTTTGACTGGAAAGATATCGATCAATTGAATGAAACCAGCCACCCGATGCAATTCTGGTCGCGTTCATTGTGACCGGAACAATCAAAGTTGCGGCCGCGCAATATCCAATAGAAGCTGTCGCTGATTTCGCCGATTGGCAAACGAAAGTCGGTCGCTGGGTCGAGAATGCTACATTGGCAAGATCAAATCTGCTGCTGTTCCCTGAATATGCGGCGATGGAACTATCAGCCATCGAACCGTCAACAGCAGGAGACCTGAAAGGGTCGCTACAGACAGTTATCTCCGCAGCAGAGGCTGCAAATGCCCATTATCGCGCGCTTGCGATGCGTTTTGGGGTCACGATATTGGCGAGCAGTATGCCGACGATGCTCGGCAATGGTCGGGTTGTGAACCGTGCCACGCTTTTCGTTCCCGACGGCCGATCCGGCTATCAGGACAAAATCGTGATGACCCGATTCGAACGGGAACAATGGGATATCAGTGGCGGCGAAACACTGCGCCTGTTTCGAACCACGCTTGGTCCGATTGGCATTTCCATTTGTTACGATGTCGAGTTTCCAATGATCGCACGCACGCAAGCCGAAGCTGGCGCCAAGATCATACTCGCCCCATCCTGTACCGACACAATGCAGGGCTATTGGCGAGTGCGCATCGGCGCACAAGCGCGCGCATTGGAAAATCAGTGCTTTGTCATTCAGGCCCCGACGGTTGGTATGGCGCCTTGGTCCGTCGCAGTGGATGAAAATTATGGTGCCGCCGGTATATTTGTGCCCCCTGATGGCGACAGCCCGGATGATGGTGTTCACGCCTTGGGCAAGGAAGGCGAAAGCAGCTGGCTCTATTCCGAAATCGACCTTGCGCGGGTCCCGTTATGGCGAAAAGACGGTGCCGTGCGGCCTTTCAGCCATTGGCCGGAACAGTTTATCGGGCAACCGCAGACAAGCCTGCCCGTAGAGATTGTTCCTCTGGACTAGGCAATCTCAGCTTTATCGCAAAAATTTTGACCCCTTTTGCCAAATTTTTCAATTGTGGCGGGGGTGCGGAAGGGGCTTAACCATCTCATAATGGCGGGAAAGAGTCCTGCCGCTTGAGAGATGGATCATTCGGCTCGTATGAAAATAGGATTTATCGGTCTTGGTAATGTTGGTGGCAAGCTTGCAGGCAGCCTGATCCGCAATGGCCATGATGTTGTCGTCCGCGATCTGGATGCGGCGCTGGTCGCTGAATATGTCGCGCGTGGAGCCACGTCAGCATCTTCTCCTGCGGAAATGGGTGCGGCGGTCGACCTGATCATCACCTGCCTGCCATCCCCCGCAGCCAGCAGAGCTGTGGCGGAAGGCGAAGACGGCTTCCTGCAGGTCATGCGCCCAGGGCAAGTCTGGCTTGAGATGAGCACGACTGACTATAATGAAATCATCCGCCTTGGCGCGCTTGTTGAAGCGCGCGGCGCGCTGTTTATGGAATGCCCGGTATCCGGTGGGTGCCACCGCGCAGATACCGGCAACATCGCGATATTCGCAGGTGGGCCCCGCGCAGCTTTTGAGGCCGTACTGCCCGTCTTGACCACCATGGGCCGCCGCATCCTCCACACGGGCGACCTTGGGACGGCATCGCAATTGAAGGTCATGACCAACTATCTGTGCACCGTGCACCTCGTTGCACTAGCCGAAGCCTTGACCACCTGCAAAGCAATCGGCCTAGACATGAATACCACTTATGAGGCGATCAAAATTTCATCGGGCAACAGCTTTGTCCACGAAACCGAAAGCCAGGTGATCCTGAACGGCAGCCGAGACATCAACTTCACCATGGATCTAGTGTCCAAGGATATTGGCCTGTTCGACACAATCGCTCAAGAAGCAGGCGTTCCTGTCGAAATGTCGCCGCTGATCGTCCGCCTGTTCAAGGAAGCGGAAGCGGAATATGGCTCTCGCGAATTTTCGCCCAACATCATCCGCCGCTATGAAGAGCCTCTGGGCATCAAGGTTCTGGGCACCGGCTTCCCTGACCAGATGGTTGACGATGAGCCTGAAGAGCGCGGCTATGAGGTCGTACCCAAACGTTAGGGAATAATAGCCGCAGCATCGACGTGCGCGGCAATCCAATCCATAAACGTTTTGATACGCAAATTCTCGCGCATGTCCTTGCGGCAGATCAGCCCCCAATTGCCGGGGCAGATCAGCTTGTGCGGCACCGGCTGAACCAGCCGGCCGTCGGCCAGATCCTGATCGACAAAGGGCCCGTTGACCAGCGCGATACCCTGCCCGTCCAGCGCCATTTCAAGCGCAACAGCTAGCGTATCGACCATCAGCATCGGTGCAGTCGGCTGGAATGGCACATCGGCCGATCCGAACCATGCCTCCCAATTCTGAACTTCTGTATAAATCGCAACCAGTGGCATCGTGTTCAGCGAATCCATCGTCACTGGTCCGTCAACTTTCCGGAGCAATGCGGAGCTACACACCGGGAAGAGCGGATATTCGAACAATGGCATCCAATGATATTTGCCGGGGTCGGGAACCGTCTCACAATAGACCAGCCCGACATCGGCATGAACATCGTCAAATTCCCATTCGACCGCGCATGTGCTCAGCGTCAGTTTCACTTCAGGATGGTCGTTCAGGAAATACGGCACGCGCTTTGCGAGCCAGCGGATCGAGGCGGTGACATAGGTCTGCACGCGCAGGGGTTTGTCAAGGGCATGGCGGTGTACCGCCTCGACGCCTTCGAGCAGCGATTCGAACGCGCTGCGGACATAAGGATAGAGTGCGCGTCCCTCCTCGGTGGAAACGATATGCCGCCCTTCTTGCGTGAACATGGCAACGCCCAACGCTTCTTCGATCAGTTGCACCTGGTGGCTGACCGCGGGGTGCGTGAGGCATAGTTCATCTGCCGCATCGCGAATGCTCTGGTGCCGGGTCGCAGCCTCAAAACCCCTAAGGGCTTTGAGCGGCGGCAATTTCTTCATTTCAAACTTGTTGGCCATCGAGCGACCGCTCCTCTCCCGTTGCAGGGATAGCGCCCCGGCCGCGACCGGTAAATAAAATTCACAGGTTGTTTCGCGCGTCCTCGAGGATCATGTCGGCACCTTTTTCAGCCACCATTACCGTCGGCGCATTGGTGTTCCCCGACGTAATGTTCGGGAACACAGAGGCATCGACCACGCGCAAACCGTCGATGCCATGCACCCGCAACCGGCTGTCGACGACCGAATTCGCCGGATCCGGGCCCATCATGCAGGTGCTGGTTGGATGGTAGACAGTGTCGGCGCGCGCGCGAAAATCGGCAAGCAAAGCTTCATCACCCTCAATCTCGATACCGGGGAACAGTTCTTCCGTGATGATATCCGCCAAGGGCCGGGTGCGGGCGAGTTGGCGAAGCACTCGGTTGCCGGCAAGAACATCATCTATGTCTGACTGCGTTGCCAGATAATTGGGATGGATGACGGGATGCGCTGCAGCATCCGCGCTAGCAAGCGCTATATGTCCACGGCTGCTGGGACGGCATGGATTGTGCGAAAGCAGAAAGGCCGAAAACGGATCAGGGTTGAGTAGCTTGCGTTCAGACAGCGGCGTTTTTGTATAGCTGACCGGGCTGAAATAAAGCTGCAGATCAGGGTGCGGCTTTGACGCATCGCTCCGGATAAATCCGCCGCTTTGGTTGACGCTGAGCGAAAGCGGTCCCGAACGGTCGAGCACATAATGCAAGCCTGCCCGGATTTTCCCCAGTAACGGGTTCAACTGGTCATTCAGGGTCGGGGTGCGAACCTTATAAAAGTAAGAGACCGCAATATGGTCCTGGAGATTCTGACCCACTGCCCTTGCATCAAGCACCGGCTCAATACCGCAGCCTTTCAAATGTTTTGCTTCACCAACTCCGGACAGCATCAACAATTGCGGTGAGTTAATCGCGCCGCCCGATAGGATGACTTCACGGCGTGCCTTAGCCTGAAAAGCGGCGCCTTTTCGTGTGTAGGCAACCCCTGTCGCGCGCCGTCCTTCAAACAAAATGCGCGTTGCATGCGCATGGGTTCGCAGTTTGAGATTTTTGCGTTTGCGTGCCGGATGCAGAAATGCATTCGCTGTCGATGCACGCCAGCCGCCACGCGTATTGATCTGATAAAAACCTACGCCTTCGGGATGCTGGCCGTTCAAATCGCTGCTCGCCGGAAACCCCAAGCCCTGCGCAGATTCGATAAAGCTGTGACACACCGGATGAACGAAGGGCGAAATATCAGTCACATGTTGCGGTCCACCGCGTCCATGTTGTGCGCTATGCCAGTCGAAATCCTCCGACTTTTTGAAATAGGGCAAGACATCGTCCCACCCCCAGCCAACATTGCCCGATGCTTTCCAATCGTCAAAATCACGGGGCTGGCCGCGCACATAGACCATCGCATTGATTGAGCCAGATCCGCCAATCACCTTACCGCGTGGCCAGTAACTTCGCCTGTTGCCAAGGGACGCCACCGGCTCGGTATCGTACATCCAGTTGATCCGCTTGTCGAAAAAGGTCCGGCCATAGCCAATCGGCATCTGTATCCAGATTGACAGGTCGCTGCCCCCCGCTTCGAGCAAAAGCACGGTGTTTTTGCCGTCCGCCGTCAACCGATTTGCCAACACGCAACCTGCAGTGCCGGCACCGACGATGATATAGTCGAACTCCTCGGTCACTGGACGGGGTATTGCGTCATTTCGAGATGCAACATGGTACCAGTATATGGATTGGCACGCGCGACCTCTTCATTCAGTTCCACGCCAAGGCCTGGCGCGGTTGGCGGGATGACATGGCCGTCCTCGAAACTGATCGGCGTTTTCAATATTTCGCTATGGAACCCGCCCCATGTTTCAATGCTCTCAAGGATCAGGAAGTTGGGTGAACAGGTCGCGATCTGGATGTTGGCAGCGCCGACAACCGGTCCACAATAGAGGTGCGGCGCAATCTGTGTGTGGCAAACTTCCGCCATCGCGGCGATTTTCTTGGCCTCAAGCAAGCCACCAACACGGCCAAGATTCATTTGCAGGATTGCAGCAGCCCCCGCGTTCAACAACCGCGCGAAATCATATTTGGTGGTCAGGCGTTCGCCTGTAGCTATAGGAATGCTTGTCGCACGCGCGACCTTTGCCATTTCCTCCGGCGCGTCAGGGGGAACAGGTTCTTCAAGCCAAAGCGGATCATAGGGTTCCAGCCGCTTGGCAAGGCGGATGGCGCCTGCGGCAGTCATCTGGCCATGTGTACCAAAAAGCAGGTCGGCTTTTTTACCAACCGCTTCCCGCAGTTGCTTTGCAAAACGCTCGCACAGGTCGAGCGATTCGAGCGACAGTTGCCGCCCGTCAAAGGCCGAATAGGGTCCGGCCGGATCAAATTTCAGCGCGGTAAAGCCTTGCGCCAGATATTCTGCCGCCCGTTCCGCTGCCAGATCAGGATCGTGGTAGACGTCAGTCTGATCACCCGGGCGCGGGTAAATATAAGTGTAGGCGCGCAACCGATCATGAACTTGCCCACCCAACAGCTTATATACGGGCTTGTTGGCTTCCTTGCCGATTATGTCCCAGCAGGCCATTTCCAGTGCGGACAGCACACCCATCAAGGTCAGATCTGGATGCTGGGTAAAACCGCTGGAATACACCCGTCGCCACAGGTTTTCGATATCATGCGGATCCTGCCCGACCGCATAACGGGCAAAAACATCCTCTATCATTTTCGCAACCAGATGCGGCTCAAAGGGCACGCAATAGGCCTCACCGATACCGGACACGCCAGTATCGGTGCTGATCTTCACAAAGACGAAATAGCGGCCACCAAAATGCGGCGGCGGATTGCCGACAACGAACGTCTCAATATCGGTCAATTTCATGCTGTGCGAAACCCGCTGATCGTTTTGATCTCAAGGAAATCGCGCACGCCATATTCGCCATATTCGCGACCATTGCCTGACTGCTTATAGCCACCAAAGGGCGCCATATAGTCCTGCGATGTGCCGTTGATGCTCACACCGCCTGCACGCATGAGACGGGCGATCCGTCGTGCCCGCGCCAAATCGCCGGTCTGCACATAGGCATAGAGGCCATAAGGGGAGTCATTGGCGATCGCGATGGCCTCCGCCTCATCCTTGAACGGGATCAGGACAAGCACCGGACCAAATACTTCTTCTTGGGCAATCGTCATCTTGTTGTGCACACCCGCAAAGACGGTCGGCTTGACATAATAGCCCCGGTCAAATCCTTCCGCCCGGCCTGTGCCACCGGCAACGAGGATTGCGCCTTCATCAATCCCGGCCTGGATCAGACCTTGGATCTTTTCATAATGCGCCTTGCTGACGACAGGCCCAAGATGGGCGCCCCTTTCCAACGGATCGCCCAACTGGGTCTGCTTTGCAACCTCTGCCGCAATCGCAACAGCCCGATCATAGACCGATTGCTCGACCAGCATACGGGTGGGCGCGTTGCACGATTGGCCGGTATTGTTGAAACAATGCAAAACGCCGCGCGTCACAGCCGCTTCCAAATCACTATCGGCAAAGACGATATTGGCAGATTTTCCGCCTAGTTCCTGAGCGACACGTTTAATCGTGTCGGCCGCATTTTTCGCAATCTGGACACCTGCCCGGGTCGATCCGGTGAACGAAATCATGTCCACTTCAGGATGGCCGGTCAATGCATCGCCAATGGCCGGGCCTGTACCATGGACCATGTTGAACACGCCCTTCGGGAAACCCGCCTCATCAATCATCTCGGCAAAGAGTTGCGCCGATAGCGGAGCAATCTCGCTGGGCTTGAGCACCATTGTGCAGCCGGTGATAAGCGCAGGGCCAACCTTGCAGACGATCTGGTTGATCGGCCAGTTCCAAGGGGTAATCAGCACGCAAACGCCAATTGGCTCATGGACGACAATACCGTCTTCCCCGACGTCATATTCCCACGTCATTTCGCGCACAGCCCTTATCGTCGCGCGCAAATGGCCAGGCCCGCTTTCTGCCTGTGCGTCATGCGATAGGTCGTAGGGCGCGCCCATCTCGGTTGAGATCGCCGCGACGACTTCGCCATAGCGCCGTTCGAAAATCGCGATCAGTTTCTCGACCAAGACGATGCGTTCTTCGAGCGACAAGGCGGCATAGCCATCAAACGCCGCGCGTGCAGCACGAACCGCGCGGTCGACATCGTCGACACCGCAAACCGCAACGGTGGCGCACACCTCTTCGGTTGCGGGATTGATCGCATCAATCGTCGCGGTCGAAGTGGCGGGAAGCGCCCACTCCCCGTCGATATAGGATTTAAGGGGGGCTTCAGACATATCCAATGGCTCTTTTCTGATCTTCAATGACATATTTTTCTGTCCGCCAATAATGCCAAGCGGCCCAAAGGCCTGCCGGTGCAAGGATCATTTGGGCAAGGCGAAGCGATTCCGCATCTGCACCCGACGGACCTGCAAACCAGTCGCTGAGTGCGCCAACGATCCAGGGCGCCACAATAAGGTTCAGGACGTTGGCGATCAGGAGCGAAATGGCCACCGTCATCGCGCGCATTCTTGGAGGCGCAAGATTCTGGCACAAAGCAAAGGCGGGGCCGATGTAGAAATAGATAGCGGGGATGAACAGCCACCACATCAAATGCGCCATGCCCAGATCATGCGTATAGTAAGCCAGAAATGACGGGATGGTAGCAATTGCCGTCACCACCGCGAGCAAGCGCGCAATCCGGCGCGGATCAGCATAAGAAGGCCGGGCAACCACCCAAGCAGTCACCAACGAAGCGGCGATCCCGCCGAACAGATAGATCCAGCCAAGCATCCGTCCTGCTTCGCCTTCGTCCATGCCGTACATCCGTTGCAGGTAGAGCGGGGTGAACCACATCAAACCCCAGCCCCAAAAGGCCGATAGACCGCTCGCCCAGATTGCATGAACGGCAGCCTTTTGTGACCAGATAAATTTAAAGGATTCGATCACGCCGGGTGCGGTATCATCGCTGACGACATCGAGCCGGCCACGTTTCGGTTCCTTGATCGTCACCATGATCAAGAGGGCAAGGAAAATGCCAGGAATACCCAGCACGAGAAAAGCGGCACGCCATCCATGCTCAACCGAGACCAAACCTGCAATGTCGGATCCAAGCCAAGCTCCGAGCGGGGCGCCAAGTGCAAAAACCGTCATCGCCATGGAACGGCGGTCTGCCGGGAAATAGTCTGCGATGATGGCGTTGCATGCAGGCGTGCCCCCGGCCTCACCAATGCCAACGCCGATCCGCGCGAGCAGCAGATCAACATAGCCTTTGGTGAAACCGGTAATCGCCGTCATGGCCGACCAGACCGCGACAGAGGCGGCGAGCAGATTACGCCGGTTGGTGCGGTCACACAGCCAGGATAGCGGCAAGCCCATGCCAACATAGAAAAGCGCAAGCGGGATACCCAGCCAGGCAGTCTCGGTATCGGTCAGCTTGAATTCCTTGCTGATCGGCCCGAGCAGGGTTGAGAGGACATAACGGTCGGCGATGCTGATCGTGTAAACCAGCATCATGATGATCAGCACGTACCAGCGCTGACCCAGTGTTGCCACAGCGTCCGCCTCCACAGATGCTCTACTTGCCATATTGTCCTCCCTCATTTTGTATTAGGTCGCCGAGAGTTCCGGTCCCAAAACCTCGCGTAGCGGATCGAGCCAGGGCGAATAGTTCGCCCATTGATCAACTCCGCTCTGATAAATTGGCTGACGCACCTGTTCAGAACTGGCCGTTCGTACAGCGCGTTCTGTCTGGTGAAAATTCAGACATGCATCTTCGAACGGCAATTCACAATAATCAAGAATGCGCCGGACCTGCGTTTCAAGATCGGCAACAACTTCTTCATAGCGGACGCGCAGCACCTTCCCCGGCAACACAGTGTCCCAATGTTCCATCAGCCGCACATAATCGCTGTAATAATGCCCGATTTCCTCAAGCCCGTAAGTGAATTCCTGGCCCTCTGCGAACAGTTGTTTGAATCCGGAAAAGGAGCATCCCATGGCGCTTCGACGCGCATCGATGATTTTCGCATTGGGCAGGATGAGGTGGATAAGGCCAATATGCCGGAAATTGTTGGGCATTTTGTCGATAAAAAACGGCGTTCCCTGCTTGCGCTGTATCATCGTGTCCTGAATGAACGCTTCGCCAAAAGCAGTCAGCTCTTCGGTCGACAGCTCTTCCAGATTGGCGGGATATTCGGGCTCCTCATCGATCCGGCGACGTCCACCAAGTTTGTGAGCCAATGCCAGGATGTTCGGCAATTCCATCGTGCCCTCGACCTGGCTGTGCGACGCCAGAATTTGTTCAAGCAAGGTAGATCCTGCCCGCGGTAGCCCTAGGATGAATATCGGATCATGCGCGGCGAAACCGGCCCCCGCCTTGGTGGCAAAGAGGTCCGGCGTGCAATGCGCGATCTGACGATCGATTTCGGCCGTAATCCGGCGCCAGTCGTAACCAACCTCCTCGCGCTTCAGTCGGTTACCGCGTTCATAATAAGTGAAGGATTCCTGATAATGACCATGGTCCTCCAGCGCCTTACCCAGCGCGAAGCAGAGATGGTAGCGATCCGCCAACTGGGTCGTGGGTGCCATTTCACGCTCACGCATAGCGGCAATTTGGGCATCATCAAATTTGTAGGTCTTCAGGTTCGCGAGGCTCCAATAGGCATCGCCATAATCGGGTTTCAGCGTGTAGGCGCGCGTATAAGCTTCGATCGCCTGCTGCTGCTGCCCTGTAGTTTTCAGCGCATGGCCGAGGGTCAGATGTACGCCGGGATTGTTCGGGGTCTGCGCGACACGTGACCGGTAGATGCGCAGGGCCTCGTCAAAATTCCCAATCGCCAGATTCTGGTTCGCGTACAGCATGTCGACCTGCGGATCGTCGGGCTCCTTTTCGCGCAATAGGCGTGCCTGTTCGAGCGCATCGGCAAATTTCTGCCTTTTCTGCAACGCCCCGACATAATCAAAATGGGCGCGGCTGTTTTCAGGATCAAGCATCACCGCCGATTCGAGCAGAAACTCCGCTTCGTCGTGGACGTTGAAGCTCATCCCAATCTGGGCCAGGAAACGCATGGCTTCAACGTGATGGCCGTGACTTTGCAGGAAATGTCGGCAGAGCTGTTCTGCCTTGTACATTTTGCCTTCCTGAATCAGGCTTGCCACGGCTTGTAATTGCGGGGGAAGCGAGGTCAGATATTCGACTTGGGCGGCAGCAAAATCTGCAGCCGCCGTATGACCGGCGGCCTCGTGCAGGCGCTCCAGCATCTGCCAACTTCCGGCAAGGGCGTTATTGCGGGCGACAGCCTCCTGATAGGCAGCAAGCGCCGACCGGCTATCCCCCATGTCGCGTAAGCAATGCCCCATTTCCTGGTGGGCACGTCCGTTGGATGGATCAAGCGCGATCAATTCCCGGTTAACGGATAACGCGTCATTGAACTTCTTTTGGAGCCTGTTGGCAACCGCAAGTATATAGAGAGCATCGCCACTTTTGGGCTCATTCTCTAGAAGTTTTTGACAAATCCGGGCCGCATCAGCGAGTTGCCCGCTCTGCAACAGCGATCGGGCTTTTCCGATTATCGCCTCACTGTCCGGCGCATCTGCCAAGGCCTTACCCTTCACGCTCATCATTTGTCCCAGTCAGATACTGCATAAAGAGACAATTCTCAGCGGCAACTTCCGCTTCAATCGACCGGATTTCAATAGGCCAGAAACCAATGGTGGACCAGTCGCACATTGAGACTGGTCCACCTTAGCAAGCCTGAACGGCTAAGCCAGCGTTCGCTTACATCTTGTAGGAGAACCGCAGGCCAACAGTCATCGGACGCGATGTCGTCGTACGGACTTCGCCATCATTCTGGCTGGTGTAGATTTCCGGACGCTCGTCGGTAAGGTTTTCACCGAAGAGTTCTACGCGCCATTGATCCTTCGACAGACCGACCGAAGCACCGATTTTGACGTAGGAATCAAGTTCTACGGCAGCCGGGAGCGGAGCGATGACATCGCCTGGGCGGACAGTCACGCCGTTATAGGTAACCGGCACCGATGCGGCATAACCAAGCGTCGGGTTCGATGACTGGTAACGGATGCTGACATTGTCAATGATGTCCGACCAGCTCTTGCCGACATATTGCATGTTGACCTGTGCGAACGGTGCAGCACCCGATGCCAGTTCCTTCTCCCAGTGGAGGCGGGTGTTGAACTGGAATTTGGGGCTCTGCGCCAGCGGCGAACCGATGGGACGCAGGACCCGTGTCGCCTTGCGATAGCTGGTCAGTTCGGAATCATTGATCGAGAAAGCTCCGTTCCAAGTGAATTCCGGGGCAACCCGCCATGTCACGTCACCTTCAATACCTTGGATGCGCGCATCAGCGAGGTTGGTCGTGAAGGTCTGGTTCGAAATATTCTGGTCGAACAAGGTGACTTGCAGATTGTTCCAGTCAATCCGGTAGGCCGCGACGTTAACCTGCAGGCGACGATCAAGCAGCGAGAATTTGCCGCCGATTTCGTAGTTCTGGACCTTGTCGGGGACGTAGGTGCCGAGACGGACAAAATCTGCATTGGTCGGGCAGATCGTGCTGGGAACGCGGCAAGGACGACGATTGAAGCCGCCCGGACGGAAACCATCGGAATAGGTCGCGTAGACCAGCGAGCCTTCGCCAAACTTGTACGTCAGGTTACCCTTGAACAGCACGCCGGTATATTTTGCCGGCGATGCATCTGCATAAAGCTGGTTCAGGTTTGCGCTGAGTCCATAAGTCGTCGGTGGGGTTGCTGCCGCAGTATAGGTGCCGGTTGCAGCATTATATACGCCGCGACCACCCGTTGCGAAGCTGCCCTGTGATGCACCGTTAATCGACGCCTTTTCGTTATAATAACGAAGACCGCCCGTGACCGTCAGTTTGTCTGGAACGATGTCGAACGACGCCTCACCATAAGCAGCAAACTGCTTATCGCCACGCTTCACATCGTTGAAGAAGCCAACCTTGACCGGACGAGCGCTGGGATCGTTCGGATCGGTCGGGAATGCAGCCGGACCGGGGTTCGGTGCACGCGTGTAGATGAAGCCAGCACCGGGCTGCAGGTAGGACCAGTCGGTGTTATCGTACAACTTGTTGTTGTCGTAAAACAGGCCGAAGGTACCACGCAGGCGATTTTCAGCCGGTGTCGTAACGCGGAATTCCTGCGTGAAACGCTTGGTCTTGTTGCGAACGCGATAGCTCTTGTTCGGCGTGTAGCAGGTGTTGCCGATATTACCGTTATAGGCCGCGGTATAGTAAACGCCGCGATCGCATTCATAATAGGGGACATAAAGGCCGATATTCGAATAGCCCGCATAGTCAGACGTCTGATCAGCGCGATGCTTCAAATAAGAGCCGGTGTAGATCAAATCGAGCGCGCCGAGGCGGCCGTTGATCGCCAGCGTGGTCAAATTGACTTGGTCGTCCAGAGTGTTCTTGTCGAACTTGGTGACTTTCAAGTCGCCAACCGAAGGCTCATAATCGAATACGCCATCGGTATCGAGCTGCTGACGGACATGCATCACATCAACAGACCAGTCATCGCTCAATTTGAACGTCAATGCTGCACGGCCGCCGACATAAGTCGCGTCGTTATAATCCTTTTCGACAAAGGCATCATTGTTGATGGTTTGACGGGTCGGCGCGCGATAAAGGCTGCCGGTGCAATTCGGGATAGCACCTGCGGCATTCTGGCACGATTGAATGGCGCGCATTACCAGAAGCGGGTTACCCGTTGGCAGACGGCCGGCGACGCCGACATTGCCATTGAACGGCATCTGGAATGTGCCGGGGACGTTGTCGATATAACCGCCCTGCTTGTCAGAATAGACAACCGCGCGGAAACCGATGCGATCATTCACAAGCGGGATGTTGATGAAGGCATCACCAGCGACGCTTTCCTTACCCTTTTTCGTGAAGGAATAGCTGGAGTTGAAGCCAGCCTGGAAATCAGTCAGGTTCGGCTTGTTCGTGATGTAACGAACCGCGCCACCCATGGCGCTCGCACCAAACAGCGTACCCTGCGGACCGGCAAGAACTTCGACGCGCTGCAAGTCAACAGTGTAGAGATCGAGGTTACGACCAACCAGCGATGCCGGGGCATCATTTACATAAAGCGCAACAGTCGGCTGCGAACCGGCGGTGCCTGCAATCTGGAGGCCCGGCGTTCCCGAAGAAAGGCCGCGAATATAAATCGATGACGCACCCGGACCGCGCGATGCCGCACGAACGTTCGGCAGAAATTCGATCATCTTGTCAAATGTCGTGACATTAAGATCGGACAGCGATTCTCCGCTCAGCGCCTGAATAGCGACCGGAATTTTATTGGCCGATTCATCGCGCCGCGTTGCGGTAACGATGATTTCCTTAACCCCACCATCATCTTGCTGGGCAGTTTCGGACTGCGCATATGCAGGCGCAACGCCTGCTCCAAAGAAAGCCAGCGCAAGCGCTGCCGTTGACAATTTCAGACCTGATTTCAAGGTTATCCCCCCCATTGCTCTCTCCACGAAATGGATCCAACTACCTCAGATCCGCGAAATTCCGTGGTTTTTTCCAACTTGAACCTGTCTTCTAGCAACACAAGCTGCAAATGAGTATTTTTTATTTACCGGTAAATTTTTTTGCAAAGCCGATTATAACTTCTACATCCCGGAATTAGACGAACTGATGTAACGACGCTCCCTCTGGTAACAGCCGCCCACCCTAGCTAGGCGGTGAAAAATATAGAGATTTGAGGAGAAATCGATGACAATCGGGACGGATTTTGTCCTTTTGATTGCCAGCGAAGACCGTAAAGGTATCGTCGCGGCCGTTGCAAACTCACTTGTCAGCCAAGATTGCAACATCGTCGAGAGCGCGCAATATGGGGATGGTCATTCCGGACGGTTCTTCATGCGCGTTGCCTTTAGTGGCCCGAACGGCATGACCACGGACAGCTTCACCGATGCATTCACGCCGGTGGCGACCGCGTTTCGCCTTGATTGGCGCATCCATGACCTCAATCAAAAAATGCGTGCCATGATCATGGTCAGCCAGGGCGGACACTGCCTCAACGATCTTCTTTACCGAACATCGACAAACCGTCTCCCGATGGATGTTACCAGCATCGTTTCGAACCACACGACATGGCAGCGTCGCGCCGAACATGAAGGCATCGCTTTCCACCACATGCCGATTACTCCTGAAAACAAATTGGAACAGGAAGCCAATCTGCTTGCCATGGTTGAGGAACAGGGCGTCGATCTGATCATATTGGCCCGCTACATGCAGGTTCTGTCGGATCAGCTTTGCCGCAAACTCGATGGCCGGGTGATCAACATCCACCACAGTTTCCTGCCCGGCTTCAAGGGTGCAAAGCCCTATCATCGTGCCCATGAGCGTGGTGTGAAAATGGTCGGTGCAACCGCACATTATGTCACGGCAGATCTGGACGAGGGGCCGATTATTACGCAAGACGTGTCCATCGTGGATCACGCAGATACTGTGGAAGATCTGATTGCGCAGGGGCAGGACACCGAAAGCCGGGTGCTGGCGCGCGCCGTCAAACTTCACATTGAGCATCGTGTGATGCTCAATGGCAATCGTACCGTTGTCTTCAAATAAGACGTTAAAATACGAATTTATACTACCGAGAGGATCGCCGATGAAGACCCGCGCTGCTGTTGCGTTTGAAGCCAAGAAACCGCTTGAGATTGTCGAGCTTGATCTGGAAGGCCCGAAGGCGGGCGAAGTGCTGGTTGAGATCAAGGCGACCGGCATTTGCCACACCGACGCCTATACGCTGGACGGGTTTGACAGCGAAGGCATCTTCCCGAGTGTGCTTGGCCATGAAGGTGCAGGGATTGTGCGCGAGGTTGGCGCAGGCGTGACCAGTGTCGTTCCCGGCGACCATGTGATCCCGCTCTACACGCCCGAATGCGGCAAGTGCAAAACCTGCCTGTCGGGCAAGTCCAACCTGTGCACCGCGATCCGCGCGACGCAGGGCAAGGGCTTGATGCCTGATGGCACCACGCGCTTTTCCTATAAGGGCCAGCCAATCTACCATTATATGGGCTGTTCGACTTTCTCGAACTTCACCGTGCTGCCCGAAATTGCCGTTGCCAAGATCCGCACCGACGCGCCGTTCCAGACGAGCTGCTATATCGGCTGCGGTGTGACCACCGGCGTCGGCGCTGTCACCAAGACCGCCAATGTGCAACCGGGCGACAATGTCGTCGTCTTCGGCCTTGGCGGCATCGGGCTCAATGTGATCCAGGGCGCAAAGCTCGCCGGCGCAAAGATGATTGTCGGCATCGACATCAACTCCGATCGCGAAGAGTGGGGCCGCCAGTTCGGCATGACCCACTTCCTCAACACCAAGGGGATGAGCCGCGAGGATATTGTCGCCAAAATCGTTGAACTGACCGATGGCGGCGCAGATTATAGCTTTGACGCCACCGGCAATACCGAAGTGATGCGCACCGCGCTTGAATGCTGCCACCGCGGCTGGGGCACCAGCATCATCATCGGCGTTGCCGAAGCCGGCAAGGAAATCGCCACCCGCCCGTTCCAGCTCGTCACCGGACGCAACTGGCGCGGCACCGCCTTTGGCGGCGCCAAAGGCCGTACCGACGTCCCCAAAATCGTCGACATGTACATGGACGGACACATCCAGATCGATCCCATGATCACCCATGTCCTCACACTCGATGAAATCAACAAGGGTTTCGACCTGATGCATGCAGGCGAAAGCATCAGAAGCGTTGTCGTTTTCTGATGCTGACTATCGCTGACATTGTTGCTGAACATGCCGGACGCGAAGGGCCGCTCCTTCCGATCCTGCACGATGTACAAAAAGCGTTCGGTCATGTCAGCGAAGATGCGATTCGCACGATTGCGAATGCACTCAATTTGACCCGCGCCGAAGTCTATGGTGTTGTGAGTTTCTATCATGACTTCCGCAAAGAGCCTGAGAGCCGTCCGGTCATCAAACTTTGCCGGGCCGAAGCCTGCAAGGCACGTGGGGTTGAAGCTTTGGTTCCGATCGCAGAGGGGCAGGACCGGGTGAAGGTAGAAACCATTTACTGCCTTGGCCTGTGTTCGGTCGGTCCAGCGGCGATGATAGGAGATACCGTTCATGCCAGAGTCGATGCCCACCGTTTTGCCGAATTGATATCCGCTGCATGAAAGTCCGTATTTCCGATGATGCATTGGCATTGGCCTGCGGCGCAGACGCGGTTGCCGCAGCATTCGAAAAGGCGGGGATCGAAACCGAGCGGGTTTCCAGTTGGGGCATGCACTGGCTTGAGCCGCTGGTTGATGTCGATGGTGTCGGCTATGGCCCCGTCACTGTCGATCAAGTTGCGGCCATCATCGATGGCACTGCACAATCTATTGGCAGGATCGAAGAGCACCCGTTCATTGCCAAACAATCACGGCTGACCTTCATGCGTGCGGGCAAGACCCGCCCAACTTCACTCGACGATTATTATAGCAGCGATGGTTGGCTGGGATTGGCCAAAGCAAGGGAAGTTGGAGCGGAGGCAACGGTCGCGATGATTTTGGCGTCTGGCTTGCGCGGACGCGGCGGCGCAGGGTTTCCAGCTGGCATCAAATGGAAAACCGTTGCAGATGCAACAGCAGACCAGAAATATATCGTCTGCAACGCCGATGAGGGCGACAGCGCCACATTTGCCGACCGCATGGTGATGGAGGGCGATCCCTTCATGCTGATTGAAGGTATGGCGATCGCGGGGTTGGCCGTGGGCGCGAACAAAGGCTTTGTTTACATCCGTTCCGAATATCCGCACGCGATTGCCAAAATGGAAGCCGCGATCAAGGCCTGCGCACATTTGATCGCGCCTTTTGTGGTCGAAGTTCGTGTGGGGGCCGGCGCCTATGTTTGCGGAGAGGAAACCTCCCTTCTCAACAGCCTGGAGGGCAAGCGCGGCGAAGTGCGCGCCAAGCCCCCCCTGCCCGCACTTGAAGGCCTGTTCGGCAAGCCTACTGTGGTGAATAATGTTCTGACGCTGGCGGCAGTTCCATGGATCATGACCCACGGCGGAGAGGCGTACGCCGCCTTTGGTATGGGTCGGTCAAAAGGGACGATGCCGGTGCAATTGGCGGGTAACGTCAAAAATGGCGGCCTGTTCGAAGTCGCCTTCGGGATCACGCTGGGCGAATTGGTGAACGAAATCGGCGGCGGCACGGACAGCGGCCGACCGGTACGTTGTGTCCAGGTGGGGGGGCCATTGGGCGCTTATATCCCGCCTTCACAATTTGATTTACCGTTCGACTATGAAGCCTTTACCGCCGCCGATGCGCTGATCGGCCATGCCGGAATCACTGTATTCGATGACAGTGTCGACATGGCGCAAATGGCGCGCTTTGCGATGGAATTCTGCGCAGCTGAAAGCTGCGGAAAATGCACACCATGCCGACTTGGCAGCACGCGCGGCGTTGAAACGATCGACCAGATTATCGCCGGCAAGAATGTGGACGAAAATCTTGAATTGATTGCCGATCTCTCAGAGACGATGAAATATGGTTCTCTCTGCGCGCTGGGGGGCTTCACCCCCTATCCAGTGATGAGCGCGATCCGGCATTTCCCCGAGGACTTCAAAAAGTGACGACCATCCTTGATGGCGGCATGGGGCGGGAGTTGCAGCGGCTGGGCGCTCCGTTCCGGCAGCCCGAATGGTCTGCCCTCGCGCTGCTACAAGGCCCAGAATATGTGACGCAGGCGCACGAAGGCTTTGCCCGCGCCGGGGCGAACATGATCTCGACCAACAGCTATGCAATCGTGCCCTTTCATATTGGCGACACGCTGTTTGCGGAACGCGGACTTGCTCTGGCTAGCCTCGCCGGCCAGTTGGCGCGTGATGTCGCCAATCGCCACGGCGTTCGCGTTGCGGGTTCGTTGCCGCCAGTTCTCGGATCCTACCGGCCTGACCTGTTTGAAGTGAAGGCCGCGCGCGCCATCCTGACCGTTCTGATCGAGGGGCTGACCCCTTTTGCGGATGTCTGGCTAGCCGAAACGCTCAGCAGCCTTGGCGAAGCCGAACTTGTCGGCGAAATGCTGGCTGCAGACAGCCGTCCACTCTGGCTGTCGTTCACGTTGAACGATGAAGGAAGTGCCAGGTTGCGTTCGGGCGAAAGCATCGAGGCAGCGGTCGCTCTGGCGCAGAAACTGGGCGCAGCCGCGCTACTGTTCAATTGCAGCGCGCCCGAAGTGATGGAAGATGCGGTCGCAAGGGCGCGTGCCGCAATGGGCACTGATGCGATTGAGATCGGCGTCTATGCCAACGGCTTTGCGCACACCGACACAGAGGTTCCCGCCAATGGTGGGCTGCGCGATATCAGGACGGACCTTGATCCGCCGCGCTATCTTGAATGGGCGCGCAAATGGGTTGCCGCGGGCGCGACCATGGTCGGCGGATGCTGCGGCATCGGTCCGCAACATATACAAGCCTTGGCTGGAGGGTTGCGATGACGCAAAGACTCCAATTCTCCGCCATTTTCCTGTAGGGTAAGCACATGACGTACCAGCCGCAAAAGGATTTCGGGACCCCCCAGAGCCGGTCCAAGGATACCGTCGAATGCATGATTGACGGCCGCGCCGTTAGCGTGCCGGCCGGTACCAGCATAATGCGCGCAGCCGCAGAAAATGGCGCCAACATCCCCAAACTCTGCGCGACCGACAATATGAAAAGCTTCGGCTCTTGCCGCTTGTGCCTTGTCGAAGTCGAAGGCCGCAAGGGGACCCCAGCCAGCTGCACAACGCCGGTCGAAGCCGGCATGGTCGTGCACACGCAAACGCCATTGCTGCAGAAACTGCGCAAAGGCGTGATGGAACTCTATATTTCCGATCATCCTCTGGATTGCCTGACCTGCGCGGCCAATGGCGACTGCGAATTGCAGGATCAGGCTGGGGCAGTCGGACTGCGCGATGTGCGTTATGATGTCGAGGCGACGCATCTGGGGCAGGAGAAGGATCACTCCAACCCCTATTTCGATTTCGACCCCAGCAAATGCATCGCCTGTTCACGCTGCGTCCGTGCCTGTGACGAAGTGCAGGGGACGCTGGCGCTGACGATGGAAGGACGCGGCTGGGATTCGAAAATTTCCGCGGGCCTCGCCAGCGACGATTTCCTTGGCAGCGAATGTGTTTCCTGCGGGGCCTGCGTGCAGGCCTGCCCGACAGCCACTCTGGTTGAGAAAACCGTTGTCGAAGTTGGCACGCCCGAACGCAGCATCGTTACAACATGCGCCTATTGCGGTGTTGGGTGCACTTTCCGCGCGGAAATGCGGGGCGAACAGCTGGTGCGGATGGTTCCTTGGAAAGATGGCAAGGCCAATCGCGGCCATAGCTGCGTCAAGGGCCGCTTCGCCTGGGGCTATGCCCAACACCAGGATCGCATATTGAAACCCATGATACGCGCAAGCATCAGCGAACCATGGCGCGAAGTCGAATGGGATGAAGCCTTTGCCTACGCAGCGTCGGAACTGAAACGGATCAGCGAAAAATATGGGCGTCATGCACTGGGCGGCATCACCTCCAGCCGTTGCACCAATGAAGAAACCTTCCTCGTCCAGAAACTGGTTCGGGCCGGCTTTCGCAATAATAACGTCGATACGTGTGCGCGCGTCTGCCATTCGCCGACCGGCTATGGCCTGAAAACAACGTTCGGCACCAGCGCAGGCACACAGGATTTCGATTCTGTCGAAGATTGTGACGTCATGCTGATCATCGGTGCGAACCCCACCGATGCGCACCCCGTATTTGCAAGCCGCATGAAGCGCCGGCTGCGCGGCCAGGATGGTCGTCCGCCTGCAAAACTGATCGTGATCGATCCCCGTCGCACCAATCTAGTTCGCTCACCCCATATTGAGGCGGATGTCCATCTGCCGTTGCGGCCGGGTACCAACGTCGCCGTATTAACCGCGATGGCGCATGTGATCGTGACCGAGGGCCTTGTCGACGAAGCCTTTGTCCGCGAACGTTGCGATTGGGATGAGTTCAGCCACTGGGCAGAGTTTGTCGGCCAAGAACGAAATTCGCCGGAAACACTCGAAGCAATCACGCAAGTTGCCGCCGCCGACATCCGTCAGGCTGCCCGCCTTTTCGCCACCGAACCCAATGGCGCGATCTATTACGGCCTTGGCGTTACAGAACATAGTCAGGGCAGTTCTACCGTGATTGCGATTGCCAACCTTGCAATGGCGACAGGCAATATCGGACGGCGCGGCGTGGGCGTGAACCCCTTGCGCGGCCAGAATAATGTGCAGGGTGCCTGCGACATGGGCAGTTTTCCGCACGAATTTTCCGGCTATCGCCATGTCAGCGACGGCGAAACGCGCCGGCTATTCGAAGCTGACTGGGGCGTCAGCCTTGATCCCGAACCGGGACTGCGCATTCCGAATATGCTCGACGCGGCAACCGACGGGGTGTTCAAGGCGCTCTATTGTCAGGGAGAGGACATCCTGCAATCCGATCCCAACACTGCCCATGTTTCGGCAGGGCTGGCGGCAATGGAATGCGTAATCGTCCATGACCTGTTTTTGAACGAGACAGCAAATTACGCGCATATCTTCCTGCCCGGTTCGACCTTCCTCGAAAAGAACGGCACGTTCACCAATGCCGAACGGCGCATACAGCCTGTGCGCAAGGTGATGACGCCGCTGAACGGTCTTGAGGATTGGGAAGTCACGCAACGCTTGGCGCAGGCGATGGGGCTGGACTGGAACTACAGCCATCCAAGCGAGATCATGGATGAAATCTCCAGGCTTACGCCGAGCTTTGCCGGGGTCAACTTTGACCGGCTCAATAAGGAAGGGTCATTGCAATGGCCGGTGAATGATGCCGCACCAGACGGTTCGCCGATCATGCATGTTGATGGCTTCGTGCGCGGCAAAGGCAAGTTTGTCGTAACCGATTATGTACCGACCGATGAAAAAACCGGTCCGCGTTTCCCATTATTGCTCACCACGGGACGGATCCTCAGCCACTATAATGTCGGCGCACAGACGCGCCGTACTGATAATGTGGCATGGCACCCGGAAGATTTGCTGGAAATCCATCCAATCGATGCCGAGGATCGGGGCCTTAAAACGGGAGACTGGGTCAAGCTCACGTCTCGCGCCGGGGAAACAACGCTGCGCGCACAGGTTACAGATCGCGTTGCGCCAGGCGTTGTTTATACAACTTTCCATCACCCTGACACACAAGCCAATGTTGTCACAACCGACCATTCGGACTGGGCCACCAATTGCCCTGAATATAAGGTGACTGCGGTGCAGATCAGCGCCTCTAACGGTCCGACTGATTGGCAGGAGGAATATCGTGAACAGGCCGCGCGCTCGCGCCGTATCGTCCATGCTGAGCCCGCCGAATGAACACGGTTGATAAACTGGTGCTGATGGCGAACCAGATTGCAGCGAACCAGATGCACGAACCTGATCCTGCCAGGGCCACGGCGGAGCATATCCGCCTCTATTGGGATCCGCGGATGAAGCAGATGATTTTCGCAAATGGCAGTAAGGGGCTCACAGAAACAGCCGCCGCCGCCATTGCCCTGCTTGCCGAAACGCATGACCGCGCCTGAATCCGGATCACGGCCTTTCCGATTTGCGGTGCTGAGGCCGGACAGGCACCAAAGCGAGTTTTTGGAGCGGGCGCTTATATCCGAGGTTCCTGTAGCCTTTGAATATAATGGCATCGGCTATGCGGTGATGATGGCCACGCCGGTCGACCTCGAAGATTTTGCCATCGGCTTCACGCTTTCCGAACAGCTGGTGGACAGCGCCGACGATATCGAAGCGATCGACACCCATCGGGTAGAAAAGGGCTGGATCGTGCGCATCCAGCTGCCCGCCGACAGGGCGGAAAAAGTCTATGCACGCGCGCGCCAACGCGTTTCCGAAAGCAGCTGCGGACTGTGCGGCATGGACAATCTGGACGAAGTCATGCGCGAACTGCCCAGCGTCACGGCGCGGCTCGAGGTCGCGGACGATGCCATATTTGCCGCGCTTCAGGCACTTCGCGACCACCAGCATCTGAATGCCACGACAGGTGCATGCCATGCGGCCGCCTTTTGTGCCGTTGACGGTTCAATCCTGATGGTTCGCGAAGATGTCGGCCGGCATAATGCTCTCGACAAGGTCATTGGCGCCATCGCCAAATCCGGAAACGCACCTGAAAACGGTTTTCTACTTTTGACGGCGCGCTGTAGTTTTGAACTGGTTCAAAAGACCATATTGGCAAATTGTCCCGCTCTGGTGACCATCTCTGCTGCAACCGACTTGGCGACACATACCGCAGCAAAATACGGTTTGCGCCTGATCAGTCTGGCACGACAGGATTCCGCGCTGTCCGCATGTCCATAAAGCGTCCGATCAACCAGCTTCTGAATATCGAAATCGCAGGATCCGACAAATCGTCCGGATGCAATTTCAGATAATAGCCATAACCTTCCTCGATCACCGCATCATAGGGCATAACCAATCTGCCCGCGGCAATTTCAGGCGCAAACATATCGATATCGGCCAAGGTCACACCCGTTCCGCCCATGGCATATTGGGCGGCTGTGATGGCGGTATCAAAGGCAAGGCCTTCGTCCGTATCAATATCCAACCCCAATTGCCGTGCATAATTTGACCACAAAAGATCGCGCGGTTGACCCGCAAGTTTTATGTGCAGCAATTCTTGTTGCGACAGAAATTGGGCGACGCCTTGCCCCGAAGCCGCCTTGGCAGTTTCGGGCGAACATAATGGCGCGACGCGGACCATCCACAGCAAGTCGGTCACAAAGTCGTCCACATTTGGCCGGTCGTAGACGATGGCCATGTCGGTATTGGTTGCAGGCAGGCCAGTGACGTTCGCGCTGGAAACATCAATCCTATAGTCTGGATGCTCGATGCGGAATTCGTGCAGCAGCGGCAAAAGCTGTTGTTGCAGCATTGATGGCGGGATGTGGATCCGCAGCGCACGTTTTGCCTGCCGGTCATCGCGGATCGCATTTAACGTCTGCTCGATGCGATCAAGGCTTTTTGCAACAACAGGCAGCAATTCTTCGCCCGCCGCGGTCAGCGCGAGGCCTGTTGCCTCCCGTTCGAACAAGGGCTTGCCCAACAGTTCTTCAAGCCCGCTGACATGCCGGCTCATTGCGCTTTGCGACACCGATAGCGCCGTGGCCCCGCCGGTGAAGCTGCGATGCTGGCCCACGGCCTCAAAAGCGCGCAGCGCGTTAAGAGGCAGCCACCGCCGGTTTATCGAACCCTTGCTCTGAATTTTCCTCGCCTTTCGCGTTCGCAAATTGACCTGCCCGCCCTTTAGCGGAACATTTTGATATGGGGCCATGATAAAAAGTGATTATTCCCTATGGCAGTGACGGTTCTAACGCCTGAAGGTTCATTGAGATAAGGGAAGAATGATGGATATCGCCCGGTTTTCTGCTCTGTTGAGCCAACGGCAGGCTAGCCATACATTGCCGCAGGATCTCTATATCAGCGATGACAGTTTCGCATTCGATATGGACGCGATCTACCGCCACAGCTGGCTGATGGCCGGCATGGCATGCGAACTGCCAAAGTCCGGCAGTTACATGGCGCTGAATATCGGCAAATGGCCGGTGATCATCACCCGCGACGCGAACGATGAAATTCACGCCTTTCACAACAGCTGCCGACATCGCGGTTCCATCCTGTGCCAACCCGGCCATGGCTCTGCGCCAAAACTGGTCTGCCCCTATCACCGCTGGACCTATAATCTCGACGGCTCGCTTTTCGCCGCGACGCGGATGCCTGCCGATTTCGAAAAGGGCGACCATGGGTTGAAACCGGTGCAGGTTCGCACGGTTGCCGGCGCGATCTTCATCTGCCTCTCGGATGACCCACCGGCTTTTGATGAATTTGGTGATCGCTTTGCCGAATATGCCGCGCCGTTGAATTTCACCGACATGAAGCTTGCCGGAACCGACCTGATGGTCGAGCAAGCCAATTGGAAGCTGGTGATGGACAATGCGCGCGAATGTTACCATTGCGCAACCGGCCATCCAGACCTCGCCAAATCCTTCCCGGTGGTCTTCAGCGGCTTTTTCGACGCCGAGGGCGACAGGCGCGCCACCGAATATGCTGCCGCGATGGACGCGCTCGGTCTGCCGCACCAAGCCGTGCAGGGTGACTGGTGGCAGATGAGCCGCTTTGCCCTCAACGAAGGCGCAAGCACGATCAGCATGGATGGTCAGCATCTTGTCAAGAAACTGCTGGTCGAAGGTAATGGCGGCAGCGTCGGATCGTTTCGCTGGGCTCTCGATCCACATCTATTCGCGCATGCGACATCGGACCATGTGTTCACCTGCAGCTTCCTGCCGGTTTCGGCAACCGAAACGCACGCGCACAGCAGGTGGTACGTGCACAAGGATGCAGTTGAAGGGGTCGATTACAATGTCGACGAACTTAAGGAGGTGTGGTTGAAAACCAACCTTCAGGATCGCGAACTGGCGGAAAACAACCATCGCGGTGTGGTCAGCCCCGGATATACGCCAGGTCCGTATTCGCCCGATGCCGAAACATTGGCCCTGCAATTTGCGGACTGGTATTGCACCAAGGCACAAGCCTATATCGATACCCATGCCAGATAAGAAGCACGAGGGCCTGCGCCCGGAAACACTCGCAGTCGCACATGGCTATGATCCCGAAATGGGGATGTGGTCGGCCAAGCCGCCGATCTTCATGACATCGACCTTTGTCTATCCTTCGGCGCAATATGCAAAGGACGTGCACGAGGCGTTTTTCGACAATTCCGGGCCGCTGAAAGGTTCGACCCACCATATTTACGCCCGCTTGGGGCATCCGGGCCTCGATTTCCTGGAGACACGGCTTGCAGCCATAGATGGTGCCGAGGCAGCAGCAGCATTTGCCAGCGGAATGGCGGCGCAATCAGCAATTGCCCTTGCGTTCATGCGCCCGGGCGACAGCATGATCCACGGCCGCCCGATCTATGGCGGCGTCGACATGCTGTACAACCAGACGCTCTCTGAATTTGGCGTTACGGCCGAGGCATATCTCGACGGCACCGACGAGGCGGAGGTACGCAGGGCGGCGAAGGCTGCCATTGCGCACGGGCCACTGAAACTCATCGTTGCCGAAACGCCGGCTAATCCGACCGCAGCCATCGTCGATCTGGAATTGATGGTACAGCTTGCGGACGAAATCGGCGCCGAACAGGGGCATCGCCCACTGGTAGTGGTCGACAACACATTCCTCGGGCCCTTTGCCCAGCGTCCCATCGAACTGGGCGTTGATCTCAACATGACATCGCTCACCAAATATTGCGGCGGCCATAGCGACCTATTGGCAGGGGGCGTTACCGGCCGTGCCGAGTTAATTGAGAAGCTGCGCTACCAACGTGTCGTCTGGGGCAGCCATCTTGACCCCTTCACATCATGGCTGCTGCTTCGTTCGATTGAATCGGTTGCCGTACGCATGGAGCGGGCCATGCAAAATGCGCAAAAGGTTGCCGAATTTCTTGTGTCCCATCCGAAAGTGGCTGGGGTCACCTATCTGGGCTTTCTGAAAGAAGGCACGCGACAGCGCGAAGTGTTTAATCGCCAGTGCAAGGCGGCCGGGTCGACCTTTTCTTTCCACCTACATGGCGGCGAGGCCGAGGCGTTCCGGATGCTTGACGGTATCAAGCTGATAAAGCTTGCCGTTAGCCTTGGCGGTTCGGAAACATTGATCTGCCATTCGGCGTCCACCACCCATTATGCGGTGACACCCGAAAAGCGGCTCGAAGGTGGCATCACCGATGGCACGATGCGGTTGTCGGTCGGGCTGGAACATGTTGATGATTTGATCGCCGATTTGGCGCAGGCTCTGGAGGCTGTGTGATGGAACTGAATTTTGGCGGAACCGATCTGTGCGCAGTGAATGGCACACGCAGCAAGGCCGAAGCACGTTATGATGTGGTTGTCGTGGGTGCAGGACCAAGCGGCATTGCCGCAGCTTTAGATGCCGTGAAGAGCGGCGCATCAGTGCTGCTGGTTGATGAAAATCCGGTTTCGGGCGGATTGATGGGCAATGACACGCCGCTGTATTTTGGTGGCCGCATGACGGCGGCAACGCAGAATAGCGAACGTATGCTCGAAGCCGTATTCATGAGTATGCCGGAGCTGGAAACCGCAATGGAGGCGGGTGTCGAACTCATGCTCGGCACCACTGCATGGGGTGTGTATCGCAATGGCCCCGGGGCGCAGAGCCTGCCCGAGCAGGTGGTGGGCCTTGCCAATGCCGAGCGATCCTGGATGGTTGCTTTTGACAGGATTGTACTCGCCACCGGTGCACGCGATCTGGCGATGGCATTTCCGGGATGGAACCAGCCGGGCGTGATGGGCGCCGCGGCATTGCAAATGCTGCTGAGCCGTTATGACGCCTTTTCCGGGCGGCGGATATTGGTCGCAGGATCGCATGATCTGGCATTGGAAACCACCTTGCTGGCACACGAACGCGGCATCGAAGTTGCGGGACTTGTCGAGATGCGGAATGCACCGCAGGGCGACCCCAAACTTGTCGCCAAAGTCGAAGCATTGGGCATTCCCATCACGTGCAATACGCATCCAGTCGAGGCCAAGGGCGGGCTTGACGGTGTCGAGCAGATCAAATTGGCCAATGGCGAAACGGTCGCCTGTGACACGCTTGTGATGGCGATAGGGTTGATACCGATGATCGAATTGGTTGATGCAATGCACGGCGCGCGCGCGCTTGAACCAATGCGTGGCGGTTATATCCCAAAAGGCGAAGCGACCGTCACAGCCGTGGGCGATTGCGCCGGCCTAGCGGATACAGGCTTTGACCATATCGCATACCGGATGGACTGGATGCGCGCGCTTTCCAACAGCTGCGCAGATGATACCATCATCTGCCAGTGCGAGGAGGTTACGCGCGCTGACCTTATCGGTGTGCAGCCGCCGAATTATCTGACGCGCCCGGCACCGATGTGTGCACGTTCGCTTGAAACCTTGCTGGAAGATGGCCCTGCCAACCAGGACCAGATCAAGCGCCTGACCCGTTCGGGCATGGGCGTATGCCAAGGCCGTCGATGCCGCGACCAAGTTGCTATGTTGCTCGCGATGGAATCTGACAAGCCCTTCGGCACAATTCCGCTGGCCACGCATCGCGCGCCGGTTCGCCCGCTGCCAATGAAGATATTGGCCGAATGGGACGAGCCGGCAGAGATGGACGCAGCCTGGGATGTGTGGTTCGGAATTCCAACTGCATGGGTGCCATGGGAGGATATTGGCACCCCGCACGAGGATGAGCACCGCGAGATGCTGTATACGGGGATGTACAAATGAGCGGGTCGGAAGTTGTTATCGTCGGCGGCGGTGTTACCGGGCTGAGCGCAGGCTGGTGGCTCGCACGGTCGGGTGTAAAGGTGACCGTGCTCGACAAATTCATTGTCGGATGGGAGGCATCGGGCCGCAATGGCGGCGGCGCATCGCATTATGCCAGCCCGCTGTTTGACGAAGAGCAGCGTCTATGGCCGCAAATGGATGAGTTGTTGGGTTATCCGACAGAGCATCGGAAAGAGCGGATCATCATCGCGATGACGGAACGGCAGTGGGAGCAATATCGCTTCGTCGCCGAACGACATACCCGCCTCGGCCATCCGGTTGAATTGCTCGACACCCGTCAGGTGCTGGATGCGGTGCCGCTGGCCAGCGAAAAATGTTTTGGCGGTGTCCATTACAAATTTGGCGGCCACGCCAATCCGCAACGCAGTGTGCAGGCCTATGCCTGGGCGCTTCAGGATCTGGGCGGCAAAATTGTACAGCACAGCCCGGTCACCGGTTTCGAAACCGCGGGTGGCAAAGTCACCGCGGTGAAAACGGCCAACGCGACCTATGGCTGTGACGCCGTCGTTGTCGCAGCCGGTCCCCAGATACCGCATCTTATGGCGCAGTTGGGTGTCCATGTGCCACTGGCAGCGGCACGTGCGGAAATGATTATCACCGAGCCCGCCCCGATGATGCCAATTGGCGGGGTCGACGGGCATAAGCTTTATGGTCGCCAGACGATGCGCGGCAATCTTGCTTATGGTGGCGGGCCGCATGAATGGATCGATGTCGATGAGACCGGGCCTGCAGCTCGGCCTTCAACATCTCTATCGCGCAACCTTGCAAAGAGGCTTGCCGAACTTTTGCCAAAAGCCGCGCATCTCAATGTGATCCGCAGCTGGGCGGGTGTTATCGAAAACTCGCCGGATGGTCGCCCGATCATCGACCGGCTTAGCAGCCCGGACAATGTTGTGGTGGCATCCATGTCAAGCGTGGGCTTTGGCCTGTCTCCGGCATCGGGCCATGCAATCCGCGATCTGGTGCTGGATGGCCAATGCTCGTTCGCTGATATCGACCTTTTCAAACTGTCGCGCTTCGACAATCTCGAAGCTGATTGGCGTGAAAAGCGCGGATGGATGGCAATTGCATGAGCCGTTATTCGGCACTCGGATTGTTGCGCGGGGCGCTTAACGGGCAAAAGCACTGGCAGCCCGCGTGGCGCGATCCCGAACCCAAATCGCAGTATGACGTCATCGTCATCGGCGGCGGGGGGCACGGGCTGGCAACGGCTTATTATCTGGCAAAGGTCCATGGCCTGCGCAACATTGCGGTGTTGGAAAAGGGATGGATCGGCGGAGGAAATACCGGCCGCAACACGACGATCGTGCGGTCCAATTACCGGCAACCCGCGTTGCACAATCTGTTCGAATTCGGCCTCAAGATGTGGGAGCATCTAAGCGACGAACTGAACTATAATGTGATGTTCTCACCACGCGGATCATTGACGCTCGGCCATAGCGATGCTGACATGACTATGCTGGCGCAGCGCGGCGATGCCATGCGGTGTAGCGGCATCGATGCCGAATTGCTGACGCGCGATCAGGTGGCAAAAATGGAACCGCTGCTCGATATGTCACGCGAGGCGCGTTTCCCCATTCAGGGGGCATTGCTGCAAGGACGTGGGGGCACCGCCCGCCATGATGCGGTCGCATGGGGCTATGCACGCGGCGCTGACAGCCTGGGCGTCGACATCATCCAAAAATGTGAAGTCACAGGCTTTGTCTGGGACGGTAAAGCTGTTGTCGGCGTTGAAACCACGCGCGGCCGAATTGGCGCCGGCCGGATTGGTATTTGCGTGGCCGGGCATAGCGGCCATGTCGCAGGGCTGGCTGGTCTGAAACTGCCGATCGAATCGCAAACATTGCAGGCGATGGTGACAGAAGGCGTCAAGCCGATGATCAAAAGCGTCATCCAGACGCAATCGCTTCATTGCTATATCAGCCAATCAGATAAAGGTGGCATCGTCTTTGGCGGCGATCCGGATAACTGGCCCAGCTATGCCCAGCGCGGCAATCCAATGATTATGGAGGGCGCAATCGCACAAGGTTTGGCCCTGGTCCCCTCCCTGTCCCGCTTGCGCATGGTGCGGACTTGGTCTGGGGTGACCGATATGAGTTTTGATGGTTCGCCGATCATTGGCGAGACGCCGGTGCAGAACCTCTTTTTGAACGGCGGCTGGTGCTATGGCGGGTTCAAGGCCACACCGGCGTCCGGGTGGACCTATGCGTACACGCTGGCAAACGGCAAACCGCACAATTTGAACGCCCCCTTCGCACTGGACCGCTTCGAAAAGGGCGCGACCATCGACGAAACCGGGACCGGCCCGATGCCGAATAGCCGCTGATATGATGCAGATCACTTGCCCCCATTGCGGACCGCGCGATCAAGCCGAATTCGCCTATGAACGCACCGTCGATTCCGTCGCACCGCTCGACGCCGAACCAGCTAAAGCGATGCAGATCCTGTTCACGCGCACCAATCCGCGCGGGGTGGATGAAGAAATCTGGCGCCATACCTATGGTTGTCGCGCCTGGATGGTGATCACCCGACATCGGGTAACCAACGAGATTAGCGCCGTTCGTGCAGTTGGCCCGGAGGCGCTACCATGATCAACTTCATGTTCGATGGCAAAACCTATCAAGCGCAGGAGGGCGATACCCTGGCGGCGGCGCTGTTGCGAAACGGCGTAGCGATTGTCGGTCGCAGCTTCAAATATCACCGTCCGCGCGGGATCATGACAGCAGGGATAGAAGAACCCAATGCGCTTGTTACCGTCGGAACAGACGGACGTGCCGAGCCCAATACCCGGGCGACCGACGTGTTTGTTTATGAAGGCATGGTGGCGACAAGCCAGAACCGCTGGCCCAGTCTTTCGTTCGACATTGGCGCGATACTCGGGCTGGCTGCTCCGATTTTCTCAGCCGGCTTTTACTACAAAACCTTTTTCGGATCAGCCAAGCAATGGCTGTTCTATGAATATTTCATCCGCAAGGCTGCCGGACTTGGCAATGCTCCGACTTTGGCCGACCCCGATCATTTCAGCCAGCGGTCGGCATTTTGCGACGTTCTGGTTGTCGGTGCGGGCCCTGCTGGACTGAAGGCTGCGCTTGAGGCAGCTGAGGCAGGCAAGCGGGTGATACTTGTCGAACAGGATCGTATCCTAGGTCCGTCTTTGATCCGTGACCCACAGGAGCTGGACACCGCCTGGATCAAAGCGACCGCCGCGCGCATCCGTGCAGCAGGCGGTCGGATTCTGACGCGCACCACGGCTTCCGGCTATTGGGAACATGATCTGGTCACGCTGACGCAACGGATCGCGGAACCGGGGCAAGTCCCGCCCAACGGCGTCGCACAACGGCTCTGGCACGTACGTGCCGGGCAAGTGATCCTCGCGACGGGCAGCATCGAACGTCCGATCGCCTTTACCAACAACGACCGGCCCGGTGTCATGCTATCGCAGGCAGTCCGCACCTATTTGCAGCGCTTCGGCGTTGTGCCCGGCAAGCGCGTGGTGATAGCGACCAACAATGACGATGCCTATCACACAGCGCATGCCTTGCACGCGGCCGGTGCAGATATCGTTGCTATCCTTGACGCACGCCCATCCCCCGCCGGCGCGGAATGCGGATTTCTGGTGTACAATGATGCCGTGCCGCTCTGCGTCAAGGGCAGCGGCAACCGCCTTGGGCAGGTGACCGCGCTGGTCAATGGCGAGCCAAAAAGCTGGAGCGCAGACCTGTGTGCGGTATCGGGCGGCTTCACCCCAGTGGTGCACCTGCACATGCAGGCAGGCGGGACACTCGATTGGAATGAAGCTGCTCAGGCATTTGTTCCGGCGAAATCGCGCCAAAATGTCAGCACTATTGGTGGGGCTGCCGATCCGGCACCGCTATTTCCCGTCACTCCGGCGGGGAATCCCAAAAAGAGCTTCATCGATTTCCAGAATGACGTGACGCTTGCCGATGTCGATCAGGCCTGGGCTGAGGGCTATCGCTCGGTCGAACATCTCAAACGCTATACCACGTTGGGCATGGCCACCGACCAAGGCAAAACAAGCAACATGGCTGCGCTCGGGCGGCTGGCCGAGCGGCAGGGCGTGGCCATTCCAGAAGCGGGACTTACGACCTTCCGACCGCCTTACACGCCGGTAACGATGGGGCTTCTCGCCGGTCCTTCGGCAAAGGACGGCGGCGCGCATGTCCGCCGTCTGGCGTTGTATGATGTCCATGCGGCAAAGAAGCCGATTTGGCAGCCCCTCGGTTATTGGTTCCGCCCCCGCGCCTATCCTGTAAATGGGGAGGCATTGCCTCAAGCCGCGATACGTGAAGCGCGAACGGTGCGAACCGCTGTCGGCATGACCGACGTGTCGACGCTGGCGAAGTTTGAAATCAGCGGTCCGGATGCGGCAGCCTTTCTGGAAATCATCTGCGCAACCACCGTCAGCAAACTCGGCGTTGGTCGCGGACGCTATACCTTCATGCTGCGCGAAGATGGCTTTGTATTCGACGACGGTACAATCTGGCGCCTGCAGGAAAACCGTTATCTTTTGACCAGTTCAACTGGTGGCGCAGACAGAATGGCGACGCACCTTTCCTATGTCCGCCAAACTTTGTGCGCGGATATGCGCGTTTCGGTTGTCAATGTTCAGGAACATTATGCCGGAATGGCGGTTGCCGGGCCGAAGGCAAAATCGGTCCTCGCAGAACTGATTGGCGAAGAACCGCCGCGCCACATGTCGACTGTTCCGGCAACGATTACAGGCGTTCCGGTACTCGTTCTGGCTGCCAGCTATAGCGGCGAGCGGGCGTTTGAAATCTATGTTGAGGCAAGTCACGCAAACGCCGTCTGGGAATCCTGCGAAACAGCGGTCAACGCCCAGGATGGTTGCCTGTTCGGAATGGACGCGATGGATTTCCTGCGCATCGAAAAGGGGCACATGGTCGTGGGCACCGAAATTGACGGGCGGTTGACGCCGCACGATCTTGGCATCGACAAGATGCTCAACAAGGCAGGTGGTTTTATCGGGGCATCAGGCCTGTTGCGTCCGGCGCTGTCTGCGCCGGGACGGCCACAACTGGTTGGGCTTGAGGCAATCGAAGGCACCATTGCCGAAGGATCGATGCTTGTTCCCAATGAAGGCGCGACCCCGCAAGGCCATGTCAGTGCGGCTGGTTTGCGCGCGCTGGGTGGCGGCTCGATCGCGCTCGGCCAGCTGGCCGACGGTTTCAACCGCCATGGCGAGGAATTGATCGCCACTTCACCGACCCGGGGGCAAAAGGCACGAGTGCGTGTGACCCATCCCCACTTCTACGACATTGCAGGGGAACGTTACCGTGACTGACGTGACGATCACGCCGCTTCCGGCTCAGCCGCTGCATGCGTTTGAAATTTGGAGCAACCCAGAGGCCGTGGCCCGGCGTTTCAAGGCTGCCATTGGCTTTGCCTTGCCTGGAACCGGTCGTTCAGACGGTACGGATGCCTTGCGCATGATCCGCATGGAACCGACAGTGTGGTTGGTCGAGGGGGATGTTTCTGCATTGTCGGATGTCTTGGCAGACGACGGCGCAGTGACCTCGATCGGTGGCGGCATCGTCCGCGTCCGCCTCTCAGGTCCGGGATGGCGCACATTGTTGATGGAAGGCGGCGTCTTCGATGCCGAAAACCCAGCTTTCGCTGCAGGCTGCAGCGCCGCAACGATCATCGAACATGTCAATGTAAGGCTGCACGTCGTGAGCGAGGATTGCTGCGATGCCTATGTCCCGTTGAGTTTCAGCACAGCGCTGCTTGCTTTCTGGAATGAGGCCGCAGAGACACTCTGCCTCTAATGTGCCGGTTTTCGATGTTGCAATATCATCCCACGCGCATGGCGACGTTGGAATCCCTTCCATAGGGTAACGCCTTCCCCGCCGGGGCTGAACACCCCCCACGGCGTTCCCGCCGGCGCATTCCATTCGCCTCGGTCGGACTCTTCCACAGGCACATCAAGATAAGCCCTGGCGGCATCATCGCCACGCAAATGCACGGCAAAAAACGCAGTGATGAAGTGCAGATTGATCGCGTTGATCCGATCCTGCCGCCATATCGGATCCTCGAACCAGTCTATATCCCACAGCGACCCGCGCATCTCCGCAGGCGCAGGATTGAGCGCGATCGCATGGCCTGCCTGCTTGTAGGTCAGCAGATATCGCTCGCTATTCGCCGTCTGCTCGAAAAATGCCTTGGCTGCATTTTCATAACCGACGACCGGATCGCTATCACCGGCGATGAACAGCAACGGCATGGTAAGTTCTTGCAGGCCATCCTGGCCCCACCGGCTTCGTGCACCGCCACCTGCCGGCGCGAGTGCGACAATGGCTTTGACGCCGGGAATGACGATGTCTCTGGCCTGCTCGCCTCCCTTTGCCTGGGCCTTAAGCCAACCTCCCGCAACGATGTCTATTTCCGGATGGTCCGGATCAAGGCTGGCACCCCCGGCGGTCAACACGCCAAATCCGCCTTGGGAATAGCCAATCAGCGCTACTTGCTCGGGGTTAATCTGTTCCCCCAATGTCATACGCAACTGTGCCGCGACAAAGGCGAGATCACGGGGCCGGTTGAAATTGGGAGCAGCCCTGACATGCGCTGGAGCGACATAGGGGTTGGGGTCAGCATGATGGACTGCCGCAACAACATAACCTTTGGACGCCAGATTTTCGGTCAACCACGTCATCACAGCCGGCGAATTGCTATAGCCATGCGACACAATGATGAGCGGATGCCCTGAACCGACAGGCTTTGCACCGACTACTGCAAGACCAGCCTGTGTAACTGCCACAGGTGCCTGTGGCGGCTCTCCGGGAAGTTGGGCACGATAAGTGACGCGCTTGGCGCGCGCACCATGAATTGCTGGGTACCATAGGTCGACCACAAGTTTCCGGTCGCGAATTGGAACCCCGTCCGTTGCATCCTTATTGGATTCAACATCGGGCTGTCCGCGATGAACCAATGTCAGTGCGCGAAAACCAACCTGATGCAGCCCGACTGCAGCCAGTTCGGGTGCGTCCATACCGGGTTTGCTTGGAACCGTGCCAGTTGCCCCCGCATTGACCGGCATGGCGAGCAGCAATGCCGCAAGGCAGGCAAGCATCTTTGTCATTGTGCTGGTACATCCATATCTTCGCGAACAACCACCGGCCACGCCAGCTGTTGCTCGATCCACGGGAAACTCTCAATCGTTCGAATAAAGGCATCACTGCTCAGCACGCGCTGGCATAGTGCAGCGGTAAGCTTGGGAATATCGCCCAATTCCCCTGCCCGGGCCACAACCTGAACTTGGCGTGCAAAGCGCCCTCGCGACATAGGCTCGGGCCGCAAATATGGATGCAGATCAAATACGGCCGCCAAACAGGCAGGCGTCGTGATTGTCCAGCCAAGGCCTGCCGCTACCAATGCCAATTGCTGGTGTGACGATTCAACTTCGATGACTTGAGGCAGCTTCAACTTCATCCGGACAATCTGCCGTTCAATCTGCTGGCCCATACCGGTCAGGCGTGAAAAGCGGATGAGAGGAATTTGCGGCATGTTGGTTAAATTGAAGGATTCGCGGCAGTTTTGCGGAAACACGCAAATGAAGCTCTCTTCAAACACCGGATGCAGTTCCAGCGATCCGCTATGTTCCAGATTGAAGCTGCCGGTAAGCAGCATATCGATATCGCGGGCGAGGAATTCGCCCTGATGTTCCCTAGAGATACCAGAACGCATGTTCCAATGCTCGGCCCGTCCGCCCAGCTCGCGCAGGATCGGCGCGGTCAGCAGGTTCGCAAGACTGAACGACATTGCCATCGTAACGCTTGAAATCGGAAGGTTGGCTCGTTCGCGGACCGCATCATATGTGGACCGGGCTTGGTCGATAAGGGCGTGCCCACGTGCAAACAGCGATTTGCCGCTTGCTGTCAGACCCATGGGCCGCATCGTCCGATCAAACAATAACGCACCAATGCTAGCCTCAAGCTTGGCGATTGTTTGGGAAATCGCAGATTGCGTGACCTGAAGATGCGCCGCGCATTGCGACATGCCACCAAGCTCGACAGTCAGCACGAAAACCTCAATCGCATGCAGATCGAATTCCTGCGGTAGCTTCACAATCTCCGGCTCCAAGTCGCAGCATCAAATTTTCTAATATCTAAATCATGGTTACAATAATGCTAGAAATTTTTCGCGGAGGTGGCACAAGGATGCGGTCAGCACCGCACCCAAAGGGGGGGATTTTGGACAAGACTGAACTGGCGGTTTCGCGCCAAATAGGCAGCCATCCCAAGGGTCTTTACTACTTGTTCTTCACAGAAATGTGGGAACGTTTTTCCTTTTACGGCATGTCAGCATTATTGATGCTGTACATGGTGAAGGAGCTTCTCCTTCCTGAAAATTCCGCGCAGGTGATCGGGCTTGCCGGGCTTCGCGCCTTCTTCGAGTTTCGCGGACCGATGTCGGACATCGCTTTCGCATCGATCATCTATGGCTGGTATGCCGGGTTGGTCTATTTCACCCCGATTTTCGGCGGCTGGGTCGCCGACAAGCTTCTCGGTGCCAAGCGCACGGTGATGATAGGTGTCGTGTTGATGAGTGCCGGCCATCTGGCGATGTCCTTCTATTCCTCCTTCCTTTTGGCGTTGCTGCTGCTGATCCTCGGCTCTGGCTTCCTCAAGGGGAATATCTCGGCACAGGTCGGCGCGCTGTACCCGCAGGAGGAAGAGTCACTTCGCTCGCACGGCTATACGATTTTTTCTGCCGGGATATGCATCGGCGCGGCAAGCGGACCGCTGGTGACAGGGCTGGTCGCCCAAAGCCATGGCTGGCACGCCGGCTTTGCCGTTACCGCCATATTGATGCTTGTCGCATTGGCCGTCTACGCAATCGGCCAACGCCATCTTCCCCATGACCGGCCGGCAGCGCAAAAGCGCGAAACAGCCGCACCATTATCCCCCACCGAGCGGCGGCGGATCTATGTCCTTCTGTTCGTTATCCTGCTCACCATTCCGGCCGAAATCGCCTATCCAATGGTCTGGAGCATCGGAATTTTGTGGGTTGATCAATATGTGAATCTGGCCACGCCAATGGGCGAAATGCCTTCCAGCTGGTTCGCGGCCATGGACTCAATCGGCGCGATCATCTTTGCACCCCTCTTGGTGGCCATTTGGGCTTGGCAAGCCAGACGGGAAAGCGAACCGCCCAGTATCACCAAGATCGGGATTGGCACTGCACTGGTCGGATTTGCAGCCCTGCTCTTTGCCTATGGTAATATGGGCATAACTGAACCGGATAGCGTATCAGCGGGTTGGGCCATATCCGGATGGCTGATCATGGGGCTGGCATGGATGTATTATTGGCCAACATTACTGGCGCTCGTCAGCCGGACTGCGCCGCCAGCCGTCACGTCAACACTGATGGGCGTCGCGTTTCTGTCGCCCTTTGTCGGGCACACGCTTGCAGGCTGGGTCGGCAGCTATTTTGACCAGATGGACCCGGCAACATTCTGGGCCATGGATGCAGCGATTGCGCTCGCCGGTGCAGCAATCATCCTGCTTTTGCGCAAGCCGCTGACGAACGGATTAGCGGCAGGCAACTAATTTTCAGGCGATGCGCGCGCCCTGCCGTCGCAATTCGCTTTGCACAGCAACCAGATCGACGTCGTTAAAGTCGCGTCCTGACTTTACCGAAAGCGCAGCCGCCACGCCCGCGCCCTGTCCTGCCACCGCGCAGCACATCATGTTGCGCACGGCTGCATGGCTGACCTTGTCGCCGCCGATCACACGCCCTGTAACGATCAGGTTTCTCACCCCTTTGGGCAGCATTGAACGATAAGGCACATGGAAATAGCGGCCCGTGGTCGGCAGGATCAGATAGCCATAGCCGTCGATGAATTCCGGAAAAATGCCAATACTGTCTTCAAAGCGCCCCTGTTCCCTCACATCGTCGGCGGTCATGTTGTAGGCCGCGTCGATCTTGCGGGTATCGCGGATGCCCAGCGTCATTCCGAAATTGCGCAGTTTGGCGTCTTCGCAGCCGGGCATGAAGGCCTGCAGCGCGTGGATCGCATGCATCGCCTGTTTGCGACCTGCCATTTCGCCATATGTCAGCGCATCCGGATCCGTACCGTCGAGATAGAGATGGCACATGTTGAGATAGGTGAGGTCGCCCTGATCGGAAACCGTGCCCCAAGTACCCGCCATGGTCTTGACGCTTTCGGGGATCAGCCCGGCCTCCAGCGCCTTTTGAAAAGGTTTGCGCAGAAAGGGAGAGAACATCTCATCCTCCTTGCCGCCGGTAATCACTTCCCATTCACCGCCCACGGCCCAATCACCATAGGTTTGCGGATCGGACTTCACCGCTTCGATGAAGCGCGTCTTGTTTACCCCGCACATCGAAAACATCACCGAGACGGACATCATCTCGTCAACCGGATGCTTGTGGGTAGGCGCTCCGGCGCGATAGGCAATGTCGGCATCGCCAGTCGCGTCGATTACACGCTTGGCCAGAATGGCTTCCCGGCCTGCCTTGCTCTCCACGATAACGCCTTTGATCATATCCCCTTCCATGATCGGGGCAACGAACATGCGGTGCAGCATCGGGATCACGCCGGCTTCCTCTACCAGCGTATCGGCAACGAACTTGAACCCTTCAGCATCAAGGCTGTGACTGATCGATTGCGGCTCCGGCATCGCCGCGCCCATGGCCTTGGCCCGTTCTTCGAACTCGCGGCCAATGCCTTCACTATCGATCGTTTGCGGATGGCGGTACCAGGCGAAACCTTCCACCCCCACCTGGGTGATATTCCCACCAAAGCAACCATAGCGCTCGAGGAGCGTGGTCTCCACCCCGGCTCGCGCTGACGCAAGAGCAGCGGCAAGACCGCCGGGTCCAGAACCGACGACGAGTACGTCGGTTTCACGGATGACCTCTATCTGGCGGGCTGGTTCGGTGATGATTTGCGTCATCGCTGGCGGGTTTCCCATTCAGGCGCGACATAATAGGGCGCGTTTGAGGGCGGCAGCAGCGGCTTGCCGAGGATGTGATCTGCAGCTTTTTCACCGATCATGATCGTCGGCGCGTTAAGATTGCCCGTAGTGATCGAGGGCATGACCGAACTATCAACGACGCGCAGCCCCTGCACACCGATCACGCGCAACTCCGGATCGACCACCGCCATCGGATCGCTCGCATCTCCCATCTTGCAGGTGCAACTGGGATGGAGGGCGCTTTCAACATGCTCTGCAATAAAGGCATCGATCTGTTCATCGGTCACGCATTCGGCGCCGGGCTTGATTTCGCGACCGCGATAGGGCGCGAAGGCTGGCTGCTGGAATATCTCCCGCGTGAGGCGGACGCAGGCCCGCATCTCTGCCCAGTCGTCAGGGTGGCTCATATAGTTGAATTGAATTTTGGGTTTATCATGCGGGTCGGCGCTGCGTAACGTCACCGTTCCCCGGCTTTTGGATCTCATCGGTCCGACATGCGCCTGAAAGCCATGCTCGCTAGCGAGTGACGAGCCATCATAATTGATCGCCATCGGGAAGAAATGATATTGGATGTCGGGATATTTGATCCCGGCGCGGCTGCGGATAAATCCGCAGCTTTCAAACTGGTTGGACGCACCTTCGCCCGACCGCAGCAACAGCCATTGCGCGCCCACCATCGCCTTGCCGAGAAGGTTTGCCTTGCCATACAGCGTGATCGGCTGAGTGCAGGCCATTTGAAAATAGAATTCAAGATGGTCCTGCAGATTTGCGCCGACACCCGGACGGTCAGCGATCAGCTTGATACCGTGCTGACGCAACTCCTCTGCCGGACCAATGCCCGAAATCTTGAGCAACTGTACGGAATTGATCGGACCACCGGACAGAATGACTTCGCGGGTTGCGCGAATCTGATGCCGCTGGCCGCTGCGTTCATATTCAACGCCAACCGCACGCTTCCCTTCAAAAAGGATGCGCGTTGCCAGCGCTTTTTCGATGACGCGCAGATTGGACCGTTTGCGCGCACCATAGAGATAGGCTTTGGCGGTCGAGCAGCGCGTGCCGTCTCGTGTGGTCATATCCATCCGGCCAAAACCCTCTTGCCGGAATCCGTTATAGTCTTCGGTTAGTTCATATCCGGCTTGCTGTGCCGCATCGAACCATGCCTGGTGCAGTGGATTTTTGAGTGAGCCATAGCTGGTCGAAAGCGGCCCATCTTCGCCGCGATAATGATCGCCGCCCTCAGCCCTGCCCTCGGCGCGTTTGAAATAGGGCAGGACATCGGCATAACCCCAACCCTGCGCCCCCTCATCATCCTTCCAGCGTTCAAAATCGAGCGCATTGCCACGGACATAGACCAGCCCGTTGATCGAGGACGAACCACCCAATCCTTTGCCGCGCGGGCAGTTTAATCGGCGGCCGTTCAGATGCGGCTCGGGCTCGCTTTCATAACCCCAATTCCAACGCTTTGTGTTCATCGGATAGGCCAGTGCCGCAGGCATCTGAATAAAAACCGATCGATCACTTCCGCCATATTCGAGGAGGACGACCTTATGCTGCCCGTCCGCGCTCAGCCTGTCGGCCAGAACACACCCTGCAGAACCGGCGCCGACGATGATATAATCGCAGCTGCCAGTATCAGCCATCTTGGCCAACGCGATGGAGTGCCAACAGCCCCTTAAGCGTGCCAACACATATCAGTAACAAAACAAAGGCTAGCGGCAATCCAGAGGCAATCGCCGCCGCCTGCAAGGAAATCAGTCCGCCAGATACCAGCAGCACCACCGCGATACCCCCGACGGCGAAAAGCCAGAAAACCTTTTGCCGCAGCGGGGTATCCGTGCGGCCGCCCGATGTCATAGTATCAATGACCAACGTGCCCGAATCCCAGCCCGTGATGAAGAAAATCAGGATCAGGCAGATCGCAACGAAGGACGTGATATTTGCCCATGGCAACGATCCCAGAAGCAGGAATAATTGTGTATCAAGCGGCGCCTTGGCCAAATCGGGTAGCTTACCCGACACGATCTGCGCGATGCTTCCATCCCCGAAAACCGTTAGCCACAGGACGCACAGCAGTGTCGGCGCGATTAACGCCCCCGCCAAAAATTCGCGCACGGTGCGGCCAATCGAGATGCGCGCCATGAACAGTCCGACAAAGGGAGACCAGCTGATCCACCAAGTCCAATAATAGGCGGTCCAGTCATTATAAAAGCCTGTATCATTACGACCAAAGACATTGGAGAAGGCCGGCAGCAACTGAATATAGGCAACAAGGTTCCGGTAGATATCGCCGAGCAGCACCAAGGTTGCACCCGTCGCCAGCAAAAAGATGATAAGGCCAAGGGCGACCCACATATTGACTTCGCTCAGAAAACGAATGCCTTTGTCAATTCCGCCGCGTACCGAGAAAAATGTCACCAAGGCCATGATCGCAATCAATGCGATAATCGCCAGCGTCGAGTTGGGAATGCCATAGAGATAGGTAATACCCGCCATCGCTTGGCTCGCGCCCAACCCCAGTGACGAAGCGAGACCGAAGAGTGTGGCGAACACTGCAAGCACGTCAATAACATCGCCCGCACGTCCCCAAACCCGTGCGCCGATCAAAGGATAAAAGGCCGAGCGAAGCGACAAGGGCATCTTGAAATCAAAGGAAAAGACAGCGAGCGCCAAGCCTACAATGGCGTAAATCGCCCAAGGATGGAGTGCCCAATTATAGACCGTTGCAGCCATTGCCATGGTCCGTGCACCATCAATGTCGCCGGCAGCACCACCCAGAGGTGCGGCCGGGCCACCGGCCAATGAAGAGGTGAAATGCGTGACCGGTTCACCGACGCCGTAAAAAACGAGCCCGATGCCCATGCCCGCCCCGAAAAGCATCGAAAACCAAGCCATCCGGGAATATTCCGGCGCTGCATCTTTGCCCCCAAGCCGGATTTTCCCAAGCGGTGAAAGCGCAACGACGATGCAAAACAGAAGAACAAGATTTCCAACCGTCAACAAAAACCAGTTGAACTGCGATACCGCCGATGCACGCAACCAAGAAAACAGATCGGCCGAAGACTGCGGCGCGATAACGCTGAACAGGATGACGGAGAGCGAAATCAGGGCAATCGGAAAGAATACGGCAGGATTGACCGTCATCCCCAACCAGGTGCGGTTTGATTGACCATAGCGCCCCAGATCAATTTTTCTCGCCCAGTCAGTCATCTTCCCCCCCCTTATTGGTCAATGGCTTGCAGCAGTTGTTAGCGCCGTCCAGAGCCAATCAGCAAAGCTGCGCCAGACTTCGACCTGGAAACGGTTTTCTGTCTCGCGGACGATGACGATTTCCACCGTCTCAAAAATCGTCCGCGTCGCCCTGCCGACTGCGAACTGTTCAAGATCAAGCGGGCAACCGGCCATCAGCAAGGCCGCAGCGGCGGCGCCTTCAATCGTGATGCAGATAGACCGTTCGCTGACGTCAGTGATTGCGACTGGCAATCCGCTGCCGTCGGCAAGCTTCATTCCCGCACCCCCGCGCAACAGCCATTCATCCGGACCAAGGCAGATGATGCCGCCTTCAGTCGCGCCAATCTTTTTCGGCATGTTCACACCGAGCAAGGTTTCCAGCGCCTGTACCTGCCGCGCGCGAAGCGAATATCGCGCCATAGGCGGGGCAAGACTAATTTTCACATCCGCTGTGACGAACGGCTCTGTCGGCACCGGTTCAGTGCGGGTCAAAAGATCAGACATTGAGCCGCGCTCCTTCAGGATCATAAAAGACCATTGTGCTGACCTTAGCCTTATATGTTTTGTCCGGCATCGGGATGTAAAGCGTCTCGCCCATTTTGTCGCGCCCGCCCGCCACAAGCGCAAGCGCAACCGACCGTCCCAGAGCCTCGCTCCAATAGGATGAGGTGACATGGCCGATCATTGTCATCGGGATTGCCTGTTTGGGATCGGCTACAATTTGTGCGCCTTCCTCCAGAACGATGTTCGGATCTTCAGTCAACAGCCCAACAAGCTGCTTGCGTCCGCCAGCAACGATATCAGGACGGGCGAGGGAGCGCTTGCCGACGAAATCCGGCTTTTTCTTGCCCACTGCCCAATCGAGGCCTGCGTCCTGCGGCGTCACCGTGCCATCGGTATCTTGCCCGACAATGATGAAGCCTTTTTCCGCGCGCAGCACATGCATCGCCTCGGTGCCATAGGGCGTGATGCCATATTGTGCGCCTTCGGCCATCAACCGTTCCCATAGCGCGCGGCCATAGGCGGTAGGCACATTGATTTCGAAACCCAATTCCCCGGTGAAGCTCACGCGGAACAGGCGGGTCGGTATTCCGCAGATCGTTCCTTCGCGGATCGCCATATGCGGGAAAGCTTCGGCGGAAAGATCAATTCCCTCCACCAGCGGCTCCAACAGCTTGCGCGCCATCGGCCCTTGCAAAGCGATTACCGCATATTGCTCGGTCGTACTGGTCAGCCAGACATTCAGGTCGGGCCATTCGGTCTGGAGATAATCCTCCATCATGTTGAGCACCCGCGCCGCGCCGCCCGTTGTCGTGGTCAGGTGGAAGCGGTCAGTGGCCAGGCGCGCCGACACGCCGTCATCCGTGATGAAACCATCCTCTTTGAGCAAAAGCCCATAGCGGCATCGCCCGGGTTCAAGAGCCTTCCAGGGGTTGGTGTACATGCGGTTGAGAAACTCGGCCGCATCGGGCCCGACCACTTCGATCTTGCCCAAGGTCGAGGCATCGAAAATTCCCACATTGTTGCGCACCGCAACGCACTCGCGGTTTACCGCTGCGTGCATATCCTCGCCGGCTTGCGGAAAGTATCGGGCGCGCCGCCACTGCGCGACCAGTTCGAAGACTGCGCCATTTTCTTCCGCCCAGCGATCGATATTGGTTGTGCGCGTTGCCTGAAACAGCGGCCCCTTCGCATGACCCGCCAACGCCCCAAAGGTCTGTGGCGTATAGGGCGGACGAAAGGTGGTAAGACCAATATCGACCACGGGCTTTGCCAGTGCCGAAGATGCAATCTGCAGGCCGTTGAGATTGGATGTCTTGCCCTGATCGGTCGCCATGCCATTGGTGGTGTAGCGCTTGATATGCTCAATCGAGCGGAACCCTTCGCGCACGGCAAGATGAATATCCTTGGCGGTCACATCATTCTGGAAGTCAACAAAGGCCTTGATCCGTGCCGGGTCTTTCGGGGTCGGCAACATATCGATCACTTCGCCATCGCCGAAATTCCAAGCCCCTGCGCAAGCCCCGACGCAGCGAACATTTTCATTGGGCTGATCGGGCACATAGGCACCCAAATCATCGCGCCATTTCAGCGTGCCCTTGCTGTGCGACCAGAGATGCACGCTTGGCGTCCAGCCGCCTGCCATCAGCAGCGCGTCACAGGCGATTTTCTGTCGATTGGAACCAGAGGTAGATGCAACCTCAATGCTTTTAACAGAATGGCGTCCGGCAACGCCGATCACGGCAGCGCCAAGCTCTACCCGAATATCGAGTTCTGCAGCAGCCTTGATCAACGATGGATCGACGTCGGCCCGCACATCGATGATTGCCGCGATCCCTGCGCCGGCTTTTGCCAACGCGAAGACATCATGCCAGCCACTGTCATGCACAGCCATTAATGCGACGGATTTGCCGACCGCAACGCCATAACGGTTGGCGAATACTTTGGCGGCAGAGGAAAGCATCACGCCGGGCGTGTCATTGCCTTCGAACACCAAGGGCCGCTCAATCGCACCTTGAGCCAGGATCACTTCGCCTGCTCTTATCCGCCACAACTTTTCGCGCGGCGTATCACCCGCGTCGGGCAGATGATCGGTCAGCCTTTCAACCGCGCCAATGAAATTGTCATGAAAATAGCCGAAAGCGGTGGTCCGGGTCAGGATGGTGACATTGGTCGCTTCCTTCAGCGCTTTCATGCTGCGCTCCAACCACGCCCAAAGCGACGGGTCAGCCAGGGCGCCGCCCCCTGCTTCACTCTGCTCGTCAATAAGCATGACCCGCTTGTTGGTCGACGCAGCTTCGAGCGCAGCATCAATGCCGGCAGGCCCGGCACCGATGATCAAAATATCGGTATGTGCATAGGTCGCAGAATAGGTATCCGGATCCTCTTCGGTCGGGGCATCGCCAAGCCCCGCAATGCGCCGGATCGCAGGTTCATAAAGCTTGTCCCAAAAAGAACGCGGCCACATGAAGGTCTTGTTGTAAAAACCTGCAGGGAAGAACATCCCCAACCTGTCATTGATCGCGCCCAGATCGGTCTTGAGCGAAGGCCAGCGGTTCTGGCTCACGGCGGAAAGACCATGATGCACTTCGACATTGGTGGCGCGCAGATTGGGGGTGAATCTACCGGGGCCCCGATCGACAGAAATGAGCGCATTGGGCTCTTCACTGCCTGCAGCTAAAAGACCGCGAGGGCGATGATATTTGAACGACCGGCCAAAGAGCGTCTCGCCGCTGGCAAGCAGCGCCGATGCCAGCGTATCGCCTGCAAAACCCGAATAGCTCTTGCCATCGAAACTAAATTGGCGCGGCTGGCTCCGGTCTATCCGTCCGCCATTAGTCAAGCGATAGCCACTCATCGGCGTGGCTCCCCTGCTTTATAGGTGGTTTCAAACTTGTCCGTCACTGTGTCACGCACAGCATTGAAAAAGCGTCCGCAGCCATGGGTGTGCCGCCAGCGTTCATGATGTCGGCCGCGCGGATTGGCGCGGATGAACAGATAGCGCTCCCACTCCTCATCGCTGTATGTGGAGGGATCAACGGGACGGGCGATATGCGCTTCGCCAGCATAAGCGAACTCAATCTCGGCGCGCTTTTCGTCGCAATAGGGGCAATGGATCAGGATCATCAGTGGGCCACCGCTGCAGCTGCCGCTTCGTCAATCAACCGCCCGTTGCGGAAGCGATCAAGATTGAAGGGTGCGTTGATTGGATGGGGTTCATCCTTGGCCATCGTATATGCGAGCAAATCGCCTGCCCCCGGTGTTGCCTTAAAGCCTCCCGTTCCCCAGCCGCAATTGACATAGAGTCCTTTGACAGGGGTCTTGCCGAGGACCGGCGAACGATCCGGTGTCACATCAACAATACCGCCCCATGTGCGCAGCATGCGCATCCGGCGGTAGATCGGGAATATTTCGCAAATCGCCGCCAACGTATGTTCGACAATATGCAGCGCACCGCGTTGCGAGTAGCTGACATATTGATCGGTACCCGCGCCAATCACCAGCTCGCCCTTGTCGGACTGGCTCATATAAGCATGCACGGTGTTCGACATGACGACGCAGGGAAAGGTCGGCTTGACGGGTTCGGATACCAATGCCTGCAGCGGATAGCTTTCCAGCGGGAAATCGAGGCCCGCCATCTGCATGATCACCGATGTGTTGCCAGCTGCCGACACGCCAACTCGCTTGCAAGCGATGTAGCCGCGCGTGGTTTCCACGCCTTCGACCGCGCCATTCGCGTCGCGGCGGATACCGGTGACCGCGCAATTCTGGATGATGTCAACGCCCAAGGCTGCCGCTGCACGGGCATAGCCCCATGCGACCGTATCATGCCGCGCCGTGCCGCCGCGGCGCTGCAGGGCCGCACCAAGAACAGGATAGCGCGAATCGGGTGAGATATTGAGCGCGGGGCAATAGGCCTTGGCCTGTTCCGGGGTCAGCCATTCATTATCGACACCATTAAGCCGATTTGCGTGGATATGGCGTTTGAAGCTCTGGATATCATGCACATTATGCGCGAGCATCATCACACCGCGCTTTGAATACATGGTGTTGTAATTCAGTTCCTGGCTCAAGCCATCCCAGAGCTTGACGGCATGGTCGTAAAGATGCGCGCTTTCATCATAAAGGTAATTGGACCGGATGATGGTGGTGTTGCGCCCGGTATTGCCACCGCCAATCCAGCCTTTTTCCAAAACGGCCACATTGGTGATCCCGTATTTCTTTGCAAGATAATAGGCAGCCCCCAGGCCATGGCCGCCGCCGCCGACGATGATCGCGTCATAAGCGGGTTTGGGGGCGGCGTCTGGCCATTGTTCGGGCCAGCTTTGATGGCCGCCAAGGGCTTTGGCGAAAAGGCTGAAAGCGCTGAAACGGGTCACTTCGGGTTCTCAATCAAGGGAGTGTAGACAATCATCATCGTGCAACCGTTGCGGCTGCCGGCACGATGCATCGTGCCGGGCATGCGCAGCAGGAAATCGCCGGGACCATAGCTTGCGTCATCATCGAAAAAGTCGCCTTCGATCACATAGATCTGCTCAATCTCGTCATGCGCATGGAGCGCACCCAATGGGCCCGGGGCAACCTGCATCAACAGGCTGCGATAGCCACGCGGATCATCGACCAGCGCGCGGATGCGCTCACCGGGGCGTTCACCCATCTGCCATTGCCCGGCAGACAGGCGGACCGATCCATGCGCGGGAAGCGGTGCCATCAACGCAGTTCCTTCAAAGCCGATCGCGCCGCAGCGACATAGAAATCCTTGAAATCCTCGACCAACTTTTCCTCGACGGCATAGGGCCCTGGGACATAGCCATCATTGTTGATTCCCTGGTGGTTGATCATCGAAAAATGACCATCCTGCACATTGGTCGCGCGCCAGAGCGCGGTGATATGGTCGGGATCATAGTCCACGCCCTCAACCGCATCTTCATGCACAAGCCAGCTGGTGCGCAGCAACGTCTTGTCGGCGGAAACGGGGGTTAGCGAAAAAGTCACCACATGGTCACAGCAGAAATGGTGCCAGCTATTGGGCTGTGTCCAGACCGAAAGACTGGATGTTTCAGGTTCCTTGAAGGGCCCGATAAGTTTCTGGCAGGCCAGTTTGCCATCGATCGACTGCGTCACGGCGCCATTGGCAAGCGCCAACCGCGCGACGCGGTGCCACCAGCCATCAGGAAATTCGATCAAATCGCGATCAATTCCGAGCGCCTTCCACTCTTCCCGCTTGGCCGCGACCAACGCATCATAGCTGCTATCGTCGACAATATCCGCATCGCCATCTTCAGGAAGGCCTTTGCCAAAGCCGTAAGTACCGAGCACGCTGATCAGTTCGGGATGGCCGACATCGCAATGATAGCATTCGCGATTATTCTCCATCACCAGCTTCCAATTGGCGTCTTCGATATAATCATCCTGCACCACAACCTTGAGCTTTTCGACATCATAGACAGCGATCTGCTCGGAAATGTCTGCCTTTACGCGATCGATTGGTGGCGGATTGTCGCTCATGCAGATGAAGATCAAGCCGCCGATATTCTCGAGCGCGACCGAATGGAGGCCATGGTCTGCCTTGGCAAAATCGTCCGCCATGCTGCGGGCCGCCAGCAACTTGCCATCAAGGCCATAGGTCCATTGGTGATAGGGACACATCAGCCGTGGCGAAGACCCCTTTTGTTCAAGGCAGATTTTTGCGCCGCGATGGCGACAGCTGTTCCAAAAGGCGCGCACTTCCATATCGCGCCCGCGCACGATGATGATTGAATTATTCGCCACCTCGAAGATGAAATAATCGCCCGGCTTTTTCACATGGGCACCCGTGCAGGCGTAAAGCCAGACCGATTTGAGCATCACCTGGACGTCGAACTGGAATGCCTCTTCGCTGACATAGAGCGCGCGCGGCAAGGTATGGCCTTTGCGGTCCATGTCGAGCTGCGATGCGATCGATTCGAAATGGGACATGACCCTAACTCCTCAACGCCTCATTTTCAGGATCAAAAGGCGAATCTGCAATGATCGTCGCTTTATGGCGGGAGCCCAAAATCGCAATTTCAAACTCTGCACCCTCAATTGCCAAATCCGGCCGGATCATCGCCAGTGCAAGCGACTTGCCGACGCGCCAGCCATAGCCGCCAGAGGTTGCCCGCCCGACAATCTCGTCGCCAAGATAAATGACTTCAGACCCGCGCGCATCGGCATCGGTCACCCCATGCACTTCCATGGTCACCAATTTATTTGCAAAGCCCTCATCCTTCCAGGCGAGCAAGGCGTCCCGGCCATGGAATGTCGGCTTTTTGAGACTGATGAAGCGGTCCAATCCGCTTTCATAGGCGGAATATTCCACAGACAATTCGCGCGGGATCAGCTTGTAACTTTTTTCCAAAGCCATTGCTGTCATCGCCCGGATTCCAAACGGCTTTATGTCAAATTCGGCACCAGCCTCCATCAACCGGTCGAATATGTAATTCTGCATCTCGATCGGATGATGAATTTCCCAGCCAAGCTCACCTATGAAGTTGACACGGAGGGCATCGACCTGCGCCAGACCAATGCTGATCTTCTTCCCGGTCAGCCAGGGGAACGCTGCGCTAGACAGATCGGTATCGGTCAGCTTTTCAAGAACGTCGCGCGAACGCGGGCCGGCAAGGACAAGTACGCCCATCGCTGTTGTCAGCCGCTCAAAGCTGACAGAGCCATCACGCGGCATGGCCTTTTTCAGATAGTCATGATCGTGCCGTTCAAAAGCGCCTGCCGAGACCAGATAATAACGCTGCGGCGCCATTTTATAGACGGTGAACTCGCTCCGGACGCCGCCCTTGCTTGTCAGCAGATAGGATAGCGTAACGCGCCCGACCTTTTGCGGCACGGCATTAGTCAGGAGTTCGTTAAGCCAGGCTTCCGCACCGGGCCCGGATATCTCGCATTTGGCAAATGCGCTCATATCCTGAAGGCCGACCTTTTCATGAACATGGCGGCATTCATTGCCCACATGCTCAAAATAATTTGAACGCCGGAAGGACCATTTTTCCCGGATGGGTTCGCCCTCCACCACGGGGTGATTGTCGTTCAACAGCACATCGGGCTTGTCGAGGTCTGCCTCGCTCAGCGCATAGCCTTCAGGCGCAAACCAATTGGGCCGTTCCCAACCAAACACACTACCAAATACCGCACCCAATGCTTTCATGCGATCATAGCAAGGCGTGCGTCGCAGCGCCCGTCCGGCCTCGCGCTCCTCGTCCGGATAATGGACGGTGAAAACCTTGGCATAGGCTTCCTCATTCTTTTCGATCAAGAAGCCCCGCCCTGCATAATCACCGAAGCGGCGCGGATCGACACCCATCATGTCGATGGTCGGTTCGCCATCCACGATCCAGTGGGCCAACTGCCATCCGGCACCGCCGGCAGCGGTTACCCCGAAGCTATGCCCTTCGTTCAGCCAGAAATTCTTGAGGCCCCATGCCGGGCCGACAATCGGCGAACCGTCGGGCGTATAGGCAATCGCCCCATTATAGACCTTCTTGATCCCTACCTCGCCAAAGGCCGGGACGCGTTTCATCGCTGCCAAGACATAGGGCTCAAGCCGTTCGAGGGCATCGGGGAACAGCTCATATTCGCTGTTCGCGGCCGGGCCATCAACATAGCAGGCTGGCGCGCCGACCTCATAGGGACCAAGCAGCAAACCCCCCGCTTCCTCACGCATATAGTAACTGGCGTCGGATTCGCGCAGCACGCCCATTTCGGGAAGGCCCCGACGCTTGCGCTCCATGATCGCCGGGTGCTGTTCGGTGACGATATATTGATGCTCTACCGGGATCACGGGAATATCAAGGCCAACCATCGCGCCGGTCTGTCGGGCAAAATTTCCCGAGCAGGAAATGACATGTTCGCAAAGAACGTCGCCCTGATCAGTCGAAACCAGCCATTCTCCGTTCGGCTGCTGGGTGATCGCGGTAACGGTGGTGTTTCGGTAAATTGTCGCGCCGCGCTGACGGGCCCCTTTTGCCAAGGCCTGTGTCAGATCAGCAGGCTGGATATAACCATCATCGGGATGCTGGATCGCGCCGATCACGCCGTCCATATCGGCGAGCGGCCAGATTTCCTTGACCTGTTCAGGGCTCAGAAAATTGACGTTCACGCCGATGGTCTGCGCCACGCCGGCATAATAATGATATTCATCCAAACGATCGCGGGTGGTTGCCAACCTTATGTTGGTTACCTGGGAAAACCCGGCATGCAGGCCTGTCTCAGCCTCAAGACTGGGATAAAGGCCCACCGAATATTGATGCAGCTTGCCGACCGAATAACTGAGGTTGAACAGCGGCAAAAGGCCTGCCGCATGCCATGTCGATCCGGATGTAAGCTCCTTGCGTTCGAGCAGGATGACATCATCCCAACCCATTTTGGCAAGATGATACAAAGTGCTTACCCCGACGACACCGCCGCCGATGACCACTGCCCGGGCCGTTGTTTTCATAATTTTCGTCCGTCCATTTGTTGGGGGCGCTATGTCAGGCACAAGGGTCAGCAATCAATCCCAATGCACCCGGGATCGGGATTGTATTTCAAAGTCTAATATTATTCATTAGCGATCAGCGTCATTGGGACTGGTCCGCCATCGGAACGGCAATTGCGGTCGGATGGTCAAACCGGCGCGGCATCAAGCGCCGCCCCTGATCGAGCCGCAAAAGCAAATTGAATATTTGGAAATGGTGCCCCTGGCCCGACTCGAACGGGCACATCTTTCGATACTCGATTTTGAGTCGAGCGCGTCTACCAATTCCACCACAGGGGCAGCAGCGGTGCCATTAGCGAAGGCTTGCGGCGGATGCAACGCATAACCGCCGCCCTGTCAAAAGCCAGGGCGACGTCCCGGTTCATCCCAGTTCGCGGGCCAGGGTTTTCTGCGTCGCCTTGCCAAAGGGCGGCTTGAGACCCGCCAAACCCGCAACGTCGATCTTCGGCTGGGTATAGACAGAGCGTGCATGGCTGAAGGTCTTGAAACCTTCCGGTCCATGATAGCTGCCCATGCCCGAAGGACCAATGCCACCAAAAGGCAGATCGTCGACCGAGACGTGGAAGATCACGTCATTGATGGTGACTCCGCCCGAAATGGTGCGGGTCAGCACCCGCTCGCGCTCGGCCGTATCCTCGCCGAAATAATAAAGCCCGAGCGGACGATCCTTGCGGTTGATATAGTCAATCGCCTCATCAATCCCGCGATAGGTCTTGACCGGCAGAACCGGACCGAAAATCTCGTCCTGCATCACCTTCATGTCATCATCGACATTGCGCAAAATGGTGAGCGGCATTTTGTGCCCGTTTGACGAAGAGAAATCTTCATTGCCCGGATTGACCTCGATAGCCTCGGCACCCTTGGCTTTGGCATCGTCGATCAGACCCTGCAGGCGGCCATGGTGGCGCGCATTGACGACCGAGGTATAGTCGTCATTGTTCAAAAGCTTCGGATACATTTTGCCAACCGCACCGACGACTGCGCCGATCGCACGATCCTCCATATCCTCGGGTACCAGCATATAATCAGGTGCAAGGCAGATCTGCCCAGCATTCATCATCTTGCCCATCGCAATGCGCTCACCCGCACGTTCGATATTGGCGCTACGTCCCAAAATCGTGGGTGACTTGCCGCCCAGTTCGAGGGTCACCGGCACCAGGTTATCGGCCGCCGCATGCAGCACATGCTTGCCCACCGCAGTTGCACCCGTGAACAGCAGATGGTCAAACGGCAGCGAACAGAATTGCTGGCCCACATCGGGCCCGCCCGTGATCACCGCAAGCTCTTCCTCAGCGAAATATTTCGCGAAAACGGATTTCATCAGTTCAGAGGTATCCTCGGTGAACTCGCTGGGCTTCACCATCACGCGGTTACCGGCGGCAAAGGCCTGCGCCATCGGTCCGATCGTCAAACCGACGGGGAAATTCCATGGCGAAACGACACCAATCACGCCTTTGGGTTCGTAGCGCAATTCGGCTTTCGCGCCCAGAAGACCGAGTGGAAACAATGGCTTGCGCTTTTCGGCGCGCGCCCATTTGTCCATGTTTTTGAGGCAATATTTAACCGCACTGATCGACGGCACGATGTCAGTCATCATGCTCTGTTCGTGGCTGCGGTGGCCGAAATCCCGGCTCATGGCGCGGGCAAATTCCTCGCCATTGTCCTTGATCATCACAATCAGTCGCTTCAGCCGATCCTTGCGTACCGACATGGACTCAGGGCGCGCCGCCTCAAATGCCGCGCGCTGATTGTCCAATATCGCTTTCATATCCGTCGCCATGACACATTCTCCTCCAATTAATCGGACAGTTAAGCACTCGGCACGCAGATGCAAGCTGCCATAACCGATGGGTCTGGCGGAAAGTGGCATTTGTCTTTGCCGCACTGCGGGATTATGGCGACTCCTATATCTCCCATTTCAAGGAAGCCAGCTCGTGACCAACACCGATCCCGTCGTCATCCTGTCTTATGCACGCACCCCGATGGGCGGCATGCAAGGCGCGCTCGCCGACGTTGCCGCGACTGACCTTGGGGCGACAGCGGTAAAGGCTGCAGTGGAGCGTGCCGGTATTTCGGGCGACGATATCGAACGCATCTATATGGGCTGCGTGCTTCCCGCAGGTCTCGGCCAGGCCCCTGCCCGTCAGGCAGCTATCAAGGCGGGGCTTCCTAAGTCAGTGCAGGCCACCACGGTCAACAAGGTCTGCGGCAGCGGCATGCAGACGGTTATCATGGGCGCAGAAGCGATCGCTGCGGGTTCAGTCGATTATGTGGTTGCAGGTGGCATGGAGAGCATGACCAACGCGCCCTATATCCTCAAAAAACATCGCAGCGGCGCGCGCATCGGGCATGATACCGCCTATGATCATATGTTCCTCGACGGGCTGGAGGATGCCTATGAACCCGGCCGCGCCATGGGCACCTTTGCTCAGGAAACCGCCAACGAATATCAACTGACCCGAGAAGATCAGGACGCCTATTCGATCGAATCGCTCCGCCGCGCACAGGCGGCCATTGCCTCTGGCGCATTCAAGGATGAAATTGTGCCGGTCACGGTAGTCAGCCGCGCAGGGGAGGCGGTAGTCGATACCGACGAGCAGCCCGGTAAAGGCCGTCCTGACAAGATCCCGACACTGAAGCCCGCCTTTGCCAAGGATGGCACGATCACCGCAGCGACCAGTTCTTCGATTTCAGATGGTGCGGCCGCATTGGTCCTGACGCGCGCATCGACTGCAGAAGCCAAGGGGCAGAAAGCGGTTGCGCGGATCGTCGCCTCGGCGGCCCATGCGCAGGAACCGGCAGCCTTCACCACTGCACCGGTTGGGGCGATCACCAAATGCCTCGCCAAGGCGGGATGGAGCATCGACGATGTCGATCTGTTCGAGGTGAACGAAGCCTTTGCCTGTGTCGCCATGTTCTCGATGCGTGATCTTGGCATCGCGCATGACAAGATCAACGTCCATGGCGGCGCAACCGCACTCGGCCATCCGATCGGCGCGTCGGGTGCGCGGATCATCACGACACTGATCGGCGCGCTGAAAACAAACGGCAAAAAGCGCGGTGTGGCATCGCTCTGCATCGGTGGCGGCGAAGCGACAGCGATCGCTTTAGAGATTATCGACTGAACGCGGTCGATAGGGATCCGCACATGAACATCGTCTTCGTCCTGTTCGACAATGTCACCCAACTCGATTTTGCGGGCCCGGTGCAGTTTCTTTCGCGCCTGCCGGGTGCGACGACCCATGTCGTTTCCAAAGATGGCACATCGGTTTCGACCGATTGCCGCTTTGCCATAGTCCCGTCGTCAAGCTTCGCCGATTGTCCGCAAGCGGACATCATCTGCGTGCCCGGCGGCTTTGGGGTGCGCGAGGCGATTGCCGATGCGGAGATCGTCGATTTCGTCCGGACGCAGGCAAAAGCTGCACAATGGATCACCAGCGTCTGCACTGGCAGCTTTATTCTCGGAGCTGCAGGTCTTTTGCAAGGCAAGCGCGCAACAACGCACTGGGCCTATACACAACTCCTTCCTCTCTATGGCGCGACGCACGAAGCAGCGCGCGTTGTGCGCGACGGCAATCTGGTCACTGCCGGCGGCGTGACATCAGGCATCGATTTCGCGCTGGAATTGATGGCGTTGGCACAAGGCGAAGACGTTGCGCGCACGATTCAATTGGCACTCGAATATGATCCGGCACCGCCCTTTGCCGGCGGCACACCAGCAACGGCCCCCGCACCCTTGGTGAGTGGCCTTCGCGATCGGCTTTATGATCCGGCGGCTCAGGAAATGGGCGACGCAATCCGGCAAAGCCTTATTGTTTAACCGATCGCTTAAATTCTTGCTGGACTTGCCCTGAAGAAATAATAATCTCCGCCATCAAAGGAGTGGGGAAATGTTCAAGAAAGTAGGAATCGTCGCGATTGCGGCGCTGGCGCTCGCGGGCTGTAAGCTTGCACAGGATAATCCGGGGGCACAGGACCCCAATCTGGCGAAGATCGACGGCGAATTTCTGAAGACCGGCGGAGATGGCGACGATTGGGCCTCGCCGGCATTCAATTATGCCGAAACCCGCCATAGCCCCCTCACCCAGATCAACGACAAGAATGTGGGGGAGCTTGGCATCGCATGGTATGCTGATCTGCCCGACGCACGCGGCCATGAATCGACCCCTGTTGAGGTTGGCGGCAATCTTTACGTGACCGGCCCCTGGTCGAAAGTTTTTGCCTTTGAGGCCAAGACCGGCAAGCCCTTGTGGCAATTCGATCCCGGCGTTGACAAGGCGCGCGGGGTCAAGGCCTGTTGCGACGTCGTTAACCGCGGTGTCGCCTTCTGGAAGGGCCGCGTTTATGTCGGCACGATTGATGGCCGGCTGATCGCGCTTGATGCCAAGACCGGCAAGGAATTGTGGAGCGCGCAGACGCTCGATCCCAAATCGAACGGCATCATCACCGGCTTCCCCCGTGTTGTGAAAGACCTTGTTATCATCGGCAATGGCGGCGCCGAATTCGGCAAGCGTGGCTATGTGACGGCCTATCATGCCGATAGCGGCAAGCAGGCATGGCGCTTCTACACCGTTCCCAACCCCAAGGGCGAACCCGACGGCGCGGCCAGCGACAAGGTGATGAAGGAACTTGCCTATGATACATGGAGCAAGAAACCGAAAAAGGGCGACTGGCGTGAAAGCGGCGGCGGCGGCACGGTTTGGGACGCGATCGTCTATGACGCTGAACTCGACCAGCTCTATCTTGGCGTCGGCAACGGCAATCCCTGGAACCATGGGCTGCGTTCGAATGGCGAGGGCGACAATCTCTTCCTTTCGTCAATCGTCGCACTGAAACCCGAGACCGGCGAATATCTGTGGCATTATCAAGAAACACCCGCCGAAACCTGGGATTATACCGCAACCCAGCCGATCCTGCTCGCCACTGAAAAGCGTGACGGCAAGGATGTGAAGGTGCTGTACCACGCTCCCAAGAACGGCTTTTTCTTCACGATTGATCGCAGCAACGGCAAATTGCTCTCGGCCAATCCCTTCATCAAGGGTTTGAACTGGGCCACCGGCTACGACATGGCGACCGGCCGCCCGATCGAAAACCCGGCGGCGCGTTTCTACAAAGACGGCAAGATGTTCCTTGCCAATCCGTCGGCATTGGGTGCGCATAACTGGCATCCGATGAGCTTCAACCCGGCAACCGGCCTAGTTTATATTCCCGCCATGCAGTTGGGCGGTGCATTTGTCCCGCAGGCGGCACCGAATGAGCAGGAACGCAAGTCTATGGGCTTCAACACCGGTACCGCGATGGCGGCCGCAGATGTGCCCGATGACCTCAACATGGTGAAAGCCATTCAGGCAGCTACTTTCGGTCAACTTGTCGCTTTCGATCCGAAAAGCGGTACGACCAAATGGTCGGTGGACTATCCAGCCCCCTGGAACGGCGGCACGATGTCGACCGCAGGCAATCTGGTGTTCCAGGGCGACTCGGTAGGCCGCTTCCATGCCTATGCAGCGGATAGCGGCAAGTCGCTTTACAGCCTCGACGTCCAATCGGGCGTGCTGACCGGAGCATCGACATTCCTTGTCGATGGCGAGCAATATGTTGCCTTCATGACCAGCAAGGGCGGCGCCTTTCCTCTGGTGTCCGGCTATGTCGCCGGCGCAAGCCAGGAAGTGCCCAACATCCCGCGGCTGATCGTTCTGAAACTGGGCGGCAAGGGCGCGCTGCCCGCGCTACCACCCGCTGAAAAATGGGTATGGAACCCGCCCGCGATGATCGGCGATGCCGCCACAATCGCTGCCGGCCAGTCCAATTACCAGCGTTACTGCCTGGTTTGCCATGCTCCGGGCGCTGTGGGTTCCGGCGTCTTGCCCGACCTGCGCAAATCAGGAACAATCGCAGATGCCGCGACCTTCAAGTCGATCGTCTATGACGGCATCCTTGCCCAAAATGGCATGGCCAGTTTCAAGCCAGTTATGACGCCGGCGGAAATTGAAACCATCCGGGCCTATCTGATTGGCCGCGCGCATTTTGCCAAGGCGAATGACGACAAGTATCGCGCTGCCCGTAAATAACAGCAATTGCCCCTCTCCTTCACCGGGGAGGGGCAACGATCTGCCCGATTCTCCACCAATTGCCTAAATAATAGGCAGCAGCAGCTTCGGTTGTACCGCCACGGCTCACGGAAAACCCCGTCTTTACCAATTGGCACGCTCCTTGCGAGGGATAGCCCATCATCCGCGCGCGCGGAGCACGTCCTGCACGCGCCAATTTGGGGAAAGCCATGAAGAAGATCGAAGCGATCATCAAACCGTTCAAGCTCGACGAGGTGAAGGAAGCACTGCATGAAGTAGGCGTTTCCGGCATCACAGTCACAGAAGCGAAGGGCTTTGGCCGCCAGAAGGGTCATACAGAGCTCTATCGCGGCGCAGAATATGTCGTCGACTTCCTGCCCAAGGTGAAGCTGGAAGTGGTTGTTGACGACGCGCTTGCAGACCGCGTGGTCGAGGCAATCGCCGCCGCTGCCCAGACCGGCCGCATCGGCGACGGCAAGATTTTCGTGATCCCTGTCGAAACCGCCCTGCGTATCCGCACCGGCGAACGAGACAGCGACGCAGTTTAACATTCGCCCTAAGGCTGCGCGCGTCGCTTCGGCAAGCTCAGAACTACGGCAATCAATCAAAATCAGTTTAGAGGAAAGAAGGAAGTTACCATGGCCAGCGCCAAAGATATTCTGAAACAGATCAAGGACAATGATATCGAGTGGGTGGACCTGCGTTTCACCGACCCCAAGGGCAAGTGGCAGCACCTCACCATGTGCGCCGGCGTGCTTGGCGAAGATGAACTCGAAGACGGCCTGATGTTTGACGGCTCGTCGATCGAGGGCTGGAAGGCGATCAATGAATCGGACATGATCCTGCGTCCCGATCTCGACGCAGTTTGGATGGATCCGTTCAGCGCAACGCCGATGATGATCATCTGCTGCGACATCGTCGAACCTTCATCAGGTGAGCTTTATGCACGCGACCCGCGCAGCACCGCGAAGCGCGCTGAATCCTATCTGAAGTCGACCGGTATCGGCGACACCGTTTATGTTGGTCCCGAAGCCGAATTCTTCATGTTCGACGACGTGACCTTCTATGATGGCTATGATGGCTCGGGCTTCCGCATCGATGATATCGAACTGCCGACCAACACCGGCCGCAGCTATGACGGCGGCAACCTTGCCCACCGTCCGCGCGCCAAGGGCGGCTATTTCCCCGTCGCACCCGTCGACAGCGCCGTCGACATCCGCGGCGAAATGGTCTCGACCATGCTCGAAATGGGTCTGCCCTGCGACAAGCACCACCATGAGGTGGCTGCCGCGCAGCATGAACTCGGCCTCACCTTCGGCACGCTGGTGCAGACTGCAGACCGCATGCAGATCTACAAATATGTCGTGCATCAGGTTGCCCATGCCTATGGCAAGACCGCAACCTTCATGCCGAAGCCGATCAAGGCGGACAATGGTAGCGGCATGCATACCCACATCTCGATCTGGGAAAAGGGCAAGCCGCTCTTCGCTGGTAATGGCTATGCCGGCCTTTCGGACATGTGCCTTTACTTCATCGGCGGCGTGATCAAGCACGCAAAGGCATTGAATGCCTTCACCAACCCGACCACCAACAGCTACAAGCGTCTGGTCCCGGGCTTTGAAGCGCCGGTGTTGCTCGCTTATTCGAGCCGCAACCGTTCGGCTTCGTGCCGCATCCCTTATGGTACTGGCGACAAGGCAAAGCGCGTGGAATTCCGTTTCCCCGATGCGCTGGCCAACCCCTATCTGTGCTATTCGGCGCTGCTGATGGCCGGCCTCGACGGTATCCGTAACAAGATCCACCCCGGCGACGCGATGGACAAGAACCTTTACGACCTGCCGGCGAAGGAACTGAAGAAGGTTCCGACCGTTTGCGGCAGCCTGCGTGAGGCGCTGGAAAGCCTGCAGAAGGATCATGCCTTCCTGCTTGAAGGCGATGTCTTCACCAAGGATCAGATCGAAGCCTATATCGATCTGAAATGGGACGAAGTGACCCGTTGGGAAACCACCCCTTCGCCGGTCGAGTTCGACATGTATTATTCGGGCTAATCGCCCCGAAAAAATCCAAGGGAAAGCCCGGAGGGAAACCTCCGGGCTTTTTTTGTTTAACTGCATGATTGAAACGCAGGTTGACCTCGGCTTAAAAAGTCCCAAATCAAAACCCAAGCGCGGGTCGCATCCGACTCGCCGGCATCCTGAGGAGAGAGATGATGGACAGCTATCTGAAGCATTATATCAACGGCAAATGGGTCGACAGCATCGGTGGCGCGCGTCATCTGGTAATCAGCCCTTCAACCGAGGAGCCCTGCACCGAAATCACGCTGGGCACCCAAGCCGATGTCGATTCCGCCGTTACCGCGGCACGTGAAGCGTTCAAGACATTCAGCCAGACCAGCCGTGAGGAACGGGTCGCGCTGATGAACCGCATCATCGAAGAGTATAAAAAGCGCATTCCCGATTTTGCCAAGTCGATGGCCGCCGAAATGGGCGCGCCGCTCAGCTTTGCAACGATGGCGCAGGCCCCTGCCGGCCTTGGCGGCTTCCTGGGTACGCTGCCTGCGCTCCAGAATTTCTCGTTCAGCGAACAGCATGGCCCCAACACCGTGGTTTATGAACCGATCGGCGTCGTCGGCCTGATCACGCCTTGGAACTGGCCGCTGAACCAGATCGCGCTGAAAGTTGCACCTTGCATCGCTGCAGGCAACACCATGATATTGAAGCCTTCCGAGGAATGCCCCGGCAACGCCGCAATCTTTGCCGAAGTGATGGATGCAGCCGGCGTGCCGGCGGGCGTGTTCAACTTGGTGCAGGGCGATGGCCCGACCGTCGGTGCTGCAATTTCGGCGCACCCCGGGGTCGACATGGTCAGCTTCACCGGTTCAACCCGCGCAGGCATCCTTGTCGCCAAAGCGGCGGCCGATACCGTGAAGCGCGTGCATCAGGAGTTGGGCGGCAAGTCGCCCAACGTCGTATTGCCCGATGCGAAATTCGAAGAAGTGCTGCCGCCAACCGTACAAGGCGTCCTCATCAACAGCGGCCAGAGCTGCATCGCACCGACCCGCATCCTTGTTCCCAAGGAACGCGAGGCAGAGGCTGCCCAGTTCGTTACCGCAATGTTTGAAGGCACAAAGGTCGGCGATCCGCTTCAGGAAGGCGCGCATATCGGCCCGGTGGTCAACAAGGCGCAATATGAAAAGATCCAGGGTCTGATCCAGTCGGCTATCGACGAAGGTGCGAAGCTGGAAACCGGTGGCACTGATCGTCCGGCGGATCTGAATCGCGGCTATTATATCAAGCCGACCGTCTTCTCCGGCGTCACGCCCGACATGCGCATCGCCAAAGAAGAAGTCTTTGGCCCGGTCGCAACGATCATGGCCTATGACGATCTTGATCAGGCAATCGCGGTTGCCAACGACACCGAATATGGTCTGTCTGCTGTGATTTCCGGCGATCCGGCCAAGGCCGCGGCTGTTGCGCCGAAATTGCGTGCCGGCATGGTCGCGATCAACAATTGGGGTCCGGCACCCGGCGCGCCTTTTGGCGGCTACAAGCAGTCGGGCAACGGCCGCGAAGCCGGCCTGTTCGGCCTGAAGGACTTCATGGAAATCAAGGCGATCAGCGGGTTGCCTGCGTGAGCCTTGGCTTGACGAAGAAAATGCGCCAGTCCCTCGCCCTTACAGGTGCGGGACTGGCGCTCGCCTTTGCCAACCCTGCCTTTGCTCAATTGAGCAAGGCGGAAGCCAAGATGGCTGCGACCGTTGATAGCGAATATGAACGCTCGGTCGCGCTGCTCGAACGGATGGTGAACCAGAATTCGGGCACATTGAATTTTGACGGCGTACGCAAGATCGCCGATATGATGCGCGCAGAACTCGAACCCATGGGCTTCACCGTCGAATGGATCGACATGAGCGCCGCGCAACGTTCGGGGCATCTGGTCGCGAAAAAGAACGGGAAAAAGGGCACCAAGCGGCTTCTCCTGATCGCGCATCTCGATACAGTGTTCGAACCCGACAGCCCGTTCCAGACCTTTGTCCGCAAGAAAGATGGCAAATCCGATCTGGCAGAGGGGCCCGGCGCGGGCGACGACAAGGGCGGGATGACGGTAATCGTCGCAGCGCTTCGTGCGATGCAGGCGGCTGGCACGCTCAAGGACGCCAATATCGAAATCCATATGACCGGTGACGAGGAAGATGCAGGCGATCCGATCGAGGTCACCCGCGCGCCATTAATTGCTGCAGGCAAGCGCGCCGATGTTGCCCTCGATTTTGAAGGACTGGTTCAGGATCAGGGTCGTGACATGGGCTCTATCGCCCGCCGTTCGTCGAACAGTTGGAAGTTGGAAGTGAGCGGTGCGACAGGCCACAGCTCACTAATATTCAGCCCGACCTATGGCGATGGCGCAGCATTCGAACTTTCGCGTATCCTCCACCGCTTCCGAACCGAATTGCCCGAAACCAATCTGACCTTCAACGTCGGCCTGATCGCTGCCGGGCAAGAAGCTGGGGTCGATGCAGGTGGCATTCGCGCTACGGCTGCGGGCAAGACCAACATCATTCCCGGTATCGCGCTGGCTCGTGGCGATTTCCGTACCTTGTCAGAGGAACAGACTGCGCGGGTGAAGGCCAAAATGCTCGCCATTGTTGCGGACAATGCGCCCAAGACCAAAGCGACGATCAGTTTCGATCAGGGCGGCTATCCGGCCATGGCGCCCACAGACGGCAACCGGGCGTTGCTCGACCGACTGAACTCAGTCAACCGCGATATGGGGCTTGCCGAAATGCCAGCACTTGATCCGTTGAAACGCGGCGCGGGTGATATCAGCTTTGTCGCAGGCGATGTTGACGGGCTGGCCGGCCTTGGCACCTACAGCTTTGGTGATCATGCGCCGGGGGAGACCGTCGATCTGGACAGCATCCGTCGTCAGGCAAAGCGTGCAGCCATTTTGATGTCGCGGCTTGCGCGGGAAAAGGCGGATTAAGCCGTTTTCCCGCCGCGGATCGACGAGCCTACAAGCCGAATGATCAAACCGCGTAAATTGGGATAATTCGCCTTCGCATAATTGCTGCCATCGCCAAACTTCGCAGCGAGTTGGCGGTGCACCTCCGGCAAGGAATGATAGGGTACGCTCGGCACAAGATGGTGCAGGGCATGATAACGCAGGCCCACGGGCGCCCAGAATTCCGCTATCGGGCCGGGCGGCGGCACATTGACGCTATCCAGATATTGCTCGGTTACGCTCAACACATCTCCGTTATTTTCCCAGAGATGCGCAACCAGGGTGCGCAGCTGGTTCAAGGCAAACGCCGCCGAGACGACGCCGAGATAAATCAGGAAAGCCTTCAGCGCGATCCAACCCATCGCAACGCCCGCAATCAGCCCGATCGACCAAAGGCTGGCACCCGTTTCCATTATGATCCAGTCGCGCCGGAACTGGCCCGTCGGCAAAGGCCGGCGATAGCTTGGGTTGATTGCCAGCGTTGAAAAACGGGCGACCGTTTCGCGCCTTATCCATGGTGAAATGACCGAAAGCGGGGAGAAGATTGCAAATCGCAGCAAAAACCCGACAGAACCAAAAAGCGCGATCGCCAAGAACAACACCAGCATATAAGGCTTCATCAGCGCCAATGGCAGATATTCAGGGTCCCTCGCCGTGCCATAGCGCATCTTTGAATGATGCTGATTGTGCGTATCTTCATAGACAAAGGACGGGATCATCATCGGGATGCCGACCAGCACGTTCCACGCCCAGCGGAACCCGGGCACATGGTCGCGCTTCATATGGGTGATTTCATGGATAAAGCTCGCGCTGCGGTACAGCAGCACGATTGCAACGGTCGCCCCAATCAACTGCACCGCGAGGGACATTCCGGTGATCGCCAAGTACAAACCGGCATAACCAAGCACAGCGGATGCAAGCAAATCCGGCCAATAGATGCCGGGCTTGGCTTTGCTGAATTCACGTGTGAGAGCGGCTGCCTCTCGAATCAGATCGGCATCCTCAAAAGCTGTCGCTCTTATTATCGTCTGCTGTTCCATATCATGCCATATAGTCGCGCAACGCGCCAAGGTCACGCCAAAGAAAGACGAAGTTTTCGATTTGACTGATCTGACAGGCCGGAATTTCGGTATCTAGTCAGAAAGCTTGGCGTAGCTGTTCGATCATCCGATGCGGCGCGGGCGGCTCTGTGGCATCGCTGCCGACATGCGAACTGATCCGTTGAACGCGATAATAAAGGTCTTCGCTGGCCAAGATCAGCGAGCGGGCAACCTCCGGCATCCGGTCAACCATCCAGCCGTCGGTCGCCGGCGCATAGCCAAGCTCGTCGAGCCCGCGCAGAACATCCGTCGGATGGATTTCGCCGGCACTAATCGCCTTCTGATTCAGCAGCCAGGCAATGACGTGCATCAGCCGCGTCGTTACTTTCAGGGACTCACATGAAAATGCGACCGCCACGTCAGCAGGGGTGATTGCGCGTGCATGATCGCTATCAAAATATGACCGCGCCTCGTCGGCCAGAAGCATCGCTTCTGTGTAAAGGCCATCAATAAGCTTTGGCGTCATTTGATAGTGCGGCGTGGGCATAAGGAGGCCATGCCAAAAACAGGTGACCGTTGTCAGCAAGATTTACCATTTTTCCACCGAAAATCATGAATTGTTCCATAACGGAACGTTAACCAAGTGCCAAAATAAGATACTGAAATCTATTAAGATTTAGGCGATGATATCAGGGATTAACTGGTCTTCCAACGCAATGATCCGGTCTTTCAAGGCCAGCTTGCGGCGTTTCAGCCGGGCAATCTGCAACTGATCAGCAACCGGATTTGCCTGAAGCGCCATGATCGCATCGTCGAGGTCGCGATGTTCGATTTTCAACGTTTCAATATGCTGCCTGATGCCCTCGTCGTTCATTATGTCCCAATCGAACCGACCCAATTTGTGCGCTTATGATATCCGGCCTCGCCCGCTGTCGCCAGAACGAAAATCGCATGGATCAAAATGGTGCCTTTTTCGCAAGACAGGCTCTGGGAAACATGATTTACTTTCCTCCTTGGCTCGTTGGAGTCGAACAAGGTCGACTCTCCGGGCGCCAAGCCAGAAGGAGATAGCGGTGAGCAATAATCATTTGTCGGCCCTGCGCTCGAAGCATGCAGACTTGGAAGCGCAGATAGAAATCGAAGAAACCCGGCCCTATCCCGACGAAGATCTCATCCACCGGCTTAAAAAACAGAAACTGGCGCTGAAAGACACGATCGCGCAGGAATTGGCAGAAGCCTGAATACTAGTGCCATAATATTTTTGCAGCTGTGCGAGAGGGTATCGCCTGTCTTGTTGCTGCATGCTAACCAGTGGTGATGGAAACCGCTGCACAAGCTGCTCGCAACATTTTGACCGGCCTGCATGAGGTGATGGCTTCGGGCAACCATGCCCAAGCCAAACTGAACCATGTCGTCAATATTATCGGCGAAGCGCTGACCAGTGAGGTCTGCTCAATCTATCTGCTGCGCGACGGGGTGCTGGAGCTCTTTGCCACACGCGGGCTGAACCAGTCTGCCGTCCATGTCACCAAACTGGCCTTTGGTGAAGGGCTGGTTGGTACGATTGCGGAAAATGTCGAAACGCTGAACCTTGATGAGGCAGCGGCGCACCCTGCGTTCCGCTACATGCAAGAGACGGGGGAGGAACGGTTTCACAGTTTCGCCGGCGTTCCGATCGTGCGCTCCGAACAGGCCGTCGGCGTTCTTGCTGTCCAGCATGCCGAACCGCGTCGTTATGCCGAGGTGGAAATCGAGGCACTGCAGACGACTGCCATGGTGTTGGCAGAACTGATCGCCAATGCCGGCCTGATCGACGAACATCAGACTGCTGGCAGCGCGCAGACCGGCACCGTGATCCTCAACGGATTGCCGCTGGTTACAGGCATGGCGGCGGGCGTGGCGATTTTCCACCAGCCACATGTGCGGATCGCACATACCGTTGCCGAGGATATTGAGGCGGAGCGCGCGCGAGTCTATTCCGCATTTGACCGGATGCGCGAACAGATTGACCGCATGGCAAGTCAGGCCGAATTTGGCAGCGGCGGCGAGCATGACGAGATTATCGCGACCTACAAGATGTTCGCCTATGATGAAGGCTGGTCACGCCGGATCAATGAAGCCATCGACAGCGGCCTCACTGCCGAAGCTGCGATCGAGCGGGTGCAGCAACGCACCCGCATGCGGATGCGGCAAATTGACGACCCGCTGCTTGCCGATCGAATGCATGATCTAGAAGATCTGTCGAACCGGTTGCTGCGCATCGTATCCGGTCAGATGAGCACCGCGGCGCAACTGGGCCTCAAACAGGACTCAATCCTTGTTGCCCGCAATCTGGGGCCGGCCGAACTGCTCGAATATGACAAACGCCGCCTGCGCGGAGTGATACTTGAGGAAGGCTCGCTTACGGCCCATGTGACGATCGTGGCGCGCGCCATGGGCGTACCCGCGCTGGGCCGGGTTGGTGGCGTCAGACAGTCAATTGTCGAAGGCGACATGCTGCTGCTGAACGTCGACGAGAAAAGCGTGATCGTCCGGCCGGGAGACGCCGCAAAGGATGCCTTTTCCGCATCGCTGACCGAACGGCAGAAAAAACGGGCACGCTATGCCGCACTGCGCGATGAACCCGCCGTCACCCGCGATGGCAAGCAGGTCACGCTGATGATCAACGCCGGGCTGCGCGACGATGTTTCTGCAGTGGCGCTGACGGGTGCCGACGGGATCGGATTGTTCCGCACCGAATTCCAGTTCCTCATTTCCGCGACACTGCCGCAACGTGAGCGCCAGCAACGCTTTTATCGGGATGTGCTGGACGCGGCAGGCGGCAAGCCTGTTATCTTCCGTACAATTGATGTGGGCGGCGACAAGGCATTGCCCTATCTGAAGCATGCGTCCGAGGAAGAAGAGAATCCAGCAATGGGTTGGCGCGCACTCCGGCTCGCGCTCGATCAGGAAGGCTTGATGAAGGCCCAAGCGCGCGCACTTCTTGAAGCATCGGCCGGACGGCAACTCAACGTCATGTTCCCGATGGTGTCCGAACCATGGGAGTTTGATACGGCAAAGGCGGTATTCGAAGCCCAGCTGCGTTATCTGGCAGGGCGTAAGAAACAATTGCCATCACGCATTCGCTATGGCGCGATGCTTGAAGTCCCGGCTTTGGCGGAAACGCTCGACATATTGCTGCCGCGGCTCGATTTCCTCTCGATCGGAACCAATGATTTAACGCAGTTCCTTTTTGCGGCAGATCGCGCAGACCCGAGGCTTGCCGAACGCTATGACTGGCTCAGCCCGGCAATCTTGCGCTTCATCCGCCGCGTCGCGACCGCCTGCCGCGAAGCCGGCGTCGACCTTTCGGTATGCGGCGAAATGGGCGGACGCACGTTGGAGGCGCTGGCACTGATCGGGATCGGGATCGAAAAACTGTCGATCACGCCCGCCGCTGTTGGCGCCGTGAAAGCAATGGTCCGTTCGCTCGATCAGGGTGCAGCCGCTGCCAAGATGGATGCCCTTCTCTCCGCCCCGCCGCACAGCATCCGACAGGAGCTTTCATCCTGGGCCGACGAACAGGGCATTGAGATTTCGTAAAATCCTTCACACCGTGGCGCGTTTCAAGGATTTGACGTTGACTTTCATTAAGGTGCCGCCATTGTCCCTGCATCGCCCGGCAGAGGCACTATAACGGGTCAATGGAGAGCGCTGTGGTTGACGAACGCGCAGACGAAGAAATGGATGCGCAGGCTAACGAAGACAGCGCAACCGACAACCAAACAGCCAGCCAACGTCTGCGTGCAGCGCGTGAGGCGGCTGGGCTTTCACTTGCCGATGTTGCCGCCAAAACCCGCGTCCCGATGCGCCATCTGGAGGCGATCGAAGAGGGCGAATTCGCTACATTGCCCGGCGCGACCTATATTCTCGGCTTTTCCCGTTCCTACGCCCGCGCTGTCGGGTTGGATGCAGCCGAACTGACCGACCAATTGCGCGAAGAGCTAGCCGAAGGTGGGCTCCAGCCCATGTCGGCCCGGCAGCCGGCTTATGAGCCCACCGATCCCGCGCGTGTACCATCCTTCACGCTGGCATGGGGCGCAGCTGCTCTCGCCGCTGTCTTGCTCGCCGCCTATTTCATTTGGCGCAGCTTCGCGCTTTCGCCCGACGCAGAGCCTAAGCCGACCAAGCCGGTTGCAGAAGCGCCAATTACCGCGAACAAAGGCGCGGCGGCACCTGCGGCCGCTCCTGCTGCGACCAATGGCACAGTGAAAATCACCGCAACCGATAGCGTATGGGTGAAGATCTACGATGCTGACAATGTGCAGCTCTATGAAAATGAAATGCAGCGAGGCGACAGCTTCACCGTTCCCGGCGATGCTAATAATCCGATGATCGTTACCGGTCGACCGCAGGTCCTGAAGGTGACGATTGACGGGAAGCCGGTTCCCCCACTGGGCACAGGCGAACGGTCGATTGCCGATGTCGGCGTAAGCGCCGCTGCCTTAGCTGCGCGCCCTGCGCCAGCGGCGAGCGCCAGCCCAGCCGGATCCGTTGCACGCGAAGGTGGTGCGCCGGCGCAGTAAAGCATCCGCTGGTACCCAATCCACAAGATTTTACAGCGATTTGCTCCAATTGGGAGCGAAAGGCTTTATTCGCCATATCGCGTGGGCTATACGATCCTAGGGCCAGCCCAATCCAAATTTACATTGAATCAGGCTGTTATGACGGAGACCGCCATGAAATCGGGATATTTGATCACTGCCGCGCTGTTTGCCACGGCCGCCACGCCGATTCAGGCGCAGGAAGCAAATATCGAAGGGCGTGTGGTCAAACTTGAGAAAGAAATGAAGTCCGTCCAGCGCCGGGTGTTTCCCGATGGCGCGGGACGCTTCATCGAACCCGATATCCGCACCGAAGCAGCCAAGCCGGCACCGGTAGGCACTCCTTCTTCGACGGCGGTGAGCGATCTGATCGCGCGGGTCGACGCGCTGGAAACGCAATTGGCGACCCTTACCGGGCAGGTGGAAACACAGGCCGCCAGCATGCGTGCGATGGACAGCCGCCTCAAAGCGATTGAGGCGCAGTTAAAGGAAGCGGCAGCAACCGCTGCTGTTGCAGCGGCACCTGCCCCCGAAGTAACACCGAAAGAAGTGGCTCCGAAGGTTGCAGTTGCCGCGCCAAAGCCTGCTACGCCAGCTACGAAACCTGCTGCACCCGCCGCGAAACCTGCCGCGGCCACAAAGGCACCTGTGGTTGCCAAGCCTTCGGCTGCGCGCACCGCCGCCGTTGCAGCCATCGAACGGCCCAAGTCCAATGACGCGTTTGAGGACAGCTATTCCTACGGCTACCGCCTGTGGGAAGCGAAGTTCTACCCCGAAGCGCAAGTGCAGTTGCAGGATACCGTCAGCAAGTTTCCCAAACATGCGCGTAGCAGCTATGCCCGCAACCTTCTGGGTCGCGCATGGCTGGACGATGGCAAGCCCGCGACAGCGGTGAAGATCTTTTACGACAATTACAAAAATGATCCGCGCGGCGACCGGGCGCCCGACAGCCTCTATTTTCTGGGTGATGCGCTAACCGAACTGGGCAAGGCGGCAGAGGCGTGCGAGGCATTTGCCCAGCTCACCAGCGCCTATCCTGCCGACTCGGCTGGACGGCTGGCAAACCGGCTTGTCGAAGGTCGCAAAAAGGCCAAGTGCAAATAGCTGATGGTCAAGTAGCGGCGGTCTGATTATGGCCGCCCCGATGGCGCGATCAAATGCAGAGATTGAGGCCGGCTTTGCGGCCAACCTGCACCGGCTTACCGGCATTGAAACCGGGGGGGCGGAACAGCCGCGCTTGGGGCTTGCCGTATCGGGCGGCCCAGATAGCCTCGCGCTGCTATTGATTGCCCACACACAATTTCCCGGCACCTTCCGCGTCGCGACCATCGATCATCGCTTAAGGCCCGAAGCCGCTGAAGAAGCAGCCTATGTCGCGCGGATTTGCGCAGAGCGCGGTGTCGACCATGCCATTCTGTCACCTGAACAGCCAATCACCGGCAATCTGCAATCAGCGGCGCGTGACGTGCGCTATGCCTTGCTCGCGCAATGGGCAGACGACAATGGCCTCGACTGGATCGCAACCGCGCATCATGCCGACGATCAACTGGAAACGCTTTTGATGCGGATAGCCCGGGGCAGCGGCATTGCCGGATTGTCCGGAGTTCGCGAGACAAATGGCCGGATCATCAGACCGCTGCTCGGCTTTACCAAGAAAGAGTTGGTGGCATATTGCGCGGCACATGGGGTGGTGCCGTGCGATGATCCTAGCAATAGCAACACCGATTTTGACCGTGTGCAGTTCCGCAACTGGCTGGCGTCCGCGCCTTCCACGCTCGATGCCCGCCGGACGGCACGCACCGTTGCCGCGCTGTCGGGCGCGCATATGGCACTCGAATGGGCAGCCGCGCAGATCGCGAACGACCGCCTCGTGCGTCCAGGCGATGGCAAAGTGCGCCTTGATCCCCAAGGACTGCCGCCTGAGTTTGTCCGCCGTCTGCTGATCCTTGCGTTGCAGGCTGTTGACCCGGCAATCGATCCGCGCGGATCGACAACTGACAGGGCGTTGGCTGCGCTTGCCGCGGGTGAGACATTGACCATCGGCAACATCCTGTGCCGCGGCGGCCCAATCTGGCATTTTCAACCCGCGCCGGAACGCCGACAAAATCATTAGAGAAATCGGAATTTTCGCTGCTTGGCCGAAAACCCTTATATTGCCATTCACCTTTTGCGCCCTACATTGGGACATAACCGATTTTTGATAACGGACTAGATGCATGAACGACGAACAAGAACCCAAAGGCAATCCACTTGTCCGCAATCTGATGATCTGGGCGGGCATCATGGTGGCCCTGCTGCTGGTTGTTTCGATCTTCAGCGGCGGCGGCGCAGATGCGTCCAAAGGGCTCAGCTATTCCAACTTCCGCGACAAAGTTGAAGCGGGCGAAGTGAAGTCCGTGGCGATTTCACCCGACCGCATCACTGGTGAACTGGCCAATGGCGAACAGATCGTCACCGTGCCCGTTCCCGGCGACACCGATCTTTACAAGCTGCTCGACGAAAATGGCGTCGATGTGCAGGGCAAGCCCGAAGAACAGCCCAGCCTCTGGCTGATCCTGCTCTATCAGGCCCTGCCCTTCCTGCTCATTCTTGGCATTGCTTTTTTCGTGCTGCGCCAGATGCAGAAGGGCGGCGGTTCGGGCGCGATGGGTTTTGGAAAATCCAAGGCCAAGCTGTTGACCGAAAAGCATGGCAAGGTGACGTTTGACGATGTCGCCGGCATCGACGAAGCCCGCGAAGAATTGCAGGAAATCGTCGAATTCTTGAAGGATCCGCACAAGTTCAGCCGTCTGGGCGGCAAGATACCGAAGGGCGCGCTGCTGGTCGGCTCGCCCGGCACCGGCAAGACTCTGCTGGCGCGTGCAATTGCAGGCGAAGCGGGCGTTCCCTTCTTCACCATTTCAGGTTCAGACTTTGTCGAAATGTTTGTTGGCGTCGGCGCAAGCCGCGTGCGCGACATGTTCGAACAGGCCAAGAAAAACGCGCCGTGCATCGTCTTCATCGACGAAATCGATGCGGTCGGCCGCAGCCGCGGTGCGGGACTTGGCAACCAGAATGACGAACGCGAACAGACGCTGAACCAGCTGCTGGTCGAAATGGACGGTTTCGAGGCGAATGAAGGTATCATCATCATCGCTGCGACAAACCGCCCGGACGTTCTTGACCCGGCTTTGTTGCGCCCGGGCCGTTTTGACCGCCAGGTCGTCGTGCCGCGCCCCGACATCGATGGCCGCGTCAAGATCCTGGCAGTCCACATGAAAAAGGTACCATTGGCGCCCGACGTCGATCCGCGCGTGATCGCGCGCGGCACTCCCGGCTTTTCGGGTGCTGATCTTGCCAATCTGGTGAACGAGGCTGCTCTGCTTGCGGCCCGCCGTTCGAAACGTCTCGTTGCGATGCAGGAATTTGAAGACGCCAAAGACAAGGTGATGATGGGCACCGAGCGCAAGTCGATGGTGATGACCGAAGACGAAAAGCGCATGACCGCCTTTCATGAGGCAGGCCATGCCATCGTTGCCATTCATGAACCGGCATCGGACCCGATCCACAAGGCCACCATCATTCCGCGCGGCCGCGCACTGGGCATGGTGATGCGCCTGCCCGAACGCGATAATTACAGCTATCACCGCGACAAGATGCACGCCAACCTTGCTGTCAGCATGGGCGGCCGCGTCGCCGAGGAACTGGTGTTCGGCCACGACAAGGTGAGCAGCGGCGCATCGGGCGATATCCAATATGCGACCAGCCTTGCCCGCGACATGGTGACGCAATGGGGCATGTCGGACGAGCTTGGCCCGCTGCAATATGAAGAGCGGCAGGACGGCTATCTGGGCTATGGTATGCGCCAGGCGACGGCAATGTCCGATGAAACCGCAAAGAAGATCGATGCGGAAATCCGCAGGCTGGTCGAAGGCGGCTATAACAAGGCAACTGCGCTGCTGAAAAAACATCGCAAGCAGCTCAACCTGCTGGCCGAAGCGCTGCTCGAATTCGAAACACTGTCGGGCGATGAGATCAAGCAACTGCTCGAGACCGGTTCGTTCCAGCGCGATACCAGCAAGACGATGCGGCCCGCAGCCGTCCCGGTCGTCGGCACCGCTATTCCCAAGGCCGGGCGTGGCAAGCGCGGCGGAATTGGCGATCCCAACCCGCAGGGCGCCTGATTTCCAAAGCTCCCCTCGCAGCATTGCTCGAGGGGAGCTTTTCTTTTTCCTCTTTACCGTTGCGATGCCGCGCTACTGCACTATCCTGCAGCCATGCCGATCTATTGCGATGAATCAGGCGGCGTCGGGCGCGGCGTGATGACCCTGGCAGCGGTCGATATCGATGCCGACAGGGCAGAGGCGCTGACCGCGCGGTTTCGCACCGTCACCGGTTTCCATGGCGAGGTGAAGGGCAGCCGGATCGATCTCGCCGAACGCGCCCTGTTGTTCGAGATGATACAGGACAGCAAGGCGCGCATCCTTGTCGGCATCGCCATATCCGCAATGGTTCCCGACGGGGACGGCGACCGTGGCGATCATGATGCCAGCGTCTATGCTGCATTACTCGAAGATGTTGTCGCCGCGATGCTTTCCGGCGCAGGTGATTGCCCGAATGTGGTGGTTGATGACGGACGCTATGGCCCGATCACGCTTGGCGCCATCCGGGAGGATATTGCTGCTCTGGTCGGCCCGTGCGGCACCGCACAACTTGACCTTAGCCACAGGCTGGCCGGCCTCCAGATCGCAGACGTCGTGGCCAACACATTTTTCAATCGGGCGCTGGTGAACGAACGGCAGGGGCCGATGGCAGCGATTGCTGCCCCGCTTCTGGAAAATGGCCAGATCAGGATGCGGGTGCTCGGCGGCAAAACCGCCGATGCAATTACCTAACGGTCGTAATCGCGGGCAACGCCGGCGCTGCGCGCAGGTGCGGCAGCGGTCAGGCGCAACGCCTCAGCCGACTTGGCGAGCGAGCCGATGTCATCAACCTCTTCGTCCTCGTCGACCTGCACCTTCTGCAACGACTGGATCAAACCTTCCTTGAGATGATCGGGACGAACCGTTTCTTCGGCAATTTCACGCAGTGCGACGACCGGATTCTTGTCGCGATCGCGATCGATTGTCAGTTCCGCACCGCCGGAAATTTCGCGCGCACGCTCAGCCGAGAGCAATACGAGATCGAACCGGTTGGGAACCTTGTCGATGCAATCTTCAACGGTAACGCGTGCCATGCTGGCTCCTGAATCACAAAAATGCCGGAAAAGAGCGGCGCTGATAGGCCTTGGGTGCCGGATTGTCAACGAAAAGCGCCTGTATTGCGCAGCGTCCTGTTCGTTCCTACCTTCGCTCTATGGCCATAATAGACAGCATGGCGGAATTTCCGGGCAACAGGTTCGAAGTGGGCGGGCACAGCCTGCACCTTGTGCATGATCCGGCCGACCGTCTGGGCGCACTGTTGCGTCTGATCGAAAGCGCGCAGCGATCGATCCGCATGTTCAGCTATATGTTCTGCGCGGACCAATCCGGCGACGACGTGCTGGCCGCACTGTCCGCAGCGGCGGGCCGCGGCGTGCGGGTGCAACTTATCATCGACAGTTTCGGGTCAGGCGATACCACGCATGCCTATTTCGATCCGCTGGTTGCGGCCGGCGGGCACTACCATTGCTTCGGCTCGCGCTGGGGCCTGGGCTATCTGGTGCGAAACCATCAGAAAATCCTGATCGCTGATGAAGAACATGCGCTTGTCGGCGGCTTCAACATTTCGGACCATTATTTCGACCGCAAGGGGGATGAAAGTTGGGAGGATCTGGGCGTCATCGTTAGCGGCCCCGAGGTCAGCCACCTCGTCCAATATTATGACGCACTGGACCGTATCTCCGAAGGCGGACGCGTCAAATTTCGCGCGATGCGAAGGGTGATTCGTGATTGGAAGCCGGGCGACGGGCCGGTGCAATGGCTGCTGGGCGGGCCGACGAACCGGATCTCACCTCTGGGGCTAGTCCTCAAACGCGCGCTTGAAACGGCGAAACGGATCGACATTGTCGCCGCCTATTTCTCGCCATCACAGACCATCTTGCGCCGGATCGCGCGCGTCACAAGGCGCGATAAGGGCTCGCGGCTGATCATGGCGGGAAAGACCGACAATGGCGCCACAATCGGTGCAGCGCGATCGCTGTATCGTTATCTTTTGCGGCGAAAGGCCCGGATTTATGAATTCCAGCCGCGTCCGCTCCACATGAAACTCCTTGTCATGGACGACTATGTTTATATCGGTTCGGCCAATCTGGATGTGCGCAGCCTGTTCATCAATATGGAGATTATGGTGCGCGTCCATGATGAAAGTTTCGCCAACCATATGAAGGCACTGATCGATCGCCTGGCCGAACAATCGATTGAACAGACGCGCGAAGTGCTGCGGGAACGCGATAATTGGTGGACGCGGTTCAAATCCGGCGTCGCTTATTTTCTGGTCAATTCGGTGGATTACAGCCTCGGCCGACGGATCAAGTTCGGCCTAATCAAGAACGACTGATCAGCTTTTCCATCCCCAGAAGAGATGGCAAGGCAGGATGTTCCAAAATTCGAAGCCGGCGTCGATGCGCTTGAAATGCGGCGCCATATATTCGCGGGCGCGGGCGCGGAACTGATAGACCAGAAAGGCTCCGCCCGGGCGAATGGCCTTTGCCGTCTCGCTTGCAATGCGGGGACCAAGGTCGCCCGGCAGCGTTGAAAAGGGCAGGCCGGACAAAATATAATCGGCATGTTCGAAACCGAATTCGCGCATGATCGCATTCACATCTGCTGCCGAACCATGGACCGCAACAAAACGGCTGTCGCAAAAATGCTGGCGCAGAAATTCGATGAAATCAGGATTGGTATCAATCACCAGCAGCGTGGCATCCTTGCGCATCCTGTCGAGCACGGGCTGGCAAAATGTGCCGATGCCCGGCCCATATTCGACAAACAACCGGCACTCATCCCATTTTACCGGGGCAAGCATCTTTTCCACTGTCCAGCGTGAGGATGGAATGATCGATCCGACCATTATCGGGTGTTTCAGGAAGCCCCGGAAAAACACACCCCAAGGACCGAAAAAGCGCTTCACTGCGGCCTTGATGCGATCGATGCGGGCAGAAATCGCTACGGAACCCTCGGTCATCAACCTGCCTTATGAGAATAATACAGTGGAGGCAACCAGTCGCAAATGCGCCCCGGCAGTGCAAGCAGGTTAAGCGAAAAATCAGGTAAAAGGTTCCGTCGGGCTTGCAGCGGGCAGCGTTGCGACTCTATGCAATTGTGATGCCTGCCCAGTCCGCCGATAGCATAGCCGTAATTTTCCTGTCGCACCGAAGCGGACAGGACGAGGCGGGATATAATGCCGCAGCCGAGCGGATGGTGAAGCTTGCAAAGGCCCAGCCGGGCTATATCGGCATGGATTCGGTTCGCGATAGGGACGGCGTCGGCATCACCGTCAGCTATTGGGCCGACGATGCCAGTGCACGCGCCTGGCGCGATCACCCTGAACATGTCGAAATCCGCGAGGCTGGTCGTCAGCGCTGGTATTGCAGTTACGACCTGCATGTCGCGCGGATCGAGCGCAGCTATGACTGGAGCAAAGCCTGATGCCTGCCAAGAATGTGATCCCCGCCGACCGCGTGACCATCCTGTTCCTTGTCATGCTGGTTGCAGCGGCCGGCAATACGGCCATGCAATCTGCTCTGCCTGCGATTGCAAGCCAACTCGACATTGGTGATGTCTGGGTCAGCCTCGCCTTCAGTTGGTCAGCATTGCTTTGGGTCTTGACCGCCCCGAAATGGGCCCGCCTTTCCGACCGGCGCGGACGCAAGCAATTGATGACCATCGGCGTGGTCGGTTTTGCGGCGTCAATGGGGCTGTGTGGGATCGTCCTTTGGATGGGCCTTCACGGTTTGATCGCGCCGACTGCCACCTTCATCGCCTTTGCAATCTTTCGCAGCCTGTATGGCGGGTTCGGATCGGCCTCCCCTCCTGCGGTTCAGGCTTATATCGCGGCGCGCACCGAACGGGCCGAGCGCGCCAAGGCTCTGTCTCTGCTCGCTTCCTCTTTCGGCCTTGGAACGGTCATCGGCCCGGCCCTTACCCACTTTCTTGTTTTCGAACCCTTTGGCCTTGCCGGACCGCTAATCGCTTTCGGAAGTTTTGGTTTTCTGGTGCTGGCTGCGCTGCACTGGCGCTTGCCCAACGATACGCCGCGCTTTGCCGCGCGTGGCATCATCACTTCTTACCCTTCGGCAGCGTCGGTCAACCAGCCCGAACAGGATGAAGCGGGTGAAGAAGACAATGCCCTCCCCCGCGAGGAAATACGCTTGCCCTGGCGCGATAGCAGACTCGTCAACTGGTTCATCGCAGGGCTGATTGGCGGTCATGCGCAGGCATTGATATTGGGCGTAATCGGATTTCTCGTACGCGACCGACTGGGTTTGCACGATCTTCCGAAAGAAACGGTCGAGGCGACAGGGTCGGTGATGTTCGTCGGCGCAATGGCAACGCTGTTGGCGCAATGGGGGATCATTCCCATGCTGTCGATCAGCCCGCGCGCGTCGGTGCTATGGGGTTCTTTCCTAGCGCTTCTTGGCATTGCACTCGTTGGAATCAGCTATGATTTCTATGGGATTACGCTGGGCTTCGCCATCGCCTCACTCGGTTTCGGGCTGTATCGGCCGGGCTTCACCACCGGTTCTTCGCTCGCCGTGCGGCGCGACGAGCAAGGCGATGTTGCCGGCAAAATCGCATCGATCAATGGCACGGCCTATATCTTCACGCCTGCGATAGGGGTGGCCTTGTTCAATTGGTGGGAACCGGCGACCTTCATCCTGATCGGGGCCGCCCTACTTTATCTGATCATTTGGGGACGCCGCAGCCTGGAAGAAATGCCAAGGGCGGGCGAGGCCTGATCAGATTTCAGCGCTCTTGTCGGCGTCGTTATAGATAAAGCCGTAAAGCGGATAAGACGACGTTCCAAGGCCCTTAACCGGGGCATACCAAACGCGCACTTCGCTCCAGTCACCATTGGTCGAAACATCGATCACACGCGCACCGCGTTCCACATGACCGCGACGGCCATCAATCGTCGACCAATTGGAATGGTCGATCAGCACTTCACGATCAGATACGATCTTGCTGACCATAGCGACATGGCCCATCGGCATCGAACGGGTGGGTTTGAAAGTCATCACCGCGCCCAGTTTAGGTTCATCACCGCGGGCGTAGCGGCCCTCGGCCTGATACCACCAAGTCTTGGCATTACCGAAAATTTCGACGCCCGAAATCTGCCGGGCAAAGGGGGCGCACTGCAATGCCATTGCCTGCGCAGGTATCAGCAGAGCAAGCGCACCGAGTGCGGCAAGGCATTTTTTGCGGAACATGGAACAACGACCCCAGATCTTTATCTTGTAGGGGCGTGATGGCTGCGAGGGTGTTTGACCACAACATCTTGTCGGTGACTCGTCGGAGTCACAGGATGAACCGTTGTTCATTTTCAGCCCGTCGCCGGTGAGGCTCAACTCACCGGCGACGGGTGTAAATCAGGCGGCTTTCGCCTTCAGCGAATCGGTGACGGCCACGCCATGGCGTTCCAGTGCCTCGACAATCTTGCCCGCGCCTTCAAGGTCGCCCCAGAACATTGGACCGCCGCGATAGACCGGCCAGCCATAGCCATAGATCCAGACGACATCGATATCCGAGGCGCGCTGCGCCTTGCCCTCTTCGAGGATCTTGTAGCCTTCATTGACCATCGGATAGAGCGTGCGCTCGATAATTTCCTGATCGCTGATCTCGCGCTTTGGCAGGTTGGACGTCGAACGGAATTCCTCAATGATGTCGAGCACTTCGGAAGATGGCGAGCCGACCCGCTTTGCATCATAATCGTAAAAACCCTTGCCGTTCTTCTGACCGAAGCGGCCAGCCGCGCAAAGCGCATCGCGGATCGTCTCTACGCGGGTCGGGTCGCGGTGCCAGCCAATGTCGAGACCTGCAAGGTCGCTCATCTGGAATGGCCCCATCGGCATGCCGAAATCGGTATGCACCTTATCAATCTGCGCTGGCGTTGCACCTTCGAGCAGCAACTGCATCGCAGGTTGTTGCCGCTGGCTGAGCATGCGGTTGCCGATAAAGCCGTGGCAGACGCCTGCAACCACGGCGACCTTGCCGATCTTCTTGCCGATCGCCATCGCTGTTGCCAGCACGTCGTCTGCGGTCTTTTCGCCGCGCACCACTTCAAGCAATTTCATCACATTGGCCGGCGAGAAAAAGTGCATGCCGACCACATCCTGCGGACGCGAGGTCGATGCAGCGATTTCATCCACATCCAGATAGCTGGTGTTCGACGCCAGAATCGCGCCGGCCTTGCAGATCTTATCCAGCTTGCCGAACACGTCCTTCTTTACGTCCATGCTTTCATAGACGGCCTCGATCACAAGATCACAATCGGCAAGGTCGTCAAGGCTGAGCGTGGGCGTGAGCAGCCCCATCATCCCTTCGACCTGCTCGGCCGTAAAGCGGCCCTTTGCGGCAGATGCTTCGTAATTTTTGCGGATGACGCCAACACCCCGGTCGAGATTTTCCTGCACCATCTCGACGATGGTGACGGGAATACCCTTAGCCAAGAAGTTCATCGAAATTCCGCCACCCATGGTGCCTGCACCGATCACGCCGACCTTCTTGATGGCGCGAAGCGCGATGTCCTTGGGCAGGCCATCAATCTTTGCGGCCTGACGCTCGGCAAAGAACATGTGACGCTGCGCGGCCGACTGGCTGCCAGACATCAGCTTCACAAATTCGGCCCGTTCGAACTTTAGGCCGTCTTCAATGTTCGGGTTTTCGGCTGCGGCAGCAACGCAGCGCAAATTCGCATAGGGCGCTTCAAAGCCTTTCCACTTGCGAACATTTTCCGCCTCAAGCTTGGCAATAATCGCAATGTCACCCTTGACCGGCAGGTCGCGGGTGTGGCGCGGGCCCTTGGCAACGCATTCGCGGGCAAAGGCCACGGCATCGGCAGCAAGGCTGTCTTCACCGGCCAACTTGTCGATCAACCCCGTGTCGAGCGCTTTCTGCGCCGAAATGGGTTCACCGAGCGAGGTCATGACAGCCGCCTGTTCGATCCCGACAAGGCGCGGTAAGCGCTGCGTTCCGCCCGCCCCAGGCAACAGGCCGAGCTTGACCTCGGGCACGCCCAGCTTTGCCGAAGGAACGGCGATGCGATAATGGCAGACCAGCGTGGTTTCGAGGCCACCGCCCAATGCCGTGCCATGGATCGCCGCAACGACCGGCTTGGTCGCCATTTCGATGGTGTTGAGCACCGAGTTGAAATCCGGCCCTTGCGGGGGCTTTCCAAATTCGGTGATGTCCGCGCCGGCGATGAAAGTCTGCCCTTCGCAGCGGATGACAATCGCCTGCACGCTGTCATCCTTCAGGCCCTGTTCGATACCGTCGGAAATGCCCTGGCGGACATGCCAGCTGAGGGCGTTCACCGGCGGATTGTTTACCGACAGGATCAGGATTTCACCGTCTTGGGAGGTGGTTACCGATTGCATTACTATCTCCACTTTTGTCAGGCGGCCAAGGCCGCATACATCATTGTCCGAATTTCGCGTCGGATCGGGTAGGTCGAAGATGGCGCAAGCTGCGTCATGAAAATCATGATCAGATCCTCGACCGGATCAATCAGGAAGGCGGTCGAATACATGCCGCCCCAGTAAAATTCGCCCTTTGATCCGGCCAACATCGTGGCCGCTGGATCGATATTGCAGGCAAAGCCGAGGCCGAAACCAATACCGGCATTTTCTGCCTCGCTGAACAGGGATTTGCTGTGCTGTGTCAGGTCACCGCCGCCGGGCAGATGGTTGGCAACCATCAGTTCCAACGTCTTGGGGCTGATGACCTGCACACCGTCCAAGGCGCCACCGTTCAGCAGCATCCGGCAAAAGCGGTGATAATCGGGGATGGTCGAGGCAAGTCCACCGCCGCCCGATTCAAATTTCCACCCCTGCGCCCAAAGGCTTTCGGAACCGGGCTTGTCGGTCTGCACCATATTCTGTGTTGGATGAAAGGCATAGCAATCGGGGATGCGGTGCGCCTCGCTGGCCGCCACCTTGAACCCTGTATCCTTCATACCCAGCGGTTCGAAAATATGCTCGCGGAAATAATCACCCAGCGACTGGCCCGAAATGCGTTCAACAAGAACCCCAAGAACATCGGTTGAAACCGAATAGTTCCAACTCGTGCCCGGATCAAATTCAAGCGGGATCTTCGCCAGATGGTCGATGAAGCTCTGGCTGTCATTCTTCACCCAATGCTCAAGCTCGGTCTTGCGATAGGCGGCATCGACCGGCGTGCGTTCCTGAAAGCTGTAGGTGAAGCCCGTAGTATGGCGCAGCACATCGATGATGTTGAGCCGCGTCACCGGCGGGCGCGTGATGAAGGGCACATTTCCGCCACCGCTGACAAAGACGCCCAAATCGGCAAATTCGGGAATATATTTGGCCACCGGCTCGCTGAGCGCGACCTTGCCTTGCTCAACAAGCTGCATGAAGGCGATCGAGGTGATCGGCTTGGTCATGCTGGCGATACGGAAAATCGCATCGCCATCTACGCCAGAGGCCCAGCTGTGCGCGACCTCATCCCCTCGCCCGATGAGCAAGGCACCGAAAGGCAGTTTTCCGCTGTCCAGATATTTCGTCTGGATATGCGCGCCGATCCGGTCAAGCCGGTCGGGCAGGAAACCGAGTTGTTGTGCCGTGCTGCTATTCATAGCATTCCCTTTTCTTCCCTCCCGCAAGCAGGAGGGGGATGATTAATGCGCCGTCTGTCCCAGCAATTGCCGGGTAACCGGATGCGAGCTGGTAAGGCCGCCATCAACCGCAATGGCCTGCCCGTTGACATAGCTTGCCTGATCAGAAGCCAGAAATAATGCAACATTGGCAAGCTCGTCGGGCTGGGCCGCGCGCTTCAGCGGGTTCAATTGCCCGACCTTGTGCATTACATCTTTGGCACGGGCATAATCGAAGGTCGGCTTGGTCATCCCGGTTTCGGTAAGGCCGGGGCAGATTGCGTTCACGCGCACACCAGACGTCGTCAACTGTTGCGCCGCTGTCTTGGCAAGATTGATCACACCGGCTTTCGACGCCGAATAGGTCAGCGGACCCGCGCCGGAATTGAGACCGGCCACACTGGCCGTCAGCACGATTGCGCCGCCGCGTCCCTGATCGACCATTGCCTTGCCCGCATGTTTCACCATCAGCGCAGGGCCAATGACGTTCACACGGAATGTTTCGGCCATGCTGGCCGGATCGATTTCGAAAATCCCGCCCATGTCGCCGATGATCCCGGCATTGGCAAAGGCGACATCAAGGCCACCATAGTTGGACGTGGCGGTCTCAACCAGCTTTGCCACATCGGCCTCAACCCCGGCGTCAATCTGCAGCGCGGTCACAGTGCCGCCGGCAGCTTCGACCATTTTAGCGGTCTCAAATACAGCTTCGCTCTTGTCGCCGATCACCAGCTTTGCCCCTTCGGCGGCAAAGCGCAGCGCCGAGGCGCGGCCGATGCCCGATCCTGCGCCGGTAATGATTGCGACCTTATCTGCCAACGCACCCATGCTCATCCTCCTGAAATCGTGTTACCGCCGTCGATGACGATGGTCTGACCGGTTGTGAAGCCCCCGGCCTTGCTTGCAAGAAATACCGCAGCGCCTGCAATTTCGTGCGGCTCGCCAATGCGGCGTAGCGATGACCGGCGCGTTGAAATTTCCAGCGTTTCCGGGTTTTCCCACAATGCGCGGGCAAAATCGGTCTTGATCAAGCCCGGCGCGATGCAATTCACGCGCACACCCTGCGGGCCGAATTCGTCAGCCAGATTGCGCGCCATCTGCATGTCGGCCGCCTTGGAAATGCAATAGATGCCGATCACTGTCGACGCCTTGATCCCGCCCACAGACGATACGATCGTGATCGATCCATCACGGCGTTCCAGCATTTCAGGGGCGACCATGTGGATCAGCCAATGGTTGGACAATATGTTATTGTCCATAATCTTGCGAAACTGATCATCGCTGATCCCTGCCGACGGGCCATAATAGGGGTTCGACGCCGCGTTGCACACCAGCGCGGTGATCTTGCCAAAGGCCCTGCGCGTCTCATCAACCAGATTCTGCAGATCTGCCTTTGACGAAATGTTCGCGGCAACCGCAATCGCAGTGCCCGCCCCATATTTCGCATTAATCTCTGCCGCGACCGTATCGCAGACATCCTGCTTACGGCTGGAAATGACGACCTTGGCGCCTTGCTCGGCCATTTCCTCGGCAATGGCCTTGCCAATGCCGCGCGATGAACCGGTGATAAGGGCCACCTGCCCTGTCATGTTGAAAAGGGACATTCTAAATCCTTCTATTTTATGGCCCCTGCACAGGCAGGGGCCGAAGGAAGTTTGCACAACATGCTTTGGGCAAACTTATGGCGACCCTGCATTCGCAGGGAGGACGCTGATTTACGCCCCGGCCTTCTTCGCAAATTCCCAGGCGCATTCCGCAAGCGGGGCAACACGTTCGGACATGGCCTTGGCCTGTGCCGAACTGGCGGTGCCGTCGATCACCCGCTTCTTGATGCCCTGGATGATGCCTGCCAGCCGGAAGAAGTTATAGGCGAAATACCAGTTGAGATCGGGGATGCCGTCGCGTCCGGTTGCCTTGCAATAACGTTCGACCACTTCCTCAAGCTCCGGGATGCCCAGCGCCTTGCGATCAAGATCCATCACACCAGAACGGCCGGCATTTTCGGTAACCCAGGCCATTGCAACATAGGTGAAATCGGCCAGCGGATCGCCAAGCGTCGACAATTCCCAATCAAGCACGGCGAGGCACTTTGTCCCGTCGCGTTCAAAAATCGCATTGTCGATGCGGAAGTCACCATGGACCACGCTGGTCCGCGTCTGTTCTGGCAGCGTTGCTGGCAGCCATTCGATCAGCCGCTCCATTGGCTCCATCGTCTCTGTCTCGGACAGCCGATACTGCTTGGTCCAACGATCAACTTGACGGCCGAAATAATTGCCGGGCTTGCCAAAATCGGCAAGGCCTGCATCCTCAATCGGGGTGTTATGCAACCGGGCGAGCACGTCAATCATCTCGAAATAGACCGCGCGCCGTTCCTCTGGATTGCTGCCGGGCATCGCGCCATCCCAGATGGTGCGGCCATCTACCATATCCATCACATAGAACCAGCTTCCGATGACGGCATCATCGGTGCACAGCCCATATTGGCGGGCGACGGGAAAGCCGGTTTTGTGCAATCCGGCCTGCACCTTATATTCGCGGTCCACGGCATGGGCAGAGGGCAACAACGGACCAAAGGGCTTGCGCCGCAATACATAATTATGGCTGTCGGTTGCGATCTTATACGTCGGGTTCGACTGGCCGCCCTTGAACTTGCCGAGATGTAGAGGGCCTTTGAAACCCTCCACATTCGCTTCCATCCATTGCGTCAGTTTCGCTTCGTCGAGACGATCGGCCCCTTCGGGCTCGACCGTACCGACAAATGTTTCCTGTGCGTTGATCGGGGCAGCTTCGCTCATTGATCGAAAACGATCACGCTCCGTGCGCTATCGCCCTTCTTCATCTTTTCGAAGCCTTCATTGATACCCTCCAACGGGATGCGTTCGGCTATGATGCTGTCGAGATCGAGCAGACCGCGCATGTAGAAGTCGACAAGGCGCGGAATGTCGACGGGGAAACGGTTGTTGCCCATGATTGCGCCCTGCAGTTTCTTGCCCGAAAGCAGGTCCATCGCCGACAGACCGACCGAATGCTGCAACGGCATCATCCCAAGGATCGTTGCTGTTCCGCCGCGGCGCAGCGATTTCACTGCCAGTTCGCCCGAAGCAGGACGGCCCACGGCCTCAATCGCATGATCAACGCCGCCCTTGCTGATTTCAAGGATCTGCGCAGCGGCATCATCTGCCAACGCATCGACAACATCAGTTGCGCCCAGTTTGATCGCCAGTTCCCGCTTTTCGGGGATCGGATCGGCTGCGATGATGCGGCCAGCGCCAGCAATCTTCGCTGCATTGATCGTCGCAAGCCCGACGCCGCCACAGCCGACGACCGCAACCGTCTCGCCGGGCGTGACCTTGCAGGCGTTGAAGATTGTGCCAGCCCCGGTGGTAACCGCACAACCGATCACTGCCGCCCGGTCGAGCGGCATTTCCGGATTGATGCGGGTACAGGCATGTTCGTGGATCAGCATCATTTCGGCAAATGCCGAAAGGTTGAGCATCTGGTTGACCGGCGAACCATCGGGCCGGGATAGGCGCGAAGCCTCACCCGGGCCGCGCCGCGTATCGCCGCCAAGGCACAGCGACATGCGCCCGGTGACGCAATATTCGCAATGGCCGCAAAACGCGGACAGGCAGGTGATCACGGCATCGCCGACCTTCACCGTGCGTACTTCCGAACCGACCGCCTCGACAATGCCGGCGGCTTCATGGCCGGGCACTGCGGGCAGCGGGTGCGGATAGGCACCGTCAATGAAGTGGAGATCCGAATGGCACAGGCCGCAGGCAGCGTTGCGGATCAGCACTTCGTGCGGACCCGGCTTCGCTATTTGCAGCGTTTCGATCTCGAGCGGTTTGCCCGGCTGGACGAGGACTGCGGCCTTCATCAGCGTGTCGCCGCCATGTGGCCGCTCGACATTTCAACGCCGCCGCGAACACCGCCATATTTGCCCAGTTCCATGCGTGCAATGGCACGGTTGTGGACTTCATCGGGGCCGTCAGCGAGGCGCAGCGTGCGCTGATGCGCGTAAGCCGATGCCAGACCGAAATCTTCGGAAACGCCGCCGCCGCCATGCGCCTGAATGGCGTCGTCAATGATTTTCAGCGCCATATTGGGTGCCTGCACCTTGATCATCGCGATCTCGTTTGCAGAAGCCTTGTTGCCGACCGTATCCATCATATGCGCGGCCTTAAGGCAGAGAAGGCGGGTCATTTCGATGTCGATGCGTGCGCGGGCAATACGTTCGTGCCAGACGCTATGTTCGGCAATGGTCTTGCCAAAAGCGACGCGGCTGGTGAGGCGCTTGCACATCTTCTCCAGCGCTTCTTCGGCGACGCCGATGGTGCGCATGCAGTGATGAATGCGGCCCGGCCCGAGGCGCCCTTGCGCGATTTCGAACCCACGACCTTCGCCGAGGACGACATTTTCGACCGGAACGCGAACGTCTTTCAGTTCGACTTCCATATGGCCGTGCGGTGCATCATCATATCCGAAAACCGGTAGGTGGCGGAGGATGTTCACACCCGGCGCATCCATAGGGACGATGATCTGCGACTGCTGCTGGTGACGCTGCGCGCCGCCATCGGTCTTGCCCATGACGATCGCCACCTTGCAGCGCGGATCGCCAAGGCCTGAGGACCACCATTTGCGGCCGTTGATTACATATTCATCGCCTTCGCGGCGCATTTCGGTCTGGATATTGGTCGCATCGGACGAAGCGACTCCCGGTTCGGTCATCAGGAATGCGGAACGGATTTCGCCGTTCATCAGCGGGATAAGCCACTTTTTCTTCTGTTCTGCCGTGCCATAACGGTTGAACACTTCCATATTGCCGGTGTCGGGTGCCGAGCAGTTGAACACTTCAGAGGCAAAGCCAACGCGACCCATTTCCTCAGCGCACAGCGCATATTCGACATTGGTCAACTGCGGCCCGTCAAATTCGACCGTGGTATCCAGATGCGGATTTGCGCCCTGTGGCGGCATGAACAGGTTCCAGATGCCAGCAGCCTTGGCCCGGGCCTTTTCCTCTTCCACGACCTGCAGCACCTTCCAGCGCTCACCGGTGGCATCTTCCTTTTTATAATCACCAACGCGCGGACGCAGATAGGTATCGATGTGGTTCTTGACGCGGTCGCGCCAATAGGTTTCGCGTTCGGTGAAGGTAAAGTCCATGCGATTCGTCCTCTTTTAATCGTCCGGTTAACATCAATTCCTTGGGCTTATCCGCCCACTGCTTCAACTGTTTTTTCGCCGCGCAACTGACGCACGCGCGCCTCATGATCTGCCCTGTTGATCGGAAAGCGGCTCATGATCGAAACACTGGCCGTTGCGAGTATCCCCAGCGCCACAATATAGCCGATCCCCAGCGTCTGCAGAACGGGCTGGGCAACCTCACCCGGCACTGCTTTCTGCGGCAATCCTGCCAGGCTGATTATCGTGCCTGTGATGAAAATGCCAAATCCGTGCGAGCATTTCTGCACAAAGAAATAGCCCGAAAAAAACAGCCCCTCCGCCCGTTCGCCGGTGCGCGCTTCGGAATCCTCAATGACGTCAGCCGCCATCGACTGGCCAAGCATGGCACTGCAAACAGCGAAGCTGTTGGAGATGGTCACCAGCGTGAACAGCAACGGAATCAGCAGCGGGCTGCCATTTCCGGGGAATAGGTCAGCAAAACGCAGCAGATAGGGCAGCAGCGTAAAGATGAGTGAGACGATGCCGCACAGCACCGCAGCCGTGCGCTTTTCCATCCGTGATTGCAGCAGTCCGACAAGGAAGAAGGACCCGATCACGCCAACAAACAAGGTCAGCGAATAGGCAAGAAAGCCTTCCTGCGGCATTTCCCAGAAATAGGTCAGCATATAAGTCGTGATCGAAAAAGCGACACCCTGGCTGACAAAGGCGAAAAGCGAGGCGAGAATTAGGATCAGATAAGCGCGGTTGGAAAGAGTGCGCCCGATCTGCCGGAATGTCTCGCCCAACGGCAAATGGGTGGGTGCGGTATCGGGCAGCTTTGCAATCCGCCGATGCGTGGTAAGCGCCGCGGTGGTGGTCGCAATGATCATCAGGAGCGCGCCGGTCCAGCCATAAAGTTCATAGCCATCTTTATTGAGCTGGCCGACGGGATATTCCGCACTAGGCACAAGGAACACCGCAAAAGCGAGAAGCAGCATCAACAGCCCCCCCGCCCAACCGAACAGGAAACGCCAGCGCGTGATTTCCGTGCGCTCGTCATAATCCGCCGATAGCGCGGGTACGATCGAAAGTGCCGGCACCTCGTAACAAGAAACCGCCGCCCGCAAGAGAAAGGCAAAGAGCAGCAGGTAGAGATACAGGCTTTCCTGCGGCAATGTTTCCGGCGGATGCCATAACATGATCCAGCTTGCCGCCATGGGCAGGATCGCGGCATACATCCACGGGTGACGTTTGCCCCAACGGCTGTGCGTCTTGTCGCTCCAATAGCCGACCAGCGGATCGATCACTGCGTCGAGCAGCAATGCAATCAGCAGGATGAAACCTGCGGTACCGGCATCAAGCCCGAGCACCTGATTGTAGAACAGCAGCAACAATGTCGCAAAGCCATTGTCTTTGACGCCGTAGGCGACCGAGCCGAAGCCATTGCCGAGCTTTACGCGCAGCGGCAGTTTGGCCGCTAAATTCATCCCTGTGCGGACCCGATGAAATTCTGCAGTGAGTCAAACATCGCCGGACTGTTTTCATCCCAGCTATGGCGCGGTCCGATCGTGATACCGCCATCAACGACCATATGTGCACCAGTAATGAAACGCGCTTCGTCGCTTGCCAGATAGGCGACCATCGAGGCGATATCATCGGGGTTGCCGCCGCCCTTTACCGGCTGGGCATGGGCGGCAACTTCGTGGATCACCACATTGGCCTCGTCGCGCTTCTCATCGGGAACTTCAAGCGCGGAGGCAAAGATGTTGGTCTTGATGAAGCCGGGACAGATCGCGTTGACGCGAATGTCGTGCCGCGCAAGGTCGGCCGCGGCGAGTTTTGACAGATGCAGCACGCCCGCCTTGGCAACCGCATAGGCTGACGGCGAATAGCCCGCACCCAAAGAAGCGACGCTGGCAGTGTTGACAATCGATGCCCCCGCGCGGCCCTTCATATGCGGCACGGCATAGCGGATGCCCATGGCGACCGAGCGCAACAGCAGGTTCATCGTCCGGTCCCAGCCTTCGGGATCAATCTCGTCAATGGGTGCGCGATCGCCCGCTGCGCCGGCATTATTGAACACAACGTCGATGCCGCCGGTCGTTTCGGCGGCAAAATCCATCAGGGCCTTGATCGCCGCGACATCACAGACATCAGTCTGTTTGAAGATGATCTTGCCATTGGAGGTTGCAGCCAGTTCGGCACCGCCAGCGGCGTCGATATCAGCGGCGATGACGGTCGCGCCTTCCGATGCCAGTCGCAGGCATGCCGCCTTGCCAATGCCTGATGCTGCCCCGGTGACAACCGCGGTCTTGCCGACGAATCTCATATCTCTCTCCTACCTCCGATTCACCGCCTATCCTGTCCCTCAAAATCGACCCGGTCAACGGCTGCAAAAATGCCGTTACGGAAAGGCGGGACGGCAAGTTGACGCTTGCGTAAACCCCGTAAAAAGACATAGTGATTCTGTCTGTTTTGAGGAGAATCCCCATGAGCGATCTGGATCAATTCCGGTCTGAAATCCGTGCCTGGATAGAGGCGAACTGCCCGCCAGAAATGCGCACCCCTGCCCGCGGCGACGATGACGTCTGCTGGGGCGGCCGCAATTTCGTCTTTCAGTCAGAAGCCCAGAAACAATGGCTTGAACGCTGTGCCGAAAAGGGCCTGACCGTTCCCGACTGGCCAAAAGCCTATGGCGGTGCCGGGCTCAGCGCAGCGGAAACCAAGATTTTCCGGCAAGAAATCGCCCGCGCCGGCGCGCGCAGCCCGCTCAACAGCTTTGGCATCTGGATGCTTGGCCCGGCGCTGCTCAAATTCGGGACCGAGGAACAGAAACTGCATTATCTGCCGCCGATTGCACGCGGCGAGATCCGTTGGTGCCAAGGCTATTCCGAACCGGGTTCAGGTTCGGACCTTGTCAGCTTGCAGACCTATGGCGAGGACAAGGGCGACCATTGGGTGGTCAACGGCCAGAAGATCTGGACGAGCTATGCCGACAAGGCCGACTGGATTTTCTGCCTGGTCCGCACCAACAAGGAAGACAAATATCACGGCATCAGCTTCCTGTTGTTCGACATGACCACGCCGGGCGTGACGACGAAGCCGATCAAGTTGATCAGCGGCTATTCGCCTTTCTGCGAAACCTTTTTCGACAATGTCGTCGTTCCAAAGCACCAGATTGTCGGCGAACTGAACCGTGGATGGGACGTCGCCAAATATCTGCTCGGTCATGAACGGGAAATGATCTCGAACATGGGCGGCGGCGATGGCGGCACAGCCTCGCTTGGTGGCGGCATCAAGGATGCGCTCGATGATCAGCCGATATTGCGCGCGCAGCTTGCGATGTTCGACGTCGAAAGCCTTGCTTTCCGTGCACATAGCGAACGCTTCATGGACGAATGGAAGACAGGTAAGGCCCATCCGGCCTATTCGAACCTGATGAAATATATCGGCACCGAACTGAATAAGCAGCGCCACGAACTGGTGATGGCCGCTGGCGGTTCGGACGCGCTGGAATGGGATAGCGAACGGTCGAGCGGCGGTAAGAAGCCGCGCGACTGGCTGCGCACCAAGGCCAATTCGATCGAGGGCGGCACCAGCGAGGTCATGCTCAACGTTGTTGCGAAGCGCATATTGGAAATGCCGGGGGCATAACCCCACTTCGCCTGCGGAAGGGGCCGGGGGAGGGCCCTTTCTGACGCGACTTTTTCTGCCCCTCCCCTGATCCCACCCCAAGCGGGCCGGGAAACCAAGGATGACTGCTATGGCAATGGTATATAATGACGACCAGTCGATGCTGCGCGACAGCGCGCGCGACTTCATGAAAAGCGAAGCGCCGGTCGCGCATCTGCGCAAATATCGCGACATGAACTGCAAGGATGGTTTCGGCCACGCCTTGTGGAAACAATTTGCGGAAATGGGCTTCACCGGCATCCTCATTCCTGAAGATGATGGCGGTCTTGGCATGGGCCATATCGAGGCAGGCATCGTTCTTGAAGAAATCGGCCGTAACCTGACGCCCTCCCCCTTCCTTTCCACCTCGGTCGTAGCCGTCGAAGCTCTAAAGGCTGCCGACAAGGCAATGCGCGACCGCTGGTTCCCCGGTATCCTCTCAGGTGAAACGGTAATTGGCATCGCTATCGACGAAGGCAAAAAGCACCATCCCGAAAAAATTGCGCTGAAGGCCGAGCGTTCAGGCAATGGCTTCAAACTCACCGGCGCGAAGCAATTTGTCGTGCAGGGATCGTCTTCGGATATGCTGATTGTTGCCGCGCGCACGGCAGGTGCCGCTGGTGAGACCGCAGGCATCACCATGTTTGCAGTCGAAAAGGATGCAGCGGGCCTTTCCATGGATGCCGCCCGCACAGTCGACTCGGCTATGGCCGCGCGCATTGCCTTTGACGGCGTCGAAGTTACGGCGGACGCGGTGATCGGCGAAGTGGATGGCGGCTGGGAAGTGCTTGGCAAAATGCTCAACGCCGGACGTACCGGATCGGCCGCCGAAATGGTCGGCGTCGGCACCGGCGCCATGGAATTGACCTTCGACTATCTGAAACAGCGCAAGCAATTCGGAAAACTGATCGGTGAGTTTCAGGCGTTACAACATCGTGCCGCCCATCTTTACGGTGAGATGGAAATGGCACGTTCAGCAGTGCTGAAGGCGCAGAATTTCCTCGACGATGGCGATCCGCGCGGCGAGCTTTACGCCTCTGTTGCCAAGGCAAAGGCAGGGCTTGCTTGCAATCTTTCGGTGCGCGAAGGCGTGCAGATGCACGGCGGGATCGGGATGACCGACGAATATGACATCGGCCTCTATATGAAACGCGACCGCGCGCTCGCCGAATTCATGGGCGACATCTATTTCCATGCCGACCGTGTGGCGCGGCTGAACGGATACTAACCCCAGCCCCGAATGCGGGGCAGGCATCAATGGAGTTTTTTATGAACCTCAATTCACTCTTTGGACTTGAAGGCCGCGTTGCCTTGGTCACCGGCGGATCGCGCGGAATTGGCGCGATGATCGTTGAAGGCTATCTCGCCGCCGGTATCGAGCGCGTCTATATCAGCGCGCGCAAGGTTGATCAGGTCGAGGCAGCTATTGCCCGTTTTGGCCCCAAAGTTATCGGCCTGCCCATGGATATCTCCACCGTAGAGGGATGCCGTGCGCTTGCCGCAGAGATCGGCGCACGGGAGGAAAAACTCGACATCTTGGTCAACAATGCCGGTGCCGCCTGGGGAGAGCCTTATGAAAGCTTTGGCGAATCGGGTTGGGACAAGGTGATGGACCTCAACGTCAAATCGCTCTTCTTCCTTACCCAGGCACTGACCCCCAAGTTGAAGGCTGCGGGCAGTTTCGACCGTCCGGCCAAGGTGATCAATATTGCGTCGATCGACGGGCTGAAGATCAATCCCTGGGAAACCTATAGCTATCAGGCATCAAAGGCCGCAGTCATTCACCTCACGCGGCGGCTGGCGGCCGAGTTGGCACGTCAGAATGTGCTGGTGTCTGGAATTGCACCGGGTGCATTTCAGTCGGATATGAACAAGGCTGCCCGCGATTTCGGCGACCAGGTTGGTAAGAATATCCCCTTCCCGCGCATCGGTACGACCGAAGACATGGCGGGTCTTGCCATCTTCCTGGCCGCGCGTTCGGGCGATTATATTGTTGGAGAAACAATAGCTTGTGACGGCGGCATCGTGAATGCATCGCTGCCCGGAAACACCATCGAGGCCTGATTTTTCAGGCCCTTTGAAAGCGCAATCAGGCCCAGTTGCACGTTATGCAACTGGGCAAATTGTTTTCGCAATTGCACAATAAACGTTGGGCGACCAAATGGCTCTCAACGGAAACGATACTTTCCAAATTTGACGGGCCGGGCACTCTCCTCCTCCTCTCCCCGCCCGCCCGTTGATACGAAGCGGCCTTCACGCTCAGCGTGAAGGCCGTATTCGTTTGTGCGATTGTTTCCCGGTATCGTACGAAGATTCCGCTGGCGTGAAACGCCGCAGCTTATGCTCCAACATATCCACCGCAAACCGGTCCTCCTGTGGATAAGTTGCGTAAATCCTGTTGTGCGACTCAGTCATGGATGAGAGCTTTGTCTTGTCAGGCAGAGACGCCGAAGCGCAAAGCGGATTGGAAACAGGAAGCTAAGCACTGCGGAAAAACTGCAGGATACCTCGCCGGATTGCTTCAGAAGCGCAAGCGGAAGAAACAGGAAAAGCAGAGGTTGCTGCTGGACAACGAACGTCAAGTGCGGGCCAAGGCCTCACCGCCAAAGCCAACGCCGGGCGGGATAGCAAAAGCAGTCAGGCAAACCGGCGTTCCTTCGGGATCGCCGGGGAGCCGGACGCCAGAAACCGGAAAGAATGGCCCTAGCGGCCAAGGACTTCCAATATCAGGCGCAGTGGGCGCTGGCAGCGATGCCAGCGCCCATTATCGTTTGAGAGGCCCAATGGCCCGACATATTGGCCGCAGCCAAAGCTGCCAGCCGCCCTCATCATTTCGATACTGCAATAATCTTGCCGGCGTGATGCGCGTCACGCTCCGAATCAACCGGTTCCTGCCAAAACTGGCTCGCGACCCGGTTGGCGCGGATCTCCCTGCGTCAACATCCTGCCGGGGGCGGAATGTGCAAACATTCCGTTCCTCGGCTTTTTTATACTGCGGATTTAAGCAGCCAATCGTGGAAGATGCGCACCGCGCGTTGTTTCAATGCGCGCGGCCGGCACACGAACCAATAGCTGTAAGGGCTTTCAACCTCGATATCGAAGAGACGCACGAGCCGCGGATCTCTGGCGTCGGACAAATGGCTGCCGTGCATGATTGCGACGCCCAGCCCGTTCGCCGCAGCTTCCAGCATCAACTGTCCACTGTCGATATGGTCAATCGCGGCAGGTTTCAGTCGGGGTGCACCAATAGCCTGTCGCCAGGCGTCAAAGACCAGCGGCATATCGCTATGGACCAGAACAGTCTGGTTCGCGAGGTCGGACGGGTGCTGCAGCTTCTGCTCACGCGCCAGTGTTTCCGATGCGATAGCATAGACGGTGTTGCGGTCGAGCCGTACCGAATACAAGCGCGGATCAACCTGATCGGCAATGATGATCGCCGCATCCACCACGTCACCCAGCAGATTTTCTGCATGGGCAGAGGTATCGAGATCGATATGCAATTTGGGGAACAGCTTGCGCAATTCCGGCAAGCGGGGGATCAGGCGCTGCGAACCGAACAGAGGCAACAATCCCAAACGCAGGCGATATTCACCGCCCTGCCCGGACAATTCATCAACCGCCTCTGCCAGCGATTCCAGCGCGGGTTCGATAGCCTTCAACAAAGCCGCACCGTCGGAGTTCAAGATCATCGCCTGTGCCTTGCGGTCGAACAGCGGCTTACCCATGAAATCTTCAAGCGCCTTGATCCGTCGGCTGAGCGCCGGGGGCGAAAGCCCGAGTTCGGAAGCAGCCGCCTTTGCTGAACCCAGCTTGGCGATACGGACAAAGGCTTCGAGCGAGCGAAGGGGCGGAAGACGGCGCATAGGTGACAAACTCTCCGCTTTTGTGCGGCGCGCAAAGATAGGCTTTACCCCATAGCTGCGCACTTTCGCATGTTTTTCCTCGCCAAAGCGGCTAACATTGGTTGCAAAATTTGCAATCAAAAAAATTTTGTTCGCACTTGCACAATAAATTCAGACGGCCCATATAGGCGGGGCCTTACAGGCATCCTCTCCTAAAGACTTTCCGAGGCTGGTGGTTTCCACCGGCCTCTTTTTTTGCCTGTTGCCTCGCCCTTCCCGACTTGTCGAAACTATCAGGCGCTTTGTGCTGATCGTCGTTCCGAGCCTCAAAGGCAGCGCGCGGCGCGGCGGATGGAACTAGAAATCGACCTGCTCATAATAGGGGGGAGGCGTTATGCTCTCCATCCGCTCTGATAGCAGCGGGCGGAAACTGGGCCGGCTCTTGAACATCGAATACCAGCTTTTGGTCTGTTCATGCCCGCTCCAGTCGATACCGCCGAGATAATCCGCGACTGAAATCTGGGCCGCTGCTGCAAGATCGGCCATGCTCATCGTCGGACCCGCCATCCAGGCACGGTGATCGATCAGATAATCGATATAATCCAGATGCCCATTAGCGAGGCGCATCGCTTCGCGCAGCACATTGCTGTCTGGCGGCTGACGATGGACGATCCGCTTCTTCATCCGTTCATGCAACAAGGGCGCCGTCACATCTCCAAAGAACTGCTGGTCGAACCAGGCAACCAGCCGGCGGATTTCGGCGCGATAGGCGGTCGAACCGCTGATCATCGGCGCAGTGTCGCTGATTTCCTCAATATATTCGCCAATAGCGACCGAATCAGCAAGCGTCAGGTTGCGCGCAGGATCGATCAAAACGGGCGTACGCGCCGCCGGATTCATGTACAGAAAATCGTCCCTATGTTCCCAGGGGTTTTCGCGCACCAGACTGTAAGCGATGCCCTTCTCCCCCATTTGCAAGCGCACCTTGCGCGAAAAGGGACAAAGCGGGAATTGCAGGAGTTGCCACATGACTGCCCTGTTAGGGAAGCGCGCCGTGAAAGGGAAGTCGGGAGTTGGTTTTTGCGCAGTTGCGCGCCGCTAACGTCAACGCCGGATCAGCGGAGCGAGCCTCAATGAAGCGTGCCCGCTGTCATTTCGAGATTGAGGATCGTCACCAGCCGTTCGATCTGTCGCCAACGGCAAAAATGGATATGGTTTCCGAGATTGCGGCTTGCCTCTGCCCGTTCAGCAGCTTCCAGCCCAGCGGCATCGCCAAAACGGGCGATGAGGGCCTGCGCCTCGCGCACATCGCGGGCGTTTACGTAAAACGATAGATTCATGGATGCAGAACGATCCTTAAAAACTGCAAGGTTGCAGGCTGACCGGGGTGTGGCCTGCCTGCATTTCTGTCTATAGCGATCAGCCATGGAGGAAGCCTTCCGACACATGGTTACCTGAAGCTTATCCAAAAGAGGGCAGCCACTTGAACGCTTGCTACCCGCCCCCCTTCGGTGGCATGGGGCGGCAATGGCAACATCGAACACACCCGGCAATGGCGACCGTCCCACAATGGCAGGCGGCATTTTTCTTTTCATCAGCCTGTTGGTCGGCGCAATTGCAGGCACGGCCTTGGGTCAACCCTCGCTTGGCACGATCACCGGTTTTATCGTCGGCAGCGCACTGGCGCTGACCGTCTGGCTGGTTGACCGGAATCGCGCGAAAAAAGGAAACTGACATGCGCAAACATATCCTTGGATTTTCCGCATTCGTGCTGTTTCTTGCCGTTATCGGCATCTGGTTTGCCTTGCGACCCGATGTTGCGCAGTTGCCGCTTTCCAAGGTGACGGGCGTCGATCCCGCGATCACCGATGCGCGTGAGGAAATGGTTCCAACGGTTTCAGTCGCCACGGCTATTGGCTGGAAAGCCGGCGAAACCCCGGTTGCCGCCGAGGGCCTGGTAGTGGAACGTTTTGCCGAAGGACTGGATCATCCGCGCAATGTCTATGTGCTGCCCAATGGCGATATTTTGGTGGCAGAAACCAATGCACCTGCAAACCGTATGAAGGGCCTTGAAGGCTGGATCGCCGAAAAGCTGTTCAGCAAGGCTGGCGCTGCCGTGCCTTCGGCCAATCGCATCACTTTGCTGCGAGATGGCGACGGCGACGGCAAGGCAGAGCTGCGTACCGCCTTTCTTGAAGGGCTCAACTCACCCTTCGGCATGGCACTGATTGGCGATACGCTCTATGTCGCCAATACCGACGCCATACTCGCTTTCCCCTACAAGACGGGCGACACCAAGATCGCGGCAGAGGGCAAAAAGATTCTTGAGCTGAATGCCAAGGCCCCGAACAATCATTGGACGCGCAACCTGGCGGCCAGCCCCGATGGCAAGAAGCTTTACATCGCGGTCGGATCGAACAGCAATATCGGCGAGAACGGCCTCGATACCGAACGCGGGCGCGCGCAAGTCATTGAGCTCGACCTCGCAACCGGCAAGTCGGGTGCCTATAGCTCGGGCCTGCGCAATCCCGTCGGCCTTGACTGGGATAGCAAGGGCCAGCTTTGGACGGTTGTCAACGAACGCGACATGCTCGGTTCCGATACCGTGCCTGACTATCTGGCGGTCGTAGAATTTGGCGCAGATTATGGCTGGCCCCACCATTATTGGGGCGGCTTCACCGATCATCGGGTAAAGCCCGGAAAACCGGAAAAGCGGCAATATGAACGGCGCCCCGATTATGCGCTGGGTGTGCACACCGCGCCGCTGGGCCTCGTCTTTGCCGACCGCGCAAAACTGGGCGGACCCTTTACCAGCGGAGCGTTTATCGCGCGCCATGGTTCATGGAACCGTGTGCCCAAATCGGGCTATGACGTGATCTTCGTGCCGTTCAAAAATGGACAGCCGACCGGCCAGCCTCTGAACGTGCTCACCGCTTTCCTCGACAAGGATGAACAGGCGCGTGGTCGCCCCACAACGGTGGCCGTCGACAAGTCTGGTGCCCTGTTGGTCAGCGATGATGTCGGCAATATAATCTGGCGCGTTCGCGCGAAGGGTTAAGCCGGTTGGCGCGTTAAGCGGGGTAAAGGCCCGCAATATCGGGCCCTCGATTGAAAGAAGGTCCCAATGGCGATCGATGCCGCAATTGCAATGAACCGCTTCGGTCTGGGCGCGCGCTCTGGCGCTGCTGCGCCCGAAAGGCCGGCACGCTGGCTGCTTGACCAGTTGGGGCGCCATGATCCGCGCCCCCCGGCAATTGCGGCGTTACCGCCGCGCAGCGAACTGATCGGCGCGATCCGCGATCTTCGACAGGACAGGCAGCAACGCCGCTCGATGGCGGAAGACAAACCCGCAGACGATGCCGCAGCCGCAGCCGACCGGGATCTCAACAATTATCGCACGGCGGTACGCGGGCAATATGTCGCGGCAGTTGATGCACGGCTCGGTGTGGCGCTATCGTCCGACACCGATTTTGCCGAGCGGCTGGTGCATTTCTGGGCAAATCATTTCGCTATATCGATCGACAAAATTGTCACCGTGGGCCTTGCCGGGAATTTCGAATTTGAAGCGATAAGGCCGCATATCCTTGGCAGCTTTGCCGATCTGCTAAAATCAGCGATCCGGCACCCGGCGATGCTGCTCTACCTTGATCAGGCACAGTCGATCGGCCCAAACAGCCTGCTTGCCCGGCGCATCGGTGCGCGAAGCGACCGCGAAATCGGCCTCAACGAAAATCTGGCGCGCGAGATACTCGAACTGCATACGCTGGGTGATCGAACCGCCTTTACCCAAGAAGATGTCACCGAATTTGCCAAGGCAATGACCGGGCTCACCGTGGCTGGACTTGGCAGACCGCAATTGCAGCGCGCCCTGGGGACCGACAAGTCGCCGGGCGATGCAGTGTTTGCCGATGCGCTGCACGAACCCGGCAATCGCACAATTGCGGGGCGTAGCTATGGCGGAGGCGGCGCGCAGGCGCTGGATAGGATCCTCGACGATCTGGCTATGCATCCCGCAACCGCCCGGCACATCGCCACAAAACTCGCCCGGCATTTCGTGACCGACGATCCGCCTGCCCCACTGGTGGCGCGGTTGGAGGCTGTCTTCCTGAAGACAGGCGGCAACCTGCCCGCCATATATAGGGCGCTGGTCGAAGCACCCGAAAGCTGGCGAATGCCCGTCGCCAAATTCAAAAGCCCGTGGGAATGGACGGTCTCTGCCTTGCGGGCGCTGTCGGTCACCGATTTCCCGGGTCGGGCCCAGGCCGCGGTCGGCTTGTTCACCCAGCTGGGCCAACCGGTCTGGCGTCCCGGATCACCCAAGGGTTTTGGCGATATCAGCGCAGACTGGGCGGGCCCGGCCGCGCTGATGCGCCGGGTGGAAACGGCAGGCCGCTTTGCCCGGCTGGCCGCAAACCGCGTCGACGCGCGACAATTGGCACCTGCCATCCTACCCGGAACGCTCGGCCCGCTGACAGCCGAACAGATCGCCCGCGCCGAAAGCCCCGAACAGGGGTTGGCATTGCTGCTCGTTTCACCCGAATTCCTGCGGAGATAATCCGATGATCCTCAATCGCCGCCATCTTGTGCTGTCGGGACTCGCCGGGACGGGTATTGCCCTTGCCCCGCGCATCGCCTTTGCCGCCGCCGAAACCGACCGGCGCTTCATCTTCATCATTCAGCGCGGCGCCGCCGACGGTCTGGCCATTTTGGCCCCGACCGGCGATCCCGTCTTTGCGGCTGCACGCGGAGAGATCGCGGCCAGCGCTGCAAGCGGGGCCGCGCTGGACAGCCTCTTCACGCTGCATCCGGAAATGAAAGCGAGCGCCGCATTATTCGGGCAAAAACAGGCCGCCTTTGTCCATGCGATTGCCTCTGGCTATCGGGAACGTTCGCATTTTGACGGGCAGAACATGCTCGAAACCGCAGGCACCCGTCCTTATGGCCGCGACGATGGCTGGATGAACCGGTTGCTCACACTGCTTCCCAAGGGCGAAAGCAAGGCCATTGCCTTTGCCAACGCCATCCCGCCAGCGCTGCGCGGCCCGATAGCGGTCAGCAGCTACGCCCCCTCGCGCCTGCCCGACGCCAATGCCGCGCTGCTCGAACGGGTCGCCATGCTTTATGCCGAGGACCGCGAGCTGGCGCCATTATGGCAAAGCGCGACCCAGACCGAAGCCATGGCAATGGGCAGCGACCCGGCAGGACGCGGCGGCGCAGCGGCCGGAAAGCTGGTCGCCAGCCTGATGGCAGGTAGCGACGGTGCCCGTGTTGCGATGGTCGAAACTGGCGGCTGGGATACGCATATCAATCAGGACGGGCGGCTGGGCGCGGTGTTAAAGGGTGTCGATGACATGATCGATGCCCTGCGCATCGACCTTGGACCAGCGTGGGATAAGACACTGGTGCTGGTCGCGACCGAATTCGGGCGCACCGTGCATGTCAACGGGACGCGCGGCACCGACCATGGCACCGGATCGGCAGCATTGCTCTATGGAGGCGCACTGGCCAGCGGCGGCACGGTGCGTTCGGATTGGCCGGGGCTTGCCACCGGACAATTGTTCGAAGGTCGCGACCTCAGGCCGACGATGCGGTTTGAAAGCGTCGCGGTCGGGGCACTTTCGGCGCATTACGGCATCGATCCCGTTTTGATGCGCCGAACAGTGTTTCCAGATTACAGCTGACGCGCCGCCCGATCAATTTCCATAAGCTGCCCGTTCGACCGCGCCGAGGAAATCGAGCGCGCCGGCATCGCCAAAGGGTGCAAGCTGGCTCATCATCACGCCGGCAACGCCATTTGTCGGGTCGATCCAATAATAGCTGTTGAAAATCCCCGCCCAGGCCAAGCTGCCCGGCGCGCGGCCATTGGGGCCTTGTTCGGGATTGATCAGAAAACCCAGACCCCATCCGGTGTGCTGGTCGGGGAAGGTATCATAAGGCCGGGCAAGATCGGGCATTGCCGTTCCCATATAACCGGCACGCAAGGGGGCGACCTGATTGCGCGCCATTTCCGCGACGCTGGCTTCGGATAGCACGCGCGTGCCATCCAATTCACCACCGCGCAGGATCATGCGGACGAACTGGCCATAATCGGCTGCGGTTGAACTCAGGCCGCCGCCGCCCATGTCGAACTCGCCACCGCCCAGAAAGATGGGCTGGGTGGCAAAGCCGCCATCGGGAAGCCGCGCATGCACCTTTGCTGCATCGTCGGGCAGCGCATCGCGGAAAGCGGTCGCCGTCATGCCGAGCGGGGCAAGCAGATTATCCTGAAGATAGGCGCCCAGCCGCTGGCCGGTCGCCGCCTCGATCGCAAGACCAACCCAATCGGTCGCGACGCTATATTCCCACTTTTCGCCTGGATCGAACATCAGCGGCATCTGGATTGACGCGAGCGATCCGGGGGCTGGCATCCCGGTTGCGGCATAATAGCGCAATATTTCCGGGTGGATGAAGAAATAGCCGAGCCCTGCCGTATGCGTCAGCAGATGGCGCAGCGTGATTGGCCGGCTTGCGGCGCGCAAAATCGGTTCGCCGCCGTCCGAAAAGCCGGAGAGGACCTGCGGCGCCGCCAGTTGCGGCAACAAATCTCCAACCGGGGCATCGAGATCGAGCCGGCCCTGTTCGACCAGCTGCATCGCCCCTGCGGAAACGACCGCCTTGGTCATCGACGCAATCTGGAAGACGGTATCGACCTCCATCGCCTGCCCGCTAATGGCATCGGCGTGGCCATAAGCACCCGTAAAGCGCACCCCATCCCGGTCAGCGATCAGCGCCACCGCGCCCGGAATTGCCGCTTGTGCAAAGGCTGCCTGCAGTTGTGCTTCTATCCCCATCTCGTCTCTCCCCCTCAAATCCCGATTATTATCATTCGCCCAGTTCGATCCATGTCGGCGCATGGTCGCTGGCCTTTTCACGTCCGCGATGCGCCTTGTCGACGCCGCTGGCAAGCAACCGGTCGGCCGCAACCGGGCTCAGCAACAGATGGTCAATCCGGAAACCATGATCCTGTTGCCAGGCGCCCGCCTGATAATCCCAATAGGTCCACACCGCGCCCTGCGGATGGTGGGTGGCGATCGCATCGGTCCAGCCGTCGGACAGGATCGTGCGATAGGCGGCAATGCTTTCGGGCTGGCGCAACGCATCGTCGCGCATCGCCTTTGCTGACCAGATATCATGATCATGCGGGATCACATTATAATCGCCTGCCAGCACCACCGGGATTTCCAACGCAAGCAGTTCCTGCGCGCGCGCGCGCAACCGCTTCATCCAGCTGAGTTTGTAATCGAATTTTGGCCCCGGTTGCGGGTTGCCATTGGGCAAATAGATTGATGCGACGCGCAGACCAAAAACCTCAGCCTCCAGATAGCGCGAATGCACATCTTCCGGATCGCCTTCCAGCCCACGCCCCGTTTCCACGGGCTGGGCATCACGCGCCAATATGGCAACGCCGTTAAAGCCTTTTTGCCCGTGCCAGATCGCGCCATAGCCAAGCCGTTCAAACTCGGCGGCGGGAAAGCCCTCATCCTGTGTCTTGATTTCCTGCAGGCAGGCAATGTCCGGTCGGGTTTCGTCGAGCCATTCGAGCAGCCTTGGCAGCCGCGCCTTTATGCCATTGATATTATATGTCGCGATACGCATTCGGCGACCCTAGCGGCCGACCAGCCATGCTTCAAACCGAAAAGCTGGATCCGCAACCGCAACCGGCCTGCGCCTGAGGGTTTGTAACCTGAAAGCTTTTTCCGCCGAGCGATTCGATAAAATCGACCGCAGAGCCGCGCACCAGATCGAGGCTGACCGAATCGACCACCAATTTGGCATCACCCGATTCGGCGACGACATCATCGGCCTCGATACTGTCGGCAAGGCCAAAGCGATATTGAAAGCCTGAACAGCCGCCGCCTTCGACCGACAGGCGAAGCAGCGCGGATTTCCCAAGTTTTTGCGCAATTTCGCTCACCCGGCGGGCGGCGTTAGGCAGCAATTGGATATCAGGATGTGCGGACATGGTGCCAATGTAGGCTCAAACAAAAAGGGCGGCAAGGTGTCTCCACCAAGCCAGCCCCAGATTTACACCCTCTCCCAAAGGTGATGCGTTACGGTCAGGTCGCTTATTCAGCGGGACCGCCTATCGATTTGCTATCAGCATCTTTTGCAGCGAGCAAGAGATTTGACACATTTGTAACAGGCTCAAGAAATGAGGTCGGATTGACGGGTTCGCCGGCGATCCGCACTTCATAATGCAAGTGGCTGCCGGTCGAACGGCCGGTCGATCCCATGAAGCCAATCACGTCGCCCTTGCGAACGCGCTGGCCCGACTGAACGTTCATTGCCGAAAGATGGCCATAACGGGTCTGGATGGCGTTGCCATGTTCGACCTCGATATATTTGCCATATCCGCTGACCCATTGGGCGCGGCCAACAATGCCGTCAGCAGTTGCATAGATCGGAGTGCCGATCGGGCCTGCAATGTCGAGGCCTTTATGATTTTTGCGGCGACCCTGGAACGGATCGGTGCGGTAACCGAAATGGCTGGTCTTGCGCATCACTTCGACCGGATTGATGGCGGGCACAGCAACAACCTGTTTGCTGCGGGTGCCATTGATGCTGCCCCAGCTATCATTGAGGGCGCGAAATTCGGGATCGGACACACCAAGGGCGGTCTTGTTCGATTCGACGTCTTCCGGTTTGACGCGGAACGAATCAGAGGCGGCGGAGTTTGCCATTGCCGGAGTAGCAACTGAGGCCGTGAAGACCAGGCTGCCAGCAAGCAAAAGCTTTCCCATCAGTGATTGGCCTGCGGCCAAAACGCTGTGTAGCATGTGGTAATACGACCCTTTGTTGATTTCCCGGATTTGCATCCGAGAAAGACCCCAAAACTGTGCGGCAGTTAGCTGCCTACCCCTTATGTATATGGTGTGTGACGGGGGGTTCAGCCCAATGCAACCTGCAGATAATAATCCCGCGTTAAACCGGCCTTTGAACGCGCCGAGTCGTTGAACGGAGGCTTCAACTGCCCCCGAAAGTGACGCTCAACCAGTGTTTTCCAATGTTTTTCCGGGATGAACTTTTGCTCACTACAAGCCGACTGAAACCATGTCGTACCCGCCAAAACATGGCGGATTTCGTCGGTATAGATGCGATTCAAGATGCGCGCCGAGGCCGAATCACCCACCGATTCGAATCGCGCCACCGTGGCGGGCGTCACGTCTAGGCCGCGCGCCTCCAGTACCATCGGTACAACGGCCAACCGAGCGAGCGCATCATGCCGCGTCTCATAGGCCGATTCCCATAATCCATCATGGGCGGGCATCGCGCCATATTCGCTGCCCAATTGGCGCAGCCGACGGTCCAGCAAGGCAAAGTGCATCGCTTCATCTGCGCCGACCCGCAGCCAGTCATCGGCAAATTCACGCGGAAACTGCTCTCCAAACCGGCCGACCAGATCAAAGGCAAGGTCGATGGCGACGAATTCGATATGCGCCAATGCGTGGAGCAGCGCCGCCCGTGTCGCATCCGATCCCGCCTTACGCCTTTTCGGCATGAAGCGCGGCGCGAGCAGTTCCGGTCGGGCAGGCCGGGCAGGAAAATCGGGCATGGCCGCGTCAAAACGATGCTCCAGCCGCCCTAACCGCCAGTCGCGCGCCACCGACCGCGCCCGCATCACTTTGGTCTGCGGATCGGGGGTTTCGAGCACCAATTTGCACGCTTCACCGAGCGTCGTCATACGCTCCTCCCGGATGCGGGAGAGGGACGCGAACATGGCTCGCACGCAAAATCATACATCCCATGCCCTCCAAGCGATCAGTGCCATGCAGGGCTTCAAAGCCCCTTTGCAGCCTCCAGCACGTCCTCAGCATGTCCCTTGACCTTCACATTGTTCCAAACGCGGACGACCTTGCCATCCTTGCCCACAAGATAGGTCGACCGTTCGATCCCCATATATTTCTTGCCGTACATGGATTTTTCGACCCAGGCGCCCATCTGTTCGGTCAGGTCACTCTCCTCGTCGGACAGCAGAGTAACGCTAAGGTCATACTTTGCGGCAAATTTGGCAAGCTTTGCAGGCTTGTCCTTTGACACGCCATAGACGGTGACGCCTGCCTTTCCGAAATCGGCGGCCAGCGCCGTGAAATCTTTCGCTTCATTGGTGCAACCCGGCGTATCAGCCTTGGGGTAAAAATAGAGCACGAACGGCGTCTGGATATCGCCGACCGCGACATCTGCGCCGCTGCTATCCTTTACTGTCACAATCGGAAGCGTTTCGCCCACTGCCGTCATTTCACTTTCTCCTTATAATCTTTCCAGACTGCCGATATCGCTGCTTTTGCAGTATCGACCGCCGCCATCAATTCGGTCCAGTCGGCATAATCGAGCGCACGCGCAACAAGTGCGCGGACCGGAGCGGGGGGAACCGCGCTATCGGGCGCGACCAGCCGCAACAGGACCAATAGTCGGGTGAGTAATCCCTGAGCATCAGCAAAGGCAGGCGGCAAAAGGCCCGTAGCGACCAATTCTCCGACCGCGCGTTGCAATTGCGGGTGGATGCCTTTGCGATGTTCCAGCTGCAACGCATGGATGCAAAATTCGGCATCGACCAGCCCGCCGGGGCAGAGCTTTACATCGAGCGGCCCCTTGGGCGGCTTATGCTCCGCCATCTCAGCGCGCATCGCGGTGATATCCTTGCGCAAGGCTGGAATCGCGCGATCGCGACCAAGGATTTCCGCGATCACGGCATCAACCGACGCCGATGGCCCAAAGACAACCCGCGCGCGGGTCAGTGCCATATGCTCCCATGTCCATGCCTCTTCGCGCTGGTAATGCGCGAAGCTTTCCACCGAAACGCAGAGCATCCCCTGCGCGCCCGAGGGACGCAGCCGGGTATCAATCTCGTACAGGGCACCACTGGCGGTCTGCACACTGAGCGCCCCTACGACACGCTGCGCGAGCCGGTTGAAATATTGCGTCGCCCCCAGCGGCCTTCGCCCATCCGACTCAGCCCCCGTTTCACCGGTAAAGAGCAACACCAGATCAAGGTCGGAGGCATGGGTCAGTGATTGGCCGCCGAGCCGGCCATAGGCCAATATGATGAACTCGCCCCCCGGCACGCGGCCATGCGCGTTTTCAAATTCGGCGATGGTGGCGGCGGTCAGTTTGCACACCGCAACTTCGGCCAGCTGCGCATAAGCGCGCGACACATCCAGCGGGTCGTGCCGCCCCTCGATCAACTGCACGCCAAAGGCAAAGCGTTTTTCACCGACAAAGGCACGGACAAGATCGAGCAGCCGTTCATAATCGGCATCGCCCAGCCGGGCGTCCAGTTCGGCTACCAGATCAGCCTTATCGCTTGGCAATTCAAACGCGCTCGCGTCGATCAGCCCTTCCAGATATTCGCTACGCCGCGCCAGTGCATTGGCCAGCGTTGGCGCATAGCTCAGGACATCAGCCAGCAGCTTGAGCAGACCGGGCCGGGCATCAAGCAGATTAAAGAAATTGACCGCGCTCGGCAGGCTTTCGATCATATTGTCGAAACGGGCGAGCGCCGCTTCGGGATCGGGCGCGCGGATCAATGCGTCCATGATCTTGGGCAGGATTGCCTCGAACGCCTCACGCGCCGAACTGGAACGGATCGCGCGCAACTGCCCGCTGCGCCAACGGGCAATTCGCTGTGCGACCGCCGCAGAATCGGCATAGCCCATGGCTTGCAACTGGTCTTCCAGCGGCAAGCGCTCTTCGGGAAAGCGGCGCTGCCGTTCATCCTCGTCGCCGGCAAGCCCATCATAGACTGCGCCAACACGTTCAACGACAGGCTGCAGCAGCGCGATCAGGCCGGCCCCATCTTTCAGCCCGTGCAGCCGCGCCGCCCGGTCAAGATCGGCCTGCTGATCGGGCAGGGAATGTGTCTGCCTATCATCGAGCATCTGCAACCGATGCTCGATGGTGCGCAGCAGGCCATAAGCGCTGCTCAGCACCTCTGAATCACTGCCCGAAATGCGGCCACGTTCAGCCAAAAGCGCAAGCGCGGCGCGGGTATCGGCGATACGCAATGACGGGTCACGCCCGCCATGGATCAACTGGTGCGCCTGTGCGAAAAATTCACACTCGCGGATACCGCCCCTGCCCCGTTTCAGATCATAGCCCGGACCGAAAATCTGGCCTTCATGATAATGGTCGCGGATCTGGCCCGACATTGCACGAATATTGGCGATCTGGCCGAAATCCATACTCCGCCGCCAGATAAAGGGCTGGATGCTCTTCAGGAAATAGGCCCCCAATGCCGTGTCGCCTGCCGCCACCCGGGCCCGAATGAAAGCCGCCTGTTCCCACGCAAGCGCGCTCGATTCATAATAGCTGATCGCTGCTTCGACCGGGATTGCGATCGGCGTGACTTCCGGCGAAGGCCGCAGCCGCATGTCCACCCGAAAGACATAGCCATTTTCATCGCGCGCCGAGAGCAGTTCGATCACCCGTCGACCGATCCTGACCGCCGCATCGGCAACATCCTCCCGCTCCCGTCGCGGCAATGTCTGCGGATCATACAGGAAGATCGGATCAATATCGGAACTGTAGTTCAATTCCTGCCCACCATGCTTGCCAAGGCCGATCACGGCGAAGCCTGCAGGCACGCAGTCATAACGCTCACGGATTGCGGCCTCGATCGCCCGGTCGAGCGCTGTATCGGCAAAGTCGGACAATATGCGGGTCACCCGCGTCAGATCCCAGGCGCCGCACAAGTCGGCGATTGCGGTGACGAGCGCAACGCCCTGCCGTTGCCGGCGCAACGTGGCGGCGACACTGCCATCCACCTCGACCGCCAGTGCAGCGGCCAGTGCCTGATCAAAATCACCCGCCCTGATCAGCGTCACCAGCGCGGGGTGGCGGTCGATGAGGAGCGCCAGAAAGGGGCTGTTCGTCCGCGCTCTATCAAGGGCGTCGTCGATCATCGCCCCGACCTTCACCGCAGATAATCACGCCGGAAATCGGCAGCAAAGGCGGCAAAGCGACCCTGCGATATCGCCGAGCGCATCCCCGCCATCAGGCTTTGGTAGAAATGCAGATTATGCTGCGTCATCAGCATCGCGCCCAATATCTCGCCCGAACGGACAAGATGGTGGAGATAGGCGCGGCTCCATGTAGAACAGACCGGGCAGTCGCAGCGTTCGTCAATCGGGCCCTGATCCTCGGCATGTTTGGCGTTGCGGATGTTGACCGGGCCGTTCCAGGTAAATGCCTGACCGTTGCGGCCCGAACGGGTTGGCAGCACACAATCGAACATGTCGATACCGCGTTCGACCGCGCCCACCAGATCGTCGGGCTTTCCCACGCCCATCAGATAGCGGGGCTTGTCCGTCGGCAACATGTCGGGCGCATAATCGAGACAGCCGAACATCGCCTCCTGCCCTTCGCCCACCGCCAATCCGCCGACGGCATAGCCATCAAAGCCGATGTCGATCAGCGCCTCGGCGCTCTCCTTGCGCAGCTTTTCGTCAAGCGAGCCTTGCTGGATGCCGAAAAGCGCAGAGCGTGCGGCATGTTCGCCGCCGCTGTCAAAACCGTCGCGGCTGCGTTTTGCCCAACGCATTGACAGCGCCATTGATTTGGCCGCCTCGTCACGCGACACGCCATTGGCCGGACATTCATCAAACGCCATGACGATATCGCTTCCCAAAAGCCGCTGGATTTCCATCGACCGTTCAGGCGACAGCATATGCCGCGAGCCATCAAGATGGCTTTGAAATGTGACGCCCTCTTCGGTGATCTTGCGCAGGCTGGAAAGGCTCATCACCTGATAGCCGCCGCTATCGGTCAATATGGGCCGGTCCCATCCCATGAAATTGTGCAAGCCGCCGAGCCGCGCCATGCGCTCGGCCGTCGGCCGCAGCATCAGATGATAGGTGTTGCCAAGGATGATGTCGGCGCCGGTTGCGCGCACTTCTGCGGGGCGCATCGCCTTGACCGTCGCAGCCGTGCCGACAGGCATGAAGGCAGGCGTGCGGATTTCACCGCGCATCATCTGGATACTGCCGGTGCGCGCCTTGCCGTCGGTGGCGCTGATCTTGAAATCGAATCGAGGTTGCATGAGGATCGCCATAGCTGCGCGTTTCAATTCGCGCTATCGCACGCGGCATGACCACCAACCCTGCCAGAGAGGAAAGAGGCGCTGCAGCGGCGCTGGCCGAGGCTGCAGCGCGGCTGGAAGGCATAAGTGACACGCCCCGGCTCGACGCCGAACTGTTGCTTGCGCATGCGCTGGGGATCGATCGCAACGCCTTGTTGCCAAGGCTGCGTGACCTGACGGCACCTTCCGGCTTTGATGCACTTGTCGATCGGCGGGCCGGACATGAACCTGTGGCCTATATAAAGGGTGAGCAGGAATTCTGGGACATCCGCCTGATGGTGACGCCCGATGTGCTGATCCCGCGCGGCGACAGCGAAACGCTTATCGAGGCGGCGCGCGATCATTTTGCGCCGCGCACCCCGCCGACGCATATATTGGACATGGGGACCGGATCGGGCGCGCTTCTCCTCGCTGCACTTTCGCTTTTTGGCGAAGCCCATGGCACTGCCATCGACGCGAGTGCGGCTGCGCTTCGGGTGGCCAGCGATAATGCAGCAACGCTCGGCATGGCGAACCGCAGCCGCTTTTTGCAACGAAGCTGGCGCGAGGCGGGTTGGGCAGATGGTCTGGGCCGGTTCGACCTCATCCTGTGCAACCCGCCCTATGTCGAAACCACCGCCGAACTTGCACCGCAAGTGCGCGATTTCGAACCGGCGTCGGCGCTGTTTGCAGGAACGGACGGGTTGGAAGAATATGCGATCATCATGCCCCAGCTTGACGCATTGCTGACGACTGATGGCATTGCGATCTTCGAAATTGGTCAAGGTCAGGATGAAGCGGTGGCCGGCATGGCAATAGACGCCGGCTTTCGCGTGCAAGACCATCGCGATCTTGGCGGAATAATCCGGGCATTACAGTTGCGCCGATCGGTATTATCTTAAATTTCGCTTGGAATCACCAGTCACCCCAGCTAGGGCTTGCAATGCTGGACCGCTCAGCGACCGAGAATCGGCGCTTTTTGGAAAGCTACCCCAACGCATCGATGACAAGAGGGGAACCGCATAGGGCGGTCGCGTTGAGGACCAAACCAACGACTGGACTAGATTTTATCAGGACGGACAAGTCTTTATGAATAACCGGCAGGCCGGCCGCCGTCGCGGCAGGGGCAATAATCGCGCACAGAGCAACAACCGTAACGGTTATGACCATCAGAACAGGGTCGACAACCGGGCGCGTGGCAATGCGGCGCAGATGCTCGAAAAATACAAAAAGCTGGCGCAGGATGCCCAGCTGAATGGCGACCGCGTGCAGGCCGAATATTATCACCAGTTCGCAGACCATTATTTCCGCGTACTGGCCGATTACCGCAGCCGGCAGGAAGAAGGTCGTCCGCAGCGCGAATGGCGCGGCGATGATCGTGAAGGTGGTGATTGGCGCGACGAAGAACGCGACGCAGAAACCGGTGACGAAGACGGCGCACAGAACGACTATGCCGAGGACAGCGAAGATCGCCGTCCGCAGCGTGACCATGATCGGGGCGAACGCCGCGACCGCCCTGAGCGGGGCGAGCGTCCGGAACGCAACGAACGTAATGACCGCAGTGAGCGGCCGGAGCGTAGCGAGCGACCGGAACGTGGTGATCGCAATGAACGCAGCGACCGTGGCAATCGTGGTGAGCGGACCGACCGCAACGATCGCAGCCGCGTCCGCCGTGAACGACCCGAGCGCAACGAAGGCCGCCACCAGCAGGAACAGGGCGGCGAAGCCGTCAGCGATGGCCTTGACCTGTCGATCCTTCCACCAGCAATCGGCATTGCTGCCAATGACGCTTCGGCAACCGTCGAAGCCGAAGAGGCGAAGCCTGCACGCAAACCTCGTGCCCGCAAGCCCAAGGCAAGCGAAAGCGAAGAGGCGGTGGCTGCGGCGGAGTAATCCGTAATTGCCAACACAACGGGCCGTTCCAGAGATCTGGCGCCTGTTAAGGCTCTGGTCAGCTTGAAAAAATTAGGTCATCCTTGGTAACGTCCGGTTATCAAAGGGAGACAGCGATGCGTGCGGCCATGCTATTCAGTCTGGGGGCTGCGCTTGCCGCACCGCTTCTGGCGCAAAGTGCAACGACCGTTGCAGTGCCCGGTGAGGCAAACGCGCAGGGTGATGTTGCCGTCACCATCTACCAGAACGGCCAAAGCCTTGTTCAAGATACCCGGCAGATGGCGATGCCCGCCGGCCGATCGAAACAAGAATTTCCTGACGTTTCCGCAATGATTCGTGCCGAAACGGTTACGCTGACCGGCCCGGGTATCGGCATTGTCGAACAGAATTTCGACTATGATCTTTTGACGCCTGCCAAGCTGATGGAGAAAGCCGTAGGGCAAACCGTCACGCTCGTCCGCACCAATCCGGCGACCGGTGCCGAAAGCCGTGTGCAGGCAAAAGTCCTTGCCGCCAATGGCGGTGTCGTCCTCCAAATTGGCAACACGATCGAGGTGCTGCGCGACGACGGGCTTCCGGTGCGGGTGATTTTCGACAAGGTCCCGCCCAATTTGCGCGCGCGGCCGACACTGTCGGTGACAGTCGAGTCGAAGGGCGGCAATGTGCCCGCCACGCTGACCTATCTGACCCCGGGGCTTGGCTGGACGAGCGACTATGTGACGCTTTTCGATGATGCCAAGCAGACAATCGACGTTCAGGGCTGGGTTACGCTGACCAACAATACAGGCACCGATTATCGTAATGCCGATGTGCTGCTCGTCGCTGGCGATCCTAATTCGGGCGGCGGACGGCGTAACTGGCAAATGCCCTGGAATGGCAGCAGCGGAACGATCGATACCCCCGGCACCGAAAGCAATGATCGCGAGCGGCTCGGCGACTATTATCTCTATCCGCTGGCAGAGCGGACCACGATCGCCAATGCGCAGCAGAAACAGGTCAGTTTTCTGGATGTGACGGCAGCACCTGCCCGCCGCGCCTATGAATATAATAATGGCTGGTTGTCGAGCAACGAAGCTGTCAGCGCATCATCGGTGCTGAAATTTTCAACATCGCGCAGCGGCGGGCTGGGCGACCAGCTACCGGCTGGCACGATGCGCGTCTATATGCGCGACAAGCGCGGTGACCCGCAGTTCATCGGCGAAAGCATGATCGAAGCGACCCCCATGGGCAGCCAGATGTCGATTCGCACCGGTGAAGCCTTTGACGTGAAGGTGAAAAGCGTCGTTGTCGAGCGCACGCGATTGGGATCGAACCGCTGGAAAACGCGCATGCAATATGAAGTCAGCAATGCCCGCAACGAGGCCATTACGGTCGATCTGGGGCAGGACGGGCTTTGGGGCGATGTCCGGATTTCCGAACAAAGCCTTATAGGCAAGCGCGTCTCGGCCGACCGGATTGAGTGGAACATTCCTGTCCCCGCCAATGGCCGGGCGGTGCTGACCGCGACGTTCGACAGCCGTTACTGAGTTTTCGAGCGAATGGCTGCATCGCACGCTTTTACCT